>NZ_CP154845.1:0-2400000 GCF_047302285.1 Robertmurraya phoenicis
GGCAACGTCCTACTCTCACAAGGGGACAGCCCCTAACTACCATCGGCGCTGAGAAGCTTAACTTCCGTGTTCGGTATGGGAACGGGTGTGACCTTCTCGCTATCGCCACCGGACTATTTGATTGAAGTGACCTCTTTTGCTTGCGCAAAAAGGATTATACCTTCAAAACTAGATAATGAAAGAAGAATAGAAAACCGAATAATCAATTTGGTTAAGTCCTCGAACGATTAGTATCAGTCAGCTCCACGTGTCACCACGCTTCCACCTCTGACCTATCAACCTGATCATCTTTCAGGGTTCTTACTAGCTTACGCTATGGGAAATCTCATCTTGAGGGGGGCTTCATGCTTAGATGCTTTCAGCACTTATCCCTTCCGCACATAGCTACCCAGCGATGCTCTTGGCAGAACAACTGGTACACCAGCGGTGCGTCCATCCCGGTCCTCTCGTACTAAGGACAGCTCCTCTCAAATTTCCTACGCCCACGACGGATAGGGACCGAACTGTCTCACGACGTTCTGAACCCAGCTCGCGTACCGCTTTAATGGGCGAACAGCCCAACCCTTGGGACCGACTACAGCCCCAGGATGCGATGAGCCGACATCGAGGTGCCAAACCTCCCCGTCGATGTGGACTCTTGGGGGAGATAAGCCTGTTATCCCCGGGGTAGCTTTTATCCGTTGAGCGATGGCCCTTCCATGCGGAACCACCGGATCACTAAGCCCGACTTTCGTCCCTGCTCGACTTGTAGGTCTCGCAGTCAAGCTCCCTTGTGCCTTTACACTCTACGAATGATTTCCAACCATTCTGAGGGAACCTTTGGGCGCCTCCGTTACTCTTTAGGAGGCGACCGCCCCAGTCAAACTGCCCACCTGACACTGTCTCCCACCTCGATTAGAGGTGCGGGTTAGAATGTCAATACAGCCAGAGTAGTATCCCACCGACGCCTCCACCGAAGCTAGCGCTCCGGCTTCTCAGGCTCCTACCTATCCTGTACAAGCTGTACCAAAATTCAATATCAGGCTACAGTAAAGCTCCACGGGGTCTTTCCGTCCTGTCGCGGGTAACCTGCATCTTCACAGGTACTATAATTTCACCGAGTCTCTCGTTGAGACAGTGCCCAGATCGTTACGCCTTTCGTGCGGGTCGGAACTTACCCGACAAGGAATTTCGCTACCTTAGGACCGTTATAGTTACGGCCGCCGTTTACTGGGGCTTCAATTCAGAGCTTCGCGTAAGCTAACCCCTCCTCTTAACCTTCCAGCACCGGGCAGGCGTCAGCCCCTATACTTCGCCTTGCGGCTTCGCAGAGACCTGTGTTTTTGCTAAACAGTCGCCTGGGCCTATTCACTGCGGCTTTTCAGGGCTATTCACCCTAAAAAGCACCCCTTCTCCCGAAGTTACGGGGTCATTTTGCCGAGTTCCTTAACGAGAGTTCTCTCGCTCACCTTAGGATTCTCTCCTCGCCTACCTGTGTCGGTTTGCGGTACGGGCACCTGTTTTCTCACTAGAGGCTTTTCTTGGCAGTGTGGAATCAGGAACTTCGGTACTCTATTTCCCTCGCTATCACAGCTCAGCCTTTGCGGTAAACGGATTTTCCTGTTTACCAGCCTAACTGCTTAGACGCACATATCCAGCAGTGCGCTTACCCTATCCTCCTGCGTCCCCCCATCGCTCAAACAAAAACGAGGTGGTACAGGAATATCAACCTGTTGTCCATCGCCTACGCCTTTCGGCCTCGGCTTAGGTCCCGACTAACCCTGAGCGGACGAGCCTTCCTCAGGAAACCTTAGGCATTCGGTGGATGGGATTCTCACCCATCTTTCGCTACTCATACCGGCATTCTCACTTCTAAGCGCTCCACCAGTCCTTCCGGTCTAGCTTCAACGCCCTTAGAACGCTCTCCTACCGCGTACACCAACGGTGTACACCCACAGCTTCGGTGATACGTTTAGCCCCGGTACATTTTCGGCGCGGGGTCACTCGACCAGTGAGCTATTACGCACTCTTTAAATGGTGGCTGCTTCTAAGCCAACATCCTGGTTGTCTAAGCAACCCCACATCCTTTTCCACTTAACGTATACTTTGGGACCTTAGCTGGTGGTCTGGGCTGTTTCCCTTTTGACTACGGATCTTATCACTCGCAGTCTGACTCCCACGCTTAAGTACTTGGCATTCGGAGTTTGTCTGAATTCGGTAACCCGATGAGGGCCCCTAGTCCAAACAGTGCTCTACCTCCAAGACTCGTTTTTCGTGAGGCTAGCCCTAAAGCTATTTCGGAGAGAACCAGCTATCTCCAAGTTCGATTGGAATTTCTCCGCTACCCACACCTCATCCCCGCACTTTTCAACGTGCGTGGGTTCGGTCCTCCATTCAGTGTTACCTGAACTTCAACCTGGACATGGGTAGATCACCTGGTTTCGGGTCTACGACTACATACTAAAACGCCCTACTTAAGACTCGCTTTCGCTGCGGCTCCGTCTTCTCAACTTAACCTTGCATGCAATCGTAACTCGCCGGTTCATTCTACAAAAGGCACGCTATCACCCGTTAAAGGGCTCTAACTACTTGTAGGCACACGGTTTCAGGATCTCTTTCACTCCCCTTCCGGGGTGCTTTTCACCTTTCCCTCACGGTACTGGTTCACTATCGGTCACTAGGGAGTATTTAGCCTTGGGAGATGGTCCTCCCAGCTTCCGACGGGATTTCTCGTGTCCCGCCGTACTCAGGATCCACTCAAGAGGGAACGAAGTTTCAACTACAGGGTTGTTACCTTCTTTGACCAGCCTTTCCAGACTTGTTCGTTTACTTCGTTCCTTTGTAACTCCGTATAGAGTGTCCTACAACCCCAAGAGGCAAGCCTCTTGGTTTGGGCTAATCCCGTTTCGCTCGCCGCTACTCAGGGAATCGCGTTTGCTTTCTCTTCCTCCGGGTACTTAGATGTTTCAGTTCCCCGGGTCTGCCTTCATTACCCTATGTATTCAGGTAAAGATATCATCCCATTACGAATGATGGGTTTCCCCATTCGGAAATCTCCGGATCAAAGCTTACTTACAGCTCCCCGAAGCATATCGGTGTTAGTCCCGTCCTTCATCGGCTCCTAGTGCCAAGGCATCCACCGTGCGCCCTTCATAACTTAACCATACTGCGGCTTCCGATAAGCGGCGCATCTCTGCGTCATCTTCACTCGTCTGCGCTCCTCACGTACACAACTACGTACGTTCCGGTGCTTCCTCGCTTGATTCCTCGACCTACTTGCTTCTCATTTCCCTCATTGCTTGGCTTACAATTTCTCGTAACCCTCGCGGTTTTGTTTTGAAACTTAATCTCTAAACATATAGAGAGAAAAACTAAAATGGCGATTACTCGGTTTATTTCTTGGTTCTTCTTCATTTCATTATCTAGTTTTCAAGGTACAAGACGGCGAATGATAAGCTTCGCATTTCTTCGTCAACTTTCCTCGTTCCGCTCCTCATGTATCAAATACACTCCAGTGCTCACTCAGTCGTTTCCTCGATCTGCTCGCTTCTAATTCACCTATTATTAATAAGAGAGTATTGCACTCTCAAAACTAAACAAATCATACGGCTTTTCTGACGAGTCAAAAAAGCTTCCATCAACGTTACGATTATGAGACATCTAAGTCTCCATATTCCTTAGAAAGGAGGTGATCCAGCCGCACCTTCCGATACGGCTACCTTGTTACGACTTCACCCCAATCATCTGTCCCACCTTAGGCGGCTGGCTCCTTACGGTTACCCCACCGACTTCGGGTGTTACAAACTCTCGTGGTGTGACGGGCGGTGTGTACAAGGCCCGGGAACGTATTCACCGCGGCATGCTGATCCGCGATTACTAGCGATTCCGGCTTCATGTAGGCGAGTTGCAGCCTACAATCCGAACTGAGAATGGTTTTATGGGATTCGCTCCACCTCGCGGCTTTGCTGCCCTTTGTACCATCCATTGTAGCACGTGTGTAGCCCAGGTCATAAGGGGCATGATGATTTGACGTCATCCCCACCTTCCTCCGGTTTGTCACCGGCAGTCACCTTAGAGTGCCCAACTCAATGCTGGCAACTAAGATCAAGGGTTGCGCTCGTTGCGGGACTTAACCCAACATCTCACGACACGAGCTGACGACAACCATGCACCACCTGTCACTTATGTCCCCGAAGGGAAAGCCCTATCTCTAGGGATGGCATAAGGATGTCAAGACCTGGTAAGGTTCTTCGCGTTGCTTCGAATTAAACCACATGCTCCACCGCTTGTGCGGGCCCCCGTCAATTCCTTTGAGTTTCAGCCTTGCGGCCGTACTCCCCAGGCGGAGTGCTTAATGCGTTTGCTGCAGCACTAAAGGGCGGAAACCCTCTAACACTTAGCACTCATCGTTTACGGCGTGGACTACCAGGGTATCTAATCCTGTTTGCTCCCCACGCTTTCGCGCCTCAGCGTCAGTTACAGACCAAAGAGCCGCCTTCGCCACTGGTGTTCCTCCACATCTCTACGCATTTCACCGCTACACGTGGAATTCCGCTCTTCTCTTCTGCACTCAAGTTCCCCAGTTTCCAATGACCCTCCCCGGTTGAGCCGGGGGCTTTCACATCAGACTTAAGGAACCGCCTGCGCGCGCTTTACGCCCAATAATTCCGGACAACGCTTGCCACCTACGTATTACCGCGGCTGCTGGCACGTAGTTAGCCGTGGCTTTCTGGTTAGGTACCGTCAAGGTACCGGCAGTTACTCCGGTACTTGTTCTTCCCTAACAACAGAGTTTTACGATCCGAAAACCTTCATCACTCACGCGGCGTTGCTCCGTCAGACTTTCGTCCATTGCGGAAGATTCCCTACTGCTGCCTCCCGTAGGAGTCTGGGCCGTGTCTCAGTCCCAGTGTGGCCGATCACCCTCTCAGGTCGGCTACGCATCGTGGCCTTGGTGAGCCGTTACCTCACCAACTAGCTAATGCGCCGCGGGCCCATCTATAAGTGATAGCGAGAAGCCATCTTTCAGCTTAAGAACATGAGTTCAAAAGCATTATCCGGTATTAGCTCCGGTTTCCCGAAGTTATCCCAGTCTTATAGGCAGGTTGCCCACGTGTTACTCACCCGTCCGCCGCTAATTTTCGGGAGCAAGCTCCCTCAAATCCGCTCGACTTGCATGTATTAGGCACGCCGCCAGCGTTCGTCCTGAGCCAGGATCAAACTCTCCAAAAAAGAGTAAGAATTAGCTCTTAATGTAAAACATAATAAAACTAACGTTGGCTAGTTTCGGCTCCTAGCTTCTCGACCATTTCACTTCTTCTGTCAAAGTCTTTTGGACTTTTCCGCCAGAAGTTCCAATGTTTGTCGAAGCTGTACAGTCGCCTCCACTATTATTTGTTGACGTATGATTTGTTTAGTTTTCAAAGTACAATATCGAAATTCTTTAACGAAGAATTTCTTTTTCTGTCGCTCAAAGGCAACTTTTTAATATTAACAGAATCTAATTTAAGTGTCAATAACTTTTTTTAAATTCTTTTTTGTGCACCGACATCTTTCGCGGCAACAGATAATAATATACCACTATAGTTTATCTCGTGCAATACTTTTTTAAAAGTTTTTATTGAAATGTTTTTAAAAGAAAAAAAGAGCAAAAGCAGCTCTATCACTTTCACTCTCCTTTTATATATAGTAATTAACGATGACGCATTAATGGGAATAATAAAACGTCTCTAATAGATGGAGAATTGGTTAATAACATAACAAGACGATCAATTCCAATTCCTAGACCACCAGTCGGAGGCATTCCAAATTCTAATGCTTCAATGAAATCATGATCCATCATATGAGCTTCGTCGTTCCCTTGTTCTCTTTCTTTAAGCTGCGCTTCGAAACGTTCTCTTTGGTCAATTGGATCATTTAGCTCGGTGAACGCATTCGCATGCTCACGAGCCACGATAAATAACTCAAAACGATCCGTAAATCTTGGATCTTCTTCATTCTTCTTAGCCAGTGGAGAAATTTCTACTGGATGCCCGTAAATGAATGTTGGCTGAATAAGCTGTTCTTCTACTTTTTGCTCAAAGAACTCATTGACGATATGACCATATAGCATTGTATCTTTAATTTCCACATTATGCTCTTTTGCCAATTGTTTTGCTTCTTCAACGGGCATTTCCTTCCAGAAGTCAACACCCGTATATTCCTTAATCGCATCTACCATATGAAGTCTTTTCCATTCAGGCTTCAAGTCTACTAAATGGTCACCGTATTGAACGGTCGTTGTACCAAGTACTTCTTGTGCAATATGAGCAACAAGATTCTCAGTCAGGCTCATAATGTCACGGTAATCAGCATAAGCTTCATACAGTTCGATCATTGTAAATTCAGGGTTGTGTCGAGTGGATACCCCTTCATTACGGAATACACGACCAATTTCGTACACTTTCTCTAATCCACCAACAATTAGGCGCTTTAAGTGCAACTCAATTGCAATACGCATATATAGTTGCATGTCCAATGCATTGTGATGGGTAATGAACGGGCGAGCTGAAGCTCCACCTGCAATGGCATGCATCATAGGTGTTTCTACTTCTAAATATCCGTGATCATCTAAGTAACGTCTCATCGATTGAATAATTTTGCTTCGAGTAATAAATGTTTTTCTACTTTCTTGACTAGTGATTAGATCTAAATAGCGTTGACGGTAACGCTGTTCTACATCCTTGAGGCCATGAAACTTTTCAGGTAATGGACGAAGAGCTTTTGTTAGCAGCTGGAAGTCTTGAACTTTAATAGAAAGTTCTCCAACCTTCGTTTTAAATAATTCTCCTGTCACACCAACGATATCTCCTAAATCTACACTTCCGAAAGTATCGTATTGTTCCTCACCAACTGCATCTTGTCTCACATATATTTGAATTTGGTCTGTAAGGTCTTGAAGATGAGCAAAACCTGCTTTACCTTTTCCACGCTTTGTCATAATACGACCAGCAATCGTAACGGTAACAGCTAATTGTTCAAGAGCCTCTTTCTCCATCTCACCATATTGATTAACTAATTCTTCTGCGAGATGAGTGCGCTCATAGCGCTTCCCGAACGGATCTAACCCTTTTTCTCGCATATCATGCATTTTTTCTAACCTAACTCTCATTTGGTCGTTTAATTCTTCACTCACTTTAAAATCATCTCCATTATTAAAAAGTTTCTATGTAATCCAATCCAAAAGACTTAAATTATGAAGTGCATCATGACAAAATGGATCATCACAAATATTAAAAAATCACACTATACTATTTTACACAAAATAAATGAAAGAGACACGTAATATAATAAAAACTGCCAGTTGTGACCGGCAGTTTTCTTTTCCATCATAATGAAAGAAGCTTTAGAAGTCAATCCTCAACCTACTTGTACCTGTTGTTCCTTCGCTTCTGTTTCTAACACAAGCTCGTTTAGTAAATTGACAAGCTCCTCCCTTGTATTACATGAGTTAACTCCAGTACGAGCCTTAGCCGTTCCTCTAATCCCTTTTAAATACCACGCCGCATGCTTTCTCATTTCACGCACAGCGACGTATTCACTTTTCAGGGCGATAAGACGGTCTAGGTGGAGAATGCACACATCAATCTTTTCTCTTACAGAAGGCTCGCCTATCAATTCGCCAGTTTCTAAAAATTTTACCGTTTCATAAATCATCCACGGATTGCCTAATGCTGCTCTTCCAATCATGACAGCGTCACAACCGGTTTCATCTAACATCCGCTTTGCATCCTGCGGTGTTTTCACATCGCCATTCCCAATGAGGGGGATATTGATAGATTCCTTCACTTCACGGATGATATCCCAATTCGCACTTCCTTCATACAATTGGACACGTGTACGGCCATGTAAGGAAACCGCACTACCACCAGCTCGTTCAACTGCTTGGGCATTTTTCACAGCAAAGATATGCTCATCATCCCAACCCATACGCATTTTTACTGTAACAGGCTTATCCACATTTTCGACAACCACTGAAACCATTTCATAGATTTTATCAGGATCAAGTAACCACTTTGCGCCTGCATCACATTTCGTGATTTTTGGTACAGGGCAGCCCATATTGATATCAATAATATCGGCATTTGTATGTTTATCTACAAATTTAGCCGCTTCAACAAGGGTGTCCTTTTCCCCACCAAAAATTTGTAGACTTAAAGGATTTTCTCGCTCATCTATATATAGCATATTCATCGTTTTTTCGTTTTTTAAAACGATTCCTTTATCGCTAATCATTTCAGCACAAACTAAGCCAGCACCAAATTCCTTAACTGTTAAACGAAAAGCCGAATTACATATACCGGCCATTGGTGCTAAGACAACTTGATTTTTCATTTCTACATTTCCGATTTTAAACATCAAGTTACCTCCTTTATTCTTCAGGTGGTGTTAAATCATCTATACTCACTTTCAATTGTTCAGCAACCTGCATCAAAAAATCTTCCGTCGGCATACGATTGCCACGTTCCACCTCTCCCAAAATAGAAACCGATACACCAAGATTTTCTGCTAAGCTCTCTTGTGTATAGCCTTTTAATTTGCGAAAAGCGCGAATACGTCTTCCCCATTTTTCAGCTTCCATATTCGTACTCCTTCTCTATCAGGTATTTCATCTAAACTTTTTCGTAAAAGTTGATCTGTCCTTGGGAGCTTTTCGTTCGGACTAATCTCGAGAAGTGGAATTAAAACAAAAGCTCTTTCATGCATCCGAGGATGTGGAACAAAAAGCTTCTCTGATTCAATATTTTCTTGATTATAGAGAAGAATGTCAAGGTCTATGATTCTTGGTCCCCATCGAACGATCCTTTTTCTCCCAAGATTTTCTTCAATTTGCAAGCAGCAATCTAACAAATCTAAAGGTGTCAACTCCGTTTTGACTTCAATTACCATGTTTAAAAATGGATCTTGCTCGGTGTATCCTACTGGGTCTGTCTCATAAATAGACGAGCTATGGATTAACTTAATCTCAGGATGTTCATTTAATAACACGATTGCATCTGTGAGGTTTCCATACCGATCGCCCATATTGGTACCGAGTGCAAGAAAAGCTCGATTTTTCAATTTATCTACTCCTCGTAATTTCCACCGCAACCGAGTCATAGTGACCTGGAATCGGAGGATCTGGCTTAATAACTTTTACCGTACATGACATGGCTTTTGTGAATTGTAAAAGACAAGTAGCTGCAATTTTTTCTGCCACTGCTTCTAAAAGCTTATAAGGCTCTCCCTCTACAATATCCTTGCACATCATATATAACTCTCCATAATGAATGGAGTCAGATAGTTCATCCTTTTCACCAGCAGCCTTTAAATCTGCTTCCACCACCAAATCAACGATAAACCTTTGGCCTAGTCGTGTTTCTTCTGGAAAAACACCGTGGTAACCGTAGAATTCCATTCGATTTACATATATTTTATCCATTCCCTTGTCCCTTTCCGATTAATACATCCATCATCCCGGCCATCCGACTCATCGCTTTCACATCATGGACACGAATCATTTGACAACCCTTTTGAATGCCATAACAAACCGTTGCTCCTGTACCTTCTGCCCTCTCTTCGACCGGAAGATTTAAAGCTTGACCAATCAGAGACTTTTTCGACGTTCCAAGTAACACTGGGTATCCAATCGAAACTAATTTATCTAACTCTCTCATCATCTCAATGTTTTCCTGCAAATCTTTAGCAAAACCAATACCAGGATCAAGTATTATTTTTTCATCAGGAACACCCGCATTTTTTACCATTTCAATACTTTCGAACAGATCATTGACAACATCTCGATAAAAATGCTGATAGTCGCGATTGTCACGATTATGCATCAAAATAATCGGCACATTGTAACGAGCAGCTAATGGAGCCATATTCGGATCCGCTTTCGCTCCCCATATATCGTTAATGATATGGGCACCCGCCTCCAAAGCTCCCGCTGCCACTTCAGCTTTATATGTATCAATCGAAATCGGAACCTTCACTGCTTCTGACACAGCTTTTATAACAGGAACCACACGTTCCAATTCTTCCTGAACGGAAATTTGCTCATAACCAGGACGAGTGGACTCTCCGCCAATATCAATAATGTCAGCACCCTCTTCGACCATTTGGCGAGCATGCTGAACAGCTTTTTCAATATGATTAAATTTGCCCCCATCTGAAAAAGAATCAGGGGTCGCATTTAAGATTCCCATAATTAGTGTTTTATCGCTATAGTCCAGTGTATAAGGACCACATTCGATCATTTGTTTTTGAATGGTAGACATCGTTAACCTCCAGACCGTTTTACTTCTTTATTGTAGCATTTAACGGACTCCATTTCTAAGTTTCTTAGAATCATACGATCAAAAAGGAGCAATAGTCATGTCGACTACTGCTCCTTTTACATTGAATGTCACTCTTACTCAGCATCAAACTGATAGAGAGGAGTACTTAAATAACGTTCACCGTTACTTGGGATAACCGCTAACACTTTTTTCCCTTTACCAAGCTCTTTCGCTACTTTTAATGCTGCCGAAATGGCTGCACCTGAAGAAATACCACCTAGAATTCCTTCTTCTTTCGCAGCACGGCGAGCATATTCAAACGATTCTTCGTTTGTTATCTTTAATACTTCATCGTACACTTCTGTATTCAATACTTTTGGTACAAATCCCGCACCAATTCCTTGAATTTTATGTGGTCCTGGCTTTCCACCTGAAAGAACGGGTGAATCAGCAGGCTCGACTGCGTAAATTTTTATATTTGGGTAATTTTCTTTTAGAACAGAACCAGCACCAGTTATCGTACCACCTGTTCCGATTCCAGAGATAAAGGCATCTAATTGATCGCCCATTTGCTCGACAATCTCTTTACCTGTTGTTCTCTTATGAACTTCAGGATTCGCAAAGTTTTCGAATTGTTGCGGAATGAAATAACCATTTTCCTTTGCTAACTCGTCAGCTTTACGAATTGCTCCACCCATTCCTTCTGGTCCAGGTGTTAATACAAGCTCAGCTCCGTATGCACGTAGTAAGTTTCTACGCTCTAAGCTCATGGTTTCAGGCATAACAAGAATTGCTTTATACCCTTTAGCGGCAGCAACCATCGCAAGACCAATTCCTGTGTTTCCACTTGTTGGCTCAATGATGGTATCTCCCTTTTTTAATTTGCCAGCTTCTTCTGCTGCTTCAATCATCGCAAGAGCGATACGATCCTTTACGCTGCTTCCTGGATTCATATACTCAAGCTTTAAATACACATCTGCGCTGTTCTCATCTACAAGGCGATTCAATTTTACGATGGGCGTTTGACCCACTAACTCTGTTATTGAATTGGCTACACGTACCATTCTAACACCTCTTATTCCGAGTAATTTTATTGGATTAATTCAAATTTACCAAGCTTATACCCAAATGTCAATCTTTTTACATGAAAAATACAGAATATTTTTAATGTAAATCTTCTTGCGTTAAAAATATAGAATATTTTTAATGAAATCTTCTTACGTTAAAAATATTGAATATTTTTTCCACTCTACAAAAATACACGAGCCACTGCTCGTGTATTTTATCCTACTGCTCCCCGTAGAACCACTCCACATCCACTTCATTCCAAAAAGCTTCTACCGAGGACTCGCCTTCCATCTGTTCCAATGCGATGACTCTTCGAATTTCATTCTCTACTTCTTTAAAACTATATTCTTTTCCATCAATTTTTTCATGGAGCATAGCAATCGCATATCCATCTTCGACTGGGATAGCTCCAGTCCATTCACCTGGCTTTAACGTTTCCAACGCGTTTATGTAATCTGCGGAGGTAATCTCATCTTCAGAACGGACAAATCCAATATCCCCACCCTGGGCAGCACTAAATTCATCCATCGATCTTTCCATCGCTAAAGCAGCGAAATCCGAACCATTTTTCAATTCTTCTAGAGCTTGTTTTGCTTCTTTTTCCGTTTTCACCACTATTTGTGAAACATGGTAGGAAGTAGGGATAGAATAAAAGCTTTGGTTTTCAGTATAGTAAGACTGCAATTCCTCTTCCGGCACATTAACGTCCTTTGTTAAAATCTCCTCGAGCATCAGAGACGACTTTATTTGCCTTCTCCATTCTTCCTCGTTGGACGCATCAGAACTTGAGCCATACATCGTTTTGATTAAAAACAATTCACGATCCACAGATGCTTCTGATATCGATATATCATATTTTTTGGCAAGGGCTTCAATTACCTTTTCATCTATTAATTCCTTCAATGTATCTTTCCCATACCGCTCTTCCATCACATTGAGCCACTCTTGTCTTGTCACTTCCTCTTTCCCAACAGTTGCCACAACTTCACTACTTCCATGGCTCGTTCCTAGTTTCGTTAGAAAAAAAGCAACGGTTAAGCAGTTTAGTGCAATTAGGCCAGCAATGATGATCCACAGTTGCTTTTTCTCCCACTTTCTCTCCAACCTTTTCTCCTCCCATTTTCACCACAATAGTCAAACCTCTTCTAAATGAAGATATCTTTATTTTGCTTCGTTTAGCAATTGTTCTAAATCTTCACGAGTATAGTTATATTTCTCATTACAGAAATGACAATGGGTCTCTGCTTTACCATCCGTTTCAATCATATCTGTAATTTCATCTTTCCCTAAACTAATAATGGCATTTCCAAAACGTTCCTTTGAGCATGTGCATTGGAAAGTTACAGGCTGTGTTTCGAGGAACCGTACATTTCCTTTCCCTAAAACCTCTTCTAGTATTTCTTCTGGACTTAGACCTCGTTCAATTAATTTTGAGATTGGTGGGATCGCTTTTAACCTTTCCTCAATTTTTGTAATCGTTTCGTCTTCTGTCCCAGGCAATAATTGTATGACAAAACCTCCAGCTGCTAAAATCGTATTATCCGGATTCACTAATACACCTACACCAACTGAAGAAGGCACCTGTTCTGATTTAACAAAGTAATACGTAAAGTCTTCTCCTAATTCCCCTGAAACGAGGGGAACTTGACCGGTAAAGTAATCTCTTAAGCCAACATCCTTTACAACGGATAAGAAACCACTAGTCCCTACTGCTCGTCTTACATCAAGCTTTCCATGCTCATTTAAATCAAAATGGACTTGAGGATGTGTGACGTAACCTCTTACCTGCCCTTTCGCATTAGCGTCTACTAAAATGGGACCAAGAGGACCATCCCCTTCAACTTTTACCGTAAGTTTTTCTTCTCCCTTTAACATGGAACCCATCATTACGCTGGCTGTCATCGTTCTTCCAAGAGCAGCTGATGCGGTCGGCCATGTGTGATGTCTTCTTTGTGCTTCTCCTACCGTTTCAGTACTACGAACCGCATACGCGCGAACTTGATCATCAAATGCTAATGCTTTTACTAAATAATCCTTCATTCCTGTACCCCTTTCGTGTATACCCATTGCTGCTATATATAGTCTATTTTCTTAGCGTCTCCATATTTCGTTTATAAATTAACTGTAATCCTTTTAAGGTTAAAAACGGATCGACGATATCAATGATAGTTGCTTCTTTGGCAATAAGTCCAGATAATCCACCTGTTGCAATGACCATCGGCTTTTCCTTGCTTTGCTTTTTCATTCTTTTTACAATTTCTTCAACCTGTCCTACATACCCATAAAGTATACCTGCTTGCATTGCAGCAACTGTATTTTTTCCTACTACTCCTTCTGGAGGTGGTATTAATTCAATACGTGGTAACTTCGCTGCCCTGGAGTAGAGAGCTTCTGTCGAAATATGAACACCCGGAGCGATGGCTCCACCCATGTATTGCTTTTGTTCGTTAATATAACAATATGTAGTCGCTGTTCCAAAATCAACAACGATTAACGGGCTCCCGTATTCATGAATTGCAGCAACCGCATTGACAATCCGATCAGCCCCAACCTCACGAGGATTTTCATATTTAATATCTAAGCCCGTTTTAATTCCAGGCCCGACAATTAATGGTTTCAAATTGAAATAACGCGAGCACATTCTTTCTAGTGCTAGCATAATCGGTGGAACGACAGATGAAATAATTATTCCCTCAATAGCAGATAAACTTAAACCCACATGATCAAATAAATTCTTGATCATAATTCCGTACTCATCCTCAGTTTTGGAACGATTCGTTTCCATTCTCCAGTGATGCTTTAATTCATCCTTATCATAAACACCTAGAACCATATTGGTATTTCCCACATCGAAAACAAATATCACGTAGACCACCACTTTTGTTTAATATTAAGCTTTGATTAAACCAAGATCTTTGTCGAATAGTTGGCTATCATATTCTGCCAACATTTTAACACAAACGAAGGCTCTTTACGCAAGCATTGTAGCTTTTCAACATTTATACAGTTACTTAGATCACAAAAGGTGCCCTAAAGATAGGACACCTTAACGTGAACCATTATATCAGGCAGTAGCCTGAAGGGATTGCACTAATTAGCTCTTTTTATTTTCATCTTCCGTAGCGGATGGAGAGTCTGTCAGGTCTGTATCCTTTTCTGTTTCACTGGATTCAGGCTTTTCTTCTAGTACCTCATCCTTTTTGACACTAATATTTACCTTTACATCATCGGAATCAGCATCATCATTTTTCTCTAATTCAACAGATGCTGTTGGTCTTTCAGGTAATGTACCATGGTCAATTAAATGCTTGATTTGCTCTGCATCTAATGTTTCTACTTCCAATAAAGTATTGGCAATTAAATCGAGCTTATCGCGGTTCTCAGTAAGAACTCGCTTCGCCTTTTCATAGCATTCCTTAATGATGCGCTGAATTTCTAAGTCAATTTCATATGCAATCGCATCGGAATAATTTTGTTCATTATGAATATCACGGCCTAAGAATACTTGGCCACCTGATTGTTGACCAAATTGCAATGGTCCAAGCTTATCACTCATACCAAACTCAGTGACCATACGGCGAGCAAGACCTGTAGCACGTTGGAAGTCATTGTGAGCACCTGTACTTACCTCACCAAAGACAACTTCTTCCGCTACGCGTCCACCAAGCAAACCGACGATTTTGTCAAGAAGCTCCGGCTTTGTCATAAAGTAACGGTCTTCCTTCGGTAACATAACGGCATAACCACCAGCCTGGCCACGAGGAACAATGGTTACTTTATGAACCATTTCTGCTTCTTCTAGAACAACACCAATCACCGTATGTCCTGCTTCATGGAAAGCAACAATATTCTTCTCCTTTTTGGAGATGACCCTGCTCTTTTTCGCTGGACCAGCAATGACGCGGTCAGTTGCTTCATCGATATCATCCATATCGACTTTCTTTTTGTTTCGACGAGCAGCCACAAGAGCCGCTTCATTTAATAAGTTTTCAAGGTCTGCACCAGAGAACCCTGGAGTACGAGCTGCAATTGCTTTTAAGTTAACATCCTCGTCTAAAGGCTTATTACGTGCATGTACTTTAAGAACCGCTTCACGACCGTTCACATCTGGACGATCAACTGTGATTTGACGGTCAAAACGACCTGGGCGTAATAACGCTGGGTCTAAAATATCTGGGCGGTTTGTGGCAGCGACGATGATAATGCCTTCATTGACACCAAAACCATCCATTTCAACAAGCAATTGGTTCAAGGTTTGCTCACGCTCATCGTGACCGCCACCGAGACCAGCACCACGCTGGCGACCAACTGCATCAATTTCATCAATAAAGATAATACAAGGCGCATTTTTCTTTGCATTTTCAAATAAATCACGTACACGAGATGCACCGACCCCAACAAACATTTCAACGAAGTCAGAACCACTAATAGAGAAGAACGGAACTCCTGCTTCTCCCGCTACTGCTCGTGCAAGCAATGTTTTACCAGTACCTGGAGGTCCAACAAGTAAAACACCTTTCGGGATTCTTGCCCCTACTTCAGCGAACTTACGTGGATCCTTCAAGAATTCAACAACCTCTACAAGTTCCTGTTTCTCTTCATCTGCACCAGCCACATCTTTAAAACGGACTTTTTTCTTCTCATCATTGTAAAGTTTCGCCTTACTCTTACCAAAGTTCATGACACGACTGCCGCCGCCCTGAGCTTGGTTTAATAAGAAGAAAAACAAGATGAAAATAATGATAAACGGAATAATAGAAGTAAAGAACGTTACCCAACCACTTGTTTCC
Source organism: Robertmurraya phoenicis (assembly GCF_047302285.1). Taxonomy (GTDB): domain Bacteria; phylum Bacillota; class Bacilli; order Bacillales; family Cytobacillaceae; genus Robertmurraya. The sequence goes on from NZ_CP154845.1 coordinate 16,136, forward strand.
TTAGCTGGAAGAACATCAATTTCAGAAGCTGCCGCAGCCTGATCGACTTTTGCTAGCAACTGTTCACTATTCCATACATATGTGATAAAGTATTTGCCTTCCTCATAATTGGCAAGGCGTCCTCTTACTTCATAGACCCCTCTTTCAGGCTGGATTGTAATTTCTTTAACCTCACCAGCTTCTAAATAGGACATAAAGTCGTTATAGGATATATCTTCTGTTGGCTCATTGCTTCCATTAAAGAAACTAACAACGCCAATAATTACGAGAAAAATCAATAAATAAAATATGGTATTACGAAAAATTCGATTCATCCCTTACCTCCTCCCACACATCAACAAACTATAGTAAATAGTATCATAGAGATTTGTGACTATACAAGAATTTGCCCCTTTTTAGAGAAACCTTGGCATTCCATAAAAGCCTCAGAAATTTGGCGATATACATTGGTTCGTTCATAAGGCTTCGTTTTTGTAAAAAAGTTAAAGTAAAATCCTTCTTATTTTACGCTTCGTCACTATTCGTATATACCTCTGGCTTTAAAACACCAATATATGGTAGATTACGGTATTTTTCAGCATAATCTAATCCATACCCAACAACGAATGCGTCAGGGACGATAAAGCCAACATAATCTGCACGAATATTCGCTTTTCTTCCTGTTGGTTTGTCAAGAAGTGTCACGATTTTAATCGATTTTGCTTTACGATAACGGAATAATTCCACTAAATAACTTAATGTCAATCCACTATCAATGATATCCTCAATGATTAGAATATCTCTGCCTTCTACAGACGTATCTAAATCCTTTAGGATTTTTACTTCTCCAGAAGATACAGTTGAATTTCCATAGCTAGATACATCCATGAAATCCATTTCTAAATATGTCTCCACTCGTTTTAACAGGTCACCCATAAAAGGCATTGCACCTTTTAAAACCCCAACTGCTAGCGGAAAAGAATCCTGGTAGTCTTCTGTCAATTGAGCAGCAAGCTCTTTAATTTTCGTTTGAATCTCTTCTTCTGTAATAAGTACTTTTTCAATATCCTTTTTCATCATTTGTTGTGCCCCCTAGAAGATCATTGCTTATGTACCTTAGTAGAATGTTTCTTTGCTGACTGTTATAACTAGCTCCTGTTCGTGAATGCTTTGACTTTCGTAATCCAGGTACCCAGAGGATTTCATCGAAGCAATTTGTCACTACCGGCCAAGAATTTCTCTTAACCAACGGAACCTTTTCATCGATAAAAAGATCCTTCAGTTTCTTTGTTCCATCCATCCCCACCACGGTCATTCTGTCGCCGTTTTTTCTGCTCCGAATGACAATTGGAAAGTGCACTTCTTCAAAATGGATTAGGCATTGATCTGGACCGCGTCCTTTTTGCCCACCAGTATCGATAAATTCCATTCGGATAATATCTCCATTTGGAAGGACTACTTCACCTGGCTCGCTCAATTCGAATGAATAAGGGGTGTGGTTTGTTTGTACTTGAAATTGAAAGGTGCATTCCTGGTACGAACGAACTACCTTTAACCCATTTGGGAAATCTAGTGAGCTAGAGGGGTGTGGACTTTGTAAAATGGATAATATTTTTTCAATATGTAAAGCGGATAAAGAAGCTGGTCTAACTTTATAAAGATAGTTTAATATTAGTTGAATACCTCTCCTTTGTAAAGGCATAGGCATTGATTCAAACGCTTTTATATCAACTGTTATTAGACCGTCCTTATTCTCTAAAATAACGTCCTGCAATTTTTCCTCGGTTAAATTGAGAAGAAAGGTTTCATCCTGTTCGAGCTCTTCACTTAAACGTTGAAAATGCTCGTGTACTTGAGGGTTTTCTTGCCGTAAAAAAGGAAGGACGTTCTTACGGAACCGATTTCGACTATAAACATCCTTATCGTTACTTGGATCCCTTCGTGGATTTAATTGATAGTCTGAACAATACCGCTCAATTTCTTTCCTGTTTAAACATAGAAAAGGTCGAATTAACAAGCCGTTATGGAAGTGTCTTGAAAAAGGGATCCCAATCCTAGCCTTCCCTGTACTTCCTCTCGTTAATCTCATCAATATCGTTTCAATTTGGTCATCTCCATGATGGCCTAGTGCCAAAACGGAAAGCTCGTGCTTCTCAAGCATCTCTTTAAAAAATTCATACCTTTTCTCACGAGCTGCCACTTGAGAGCTAAGTCCAGTCCTTTCTATGTAAGATTGGACATCAATTTGTTTCTTTTCAAAGGGTATGTTTCTTTCTTCACAGAAGTCTCTAACGAACAATGCCTCTTGCTTCGATTCTTCCCCTCGAAACATATGGTCAACATGCGCTGCAACAATAAACATATTCCACTTTTCCTGATGACTCCATAATAAATGAAGCAAGGCTAGAGAATCTGGTCCTCCAGAAACTCCTACTAGTACCCTTTTATCATTCAGATTAAATCGTCTTTTTTTCAGGAAAGCTTTCACTTTTCTTTCCAATATAACCTCTTCCTTTACGGAAAAACTCAATAATTATTCTCCCTACAAGCTTACCATTAATAAACAAACTGGCACAACTTTCACGATACCTCTATCCTCAACATAACAAGCTTATTTTAGTTATTTTTATGGAGCTTGGCTCTTCGTTATGATTCTTTTTCGATGTTTTTTAACCAATTTGTCCATATATATAGATCATATAAAGGACGGAAATGACCATAACAATAAAAGTAGTCTCCAGCCAACCGCCTTTTCTTTTCTGAGTTGACTGTCTTGTTTGCTGAACGGAAGACCTAGTAACCCGCCTCTTAGGCGCAGGATTAACCTTCTTGACCGGTTCACTCAAGTTTTTTATAATATCCGTTCGCATTTCTTTCGCCGATTGATATTTGCCATTGAGGGCATTTATAAGAACGACCTCATATTTATGAAGTGACTTCACCTGCCGGATCATCCCTTGTAATTGGTTTATCCCTCCTTTCGATTTATTAAATCGTTTCGGATACTCTGTATTAATTATAATCATGGCAACAGCGAATAAATCATAGGTTGGTTCCGCTTTACGTGTCCCCATTCCCCAATAACCTCTATCGTAAAACTCCGTAAATTCCTTGATTGCTCTTCCTTGGATCGTAGTGCCGCCGACGTCAATGCAACGGATTCTTGGGGGCGGCCCCATCACAATTAAATTCTCTGGCTTTAAGTCGCCAAACACCCATCCTTTTTCATGGAGAGTGTGTAAATCACTAAGCAACTGCAGAATCAGAACCTCTGTCCATCCTGTTCCTTTTTGCTGAATGAATGTTAGTAAATCTGGACCCTCAATATATTCCATTACGTAAAAGGATACGGTTTGGTTCCTTGTAGACCAATCATCCACATCAATCAAAGAAGGCCCGAGGGATGACCCTTGGACCTTTGCAAAAGACTTGAGGACATTGACCTCTGATGTAATTGACATTCCGTTATCACTCATTTTAAGGGCAACCCTCTGATTATGAAATTGTGCTAAATATACAATTCCATTCGCACCAAACCCTAATTCCTTAAGAATCGCATAGCGATTTTTATGCCATTTCCCTTCAATAATCGTACCTGGTTGAACTTTACATAGATTCTTCAAAGAACTGTTCATCATCACGGGATAACAAACTCCTTAAGGATCGTTTTTTCTTAAAGTAAGAAAGTGCTTCACGAATGGCTGGACCCGTTGGTGTAATCCCTCCAGTTGAGAGCTTAGGAAAAATACTCGTTAGCGATTCTAATTGTGGTGTCCAATCGAGCAATTTTTCGACATCTTTCTTTTTCCCGGGAAATACAAAGACCCCAAATTGATTATTCCCAGCACGAGCATTGAGGCTTAAAGATAAGTCTAGCAACGCTTCCTTAACCGTAGGAAGCTTGTGTTTCATACTAGCACTCGTATCGACAAGGACCAACACTTCCAATTTCACATTCTCACCAAGCTCATCAACGACTTCCATTACTTCTCCTCTTTGTTCAGGAGGGAGATCCTCCATTGTCTTAGAGCCACCCAAGATTTGTTGAAGCTCCTTGTTAACGACCCCTTGCAACGTTTGAGTCATCGCTTTTCTAGTCACCATCTGAACGGTTTGCGATAAACTTTGCGCGTAAACAACCTGGCTTACGCCGCCCCCTGACATGGCAATCCCTTCTATTTCCTTCATTCCTTGTTCATCAATTGTATCCTGCTCCATCACTCCAATCACATTTACTGTCACCCCTTGCTCTTTTGCTAGTGCTGCCATCGCAATCGGATCTTCCCCTTGATTGGAGCATCCATCTGTAATCAACAATATTTGCTTTAATGTACCTGGATTCATGCTTTCTCCTCCTCATTTCAGGTTGTTACCATTTTCGTCATGAAGAGAAGCAATTATACCTATTCAAACAAGATGATTTCATCATGTTCGAATTTTTTTAACGATGCTATTGTTTGTGAATAGCCCCTTATGCCTGTTTTTGATATTTATGAATCGGAATGGTTGCCCATTTCGGTGTATTATGTTTGATTTTCGTTACAACGACTGTCATATCATCTGCTATCGATTTCGAGCGCGAACGAATTACATCTTCCATAATTAAATCAGCTACCTCTTGTGGGTCATCAGTAGCCAATTCACTGATTTTCCGTTTCATCCATAGCTCATAATTCTCCACATGTTTGGGACCTTCAAAAACCCCATCACTCATCATAATTAATAAATCTCCTGCTTTAAGTTGCTCCTTTACAACCTCCACGTCAAATTCATGGATAATGCCAATCGGCAAATTGCTCGCCTGGATTTTTTTCACTGTGTTGCCTCTCTTAATAAAACTTGGGATAGAGCCTACTTTCAAAAACTTGGCGGAAGCATCTTGTAAGTCGATCATCGCTAAATCTAATGTGGAGAAGATTTCATCTGTCGTCCTCAAGGAGAGAATGGAGTTCACCGACTTAATGGCCAGCCTTTCTTCTATTCCCGACTGCAATATTTTTTGTAAAAGCTTGAGGGTTTCCTGGCTTTCAAAATGGGCCCTTTCCCCATTTCCCATCCCGTCACTAATCGCTACTGCATGCTTTCCACCGCTTAAGCTGATCATTGAATAGCTGTCTCCGGAAACAAATCCACCGTCCTTAGCAGCATGAGCGACACCTGTTTCAATCGTAAACGCCTTAGCCGAACGGAAGGTTACATGACAAAATCCATTTGGATAAGTAGAGCACTCCTCTGAATCAACAATAATCGTTTCTCCTAAAATATCAGATAAAACAGGAGCAATTAGCTTTTCACATTCTCCATGGCCGTTGCAATAAGGAATCGTCATATCAATATCGACATTGCTATGCTCAAGACTATAGATTTCAACATGTTCAATATGAACACCAAACTCTTGCAAGGCTTCAAAAATCTGTTCTTCCTGCTTATGATGATTGTCCCTCTCTCTTTGAATCTCCTTTGCAAAGTCCCCCATCACAGTAGACACACCTAATAATTGATCAGCGACAAGCCTTCTGCTTTCCTGCACTTGTTTCTTTAATTTTTGATTTGCTTGAAACAACGTTAATTCTTGTTGAATCGTATTGATCACTTTTTGAGATTTCGTACAATGCTTATTCCAATCCCTTGAAAGCTTAGGTGAAATGGTTCCATCATTTTGATCCATTTCATGCATAAGTTCCTTCATATAATCATAGGTTGTATTAAAGTTACGGGCCCAGCAATGTTCTTTCTTGAAACACATTTGACACGTCTTTTCTGTCACATTGCTCAAAAAGTAGTCAAGCTCTCGACTTTCCGGATCATCCCGTTCCGATAAGTCGTCATAGGATGCGAAACTATTCGATAGCGCTTGAAAAACGGATGAAAATTGCTCCACTCTTTGAGCAGTCACATCTCGCATTTTTCGCATATAATGCTGCTGTTCAGCTGCATATTCAGGTGTACCTGGAATATATTTTGCTAATTTTGAAGTTAGTCCATGAGGGGTAAGCAGGAACAAGAGCACAGCTGCTGCTGATTCCAAAAGGGTCTTGTCTAGATTGCCGCCCCCCTCTCCATACATTCCGATTAGTAAGGTAGAAATAAATAAACCAATGATGACGCCAATCTTTTTACCTTCTTTAAGCAAACCACCTAGCAAACCTGCAAATGCTAATAGACTCATATGATAAAAGCTTGATACATTTGCCAAGCTAAAAATAAGACCTGTCACAACACCGACTGTCGAACCTACCGTTGCCCCTGCCACAAACGCAAAAACGAGCACTAAATAACGAGAGGTTATATGCTCTAGAGATAAGTCATATACGGACCAACCAATCGTTCCCGTCAGAACCGACGCAAGCATAATAATTAAACATACCACTTCTTCTGTTTTTAACGTTTGTCTTCTCTTATTTGCCAGAATAAGCGGGATGCTTTGCAAAAATATGAGGGTTAAAATAAATCCTAAACTCGCTTCTACTCCTGCCATCATCCCATCATAAAGGGAAATTTGCCCTGTTACGATAAAGCTTTTAGCTAGTTTACTTACAAGGATAGTAAAAAGCACGAAAAAAGGAAGCGCTTTAATATCGTTCTTTACCCAATTAAGAGCAATACGGAATAGCAACAAGAAAATAATCGTACTGCCAAAAGCATATGCCGCATCAACAACTGTTAATGTGGCTGCACCCGCAACTAGCCCTACAAGTGCAATCGGAGCCCGATCCCTTCTCAATACATACACAGCAGCAAAAAACGGGAGGATAAACGGAGTAAGGGTCGATAAAATAAGGGCTCGTCCAAGTAAGAAGCCAATTACAAAAAGAATATACCCTCTCTTTAAAAAGAAGGCTTCTAATTTTTGTTGAATGTTGCTTATTCCTGCAGACACATCTAGCTTTGCTTTGTTGTTTAAATTCAAACCACCGACAGGTTCGATTAACGTTCTTACTGTCTTGTCCATAACAAATACACTCCTTACTTTTTAGTTTTTCTATCCCATCTCATCATGTGTTTTAAATTAATTAATGACCAAACCATTCTCCCCAAATAGAAGACACCCCGACAATCGACGGCACGTATTATCCAGTAAGCATGTATGTATGATGAAATTTATGTGTTGGTGATTATTATAAGGAGGTTCTTTTTAGAAGTTTGTCAAAATGGAGGACAAGCGTTTATTTTTCTTTCGACGACATTCATGTTAATGTACGAAAAGGAAACAAATTGCTTGCCTATATCGTCCACTCTTCTAGCTAAAGATGGTGATAGAACAAACAATTTGATGATTTATACGTTATTAATAGGATTATATGCTTAAGAAATTAGCCATTCTCCTTTTTATAAGGGAATTTGACGACACAAAAAAGCAAGCCATTTAGGCTTGCTTTTATTTTTAAACCCGATCTATATATTTTAATTCAGCAGCAAGTTAGCCTCTTCTAGCGCCTCTTCCGCCACGTTTCGATTCTGTATTACGTTTTAAAGAAGATAAGCGGTCTTCACTATCCTTTAAGAAACGAGCCATTTTTGATTCAAAGTTTTCTTTAGGTGCACGATTATCATTTGTTCTTCCTTGACGAGGACGTCCAGGACCTCTAGAGTCACCACTCCTAAAGTTTCTTTCAGGTCGAGGGCTTCTTTCTGGTTTGTCTACAGCCTTCTTGATGGAAAGTCCAATTTTTCCATCCTTCTCCACGTTGATGACCTTTACTTCTACTTGGTCACCTACCTTTAGATGGTCATTAATGTCCTTCACATAATTATCTGCGACCTCACTAATATGAACAAGCCCCGTTGATCCTTCTGATAATTCAACAAATGCCCCAAAATTAGTAATGCCTGTTACTTTTCCTTGTAACTTGCTGCCTACTTCGATTGACATAAAAAAATTTTTCCTCCTTAAGAATTTAGAAAGTCATACTTCGGTCAATTTCCAATTGTCAAACGACATAGAAATGAAATTGTACACTACTATATATTATACAGAAAAGGGAAAAAGAGTGTCAATAAGACTGGTTATTCGGAACTTTTTTCCTCTTTTTCCTTTGGAATATTGAAAATAACTTCTCCCTCTTCTGACAAGAAGTAATCCTTTCTTGCCAATTTTGCGATATACTCATCATCATTGAGCTTCACAATTTCTTCCTTCAGGATCGTTTCTTTCTTCTTTAATCCTGCAAGTTCTTCGTTCAGCTGCTCCTGTTCCGCTTTAATCTCTTCTAAAGAGGAAGCCTGGGAAATAAGGGTAGAAATCATAAAATAGGATACAATGGATGCAAGCACAAAGAACATCGATAATCGCCGAATGAGCAACTTTCTTCTCCTTGATGCACGTACTTCATTCCTCTCATGTTGTTTGACATATTCTGATTGTAGCTTCGTGACACTTCGTTTGTTCATCGCACCCATGTTCACACCTCCTATTTTATGGCGTAGTCTATTGTTTTTTCCACTTAGAAATTAACTTATAAATGGTATTCTTGCTTTTATTAAAAAATCCTGCAAAATTATTATATATCTTCTCGACCATTTTTTTAATCTTTTTCGGCAATAAATTCCAAAAAAACATCAAAATCCACTCAAATGGCTTTAATAACACTTTTATAACGAATAATATAACCTTCCAGATCCCTTTCGCAAGTGCTAAAAGTCCTTTTCCGATCATGATCAAAAAAGATACTAATAGCATGACAAAAGAATAAAGCGGTCGAATAATCACAACACGTACCATTTTGACAATAAACCGATAAATAGAGATTACCATCGAAATGACAATCTCTAACAATCGTAAATATCCTTCTTTCAACAAGCTTTGATAGGCGGCAAATCCACATAAAAGAGCCAAAAAGATGTAAAACCTTAGTTCCCCTTTATTAACGAGAAAGAGAACGTAAAAAATCGACAATCCTTGAAGAAGCCAGAAAAGGATGTCATGAAAAAAGACAATCCATCTTTTTCTTTTTTGTCTTTGTAGAAAACGATTATACGTATCTAACGAGGCGCCAAAATAGCTTCCCATGCCAATCATGGCAAGCATTGTTAAAAATTGTGTCGAGAGTGTCATCGGAACAACTTGCTAAAGAAGCCCTTAGCCTTCTCCCCATGTTGATCATCAAGGTAAACAAGATCAAATACCTTCCCCTTTAATGATACAATCCCTTTGTCGACATCAAGGTTTTTCATTTGTAGATTTTGTCCTCTGATCGCTAAGAAACCCATAACCGTCTCTAGCAAAAACTCCTCGTTATCAAAGCTCTCGACTTGCTTTACGCCCGTAATGTCAAGCAACTTCCTTCCTCTCATGATGACATCATGCTCTGGAACAGGTCCTTTTGTTGTATTCATATCTTGATATTGACTCATAATCTCATCCCTCACTTTTTCCAAATACGCATTTGTACAAGTGTATGAGGGATGAGTGAGTAATAGAACAAGCTTTCAGGTTCCCTGCTCTTATAGATGTGTTTTGACTTTATCTACCTTTAATCTTCTACTTTTTCCTCTTTTACGATCGTATACATTGCAGCCGCGTCTTCTTTTCTTACCGTTTCTTGAAGGCGCTCAATTTTCACCATTACTCTTTTTTGCCCAAAGCGAATCGCAAGCTCATCTCCTACTTTCACCACGGAACTTGCCTTCGCTACTTGTCCATTAATAGTAATTCTTCCTTGGTCACTTACTTCCTTTGCCAACGTTCTTCTCTTTATTAATCTCGACACTTTCAAAAATTTATCTAATCTCATTGACTTTCACTCCTGTATTTTTTTGCGGTAAGAAACTATAATCCCTTCCTTTTTGCTTCATTCCAGAATTCATCTAATTCCGCTAATGTAAAATCATCAAAGTCCTTGCCATTTTCCTTTGCTCTTTGCTCCACATAGGTAAAGCGACGGATAAACTTTTGATTCGTATTAAATAGAGCTTCTTCCGGATTTATCTTATAAAACCTGGCAACATTGATGAAAGCAAATAGGATGTCTCCGAATTCTTGCATTAAATGCTCGGAGTCATTCCCTTTCATTTCCCTCTCGAATTCATCGATTTCTTCTCTTACTTTCGTAAACGCATCCTCGACCTTATCCCAGTCAAACCCTACCTTGGCTGCTTTCTTTTGAATCTCATAGGCTCTTAACGTATTCGGTAAATGCTTGCCTACTCCTTCTAAAAGAGATGTGACTGTTTCTTCCCCTTTTTCAGCCTTTTTAATTTCCTGCCAATTCTTCACGACATCATCTGCCGTTTTAGCCTCACTATCGGCAAACACATGAGGATGGCGTCGCACCATTTTATCACTAACCGATTCAATCACATCATCCATAGAAAAATAACCGTCATCCTCACCAATTTGAGCATGAAGCATGACTTGGAGAAGCACATCTCCTAATTCCTCAATTAAGTGATCGATATCGTCTTCATCAATGGCTTCAATGACTTCGAAACTCTCCTCAATCAAATACTTTTTCAAAGATTGATGAGTCTGTTCTTTATCCCACGGACAGCCGTTCGGTCCTCTTAGTTCAGCAATAATTTGGCGAAGCTTTGAAAATTGCTTATAGAGAACGACCTCATCCTTCACAGGTGGAACATAGATAGAGGTTAAATTATTGAGTGATACTTCCCGATCTAATTCATAAAGAGGAACCTTCGTTACCTGTTCTTCATCACTTCCTGCAGCAGTAACGATGTAAACTTCATAGTCGTCTGGGAGCTTCTCCATTAAGGTTAGCTTTACTTCTGAAGCCATAAAACTATCATATACTTGTCCAATAATGATATGCTGGCGTATTTCTAACTCATCTACTTTTAAGCTTGTTGCATCAAGTAATTGAAACCCTTCAATCGGATCTATTTTAACCGCCTGAAACAATGGATCAAGAAAGCTTTGCCCTCCACCAAGCTCAATCTCAATTCCTCGATCTGTTGCCCGCTCTAATAACAGTTGCACAGTACGTTCTGCAACAAGGGGATGACCTGGGACTGCATAAATAATCGACTGGCTTTCTGCTAACTTAAACAACGCTTCGCAGATTTCCTCATACACAGCTTCGAATGAATCATGTTTTTCATATGTATCATCAAAGGATGAAAACGTTATTCCTTCAGATTGTAATTCCTTAATAACCGGGTGCTCTTTTGTCCGTAAGAATACTTGTTCAGCTTTTGTGAGTAGACGGTAGATTCCTAATGGCAATTGTTCTAACGTTCCGGCACCTAAACCAATAATCAATATTTTATTCAAATGTTCTTCATCTCCTATTTCGCTTTCGTGGAAATAAATGCATAATTTTACTCCCAAAAGGAAGTAATGTAAGTTCCTCTATTGTAAAAACGTTCGTCCGAATAATCACAAACAAATAATTAAGCGCGCCTATAACAACGGCACTCAAAGCTTGCATCGAAGCAATTAAGCGCGGATGTCCTAATGGGTACATAAAATCAGATAGGAACAAGTAACCTTTTAACATGATGTACATCGCGACCGCTGCCAAAATTCCTTTAAGCACCATAGGAAGAAGACGCATACTGCTTCTCCTTTTGAATCGCATGCGGATGAAAAGAATAAGCAGGATGAGCGCTAGGGCGATATTAGAACTCCACGCTGCCCCTATTGTGCCATAGGCTGGCACGAATATAAGATTGAGGGAGTATTTGCAGACAAAGCCGATTATGACAGCAATGGCTGGACAAATGGTGTCCCCTAACCCTTGAGAAATAGCAATGAGTGTCATAATAATAGAACTAAGTAAAATCGTCATCGTAATAATCGAAAGCACTTCTGTTCCGTCTCGATTTTCAAACAGCATTATATTGGTCGGTTCCATAATTGTCATTAAGCCCACTGTAGCCCCAAGACCAATCACAAAGCTAACACGAATAGCTAATTGAATATGCTGCTGGAGAGCCTCAACACTTTTCTTCATTCTATCACTCGCAATTAGTGGAACAAGTGAAAGGGACATCGATGTCGCTACGACGGTTCCAAGTTGAATCAGCGGCTGGCCTCGATCATAGATCCCCTTTATTCCTTTAGCATCTTCGACATTTAACCCTTCGGATATGAGTAACGAATATAAATTCAACGAGTCAGCTAACTGCATTAATAGTAAGAGCATACTACTTATACAAATCGCAAATCCTTGTATAAGTAATATTTTCATGACCGCCATGACTTCATGGAACTCGAAAAATCGGCGTATCTCCTTCAGTCGAATGATCTCATAATCTTTTTTTACCCAAATAAAAGTAATTAAAATAATAATTCCAACGATTCCTCCTGTAATCGAACCAAACGCAGCTCCCGCTCCAACCTCATAAAGACTATAACCAGCTCTCATAAACAGTACGGCTGCGATTAGGATCGTCGCAACACGAACAAATTGCTCTCCCACTTGTGAGTAAGCAGTCGGAACCATATTGCCCTTTCCTTGATAATATCCTCGGAATATAGCTGTAAAGGGCATGATCAAAAAGACAACCGATATCACTTTAATTAACAGAGAAAGTTCTGGATCATCCATAAAGCGGGCAATCGATTCTGCTCCAAAATAGAGGAGGAGAAACATAACCACGCCCAGTACGAGAAAAAAAACAGCAGAGATGACCATTAATCGCTGCTTTTCTAATTGATTTTTCTGCTCTGTGTAAAGCTTTGATACTATAACCGGAAAACCAGTCGTTGCTAGAACGAGAGCGACTCCATAAAGAGGATAAACTTGCTGATATATGTAAAAGCCTGTGTCCCCTACGATATTTTGAAAAGGTACTCGATACACAGCACTTAATATTTTCGTTAATAGAGCGGCGATCGCTAATACGAAAGCTCCTCTAACTAAAAGCTTTGACTGTTGTGCGGGCTGCACAAGCACAACTCCTTCCGAAATACTTTTTAAAGAGTAATGAATTGACTGTATTATAGCACATCACCAGAAGCATTTAGAGGGAAATGAAAAAAGGTAGCTAAGGAACGCTACCTTTTTTCGAAAATGGATTACGCTATTGATTTTTGGTTTCTTTCGTACGAAACCTCGGTTTCGTACGCCTTTCAGCTCTGCTAAAATAAGCCAAAAATCGTTTGCATATATCCGTATAACCGTATGTTATAAAATCGTTTAAAGCTGTTGTCGAGGAGTTACGATTCCATTTGTCGTGCTAAGAATCCTGCTGCGGTTTCTACTGCTTTTTGTTCTACTTCGCCTAGTGTTCCTTCTTTTGAGAAAATGACGACTGCTCCAATTGGGTCTCCATTAGCGATGATAGGACCAACTGTATAAGAGGTTACGGCTTCTTCATTTCCTTCTATGATAGCAACTTCACTTTGGCCCGTTTTCAACACTGAGCTTCGTTCTTCCATCGTTTTTTCAATAAGGTCACTAATGTTCTTATTTAAATAATCTTTTTTTGAGCTCCCTGCTACTGCAATGTATGCGTCTCTGTCACATATTAAGACGGGATTTCCCAAACTATCAAATAGTGCTTCTGCATATTCCTTAGCAAAATCGCTTAATTCACTGATGGGTGAATATTTTTTCAGAATGACTTCCCCATCGCGATCAACGAATATTTCTAGTGGGTCCCCTTCACGAATGCGAAGAGTTCTGCGAATTTCTTTCGGAATAACGACACGACCCAAATCATCGATTCGACGAACAATACCAGTTGCTTTCATCCAACGTTGCCTCACTTTCATCTGATGATTTTGTAGCACTGGCATGACTTCAACGGATGTGAAATCTTTGCCATGTTTGAACTTAGTATCTTTCATATGGAAAGTTCTATACACAAACAAATATTTTTTCTCCTGTTTAGTAATTTTGCCATCAGAGTGAAAATATTCCATTATGATTTCTCTTTACCCACACCTTTAGAAATCAAACTAGAGGACACGCCCAATTTTCCAGAACCTTAAGAGACGGTTTTTTCCTCATCTCTTTTCGCTTCCTGGAGACCCTGAACCATCGTGAAAGCAGCCTGAAGCCAGTGAGCAACTTCAACCCCTTTTATATGAAGAACCATTTTCAATCGGTTACCTTCCATTCCTAAACCGACCATTCTCCTAAATTGATTGCTAATCTCAAAGATTTTTTGCCCATTAATTCGGGCACTTTCCTGTTCCGATAACAGAATCGTCACTTCGTCTTTTACTTGCTTGATGGAATCGACACCGACCATAATTGCATGTGCTTTTATCTCCGCAATCTGGAATAAATAAGAGACTTCTTCTGGGTATTCCCCAAAACGATCGATCATCTCTTCCTGTAATTCTTGAACCTCTTCTATTGTTGTCGCTCCACGGAATCGTTTATACATTTCAATTTTCAGATGTCCGTCAGAAATATACGCATCTGGAATATAAGCATCGATTTCTAAATCTACTTCAACACTTTGTTCCTTCTCTACCTTTTCGAATTCCCCTTTGCGTTCTTCAATTGCTTCTTTAAGCATTTGCGAATACAGATCAAATCCTACAGAGTCAATAAATCCATGCTGCTGAGCACCCAGAATATTTCCGGCTCCTCTAATGGATAAATCACGCATCGCAATTTTAAAACCTGAGCCTAGCTCTGTGAATTCTTTAATCGCCTGAAGTCTTTTCTCTGCCACCTCAGTCAACACCTTATCCTTACGATACGTAAAATAAGCATAGGCAACACGATTAGAACGACCTACACGGCCACGTAGCTGATACAGCTGCGATAATCCCATGCGGTCTGCATCATAAACAATCAGTGTATTTACATTCGGAATATCGACACCTGTTTCAATAATCGTCGTACTGACAAGAACATCATATTCTCCCGCAAGGAATCCAAGCATGACAGATTCCAACTCATTCTCACTCATTTGACCATGAGCGTACGTTACACGGGCATCTGGTACAAGCATCGAGATTTCTTCTGCTTTCCGTTCAATATCTTCAACACGATTGTAAAGGAAATACACTTGGCCATTTCGAGCTAATTCCCGCTCAATTGACTCTCTTACTAGCCCACCATTGTATTCCATCACATACGTTTGGACTGGGAAACGATTTTCAGGAGGGGTCTCAATTACAGATAGATCCCTCACCCCAAGCATGGACATATGCAAGGTTCTTGGTATTGGTGTCGCTGTTAATGTGAGAACATCAACATTGGTTTTCATCTGCTTAATTTTTTCTTTATGTGTGACTCCAAAACGCTGTTCTTCATCAATGATAAGCAGTCCTAAATCTCGATACACAATCCCTTTTGAAAGGAGACGGTGCGTTCCAACTACGACATCAATCGTTCCATTTTTTAACCCATTGATCGTTTCGGCTTGTTGTTTTTTCGTTCTAAAACGGCTTAATAAGCCAATTTCGATTGGATAATCTTGAAATCTTTCTCGCATCGTTTCATAATGCTGCTGAGCTAGAATCGTAGTTGGAACAAGTATCGCCACTTGTTTTCCGTCAGCTATTGCTTTAAAAGCGGCACGTATAGCTACCTCTGTTTTTCCATAACCTACATCACCGCACAATAAACGATCCATTGGACGTTCTTTTTCCATATCCTTTTTAATTTCTTGAATGGAACGGAGCTGATCCTCTGTTTCTTGATATGGGAAGGATGTCTCGAACTCCCTTTGCATATCTGCATCTGGAGAGAACGCATAACCTTTAGAAGCTTCCCTTTCGGCATAGAGTTTAATTAAGTCATCGGCAATATCCTGTACAGACGACTGAACCTTATTCTTAACTTTCTTCCAGTCGTTCCCACCGAGCTTATAAACTTTCGGCTCCTTGCCTTCTGAAGCAACATATTTTTGCACAAGATCAATTTGTTCGACTGGTACATAAAGCTTGTCGCTGCCTTGATAACGAATATGGAGATAGTCTTTATGAATGCCATTGATTTCTAATGTTTCAATTCCTAAATACTTCCCGATCCCGTGATTGACGTGAACGACATAATCTCCAACTTTAAGTTCTGAGTAGCTCTTTATCCTCTCAGCATTGGATAACTTCTGTTGGTGACGACGAGCCTTTTTCGGCTTTCGATTAAAAAGCTCTTCTTCCGTTATGACGGCCATTTTTTGAATCGGAAGTTCGAACCCTGTTTGTAGATCTCCCTGCATGATCTGAACTTTACCAAAAGAGAGCGATTGGCTCTCATGAATGACGCTCGCTTCAATCCCATAATCTTCAAGCACTTGTTCAAGCTTTTCAACTCGTTTTCCATCTGCCCCAAGAAAAACCACTGCATAATTTCCTTTTTGCAAGCGCTCAATTTCACTTTTAAGAACATGCATTTGGCCATGGAAATTTTGCATTTGCTTACACGAAATATTAATAATATTTTGTGGATTCGTATTTGGGACATGACGTAAAAATAAGGACATATAAACGATCGGATGTTTTGTCTTTTGTATTCTTGCTTGAATTTGGTGACTAATCACTAAATCATGAATGATCTTTCCTTCGCTTAAGAGACTGAAATACCATTCCGCCTCCTCCTTGTCCAAAGAATCATTCATTTCCTGAACTCTACTAATTTCATCAACAAAAATAAGAGCATCAGATGGTAAATAGTCCACTAGACTATTAGATTGTTCGTATGCCAATGATAGATACTTAAAAAGTTGTTCTGGTTTTTGGTGATTCTTTAACTGCTCAATCTCGTGATTAATATTTTGCGTAAGAGCTATCTTTGCTTTTTCGTCCTTTATTTTTTTCAGACTTTTGCCTAAACCTAGTTCTAATTTTTTCGCGACCTCTTCATAATGCTCCTCATGAAACGGTGTTTCTGTCGCTGGCCCAATCAGAATTTCATTTAATTTGTCACGGGAGCGCTGATCCTCTAAAGAAAAATAGCGGATCGATTCTATTTCCGTATCAAATAGCTCAAGGCGAATCGGATCTTCTTCAGTTAGAGGATAGATGTCAACAATTCCTCCTCGAACACTGAATTCTCCAGGAGATGAAACCATTTCTGATCGCACATATCCCATTTCTACGAGCCTTAACAACTGACCTTCTATATCAAGATCGTCCCCGACCTTCAGGGTAATCTGTTCTTCCTTCCACAATGACTTAGGGGGAACGATTTTTCGTAACCCTGAAATGGGAACGATAATAATTCCTTCATCATGCTGACTCCAGTAATTTAAGACATCTATACGCTGAGCTCTTAATTCTGGACTCGCAATACTCATTTCCGCTGCAATCAGTTCATTGGCTGGATATAGAAATACCTCTTCTTCATTAATCAATTGAACAAGGTCATCATATAGTTTCTGAGCCTGCAATAGATTGTATGTCACAATCAATAGTGGCTTTTTCGTTTCTTTGTAAGCGGACGCTAAAAATACGGTTCTTGCAGAGCCTGATAGACCTGCAACCAACTGTTCCTTAAGTCCTTCTTGAACACCTGCTACAACCGATCGAATATCATCCTGTCCTGTAAATAGCTGTTTAAGACCTAACACAAGGCTCCTCCTCCCATGTCTTCTGAAAAATATCTTTATAGTAAAATTCGTATTCTTTATGAAAATAATAATAATAATAACAAAAATCTAAATAGAAAAATGCTTTGGATTAGAAAGTCCAAAGCTTGTATTAGTGAATGAGATAGTCATTTTGATAATAGGCTGGATTTCGTTCCAATGATTCATGGCAATCTTCACAGATCGATTTAATATGGATATCCCCTGTTGAATCATAAGAGACCATTTCCATTCGTTCCTCATTGGTCAGCTTATGGAGTCCCAATCTCTCCGAATCAACCGACATATCATCAATCTTGCCCATTTCGATCCCACAATGACGGCAATGATATTTTAGAGCCATATAAAGCCCTCCTCTTAAACCATTCTATATATTATTATGAACCGTTTAAAAGGTACTTATTCATGCCGATTGTCTGAATATGAATTGCATCTTCATTCTACTGATTAAAATCATTCATAACCTGCAAGAATGGCTTTTCAAATATAGCTTCACAAGCCTCTGAACATTTTTTAATGACGAGTTCAAGTTGCTCCCGTTCTTCCTTTGTAAATCGCCCTAAAACATAGTCTACAATAGGCTGACCATTAGTTGGTCGATTTATCCCCACTCGTATTCTATTAAATTCCTGAGTGCCCATATGAGCAATCATAGATTTTATTCCATTATGCCCTCCTGCACTCCCTTTTTGCCTTAAGCGAATTCTTCCCACTGGCAAATCAAGATCATCATAAATGACAATTACATCTTCAAGCTCTATTTGATAGTAATCCATCAAAGGCCTGACCGACTCTCCAGATAAGTTCATATACGTTAAAGGCTTAAGTAAAATAACTTTTTCCCCTCGAACATTCCCTATCCCATAAAGCCCTTTGTGCTTTGATTGATTAAGAGGAATTTGTAGTCTTTCTGATAATTCGTCTATGACTTCAAATCCAATATTATGTCTAGTTTTCTCGTATTGTTTTCCTGGATTCCCCAATCCCACAATTAACTTCATCTTTTTCACACCTTCATTAGCCGTTTTCTCATCAATCTATACACATTAAGGGGCTGACCTTTTTAAGCCAGTCCCTTAACATCTTATGGAGTTACTCTTCTTTTGATTCTGCTTCTGTTTCTCGTCCCTCTTCCTGAGTTGGAACCCCTTCTTCTTGTTCTTCGCCAGAGTCAATTTCTTCTTCTACTTTCGGAGGAAGAATGGAAGCAATCGTTTGTTCAGAATCATGGTTAATTTCAAAATTATTGGTTTTCAGGTCTGCTATCGTGATCGTTCCACCCACTTCAAGATGAGAAATATCAACCTCAATTATTTGTGGAATATTTGACGGTGTTGATGTTACCGAAACCTCGTGCAACGATTGTTGTAGCACGCCTCCGTCCTTGACCCCAATGGCTTCACCTAATAGACTAATTCTAACATCAGCCTGAATTTCTTTCTTCATATCTACAGCAAGCAAGTCAGCATGAATAACCTCATTCTTAATCGCATCTGCTTGATAGTCCGTTAACATCACATTGACCTGTTTCCCATTTAAGTCTAATGGAAAAACCCCGTTTCTTCCAACCTCGCGCATCGTTTTAATAAAATCTGCCCCATTTATGTATATGGGTTTCGTCTCCAATTTGTTTCCGTATACAACAGCTGGAATATTTCCTTCTCTTCTGATCTTCGTTAACGCAGAATTCCTAAATTCTGTTCTTTCTACTGCCTGTAGTGCTGTACTCATTTAAATTCCCCTTCCTTATTGTCAAAGTCTTTTTCAAAGAGAATACCGCAAATAGCTTATCTTACGAATTCACTCTCTTCTATAAAAAATGCCCATAATAAGTAAGGAATAAACATAAACGTTTAAAGAGTGACGGCGAAGAATGGCCTAAACCCTTTGAAAATCTAGGTGGAAAATATTTTTTTATGTAGACGGAAAGGCTTGCTTTAATAGCAAGCCTAACCTTTAGGAGTATTAATCAAACAAAGTACTTACAGATTGATCTTCGTGAACGCGGATAATCGCTTCACCAATTAAAGAAGCCACAGACAATTGCTTAATCTTGCCTGTTATTTTTTCTTCTGATAATGCAATGGAGTTTGTGACAACCAACTCTTTAATTTTAGAATTCTCGATTCGTTCAATAGCTGGTCCTGATAGAACTGGGTGCGTACAGCACGCATATACAGCTTTCGCCCCATTTTCGACTAATGCATTTGCTGCCAATGTAATCGTTCCAGCCGTGTCGATAATATCATCAATAAGGATGGCCACTTTTCCCTCAATATTCCCAACTATATTCATAACTTCTGCCACGTTTGGCTTTGGTCTACGCTTATCAATAATTGCAATTGGAGCTTTTAAACGGTCTGACATTTTACGAGCACGTGTAACGCCACCATGATCAGGAGAAACGATAACGATATCTCCTCCAAGGTCTTTGCTATCAAAATAATCAGCTAAGATCGGAACGCCCATTAGGTGATCAGTTGGGATATCAAAGAAACCTTGAATTTGTGGAGCATGTAAATCGAGCGTAATAACGCGAGTTGCACCAGCTACTTCAAGTAAATTAGCGGTTAACTTTGCTGTAATTGGTTCACGAGCACGCGCTTTACGATCCTGTCTAGCATATCCATAGTATGGCATAACAATATTGATTGTTTTTGCTGAAGCTCGTTTTAAAGCATCGATCATAATCAGTAATTCCATTAAATGCTCGTTAACTGGAGAGCTTGTGGATTGAATGACGAACACATCACAACCACGAATACTTTCTTCAATGTTAATTTGGATTTCTCCGTCACTAAAGCGCTGAACGGAACACTTTCCTAATTCTACACCGATTACTTTCGCAATTTCCTTTGCAAGCTCCGGGTTTGAATTTAACGTAAACACCTTTAAATTCGGGTCTAAATATTGATTTGACATGATGAACCTCCAATTGCTTATCTTTTTTGGCTTACTTTATTCCTTCAATCAATCTCAAGATAGAAACTTATTTATTTAATTTATCCACGTACTGTTCCTTGTTCACTTGTCTTGCTCTGGCAATCGCCAATGCTTTGCCTGGTACATCTTCCGTCACTGTAGAACCAGCGGCAACATAAGCCCCTGCTCCAACAGTTACAGGTGCAACTAAGTTAGAGTTGCAGCCAATAAAGACTCCATCTTCAATTTTCGTCAAAAATTTATTCTTGCCATCATAGTTAACCGTAATCGAGCCACAGCCAATATTGACATCTTTCCCAACTTCTGCATCGCCTATATAACTTAAGTGGGAAGCTTTGCTACCTTTTCCGAAGACTGTTTTCTTTATTTCAACAAAATTGCCGATTTTCACATCATCATGGATATTAGATTGAGGACGGATATGGGCAAATGGTCCAATATTAACCTGACTACCGATTAAGCTGTCATGGGCAACTGATTGACGAATGACCGTACCTTCTCCAACTTGGCAATTTTGAATCTCACTGTTTGGTCCAATTACGCAATCAGAGGCAATGCTCGTCTTTCCTGAAATAATCGTTCCTGGCTGAACAATCGTATCAGAACCAATTTCAACATCTGCACCAATATACGTATTATTCGGATCAATGATCGTCACACCATTACGCATATGGACGTCGTTGATTCTCTTTTTCATGATCGCCTCTGCCTGTGATAACGCAATTCGGTCATTAACTCCTAACGTCTCTTCGAAATCTTCCGTTTGGAATGCAGATACGATTTCACCAGCGTTTTTCAAAATTTCGATCACATCAGGTAAATAGTATTCACCTTGCACATTTTCATTTGAAACATTTTTCAATGCTGCAAACAAGGCTTGGTTATCAAAACAATATGTACCTGTATTGATTTCCTTCACTTCTCGTTCTGATTCTGAAGCGTCCTTATGCTCGACAATCTTTTCAACTAGTCCTTTTTCATTACGGATAAGACGTCCATACCCTGTAGGATCCGCAGCATAGGCCGTTAGTACAGTTGCTTTTGCTTTTTGTTCTTCATGCTGTTTAAAGAGGGCTTCCATCGTTTCTGCTTTAATCAATGGGGTATCGCCACAGACAACAAGTGTAACTCCCTCTTTGTCTTCTAACATGGCTTGCGCCTGCATAACAGCATGTGCTGTACCCAACTGCTCTTCCTGCAAGGCATAACTACACTGCTCACCAAGCTGAGATTTCACTAATTCTGCTCCGTGTCCTATAATCGTCACGATATGGTCAATATCTAGCTTAGATACTTGATCGACGACATGTTGAACCATCGGTTTTCCACACACAGGGTGTAAAACCTTGTATAATTTTGACCTCATCCTAGTCCCTTGACCTGCGGCTAGGATGACAGCATAACGTTTAGACATTGACAGTCCTCCATTATAATTTTCATATTATAGGACACATCCATTTAATGATTGCTAAACAAACATCAGTGTTCTATATTCAAATTTTTATCATTTAGCCTGACTGTTCATTTTTCTTACCCTTATTATAAAGGATTTCTCAATAGAAAAAATTAAAATAATCCATTAAGAATATATCCTAAATAGATAACTATTTCAAGGACGCTTCATAAAGTACAAATTTTCGACATATCCGATCGAGTGGAAAATGTAACGAATTGAGGGCATTATGTCTCTAAAAAAAGAAATGAATTTTTTTTAAAAGAGGTTTTACTTTTGTAGCATTCGGGTAAGTAAAGGGGGGAGTTATTTCAAAGAAAAAAGGCACTACTTATGAAGTAGGCCCTTGTTGCTATATCCTACGAAGCTCCGGCTTCTTCAAATTCAACTTCTATTTCACCTAGACGGTGGTACTCAGCCAAAACAGCCTCTTGGATTTTACCGCGTGTTCCTGAATTAATCGGATGGGCAATATCTCGAAATTCTCCATCTGGAGTTCGTTTACTTGGCATCGCTACAAATAATCCATTATTTCCATCAATGACACGAATATCATGAACGACAAACTCATCATCAAGTGTAATCGAAGCTATCGCTCTCATACGTCCTTCAGTATTTACACGGCGTAGTCTAACGTCTGTCACTTCCATTTTGTTCACCACCTTTGCAAATAGATAAAAATCTAGTTAACTAATTCAACATAACTTCTTATTATCCTTCTTTTTAACGAAAATTTTTTCAAAATTAAGTCGAAGACGTGAATTCGCTTTCAAAATTCATCGTCATCTAACACTCTTTTTTAGTAGTTTAATCCTATTTTTATCGAAAAAAGGTCCTATGTTAGGACCTTTTCACTACTTGACTAATGCTACGACTTCAATCTCTACTAAAGCATCCTTTGGTAATCTCGCAACCTCTACACAAGAGCGAGCTGGCTTATGAGTTGAAAAATATTCTCCGTACACTTCATTGATATTTGCGAAATCGTCCATATTTTTGATAAATACCGTTGCTTTTACGACTGTTTCTAAAGATGCTCCCGCTTCTTTTAAAACAGCTTGTAGGTTTTTAAATACTTGATGCGTTTGCTCCTTCACATCACCTTGAACCATTTCTCCTGAAGCAGTTAACGGAATTTGTCCAGAACTATAAAAAAGATTATTTACAACGATCCCTTGTGAATAGGGTCCAATAGCTGCCGGTGCTTCATTTGTTTGTACGATTTTCATGAATTCACCCTCCTAATTCAAACTTCGACTTTTTGAAAATAATTGCCTTCACTTACGGTAATTTTCTTTTCCTTAACATCTACATCTGAAAGCTTCACTAATGAAAGATAATCATTGACTAATCGTTCTTCTGTCTTCTCCGCTTCTACAAGAACCGCGATACCAGCGACAGCGGCATTAAACTCTTCCAACAGACTAACCATCCCGTTAATCGTTCCGCCCGCTTTCATGAAATCATCAACGATTAGTACGTTTGAGCCTTCTTCTAAGCTTCGCTTTGATAACAGCATCGTTTGGATTCTTTTTGAAGAACCAGAGACGTAATTAATACTCACGGTTGAACCTTCCGTTACTTTGCTATCTCTTCTAACAATCACGACAGGGACATTCAACTGACTTGCTACAGCATAAGCTAAAGGAATTCCTTTCGTCGCCACTGTCATGACAACATCAATTTTCATGTCTATGTATGCGGATGCTAATAATCTCCCAGCCCGCTGTACGATAGATGGATCTCCTAATAAGTCCATCATATACAAATAGCCTCCTGGTAAAAGTCGATCAGGACTGGCAATTAATGCACACAGCTCATCGATAAAGGGCTTTGCTTCGAGCTCTGACACCTTCACAAAATATTTAACCCCACCTGCAGCACCTGGTACAGTTTGAAGCGTTCCAATTCCTCTATGCTCAAAGGCTTCTTTAATGATGGCTAGATCTTCACTAATCGAAGATTTCGCTGAACCATATCTTTCCGAAAAGAACGATAAGGAAACAAGTTCTCTAGGGTGGTCAAGTAAATAATGGGTCATATCGATTAAACGTTCACTTCTACGGAACTTCACCGGACAGAACCTCCTTTTATCCGAATATTTTAACGTTAATATATCATTAATATACGGATTTAATCAAGAGGGTTCCTCTCACCGAGTAATCTCACCGCAAAAACTTGATCACAAAATCCTCGTAATCCATTATATAAGCGATGCATTCTTGAATCATGCTGTACAAGGGCAAAAACCGTTGGTCCACTGCCGCTCATTAATACAGCATCCGCACCAAACCTGTGCATTTGCTCTTTAATTTGGGCGACCTCAGGATATAAGTTCAATGTTACTCCTTCAAGAACATTTCCTACATTTTCACAAACGCCAGCAAAATCCTGATTCTGAATGGCTTCAATCATTTTATTCGTGTTTGGGTGTTCAATCTCTTTCAATTGCAGTCGACCATAAACGTCGGCTGTAGAAACGCCTATTAGAGGCTTCGCTAAAACAACCCAACAGCTCGGAGGCGACGGCAAATGCTCAATCTTCTCTCCTCTACCTGTCGCTAAGGCAGTACCACCATATACGCAAAAGGATACATCAGAACCGATCAAGGCTCCAAGTTCTGCGAGCTCGTCCAATGATAATCCTAACTTCCATAGCTTATTTAATCCTCTTAAAGTGGCTGCCGCATCACTGCTGCCACCAGCAAGTCCGGCCGCAACAGGAATTGTTTTTTCAATATTGATCTGCACACCTTTTTTTACCTGAAATTTATCTTTTAAAAGCTTCGCAGCTTGGTAAGCCAAATTCCGCTGATCATCTGGGACAAAACGATTTTGAGAAACAATTTTAATTTGATCCTCAGGCAGCATAGTTAATTCAATCCGATCGGCTAAATCAATCGTCGTCATGATCATTTCAACCTCATGATAGCCATCTGGTCGTTTATGTAAAACATCTAATGATAAATTTATTTTAGCCGGTGCCTTAATTAAGACCTTCAACACTTCCACCTACTTGAATAATTTCAATCTATACTATATGCAAATGCACGAGCAGTAAGATTCTCCATTTTTTGTCCTATTTTACCACAAAACGACACATATAAGACCTGCTCTTCTTGACATTTTAAAAAACGCTTACGAAAAAAGGGCTCAAAAACCTCATAAATCAAGTCGGAGCTAGAAAGCCCCGACTTTACGTAGTGAATCCATTTGATTATTAAATTCGCCCTTGCTATCGTTTTTTGGCTAATTGTTGTTCAGCAATTTCTATCGCTCTCTTCACCATATTACCAGCATCTTTCGCACGAATTCCGCCCCAACCTTCTTTTTGGACAACATCATAAAAGCCAAGCTCTTTTGCTAACTCTTCTTTGAAACCTTCAGACATCATTCCACGTCGTCTTCTGCCCAAAATGTTCATCTCCTTTCTCCACTACGTATTCTTAGTATGAATAAGGAGATACCATTTCATGAGAGCCTAATTTATCCGTTTTGGAAAAAAGGGCAAATTAAAAGCAGTAAACATCTTTGTTCACTGCTCACTTAAAATATAGGTTTTTTAGCTTAACGCTACCTGTCCTGTTGTATCTTCATAGAAGGTAATTTGAACCGTTTCTGTCAGTACATCTGCATAGCTGTACGATACACGTTCGAATGCATTTTCATCTTGGTCTAACTCAATCACAAATACCGATGGATAAGTTTCAGCCAAAACACCAGAACGTTCGATCGTTTTTCTACGTCCACCGTTGGCCTTTAATAACAATCTCTTCCCTAAATTTGAATCAAGGGCTTTCTTAATATCAATTAACGTTTTTGCCATTCGGTCCACCTCACTGTGTAAAGTATAACACACTGACATAATATAGTCAATTAAAAATATAAATTATAACAGTGTTTAAAAATAAATGTCAATAGATTTTATTCCACATTTTTTTCTAAATTTCTACAAAGTTTTTTCGCGTTAGCGAAAATAACTTTCCTTGATCTTTTTTCGCGTTAGCAAAAATAACTTTCCGTTGTCGAAAATAACTCTCCATAATATACTTTCCTAATTTGACAGGATTATGTATATTTTATAAAAATCGATAAATCCTTTAAAAATGGATAAGTATAATAACTGTCCAGGTGCTTTAACATAAAAGTGGTAGAAAAAGAAAGACCTACCACTTTCCCTTTCAAAAATGTCTGCTATTGTCGAAAAGTTTAATTCTGATTTTCCGAATGAAATGGCATCCCTGTTCTTAAGATCCCTTTTGTTTCAATTCCGCCTAGTCCTTTTTCGCCGGTAAGTGTGTTTCGTAGCACGTCCCAAACATTGATTCTTTCCATAAATGGGGTAAAGCTTATTTTGGCGACAATATAAACTGGATCTAGGGCATGGATATTTACCCGTGAAGGGGAACTGGCAAAATTGGCTCCCGCATGTATAAGCGATTCAAAATGGGATTGGCAAGCACCTGCAAAGATCACTAATTGATCCAAATTGGGAATTTTTCGCCTTGCCTCTCTTACCGTTTGAACGAAAAATTTAGAATGGCGATAAGCATTTATATCTCCAATTGCCCCTTTTGATTTAGAATAGGCATCATGTCCTGTAATAACCAATATATCAGGGCGATAATACTCTAGTAGTTGACTTATTTTCTGAGGCATTTCTTTTTCATTACAATGAATCCCTGTAACAGGAATTCCGATTTTCTCATAAAGATTTAAACATTTTTGTAAATAGGATGGATCCCCATCAATATGAAGAACACGGCCTGGAAGTTGAAAATAGTTAACCTTCATTTTATAGCCTTCTGTCGTATCATACTCTTGTCTTTGCTTTAACAAATCGATGTCCTGCTTAAACAATCTAAAGGACTGCTCTTCAAGAGAACGAAACTCCTGTGTTAATTCCATTCTCTTCATCTGGTCAATCACAAGTAGATCTTCATAAGGAGCATCTGCTATTAAACGAATATCCTCACCATACAACACAGCTTTTTTTTGACCATTTTCTTCTTTAATATCGATGACACGAAACAAAATATCACAATTGTAAGAAACCCTTCCAACAATATCCATGAGGTTAATCGTCACTGATCGTCACTCCAATTAGCACAAGTAGATCCCTCTTTTTTTGAGAGGGATAAGAATGTAAGCAAAATCTAGGTGTTTTTACTTAAAATATGCATAGGACGTCAAACATGTGCTTTTGAAGGGGGTTATATGAATAGGCATAATAAAAAGGCTGAACTCGAATCTTGAGTTCAGCCTCAGCAAATGTTTTATTGAAAATGCGGGAGTAACGCATCGCTTAATAAAGCAAATTCTTCAATCGATAGAGTTTCTCCTCGTCGCGTCGGTTCAATATTGGCTTCGTTTAACGCTGCCAAAATTTGCTCTTTTTTCTCTTTTCCTTGAGGAAGTTGACTCGTTAAATTGTTTAAGATCGTTTTTCTTCTTTGCGCAAAACTTGCTTTTGTCACTTGGAAGAAGAATGATTCACTCTTCACGGCCACCTTTGGCGTTTCTCGAACCGTTAAACGAATGACAGCAGAATCGACATTCGGTTGAGGCACGAAAACCGTCTTAGGCACAATCATAACCGTCTCTGCCTCTGTATAATATTGCACCGCTATTGAAAGAGAACCATAATCCTTCGTCCCTGGCTTAGCGGCAATTCTTTCAGCCACCTCTTTTTGCAGCATACAGACAATTCCTCGTATCGGAAGTTTCTCCTCTAGGAGCTTCATGATGATTGGTGTTGTCACATAATAAGGAAGATTGGCCACGACCATGATATCGGTAAATCCCACGAACTCGTTTGCGATCATTTCTGCAACATCCGCTTTTAACACATCTGAATGAATGATTTTCGTATTCCCATAAGGAGACAATGTATCCTCTAAGATTGGGAGTAAACGCTGGTCAATCTCAAAGGCGACAACTTTTTTACTGCGACGAGCGATCTGTTCTGTAAGGGCACCAATTCCAGGTCCAACTTCAATTACGCCTGATTCTTCCGTTAAATTCGCATGGTCCACGATTCGATTCAGGATATTGGTATCGATCAGGAAATTCTGACCGAGGCTTTTCTTAAAAGAAAATCCGTACTTTTCTAGTATTGCACGTGTTCTAACTGGGGTAGCAATATCTTTATTCATGGTTCTCCTCCTGCCTGATAACGTTTATCGCTTGTCCAAAGTCCTCTTGACTAATTTGAAACATTTGCAAACGTTTATGTAGTTGTTTCCCATTCGTATATCCAATTTTCAACAACTTCCCTAACTTTTCTCGGCGCTCTTTTGCACGAGGGCCACCAATTAAGCCGGCTACAATGAGATCGTCTTGGGTAATAACTTCAACCGTGTCCTCCATCATAAGATGGGCATTCTTTAACGCTCTGCGAATCTCGTCTGGAGAGGCATGTTCTACCCCGACTCCCTTTCCATGTTTATGAAGGGCTGCTTCCTTTGGAATAAAAGCATGCTTACAGTCTGGAACATGGAGGGCGATCGTTTGTCTGATTTTTTGTCCTGGATAATCAGGATCTGTAAAAATGATCACGCCTCTTATCTTTTGTGCAAGCCGGATCTTTTCAATCGTCTCCATATTAACGGCTGAGCCATTTGTTTCAATTGTATCTGCATCTACTGCTCTTTTTATTGCAGTTGTGTCATCCTTACCTTCAACCACAATAATCTCTTTTATTTTCATAAATCCTCCTCGAAAATACCAGCGCATTCAATCTTAATTCGAATGCTTGAAACTCTACTAAAAAATCTTATTATTTTTTTGAAAAAAATTAAATATATTTGAAACAATTTTGTAATCTAATTCGTCTATATAAGTGTAAAGAAAAATTGTGTAAAAAACAAAAAAAGCAGAGGACGTCCCCTGCTTAACATGACTTTTTATTAAGCGAATCAATTTCATCCGGTTCACTTCAAGTAAAAAACATACGTTCATAAATAGATATCCATAAAATATAAATGGAATGCAAAAAAATAATTTTGCACAATTAAGTAATCGTTCGTTTTTTAATTCTCCATAATACAATGTAAAATCGACTCAAGTAAGTAGATCTCACCTAATCACAAGCTTAATTTAAGATCTTGATCTTTACGCTCTTCCTGCCCCAGCGATAAGCAGCCGACTTGGAAGAAAAGAATACATCAACCTTGTTCCCTTTTATAGCTGAGCCTGTATCAGCTGCGACAGCATAGCCATAACCTTCAACATAGACCTTTGTTCCTAAAGGAATTACGCTTGGGTCGACAGCAATGATCTTCGCGTTCGGGTTCGCCTTTAAATTAAATCCTGTAGCTGTTCTTCCTGAACAACCATTACAGTTAGCGGTATAAGCTGTAGAGCTTACGGTGAACTCTTTACTAACATTATCATTTGTTCCACGAGATACCGTTTGAGCAATAACTTTCGTACCAACAGCTACTACTTTATCCTTCTTTTCCTTCAAAGTAGACTCTTTGACCAGTTCTCGAGACACTTCTTTACCGTTTTCAAGAACCACTTCGTATTCTTTCTTAAGAAGTCCTTCTTGACCACTCGTTACGGTTTTTTCTGTTCCTTTGGTGAGACTACTGTCCTGCTTCGTGACAACAGCAAATTTTATTGGTTCTTCCACTACATCGGTGACTTTTTCAACTCGAATGACGTTAATAATAGCGTCTTCTTTGACTTTTTCATCCGTCTTTGGTTCAACTCGGTCTAATTCATTCAGTGTGATTCCTTGTTGTGATAAAAAGTCAGCGACCGTAGTCGAAGTGGACCATACTTGCTTTTCTTCTCCACCGTCATTCAGTGTTAAAGAGAAAGCTTTATCTATTTTGATTTGTAAATCATTTTTAATCTCTGTTTCAATCGTAGGATGAATTTGATCATGCTCGCCTAAAGTTACCTTTTGTTCTTTTAAAAATGCTTCAACCGTATCGGCTGTTGTCCAGACTTGTTTCGTTTCGTTTTCCTTAACTATCTGAACCTGCTTTGCTGGCTTCCATTCTACCTTTAGATTGTCTTTGACTTTCGTATTGGCAGATGGAGACACATAGTCTTCTGAGTGTAGAGAAATATCTAATTCCTCTAGTACTTCTTCAATCGTTCCTGCGTGTGTTTTAATCACTTTCTCTTGACCGTCTAGAGTTAATGCTACAGTTTTTTTCGTAGTTTCATAGAAAACAAATCCAAAAGCTGCAACAAACACTACGAAACTAGCTCCAATAACGGTTACTTTCTTTTTACTCAAAGACTTGGAAAACAGGTTTTTCATGTTTTTGATTACGATGAAAAACGCCTCCTTCTCTCTCGAGTGATTATATAGAACTTAACACGTGCATGTCAACCCTCCACTTCCCGAACATATTTCCTATTATGCGAAATATATCCAGAAAAGGAAAGAGGGACTTATCGACATGGTTATCCTATGAAGAAAAGGAGACATGTAGAACTTTTTAGAATCGGAATTGATTTGGACAAGCATCCATCTATTTCGACAGCATTCTATATCATATTATGGCGAATAATTTTTTCGCATTCGCGGTTGTAATTTCCGCAACTTCTTCATAGGAAATTCCCTTTAACTCCGCTATTTGTTCTGCCACAAGTTTGACATAACTTGGTTCATTTCTTTTTCCTCTGTATGGATGTGGTGCCAAGTAAGGGCAATCCGTTTCAATTAAAAGCTTATCTAACGGAATAGCCTCCGCTACTTCCTTTGGCTTTCTGGCATTTTTAAAAGTGACCGGTCCCCCTAATGAAATATAAAAGTTCATTTGTAGACATTCCTGGGCTACTTCCACACTTCCACTGAAGCAATGCATAATTCCACCGACTTCTGCAGCCCCCTCCTCTTTTAAAATGTCCACAATATCCGCTGTTGCTTCCCGATTATGAATGACGATCGGTAGTTTTACTCTCTTTGCTAGCTGGATTTGTTTCCGGAAGACCTCTTTTTGCACCTCTTTCGGTGATTTATCCCAATAATAATCCAAGCCCATCTCTCCAATCGCGACTACTTTAGGATGACTCGAAAGCTCCTCAATCCAAGCTAAATCCTCATCTGTCATATCAATCGCGTCTACAGGATGCCAACCAATACTTGCATACATAAAATCATATTGCTCAACCAATTCCATTGCTCTCGTGATCGTTGGACGGTCAAATCCAACAATAACCATATTTTCTACTCCGTTTTCCTGTGCCCTTGTAATAACTTCCTCTACATCATCTTCAAATTGTTCTGCGTTCAAATGGGCATGTGTGTCGAATAACATCAAAATTCTCCCTTCATTTCATATATTATTTTTCTGTTACAATCTTATCTTTTTCTTTTCTTTTTATCTTGTCGACCTATTGTTATTTTTGAAAAACATTAAAAATTCCCACACATTATTCTCATAAAGTTAATATTTACACCAAATCCTATTTTAACAACCTTCATTGTTATTCAAATTAAAGAAAACATAGAAACGTTTCGCGCTTATTGTTACACGTGAAACATTTCTATGCTCCTTTCAAAAACGATTATTTTACTCGTGCTCCGAGTGGGAGTGATTCTGCAATGGTTGCAAGTGATAATTCGCCATCCTTCGACCCTGCTAAAATCATCCCTTGAGAAAGTTCTCCACGAAGTTTAACAGGCTTTAAGTTGGTCACACATACAACTTTTCGACCGACAAGTTGTTCAGGTTTATAAAATTGAGCAATCCCCGATACAACTTGGCGTTTCTCATAGCCTAAGTCTAGTTGAAGCTTTAGCAATTTATCTGCTTTCTTCACAGGCTCTGCGGCTAACACTTGTGCCACACGTAAATCGACTTTCATAAAGTCATCAATCGTAATTTCTTCACTTTCTGGAACTTCTTCTTTTTTCTCTTCCACTGGAGTAGGAGCAGAACCTTGCATTTTTTCCTTTATAAAAGCGACCTCTTCTTCAATATCTAGACGAGGGAATAGAGGATTTCCTTTTGCTACCTTAACTCCTTCTCCAATCACTCCAAATGTCTCTAAGCTTTCCCATGTGGTTAAAGCCTCTGCCACACCAAGCTGTTCAAAGATTCCTTTAGGTGTTCTTGTTAAGAACGGTTGTAGCATAATCGCCACTCTTCTTAAAGACTCAGCCAAATGGACCATCACAGAACCCAATGGTTCCATTTTTTCTTCTTTTGCTAACACCCATGGTTGTGTTTCATCTATATATTTGTTCGTACGACTCACAAGCTGCCATAAGGAAGTTAGCGCTACAGAGAATTCCATATTCTCCATTGCTTCCTCATATTTTTGCACTGTATCTAGGTTTACTTGAAGAAGTTGCTGGTCAAACTCTCCTTCTGATCCTTTGTAAGCAGGTATCATTCCATCAAAGTAGCGGTCGATCATCGCTACCGTACGATTGAGAAGATTTCCCAAATCATTCGCTAAATCAAAATTGATTCTTTCGACAAACCCTTCTGGTGTAAAGACCCCATCCGCTCCAAATGGAACTTCACGAAGCAAGTAATATCTAAGAGCATCTAATCCGTAGCGATCGATGAGTGTTACCGGATCAACGACATTCCCTTTTGACTTAGACATTTTTCCGTCCTTCATCAATAGCCATCCATGGGCAAATACCTTTTTAGGAAGAGGTAAGTCTAATGCCATTAACATAATTGGCCAGTAAATCGTATGAAAACGGACAATTTCTTTTCCAACTAAATGAAAGTCCGCAGGCCAATACTTATTGTATTTGCTTTCATCATCTGTCCCGTATCCTAATGCCGTAATATAATTAGAAAGAGCGTCAATCCATACATAAATCACATGCTTAGGATTACCAGGAACTTTAATCCCCCAGTCAAAAGTCGTTCTCGAAACAGCTAAATCTTCTAGACCAGGTTTAATGAAATTATTAATCATCTCATTTTTACGAGATTCCGGTTGAATGAATTGTGGATTCTCTTCATAATATTGAAGCAAACGATCCGCGTATTTACTAACCTTGAAAAAATACGATTCTTCCTTTACTTTTTCCACTGGTCTTCCGCAATCAGGACACTTTCCTTCATTTAATTGTCTTTCCGTAAAGAATGACTCACATGGCGTACAATACATACCTTCATATTCATCTAAATAAATATCCCCCTGCTCGAGTAGTTGAGCAAAGATTTTTTCTACTACTATTTTATGACGATCTTGCGTTGTACGAATGAAATCGTCATAAGAGATATCAAGCTTTTTCCAAAGTTCTTGAATTCCTGATACAATCTCATCGACATATTCTTGGGGAGTAATCCCTTTTTCCTGAGCCTTTTGTTGAATTTTTTGCCCATGCTCATCCGTTCCCGTTAAGTACATTACATCATATCCACGCAAACGCTTATAACGAGCCATTGCATCACCTGCAACTGTCGTATAGGCATGACCAATATGTAAGTTTCCACTTGGATAATAAATCGGCGTTGTTAAATAAAACGTCTTAGATTGTTCCACTATAATGGTCCCTCCTCATAGGGAATTAAAATTAATTTGCCATGTTATAGGCTTTTAGAATGGCAGAAAGTCTGCATTTTCCTTTTCGATAGAAGCAACCTATCAAAATTATCTATAAAATTTAGAAAAAAATGGACGAGTTGTGTTTAACTGGAACATTATTGGGGTAAATTTTACAATAATCAACAACCTTTGGAATATAGGTTATTTGCTGATAGATAAATAAATGTAATTTTGAGTCCAGTACACTCGTCATCATTACCTATTCTATCATCAAAATATACATAAAAATAAGAAAATGTGCAACCAGATCATCCTTTTAAGGAGGTGCTCATTTATATAATGATCGTTTATTTCCAAAATATTATTTCATTGATAATAAAAGGACCTCCAAAAACATTCTATTATTTTCAAACTATGTCGCATATGACGCGAAATTACAGATTCATATTATTCCATAAATTACTAAAATAATGATTACAAAATTATTGACGTTTATGGGAATAACTGTTATTATTGATTTAGGAAGAAATTTGTCGAATAATGACGAAAATAGATAAATAGAGAAAAATTTTTTGGAGATTGAGAGGAGATTTTATTATGAAATCTACAGGTATTGTTCGTAAGGTTGATGAACTTGGTCGTGTGGTTATTCCGATCGAATTAAGACGTACATTAGGAATTGCAGAAAAGGACGCACTAGAAATTTATGTAGATGACGAGCGCATTGTTTTAAAGAAATATAAGCCTAACATGACTTGTCAAGTTACAGGTGAAGTTTCTGATGATAATGCAACATTTGCAGATGGCAAGCTTATTTTAAGCCGTGAAGGCGCTGAAAAGCTATTAAAAGAAATTCAAGACGCTTTCCAAACAGCAAAAGCTTAATCAAGATTTAACCCAATAGTTAAGGCTTCTTTTCACAAGAAGCCTTTTTGTTTTGGTCCTCATTCCTCGATGTGATAGGCATGATAGACATCTCTTTTATTCATATTGCGATCCTTCGCTGTTTGCTTAATGGCATCTTTTGATGATAGTCCCTGTTCAGTCATATAATGCTCAATATGTTCCTGAATCGTTTGTCCTTCCCACCAAATATCGGTTTCTTCCATTCGCTCATGACGCCCTTCTATAATAAGGCAAAATTCCCCACGAACCTCGCCATTTGAGGCCCATTCAAGTACTTCACTTATCGTTCCACGAATAAATTCTTCATACCGTTTTGTTAATTCTCGGCATATGGAGATTTGACGTTCACCAAATACATCATAAATTTGCTGGAGTGTCTCTTTCAAACGATGGGGAGATTCATATAAAATGACGGTCGACATCAGTTTCGATAGCTCTTCAAGCTCAGCCACTTTTTCCTTCTTTTGTCTCGGTAAAAATCCGTAAAAAAAGAAGGGCTGTGTTGCTAAGCCAGATGCAATAAGAGCAGTTAAAGCTGCATTTGCCCCTGGTAGTGGAACGACGGTTAATTGTTCATTCGTTGCAGCGACAACCAATTCATAGCCTGGGTCGGAAATCGTTGGCATTCCTGCATCACTAACTAAAGCTATTTTTTCCCCTGCTTTAAGCCTTTCAATGAGCTTTGCCCCGCTCGTTTCTTTATTATGCTCATGATAACTAACGACAGGTGTAGAAATCTCGAAATGATTACATAACTTTTTTGTATTTCTCGTATCCTCTGCTGCTATGTAATCACTTTCTTTTAATAGCCGAACGGCACGGAAGCTCATATCCTCCAAATTCCCAATCGGAGTTGGAATTAAATATAAGATCCCCTTCTCTTGTTCATTTTCAAAGCTTTTTTGTTGCCACATGTTTTTTCACCCTACCCTTATTTACTGCTTGTCCCCATACAGGATATCCTTTATCTCAGGCGTGTACTCATTATTGTCATCATAAACGACTAAAGGAGGGAGAATTTTTAAATCTGCTTTCCCATCTTTAATCGCTTCTACTAAAAGAGTATTCGCTTCTTTCCCATGTTTCGGGTAGACCAATTGAATTCTCTTTGGTTCCAAACGATATTGCCGCATCAAGGTGATTATGTCTAATAATCTTCCTGGTCGATGAACAAAAGCAACCTTTCCACCTTGTTTTACGAGCTGGCTCGATACACGAATCGTATCCTCTAATGTACAAAAAATTTCATGCCGTGCAATGGCTAAATGCTCATTCTCATTGATTTCCTCATTCGATGGTGTTGGGAAATAAGGCGGATTGCATGTAACCACATCAAATTTCCCCATCCCTAATTGACTCGGCATATCCTTTATATTTCCATGAATCATTTGTAAGCGATGATCCAATTCATTATACTGAAAGCTTCTTTTCGCCATATCATATAAACGCTCTTGAATTTCAACACCTGTTATTTCCCCTTTTGTTCTCGTACTTAAAAAAAGGGGAATGACACCATTTCCACTACATAAATCAATTAAATTCCCTTTTTGAATGGGGACATAGACAAATCTGGCGAGCAATACGGCATCCAATGAAAAAGCGAACACCGACGGACTTTGAATAATCCGTATGTCCTCTGCTAATAAATAATCCAAACGCTCATCATCTTTTAATGGAACCATTCTTTTTCCTCCAGGTTCTTTTTTCAAATCTAAAAAAATAGTCTCCCTAAAAGGAAGACCACATTACTTTTTATTAAGAAAAGATAAGCAAAAAAGACAATCGCCTTCTTTACGAGGACTACCAAAATGCAAATTACAGATGTGGAAGCCTTCCTGATAAAGCCTTGCTAAATTATCATATCCTTCCCCAATATCAACTGCTTTCTCATCAGGTTGCCCAGCAACAGATTTCTTTTGCTGTTGACCCTGATTTTTTTTCCCAGTGTTAGAGGTATGCTCCAGCCGACGTCTTAGATGATCATTCTCTAGCTTTAACGAGTTATTTTCTTCGAGAATTTCTGCTAAATGCTCTTTTAACTCACCAAGCTGCTGATACAGCTGTCCAATCTGTACTTCCATATTACTCACTGAATCAAAGATTTCCTTTTTATTCACGCCTTCCACCTCTATCGTCCGTGGATCTCCTACATAGCGCCTTCCTTTAATATTTCATCCAGTGTATATTCGAGGACACGCTCTTGATCTATCATTTCTACTTGTAAAATTCGTTCCAAAATATTTAATCCAACCACTTTCCCTAATCCTGCTGGGGTACCTATGATTTCACCCACATCAGGTAGCTGTTCCTTAGCGGTCTCATACTCATCATTTTCATACTTTAAACAGCACATAAGCCGACCACATAACCCAGATATTTTCGTTGGATTAAGAGATAGGTTTTGATCCTTCGCCATTTTGATTGACACTGGCTCAAAGTCCCCTAAAAAGCTAGAGCAACAAAGCATACGACCACAAGGTCCGATTCCGCCTAACATTTTGGCCTCATCTCGTACACCGATTTGCCTTAACTCAATCCGCGTTCTAAAAATCGCGGCCAAATCCTTAACAAGCTCTCTGAAATCAACCCGTCCATCCGCTGTAAAATAGAAAATAACCTTATTGCGGTCAAAGGTATATTCCACATCTACTAGCTTCATATCAAGTTGATGTAAGTTAACCTTCTCACAACAAACCTCATACGCTTCTTTGGCAGACTGTTTGTTTTCTTCAACGATAAGCCGATCCTTTTGATCTGCAATTCTCAGAACTTTTTTAAGTGGGAGAACCACATCGTGTTCCTCGACCTGCTTTGGGCCGATGACCACTCGACCGTACTCAACTCCCCTAACCGTCTCCACAATGACGAAATCGTCCTTTTGAATTAAGAGATCTCCGGGATCAAAATAATAGATTTTCCCCGCTTTTTTAAAGCGGACTCCCACTACATTATACAAATGATGATCCCTCCTGCAATTGTAACACGAGCTGCTCCAATAGCAGCTGTGGATTCATATTTGCATGCAACCTTCTTTTTGCATTCAAAATAGCGGTCATTTGATTGGCCAACCTTTTTGCAGAAGTTTGCAGTGCAAATTGTTCGAGACGATCTCTTTCGTCCAAATAAACAACCT
The DNA here is from genome assembly GCF_047302285.1 of Robertmurraya phoenicis. Classification (GTDB taxonomy): domain Bacteria; phylum Bacillota; class Bacilli; order Bacillales; family Cytobacillaceae; genus Robertmurraya. Next base: position 53,485 of record NZ_CP154845.1, read on the forward strand.
GGTTTTGCTTTCCAAGTTGTATATATAATAAATCCTTCAGAACAAGAAGTAATAAATCTAGCCCCTGATCGTATTGTTCTTTATCTTTAAAATGTAAGAACCAATCTTCTTGAAGAGACACTAACGCCTCCAATGGATTCTTTCTTAGCACTTCATATAATTTTAACACTATTTTTTGGGCTTGTGCAAACCATTCATCATTACTTAGTGCAAGTCCTTCATCCAAATTATTGGTAAGCTGGGCAATTATAGGGGCTTTTTTTTCCGAAACTCCCCGTTCTACTAGTTTCTGTATGAGTTGGTCTGAAGATAGTTGCTTAAACGTGACAATTTGACATCGAGAAAGAATCGTCGGCAATATTTTCTGAGCTTGTTCTGTTAATAAAATGGCTGTCGTTTCAGAGGTCGGCTCCTCAAGAAATTTTAATAGACTGTTAGCAGCATTTACCGTCATCCGATCAGCATGAACAATCGTATACACCTTTTTCTTCGACTCTACTCCAGTCTTGGCAAACTCCTCCTGAAGGGACTGAATTTGTTGTTTTTTAATGGAGGCACCATCAGGCTCCACAATATGGATATCCGGATGGTTTCCACTATTAATTCGCCTGCAGTTATGACAAGCTTCACACGGAATATATCCATCAACTGGATGCGTACAGAATAAACTTTTTGATAAGAGGAGACTGACATCCTTTTTCCCTGTCCCCCGCATTCCTTCAAATAAATACGCGTGGGCTAACCGACCTTTTTTTATACTATTCTTCAACATTTTCAAAACGGTTGGTTGGATCGTTTCATAGCTTTCCCACGTGTTCAAATCGATCAACTCACTTACTTATTTATTAGTGGTACGTTAAAAATTGTGAAATTGTTCAATTGGGAGTACAAATACAGTAGCTCCCCCCACTTCAACCTCAACAGGATACGGAACATAGGAGTCCGCACTTCCCCCCATCGGAGAAACAGGTGCTACTAGCTGGTCTCTTGATTGACAGTTGTCCTTAATCACTTGTAACGCTTTATCGACGCGTATATCTTCTGTTCCAATCAAGAAAGTTGTATTACCAGATTTCAAAAATCCACCCGTACTTGCTAGCTTCGTTGCTCTAAAATTATGATCGACAAGTGAGCTTGATAACCGATTGCTATCTTGATCCTGTACAACTGCAATAATTAACTTCATTCCATCAACTCCTTAGTATCCATTTTTATTATGTTTATTATAACAGGAATTTCTATGAATGAATTTCTTAAAGGGTAATGCCTGCTCAATTTTTTCTACAAAATTAAAATTTCCGGCTTTGAACAAGCATGTCTACTTCTTTATATGCTTCTTCAAATACGGCATCCAGCGATTGTTCAGCATTTATTTTTCTAATTCTTTCTGGAAATATTTTCAAAAGAATTTGATATCCTTCTCGGACTGCTTCGTGAAATTGAAGTTCTTCTAAATCTAAACGGTTCACTTCTCTTTCATCACTCCTGCTAATTCTTTCTAGCCCTACCTTTGGATCAATATCAAAATATAAGGTTAGATTCGGCATCATATCATCAATCGCAAATTGATTAATGCTGTACACCTCATCAATCCCTAATTTCCGGGCATAGCCTTGATATGCTAATGAGCTATCTACGAAACGGTCACATAACACGACATAGCCCTCTTCTAAAGCAGGCTGTACCTTCTCCACTAAATGCTGTCTCCGTGCCGCTGCATACAATAGAGCCTCTGTTCTTGAATCCATAGCCGTATTGCTTTTATCTAAAATCACTTTTCTGATTTGTTCTGCGATCTCAATACCACCAGGCTCCCTAGTGTGTAATACCTTTATCCCTTCTTTTTGAAACCTTTCGGCAAGTCGGTTTAATATCGTCGTTTTACCAGCTCCCTCTGGACCTTCTAATGTAATAAACAAACCTCTAGTCATTGTTATCCTCCAATTTATGAAAAACCTTCATCTTTTCTTCTGTAAGTGTTTCTCCCCCTTGAAATCTTGCGCCAGATTCGAGCAAATACAGTAGACCCTCTACTTCTGCCTTTGCGATCTTCTCTCCGCGTAGCAATAAGGGAATTCCAGGGGGGTACGGAATAATCGTCTCTGCACATATGTAACCAATCGATTCTTGTATCGGTATTAATTCTTCCTTCTGTGATTGTACACGATAAAGAGTTGAAATTCTTTCCTTTTTAAAATAATGAGCGTCTTCCCTTGAACCTTTTTTTCGAATTGGTAGCTCTTTTAATTTTGCAATAATATCTTCGAACGGAAATTTGTCATTCTTTTTTAAAAGGGGAAGGACAAACAGAACATTATTCGGATCAGCCATTTCTGAGAAAATCCCTTTTTCTTCAAAAAATTGCTGTAATTCATAACCTGTATAGCCGCAACGTGATTGGATAGTTAGCTTTAGCGGATCTCCATTTTGATTCGGATAATCTAACACTTTTAGGAATTCTAATGTTTCTAGTTCTTTTTTAAAGTGCCCAACGGTTTCCTTAAAATAGAGTTCATCCTCTTTTGTATAAGTTCCAATATAATTTCTCGCAAGATCTAAGGAGGCCATAATCGGATAAGAAGGGCTACTTGATTGTAACATCCCTAGATAGTGGGCTACTCTCTTTGTAGAAACGTACTGACTATTAATATGTAAAAAGGAACCCATCGTCATTGCAGGCAATGTTTTATGGGCAGACTGCACCACCACATCGGCACCTAATTGAACAGCTGATGGCGGGAAACCCTCTGCTCCAATAAAATGCGCCCCATGTGCCTCATCAACCAATACTGGAATATCGTGGCTATGAGCAAACTCGATAATCTCTTTCAGGTCATACGTCATCCCGTAATAATTCGGATACGTCAATACGATCGCGCGACATTCTGGATAGCGTTCATATGCTTCCTTAATGGTTTCCAGCGTGACTCCTCCAGCCACCTTCCATTCTCGCTCATATTCTGGACCTAATAGAACTGGATTTGCCTTCGTAAGCTCCAACCCGTTAAGAATGGATTTATGACAGTTTCTCTGAATAAAAACGGGCTCTCCTTCCTCAAGCGTCGCTAGCATCATGGCAAGATTCCCTACCGTCGTACCATTCACTAAAAAAAAGCTTTTTGACACATTATAAACGTCAGCTAATAACGTCTCAGCTTTTTCAATCACTCCTTCTGGAGCATGCAAATCGTCTAAACCTGTTAACTCTGTCGCATCAATATGTAAAATTCCTTGAAAAAAATTATTATTCTTCATTAATAAGCCGTTTTTATGTCCAGGCACGTGCAAGGAGATCGGCTTTCTTTTATAAAACATCTCTAATGCCGTATATAACGGGGTATCATGTTGATTCAACTCTCATCACCATCTCGGCTCTCCTGATTTCCATCACTCGTCTATTTTATCGTAAAAACTACTCCCGTTACAATTTAATCAAAAATCTTGAAGGAAGACATACAATGTATGCTGCTTCCTAACATACACTAAATTAACATCTTCATTGAGTACTTCATGTACATTTGGAACTCCTTAGAGAATGAGAATATTCTAAAAATTGTTATATATTGGGGGATTCATGGGCAGAATAGTTTTGTGGAGGTGGAGTCATAATGAGTACATTATTAAAAAAACAACCTGGGGAAACATGCTGTGTCATCTGCGAGCAATTCAAATGGAAAGGAATTTATTTATATACATCCTTTATCTGCTCTGATTGTGAAAAAAGTATTATTTCTACAGAAACGAGCGACCCTCAATATAAATTCTACCTAAAAAAAATGCGAAAAATCAATTCACCAGAAATTTACTCTTAAAAACTCCTTGAATGGGGTTTTTTTATTTTGGATTTAAGCGGGAACTCTTTTTTGTATACTTGCATGAACGGGTACTTACGGACTTTTTTCTCTTTTGATTTCAGCTTCGGCTGCTCTAGCTTGTCCTCATTGACCTTCTTATGAGGACAATCTTTCCTCGTTTTCGCCTGACTTTGTCCTCATGAACCCCTTATGAGGACAAACTTTCCTGATTTTCACCTGACTTTGTCCTCATGAACTCTCTATGAGGACAATCTTTCTTGGATTTTGCCTGACTTTGTCCTCATGAACACCCTATGAGGACAAACTTTCTTGGATTTCGCTTGGCTTTGTCCTCATGAACTCTCTATGAGGACAAACTTTCCTGATTTTCTCCTGGCTTTGTCCTCATGAACCCTCTATGAGGACAAACTTTCCTGATTTTCTCTCGGCTTTGTCCTCATGAACCCTCTATGAGGACAAACTTTCCTGATTTTCTCTCGGCTTTGTCCTCATGAACTCTCTATGAGGACATTCTTTCCTATCCAACCGCTGGAATCTGTTCTCATGAACACTTCATGAGACATACTTTCCTTACGAAACTACCCTTATCTTGTTTCATGGACCCCTCATATGACATACTTTTCCTCTAAAACCACTCTTTTCTTGTTTCATGAACCCTTCATGAGACATACTTTTCCTTTAAAACCACTCTTTTCTTGTCTCATGAACCCTTCATGAGACATACTTTTCCTTTAAAACTACTCTTTTCTTGTCTCATGAACTCCTCATGAGACATACTTTTCCTTTAAAACTACTCTTTTCTTGTCTCATGAACTCCTCATGAGACATACTTTCCTTACAAAACTACCCTTATCTTGTTTCGTGAACCCTTCTTGTGACACACTTTCCTTGCGAAATTACGCATTTCTTGCTCCATGAGCTCCTAATAAAAGACAAATCAAAAAAAGAGCACCCATCAAATGGATACTCTTTCGCTTTGCCCGGCAACGTCCTACTCTCACAAGGGGACAGCCCCTAACTACCATCGGCGCTGAGAAGCTTAACTTCCGTGTTCGGTATGGGAACGGGTGTGACCTTCTCGCTATCGCCACCGGACTATTTGATTGAAGTGACCTCTTTTGCTTGCGCAAAAAGGATTATACCTTCAAAACTAGATAATGAAAGAAGAATAGAAAACCGAATAATCAATTTGGTTAAGTCCTCGAACGATTAGTATCAGTCAGCTCCACGTGTCACCACGCTTCCACCTCTGACCTATCAACCTGATCATCTTTCAGGGTTCTTACTAGCTTACGCTATGGGAAATCTCATCTTGAGGGGGGCTTCATGCTTAGATGCTTTCAGCACTTATCCCTTCCGCACATAGCTACCCAGCGATGCTCTTGGCAGAACAACTGGTACACCAGCGGTGCGTCCATCCCGGTCCTCTCGTACTAAGGACAGCTCCTCTCAAATTTCCTACGCCCACGACGGATAGGGACCGAACTGTCTCACGACGTTCTGAACCCAGCTCGCGTACCGCTTTAATGGGCGAACAGCCCAACCCTTGGGACCGACTACAGCCCCAGGATGCGATGAGCCGACATCGAGGTGCCAAACCTCCCCGTCGATGTGGACTCTTGGGGGAGATAAGCCTGTTATCCCCGGGGTAGCTTTTATCCGTTGAGCGATGGCCCTTCCATGCGGAACCACCGGATCACTAAGCCCGACTTTCGTCCCTGCTCGACTTGTAGGTCTCGCAGTCAAGCTCCCTTGTGCCTTTACACTCTACGAATGATTTCCAACCATTCTGAGGGAACCTTTGGGCGCCTCCGTTACTCTTTAGGAGGCGACCGCCCCAGTCAAACTGCCCACCTGACACTGTCTCCCACCTCGATTAGAGGTGCGGGTTAGAATGTCAATACAGCCAGAGTAGTATCCCACCGACGCCTCCACCGAAGCTAGCGCTCCGGCTTCTCAGGCTCCTACCTATCCTGTACAAGCTGTACCAAAATTCAATATCAGGCTACAGTAAAGCTCCACGGGGTCTTTCCGTCCTGTCGCGGGTAACCTGCATCTTCACAGGTACTATAATTTCACCGAGTCTCTCGTTGAGACAGTGCCCAGATCGTTACGCCTTTCGTGCGGGTCGGAACTTACCCGACAAGGAATTTCGCTACCTTAGGACCGTTATAGTTACGGCCGCCGTTTACTGGGGCTTCAATTCAGAGCTTCGCGTAAGCTAACCCCTCCTCTTAACCTTCCAGCACCGGGCAGGCGTCAGCCCCTATACTTCGCCTTGCGGCTTCGCAGAGACCTGTGTTTTTGCTAAACAGTCGCCTGGGCCTATTCACTGCGGCTTTTCAGGGCTATTCACCCTAAAAAGCACCCCTTCTCCCGAAGTTACGGGGTCATTTTGCCGAGTTCCTTAACGAGAGTTCTCTCGCTCACCTTAGGATTCTCTCCTCGCCTACCTGTGTCGGTTTGCGGTACGGGCACCTGTTTTCTCACTAGAGGCTTTTCTTGGCAGTGTGGAATCAGGAACTTCGGTACTCTATTTCCCTCGCTATCACAGCTCAGCCTTTGCGGTAAACGGATTTTCCTGTTTACCAGCCTAACTGCTTAGACGCACATATCCAGCAGTGCGCTTACCCTATCCTCCTGCGTCCCCCCATCGCTCAAACAAAAACGAGGTGGTACAGGAATATCAACCTGTTGTCCATCGCCTACGCCTTTCGGCCTCGGCTTAGGTCCCGACTAACCCTGAGCGGACGAGCCTTCCTCAGGAAACCTTAGGCATTCGGTGGATGGGATTCTCACCCATCTTTCGCTACTCATACCGGCATTCTCACTTCTAAGCGCTCCACCAGTCCTTCCGGTCTAGCTTCAACGCCCTTAGAACGCTCTCCTACCGCGTACACCAACGGTGTACACCCACAGCTTCGGTGATACGTTTAGCCCCGGTACATTTTCGGCGCGGGGTCACTCGACCAGTGAGCTATTACGCACTCTTTAAATGGTGGCTGCTTCTAAGCCAACATCCTGGTTGTCTAAGCAACCCCACATCCTTTTCCACTTAACGTATACTTTGGGACCTTAGCTGGTGGTCTGGGCTGTTTCCCTTTTGACTACGGATCTTATCACTCGCAGTCTGACTCCCACGCTTAAGTACTTGGCATTCGGAGTTTGTCTGAATTCGGTAACCCGATGAGGGCCCCTAGTCCAAACAGTGCTCTACCTCCAAGACTCGTTTTTCGTGAGGCTAGCCCTAAAGCTATTTCGGAGAGAACCAGCTATCTCCAAGTTCGATTGGAATTTCTCCGCTACCCACACCTCATCCCCGCACTTTTCAACGTGCGTGGGTTCGGTCCTCCATTCAGTGTTACCTGAACTTCAACCTGGACATGGGTAGATCACCTGGTTTCGGGTCTACGACTACATACTAAAACGCCCTACTTAAGACTCGCTTTCGCTGCGGCTCCGTCTTCTCAACTTAACCTTGCATGCAATCGTAACTCGCCGGTTCATTCTACAAAAGGCACGCTATCACCCGTTAAAGGGCTCTAACTACTTGTAGGCACACGGTTTCAGGATCTCTTTCACTCCCCTTCCGGGGTGCTTTTCACCTTTCCCTCACGGTACTGGTTCACTATCGGTCACTAGGGAGTATTTAGCCTTGGGAGATGGTCCTCCCAGCTTCCGACGGGATTTCTCGTGTCCCGCCGTACTCAGGATCCACTCAAGAGGGAACGAAGTTTCAACTACAGGGTTGTTACCTTCTTTGACCAGCCTTTCCAGGCTTGTTCGTTTACTTCGTTCCTTTGTAACTCCGTATAGAGTGTCCTACAACCCCAAGAGGCAAGCCTCTTGGTTTGGGCTAATCCCGTTTCGCTCGCCGCTACTCAGGGAATCGCGTTTGCTTTCTCTTCCTCCGGGTACTTAGATGTTTCAGTTCCCCGGGTCTGCCTTCATTACCCTATGTATTCAGGTAAAGATATCATCCCATTACGAATGATGGGTTTCCCCATTCGGAAATCTCCGGATCAAAGCTTACTTACAGCTCCCCGAAGCATATCGGTGTTAGTCCCGTCCTTCATCGGCTCCTAGTGCCAAGGCATCCACCGTGCGCCCTTCATAACTTAACCATGCTGCGGCTTCCGATAAGCGGCGCATCTCTGCGTCAGCTCCCTCTCTGCGCTCCTCACGTACCAACTACGTACGTTCCGGTGCTCGTTCAGTCGCTTCCTTGATCTGCTTGCTTCTCGTAACCCTCGCGGTTTTTGTTTTGAAACTTAATCTCTAAACATATAGAGAGAAAAAACTAAAATGGCGATTACTCGGTAATTCTTGGTTCTTCTTCATTTCATTATCTAGTTTTCAAGGTACAATCATTCAATTTAAAAAATCCGCTTATAAAAGTTGAAGGAAAAACATTTTCACTTCACTTTGTTTTGCGAAAAATTAAGGAAGAATATTTTTACTTCACTACGTTACGTAAAAAATTCTTGGTGGAGCCTAGCGGGATCGAACCGCTGACCTCCTGCGTGCAAGGCAGGCGCTCTCCCAGCTGAGCTAAGGCCCCATTATAAGGATGGTGGGCCTAAATGGACTCGAACCATCGACCTCACGCTTATCAGGCGTGCGCTCTAACCAGCTGAGCTATAGGCCCATATAATGAGAATTTCATATTCAATTAGAGAGTGTTGCACTCTCAAAACTAAACAAATCATACGGCTTTTCTGACGAGTCAAAAAAGCTTCCATCAACGTTACGATTATGAGACATCTAAGTCTCCATATTCCTTAGAAAGGAGGTGATCCGAGCCGCACCTTCCGATACGGCTACCTTGTTACGACTTCACCCCAATCATCTGTCCCACCTTAGGCGGCTGGCTCCTAGTCCTTAATTTAGCTTCCTATTACATAGTAGTAAGAGGCTAAATTAAGGACCAGGTTACCCCACCGACTTCGGGTGTTACAAACTCTCGTGGTGTGACGGGCGGTGTGTACAAGGCCCGGGAACGTATTCACCGCGGCATGCTGATCCGCGATTACTAGCGATTCCGGCTTCATGTAGGCGAGTTGCAGCCTACAATCCGAACTGAGAATGGTTTTATGGGATTCGCTCCACCTCGCGGCTTCGCTGCCCTTTGTACCATCCATTGTAGCACGTGTGTAGCCCAGGTCATAAGGGGCATGATGATTTGACGTCATCCCCACCTTCCTCCGGTTTGTCACCGGCAGTCACCTTAGAGTGCCCAACTCAATGCTGGCAACTAAGATCAAGGGTTGCGCTCGTTGCGGGACTTAACCCAACATCTCACGACACGAGCTGACGACAACCATGCACCACCTGTCACTTATGTCCCCGAAGGGAAAGCCCTATCTCTAGGGATGGCATAAGGATGTCAAGACCTGGTAAGGTTCTTCGCGTTGCTTCGAATTAAACCACATGCTCCACCGCTTGTGCGGGCCCCCGTCAATTCCTTTGAGTTTCAGCCTTGCGGCCGTACTCCCCAGGCGGAGTGCTTAATGCGTTTGCTGCAGCACTAAAGGGCGGAAACCCTCTAACACTTAGCACTCATCGTTTACGGCGTGGACTACCAGGGTATCTAATCCTGTTTGCTCCCCACGCTTTCGCGCCTCAGCGTCAGTTACAGACCAAAGAGCCGCCTTCGCCACTGGTGTTCCTCCACATCTCTACGCATTTCACCGCTACACGTGGAATTCCGCTCTTCTCTTCTGCACTCAAGTTCCCCAGTTTCCAATGACCCTCCCCGGTTGAGCCGGGGGCTTTCACATCAGACTTAAGGAACCGCCTGCGCGCGCTTTACGCCCAATAATTCCGGACAACGCTTGCCACCTACGTATTACCGCGGCTGCTGGCACGTAGTTAGCCGTGGCTTTCTGGTTAGGTACCGTCAAGGTACCGGCAGTTACTCCGGTACTTGTTCTTCCCTAACAACAGAGTTTTACGATCCGAAAACCTTCATCACTCACGCGGCGTTGCTCCGTCAGACTTTCGTCCATTGCGGAAGATTCCCTACTGCTGCCTCCCGTAGGAGTCTGGGCCGTGTCTCAGTCCCAGTGTGGCCGATCACCCTCTCAGGTCGGCTACGCATCGTGGCCTTGGTGAGCCGTTACCTCACCAACTAGCTAATGCGCCGCGGGCCCATCTATAAGTGATAGCGAGAAGCCATCTTTCAGCTTAAGAACATGAGTTCAAAAGCATTATCCGGTATTAGCTCCGGTTTCCCGAAGTTATCCCAGTCTTATAGGCAGGTTGCCCACGTGTTACTCACCCGTCCGCCGCTAATTTTCGGGAGCAAGCTCCCTCAAATCCGCTCGACTTGCATGTATTAGGCACGCCGCCAGCGTTCGTCCTGAGCCAGGATCAAACTCTCCAAAAAAGAGTAAGAATTAGCTCTTAATTTAAAACATAATAAAACTAACGTTGGCTAGTTTCGGCTCCTAGCTTTTCGACCATTTCACTTCTTCTGTCAAAGTCTTTTGGACTTTTCCGCCAGAAGTTCCAATGTTTGTCGAAGCTGTACAGTCGCCTCCACTATTATTTGTTGACGTATGATTTGTTTAGTTTTCAAAGTGCAGTTATGATTTTTCACGCTAGTGAAAATATCTTTCATTAATTTTCCCGAAAGAAAATTTCTCTCAATCGCTCAGAGGCGACTTTATTAATATACCATTCTCACAATTAAATGTCAACATCTTTTTAAAAGTAGTTAACTTGTTATCTTGTGACGACTTTTAATATATTATCATCGTTCAGAACCGAAGTCAACAATTTTTATAAAATCCATGTATCAATCGCTACTAATGCAAATAATCCCGGAATCCCAAGGAATCCTGAAACAGCTGAGGTCGCTAAATTGATGGGAATATGAATCCCAAATTGATTTCCTAAAATGTTTAAGAAAAACAATAATAATGCACCGATTAATAATTTCACAACTCCTTGTCCAACCAAACGAATCGGTTTTAAAGGTGTACCCACTAAAAGAAAAATAACGATTAACCCTCCTATAAGGGCGATCACAACAACTGGTTCCAAAAAAATCCTCCTCCCATCAAAATCACCTATACTAAAATATGTACAAGTTCACAAAAAAATGACATGGGAGGAGCGATTTTATTTTCGGATATTAATTTTCCTTGATTTTGCTTCTTTTATTAAATAGAAGTATTTTGCCTCTGCAAGCTTGGCAGAACATAAAATTTCTTCTGAAGGATCAAAGCTTTTTTCTACTAATGATTTTTGATTTGTCCAATCTGCCCGAATTTCACTAAGTTGCCTTAAAAGCTTTTCATCAAATTCTTTGCGCAGCCAGCCTTTTCGTCGAAAAAACATGGTCATACCTCCGCTTGATCATTTACCCGTTCGTTTTCCAGATTTCAATAATCCTTAAACTTCTCTTCTACCTTCAAGTGCTTTGGACAAGGTAACCTCATCGGCGTATTCTAAATCGCCACCTACAGGTAAACCATGTGCAATTCTCGTGATTCTTATTCCTGAAGGCTTTAAAAGTCTTGAAATATACATCGCTGTTGCTTCTCCCTCAATATTGGGATTGGTAGCAAGAATAATTTCTTCAACCGTCTCATCTTGAAGCCTTTTTAATAAATCAGGAATATTGATATCTTCCGGACCAATTCCATCCATAGGTGAAATAGCCCCCTGTAGGACATGATAAAGTCCACCAAATTCCTTCATTTTTTCCATTGCGATGACATCCTTTGGATCTTGAACGACACAAATAACGGAACGATCCCGTCTTTCATCTGAACAAATATAACAAGGATCCTGATCAGTGATATGGCCACAAACGGAACAATAACTTAAATTTCTTTTTGCATTCACTAACGCCTTAGCAAAATCAAGAACGACGTCTTCCTTCATACTTAATACAAAAAATGCCAGACGAGCGGCCGTTTTTGGGCCGATACCTGGCAATTTCATAAAGCTGTCAATCAGCTTAGATATTGGTTCAGGATAATGCATATTTTTCCCTCCTAGAACATTCCTGGAAGGTTCATCCCTTTAGTGAATTGTCCCATTGTTTGATTTGTTAACTCATCTGCCTTTTTCAAAGCATCATTTGTTGCTGCTAAAACGAGATCCTGTAACATTTCGATATCTTCAGGATCGACTACCTCTTCCTTAATTTTTACTTCAAGGACTTCTTTATGACCGGAAACAATTACTGTGACCATACCGCCGCCAGCAGTACCTTCAATTTGCTTTTCTCCTAATTCTTCCTGAGCCTCTGCCATTTTCTTCTGCATCTTTTGCATTTGCTTCATCATATTTTGCATATTACCCATTCCACGCATATTATTCATTCCTCCATTAATCTTTTATTTCAATAAGAGTATCTCCAAATAATTTAACCGCTTCTGATACAATCGGATCATCCTCAGATGATGATTCCCCATCTAACTGGTCAGATTCATCATCTTTGTGCCCTTTCAGAAATTCTTCTCTAAGGTGAAGCCACTGTTCTTCTGGCACTCCAATAATTTGTAATCTCTTACCTGTTAACTCTTCAAATAACTTCGTTAAAACTTGTAGAAAGCTGGCATTTTCCATCGCCATTTGGCAATGAATTTCATATTTGAATTTAATGATAAAAGCACTCGTTGAAGCAGCTACTGGTTCAGCCTCATTTAGCAAGGCAGCCTGAGACCTCATTTGTTTTTGAGCGAGACGGCCCAGCATTTCACCCCAACGACCTTTAACAAGATTCAAGTCTGATTTTGTTGCTTCTTTTAAAATTTCGTTGATTCTCCCCGCAGGGGCTTGGAAGCCTTTGCGATTAACACGTTGAGGCTTCGGTTTAGACGCAGCCGGTGATTCATCGCTAACTTGTATTCCTTTTTCTTTCAGCTCTTGTAACTCTGACTCTAATTGTTCAAGCTTAGCTAATAGCTTTTCTACCTCATTCGATCCAGAGCTGGCTGCCTTTTCAAGCTGACATAACTTCACAATCGCCACTTCCAAGAAAATTCTCGGATGATTCGTCCAGCGCATTTCCTGTTGAGTTTTATTGAGAATATCGATGATTTCATAGATCTCTTCTTGTTCATTCGTTTTCGTTAGCTCTTGAAATTCTTCATCCAGCATCACTCGTTCCATTGATTCTTCCAATGTTGGAGCAGCTTTGTATAAGAGCATATCACGATAGAACAAAATAAAATCTTCAACAAATCTAGAAGGGTCTTTTCCTTGAAACAATAACTCTTCTAATGCGGACAGTCCTTCTGCTACATCCTTTTTCTTTATCGCTTGAGCCAAGCGATTGAGGAAATTTTGCGAAACGGCCCCAGTAACGGTTAACGCATCTTCCAACGTAACATGATCCTGACTAAAGGAGATAGCCTGATCTAATAAGCTTAAAGCATCTCGCATTCCACCTTCTGCCGCTCTTGCGACAACTTGCAACGCTTTATCCTCAACCTCGACACCTGTTTCATCGACAATCAACTTCATTCGATTAACGATTGCATTTGCCGAAATCCTTTTGAAATCAAAGCGTTGACAGCGAGACAAGATCGTTAGTGGAATTTTATGAGGCTCTGTTGTAGCTAAGATAAAAATAACATGCTTCGGTGGTTCCTCGAGTGTTTTAAGCAAAGCGTTAAAGGCACCGATGGAAAGCATATGAACTTCATCAATAATATAGACCTTATACTTAACGGAACTTGGTGCATACTTCACTTTGTCTCGGATGTCTCTGATTTCATCTACACCATTGTTGGATGCCGCGTCAATTTCAATGACGTCTGAAATGGAACCATCCGTTATTCCTCTACAAGATGGGCACTCATTACATGGTTCTTGAATAGGTGCTCTCTCACAATTTACCGCTTTTGCTAATATCTTTGCCGCACTTGTTTTTCCTGTTCCTCTTGGTCCAGAAAATAAATAAGCATGGGAAATCTTTTCCTGAAGCAGGGCGTTTTGTAGCGTTTTTGTCACATGCTCCTGCCCGACAACATCAAAGAACTGCTGCGGACGCCAAACACGATATAAAGCTTGATAACTCACAGACGCGCCCCCTTCATTTAACATATGTACGTTACTTTTTAAGCAACACAGAAATAGTCTCCCTCATTATACCTTAATTTTTTTCTAATGAAAAATAATCACTGGTTATGAATTTGGACAGAATACAAAAAAACTCACCCTAGTTCGGATGAGTCTGTGCATTCATATGTAAAACCGTGCACCTTTCGTCGACTGAAGTCCATAAGCGTTACTTAGGCAGTTAGCTCAGCTCAGGCAACCCTGCGGCACATGGGAGTGTCCACTTAATGCTGCTTCCTTCCGGACCTGACATGGTTCATGGATTCCCATTGCGCAGGACCCGAGCTTCAACACCACTTACCTAAGGCAGACCCTACAGAGCATCAGCCTCGGAAAGGAATTCAGTCTCGCTAGAGCGGATTGCGAGTACAGGGCACCGCTACCTCCCCACCTAGCACGGCATATACAAGTATACTAAGAATCAGACTGAAAATCAATCTTTAGCTTCTGTAAATTATTGTAAGTCCTTTTCCGTCGCTTTCTTTTTCTTTTTCTCTTCACGTAATTTCCGAAAGAAATCAGTGAGAAGTTGGCCACATTCTTCTTCAAGGATTCCTGACAAAACCTCACTTTGGTGGTTAAATCTTTGATCTTGTAAAAGGTTCATAAAAGTTCCAGCACACCCACCCTTCGGATCACTTGCTCCATAGACAACATTCTCTATCCTAGAAAGCATACTGGCCCCTGCACACATGGGGCAAGGTTCTAGGGTTGCGTAGAGAGTAGCCTTCTCCAATCTCCATTTGCCAAGCTTTTGACAGGCCTTATCAATGGCTAAAATCTCGGCATGAGCAATCGCCGATTGATTTGACTCCCTAAGATTATGTGCTCTTGCGATAATTTTACCATTAAGGACAATAACTGCTCCAATTGGTACTTCACCTAACTTCTCTGCTTCTTTTGCCTCTTCAATTGCTTCTTTCATAAATTTCTCATGAATTGAATATCCCATTATAAACTCCTTCATTCAAATAGCTATTACTTAGTTTATCCAATAAGTATGTCCGATTGTCAATTCCTACTTCTTCTTTGCATAGGATGAATGTAGCCTAAATCTGGGCAAGGAGGAGATAAAATGCAAATTCATGTTGTTCAACAAAATCAATCATTATTTGGCATTGCACAAGCCTTTGGCACAACAGTGGATGAATTAATAGAAGCAAATGAGATTCCGAACCCTAATCGTCTAGTTGTAGGACAGACCTTGGTCATCCCCATAGTCGGACGATTTTATTGGGTTCAACCAGGAGATAGTTTATGGGCCATCGCCAATCGCTTCAATCTTTCTTATCAGGAACTCGCATCCATAAATGGAATCCCAACCAATCAACCTCTTCGTGTAGGAACTAGATTGTATATCCCCCAACTCCCAACAGAAGAAGCTGAATTTAATGCCTACGTGGAACCAAGGGGGACAACAGTTGCTCCAAATTTAGTAGAAAGTGCAAGAGATGCAGCACCTTATCTAACATACTTAGCTCCCTTTAGTTTCCAAGCACAGCGAGATGGAACATTGAAAGAGCCGCTTCTCAATGATTTTCCGGCGATTGCAAATGCCAACGATGCCATTTTAATGATGGTCATCACCAACCAAGAAAACGACCAATTTAGTGACGAGCTTGGACGAATCCTACTAAATGACATGGTGATCCAAAATACCTTTTTAGATAATATTGTTGCCACGGCTCAAAAGTATGGTTTCCGGGACATCCATTTCGATTTAGAATACTTACGTCCTGCCGATCGAGAAGCTTACAATCAATTTTTACGAAAAGCAAAGGCCCGTTTTGCCGAACAGGGCTGGCTCTTATCGACTGCCCTAGCTCCAAAAACAAGTGCTGAACAAGAGGGAGCATGGTACGAAGCCCATGATTACCGTGCCCATGGTGAAATAGTCGATTTTGTTGTCATTATGACTTATGAATGGGGTTATAGCGGAGGGCCCGCGATGGCTGTATCGCCAATCGGACCTGTTCGTGATGTGATCGAGTATGCCCTGACAGAAATGCCTTCATCTAAAATTATGATGGGACAAAATTTATATGGATATGATTGGACTCTTCCTTTTGTTCAAGGTTCCATCGCCAGAGCAGTCAGTCCTCAGCAAGCGATTCAGCTCGCAGCAGAACATAATGTTCCGATTCAATATGATACGACAGCACAAGCCCCTTTTTTCCATTATGTTGATGGAGAAGGAAGACGCCATGAAGTTTGGTTTGAGGATGCTCGTTCTATTCAAGCGAAGTTCGAGATGATAAAAGAGCTCAATTTACGTGGGATGAGCTATTGGAAACTCGGTTTATCCTTCCCACAAAATTGGCTTCTAATCGTAGAAAATTTTGATGTTGTTAAACGCTAAGCACGATAAATGAAGCAAGCGGCCAAAATCTCAGGCTACTTGCTTTTTCTTATACATAATTTTACTAAAGAATTTCTCACCCAACTCCCCCCATTACATGGTACTATAGTGGAGGTGAAAAATTTTGTCGAATTGATTAAAGGAGTTAAGTGCATGAACGAAGTACCTTTTATTACAGTGGAAGGGCCAATTGGGGTCGGAAAAACTTCCCTTGCAAAAGCCATTTCTGAACATTATCAATATAGACTCCTTCTCGAGATTGTCGATGAAAATCCTTTTTTAGAAAGGTTTTATGAAAATCTTGAAGAATGGAGTTTTCAAACGGAAATGTTTTTCCTTTGTAATCGCTACAAGCAGCTTGGTGATATTAAGGAGCATTTTCTAAATAAACATATCCCTGTCGTAGCAGATTACCATGTTTATAAAAATATCATTTTTGCTCAGCGTACGTTAAAACCTCATGACTATACAAAGTACTTAGATATTTACAACATTTTAACGGCTGATATGCCAAAACCAAATATCATGATTTACTTACAAGCAAGCTTAGAAACACTGTTATCACGAATTAATCATCGCGGCCGCTCACAAGAAAAGAACATAAGCCCCGATTACCTACAGCAATTATCTTTCGATTATGAAAAAGCCATGCTAGATTTTGAGAAAAAGAATCCTACAACTCCTATTCTCCGCTTAAATGGTGACAATATGGACTTCGTAAACAATAAGCAAGATCTAGACAATATTTTTGAGCAATTAAACTCATTACTTTCACATAAGGGGACATCTTCATGAATCTTCGCGAAAAATACGGGATAAAAAAGAACGCCGTAATTACGATTGCCGGTACCGTTGGGGTTGGAAAATCGACAATGACGACTGCTCTTGCAGAGGCTTTACAATTTAAAACTTCTCTAGAACGGGTCCACGATAATCCATATTTAGATAAATTTTATAAGGATTTTACACGTTGGAGCTTTCATTTACAAATCTATTTCCTAGCAGAACGTTTTAAGGAACAAAAAAGAATGTTTGAATATGGTGGTGGATTCATCCAGGATCGTTCGATCTATGAGGATACTGGAATTTTTGCCAAAATGCATTATGATAAGGGGACGATGTCGAAGGTAGATTACGAAACCTATACGAGTCTCTTTGAAGCCATGGTCATGACGCCATACTTCCCACATCCTGATTTATTAATTTATTTGGAAGGTTCTTTAGAGGACATCCTTGATCGTATTAAGCTTAGAGGACGTGAAATGGAGCAAGAAACACCAATTGATTACTGGCAGGAAATGCATGGTCGCTATGAAGAGTGGATCAATCATTTTAGCGCTTGCCCAATCCTCCGTTTAAACATTAAGGATTATGACCTTCAACAAGAAAACACATCGATTGAACCGATTCTTGAGCAAATTGCTAATAAATTAAATACGAATAAATAAAAAATCCGCTACGATTGTAGCGGATTTTATAATCTCCAATATTATGCGCTATTGTTTGAGTATCAATATGGAGGAGGAAAGGGGATTCGAACCCCTGCGCGGTTTGACCCGCCTGTCGGTTTTCAAGACCGATCCCTTCAGCCGGACTTGGGTATTCCTCCTTATTATCGACAAGTGATAATATACCATTTCTAAAATAGGGTTGTCAACACTTTAAAAAAATTTATTCTCATCACTTTTTCTATTATGCCACAGCTGAGTTGATTTCATAATGTACAAAGGCGAATTAAAAAAACGCATATTATTCAAAATACCGATATTTTGGATATAAATTCTGATCAGGGTTCGTTTTTTAAATTAAAGTGTGCCATTATAAAATTCATTAAGAACTATGTTTAAACAAAGAGAGCGAGAGGAACTCGCTCTCTTCTAATTCTAACTTACTTAATGACTTCTCGATTGCCCATATATGGACGTAATACTTCAGGAATCACAACACTGCCATCAGCTTGCTGATAATTCTCAAGAATAGCCGCAACCGTTCTTCCAATTGCCAGCCCAGATCCATTTAAAGTATGAACATGTTCAGGTTTCCCTTTAGGCTCTCTACGGAAACGAATATTGGCACGTCTCGCCTGAAACCCTTCAAAGTTACTGCAAGAAGAAATTTCACGGTACGTTTCATAGCTTGGAATCCATACTTCAATATCATATTTCTTCGCAGCAGTAAATCCTAAGTCCCCTGTACACATTCTCATAACTCGGTAAGGAAGACCTAATAATTGCAATACCTTTTCTGCATTACCCGTTAATTTTTCCAACTCTTCATAAGAATCTTCTGGCTTTACAAACTTTACAAGCTCAACCTTATTAAATTGATGCTGACGAATTAATCCTCTTGTATCGCGTCCTGCAGAACCAGCTTCAGAACGGAAACAAGCACTAAATGCCGCGTAGTTTATTGGGAGAGCTTCGCCGTCTAAAATTTCATCACGGTGGAGATTCGTTACGGGTACTTCAGCTGTTGGGATAAGGAAGTAATCCTCACTACCAATCAAGAAAGCATCTTCCTCAAACTTTGGAAGCTGACCTGTACCAGTCATACTTGCACGATTCACCATATACGGGGGCAAAATTTCTTGATAGCCATGCTCTTCTGTGTGTAAATCAAGCATGAAGTTAAATAATGCTCTTTCAAGACGTGCGCCTAACCCTTTATAAAAAACAAAGCGGCTTCCCGTAACTTTTCCTGCTCTTTCAAAATCTAAAATGCTTAATTTATCGGCAACTTCCCAGTGAGGCTTTGGTTCAAACTCAAATTTTCGAACCTCTCCCCATGTCCGATGAAGGACGTTGTCATCTTCCGTTTCCCCAACTGGAACACTTTCATGAGGAATATTTGGAATGCTTAACATCAAATTTTCAAGAGTTTCTTCCACTTCACGTAATTCTTCATCTAAAACTTTAATTTTATCGCCAACTTCACGCATCTCAGCGATTAATTGGTCCGCATCCTTTTTCTCTCGTTTCAAAGTGGCAACTTGTTGAGATACTTCATTACGCTTACTCTTTAACTGCTCAGCTTCGACAATTAACTCTCTTCTCTTTTTGTCTAAATCCTCAAATTTTCCTAAGTCTGTTAAATCTTCACCACGATGTTGAAGCTTTGCCTTCACTTCTTCAAAATTGGCACGTAAATACTTTAGATCCAACATATCAAACACCTCTTCTTTTTATTTCGTAATTTTTGCAATGATTATAGTTTTTTTGTAAATGTCCAGAAGCCGACATTTACACCTTCAATGGGGTTCAGAAGATCACATTAGCTTTGTACGGCACTTTTCGCCGGACCCCTTATTGTTTTTCAGTAAATATATTGGAATTATTTTCCTAAATAATAATTCAAAAAACAATATTTACGAAAAGAGCCTTTATTTAAGCAAACAAAAAACTCCCGTCCCCTAAAAAAGGGACGAGAGTTACCCGCGTTGCCACCCTAGTTGAAAGCAAACAAAGACTTTCCACCTTAAATCGATAACGGTTTAACCCGGAAGTATTTACTAGACTCTTGACTAGAGCATTCCATACTTCACTCAAGGATGGATTCACAAGCTCCATTCACTAGTTTGCACCAACCACCAGCTCTCTTCTAGAATGGATTTCCTGTTACTGTTTCCTCTCATTGCTTTTGCTATAGGGAATTTTGTAACTAAATTTACTATAATTATCTTCCAATTGCAACCTTTTTATGCGACAGTTTCTCTAATCATATCGATAAAATAAGCGGTAATCCGATGATCATCTGTTAATTCAGGATGAAAGGAGCATCCTAATAGATTCCCTTCTCTCGCCATCACAATGCGCTCATGATGCTTTGCTAGTACTTGTACATTCCCACCGGCCTTAACAATATGAGGTGCACGAATAAAGACAGCATTATAGTCTTCTGCTATGCCAGCGATCGCTAAGTTTGCTTCAAAGCTTTCCTTCTGTCTTCCAAAGGAATTTCTCTCTACAGTCACATCCATGACACCGATATGGGGTTCATCGTAACCAACTAGATTTTTGGCAAGTAAAATAAGACCAGCGCATGTCCCAAACATTGGTTTTCCCGCCTGGGCAAACTCTTTCAAACCATCCATAAAGTCATATTTATCAATCAGTCTTCTAATGGCGGTGCTTTCTCCTCCAGGCATGACAAGCCCATCTATCTCTACTAGCTGCTCTTTTTTCTTAATCATCACTGCTTCTGCCCCGCACGCCTCGATTGCTCGAATATGTTCCCTGACCGCACCTTGTAAGGCTAATACTCCAACTTTGATCATCCTTCTTACCAACCACGTTCTTGCATACGAGCTTCAGGAGCTAAAGTAGAAATTTCAATCCCTTTCATCGGTGTTCCTAGTTCCTTTGAAAGTTCAGCAATTAATTTATAGTCTTGATAGTGGGTAGTCGCTTCTACAATTGCTCTAGCAAATTTCGCAGGATTTTCAGATTTAAAAATTCCAGAACCGACGAATACTCCATCAGCTCCCAACTCCATCATTAAAGCCGCATCAGCAGGCGTTGCAACACCACCTGCTGCAAAGTTAACAACTGGTAAGCGTCCATGCTCTTTAATTTCTAATAAAAGCTCATATGGTGCACCAAGAAGCTTAGCTTCTGTCATCACTTCATCTTCACTCATATTCACGAGCTTACGAACCTGAGCATTGACTTTACGCATATGACGAACTGCCTCCACGATGTTTCCTGTGCCTGGCTCACCCTTTGTCCGCAACATCGAAGCACC
Source organism: Robertmurraya phoenicis (assembly GCF_047302285.1). GTDB lineage: Bacteria > Bacillota > Bacilli > Bacillales > Cytobacillaceae > Robertmurraya. The sequence continues at coordinate 74,479 of NZ_CP154845.1, forward strand.
CTCTCCAATACGACGGGCTGCCTCACCTAAATCTCTACATCCACAAACGAATGGCACCGTATAATCACGTTTGTTTAAATGATATTCCTCATCGGCTGGTGTCAACACTTCACTCTCATCTATGTAATCTACACCCATCGCTTCTAGTACTCTAGCTTCAACGATATGTCCGATCCGTGCCTTTGCCATAACTGGAATGGTGACAGCCTTCATCACTTCTTCAACAATGCGAGGGTCCGCCATACGTGCAACTCCGCCTGCAGCTCTAATATCCGATGGTACTCTTTCCAATGCCATTACAGCAACTGCACCGGCTTCTTCTGCAATTTTTGCTTGTTCTGCATTTACCACATCCATGATAACGCCGCCCTTTTGCATTTCGGCCATACCACGTTTTACACGATCTGTACCTGTTTTCACGTTGTAATCCCCCTTAGAATAAATACGACTAAATTAAAAATAGAATAAATATTAGGAAAATAAAACTGCTACTAAATCCATCGGAATTAATTTCCTTCCCTAATGAAAATAAACAACAAAAAAGGTTTCCTGTCAAGGACAAGAAACCTTTTTTTATTAAAACCAACCTTTAACGGTTGAAGACACACTTCCCCATAAATCACCAAAGAATCCACCAATACCACGCATCATTAGAACAAACCAATTGGCCTTTTCAACATTTTCAGCTGCAATAAGGTCAACCGTCATACTCTTTTGTCCTTCAGAGCTTAAATAATCAGCTTCTTCATCTTTAAATTGAACCGTTAATGTTCCAATTTTGTCTCCCTTTTTAATTGGAGCAGTTAAGGCACCATCTTCGTTTAACTTATCCTTATCAAGTTCCATAACCGTTTCAAAATTCTCTTGTTCAGCAGGCGTTACAACAGAGCTAATTGCATCTGCTGTGTGAACCTTGACTTGATCTTCCTTCCCTTTGGCAACAGGAACCGTTTCCGTTCCCTTGACCACATATTCAGCAGGAACTAATTCCTCTTTGCTAAAATTATTGAAGGCATAATCTAATAGTTTTTTCGTTTCGACAAAACGCTCTGTTTGAGATTTCGTCCCCATCACAACGGTAATATATCTTACTCCATCTCTACTTGCTGTACCAGTAAAACAGTAACCTGCAAAATTTGTAGAACCCGTTTTTAATCCATCTAAACCTTCATAAGTGAATTGTTGATAATTTGGATATCTATCTGCAATATTACGATAGCCTTCCAACATCCAGTTCCAGTTATCCATCACGAATTCATCTTCTGTTCCTTGAGCGAACGTCTTTTCAGGAATACTAGACGTTTCTAAAACCTCTGGGAAATCTTTTAAAATCTGATACGCTAATTTCGCTACCGCTCTAGCTGACATGACGTTTTCTTCTTCTGCACCACCTACGACATCAGGAAAATGTTTCGCTAAATCACGATTATTTAATCCTGTTGAGTTAACAAACTTAAAATCGCCAAGTCCTAACTCTTCAGCCTTTTCATTCATTAATTGCACAAAATTAGCTTCTGTCCCTGCAACAATTTCAGCTATAGCTAACGTTGCTGCATTCGCGGACTCAATTGCCATAGCAGAATAGAGATCTTCAACTGTATATGTTCCTTCTACACGTAAATAAACATTACTTAAGCTCTCATCATGTGACATTTTAGAAAGCTCTGGAGAGATCGTAAATGTTTGATCCCATTTCACTTTCCCTTCCTTTACAGCTTCTAAAAGGAGGTACTCGGTCATCATTTTTGTCATGCTGGCAATCCCTAAAACGGTCTCTGCATTCTTTTCATACAGGATTTTACCAGTCTCCGCATCAACTAAAATTACAGCATTGGCATTAATATCTATATTTTCAGCAGCAGCTGCTGGCTTTTGAATAAACCCAATCATTAATACGAACGTTAATAAACAAACAATACTTTTTTGTATGAAGCTTTTTTTCACTGTGAGCCCTCCAAGTCTTAATTTACACCCTTGTTATTTTAACATAGTTCGATATACAAGCATAGATAGAGTATTTTCCTATTTTTATATGTTAGTGGAAATTAGTTCATAAAAAAACTGACCTGCTTAACGTCAGCAAGTCAGTTTAAATCACTATTATGAAATTGAGTAGTTCGGTGCTTCCTTCGTAATTTGGACATCATGTGGATGACTTTCTCGTAATCCTGCTCCTGTCATACGGATAAATTGAGCATTTTCTCTCAATTCTTCTAGGTCTTTTGTCCCACAATACCCCATTCCTGAACGAATTCCTCCGATTAACTGATAAATTGTATCATTAAGAGGTCCTTTATATGGTAGCCTTCCTTCAATGCCTTCAGGAACAAACTTTTTATTATCCTCTTGGAAATAGCGATCTTTAGATCCTTTTTCCATCGCAGCAACTGAGCCCATTCCACGGTAGACCTTGAAGCGGCGACCTTGGAATATTTCCGTTTCCCCTGGACTCTCAGATACACCAGCAAGTAAACTTCCTAGCATAACTGCATGTCCGCCTGCAGCCAACGCTTTAACGATGTCTCCTGAGTATTTAATCCCACCGTCGGCAATAATCGCTTTCCCATGCTTTCTTGCCTCTGTTGCACAATCATAAACAGCTGTGATTTGAGGAACGCCCACACCTGCAACTACACGAGTCGTACAAATCGAACCAGGTCCAATCCCTACCTTAACGATGTCTACACCAGCTTCAATAAGTTCTCTTGTCGCCTCTGCTGTTGCTACATTTCCTGCAATAATTGCTACATTCGGAAAGCCATCTCGTACTTGCTTAACCGTCTCAATAACCCCTTTAGAGTGTCCGTGTGCCGTATCAATAACAATGACATCCACGTGTGCATTAACAAGTGCTTCTACGCGGCGCATCGTATCCTTTGTAACACCAACAGCTGCACCCGCCAACAATCTTCCCGCCTCATCCTTCGCAGAGTTTGGAAATTCAATCACTTTCTCGATGTCCTTGATCGTGATTAATCCTTTTAAGATTCCGTTCTCGTCAACAAGAGGTAATTTTTCAATTTTATACTTTTGTAAAATACTCTCTGCTTCAGCTAATGTCGTCCCCACTGGAGCTGTTACAAGATTTTCCTTTGTCATCACATCCGAAATTTTGATCGAATAATCTTGAATAAAACGGAGGTCACGGTTTGTGAGGATTCCAACAAGTTTTTGCTCATTTTCGTTATTCACGATCGGTACACCTGAGATACGATATTTACCCATTAGATGCTCTGCATCAAATACTTGATGTTCAGGAGTTAGGAAAAACGGATTCGTAATAACTCCACTTTCCGAACGCTTAACTTTGAGTACTTGATCCGCCTGCTGCTCAATCGACATATTTTTGTGGATAATCCCTAATCCACCTTGTCTAGCCATCGCAATAGCCATTTCCGCTTCTGTGACTGTATCCATCCCTGCACTGATAATCGGGATATTTAACTTAACTTTTTCCGTAAGCTTGACCTTCAACTGAACATCTTTTGGTAAAACCTCTGATTTTGCTGGTACTAAAAGTACGTCATCAAAGGTTAACCCTTCTTTAGCAAATTTATTTTCCCACATATTTTTGACCTCCTAGACTCGAAAATATTATTAGTAGGTTATCAATTGGTTAAAATACTGTCAAGGATAAGATGATATGTTAGAGTTTTCAAATAATTCACTAATAGAAATACTCGTTTCTTTTCCCATTTTATGTGGGATAAATATTTGATTAACGTTTTACTTGGAGGTTGCGATATTGTCTATTTTTCAATGGTCTTCATTTTCCATGTTTTTTTCCGCAAGTTATACTCAACAATATTTGAAAAAGGGCTATGAACAACAAATGATAGAGAATGCAGAGCAAAAAGCATATGAGAATTGTTATCCATTTATTTATTATCTCGAACATGGAAAAGTATATTACGAACAAGGTAAAAATTCTCCTTTAATCATTCAACCAATTCTTCTTTTTTATGGGCTTGTTCATCTCATAAAGGCGTGTATCCTAACTGTCGATCCAAATTATCCAGAAACTACCTCCGTTCTTGCACATGGTGTATCAGCAAGAAAGCGCAAAAAACAGCAGTTTCATTTCTTTCAAGATGAGGTCAAGTTTCAGAAAACAGGCTTGTTTCCTTTTTTATCAAAAAAATTGTTTCACATTGAACAATTAGAAGGGGATAAAATGTCGATGGGAAGTCTCTTTAAACAAATCCCGGAATTAAACTCTTTAGTCGCATTGTTTGACGGGACTCCTTCTTTTGCGACGGTTCGTCAGGAAGGAAATGATTTCTATATTCCAAAAAAGATACTAGATTCTTTTCATATGACCGAAAATCGCTTCGTCGATTTCTTTATTCATAAAGCAATTGAGACCTTTACTCTTAACAGGTTTGAGGACGATTTCATCGTTTTTGAAAAAGAAAGTGAAAAAGAGAGCTTTAACACTTCCCCTTTAAAATACAACCTGTTCGATCAAACTTTTGCCCTTCCACTAACAAAAGATAGTGGATTTGTTTTTCATGAGCTATTAGTGCACTACTTACTGCTCTACAATTTAAGCATGATTGCTCGTTATGAGACAGAATGGTGGAGTGAACTCGTCAAAACCATGCCAAACAAAGACTTTCCCTTTATCGAGACATTCTTACAAATCACCCTCGAAAAGGGACCCTTTTTAGTTTCCGAATACCTTACGAAAGCTACTATAAACATTGTGAAGTAGCAGTTAAAGGACAAAACACTTTTTTACATTGGTCTCATTTTAAACACTGAAAACAGATTATCTCTTTGGACTGTTCAAATTTTTCCGCTTATTGGCGCTTCATGAGGACAAACTTTCTTGCATTTCGCCCGGCTTTGTCCTCATGAACACTCTATGAGGACATTCTTTCCTGGATTTCGCTCGGCTTTGTCCTCATGAACCCTCTATGAGGACATTCTTTCCTGGATTTTGCCTGACTTTGTCCTCATGAACCTTCTATGAGGACAATCTTTCTTATCCAACCGCTGGATTCTGTCCTCATGAACACTTCATGAGACATACTTTCCTTACGAAACTCCCCTTATCTTGTTTCATGGACCCTTCATGAGACATACTTTTCCTTTAAAACTACTCTTTTCTTGTTTCATGAACCCTTCATGAGACATACTTTTCCTTTAAAACTACTCTTTTCTTGTTTCATGAACACTTCATGAGACATACTTTTCCTTTAAAACTACTCTTTTCTTGTTTCATGGACCCTTCTTGTGACACACTTTCCTTGCGAAATTACGCATTTCTTGCTCCATGAGCTCCTAATAAAAGACAAATCAAAAAAAGAGTACCCCTATTGGATACTCTTTTACTTGCCCGGCAACGTCCTACTCTCACAAGGGGACAGCCCCTAACTACCATCGGCGCTGAGAAGCTTAACTTCCGTGTTCGGTATGGGAACGGGTGTGACCTTCTCGCTATCGCCACCGGACTATTTGATTGAAGTGACCTCTTTTGCTTGCACAAAAAGGATTATACCTTCAAAACTAGATAATGAATGAAGAAGAGAAAACCGAATAATCGATTTGGTTAAGTCCTCGAACGATTAGTATCAGTCAGCTCCACGTGTCACCACGCTTCCACCTCTGACCTATCAACCTGATCATCTTTCAGGGTTCTTACTAGCTTACGCTATGGGAAATCTCATCTTGAGGGGGGCTTCATGCTTAGATGCTTTCAGCACTTATCCCTTCCGCACATAGCTACCCAGCGATGCTCTTGGCAGAACAACTGGTACACCAGCGGTGCGTCCATCCCGGTCCTCTCGTACTAAGGACAGCTCCTCTCAAATTTCCTACGCCCACGACGGATAGGGACCGAACTGTCTCACGACGTTCTGAACCCAGCTCGCGTACCGCTTTAATGGGCGAACAGCCCAACCCTTGGGACCGACTACAGCCCCAGGATGCGATGAGCCGACATCGAGGTGCCAAACCTCCCCGTCGATGTGGACTCTTGGGGGAGATAAGCCTGTTATCCCCGGGGTAGCTTTTATCCGTTGAGCGATGGCCCTTCCATGCGGAACCACCGGATCACTAAGCCCGACTTTCGTCCCTGCTCGACTTGTAGGTCTCGCAGTCAAGCTCCCTTGTGCCTTTACACTCTACGAATGATTTCCAACCATTCTGAGGGAACCTTTGGGCGCCTCCGTTACTCTTTAGGAGGCGACCGCCCCAGTCAAACTGCCCACCTGACACTGTCTCCCACCTCGATTAGAGGTGCGGGTTAGAATGTCAATACAGCCAGAGTAGTATCCCACCGACGCCTCCACCGAAGCTAGCGCTCCGGCTTCTCAGGCTCCTACCTATCCTGTACAAGCTGTACCAAAATTCAATATCAGGCTACAGTAAAGCTCCACGGGGTCTTTCCGTCCTGTCGCGGGTAACCTGCATCTTCACAGGTACTATAATTTCACCGAGTCTCTCGTTGAGACAGTGCCCAGATCGTTACGCCTTTCGTGCGGGTCGGAACTTACCCGACAAGGAATTTCGCTACCTTAGGACCGTTATAGTTACGGCCGCCGTTTACTGGGGCTTCAATTCAGAGCTTCGCGTAAGCTAACCCCTCCTCTTAACCTTCCAGCACCGGGCAGGCGTCAGCCCCTATACTTCGCCTTGCGGCTTCGCAGAGACCTGTGTTTTTGCTAAACAGTCGCCTGGGCCTATTCACTGCGGCTTTTCAGGGCTATTCACCCTAAAAAGCACCCCTTCTCCCGAAGTTACGGGGTCATTTTGCCGAGTTCCTTAACGAGAGTTCTCTCGCTCACCTTAGGATTCTCTCCTCGCCTACCTGTGTCGGTTTGCGGTACGGGCACCTGTTTTCTCACTAGAGGCTTTTCTTGGCAGTGTGGAATCAGGAACTTCGGTACTCTATTTCCCTCGCTATCACAGCTCAGCCTTTGCGGTAAACGGATTTTCCTGTTTACCAGCCTAACTGCTTAGACGCACATATCCAGCAGTGCGCTTACCCTATCCTCCTGCGTCCCCCCATCGCTCAAACAAAAACGAGGTGGTACAGGAATATCAACCTGTTGTCCATCGCCTACGCCTTTCGGCCTCGGCTTAGGTCCCGACTAACCCTGAGCGGACGAGCCTTCCTCAGGAAACCTTAGGCATTCGGTGGATGGGATTCTCACCCATCTTTCGCTACTCATACCGGCATTCTCACTTCTAAGCGCTCCACCAGTCCTTCCGGTCTAGCTTCAACGCCCTTAGAACGCTCTCCTACCGCGTACACCAACGGTGTACACCCACAGCTTCGGTGATACGTTTAGCCCCGGTACATTTTCGGCGCGGGGTCACTCGACCAGTGAGCTATTACGCACTCTTTAAATGGTGGCTGCTTCTAAGCCAACATCCTGGTTGTCTAAGCAACCCCACATCCTTTTCCACTTAACGTATACTTTGGGACCTTAGCTGGTGGTCTGGGCTGTTTCCCTTTTGACTACGGATCTTATCACTCGCAGTCTGACTCCCACGCTTAAGTACTTGGCATTCGGAGTTTGTCTGAATTCGGTAACCCGATGAGGGCCCCTAGTCCAAACAGTGCTCTACCTCCAAGACTCGTTTTTCGTGAGGCTAGCCCTAAAGCTATTTCGGAGAGAACCAGCTATCTCCAAGTTCGATTGGAATTTCTCCGCTACCCACACCTCATCCCCGCACTTTTCAACGTGCGTGGGTTCGGTCCTCCATTCAGTGTTACCTGAACTTCAACCTGGACATGGGTAGATCACCTGGTTTCGGGTCTACGACTACATACTAAAACGCCCTACTTAAGACTCGCTTTCGCTGCGGCTCCGTCTTCTCAACTTAACCTCGCATGCAATCGTAACTCGCCGGTTCATTCTACAAAAGGCACGCTATCACCCGTTAAAGGGCTCTAACTACTTGTAGGCACACGGTTTCAGGATCTCTTTCACTCCCCTTCCGGGGTGCTTTTCACCTTTCCCTCACGGTACTGGTTCACTATCGGTCACTAGGGAGTATTTAGCCTTGGGAGATGGTCCTCCCAGCTTCCGACGGGATTTCTCGTGTCCCGCCGTACTCAGGATCCACTCAAGAGGGAACGAAGTTTCAACTACAGGGTTATTACCTTCTTTGACCAGCCTTTCCAGACTTGTTCGTTTACTTCGTTCCTTTGTAACTCCGTATAGAGTGTCCTACAACCCCAAGAGGCAAGCCTCTTGGTTTGGGCTAATCCCGTTTCGCTCGCCGCTACTCAGGGAATCGCGTTTGCTTTCTCTTCCTCCGGGTACTTAGATGTTTCAGTTCCCCGGGTCTGCCTTCATTACCCTATGTATTCAGGTAAAGATATCATCCCATTACGAATGATGGGTTTCCCCATTCGGAAATCTCCGGATCAAAGCTTACTTACAGCTCCCCGAAGCATATCGGTGTTAGTCCCGTCCTTCATCGGCTCCTAGTGCCAAGGCATCCACCGTGCGCCCTTCATAACTTAACCTACGATTTTTCCAAAGGAAAATATCGTTCATTGTTCGGCAAATGATAAGCGGCGTATCTCTTCGTCATCTTCACTCGTCAGCATCCTCACGTACACACTACGTACGTTCCGGTGCTTCCTCGCTTGATTCCTCGACCTACTTGCTTCTCATTTCCCTCATTGCTTGGCTTACAATTTCTCGTAACCCTCGCGGTTTTGTTTTGAAACTTAATCTCTAAACATATAGAGAGAAAAACTAAAATGGCGATTACTCGGTTTATTTCTTGGTTCTTCTTCTTCATTATCTAGTTTTCAAGGTACAAGACGGCGAATGATAAGCTTCGCATTTCTTCGTCAACTTTCCTCGTTCCGCTCCTCATGTATCAAATACACTCCAGTGCTCACTCAGTCGTTTCCTCGATCTGCTCGCTTCTAATTCACCTATTATTAATAAGAGAGTATTGCACTCTCAAAACTAAACAAATCATACGGCTTTTCTGACGAGTCAAAAAAGCTTCCATCAACGTTACGATTATGAGACATCTAAGTCTCCATATTCCTTAGAAAGGAGGTGATCCGAGCCGCACCTTCCGATACGGCTACCTTGTTACGACTTCACCCCAATCATCTGTCCCACCTTAGGCGGCTGGCTCCTTACGGTTACCCCACCGACTTCGGGTGTTACAAACTCTCGTGGTGTGACGGGCGGTGTGTACAAGGCCCGGGAACGTATTCACCGCGGCATGCTGATCCGCGATTACTAGCGATTCCGGCTTCATGTAGGCGAGTTGCAGCCTACAATCCGAACTGAGAATGGTTTTATGGGATTCGCTCCACCTCGCGGCTTTGCTGCCCTTTGTACCATCCATTGTAGCACGTGTGTAGCCCAGGTCATAAGGGGCATGATGATTTGACGTCATCCCCACCTTCCTCCGGTTTGTCACCGGCAGTCACCTTAGAGTGCCCAACTCAATGCTGGCAACTAAGATCAAGGGTTGCGCTCGTTGCGGGACTTAACCCAACATCTCACGACACGAGCTGACGACAACCATGCACCACCTGTCACTTATGTCCCCGAAGGGAAAGCCCTATCTCTAGGGATGGCATAAGGATGTCAAGACCTGGTAAGGTTCTTCGCGTTGCTTCGAATTAAACCACATGCTCCACCGCTTGTGCGGGCCCCCGTCAATTCCTTTGAGTTTCAGCCTTGCGGCCGTACTCCCCAGGCGGAGTGCTTAATGCGTTTGCTGCAGCACTAAAGGGCGGAAACCCTCTAACACTTAGCACTCATCGTTTACGGCGTGGACTACCAGGGTATCTAATCCTGTTTGCTCCCCACGCTTTCGCGCCTCAGCGTCAGTTACAGACCAAAGAGCCGCCTTCGCCACTGGTGTTCCTCCACATCTCTACGCATTTCACCGCTACACGTGGAATTCCGCTCTTCTCTTCTGCACTCAAGTTCCCCAGTTTCCAATGACCCTCCCCGGTTGAGCCGGGGGCTTTCACATCAGACTTAAGGAACCGCCTGCGCGCGCTTTACGCCCAATAATTCCGGACAACGCTTGCCACCTACGTATTACCGCGGCTGCTGGCACGTAGTTAGCCGTGGCTTTCTGGTTAGGTACCGTCAAGGTACCGGCAGTTACTCCGGTACTTATTCTTCCCTAACAACAGAGTTTTACGATCCGAAAACCTTCATCACTCACGCGGCGTTGCTCCGTCAGACTTTCGTCCATTGCGGAAGATTCCCTACTGCTGCCTCCCGTAGGAGTCTGGGCCGTGTCTCAGTCCCAGTGTGGCCGATCACCCTCTCAGGTCGGCTACGCATCGTGGCCTTGGTGAGCCGTTACCTCACCAACTAGCTAATGCGCCGCGGGCCCATCTATAAGTGATAGCGAGAAGCCATCTTTCAGCTTAAGAACATGAGTTCAAAAGCATTATCCGGTATTAGCTCCGGTTTCCCGAAGTTATCCCAGTCTTATAGGCAGGTTGCCCACGTGTTACTCACCCGTCCGCCGCTAATTTTCGGGAGCAAGCTCCCTCAAATCCGCTCGACTTGCATGTATTAGGCACGCCGCCAGCGTTCGTCCTGAGCCAGGATCAAACTCTCCAAAAAAAGAGTAAGAATTAGCTCTTAATTTAAAACATAATAAAACTAACGTTGGCTAGTTTCGGCTCCTAGCTTCTCGACCATTTCACTTCTTCTGTCAAAGTCTTTTGGACTTTTCCGCCAGAAGTTCCAATGTTTGTCGAAGCTGTACAGTCGCCTCCACTATTATTTGTTGACGTATGATTTGTTTAGTTTTCAAAGTACAATGATTTTTCGCGAAAGCGAAAATATCTTTCGTTAATTGTGTTTTTCGTTAAAACGAAATTTCCATTCGTTTTAACTTATCGCTCAGAAGCGACTTTAATAATATACCATTTTAAAATTTCTTCGTCAACACTTTTTTTTAAAAAAACATTTTGATATTTTACGTCGTTTGTTGACTTCAATAAGTATACCAGCCTACGCATTATAAATCAAGGGTAATTTATCATTATCCAAACAGACCACTTAGTTTTTAAATAACCTCTTCAATAAAAATGTTGCGATGTTTTTCGAGTTGAATAATTTCATTCGTATCAATCACTTTTATTAATGGTCGTGTAGGAGATTTTTCTACGATAAATAATATTTCAGCCAATTCTCCATCTGATAGTTTCACTTTACTGCCTATCGAAAAATTCATGATTCCTGATTGTATGGCCCTAATTACAGAGATATCAAATTTTCCAAAACTATCTTCCATAATCATTTCTAATACTTTAAATGGAGATTGTTTTTGGCGATAAAGCCGTGCAGAAGTCATCGCATGAAAAGTATCTGCAACAGCAATGATTTTAGCAAAACGATGAATTTTTTTATCACCACGCGGGTAGCCGCTGCCATCAAGTCTTTCATGATGTTGATAAATGGAAATTTTCGCATCATCTCTTAATAAACTACTTCCTTGGATCATTTTATAACTATAAATAGGGTGATTCTTTATTTCTTCAAATTCAGTACTTGTTAATGCATCATTTTTATTAACAAGGCGAGCAGATACCTTTGCCATACCACAGTCAGCTAAACATCCAGCCAAAGCAAGCTGAACAATGTCTCCTTTATTATACTTAAGCTTTTTCCCAATAAAGGCACTTAGTAAAGCCACAGCAATCGAATGTTGGTATAAATATTCTTTTTCAGTAGATAAATGGTGGAGAAAGAACACCTCTCCAGCACTACTCTCTAATTCTTCTATTAAAGGAATTAAAATGGATCTCACTTTAGTAATATCTAGTTGAGCACCTGATTGCCATTTAGAGAATTCCTTTTTATAATCTCTAACCGCTTCTAAAAATAAATCGGTGAAAGCTAGATGATTCTCTGGGAGTTCCTCTATTTTTTCTTCTTCAATAATTTCAGATGGAATAAATGGGGTTCCGTTAACGAGTGTTCTTTGAACATTAACCTGAGTAATTAAAAAGGCATGTAAATATTGAATTAATTCTGGAGTTAGGATGGTTTTACTAGGCATAATAGGACGATTTGTCAGGCTCATAATATCCTCTGATAAAATACATCCTTCTCTTAGCTCACTAATTTTTACTCGCATTCGAAACACCTCAAAAACAAATTAGGCTGTTTTGTCTAGAAGCAGCCTATTAACTACTAGTCTTATAGACTATATTACTTGATTTTTCAACATATGGCTATAATATGTAAAAAGCTGTAGAGCATTAGCCCTACAGCTTTTTACATAAATGTCTATTCCTCAGAAGGGGAATCTCCTTGATTTTCTTCTACAACCTCGTTATTCTCATCAACAATTTCTAAATCTTCTTCATTGCTTTCTTCTTCTTTTTCAACTTTAGCAACGGTTGAAACAAATTCATTTTCATTTTCGTTCAAACGAATCAATCGAACACCTTGAGTATTTCTTCCCATTGTAGAAATATCCCCAACAGCCATCCTAATAATGACACCACCAGTAGTGATAATCATTAAATCTTCTGCACCAGTTACAGCTTTCATAGAGACCAAATCACCATTCTTGTCGGTAATGTTGCATGTTTTGATCCCTTTACCGCCTCTACCTTGAATACGATATTCTTCAGCAGGTGTCCGCTTTCCATAACCATTTTTCGTGACGATTAAAATATCTGAATCCTCATCTAACACTTCCATACCGATAACTTCATCATTTTCACGATTAATGGATATGCCTTTCACACCGGTTGCCGTTCTTCCCATTGAGCGTACATCTGTTTCTGGGAAGCGTATGAGCATACCGTTCTTTGTACCAATAATAATTTCCTTATTGCCGTCTGTAAGGCGTACAGAAATTAACTCATCGCCTTCTCTTAAATTCAAGGCAATTAACCCATTATTACGGATATTAGCAAATGAAGAGAGTGGTGAACGTTTCGATACACCTTCTTTTGTCGTAAAGAATAGGAACCAATCATCCACGAATTCTGTAACAGGGATGATCGCATTGACCCATTCTCCTTTATCCACTTCTAACAGATTGATAATTGGAAGGCCCTTCGCTGTACGAGAAAACTCTGGGATCTCATAGCCCTTCGCACGGTATACCTTTCCCTTATTCGTAAAGAATAGGAGGGTATCATGTGTGGAAGTCGTGATGAGGTGTTCAACGAAATCATCCTCGTTCGTTCCCATCCCTTGAATCCCTCTACCGCCACGTTTTTGGGCACGATACGTTGAAACAGGGAGTCTTTTCACATATCCATTATGAGTAATCGTCACAACGATATTTTCACGTGGGATTAAATCCTCGTCCTCAATATTTTCAAGACCTGCCGTCACAATTTCTGTACGGCGTTTGTCATTATAACGTTCTTTAATTTCGAGTAGTTCTTCACGAATGATTTCCAAAATCTTTTCTTCGTCTGCTAAAATCGCTTGTAATTCTGCGATTAGATTCATTAAGTTTTGATACTCTTCTTCAATCTTTTCGCGTTCTAAACCAGTTAAACGCTGCAAGCGCATATCTAAAATCGCTTGTGCTTGCTTTTCAGATAATCCGAAGGTCGTCATTAAACCTTCTCTAGCAATTTCAGTTGTTTGTGAACCGCGAATCAAAGCGATGACTTCATCAATATGATCTAGAGCGATTCGTAATCCTTCTAAAATATGAGCTCGAGCTTCTGCTTTACGAAGTTCAAATTCTGTTCTACGACGAATAACAATTTGCTGGTGTTGTAGATAATAGTGTAAGCATTCTTTTATATTCAGAACCTTCGGATGCCCATTTACGAGGGCAAGCATATTAATTCCGAAGCTTGTTTGTAAGGCCGTATGCTTGTATAAATTATTTAAAAGAACATTGGCATTCGCATCCTTACGAACCTCAATAACAATACGCATTCCTTTACGGTCTGACTCATCTCGTAAATCAGTGATGCCATCGATCTTTTTATCACGAGCTAATTCAGCAATTTTCTCAATTAATCTCGCTTTATTTACTTGATAAGGGAGTTCTTTGACAAGAATAACTTCTTTCCCATTCGATTTTTGTTCGATTTCGACCTTAGCACGTAACGTAATCGAACCTCTTCCTGTTTCGTAAGCCTTTCGGATACCGCTTCGACCAAGAATTAATCCTGCAGTTGGAAAGTCTGGTCCTGGAATAATATCCATAAGCTCTTGAATCGTAATATCCGGATCCTTACTAACGGCAAGTACACCATCAATGATTTCTCCGAGCTGGTGAGGGGGGATATTCGTTGCCATCCCAACAGCAATTCCAGTGGTACCATTGATTAAAAGATTTGGGAAACGAGCAGGAAGAACGACAGGTTCTCTCTCTTCACCATCATAGTTATCTTGATAATCAATTGTATCTTTGTTAATGTCCCTCAAAAGTTCCATCGAAATTTTGGACATACGAGATTCTGTATAACGCATTGCTGCGGCCGCATCACCATCAACCGAACCAAAATTCCCGTGTCCGTCTACCAACATATAACGATAGTTGAAGTCCTGTGCCATACGTACCATCGTTTCGTACACAGCAGAGTCACCATGAGGGTGATATTTACCGATTACATCTCCGACAATACGAGCAGATTTTTTGTAAGGCTTGTCTGCATGGATTCCTAAATCATGCATAGCGTATAAAATACGACGGTGAACAGGTTTCAATCCATCACGAACATCAGGAAGGGCACGTGAAACGATAACACTCATCGCATAATCTAAAAATGAGGAGCGCATTTCCTGACTAATATTAATTTCTTTAACGTGCGGATTTGAAGTTTCAGACATGAAGAAACCTCCTTTTCAAAAGTGAATTCCTTAGACTTTAAGTATAAAAAGGATAGTGGGTATACCAGCTATCCTTATGGATGAACTAAATATCCAAATTCTTAACATATTGAGCATTCTCTTCGATAAAGTTACGTCGTGGTTCAACCTTATCGCCCATTAGAATCTCAAATGTTTCATCTGCTTCAATCGCATCTTCAAGACTTACTTGAAGCATCGTTCTTCTCTCTGGATCCATTGTCGTTTCCCATAATTGCTCTGGGTTCATTTCTCCTAAACCTTTATATCGCTGAATATTCGGTTTCGGTTGACTAGGAAGTTCTGCAAAAATTCGATCGAGCTCTTTATTGTCATATGCATATTCGATCCGCTTCCCTTGTTGTACTTTGTACAATGGTGGCTGCGCGATATAAATATAACCAGCTTCAATAATTTTTCTCATATAGCGATAGAAGAAGGTTAATAATAGGGTACGAATATGAGCGCCATCTACATCAGCATCGGTCATAATGACAATTTTATGGTAACGAGCTTTGGCTATATCAAATTCTTCACCAATCCCCGTTCCACAAGCTGTAATGATTGCTCGAACTTCATTATTGGAAAGAATCCGATCAAGACGAGCTTTCTCTACATTCAAAATCTTACCTCTCAACGGCAAAATCGCTTGGAAATGACGGTCACGACCTTGCTTCGCTGATCCACCCGCTGAATCACCCTCAACGATATATAGTTCACTAATTGAAGGATCTTTTGAAGAACAATCAGCCAATTTACCAGGTAAACTTGAAACCTCAAGGGCGCTTTTTCTTCTTGTGAGTTCCCTTGCTTTTTTCGCAGCTAATCTTGCTCTTGTTGCCATTAAGCCCTTATCGACAATTTTTCGCGCAACAGAAGGGTTCTCTAAGAGGAATTTTTCGAAATGCTCAGCAAAGATCGTATCTGTTGCAGCTCTTACTTCAGAATTACCGAGTTTTGTTTTCGTTTGTCCTTCAAACTGTGGATCAGGATGCTTTATGGAAATAATCGCCGTTAACCCTTCGCGGACATCATCACCTGTAAGGTTGGCATCATTCTCTTTAAAAACGCCATTTTTCCTCGCATAATCGTTGATAATCCTCGTTAATGCCGTTTTAAAGCCAGACTCATGTGTTCCGCCTTCATATGTGTGAATATTATTCGCAAATGAATAAATATTTTCTGTATACCCTTCGTTGTACTGAAGAGATACTTCGATGGCAATCCCATCTTTTTCACCTTCAATAAAGATGGGTTCCTCATGCAGGACATCCTTCGTACGGTTTAAATGCTCGACATAAGATTTAATTCCGCCTTCATAGTGATATTCATTACGCTTTTTTTCATCGAGCCGTTTATCTTCAATTGAGATTTTCAAACCTTTATTTAAAAAGGCAAGCTCACGTGTACGGGTTGCGAGTGTATCGAAATCATACTCTAATGTTTCGGTAAAAATTTCAGGATCTGGTTGGAAATGAATCGTTGTCCCAGTATGGTCCGTTTCCCCAATCACCTTCAGATCCTCACATGGTACACCACGCTCATATTTTTGATAATGAATTTCCCCATCAAGATGAACATACACTTCAAGGTAAGTCGATAAGGCATTAACAACAGAGGCACCAACACCGTGAAGACCACCTGAAACTTTGTATCCTCCGCCACCAAACTTACCACCAGCATGGAGAACAGTCATGATAACTTCAACCGCAGGACGGCCCATTTTTTCTTGAATCCCAACAGGAATTCCTCGACCGTTATCCACTACCGTAATACTGTTATCTTTTTCAATAAAAACATCTATTTCCGAACAATATCCTGCTAATGCTTCGTCTATACTATTATCCACAATTTCCCAAACTAAATGATGTAGCCCTTTAGCACTTGTTGAACCAATGTACATCCCTGGACGTTTTCGAACAGCCTCAAGACCTTCTAATACTTGTATCTGTTCGGCATTATAGGATTGTCCCTGTACTGCTTCTTGTTCCGTAGCCACAGTCAATCACCTACACTTTCTAATAAACTCAACTAAGTTTCTGATGAGTGTTTCTCTTTTTAGATAGTTTTCAAATATAAAGATAATAAAGACCTTGAATAGGTAAAAAAAGAAAAAAACAGACAAACTCTTAACCCTTTGCTAAATCTCTTGCAATGCCGGTTTGGTTGAACGTTTTTTCAATGTTCCTGAAGCTAAAGGGGAGTAATACACCGCTTTTTCAGTTATAACAATTGATTTAAACGTGCCTTTAGTAAGGGGAATGATGTCCTTATTCTTTTGACCTAACAGCTCTTGCATATATTGAGAGGATTTTACGGTTTCTTTATCTAGAATGGCAATAATTTCTACCGCTCTCACAAGGATATCCTCTCCTAAATGAACATACATTGTTCTCACCTCACTGAATTTTTTCAATCCAACCTGATTCAACCTTAAAAGAAGATGCTTCTTTTAAGGTTTGATAATCAATCCCGTCAACGTTTGTTGTCGTTACAAATGTTTGGACTTTCCCTTGAATCGTGTTTAATAAATGAGATTGTCGAAAATCATCTAATTCAGAAAGAACATCATCAAGCAATAAAATAGGATATTCATCAATTTCTGAACGGATTAATTCTATTTCAGCTAGTTTTAATGAGAGGGCAGTTGTTCTTTGTTGGCCTTGTGAACCAAATGTTTGCACATCACGATTATTTACATGAAAGAGAAGGTCGTCTCGATGAGGACCAAATAAGGTCACACCTCTTTCAATTTCTCTTGTTTTTACTTTTGAAAATTTTTCTTCGAATACTTCTACCATTTTCGACAAAACTTGGTCTTCTGATACGTCTACAGAGGGTTTATAGTGAATTTTTAATGTTTCTAAATTCCTAGATATCCCTTTATGTATCGGGATCGCCCAATTTTCAAGCAACTGAATGAATTCGAAACGTTTTGAAATGATTTTCACTGCCGTTTCAATAAATTGTTCAGTTAAAATATCAAGAATCGTCATATCCGTTTGTTTTTTCAGTTGTAAGAGCTTCAAGTAGTGATTTCGTTGCTGTAATATTTTCTGATATTGCCCAATATCATGTAAATAAACAGGGGACACCTGACCGATCTCCATATCAATAAAACGACGCCTTACTTGAGGGCTCCCTTTTACTAAATGGAGGTCTTCAGGCGCGAACATCACTACATTCATATTTCCGATATATTGACTGAGCTTCTGCTGCTCGATATGGTTACATTTTGCTTTTTTCCCTTTTTTTGAAATGACTAACTCCATCGGGATGGAACCGTGTCTTTTTTTGACCCTACCTTCTATTTTAGCATATTCTTCGTCCCAGCGAATAAGATCTTTATCATTTGATGTCCGGTGGGATTTCGCCATCGCTAAAACATAGATAGATTCCATGACATTCGTCTTCCCTTGAGCATTTTCTCCGAGAATAACATTGACCTTATTGTCAAATGGAATTTCTAGTTCTTTATAATTCCGGTAATTTTTCAATTGTAAATGCTCAATATACATCGACGATACATCCTTTTAAAGAATCCACTTAATTAAATAATCTCAAAAGAACCAGCATTTTGAATGGAGATGTTATCTCCAACTCGCAATTTTCTGCCTCTTCTTTGATCCTGTTCTCCATTTACGTAAATCTCGTATTCACTCAAGAACCATTTGGCCATTCCACCAGAATCAATTAATTCTGCTAGTTTCAAGAATTGACCTAATGTTATATAGTCGGTTTCAATTTTGATTTTTTGTATCACCATGTCACTCTTTTCTTCTTTTCGTCTTATTTTTATATTTTACTAAATAAATGGACGGTACACAAAGAAAAGAAAGAGGGGAGGAAAGAGTAGAAAAAAGAAAGCCACCAGCATTGCTGGTGACTCATTATTTTAGTAAGTTCTTACTGGTAAAATCAGTTGTAAAATAGAATCGTCATTAAGTGGACGGATTAAGAATGGTCTCATCGCACCAGTGAAGCTAATTTTGATTTCATGACCTTCTAATGTTTTTAGCGCATCCATGACATATTTTGCACTAAAGGAGATTTTAAGTTCTTCTCCATCAATCGTTTGTGCAATCAATTCTTCAATAACTTTCCCGATTTCAGGTGTGTTAGAAGAGATTTCAATTCCTTTATTTTCTAATGTTGCTAGACGAACGACATTATTTCGTCCTTCACGTGCTAATAAAGAAGCACGGTCTATTGCATGAAGGAAATCCTTTGTATTGACAATAACTTCCGTTTTGTTTTCAGCAGGAATTAATCTTGAAGTATCAGGATAATTTCCCTCTAGTAAACGAGAAAAGAATAATAAGTGCTTTGCCTTAAAGAGTACTTGATTTTCAGTAATGACAATATCAACTAATTCATGATTATCATCTAGAATTTTACTTAATTCGTTCAAGCTTTTTCCTGGAATCACGACATTGAACATTTTATCTGACTCAATTTCAATCTTTGCTTTTCTTAAAGCTAAGCGGTGACTATCTGTTGCAATACAGATTAATTCGCCATTTTCGACCTTCCAGTTTACACCTGTCAACACAGGGCGTGTTTCTGAGGTGGACACTGCAAAAACAGTTTGGCGAATAAGCGCTTTTAGTAAATCAGTTGGAATTTTGAAAGCATCTTCTTCCTCTACCTGTGGTAGACGTGGGTATTCATCTGGGTCTAAACCATTTAAGTTAAACTCTGATTTTCCTGAACGAATCACAATTTGAAGCTGATTTTGTACTTCCATTTCAACAAAGTCAGTCGGTAACTTTTTAACAATTTCACTAAAAAACTTCGCTTGTAGAACGATAGACCCTTTTTCTTTTATTTCTACAATTTCGTCTCCTTCTTCCTCTCTAGGAATGAAAGATTCAATCGAAATATCGGAATCACTTCCTGTTAAAGTTACCCCTTCATCATCAGCGACAATTTTGATTCCAGTTAAAATGGGAATAGTAGTTCTGCTAGTGACTGCTTTCATAACATCTTGAACACTTTGTACGAGGCGATCCCGTTGGATTATAAATCGCATTTGTTTAATCCTCCGTTTGGCATTTTATATATATATTTTTTTAAATATAAAGTAATAGAAGTACTAGTAGGTCCTGTTAGTATGTGGATAACTGCAAAGATCGAAAGGAAACACAGCCTATCCACATGTGGACAGACTGTGTGTAAACATGGTCAAGTTATGCACATTATTCAGACTAGCGCTCATTATATTTTTAAGAGTTCATTAATTTCTTTTATTTGATTTTGAAATTGAATATCTGTTTGGATAAGGTTCGAAATCTTTTCATGAGCATGAATCACCGTTGTATGGTCACGCCCACCAAATTCCTCCCCTATTTTAGGAAGTGAGAAATCAGTTAGTTCTCTTGCTAAATACATGGCAATTTGCCTTGGAAAAGCAACAGATTTCGTTCTTTTTTTTGCTTTAAAATCTTCAAGCTTTACATTAAAATATTCCCCGACTGTTTGCTGAATATCGAGGATTGTGATCATTTTTGGTTTCGAGCTCGGGATAATATCCTTTAATGCTTCAGCCGCCAGATCTGCATTAATATCCTTATTGATCAAAGATGAATAGGCAACAACGCGAATTAATGCTCCTTCTAATTCACGAATGTTGGAGTCGATTTGATTCGCGATATAAAGCATAACTTCATTTGGAATATCTAATCCTTCTGCTTTCGCTTTTTTCCGCAAAATAGCGATTCTGGTTTCCAGATCAGGTGGGGTAATGTCAGTAATTAAGCCCCATTCGAATCGAGAACGAAGGCGATCCTCTAAAGTTGGAATTTCCTTTGGAGGTCGGTCACTAGATATGACAATTTGTTTATTTTCTTCATGCAAAGTATTAAAAGTATGGAAAAATTCCTCTTGAGTTGATTCTTTTCCAGCTAAAAATTGAATATCATCAATTAAAAGGACATCCACTTTTCGATATTTATTACGAAATTCAGCTGCTTTATTATCACGAATGGAGTTAATAAATTCATTCGTGAATTTTTCAGAAGATAAATAAACGACTTTTGCTGAAGGATTATGCTCCAGTACATAATGTCCAATCGCGTGCATTAAATGGGTTTTTCCTAATCCTACGCCTCCATAGATAAATAGTGGGTTGTAGGCCTTTGCTGGTGCTTCAGCTACCGCCAATGATGCGGCATGAGCAAAGCGGTTCCCCGAACCGATAACAAATGTGTCAAACGTATTTTTTGGATTTAACATCGTTAAGGGCAGTTCCGTTTGTTCCTCATCCCTCTGTATCTTCTTCGGAGGATTTGGTAAGTCGACATCATCTTCTTGTTTGTTTTGCGGAATAATAAATTTTACATCGAGTTCTTCTCCAGTAATCTCAAATAATATGCTGGAGATTAGTTCGGAATAACGCTCTTCTAGCCAATCTCTTGCAAATTCATTTGGAGCAGTAACGGTTAACGTGTCTTTTTTGAGAGAATGGGCTGTTGTAGATTTTAACCATGTATCATAGCTTGGTTTACTAATCTTTTTCTCGATACTAGAGAGCGCATTATTCCAAAGATCCGCAATATTTTCCAATCGTTTTCCCTCCTTCTTCCTTAGTGGAACCGATCATGATGAAATAAAAACAAGGCTAATGAGTGCCCAATGCATAAATAAATGTGAAAAATATATTAGAATACGAAATCTAACTGTGGAAAACTATATAATAAGGAAATAAAGTAGGATTTCGACAATATCCACTATATGTGGACAAAGTTTTTCAAGGGGAGTGAATAAACTGTCCACATCATATCCACAATCTGTGGATAAATAAGTTATACACAAAGATCTATCCAAGGTGAAAACACAACTATAATATCAAAAAATACGTTGGTGTGCAATGGTTTTTCTTGTTTTATCCACAACAAGCATAACATGTGGATGTAAATTGTCCACAATGAATTAATGTGTGAAAAAGCTGTCAATATGTATTGTGGATAATAAAGAAACTTGTCGAAAGTTATACACAGCTTGAAATGAAAAAGCGGAATTTGTCAAAATTGCTCTTTCAGAAAAGTTCTTTTTGTTCACAAGATTGTTTTTAGGATAGAAGTAAAATATTGATAAAAAATAATGGTCTTTCTAAATATAGCTTTCCAAATTAAAGGATTTTTTATATTAGGTTGACATTTTTATGGTTTGCTCTATATAATTATTTAGACTGTCTTTAACAGCTATTCCTCAGGGAGGTGTCATATATGAAAAGAACATTTCAACCAAATAATCGTAAGAGAAGTAAAGTTCATGGATTCCGTAGTCGTATGAGCTCTGCAAACGGACGTAAAGTTCTAGCTCGTCGTCGTCAAAAAGGAAGAAAAGTATTATCTGCTTAGGCCACTGAATAATCAGTGGTCTTTTTTCTCATTATTACGAGGTTTTTTATTTAGGAGACTTAGGTTTAGAGATAAGATGCTACATTGAAGTAATCCGTTTATTTTCTTGATTTGACGTATAGATCTATTGTTGTAAGATGATAATCTTAACGTATAACATGGATATTTTTCTCGACGAGAAAGTCGATTTGAAGGTGAGAAAGTGAAGAAAGAGAATAGAGTAAAGAAAAATAAAGAATTTCAAGAAATTTTTAAAAAAGGGAAGTCTTTTGCAAATCGTCAGTTCGTCGTTTACTCTTTAAAAAGACCGGGACAGGCTCATTTTCGAATTGGTCTCTCGGTTAGCAAAAAGTTAGGAAATGCGGTCACAAGAAATCAAATTAAACGATACATACGCCAGGCGATTTTAGAGCTTGAGGAAGAATTACAGAATGAATACGATTATATTATCATTGCGAGAAAACCAGCTGCTGATATGAATTTCTTTGAAGTGAAGAACAGTTTAATTCATGTTCTTAAGATATCAAAGGTTCTTAAATGGAAAAAAACAAACTCCCGCTCATAATTTTTAAAGAAGGCATATTTTTCTACAGCATTGACTATCAAAAGATGGTACAATACTCTTGATTCGTTTAAAAATAGACCGTTTTCATAGAGAAGTTATTTAAAATGAATTTGAATTAAATCGATTTCACTCCAGTTGAAGGGAAATCGGGACAAGCAATTCCGACTTCTTATCAAACTAAAATGAAATGGATTAAATGAATATAGTTTTTATAAGGAGGAAATAACGGTTGAAGAAGAGAATGTTTCTTATAATCGGATTGATCTTACTAACGACGCTATTAACAGGGTGTACGGAGTACAATCAACCGATCACTTCCGAAAGTGAAGGTTTTTGGAATGAGTATATCGTCTATCCATTATCAAAATTTATCATAGTGGTAGCAGATTTCACTGGTGACTATGGGTTGTCAATTATTATTGTAACGATTTTAATTCGTCTATTAATTTTGCCATTAATGATTAAGCAAACGAAGAGCTCAAAGGCAATGCAAGCAATTCAACCAGAAATGCAAGCGTTGAAAGAAAAGTATAGCTCTAAGGATCAAAAGACACAGCAAAAGCTGCAACAGGAGACAATGGCATTATTCCAAAAGCACAGTATTAATCCATTAGCAGGTTGTTTTCCTATTTTGATTCAAATGCCAATTCTTATTGGATTTTACCATGCTATTTCGAGAACGAGAGAAATTGCAGAGCATAACTTTCTTTGGTTCGATTTAGGTTCTCCAGATCCGATATATCTATTACCACTAATTGCAGGGGTCACAACTTTCATTCAACAAAAAATGATGATGGCAGGTACAGCGAATCAAAATCCACAAATGGCGATGATGCTTTGGTTAATGCCAATCATGATCATTGTTTTTGCGATTAGTTTCCCAGCTGCATTATCACTATATTGGGTTGTCGGTAACTTGTTTATGATCGTCCAAACCTATTTTATTAAAGGTCCAGATTTGAAAGCACAGAAAGAAACTGGTAAAGCGGGAGGAGCAAAAAAGTGAAACAGGTAACTGCTACAGGACAAACTGTCGAAGAAGCAGTAAAATCGGCTTTAGCTCAACTAGAAACAACAGAAGACCGCGTAGAAGTATCCATTATTGATGAAGGTAAAAAAGGGATTTTTGGCTTTGGTTCTAGACCAGCTGTCGTAAAAGTGACGGCAAAGATGGATCCAGTTGAAGAAGCCAAACAATTTTTAACAGATGTAAGTGAAAAAATGGGTGTCGATGTTCAAATTGAAGTGTTAAGAGAAGGAAAGCAAGTCCAATTCATCCTCTCAGGAGATAAAATTGCTCTGTTAATTGGAAAAAGAGGACAAACTTTAAATTCTCTGCAATATTTGACACAACTCGTTATCAATCGTTTTTCGGATCAGTATTTCCATGTATTATTGGATGCGGAAGATTATCGAAAGAGAAGAAATGAAACATTGGTTCATTTAGCTGAGCGTCTCGCTCAAAAGGCACTTAAATCAGGGAAAAAGGTTGCTTTAGAACCGATGCCATCCTACGAACGAAAAGTGATTCATACCGCTTTAATGGAAAATGGACGCATCAAAACCTATTCCGATGGTGTCGAACCAAATCGACATATTGTTATTTCACCAGTTAAATAAAAATGAAATTTTAAGCACTATACTCAAATCAATGAGTATAGTGCTTTTTTATGTTCTAAAGTTCTTATACACTCGGTGTAATTTGGTTTTATTGTTATTCACATGTGGATAAGTTAAAATAAGCGTAGTTAAATGTGTGAAATCGTAAAATGTGGATAACTAAGCGATAATGCTTTATCCACAGATAAGCCTATGG
Source organism: Robertmurraya phoenicis (assembly GCF_047302285.1). Classification (GTDB taxonomy): domain Bacteria; phylum Bacillota; class Bacilli; order Bacillales; family Cytobacillaceae; genus Robertmurraya. The sequence goes on from NZ_CP154845.1 coordinate 99,019, forward strand.
TATTCTATAATTTTGGATGTAGTTTATAAATTATTTTGTGTTGTGAAAGAGGTGTTAAGGATGCAATTAGATACGATCGCAGCAATATCAACTCCAATGGGCGAGGGAGCAATTGCTATTGTAAGATTAAGTGGTGATAGGGCCATTGAAATTGCTGGAACCTTATTCCGAGGAGTTGGTGGGAAAAAGCTAACCGATGTTGCATCCCATACCATTCATTATGGACATTTACTTGACCTGAGAACGAAGGAAGTAGCAGAGGAAGTAATGGTTTCCGTAATGAAGGGACCAAAAACATTTACAAAAGAAGATGTGATTGAAATAAATTGTCATGGTGGGCTCGTATCGGTTAATCGAGTATTGCAGCTTGTATTAAATGCAGGAGCAAGATTAGCAGAACCAGGGGAGTTCACAAAGAGAGCGTTTTTAAATGGGCGAATCGACTTATCACAAGCGGAAGCAGTGATGGATCTCATACGAGCGAAGACAGACCGCGCAATGAATATCGCTTTAGGACAAATGGATGGAAGGTTATCAAGGCTTATTCAAAAGCTTCGCCAGGAAATATTAGAAACATTGGCTCATGTGGAAGTCAATATTGATTACCCTGAGTATGATGATGTGGAGGAAATGACCCATCAGCTACTGATAGAAAAAGCTAGTTATGTGAAAAAGGAAATTGAAAAACTTCTACAAACTTCACAACAGGGGAAGATATTAAGAGAAGGACTTTCAACTGTCATTGTCGGACGTCCAAATGTTGGTAAATCTTCTTTATTAAATAGCTTAGTTCAAGAAAATAAAGCAATTGTTACAGATATACCTGGAACGACTCGTGATGTCATTGAGGAATATGTCAATGTGAGAGGGGTTCCTTTAAGACTCTTAGATACAGCGGGAATCCGTGAAACAGAAGATATTGTCGAGCGAATCGGTGTCGAACGCTCTAGACAGGTTTTAAAAGAAGCCGATTTGATTCTTTTGGTTTTAAATTATGCCGATGAGTTTACGCCAGAAGATGAGAATATATTTAAAGCAGTGGAAGGAATGGATGTCATCGTCATTGTGAATAAGACGGATCTTCCACAAAAGATTGATCTCGATCGAGTAAAGGGATTAGCGAAGGACCATAAGCTTGTTACGACCTCTTTATTGGAGGACGTTGGAGTCGATGAATTGGAAGAGGCAATTGCGTCACTTTTCTTCGCGGGCTCGATTGAGGCAGGGGATATGACCTATGTTTCCAACAGTCGTCATATCGCTTTATTAAATCAATCACTTCATTCAATAGAAGAATCAATTTCAGGAGTTGAAGCGGGTGTTCCGATCGATATTGTGCAAATTGATTTAACCCGAACATGGGAACTACTCGGCGAAATTATTGGGGAAAGTGTACATGAAAGCTTAATTGATCAGTTATTCTCCCAGTTCTGTTTAGGGAAATAACTTGATATATACGATTTGGAGGAGGCAGCGTGATGCAATACGAGGCTGGAAATTATGATGTCATCGTCATTGGTGCTGGCCATGCTGGTGCAGAAGCGGGATTAGCAGCCGCACGCCAGGGTGCAAAGACATTAGTATTAACAATAAATTTAGACATGGTTGCGTTTATGCCGTGTAATCCTTCTGTTGGGGGTCCAGCAAAGGGAATCGTTGTAAGAGAAATCGATGCTCTTGGTGGGGAAATGGGTCGGAATATTGATAAAACCTATATTCAAATGCGCATGCTGAACACGGGTAAAGGACCTGCTGTTCGAGCGTTACGTGCGCAAGCGGACAAGTTTGCCTATCAACATGAAATGAAAAAAACGATGGAAAATGAGCCAAACTTGACTCTTGTTCAAGGAATGGTTGAAGAATTGATCATAGAAGATGATACATGTAAAGGGGTTATCACAAAAACGGGTGCTACTTACTTTGCGAAAACAGTCGTAATCACAACTGGAACCTTTTTACGTGGGGAAATTATTTTAGGAGAACTGAAGTATTCAAGTGGCCCGAATAATCAACAGCCTTCGATAAGATTATCTGAACATCTTGAACAATTAGGTTTTGATTTAGTTCGCTTTAAAACTGGTACACCTCCAAGAGTTAATAGTCACACGATTGACTATAGTAAAACAGAGATCCAACCAGGGGATGATGTACCACGAGCATTCTCTTATGAAACAACGAAATTTATTACTGAGCAGCTTCCATGCTGGCTCACATACACGAATGAAAAGACCCATCAAATTATTGATGATAATTTACATCGTTCTCCCATGTATTCAGGCATGATTAAAGGAACAGGACCACGTTATTGTCCTTCCATCGAAGATAAAGTAGTTCGCTTTAATGATAAGCCAAGACATCAGCTTTTCTTAGAGCCTGAAGGGAAAAATACGCAAGAGGTATATGTTCAAGGACTTTCGACAAGCTTACCAGAGGACGTTCAGCAAAAAATTCTTCATACGATTCCTGGCTTAGAAAATGTGCAAATGATGAGAGCGGGATATGCCATCGAATATGATGCCATTGTACCGACACAATTATGGCCAACGCTAGAAACAAAGAAAATCCAAAATCTTTATACAGCTGGCCAAATTAATGGAACGTCAGGTTATGAAGAAGCAGCCGGTCAAGGACTTATGGCTGGTATAAATGCGGGAAGAAGGGCACTTGGCAAGGAAGAAGTAATCTTAAGCCGCTCTGATGCTTATATTGGTGTCCTTATTGATGATTTAGTAACAAAAGGGACTAATGAGCCGTATCGATTGCTCACATCCCGTGCCGAATATCGCCTCCTTTTAAGACATGATAATGCAGATTTACGATTAACCGATATTGGTTACAAAATTGGCTTGATTAGTGAGGAGCGCTATGAGAAATTTTTAAGCAAAAAGGCAGCGGTTGAAGCGGAGAAAGAAAGATTAAAGTCGATCAGAATTAAGCCAAAGCCAGAGGTTCAAGAACTGATCAAAAGCCAAGGTGGCAGTGAATTGAAGGATGGCATTATGGCTAATGACTTATTAAAGAGACCTGAAATGTCCTATGAACATATTGAAACAATCGTTCCGAGTGAAGTTGAGCTTGATGATGAGGTTAAAGAACAGGTCGAAATTCAAATTAAATACGAGGGTTATATTGAAAAATCCCTTCAGCAGGTAGACCGTCTGAAGAAAATGGAGAATAAGAAAATCCCTGTTGATATTGATTATGACGCCATTAGTGGCCTCGCTTCAGAAGCGAGACAGAAGCTGAAAAAAGTGCTCCCTCTATCGATTGCACAGGCGTCACGTATATCTGGTGTAAATCCAGCCGATATTTCCATTTTACTTGTTTACTTAGAACAAGGAAAAATTGCAAAAGTATCAAACGAGTAAACTCTTTTCGCAAGAAACGAGTAAAATAATTCATTCACACGGTGGAACCTTTCTAAGAGGTTCCACTCTTTACATAGAAGCTATTCTCCCTAAATGTGGGGTGAATGTAAAGTTAGAAAGGGATGACCTATGAAAACAGAACAATTTCAAGAAATGCTTTTGGAAAAAGGAGTAACACTTTCCTCTGAACAATTAGCTCAGTATGAAACGTACTATCATACATTGGTTGAGTGGAATGAAAAGATGAATTTAACAGCAATAACGGAGAAAGAAGATGTGTATTTAAAGCACTTTTATGATTCGATTACGGCTGCTTTTTATTATGACTTTAATCGTTCTATTTCGCTTTGTGATGTAGGAGCAGGTGCTGGTTTCCCTAGCCTTCCGATCAAGATCGCTTTTCCTGAACTACGTATTACGATCGTCGATTCTTTAAATAAAAGAATTACGTTTCTAGAGCATTTAGCGAAACAATTAAAGCTAGAAAATGTTCGCTTCATTCATGATCGCGCTGAAACATTTGGACAGAACAAGGAACATCGAGAAGCTTATGATATGGTCACAGCAAGAGCTGTTGCTCGTCTTTCTGTCCTAAGTGAGCTTTGTCTACCTCTTGCGAAAGTAGGCGGGACTTTCATTGCTATGAAGGCAGCCAGTGCGAAAGAAGAGATTGATGCAGGGAAAAAGGCGATTACCACATTAGGTGGAAAAATAGAAGAGCTCCACTCTTTTCAATTGCCGATTGAAGAAAGTGAAAGAAATATTGTCATCATTAAAAAAGAAAAGCCTACACCTAAGAAATATCCGAGAAAACCTGGTGTTCCAAATAAAACACCGATCGAATAGCCTCGAAAATTAAATTGCATCATAATAGGGGAGTACCTTTTTTGGTAGAAATGTGGCATAATTTTTAGTAGAGCAAAATTGGTTCATCTCATAGATTTACTGCAGGAATTATTCTTTTTATAGAGAATGTATTAGTTAGGGAGTTTCGTAAAGGTGGTGCAAGGTGATGAAGCAATCTTTCTCACGCTTTTTTGGCCTAGGCGAAAAGGAAGACCAAATGGAAACAGAAACAGATATAGGGGAATCTACTGAATTTGTAGAGGAAAACGTTAGAGAAGCGATCCATCAAATCCCCATAGATGATATTGTGCCAAATCGTTTTCAACCAAGAACGTTTTTTGATGAAGATAAGATCGATGAACTATCTCGTACGATTCATACTCATGGCATCATTCAACCGATTGTTGTGAGAGAATATGAAGCAGGAAAGTTCGAAATTATCGCTGGTGAACGTAGATGGAGAGCGATGAAGAAGCTTGGCTGGGATACGGTTCCAGCGATTATAAAGCAAATGAATGATACGGAAACAGCCTCTGTCGCATTAATAGAGAATTTACAAAGGGAAGAGCTTTCTCCAATTGAAGAGGCGATTGCCTATGGAAAGCTACTAGAGTTACATAATTTAACTCAAGAAGCGCTTGCCCAACGATTAGGAAAAGGTCAGTCCACCATTGCGAATAAACTTCGCTTGTTGAAATTGCCGCAAGAAGTTCAAGATGCCATATTAGCAAAAGTCATTACAGAGCGTCATGCTCGCTCGCTCATTCCGTTGAAAGATCCGGAGAAACAAATCAAATTGCTAGCAGAAATTATCGAAAAGAATTTAAATGTGAAGCAAACGGAAGAACGGGTCGTAAGACTGCTTGAACAACCAAAAGATAAAGCGAAGCCACAGAGAAAGGCTTTTAGCAAGGATATGAGAATTGCCGTTAATACAATTAGACAATCCTTATCCATGGTGTCGGACAGTGGGATTAATTTAGACTCTGAAGAAGAAGAGTTTGAGGAATATTATCAATTTACAATCAAAATTCCGAAGAAGAAATAATATCATACTTTCATCTAATGAGAAATTAAACGTTCAGTTTAGTTTCTCTTATTTTTGTTTAAAAGCAAAATGTGACTTAATAAAGGTTTGATAAATTTAAAAATAGATTCTGGAAATGAAAAAAAATGATACTCTATTATTTTTCATGATAAAATAGAATACATGATTGCTAGTTTATGTATTTTTGTTGAGCAAATTGAACAAAACGTACAAACAGCTAATGGAAATGAAGGTAGGTGTTACCGTGGGCAAAATAATATCAATTGCAAATCAAAAAGGAGGAGTTGGCAAAACGACTACCTCTGTTAATTTAGGTGCCTGCTTAGCATATATAGGGAAAAAGGTATTAATGGTGGATATCGATCCTCAAGGGAATGCCACAAGTGGTGTCGGACTTGAAAAAGCGGATATTGATCAATGTGTCTACGATGTTTTAGTAGAAGATGTTGAGGCCATTAAGGTGATTCGTCCTACAGGAGTCGAAAATCTTGATGCCATTCCAGCGACGATTCAATTAGCTGGGGCAGAAATTGAACTCGTTCCAACTATTTCAAGAGAGGTTCGCTTGAAACGTGCATTGGAAGAAGTAAAGGATCAATATGATTACATCATCATCGATTGTCCTCCATCCCTAGGACTCCTCACATTAAATGCATTGACTGCTTCGGATGCAGTTTTGATTCCAGTGCAATGTGAATATTATGCTTTAGAAGGATTAAGTCAATTACTCAATACAGTTAGACTTGTACAAAAGCATTTAAATCATGACCTGAAAATTGAAGGTGTTCTTTTAACAATGCTTGATGCACGGACAAACTTAGGATTACAGGTTATTGAAGAAGTGAAGAAGTACTTTCAGGATAAGGTTTACCAAACGGTTATCCCAAGAAATATTCGTTTAAGTGAAGCACCGAGTCATGGGGAGCCAATTATTATATATGATCCGAAATCTAGAGGTGCGGAAGTATATTTAGATTTAGCAAAGGAAGTGGCTGTACATGGCTAAAGGATTAGGAAAAGGACTAGATGCTTTTTTTGCTAATATGGAGCCTGAAAAGGATGAGGCTGTAAGAGAAATTAGCTTGAAGGAGCTTCGTCCGAACCCTTATCAACCACGAAAAGTCTTCGATAAAGAAGCAATTGAAGAATTGAAGAATTCGATTTTAGAACACGGGATATTACAACCGATTATTGTTCGAAAGAGTATTAAAGGATACGAAATTGTTGTCGGGGAAAGACGCTTTAGGGCAGCGAAGGAAGCAAAACTTGAAACAGTACCGGTCGTTGTTCGTGAACTTTCAGAGCAGCAGATGATGGAATTAGCGGTTTTGGAGAATTTACAACGTGAAGATTTAACTCCGATTGAAGAAGCTTCAGCTTACCAACTGTTAATGGAGAAGTTGAAGGTTACTCAGGAGCAACTGGCAAAAAGGTTAGGGAAAAGTCGACCTCATATCGCCAACCATATTCGCTTGCTTTCTTTACCACCTCAGATTCAAGAACTTATTTCTGATGGAAAGATTTCAATGGGGCATGGTCGAGCACTTCTTGGTCTTAGAAAGAAAGAAAAGCTTCCACTTCTAACTGAAAAAGTAATGAAGGAAGGTTTAAACGTTCGCCAATTAGAGCAATTAATTCAAGACATAAACGAAAATGTTTCACGTGAAACAAAAAAGGCAAAACCAGAAAAAAATGTTTTCATTCGTACACAGGAATCTTACCTTCGTGAACGATTTGGGACAACCGTGAATATTAAACAAAATAAAAATAAAAAGAAGGGGAAAATCGAAATTGAGTTTTTCTCTGGCGAAGATTTAGAAAGAATTCTTGAATTGTTGGAAACGGATCAATCTTCATAAAGCCATCTTTGGATGGTTTATTTTTTTGCGAAATTAACTAGAATCGATTTCATCTATGTACCTAAAAAGTGTACCAATATGACTTAATCGAAATACTCGTATAACTAGGTGAAGAAAATGTTTTTAATTGGAACTGTTGTGAATGGATTATTGATAGTAATAGGGACATTATTAGGGAAGCTCTTTCATCGGATTCCAGAAGGGATGAAAGGAACAGTCATGCACGCCATTGGCTTAGCTGTAGCGGTATTAGGCTTGCAAATGGGCTTTAAAAGTGAGAACTATTTAATTGTGATTTTAAGCTTAGTTTTTGGTGCGGTAATAGGAGAGTATTGTAAAATAGATGACAAGCTCAATCAAGTGGGGACTTGGCTTGAAAAGAAAATTGGCAAAGGGAATAGTCAGGGGAGTATATCTCAAGGGTTTGTTACAGCTACATTAATTTTTGTGATCGGTGCGATGGCGATTATCGGAGCCCTTGATAGTGGTATAAGAGGGGATCATGATGTGCTATATACGAAGTCGATTATTGATGGATTTACAGCTCTTATTTTAACTACCACCTTAGGAATTGGGGTTATCTTCTCTGCTATTCCTGTTATGTTATATGAGGGATTAATTGCTCTTTTTGCTACGCAAATTGATCGGTTCATTCCACATGCTTTAATGGATAGCTTTATTGTGGAGATGACAGCAACTGGTGGCGTCATGATTTTTGCGATTGGTTTGAACCTTCTCGGTGTCATCAAAATTCGTGTAGCCAATCTGCTCCCTGGAATTTTGGTTTGTGCTGTCATTGTGACGATCATGCATTATTTTATATAAAGATTAACCGTGAAAAAGGGCTAATACATGAGGTATCAGCCCTTTTGAATATTGGCAATGAGATATGAGTCAAAATCATGTAAACCTAGAATTTATGGAGTTTGCTCGTGATCCCACTCCATTTTGAGATTTGACCATGAATTGCGTGGATGATAAGTCGTACTGGCTTCATATATTCCATTCGCCATTACTTTCGCCATCTTTAAGACAAGATTCAATCGTGTATTTTGGAGAACAAAGAATTCCATGAAACCACTGACATTTACGATACCGGTTATATGAAAATCACCGACCTCAGGCAATTCTTTTTTGACACCAGCCCCAGGCTTCACTGGACCTTCGCCAATTTGAATGACTCCTACACTTTTCAATCTTCCTAAACATGCATCAATACCAATCAAGATGGGGTTTAAATGCTTTGCTTTGATTTCGGTTATTTTCTCCTCTAAATTAACAGCATGTATCGGATCTTCTAGTGTACCGTACACGTGAAAAGGCGAGATTTCTTTTTCATCTAATAAAGTTCCGATAAGTGGGCCTAACGAATCTCCAGTGGAACGATCAGTACCAATACAAACGAAGACGACTGGACGATTCACTACACGAACAGGCAATATAGAAACAAGTTCAATAGCGAGCTTCTGAGAAGCCTTTTGTTCATCATAAAATATTCTTGACTCAGAGCTATCGCTTTTATCAAACAAGCTAGATTTAAGATTCATTGGTTCCACTCCCGAGAAATTAGTAGTAACAGTATACGGAAGATTCAGGCAATCTATACGTACTAGTTTAGAGACAAGCTAGAAATAGGATATTTATACTATAAAAGTAAGAGAAGAAGTGATTATTTTTTCTATTGTTTAAAAGAACAACTACTACAAACCCACTAAAAAAATTGCTACAATGGTTATACTGCATACAAGTTTGTCGGAATCCGAATATTGTTATAAAGTTTTAAAGGAGTGATTCACGTTGGAACTAAAGGAATTCGGCTTAAATGATATTGTTGAAATGAAAAAGCAACATCCTTGCGGAACGAATCGCTGGAAAATCATCCGTGTAGGAATGGATATACGAATTAAGTGTGAAGGTTGTTCCCACAGTGTATTAATTCCTCGAAAAGAATTTTCACGAAAAATGAAAAAGATCTTAGTAAAGCATGAAGAGTAGTCTTTATGCTTTTTTCGTGGCTCTAATTCCTTGCACAAAGGTTCTGTATTTTGTATGATTCTTAGAAAAAAGTTTAGGGTGGATGGAGGAGAGACGATTGTCAAAGGTGTATACATCTGCATGTCCATTGAATTGCTGGGATAGCTGCGGATTTAAAGTGACCGTGGAAGAGGGCAAAGTACTAAAAGTAGATGGAGACGAGTCCCATCCAATCACGAAAGGAAAAATATGTGGCCGTGGACGCATGCTTGAGAAACGGACAAATTCAGGAGAGAGAGTACTCTATCCTTTGAAAAAAATAGATGGACAGTTTACTAGAATTACTTGGGAGCAAGCATTGGAGGAAATTGCTGAGAAAATGCTTGTCCTTAAAGAAAAACATGGATCGACAGCTGTTCTCCATAGCCATGATTATGCAAATGGTGGCTTATTAAAAAATCTCGATCAACGTTTTTTTAATTGTTTTGGTGGTGTAACAGAGCTTACGGGCTCTATTTGTTGGGGCTCAGGAATAGAAGCTCAAACATGGGATTTTGGCGATGCTTATAGCCATGCTCCAGAAGATATTATTCATAGTAAAAACATCGTGGTATGGGGAAGGAATGTAGCACGGACGAATATGCATCTTTTTCAAGCTTTACAGGAAGCAAAAAAAAGAGGAGCAAAACTCATTGTGATCGACCCGATCTTTAACGCTACAGCCAAAATTGCTCATACTCATATTACCGTTAAACCGGGGATGGACGGAATTTTAGCGGCTGGGATCATGAAAGAAATGCTCAGATTAAAGCTGGAGGATCAATCATTTATTGAACACCATTCTGTTGGATTTGAGGATTTAAAGGAATTATTAGATGGAACGACAATAGAAGAAATCTCACGTATGACAGAAGTGCCTATTGAGACAATGACAGAGCTTGCGGAAGTTTTTTGTGATCGCCCAACGGCTACCTTCCTTGGTTTAGGAATGCAGCGTTATGAAAATGGGGGAAATACGATTAGACTTCTCGATGCTCTTGTCGCTATTAGCGGCAATATTGGGATTGCCGGTGGAGGAGCGAATTACGCCCATAAACAAGTCGGTCAAAGCTTTGATATAACTTCTTTGGCCCTGCCTGACAAAAAGAAGCAGCATCGCTATTTCACGATGATGGAACAGGCTGAGGAGATTCTTTCAGCAAAGGACCCTGAAATTAAAATGATTTTTGTAACATGTGGAAATCCATTAACACAAGTTCCTGATACAAACGTAGTGAAGAAGGCTTTTTCATCCGTTGATACGCTTGTAGTAATTGACCAGTTTATGACCGATACAGCCGAATTGGCTGACTATTTATTGCCAACGACAACAGCCTTTGAAGAAGAGGATATTTATTATTCTTCTATGTATCATGCCTATGTGAACTATGGTCCTAAACTAGTTAATGCTCCAGGAGAAGTACAATCTGACTTATGGATTTGGACAGAATTAGCGAAACGCCTTGGTTTTGGTGAGGAATTTGCATATACAAGAGAAGAATGGATTGAAAAAGGCTTGGGAGCATTGCAGGAAAAAGGGATTACTTTGGAAAAACTAAAGGAAAATGCCCATTTAGAATTACCGGTCGATCCGATTCCATGGCAAGATCGTCAATTCAAAACACCTAGTGGGAAATTTGAATTTACTTCACAAAGGGCGGAGCAAAAGGGGCTAGAAGGAAAGTTAACTTTAGCAATGCCAAGAGAATCAACATGGTCTAATGCTTCACTTTCAGAAAAATATCCTTATCAATTACTGACGATTCATCCACTACGCTCTAATCATTCTCAGCACTATCATGTGCTCACACCTGAGCCAAAGGTGAAGGTAGAAATCTCGAAAAACATTGCTGATAATTTGCAATTAGGCAATGGTGATTATGTGCGAGTTTGGAATGAACGTGGGGAAATAAAAGGATATGTAAGCATTCTAGAACGGGGAGTTCATGCCAATATTATCAATATTGATGAGGGTATATGGTCGAAATATGGAGGCTCCGTTAACCAACTCACATCTAGTCGAGTATCGGATAATGGTTTAGGAAGTACTTTATACGATTGTTTAGTTAATCTTGCACTTGTCGAGCGAGCACTGGTTAACTAGAACTTTCTTGTCTTTTATTCGGTAACTCTCTATAATTGGTTAAGGTTAAGTTCTTTAATTGGAAGCATTTTGTCGAGCAGACAAATTTTTAAAATAAGTAGTTTATTGTGATGAGGAGTGACTTTGGATGGCCTTAACGGCAGGAATAGTAGGGTTACCGAACGTAGGGAAATCTACTTTATTTAATGCAATTACACAAGCTGGGGCAGAATCGGCGAACTATCCATTCTGTACCATTGATCCGAACGTAGGGATTGTAGAAGTACCGGATCATCGTTTAACAAAATTAACTGAATTAGTACAACCAAAAAAGACGGTTCCCACTACCTTTGAATTTACAGACATTGCCGGGATCGTTAAAGGGGCAAGTAAAGGGGAAGGTTTAGGAAATAAATTCTTGGCTAATATTCGTGAAGTAGATGCCATCTGTCAAGTTGTTCGTTGCTTTGAAGATGAGAATATTACCCATGTTTCAGGAAAAGTGGATCCGTTGGATGATATTGAAGTCATTAATTTAGAGCTGATTTTAGCTGACCTTGAATCCGTTGAGAAGCGAATTGGTCGTGTTGCTAAATTAGCGAAGCAAAAAGATAAGGACGCTGCGGCGGAGCTTGAAGTTTTGGAAATGCTAAAAGGTGCATTTGAAGCAGAAAAGCCTGCTAGAACGGTTGATTTTACAGACGAACAATTAAAGATTGCAAAAGGGCTACATTTATTAACAATTAAGCCCGTACTATACGTGGCGAATGTAGGAGAAGACGATGTAGCCGATCCATCTTCAAACGAATATGTTCAAAAGGTGAAAGAATTTGCTGCTGGAGATAATGCAGAGGTTATTGTAATCTGTGCGAAAATCGAATCTGAAATCGCAGAGCTCGACGGGGAAGAGAAAGCAATGTTCCTCGAAGAGTTAGGGATTGAAGAATCTGGACTTGATCAATTAATTCGTGCTGCTTATCATTTACTTGGACTAGCCACTTATTTCACAGCTGGTGTACAAGAAGTCCGTGCTTGGACGTTCCGTAAAGGGATGAAGGCTCCACAATGTGCAGGAATTATTCACTCTGACTTTGAAAGAGGATTTATTCGTGCAGAAACGGTTTTTTACGATGACTTACTTGTTGCTGGCAATATGGTTGCTGCAAAAGAAGCGGGTAAAGTTCGTCTTGAAGGAAAAGATTATGTGGTGAAGGATGGAGACATTATCCATTTCCGCTTCAACGTTTAATTGCTAAAACTCTGCCTATGCAGAGTTTTTTCTTATTCCACCCTTACAGTGTTGTGTTTGCTATATATATATGATATAATTTCTTCTTGTGAGTAATGAATATTGCTCCTTGCCCTTTATTTAAAGGGCCGTTAGTCCAAAAGGAGGTGAATGTGATGAGAGCGTACGAAATTATGTACATCATCCGCCCAAATATTGAAGATGAAGCTAAAAAAGCACTTGTTGAGCGCTTTGACGGCATCCTTACTGATAATGGTGCGGAAGTAGTTGAATCTAAAGAGTGGGGTAAGCGTCGTCTTGCATACGAAATCAATGATTTCCGTGATGGTTATTACCAAATCGTTAAGGTTAATGCTGAGGCAGCTGCTGTGGAAGAATTCTCTCGTTTATCTAAGATCAACGAAGATATCATCCGCCACATCGTAATTAAAGACGAAAAGTAATTTGATATATAAACGCAGTTTTCGCAATGAATGTGGTTTTTATCGTAAATGTCCAAAAGCCGACATTTACACCTCCGATGGGGTTTTAGAAGCACACATTATTTTTGCGAGGCACTTTTCGCTACTAGATTATTGTTTTTACGAGGGAAAATAGTTCTTTCTTATTCCAACAATAATTAAAATGTAACAATGTTTGCGAAAGAGCCTATATAAATGTTTCACGTGAAACATTCTAGTGGTATTAGAAAGGGGTTGATTCTGATGATGAATCGTGTAGTTCTCGTTGGACGATTAACGAAAGATCCTGAATTGCGATACACTCCAAATGGTGTTCCTGTTGCTACTTTCACCCTTGCTGTGAACAGAAGTTTTTCTAATCAACAGGGAGAAAGAGAAGCAGATTTCATTAACTGTGTCGTGTGGCGTCGTCCTGCAGAAAACGTAGCGAACTTTTTGAAAAAGGGAAGTCTCGCTGGTGTTGATGGTCGTATTCAAACACGTAATTATGAAGGACAAGATGGCAAACGTGTCTATGTTACGGAAATTGTAGCTGAAAGCGTACAGTTCCTTGAGCCAAAGAATGCTTCTGGAGGTAATCTAGGAGGATACGGTGGTCAGAGGGAACAAGGAAACCCATACGGCGGTAATGGCAACCAGAATCAACCTTATCGTGAAAACAATAACAACAACCAAGGCTATACCAAAATTGACGAAGATCCATTTTCTGGTGGAGGTCAAATTGACATCTCAGATGATGATCTACCGTTCTAATGGTACGGCAGTGAACAATTTTATTTAAATAAAGAGGAGGGAAATATAATGGCAGGTGGAGGACGCAGAGGCGGTCGCGCTAAGCGCCGTAAAGTTTGCTACTTTACAGCAAACGGAATCACTCACATCGATTATAAAGATGTAGATTTACTTAAAAAGTTTATCTCTGAACGTGGAAAAATTTTACCAAGACGTGTGACTGGAACAAACGCTAAATACCAACGTAAATTAACTGTTGCTATCAAGCGTGCACGTACTATGGCATTACTTCCATACGTAACAGGTGAATAATAAAAAGATAAAGACAGTTTGGTTCCGTTAACCAACTGTCTTTTTTTATAGTCCGCATAAGTTGAAGATCGCCGGAATGATAGATACAATAGGGGATAGGACTTATCAGGAGGTTAGAATGTGAAAAATGCACATAAGCTAACGGAAGGGGCCTTATTTCTGGCCATATTTGCCGTTTTATTACTTATAACGATTTACATACCAGTGTTGGGAGTTGTTGTGAATTTATTTATCGCACTTCCCTTCATTATGTTTTCTGCGAAACATGATCGCAAAAGCGCTATCGTAGTCCTTATTGGTGCGATATTAATTTCTCTTATCGTTGGGACTGTAATGGCCATTCCATTAGCCCTTACATACGGATTAACGGGTATTGTTATTGGAGACTTTATTCGGGAAAAGAAAAGCTGGATAGTTGGATTTATTGCAGGTGCCATGACATTTTTACTTGCACTCGTGCTTCAATATGTTATTTCAGTTGTTTTTTTAGAAATGGACGTAATTCAAGAAACGATTCAAATCTTCGAAGATTCGATTGCGCAGGCATTTGATATGCTAGCCGCGTTAGGTCAAACTCCTGATGCTCGAGTGATCGAACAGTTTGAAACAAGTGTTGAAATGCTTAAGATCCTTGTTCCAAGTGTTTTCGTGATGGTTTCCTTTATGATCGTTTTCATCATTGAGCTCATTTCTTTTCCAATTGCGAAGAGATTCGGGATTGAGATTCCAAAGTGGATAACATTTCGTGATTTGAAATTACCTAAAAGCCTTCTCTGGTATTATCTAATTGTCTTACTAGCATCATTAATGTTAAATCCAGAGCAGGGTACTTTCCTATATACAGCTAGTATGAATCTGTCTTTTATCTTACAGTTCTTTATGGTGATTCAGGGGCTAGCATTTGTTTTCTATTTCTCACATGTGAAAGAAATGCCTAAGTTTATTCCTATTATAGTGACAGTTTTCACATTCATTTTCCCGATACTCCTTTATATTGTAAGGATATTAGGTATAATTGATTTAGGCTTTGATTTAAGGAAACGAGTAGCTGAGAAAAAATAAACGTAATTTAGATGTTTAGAAATATGGGAGCTGAAAAAATGCCTTCTTATTTGGAAAAACGGTCTATTCGCTATCCTATATACGCATTAATCGCCATAACATTGGTTTTTCTAGTGATCTTAGCATTTTATAATTGGATCATTAGTGTGATAGGTTTTGTACTTTCCGTTATGCCTTTTTACTATCTGTTTATCGTTGATTACCAGCAACGAAAGGATACGGAAAAGTATATTGCTACTCTTTCTTACCGCTTGAAAAAAGTTGGGGAAGAGGCACTTATGGAAATGCCAATCGGTATTATGCTGTTTAATGACGATTATTATATTGAATGGGCTAATCCATTTTTAGCATCTTGTTTTGAAGAGGAGACATTAGTTGGTAGGTCTCTATACGATGTAGGAGATTCTTTAATCCCACTAATTAAACAGGAAGTTGAAATGGAAGTTATTACGATTATGAATCGTAAATTTAGAGTCATTCATCGTTCAGAGGAACGATTGCTCTATTTCTTTGATATTACGGAACAAATTGAAGTAGAAAAGATGTATGAAGATGAAAGAACGGTTATTGCCATTATATTTTTAGATAACTATGATGACATTACCCAAGGGATGGATGACCAGACGAGAAGTAATCTTAATAGTCTTGTTACCTCGATCTTGAATAAATGGGCTCAAGATAATGGAGTGTTTTTAAAAAGAGTTTCATCTGAACGGTTCATAGGTGTCTTTAATGAACAAATCCTTCAGGCTTTAGAAAAAGGAAAATTTTCCATTCTAGATGAGGTTCGTGAAATTACAACAAAGCAAAATATTCCCCTTACCCTAAGTATTGGAGTAGGTACAGGAGTTCCTTCTTTACCTGAGTTAGGTGAGTTAGCCCAATCTAGTTTAGATTTAGCTCTTGGTCGAGGTGGTGATCAAGTAGCGATTAAGCAAACGAATGGAAAGGTTAAATTCTTCGGTGGAAAAACGAACCCTGTGGAAAAACGAACAAGGGTGCGTGCTCGTGTCATTTCACATGCTCTGAAGGATTTAATTATTGATAGTGATAAAGTCATCATCATGGGGCATAAAAATCCTGATATGGATGCCGTTGGAGCTGCGATTGGAATTCATAAAATTGCTCAAATGAACCAATGTGAAGGGTATATCGTCATCAATACCCATGAAATTGATACAGGTGTGCGCCGGTTAATGGAGGAAATTCAAAAGCATGAGGGACTGTTTGATCGGTTTATTAGTCCTGAGCAGGCACTCGAGATGGCGACAGAGGATACGCTATTAGTCGTAGTAGACACACACAAACCAAGTTTGGTCATTGAAGAAAGACTATTAAACAAAATCGAGCATGTTGTCGTGATCGATCATCATCGTCGCGGTGAAGAGTTTATTGAAAACCCGCTCCTTGTCTATATGGAGCCGTACGCTTCCTCTACAGCGGAATTAGTGACAGAACTATTACAATACCAGCCGAAGCGTGGAAAAATCGATATGCTCGAGGCTACAGCCCTTCTAGCTGGTATTATAGTGGATACGAAAAGTTTTACCTTAAGAACTGGAGCAAGAACCTTTGATGCTGCCTCCTATTTAAGAGGGCAAGGGGCTGACACGGTGCTTGTACAAAAATTCCTAAAAGAAGACGTCGATACGTTCTTAAAGCGAGCAAAATTGATTGAAACAGTGTATTTTTATAAAGAAGGAATTGCTATCGCCAAGGCAGGGTCTGAGCAAATACTGGATCAAGTATTAATTGCGCAAACAGCAGATACATTGTTGACGATGGAGAGGGTTCTCGCTTCCTTTGTTATTTCAAAACGAACCGATGATGTGGTAGGTATAAGTGCTCGTTCATTAGGAGACGTCAATGTTCAGGTCATTATGGAGAATTTAGGTGGTGGTGGCCATTTAACGAATGCAGCCACACAGCTCCAAGAAGTCGATATAAAAGAAGCAGAGCAAGAACTACTAGAAGCCATAGATGAATATTTAGAAGGGAGAAAGAAAGAATGAAGGTTATTTTCTTAAAGGATGTTAAAGGAAAAGGAAAAAAAGGAGAAGTTAAAAACGTAGCTGACGGCTACGCACATAACTTTTTAATTAAGCAGGGCTTAGCCATTGAGGCAAATCAAGCAAGTATTAGCTCTCTTAACGCACAGAAGAAAAAGGAAGAGAAAGTAGCTGCAGAAGAGCTCGCTGAAGCGAAAAAACTAAAAGATGAGATCGAGAAATTAACAGTTGAATTGACTGCAAAAGCTGGAGAAGGTGGACGCTTATTTGGTTCCATTACAAGCAAACAAATTGCAGAAAGCTTACAAAAAGCACATGGAATTAAAGTAGATAAGCGGAAAATTGAGCTTGATGATGCGATACGTGCTCTAGGCTATACAAAGGTTCCTTTAAAGCTTCATTCTGAAGTAACAGCGACTTTGAATGTGCATGTGAAAGAAATTAAATAATTTTCCAAAAAGTGTCTGTCGAAAGATAAACTAATATTGGAAGTACTTTTTACGTTAAAACATGATAAAATGAATGATAGAAATGTGATCGGTGATGATGCTGGTCACTTTTTTATGTAGTGCCTGAAGAAAAGAAAGCTAATGACAACAATGAATTGATAATATAAATTACGCAAACATTTGATTTTGTCATCTGTAAAAGGAGGATTTTCTAGAATGAGTGATTTATTTGCAGATCGACTACCCCCACAAAATATTGAAGCTGAGCAGGCTGTATTAGGGGCTATCTTTTTAGAACCTTCTTCTCTTACACTAGCAACAGAGATTTTAATTCCAGAAGATTTTTACCGCGCTGCTCACCAAAAGATTTTTAACGTCATGCTAAACCTGAACGATGCGGGAAAAGCAGTCGATTTGGTTACTGTTTCAGAGGAACTAGCAGCGGCAAAATTGCTTGAGGATATTGGTGGAGTTGGCTATTTAAGCGAATTAGCAGGGTCTGTACCAACTGCAGCTAATATCGAGTTTTATGCGAAAATAGTGGAGGAGAAATCCTTATTAAGAAGACTGATCCGCACAGCGACAGATATCGCAACAGATGGTTATCAACGAGAAGATGAAGTAGAGACACTCCTCGTTGAGGCTGAGAAGAAAATGATGGAAGTATCCGGACGTAAAAACGCTGGAGCTTTCCACAATATTAAAGATGTCCTTGTGCGTACTTATGACAATATTGAGTTAATGCATAATCGTGTTGGAGATATCACAGGAATCGCTACAGGGTTTGCTGAATTGGATCAAATGACTGCTGGTTTCCAACGAAATGATTTGATTATTGTTGGAGCTCGTCCATCAGTAGGTAAAACAGCGTTCGCTCTTAATATTGCCCAAAATGTTGCAACGAAAACAGGGGAAAATGTGGCTATTTTCAGTTTGGAGATGGGCGCGGAACAGCTTGTTATGCGTATGCTCTGTGCAGAAGGCAATATTGACGCGCAAAGACTAAGAACAGGGTCGTTAACAGAAGATGACTGGGGTAAGTTAACGATGGCAATGGGAAGCTTATCGAATGCTGGAATCTATATTGATGATACACCAGGTGTACGAGTGCAGGATATTCGTTCGAAATGCCGACGTTTAAAGCAAGAGCATGGAATAGGCATGATTTTAATCGATTATTTACAGCTTATTTTAGGAAGCGGTCGTTCTGGGGAGAACCGTCAACAGGAAGTTTCCGAGATTTCCCGTTCTTTAAAGCAGCTTGCCCGTGAACTACAGGTTCCAGTTATTGCCCTATCACAGCTTTCTCGTGGAGTAGAGCAAAGACAGGATAAACGACCAATGATGTCTGATATACGTGAATCAGGAAGTATTGAGCAGGATGCCGACATTGTGGCGTTCTTATACCGTGATGACTACTATGATAAAGAATCAGAGAACAAGAATATCATTGAAATTATTATTGCAAAGCAACGTAACGGTCCAACTGGAACTGTATCCTTAGCTTTCGTAAAAGAATATAATAAGTTCGTCAATTTAGAACGGCGATTTGATGATGCAGCAGTTCCTTCTGGGGCTTAAAAAAGGCTTTTTTTGCAAACATTGTTGCTTCTGGGTTTTTACAAAATATCACAATCTATACGAAAACAGTGTAAAAAGATTAGCGACAAGCTAATCTTTTTTTGATTCTATACTGATCAAAGGTTTGGGGAATATTATCTAGAAAATGAATGAACTTAAGGATATTTTACGAACAAATTAGTAAAAATGAATTAAAAATGTTCGTGTTTTATTGACTTATATAGGAGAAAATTGGTACACTAGGTGTGTTTGAAAAGGAAACTAAAATGTTTGTTTACCTTATGGAGGTGCTTCTTTAATGTCATCAGTAGTAGTAGTTGGAACACAGTGGGGAGACGAAGGGAAAGGGAAAATTACCGATTTCCTTTCAGAAAATGCGGAAGTAATCGCTCGTTATCAGGGTGGAAATAACGCAGGTCATACCATTAAATTTGACGGAGAAACTTATAAGCTACACTTAATTCCTTCAGGGATTTTTTATAAAGATAAGATTTGTGTAATCGGAAACGGAATGGTTGTCGATCCGAAGGCACTTGTAAAAGAGCTAGCTTACTTACATGAAAGAAACGTAACAACTGATAATTTACGTATTAGCAATCGTGCTCATGTCATTCTTCCTTATCACTTAAAATTGGATGAAGTCGAGGAAGAGAGCAAAGGTGATAACAAAATCGGTACGACGAAAAAAGGAATCGGACCTGCTTACATGGATAAAGCAGCTCGTATCGGAATTCGTATCGCTGATTTATTAGACAGAGAAGTGTTTGAAGAAAAATTAGCCCGCAATTTAAAAGAGAAAAATCGTTTACTTGAGCGCATCTATGAAACAGAAGGCTTCAAAATCGAAGATATATTAGACGAATACTATGAATATGGACAGCAAATCAAGCATTATGTAGTGGATACATCCGTTGTATTAAACGATGCTCTTGATGAAGGTCGCCGTGTACTATTCGAAGGTGCTCAAGGCGTTATGCTGGATATCGACCAGGGTACGTATCCATTTGTTACTTCTTCAAACCCTGTAGCGGGGGGAGTAACGATTGGTTCAGGTGTTGGACCAAGTAAAATTAAGCATGTGGTTGGAGTTTGTAAGGCGTATACAACACGTGTAGGGGATGGCCCATTCCCAACCGAGTTAGATAATGAAATTGGTCACCAAATTCGTGAAGTGGGTCGTGAATACGGTACGACGACTGGCCGCCCGCGTCGTGTTGGTTGGTTTGATAGTGTTGTCGTTCGTCATGCTCGTCGTGTTAGTGGAATCACAGACCTTTCTTTAAACTCGATTGATGTTTTAACAGGCATCGAAACATTAAAAATCTGTGTGGCTTATCGCTACAAAGGGGAAGTTATTGAAGAGTTTCCAGCTAGCCTTAAGGTATTAGCGGCATGTGAGCCAGTTTATGAAGAGTTACCAGGCTGGTCGGAAGATATTACAGGTTGTAAATCATTAGACGAACTTCCGGCTAATGCACGTCATTATCTTGAAAGAGTAGCCCAGCTTACTGGAATTCCACTATCCATTTTTTCAGTAGGTCCTGACCGTTCACAAACGAACGTAGTCATGAATCCTTGGCGTCAAAACTAATAGAAGTGGAAAGCTGTTCTCCAGGCTCTTGATAAAAGGGCTTGATAGAACAGCTTTTTTTCATAGAGCTAGTCCATTTACCCAGTAAGATCATTTTCCTCATTTTTGTTACCAGTAGCCCCCTTGTGACCAATTCCCTATCCTCACTCCCTCAAAAGAACACCTTCATATTTGTTAGATTGCCTGTACTGTAACATTTCTGAAATATTAAAGTAAAAAAACTAGAAAAATTTCAGTTATATATCCAAATCATCCCTTTTTACTATCAATACAAAGAATAAGAGAATAAATCCCTATATTTCGCTATTTCAAGGGTGAATTTCCGCTTATATTCATCCCATTTAATTACAGTATTTGTTGCAAATTGTCAGCAATTATACATTTCTGTTACATTATCGAGACTAGTAAGCTCTTAATATCGAATTATGGTAAAGTTAAGAAGGCAAAAAAGAGTGATTATAGATATTCACAAAACTCTTTATGCGAATGAAGAAAACAATTAATACTAGGGTTGTTTCGGTAGTCTAGGAGGATCAAAAATGAATAACCGTTTTAAACATCTGTCCAAACTAACGGGCAATACAACTAGAGGATTTAATAAAATAGCCATCTCAGCAATTGCATTTACAACATTAACATTTGGGATTGGAGTTCATACGCTTGCTAACAACGCCTTTAAAACAGTTTACTACGTATACATAGACGATCAGTTTATTGGTACAGTTTCTGATAAAGAAGTTGTTGATAATGTAGTAGACTCTAAGGTTGAAAAGACCAAAAATGATTTGAATAGTCAATTGGATCTTGCGGTTGGACCAAATCTCACCTATATTCCTGAGCAAGTATTTGAAGTTGTTTCCAATACGGAAGATGGCAAGGTAGCCGAGAAGCTAGAAGAACTTTTATCGATTGAAGCAGTTGCTGCAGAGATTCTAATTGATGAAAAGGTGCCTGTCTATGTGAAGGATGAAAAAGCTGCAAATGAAGTGATTGAAGCGTTGAAGCTCAAATATGTGACAGAAGATGAGTTAAAGCAAATAGAAGCGCAACAAGCTTTAGATAATAAAGAGTCATTACCTCCGCTTAAGGAAGGGGAAACTCGAATATTAGACGTTCTATTTTCCAAAGAAGTTTCTCTCTCTGAAGGTCAAACATCTCCGAAGCAAATATTAACTGTAGAGGATGCAGTTGACTATATTACGAAAGGGACACTTGAGGAGAAGAAATACAAGGTACAAGAAGGGGATGTTCTTGGTCAAATTGCAAACAACCATGACATGACTCTGGAGCAGTTGTTAACATTGAATCCAAGCTTAAAGGAAGATTCTTTGTTGAAAATTGGGCAAGAATTGAATGTGACCTTTTTACAGCCATTGGTTGAAGTGGTTGTAGAAAAAGAAGTATTCCAAAAAGAAAGCATCCCTTATAAAAACGAAGTTGAGGAAGACTCATCCATGTATAAGGGAGATACAAAGGTGAAACAAGAGGGCGAAGAAGGCTCGAAAGAAGTAACCTATAAGGTTTCTGAACAAAATGGAGTAGAAATTGAAAAAGAAGTTTTAGAAGAAACCATTTTGCAAGAACCAACATCCCAGATAGTTATTAAAGGAACAAAGGTTATTCCTTCAAGGGGAGATGGTTCATTTGCTTGGCCTGCCGTTGGAGGATATATATCAAGTAAACAAGGACAAAGATGGGGAAAGCTCCATAAAGGAATTGACATTGCAAGACCGAGTGACCGGACGATAAAGGCTTCTGATAATGGAATTGTGAAATCAGCTGGCTGGTCTGGAGGATATGGAAATAAAGTTGTCATTAACCATCAAAACGGTTATGAAACGGTGTACGCGCATCTTTCTTCCATTGATGTGGAGGTTGGGCAAACGGTAAGTAAAGGCATGAAAATAGGGGTTATGGGTTCAACTGGAAATTCAACAGGAGTCCATTTACATTTTGAAATATACAAGAACGGAAACCTGGAAAACCCGCTAAATTATCTAAAATAACACTTGTAAAACGAGTCTCTAGAATTACTAGGGACTCGTTCTTTTCATAGGAAGGGATTCTCCTATACAAATAGGTGAATTCCCATTAATAAAATGATAAAGTAAAATGAAAGAACATATTTTGTCAAATTTGCAATGAAATACTTAGGTTAGAATAAAATTAATTCGATCTGATTCTTAAAGGAGAAAAAGAGATGGATAAAAAAATATTAGTTGTCGATGATGAAAAACCAATTGCTGATATTCTTCAATTTAATTTGAAGAAGGAAGGATATGATGTGTATTGTGCCTATGATGGCAATAAAGCATTAGAAATGGTCGAAGAAATAAAGCCTGACCTTATCTTGTTAGATATTATGCTTCCACAAAGAGATGGGATGGAAGTATGTCGTGAGGTTCGCAAAAAGTACGAAATGCCGATTATTATGTTAACCGCAAAGGATTCAGAAATTGATAAGGTGTTAGGCTTAGAGCTTGGTGCCGATGATTATGTGACGAAGCCATTTAGTTCGAGAGAGCTAATTGCACGGGTAAAAGCAAATCTAAGAAGACATCAGCATACATCTGCACAGGCAGAGGTAGACGATTCGAATGAAATTTCGGTGGGTTCATTAATTATCCACCCAGATGCTTATATTGTTTCAAAGCGTGGAGAGAAAATTGAATTAACACATCGAGAATTTGAGTTACTCCACTATTTAGCGAAGCATATTGGACAAGTTATGACGAGAGAACACCTTCTCCAAACGGTATGGGGCTATGATTATTATGGAGATGTTAGAACGGTTGATGTAACGATTCGACGTCTTCGTGAAAAGATTGAAGATAATCCTAGTCATCCTACTTGGATTGTCACAAGAAGAGGGGTAGGGTACTACTTAAGAAATCCTGAACAGGAGTAACCGAAAATCATGAAAAAGGTTGGATTTTTCCGTTCGATTCATTTGAAGCTTGTGCTGATCTATGTTTTATTAATTTTAATTGCGATGCAAATTATCGGTGCCTATTTTGTTCGTCAATTAGAGGCAACATTGCTAAAAAACTTTGAAACCTCTATTCATGAACGAGTGGAACTGTTGTCTTATTATATGGGCGAGGAAATGTCGAAAGAAAGAAATCCTGATTCAGATGGTCCTACATTAGAAGAGGATGTACGCAATATTTTGCGAGATTTCAACAATACAGCTGATATTTCTGAGGTTCAGGTCATTGAGGGAACCTCTCTTAAGATCATTGGAACATCAGATCCTTATAATCAAGGGATTGTCGGGCAACGATCAACGGATCAAATGATTTGGCGAGTGATTGCTACATCTGATGATGATGGAGATCATCAGACGATGCTCGATCGGCCAACGAGCAATCGAATATGGAAATTAGTTGCCCCTATTAAAGTTGATGATGAAGTGATAGGGGCTATTCATCTCGTTGCCAATGTCGAGAATGTGTATTCACAAATGAATACAATTAATAGTATTTTTGCCTCTGGTACAGCGATATCACTGGCGATTACGGCGATCCTAGTTATTTTATTAGCACGTACCATTACGAGACCCATTACAGATATGAGAAAACAAGCGATTGCTATGTCGAAAGGAAACTTCTCGCGAAAAGTTAAAGTATATGGCTACGATGAAATTGGCGAGTTGGCTATGACTTTTAACAACCTCACGAAAAAGTTGCAAGAGGCCCAAGCGACAACTGAAGGAGAAAGAAGAAAACTTTCCTCTGTACTGTCATATATGACAGATGGGGTAATTGCAACCGATCGTAAGGGACGCGTCATTCTCATTAATGAGCCTGCAGCAAAAATGCTGAATGTTTCACGTGAAACAATTTTATCCACTTCGATTATTTCCCTTTTAGGAATCGAGGAGGATTATACATTAGAGGATTTAATGATGGAAAGGGAATCGGTCATTTTAAATTATAGTACGGCGAAAAAAGCCTATATTCTCCGTGCAAACTTTAGCGTCATTCAAAAGGAAACGGGCTTTGTCAATGGCCTTATCGCTGTCCTCCATGACATCACCGAGCAAGAGAAGATTGATATGGATAGGCGAGAGTTTGTGGCCAATGTTTCTCATGAATTAAGAACACCATTAACAACGATGAGAAGTTACTTAGAAGCATTAGCGGAGGGTGCTTGGAAGGATGAGGACATTGCACCTCAATTCTTAGAAGTAACCCAAAATGAGACAGAAAGAATGATCCGCTTAGTCAATGCTCTTTTACAGTTATCAAAAATGGACAGCAAGGATTATGAATTAACAACAGAATGGGTCAATTTCGTCGATTTTTATAATCGAATCATTGATCGATTTGAGCTTACGAAAGAACATAATGTTAGTTTTGAAAGAAAGTTGCTCGAACAACCAACCTTTGTGGAAATCGACCCAGATAAGCTCACCCAAGTGCTGGATAATATTATTTCAAATGCGATGAAGTATTCACCAGAGGGTGGAAAAATCATGTTTAAAATGGAAGAAGAACTTGATCAAATTGTCATTAGTGTTACCGACCAAGGGGTTGGGATACCAAAGGATAATCTAGAAAAGATCTTTGAACGTTTTTACCGAGTCGATAAGGCAAGGACAAGAAAGCTTGGTGGAACTGGTCTAGGACTTGCGATCGCAAAAGAAATGGTAGAGGCCCATGGTGGGAAGATTTGGGCTACAAGTGTGGAAGGAAAGGGAACTACGGTTTCTTTTAGTCTGCCATATGTTCAAACGGAAGAGGATGATTGGGCATGACATATGAAAATATAAAATCGATCATCTTAACCGTTCTTGTGTTGCTAAGTGTATTTTTGACATGGAGTATTTGGACGTATCAACCAAACTATGAATCACTAGAAAATAAAATTACACCGGGTGTTCAAATTAGTGCGCCAAAGGAAATTAGGCAAATCATCAAGCCTGATCGCATACTTTATCATGTAAATGATGAACACTATGGGACGGTTTATCCTGGTGAAATTGATCGGATTTTAAAAGAAGTCAGCAGTTGGAACTACCGTCAATTTGAACTAGTATCAAGCCAAGTAGGGGATTTATCTGATTTCCTATCCGAAAGTGGACATGCACAAATTTCGTTTCCAAGTTCCGTACCAATGGAGATATATAAGAATTTTGTAGGATTACAAGAGGAAGATATGATTGGGATTCATTTTGATCAGATTGTTATTGAATTGAAGAATGTGATGAAGGAAAGTGGGTATGTATATTTTGTCGATATGGAGGATGAGAAAGTATACCGTTCTCGTGTAACAGCGTCATTTATAACGAATTTTGCTGAGGATTTTCACCAGAAAGCGGACACGAATCGCTACTTTGTGAAATACTCTTTGGAGACGCTAGGAAATAATAAAAAGCTATTGGTTCCATCTGAAGGTACGACCATGTATGCTCATAATTATTTGATTGACTTTATTCAAGGAACTGAATTCAGAGATGCCCTTTTCAGAAGTCCGAGCTTTGTTCAACGAAATGCAACAGGCTATGGGGAAGAGTATAAGGATTCAACGACTCTATTAAGTGTCAATTTCGAGACGAACACATTGTTATATGTGAATCCAACTCAAGAAAAAGATATAACAGTGGGGGCAGGGAATCTATTACAAAAGAGTATTGATTTCGTCAATGGCCATGGAGGCTGGACGGATAATTACTATTTTGTCGAAATTGATCAACTAGAACAAACCGTTTTATTCCGTATGTATGATTCCTCTGGATATCCGATATTTAATAATAATGGCATGTCAGAAATTCTCCAAATATGGGGACAAACAGGGATTTACCAATACTCACGGAACAATTTTCTACTTAGTAGACGAGCTGAATCAACAGAGATCGAGCTTATGTCTGGTGTCGATACGCTAGAGCGACTTAAGGAAAGGGAAGAGATCGATCCGGAGTTTATTCAGGACTTAGTTCTGGGTTATGAGATGACTAGAACCCCAGGGGACCCGCTGATTCATTTAGAGCCGACTTGGTATTATAAATATCAGGATCAATGGTTGAATGTGAATGCTGGCAGTGAGGGAGGTAAAGAGTATGGATTGGAGTAAACTTAAAACCATCTTTATCGTATCCTTCCTTGTCCTTAATATTTATTTGCTCAATGAATTTTATAAAAAGTATGAGTCGAGTCAATACCCCTATTTATCCGAAACATCTTTTGAAAATAAGTTGAAAACAGAGGAAATTGAGTATATCGAGCTACCAAAGAACATTAAAAAGGATCGATATATTAGTGCTACACCGAGAAAGTTTTCGAAAGATAAGTTAGTGGAATTAACGGATACGGTTTTACAAGGACAGAAAATCACGATCAAGAATGAAACGACGATTGAATCAGAGTTTGACGAACCGATTCCGATTAAAGAGGAATTTACTTCAGAGGAGTTAGTTCCGATTCTAAAAAATCACGTCTTTCAGGGAGAGCGATATCGATTTTGGAAAATGAACCCGCTTGAACAAACGATTACCTATTATCAGCAGCAACAAGAAAAGATGTTGTATCGCAATATTAATGGAGAATTGACGATTTTCTTTAACGACAATTATGAGATTATTGGATATAGACAAACCCTACTTGAAAATTTCGAGGAATTTTCAGAGGACGAAAACATTCTACAGCCAATGAAGGCTATAGAGTTCTTATATGACAACGGGGAGTTACCTTTTGGGAGCAAAATAACGAAAGTGGAGCTTGGGTATTATACTTTGGTACATTTAACATCATCACAAGTATTAACTCCAGTCTGGCGATTTGTCATTAATGGTGAAGAGGATCTCTTTGTCAATGCCTTTGAAGGGCAAATTATACAGCTAAACAATGAAGACAAAAAGATAGTGGAGTGAGGAGAAATGGGGATGCGTTTTAGTGTACTTGCCAGTGGGAGTACAGGAAATGCGGTTTATGTAGAGACAGAGGAGCATTCCTTTTTAGTAGATGCAGGATTAAGTGGTAAGCAAATGGAAGCCTTGTTCGAACAAATTGGCCGAGATGCGGGCAAGCTTTCTGGCTTGCTCGTAACCCACGAACATAGTGATCAT
This sequence comes from Robertmurraya phoenicis, assembly GCF_047302285.1. Taxonomy (GTDB): domain Bacteria; phylum Bacillota; class Bacilli; order Bacillales; family Cytobacillaceae; genus Robertmurraya. Next base: position 126,748 of record NZ_CP154845.1, read on the forward strand.
ATTAAGGGAGTGGGAGTATTAGCGAGGAAATATAAGCTTCCCATTTATGCAAATGAAAAAACCTGGTCTGCGATGGATGGTCTAATTGGTGAGATTCCGACTGAGCAAAAGTTTACTTTTGACATGGAAACGGTAAAAAGTTTTGGCTCTCTAGACATTGAGTCTTTTGGTGTATCCCATGATGCCGCCGAACCCATGTTTTACATTTTCCATCATGAAGGGAAAAAGCTTGTCCTTGTCACCGACACAGGTTATGTAAGCGACCGAATGAAGGGGATTATTTCAAATGCGGATATGTTTGTATTTGAGAGCAATCATGACGTGCAGATGCTACGAATGGGGCGCTACCCGTGGAATATTAAACGCCGTATTTTAAGTGATGTTGGCCATGTATCCAATGAGGATGCAGCGATTGCGATGAGTGATGTTATTGGTGATCAAACGAAGAGAATTTATTTAGCCCATTTAAGTTTGGATAACAACATGAAGGACTTAGCAAAAATGTCTGTCACGCAAACGCTACAGAGCCAAGGAATTATCGTCGGAGAGCAGGTTGACCTGTTTGATACAGATCCGAAAGTACCAACAGCATTAACGGCTATATAAAAAGTGTGGAGATGAACTCTCCACACTTTTTTGATCACGAGGCTTTATTAATCATAATTAAGGCTAAAGTATGAGCAAACTCATAAGAATGAGGAATTTTAATACTTATCATTAGTTTTTTCATCTTGTAAGATTATAATTAGGTATATATAGGAAGAATAACTTTTAGCGATCGTTCTTATGAAAGGAATGGTGAAGAATATGGGTTATTACGACCAGGATTATGAAAGTCGTTATAAAAGACAGAAAGGAAACAAAGGGGGATACTTTTTAGCAAGTCTATTGGGTGTTGTTCTTGGCGGGTTAATCGTCATTTTAGCCTTTCCCAAACTGGTAGATTATCATATTCTCCCTTATGATGTGTCACCGTCTCAGCAAGCTGGTGGTGAGAACGAAAGTGCGGTTGAAACACAGAATGTTGCTGTGAGCGTGGAGACCGATATTACAAAAGCGGTTGATAAGGCAGCAGATGCGGTAGTGGGAATATCAAACATTCAGCAAACAAACTTTTGGCAGGGCAATGCATCTGGTCAGGAAGCAGGTACAGGCTCAGGAGTGATTTATAAAAAGGAAGATGGAAAGGCCTTTGTGGTGACAAATCATCATGTTATTGAAGGGGCAAATTCCTTGGAAATTTCCTTGAATGATGGAACGAAAATACCTGCTACGCTTCGAGGAAGCGATGTATGGACCGATTTAGCGGTACTAGAGGTAGATGGAAGCGAAATAGAAACAATTGCTGAATTTGGCGATTCAGATGCCTTACGGACAGGGGAGCCGGTCATTGCGATTGGGAACCCGTTAGGTGCGATGTTTTCAGGGTCAGTCACTCAAGGGATTATTTCAGGCCTAGAAAGAGCGATTCCCGTTGATATTAATCAAGACGGGGTAGTCGATTGGCAAGCAGAAGTATTACAAACCGATGCGGCCATTAATCCAGGAAATAGTGGTGGTGCCCTTATTAATATTGCTGGCCAAGTAATTGGCATTAATTCCATGAAAATTGCTGAAAGTGCGGTGGAAGGGATTGGGCTCGCGATTCCAATCAACTATGCGATTCCGATCATTGATGATTTAGAGAAGCATGGCCAGGTCAATCGACCTTACATGGGAATTGAGCTTCAATCAGTGAATGAAATACCGTCTTATTATCAAAGAGAAGCATTAAAGCTGCCAAGCGATGTTACGATGGGAGTAGCAGTCATGCGGGTTGAGCCGAATTCTCCAGCTGCTCAAGCCGGATTGGCCGAGCTTGATGTTATCGTGGAAATGGATGGAGAAGAGATTGAAGATACGATTGATTTAAGGAAGCATCTATATACAAATAAGAACGTAGGCGACACTTTAGAAATTAAATTTTATCGCGAAGGCAAGCTTCAAGAAACGACTATGAAGCTTGCAGGAAGCACATTATAATCATGAATATTGGTTACGATAAAAGCAGGGATTCCTGCTTTTTTTCGTGGTTTAAAAAAGGAATCGTCAATGGAATGAGGGGAGAGAAAATTGAAACCGTGCTAGAATTGTAAATGTCCAATTTAGGATCTTTACAAAAAAACATGAAAGAAGGAAAAACAGCGAGTGAAATAAATGTTAAAATAATTGTGGATAATTTAGGGGGATAATAATTTATCCACAATTTAAAATATTATTTTTATTAGAATGGAGAATATAGACGATGATATATTGCTGCGAAGAACACGTAGAAATCGCGATAGATACGATTGTAGACGACTTTGAGACGTTTCCATTATTAAATAAAATTGAGGATGAAAAGTTATCAACAGCCTGTGAATATTGTCAAAAACCAGCTGTATATATGGTGGCGAACGAGTGATCTCATACAATATGTGGATAGAAAATGTGGATATGTGGATAAGTAATGTGGATATCTTGTTCGTAAAGTGAGGATTAGCTGTGAATATCTCAATTATTACTGTAGGAAAATTAAAAGAAAAATATTTAAAGCAAGGAATTGACGAATATTTAAAAAGATTGTCAAGTTATGCAAAGGTTGAAGTTATCGAAGTTGCAGATGAAAAAGCACCAGAAGAATTAAGCACAACCGAGATGATACAAGTTAAGAATAAAGAAGGGGACAGAATTTTAGCAAAAATCCACCCTGATACATACGTTATCGCATTGGCGATAGAAGGAAAACAGAAATCCTCTGAAGAACTTGCTGACACGTTAGATAAATTAGCGACATACGGAAAAAGTAAAATCGCTTTTGTCATTGGCGGTTCACTCGGACTAAGCCAGGAAGTACTTCAACGAGCAGACGAGAAACTATCATTCTCAAAAATGACCTTTCCCCATCAATTGATGCGGTTGATTTTGGTCGAACAGGTGTATCGGGCTTATCGGATTAATCGGGGGGAACCGTACCATAAATAGAGGCAAACCTTTTGTTTATTGTACGTTCAGCAATGGTTAATAAATAAAATGGCTCAGTTTACCATACTGAGCCATTTCTTCTTATATCTACTTTCAATAGCTTCTCTACTAGCGATAGTACAACATGTTTCTTAAAGGCATTTTATATTGGGTAAAAAATTGTCATACTTAAACGAGTTAATGTTACTCCACAATTATAATATGTGTGAGGCCTATCCGCTTCATATCTTATAGAATCCCCACTTTTCAGCTTGTATTGGCATTCATTCACCGTAATAGTGACTTCCCCATCAAGAACAGTAACAAATTTTCTGTAACCTTTCTAGGGAATCTGAACTTAAAATCCCCTCTTTATTAATTTCAATAGAGTAAACTTCAAAACGTCTCTCCTCCTCAAAGGGAGGAGGGGGAACACTCTATATCTCCCATTGTCTTCAGATAAAATTTCTTAAAACAACTTTGGCATCAGGTTCTGGGGTATTAATTAGAAAGTAAAGGAGACCTTTAATCCATTAGCAATTTTCCAAATAGTAGTAAGTGTCGGACTGGATTCTCCTCTTTCAATTTGTCCTTTCATAGTTTTACTGCCTAAATTCACTTTTCAATACAATTCTAAAGGATTGATATTCCTTTATCGAAGCATTCTGCTTAATATTACCTTAACATAATCTTTATTAATACGAATATTTATACAATTATACTAAGGGCATTCTCTTTAAAAGATTTAATCTATCTTTCAAAAATGATATATTAATTGCAAAAGATCTAGGAGGTGTCGATGGTGAAATGGGAACAATTACGTAAACAATATCCGGAGCAATGGGTCCTTGTCGAAGCAATTTCTGCCTACTCAAAAAATACGCTATCTTGAAGAATTATCATTCATATCTAACTTCCCCGATTCAACTCTTGCATGGAAGGAATACAAGAAACTACATTTAGCCGAACCAACTCGTAAATACTACATTTTTCATACTGATCATAAAACAATTGAAGTTAAGGAACAAAAATTTATTGGAGTTAGGAGACAACTTGGAGTAGTTTAGAAAGATCAGGAATTCTTTAGAATCATAATGTGACAATACTTCCTATTATTGAGATTTATTTTTAGACAACATTTTCATTTGAGATAACATGATTCTATCAAACATTTTATAAGGAAGCTTTCGTGCCAATACAACAATTAATTTTTCAGAGAAACGTAATTGATATCGTGTTTTTGGCTTGCGATCTGTTACACTTTTATAAATTAACTTGGCTATATCTTCGGATGTTGCAAATCCTGTTTCTTCAATGGAAGCAAATTGTTCCACAAGAGAACGATATGGAGAATCCATGGAAGTAGCAGCAAGCATATGCTCATTAGTAACTTTTTGCCATTCCGTAGCAGTTCCGCCTGGTTCAATAATAATTACATCAACTCCAAATGGTTTCATCTCTAATCGAAGTGTGTCGCTGATTGCTTCTAATGCATGTTTTGAAGCATAGTACCATCCCCCAAGAGGAGTATAAATCTGTCCACCGATCGATGAAATATTAACAATCTTTCCACTTCGTTGTTCCCTCATTGTAGGTAGAACAAGCTGAGTCAAATTTACAGCGCCAAATACGTTTACATCAAATTGTCGTTTTGCTTCTTCAGGTGAAACATCTTCAAGTGCACCAAAAGAACCATAACCAGCCGAATTAATAAGGATATCAATTCTTTTTTCTTTTTGAAGGATTTCATTAACAAAAGATTGGATAGATTCTGTATTAGTAACATCTAAATAGCGTGTATTTATTCCGAGTTGTTGCAAATGCTCCATTTTCTCAATCCGACGAGCCCCAGCATAGACAATATAACCCTTCTCATAGAATAGTTTTGCGGCTGCTTCTCCCATTCCAGCGGATGCTCCAGTTATTAAAACCACACGATTAGTTATTTTCTGATTAGGCATAATAATTTCTCCTCACTAGTATTTTATTAATAAATGATTGTTCATTCTTTTTAGGTACGAAAATAATGCAATTAAAGGAAAAATCTAGGCTTTAATTGCATCCCAACTCATCTCGATCGTTTGAATAATTTCTTTTTCGCTTATTTTTGTTTGAGCATAGTAGTGCTGCTCAAACAGGTGATTTAATGGTCCAAAAGTAAGAGCAATAATGAGTTCTTTTGAAACATTCTTAATAATTTGCTTTTCTACCCCTTCTTCATATAATTGATACAGGTATACAGCTTTTTTCATCCCTTCTTCAAAGGCTTCCTTCGAAATCAATGAGGGATTAGAATTGATGTATTTCATAAAGACACTTTCTTTTGGGTAAGCCATAATGGCATGAACATAATTCTTTAAAATGGTTTCTAATTGAAGTTTAAAAGGTTGTTCGGGATTTACGTTTTTAAATAAATTTGAATCAATGATCTCTTTGACCTTTAAATAAAGGGAACTGAACATATCCTCCTTATCTTTATAATAAATGTAAACCGTTGCGGGTGAAACATTAGCTCTTTTGGCAATTTTTGCAATACTTAAATTTTGATAACCCATCTCCATTCCTAAGTCAAAAATTGCATTATGAATGGAAATAATTTTATTCTCATCTTTTGTCCTCATACGCCTATAATAAATGAACGTTCATTTTAAGTCAAGAGCTATGCTATTTAATAACTTAATCATCTAGATGTACTTACATAATTTAGTTTTGTGTTGTTTCTGCATATTATAAACAACCTTATCTTAATCCATCACGTAGAATCGAATTATAAAGTAAGTACAAAGTCTTCAATAGAAGTCTCAAAGAGTAGTTCAATATCAATAGCATGTCTATTACAATTTATTTATGAGTAAATATTCTTAACTGCGTTTTAGTGTAGAATGTGGTTTAATGATATATTCTTAGTAAGTTGAAATGAATAACGTGCAAAATAAATGGTAGATGGTGACTTTAATGATAATGGACTCTAGAAATGCATATATATATAATTCACACCAAAGATGTCTTAATAGAAACATGAATCCTCATGTTTTTTCGGCTCCTAAGGATAAATTGTCAGAAAGAGAGTTAGAACAAAAGAAAAGCAAGCTCGCTGATACTATCTCTGTAGCAAGAACATTTATGACGAAGTTAATAGCTGAATTAGATGGGACAGCTGTTTTAATCGTTATTACTGATCATCAAGGATACATGATAGAGATGTACGGAGATGAAATGATGAAGGGGCAAATTGAATCTTTAGGTTTATCTATCGGAATCAGATTAAAGGAAGAGGAGGCGGGAACGAATAGTATTGAAATGGTATTAAAAATGGGACAATCTGCTCAACTTATTGGGCCAGACCATTTTTTTCATTGTTTACATGAAAGTGCTTGTTTCTCTGTACCGTTTTATTCCTCAGGTAAGATAAGCGGGACCATTTCGGTGATGATGGCTGCTCATCATGCATCTTCTTTCCATGTAGGTTTACTCCAGTCTGCTGTAGATTCGATCGAACGAGAGGTTAAAGTAAAGAAGCAGAATAAGAAACTATTAGTCTTAAATCAAGTGCTTATGGAAAACAGTCGAAACGGGGTCGTTTTGACCAATGAGGACGGAAAAATTGTTGAAATAAATCCTTTTGCTGAGAACGTTTTAGCTTGTAAAAAAGAAGATATTTGTAATCGCCAAATTACAGAAGTAGCTGTTATCGGAGAGTACATGGGAGATGTGTTGAGAGGTCGTAAAAAGTACGAAGATGTAGAAATATCGATAGCCAATAAAACGTATTTATTTGACGCATTTCCAATCTATGATGAATCCAATCAAATAAACGGAGCATTTGGCCAGTTTAGAGATATTACAGAAAGACTTGTTTTAGAAAGACAACTGATGCTAAGTGAGAAATTGTCAGCAATAGGGAAAATAAGTGCCGGACTTGCTCATGAGATTCGAAATCCGCTAACGTCCATCATCGGTTTATTAGTGGTCCTTAAAGAAAGTTTAAGAACAGATAACGATAAGCAAAAAGAATATTTTAGAATCATGTTTAGTGAATTAGAGAGAATAAAAAATCTTGTACAGCAATTTGTGATGATGGCAAAACCCGATCAAAAAGAAATCTCGAAATCTAGTGTCAGCATACATGCACTTATCGAAGATATTTTGACGTTAATGGAAAATGATTTTAGAAATAAAAACATAAAGATTCATTATCAAGCTTTTTATAAAGATCAAATTCAAATAGATAGGGATAAAATGAAGCAAGTCCTTCTAAATATTCTACAAAACGCCTATGATGCAATTGAGTTTGAGGGGAATATATCAATTGATATCCATCAGAGTCAACTAGATAATGGGATTGAAATTCGGATCAGAGATGATGGATTTGGAATGGATCAAGATACGTTAGAAAAACTATCTACTCCTTTTCATTCAACGAAAAAAAACGGATTAGGTCTAGGATTATCAATGAGCTATCATATTATTGAGTTGCATAAAGGAAGAATCAAAGTTGAAAGTGAACAAGGAAAAGGGACCATTTTTACCATATGGTTGCCACAGTCTTAATAATTCAATAAACATGACTATTAAATTCTTCGTGCCTCATTGAATTTCAATGAGGTTTTTACTTTCAAAATCTCATTTAGATAAGTTACAGTTAGCCGAATCATAAGTAAGTGGTATTAATAATGGTACAATGAGTTAGTATAAATATAAAAAGAGGAAGTGTGCTTCAATGATTAACATAACGATTCCAAAAGCGGATGTTACCATTACAAAAAAGGATAACCCGGAGTTAAGTAATATTTACGGATTTACAGATTTCCACCTTATCACAAGGGATAAGGGCGGTATCTTTATGTTTTATAACAATAATGATGAGCTACTGTTTGTAGGAAAAGCAAGGAAGTTAAGACAACGAATTAAAAAACATTTTGAAGATACGGTATCTCCAATGAAAATGCACAGAGACGAAGTGACGAAAATAGCTGTTTGTATCGTTGATGACCCTGTACATAGAGAAATTTATGAAACCTATGTCATTAACAAATTGAAAGCTAAGTATAATATAGATAAAGTATTTTTTCGTTAATGCCTGATTAACGATAAAGATATAAAGAATTTTCAATTGTAAAATGGAACCTCAAATAAACCTATTAAGGTGAACCGTACCATAATTAGATGCTTTTTTTTCAAAAGTAGGGAATTGAAACAAGCCTGTAGATTCATCTACAGGCTTGTTTGTCCATTGTTTAATAAATTTGAGATCACGAGATTTGTTAAGTTAGGTACGATTTCTAATGAGTACGTCATTTCCATTCTTTCAAGTTTCTTGTGTGCATCCAAGCCATATGGACCGATGTTAATAACTGGTACATTGATATCCCGGATATCTTGAAAGTCAACATAGTGTTTTGTGGCCCAGCCTGGGTTGTTTTTCGAAACGGCATTTATTCCGTCTTCATCATCACTTAGAGCCATAAAACTCATATCAGAGATATATGGGAAAAAGTTCCGTGTAACAATCGGATGTTGATAGTTCGGCTGTATTTTTGCGACTGCCTCATCAAGAGCGTTAATTAAGAGGAGTTCATCAACTGTTTTCCCTGTCATTTCAATTCTTGGTGAGTATAGAGAAGAGTAGAACAGAATAATAGCTGGATTTTTATCCTTCATCCATTTCCAAGCTTCTTCCACAATTCTTGCCGCAAACATGCGTGTATCCAATTCAGTGTTTTTCAAGAGGTTTTGTTTAAATTGATTCATATGTGTAATGAATAAATCGCCATTTTCCTCAATCAATAATTGTTCCATTTCTTCGTACGTAAATACTCTTGGTTTCCAAGGGTGTTGGACATACGATTCGCCACTAATTTCACAGTATTTGTGATACCTTTCTTCAAAGGAAGCAAGTGCATGGGCAAAAGCAATATGGGCTTGTTCCTTTAGCTTGGTTAGTACATCTCTTGGAGACCAGGAGTGAATAAAGAAATTATAGTAAACATATGCAGACAAAGCTGTTTGAACAGTATAAGACGGTTTTAAATCCGTTTGTTTTAATGACACGGGCGGGACAGTGGTTTCTCCGAAAGCTTCGTTGCAAAGCTCTGGATTATAGTTTATTTGCCTTGTCAATTCGGCAGCAATAAAGTTTGGATCCAACCCTTCAAATGCTGAGCCAACATGCGTTTCTGCTCCGGTTATAAAGAATGATGGTAGCAGCTTTCCAACGGTTCCTTTATAGATATAGCGATTTTCATCGCCATCATAGCGAGGGGAAACAAAATCAGAATTGATAGCTGCTATATATTCAAAACTATGTTCCTGTTTCCAATTTTTCAATGTTTTTAAAGCGGAAAGAACCCCTTGTGATCCATCTTCTTCATCACATTCACCTAAGAACAAAATATTGCCTTCAAGTTCCTCTAAATGCTCAGAATAATATTTTAAGAGATAAAGATGGCTGGCAACCCCGCTTTTCATATCAAGGACGCCACGACCAAATAACCAATCGCCTGAATCCAACTGTTCTTTAGCTGATTGGGGGAGGTTTTCTTTTTTTAATGCTTCCATCAGTTCATCGGGAGAACAAGCATATTCTTTTAATTGATTGAAGTCATCAATTCCAACCGTGTCTAAATGTCCCATTAAAATAACCGTGCGGTTGCTATTTCCCTTTTTTCCCTTAACAAATGCCATCACATTATAACGTTCCAGATCGTCACTGACGGTCTGCTCTAAAGCTACATGGTTAGGATTCTCTAAGAAATATGGGAAAGAAGAAATGATTTGAAATAATGACTCGGCGATGGCCTTTTCACCATCGGTGTTTACGATACTTTCAATGTTTACAAGCTGTTTCGTAAAAGATAGGATATCGTCACGACATTGCAACATATAAATGCTCCTTTTATAGTAATTCGTTATTTTAACAAAATGTACATCACGAAATAAATCCCGTCAAGCCAAATTTATAAGCCAAAAAACTATTAAAAAAATTATCGTTGCAATTAGAAAATTATTTTTCTATAATGAAAATTAATTAAAAATTAATATTAAATCCTCATCTTTAGCATTAGATGGGGTAGAGGTCGCGATTTATAAAAGTATCCTATTCGAGATTCAGTGAAATCTATGAAAATAGGAAAAAGGATAAATCGCCGAAGTTTCAAAAAATCACTGTTTTTGAATCTGGGGCTGTCTCCGAATAGGGGCAGAACTGTCACAATTCCTTTGGATTGTGGAGAACTATCGTTATTAATGCTAATCGATGAGGGTGTAAATGGCACCGTCATATATATTGACGGTGTTTTTTTTTGAAAATAAAGGGGGAAAAACAATGAAAAAGTTAGTCATATTGATAGTGGCATTAATGTTAATGATCTTGTCTGCCTGTGGTACAGAGAATAGTAATGGGGAAGAAACAGCAGCAAAATCAGAAGGCGCAAAAATGGAATTAGTAAAAGAAGGTGCTCTGACATTCTCGATGACAGGGCAATATCCGCCATTAAACTTTTCGAAGGATGGCAAATTAACTGGATTCGATGTTGAAATTGGAACAGAAATTGCTAAGAGAATTGGACTTGAAGCGAACCCTGTTACAAACCCGTGGGAAACCATTATCCAAGGGTTAAAGGCAAAGAAATATGACGCGATAATCGGAAGTATGACAGCCACGCCAGAGCGTGATAAGCAAGTTGATTTCACGAACCCATACTATCTCTCAGGGGCACAAATTTTTGTAGCTGAGGGCAACACGGATATTAAGTCAAAGGAAGATTTAAAGGGGAAAACCATTGGTGTTATCCAGGCCAGCACATGGAAGGATATGGCGGAAGAATTATCCGATAAGGTTAAAGGCTATCCCGTAGACGTAAATGCACTTCAAGACTTGGCACTTGGACGGGTGGATGCGGTCATTACAGACAAAATTGTCGGTGTAAATGCTATGAACGAAAAGCAATTGAAAATTAAGCCAATTGGTGAATTGTTGAACGAAGACCGAGTTAGTGTAGCTGTCGCTGAAGGCAACAACGAGCTTGCTGATGCCATTAATGAGGCCATCCAATCCATGGTAGACGATGGCACGTACGAGGAAATTAGTATGAAATGGTTTAATACGAACATCATGGAAAAGTAAGATTTTAAAAACAGAAAAGTGGGGATGTCAAAGTGAAATTTTACCCTTCTGCCTGCTAAAATTCAGCTGTAATGTTGTTTTTAGGACAGGGGTCAGTCTTATTTGAGACATCCTCACTATTTAGAGAAGGAGGCAAGGCATCGTGGTTTTTTTGGAAAATATTCTAGGTATCTTTAATGAGCATGGGCTATCCTTTTTAAAAGCTTCTTGGATAACCATCTCGATTACGGCTCTCTCTCTACTCATTGCGATGATCATTGGTATTATTTTTGCAGGTTTCAAAATTTCCTCTAGCAAAATCCTTCATCGTATTGCCGACATTTATATTGGCGTCATTCGCGGCACACCTCTCATTGTTCAAATCATGTTCCTATATTATGGACTAGCAAACATTGTGAATTTAGATAGCTTTACCGCGGGAGCACTGGCATTGGGGATTCATACGGGTGCCTATATTGCCGAGATTTTTAGAGGAGCTGTTCAATCAATTGACCGTGGACAAATGGAGGCGGCGAGGTCACTGGGAATGTCCTATTCTCTTGCCATGCGGAGAGTTATTTTTCCACAGGCTTTCAAGAGAGCCATTCCTCCCCTTGTCAATCAGTTTATTATTGGCCTAAAAGATTCTTCCCTTGTTGCTTATATTGCTGTAACAGACCTTTATAACACAGCTCTTTCCGTACAGGGAGAAAACTATATGCCGTTTGAAACGTATTTTGTGGTAGGAATCTATTATTTAGTTATTGTCCTTATTTTTACGGCCATCGCCAACCGCATTGAGAAGAAAATGGATGTCAGCAAACCTAAGGAGGTACGTTTGGCATGATTGAAATTCATAATCTTTCAAAATCCTTTGGTAATCTCGAAGTATTGAAGAATATTGATTTATCGATAAGCGAAAAAGAAGTAGTTGTTTTGATCGGGGCGAGCGGCTCAGGAAAAAGTACCTTGCTTCGTTGCCTTAACTTTTTGGAGGTAGCAGAGAACGGTGAAATTGTTATCGATTCGGAAAAAATAAATCCCACTAAGACGAATTTGAATAAAATAAGAGAAAAAGTCGGGATGGTTTTTCAGCATTTCAACCTTTTTCCGCATAAAACGGTAATGGAGAACATTATCGAGGCTCCTATGTTTGTAAGAAAAGAAACGAAAGAGTCAGCAAGGGAAAAGGCAATCAAGCTTCTAAAAAAGGTAGGGTTGGAGGATAAAGCGAATTATTATCCAGAACAGTTGTCAGGGGGGCAAAAGCAGCGGGTGGCAATTGCGAGAGCACTGGCCATGGAACCAAAAGTAATGCTTTTTGATGAGCCGACTTCGGCCCTGGATCCTGAACTAGTTGGAGAAGTGCTTCAAGTTATGAAGGACCTCGCCCGTGAAGGGATGACCATGGTCATCGTAACGCATGAAATGGGATTTGCAAAAGAAGTCGCGGATCGAGTGATCATGCTTGCAGACGGATATATTATCGAAGAAGGACATCCTAGTGATATCTTTGCCCAACCAAAACACGAACGAACACAAAGGTTTTTGAAACAAATATTATGAACCACATAGAATAATTTCTCATTGAAAATATCTTTAATAAAGGAGCATGTACAAAATGGTATTAATACATTTAGACATACTCCTTTCAAATTTATACAGAAGTTTATATTCACTCATCCTCTTCTTGATACAATCTCTTTACGTATTCTTGAAATCTTTTTGCAGCCGGACTTAAATATTTCTCCTTGTTCCAAGCTAAACCAATCTTTCTCTCAAAAACAGGTTCGCGAATGGACAATTGTTTTATATTTCCGATGCGTAATCCTTCTATTTTTGGAAGTAGAGAGATGCCAAGATTAGCAGAGACAAACCCTAGAACTGTAACCGCTTCATCTCCTTCGAAAGTGATGGATGGTTGGAGACCAGCGGCGCTAAATATTTGATCAAAAACGGTCCTTATACTATATCCTTGTTTTAATGTAACAAACTTGTATTCTGCCAGCTCGTGAATGGATACATTTTTCCGATTCGCTAAGGGGTGGTCATTTGAGACAAAAGCAAAGATCTTTTCGTTCCACAAATGTACCCATTCAATTCCACGTCTTTGTCGAGTGATGGCAGAAAAGCAAAAGTCTATCTCACCTTTTTCTAGCTGATCGAGTATTTCGTTCGGAGAGTTTTGATACATCTCAAAATGTACGTAAGGGTATTCTTTTAAAAAATGATGAATAAGCTTTGGCATAGAAGATGCCCCGAGCGATTGCAGAAAAGCTATTGATATCCTTCCATGATCGGGGTCAACCAAATCTTGAAGCTCTTGCTTTGCCAATGAAATCTCTTTAAGTACTCCACATGTCCTTTTATAAAACATTTTTCCATAACGGGTAAGGATCACTTGACGCCCAAGTCGTTCAAATAGAGGAACACCAAGATCGCTTTCTAGATTTGAAATTGAACGGCTGAGGGTTGGTTGAGCAATTGAAAGTATTTCTGCTGCACGGGTAAAATGTTGAGTTTCCGCCACAATTTTAAAGTATTCGAGTTGCTGCCACTCCATAAGTCACCTCTATTAATAGTAAATTTAATTCCAATCCATTACTTAATACTATCAGATTTATAATAATAATGTATTAGACGTCATCGTTTATTAGTGTTTTAATGAAAACGAATAGATATATCTTCCAATAAGTTAGCGATTTAGAAAGCGATTATAGGAGAGGATTAACATGCATGCAATCGAAAAGCTTTTAGCAAAAAAATCCGGAAAAACATCTGTGTCAACAGGTGAAATTGTCAATTGTGAGGTTGATCTTGCTGGGATTAATGATCTTTATCTGCAGACCATTCGCTCTTTCTATGAAATGGGTGGAGAAAAAGTCTATGACCCTAGTAAAGTCATCATGTTTCTAGATCATTATGCTCCTGCTTCGACGATTACACAAGCCGATAATCAAAAGCAATTTCGGGAATTTTGTTGGGATCAGGGCATTGATTTATTGATGGATACTAATCAGGGTGTATGTCATCAAGTCATGGCTGACCGAGGACTCTCCCATCCTGGTGAAATTGTCGTTGTTACCGATTCACATACAACAACCCACGGTGCTTTTGGGGCATTTGGTACAGGTGTAGGGGCAACCGATTTGGCTACGATTTTAATTACGGGCAAACTTTGGTTCCGTGTACCTGAAATTGTTCGCATTAATCTCACTGGTACAATTCCAGAGGGTGTCTTTGCAAAGGATATCATCTTACATGTTATCGGCCAAGTAGGTGCCGATTACGCAGTTTACAAAGGTGTAGAATTTACAGGGCCTGTCATTTCACAACTCTCCATTTCAGAGCGAATGGCATTATGTAATATGAGTACGGAAATGGGAGCTAAAACCAGCTACATTCAACCAGATGAGGTAACCTTTGAGTATTTAAAAGCTAAAGTAACACGGCCTTATGAGATTTTTACAACTGATCAGGATTTTCAGTATGCGGATGAACTTACTTTTGATGTTTCAAATTTAAGACCGCAATTAGCAGCTCCATATAGCGTAGATAATGTTGCGGACATTAGAGAATTTATTGGTAGACCGGTCGATCAAGCTTATTTAGGATCCTGTACAGGCGGTCGTGTCGAGGATTTGGCTGCAGCCGCAAAAGTTTTAGCAGGAAAGAAAATTAATAGTCGTACACGATTTGTTGTCGTTCCAGCATCTCAAGAAGTGTTCTTGGAGGCAATGGGCCAAGGTCATATACAAACACTTTTACAGGCAGGCGCAACATTTGTTACCCCTGGTTGTGCAGCTTGTTTAGGTACTCACCAAGGCATGCTTGCTGAAGGTGAGACATGTATTAGCTCGACAAATCGGAATTTTCCAGGAAGGATGGGTCATACAAAAGCAAATATTTTTCTAGGTTCACCAGCTGCTGTAGCTGCCGCTGCACTCGAAGGAAAAATTGTTGACCCTACGCAGTATTTAAAATAAGTTGACAAAGGAGATCCTTAGAATGGAAAAACAATTACAAGGAAAAGCTTTTGTTTTCGGTAAAAACATTGATACGGATCAAATATATCCAGGTCGTTTTGTTGAGCTGACAAATGTCGAAGATGTTGCCAAACATGCTATGGAGGGAGCAGATCCTAACTTTGTTAAACAATTCAAAAAAGGCGACATCATTGTTGCCTCAACTAATTTTGGATGTGGTTCAAGTAGGGAGCATGCTGCGATTACGCTAAAAGCAGTCGGTGTTGGAGCTATTTTAGCTGAATCATTTGGAAGGATATTTTATCGAAATGCGATTAATCTAGGAGTACCTGTACTCGTTTGTCCAGGGATTAGTACGGCCGTTACGCCAGGAGATGAATTAACGATTGATATCCAGACAGGGATGATCGTCAATGAAACAAAAGGTTCTGTTATACAGGCTCAGCCGATATCGGAGTATATTATGAATATACTTGCAAGTGGTGGAATTAAAGCAATGATCAAAAACCAACTTCAAAAATCGGTGTAATCAATTCAAAATTAGAGTCTGTTAATAAGGAAGCCACCTTCTTTTTACTAGTAGATTACTAGTTGCATACGTTTAATAATATTTACAGAATATGAAGGAGCTTGAATATGTCTTTAAAAAGAAAAAAGATTTCAATCATTGGAAGTGGTTATACAGGTGCCACAGTTGCATTATTATTAGCACAAAAAGAATTAGGCGATATTGTGTTAGTTGACACACCTAATAATGAAAATGCAACGAAAGGAAAAGCACTTGATATGCTTCAAGCCAGTCCTGTCCAAGGCTTTGATGTCAATATTACCGGAACCTCGAATTATGGGGAAACCGTTGATTCTGATATTGTCATTATTACAGCAGGAATGGCACGAAAACCTGGTATGAGTCGTGATGATCTCGTTCAAACCAATCAAAAGATAATGGCTAGCATTACAAATGAGATTGTAAAATACTCTCCTAACTGCATCATTATAGTCTTAACAAATCCTGTTGATGCAATGGCATTTACCGTTTATAAGGAGTCTGGTTTCCCAAGAAACCGTGTGATCGGACAATCTGGGGTACTTGATACAGCGCGTTTTCAGACTTTCATTGCACAAGAATTAAATATCTCAGTGAAAGATGTTAAAGGATTTGTTCTCGGTGGACATGGGGACACGATGGTACCATTAGTTAGGTATTCTTATGCAGGTGGAATTCCATTGTCTACATTGCTATCAAAGGATCGGCTTGAAGCCATTGTAGAACGGACCCGTAAAGGGGGAGGAGAAATTGTCGAACTGCTTGGAAACGGTAGTGCCTACTTTGCTCCAGCAGCCTCTCTAGCTGAAATGACAGAAGCTATATTAAAAGATCAGCGTAGAATATTACCAGCGGTTACTTATCTTGATGGTGAATACGGCTATCATAATATTTATCTGGGAGTTCCTACTGTTTTAGGTGGAAATGGTATTGAAAAGATTATTGAACTGCGTTTAACAGATGAGGAGAAAACAGCTCTTGATTGCTCGGCAGAATCCGTAAAAAATGTGATAAATGTGTTGGCGTATTAATATATAGAAAAAGCTTTAAATTAAAAGTAAGAGGTCGTCATGATTTGACGGCCTCTTTTTGTGTGCCCAATAAGCCAATATTCAATAGAGATTTTACAATAACTCAACATTAAATTAACAAAAACGAGATAATATTCTGAATATTTTAATGATAAACTGATCTAGGTTGTCAAAAATTGTTGCATCTAGATGGCTGGTGTAAAAATTTGTGACTTTGGGAATGGGATGGAAAACAAGGAGGAGATTAGATGAAGAGTAGTGGGAAATTAAGCTTGCTCAGTAAGGTTTTTTTAGCCGGTACAATTCTAGTTTCAGGTATTCCAATGTATGTGAATCATGCAGCAGCAGAAGTGGGATATCAAAATTCGCTGGAAGTTAAAAAAATTGCTGGATATAAAATGGGTGAAGCGAATGCAGATGGTGGCGTTGCTGAAATTGTTAAATACAATTCGGATAACGAGAAATTCTACGTTATTAATGGTCAGGAACAAACACTTGATATCGTAAGTCTAAAAGATTTGACATCCTCAGATACAGTACAACAGCTTCAAAAAGAAAAATCCATTAATATTGCAGAATCGATTAAAGATGCTGAGTTTACATACGGAGATTTAACAAGCATTGATATAAATACGTCACACAATATGATCGCTGTAGCTGTTCAGGAGAAGGATTATACCAAGCCTGGAAAAATTGTCGTGATCGATTATGATGGGGAAATTCAAGCTGAATACGAAGCGGGTGTTCAGCCTGATATGGTTAAAATAGCAGCTGATGGAAAGTATATACTTTCTGCTGACGAAGCAGAACCTCGTCTTGGTCTAGGCCATGTTGATCCAGAAGGTTCTATTACGATTGTTGATGTGGCTTCTGGAGAGAGTAAACTAGTGAAATTCGATGATGTAAATGTCATTGCGGACGATGTTCATATTCGTAATAATGGAGCAAAAGAGGATGCCGTTAAGGATTTTGAACCTGAATACATTGCCATTTCAAAAGATGGTAAAAAGGCATATGTAACTCTACAAGAGAATAATGCCATTGCTACGATTGATATTGAAAAAGGGAAAGTTTTATCAGTAAAGTCTCTTGGATATAAAGATCATTCGATGCCAGGTAATGAAATTGATGCTGCAAGAAACGGGAAAATAGAATTTGAAAGACTTCCAATTTTAGGCTCATATATGCCAGATGCGGTTGCCTCTGTCAATATTGGTGGCGTTGAATATTTAGTTACGGGTAACGAGGGAGATGCAACAGAGTGGGGCGAAGATGATTCCGAATTTATCAATATAGCGGACTTTAAAGATATCAAAGATACCATCACACTTACTAAGTCTTTTCAAGGGATGTCAACTGAAGAAGCGCAAGAAGCGTTTGACAGGATGAAAAGTTCTAAGGATTATGACAAACTTGAAGTCTTAACCGATCGCGGAACAGATGCCATTTATACATTGGGTGGCCGTTCTTTCTCCATTTGGAAGGCTGATACAATGGAACTTGTTTATGACAGTGGAAGTGATTTCGAAAAAATCACAGCTGAACGACTTCCAGATTATTTTAACTGGTCAAATGATGATGATGAAATGGACAAGCGTAGTGCGAAAAAAGGTCCAGAACCTGAAGATGTAAAAGTCGGTGTGATTGGTGATCAAGTTTATGCATTTGTCGGTCTTGAGAGAATCGGTGGGGTTATGACCTATAATATTTCTAATCCCGAAAATGCTCAGTTCGCAAACTATCTTAACACTAGAGATTTCTCTGCAAAAATAGCAGGAGATGTAGCGCCAGAAGGTCTTGAATTTGTTCCACAAGATCTAAGTCCAACAGGTCGTCCACTTGTGATTGTTGGAAATGAGGTAAGTGGAACGGTTTCTGTGAATGAATATCAAGTACCTATTCAACCAACACCACCTGAAGATCCGAACAGTGCTTATGAAGAGTTAGATAAGAGTTTAATGAACGAGGACGGGAACATCGTTTTCAATTTCTCAACAAATTCGCAGCTAAGCTTAACATTAACGACAGATAAGGTAGCGGACATATTAAGCACAAATCCAAATGCAAAAGTTAAAATCATGATAGATGCAGTTGAAGTTGAAATACCGTTAATTTTATTGAAAGATTTGAATCAAAGGGTAACCATTAATATACTACCAATGTCATATGAAGGTGCTGTTGGTCCCGTATATGACTTCACGATTCAAGCGGAAGATGGAACATTGATTGATAAATTCGAAGACAGTAAAATCATTCTTCAGTTTAAAGTCGATCCAAAAGAGATAAAGAACTGGGAGGATGTAGTTGTTTACTATATTGATGAAAATGGAAAAAAAGCAGAGAAAATAATGCCAACAAGCTATGATTCTACTAACGGAAACGTATGGGTAGAAGTAAGTCATTTTAGTACATTTGGAGTATTTGAAGAAACTGCTTCGGAGAATGATGAACCCAATCCAGAAGAAGAACCATCAAACAATAATGGGTCTAATACAGATGAAGATCCATCAGACAATAAAGATTCTAACACAAATGGAAAGCAATCAGAGAAAAATAATTCAGGACATAAACTACCGGATACAGCGACAAATCACTTTAATCTCATGGCAATTGGCTTAATTCTTGTCGTTTTAGGTGGGATTGGGGTAGTCATAAGAAAGAGAAGAACCATGCAAGATTAAACTCTTCGGTCAACTGAAGATCCCTCTGCTTTTTAGGGGGATCTTTTTAATAAAAACTTTAAATGATTAGAGGGAAATTATGAAAAAATATTACCTTATTATTCTGGTAGGGGTTTGTTTGATAGGTTATGCATCATGGGAGATCTTCCAGTCCAAAGTTAAAGCAAGTCAAACATTGGAGGAAGCCAAACAGGTGATTGAAGAGCCCACATTAGTAAGCAGTAAAGATGATTTTTCACCAAGGCAAGGAGACACGGTTGGTTTATTAAAGATTCCAGCGATAAGCTCAGAATTAGCCATCGTTGAGGGAACCGATCCAGATGAATTAGAAAAAGGTGTAGGGCACTATAAAGGCTCCTATTTTCCAGAGCAAAATGGGCAAATTGTTTTATCAGGGCATAGGGATACAGTATTTACTCAACTAGGAGAACTGAAATTGGGGGATGAACTTCAAGTAGAAATCTCTTATGGGGAATTTTCATATGAAATAGTTGATACGAAAATAGTTGATGCAGATGATAGAAGTATTATCACTTTACAAAATGAAAAAGAAGAGTTGATTTTAACGACATGTTATCCTTTTGGATACATCGGGAATGCACCACAACGTTATATTATTTACGCTGAAAAGAAATAAATTCTATTCCAGTAAGGTGGAAGCTAGGCTTTTTAATTCTAATCGAAAAAACAGAAAATCACTCCTGAGGTCAGGAATGATTTTTCATTAATATATTGATTCTATTTTCGGTTTGATTGTCTTTAAGAGGGATATGAACAGAAACTTCAAGCTCGGGATAACCCAATGGTTGTAATGTAAGATGATCAAAAGTGAGTACTCCAACCTCTGGATGATTGAGCATCTTATAGGCATCTTGATCATCGAGTACATCATATTGTTGCCAATATGCTTCAAACTCCTCACTTTTTATACTTAATTGTTCTACCTGATTAGTCCACCATGGATCATCAAGATACTTTGCAAAACCTGCTCTAAATTTAGCGATTGTTCGTTTCGCATGATCCTCCCATTGCTCTCCTTTTAATATGCGAAAAGATTTCGATGTGAAAGTGATCCAAAGAAGGTTGCGTTCTTTCTCAGATAGTAAATCGTAATTGCCATGTACGGCAGAGAAGGAGGCATTCCAAGCAAGGATGTTCATTTTAGTATCCATCACTGCGGCTGGAGCTATTCCAAAACTATCTAAAAGTCTTTGGAGCTTTTCACTTACCATCCCATTCCGATTATTCAAGCGCTCAGGAGGCTGTTGGCGGTGAGCTAGCAGAAATAGATGTTTTCTTTCTGAATCATTTAATTGAAGTGTTCTTGCCAAGCTTTCTAGGACTTCAGTTGATACATTTATGTCTCTTCCTTGCTCTAAATATGTGTACCATTCAAGACTTATCCCGGCTAGAGTAGCGACCTCTCCCCGACGGAGACCGGGGGTTCTTCGTCGCTCTTCAGGCAAGCCGAAAAGTTTAGGCGACAGGCGTTCGCGACGATTACGCAAAAAATGGGCTAATTCTTGATGGCGATTTGAATTTGATTTGGACATGAACGTTCCTCCCTTTGGTTGCGATTTAGTAAGATGGTAGTAGCAATCCTAGAATAAACATCCCTCTGAATGCTGAATTAGCTTTACTATACAATATTATTGTAAAAGGCAGTTACATTTTAAAGGAGTGATTTATCATGATTATACAAAACAACACAGTCCTGATTACAGGTGGAGCTACTGGAATCGGTTTTCAACTCGCCACTAGATTGCTAGAGCAAAATAATAAAGTAATTATAGTCGGTAGAAGAGAAGAGAAACTAAAAGAGGCAAAATCTATGCATCCAGAACTTGTTACATATACAAGCGATTTATCAGAAGAGAAGAATCGCATAAGGTTAGTGGAACAAGTGATGAAGGATTTTCCAGACTTGAATGTTGTTATTAACAATGCAGGGATTATGCATTACTTAAACTATGATGATATTAAACCATGGGATTATGTAGAGAAGGAGATTAAAACAAATCTATCAGCACCGATCCATCTTACACATTTGTTGATCCCACATTTGCTTAAACAAGAAAACGCTGTGCTCATCAACATCACATCGGGATTATCACATGTACCATTAGCAGCAACCCCGGTGTATAGTGCCACTAAGGCTGCCTTGCAATCATTTACACAATCTATGAGACACCAATTGCTTGGTAAAATCCGTGTTATTGAAGTCTCACCGCCACTTACAAATACTGACTTAGGCATACCTGGCTCAAATACTGCAGGGATCCCTGTAGATTTTTTTGCTGATAAAGTCATATCAGGTCTAATAAAGGGTGAGGAAGAAATTACCTACGGGTTTTCAGAATTGACTACTAACGCTAATAGAATAGAACGACAAGAGATATTTAATCAATTAAATGGGGTATGAGTAAATGTTTCGTAAAAAAACTGGCCTGGGGAATTCTCGGCCAGTTTTGTTTTAATGTTTTGGAATGCTAGTCTATTTCTCACGAATAAACCGCAATGCCCGACTAATTGTTGTTGGAACGATAGAAGCGTGATTTTCATTTGGAGCGATATGCAGCATTTTTGAAGGAACAGGTAATTCTTCATAGAACACTTTTGCATCCTCTACCATGAAGCCTTCATGTTCACCGACAGCGATAAATAATTTTTGCAGATCGTGAGGATGGGCCTTTTTTACATAATCATGAAGCTCTTTTCCGTTCCACCAAATAGAAGGGCTTATGGCAAGGTAAGTTTGAAAATCGTGACAGTGAGTCAAATAGCACCAAATTGCATAGTACCCAGCTAAAGAATGTCCATAAAGAGTTTGTTTATTTGTATCCACCTCAAACTTTTTTTCAATAAAGGGTTTTAGTTCCTCTTCCATGAATTTTTGAAATAGGGGTGCTCCACCATTTTCTCCTAGGTCCATGTGTTTCCCTTTAGCATGCTTCGGGAAAATATATTGGTCTGCAGGGGCGGTGAATTCATAAAATCTACGCTGCCTCATATCCTTCTCATCGTGACAAATTCCGACAACAATACTCGGTTCTATTTTTGTCTTTCGTTTATTTTGTGACTGAAGTTTAATCGCATGTTTAGCAAATTCAAAATAGGATTGTCCATCCAACACATAGATAATCGGAAATCCAGTTTGTGGAGGAGTCGTATTCGGTACATACACTTGAATTGTATATTCATACTCAGTTGATTGCGAGAAGTAATGAAACTCAAAATCTCTTTTTTGCAAATTTGCCAATCTCCTTTACAACAAAATAATCATTGAATGAATCCAATAGTAATACATTCCTTCGCTATCATACAAATCTATTTTCCGTTTTCTCATGCCTAAAAAATACAAAAATGAATGTGCATAATTGAAAAAAATCCATTATTTATAAAAATAAACGTTTATTTTAAAGGAAATAGCGTATTGATCTAGGGAAAAATGTCCATTCTTTCATCCGCAAATATCTATTCATTTCCCTAATATGGTTTGATAGGATGGGATCAGTAATGAGAATCAATATCAATTAAAGTTGGAGGGAAATAGATGAGTAAGTATTGGAAATATGGGATGGCTGCCTTGTTAACCTTTTCTTTGGCTGCTTGTAACACATCAGAAGAAAGTAGTACAAAAACAGAGGAACAACCGGTTGAAACAGCAACCAAATCAGAAGTAGAAGAAGTGAAGGAAATAAAATTAAATTACTTAGGGACGGAGTATACCTTTTCAAACCCAGTAGAGAATATTGTAGCTGCAAGCTTTGAAGCAATGGAAGATTCAGTCGCTCTTGGGATTAAACCAGTCGGTGTTTTAGAAGTGGGTGGAAAAATCCCCGAATATTTAAATGAACTTGAGGGAGCAACATTAGTTGGAAATAAGAGAGCTCCGAGTGCTGAAGCGATTCTTGCTCTAGACCCCGATGCCATCATTGGAACGTCTAAATGGGGTGAAGATGTGATGACTCAAATGAATAAATTGGCTACGACTCTACCATACTCTCATATTTCAGCTAATTGGAAAGATAATCTACTAGCTTTAGCTGAATTAACCAATAAAACGGCAGAAGCTGAAAAATTGATTGCTGACTATGAACAAAAAGTTGCTGATACAAAAGAAAAGATTGCTAACTCTGACATAAGCGAAAAATCAGTTCTTATGATTCGTGTCCGTGGTGGGTTAATGAACGTCTATCCAGAGAATGTTTATTTTAACCCGATTCTTTATCAAGACCTAGGATTAAAAGTTCCCGATGTCGTTACAAAGGCTGAAGCACAAGCGGAAATTTCATTAGAAACGTTAGCAGAGGTAGACCCAGATAGTATCTTCTTACAATTTGAGGAAACAGAAAATGCTGATGCTCCTAAAGCGTTAGAAGAGCTTCAAAATAATGCGATTTTTAATAGCTTGAAAGCATCAAAAAATGGAGAAGTGTACGTGAATACAATCGCCCCTTTAGCTGAAGGTGGTACTGCTTGGTCGAAAACAAGATTTTTAGATGTTGTGGAAGAAAATTTACTGAAGTGAGTTGATTTCACGATGTAAGACGGTGCACAAAAAAAAGAATATTAAGAGGCTACGTCGCTTTTTAGGCCATGTGTGTTCGTTTTTTAACTTGAAGTGTAGATTAAAATATGGAAGTGGGAGATTGGAAGCAGGATTATTCTTTGCTTCCAATCTTCACGTTAGAAGATAGGTGCAAAAGAGTGAATCAAACAGCTAAAATTCGAAAGATTATTATGCTCATAACTCCTTTACTCATCATCGGGATTACGGTGATCTCTGTATTGTATGGAACAAAGGAGATAAGTATTGAAACGATTTGGCAAGCGCTGATCGATTTTGATGAAAGGAACGCCGATCACCAAATCATTCGTACTAGTAGAATCCCTAGAGCAATCGCCGTTTTATTCGTCGGTGCCTTTTTAGCTGTTGCAGGAGCAATTATGCAAGGAATTACCCGTAACTATCTTGCTTCACCATCTCTAATGGGGGTGAATGATGGATCTGCTTTTGTCATTACATTGGCCATTGTCTTCGTGCCAGGATTACCGAATTACCAAATGATTCTTTTATCAATTATTGGTTCTGCACTTGGAGCAGGCTTAGTTTTTGGATTTGGAGCAGCGATCAAAAATGGGTTATCACCTGTACGGCTAGCGATTATTGGTACGGTAATTGGAACCTTTTTAAGCAGTGTCGCATCAGCTATTGCGATGTATTTCCAAGTCTCCCAAACTGTTGCCGCATGGTATAACACAAAAATTCATATTGTGAACACCGATATGCTGTTGCTTTCCATTCCATTTGGCTTAGTGGGGATGATCATCGCTCTATTTTGTGCACGTGCCATTACGGTCACATCCTTAGGAGACGATATTGCGGTGGGCCTTGGGCAAAAAACAAAGCTGATTCGCTACTTATCGATGATAGCTGTTGTTTTATTAACAGGAACCGCAGTAGCCCTCGTCGGAAAAATTGCCTTCGTTGGACTGGTGATCCCGCATGTCGTTCGATTTTTAGTTGGAGTAGATTATCGTTCGATTATTCCATGTTCCATCCTTGTTGGTGCCTTTTTCCTTAGTCTTTGTGATTTAGTCAGTCGTTTTATTAACTATCCTTTTGAAACGCCGATTGGGGTTGTAACCGCTTTTGTCGGCATCCCATTCTTCCTCTATTTAATCCGCTCTCGTGGAGGTGATAGGCATGCCTAAACGGAAGAAGAGTCAAATTTTTATCATAATTACCATCCTTTTCTTGCTTATCTTTAGCGGATTTTACCTCCATGTCACCAATGGCATGTTTGATATGAGTGTCTTAGAGGTGATTAATACTCTCATTGGTTTTGAGGATAATGAAAAGTTTCGACTGGTTATTTTCGAACTTCGCCTCCCGCGGATTGTGATTGCGATTTTAGTAGGGATTGGTTTAGCGTTAGCAGGCTGTGTCCTACAGGGGATTACGAAAAACGATCTTGCTGATCCTGGGATTCTGGGCATTAACGCAGGGGCAGGAGCGGCCGTTGTCTTTTTCATGTATTTCTTTCAGTTTCAGGCGGTACGTACAGACGGTTCTGAATGGCTAAATATTATGATGATGCCGTTATTTGGATTAGTCGGTGGAACCATCGCTGCTGCAATTATTTTTGTTCTTTCCTATAAAAATGGACGTTTAGATGTACAACGATTACTGCTAACAGGGATTGCCATTAATAGTGGATTCGGTGCCTTGTCTTTATATCTCTCCTTGAAAATGAATGAAAAAGACTTTGAATCAGCTGCGCTTTGGCAAGCTGGTGCAATCTATAATGCAAACTGGGTATTCATCATCTCGATGTTGCCATGGATTCTCATTTTAGGATTCTACATATTTAAAAAGTCTTATTTACTCGATTATTTTCAGCTTGAAGATAACATGGTTGTCAGCTTAGGAATTCATTTGGAAAGGGAGAAAGTCATTTTACTCCTTGCCAGTGTTGGTCTGGTTAGTGCCTGTGTATCGGTATCCGGAAGCATTGGGTTTATCGGATTGATGGCACCCCATATTGCCCGTCAATTAGTGGGGGTTAAACATCGCTATGTTGTTCCTGTGAGCGCACTAATTGGCGCAGCATTGCTTGTGTTTTCTGATTTTATTGGAAAAACATTATTTGCCCCATCAGAATTAGCGGTAGGGATTGTTGTTGCCATTATCGGAATCCCATACTTCTTGTATTTATTAGTTAAATCCCGTTAAAAGGAGGGAGAGCGGATGCAAACGGCTTTTCGTATTGAACAATTAACAGCAGGATATGAACGAAATATGATTTTTGAAAACTTAACGGCTTCAATTGAATATGGAAAAATAACGACAATCATTGGTCCAAATGGTTGTGGCAAATCAACCTTACTTAAAACAATGGGACGGATATTGAAAAAGGAAAGAGGTCAGGTGTTTATTCAAGAGCAGGATATGCAGACTCTTTCAACGAAGGAAATTGCGAAACGATTAGCAATTCTATCTCAATCTCCTTCAGCTCCTCCGCAGTTAACAGTAGGAGAATTAATCTCATACGGTCGTTATCCCCATCGAAAAAATGTCAATCGTCTGACCGAGCATGATAAAGAGATGATTGAGTGGGCGATGGACGTAACTCAAACATCTGAGTTCGAAGCACGTGAGTTGGCACAATTATCAGGTGGTCAAAGGCAACGTGTATGGCTTGCGATGGCATTAGCGCAAAAAACAGACATTCTTTTATTAGATGAACCTACGACATACTTAGATATGGCTCATCAAATTGAAGTCTTAAAAATTGTAAAAAAATTAAATGAAGAGCATCATTGTACGATTGTCATGGTCCTGCATGATATCAATCAGGCTTCTCGTTTTTCAGATACGATTATGGCGATGAGAGATGGGAAAGTGTTAGCGACCGGCACACCTCAAGCGATTATGACACCATCTGTATTGAAAGATGTGTTCCAGATTAAGGCTAATATTATCGAGGATGAGGGGATTCCGATTTGTGTATCGTATGATGTATTGTCTTGAATGATTGAGGGATCCCATTTCGGTTTCCCTCGATTAACCTTGATGTACTTTTCGATAGTTACTTGGTGACATTTTCGTAATATTTTTAAATACTCTACTAAAATAGAAACTATCTTGATATCCAACTGTTTCGGATATTTCAGAGACGGTTAACTCACTAATGGTCAACAATTCTTTCGCTTTTGAAATTCTGTATCTCGTTAAATACTGAATCGGGGTTAAACCGGTAATTTTCTCAAAAAGATAGGCAATTCTTCTCCGATCTATATCGAACATATCAGCTACTTCACTGATTGAAACTTCCTCCTCATAGTGAGTATGAAAATAATCTAAGATTTTCGTCACTTGCTGCAACGTAAAGTTATATTGACTATTTCTAGCTCCATGTAAAATGGCTTGAAGGAGATTCATAAAAAGAACCTTTAACTCAAATTGCGAAAAATAATCAGGATTCATATTTTTGCCTAATAACTGTTGAATTACATTTAGGACATCGTCCATATGATCAATTTCAATCGAGAAATGCTTGTTTATAAATGATTTAAAGTGCTCTTCTGCATGGATTAAATGATAGTGTATGACGACATAACTCCACTCTTCCTCAAACGTTTTAATCTCTATATCCATACCTGCACCAGCATGAACGATCATATTTTCATTGATATAATAGGGAACTCCATTCAATGAGAAGCGAGCGGATCCCTTTAATGGAATGATCAGTCCACAAGTTTGCGAATCGGTCTTGCGATTTGTATCTATTTTTCCAGCCGGTAATGTACTTTTAAAAGCATTTCTAAATTCAATCGAGGAGGTCGCAAAATACTCGATTAATTCATTCGTTTTGATAGCCAATGTAGTCACCCTTTATAAACTCAATTGAAAATGATTATCATTATTAATAATTATATCAATATTTAAGATGATTAAAAAGAGAATGTTTTTAAATCATCTAAAGTTATAAATATTACTATAAAGACTTACAAGAGGTCAGGTAATCAAGGGAAGAAGTAGTAGATGAATATTTTATGAGAAGTTATTAGACGCTTAATTCACAGTTTCTATTATGATACTTGTGTACTGTTATAATTATCAACAGTCGATCTTTTAGTAAATCAGATATTTATCATTTTAATTTACAGAGTAAGAGTAATTGATGTTTAAGAAGATTTCCAAATTGAACTTTATTAAAAATAGATTTGTGACATAATGGAATATTTCCGGGAAATATTTCGATGGCTTTATCGCGTTCCAAACTGGAAGAATAACATTAACTAGTTGTATAGACAACTATATCGGTTAATGCTATAATCGAACCGAGATATCGGTTGAAAACGCATTCAAATAAGTTTTTGCACTAATTATTTTTAAATGGGCTTTAGGAGAATGCGAAATCGATTCGTTAAAAAAATATGTAAGAGGAGGTCTTTTACCATGATGAAGTATTTACAAAATCTTGGTAAGTCCCTTATGTTACCGGTTGCGGTGCTACCTGCTGCTGCCCTACTAATGGGGATTGGATATGCTATTGACCATGAAGGCTGGGGTGCTGGAAATCCAGTTGCTGCTTTTTTCATTGGGGCAGGTTCATCGATTTTAGATTTTATTCCGATTCTTTTTGCGGTTGGGGTCGCCATTGGGATGACGAAGGCAAAGGATGGTGCGGCTGCACTTAGCGGTTTAGTCGGCTATCTTGTTATAACAAAATTACTTTCCACCGATTCGGTTGCGAATTTAAGGCATATTCCAGTTGAAGAAGTAAATATGGCTTTTGACGGAATTGAAAATGTTTTTATTGGTATTATGGCGGGTTGTATTTCAGCGGCCCTTTACAATCGTTTTAGTAATGTAAAACTACCAGATGCTTTAGCGTTCTTTAGTGGAAAACGATTAGTTCCCATTTTAACCGCTATTGTCATGTTGGGTGTTTCCATGGTGATGCTATTTGTATGGCCAGTTGTTTATTCTGGTCTTATTTCATTCGGGGAAGCGATTAGTAGTTTAGGTGCTGTTGGTGCTGGTTTATATGGATTCTTCAATCGCTTATTAATTCCAACAGGTTTACACCATGCCTTGAACAATGTGTTTTGGTTTGATGTAGCAGGAATTAATGATATCGGAAACTTCTGGGCTGGTGATGGTGAACAAGGAATTACAGGAAGATATCAAGCAGGATTCTTCCCGATTATGATGTTTGGTCTCCCAGCAGCAGCACTTGCCATGTATCATACAGCGAAAACAAAGCGTAAAAAGCAAGCCGCATCACTACTGATGGCCGGTGGAATTGCTGCATTCTTAACCGGGGTTACAGAGCCGCTTGAATTCTCATTCATGTTCTTAGCGCCAGCACTATATGTGGTACATGCAGCGTTAACGGGGATTTCCTTATTTATCGCGGCAACATTCCAATGGACAGCAGGATTTGGCTTTAGTGCCGGACTCATTGACTTTGTATTAAGCTCACAGCTACCTTTAGCAAATAAGCCGTTTATGTTAATTTTGCAAGGATTAGTATTTGCCGTTATCTATTATGTAGTCTTCCGTTTCCTCATTTCGAAGTTTAACTTCAAAACACCTGGACGTGAAGATGATGATGTTGTCGTAAATGAAGAAATGGCTCAAGCAGGTTCAAAAGACCGTTTTGGCATCATGGCTGAAACGATTTATGCAGGACTAGGTGGAGATAGCAACGTAGTTTCAGTTGATAACTGTGCAACTCGCTTACGAGTCGAAGTAAAAGATATGGATGCTGTTGACCAAAATAAAATTAAAACAACCGGTGTTCCAGGAATTAAAGTGGTTGGAAAGAATAGTATCCAGGTCATTGTTGGAACCCAGGTGCAAGCAGTAGCAGAAGAAGTGAAGAAAATCCGTAAAGAGGATTAATGAAAAAAGGCTAGTATCTCCTATGGATACTAGCCATCTTCTTTGGGAAA
Source organism: Robertmurraya phoenicis (assembly GCF_047302285.1). Classification (GTDB taxonomy): domain Bacteria; phylum Bacillota; class Bacilli; order Bacillales; family Cytobacillaceae; genus Robertmurraya. Next base: position 156,549 of record NZ_CP154845.1, read on the forward strand.
AATATACCGACTATGTTTTCGAAAAGATCCTCATTAGTCACGTTTCATGGTCATTTTAAATTTATATTTATCTGCACGATAGGAAGAGATTACGAATTCGATTGGAGTTTGTTCTTCATTTTGTAAAAAGGTGGTTCGCTCCATCACTAAGACAGGACTATCCTTTTTAATCTTTAAATACTTCACTTCGTCGTCATTTGCAAGGGAAGCTTCGATGGTTTGATGACCAAATCCAATTTTAAATTGCAATTTTTTTTCTAAGTAGTCGTAAAAAGAAGTTGAGAAATCTTGATAGTCCATATCACCAATGATTTTTTTCGGTGTGTAAATGGTCTCTAGTGCAACAGGTTCCTCATTTGCTAAACGAACTCGCTTAATTTTGCAAATCATGTCAGTAAGAGAAATAGACAGAATGGAAGCAATTTTTTCATCTGGTAGTACAAAATCAAAGCTAATTAATTGATTAGAAGGGATGAGTCCACGATTTCGCATATCTTCACTGAAACTTGTGAGACCGGATAAATCCTGTTCAAATTTCTTATCTGCGACAAATGTGCCTTTTCCTTTTTCACGATAAACAAGTCCTTCTTTTACTAAATTATTGATTGCTTGTCGAACAGTCATCCGACTGATCGCATATTTTTCGGCAAATTCCCGTTCTGACGGTAAAAGATCTCCAGGTTTTAAATGTATTGAATGGATCATACTTTTTATTTGTTCTTCTAATTGATAATATATAGGTATATGGGATTGTTTATCAATCAAGGAAATAACCCTCCTTCTTTGGAACGTAAGACACTATAAATTTTATCAAAAGAATGTAAGCCTGTACATATGTCTACTGGTATAGACAACTATACTGATTAAAAGGAAGCGAAACTAAAAAATGGAACGTTTATTGATTAATCATGTAAAAATCTTTTTAGAAAACAAAATTATTGATGGTGGGGCTGTATGGATAGAAAATGGACAGATTAAAGCAATAGAGGAGAACCCTGTTGAAAACATAGCTAGTGATGTTCAAATCATCAATGGGAAGGATCTCAATTTAATTCCAGGTTTTATCGATGCACATATTCATGGAGCAAATGGTGCTGACACGATGGATGCAACCGAGAAGGCACTAGATGATATGGCTATCCTGTTACCAAAAGAGGGAACAACTAGCTTTCTAGCTACAACGATTACTCAGTCTCCTGAAAATATAGAAAAAGCATTGGGAAATGTGGCTCGTTATGACAATAAACCAGGTCATGCAGAAGTGGTGGGGGTTCATTTAGAAGGACCATATGTCAATAAAGTTAAAGCAGGAGCACAGCCTGTTCAGTATATTACTGAGCCGGATTTAGAACAATTTAAGCAATGGCAGAAGATATCTGGAAATCAGATTCGTACCATTACAATGGCGCCAGAACTTGATCAAGAGGGAATTTTTATCAAAGCTTTAAATGAACAGGGCATTAATGTATCAGCAGGGCATACGGATGCTGGATTTGCTGAAATAAAAAAAGCCGTTCAGCAAGGGGTCCAGCAATTAACCCATTTGTGTAATGCGATGAACGGAATTCATCACCGTGATATTGGTGCAGTTGGAGCTGCTTTTCAGTTAGAAAGCGTGAATGCAGAGTTAATTCCTGATGGGATTCATGTTTCTCCTGACATGATGGAGCTAATTTATCGAAATGTTGGAAGCGAGAGGCTGATTTTAATTACCGATGCGATGCGGGCGAAGGGATTACCTGCGGGTGATTATGAGCTAGGAGGACAACCGGTGAAAGTAACGGAAGACCGGGCTGTGCTAGAGGATGGAACATTAGCTGGAAGTATTGTGACGATGCGGGATGGTGCTGCAAACATGCTAGCCATCGATGGAGTGACACTCGTCGATATTGTGAAAATGACCTCTCGCAATCCGGCTAAGCAAGTGGGGGTTTTTGATCGTAAAGGAAGCATTGATATTGGAAAAGACGCCGATCTTTTATTAGTGGATGATCAATTGATGATAAAATACACGATTTGTCGTGGAGAAATAGCATTTAAAGGAGAGTAGAACAAATGGAATTTATTAAAGTGAATGATTATCAGGACATGAGTGATAAAGCTTGTGCGATTATGATTGAGGCTATTAAACGTGTGGAGAATCCAGTGCTTGGTTTAGCAACTGGTTCGACTCCAGAAGGTCTATATCAAAAATTAATTGAGAAGTATAGCGAAGGGAAGGTTTCCTTCAAAGACGTGACGACATTTAACCTCGATGAGTATGTCGGTTTGAACAAGGAAGACGCCAACAGCTATTATCGCTATATGAAGGAAAAGCTTTTTAACCATATAGATATTGAGATAGAACGAGTGAATTTGCCAAATGGTACGGCAGATGATCTGATTGCCGAATGCCAGAATTACGAACAACAAATTCAAGAGGCAGGGAGAATTGATCTACAAATACTAGGAATGGGGATCAACGGTCATATTGGCTTTAATGAGCCAGGGACTCCTTTTTCAAGTCGAACACATATTGTTGATTTGGCAGCCTCCACTCGTGAAGCAAATTCAAGATTTTTCCCTACATTGGAGGATGTACCGAGACAGGCTGTTACAATGGGGATTGCTACGATAATGGAAAGTAAAGAAATCCTATTGCTTGTTTCAGGAGAACAAAAAGCAGAAGCGATTGCTCGCCTAGCTGAAGGAGAAATTTCAGAAGTCTTCCCAGCTTCCATTTTACGTAACCATCCGAATGTAAAGGTAATTGTAGATGAAGGGGCAATGGTAAAGCTCTAACGAATAAGGTGGATGAAATGATGCTTAAAGAAGCATGTGTGGAGAATTTTACAAAGGTTCCGGAGCTTATTGCGAAAGGAGCAGAACGAATTGAGTTATGTGATAATCTTGCGGTTGGCGGCACCACGGTAAGCCCAGGGGTTGCAGCGGTGACGATCAAGTATTGTCAAAAAGAAAATGTTAAGGTTATGGCGATGATTAGGCCCAGAGGTGGAAACTTTATTTATAATCTTGACGAAATAGAGATCATGAAGCAGGATCTCCTTCATCTTAAACAGCTAGGCACAGACGGAGTGGTGTTTGGCTGCCTAAATGATGCGAACTGGATTGATGAAAAGGCGATGACTTCTTTACTAGAATTGGCCGAAGGATTAGACATTACTTTTCATATGGCATTTGATCAGATTGCTCCTGGAAATCAGTTCAAAGCGATTGATTGGCTGGCTGAACATGGTGTACTGCGCATTTTAACCCATGGAGGTCCGGCGGATTCTATGATAGAAGATAATTTAGCTAGACTACAGGAATATATAGACTATGCTGCTGGCCGAATCATTATTCTTCCTGGTGGTGGCATAACGGATAAAAATCTGCAAGTGATTAAGACCCAATTGCGGATCCATGAAGCTCATGGCACGAGAATCGTCGGATAAACAATTTCACCATAGTTTTTGAAAGAAAAGAGGCTGGGACATAATGAGAAAGGTGAATTTGAGGGTACTCAAATTCACCTTTCTCTATTTTTGTATGAACCAAGCTACTGCGCAATCAACCGATTTCATGCTCAACCAGAAGTGAAAGATTTAATTCGTCAATGTTTCTGTCAATTTCGCTGCCAAGCCAACCGCATCATACGGATACTGTCTTTTAATAGGGTCTCCATTTTACGCCCCGAAAAGAGAGATTGAGTGTAACCATCATGCATGGAGGATCGGCAGGACAACCTTCATTTCGTCCGGTTTGTCTTATTCGATCCAACCATCACCCTTAAGCGGAATTTTTCCTGTTATCTCATCAATGGAGTCCCTTTTAGGGGGAATAACGGAAGATTTTCCGCTTATGGAGGGCAAAATCGTTTATTTTGGCATTTTTTGAGGGAATAGCAGGAATTTTTCCTGTTATTTCGGCTCTTTTTCATGAGGGTTGCTCATTAAGCGGAATTTTTCCTGTTATTTTTTCATACCGATAGATACGCCAACTGTTTATACGAACACTTTATCCACTCCAAACTGGAATCAAAAAGTCGTTACCACCGACTTTTTGACCCAGCCTCTTTTCTTTTTGGACATTTAAGGTAGTTTACAATTATGTTTACCTGTACACAAGCGGTAAACATTTCGTACATAATTACGTTTACTTGTAAACAAATTCGTATACATATTGTAGCGACTGGATGTAAACAGGTTTGTTACTAAAGATTACGGAAATGTCTACAAATCACAGGAGTTTACGAACTGTTTACAGTTGTATATCTTTTAGCCAAAGCCGATTGAAGAATCTAGTAATCTCTTATAGCCTTTTAATAGAAGTAGAGGATATACCAAAAATGATAGGAAAAGGAATGATGAAGAGATGAATTCTAGAATCGCAGCTGTAGATGTTGGAAATGATTCCATTAAGGCTATTTTTGGTGAATTAGATTATGAATTAAATATCCCTAATATTGTTGCAAGGGATACAGAAGATCGTCCGGTCATTGGAATAGAAGAACTTGATCATAAAGACCCGCTAGAAGGAATACATATTAAGGTCCACTCCCCTGCTTTAAAGGACAATAATGCTATCTACCGTGTTGGCCATTTAGCGACAAAGAGTAGCAATGCAACGGAGCTTGACCCAGGTAGTTCAAAGTCTGAAGAAGATCAAACACTAGTCATGCTATTTGCCACTTTGGCATTGGATGCGGTTCGTGAAGAAAATCATTTTCCTAAAGTTAAAAACGTTGTTGATGCGAATTATACGCTTGGTACAGGCCTTCCTCTCCGAGAAGTGAAAGAAGGCAAGGACGCAGGGTATCGCTCTAAATTAGTAGGTTCTGTCCATCAAGTTGAATTTCTCGTAACGCCTAAATACCAGGGGCTAAAGGTAAATCTCAAGTTTAATGAAGTGAAAATCTATCCTGAGGGGTTTGCCGCTTTTATTAATCTTGTTATGGATCATCAACTCAAAATTATTAATAAGGATTTAATCGATAAAAGAATCATCATCCAAGATATTGGTGGATTATCGACGGATATTGCCGTGATTAAGAACCGTACTGTCGATGATGATAAGGCACAAGGCTTTAATCTTGGAGTATCGGAATCGCTTGAAGCAATAAGAGAAGAAATTAGATCGAAGCATGGCATTGAACTTGATAGTCGTCGTGATGTCGTTGAGATTATCACAAGAAAAAATGATCGAAATCATATTATGGTGAAAGGTAGTAGGACAAGTGTTCATGATATTACGGATCGCATTTTACTAGAGTTAGCGAAAAAACAGTATCGATTATTACGGAATGTTTGGCAAAGGAATTCGCAAACGGAAATCTGTTATTTCGTTGGCGGTGGGGCCAATGTGTTAAAAGAGTATATAAAAACATTGAATAACAATTTAGATGGATACAATATTGACTTTTTTGAAGATGAGAAGGAGAGCATTTGGATGATGGCCAATGCTTATTATAAACTGATTACCGATTTTGTTCGGAAGACAGAAAAACCTAAATCTCCGCAAGAACCTGTAAAGAATTAATAGGGTGTTTTGATGAAAAGTTCTAGTTCAAATGAGATTAAGAGAGGACAAGCCATTTCATTTCGTGTCCCCTCTGATACTCCAGATCATCTATTAAAGCATTTGCAAAGGCTGAAGGAAGTAGAAAGAAGGAATTTTTCGAGTAAAATGGCTGAGTTTGTCCTTCGAGGGGTTAGTGAATCTTCATCAAAGGAACGAGAGACCATTACCGTTCCTCTTCCTCATAAATTAAATAAATCACAGCGAGACTGGTTAAAGCATGAGCATTCAGAGACTCTCTTAGGAGCGATTGTCTATCAATTATTAATCGATCCGATTCGTGCGACAGCCTTGCTGACCTCATTAAATAGCAACTCTATTAATATAAATGAAGCATTGTATTTACAAGAGGACGAAGAGTTCCTTGAAATGGAGAAATCGCATGATCCGCTTCCAGTTATAAAGGAAACAGCCGTAACCATAGCAACGGATAAGGTGGATGATTTAGATGCATTTGAATGGGATTCAGTCGATCACAACCAATCGTTAACTGAAGAAGTGGGTGAGCCGGAAGAAAATGATTTAGACAGTTTGTTAGGGGATTTTCTTAGTAAAATGAATAAGTAAAGTGCATCTAAGCGATCAAAAAACGATTCGTCTCTGAACGAATCGTTTTTTGTTATTATATAGGATTAATGACTCAAAAGACGCTTTTTTTCAAAGTGTTCATGCCTTTTCTTAAATTCAAGAGGAGATTCCTTTTCGTATTTTAAGAAGACTTTACTGAAATAGGCAGCATCAGAGAATCCTAAATCTACGGCGATCCGATATATGGGAAGATTAGATTCTTTGAGGAGGATCTTCGCTTCTTCAATTCGTAATTTTGTCACGTAATCGGTAAAGGTCGTTCCTAACTCTTTCTTAAAGAGTCTGCTAAAATACTGTGGATTTAGATGAACCATATTTGCTACTTCAGTTAGCCGTAGCTCCTGCTTATAATTTTTCTTAATATAACTTATGACTTCCATTAGGATTTGTTGGGTAGAGTTATTTTCAAATATATTGGATGGACTATTACTGTCCACCTTGTAGTTCAATGAAATAGCTCTTTCAATTGCGTGTTTAATTTCTTGTGGTTTTGCAGGCTTTAATAAATAATCGGTTACGCCATATTTAATGGCTTCTTGTGCATAGATAAAATCATTATAGGCAGTAATGATGATGCACTTTACATTTGGAAGAAATTGAATGATTTTTTTCTGTGCTTCAATACCAGTAGCTTCTGGCATTCTTATGTCCATTAGGATAACGTTTGGTTGATAAGCTTTTGCCATTTCAATGGCTTCAGTACCATTTTTTGCATCATTTAGAATTTCAATATTGTGAAATTCCCTTCCAATAATCTTTCTTAAAGCTACTCTTTCCAAGGGTTCGTCTTCAACAATCAAGAGTTTAATCATTTCATATCTCCCCTTATTTTGGATAGTCTTTAATACAAGGAATATGGACTGTCACACTAGTTCCAACATGCGGGGTGCTTTCATAATGCAATCCATACTTTGAACCGAAAAAGTGTTTTAATCTCTCCTGGGTATTGAGTACTCCGATTCCGGTTGAGTTCGTATCATCGAATTGATTAAGACGCTCAAGCAATTCTGATGCAATTCCGATCCCGTTATCCTTAATTGTAAGAATAACTTCATTCTGGTCATTAATGATGCCACTTATTTCAACCTTTCCTCCCTCCTTTTTCGTTTCAAGGCCGTGGACTAAACAGTTTTCCACTAATGGTTGTAAGGTCATGGAAGGGATACGATACTCTAGTAAAGTTTCGTCAATGGAAATACTATAGGTAATTCGATCGCTAAATCGTAGAGTTTGTATAAAAAGATATTTCTCAATATTACTCATTTCATCCCTTATTTTAGGAAAATCTTCAATATTTTTTAAGCTATATCTTAATAAGTCTGAAAGATTATAAATTAATTCTTCTGTTTGTGGAGCATCCTCTATCAAAGACATCCGAGCGATAGAGTTCAATGTATTAAAAAGAAAATGGGGATTGATCTGGGCTTGAATGGTCTTTAACTCCATTTTCTTTGCTTTTTGCTCGAGTCGAAGTTTATCCCTACTTTCTCGTAGATATTTTTCTTGTGTTAGCCGATGCATTCCCATTTGAGCAAAATAGTTTGCAAGAAAATTATAAAAATCTGAGCAATTTTCTAAATATTCCTGTGATACGATAGGGATTTGATTGATGACCTCCTGTAATTCATCTTCTGGAATATCAAACTCTTTAGAAATCGTTTTCAAATCTATGGAGTCTCTTGTCTGTTTACCTTCTATTAATACTTGTCCACCTAATACTGAACCGAGGAAAATATCATTTACAAAAATAGGGGAAACACAGTCTTTTAAACCCATGTGGCAATCATAAATTCTTGCTTGCCGATATTTAACGGCTAGTTTACCAGCTCTATAATCACATGAAACACATTGTTTGGCTCCTTTTTGTGAAGAACGAATGAGGCTGCAAAAAGGGGTGAAATTATTATGACCGATTGGATTGCCTTCACAATCAACCGTAATAACAGGAATGTTAACAATTTTTGCTAGTTTAGCTTGTGCGCTCATTAATGTCTGAACATCGATAACGTCTGTTAGTAGTAAATTTTCTTTCACGACTCTACTACCTCCTAGTAAAAAAATGATATGTACGGAACTAGGTATTTAAGTATCTTTTGTGAACGATTGAACAAACTAAATTAATTACATTTTAACATAGTCAAATAGATTAAAATACTGACTATTTCTTGAACGATATTTCGAAATAATTACAGAGGAGAAGAGAACTTTCTATAGTAAACATATTCACTATATCTACCTGTTTTTGTATTTTCTAGCATGAATGTCAAAAAAGTATAAATTCAAAAGTTAAATTTCTTATAGTTGTTGTCAAAATAGTCAAATGAAAAAAAGAAAATGAATAGTAACATTTTAAATAGATTCACAACAAATTTTTTTGGAGGTGTTTTCTTGTGGGACAAGAAGCATTAGGAATGATTGAGACTAAAGGTTTAGTGGCAGCAGTTGAAGCAGCAGATTCAATGGTAAAGGCAGCTAATGTTGAGCTAATCGGGTATGAAAAAATTGGTTCTGGCCTTGTTACTGTTATGGTTCGTGGGGATGTAGGAGCTGTTAAAGCGTCAACTGATGCAGGAGTAGCTTCTGCAAAACGTGTTGGAGAAGTTATTTCTGTACATGTGATTCCAAGACCGCATATGGATGTTGAAAGAATTCTGCCGAAGTTTGCTGAAGCGCAATCTGTGAGGTAAGACCATGGATCAATATTTGTTACAAAAGGTATTAGAAGAAGCCCAAAGGCAGTTAAATACGGATGGTGATGTAAGCCCTTTCGTTGAAGTTGGGACAAATGATGATCATCAATCAGAACAAGGAAAGAAGGTTGGAACCATGACAGTTGAAATGCCTACAATTACAGAATATGTTGGCTCAGCAATTGGCGATACAGTTGGATTGGTAATCGCTAATTTGGATAGAAATCTTCATGAGAGTGTAGGATTAGATCCGAAATATCGGTCGATTGGAATTATCAGTGCTAGAACTGGTGGAGGTCCGCATATTATGGCGGCTGATGAAGCGGTTAAAGCTACCAATTCCGAGATCGTATCAATTGAATTGGCAAGAGATACAAAAGGTGGAGCAGGACACGGAGCAACGATTATCTTTGCAGCTGAAGATGTTTCCGATGCAAGAAGAGCAGTAGAAGTAACATTAAAAGAAGTAGAACGTACTTTTGGAGATGTATATGGCTGTGATGCAGGACATATTGAACTACACTATACAGCTAGAGCTAGCCTTGCGGTGGAAAAAGCATTTGGTGCTCCTATAGGAAAGTCGTTTGGAATCATTGTTGGTGCTCCTGCAGCTGTTGGATTAGTGATGGCTGATACAGCACTTAAGACGGCTAATGTTGATATTGTGACATATGCGAGCCCTGATAAGGGAACAGCGCGTTCAAATGAAATTATTGTCACAATTACTGGGGATTCTGGTGCCGTTAGGCAGTCCCTTATATCTGCAAGAGAAGTTGGCTTAAGCATCTTGAGATCAATGGGACAAGATCCTCAACCCGTGACAACACCAAACCTTTAAATCACCTATGAAAAATAGCCATTTGAGCTAAAAGAAACAAATTAATTTTTGGAAAATCTCCTCTTTTAGCTCTCTGGTTCAACTTTATTGAAATGAACGGGATTAAGGAACAATAGGAGTGTTTTTTATGAAACAAGAAGCTCTAGGATTAATAGAAGTAATTGGATTGGTTCCAGCGCTCGAAGCCGCTGATGCTAGTTTAAAAGCAGCTAATGTTCGTTTTGTTGGATATGAGACAGTCACTCCAGGGATGGTAACGGTAAAAATTGAAGGGGATGTCGGTGCTGTTCAAGCCGCTGTTGCTGCTGGAAAGATGAGTGCCTCCAATATTGGTACAGTTGTTTCCAGTTTGGTCATTCCTAGACCTGCGCTAGCCCTTAATCAGTTCCATCAATCCTTGGAGACTGCAGAGGAAAAAGAAGCAGAGCCCCTAAACATAGTAGAACCTCAAGAAGAAAAATCAGATTTAGCGTCAGGGATTGAACAACAAGAAGTTTCAACTGCGATTGAGGAAGAAGTAGAAGTTAACGATGCGGTAGCCACAAGGGAACAGGAAATGGAGTCAGAGGATTCTTCAGAGATAAGTAAAGAAGAAGCAAGTTGTAATCTATGCAATGACCCAGCCTGTACCAGAGAGAAGGGGCAGCCAAGAACCCTTTGTTTACATCATAAAGAACATCAAGAAGTGTTAGGATGATTGGAAAAATGAATGTAGAAGAATCCATTATCAAAGAGTTTGCCTCAGAGCTAACAAAGAAAATGAGTATTAAAGATAGAAGCTTGAGTATACCAGTTGGCGTTTCGAATAGGCATATTCATCTTAATAGAGAAGATCTTGAAGTGCTTTTTGGAACAGATTATGAATTAACATTTAAATCACCCCTAAGTCAGACAGGTCAATTTGCAGCAATGGAAACAGTCTGTATTGCAGGACCAAAGGGCTGCTATCCAAACGTACGTGTGCTTGGACCTGTTCGAAACTACAGTCAAATTGAAATATCGAGAACAGATTCATTTCAATTAGGGATCAAACCGCCGATTCGAGTTTCAGGTGATACGCTTGCTTCATCTGATCTATGTGTCATTGGGCCAAAAGGGATGATGGTTTTTAAAGAAAAAGTAATATGTGCAAAAAGACATATTCACATGTCTCCAAGCGATGCCGAGCAATTTGGGGTTACAGATGGTGACTTAGTGGATGTTGAGACCATAGGAGAGAAAAGGGCAGTTCTCCACAACGTGTTAGTCCGAGTAACAGGAGACTCTACATTGGAATTACACATTGATACAGACGAAGCAAATGCAACTGAATTAAAAAATAGAGATATGGTTCGCATAATAGGTCGTAGTAGGTGAAACCAATGGAACAGTGTGTAAATGCATTAATCAAAGAGTTGGAGACGAAAATTCTTACTGAAGAAATAGATTCTTCCTATGATTTGAAATTAGGTATAAAAGTGGGTGTTGATCTAGGTACATCTAATATTGTCATCGTCGTTTTAGATAGAAATGATCAACCAATAACAGGAGCAATGGAATCAGCAAAAGTAGTTAGAGATGGAATTGTCGTTGATTTCATTGGAGCTGTAAAGGTTTTGAGTGGGTTGAAGGCCCAACTTGAACAACGATTGGGAATTCAACTTGAAGAGGCCGCTACAGCGATACCACCAGGGATTTTACCGGGAAATATTAAAGTCATTACCAATGTTGTGGAAGCGGCGGGTTTTACAGTAACCAATGTCGTGGAAGAACCTGTAGCTGCAGCTAGAGTACTAGCCATCTCGGACGGAGCTGTTGTAGATATTGGTGGAGGAACGACCGGAATTTCAGTTCTGAAAAATGGAGAAATCTTATATTCTGTGGATGAACCTACTGGTGGAACCCATTTAACACTCGTTTTATCCGGAAGTATGAAAGTTGAATTTGACGAGGCAGAAAAGATCAAGCATCAGCGAGAAAGCTATCCTTTAGTATTTCCGATTGTACGTCCAGTACTCGAAAAAATGGCGGAAATTACAAAGAGAAATATCATCAATGATGTCAAGCAAATCTACTTGGTGGGTGGTACGTCCTGCATTGATGGGATTGAAGAAGTATTCCAAAAGCACACTTCTATCTACACCATAAAGCCTTATAATCCACTACTTGTAACTCCTCTAGGAATTGCGATGTATGCAAAATAAGGGGAGGGTTGATAAATGAATATCGAAGAGCTTGTTCGGAACATGCTCCAGAACTTACTGCCTGAAAGAAACAAGAAAATCCTCATTTTTCTAAGTGGAGGCTCAGTTAACACAGAAATTTTATTAAAAGTATTAGCTGATTTTGACCAAAAGAATTATGAGATTGTTCTTTCTGATAGTGGGAAAATGATGATTCCCAACACAATGATTGAAGAATTACAAGGTAAAATGATTCAGTCCTTTTTAGAGCTTGAAAAGTCACTAGATGAAGCTGACTTTGTTTTAATTCCAGTAATGACACGTAATACACTATCTAAAGTAGCCCTTGGGATTGCTGATAATCTTGTCACAACTGGGATTGCAAGAGCTCTGATGATGGCCAAAGAAGTGTTGGCTGTAAAAGATAGCTTTGATTCAAACCATCCGGTCAATCGGGTAAAGGAATTAACCCATAATCAGGTCTATAATGAAATGTTGCAAAGCTATGAAACACGTTTGGAGCAATTTGGAGTGAAATTCATCCCATTGGAAGAGTTTAAAACGGTTCTCTTAAATAAGATGAATCCAATTAGTGAGAGAATAAATGCCGAGAAAGACCTTGCACTAACACAAAGCAATCATCAAACATCATCTAAAGACAAGGTTAAGATGGATTCGTCCATCATAACAGCAGGGGATATTAGAAAATATGAAGATCATGCTGTCATTCAAATTAAACCTTCCACCATTGTTACACCGTTGGCTAGAGACTTTATTAGTAGCAATCAAATGAAGGTAGAAATTACAAACGATTAGATTAGATTTCTCTAGGGCATTAGGAGGTAAAGAAATGGAAATCTGGGATAAAGATTTAAGATCCATCCAGGAAACTAGGAATCTTATAGGTAAGGCAAGGGAAGCACAACATATTTTCAGTCAGTTCTCTCAAGAACAGGTTGATCAAGTTGTTTTAAGGATGTCAGAAGCGGTAGAGCAGCAAGCGGAACGACTAGCGAAATTGGCCCATGAAGAAACAGGCTTTGGAAAATGGCAGGATAAAGTACTAAAAAATCACTTTGCTAGTTCCGTAGTCTATAACTATATAAAAGAATTAAAGACCGTTGGCATCATCCAAAATGATCAGACAAATAAAATATATGAAGTGGCTGTCCCAGTGGGGATTGTAGCGGGCTTAATTCCTTCTACAAATCCTACTTCTACGACTATTTATAAAGCCTTAATTGCCTTAAAGGCCGGAAATGGGATTATTTTCTCACCGCATCCATCTGCAAAAAATTGCATTTTAGAAACGGTGAAAATTCTATCTACAGCTGCAGTACAAGCAGGTGCTCCAGATGGATTAATTGGTTGTATTCAAACACCGACACTTCAAGCAACAAATGAATTGATGAAGCATAAGGATATTGCTTTGATTCTTGCTACAGGCGGAGAAGCAATGGTAAAGGCTGCATATAGCTCAGGTACACCTGCTATCGGAGTTGGACCAGGTAATGGACCAGCGTTCATTGAAAAGTCAGCCAATATTGCACTAGCTGTTAAAAGAATCATGGATAGTAAGACGTTTGATAATGGTGTGATTTGTGCATCGGAGCAATCGATTGTAGTGGAAAGAGAAATCGAAGCACAGGTCGTTGCTGAGTTAGTCGAACAGGGAGCTTATTTTCTTTCAAAAGAAGAATCAGAAAAGCTTGGAAAATGGCTGTTGCGAGCAAATGGAACGATGAATCCACAGATCGTTGGTAAATGCGTGGAAGAGATTGCTGATTTAGCCGGGCTTTCAATTCCAAAAGGGACAAAAGTGTTAATTTCTGAACAAACTAGTGTTTCGAAAACCAATCCATATTCAAGAGAAAAGCTAGCTCCTATCTTAGCCTTTTATTGTGAGGATAATTGGGAAAAAGCTTGTGAAAGATGTATGGAGTTACTATATAACGAGGGTAAAGGTCATACATTAATCATGCACTCTGAAAACGAAGAAATAATCAGGGAATTTGCCCTCAAAAAACCAGTATCGAGAATGTTAGTAAACACACCTGGGGCACTAGGCGGGATTGGGGGTACGACGAATTTAGTTCCAGCTTTAACACTTGGATGTGGAGCAGTGGGTGGTAGTTCAACATCGGATAATGTTGGTCCACTAAACCTAATTAATATTCGTAGAGTCGCCTATGGAGTGAAAGAACTGTATGACTTAAAAAGTGATAGTCCAACAAATTTATCTGTGAAGATTTCTGAGGAAAATATTGAAGAAATTATTAAAAACCTTCTTGAGGAAATCATTCGGTAGTTTTGATATTAGCTAAAGGGAGTCGAGTTCAATGTTTATTGCAAAGGTAATTGGCAAAGTAGTATCCACCCAAAAGGCAGAAAAGCTTGTAGGCTCAAAACTACTCGTCATTAAATCACTTAATGAGCACACCAAATTTTCAGAAGAAGGTGCCTTAGTGGCGGTTGATAGAGTTGGAGCCGGAATGAATGACATCGTTCTTGTAGACTGGGGGGACTCCCTTTATGAAGAAGCAAAACTAGCTGCAGATATGGCAATTGTAGGGATTATTGATGAAATTCAACTTGAAGGTAAATAAGTGAATGTCTCTTTTTTAGGAGGGTAGTGATGGAACGTTTTAAGATTAAACCAGAGGTGTATTTTAATACTGGAGCGTTGGAATATTTAACAATGGTTAATAAAGCAAAAGCTCTAGTGATCACAGATCCTTTTATGATTGAAGTTGGTTTTTCTGATCAACTTCTAAATATACTGAAGAATTCTGTATCCGATTGTACGCTCTTTTCCAACATAAAACCAGATCCGCCAATCGATATAGTAGCTGATGGAGTTAAGGAAATGTTAAGAGTGCAACCTGATATTCTTATTGCTTTAGGTGGAGGATCAACCATAGATGCGGCAAAAAGTATCTTATGGTTTTATGAAAAGATTCTTACAATCAATGGCGAAGTTGGTTATGAGAGGCCACAATTCGTTGCCATCCCAACTACAAGTGGGACTGGCTCAGAAGTAACGACATTCGCTGTCATCACAATGGGCGATAAAAAAATCCCATTAGTGGATGATGAATTATTACCAGACGTAGCGATTATCGATCCAATGTTTGTGAAAACAGTTCCTCCTTCTATTACGGCTGATACAGCAATTGATGCATTAACACATGCAATTGAAGCTTATGTATCAACGGAGGCATCTGATTACTCGGATGCTTTAGCAGAAAAAGCTATTAAATTGATCTTCGATTATTTGTTGCAAGCCTATAAGGATGGAAATGATATGAAAGCGAGAGAAAAGCTTCACAACGCTTCTTGTATCGCCGGAATGGCATTTACGAATGCGTATCTCGGATTGAATCATAGTTTGGCACATGCTTTAGGAGGTTCATTTCACATTCCTCATGGAAGAGCAAATGCCATGATTCTCCCACATGTGATACGTTACAACGCCAACCTTGAAAGTGGTCAAGAAACATATGCTGCAAAAAGATATGCAGAGCTTTCGAAGATTTTGGGGCTACCAGCTATCACTGTTTGTGAAGGAGTACACAACTTGATTGCAGCGATTAAAGTATTGTTGGCAGAAACAAATACCCCTAATAGTTTAGGAGAATTGAAAGTAGATAAAGATATGTTTAATGAAAAGCTCGACTATATGAGTGAGGCAGCACTAAATGACCGCTGTACAGCTACGAACCCAAGAACTACGTCAAAAGAAGAGATTGTCGAACTCTATTTGGCCATTTACGGCGAAAAAATGAAAGAAGAGAAAATAAACTTAGTACTTTCTAATTAAAAGGAGAGTTATAAATGAGTAAGACCTTATGGGGCGAGTGTTTGGCTGAATTTTTCGGAACCTTTATTTTAATTTTTATTGGGGTTGGAACTGTAGCAGCAATGGTTACTGCTGATATCTCGATGAGTTTTTGGGAATTATCCATTGCTTGGGGTATAGCGGTTATGATTGCCATTTATGTAGTAGGGTCAATCTCAGGAGGCCATATTAACCCAGCAGTTACAATTGGTCTGGCTGTTTGGGGTGGGTTTGATAAAAGGAAAATCCCACACTATATCGCTTCACAAGTGATAGGTGCTTTTGCTGGGGCAGCGGTTGTTTATGGATTGTTTCGCAATGCAATAATCAATTTTGAAAATGCGAACGAAATTGTCCGTTCTACAGAAAGTGGGTGGGCATCTGCTGGAATCTTTAGTACCTATCCAAAGCCTTATCTTTCTACAATGGAAGCCCTTTTTGTTGAGATTGCCATTACTGCATTCCTAATGATTGTAATCTTTGCTGTCACAGATAAAAAAAATGGAGCAGCACCAACAGCTGGACTACCTGCAGTAGCGATTGGGTTAACGATTGCGATTTGTGGAATCTCTTTCGGACCTTTAACTGGGTTTGCTATGAATCCAGCCCGTGATTTCGGTCCACGTATATTCATGATGATATCAGGTTGGGAAGCAAACGTAATTGGCCCACAATTATACGGATTAATCGTTCCGATATTCGGACCAATTATTGGAGCAGTCCTCGGTGGAGGTATTTATAAGAAGTTAATCGCTCCATATTTTCCAGTTACAAAAGAGGAACCGGTAGACAAGGATTATAAAAAAGTCTCTTAAAAAGAAAAATGGAGAATCCAAATTTGGAATTCTCCTAGAAAAAATAAGTAGTTTAATAAAATACAAAGTAAATCTCACACAATCATACAAAAACTAGTTGAATTTGTAAAGTGCAATAGAAGGAACAAGCTACTATCAATCTTTTATATTGAAAGGGGAAACCTATTCATGTCAACAGTTACAGTAGAACCAACATTACGTATCCAAAATTTAATTGATGTTCTTTACTCCGTCACTCCTGAAATTGAAGCGGAAAGAGCGATTCTAATTACTGAATCCTATAAGGAAACAGAAGCTTATCCAATGGTTATTCGACGAGCTAAGGCACTTGAAAAGATCTTAACTCATATGACCATCGTCATCCGAGACCATGAACTGATTGTTGGAAATCTCACGACTAAACCGAGAGCTAGCCAAGTGTTCCCAGAATTCTCAAATAAATGGCTAGTTGAAGAGTTTGAAACCCTTGCAAAACGTAAAGGAGATGTCTTCTTAATTTCAGAAGATACAAAAGCCAGACTTCGCGATGTTTTCGCATACTGGGAAGGTAAGACGACAAACGAACTAGCAACTCAATTAATGTATCCAGAAACAAGAGAAGCGATGGATGCAGGTGTATTTACCGTAGGAAACTACTATTTTAATGGTGTAGGGCATATTGGCGTTGATTATGAAAAAGTTTTAAATAAGGGTTTTAACGGTATTATTGCTGAAGTAGAAGCTGCGAAAGCGCGTGCGGATAAAGCAGACCCAGAGTATATCAAAAAAGATCATTTCTTAAATGCCGTGTTGATTACTGCTAACGCCGTGATTAAGTTTGCTCAAAGATTTGCAGAAGAAGCGAGAAAATTAGCCGGACGAACAACGGACATAAAGCGTAAAAATGAGTTGTATCAAATTGCAGATAATTGTGAAAATGTACCTGCTAATCCAGCTAAAAACTTCTATGAAGCTTTACAATCTTTCTGGTTCGTACAAGCAGTTATTCAAATTGAATCAAACGGACATTCCATTTCACCACTTCGCTTTGATCAATATATGTATCCGTACTATAAAAAAGATTTAGCGAATGGAACTATTACAGAAGAAGAGGCACAAGAATTACTCGATGTCTTATGGGTGAAGTTTAACGATGTGAACAAAGTTCGTGATGAAGGCTCAACTAAAGCGTTCGGTGGCTATCCGATGTTCCAAAACCTTATTGTAGGTGGACAAACGGCCGATGGTCGAGATGCTGTTAATCCATTATCCTTTGCTTGTTTACAGGCAACGGCTAACACGAAATTACCACAGCCATCCATTTCTATTCGTTACTGGAATTTGACTCCTGATGAATTAATGTTTAAAGCTGGAGAAGTTACTCGACTCGGACTTGGAATGCCTGCCTATTACAATGATGAAGTCATCATTCCGGCATTAGTGGGCCGTGGAGTATCATTACGAGATGCTCGTGACTACGGAATTATTGGTTGTGTTGAACCTCAAAAAGGTGGAAAAACAGAAGGATGGCATGATGCAGCATTTTTCAATATGGCAAAGGTGCTTGAGATTACCATTAATAATGGGGTTGTGAATGGCAAACAACTTGGTTTAAAAACAGGAGAATTTACTTCATTTACAAGCTTTGAAGATTTCTTAAATGCTTATCAAAAGCAAATGGAATATTTTGTTCGTTTACTTATCAATGCTGATAACTCAGTAGATTTAGCACATGGTGAACGTGCTCCACTACCATTCCTTTCATCAATGGTAGATGACTGTATTGGAAAAGGAAAATCACTTCAAGAAGGTGGGGCTATTTACAACTATACAGGTCCACAAGGGGTCGGTGTAGCAAACGTTGGAGACTCTTTAATGGCAATTAAACAACTTGTGTTTGATGAGAAGAAAGTCTCTTTAGCTGATTTAAAACACGCATTAGATACGAATTTTGGTGCACAACAAGGCCAATCTTCTCAAAACTTTAGCATGGATCAACTCACTCAAGAAACACTTGTAGAAGTCATTAAAAAGTTGATTCTTGAAGGAAATAAAATATCATTGGATGAATTAAAGAACGCAACGAACGTTAAAGTGGACTTAGGCTCAAGCAATGACCAAGAGTATTTACGCCAACTCCTTGAAAATCGTGCACCTAAGTTTGGAAATGATATTGATGAAGTAGACAGTCTTGCTCGTGAAGCAGCCTTAATCTATTGCCGCGAGGTTGAGAAGTATCGCAATCCGCGCGGAGGTTCTTTCCAACCAGGATTGTACCCAGTTTCAGCGAATGTTCCAATGGGGGCTCAAACTGGTGCGACCCCTGATGGACGAAAAGCAGGCGAACCGTTAGCAGATGGGGTATCTCCAGTTTCTGGTAGAGATAAAACAGGACCAACTGCTGCTGCAAACTCTATCGCAAAATTAGATCATCACATTGCATCGAACGGTACATTGTTTAATCAGAAATTCCATCCATCAGCTATTTCTGGCCAAACCGGATTAGAGAATTTATCGGCTTTGGTTCGTGGGTACTTTGACCAAAAAGGAATGCATGTACAGTTTAACGTTGTAAGCCGTGAAACATTATTAAAAGCTCAACAAAATCCTGAAAAGTATAAAAATCTTGTCGTGCGTGTAGCTGGATACAGTGCACACTTCACATCATTAGATAAGACCATCCAAGACGATATTATTAACCGTACAGAGCAAGCATTCTAAATCGAAAAAAATAAAAGGGGGAGTTATTTTTAAAACTCCTCCTTTTTATAAAGGTTGGTGCAACGAGAAATGGAAGATAAGGGAATTGTTTTTGATATTCAACGTTTTTCTGTTCATGATGGACCAGGAATTCGTTCCATCGTTTTTTTAAAGGGCTGTCCTCTACGCTGTCGTTGGTGTAGCAACCCTGAATCTCAAAGTAAAGAACCACAAATTATGTTCGTTAAAAGAAATTGCATCGGATGTGGTCGATGTACGGAACTGTGTCCAACGGGTGCATTACAAATCGTTCCTACATTTAAGCTTGACGAGAGCA
The DNA here is from genome assembly GCF_047302285.1 of Robertmurraya phoenicis. GTDB lineage: Bacteria > Bacillota > Bacilli > Bacillales > Cytobacillaceae > Robertmurraya. Next base: position 176,052 of record NZ_CP154845.1, read on the forward strand.
AATGTACAAAGTGTGGTATTTGTGTAGAAGCCTGTTATAGCGAGGCACTTAATTTTGCTGGGAATCCACGATCTGTTCAAGAGGTAATAAATGAGTTAAAGAAAGATCATATACATTACAAACGATCTGGTGGAGGAATTACCCTTTCTGGAGGAGAGCCTCTTTCTCAGCCATATTATGCTGAGGAATTGTTAAAGGCATGCAAAGAGAAAGGGTGGCATACAGCGATTGAAACGACTGCCTTTACAAGTCAAACTGTTTTAGAGAAAGTGCTGCCATGGTTGGATTTGGTGTTATTAGACATCAAGCATACAGATGACAGAAAACATCTAGAATTTGTTGGAAGGTCAAATGAAAAGATAATGGAGAATGCGAGATTTATCGGTCAATTCGGTGTTCCTATCATCATACGTGTTCCTGTTATTCCAACCTTTAATGATGGTATTGCTGAGATGGAGAATATCGCTTCGTTCGCATCAAGCATTAGGGGAGTAAAGGAGATGCATCTCCTTCCTTATCATCGTCTTGGAGAAAATAAATATGATTATTTAAATTATGAGTACGAAATGAAAGGAATACCGACACCAACAAATGAGAAAATGAAAGAACTCAAAACGGTGGTTGAGGGAAAAGGGTTAATTTGTAAAATTGGTGGTTAACCCATCAAATGTTAAAAAATCCTTCCAAGGTGGGGAGAAATGTCCACCGTGGGAGGATTTTAATTTTAATATATAATCTCCCGATTATCATGATACCGCCCAATCGGTACGACAGAAGGTGAGCCCGAAATCGGATCTTTTATGACCGTACAATTTAGACCAAAAATCTCCTTTATTAAAGTATCAGTAATCACCATTGATGGTTCTCCTTCTGCGACAAGATTTCCTTGATGCATGGCAAAAATATAGTCTGCATATCGTGCGGCAAGGTTGATGTCATGAAGGACCATGACAATCGTCGTGCCGTATTTTCGGTTTAAGTCTGTGAGCAGATCGAGAATTTCGACCTGGTAGGTAATATCCAAAAAAGTGGTCGGTTCATCAAGAAACAAAATATCAGTTTGTTGTGCTAATGCCATAGCAATCCACACGCGCTGTCTTTGACCACCTGATAGTTCATCAATATTGCGATTGGCAAGCTCTGTAATATTCATGATTTCCATCGCTTCAGCAACAGCTTCATAATCCTTTTTCGTCCATCCACTAAACAAGGATTGGTGGGGAAATCTTCCGCGTCCAACTAAATCCGCTACTGAAATACCTTCGGGAACAATAGGAGATTGTGGCAATAGTCCAACGATTCGAGCCAATTCCTTTGACGGGATTTTGCTGATCGGCCTGCCATCAAGTGTGATTTTTCCAGAGGTCAGTTTAATCAGCCGAGCTAATGTTTTAAGAAGGGTGGACTTTCCACAGGCATTTGCCCCAATAATGACGCTTATTTTATTGCTGGGAATGGCAAGGCTTATATCGTGAATAATCGTTTTGTTCTCATAGCCAGCAACAATGTTTTCAGCCTCAAAAAGATGTGTCGGTTTCATCATAAATCTCCCTTTCGATTCATGCGGATTAGCAAGTAGATTAGATACGGCGCTCCGAGTATTCCGGTGATGATTCCGACCGGGAATCGGACTTCAAAAGCAAATTGGCCGACTAAGTCTGCCGCCAAAACTAAATTAACGCCAACAAGCCCAGCCGGGATCATGTTTGATAATCCAACTCCTACTAGTCTTTTGGCAATTGGTCCGGAAAGGAAGGCGACAAAGGCAATTGGACCAGTGGTAGCAGTTGCAAGAGCGATCATACAGACAGAACTGACAATCAGTAAAATTCGGGCCTTGTCTGTATTCACTCCGAGCGTAGTGGCAGATTGTTCTCCAAGCTCCAATATACTTAAATGTTTTCCTAGTGCTATGACAATCGGTGTACAGATGAAAACGGTAAGTACAAGAGGTGGAAGTTCATGCATTTGCGAGCCATTGAGGCTACCGCTGAGCCATCTGATTGCTGCTGGAATATCTTGTTGGGCACCTTTTAGAAGAAGATAGGATATAAAGGCGTCTAGCATAGCTTGTATTCCGATTCCAATCAGAATTAAGCGCCCGATGGAAAATGTTTTTCCTCTCGATAAAAGATAGATTACGATAACGGTAGCAAGACCAGCGACAATTGACGCAATGGAAACAACTGCATTACTTGTATGAAGGATAAGAATGCAAAAAACGGCAGCCGCACTAGAGCCAGAAGTAATCCCAATAACATTTGGATTTGCTAGCGGGTTTCGAAGCATCGTTTGAAAGATGTACCCACCGATCCCGAAAGCAAATCCAGCAAAAAGACCTGCTAGCATTCGCGGTAAGCGGATCGTATTAACCGCAAAAGATACTCCTTTAATTTGCTCACCGGAAAGGGTTCGAATGACATCTTTAACCGGATAAATGGTGTTCCCCATTAGGAGCATGGCGCAGCATAGGACGAGTGCAAGTACCGTAAGTACGGACGTAACAACAATCCATCTGCGTCGTCTCTGATTTCTACCTGACATAATAAATTCAATAGAGTTATTTTTCATAATGAACGCACTTTCGCTTTCATAGCAATAATAATAAGTAACGGAGCGCCAATAAACGCTGTAACGACACCAACTTCAAGCTCTCCAGGACTTCCAATGAGCCTACCGAATACATCTGAAATCGTCAAAATGATCGCGCCTGAGAGAGCGGCCATTGGAATGATGTATCGTAAGTCGGGACCAAGGATTAGGCGAATGATGTGCGTGGCTAACAGTCCGACAAATCCAATCGGTCCTGCTAGAGCAGTAGTGGCTCCACACAAAAGAACTCCAGCAAGAGCGGCAATCAATCGAAGTGTTCCAGTTCGAACACCAAGTCCTGTCGCAACTTCATCCCCTAAAGCCAATGCATTGAGCGCTGATGCAGCAAGGATTCCAATCACTAACCCAACGATCAGAAACGGAAGGAAAGTAGTGATTGAACTCCAGTTTCCTGAGCCTACGCTTCCTACTTGCCAAAACCGAAATTGGTCCATGACATAAGAGCGAGGAATGATAATCGCACTGACGAGAGAAGAGAGGGCGGCACTTGTCGCTGCCCCTGCTAAGACAAGCTTAAGGGGCGTGGCACCCCCACGCCCCATAGAGCCGATCCCGTAAACGAAAATAGCGGTAATCATGGCCCCAACGATCGCTAACCAAATATATTGATTGGCTGTACTTATGTTTAAGAATGCAATTCCACAAACAACAAATAATGATGCCCCTGTATTGACACCGAGTATGCTTGGGTCTGCAATGGGATTGCGGGTGACAGCTTGCATAAGCGCTCCTGAAACTCCTAGTGCCGCTCCGCAAAATAAACTAAATACGGTTCGGGCAATTCTTTGCCGAACGACGTTAGCTCCATAGGAATCTACGTCTGGATGGAATAGACCAGCGATCAGTTCATCAAAACCAACTGATCGTGATCCTAGAACGAGTGATGCAATCACACATATACCAAGTAAGACTAGTGTTAGAACTAGAACCACAGGGAAATTCCGTGGCATATGTGAGTGAACGGGTTTGTCTTTTGAAACAGTTGAACTATTCATTTAACTTTTCAATAGCTCCTCCAATTAATTCAAGATATTCATCAATGGTATACGCAATTGAAAGTGGATTTGGGTTACCGGAAGCGGCTAAAGGTGTACTGCCTCCAATAAACACAACAGAACCTCTTTCAATAGCTGGGATTTTGCCAAGCAATGGATCAGCTTTTACTGCTTCATATAAACTTTCATCCCCATAGCCAATAATGATGTCAGCATCGTTCAAGATATCAGCATTTTCAGCACTTAAATTCAATGAATAGCCTGTAGAATCTGTAATTTCATTCGTAATGCTTTCAGGGTATTCCATACCTAACTCGATTAGAAAAGCACCACGAGGGTCTGTCGGTGTATAAACATGTAATTTAGACATATCTTGAGCTGAGAAATTAACCCAGGCAATTTTCTTACCTTCCATTTGAGGATACTGACTTGCTTTTTCCTTAATGAGATTCTCGGTATCCTTAATGAGTTGTTCTCCTTCAGCTTTCATTCCCATCCCTGTGGCATTTAAAATAACTTGCTCTCGCCATGTCGTTACCCACGGACTCGTTTGATAGGGAACAACGGGAGCAATTTGAGTTAGAATATCGTAATCTTCCTGAGTAATACCGGAGTATGCTGCCAAAATGACATCTGGGTTTGAATCTGAAATTGCTTCAAAATCAAGACCGTCTGTATCTTGAAAAACATTCGGATTATCTACACCTAGTTCTTTAAGCTTTTCTGCTGTCCAAGGTAAAAGGCCACTATCATCTTGAACGCCAAAATTAGCTGCCGAGAAACCTACAGGCACAACTCCTAGAGCAAGCGCAACATCATGATTTGCCCACTGAATTGTAGCTACCCGTTCAGGTTTGCTTTCGATCTCTGTTTTTCCAAAAGCATGCTCAATAACAATAGGATATTCTGAATTTTCCTCTTCGGCTGCGGGTGTTTCCGTTGTAGTTGTTTCGTTACTTTCATCATTATTCTTAGGTGAAGAGGCTTCTTCGCCTGAACATCCAGCTAGAAGGAGCATGAATATTGCTGTAATGAGTATAGCGATTAATTTTCGATTTGATTTCATATTTTCTCATCCTTCTCGTTATGATTATTTTTTGATCGTGCTGTTAATTATGTAGATTGCTAGAAAGGGAAGTAAGTATTCTATTATTGGCTCCTTTATCATCTATTTTTTTTGAGAATGATTTTCAATTTCAATGATAATCATTCTCATAATAAGTGTCAATGAAATAATTGTGTAAATTTTTAGACGGGGTTATTTCTTTTCAAATTAATGGTTAAAATTCTAATTTGCTAGCATATGGGAGGATCTTTCAGGATCCAAAAGGATATGTAAGGATAGGACAGTTCATATGGTCTCATCACAAAATATGATGATGTAATAAGAATTTTCCGAAAATTTAAGGTTTGAGTAAATGTATCAGCCCATAATATAATATTCATCATAGAATCACTTTCATCCTAGAATTTAAATTCCTCAGTTGAATTTTCTCTGGAAGGTGGGATGTATGAAGAAAATATTGAAGCAATACGAAGACTATTTAAAGAGAAAGGAAAAAGAAGAAAGCACAACAAAGATGTATGTTCATGTGATGAAACAGTTTCAATTGTGGCTAGAATCGAAACAAAAACGACTAGAACATCTCACTGAAAATGATGTCTATCAATTTCGAGAGCACTTAATAAAAAAAGGAAACAAAATTGCCACGATTAATAAATTGATTTCAATCTTACGTTCTTTTTTAGTATGGGCTACTAAAAATAACTACGTTCAAATGAATATACCGGAAAATCTTCGCCTTTACGAAGAACGAAAAGAACCCTCAGTTACATGGCTCACTGCCGAAGAAGAAACGCTACTTCTACAAACTCTATCTAAAGAGAAGAACCCTTTCAAAAAGGCCCGTAATGAAGCCCTTATCCATGTATTACTGTATTCAGGATTACGAATAGAAGAAATTAGTAATCTCCACACTGATGCAGTCACAACGAAAACCATTCAAATTTTTCATGATGGAATTTTATCGAGAGAGATCCCTTTAATTAAACATGTAGTGGAAAAACTAGAGACTTGGATCGATATTAGGAACTTAACTGGTAAACCAGTTTATCTTAATAGTCCTTATTTGTTTGTGACAGAACGTTCAGGAAAAATGCAGTCACGTTCTATTCAATTTGTCATTGAAGTGTATAGTGAAAAACTAGGATTTCCGATTACCTCAAAAATATTGAGAAATACGTATTGTAGAAGATTAGTGGAAGACGGATATTCGGTGGAGCAAGTGAAACAATATGCTGGTCATAAATCAATCACAACCAGCTATAAATACTTTTCATGATTGATTTATAAAATAAAAGAATTATAGGAGGAAACACATTGAAAAAAATAATAGTAATTGTATTTGCAGTAATGTTTGTTTTCGGTCTTGCTGCTTGTGGAAATAGTGCAGGTGGCGAAGCTGAGCCTGGAAAAATTGTTGTTTCAGGTAAAGAGTTTACTGAACAAATCATTCTGACTCATATTATGGCTGAGTATATTAAAGCGAAAACAGATATAGATGTTGAAGTAAAAGAAGCATTAGGTGGAGTTTTTGTCTTACAAGAAGCGATGAAAAAAGGCGATATTGATATGTATGTAGAGTATACAGGGACAGGCTTTTTAAATGTCCTAAATCATGAATATCAACCAAATCAAAGTCCTGATGAGATCTATGAAGCTACGAAAAAAGGGTATGCAGAGGAATTCAATATTGCTTGGTTAGAATCTTTAGGATTTAACAATACGTATGCGTTAGGGTTAAGAGGTGAACTCGCTGATGAATTGGGATTAGAAACATACTCAGATCTGACAGATGTATCACCAGACTTATCATTCGGAGCGGATCCAGAGTTCTTTGAAAGAGGAGACGGATTTGATGCATTATCGGAAGCATATGGCTATGAATTTGGTGTAAAGAGAAATATTGATCCAGATCTCCAATATACAGCAGCAAAAGATGGAGAGATTGATATTATTACGGCCTTTTCGACTGACGCAAGGATTGACCAGTACAATCTAACGGTGTTAGAAGATGATCAAGAATTCTTCCCACCCTATTTTGCTGCACCGATTATCCGACAAGAAGTAATAGATGCGAACGAAGGGCTTGAAGAAACAATCAATGAATTAGCTGGTACTTTATCTGATGAACGTATGAGAGAGTTAAATGGTCGTGTGAATATAGATAAAAAAGAACCGAAAGATGTCGCGATTGAATTCTTAAAAGAAGAGGGATTAATAGAATAGTCATTTGCTAATTAGACGTAAAAGAGCTGTGTTACTACAAAAGTACACAGCCTCTTTTATAGGATGTTTTTGCAAAAAGGAATTTAGAAATTTGAAACCGAAAGAGGTAACAATATGATTAAATTTGAAAATGTGACGAAGAAATACGAAGGTGATTTCGTGGCATTAAACAATATCAATTTGCAGATTAATAAAGGAGAACTGGTCACACTCATTGGTCCGAGTGGATGTGGGAAAACAACAACGATGCGGATGATTAATCGCCTAAATGAACCGACGACAGGGAAAATTTTTATCAATGGTGAAGATATATCGCAAATTGACCCTGTTGAATTGAGACGAAACATTGGCTATGTCATTCAACAGATCGGTCTATTTCCCCATATGACGATTGAACAAAATATCGCTCTCGTTCCAAGACTAAAGAAATGGGACGAAGCAAGATATCGTAAAAGGGTAGACGAACTACTAGATTTAGTTGGATTGGATCCTTCTACATTTAAGCCTCGTTTTCCTTCAGAACTGAGTGGAGGACAGCAACAGAGAATCGGGGTTATTCGTGCTCTTGCAGCAGAGCCTGAAATTATTCTAATGGATGAGCCATTCAGTGCCTTGGATCCGATTAGTAGGGAGCAGCTTCAAGACGATATTGTCAGTTTACAAGAAGAGATTCAGAAAACGATCGTTTTTGTCACCCATGATATGGATGAGGCGATAAAAATTGCTAACCGCATCGCCATTATGAAAGATGGGGAGATCGTACAGCTTGATACTCCAGATAAAATTTTACGACATCCTACCAATGATTTTGTCAAAGGATTTATCGGAGAAGATCGTTTAAACCAAGGTTCTGCTATGATGCCATCGGTCACAGAGCTCATGCATTCCAATGTTGTCACAACTTCACCGAAGCGTGGATTAGCAGAAGCATTCAGGCTTATGAAGGAAAAGAAGGTCGATAGCTTATTTATTACCGACAAAACAAAAACATTCTATGGTGCCGTATCACTTAAAACATTGGATGAAAACTATAAAAATGAGAATCTAACAGTTGCTGATATTATGCAGTCAGATATTAAAACGCTCACGGCTGATGCGGTCGTATCAGATGTCGCAGAACTTTTCCATGGAAGCGATATAGGAACGATTCCCGTTTTAGAAGAGAATAAGCTTATTGGGATTGTGACTCGCTCTAGTATGATGAGAGGCCTTGCGGAATGGAATCATAGTAGTGGAGGGAATGAGTGATATGGATTTAATTAATACGTTTATGAGTCGTAAATCAGATATTTGGGTAGCCTTTCAAGAACATATATTTTTAGCGGGGATTGCTATGATTATTGCGATTGCTATCGCCGTCCCACTAGGAATTATTTTAACAAGATATAAAAAATTTGCCGAACCCATTATTGGCGTAACAGCCATTATTCAAACAGTACCGAGTCTTGCATTGCTTGGATTTATGCTCCCCATTTTTGGAATTGGAAAAGTTCCGGCCATTATCGCCTTAACGCTTTATGCACTTCTTCCTATTTTACGAAATACGTATACCGGAATAATTGGGGTGGACCCAGCACTTGTCGATGCCGGAAAAGGAATGGGCATGACTTCCAGACAAATTTTATTTATGGTGGAATTGCCACTGACGCTACCAATCCTGATGGCCGGTATCCGTACCGCTACCGTACTCACCATTGGAGTGGCGGCTCTTGCGACCTTTATTGGTGCAGGTGGATTAGGGGATTTAATTACACGCGGATTAAATGTTATGGATAAAAACCTTATTCTAGCTGGGGCCATACCTGCAGCCATATTAGCCATTGTATTCGACTTTGCTTTAAAGAAACTCGAGGATAAAGTAACACCGAGAGGGTTGAAGTCTTAATATTGAGTTGCGTTTTGGGAGGCATCGTAAACACGATGCCTCCGATTATAGACAAACTCAAAATGATTGATTTTTCGCTTGCATTCTTTTTTCTTAAAACCACCCCATCTAAAAGTAGCTATATTTGCAGCTAGTATGCTTGAATTGTTGAATCTCTTTCTACTGCGGAAGGGTTTAATGGACGGAAACTGCAGGAATTAAGAAAGATGAGATCTGCTAGTTAGATCTCATCTTTTGGTTAAACAGAAACCAAAACTTCATGTTTATGTTCCAGCTTTCGGTAAGCAAGGGCAATCAGCATGGCAGGAACGGTGCAAACAATCATTCCGATAAAGGCATATCTTGGCTCGATCTCGTATAAAAAGCCTCCGAATATTGTAAATACAGCTGTACTCCAGCTAAGAGCAAGGGCTGAATAGACGCCTTGTGCTTTCGGGATCTGGGCGTGTGGGATGTTTTTGATTAAGTATTTCATAAAAGCATAATGTCCCATCGCAAACGAGAAGGCATGTAACGTTTGGGCGAGACAAAATACAATCACATTTGGAAAAGTAAAGACTAAAATCCAGCGTAAGGTAGAACCGAGTGCTGCTAGTGTCAGCAAAGAGCCGACAGAAAACTTTTCAAAGCGTTTATCTGCCATGGAAAAGAAGATAATTTCAGCAATAACCGCGATATTTAAAATAAGACCGATTAAGTAAACCGGAGCTTCAATATCTTGAAGAAAAATATAGCCGTAATTGTAATAGGTAGCATGTGCAGCCTGTAGTAAAATGACAATCGAAAGGACAAGGCTAAAATGCTTGATCCGAAATAACTTCATCATGCCTACTTTTTGTGTCGGATCGATTTTTGGTTTCGACGTTAAAATAATAGGTGCATTCAGAAAACTGAGTGCGACAAATCCGATTATTCCAAATAACAGTGCCCAAAAGATCACTTCATCCCCGAACGTTCCCGTAAATATCGTTATGACCATTCCGATAGAGACAAATCCGATGGAACCCCATTGGCGACTTCTTCCGTAATGTCTCAACTGCTTGCTTTGCACAAGAATGCCAGCTGCTGTATCTAAAGCAGGCATCAAGGTTGGATAAAAAACATGCAAAACAATCGTAACTACAAGCAAGCTAGTAAAGGAATTTGCTGGAATATAACAGAGAATGGCAAGGAGCGTACCAATTCCAGCTACATTCAATAATGCTTTACTACTAACTCTTTCTGATAAATAGGGAAAAGCGAATAAGGTAGAAATACCCCTCGCAAGTAATCCGAAGCTCATAATCACACTTGCTTCAGAAACGGTAATTCCTTTTGTATAAATCATCCACCCTGACCAGTAAGGTAGAAAAATTCCCCATGTTAGAAAAAAAGTAAAAAAACGTGTACCCATCCAGCGTTGTGTATTCATTTGTATCCCCCTCAATGATTGCATGATATCATGGAATAAAGATTAAATAATATGAGATATCTCATATTTTAGAGGTGGGAAATGGAAATTTACAAAGATGAGAAAAAACGCCGCTATTTGGAGCATCATGCAATCGCATATTTATTTTCCTTTCCTGTTGAAGAGTTTATCGAAATACATGAGTATAGGCGAGATGAATGGATCATTCAAGAAGGAATGCGTCCAGATTTTCTATTTTATGTTATGGAGGGGAAGGCAAAAATATATATTACCCACCAAAATGGAAAGGTATCCTTGATTAATTTTATCAATGCCAATGAATATATTGGGGAGATGGAATTATTAAATGATGTGTATTACACAAAGGGGATTCAAGCTTCGACCAAGACGATATGTTTTGCTTTGCCGATTCATCGATACCGGGGACAATTACTCGAGGATGCAAAATTCCTGCGTGAATTAACGAAGTTTTTAAGTGTCAAGGCGTCTGTTATGGCAGCAAAGTACTCTCAAAGTCTTGCTTTCCCACTTGAAAATCGCTTGGCTGATTTTATTTTGCAAACAGCCGATGAAGGGATTTATAAGGAGAAGCATGTCACGGTTTGTGATTATTTAGGGGTATCCTATCGTCATTTGTTGCATGTCCTCGCGCAATTTTGTGATAAAGGCTATTTGCAAAAAGAAGGACGGAATTATTTTATTAAAAATACTGATTCTTTACATGAATTAGCGGATGTGCTGCGAAATTAGTTAAGCGTGTCTTATTTAATTTTATTTAACAGTTTAGTCATCCCAAAAACCGTTACCATAGATATAGGAATCAACAAAATAACTAAAAACAGAGAGAGTAGCTCTGTAATTGGGGTGATAGGAATAAATCGATTGAAAATAAATCGTAATAGTTGAAAATATAGATAAAATAGAATAAGTGTGAATAAAAATTTAAGTAATCGCTTTTTCATAGATGAGCATCTCCTGTAAATAATAATTCTTATGTTACCATGTTTTTACAGAAAATAGTGGATTTAGCTTTATATGATGAAAGGGGAAGATGAAGTTGGATCAACGGATGAAGGACTTTATGGATAAAAACAGCTCCTTTAGTGCAGAAGAAATGGAAGCCATTATAAAGGAGCTTGTGATAGAATCATATGAAAAAAATACGATTCTTCTCAAACAGGGAGAGATTTCAACCAAATGTTATTTTGTCCTAAAGGGGTGTGTTCGCCAATACTTTAATGACGAGGATGGCAAGGAGGTAACGGTCAATTTTTTTACAGAAGAACAGGCTGTTGTCCTATTTAAAAGCTATAAAAATAAAGTGCCTAGTGAATATTTTCTAGCTTGTAGTGAGGAGTCTATGCTTGTTGTTGGGACTCTTGAGTCGGAAGAAACGATGTATCGACAATTCCCAGTCCTTGAGAAATTGACGAGAGACATGGTTGAAGAAAATTTTGGGAAGGAACAAGATGAAAGAGCTCGTTCCATAGCGGCAGCTCCAGAGGAGAGGTATCAACTCCTATTAAAGCAAAGGCCAGAACTTATCAATCGTGTTCCTCAGCATCAATTAGCGAGTTATCTTGGGATTACGCCTGAATCCTTAAGCAGAATCAAGAAGAGAATATCTCAAGGGTCATATTCTATCGTTTTCCACCCTTTATGAACATCCAGATCCCTAATCCCAGCTCCCCAATTGCCATAGGTAGACTCAAAATGGATTCAATATTTCCTGTCACTTTCTCCAATTGAGGTAGAAAAACATCCATTGTGTGAATCAGCATATAGCTAACAGAAGCAATAAGCATGAGAATCGCCAGTATTTTCGGGATGAAATTAGCTTTTATCATCATCCACCCAATCAGCAAAAGATGAATAGCAAAGATAATTAAGCCGAAAGACCATATTTTTTCATAGGACATAACAGACAACATGATAGAGGAGGATAAGTCCTCTAATTGAAAAGATTCACTCTCATTTATAAGGGTGGTAATTTGTACCAATTGAAAGATAGCTACTCCGAGAAAAGCGGTATACATCAGACGAAACCATGCTGCGAGTAATGAAAGACTTCTATGAATGGGTTCAAAGAAGACATAAAGGGACCAAGACAGGAGCACATCAAGGATGAGAATAAGGAGCCAACTGAAAATGCCTGCCTGAAAAAGGAATATCGATTTTTTAATATTGTTAGCTGTCCCGATTGCATCGCCGTCAACAATTAAACGACTACTTACGATCCCCACTGAAAACATCGCCAAAAGAGCCATCATAATCATGGCAACTCCAGTTATCATCGCCACTTTCCGAAGCGTTGTTTTTTCTGTTTTAACTACATGCATTGAATCTCCCTCCAATCTAAGTTGAAGATAGCATAGGGGTTTTTTTGGTTTCATTGACTTAAGTTAAGGAATGTATAAGTTTTAATAAATTTTCTGTATTTCTTAGACTATAAGAGCAAGAATGAGGACGAAAAGGGAAACAAGTCATTGGTAAAATAATTCCAAACCGAGGAAAATAAACGTTAAGTACATATGCGAGAGGGATGGGTAGATATTGGGATCAAATTTAAATCTTTCTTTTGATGAAATGTGGGAGAAAATCATTGCTTGTGATCGGAAATATGATGGGCTCTTTTTTACGGCAGTGAAGACCACTAAAATATATTGTCGTCCATCCTGCCGTTCTAGAAAACCGAAAAAAATAAATGTGGAATTTTTTTATGATATGAAAGAGGTTGAAAAGGCTGGATATCGAGCGTGCAAAAGATGTCAGCCAGAAGCGGACCATTCCCCACAAATTGAACTGATCAGAAACGTTGTAACGTTTTTAATCAATCATTATTACCAAAAATTAGAGTTGAAAGATATTGCCGATCATGTTGGTCTCAGTTCATATTATCTTGAAAGGATATTTAAGCAGGAAACGTCAGAGACTCCGCGGACATATTTAGAAAAAATACGCGTGGACAAAGCGGCTTACCTTCTGACGACAACAGATCGAACGAATCTTGAAATTTGCTTCGAGGTTGGTTTTCAAAGTACATCAAATTTTTATAAGGCGTTTCGTAGACTGAAGAATTCCTCTCCAAGTGAATATCGAAATTTCATCAGTAAGGAATGAAGGCAATGGATTGGAAGACAAAAGGTTTAGCGATTGAGATTTATCCTCCTGCTGAGTTTAATTTTAAAGAGTGTTTAGTTTTTTTAGGAAGATCTGATAGAGAAATTCAGCACCGAATAAAAGATGATTATTTATGTAAATTGATAAAGGTAGATGGGGAATTGATTTTATTGAAAATCAGGAGTCTGTCAAATGCCATTCAAGTTGATTTCCCGATGGGGAAGCCGTCCGTTCGTATACTTGAAAAAGTGGTCTCGTACATATGGGCGTGGTTTGATTTGGATAAACCGTTAGGGGATTTTTATGAAGTCGTTAGGGGAGATCAGATTTTGCAACCGTTAATTCATAAGTATAACGGTTTACGGATTATAGGCATTCCTGATCTCTTTGAGGCATTGACGTGGGCGATTATAGGGCAACAAATTAATTTAACCTTTGCCTACACTTTAAAGAAGCGTTTCGTAGAACGATTTGGTGAAAGTCATCGAATTGATGGAGAGACTTACTGGCTATTTCCAGAATTCTCGAAGATCGCCTGCGTACAAATTGATGATTTGAGGGAGCTTCAGGTTACGGTTCGGAAATCTGAATATATTATCGACATCGCAAAGGCGATGTCAGAGGGCAAATTATCAAAAGAAATGTTAATGATGAAACAAGATCATCAAGAAATTCAGAAGAGTTTAATGGAGATTCGCGGAGTGGGAGCATGGACAGCAGATTATGTACTGATGAAGTGTTTTCATGACTCAACTGCTTTTCCGATCGCAGATGTCGGTCTTCATCAAGCATTGATGCTTCAGTTAGGGATGGAGAGAAAACCAACAATGGAAGAAATAAGAGAAATGTCAGCCAATTGGGAAGGATGGCAAGCTTATGCTACCTTTTATTTGTGGAGGTCCTTGTATGAGTAAACAATATCAATTAGATTATCTATCTCCACTTGGAGTGGTAGAGATAGTAGGAAACGAGGAAGGGATCTATTCCATCAAGTTTTCTGAAAAAGATAAAGCTGAACAATTGCTAGAGGATGAGCCTCCGAATGTATTAGTAGACTGTAGGAATCAGCTTGATCAATATTTCAACGGGAGACGAAAAGAGTTTACCATTCCTTATACTTTGGAGGGAACCAATTTTCAAAAAACAGTGTGGAATGCTTTAACAAAAACACCTTATGGACAGACTGTTTCTTATAAAGATATTGCTGCTTTGATTGGGAATGAAAATGCAGTCAGAGCGGTTGGAAATGCAAATGGAAAAAATAAACTGAGCATCGTCATTCCTTGCCATCGCATTGTTGGTTCAAGTGGGAAATTAACGGGCTATGCAGGTGGATTATGGAGAAAGGAATGGCTCCTTAAGCATGAAAGTACTTTTAAAAAGTAAGAAGTACAGGAACAAAAAGAGTTGGGCTTCCAACTCTTTCTATTATTATAGTCAAATACCAAGTACGGTATCAGTTCTTAATATGTGCAATAAGCTCTGATAAACGAATTAATCCTTTTTCGAGTTGTTCCATCGAAGCATATGAATAGGAGATTCGAAGGTGCTGATGGTCATGTTTATCATAGATTAATCCTGGATTTAGTAGAATGTTCTCTCGAAGTGCTAGTTCAAATAGCTTCCGAGTAGATACGTCTACAGATAATCGTAACCAGATATAAAATCCACCCTGTGGAACATTCCATGTGGCAATCTCTGAATAATAGCTTTTTAGAATTTGAACAGTAAAATCTCATCTAGTTTTTAGTTCTGCTCTTATTTCCTTCAAATAGTCTTCATATAAACCACTGCCAATCCATTTTTCTACGGCAAATTGGGAAAGGGAGCTTGAGCCATAATCCGTTTGCATCTTAATATCAGCTAACCGATCAATGACTGGTTCTGGACCAACAACCCAACCGATACGAAGCCCAGGACTTAATGTTTTTGAGACGCTGCCAATATACAAGACATTTCCTTGAGGATCCTGTGCTTTCAAAGGAGTGGGAGGTGGGACGTCAAACCATAAATCACAATAAACATCATCCTCAATGATTGGCAATGATGTGTTTTGAGAGACTTTTAATAGCTCTTTACGTCTGCTTTCAGACATGACGATCCCTGTTGGATTATGGAAAGAAGGAATCGTATATAATAGGGCCGCTTCGTGCTGGCGTTTCAAATATTTGATCTCATCGCATATGATCCCATCCTGATCTAATGGCACCCCTAATAAATTCATTCCAGCAGATTGAAAAACATGGACAGAATTTAAATAGGAAGGTGTTTCGTGAAGGATAGTGGATCCTCTTTCTAATAATCCTATTGAAATTAATTGCAGTGCTTGAAGTCCTCCCGAAACGATTAATATCGACTCAGGAGAGGCTGTAATTCCTTTCGTTTCTAAATTTTTACTAATGGTTTGTCGCAATGATAAAAGGCCTTTAGGTTCTACATAACTAAGAGAAAAGCCATCATCAGGACTCCCTTGAAAAATTTCTCGCATTCTCGTATTTGGTAATAATTCAGAAGATAGTTCACCTGTTCCAAGACGGATCATGGATGGATCTGCCTCAGTCCGATTGATTTTTTGGATGATATCAATGTTTGGTTTATAGCTACCAGAAGACACATAACTTTTCCAATCAGGAGGCGTTGTTGAAGTAAGGAGACTCCAAGTATTATTGACTACTTCAGTCCCACTTCCGACTTTTGTTTGTAAAAGTCCATCGGCAATTAAGCCTTCAAGAGCATATACGACCGTACTTCGATTCACATCAAACTGCTTTGCCAAGCTTCTTTGAGTTGGAATCTTTGTTCCTACTGTCCATTCTCCGTACATAATCTTTCTTTTTAAATAATCATAGATTTGTTGGTGTAACGGAACAGAAGAATTTTTTTCTGGTTTCCAGTGTAATTCTTGCATAAAGAGCCCTCAATTTTTTTAGTTTTCTTTATTTTAGCAGATTGGTTGGGTCAAAGACCATCCAATTGGTTGCAGACAGAACTTACATGATCAAGTACTCTAGAAGAAAAGTGGAGGACAACAAGATGCAAGCACTTATTCATGGAATGCTCTTAGCATTTGGCTTAATTTTACCGTTAGGGATTCAAAATGTGTTTATTTTTAACCAAGGGGCAACTCATAAGAAACTGATACAGGCGAGTCCAGCCATCTTGACAGCGGGTATTTGTGATGCGATTCTGATTCTTTTGGCTGTGCAGGGAGTCTCATTAGTCGTATTGAATTTTGAGTGGTTAAAAGTAGCACTATTTTTAATTGGATTCTTCTTTTTAATATATATGGGATTTGTGATGTGGAAAAGGAGTCCTGAACAGAAAAGTGGCGAACAAAAGCAATTTTCCGCAAAGAGGCAAATGACCTTTGCTGCATCAGTTTCTTTGCTTAATCCCCATGCGATCATGGATACGATCGGAGTAATCGGCACGAGTTCAGTTGCTTATACAGGAGAAGATAAATGGTTTTTCACGATTGCATGTATAACGGTCTCGTTCGTTTGGTTTATATTCTTAGCGATTTTAGGCAGAAAAATAGGACAGCTCGATCGTAATGGTAAGTTGTTAAAACGAGTGAATCAACTATCTGCCCTCATTATTTGGGGAATGGCCATTTATTTGGGCTATCAGATTATCATCTAAAGTTATTAAACTACTTCACAGATTGAACCTTCCATTTAGTATAATATAGATGATTAGTAATAATTTTACTTGAAGGAAGGGGAAGTTTTTCATGTGGAGTATTACTGCAGTTGTTATGATCGGACTACTACTTACTTGCTTAACACTATATAACCATAATAAAAAGCTACAACAGAAGGTAAGCTATTTACAGCCTATTGTTGAAACAGTGCCTAAACTAAACTATCGTTACTTGAGTTCTACTGTCAATGAACTTATTGGACCGAATACATTAGAGGAACATCTACTTAATCCGGAGAAAATATTTGAAATCGTTCATCCAGATGATCGTGAAATTTTGATTAAAAAGAGAGAAGGTACGCTAAATTTTTCCGATCCTATTAAAGTGAGATTTAGGAACCATCATGGTCAATACATATGGTTTGAGGAATATGCTACACCAGTATTTCGGGATGGACATTTTGTTGCCGTACAGGGTGTTTTCCGAAACATTGATGAAAAGGTAGCTTTACAGCAGCAATTAGAATATAAATCATCCCATGATGCACTGACAAATCTGTATAATCGCGAATTTTTTCAAACAATAATGAAGGATTACAATGAAAATAAGGATGTCCCGATAGCAGTTATTGTCGCTGATTTAGATGAGTTAAAGTTTGTTAATGATCGTTATGGGCATCGAATCGGGGATGCATTAATCCAAGAAACGGCGATACGTCTTAAAACCCATGCAAATGAGGACGCAATCATTGCTCGTATAGGTGGCGATGAATTTGCGATTTTTCTTCCAAATGTGAGTATTTCTCAAACAGAAGAATTTATAAAAGACGTCCAGATCGAAATGGGTCTTATTGGTGAGGGGCAAGCCCTTTCTGCTATTAAAGTATCTATCGGATATGCATACAGTCCTTCATCAAAAGGGGTAATGGATCAACTGCTAAGTGAAGCAGATACGAAAATGTATAGAGAGAAAAATGACAAAAAAGAAATGCCTTCTCCGGAAAAATCAGTTATGTTCGTTTAATGAAAAAATCTTATAGAAGTCTAGTCGTTATTTGTTAAAATAATGATAGAAAATATTTAGTAAAAGTTAAATTAAAGTGTTGGAAGAGGTTAGGGAATGGGTAACGGAGTGAATGCCAAAGATGTTGCTAAATTAGCGGGAGTATCACAGTCCTCTGTTTCCAGAGTGTTTTTCGGAGGGGCTTCCGTTTCAGAAAAAACACGAAAAAAAGTAGTAGCTGCTTCAGAAGAGCTAGGTTATGTTCCAAATGAGTTTGCACGTAGTTTAATTACGAATAAAACGAGAATTATTGGGCTTGTCATGAAGGGAGTAGAAAACCCTTTCTATCCACAGGTTTTAAAGGAATTCACCGCCCACTTTAAAAGGCTTGGATATAGTATTTTATTTGTCCATACGAACCATGATGAGATCCAAAAAGAAGATGTTGAAATGCTCTTAAACTACAATGTGGCTGGCGTCATCATTACCGATGCTACACTATCACTTAAGGTTACAGAGGATTTTAAGAAGAATAAGATTCCTCTTGTCTTATTTAATAGAAAAGTAGAGCAACAGGAATTCTTTTACGTAAGTACAAACAACTTGGAAGCAAGTCGAAAAATTGCCCAATATTTAATTGAAAAAGGCTGCTCAAGGATGGTGTACATTTCAGGGGGAAGAGATACTTCCACAAGTATTGAGCGAGAAAAAGGTTTTGCAGAGATATTAAAAAAATACCAGGTTCCATACGAAAAATATGATTCAGACTACTCGTATGAAGGTGGATATAATACAGCAAAAAAGATCGTCAATAAAGGTACGGTTCCGTCTGCTTTTTTTGTGGCGAATGATATCATGGCACTTGGTGTATTAGATGCGCTTCGGGAGAATAGAATTTCTATTCCATTTGAAACAAGGGTGATTGGTTTTGATAATATCGATATTGCGGCATGGCCTATTTATAGTTTGACCACATGGGAACAGCCTGTATCTCAAATGGTCGAGGAGACAGTGAAATACGTCATTTCTGAAATTGAAGAATATACCGGCAGAAGTGGGAAGGTCGAAATCGAAGGGGAGCTAATCGAGAGAAAAACGACTTAATCTGTTGACAAGTATTTATTATTAGAATATTCTTTACTTATATTGCATACGTATTCAAACGATAATATTCGAGGAATACGTTTATCTTTATTTAGTTTTGCATACGTATTCATTTAATGAAAGCGCATGCACATTTGAGGGGAGGACTTCTATTATGGTAAAAGTAATTAAGGCTGGGAAATCGCAAGAGGAAGTGTCAAAAAAGGATTCAGAAGTATCGAAAATAGTAGCGGATGCCATCAAAGATATTGAAACTCATGGCGATCAAGCGGTACGAGAGTATTCTGTGAAATTTGATCGTTGGTCACCAGAATCCTTTCGCCTAACCAATGAACAAATCCTTGATATTGTCGCGGAGGTTCCAAAGGAAACAATTGATGATATTAAATTTGCTCAAACCAATATAAAGAAATTTGCTGAGGCACAATTAGCGTCTCTTCATGATGTAGAAGTTGAAAATATTCCTGGGGTCATTCTAGGACATAAAAATATTCCAGTTAGTAGTGTAGGCTGTTATATTCCTGGAGGACGTTATCCAATGGTCGCATCTGCTCATATGAGCGTATTAACAGCAAAGGTGGCAGGTGTCAAACGTGTGATCGCTTGTACACCACCTATTAATGGGGAAATTCCTCATGCAACAATTGCAGCTATGTATCTAGCAGGTGCAGATGAAATCTATTTACTAGGCGGCATTCAGGCGATGGCAGCTATGGCCATTGGAACAGAAACAATTGAAGCTGTAGATATGATAGTTGGACCAGGAAATGCCTTTGTAGCAGAAGCAAAACGTCAATTATTTGGCCGTGTTGGAATTGATTTATTTGCAGGACCAACAGAAACATTAGTCGTAGCTGATGAAACGGCAGATGCAGAAATCATTGCAACGGATATTTTAGGTCAAGGTGAGCATGGACCTACTTCCCCAGGTGCTTTAATCACGACTTCTGAGAAGCTTGCCCATGAAACGATAGAAGAAATTGAAAGACAGCTTAAAGTATTACCTACGGCTGATGTAGCCCAAGTTTCTTGGGATGATTATGGTCAGATATTATTAGTAGACAGCCTAGAGGAAGCAGTTGTTGAAGCAGATAAACTAGCTTTTGAGCATGTTGAAATCTTAACGGAAAATCCGGATTACTTTCTCGAGAATATGACAAACTATGGATGTCTATTTTTAGGACCTGAAACAAATGTCGCTTACGGTGACAAGGTAATTGGGACGAATCACACTCTTCCTACAAAAGGAGCAGCACGCTACACAGGTGGTCTTTGGGTAGGAAAATTTATTAAAACAGTAACCTATCAAAAAGTCACTCCAGAAGCTTCAGCATATATAGGGGAATATGCTGTTCGCCTATGTCAACTAGAAAACTTTGCTGGACATGCGGAACAAGCTTTATTACGTGTGCGTAGATATGGGGATAAAAGGTAAGTAGTGGGGGAGGAGTGAATGCATGGTCTTAGGTTTTATTGGTCTGATAGGTGGATTAGCACTATTAATCTACTTGACCATGAGGGGTATGAACTTATTAATTGTAGCACCGCTTTCTGCTTTATTTGTAACGATATTAAACGGGCTACCACTATTACCACAACTAACTGAAGAAGGGGCTGCGAACTTTTTAACGAACTATATGACCGGGTTCTCAGGGTTTATCGCCTCTTGGTATTTGATGTTTCTGACAGGTGCCATTTTCGGGAAGGTGATGGAAGATAGCGGAGCAGCTGACAGTATATCGAAATGGATTGTCAGCAAGATCGGGATGAAAAGAGCGGCCTTAGCGATCGTCATTGCTTGTGCCATTCTCACATATGGCGGAGTTAGCTTGTTCGTCGTTGCATTTTCGGTATACCCAATGGCAGTCAGTTTATTTAAAGAAGCAAACTTACCAAGACGGTTTATCCCTGCAGCCCTTGCTTTTGGTTCCACTACGTTCACCATGACTTCAGCAGGTTCACCGGAAATTCAAAACTGGATTCCCATTGAATATCTAGGGACCAATGCTTATGCAGGCTGGGAAGTCAGTATTATCGTGGCTGTATTTATGATAATTTTTGGATATTGGTGGTTAACAAAAGCCATTAAGAATGCCGTCAAAAAAGGGGAATCATTTATCTCAAGAGAATCAGACAATCACGAAGTTCGGGAGGAATTGCCAAATCCGATCATCAATTTCATTCCGTTAGCTGTAGTATTAGTGATTTCATTTATATTCCATGATTCATTAAAACAATCTGCGCTTATAATTGCCTTAACAGGTGGAATTTTGGCAACGTACATCATTAATCGTAAATACTTCAAGGATATTGGAAAAGCCATTTCAGAAGGATCTGTTGGAGCGATTATTGCCATTGCAAACACATCAGCAGTAGTTGGATTTGGTGGTGTTGTAAAAGCTACTCCAGCGTTTGAACAAGCTGTCGGATTTATGACTGGTATTCCAGGAAGCCCATTAATTGGCGGAGCATTGGCTGTTGCCGTTATCGCTGGATTAACCGGCTCATCTTCAGGAGGACAAGCGATCGCATTGCCATTACTAGCACCACATTACTTGGATCAAGGTGTCGATCCTGATGCTCTCCATCGAGTGGTCGCCATCTCTTCCGGTTCTTTGGATTCACTCCCATCAGGAGGATATGTCGTTACCACGATCCGTTCGATAGCAGGAGAAACACATAAAGATGCCTATCCAATGTTTGGAGCATTGACTGTCGTTGTACCGTTAATTGGCGCCATTTTGGCAGTTGTTTTATTTTCATTAGGGCTTTAGTAACTACAGAGGCAGGGTCATCTCAGACCCTGCCTCTTTGTCATATAAGTTATGCGGCTGTTTCTACTTTTAAATTTCGTTCTTTACTTATGATTTTGTAAATATACCAGACCATAACGATTAATGTAATGCCTAGTCCAATCATGACAGAAACTTGATAATTAAGATTGAATCCTTCTGGTGCGTAGAAAATGTAAGTTCCAACAACGCCGGTCATAAATAAAGCTGGTATCCCGCAAATCCAATGGAATTTTCCTTTACGTAAACAATAGACAGTTGCTGCCCAGAGAGTCACCGTTGCAACGAGCTGATTGGACCAGCCAACATATCTCCATAAAAAGGAATAATCAATCGTAGATAAATAGAATGCTGGAATGGCGACAGGAATGGAAAAGTATAAGGCTTGCTTCCAATCATTTTTTTTATTTCCATGTATCATTTCTTTTAAAATCATCCTTGATGAACGTAGGGCTGTATCACCTGTTGTGATAGGCAAGATAATCACACCTAATACAGCCAAAATTCCACCTAATGTTCCTAAAAGGGAAGTGGATATTTCATTTACCGCACCAGCAGGTCCGCCTGCAGCAATGGCCGCTTGTAAACCTTCTGTGCCATTAAAAAATGTCATCCCGGCCGCTGCCCAGATAAGGGCAATCACTCCTTCACCAATCATCGCTCCGTAAAATACTTTACGACCATCACGTTCATTTTTAAGCGTTCTAGCGACAATCGGACTTTGAGTACAATGGAATCCAGAAATCGCTCCGCAAGATACCGTGACCATTAACAAAGGCCAAATGGGCAGCTCTTGTGGGTGAAGATTAGCCAATGTGAGATTCGGGATAGGTGTATCGATAAATATCAAGGCTCCTCCGATCGCGACTGCCATGAAAATTAAAATAGCACCAAAGAGCGGATAGATTTTCCCGATAATTTGATTTACCGGAAGGATTGTTGCTAATAAAAAGTAAGCAAAAATAATGATAAGAACGGTACCGAATGATAACGGAGTCAATTGCGAAATTAATTGCGCAGGTCCAGCTGTAAAGGCAGCTGCCACCAGAATCATTAAAACAAGAGAAACGATATTAATGATGAATTTCATGTTTTTTCCTAAATAACGGCCAACTAGTTCTGGGTATTGGGCACCGTTGTGACGAAGGGACATCATTCCGGAAAAATAATCATGAACCGCTCCAGCAAAAATACAGCCAATCACAATCCAAATGAAGGCAACGGGTCCATATAAAGCTCCCATTAAAGCACCGAAGATAGGGCCAAGTCCAGCGATATTTAATAATTGAATCAACCAGCCCTTCCACCATGGCATTGGCACATAGTCAAGGCCATCTTCCTTTGTATAGGCAGGTGTTTTTTGTTCAGGATGGATCCCAAAAATCCGTTCGACGACCTTGGCATATACGACATAGCCCAAAATTAAGAGTACAATAGATAGAAGAAATGTAAGCATATAAGAAGCCCCCTGATGATGAAAACTTAAATATTCAGAAAATAATTATTATACTAACAAAAATATCGCGAATCATCAATCATTTTTTCAGAAAAATAAAATAATCTAGATAAAATAAAATATTTCGTATTTAAAAGAGGTGCTATCTAAATCATGAATCATAATCTGGAGTCGTTTTTTGCACGCTGCCTTCAAGGGGATATTATCGCTGCTATGGACATATTGAATAATATTTATCCGAAGATAGAAGAAATGGAGGAACTTGAACAACGTTTTAAGAACAGGTTTTTTTCAGATGAATACGAAGAAGAGATTCGATCAGAAGATCCATTTATTAAAAGTGTGATTGTAGCCTATCATCATTATTTTCGATTGGTATTAATCAATGCCAAAACAATAGACGAGGCAGAGAAGGAGCTTGTTGAACATTTAAGTAACCTTCTAGAAAATGATTTTAATGAAACGATGGATGAAATCGAGGAGAGATTATTAGAACTTTTTAAGGAAAAAGGATATCACTTTTTGGGCGGGGTAACACCTCCTTATAGAGGACCGTACATTTGGAAGAACATGCATAAATTACAGTTTGAGGTAGAATTACCTCTTGCTAAACAAGCCGTTACAGTACATATGATGTCAGACTTTTTGCTTGAAGGTTGGATGAGCTTTGCAACTTGTGAACACAAACATGTTGGAGGATGGGCAAACGAAGAGGGTTTATATTGTAATGCCAAAGTGTACCCGGACTTAGATGAAGAGCTTTTTCAAGTCTCTTATTTAAAGCATGAAGCTCAACATTTGTATGACTATATGCATTTCCCGAATCTCCAACCAAAAGAATTGGAGTATCGGGCAAAACTAGTTGAGCTTATCTATTCAAAGGAACACACCTTACTTAAAAAATTCTTGACCCAAGCAAAGGATGATCCGAATTTTCCTCATCCATATGCTTCGTATCAAATTATTAAAAATCTATCATCGATTCTGTTTGCAAAGAATGTGGAATCAGATTATAACGCTTGGTTTACGATAGATTATAATGATATTTCGAAAGCGGCTTATGAACTTTTTGTTCAAAATACGAGAGAAATGATCGATTCTTAAATCAACAGGATTAGAATTAACGATTTCAAGAGGAATCATGAGGCAGCATGGTGGAGATTTAGTCGCAGAAAATCATCCTGATGGCGGTGCGGTTATAAAGGGATGGCTTTCTATAGTGTAAGCGCAGCAGAATTATTTCCCCGTCTCGATCGGTTTATTTGTTATAGTAATATAAATAGATTAATTTCAATAGTGGAGGAAATCAGATGAGTAATTTGCCTAATTGTCCAAAATGTCATTCAGAATATACATATGAGGATGGAGCCCTTCTCGTTTGTCCAGAATGTGCTCATGAGTGGACGCAAAGTAGTGAAGGGGAAAATGGGGAGGAACAGAAAGTTTTTAAAGATGCCAATGGCAATGTATTAAATGATGGGGATACAGTAACTGTAATTAAAGACCTGAAAGTTAAAGGGAGCTCATCCGTCTTAAAGCAAGGAACGAAAGTGAAGAACATTCGTTTGGTCGAGGGAGACCATGATATTGATTGTAAAATTGATGGATTCGGCGCTATGAAGCTGAAAACGGAATTTGTGAAGAAAATCTAACCTATTCATAAACACAGTGGATGACATCAATCCGCTGTATTTTTTTATTGTCCAAGAGTTTATAAATTCCCTCGACTTGTGGATAAGTGTTCGTATAAACAGTTGGCGTATCGCTATGAAAAAATAACAGGAAAAATTCCGATTAATAAGCAAGCATCATGAAAAAGAGCCGAAATAACAGGAGAAATTCCTGCTATTCCCTCAAAAAATACCCAAATAAACGATTTTGCCCTCCGTAAGCGGAAAATCTTCCGTTATTTCCTCTAAAAGGGACTTCATGGAGGAGATAACAGGAAAAATTCCGCTTAAGGGTGAGAGATGTTTGGAGCTAATTCGTCAAACCGGAAGCTTTCCTACATTTTGTAGGAGCTTTTTTATTGGAAAACTGCTTCAGGATGTAGAGGTAGACCGGGATTGCACAGGTTTTCTAGGATTTTGCGTACCTTTCGGTGATCATTGCGTAGGATTTCCGATTAATTGCGAACCTTTCGGGATTAATTGCGAACCTTTCGGGATTAATTGCGCAACATGTTAACTTAATTGCTCATCTCACCGGATTCGTCTGTAGAAAAATAACGCTGGGAAATTTCCCAGCAAACGGGAAGATTCCCGAAAAACGATCGATAGTCCATTGTCCCTCGAATACATTGAAAACGTTTTCTGAAGATCGGATAATGCAAGTGTAAGGCAATGAATAAAGCAACTAAGTCAATTTCAACATGCATCTTTTTCAATGGTGAAACAAATATCTACTCGTTATTCCCTCATACTAGAAGATATAACGATGTTCGTTTCTAAATGGGACAAGTGCATGGAAGAAATGGATTAAACAAAAAAGAGGTGATTGTCTTGGAAAAAATTCAACGTTTTGGCGGTGCCATGTTTACACCGGTCTCATTATTCGCTTTTGCAGGTATTATGGTCGCCCTTACGATTATTATGCAAAACCCTTTAATAGTGGGTGGTCTCGCAACTGAGGGGACAACGTGGTATAGCGTATGGAATGTTCTAGAAGGTGGAGCTTGGACGATCTTTAATCAGATGGAACTGCTCTTCGTAATAGGTCTTCCAATTGGTCTAGCAAAGAAAGCAAATGCTAGAGCGGCGATGGAAGCATTGGTTGTTTATTTAACATTTAATTATTTCGTTTCAAATATATTGCAATATTTTGGATTGACATTCGGAGTCGATTTCGCAGCTGAAGTGGGCGGAGATAGTGGTCTTAAAATGATTGCTGGAATTAAAACATTAGACACGAGCATCTTGGGTGCTATCGTGGTCGCATCGATTGTGGTTTGGTTGCACAACAAATACTTTGATACAAAATTACCAGACTGGCTTGGGATTTTCCAAGGTTCCGCTTATGTGGTCATTATCGGATACTTTGTCATGATTCCGGTTGCCCTTTTGACTGCTTGGTTCTGGCCAATGGTACAGACAGGAATTTCTTCCTTACAAGATTTCATGGCAACATCTGGAACATTTGGAGTATGGCTCTACATTTTCTTGGAGCGCCTACTAATCCCAACAGGCTTACATCACTTTGTCTACGTTCCATTCAACTTTGGACCAGCAATTGTCGAAGGCGGTCTTCAAAAATATTGGATGGAAAATATCGTACAGTTTGGTCAATCAACAGAGTCACTGAAGACATTATTCCCTGAAGGTGGATTCGCCTTACACGGAAATTCCAAAGTGTTTGCTGCACCGGGAATTGCATTAGCATTCTACTTCACAGCTAAAAAGGAAAACAGAAAGAAAGTGTTGGCGCTCATTTTGCCAGTAACATTAACAGCGGTTGTCGCAGGTATTACAGAACCATTAGAATTCACATTCTTATTCTTAGCTCCTGTATTATTTGTCATCCATGCGTTACTCGCAGCAACCATGTCAGCAACAATGTATGCGTTTGGAGTTGTTGGAGACTTTGGTGGCGGACTATTATCGATGGCATCAAAGAACTGGATTCCACTTTTCTCTAATCACTGGGGAACATATGTAACACAAATTGCCATCGGACTTAGCTTCACCGTTATTTATTTCTTCGTCTTCCGCTTCTTAATTCAGAAGTTCAACCTGAAGACGCCTGGTAGAGAAGAGGCAAATGAAGAAGCGAAGCTATTTACGAAGAAAGATTACAAAGCTAAAAAGGCTGCCGAAAAAGGTGACGTAGCGGCTAGCGTTAGTGGTGGAAATCAGTACACGGAACAAGCTGGACTTTTTTTAGAAGCATTAGGTGGTAGCGATAATATCGAAACGATTAGTAACTGTGCGACAAGACTAAGAGTAAGTGTAAAAGATATCAATCTCGTTCAGCCAGATGAAGCATTTAGAGCTGGTGGAGCCCATGGAGTGGTTAGAAACGGGAAAGCACTTCAAGTCATCGTTGGACTTTCAGTACCTCAAGTAAGAGAACAATTTGAACTTTTAACACATCAAGTAAATTAAGGCATTAAGGTAGAGAAAAATAAATAAACATCAAGGGAGAGATATATCATGAAAAAATTCTCAGTCACCATTGCAGGCGGAGGTAGTACGTATACACCAGGAATCGTTCTATTAATGTTAGACAATCTTGATAGATTCCCCGTTCGTCAGATCAAACTTTATGATAATGATGAAGCTAGACAGAAAATCGTAGCAGATGCTTGTGAAATTTTAATTAAAGAAAGAGCACCAGAAATTGATTTCGTTGCAACAACGGATCCAGAAACAGGATTTAGCGATATCGACTTTGTGATGGCTCATATCCGTGTTGGGAAATATGAAATGCGTGAATTAGATGAGAAAATCCCATTGAAATACGGTCTTGTTGGACAAGAAACTTGTGGACCAGGTGGAATTGCTTACGGTATGCGTTCTATCGGTGGCGTGATTGAAATGGTCGATTATATGGAGAAATATTCACCTAATGCATGGATGCTAAATTATTCGAATCCAGCGGCGATTGTAGCGGAAGCGACGAGAAGATTACGTCCAAATTCTAAAATCCTTAATATTTGCGATATGCCAATCGGAATTGAAGCAAGAATGGCGAAGATTTTAGGGCTTTCTTCAAGAAAAGAAATGAATATTCGTTACTATGGTTTAAATCATTTTGGTTGGTGGACAGATATCCGTGACCAAGAAGGCAATGATTTAATGCCACAACTAATCGAACATGTTCAAGAGAATGGTTACGATGTTGGTATTCATAGCGATGGTAGCTGGCAAAGAACATTCCAAGCGGCAAAGGATACACAAGCCCTTGATCCGAAGACATTACCGAATACGTATCTAAAATATTACTTCTTCCCAAATCAAGAGGTAGAGCATTCTGACCCAAATTATACGCGTGCAAATATGGTCATCGATGGTCGAGAAAAGAATGTATTCTCTGAATGTAATCGCATTGTGGAAACAGGAACATCAGAAGGTACGACATTGAAAGCTGGAGATCATGCTTCCTATATCATTGATTTAGCACGTGCAATTGCCTACAATACCCATGAAAGAATGCTATTAATTGTAGAAAACAAAGGGGCTATCTCTAATTTCGATGAAACAGCAATGGTTGAAGTGCCATGTATCGTTGGAGCGAATGGTCCAGAGCCATTAACGCAAGGTGAAATTCCTCGTTTCCAAAAAGGATTAATGGAACAGCAAGTTGCCGTTGAAAAATTAGTGGTAGAAGCATGGATGGAGCAATCCTATCAAAAATTATGGCAAGCATTAACGCTATCTAGAACGGTCCCAAATGCTGCTGTAGCAAAACAAGTATTGGATGAGTTAATTGAAGCAAATAAGGCTTATTGGCCAGAATTACATTAATCAGAGAGGGGAGAAGTCGAATGATCGGCTCTCCCTATTTCTAAAAACAAGTATTCATTATACTCTCTCCCGATAAAAAGCTATAATAGAATTGTTATGCGATTTGTTGGAGGGAATGAACATGCTTCAGGATTTAATCAACAAACATTACGACAAATTAACGGAGAATGATTTAGAAACACTGCAATATGTCCTCAATCATATTGAAGCCTGTAGCAATATGAGTATCATGGAATTGGCAAAGGCCTGCGCAATGTCTAAATCTTCCATCTTAAGAATGACACAGAAATTAGGATTTAGTGGCTATAGTGAGTTTAAGTATAGTCTGAAAAACGAACAACAAGAAATGAAACAACATCAAAATCTTTTTGACATCCAAGTAGAAGAGATCGAGATGACGAGAAAATTATTTAAACAGAACCAGATGGATCCCGTTTATCAGCATATCCATGAGGCAGAAACGATCTATGGCTTTGCAACAGGCTGGGGTCAAAAGAATGCCATGGAAGAGTTATCACGCAATCTCATTGCCTGTGATAAAAAGATGTTCATTATCCCGGCAGAACGGGAATTTGATATTCTTCTTTCTCGAATTAAACAGAACGACCTTGTCATGATCATTTCATTAAGCGGTGATGTGACCAATATTATGAATAGTGTTAGGCAACTCTCTTTCCGAGGGGTTCCGACACTTTCAATTACTAGCTTCAAAAATAATAAGCTAGCAGAACTTTCTACGTACAATGTCTACTATGAGTCGACAAAGCTTGGACGATATTATGGTTTTGAACATCGATCCTTTATCGGGTTATTTTCTATTCTAGACCTTATTTATAGAGGATATTTGAATTTTGCGCTTGAAAAGGAGCGAGACGATAATGAAGATACACCAGAATAACACAAACAGATGGTATACAATGATCCTCGTATTATCGGTACTGATTCCCATTCTCTATGTGGTTTACTTATTTTTAGTGATACAGGGTAGCGAGCAATCAATTGAAGGATTTTTGAATTCACAGCCCATCTATGCGGTTATTATGTTGATTGGTTTTATTAATCCGATATGGGGTCATTTTCTTAATCAAATCCCAAAAGAGGAACGAGTGAGAAAAGGCAGAGGGGATCGATTCCTCGTGCTTATGCTGATTTCTCAATTAGTTGTAGGGAATATCATTATGGTGATTCTTGCTTATCTCGCGAAGAGAAAGCTTTCATCCGCGTCAAATCCTCAACCATTAACGACAGTGGAAAAAATAGTTTCGAGTGTTCTCCTTGTATTATCCCTATTTGCTGGATTTATTTTATTAAAACTAACAATATTTTCATAAGAAAGGTGGTCATTTTTCATGTTGTCCAAATTATTTGGTAAAAAAGAGACGAAAGTTACAATTTATTCACCTGTAGATGGTGAGATTATTCCATTATCAGAAGTGCCTGATCCGGTGTTTTCTCAAAAAATGATGGGAGATGGTGTTGCGATTAAACCTTTAAATGGGACAGTTGTTTCCCCAATTGAAGGGAAAATCGTTCAAGTGTTTCCAACAAAGCATGCCGTAGGGCTTGAAACGAAGAATGGTATTGAAATCTTAATCCATATCGGCCTTGAAACTGTTGAGATGAATGGTGAGGGCTTCGAAGCTCATGTAGCAACAGGAGACTCCGTAAAACCTGGAGACAAATTAATTACCTTTGATCCAGAGTTAGTGAGAGAGAAAGCTGCCAGTGATATGATTCCTGTCATCATTACAAATACGGATCAAATGCAGTCGATTTCGAAAAGTGAAAAGCAATCTGTCCGTGCCGGTCAGGATGAAATCTTAACGATAGAAGTAAAATAATATCGAACGTAACGCAAGTGAAGATTGATATCTTCACTTTTTTTGTATCAAAAATGAGTACTGTTAAATGGTTTGGGGTCATTCCAAGAAGTATTTGGGATGACTTTTGTGCGCTTGGCAGCGCTTTTCTCTAGAGGGTGTAAATCCCTTACATGCCGTTGTGGCGGAAATGTTAGCTGACGGACAGTGCGAGTATCGTGAGGTTTCGTGCGGAGGGACCAAAGGCAAAATTCGGAACAGGTGGCATTCACCGGTTGGCTGGTAGGATTGGAGAACCTTGCGAAAGATGGGGCAAACCAATACCACAAAAGAAATAAATCCTACAAGTTATGAGGACTGGATTCGAATGAAAGAGAAATGACGTGACCCAAGGAGGTCTCATCTTCTCCACTACAAAGTGGTAAGCATCGTTCAAAACCCGAATGGACAAGAAGTGTGCGAAGGAAGGCGAGAAGTCAGAGCAGAGGATAGTAGTGAATAAGCTTACCGGAAAGGCCACAAAGGTAAGTGACTTGTCACGAGTTGATAAGGCAAACATTGACCGAAAAGGCAATGATTTGTGCGAAGCCTGTCTGTCCATGAAAGAGAAGGAAAGCCCTTATAGACTCAGTGTGTACTAAACAGAATACCGATGAGGCAGATAGCCGTAGATTCGGGACCGAATAGAAAGTAGGTTGTTTGTGGCGGAGTACAAACTTAATGACCTACGGATCTGTGAGAGGCGCATGAAATTTTCATGCGCCTACTCTATTTAATACATTTATTCAATATTTTACATTATTTAATAATATAGGTTTGACAATAGTGTGTGTTGCACAGTATTATAAAAATAGGAGTTGATGATATGAACGATACAAATGAACATTTAGATAAATTAATGCAGGAGTTAAGAAGAGGGACACTGACAATTGGCGTATTAAGTCAGCTGTTCGAACCACAGTACGGTTATTCTCTTGTAGCTTCATTAGAGGAGAGGGATTTCCCGGTGGAACCGGGGACCTTATATCCTTTACTTCGCAGATTAGAAAAGCAAGGACTTTTGGAAAGCAAATGGGATACAAATGAAGCTAGACCTCGGAAATATTATCTTCTGAGTGAAACGGGAAAAGAAGTTTTTGAACAACTTGTTGTCGAGTGGAGAAGTATGGTGGAAAGCTTAGATAAACTGCTTGAAAACAAAGGAGGTAATTAAATGGAAACCATTGAACGTTATATTTACGCAGTGACACAAAAACTCCCCCATTCACAAAGGGATGATATTGCTATAGAGCTACGCGGTTTAATTGAAGATATGCTTGAAGAACGAGTGCAAGATGGTCAAGGGGTGGAAAAGCATGTGGAGGAAGTCTTGCTGGAATTAGGGGAACCACGGAAATTAGCAGAAAAATACCGCGAAACTAAGCGCTATTTAATAGGTCCAGAATTATTCGATCCCTATATAATGGTATTAAAAATTGCATTAATTTCCACTGGGGCTGTTATTGGAGTGGGGTTTATCATCAACATTATTTTGGATCCACCTTCTATTTTACAATCTTTCATTTCTTGTATCATTTCCTTAGTAACTGGCCTACCGATGGCTTATGGCTGGACGACATTTGCGTTTGCGATGATTCAATTTTCAGCTGAGAAAGAGATTAACAAGACGACTAAGAAGGTAAAGGAAGGCTGGGATCCCTCTGATCTACCAGCAATTCCAGATCCAAGAGGGCAAGTAAAGCGAGGAGAAGCAATAACTGGAATAGTATTTCTAATTATTTTATTGGTGATATTCGGGTTTTCCCATGAGTACTTTGGCGTATGGTTCTTTGAAGATGGAAAGTTTCGTAAGGTAATTCCATTTTTTAACGAAGAATTGTATGGTTATTATTTCTTCTTTATTGTACTGATGTTCGGTTTTGGGATCATAAAGGAATGCTTGAAATTAATTTATGGAAGATGGACGATGAAGCTTGTTCTATTTACAACTATCGTAAATATCATTTCCTGTATTGGTTTACTATTCGTCATTGCAGAGCCGGCTATTTGGAATCCAAACTTTATGAATCAATTAATTGAAAACGGGCTTATCTCTTCTGGGAGTGAAGCTTATAATGTAGTTAAGGTTATTTGGGAGAAAACGACAATCTGGCTATTTATTCTATGGTTACTAGCGTTAGTTTGGGATGTTGTTGATGGTTTCTTAAGAGTGAGGAAAAGTAGATAATGTTTGTAAACGTCAAAGCACAGTGAATGATAAGATTCATTGTGCTTATTTGTGTTGGAAAATAGTTGTTATTGCAAGAATCTTGGCAGAATGAGAGTTGTTTGCTAAAATTATTGATTGTGGCTCACCTATTATTTTAGGGAGAGCGGGTAGGGAGAGGGCTAATTGAATAGTTAGGTATTTTAGATGTTTAATCAACTTTTTCAGCTGGAAAAGAATGAGACAACGATCAAACGGGAGCTGCTAGCAGGGGTAGTGAGCTTTTTTACGATCGTCTATATTATTGCGGTCAACTCACTGATTCTATCAGAAGCTGGAATTCCATTGGAAGCGGCGATTTTAGCGACGATTATCACTTCTTTTGCAGGTTGCTTTCTGATGGGATTTTGGGCAAATGTTCCGATTCTCCTTGTACCAGGAATGGGCGTGAATGCCTTGTTTTCGTACACCATTGTTCAATCGATGGGGATGTCATGGCAAGAAGCATTAGCCGTTGTCTTTGTATCAGGGCTCATTTTTATGATCGTGGCATTCTCACGCTTTTCTAAAACGTTGAGTGAGGCAATTCCCCAGTCTTTAAAAGAAGCGATCACGATTGGACTTGGATTCTTTCTCATGCTCATTGGCCTTGAAAAGGGTGGCATTGTCGAAAAGGGTACCAATTCGATTATTGCATTAGGGGAGCTAGGCGAACCGCAAGTGCTGGCAACGGTGCTAACATTTCTCATAGCGATCATTTTGTTTTTACGTAATGTGCCTGGGAACTTTCTGATTACAGTCGTGGTGGGAACAGGGTTAGCTTGGGCATTTGGAGTCATCGACTTCAAACCATCAGAGACAGAGGCTTTTTCTCTTTCAGATTATATGGGCGTATTCGGGGCCTTGTCTTTTGACAATATCCTCTCATTAGGCTTTTGGATTGCTGTCTTTTCCTTAACGATGGTACTTGTCTTTGAAAACATCGGACTAGTACATGGTCATCTTTCCTTCATCAATCGTTCGGACCGGTTCTCCCGTGCTTTTCAAGCCAATTCGGTATCTGTCTTTCTATCCGGTCTGTTTGGCTCAAGTCCAACTGTAGCAACAGTAGAAAGTACAGCAGGAATGGCTGCAGGTGGAAGAACAGGATTAACGACCGTAACGACAGGTGTTTTGTTTCTTCTTTCCGCATTTTTTATTCCGGTCATTAAACTGATCCCGAATAGCGCCGTTGCGCCGATCCTGATCATTATCGGAGGACTAATGCTGCAAAACATTCGTAATCTGAATTTAGGAGATTTGAGTGAAAGCTTTCCAGCAATTTTTATCATTGCGATGATTCCTTTCACATACAGCATTGCTGATGGAATTGCCGTTGGATTCATTTTGTATCCGATCTTAAAAATTGCGATTGGAAAAGCGAAAGAAGTCTCGGTTACATTATACGTGATTGCCAGTCTATTTCTTTTCAACTTTGTTTTTCATATAATGGGTTAATCAAAAAAGCTCTCCGGGAACCTGGAGAGCTTTTTTTGAACGATAAATCATGATTTCCTTTTTATAACGGCTCTAAGAGAGATTCTAGTATACGATCTATCACTTTTGCATAGTGATGGGTCCTGTTATCAATGTACTACTTTTAATTATCATGGTTCTTTTTCCAGACCCCTAAAAGAATGTAAAAGATGGTAAAAACAAACCCTATTAAAATTAAAGTAGATACAAAGCTTTGCAACTCTTTTACGCTCAAGAAATAAGTAACGGAAGATATTATTCCAAAAAATAAAAAGAAGAGAGCATGATAAAATGACTTGTTTGATAGATTAACAATTTTATTCGTTCCTTGTGAAAGTAAAGCTGCTATTAAGAGGATTAAAAAGAGAATCAGCAAACGCATAGTATCAACCCTTTTGATAAAATTGGTAAATATGTAAAAATTATATCATAATTAAGAAGCTGATATCCTACCAGTGGCTGAATGTACAACCCCTCTATAATCTTCTCTAGCCTTTAACTTTTCTGAACGATAACAATATAAGCACCAGGCGATCCTACCTTCATCTAACCTCATTAAAGAAAAACAAGTGGGGAAAATTGCTTTTCCTCACTTGTTTTTTCAGTTGTCAGGAATTTATAAATTCCCTCGACTTGTGGATGAGTGTTCAATAAAATGTTCGTATAAATAATAGGAATATCGGTATGAAAAAATAACAGGAAAAATTCCGCTTAATGAGAAACCATCATGAAAAAGAGCCGAAATAACAGGAAAAATTCCTGCTATTCACTCAAAAAATGCCCAAATAAACGATTTTGCTCTCCATAAGCGGAAAATCTTCCGTTATTTCCCCAAAAAGGGACTCCTTTGAGGAGATAACAGGAAAAACTCCGCTTAAGGGTGAGAGATGGTTGGATCGAATTAGTCAAACCGGAAGCTTCCTACATTTTGTAGGAGCATTTTTATTGATTTTATCATGACCAGTTCGTATGAAAAGATCCTTCAGCATCTGTACGCTCATACGTATGGGCACCGAAATAATCACGTTGTGCCTGAAGTAAATGAGCGTTAGATCTTCCAGTACGATAGCTATCATAATACGTAAGGGAAGAGCTTAAGCAAGGAAATGCAACTCCTGACCCGATTCCCTCACAAACGACCTTTCGTAGTCCAGTTTGATAGTCTTTCATCTTCTCGGCAAAATAAGGTGAGATTAATAAATTAGCTAAACTTGCTTGTTCTTCGTACGCTTCACTTATCACATTTAAAAATTGCGCACGAATGATACAGCCACCACGGAAAATGAGGGCAATATCCTTTAACGGCAAATTCCAGTCAAAAGGCTCTGAAGTCATTTTATACTGATTGAATCCTTGAGCATAAGCACAAATTTTCCCCATATATAAAGCTTGTCTTACATATTCGACCCACGTACTTTTATCTAATAGATTTAGCTCCTGTTCCGGACCAGTTAAGATCGATTGTGCCATCATTCGTTCCTCTTTTAAGGCTGAAATATAACGAGCAAAGAGAGATTCTGTGATGATCGATGTCGGAATTCCATGGTCAATTGCTTGGATACTCGTCCATTTTCCTGTTCCTTTTTGCCCCGCTTTATCGAGAATGACATCAATAAGTGGTTGTCCTGTTTTTTCATCCTTTTTTCTTAAAATTTCAGCAGTAATCTCGATTAAATAACTTTGAAGTTCTCCTGCATTCCATTCTTCAAATACATCAGCAATTTCCTCAACCGATAATTGAAGCTTTTCTCGTAAAAACGTATAGGCTTCAGCAATGAGTTGCATATCTGCATACTCAATCCCATTATGGACCATCTTCACGAAGTGCCCGGCTCCTTTTGGGCCGATATACACACAGCATGGGTTACCATCCACTTGAGCGGCTATTTTGGTGAGAATCGGAGCAGCTTTTTCATAGACATCACGGTCTCCACCAGGCATAATAGATGGCCCTGTTAAAGCTCCTACTTCACCACCGGAAATCCCAATTCCTAAATACCCGATCCCTTTTTCCTTCAACGCATCATAGCGACGTTCGGTATCTTTATAATGGGAGTTACCACCATCCATGATGATATCTCCTTGTTCAATGTGAGGGAGTAAGGTGTGGATGACTGAATCAATGGCAGCTCCGGCCGTTACCATCAAAAAGATCTTTCTCGGCTTTTCTAATGACTGTACAAAAGCATCAATTTCATAATAAGGAGTAACCGTTTGACCATCCAACTTTTCGATGAGCTTATCCGTTAAATCTCGTGTGTAATTATAGACAGCTACTTTCTCGCCGTTGTTTGCCATATTTAAGGCAATATTACTACCCATAACTCCTAATCCAATAACACCAATCGTATTCAATATTCTCTTCTCCTTTTTCTCATGGTTGATAGGGGAGTTGTCCCTATTGTCTCGTTGAATTTACTAAATTTCTTTGATAATTAGCGATTTCTGTATACTCATCTTTTAATTTATTTGAGAGGTTCGTGAAGATCGGGAGCAATTGTCGGTATTCCTTAGCTGCTTCTTCATTTGGCGTATGTTTCACCGTTTCACCGACCATTTCGTTTACGACCTCAAACGAATCCACTTTTCCTGTCGCATAAAGTCCTAGTATGCATGCGCCAAGACATGAACTTTCATAGCTTTCGGGAACGACGACCTCAGATTCAAAAATATCGGCTAGCATTTGTCTCCAAACGGTTGATCTTGCAAAGCCACCCGTTGCTTGAATTCTTGTCACAGGACCATCCATACATTCGGTTAATGCTTGAAAAACTGTATATAAATTGTATAGAACGCCTTCAAGGGCTGCTCGAATCATATGCTCCTTCTTATGAGAAAGAGTCAATCCAAAGAATGAGCCGCGTACATCTGGATTCCACAGTGGAGCGCGTTCTCCAGCAAGATAGGGATGAAAGATTAACCCATCCGCACCAGGTCGGACCTGTTCAGCGATTTTCGTTAATCGTTCATAAGGGTCAATCCCCAATCTTTTCGCTGTTTCGTTTTCAGAAGGGGCTAATTCATCGCGAATCCAGCGCAGGATCACACCGCCGTTATTGACAGGACCACCAATAACCCAATGATTTTCCGTTAAGGCATAACAGAACGTTCTTCCTTCTGGATCGGTTTGGGGCTGGTCAATCACCGTGCGAATCGCTCCGCTTGTCCCAATCGTGATCGCAATTTCACCTTTTCGGAAAGCATTGACACCTAAATTAGAAAGAACGCCATCGCTAGCACCGATAATAAAAGGGATCTCAGGATCGATGCCGATTTGTTTTGCTAAATTAGGAGCACAGCCGGTGAACGACTTTGTTGTCGGAACAAGCTCTGATAATTGATCCCTAGTGATTCCTGCCATCGATAAGGCTTCCTCATCCCAGTCTAATGTATGAAGGTTCATCATCCCCATGCAAGATGCTAACGAATGATCAACAACATATTTGTCAAAAAACTTCTTAAAAATATATTCTTTAATGCCAATGTATTTTTTAGTCTTCGTCGCGATTTCTGGTCGTTCATGAACAATCCAAGCAATTTTACATAATGGGGACATCGGGTGAATCGGTGTTCCAGTCCGTCTATAAATTTCATGGCCATTCCATTCTTCGTTGATCTTTCGAGCCCATCCTTCGCTGCGATTATCTGCCCAAGTGATAACTGGAGTAAGAGGTTGATCCTGTTCGTCCATCGCAATGACACTGTGCATCGCACTACTAAAAGACACAAATAAAAGCTTTTTCTCAGAATGTTTTTTCATAATCAATGTCATCACTTGTTGAACTGCTTGAAAAATTTCTTCAGGATTTTGTTCAGCTGTAGATATATCTGGCGTGTGAAGGGGATATCCGACATTTTCATGTTGAATGACTTCGCCTTGTTCACTAAATAATACGGCCTTTGTACTGGTTGTCCCAATATCAATCCCTAACATGTAGTTAGTCATCTTGTTGTTCTACTCCTTTAGTTAGCATTTGTTGTGAGCTCCATAAATCTTCAACTTTCTCTTGTACATCATCAAAGTTATTGTGTAAAGATTGAACCATCAGGTTTCGATCTTTTGCTTTTATCGCTTCTATATACAATTCATGGTTGTCAATAATTCTTGTAAAATCCTCATTTTTTTCTGCAAAACGCATTCGCATCGATAAAAGAATGAAGCCTTCCATAACGGGCTTTAAGTTTTCCCAAATCATCAGGATATAAGAGTGGTTAATGGAACGGATGATCGTTTCGTGAAACAACACATCTTGTAAGGAAAATTCATCTGCATCGGAATAATTAATGGCCACTTTCATCATTTCTACTATTTTGCTAAGTTCCTTTGCTAAATGATTCGTATCCATTTTTACGAGACGCTCAAAAACGAATGATTCAATCAATAAGCGCACATCGTAAATTTCTTCGATCTCTTTATCAGTAAGCCCGATCACGACCGCTCCCATTCTTTCTAAACGAATCATATTTTCAGAAGCCAATATTTTTAATGCTTCTCGAATAGGTGAACGACTTACAGAAAAATCGGCGGCCAATTTATTTTCAGAGAGAACTGTACCACTTGGGGTTAAACCAGAAATAATTCGCATCCGTAGCTCATGGGCTACGCGCTCACCTGAAGAAGCTTTAGAAAGCCATTTTTCTGGGTATATAAATGTAATAGGTTCAGTCATAAGTCCACCTTCAATGCTTGAATATTCAAGTATTCAAGAGTCAGAATCCAAGTATACTTGTATACAAGTATTATAATCTAATTCAAGAAATATGTAAACGCTTTTCATAAGAAAGGAATTTCGTTAGTATTCTAATTAATACGTTCAATTGCGAAAGACATAAGGAGGCAAACGATGTTAAAAAAATTTTTCTTTATTTGCTTCTCCATCGTGATTTTGGGATTCGTGATTTTCTTTTTTTTCAGAGGGGAAGATGAGAATAAAGGATCAGAAAAAGTGGAGGATACCTTCCTACAAGAAATACAGATATGGTCACAAAAAGGGATGATTATGGATGCCCCGATTATAGCTGGTGATTCCCAATATAATGAGGTTGCCGAAATACTGGGGGAGTATGAGAATCTCGATGAGACGTCCATTGGTCCGTTTGCAGTTTATCCAAATCATCAAATGACGATTGGATATCGGAACTCAGTTGCAATTGATTTACGTTCATATGATAAGAAATTACAAGACATTCACTATCAAGAAATCGTCGATCGATTTGGGGAACCGGATGAAAAGAAGTATTACCAAGATAGTGAATTTGATCAAATCATTTTAATCTATCAAGTAAACCGAGATTATCAGTTAAAATGGATTCTTGATAGACCAACTGAGCAAGAACCCAATCCTCCTGTTCATCATACTTCCCTAGTAGCAATGGAAACGCCGAAACAAGCATCCGTATCTGAAACGATTAAGAATATGAGCATTGATGAAAAGCTTGGACAGATGATCTTTGCAGGTATCCCAGGAAAACAAATAGATGAAGGAGCGGAGCGCTTAATTCAGGAGTACAAAGTAGGCGGAATTATTGTGAATGGTAAAAATATTGCTACTCCTGATCAAACAGTAGCATATATCAATGCTTTAAAATCCCTTAATAACTTAAATGAAATTCCACTCTTTTTCGGGATTGATCAAGAAGGTGGAAGGATTGCCAAGCTTCC
Organism: Robertmurraya phoenicis; assembly: GCF_047302285.1. GTDB lineage: Bacteria > Bacillota > Bacilli > Bacillales > Cytobacillaceae > Robertmurraya. Next base: position 216,027 of record NZ_CP154845.1, read on the forward strand.
AGGGGATTTAAAGTCAATGCCTACTAATATGGAAATAGGGCAAAAATATAATCCTTCCTTATCCTTTGAAATCGGCAGCCTTTTAGGAAAATTAGTTAAGGCTTACGGGTTTAATATAAATTTTGCCCCTGTTTTGGATGTGAATAGCAATCCTGAAAATCCGGTCATTGGTGATCGTTCATTTGGCGATAATCCAAATGTGGTTAGTGAACTGGGGATAGCGACGATGAAAGGGTTGAAATCGGAGAATATCATCCCGACCATTAAACACTTCCCAGGGCATGGTGATACTTCGGTAGATTCTCATGTCGAGCTACCTACTGTTCATAAAACGCTCGCAGAACTTGAAGAAATGGAATTAATTCCATTTAAAGAAGCTATTGGTGAGGGTGCGGATATGGTCATGGTCGCCCATATCTTACTACCAAAGATCGATCCCGATTATCCATCTTCCATGTCTAAGAACATCATCACAGATCTTTTAAGAGAAAAGTTGGAGTTTACTGGAGTTGTCATCACGGATGATATGACGATGGAGGCGATTGCGGGCAACTTTGATCTAGGACGTGCTGCCGTCACTTCCGTGCAAGCCGGAAGTGATATCATCATGGTTGCCCATGGTGATGACAACATGATAAAGGTCATTGCAGCATTAAAGAAAGCAGTAGAGAATGGAGAAATTGAAGAGGAGAGAATAAATGAAAGTGTGACAAGAATTCTTCAACTAAAGGAAAACTATCATCTTGATGATTCGTATGTGGAAGAAGTCAATAATGATGAACTGGAACAACTGATTGAAGCAGTTCATTTTTAATTACGTTTGGCAAATAATTGAGGCTATTCTATTAGTGAATAGCCTCAATTAATGAATGAAAAGCTTAAGGTCCGCATTTATCAGTTACTAGTTTAGGTTAATTTACCAAGCTGAATAATTACCCTCTAAATTTGGCTTAATTTACTTCTGCTTGCTAATCGGATTAAGGAGATTAAGCTCTCTTATTAAAAGGCTCATTTAAATGTAATGTGTTTTCATTTATTTCAGTGTCAGAAAAGACAGGGGGTTTCGCAAACATTGTTGCTTTTTTGAAAAGAGCAAGCGAAAAGTACCTTCGCACACTTCATTTATAGCATTGCCTGTAATAGAACTTCTAGGTATTTACATAAATCACTACCTAAAACAATTTAAGGAATTTCTGTGAATATGTAACGGGAATACTATCAATAATAAGGGAAAAAGGACTTAATTAAATGGAGCATAAATTAAGGTATATTTCCGTTGTTTATATGATTTTACTATCCGTTGGTCTTTTTGCCCATGTTGAGATTATTCCATTCTTGTTAAGAATAGCAAAAAGAGATTCTTGGATAACGATTCTATTAACAGTCATTATTCTACCTGTATGGATAAATCTTCTTTACAAAATAGTTGCCATCGTTAAGACGCGTTCCATTATTCAGCTAATGAGGGATCACGGGAGTACATTTAGTTATTACATGCTATTTTTGCCATTGTGTTTTTACATGCTGATGAGCGCTTTTGTGACAGCAAAGGATATAATTTTTTGGTCCCAATTAAGTTATATGCAGGGATTTAATAGTTTTATTCTTGCCTTTGTGCTGCTTATCTTCTGTTTGCTAGCTACAGAATCTGGTTTGTTTTCCATTGGTCTCTTAAGCAGTATTCTCTGTCCTTTAGTCATTTTATTTGGTTTTTTTATCTCGTTTGCAAATATGGGTAAAAAGCATTATGAACTTTTACTTCCATTGTTTTCGGATGGCTATTTACCAATGATGCAGGGTTTTTTTTATACTTCTTTACCAATCTTCGAGTTGTTTATCATCATCTTTTTAACACCTGTATTAAAAAAGGTTATTTCAAATAAACAATTATTACTTGTTGGGTTGGTGATCATTGGGCTAATGCTAGGACCAACTGTTGGAGCCATTACCGAGTTTGGGCCAAAGCAATCGGCCGAGTTTCAATTTCCCGCTTATGAAGAGTGGCGCTTGATAGCCATTGGTCGATATTTCTCTCATGCCGACTTTTTCGCAATTTTTCAATGGCTATCTGGCGGAGTCATTAGAATTAGTTTATTTATCTTTATTACAAGCAGAATTCTAACAAAAGGGGAGACTAATGCAAAAGTAGTAAGAGGCATATATACAATTCTTTTAATCGCTTGTAGTTATCCAATTGCTCAAAGTCTTTACACCAGCATTGTATATGAATATTTTAGACCGCTTTCATTCGTATTATTAACCGTCCAAATTTCAATCTTTACAGTATATGTTATGAAACATAAACAAATGTGGTCAGGGGGCAAAATTGAATCATGAATGAACATCCTTTCGCATTGGAAAACCTACGTCAGCTTTTCAATTATTCTTCAGATATTGAAATAAGGGAAGCGGATACGATGGGAAATCCTTCTACCTTTGTGTATTGTAAACCTTTAACAGATGTTAGCCTGATTCATTCTATCGTTTTGCCCTCAATTGAAACTTCAAACTCCCTCTATCAGTCATTGCAAATGGAGATTTATTGCAAAGAAGAAATGGATTCAGAAAAAATAGAGCAGGAAATTTTTTCTGGAAAGCTCATGGTTATCCCTTTTGGTGAGAAGATATATTTATATAACATAAGTAAATCACCATCAAGACAGCCTGATGAGGCTGTAACAGAGGTGTCGATTCGTGGTCCAAAGGATGGATTTGTCGAGAGTATAGAAACGAATTTAGGTTTAATCCGCAAACGATTACGGACAAAATCTTTAGTAGTAGAAGATTACATTATTGGTAAAAGAACGAATACTAGAATTTCCCTTCTATATTTAAAAGATATAATCAATGATCAAGTTTTAAGAGATATCCAAAACCGTCTGTTAGCTTTGGATATTGATATATTAACAAGTACATCCATGCTGATGGAACAGATCGTGGACAATAAATTCTCTCTTATTCCCATTGGGAATTATTCAGGTAGAGCTGACTTTGTTGCAGAAGCACTTAATCAAGGAAGGTTTACCATTATAATTGATGGAGCACCTACAGCATTAATTGCGCCGATCAATCTTTCATTTTTATTGAAAACATCTGAAGATGAGAACACTAGTTTTTATTATGCAACGATTGAAAGAATTTTAAGATTGGCTGGTCTAAGTATAACGACGTTTTTACCAGGCTTTTATACGGCCTTGATTACCCATAATGTTGGACAATTACCATTACCACTCATTGCTACCATTACAGTTTCAAGAATGGGACTACCATTTTCCCCCGTCATTGAAATTTTCCTTATGCTATTCATGTTTGAGCTATTTAGAGAAGGAGGAGCGCGCTTACCTAAGGGAATAGGACAAACTGTTGCAGTTCTTGGTGGTCTGATCATTGGGGATGCTGCTATTCGAGGAGGAATTACTTCTCCTGCTACTCTTGTCGTCATCGGGGTCACAGCTATATCTAGTTTTACTCTAATTAACCAGTCTCTAGCGGGTAATATTTTCTATGTAAGGTTGTTTGTTCTCCTTTTTAGTTACTTCATGGGAATCTATGGTTTTTTCATTAGTTTGATGTTTATTATATTGATTTTAGCAAGGACAAAGTCATTTGGAGTGCCAATATTAGCAGATGTATCATCCCAAAATGGGAAAGATATTTGGCTTAGCTTTTTCCGTCCCCCATTTATGTTCATGAAAAAAAGAAATGCATCTTTGGGGATTAAGGATGGCACAAGATCGGGTGAGTAGATGAAGAAATTTATATATATGACCTTCTTATGTTCTGTACTAACAGGGTGTATTAAAATTAATGAAATTCAAAGCCAAGCATATGCAGTGGGCATAGGAATTGACTATGTAAATGATGAATATTATGTGATATTACAATTCCTGGATTTTTCAAATGTGGCGAAATCAGAGCAGGGAAAAAATACAGAGCCGAGCCCAGTATGGATTAGTGAAGGAAAAGGGAAGACAGTAAGTGAAGCGATCACAAACATTTATGAGGGAATACAAGTACCTGTGAATTACGACCAAATTAGTTTATGTCTCTTTAGTGAATCAATATTGGATAATAGGATAGAGGAAGCTTTAGAGTTTTTAGATACAAATTTCAATATACGTCTGACGGCTTGGGTTTATGGAACAGCGAACTCTATCTCCAAAATATTCACGACAAAACTTCCGTTTTATTATGCTTTCTCCTATTCACGGCTCGTTCAGCCTCAGTATATGCAGCAACAAAATTCAACTATCCCGTCTATTTCACTGCAAGAATTGATTTATATGAATAATGAGGATACAAAAACGCTTCTTCTTCCAAGCATATCGATAGATGACGTTATCATAAAGGAGGATTTAAAACAAATACCTGTGACTGTTTTTAATGGGGCATACATCATGAAGGGTACAGAATTGAAGGGGCATTTAACAAAAAAGGAGATCGAGGGATACATTCGAGTGAATAACGAGTCAGTTCGCTCCACTTTGATGGTTGTTGATGGAGAAAAAGAAAGTGGGAAGTTTATCGATATAGAATTACTCAATCCTAAGGTGAAAAGAAAAATAATAGAAGATGATGATACGGTGAGAGTCGGTTTAGATATAAAGGTCTCAACTGTAATTAGGGAATCAAGAATGAAGGTTCTTGCTCCTAAAGTAAAAAAAGAGGTGAAAGAGAAAATAAGAAATGATGTATACTCAGCCTATCTTAAAAGTCGAGAAATGGGCGGAGACATTTATCAATTTGAAGACTATCTTTATCGATTTTGGCCAAAGGAGTGGTGGAGGCTTCAAACAGAGGGGGAACTCCCAATCTTAAATAAAGAAGATGTCCATGTAGAAATTAAGCCTTTTAAAAGCATTAATAGAGTGGACTCTGGTATTGACGCATTTTTAAAATAAGCAAAGTCATTATATGTTATGTTTGAAAAATAAGAAAGGACATACCAGATATAAGAATCTGTTATGTCCTTTATGTGTTTTACGGATTGGTTGACCATAGTCCTGCAGTTTTGACGAACACTCTAGGATTCAGTTTTAAACCAGCTACAAGAAGATCTGCGAGATCCTCTGGTTGCATCACATTTTCAGGATTTCCAGAAATAAGATTCGTTTCAATCGCTAGATCTGTGGCAACCGTACTTGGTGTTAAGGCTGTTACACGAATATTATGCTTTCTGACTTCAAGGGCAAGAGATTCCGTTAACCCTAATACAGCGAATTTAGATGAACTATATGCACTTGTTACAGGGGCACCCTTTTGACCAGCTGTTGAAGAAATATTGACAATATCGCCTGACTTTCTTTCAATCATTTCTGGTAAAACCGCTCTCGTCACATTATATACACCCATTACATTGACGCGAATAATGTTTTCCCATTCTTCAGGTGTTAAATCAAGGAACCCTCCGAATTTAGCTGTTCCGGCGTTGTTGATCAGGATATCAATAGGTCCAAGATCAGCCTTGATATGCTCGACTGCATGGGTAACGGCTTCAAGATCCGCCACATCTGCCGTTGCTGCTGAAATATTTATATCATAGGCTTCTAGTTCAGTTGTAACCTTTTCAAGATTGGACATCGTTAAGCCGATTAACCCTAGATTAACGCCTTCTTTTGCTAATGCGATCGCAACAGCACGTCCGATTCCTCTACCTGCTCCGGTAATGATCGCTGTTTTTCCTTTTAGTGAGATCATATCATCATTCCTTATCTAAGAATTTTAAAAACATCATAACTGTAATTAAAAACGAAGGCGGATGAAAAAGCAAAAAATTAACCTCTATTTCTCCATGTCATCACTAACTGGTTGCACATTTAACTGGTCTAACATTTGAATCGTATCGACTAAATGATTGTTAAAAATTTGACGAGCAACGGAAAGAAGGTCAACAATCATTGGATCGCGAAGGGAATAAATAACGCGATTTCCGTCTTTCGTCCCTGTCACAATATTTTTTCCGCGAAGTATGGTTAATTGCTGAGAAACAGCAGAACCCTCGCTCCCAGCAAGGCTTTGGATTTCATTGACACTTTTATCACCCTCAGCCAATAACTCAAGGATTTTGATCCTAAGTGGATGGGCAAGTGCTTTAAAAAAGTCAGCTTTGAACTTTTGCATTTCTAAATTCAATTTATCTTCCTCCCATATTAGCTCGTATACACTTTCTCCTTTATGCGATTATGAGCACGTGAAAAATCTTTACATTCACGAAAAGCAAGATGTTTGCAACCGATGCATTTATCTTTATTTACATGTAAAAGAGCGTAGTTGATGGCATCTCCTGTATGTTCGAAAAAGTGATTTTCTCCAATTAATTGGTATAAGCCTGTTTTCATTAATACATTTTTCGGCTGTGTATTTAAACCAGAAATTAAAATGATTCCATTCTTTGAAAAGTCTTGAACAATGCTTGATAAATAAGACTCCCCAGTCATATCCATAAAAGGGACTTTCCCCATTCTTAGCAAAAGCACGTTTGGTTTGTAGTTAATCGTATTCATAATACTATGTTGGAAGGTTTGTGCTGCGCCGAAAAAGAGCGGGCCTTCCACATTATATATACTGATTTGGGGACAATCATGTGATTCCGTCACAATTTGTGTGTCTACTTTTTCTTGTTCAGGATTAGGCAATACCTTTGCCGTAACCATTATATCACTCATCCGTTTCGTGAAGATAACGATAGCTAATATAAGACCAATGCCGACGGCCCAAGTTAAATTTAAGAATACAGTTAGTAAAAAAGTGATGACTAAGACGAGCGAATCTCCTGATCGTGTTTTTAACAATTGGAAAAAGACGCGGCGCTCACTCATATTCCACGCAACAATCATTAAGATCGGTGCCATACTGGCTAACGGTATTTTTGAAGCATATGGGGCAAAAAGCAAAAGCACGAGTAGGACAACGATTCCATGAATTATCCCAGATAGGGGGGACGTTGCTCCATTTTTTATATTGGTAGCCGTTCTTGCGATAGCACCTGTAGCTGGAATCCCACCAAACAGAGGAGTGACCATATTGGCGATCCCTTGACCCATTAATTCGCGGTTGCTGTTATGCCTACTATTGGTCATTCCATCGGCTACTACAGCGGATAATAGGGACTCGATAGCCCCAAGAAAAGCAATCACAAAAGCAGGTCCAATTAGCTGTTGAATACGCTCTATAGTAATAGTTGGAACTTCAAATTGTGGTAATGAATTAGGAATCGTGCCAAAGGTTGAACCGATTGTGGCGATATCGTTAGGGTAAAGAAGTGTTGCCACAAGTGTTGAAAAAACAAGTCCAATAAGAGGACTTGGAATATTAGGCAGCCATTTCGGCATTATTAATATCGTTAATAAGCAAATTCCGGCTGTTAATAAACTATATAGATTGATCGTGTCGATGTGATGGAAGATTTCATTTAGATTTTGAAGAAAATATTCATGGCTTTTAACATCTGTTAGACCTAAGAAATTGGCAATTTGGCCAACAAAAATAATGACGGCAATCCCTGATGTAAATCCAATTGTTACTGATTTGGGAATAAATTTAATCAGCATTCCAAGCTTGAAAATCCCCATCAAGAGTAATATAATCCCTGCCATAAAACCTGCAATCAATAAATTCTCATATCCATAGGTCATAATGATGCCAAATAAAATCGGAATAAATGCCCCTGTGGGACCACCTATTTGATACTTTGAGCCCCCGAATATAGAAATCAAGATTCCGGCAATAATCGTTGTGTAAATTCCGTATTCAGGTTTAACACCTGATGCAATGGCAAAGGCCATTCCTAAGGGAATCGCGATAATTCCGACAACAAGTCCTGAAATGATATCCTTTTGCAAGGAGTGAAGCGAATAGTTGCTATACCGGCTGTTAGAAAACCACTTTTGTATCATAAATACCCTTCTTCTCTTTAAATATTTGTATATCTGATTATTTGAATATAGTACATTATGATCTTATTATCAATAGGAATTTTTATAAGTAAGATCGAGCTGATTAAATATTCTCCTTAGTTAAAAAGCATACCTTGCATCGTGAGAACGAATAAAGAAAAACGATCGAGTGCTTTTTTAAACATAATTTTCAATCTGAATACCTCTGTAGTGTTAGATGCATAGGATAGTCAATTATACGTTAATTTACGCAAATAAAAATATCCATCGGTAAGAAAATTCTGATTTATAGGAATAAAGACTTAGTTAATGTTCCATTTTAGATTTCTTTTATGCTACATTATATAAAAATGTAGTTTTTAAAAGGAGTTTCTAGATGGTGAATTCGGAATTAACGGCTTTTGTCACTCTTGCTAGTACTTCAGGTGTTCTCAACTTATTTTTATGCTTGTATGTCTTTTTAAAGAGACAGCACTATACGAAAATCGCTCATTTTTTCATTGTTTATACGGCCACGATCACCATTTATTGTTTTGCTTCAGCATTTGGTTTGATGTCGACAACGCTTGAGCAAATAAAGTTTTGGACGATCATTCAATATATTGGAATGCCCTCTTCAACAGCGTTAGGGCTATTGTTTGTCATGCAGTATTTAGGTATGAACGTAACAACCAAAAAGTATATTGCTCTTCTGACGATTCCCTTCATTACATTAGGGATGGTCATGACAAATGATTGGCATCATCTTCATTACCGCGTCTTTGAAGTGGAGCCAAACTTAGGGATCCCATATATTCATCAAGAAATCGGGATTTGGTATGTGATTCATGGCATTTACATCTTTTCTTGCATGTTTGTTGCCTTCTTTCTTGTATTATCTCGTTGGAAGGAAACATCAAAATCTTATCGTCCCCAAATGCTTGCAATAGCGTTCGGTCAATTTGTTCCGATCGTAACCGCTTTTCTTTATTTAGTTGGTTTTACTCCTCCAGGTGTCGATCCGGTGCCGATGGTTTTATGGCTATCATCTTTGTTATATTTGTGGTCCATAAATTCATCTCGACTGTTCACACTTATGCCGATTGCTAAGGACACCATTTTTAATAACATCAATGATGGGGTTATCGTACTGGATGAATCGTATCGATTTATTGAGTTCAATGAAGCAAGTAAGAAGATGTTTTTAAATTTGAACAAATCTCTACTGGGTAAAGATTTTACGGAAGTTTGGCTCGAGCTAGCAGGAGGTCCATTGCCATTTTCATTAGAGAAGACTTCCACTTATGAAGTAAAGCTAGGAGGTAAAACCTATAAGGTTCGGATTTCTTCCTTACAGCATGGACAAGGCAGCAAAGGGATATTAATTATTTTTACCGATATCACAGAGGTAAAAAGATTGCAGCTTAAATTAGAGCACCAGGCCTATTATGATGAACTGACACAGATTTATAATCGGCGAGCTTTTTTTCATATGTGTGAGCAAATAGTTAATGAAGCAAAAGGGCATCCCATTCCCTTTACGGTTATATTAATGGATGTGGACCATTTTAAAAAGGTGAATGATACATATGGTCATGATGTAGGGGATCAACTACTGCTCCATGTCGCCCAAATTTGCCAAGCCGAGATGGAAGAAGGAATGGTATTGGCTCGCTATGGTGGCGAGGAATTTGTCATCGGACTAAAAGGAAAGACGATAGAAGAAGGAGAAGTATTAGCGAACCGATTACGAAATCAAGTGGAAGAAAATCCCATTATTATGCTAGACACCGTTGTCTCAGTTACGTTAAGTAGTGGTGTTGCTGGGATAAAAGATGAGAGAAAGGAAACGCTGCAAGAAATTTTGCTTCGAGCGGATAAGGCATTATATCATGCAAAACGAGAGGGACGTAATCAAGTTCATGTTTATATATGAGGTTTACTGCATCCTGGAAACATTCGGGGTGCAGTTTTTTTGTGTTCCAGGAATTTATATATTCCCTCGACTTGTGGATAAAATGTTCGTATAAACGGTAGGAGTATCGGTATGAAAAAATAACAGGAAAAATTCCGCTTAATGAGCAACCATCATGAAAAAGAGCCGAAATAACAGGAAAAATTCCTGCTATTCCCTCAAAAAATGCCAAAATAAACGATTTTGCCCTTCATAAGCGGAAAAATTTCCGTTATTTCCCCTAAAAGGGACGTCATTGAGGAGATAACAGGAAAAATTCCGCTTAAGGGTGAGAGATAGTTGGAGCGAATTAGATAAACCGGAAGCTTCCTACATTTTGTGGGAGCTTCTTTTGTTTGCAATTCATCATTATTGCTTTTTTTCATAGAAATGAAGCAATATTCATTAATATGGTTATTTGCAAAAAAACAATGGATCTTCCAATTTCTGATATTGCTAGAGCGATAGTTTATACGAATAGTAGAAGTTTTATTCCTATTCTCTCAAAAAAATGTCGGACAATCCCCCAATCAATTCGTAAATATTGATGAAAGATGAGCCCTTATCAATAATGGGCTCTCTTGAATTTTTCTACATGGAATGATCCAATTTTCCAATTGATAGAGCTTGATACTTCCGTAATAAATCAATAATGGGCTTCGTTTGTTCTTTATTACACTGCAAGATAATCGTGGCCTCGTCCATTCGGTCCAACTTTCGTTTTCTACTTTTTTGTTTTTTTAAAAGTGTATGCGCCAGTAATCCGATCCCAAATCCAATCGCTGCCCCAATTAGTCCCCACAGGATCGGCCCCAATGTTAAGACAAACCCACTAGATGCCCCAATTACTGCTCCAGCAGTTCCACAAGCAATCCCTATTTCAAAAGCATGAGGACTATGAATTTCACTTTCGATTTGCTCCGCGTCCATAAAGACTAAAAGGATATGTTCTTTTGGGATCATCATTTCCAATTCAGCAAGTGCTTGCTCTAACTCGATCGATTGTTTAAAAATCCCGATTATTAACATGAAAAAGCACCTGCCTGCTTAGGAAAATATTCGAAGTCTAGATTGTTGGTATCTATTCATCAGAAAGTGACGCTGCTCTATTTGAAAAAGTCTATTGTGTTCAATGGTTGTGCGATAGGTGTAGTAAATAGAACCAAACAAAACAGATGGCATAAAGAGCAGCCAATGTGGGTGAAGAACAGAAATGGAATCCTCTAGTCGTCCATGCCAAAGAAATAAGATTGAATCATGGGAATTTGAAAGTATTAGATAAATCCACCACCAAAACATGGCATAGAAAGCTAGGCCGAATCGCTGATTATATAATTGCCCTAAACCAGGAAAGAAGAACGAATACAGAGCGCCAATGGTCGGATTTTTCTTTTCGATATATTGAATTTCGATAGGGGAAATGTGCACTGTATGATGCCCTTTATACTCTAAAAGGGCAAGATGGTGTAGTTTATTTTGATAGACGGCCGAGCGGAAGCTGTCTCCAATGGCAATTAAATAGATGGCAAGGTAGCCAAATGCCCATTTGGGCTCGATCACAGATTTTGCAAGTTCAAATTGACCGCTAAAGGAATAGACCATCGCTTCATTGATACGAGCTAACGTATTAATAATAACTTCTGCTAATGTCAGCAACGTTCCTCTTAAATATTGGCAAAGTAAATAATGCCCGAATCCTGGGAATACTGCCGACCACCAGGCGACCATATAAGGACTCTGGTATTTTAATTGGGATATTCCAAATACACTAATATTTACAAGCGAATGTCGGTTCTTTGATGCCATACTAATACCTTCTTATCCATTTTTATCCATAGTATGGGATTGATTGGAAAATTTCATTCATTAGCGGTATACACCTTTTAAATCGTAATTCTAGATAGGAAAAAAAATTAGAATTGCATCCAATTTGTGTCAGCCTTATAGAACATAGTGATTGTCGTTCACAATTTAGACAAATATATAACAAAACTAAACAAAACTTAACGAAAATGTGACATTTAGCATAGAGACTAGAAAAAACAACTTTTATAGTAATGCATGAAGGGGGTGGGAGATTGAATGAACAAGCAAGTAGATTAAAAGTTTCTAACAATACGATGTATGAGCTACTTAAGAAGGGAGAGCGACACGGTTATAAAAAAGGGAACGTAGTCGAAACTAAGAAAAATGTACAAGGTGAGCAGTCCCAAGTTGTGATTGAGCATCATCATTTTTCTAAAGATGTCAAATTAGATCAATTGTTTTTGTGCATTTCATTAGGTGGGAATTCCTTTTTGCATCCATATATCGATAACTTGTATCGGAAAAAAGAGTGGGAATATTACGAAGCCTATCAACAAAGTGCGTTTAAAGAAAATCCTGTTTTTTCGATGTATACGACAAAAAGTGAAGAAAAAATTAGGCAAATAGCAGGGATACTTGAATGGAGCAATCAAACGGGAGAATATGCTCAAATAGATCAATTGATTAAAAGAGGATATAAATTTGCCTATCAATATTTTCGACAACATGGACAAATTGACTTAGAAGACTTTATGAGAAGTTATGCGAAAAGAAAAAAGATTAAGATTGTCAAAGAAATTGAGTTACGCTATCAAAATATCGTTCTTTGGTATTTATGTGTTCGTGAAAACAAATCGCTCAACACAAAAAATGTCGCCTGGCAATCCTTTCAGGAAATTATGAGTGGAGCAATAAATGAATCACAAGTGCAAAAGTCGATGTTTTCGAAAGAAATATGCCATAAACATCGGAAAGAGCTTGACCAACTTTATATAGAATACAATATTCCCACCAATCATCGTTTTGATTCTTTAGGATTCTTTTTAGAGTATTTAATTGGTCAGTGCTTTAAAAAAATCTACGACGTTCATCCTAATTGTAATTTGGATATAGCAGAGAAAAAGGTTTTTCAAAGAAGCCCTGCAAACTATATCGGGGCATTAGGTGGATGGTTGAAAACGCTTAAAATCCATGAACTCGATGCAACCGAACAAATCCCTTTTTCAAAACAAGATTTAGATATCGTTTTTTTGGAGCTCTTATATGCAAAAAAATACAATTACATTTCAAAAGAGAACCAAGATCTATTTCTTATCGCCTGTTTATATGTGAAATGTCTTAGCTCACTTTACTTGGAAACGAAAGAATTGTACTTGGATAAGTCAAAATTAGATTACTATTACGAAATGAAATCAAAAGAGGAGCAAATTGTTCAGAAGCAAGCGGACCTTTCGAAGCAACAAAAGAAGTGGGAAATAACAAATCAGCATAAGGAAGATAAAATAGAAGGTTTGACCAAAGAACTACGTCAAGCACATAGCAAAATTCGACAACTTGAACAACAGATTCAATCAATGGAAGACTATAGAAATGAAGTGCACGCTCTGCGGAAATTTGCCTATCTGGCAGAACACGATGAACCTTCGCTGGAATCAGGACCTTCATTGGAGACGATGGTACAGTTTATCCAATCAAAGCGACTTGTTATTTTTGGTGGACATTCGAGTTGGCGCCAGAAATTAAAAGAACAGTTATCAAATGTGGAGTTCGTCGATGTAGATGAAATGAATAGGGATATTTCAAAGATTAAGAGAGTAGATGCCGTCTTCATTAACACATCTGTCTTTGCTCACGCCTTTTATAAAAAAGTGTTGAAGGCACTGAGTAATAGTGAAACCCCACAATATTATTTAAACAGGCAAAATAATGTGGAAAAGACGATCTCAGAGATGTATAAATGGTTAGCAGAATAATAGAGCATAACGTAAAGAGCTTTGTTTGTAGTTTTTTGACTGAAGGAATTATGTCAGATTTGACATATGTCAGGAAGCGTTTGATGAAGTCCATTATGGTGGCTCACTAGTTTCATATGTCAAAAAAGATATATATGTTAGAAATTCTATTTAATTTATATATGTCTAAATTGACATAATCAGACTCGAAACCAATATTTCAAAACATAATCGTTTTCGAGAATAGGATTGTAAGAAGGAGAGGGACTATATGCCAAAGCTTTCAAGGCGTCAGTTTATGAAATATACGGCAGCTTCTGTTGCTGCTTCATATTTGGCTGAGAAACGTGTCCATGCTGAATCAGGAGAGGAAAACAAAGTATTCCCATTAATGACTGCTGGTGCAACTACATCGTATGGGATTTGCCATTTCTGTTCTGTCGGATGTGGAATTGAAGTCAAGGTAAAAGGAGATGAAATCGTTTCAACAGAAGGGTTGAAGGATCATCCAATAAATGAAGGAGCACTTTGTCCAAAAGGAAGATCACTTAAAGAGATGCATAATTCTGACATGCGTCTAACCCATCCGTTGGTTCGTAAACCAGGAAGTGATAAATGGGAGCCTATTTCTTGGGAAGACGCGATTGATAAAATTGCTCATAAAGTGAAAGATGTGCGGGAGAAGACATTTACAGACGCTGTTCAAATAGATGGGAAAAAGGTTACCGTTAATCGACTTGATAGCATATTTAGTTTAGGAAGTGCCGAGATCGATAATGAAGAAGCGTATTTATATACGAAGTTTAACCGCGCTTTAGGAATCCATAACTTTACCCATCAGGCAGAGATATGACACGCTCCAACGGTGGCTAGTTTAGCCCCTTCATTTGGTAGTGGTGCGATGACAAATAGTTTTACAGATATGAAGAATGCCAAAGTGATTTTGATTGGTGGAAATAATACAGCTGAGACCCACCCATTAGCCATGCGCTGGGTATTAGAGGCGCAAAAGCGAGGCGGAACATTAATTGTTGTAGATCCACGGTTTAATAGAACGGCTAAAGTTGCTGATATTTATGCACCTGTACGACCTGGAACAGATATAGGCTATTTAGGTGCGATCGTCAAATACATTTTAGATAACGAGCTATATGATGGAGAATATATTAAAGCTCATACGAATGCGTTGTATAAAGTAAATCCATCCTTCTCATTTAGTGATGGTGTATTTTCAGGATATGACGATAAGAGCTTCAATTATAGCAGGGAAAGTTGGACCTACCAACTTGGTTCAGATGGTAAACCATTGCAGGCAGAATCATTAACGGATCCGAATTGTGTACTTATGAAGCTGAAGCAACACTTTAGTGAATACACATTTGAAAAAGGCTCTGAAATTACAGGCATGCCAGTTGATAAAATGAAGCTCATTGCTGAGACGTTTACTAAAAATCGTCCTGGGACCATTTTGTATGCTTTAGGGATGACACAAAAGACCGTTGGTGTACAAGGGATTAGAATGTATGCCATTATCCAATTATTACTTGGGAATATGGGGATGGCTGGTGGCGGAATTAATGCCAACCGAGGAGAACCAAATGTGCAAGGTTCAACAGACATTGCTTGTTTACCACATATTTTACCAGGTTATATGCCAATCCCAACAGATGCTCAACCAACCTTTAATGATTATGTCAAAGCAGTTGGTACAACGAAGGCTAAGAAAACAATCGCTTTATTGAAAGCTTGGTATGGAGATAAAGCAACGGCAGATAATGAATTTTATTATCATTATTTACCAAAGCGAAGAGCACAAGATTCAGCAGCAAACTATGTGCCGATTTTTGAAAAATTAAATCAAAATGAATTTAAGCTTGGCTTTATTTTTGCGCAAAATCCAGCTGTAAGTACGCCTAACCTAGATATGGTTTGGAAAGGATTGAGCAATTTAGATATGCTCGTTGTGTCAGAAATTTTTGAGACAGAGACGGCTTCATTTTGGCAATATCCTGGTTTGGATCCGGAAAAGATTCAGACGGAAGTCATTTTATTGCCAGCGGCGATGGCTTTTGAAAAAGCGGGAACGATGACAAACTCTGCCCGTTGGATTCAAGGGAAGCCAGTAGCTGTACGTCCTCCAGGTGAAGCGAAACCAGATGGGGATATCATCTACGAAATTATGCATCGGGTAAAAGAGTTATATGCGAATAGCAGTGACCCGAAAGATAGAGGGATTTTAGATTTAACTTGGGATTATGTCGTTCATGGCGAAGAAGAAGTTGATATGGAACTTATCCTTAAGGAAATGAATGGTTATGATCTCAAGACAGGTAAATTGCTTAGTACAGGAGCGCAGCTTGCACAAGCAGAACCTGGAACGGTTGCCTCTGGTATGGGTGGCCTTTATACAGGCGTGATAACAGAAGAAGGAAACCATTCATTAAGGCATAATAACGATGATCCGAGTGGACTTGGATTACATTCACAATGGACATTTTCGTGGCCGAATAATACGCGCGTCCTTTGGAATCGAGGTTCTGTCGATATGAAAGGAAAACCTCGTGACAAAGAACGGGCACTTGTAGAGTGGAATGGAACAAGCTGGGTTGGAAATGACATTTTGGACGTTGCTGCAAAGGATAAAGCACCAGACACACCAGAGGGAAGTAAGGTGTTTTCAAATGGAGAAGGGAAAGGCGCTTTACTCCGCACCGTATATGCACAAATTCAAACAGAGGCAGCGGAACTGACGTTGAATCCTGGTTATGACCCAAATGTTTTCAAAGTTGCACCTGTTATAACAGAACCTGGAATTGCAGATGGACCATTGCCGGCTCACTATGAACCGTTTGAATCACCTGTTCAAAATTCAATGTTCAGCCAGCAATCGAATCCGATTATTCGTCCTTTTGCATTGCCAGATATCCAAAAAACAGGGGAAGCAAGTGAATTTCCATATGTTTTAACAACGTATATGGTAACAGAGCAATTCTTATCAGGTGGTGTTACACGGAATACACCACAATTAAATGAGTTAATGCCATCTAACTTTGCTGAAATTAGTAAAAATTTGGCTAAGAAGCTTGGCGTTACTTCAGGAGAAAAGGTAACCATTTCCACAGCGCGTGGGAAAGTCGCAGTGGATGCCATGGTAACAGACAGGATCCAACCATTAGACGTTAATGGCCAAGTGGTGGAAGTAATTGGTGTGCCATGGGGCTGGGGCTATAAAGGATTGGTACATGGTGAATCAGTCAATAAAGTGACCAATTCTGCAGCTGACCCGAATACAGGAACTCCAGAATATAAAGCTTGTATTTGTAATGTGACAAAGGGAGGCAACTAATATATGGCTAATAAAAATGATATGGCAATTTTAGTCGATACCTCTCTTTGTACAGGATGTAAAGCATGTCAATTAGCTTGTAAAGAGTGGCATAACTTACCTGCAACTGAATTTGAGAAAGTGCCGGGAACGTACCAAAACCCGGCAGACCGCTCAGTTAATACGTTAATGTTAATGAAATTTACAGAGCAATATGACCGTAAGACGGAAACATTTGAATGGCTGATTCAAAAGGAGCAATGCATGCATTGTTCAGATGCTCCATGTGTAGAGGTTTGTCCATCAAGTGCCTTATATACACATGCAGATGGATTTGTTGGTTTTCAAAGTGATAAGTGCATTGGCTGCGCCTATTGTGGCAAGGCTTGTCCGTTTGATGTTCCTCGTTATGAATCAGATCCGTTGACTGGAAAGAAGAAAATGAATAAATGCGATTTTTGTCAGGACCGTGTTACAAATGGGGAAATGCCTGCTTGTGTTCAAACTTGTCCAACCACAGCTTTGACGTTCGAGCATTGGGAAGAAGCTGTCAAGCAAGCATATAATCGTGTGGAAAAAATTAAAGAGCGTTATCCGAATGCCAATGTTTATGGAGACAAACATATGGGGGGCACCCATTATATTTACGTCTTAACAGAAAAACCAGAAGCCTATGGCTTGCCGACCCAGCCAACAACCAATGAATTAATTGGCTTCCGTAAAGATGTCATTAAACCAGCTACCCAATTATTAATGGGAGCGACAGCAATAGGATTTCTCGCTAACTTTATCATATCTGCCGCAAACTACAATGATAAAGAGAGCGATCTTGAACAAGTAGAAAGTGGGGGAAAGGAAGATGAGTAAGCGCCAAAATAAATTGATTCGTCGCTATCAGTTGGTAGATATGTTGATGCACTGGACGATAGCTTTAGGGTTTCTCTTGGCGTTGATTACCGGATATTTGATCTTTTTCCAAGGAACGTCAACCTTAATGGACCAATCAGCAGGACATACTTCCCGCCTCATCCATCGCATTGGAGCTGTACTGTTTGTCGTTGCACCGGTGATTTATTTCATTTTTTCGAAAAAACGATTTGGATTTTTAAGTGCGTTTAAATGGGGTAAATCTGATCTTGGTTGGCTGAAAGCAGCGCCGAAGCACTACTTTCTTGGTGGAGAGCTACCTCCACAAACGAAATATAATTCAGGCCAAAAGCTGTACTATCTTTTTGCGTTAGTATTCGGACTTTTGTTAGCAGTGACAGGCTTTGCTCTTTGGTTTGACTGGTTCACAGGGGCAGCTGGTATCTTTATGCTAGTCGTCCATGATATATCAGCGTTAGTACTAACATTATTCTTTGGTGTCCATGTTTACCTCACTGTATTTCATCCTAGTGAGCGGGCTTCGTTTAATGCCATGGCAACTGGATATATGGATTCGGAATATGCAGAGCATCATCATGAAATTTGGTACAACGAAGTAAAAGATCAAGATCGAAAAAACGATGAGCAACTTCAGGAGAAACCGGAGTCACAGACCATGTAGATTGCAAATGGAGAGCGAATCGTGAACGTAATACGATTCGCTTTTCTCATACACAATGAAAAGAGTTTGGGAAGGAATAGAAGATGGAATTAGAAAAGTACTTTCACCATTTTAGAGGAAATATCATTGGGAATAAACAAGATTTTCACACTCATTATGGAAAGAAACACATTCTATATGCAGACTGGACCGCAAGTGGAAGGCTATACAAACCAATAGAGGATAAAATTCTCTATCAATTCGGTCCTTTTGTTGCGAACACTCATACAGAGACGAATGTTACGGGAAAAAGTATGACATGGGCTTATAAGGAAGCAAAAACCATCATTAAAAAACATGTAAATGCTTCTGAAAGTGATCTTCTTTTCTTTGAAGGAACTGGTATGACAGGTGCTTTGCATAAAGTACAAAGATTATTAGGGTTAACCCTTCATGAAAATTACACAGCCAGAGTCAGAAAGACACAAAAACCGGTTGTTTTCATTACACATATGGAGCATCATTCCAATCAAACCTCTTGGGAAGAAACGGTTGCCGACGTGGTCGTTATTCCCCCTGATGCGAATGGTGAGGTATCTCCTAGAATACTAGAGAAAGTCATAAAAGAGTACGATGATAGACCTTTGAAAATAGGATCTTTTACAGCTTGTTCAAATGTAACGGGAATACAGACCCCCTATCATCAACTAGCGGAAGTGATTCATCGCCATAGAGGTGTCTGTTTTGTTGATTTCTCAGCATCTGCCCCGTACATTCCGATTGATATGCATCCTAAAAATCAACGGGAGCACTTAGATGGAATCTTCTTTTCTCCTCATAAATTTTTAGGTGGTCCTGGTTCTATGGGGGTGGCGATTATTTCTAATAGACTTTATAAAAATAAAGTCCCAGATCGCCCCGGTGGTGGAACCGTTCTTTGGACGAACCCTTGGGGTGAAAAATCCTATATTTCTAATATTGAAGAAAGGGAGGATGGAGGGACGCCTGGATTTTTACAAGCGATAAAAACAGCATTAGCGATTTGTCTAAAGGAAGAAATGGGCAGTGAACTCATGTTAGCTCAAGATAAGAAACTTATTCATTTATTGCTCGAGCGCTTAGTGGAGAATGAAAAAATTGTTATTTTGGAAGAGAGCAGATGGGATAGACTTCCGATTGTATCCTTTTATGTGGAAGGAATACATCATCAATTCATCGTTAAACTATTAAATGATGTCTATGGAATCCAAGTAAGAGGTGGATGCTCTTGTGCGGGCACATACGGACATTATTTATTAAAAATTGACGAAAAGAAGTCCTTAGCTATAACAAACGAAATTGATAAGGGAAATCAATTTGTAAAGCCCGGCTGGGTAAGGGTGTCCCTTCATCCAACAATGACGGAAAAGGAAGTTCTGTATATTGCCAAGGCCATTTGCGATGTCGTGGAACAAATCGAACTTTATAAAGAGGATTATCGCTTCATTCCAGATATTAATGATTTTCAGCATAAAGATGAGCCATTTATGTGCTATGATCAATGGTTTACATTCTAAAGTAAAAGATGTAAGGAGACACGGATAACCTTACATCTTTTTCTCTGTATCGGTATGTTGTTTTAGGTGGTGTAACAGTCCTCCAAGATGATCTTCGAATAATTCATCGACTGTTTCTTGTGCTTTTTTTTGAAAGATTTCATATTGTCGGAGCAGTTCTTTTCCTGTAGGAGTTAAAGTAGTTCCTTTTTTTCTATTTCCTTGTTGGCGCACAACTAACTGCATGGCCAATCTCTCCTCTGTGGCTGTTACTTTCCCCCAAGCAGCCCGATAAGACATTCCTAGCAAAGCTGCAGCCTGACTCATTGAACCGGTTCGTTCAATTTCACGAAACAACCGAATACGCCCGAGTCCGAAAACAACTTCGTCATTAAGTTCGATCCAGATTTTCGATTTGACCTCAAGAGATTGCTTAGCACTCATATCTGATCTCCCCCTTATTAATTAATGTACCATTGAGCTTTTCAGTATCATAGAGCATAAAATGTCAGTCATATGAATTTTTCTCCCATTAAAAATTTTGAATTCATTATTAATGTGAGGTAAAAGAATAATCGTTAAGGAGTAAAACTACTTTCGTATAGTAAACCTAAGGTTGCGGGCTCTTGCAACGATAGCTATCTTTACTTTTTACATAAGAACTTGATAATAGAAAGTAGAAAGGTGATTGATGTTATGATTTTTGGAGAAAAGCTAAAAAAGGAAAGGACAGCTCAAGGATGGTCTCAAGAAGAATTGGCAGAGAAGCTATTTGTGAGCCGTCAGTCAGTATCCAAGTGGGAGAATGGTCAGAACTATCCTAATATCGAAACAATTATTAAGCTCAGTGATCTATTTGGAGTAACAGTTGATGAATTGTTAAGGAGTGATGAAGAGTTGAAGGAAAAAGTGATTAACGATAGTAAGCAATTAGCTCATCCGAGACTTAAATATCTGTTTGATGTCATATTTTTGATTGGCGTTTTCATGTTAATTGCAAAGTTAAGTATTCTCATGATCAATAAATTTACCGCATTAGAAATTGGGCTTGTTGGAGGATCGTTCTGGTGGAATTTTGGTCCGTTAATCTTAATGCTTGGAGCTGGTATCGGTTCTGGAATTGTAAAAGAGAAATATAAAGAAGATTAGATGATTTTAAAGAGGCTGGGACATAACTAGCTTCAAATCATGAGAAAGGTGAATTTGAGGGTACTCAAATCACCTTTCTCTATTTTTGTCTGTTAATTTTGTCATTAACGCAAGACCTATTTCGTTTTCTACCTTCGGTTTTCCTCGTACAGAAAATCGATTGAAACTCAAATTAGTCTTCAAGAATCCAATCGATTTCCGATTTGTCTAAATTTCTACTATAAGACTCTATTTTGCTCCAACCATCTCTCACCCTTAAGCGGAATTTTTCCTGTTATCTCTTCAATGGTGCCAATTTTAGGAGAAATAACGGAAGATTTTCCGCTTATGGAGAGCAAAATCGTTTATTTTGGCATTTTTTGAGGGAATAGCAGGAATTTTTCCTGTTATTTCGGCTCTTTTTCATGATGGTTGCTCATTAAGCGGAATTTTTCCTGTTATTTTTCCATACCGATACTCTTACTGTTTATACGAACACTTTATCCACAAGTCGAGGGAATTTATACACTCCAAACTAGAATCAAAAAGTCGTTACCACCGACTTTTTGACCCAGCCTCTTTTCACTAAGCAGAAGTAGATGTTTGCACGGCAGTAAATCTGTCTCTTTTCCCGTGCATAAAATAGTAAAGAATCGAGCTAGCAAGCACGAAGACACCGAGAATAATATATAAAGTAATGTATCCGGTTATCGGAATAATAAACCCTAACACATAAGGGCCAAAGCCAAGCCCTGCATCAAGAAAGATGAAAAAGGTGGAGGTAGCAAGCCCCATTCGATGCACAGGCGTTAGCTTAACAGCAACGGCCTGGGTGCAAGATTGCATATTCCCGAAACCGAGTCCAATGAGGACACCAGCTAATAGAAAAGTAAAGCTATTACTTGATTGACTTAAAAGAAATAAACCAGCGGCAAAAAGGACGAAAGCAGGATACATAACAAAGTTCGCACCTTTCATATCCATCAAGCGACCTGTAAAGGGTCTTGATATCAGAACCGCTGCTGAGTAGGCGATAAAGAAGAAACTTGCTGTGCTGACGAGATCGACTTCTATTGCGTAAAAATTGATAAATGATAGAACACTAGAATAGCAGAACGCAATAGCTAATGTGATAAAGGCAATAGGGATGGCCTTCGGTTCGATAAAATCGGAGAGCTTCAACCCTTTTTTAGCTGTATCAGAATGGGAAACCTCAACTTTTGGAACATGAATAAAGAAGGAAGTGACTAAGCTTAAAATTCCAAAAGCTAAACAAAAGGCAAAGATCACCTGGAAAGAAGTATGCTGACTCATATAAAGGCCAATGAATGGTCCAATGGCTGTAGCCAATGTGGCACTCATGCTAAAATAGCCAATTCCTTCACCTTTTCGGTTTTTCGGAATAATTTGAGCCACGATTGTACCACATGCTGTGCTCGCCATTCCTAATGTCATCCCATGGATAAAGCGATTAAAAAGTAAGAAACCAATGCCGAGATGCACATAATATAACAAAGTTGTAATCGTAAATAGGATGAGTCCGATGATCAATGTGCGCTTACGGCCGATCGTGTCAATGGTACGGCCAATAAAGAGGCGCCCGATTAACGTTCCGATGATGAAAATCCCGGTTACAAGTCCGGCCTGACTAGTAGTTGCCTTATATTCATCAACTGCATAAACTGCAATGGTGACCATTAATAAAAAGAAGACAAGCGTTAGAAAAAAATTAGCGGAGGACACGACGATGAAATCCTTCGTCCATAGTTTATTGCTGTTCGTTTGATCCACTTATATCACCCCTTAATGTTATTGCGAATTTCTGCCATGATACGAATCGCATCATGCTGCTCTGACTCAGATATTCCCCCTAGTATTTCTTCCTCAAAGTGGTCGAGTGTCACACGAACCTCGCTATAGACTTCTCTACCATGTGTAGAAAGCTGAATTCGTTTTTCACGCTTATCTTGACTTGGAACTTGTTCTACGTAACCAAGCTCTTCTAATTGGTGAATCGTTCTCGTAATCGTTGGTTTTTCCACACTTTGATAATTAGAAAGATCAACAAGTGTTGCAGAACCAAAATTGAACAGGTAGTAGAGAATGGTCCATTGTGCCCGTTGGAGATGATGTTTGCCAAGAAGGAGTACTAGTCTATTTTCAAAAGGACGGTAAAGCATTAGTAATTGATGAAAAAAACGTTGTGAAGTTTTCATGTAGAACACCTACGCATAATAGTTATCATTGGTAACTAATAAACTATAACAAAGTGAGAAAATGATGTCTAGGGAAAAGAGTCGCAGCAATTCTTGAAAAAGGGAGTTTATTTTGAACAAAGCCGTATAAATAAGCTGATTAAATACATGACTAATAATAACAATCGGTGAAGGAGGATGTTGGATGGAAAAACCACTTCGAGGTCATGTTGCTTTTATCACGGGAGCGGGTTCAGGAATTGGCAAAGCCGCAGCACTCAAACTTGCTGAAAACGGAGTAAGAGTAGCCCTCGTTGATTTACATAAAGAGAATATAGAAGACGTAAAAGTACAAATTGAGAAACTGGGAAGTGAAGCCTTAGTTTTAGAAGCGAATGTTTCTTCAGCAGAAGAAGTAGAGCAATGTTATAAAAAAACGATACAGCATTGGGGAAAATTAGACATTGTCTTTGCTAATGCGGGAATCAATGGAGTTGTGACGCCGATAGAGGATCTGGAACCGAGTGAATGGGAACTTACGATTTCCAATAATTTGACGAGTACCTTTTTAACCGTTAAGTACGCAATCCCTCATATGAAGCAAAGTGGAGGGAGTATCATCATAACCAGCTCTATTAATGGGAACCGGATATATAGAAACATTGGAATGTCGGCTTACAGTACCTCGAAAATTGGTCAAATGGGCTTTGGAAAAATGGCTGCCCTAGAGCTTGCAGAGTATCACATTAGAGTGAATATAATTTGTCCAGGTGCAATTGAAACCAACATAAGTGAAAATACGTGGAAAGAAAAAAACTACTTAAAGAAGGTCGAAATTCCTATTCAATATCCAAAAGGAAGCGAGCCTCTTGAGCATCGGGCAGGTAGGCCTGAACAGGTTGCTGACCTTGTATTATTCCTTGCTTCTAACCAATCCAGTCATATTACGGGGAGTGAAATTTATATTGATGGAGCAGAATCATTATTATAATAATACGAATTTTTTTCTAAAAATGGATTGACAAAACATGTATATACAAGTTATTATGAAAACGCAATCATAAAACATGTATATACAAGTTGTTGTAAATATAATTTAAGAGAGTGGGGGAAAAAAATGAGTAAATATACTCAACCAGCACAAGAGTTACTGGAGCACATTGGTGGCAGTGAAAATATTTCAGTTGTGACTCATTGTGCGACAAGAATGCGTTTTGTTTTAAAGGATTCAAAGAAAGCAGATGTTGAAAAAATTGAAGCGATTGGGCTTGTAAAGGGGACGTTCACACAAGCAGGCCAGTTTCAAGTCATCGTTGGAAATGAAGTTTCCACTTTTTATAATGAATTCACGAAAATTGCAGGGGTAAGTGATACATCAAAGGATGAGGCAAAAGAAGCAGCGAAGCAAAATATGAACTTTCTTCAACGAATGATTGCTCACCTGGCAGATATCTTTACACCATTAATTCCGGCGATTGTCGTTGGGGGTCTTATTCTCGGTTTCCGAAATGTAATCGGGGACATTAAAATGTTTGAAGATGGCACAAAGTCATTAGTAGAGATTTCGCAATTCTGGGCAGGCACGCACGCCTTTTTATGGCTTATCGGTGAGGCGATATTCCACTTCTTACCGGTCGGAATTACGTGGGCGGTAGCAAGAAAAATGGGAGCTACGCCAATTCTCGGGATTGTTTTAGGGATTACGCTCGTTTCTCCGCAGTTATTAAATGCATATGGAGTTGCTGGAGCAACAGAGGTTCCATTCTGGGATTTCGGATTTGCTCAAATTGATATGATTGGTTATCAAGCACAAGTAATTCCAGCGATTTTTGCAGGACTTTTATTATCGTTCCTTGAATTGAAATTAAGAAAAATTGTACCGAATGCAATATCCATGATTGTCGTGCCATTCTTTGCTTTAGTTCCAACGGTATTAATTGCACATACAGTTCTTGGACCAATTGGTTGGCAAATTGGAGCTTTCATTTCCGATGTTGTGTATTCTGGTTTAACTTCAGCGTTTGGTTGGTTATTTGCAGCCGTGTTTGGTTTCGCTTACGCACCACTCGTTATCACTGGTTTACACCATATGACGAATGCCATCGATTTACAATTAATGAGTGAATTTGATGGAACGAATCTTTGGCCGATGATCGCGTTATCTAATATCGCTCAAGGTTCTGCGGTTCTAGCGATGATTTACATCAATCGTAAGAATGAAGAAGAAAAGCAAGTTTCGATTCCAGCAACCATTTCCTGTTATCTAGGTGTAACAGAGCCAGCGATGTTCGGGATTAACCTAAAATATGGATTCCCGTTCTTAGCAGCGATGATTGGGTCAGCAGTTGCAGCTGTTATTTCAGTAGGAAGTAATGTCATGGCGAACTCAATCGGTGTTGGAGGGATTCCAGGAATTCTTTCCATCCAACCACAGCATATGTTTACATTTGCCATTGCAATGGTAATAGCGATTGTGATTCCGTTTATCCTAACCATTGTCTTTGCTAAAGCAAATGTAGGAAAGATTTCTTTTAATCGTAAATAAATAATAGAGAGGGACTTTCGTTATTCCTCTCAGCCTAGGGACTTGCGTTTTTACGAATTTCTTACTTTATCTACATTTAGAGAGGGACATTAACGTGTTCCTCTTTTACTATTAATAATCGTGTGGAGCACTTAGCTCTTTGCAATTGGAACAGCCACGATGAAACGCATCATGAATGAGACGATTTCACAAACTACATATAGGACAGTACGTTCTCATGAAGACCAAATAAATAAGTAAAGGGCAGGTGTGTTGGTTTGACTCAGCCTTGGTGGAAAAAATCAGTTGTTTATCAAATTTATCCGAAAAGTTTCAATGACACGACAGGAAATGGAGTCGGTGATATACAAGGAATTATTCAAAAATTGGACTATCTATCGAAGCTTGGTGTTGATGTCGTATGGATTACGCCAATTTACGATTCACCACAAAATGATAACGGCTATGATATTCGTGACTATTTCAATATTTACGAGCCTTATGGAACGAT
Source organism: Robertmurraya phoenicis (assembly GCF_047302285.1). Lineage (GTDB taxonomy): Bacteria > Bacillota > Bacilli > Bacillales > Cytobacillaceae > Robertmurraya. Next base: position 242,359 of record NZ_CP154845.1, read on the forward strand.
GGAAGATTTTGATCAGCTTCTAGAGGAAGCGCATAAACGCAATATTAAAATTATCATGGATATCGTCGTCAACCATACGTCGACTGAACATCAGTGGTTCGTCGAATCGCGTTCTTCTAAAGATAACGAATACCGCGATTTTTATATTTGGAAGGATGGCAAAGAGGGAGAGCCACCGACAAATTGGGAGTCGAAGTTTGGAGGCAATGCATGGCAGTATGACGAACAAACGGGCCAATATTATCTCCATTTATTTGATGTGACGCAAGCGGACTTGAATTGGGAAAATGATAAAGTCCGAACAACAGTCTACGAAATGATGAAATTTTGGCTTGATAAAGGGGTCGATGGATTCCGTTTGGACGTTATTAACCTTATTTCAAAGGATCAGCATTTTTCAAATGATGAACCACCTGGGGATGGGCGTAAATTTTACACAGATGGACCGAAAATTCACGAGTATCTCCATGAAATGAATACAGAGGTATTTGCCAAATATGATATGATGACCGTGGGAGAAATGTCTTCTACCTCTATTGAAAATTGCATTAAGTATACGAATCCGAATCGAAAAGAATTGGACATGACTTTCAGCTTCCATCATTTAAAGGTGGATTATCCGAACGGGGAGAAGTGGACGAAAGCTGACTTTGACTTTTTGAAACTGAAGCAAATTCTCTCTGAATGGCAAGTGGAAATGAATAAGGGAGGCGGCTGGAACGCCTTATTTTGGTGTAACCATGACCAACCAAGAATCGTGTCTCGTTTTGGGAATGACAAGGATTATCATCGTGAATCAGCGAAGATGCTAGGAACGACAATCCACATAATGCAAGGAACGCCTTATATTTATCAAGGCGAAGAATTTGGGATGACCAATCCAAACTTTGATAAAATTGAAGACTACCGCGATATAGAATCATTAAATATGTTCCAGATTTTGAAAGACGGCGGCAAATCAGAGCAAGAAATTTACGATATTCTTAAGCAAAAATCTCGGGATAATTCAAGAACACCTGTCCAATGGGATGACAGTGAACATGCTGGTTTTACAACCGGCACCCCATGGATTGGGACAGCGGCTAATTACAAAGAAATCAATGCAAAAAACGCGGTAGCAGACGATAACTCCATCTTCTATCATTATCAAAAGCTGATTCAACTAAGAAAAAATTATGATATTGTGACAGATGGCAGCTATGAATTGCTTTTACCTGAACATGATGCTATTTTTGCTTATATACGGGAAAATGGGGATGAAAAATTACTCGTTGTAAATAACTTCTATGCAAATGAAGTTGAATTTATGCTACCTGAACATGTGGACATCAAGGATTACTCAAGTGAAATCCTTCTTTCAAACTATCCTGACTCACCTCAGGAGCCGAACGGTTTTACATTGCGTCCATATGAATCCATTGTCTACTATTTAAATAAGTAAATTGGAGTTTTTGAGATGACGAATAAGTATTTAATGATTCATAACGATATTGTCGAGAAAATAGAGGCGGGGGAACTCGCCTTCAATTCACTTTTACCATCTGAACATGAGTTGAAGGATCATTATAATACTTCCAGAGAAACGATCCGGAAGGCGTTAAATCTTTTATCACAGAATGGCTATATTCAAAAGATTAGAGGAAAGGGATCCATCGTTATAAAAAGTAAAAAGGTGGATTTCCCTGTTTCTGGCTTAACGAGCTTCAAAGAATTAACGACAAAAATGGGGAAGAAACATCGGACCATTGTCCATGAATTAGCTTTAGTAAAGCCGGAACAACAAATTCAAAGCCACTTATCAATCTCCGGCAAGGACCTCGTTTGGCAAGTTTTTCGAGTCCGACAGATCGATGGTGAAAAGGTGATCCTAGATAAGGACTACTTAATGAAAAAGTTTGTTCCGGAGCTGACAAAGGAAGTTTGTGAGAACTCTATCTATGAATATCTCGAAAATGATTTACAGCTAAATATTAGCTTTGCCAAAAAAGAAATCATCGTTGAAGAACCAACAGAAGAAGATCGAAAGCTGCTCGATTTAGAAGGGTTTCACAATGTCGTCATCATCAAAAACTATGTCTATTTAGAAGATGCAAGTCTATTTCAATATACCGAATCTCGCCATCGACCAGATAAATTTAGATTTGTAGATTTCGCGAGGCGGAATCATCTGTAATTCTGTTGAGAGAGTTCAAAACAAAAGAAGGTTTCTCTAAAATAAAGTGTCCATTCGGCATTTTTTTGAAGAGAGCCTTCTTTTTTTATGAAGAATTATCGTAATATTCGAATTTATATAGTTGCAACTTAATATAGTTAAAGTAAACAGGCTAAGGCAGGCTTCTCAGGTACAAAAAAGGAGGGGATGGGATGCTGCATATTGTAGCGTGTATTAAACAAGTTCCGGACACGAAGATTATCAAAATGAATCCAAAAACAAACACGATGGACCGAAGGACGGCACCAGCGATTTTAAATCCATATGATGCCCATGCAGTGGAAGAAGCCGTGCGCTTGAGGGAGCGTTATGGCGGTACCGTGTCCGTCTTGACGATGGGACCACCACCTGCTGTTAAGGCAATTAAGAAATGTATTGAAATCGGTGCTGATGAAGGCTATTTGATTACCGATCGGAGGTTTGCAGGAGCTGATACATTGGCGACGAGTTATGCGTTAACAAAGGCGATCAATAAAATCTCAAAAGAAAAACCTGTTGACCTGATCATTTGTGGGAAGATGTCGATTGATGGGGATACGGGTCAAGTTGGACCAGGAATCGCAAGACGTCTTGATATCCCTCCACTGACTTCTGTCAATAAAGTGGTCGAGGTAAACAAAGAAGAGGGCAAGGCGATCGTCCAGCGTAAATTGGAGGAAGGGTATGAAATTATTCAATCGGCGTTACCTTGCTTGCTTTCTGTTGAAAAAACGATCAATGAAGTACCATATTCACCGTTTCCCAATATGCTAAAAGCAGCAAAGTATAATCCTCATATTTGGTCTGTCGATGATTTAGAGGATGTTGATATTAAGCAATTAGGATTGAAGGGCTCACCTACGATCGTCTCAAAGGTATGGGCACCGCCAAAACCTGAAGGAGGCACAATGATAGAGGGGAACGCACATGAGCAGATTGACCAATTGCTTTCCATCCTGCTTGAAAAGAATGAATTGTTTACTATAAAGGGGGAATCATAATGGATTTCCAAGATTATCAAGGTATCTGGGTGTTTATCGAAGAAAACGACGGTGTGGTTGCTCCCGTATCTCTAGAGTTATTCGGAGCAGGGAGGAAGTTAGCTGACAAAAGAGGCGTAGAACTGGCAGGCGTTTTAATAGGCGAAAATATAAGGCATCTTTCAAAAACGATTTTCGAGTATGGGGCAGATGTTGCTTACGTTTACGATGCTCCGATTTTTAAACATTATCGGACTGAATCCTTTATGAAGGCGTTACTGGATTGTTCGGAAAAGCATAAGCCAGAAATCATTCTTTATGGTGCAACTTCAACAGGGAAAGACTTAGCAAGCGCAGTTGCGACAGATTTGCCGACAGGATTGACAGCAGATACAACAGAGCTTGATGTGGAAGAGGATACAGGTCTATTGCTCGCAAGCCGACCGGCCTTTGGGGGCAATATTATGGCAACGATTTTATGTAAAAAATACCGTCCACAAATGGCAACTGTCCGAGCGAAAGTAATGAAAGCGTTACCCCCAGAGCCTGGAAGGGGAGGGCGAGTAGTAGAGGAGAGCATCTTTTTGGAGGAAGAGGACATTCGTACAAAAGTGTTGGAGATTGTGAAAGAAACAACAAAGAAGGTACGGATTGATGAAGCGGATATTATCGTGGCTGGTGGTAAGGGATTAGGAAGTGCGGAAGGATTCCGGTTGGTTCGCGAATTAGCAGAAACGCTAGGTGGAGCTGTTGGGGCGAGCCGGGATGTGGTAGAGGCAGGTTGGATTGAGCACGCTCATCAAGTAGGGCAAACGGGGGTTACCGTAACGCCGAAAATCTATATTGCGATCGGCATTTCTGGAGCGATCCAGCATATTGTCGGAATGAAAAATTCTGGACTCATCATCGCCATTAATAAAGATCCAGAAGCATCAATTTTTGAGTCATGTCACTACGGAATTGTCGGAGATGCATTTGAAGTTATCCCAATTTTAATTGAACAATTTAAACAAGTAATGTCTAGAGAGGGGGTTAGTCATGTCTGATCAATTTGATGCGATTGTCGTTGGAGCAGGTCCAGCTGGGATTTCATGTGCGTATGACTTAGCGAAGGGAGGAGCCAATGTTCTACTCTTGGAAAGAGGCGAATACCCAGGCTCAAAAAATGTCATGGGAGGGGTTCTCTATCGGAAAATGATGGAGGATATCATCCCTGAATTCTATAAAGAGGCTCCATTAGAGCGTCCTATTGTCGAGCAACGTTTTATGATGATGGATAAGGAATCAGCTGTTACTTTTAGCTATAAAGGGATGGAGTGGGGCAAAGAGCCTTATAACAACTTTACTGTATTACGGGCCAAATTTGATCAGTGGTTTGCGGATAAGGCGGTTCAGCAAGGCGCTGTCCTCATTAATGAAACAGTTGTCTTGGAATGTATTGTCGAGAATGGCAAGGTCGTTGGCGTGCGTACCGATCGGCCAAATGGAGATGTATATGCAGATGTCGTTGTCCTTGCCGATGGAGTAAACTCACTTTTAGCTCAGTCGCTCGGCTTCCATAAGGAATATCGGCCAGATGAAGTGGCATTGGCGACGATGGAAATATTGAAGCTTGATAAAAAGGTGATTGAGGATCGTTTTAACCTAGAAGACAATCAAGGCTGTACGATTGAATTATTTGGAGACGCAACAAAGGGGATTCTTGGAACAGGTTTCCTGTACACGAATAAGGACACATTGAGCATTGGAGTGGGAACTCTTTTATCAGGATTGATAAAACACAAAATAAAGCCTTATGAACTGCTTGAATATGTCAAAAATCATCCGATGATTCGCCCTTACATTCAAGGAAGCGAGTCACAGGAGTATTTAGCCCATCTTATCCCAGAAGGCGGCTATAACTCGATGGGACGAATTGTCGGTGACGGGGTTATTGTTATCGGGGACGCTTCCCAATTAGTTAATGCGATTCACCGTGAAGGTTCGAATTTGGCAATGACCTCTGGAAGATTAGCAGCGGAAACAATTCTCTTAGCAAAAGAAGCAGGGGACTTTTCTGAGAAAATGCTCGACCACTACCGGGTTCGATTATTAGACGGATTTGTCGGTCAGGATATGAAAAAGTATAAGGATTCTACCCATCATTTTGATCAAAATCCTCATTATTTTGACGAGTATATCCCGATGATTAATAAAGCGGCCAGTCAAATGTTTACCGTTGATGGTCAATCAAAATGGGAAAAACAAAAGAAAATCTGGAAGGACCTTGGTACGCCAAAGGATAAAATGAAAATGGCTCGCGATATGTTTCGAGCATGGAAGGTGGTCAAGTAATGAGTGAACAGAAGAAGCATCAAACAATTGAAGAGAAGCAGTATCTTGTTCGCTTCAACGCTGATACGAAATCCCATCTTCATGTAAAGGACGAAGATATTTGTTTAACGAAATGTCCGGATAAAATATGCACCATTTTTTGTCCAGCAGAGATTTATAAATGGGAAGACATCCGCATGCATGTCGGCTATGAAGGCTGTCATGAATGTGGAAGCTGCCGTATCGGTTGTCCCCACCAAAATATCAAATGGGAATATCCAAAAGGCGGCCACGGAATTGTTTTTCGCTTAGGATAATGGGAAAAGCCGCTACCTACATTAGGTAGCGGCTTAAAAAAGGAAATTTTTTAGGATTTTGTGGACTCAGAACAGTTGCTGGACCATTATGAATTGCGTAATTCCGGAAGAATGAGCAATAATTCCGTAACTTCAGCACTTAATTCCGTAACTTTTTACTTATTTCCGTAAAAATACGATTTTTTCCGGAAAAACCATCAATAATTCCGGAAAGAGCCCCCCTCACCGTAAAGCGACCAGCCCCATCCTAGAAATCAATATTGTCTGGATCCGGCCCAACTCGATGATTTCGATTAAGTTCATTCATTGTAGTCATCTCCTCTGTCGTAAGTTCAAAATCAAATATATTGGCGTTCTCGACAATGCGGTGCTCTTTTGTTGATTTTGGAATGGTGACAACTCCATTTTGCAGATCCCAGCGTAAAATAATCTGTGCGATAGATTTGTTATATTTTTTCCCAATGGCTGCAAGGACAGGGTGATCCAGTAGCTGTCCTTGCATTAACGGTGACCATGCTTCTAGTTGAATTCCATGCTTCTGGCAAAAGTTTTGAACTTCTTCTTGCGTTAAGTACGGATGATATTCGACTTGATTAATCATCGGTTTGATTTCAGCATCTTTCATTAAATCCTCTAAATGATGAACTTGGAAGTTGCTGACACCAATTGCTTTCACTTTTCCATCCTTATAAAGGGTTTCGAGTGCTCTCCAAGCATCCTTATACTTTCCTTCAACAGGCCAGTGAACCAGATATAAGTCTAAGTAGTCTAATCCAAGTCGTTGTAGACTTGCTTCATAAGCAGCTAAAGTAGCTTCATATCCAAGATCAGCGTTCCATACTTTGGAAGTTACGAATAGTTCTTCTCTCGTAAGTCCTGCTTCTACCAGCCCTTCGCGAATCCCTTGTCCAACACCTTCTTCATTTCCATAAATCGAAGCTGTATCAATGCTACGGTAACCATGCTTAATCGCAAATTTGACCGCATTGATCAATTCGGGTCCTTCTTCTACTTTAAATACGCCAATCCCAAACCAAGGCATTTTTACTCCGTTTTGTAATACTGTTGTAGATTGTAATTGTTGTGTCATAATATTTTTTCCTCCTGTTTTTATCCTTTTTTCATTTATTTCATGATGAACTATTAATTTGTTGTCTAGTTCGCGTTCCTGTATTGTGAAAAAGACGCTGCTGTTTCTTGTTTTTCTAATTTTCTACTCAATCCTGTTAATAGTGCGGCCGCAGCCACCATGATAGCGCCCACCCATGTCGTATGGATGAGACCGATGGAGTCTGTGATGATGCCTCCTAAATAAGAACCTATTGCAATGCCAGCGTTAAATGCGGCAATATTAATCGCAGAAGCGACATCGACAGCGGATGGGACAAAACGTTCTGCAAGCATGACGACATAGACTTGTAAGCCAGGTACATTCATAAATGCCATTAATCCCATTAAGAAAATGGTGATCAGCCCAACGATTTTATATGGGGCAGTGAACATCAGTATAAAGAGCACAATCGCTTGAATGGTAAACATGTAAAATAATGCTTTCGTTGGTTGTCGATTGGAGAGTTTTCCACCAACCATGTTACCTATTGCAATCGCAATGCCGTAAATAAATAAAATAATCGCAACAACACTGTCTTTAAAGCCTGTGATCGATTGAAGAATGGGGGATAAATAAGTGAAGACAACGAACGTTCCCCCGTAGCCTAATGCAGTAATCAAAAAGACCAGCAATAAGCGACGATTTTTCACTAATTTCAATTGCTCTTTGAATGAAGCCCCTTTCCCTTTTGGTAAATTCGAAGGGACGAGAGCGCTGTTGGCAATAAAGGCGGTAAGGCCAATGATGACGATGACGATGAACGCCATTCTCCACCCAAATTGCTGTCCGATAAAGGTGCCAAAAGGAACACCCGTAACGGTCGCAACAGTTAGTCCTGTAAACATCATTGAAATGGCACTTGCCCGTCGATCTTCAGATACGAGATTAGCGGCAATTGTGGAGCCAATCGACATGAAAATCCCATGGGCAAACGCTGAAATGACACGAGCTACCAATAGGACACCAATGCTTGTGGCCCCAGCGGCAACACTATTCCCAACGATGAAGATGACCATAATCCATAGAAGAAGTGCCTTCCGAGAAATATTTGAGGTTAAAGACGTCAGAATCGGTGCCCCAAAGGTAACACCTAAAGCGTATAACGAAACGGTTAGACCTGCGTACGTAACTGATATATTTAAATCATCAGCAATTAATGGCAATAAGCCAACACTAATAAATTCTGTTGTACCAATGGCAAAAGCACTAATCGCTAACGCAAGTAAGGCAAAGGTATTTTTTCCTTTATTTATATCCATTGTGTTCCTCCATCTATAAAATCTATTCATCATGCTGCGCAACCTCCTAGATGGTTAGCATCTATTTGGACATAATGAAATAGACTATCCATTTGAACCGGCAAATGTTATTATGAGCAATGAACGATAAAAAGAAAAGTACGTACTTTAAAGTAATATAGGTACTTTAAAGTTCTATAGGTACTAAAAAGTACCTATTATGATACCAAGCTCTCGCTTTAAATCAACCTGATCTTATGGAATGATTTGCGATAAATAAATTGGAGGGGGTGTTAGGGAATGAAGAAGAAATACAATATTTCAGTGGAAGCAACGCTCGAAGTTATCGGAGGAAAGTGGAAATGTGTGATTTTGTGTCATCTCACACATGGAAAGAAAAGGACGAGCGAATTGAAAAAATTAATGCCAGACATTACTCAGAAAATGTTGACCCAACAATTACGAGAATTAGAAGCGGATGGAGTCATTAATCGCATTGTCTATAATCAAGTCCCACCAAAAGTTGAGTATGAATTAAGTGAGTATGGACGAAGTCTCGAGCATATTTTAAATGCCCTTTGCGATTGGGGAGAAACGCATATTACGAAAGTATATGGAGACAAATTTTCTGTCCTAGAAGAAAGTATTCTCAATGAGCATTTGAAATCTTAACATAAAAAAAGCATGCGCTGATAGCACATGCTTTTTTTACTTAAGCGCTCTTTTTCCAGTCAGAAATGTCTTCTTCCAGAGCGATATTGCTTTCTCGATTCTTCTTAGCGGTGATAAAGAATAGCACTATGAGGATAGCAGCACCGATAAAGCCGCCAATCCAAGAGGCATTCATAGACATCCTAAATCCAATTTGAGCATTGAGGATATAGGTGATGACCATCACGAGCATAAATGCACCTGGAATAAGTGGGATGTAGTAATTCTTTTTGGCAATGTATAAGTACATCGCACCCACGAATAACGCGATTACCGCTGTTGCTTGGTTTGCCCAGCTAAAGTATCTCCACAAGATATTGAAATCAATTTGTGTTAGCACAACAGATACAGCGAATAAAGGAATAGCAATCCATAAGCGGCTAGATAATTTCTTTTGAGCAATGTTTAAATACTCGGCAATAATCATACGTGCACTGCGGAATGCTGTGTCACCTGATGTAATTGGAAGAATGACGACGCCTAGAATGGCAAGTGTTCCACCAATTGCCCCTAACATTGCCGTTGATACTTCACTTACAACCGCACCTGGTCCACCAGCAGCTAACACTTCATTTAAGCCGTTGTAACCATCAAATAAACTCATCGCAGCTGCAGCCCAGATCATGGCGATAATCCCTTCTGCAATCATCATGCCGTAGAAAATTTTTCGTCCTTGTTTCTCTTTTTGAGTTGTACGAGAAATAATCGGTGTTTGCGTTGCATGAAATCCTGATAATGCTCCACATGTAATCGTAAAGAAGATTAATGGGAAGATCGGTGCATTGTCAGGGTGGAAATTAGATAATGATAGTTCTGGAATTGGTGCTCCAGTTACAACTAAAGCGATACCAACTCCAAGTGCACTAACAACAAGCAACGCTCCAAAATATGGATAGAGTCGACCGATAATTTTATCAACTGGTAAAAGTGTAGCTAAAATATAGTATAAGAAAATCGCGCCAATAATAATTCCTAAAGCAATTTTTCCATCCATGAGAACATGAAGTAAGCTTGCAGGTGTTGAAACGAACACCGTACCTACTAATAAAAGAAGTAAAACAGCAAAGGCATTAACAACATGCTTCATCGCTTTTCCTAAAAATTTGCTTGCAAGCTCAGGTAAATGAGCTCCGCGGTTACGAATGGAAATCATTCCTGTTAAATAGTCATGAACAGCACCAGCGAAAATACAACCAATAACAATCCAAATGAAGGCAACTGGTCCGTAAAGCGCTCCCATAATAGGTCCGAAAATAGGACCCGTTCCCGCAATATTTAAAAGCTGAATCAATGAGTTTTTCGGTGTGCTCATCGGCACATAGTCAACGCCATCACTGTTCACATAGGCAGGCGTTGCACGCTCTTCCTTTACTCCAAATACTTTTTCAACAAATTTTCCGTAAGTGAAATAACCAACAATTAAAAGAGCTATCCCCACTAAAAATGTAATCATTCGCTCTTCCCCCTTAAAATATATAAAGCGATTTCATTAAATGTTTGATAAGTTCTTGATGAAACTGTCTCTAGTATAAAGAAGGAAGTAGATTCATAGGGGGATTTTGAATGAGAAGTAGAAAATGAGTATTAAGATGCAAAATGAAAGGGTTATCATGCAAAAAAATGATAACCCTTACTTCAAGAAGGAGAATAGCCTCTTCTTATTGAAGTAAAGAAGCAGGTAATTTTTATTAAAAGCTAAAGTATTGTTAATGAATGAAATAATTAACGTAATTATTATATATCGGATAAGGGAGTGTAAATATATGAAAAAACCATTAGCAATGCGAGCAGATACACCTTATGTACTAAATTTTTTAATTTACTTGCAAAATATATATCTTAATCAAAGACAAAGGGAAGAACATCTTAAATTTCCGTATTTATCAGAGATGATTATGTTCCATGATGATTTTGAAGATAAATTCAAAGTATTATGGGAAGAACTTTTAGACAGATTATCTAAAGATGAGGCTAATGGAACGGATTTAGAAATATTCTATGATGAAAGTAATTTATTTTACGAAAAACTATTCATCCCTAATTCAGATAGCTTAAAGACATATAATGAAATTTATATAGGTTTTCGAGTTTGGTGGAGTAGTTTAGCAGGTGGTTTTTCTGTAGAAAGGTCAATTGATGACCCAATTTATAATATATATATTGAATTAAGTAATTCCTTAAAGAAAAATGAAATAAAACCAAAGAAACAATTGAAAATTAACTTGATTTATGATGAATGTGTATTGACTAATACTTATCTCCACTCTCATTTTGCAGTCATTTCAATAAAAGCCTTTCTTGACCATCAACAAGACTTGGTAAGTAAATTACAAAAATGCCTTTGTTAAACTGAAGGGGCTTTCCTTTAAGAAAATGAAGTGCTCAATATTGGTGAAGTTGTTCTACTATCGGGGCAGTTTAATGGAAGAGAAAGAATCTTGTTATAAGGGGGTTAGAATATTGAACAAAACAATGTCAATTGTCGTAAATGTGATTACGGGACTATTTGTTACGATTTCTAGTGTTCTTGGATATGGCTTTAGTGGGATTGGTGAAGGTTCTACCAATGACTTCACAATCCTTATTTGGTTGTTTATTTGGGTAATCGGTTTATTTTTACAATTCAGACTAAAAACTAGGGCAATAGGATTAATTATTACTCTCATTCCAGTTGCATACTTCCTTTACGTTTATATTGCCGCTGTAATGCTGTAATTAATTTTGTGAATAATACTAAAGCTAAAGGGTGTGCTTTAGTTTAACAATTACCTTAAATTAAGGGAAAAAGCTTGAGGGTCGGTACGGTTGTAGAAATTCACTCAAGCTTTTTGTGTACGATTTGCATTGTTATTTCTACTATGAAATCGTATATTATTTAGGTTCGATGATGATTATAGTTATTCTCCATGTTATCGGAACTACTTATGCCCATTCTACCATTATTAAATTTCCAACCGCGCCCTTAAGCCTTTTATATAATTTCGGCTAACAGGTAAGAGCTCTTTTCTTCCTGTAATCTCAAGCTGAAATGCCCCGTTAAACCAAGGAGTCAGGCGGACAACATAATCCAAATTTACGAGGAAGCTTTTATGAATTCTGAAAAATCCGCGTGGAAGGAGTCGAGCCTCTAAATCTTTAAGGGCCACTTTTGTCTCGTATTCTGTCTCCTTTGTCATGAGCTTGGTCATATTTTCCTCTCGAACGATATAGAGAATATCTTTTGGTTCGATGTAAAAAATTTCTCCTTCTGCTTCAACTGCCAGCTTTCCAGTTGACTTAATCGGCTCGGGATCTCGTTTGGCAAGAACAATCTTTTCAATTCTTTGGACCGTTTCCTGTAGCTGCTCTTCATCATACGGCTTTAATAAATAATCGATCGCTTCATAGCGAAAAGCTTCTGCTGCAAATTGAGGATAAGCAGTCGCAAAAACGACTAAAGGAATTTTCTTGAATTCTAAAAAAGCTTCCGCCACCTTCATCCCGTTCATCTTTGGCATTTCCACATCAAGGAAGACGACATCTGGCTGAAATTGAATCGCCTTCATGACTGCAGCTTCCCCAGAATCGGCTTCACCGACAATTTTAATCGTAGGAAAAGAGCTTAATAAATGCTTCAGTTCATCTCGGCTATATGGTTCATCATCCACAATAAGTGTTCGTATCGATTTTTCCATGACTATTCCACCTTATCTGCTGGTAGGGAAAATGAAATTTCCGTACCGATATCGACTTCGCTTTTAATTTGTAATGCAGCCGTCTCACCAAACATAATCGTTAAACGGCGATTTACGTTATATAAAGCAAGACCGGTTCCGCTTTCTGAAGTAATCGGATTTTTGCTTACTTGTTGTACTCTTTCTTTCGGCATTCCTACTCCATTATCTTTTATTTGAATGAAGGTATCTTCTCCATGCTTCTCGATGATGATTTCCAAAATGCAATTGTTCTCTTTATCCTGCAACCCATGTTTGATGGCATTTTCAACGAGTGGTTGAAGGGTAAGAGGTGGGATGACCTGCGTTAAAACATCCTCTTCAATTTGATAGAAAACCTTTAGTTTGTTGGTAAAACGGACCTCCTCGATCGCAAGGTAGGCTTTCACATGCTTTAGCTCTTGCTCAAGAGTTGTCACTTTTTCTGTAGTACTCGCTAAATTCTTGCGGATGAACTTTGATAGGGAAACAAGCAACTTTCTCGCCTTATCTGGATCTGTTCGTACAAGAGAAAGAATCGTGTTTAATGAATTAAAGAGAAAGTGTGGGCTAATTTGTGCTTGAAGTGCTTTGATTTCAGCTTCCTTTGCTAGGTGATAAGCATTGTCCGCATCGGCAATCTCAAGCTGATTGCTTAAAAGTGTACTTAGTCCAGTAATAAGCTCCATAATGACAGGAGTGACTTCTTTTTCCGAACGAAAATAAAATTTCAACGTCCCAATGATCTCTCCTCTTTGTTTTAAAGGAGCAATAACTGCTGCACCGAGAGGACATCCATCAACGCGACAATGAATCATCTCTTTATTAGCGACAATGATTTCACCTTTTTGGATTGCATCAATCGTAATTTCTGTTTGAATCGGGATATTGGCGCGATGATGATCTTCTCCTAATCCAACATGTGCGAGGATGTCTGTCGTATTCGTAATCGCCACTGCATTCGTATTGATTTCTTTATGGAGTATATGGCAAACAGTCCGTGCAGAATCAAAGGTCAATCCTTTTCGTAAATAAGCCAAGGTTTTGTCGGCAATTCTTAATGTTTTTTGCGCGAGAATGGCTCCGGCTTTTTCTTCCTCATTGACGACACTTTTAATAATTAAAAGAAAGAGTGCACTTCCTAGGCCATTTGCTATAATCATCGGAAGTCCGATAATCTCGACAAGTGCTGCTGCCTTTTCAAATGGACGGGAAGTGAGCAAAATGATGATCATTTGCACCGTTTCCGCAATCGCTCCAATCAGGAAGGCTGATTGTAAATGAAGCCGTTTGTGTCTTTTATGAAAGGAACCTGAAATCACTCCTGCGATAATGGCAGCGAGTCCACAAGAGAAGGCGGTAAAGCCACCTAATGTGAAGCGATGAATTCCGGCAATTAGCCCTGCACCGATCCCAACTTTATAACCTCCGAGGAGTCCGGCGATGACGATACCGACCACTCGGGAGTTCGCAATGGCTTCATCGGCAGCGAGTCCAGAAGCCCAAGGGTTAAATTGGAGACTATTAACACTTAACGTTAATCCGGAATAGGTTCCGATGATACCGAAAAATCCGAAGAAAAGGATGGCGGTAATCTGTTGTTTTCGATGAAGCTGTTCTTGGTAAATCATATCGCGAGAGAAACGAAATCTCGTCAGGATAAAGGCAATCATGACTAGAATTCCAAGACGCTCCACCATCGTAATCAACAATTCGAACATGAGAATCCTCCTTTACGTCGTGGCGTCTACCCACTGGATCATTATTTAGTAGTGTTAATTATACCAGCATTCTTATGCTTCGGAACATGTTGTTTCCTCCGCTTATTTACACGAACTTAAAAAAACCCATCTTTCTCTTAACATTGCGTTTACAAATGATCTGTATAATTTTTCATAGGACAATAGTTGTGTACTAGGAGGAATCCTTTTGAAAAAAAGCAGATTTAAAGCATTAACACCTTTGAAAAATATGAAAGGATCGGGTGAGAAATTCCTACAAAAGCTATCATTAGGGATGAGGCTATTTCTTTTGTTTATCTCCCTATTAATTCTAGCGGTTGTAGGTGTTGGAGTAAGCTCGTATATGAAAGCACAGGAAATCACGATGGATACGATCGAAAAAAGGTTAGTGAGAGAAACGGAGCTAATCGGTTATATCGCGGAAAATTTGAAGTTTGTCTATATTAGTGATGATGACTATTTTATGCAGCAACTAGAAAGTAGTGTTCGTTCTCAACAAGAGGTGCTGAAGAGAGAGGGAATTGAATCGGAAGTCATGTACATAGCTGATGGAGCCGCTATTCCTTTCAAGGTAAGTGAAGAAAGATTGCCTAATCTATCACCTGAGCTATTGAATGAAATAACCGGAATGAAAAATGGGCTCTTGCATAAGAAGATAGATAATAAGGAATACACGATCACTTTTCGGGAGTTAAGGGAGGTAGGGGGAATCTATGTGATGTTGATTCCAACGAACTCTTATTTGGAACCTGTTCAACAAATGATCTACTTTATCCTCATTGGGATTGGAATTAGCGTATTAGTCACAACGATTATTATTCTACTATTTGTTCGAACGGTTACGAAGCCTCTTAATATCCTACGCAATACGATGAGAGAGGTACGTGAAGGGAATTTCAAAATGACAACGGGAATTCATACAACGATTCCAGAAATCACGTCATTACAAAAAAGCTATCATTCGATGATTGATCATATGAGTGGGATTATTCATGAACTGCAAGAGACGACGAAAGAATTATCTCAAACAGGTGGAGATTTAATGAAATCATCTGAGCAAACGCTAGATTCAAGTCATCATCTAGTCTCCGCCATTGATTTGGTGAGGCTTGGTGCAGAGCAAACGGCTAGTAGTTCAGAGGATAATGCCAATAGCTTTAAAGAGATGAAACAACTAATTGAAGCGATGATTGCCAAAATGGAAGAAATTTTTATAAGTTCTAATAATATGAATCAAACAGCTGAAGATGGAGAAGTGAATATTAAAGAGTTAATCTCGATGATCTATCAGTTTGAGGAAGATTTTGAGCATTTGACGGGGACAATTACGGAAGTAAATCAATTCTCCAGTTCGATTACGAAGCTTGTCGGTTTAGTGCGTGGAATTTCAGAGCAAACGAAGCTGTTGGCATTGAATGCATCGATTGAAGCTGTGAGAGCAGGAGAGGCTGGAAAAGGATTTGCGGTCGTTGCTCAGGAGGTTCGCAAACTAGCAGAACAGTCTTCGAAAGCGACAGAAGATATCTCCAATGCAATTGGGAAAATGGAAAACAGTACGATCGGTGCAACGAAAGAATTTGAGCAAATGCTTGCTAAAATCAAAATCAACCTAAATATGGCTAGTGCTTCAAGAAGCTCCTTTGATGAGTTAATGAAAGAAATTGGTGAAGAAAGTAGTCGATTACAAGGAATGAAGGAAGAATTATCCCAGTTGGCTGGAATTTTGCCGAAGCTTGAACAAGCAACAGTAAGCTTCACTTCGATCTCACAAGAAACATTAGCAAGCTCAGAGGAAATGCTATCTGTTAGTGGGGACCAAATCGAGCAAATGGAAAGCACGAATCAAATTGGGAAAAAGCTTCATCACTTATCTAAAACATTAACCGAAATGGCCAATCGTTTTCAATTTGAAAAGGGAGCAAAAACATAAAAAGGTGTGAAATCAAAATCACTCAGGGGGAGAATCCCTTGAGTGATTGTTTTATTTTATTGCACTATTTTTTTGAGAAAAATCCTCTTAACGCAAACCCGACGTTTTGTGGTCTTTCTGCTAAGCGGCGCATGAAATAGCCGAACCAATCATCCCCGAATGGGACGTAGACACGCATTTTATACCCTTCTTTTACAAGGCTTTCCTGTAGTTCCTCGCGGAAACCATAGAGCATTTGGAATTCAAATTGATCACGAGGGATTTTGTTGTCCGTTGCAAATTTCTTTACCTTAGCGATGATATGATGATCATGTGAAGCAATCGCTGTGTAACTGCCACTTTGCAAATGCGCTTTAATCATCTCCATATAATTTTCATCTATCTCTTTTTTATCCTGATAAGCAACGGATGGATCTTCTTTATAGGCGCCTTTTACGAGTCGAAGCGAAATGCCCTTTAAAGCCCTTACATCATCGAGAGCACGATGCAAGTATGCTTGAATAACCGTACCAACATTATCAAACCCATACACTTCCCGGAGTTCTCGCAATATATCTAATGTTACCTGGCAATGGGAGTAGTCTTCCATATCGATTCGGACGAAATTATTCGTTCTTTTCGCCGCATCAAGAATTTGGCACATATTTTTTACACAGAAATCGCGATCAATATCTAGTCCAAGCTGCGTCATTTTTACCGATAAATGACTTTGTACGCCTGCTTTCCCAATCGCTTCAAGCGTGCGAACATTGTATTCTGTCGCAAGCAATGCTTCTTCCGTACTACTGACAAACTCTCCTAAATGGTCCAAAGTGCATAGGATTCCTTTGTCATTGAGTTCCTTCACCGAATGAATCGCATCCTCAATCGTCATCCCTGCAACCACCTGTGCGGCACCAAATTTCAGTCCCCATTTTCTAGCAGCTTTGTTCAACCCTTTATGTTGAGATACATAGAGAAAAAAATTTTTAGAAACAGTCGCTATCATACCATTTCCCCCATTTATATATATTTTCCAATGGCAAACTTTCACCTTGTAAACGGTGATGCTCAAGAATACACGCTGGTATTCATACTTTTGCAAAAATCGTGCCAATATTTAATATTAAGAAAATATTTATTTCACAATGTACGAAAAGGGATTAATAGTTCAAACGAAGTCGTTAGCAAATCACATCCTGCTTATTTAAATAAGAGGAAGTCTTCCGAATTTTCGTTTTTTAATTTGAAGTGCGCTATCAAGAAATTAATTCATTATATAAAATATTCTTTACATGTTGTTTTTGAGACTGTATTGTTTGGTTAACAAAAGTGTTTAGAAGTGTATACTTTTTATACAAAAATGAGAAATATTGCTTATATAAAAGGTGGGTCGATGTACATGGAAGATCGTTTTGTAGTTCAAACGTTAGATGCGATTTTATCTTCTTTGGAAGAAGCGATTTCAGTCGTGAATACAAAAGGTGAATTGGTTTATTGGAATGAAGCGGCAGAAAGAACCTATCAAATAAATAAAGAAGAAATTATAGGTCGAAATATCCGCGATTTTTTTCAACAAGAGGATGTCATGCATCTAAAGGTTTTAGCGACACATAAGCCTGTCCGTGATGTATACCATGTGCCTAGAGCTGACAAACATGTCCTGATCAGTACAAGTCTTCTCTATAATGAAGAAAAAGAAGTGATCGGAAGCTTATCGATTGAAAAAGATATTACTGCGACGATTCAATTAAATGAAAAGTTGTCATCTGCTTCGAAAGAATTACAGCAGTTAAGACAACATATCAATCAACAGCATGACGATCCTTTCTCAAAAATCAAAGGGGTTCATGCCTCGATACAACACATCATTCATCAGGCAAAAAAAATGGCGAAGTCAGATGCGACCGTTCTCATTAGTGGGGATAGCGGTGTAGGGAAGGAACTATTTGCTCATGCGATTCACGAGAAAAGTGTGAGAAAGGAAAAACCGTTTATCCCGATTAATTGTGGCGCAATTCCGAATGCCTTGTTTGAAAGTGAGCTTTTTGGCTATGAATCAGGAGCTTATACAGGTGCTTCAAGGGGTGGAAAACCAGGGAAGTTAGAGTTGGCGAATGGAGGAACCTTGTTCTTAGATGAAGTGGGGGAGCTTCCTCTTGATATGCAGGTGAAATTACTACGAGTTTTGCAAGATAAAGAAGTCTATCGCATTGGCGGACTTAATCCGAAAAAAGTTGATATTAGAGTCATTGCAGCGACCAATCGAACGTTAGAAAAAATGGTCGCAGAAGGAACCTTCCGTTCGGACTTGTATTATCGTTTAAATGTATTTTCCGTAAAGATTCCTCCTCTACGAGAGAGGAGAGAGGATATTCCTTTACTCGTCTATGATTTTCTCGAAGAGTTTTCCTTCAAATATCAAAAACAAGATTACACCATTAATAAAGATGCATTATCGATCATGCTTGATTACGATTGGCCTGGTAATATTCGTGAGCTTCGCAATTTAATAGAAAGGCTAGTCGTGTTGAACGAAAGTGGGGAAATAACAGAAACTGACCTTTATCAAGTCCTTCATGTTGGGGAGGAGCCTTCTGTTCATCTTGATTTACAGGTCGCTTCACTGACTGCAGAGAAGGAAAGGCTGGAGAAGGAACGAATTATGGAAACGCTCCAAAGTACATTTGGAAATAAGAGTATTACCGCAAAGAGATTGGGGATGTCACGTGCGACCCTTTATAAAAAAATGAAAAAGTACGGAATTGTATTTGAAAAATGATAGGGAGAGAGACGATGCATATTCCTAGTTCATTTCGGAAAAAAATGATCGGAGCCTTTCGTGATCAAGGTTCACTCTGGTTAGAGAATCTTGAAGAAAAGGTGAACCATTATTTAGCAAAATGGAATTTAATCTCCATGGGGCCTGTTTCAAATTTGTCTTACAACTATGTATTACATGTGATAGATGAAACCGGGGTGGAGCGGATTTTAAAAATAGCTCTATCTAGTAGTGAATTGAGGAATGAAATAAGAGCATTGCAAGTATACGATGGGAACGGATGCTGTAAGCTTTTAAAAGCAGATGAAGAGAAGGGAGTCATTCTGTTAGAAAAATTCGTTCCAGGAAAGATGCTTTCAGAGTTAAAGGACGAAGAGCAAGTACTAGAGCAATTTATGAAGGTTTGGAAAGCGATCCGACGAGAAGCGCCAAAGGAGAACGATCTTCCATCGATTGAACAATGGGCTTCTAAGCTTCTAGCTTGCAGGCAAACAGATGAATATTTAAACGGACAGTTTTCTGAGGAAATTCTAGGTCTAGCCGAGCGTTATTTTGTAGAAATCAATGATACGACAGAATTGCTCCATGGAGATCTTCATCATGAAAATATTCTTTTTTCCGAGGATAAAGGGTGGATGGCGATTGATCCGAAGGGCGTTATCGGAGATCAGTATTTTGATGTTGTCTCCTTCCTTATGAATCATCTTCATGAAAAAGAAAATCCGAAGAAAGTGCTCAAGGAAAGAGTCGATACGCTTTCGTCTGGATTGTCATTTAACCGCGAACGCCTTTTAAAAGCGGGATTAGCAATGACGACGTTGTCTGCTTTTTGGAGTGTGGAGGAATCAGATTCGAAATGGGTGCAAACCTATGAGTATGCTTTATGGTTTCGCGAATGGCTAGAAATGTAAGGAGGATGGTTATGGTGGAACAATGGGAAAAAGCGACCTTTGCAGGAGGGTGTTTTTGGTGTATGGTCCAGCCTTTTGACGAACATCCTGGAATCAAAGAAGTGATTTCAGGTTACACAGGAGGGCATAAGGAGAATCCATCGTATGAAGAAGTGTGTTCTGAAACAACAGGCCATTATGAAGCTGTTCAAATTACCTTTGATCCGGCAGTTATGCCTTATGAGAAACTTCTTGAAATGTATTGGCAACAAATTGATCCAACAGATGCTGAAGGTCAATTTAATGACCGGGGCTCTTCATACCGAACGGCCATTTTTTACCACCGTGAGGCTCAGAGAATAGCAGCAGAGAAATCGAAAGCAGGGTTAGCGGCAAGCGGCCAGTTTTCAAAGCCGATCGCGACGAAAATTTTACCAGCAAGTCCTTTTTATCCAGCAGAAGATAAACATCAAGAGTATTATAAAAAGAATCCTTTTCATTATCAATTGTATAAGGAAGGTTCAGGGAGAGCGCGGTTTATTCGCGAAAATTGGAAGATGACTCCATCAGATGAGGAGCTTCGCAACAGATTGACTCCTCTACAGTATGAAGTGACCCGAAATAATGCGACAGAGCCGCCTTTTCAAAATGAGTATTGGGATCAGGAAGAGGAAGGCATTTATGTTGATATCATTTCTGGTGAACCATTGTTTAGCTCCCTCGATAAATATGATGCAGGCTGTGGCTGGCCGAGCTTCACGAAACCACTCCGGCGAACGGAGTTGGAAGAGAAATTTGATACCTCCCACGGAATGCGAAGGATTGAAGTTCGTTCGAAAACCTCTGATGCTCATCTTGGTCATGTCTTCGATGATGGACCTGGACCGGATCGGGCCCGCTATTGCATCAATTCAGCCGCATTGAAATTTATACCTAAAAGTAAGCTTGTGGAAGAAGGGTATGGCCAGTATTTGAACCATTTTGAATGAAAAGAGGCTGGGTCAAAAATTCGGTGGTAACGACTTTTTGATTCCAGTTTGAACTGTATAAAGTGTTCGTATAAACAGTTGGCGTATCGGTATGAAAAAACAACAGGAAAAATTCCGCTTAATGAGCAACCATCATGAAAAAGAGCCGAAATAACAGGAAAAACTCCTGCTATGTACTGAAAAAATGCCAAAAGAAACGATTTTGCCCTCCATAAGCGGAAAATCTTCCGTTATTTCGCCTAAAAGGGAGTCCAATGAGGAGATAACAGGAAAAATTCCGCTTAATGGTGAGAGGTGGTTGGAGTAAAATAGGGTCTTCTAGTAGAAATTTAGATAAAGCGGAAATCGATGTGGCTTCTTGAAGGCTAATTTGCGTTGCACTCGATTTTTTGTACCAGGAAAATCGAAGGTCTTGCGTTAATGGCAAAATTAACAGACAAAAATAGAGAAAGGTGAATTTGAGTACCCTCAGGATTCACCTTTCTCATTATTTTGAAGCTAGTTATGTCCCTGCCTCTTTGTTTATTTTTCAGATGCTTGAGCTTGATCTTTTTCCAGTAATACGATTAGTCCTGGTAGCAGAACGCCTCGAATTAAGAAAGTATCCAATAAGATCCCAACTGCAACAATGAACCCAAATACAAATAGCAGTTCAACTGGCTGAGTCATAAGGACAGCGAAGGTTGCTGCTAAAATGAGTCCAGCTGACGAAATCACACCACCCGTGTTGGCTACAGCAATTTCCACTGCTTCTCTGACAGAATGTTTTTTTCGTTCCTCTTGAAACCGGGAAATAAGCATAATGTTATAGTCAATGCCTAAGGCAACTAAGAACACAAATGAATACAGCGGGACGCGATCACTGATAGAACTGATATCAAAGAATAACTGACTTAAGAACGTCCCTAGCCCTAAAGCGGCTAGGAAGGATATTAAAATGGTACCCATCATGTAAAGGGGCATTTTAAATGACCTTGTTAGGAAAATGAGTAAGACAAAGATGAGAATCGTTTCTAAAACGACAATGAGGATAACATCTCGATCATTGATCTTTCTGTCATCAACCTTTGAAGCGGTTTCTCCAGCAAAATATAGCTCTCCAGTGACATGACTATCAGATAGGATTTTCTCGCTGTTAGCGATCATTTTTTCCAAGGCATCCATCGAGTTAATACTATAGGGATTACCTTCAAACGTTAAATTGTATTGAATGACCTTTTCGTCTTCCGTAACTCCGTTCACACGAACATTGCTAACAAGAGGTTGAGCGGCCAATATGGTCTTTAAATTTTCTTCTTTCTCGGCTGTTACAGCTTCTGTTGATTCGAATAAGACGGTCGTGGGCGCAAGGTCTCCTTTTTCAAACTGCTTTTCTAGAATTTCATAACCTTGACGGGAAGGCATATCTTCTGGAAATGACTTCATCGTGTCGAATTCATATTGTAGGTTGAATATATTGCTTGCAGCTATTATTAAAATAATGCTGACAACAGCAACAGAGAGCCGAGGCTTTTTCGTAATAAGCAGCCCAACTTTTCCCCAAAAAGTTTGTCTATCCGTACTTTGCTCTCCTATTTTAGGAATTCTAGGCCAGAATGATTTTCTTCCGAATAATGTAAATAGGGCAGGAATTAATGTAATGGACGCAATCATGATGATCATCATGGTCGTAGCAAAAGTCGGTGCAAAATTACGATAGTCCCCTGATTGGGCAAAGAATAAAACAAGCATCGCGGCGAGTACAGTTCCACCAGAGAAAAACACTGGCATGCCCGTTTCTTTCATTGCTACTTGCATGGCCTCATATTTACTTGCATGTGTTTTCAATTCTTCGCGGTAACGTGAGAAAACGAATAAAGAATAATCAATGACCGCTGCAAATAAGAGTATGGACATGATCGATACGGTTTGACTACTGATCGCCAAGCCGCCTTTTCCCATGATCCCAAGTGTTTGTGTGACAACTTGATAGACAAATACAGCTCCAAGGAGCGGGATAAGGGCTAATAACGGTGAACGGTAGATCACAATCAATAGGATTAAAATGATCCCGACAGTTGAAAAGATAAGAACTAAATCGGCGCGGGAAAACAAATCTACGGTATCAGTCGCAATTCCGGCTGGCCCTGTCACATACATTTCTAAATCAGATGA
Organism: Robertmurraya phoenicis; assembly: GCF_047302285.1. Lineage (GTDB taxonomy): Bacteria > Bacillota > Bacilli > Bacillales > Cytobacillaceae > Robertmurraya. Next base: position 265,378 of record NZ_CP154845.1, read on the forward strand.
GTCTATTACGATTTGCCTCATTTGTGTCATTGCCTTTTGCATTTCCTTCGTTTCTAAGGAAGAATCAAAGGTCATCGGAATTAAAGCAGTTGTTTGATCTTCTGAAAAGAATTCAGTTGTTGCTTGAGGTGGCAGGTATGATAAGGGAACGACTTGTTGCAACCCTGGAATTTTTGCATTTTCGAATTCATCAATAACAGCAGTTAGAACCGGAAGGCTTACTTTACTGTCCTTTGACTGAAAAACTAAAATGGCAGGGATACCCTCATCGTCTTTAAAATACTTTGCCACTTTTGCTTGAGCGACAACAGATTGAGCGTCTTCAGGAAGTGTATCTACTTTCGAAACTTGATAATCATGGATGCTAGGTGCAAATAAAGTCAAGGAAACGGTTGCAATAAGCCAAATGGCTAAAGTGATCCACATTCCCTTTTTGGTTGTAACACGATCAGTGATCGCTTGTATGAATGTTTTCATCGTATATTCCTTTCCTCTCAAGGCGAAGGTCTTCTAGCTTGAAGAAATCTTCTTTGATCTTCATGTTTTCGTTAATGGGAATACGCTGTCCAATTTCAATTAACCGTGGAATCGATGGATTTTTAAAAATTAAAAAAGGTTAATTTTTCGTCAAAGGTAGAATATTGTTCAATTTCCAATAGCTCTACAAGAAAAAGTTTCATTTCATATCTCATAAAATGGATAACTAATTCTTCACGGTTATCAAAATATTTATAAATAACTCCTCTAGAAATATCCAATCATTCTGCTAAAAGACTAAAATTAAATCCCTCATAACCTTGCTGAAGCAAAATATGTTTTGTTGCATGTTATAAATCTTCTGTTTAGAATTTACGATCACGTGCCATTGGGTCACCCCCTAGCCATTATTATAATGGAATAAAATATACAAAGAAATAATTGTTTGTTTTTTGTCGTGTTGGACCTAACAGATATAAATCATTAAAGTTGAGTTACTATTAAAAATTGTTGTAGATATTCAATTAAATAAGAGGGTTATTTTATTGCTCACGAATTCATCTAGAAAAACAGGTCAAAATAACGGAGAAATCAATTTTTCTAGGGGGTTTACATGGATAAAAATTTATGGAGAAACCCTGTTTTTTCAGTATCAGCCGCCGTTATTATGATTATTGTGATCATTGGGGCGATTGTACCTGTGAAATTCGGGGAAGTGGCTGGAAGATTGTTTAATTTTACAACGGTCAATTTCGGCTGGTTTTATCTTCTTGCTGTCTTTATCCTCATTATTTTCTTAATAGGATTGGCTTTTAGCAAATATGGAGGAATTCGTTTAGGGGGAGAGGAAGAGCGACCTGAATTTTCATTTTTCACATGGATTGGCATGTTGTTCTCGGCTGGATTTGGGGCAGGTCTCGTCTTTTGGGGTGTAGCTGAGCCGATGAGTCATTTTTTTAATACTCCTTTTGCTGGCGTAGAGCCTCAAACCGAGGAGGCTGCTAGAATTGCGATGGGCTATTCTTTTTTTCATTGGGGCATTAGTCAGTGGTCTGTATTTGCCATTGTTGGACTTGTAATCGGTTTTCTCCAGTTTCGTAAAAATAAAAATGGGCTAGTTTCCACTGCTCTTGAACCGGTTGTCGGGGACAAGCCGATTGTAAAAAGCTCCATTGATACGCTATCTGTTATAGCTACGGTCATGGGGATTGCAACATCCTTAGGGCTAGGTGTCCTGCAAATGGCTGGTGGACTTCACAGTGTATGGGGGACAGGCAATTCTTTTATAACTCAATTGATTATTATCTTTATCATTTTTGTCGCTTATATGTTATCTTCTACAACTGGATTGGATAAGGGCATTCGGTTTTTGAGCAACTTGAACTTAGGACTTGCTATTCTTCTTCTCGCATTTGTTTTAATTACAGGCCCAACAGTGATGATTTTAGAAAGCTTTACATTAGCGATTGGCGATTATTTTGCCAATTTTATTCAATATAGTTTGCGTCTGCAGCCATATAAGGGCGGAACATGGGTCCGTGATTGGACGATTTTCTATTGGGCTTGGGCGATTGCATGGTCTCCGTATGTAGGAGCGTTCGTGGCTCGTGTCTCCAGAGGAAGAACCATTCGAGAGTATATTATGGGGGTAATGATTATCCCGCCTTTAATTGCTTGTCTTTGGATTGCTGCTTTCGGTGGGACGGCTCTTTGGAATGATTTAAATGCTCAGGCAGGGATAGCAGAGGCAGTTAATGCGGATATTACAACAGCTTTGTTTACGACCTTTAACCAATTGCCATTATCAACTGTAATGTCAATTCTTGCGATTCTATTGATCTTTACCTTTTTAGTGACATCAGCCGATTCAGCTACTTATATTCTATCGAGTATGACGACATCTGGCAGCTTGCATCCTCCGCAAGTCGCAAAGTTTATATGGGGATTTCTGATGTCAGCGATTGCTACGGTTTTGCTATATGCAGGGGGACTTGAAGCCCTACAAACGGCTTCATTGATTGCAGCCCTCCCGTTTACGGTTTTATTATTAATGTTAACGATAGCTATTGTGAAATTGTTGAAGCATGAACCACTCCCCATTCGGAAAGCTGATTTAAGACGCTTTCGACGACTTGAAAAGGCAGTGAGTAAAAAGAATAAGACGTAGTGAAAAAGGTCATGTTGAGAATTATTCAACATGACTCTTTTATCTTTACCCTTGCTCCTCAATCACAAGACTCTTTTGTTTATTTGCATACATGTAAAAAATGAAGATTGCAATAATTGATAAAACGATCCCACTCAAATAGGGCAGTCCAATGGAGATGGAGAAGAGCCATCCTCCTAACGGTGGTCCAATAATTCTACCGAGTGAATCGAAGGAGGAAAGCATGCCAGTGGTGCTCCCGTGACCAGTACTTGATTTTTTCGTAAGTAATGAGGATACTCCTGGTCGGATAAGTCCATTTCCTACGCCGAACACTGTTAAATAAAGAGCGGCTGTCCAAAAGGAATTGGAAAGGAGAATAAGTCCGAATCCAATTGCAGAAATAAAGATGCCCATTTGAATAACTGGTCCTTCACCATAGCGTTTCGTAAGTCTTCCGATTAAACCACCTTGGACGAATGCCTGAGCTAGTCCCATAATCATAAAAATGTATCCGAGCTTGACGGCATCCAGCCCAGCCTTTACAGCTGCAAAATACGCAAAAGTCGCTTCTAGGCCTGCTAGTGAAATCGAGACAAATAGCTGTAAAAAAAAGAGCATCGAGACAGGGCTGCTTACCGCTTCCTTCCACGGAGTCTTTCGTTTAGAGGTGTGCTTGCGCTCTTCGATTTGTAAGGATTCTTTTAAAATAAAGAAAACTAAAAAGAAAGTGAAAAGTGAAGAAGCCGCAGCAATATAAAAAGGAAGGCTTAATGCGATTTCGGAAAAGACTCCACCAACAGCAGGACCGAAGATAAAACCAAGTCCAGTGGCCGCTCCAATTAGGCCCATTCCCTTTCCTCTATTCTCCTCAGACGTAATATCTGCTACATAAGCCATGACCGTAGGCATGTTAGCAGAGGAAAGGAAACCTCCAAGAATTCGCGCTAAAAAAAGCATCCATAGCTGATGAGAGATAGCCATTAGAAAAAAGGATAATGCTAACCCCAATATTCCGATCATGATGACAGGCTTTCGACCGATACGATCAGAGATCCGACCCCACATTGGTGCAAAAAGAAACTGCATAATCGAATAAACGGCCATCAATAACCCGAGTTCAGTAGGGGATGCCCCGATATTCTCTGCGTAAAAAGGAAGTACGGGGATAATAATGCCAAAACCGACCATCACTAAAAACATAACGATAAATAAAATAGGTAACGCTTTCTTAGATTCCAAAAAATTTCACTCCGAGCATTCTTTAATGATGTTTAACTTGATACGTAAGTCGACAATGTAATTAATACTTGAGTTTTTCTAATAAAAAAACCTGCAAAAAATAATGTTCAATAAATTATACCATTGTGAAGGTGGAAAAAAGAAATTCAATTATGAACACTTTTTTTGAGTAGGGAAAAATGTCATGGAAACGATAGGAAAAAGGTAACGTTTTCAATTCTCTTTGGTAGGATGTTAGAGGATCTGCTAACATTTATAAGAATGTTTCCATTATGAAACAGCTCTCGCTAGTTGAAGCTTGAATATCCGGAATATTCATGAAATATCCAATTTGTACGACATTTTCTTTTCCCTTAGACTAGTTATATGCCGCTTTCATACTTGTTTCCTCAGTTTAACTTCGATAATTTCCATATTTAACGCTTATTGAAGCAGAATCTACCAATCTTAAACTATTTCAACATTATTAGGGGGTTTGATCATTGAAGAAATTTTATACAAGAATAGTCATATGTCTTTTGATGCTGAGCGTAGTTGCTTGCTCATCAACGTCATCAGGATCTGAAGGAGATATGTCTACACTGGAAAAGGTAAAAGAAGAAGGTAAAATTACAGTGGGATTTTCTGGAGAAGTCCCGTACGCATATGAAGATGAAAATGGCAATTTAACAGGGCAATCGGTTGAAGTGGCAAGAACGGTTTTTGAAAAGCTAGGCATTGAGGAAATGGATGGGAAGTTAACGAAGTTTGGCTCTCTCATACCAGGACTGCAGTCAGGAAACTTTGATGTCATTACGGCTGGCATGTACATAACACCTGATCGTTGTAAGCAAATTGATTTTGGAGAACCTGAGTATAGTATTGGAGAGGCTCTAGCTGTACAAAAGGATAACCCACATAATCTACATAGCTATGAAGATATCGCAAACAATCCAGATGTCAAAATTTCTGTGATGAACGGAGCGATTGAAATCGACTATTTAAAAGCAGCAGGTGTGTCAGAAGACCAAATGGAAATCGTTCAGGATATTCCTTCCAATATTGCGGCGCTTGAATCAGGACGAGTGGATGCAATTACGATGACAGGACCAACATTGGAATCAGCTCTTGAAACGGCGAATGCAAAAAATATTGATCGAGTTGAGGAGTTTTCACAGCCGATAGTAGACGGAGAGAGTGTTCGTGGCTATGGTGCGGCAGGCTTTGCGATTGAAGATGATGAACTGAGAGAAGCTTATAATGAAGCACTTCAAGAATTAAAGGATTCAGGAGAATTACTAGAAATTATAAGTAAATTTGGATTTACAGAAGCGGACCTACCAGGAGATATGACAGCACAACAACTTTGTGAAGGCTAAGATCTGATCCATCAACAGGCGCTCGTAGTGAGTGCCTGTTTTTGGATAACAGGTTTTTAGAGTAGAAACGAACTAGAGAAGAAAGGATGTGAGGGTGAATGAGTGCTTATTTAGATATCATTCCGAAAATTCTCCCCGGAGTAATTGTCACCATTGAAATTTTACTAGCCGCTTCATGCCTTGCCATTGTCGTGGCGTTTATTGCAGGGCTAGGAAGAATATCAAGATTTGCGATGATAAGGCGAATTACTGCTGTCTATGTGGAACTATTTAGAGGTACATCACTACTCGTACAACTCTTTTGGATTTTCTTTGCCTTACCAGCTTTCGGATTTCAATTTACTCCATTTTTAGCAGGAGTGGTGGCCCTTGGTCTTAACTATGGGGCCTATGGTTCGGAAATTGTAAGGGGGGCAATCACGGCCATTCCTCAAGGTCAAACGGAGGCATCGATCGCTTTAAACATGACGAGATGGCAAAGAATGAGGTTAGTCATCTTGCCACAGGCCATTCGCATGATGCTCCCTGGATTCGGGAATACCCTAATTGAACTCTTAAAAGGAACTTCCTTAGTATCCCTTATCACACTGACTGATTTAACCTACAAAGGGCTAATCCTACAAAATACGAATCTTAGCTATACATTCCCTGTCTTTATTGTTTTATTAGTGTTGTACTTTATTATTGCCTTACCTCTCATAATTGGGGTGCGTAAATTGGAGAAGAATGCATCGAGAGGAGTGGTTAGAGCATGACCTGGGATTGGGACTTTGCATTTCAAGTATTCCCCGAAATTGCTTCTGCGATATGGCTTGTCATTGGCATTACATTTGGTGCTTATATCTTTTCTCTTATATTTGGATTGGTCTTAACATTTGCGAGGAGATCGAAATTTAAGCTACTGTCGCTTACTACCTATGGATTTATTGAATTTGTAAGAAGTACTCCGCCATTAGTGCAATTATTTTTCGTATTCTTTGCTCTTCCTGCGCTTGGTATTTCCTTTGATAAATATACTGCGGGCATTCTGACTCTAGGAATCCACTATAGTACATATTTATCAGAGGTATATCGTTCAGGCATTGAGGCAGTACCTAAGGGACAATGGGAGGCTGCGAAGGCAATGAACTTCACAAAGACCCATACTTGGTTCAAAGTTATTCTTCCTCAAGCGATCCCACCTGTTATCCCGATGATGGGGAACTATTTACTCGTGCTTTTTAAGGAAACGCCTATTTTGATGGCGATCGGTGTTGGTGAATTTTTGCAAGAGGCACAGTTAATTGGCGCAGCTCATTTTAAATATTTAGAGCCGATCACCATTGTCGGAGTATTGTTCTTATTGCTAAGTTATCCTTCTGCATTATTGATTAACAAGCTCGAAAAGAGGGCGAAACTGGGCTTCGGTGCAAGAAAAGAATTGAAAGGATGATGGGAAATGAGTGCGATTGAAAAAGAGTTAATGATAGAGGAGCCGATAAGTGAGAAGGCAGAATCCTTGGTTCAGTATGAACAGGTAACGAAAAGCTTTGGAAACATAGAAGTACTAAAAGGCGTCGATTTACAAATCAGCTTTGGTGAAAAAGTGGCTCTTATTGGTCCGAGTGGGTCGGGGAAAACAACGATCATTCGCATGTTAATGACACTGGAAAAACCAACATCAGGAATCATTAAAATGAATGGAGAGCCATTATGGCATAAGGAAGGAAGCGATGGAAAACTGGTTCCTGCAGATGAAAAACATTTGCGGAAAATGCGCTCTGATATTGGAATGGTTTTTCAGCATTTTAATCTATTTCCTCATATGACGATTTTACGAAATGTAACAGAAGCGCCCATTCACGTCCTTGGTCTGTCCAAAGAGGAGGCAAGAGAACGAGCCATTGATATGCTTGAAAAGGTGGGGTTAGGAGATAAACTAGATGCGTATCCGGAGCAACTCTCAGGAGGGCAAAAACAGCGGGTGGCAATCGCACGTGCAGTCGTTATGCACCCAAAGGTGATGTTATTTGATGAAGTCACATCTGCTCTTGACCCAGAATTAGTCGGCGAAGTTCTTCAGGTCATTAAAGATTTAGCACAGGAGACAGATATGGCCATGATTCTCGTAACACATGAGATGGATTTTGCGAGAGATGTAGCAGATCGAATTGTGTTTCTTCACGATGGGCAAATTGAAGAGCAAGGAAGCCCAAAAGAAATTCTCGAAAATCCAAAAAGCGAAAGACTACAAGCTTTCTTGCAGAGATTTCGAAGTACAGGATTTTAAAAAAATTGCTCTATATCGGTTTAGTGTTATGCAAATTTTAAGGGAGACCTATTCGGAAAGGTTTCCCTATTTATTTTAAATTCTTTGGTTAGATAACCACTGTTATTGACTTTTCGGGCATCTGTAACTAGCACACGATTAGATTGGATGCTGTAACACAAAATCTCGAAAGGTCTTCGCAGATAATAAATGGTTTTGCTTCGGAATGGCTAATCCCGTAATTCTTCTTATCGATGTATTGAGTGAAACAATACTAAATTGTGAGTTGGTGTTTAACAAGGAACGGGCGAGTCTAGCTGAAAAGAAAGAGATCCCCATACCACCTTCCACTAATCCACAAATGGTTTCTGAATGATAGCTTTCTAAAATAATATTAGGGTTAAAGCCAGCTTCGTGACATGCTTGGATTAAAGTGTTTTGCAATCCTTTACTTGCTTTAATAAGGAGAAATTTTTCCCCTACAAGTTCGGAAAAGGAAACTTTCTCTCTTTTAGCTAAAGGATGTTCATTTCCTACGATGACAACTAATTCATCATCTGTCACTGGATAGAAATCAAAGTCGATATCAGAAATATAGGGGTAGGTTATAAAAGCAACATCAATCTCAGATGTTTGAAACTTTTCAAATAACTTATCACTATTGGCTTCAAGGATCTCAATGTTAATCCCAGGATACTCTTTTTGGAAGTTCGCAATAATCGCTGTAATTCCTAAATGAGTAATCGTGGAAATGGCACCAATTCTTATTCTTCCCTTTGAAAGGTTTTGATGTTCAATCATCGTTTGTTTCGCTTTATCAATTTCAGCTAATATTCGTTTTGCATAAATAAGGAAGTCTTCACCAGCTGAACTTAAAGCTACTTTTCTAGTAGTTCTGACGAAAAGCTCGATGCCAAGCTCTTTCTCAAGTTTTCTAATTTGGTCAGAAAGAGTAGACTGTGAGACATTTATTTCATTGGCAGCTAAGGAAAAGTGACGATATTTCTCAAGAGCAATTACATATTCGAGTTGATGTATTTGCATGATATCCCCCTTAAAAATAGAACTACTTCTACTAGTAATTTAATATGCATCCAGTTTATTAACAAGGTAATCAACTTGCGAATGAGGTTAATTAATCGTTTTTAACTATAAATGCAATCGTTAAGACCGTTTGTATATATGAATCATATGTTGTAAATTTATAAATAAGAAATTTCAGAAAATAATAAATATTAATAAGAAGGGAGAGAACAAGTCACTTTTTGCTTGAAAATCCATTCATTTAAGAAAACGTTTTCTAAATAAGGTAGGTGTATAAATTGAAGATTGATAGTATCGATCATATTGTGCTAACAGTGAAGAATCTTGAAAAGACGCTCTTTTTTTATAAAGAAACTTTAGCTATGGAATTGACTAGATATGGTGAAAAAGGGATTGGCTTAAAGTTTGGTCAACAACAAATTAATCTACATGAAGCTGGTACTACAATCGAACCAAAGGCCTTAAATCCGACTCCTGGATCTGCCGATCTCTGTCTCATTACAACAACACCTATTAAAAAGGTAGAAGAACACCTGTTAACGCGAGGGATAAGCATTGAGTTAGGTCCGATTCATAGAAATGGTGCATTAGGAATGATGAATTCCATATATATTCGAGATCCAGATGAGAATCTTGTGGAGATTGCTGAGTATTTCGAATGAAATGTAAGCGTTATCTTTTGAGGCTGTTTCAATGGTAAAACTTGTTGAGGGGGAAAGTCGATGAAAAAGTCAAACTGGTGTTATGTTTTTGTATTTATTCTTTTGATTTTTGTGCTTGCTGCCTGTAGTGAATCCGGAACAGAGCAAGTTGATTCAGGCAACACAGGAACTGTAGATGAAAATCAAAACAATGGAAATGGCGGAGAAGAAGCTGAATTACCTGATGTTGTTTCCATTGTTACTCATGCTCAAGGTGGAGGGTACCATACAGTTGGTTCAGGATTAGCTTCAGTTATTTCTGATAACACACCAATTCGAGCAATTGTTCAGCCGACTGCTGGTCCAAACGCATGGATGTCTGATATGGCTGCAGGACGAGTGGACTTTGGGTTAATTGCGGGTCCAGATGCAGCATGGGCACAATCTGGTGGACCAGGTTTTGATAATGCAACAGAGAATCTTCGCGTATTATTTGGCGGTCCACTTCTTAGTAATAGTGGTTTAGCTGTAAGAGAAGACAGTGGAATAGATAGTTTAGCAGACTTAAAAGGTAAGAGAGTTGGAAGTGATTACGGAGGGAACGTCTTCTCAGATTTGATTGCTGAAGCATTACTAGCATCAGCGGGATTAACATGGGATGACGTAAAAGAGGTTCCTGTACCTGATACAAATACAGCTTTAACAAGTTTACAAAATGGAGCTGTTGATGCAGTTATAGCTGCTAGCTACACTTCGCCAAATACGATGGAAGTGCATCAGGCTGTAGGCTTAAAGATCCTTCCTTTTGCTGACTTAAAACCAGAAGACATCCAAGATGGTTTACCAGATGATTTACAAGCGATAATGGATGATTTGTTACCAGGGGTGTTCTTACATCCGGCACCAGGTGGTGAAGGAATTCTGACAGAAGATACGTTACTTCCATCTTATGAAATGTTTATGGTTGCGACGGAAGATACGAGTCCTGAGACGGTCTACACGGTATTAAAAGCGATCTGGGAAAACTCAGAAAAAATGCATGATATTCACCCGTGGACAGCGAATTTATCACCAGATAATATGGCTACTACGAAACCACCGATCCCTTATCACGAAGGAGCGGTTAAATTTTATAAAGAGATCGGTGTATGGACGGATGAACATGAGAGTAACTGATAATTGGCTAGGGGAGGTTGCGTATGAGTAATAAACCAGAGCAAAACTTTAATCGTTATCGAACCTTAACAGGTATTCCGAGAGTGATACAGGCCAGTCTTTTTATTGGAACGGTACTATTAGGCTTATCGTTTATCTTGAATGTGCATACCTACCTTGGCTTATCACTTTATAGTGAACAATGGATTGGCGTGTTTATCAGCTTGTTTTTAGTGAGTACATTCCTTTCCCTCCCATTAAATAAGCGAGTCGCTAATGACTCGCTTCCTTGGTACGATATCGTTCTTTGCGTGCTTTCACTACCTGCTGGTATTTGGATTGCGATAAATTATCCAAAACTTGTTTTAACATTAGGGGAAGTAACGGCAGAGAGAACGATATTAGCGCTTTTGACCATTCTATTAATCCTTGAAGCAGGACGTCGTCTAATCGGAAAGATATTGGTCATTATCCCGATTGTATTTATTTTATATGGGGCCTATTCCTCTTATTTACCTGGTTCCTGGTCTGGGTTACCAATCTCTTGGGGGAAGTTATTAACGTATCTTTACCTGGATCCGAACAGTATGCTGAATCTACTTGGGATGGCCGCCACGATTGGTCTAGCATTTATTTTCTTCGGCCAAATTCTTTTGAAATATGGAGGCGGAGACGCCTTAACAAATATTGCTCTCCTCTTTTTTGGAAGAACTCGTGGTGGCCCAGCAAAAGCCGCAGTTGTCGGTTCAAGTTTAGTAGGAACAGTTGGGGGAGCCCCAGTGTCCAATGTATTCTTGTCAGGTAGTGTAACAATTCCATTGATGATAAAAAATGGCTACTCTCGTCGATTTGCAGGAGCAGTTGAATCGGTCGCTTCTTCTGGCGGGCAAATTATGCCACCTGTAATGGGGATAGCTGCATTTATGATTGCAGAGCGCTTAGGTATTCCTTATGCGAATGTTGCTTTAGCTGCTCTCATCCCAGCTATTCTTTTCTATGTCGCTGTCTTTGTTCAAGTTGATTTAGAAGCTGGAAGACACGGACTTAGAAAAGTTCAAAAAGAAGATATGCCAAAAGTCAAACAAACATTGAAGGATGCATGGCCTGTTGCTATTGTCATCGCCGTGTTAATCTATACGATTTTCATTATTCGCTTAAATCCAGCAACAGCGGGTGTGCTTTCAGGATTAATCGCAATTCCGATTTTCGCCTTAAAAAAGGAAAATCGAGTATCTTTCTTTACTCGTTTAAAAGAGGCTGTTGAAGGAACGGGCCGATTAATTTTAGATGTCACGAGTGCATTGGCAGTTGCGGGGTTAGTAATGGGGGTTATTTCTGTATCTGGACTAGGGTTCACATTTGGCTATCTCCTCGTACAAATTGGAAATCAAAGTTTAATTTTATTGCTTCTGTCAGCGGCGGTAGGTTCTATTATTCTTGGAATGGGAATGCCATCAGTAGCAGCATACGCTTTAGTGGCTACATTAGTTGCTCCTGCTTTAGTTGACTTTGGCATTATTCCAATAGCTGCTCATCTATTTATCTTTTATTTTGCAATCGTTTCTAATTTCACACCACCGATTGCCTTGGCTGCCTTTGCAGCAGCTGCTATTGCTGAAACGTCACCGATGAAAACGGCATTAACAGCTACCAGGCTAGGAATGTTAGCTTATATCATTCCCTTTATCTTTGTTTATGATCCAAGTTTAATCATGCAAAGCACATTGGGGGATACCCTATTATCGTTTGCGACAGCTGTCCTCGGTACAATTATTATTGGAGCGGGGCTTACAGGGTTTTTATTTAAGAAAATAAATTGGGGAACGAGAATAGGTACGTTCATTGCCGGTGTGCTGATGCTTTACCCTCTGAAAGGAGCAGATTACACGGCAATCATTAATGTAATTGGGTTTGCTTTAGCCTTTATCATCATTGTACTTTCGCTCACCCGTCGGTCAAAACAGTCAGCTACAAATATAGAAGCAGAGAAAGTTTAATAAGAAGGAATAAGAGAGGAGAATGTGTGATGGCAGAAAAGGAAGCGCCTCAATTAATTGATACGGATATTCATAATGACTTTAAGGAATTAAGTGAATTGTTACCATATTTACCGAAAGCTTGGCACCAACAGTGGTTGGAAAGTGGAATTAATTTTTCCGGTTATTATAGTCCTGTTGGGGTGAGACGTAAGGATGCAAATCCTCCAAATGGGGGAGTAGCTGGATCGGATCCAGAGTTTCTTTTAGAACAGCATATATATAAATATAATGTCGATTATGGGATTTTAACAGGAACCCCTGGGATCTTAGGTGTTTCCCTTCATCCTGATCTCGATTATGGCAATGCGATTGCACGTGCCTACAATGATCACCTAGTTGATACATGGCTTAAGGTTAGTCCAAGATACAAAGGGTCGATATTAATCAATCCTTCAGATCCAGTCGCAGCCGTAAAAGAAATTGAAAGAATGGCCCAACATCCAGATATGGTGCAAATTATTATGAGTAGCGCAGGGCGGAATTTATATGGGCAGCGGTACTATCACCCGATTTATGAGACGGCGGAAAGATATCGTTTACCTGTTGCGATTCACCCAGGAGTGGAAGGTCGAAGCATCGCTGGACCTCCTACAGCATCTGGATATCCTACTCGTTATCTAGAGTATCACAACATTATTCCAACAAGTTTTATGGCTCACATCAACAGCCTTGTTTGTGAAGGGGTATTCGAAAAGTTCCCTAATCTCATTTTTGTTGCCATTGAGGGAGGAATTAGCTGGCTACCTCAATTAATGTGGAGAATGGACAAAAATTATAGGGCATTAAGGGATACAGTGCCGTGGTTAAAGCATTTACCATCCTATTACATTAAAAGGAATGTTCGCTTTACGACTCAACCAATTGAAGAGCCTGAAAACCCGAAATTTCTCACACAGATTTTTGAAATGGTTGGGGCAGATGATATGGTCATGTTTTCATCGGATTATCCTCATTGGGATTATGATAACCCAGGTATGGTTCTATCAGGTTTACCACGGGAAATGCGTACGAAAATTAAATCGACTAATGCCATTGAGGTTTATGGTTTAACGAGTAAAGTGCAAGAAGATGAGACGACGAATGTAGTTGGAGGTTAAGATGTTGACGGATAACAAAAAGACGAAACAAAGTGTAGCGACGATTGAAGAAGTAAAGGAAAACGGCAAAAAAATAGTAAACGTAAATGGTCAAGAAGTGGGGATATTCTATGTTGATGGTGAATTCTATGCATGGAGAAATTTCTGTCCACATTTTGCTGCTCCAATTTGTGAAGGAAAAATCACAGGGACTCGTCTAACGTCGGATGTTTATGAATATAACTATGGAAAGGACGGCCAAATTATTCGCTGTCCTTGGCATGGCTGGGAGTTTGATTTAAAGACTGGGGAACATTTAGTTGACGTTACAGTAAAGCTGCGTGGGGTTCCTTTGGAAATTGATGAAACGCATATCTATGTTTATTCTAGATGACTTACGATAAAAGGCCACCCTCGAGTTTAGGGTGGCCCTTTATCGTTTTTGGGGGATGGAACTCTAAATGAGGAATCTCAATACCGTAAAATTCCTTCTTTTGCTCTACACTACCTTCTGGCTATTCTGTACTCTACGAAGTAGCTCGTCGGCGCGCTCTCCTGCAGCTTCCGCAAAGTTTTCCCAAATTTGATCTCGTAATATATCTAATTCAACAATTTTTTTTGCTAAATCTATGACATCTTCTTTATTGGCCATTTTTAATTACTCCCTTCTTTTTATTTGATAACTTTTTATATTCAACTTCGAGCTCTGTTAATGTTAATGATTGGATCTCTTCTTGTTTGAAAACCCCTGTATTCATCAATACTGAAATGACATGCTCCCTTCTTTTTTGCACCGCATTTCTCAGTACTGGCATGCGCTCTCACCCTTTTTTTGTTTTTCCCCTAGACTAATATTTTGGAAGTCAATTGACTTTTCTCATCCTTTTTACTATGTGTTTTCTTGTATATGTAAACATTGTATGGAGGTTTACACATTAAATCACCTCTTTTGTTATATAATCTTACGTTGTTTTTTATTTTATGTAAGAAAATCTAACAAAACACTAAAGATTTTTCGGAATTCGATATATAATTAGAATAAACAAACAACTCGAGGGGTGAAGAGATGAAAGAAGACCCTTTATATAAGAATAGAAAGGTAATCACAATCGGTGTAGTTAGTGAGTTAACTGGTTTATCAGAAAGGCAAATAAGATACTACGAAGAAAGGAAGCTAATTTTTCCAGAAAGAACGGAACGAGGAAATCGAAAATACTCATTCTCAGATGTAGAACGATTAATTGATATCGCTAACAAAAGAGATGAAGGTGTCCGGACTTATGAAATCAGACAGGAAATGTTGAAAAATAAAAAGAAAGAGGATGATGCAAAGATTCGTAATCAGATGCTTCGAGGGCAAATTAATGCCAGATTCGGGGTTCAAAATCCAAAAGGGAAAAATTAAATACGCGTCAGGACTAAAAAGGCTCTAGCTAGATTGCTAGGTGCTTTTTTTATTGTCTGGGAATTTATAAATTCCCTCGACTTGTGGATAAAACGTTCGTATAAACGGTAGTAGTATCGGTATGAAAAAATAACAGGAAAAATCAAACATGACCTAATGGTCACCGCGAGATATGAAAATTGGTATGGTGTACAGCACACGAATGAATTATATTTCCATTTTTTTGTCTAGACTATTAGTAACAGATTAAAGGCCGTCGGAATATTGGAGTTTTTAAACCCGAGGAAAAATCCGGCCTATTGCACTTACGAGTACCGCCGATTGTTGCCTCGAGCACGTGTATAAAACTACAACTACTTAAAAGTGTATAATCTGTGAGTCTATTAATGAAAAGAGGAATCTTCATGGATGCTATTCGAAAATGTTGTGCTGGTTTAGATGTTCATCAAGAATCGATTACGGCT
Organism: Robertmurraya phoenicis; assembly: GCF_047302285.1. GTDB lineage: Bacteria > Bacillota > Bacilli > Bacillales > Cytobacillaceae > Robertmurraya. The sequence goes on from NZ_CP154845.1 coordinate 280,673, forward strand.
TGTATTTTGAACAGTCCATTAGATCGAAAACCTAAGCCGTTAATCAAGAATTTTGGAACCACAACTCCTGAGTTACTTCAACTGCAAGATTGGTTAGCAGAACACAAATGTACGGAGGTAGCTATGGAAAGTACCGGTGTTTATTGGAAATCGGTATGGAACATTCTTGAATCATCTTGTCAACTCACGCTTGCCAATCCAGCTCACATTAAAAATATGCCAGGGCGTAAGACTGATATCAAGGATGCTCAATGGATCGCTCAACTGCATCGATGTGGTCTCGTTCAAGCGAGCATGGTACCAACTCAGGAGATTCGAGATTTACGAGACCGAACGCGCTATCGTCAAAAACTTGTCCATATGATTACATCCGAAAAGAATCGTATTCACAAGTTATTACAAGATGCCAACATCAAACTAACTACGTTCGTTTCTGATTTGTTTGGCGTTTCTGGACGGGCTCTTCTAGAAAAACTAATGAATGGCGAAGTGCTAGACGAAGAACAAGTACGATCCTTGGTTAAAACAAAACTGAAGAAAAAGGTTCCTCAATTACTAGATGCTTTAAATGGAAAGGTACGATTGCATCATCGAGAAATGATCCGTATGCACATGAACACCATCATTTTTTTAGAAGAACAAGTGACACATCTTGAGAAATCCATTCAAGAACTACTGAAACCATACGAAGAAGAAGTTGAACTCCTGGATACGATTCCTGGCATTAATACTGATGTCGCGGCGTGCATCATTGCAGAAATCGGAACCAACATGGAGCTATTTGAAACAGAAGCCCATCTAGCTTCATGGGCTGGAATATGTCCAGGAAATAACGAAAGTGCAGGTGTAAAAAAAAAATCGAAGTCCCGTAAAGGGAACAAGCATTTAAAAGCGATGCTTTGTCAATCCGTTTGGGCAATAAATAGAAAAAAAGATTGTAGAATCACAGCGTTCTTTCATCGAGTAAAGCGACGACAAGGGGAAAAGAAAGCAGCTATCGCAACCGCTCATCTCTACCTTCGCATCATTTATCACATCTTATCAGATAAAGTAGAGTACAGTGAATTAGGCACGCATTATTTACCAAATAAGAAAGAAAGAACGTTAGAACAATTAAAAAAACAAATAGAAAAAATGGGTTATGCGATACAGTTAGAGCAAGTACAAACCAGCTAGCTGCCTATAACCCATTTTTAAAAAGTACAATTTTAGACCTTAGGGGGTCTTTTTTTGCTTTTTTTGAGCAACCAGCATCAATTTTCGTATAAATTCCGCTTAATGAGCAACCTTCATGAAAAAGAGCCGAAATAACAGGAAAAATTCCTGCTATTCCCTCAAAAAATGCCAAAATAAACGATTTTGCCCTCCATAAGCGGAAAATCTTCCGTTATTTCCCCTAAAAGGGTCTTCATTGAGGAGATAACAGGAAAAATTCCGCTTAAGGGTGAGAGATGTTTGGATCGAATTAGTCAAACCGGAAGCTTCCTACATTTTGTAGGTGCTTTTTTGGGGTCTAAATAAATTTAGGAAACCGAAGGGTATCGAAAATAATGAATTTTTGGTAAAATTGGTAAATCAAATATGCTAAATCGGATGCATTTTTGTTGGTGAGAAGGTGTCCATTACAGCAGAGAAGATTTACGGGGGAAGACGGATGAAATTACTGTTTAGATTTGTTCAACCATACAAATTAGCGATGTGGATCGCCCTATTTTTTACCGTGCTGGAGCTGGCGGTCGAGCTGTATCAGCCCGTTATAATGGCTACCATCATTGACGAAGGAATTGTCGCGGGCAACCTTAATGTTGTTTATTTGTGGGGAAGTGTATTGTTAGGCTCCTCGCTAATTGCTTTTGCTGGCGGGATTATCAATTCCTTTTATGCTGCTCAGGTAAGTCAAGGAGCAGGTTACGGAATACGTAAGGAGTTATTTCATAAGGTTCAAGAATTCGCGTTCCATCAATTTCAAAAGTTTCCAACCTCATCACTGATAACACGTTTAACGAATGATGTTACGCAAATTCAAAACTTCATTTTTATGGGGCTTAGGATTGCTTTGAGAGCGCCTTTATTTATTCTCGGCGGCATCATTATGGCGTATATGGTGAATGTAAAACTAGCTCATATTTTACTCATAACAGTGCCTATTTTATTGTTGATCACCCTCTGGCTCTTGAAAAAAGGGGTCGTTCTATTTCAACGAGTTCAACAAAAATTAGATTCATTGAATCGGGTTATTCGCGAGAATTTATTAGGGATTCGACTAGTAAAAGCATTTACAAGAGAATCGTTTGAAGAGAAGCGCTTCACTAAGGTGAACGCATCCTTAATGGGTGACAATAAAAAAGCGTTAAGGATTATGGAACTGACGATGCCGATTCTGATGCTGGGGATGAATGGGGCGATCATTCTTATCCTTTGGCTTGGACATAAGGAGCTTGGGGTTGGTGCTACTCAAGCGGGGGAAATCGTCGCCGTCATTAATTATGCCACACGGATTATGTTTTCCTTTACGGTTTTCTCCTTTTTAATGATGAATTATTCTAGAGCGAAAGCCTCTTCGGCGAGGATAACGGATGTACTCGAGGAAGAAACAGATGAATGGAAGCAACAACGCTCGACAACAGGGGAAATGGATGGTCATATCGAGTTTGATAAAGTCTCCTTTCGTTATAAGGATGACTTCGTCTTAAAAGATCTTTCTTTTTCGATCAAAGCGGGTGAAACAGTTGGGATACTGGGGGAGACTGGTTCGGGGAAATCATCGCTATTTCAATTAATCCCAAGGTTATATGAGGCAACATCTGGAACGATCTACATTGATAGGAAGAATACGAAATTGATGGACGTAGAAAGTCTTCGTCAACAAATCGGCTTAGTTCCTCAAGAGGCCCATCTATTTTCTGGGACAATACAAGATAATATTCGTTGGGGGAAAGAGGATGCGAGTTTAGAAGAAGTAATGGAGGCGGCCAAGCAGGCAGAAATCCATGATTTTATTATGAAATTACCAAATGGTTATGATACTTTGATTGGCCAACGAGGGGTTAATTTTTCCGGTGGCCAAAAACAAAGGCTTTCGATTGCAAGAGCGCTTGTTAGAAAACCTAGCATTCTCTTGTTAGATGATAGTACAAGTGCTTTGGATGCTCGAACGGAAGTGAGCATTCTAGGTACGTTAAAAAAACAGTCATGTACGATTTTGTTAATTGCTCAAAAAATTAGTTCTGTGAAGGAAGCTGATTCGATTCTCCTCCTCCATGAAGGGAAGCTTGTCGCAAAAGGGAATCACCGTGACCTTCTAAAGGAAAGTGGCTATTATCAAAAAATCTACTCATCTCAGTCAGAAGAGAAGGAGGCTGGTTGTGTTGGCTAAAAAAGCTCAGAATATGAACGGTACTTTGCGAAGAATGTGGAGCTATATGGCCAAAGAGAAAGGCCTCTTCCTTCTTGTGATGGTCATGATTATCATCAGCTCTGTTCTTTCCTTAATCGGACCCTATTTAATGGGCCTTGCTGTAGATGGGGTGCTAGCGGGTTGGGCTGGAAGTGAATTGCTCCTGATGCTTACCTGGCTTATACTTATCTATTTGCTCCAGTCAGGGGCGGTCTTTTTCCAAAATTATTGGATGATCGGAATTGCTCAAAATGTTGTCTTCTATATGAGAAATCAATTATTCTCCCATCTACAAAAGCTACCGATTCCTTTTTTTCAAAAGCGTCAACATGGGGAATTGATGAGTCGCTTAACAAATGATATGGAAAATGTCAGTAGGACTCTTAATGGAGCGGTTATCCAAGTGGTCACAAGTACATTAACGTTAATTGGAACGATTGTGATGATGTTGTGGTTAAGCCCATTATTGACAGTGCTAACATTGTTAATAGTGCCGGTATTGTTTGCTGGAATGAAGTGGATTACCAATCGCACTGGGGCTTATTTTAAAGAACAGCAAAAAAATCTTGGAGATATGAATGGGTATATTGAAGAAACGATCTCCGGTCAAAAAATCATCAAAATGTACTCGCAGGAAAAACGGGTCATTGATGAGTTTGAGATTAAAAACGAAGAGCTTAGAACCTCTAGCTATTGGGCTCAAGCTTATTCAGGGTTTATCCCGAAATTGATGAATATGTTAAATAATATTAGCTTTACGATCATTGTCGGGATAGGCGGTATTTTAGCGCTTAAGGGCGCTGTGTCAATTGGAGTGATCGTTACCTTCACAACGTATTCAAGACAGTTTACCCGTCCTTTAAACGATTTGGCGAATCAATTTAATATGATTCTTTCTGCTGTTGCTGGAGCCGAACGTGTTTTTCAAATCATCGATGAAAAGGTAGAAGGAAAAGATGAAAACGAGGCAAAAACAATTTCCTCTTTAAAAGGAGATATCGTTTTTGATCAGGTTTCTTTCTCCTATGAGGAAGAAGTGGCGACCCTCCAACATGTTTCTTTCCATGCCCCGCCAGGAAAAACGGTGGCCCTTGTTGGTCCAACGGGTGCTGGGAAAACGACTGTTATTTCCCTCTTGTCCCGTTTTTATGATGCGGATGAGGGAGTCATTTATGTCGATGGGATTGACATCCAAAGTATCACAAGGCAAAGCTTGAGAAGACAAATGGCCTTTGTTCTTCAGGATTCAGTCCTCTTTCGTACGACAGTAAGAGAAAATATTCGCTACGGCAAGCTGGAAGCAACAAATGATGAGTTAGTGGAGGCTGCTAAAGGCGCTAATGCCCATGATTTTATCATGAAACTACCAGATGGCTATGATACCGTTTTGACATCAGAAGGAAGTGATTTAAGCCAAGGACAAAGGCAGCTTCTTTCGATTGCGAGAGCGATGCTTGCTGACCCCAGTCTCCTTATTCTTGATGAAGCGACGAGTAGCATCGATACGATAACAGAAATGAAAATTTCAGAAGCATTGAGCAAGCTGATGGAGGGAAGAACGACGTTTGTTATTGCTCATCGCCTAAATACGATTCAGCATGCTGATTTAATTCTTGTTTTAAAGGATGGAAAGGTGATCGAAAAAGGGACGGACAAAGAGCTCATGGAGCAAAATGGCTTCTATGCTGATTTAGTGCAGACGCAGCGCCAAAAGGGCGCAGTTTAAATATAGACATATTCAATCTCCTCTCGGGAAAACTATAAAGCAACCTTGTTCGAAAGGAGATTTTTTCTTGATTTATGATTGTGTCATTATCGGTGGGGGCATTGCTGGCTTACAAGCAGCGATACAATTAGGGAGATATCAGCATCAAGTACTGGTCCTTGATGCTGGGGTTGGCCGTTCAACATTGTGTAGGAGCTATCATAATGTATTAGGTTACCCAGATGGTGTGAGTGGAGAATATTTACGGACGATTGGAAGGAAGCAAGCTGAAAAATTAGGCGTGGAGTTTTTCCTCGGAAAAGTGGAGTCGGTGGAAAAACAAGGTGAAATCTTTTTTCTCCACACTCAAAATGGTGATTCTTTTCAAGGAAAGCGACTCTTGCTGGCTACAGGAGTCATGGATCGGTTACCTGACTTACCTTCTCTGATTCCGTGTCTTGGCTCTAGTGTATATGTGTGCCCTGACTGTGATGGGTATGAAATAAAGGACCAGAAGACTCTCGTTCTTGGCTCAGGAAACGTAGGGGCAAATATGGCCTTAACGCTGTCTTATTGGACGGAGCAATTAATCTATATTAATCATGAACAAAAGCCTGTCGACGTTGAACTAATTAATAAGCTTCATGAAAAACAAATTGGTTACTATGCTAGCCCCATTTTGGAATGTATAGCAGAGGGGGAGCAATTTCAAGGGGTAGTCCTTCAAAATGGAGAGAAGCTAGTTGCGGATCATGGATTTGTTGCCTTTGGTGCGAATGAAGTAAAATCACAACTAGCGAAGCAACTTGGTGTGGAGCTTTTGGAGAATAAGCATATTGTCGTTGATCCTCGATCGAAAATGACCAATATCAAGCATGTGTGGGCGGCAGGAGATGTAGTCGCGCATTCTGAACAAGTTACGATCGCTTTAGGAGATGGCTCTCAAGCAGCGATTTGGATTCACAAATCGTTAATGGAATAAATAGAGAAAAGAAGGTTTTGTGGGTGAAGGTGAGTAAAACGAATGCAATGCGAATATTAGATAAGAAAAAGATCGGGTATGAGCTTTTGGTCTATGAAAATAAAGATGGGAAAATTGACGGCCTCTCTGTTGCTGAAAAGATTGGAAAAGATCCGGCGAGGGTTTTCAAAACATTGGTCGCACAGGGAACAAGTAAGGAACTCTATGTTTTTATCATTCCTGTAGCAGATGAGCTTGATTTAAAAAAGGGAGCAAAGGCAGCTGGCGAGAAAAAGATCGAAATGATTCCTGTGAAGGACATTCAAAAGTGGACTGGGTATATAAGAGGTGGTTGCTCACCAGTCGGGATGAAAAAAGCATACCCAACCTTTATTCATGATAGTGCTCACGAACTTGAGAGAATACTGGTGAGCGGCGGAAAAATCGGCCTTCAGATCGAACTAAACGTAACTGATTTACAGAAAACAACTGATGCGAAAATTGTTGATTTAATTAAATAATGGATCCTTTCATAAAAATGGCTATCTGATGGAGGATAGCCATTTTTATTTTGAATGTGTTAGAATATGGAATAGTCTTAAAAATCAAAATTGTTCTTGAGGTGCGAAGAATGAGTCGTTGGAGCATGTATTGGACATTTACAAAAAAAGCTTTTCTCCGCTCATCCGTCTATCGTTTTGAAGTTTGGTCGCGAATGGGATCCAATATCATTTTTCTCTTAATGTGGGGTTCGATTTGGACCGCTCTTTATGCAGGGCGAGACGAAGCTGGGGGAGTTACCTTTGCGGCAATGCTGACTTACATAGTTGTGAGTCGCTTTCTAGATGGAGTCAATGAAGCAGGGACACCATTATGGGAAATTCAAGAGAAGGTGCGAACAGGGGATATCTCTCTTGAATTAATGAGGCCATTTGATGTGCCATTACGCTATTTGTTTGCCGATTTTGGGAGCGTTGCCTTTTATATGATGACGGCGCTTTTGCCTCTTTATATCATCCTCTTTTTCTTTTTAGACCTAGCGCTGCCAAGCGATTGGATGACATGGGTTTGCTTTATTATTTCTGCATTTATTGGGTTTTTGATTCGCTATTGTGTCGAAATGACATTTGGATTACTGACCTTTTTCTTGGTGGAGACAGGAGGGATTGAGGATGTTTTCTACTTTGCGATGTCCTTGCTTTCCGGTTCAGTCATTCCTCTCTGGTTTTTCCCAAGCTGGCTTGAAACGATCGCTGTTTATTTACCCTTTCAAGCTATCTTTTTCATGCCGATTTCCATTTTTATTGGAGAGACGACAGGGAGTCAAGTATTGGCTACATTAGGACTTCAGTTCTTTTGGTTAGTCGTATGCTACCTCATCTTAAGAATGGTTTGGAATCGGGCATCCCATAAAGTGGTTGTTCAAGGGGGATAAGGACATGACGATCGTAAAATACATAGGATTATATTTTACTCTTGTTGCCGCTGGAATTAGAGCGCAGCTTCAATATCGCTTTGCATTTGTTATGAGAATCATTGGCATGATCACGGCCTATACCGGAACGGCTGTCACGATGTGGGTCATGCTCTATCAATTTCAAACATTAGGAGATTGGAATTTTTTTGAGATGCTCTTTCTCTTTGCGTTATCGATCCTTTCTTGGGGATTTTGTATTATCCTCTTTTTCCATTTCCGAAGTCTTGATACGTATATTTTAAATGGAACATTTGACCGTTTCCTTGTCCGACCACTTAACCCTTTTTTTCACTTTATGGCCATGAAGTTTGACATCGCATCGTTCGGGCAATTTCTTTTTAGTATCATCGTGTTTGTCATTGTTAGCTTTCAATTGCAGCTCGATTGGACTTTTGGAAAAATACTATTTCTCTTAGGGGCGATCGTTGGGGGTGTATTGATCCAAGGGGGGCTTCTTGTTATGATTTCAGCACTCGCCTTTTGGACGACGAAATCGGAGCAATTTTATTGGGTTGCGATGTTTCCTGCACGAAATTTAACCAACTACCCGCTCGCTATTTATCCTAAGTTCATTCAATGGATTACCGCTTTTGTCATTCCATTTGGCTTCGTTAATTATTTTCCGACGACGGTGATTTTAAATAAAGAAACGCCCTATTTTCCAGATTATATCGGCTATTTTTCCCCAATTGTTGGGGTGGTGTTTTTCACCATCGCCTATTTTATTTGGATGTTAGGATTAAGTAGATATAAGAGTACTGGCTCATAAGAAGGACGTGAGAAGATGTCGATTATTGAAGTAAACAACCTACAAAAAGAATTTATGATTGCTAAACGTGAAACAGGACTAATCGGAGCAATGAAAAGCTTGATTAAAAGGGAATTCATTAAAAAAGAAGCAGTGAAAGATATTAGCTTTTCGATTGAAAAAGGGGAAATGGTTGGCTATATCGGTCCTAATGGAGCAGGGAAATCTACAACGATAAAAATGCTCACAGGAATTTTAGTTCCGTCAGCTGGTCAAGTCATGGTCAACGGGATGGTTCCATATGAAAATCGTCAGGAAAATGCGAAAAACATCGGAGTGGTTTTTGGACAACGGACTCAGCTATGGTGGGATCTACCGACAATCGAATCATTTGAGTTATTGAAGGCAATTTACCGTGTTTCCGATCAGCGCTACAAGGAAAATATGAATACCTTTCAAGAAATTCTCGGTCTTGATGAATTTCTAAATACACCAGTAAGGCAGCTCTCTCTTGGTCAAAGGATGAGAGCCGATATTGCCGCTTCTTTGCTCCATGATCCTCCGATTCTATTTTTAGATGAGCCGACAATTGGCCTCGATATTGTCGCGAAAGAGAAGATGCGGACATTTATTCAAGAGATTAATAAAGAAAAGCAAGTGACCGTTATTTTAACGACCCATGATATGGAGGACATTGAAAAGCTTTGTAAACGAATGGTTCTCATTGATCACGGTCAAAAGGTCTATGATGGGGAAATCCTTGCGGTGAAGGAACGCTTTGGGAAAATGAGGACTCTAGTCGTCGATTTGGAGGATGCCGATCAATCTCTTATAGTAAGTGGGGGAGAACTTTGTAAGCAAGAGGGCAATCGTTATTGGCTGCGCTTTAATCGAAATGAGGTATCTGCCTCTGATTTGATTACGCAAATCTCACAAACCCATAATATTAAAGATTTGACCGTTGAAGAACCGGATATTGAATCGATTATTAGTCGAATATACCAAGAGGGATTTCATGAGAAACAAACTGTGCAAGTGTAGAAGATTGGTAAAGCGCCTTAACCACTTTTACTGTTCCTAAAAAGAGGAACCAACCGCCATAAAATTAAGCGGAAAATTTCCGGTTATATGCCTTAATGGAGTTTGTTTTTGGGGAAATAAGCGGAGTTTTTCCGCTAATGAAGACCAGAATGGCTTATTTTTATGTTTTTGGAATTGATAAGCGGAATTTCTCCTGTTATTTTGGCACTTTTTACTGATATTTTCTACTTAAGCGGAAAATCTTCCGTTATTGGTCAAGGAACTAACAACCGTAAAATTATTTGCCACCTGTTTTTTGAGAAGACCAAAAAAACTCCCACCATTTAGTGTGGGAGTCGTGAATTTGGGACATCCTCATGATGATTGGTGGTTCAGTTCATTTTTGAGTTGTTGTTCTGCTAATCTTTTATACAAGCTATGCTTCTGAAGGAGCTCACGATGTGTACCAATGCCAGTTACTTCTCCGTGCTCTAATATAATGATTTGATCCGCATCCACAACGGTTGAAAGGCGATGAGCGATAACGAGAGTGGTTCTGCCTTCCATCAAAAGATTCAGTGCTTTTTGCACAAGTTCTTCTGATGCACTATCAAGATTGGAAGTGGCTTCGTCAAGAAGAAGAATCTTTGGATCCTTAATTAAGGCTCGTGCAATTGCAATCCGCTGTCTTTGACCACCCGATAATTTAATTCCTCTTTCGCCAACTTCCGTCTCGAACTTTTGAGGAAGGCGTTCAATGAATTCTGCCGCATTTGCTTGTTTTGCCGCATCGAGAACCTCTTGATCAGACACTTTGCGATCAAGTCCGTACGTAATATTATCTCGTATCGTACCAGACATAATGGGACTTTCTTGAGAGACATAGCCAATTTGTCCTCGCCATGAAGATAGGTCAAATACTTCAATGGAATCGTCGCCTAATTGGATTTCCCCTGCTGTTGCTTGATAAAAACGTTCTAATAAAGCAAATAAAGTCGTTTTTCCACTTCCACTTGGCCCGACAAAGGCGGTTGTTTTCCCGGATGGAGCGACAAAAGAAACATTTTTTATAATCGGATCATGTTCTTTATAGGAAAAAGAAACATCATGGAAAATAAGAGGTTTAGTCGCATTTTTAACCGAAACACCATTGGCTGATGGTTCTTGGGGAATGGACAAGATCCCTTGAATGCGTTCGGTTGCCCCCATAGCTTTTTGGAAGGCAGTAAAAAAGGTAGCCATTTGGCTAAAGGGAACAACAATTTGAAACATGTAAATAATAATCGCCACGAGTGAACCAGCAGATAAGGCACCAGAAGCGACACGCACACCCCCGTAGCCAATAAGGACAATGAGAACAAGCATGATAATAAACGTCATAAAGGGAGAAATCACGGCGAGAATACGAGCTTCCTTTAATCCATATTGAAACAAATGGCGAATCCCTTTCGCTCCTTTTTCTTTTTCAGCATCCTCGGCATGGTAGGCTTTAACGAGCCGAATATCGGCAAGAACCCGACCTAAATTGGCTGTGAAATGGGCCATCTCGTCTTGTGTAGACTTGGAGATTTTGTACATTTTTTGCCCGAGTGGCATAATGACAACAATAGCAATAGGGACAGAAGTAATCATGATCAGTGTCATTCTCCAGTCGATAATTAATAGAATGGCGACTGCTCCAATAATAGAAATAATCCCAGTGACAAATGTGATTAGATGTTGGGTGATCAACGTTTTCACTGTGTTTGTATCCTGTGAGACACGACTCATTGTTTCTCCTGATTGATGCTCATCAAAATAGGAAATGGGCAAGTGGATAATATGATCCCAAAGTCGTTTTCGAATGGAAGCAACAATCGATTCGCCGATATAGGTCATGAAATAATAGGAAAATCCAGATGAAATCGTTTGGACGACAAATGCCAGCCCGAGTAAAACTATCAAAGAGATTTCAAGGGCGGATTGAGCGAGCTGATCGACTAATGATCGGGTGAACAAAGGGAGAACAAGCCCCGCAGCTGTTTCCAGTAGAGCTAATGTAATGGCAAGAACAAAAATTCCTTTTGGTGGATGGGTGCTCTTAAGCAGCGCCCAAAAAGATTTTACATGATTAGTGCTCATTTTTTCTTCCATTAATCGTAATCCCTCTATTCTGCAAATTAATTTTCATGCCTTTGAAAATCTATTCCTCCACTACTTTTGAAAAAGGAAGTGGAACTAGCCACTCTTCGTCATCTATTTCGACATCTTTAATCTCTTCTAGAAAATGAAGGTCACCGCTTGTTAATTCAATGATTAAATCAACTTGCTGTTCGATTAATGATTGCACCTTACTAGATTCAGGATCAGTTCCATACAGTTCTTTCAATTCCGATAATATTCTAACTGTTTCTTTCTCAATTTCCTGTTGTTTTTCATCCGAACTACTATAAATTTGCTCAACTTTTTCCTCATCAAACAATTCGGATAGTAACTTTTTTATGCTCTTTTTCCATTTGAATTCCGTTAATTAATGTATAAAGATCGAAGCTTCGACTTCCTCATGGTGATCAACCACATATAAAGCATGATCCAATGCTTTAATGACCTGTTCAAGCTGCTTTTTTTGCTCAACCATCGCTTGTTTTTGTAAAGAAAGAGATTCCCTCAAATCCCACTTTTCTGAGCGGAGAAAGACCTTTATTTCTTCAAGTGAGTAACCAAGGAATTTTAAAGTTGTGATTTTTTGTAACGTAATAAGGTTCTCCTCTGTGTAAAATCTTCTCCCCTTGTCTGAAATAATTGTAGGTTTAAGAATGTCAATTTCATCATAATAATGCAGCGTTCTTACTGTTAATCCTGTCTTTTTTGCGAATTCCCCAATGGAATATGTAGTAACTATCTATTATCCCTCCTATCTACTTGTATCATAAATCCTAACGTAACGTTAGCTACAAGTATGAATGTAAATTTTTTCTTAATTATTGGATTATCTCTTTCGAAACTCTTACAATGTAAAGGTAGATAGGAGGAGCGGAATTGGATTGGGTAGTGGAATTAGAGAAATTGTTTGAAAAGAATCGGAATGAAGAACATGCGGGACCGATGGAAAAGTATATGCGCGATCAGTTTCCTTATCTTGGAATTAAAACACCAGAACGTAAGGTACTCCTCAAGGAATTTTTTCAGACATCAGGGATTCTCAATAAACCTTTACAACAGGATTTTATCCTTTCCCTCTGGGAGAAAGATGCAAGAGAATACCAATATGCAGCATTATTTTATCTAGAAAAGATGGTAAAAAAACTACAACGCTCAGACTTGGAGTTGTTAGAAAATCTCATTACAACAAAATCGTGGTGGGATACAGTGGATACGATTGCCCCAAAGCTTGTTGGATACATAGCAACAAAATATCCTGAAGTGATCCCAGATAAAATTGAGCAGTGGGCAATAAGTGATGATATTTGGTTAAGAAGAACAGCGATCTTGTTCCAGTTAAAATATAAGGAACGAACAAATGAAGAGCTGTTATCCCGATACATAAAGGAAAATGCTCAAGAAAAGGAGTTCTTTATTCGCAAGGCGATTGGTTGGGCTTTACGAGAATACTCGAAGACCAATCCACAGTTTGTTAGACATTTCATTGAAACCACTCCGCTATCAAACTTGAGTATTCGTGAAGGAAGCAAATATATATAACAAGCAAAGGATGGTACAACAATGATTAAATGCGTAGCGATTGATATGGATGGGACATTATTAACGAAAGATCATGAAATTACAGAAGAGAACCAGAAAGCGATAAAGGCGGCGCAGGAAAAAGGTGTGGAAGTGGTGATTGCCACAGGTCGTTCTTATCCAGAGGCGATCTATATATTAAAGGAAGCAGGCATCGTTTGTCCTGTTATTTGTGCTAATGGAGCGGAAGTCCGTTCACCTGAAGGAGACATTGTTGGCAACAGCCCTCTTGAGAAAGCAGTAGCCAAGCGGGCATTGAAGGTTCTTGCTGAAAGTGATATTTATGTAGAATTCTTTACAAGTAAAGGTATTTTTACAGTTGATATGGAAAAGGGAATCAGTCTCTTCAAAGAATATGCTTCAAAAAAACATAAACAAGCGGAAATTGAAAAAATAGAAGCGATTTTACAAGAAAGAATGAATTTTATAAAAGCAGTAGAAAACGCTGATTTTATTTTTGAACAAGAAGAGTACCACATCTATAAATTATTAGCTTTCTCTTTTAATGCAGAAGAGTTGAAAAAGGTAGAAGAGAAGCTCAAAGGGATGGAAGGTATTGCCTTAAGTTCTTCTGGAAAAGAAAATTTAGAAATTAACGGAATTGAAGCGCAAAAAGGGATTGCTTTAGATACTTTTACGAAGGAAAAAGGAATTTCACTTATGGATACAATGGCCATTGGCGATAATTATAATGATTTATCGATGTTCCAAAGAGTGGGAAGAGCGGTGGCAATGGGGAATGCGGATGCTTACATTCAAGAGCAATGTCATTTTGTTACGACAACGAATGAGGAAAGTGGTGTCGCAAAAGCGATCTGGGATGCCATCAGCTAGTTCTTCCGAATACAAGGGAGGCATTTGATGAAAAAAGGAATCCTATTGTTATTGGTTTTGATTTTGGCTTCATGTTCGGGTGAAAATGATCATGAAAGTGAAGAGGTAGCCGTCAAAAATACGAGCGTTGAGATAGTGGCTGAGAATCTACAAATTCCATGGGCTATTAATCAAATAAACTCAACGTTTTATATTAGTGAACGAAGCGGAACGGTCATGAAAATCGAGGGAGATACCCAGTCTAGACAAAAGGTGGAGTTGAAGAAGTCATTAGCAACTGCAGCAGAGGCTGGACTTCTAGGCTTTGTCCTTGCGCCTGATTTTTCAAAAACAAATACGGCTTATGCTTATTACACCTATAAGGATGATAAGGGGCAATTTAATCGAATCGTAACCTTAAAGCTTGAGGCTGATGTGTGGAAGGAAGAGGAGCTGCTTCTAGACCAAATTCCTAGTGGGCAATATCATCACGGAGGACGATTAAAACTTGGTCCTGATGACAAATTGTATGCGACAACAGGTGATGCCGCAACCGATCCAGAAATAGCACAGGATGTGCAGTCATTAGGTGGAAAAATTCTGCGATTGAATTTAGATGGATCGATTCCTGAGGATAATCCTTTTGGTGATTCATATGTTTATAGCTATGGGCATCGTAACCCTCAAGGACTCACTTGGACTGGTGATGGAACGATGTACGCAAGCGAGCATGGTCCTTCTGCTCATGATGAAATCAATCTCATAAAAGCAGCTGGTAATTATGGCTGGCCGACGATTGTCGGTGATGAAAAGCAGGAAGGTGTAGAATCCCCTCTTTTTCAATCTGGTGCAGACATGACTTGGGCACCATCAGGGATGGCTTTTCATGAAGGGAAGCTCTATGTTGCCACCTTGAGAGGGAATGCTGTTCGAGAATTCAATCTTGATACAGGCGAGACGAAGGAAGTCATCACAGGATTAGGAAGGATTCGCGACGTCATGATTGAAGACGGAATTCTCTACTTTGTATCCAATAATACAGATGGGCGTGGAACCCCTGAAGAAAGCGATGATCGGTTATATAAGGTTGAGTTGAGTGAGATTTAAAAGAGGGATATTATAGCATCATGAGAGGAAGAAGCACTCTTAATCAGAGTGCTTTTTTTCGTTTATGGAATTTACCAGTTCAGTGATTGTGAGATGATGGTAAACAGTAAGAGCTATTAAGAAGATGCTAAAGAAGTTTGATAAAATTGTGCTTGCAACAAGTAATCGACGTATTTGGAAGTTAAACATAAAAATCACCCTTTTATACTTTTTAATTCAGAATTAATTTTCCTTCTTTTTCTGCACCAGCTCTTCTATATCCATCGTTCCTGGTGATTGTTCGAGCCATTTATTTTCAATCATGAAATTGGCAATGTCTTTCGCATACTCTCCAATTTCAAGTGAAAGCCGCTCGTAATTAAGGATTAAATCATTTCTCTGACTTGCGGCGGCGGCGGTTGCATAATTACCGCTTCCTAAAGCGGTTAACAAACATTGATGGAAAAGGATAAGTTTATCGGAAAACACCTGTGCTGTTGAATTGGTTACAGCTACATCAGATGAAATAGGAGACTGAGTATGATTGTCGAGTAAAACATCTGTAAAAATTTTCACATGCTTTTCAGAGATATCTTTTCCCTGCAGCATTAATTTTTGAACTTCTTTTGTTGGGGAAGTTTGTGCAAAACTCACAGACAATTTAGTGCCCATTATGTTGGATTGGATATTTAGATTTAAATGCGCTAATTCTACTGCGTTTAATGGTCGTTTATTCGAGAATGGATTCAGTCCGCTTAAATAATTTTTACTATCAATAAAGTCTTTTTCTGCGGGGTAATTGATATAAGGTGAACGGAC
Organism: Robertmurraya phoenicis; assembly: GCF_047302285.1. Taxonomy (GTDB): domain Bacteria; phylum Bacillota; class Bacilli; order Bacillales; family Cytobacillaceae; genus Robertmurraya. Next base: position 296,419 of record NZ_CP154845.1, read on the forward strand.
ATACAACCCTTTTTCTAGGAGTACTTCAGAACTTTCGTCAAATAAATCAGAGGTCGTATATAATACATCCTTGAATATTTTACGAATATCTTTTCTAGTACTCATACTTAAAAAACTACTATAACCGAGCATGCCCGTTTTAGATATCTGATTTAAATAAGTAATCATAAATGTATCCGTATATAAGCGAGGAGCGTTTACGTTTACATCACTATCAGAAAAACCTGTAGGAATAGGAATATTCTCTGATTGGAAAAGATCGGTTATTTGTGTGAGATGAGTAGTTGAAATTTGATGCCCTTTCTCAATAATTACTTTACCTTCTGGGTCTTCGATCGTATTTAATAAATAATTCATAAATTGAATCGACATACTGTTTTGCATATAGGATGTCCAAAGAGACGCGAGTTCTGATGAGGTGAGAAGAATCTTGTTAGTTGGCATTCATTAAATTCCTTTCCATTTCTTAATGCGGTTAACTATATTTTTTCTAATTTTAGAGATAGTATTCTATTGAGAATCTTTTTTAGGAAATTGAAGGGTCAAAAAAAGCCTGTATCCAATGATTACTTCATAATCAAAGATACAAGCTTCATATTTACGTAAATAGTATCTCCTTCTTACTTTTCTGCTGAAATCCCATGCATAACAATTTGAATCGTCCGATCGATTTCCGCTTTATCATCCCAATTAAGCTCTGGTAAAAGAAGATTGCGAACAATAATATATCCAAAAATAGAAGAGGCTACTACCCGGATAATACTGGAGGGAGGTGCCTCGATGAGCTCCCCTTTAGTTTGGTAGTGCTCAACAACTTGTGAAAAACGTGCAATGACTTTCGTTCCAATATGCTCTTTAAATAGTCCTTTTAGTTCCGGTTGAAACGGGATTTCTTGAATGAGAATTTTGAACAAAAGCATATTCTTTGATATGAAAATGATGCGATTCTCGATCATCGCTCTCAAAAACTCCTCAAATGTAGCATGCTCTTGGTTCAAAACCTTTTCCATATCTTTTATGACAAACGGGGCAATGAATTTCTTTACCATAGGCTCTATGATGGAATAAAGCAAATCCTTTTTTGTTTTATAATGGCGAAAGATCGTTCCTTCTGCAACACCAGCGTTTTTCGCAATTTCGCTTGTGGAGGTGGAGGCATACCCCTTTTCGGCAAATGACTGAATTGCGGCGAGGATGATCTTCTTCTGCTTCTCTGTAAGATCGTCACTTTGTTCAAAAATTTCCTCAATAAGATTGTCTGGACCGTTCATGATAAACTCCTTCATTACTTTATAATCTTATTGTAATGGATTATAAGAAGAGATGCTAAATCTTTCGGTATTTCCGCAATGCGACAATATTCAAGAACATAAATAATGCTGAAAAACCGATGAGTACAAGGATATTCACATAAATATCTCCCCATCCATATCCTCTTACCATCACATTTCGAAGGGCATCAGCCGCATAATAGAGCGGTGTAAATGGACCAATCCAATTTAACCAATCAGAGATCGTCTCCAGGTTAAAGAGACCTGAGAAAAAGATTTGCGGAACGATGACAATCGGAATAAATTGAATCATTTGCAATTCATTATTGGCGAATGCAGACAGTAATGTCCCTAACGTTAAAGCCGTAAGAGATAAGGCTAACGTAATCAAGAGGACGTAAATAAAGGCCCCTTCCATGAGCATCCCTAGTACATAAATCGCATAGGCGGCAATAATCGTCGCTTGAATCATCGTAAATATCCCAAACCCGAAAATATAGCCGACAACGATTTCCCATTTTCGTAAAGGGCTGGATAATAGGCGTTCTAGTGTACCGGTTGTTCTTTCTCTTAAAAAAGATACACCGGCAATCAAAAAGACGAAAAAGAAGATAAAAAATCCTAGTAATACTGGACCAAAATAATCAAACTGGCTCATATCCTCCGCACCGTGAACAAGCTCAATATCTAGATCATTCCCTGCCCCACTTGGTTGTAAAGGATCAAAGGCTTTCTGAAGCCATCTGATTGTAGCTCCATTAACATTTGGATCACTACCTTCAAGCACTACGGAAGGACTGGCATGTTCAAACAAGATATAGCCATCTATCAATTGCTTCTCGATATCTTTGTTGGCAGACTCGATACTTGTATATCTCGTAATATCAGCATCATCTAAATCTAGCTGTTCTTCGAGAGCTTCAGGAATATCAATCAAACCAACCTTTGGGACATAATCATCACCGTTAAAAACGAGGTGAAGCATCGATAAAATAAGTATCGGAGCAAATAGAAGCAGGCCAAGCGTTCTTTTATCACGGATAATTTGCCTTAAAATTCGGATCACGAGTGCTTTTACCCTCATGCCTTCACACCTCCATATACTAAAAATGCTTCTTCAATGGAAGAGGAACCGGTTCTTGCTTTTAATTGTTCTGGTGTACCAACTGCTATTAATCTCCCATCACGAATCATGGCGAGGCGGTGACATTTTTCTGCTTCTCCCATGACATGGGTGGTGACGATAATGGTCGTTCCCTTTTCATTTAATTCGTAGAAAGCATCCCAAATGCTTTTTCGTAAAACAGGATCGATTCCGACAGTCGGTTCATCGAGGATTAATAGTTCTGGTTCATGGAGCAAGGCAATCGCAAGCGATAATCTTCTTTTCATTCCCCCTGAATAATGGTGAACGGTTTTGTTCAAATGCTCGCTTAGATCGACAATGTCCATCACTTTACCGATTCTACTTTGCAGAGCTTTTCCTTTTAATCCGAAAAGCGTGCCAAAGAATTCAAGATTTTCTTTAGCGGTAAGCTCACCATATAAGGCATCTGATTGAGCCATATAACCAATTCGCTCGATTAGCTTTAAAGAAGGCATCTTTTCTTGAAAAAGAAAATTTTCTCCCCCATTCGGTGTATCTAATCCCGTCAGCATTTTCACTAAGGTCGTTTTTCCAGCCCCGGAAGGTCCTAATAGGCCGAATATTTCTCCTTTGTAAATGTCTAAGGTAATATCGTTTAACACTTTCTGTTTTCCGAACGCCTTCGAAACATTTTGGATGGATACAATCATTTCGTTTGTACTCATTATTATCACTCCTTTCATAAAAGTGAGTAATCACTCACTAACATCATAAATCGGAGAGTGAGATTTGTAAAGTGAGTAATCACTCATTTTACAAATAAAAAATAAACCCTGATCAATGTCAGGATTTATAATATTTCAATTTCCAGTGAATTGACTTGGGAAACAAGGAGTTCTTCATATTTTTTTTGAGCGAGATAAAGTATTTCTTGATCATTGACATCGGGATTTTCTTCTCGCACTTGATGAATCAAATCGTTTTGAACCTTTTGAGAGAGAACGATAAGCTCATATTGCTGCTGTTCTTTATTCCAAAATATTTTTTCCCCATATTCTTTAATCATTTTTTTAGCAACTGGAACGGCTTCATATTGAGCACGAACATTTTCGACTTGAGCCTTTACTTCCTCTTTCGTCGCTTCATGCCCTTTTTCTAAACCGAGCAAGGCCATGGAACGAAGTCGGATTATTTGAGTTAGAAGTTGGTTTCGATCCTGGTTTAATTTTTCTTGTCCATCCCAATAAGCTAATGCCTCTTCTAGTTCTTCCCCTTCATATTTACGTTTGTCCTCTTCACGATTGATCGCAATATGCAGTTCATTAATAAACTGATAGAATTCCAAATCGTCATTCATAATCCATTCTCCATTGATTTTAGCCACACCACTTGCTTCTTTCACTTCATACGTGATGACTTTTTCAATCGATTTGCCATTATGATCAAATGAGAAAACCATTTCCCATTTGCCTGCCATTGATAATTCGACTTCGGTTGAATAAACCCCTTCTCCTAATTCCTCGAAAGTTGCTTCTACCTGACCATGATCCATATCGCTCATAGTAAGGTCTGCGTTGATCTCTAGCCCTGTAACAGGACCATTTTCGTCGGCTACTTTAATAACAAATTCAGAGGTGTTATCTGTTTGGACATATAAATCCTTTTCTACTTCGATGGTTATCGAATCTTGATTACAAGCTGACAGTAGAAAAAGTAAGACGACAAAGGTGAATAATATCTTTTTCATCATTCATTCTCTCCTAATTTTTGAGTTTGTAGGAAATCCTCTACGGTGTATTTTGTGATTTGTTGATTTTCTAAAAATGCCACATGCGTACATAGCTGTTTAATTTCATCTAGATGATGGGAAGATACTAGAATTGTTTTATCCTTTAAAGACTTTAAGGTTTCTAGAACTTCTTTTCTCCCAATCGGATCAAGCCCGCTTGTCGGTTCATCTAAGACGAGGATTTGAGAATCCTGATAGAGTGTTACCGCAAGTCCGAGTCTCTGAAGCATTCCTTTTGAATAACCATTAATGACTGTATGACGCTCCTCCCAAAGGTTAACCGTTCTTAAAAGCTCTTCCATTCGTGCTTCATCACAGTCATTGGAGATAACTTTTGCAAAGAAGCGCATATTGTCCATGCCTGATAAGGAAGGATAGAGCATGAATTTTTCTGGCAGGTAGGCGATTTCATTACTTACTCTTTTTTTGACTTTCCCATTTATTTTGATCGTCCCTTTTTTAACAGGAAGAATGCCGAGAAGACTATGAATAAAGGTTGATTTTCCAGCCCCATTTCGGCCAACGAGGGCACATATTTCCTTTTCCTCGATGTTTAATTGAACATCATGAAGGACCGTTCTTTTTCCAAAAGATTGATACAGATTCGAAACTTCAATCACTGTGACCCCTCCTTTCGGTGAAAAACCATTCCAACTCCAAATGAGACCAATAGACCAAGTAAAACATTCCCGATCAAGAATAGAGAAGGCTTCAACCACATAAATGATTGAAGGAGCTTCGACATGTGGTCAAAGGAGTAAACGCCAAGTGCTGATTCAAGGTAAATTCTCGCTGCCTGCAATGGATTCAAAAAATAAAAGCTAGAGAATAGTTTCACATTTTCATAGGTAACATCATTTAATAATGATAGTAAGAGAAAATCGTGCAAGAAAAAATAGTAGAACCAAATTCCAATGACGAAGCCTACGATTTGCATTCTTGAGCGACTAATACTTCCTATGAAGATCCCAATTTGGGTGAATACGAGTACAAGACTTACGATAGCAAGCATGAATGCAAGGTAGGACATCCCATCAGTCTGAAAGAAAAACTTTAAAGGAATCAAATAGAGAAAGAACCATAAAATAATCGGTCCAAGTAAAACCGTTTGGATAGCGATGCTCTTTTTTAAGAGAAAGCTCGTAAAATGATCGCCCCTTGTTAATAGCATGATTAAGGTCTTTTGTTCTTTTTCTTGAAATAAGGAAAAGGCGCCTAAAAATAGGCATAATATCGGGATAAAATAGACAAATGCATCAAATAAATTAATCAAGAGAATATAGAATCCTTGATCAAAGGAAAGAGCAGAGGAGCGGAACAATAAACCAATTGAAACAAGAACAATCATGGCAAATGAGAGCCAAAGCCCTTTTCCTTTTATGTTTTCCTTCCATTCCTTCCAAATATAATGCATAGCTGTTGTCTCCCTTATAATAGTTTCTTTTTTTGATAGAGATAGGCTGCAATCAACAGAGCCCCGACAAGAATGACCCATGACATTTTCGATTCATGCTCCTGTACAATCGGATAGGGGTCGGTGAACATCGTTTTCTCTTTATGAAAAAACTGATTCATTTTCTCATAGATCGCGATGGCTGGACTTTTCAAAAACAAATAGACCAATTCCTGATTTTCTAATAGTTCATGGAGTGATGATTGATAGACGATTTTCTCGTCGCCAATCCCGTCTTGATTCAAATCTAGCATTGGAAACGATTGCCCCCAATGATTGCCTTTCCCGTTTTCGCTCCAGTGATTTCTGCCTTCCCCGCCGAGACTTGCAACTGGAATGGTGTTTTCATCGATTTTATTTAAGGTGAAGACTTGCTCATTCGAACTTGCCCATAACTCAATCCCGACTTGGTTATTTAAAATTCGATTGTTTTTGATTAAACTGCCTGTTGCTTGATCAATATATAACCCTCTTTGGTTGAGGGAGAACGTATTCTCGAGAATCGTTGTATCTCTTGATGATAAGAGGAGGAGACCAAAGGATTTATGACCATAGTTGAAAATAAATTTATTTTCCTCAAGGCGAATGCCGTTGGAGTGCATAATCGCAGCGCCACCTGTATTCATCGTAAACGTATTTCCTTTGAAAAAATTATCATCTGAATACATATAATGGAGGCCATAGCGGGTTTCGCTTACCATATTATCCACAATTTGATTGTCATTGGCATAATCAAAAAATATCCCGTCTCTAGAACTTTTTACGACATTGTTTTTCAAAAGATTATCATTGGAATAGTAGATATGGAGCCCGTTCCCTTGACCAGCAATTTCTTCTTTGCCAACGCCTGTGATTTGACTGTTTTCAATGATATTATGATGGGCTTGGCTAAGATAAATACCGTGAAAAGAGTGTTTAATGATCACACCATCAATCACATTGTGATCGGAGTACACCTTTATTCCTGCGTATTCTTCAGAACTATTGCGGTTCATACTTCCACCTGTCACCGCCACATTTCGGATGGTTACATGTGGAGCTTGGATAGATATGACATTTCCTGCTCCATTTCCTTTAATAACCGTGTTCGTTTGCCCGATTAACTCAATCGATTTATCGATCGTAATATTGCCTTCATACGTCTTATCTTCCAGCTGTAATATATCGCCATCTTCTAGTATGTCGATCATTTGTTGAAGATCGTTTGCAGCTAAGCCTGCATGAGGCACGGCCAGGAAAATCATAGCGATTATGAAAAATAAGAACGTCAGCTTTTTCATTGTTTTCGATCCTTCCATAAAGGAATGAGTAGCAAAATAAATGCGATGATAATTAAGTAAGTACCGGTCCCTAACAGGCTATAGGTGGTAAAATTTGCAATCACATTTTCTCCAATGATCGGTGGAACGAATGGTTCCATTTCGATTGGAGCCATTGGGTCTAAGTTGGTTCCGTACTCTTTCAGGGCTGTCCATAAATCCCATACTCCGATTGCACCACCGATAACAAAAAGGCCTATAACACTTACTAAATAGCCCTTTTTGCGAACAATGGCCCCTAATAATACGAGCACAGAGAGTCCGCCAATCACATAAGGAAGGTATTGTAATTCAGGAAAACTTTCTTCGCTAAATTGCGCCATCCCAATATAATGATTCAGCCCATTAATTTGATCTAATTCCCCTTCTAGATGGTCAGGGTAGACGATAATATTCAGCCCCTCTGGGTATTGAGGAGCAAAAAATTCCATTCGCCACCATGGGAAGAAGAGCGAAAGGATGACTAGTACTGCTGAGATGACGATTAATATGGATGAAAAAAGAGAAAGCCGTTGTCTATTCATGGTAAACACTTCTTTCTTTTCGCTTTAAAGGGGGATCAAGCTAAAATGATCCCCTTATTTTTCCTTAGTTCTTCGGTTTAACTAGGAAGTAGCCAGACATTTCTTGGTGTAAGGCAGAGCAGAAATTTGTACAGTAAAGCGGGTACGTTCCAGTTTTGTTTGCTGTGAATTCAATCGTATTCGTTTGTCCTGGTTGAACTTCCATATTCAAATCATATTGATTAATGGCAAATCCATGGGTGATATCTTGGTCGAAATCAATATTGGTTAGGTGAATGACCACTTTATCCCCTTCGTTAACTTCAATGACGTCAGGACGTTCAGCGTTAGCATCAAAAATAAATTTCGAACGCATTGCAATTCCGTAGACGTGAACTTCATTTCCATTGCGAACAATTTTTGCATCTTCTTGGTTATAGACCGCATCAGGATTACTTTCATCTTTATCATAGACAGTAATCGTATTGATTTTGTCTGCTTTAATCATCTGCGCATAATGTGGTTCAGGATTAACAGGTGCAGACTGGATGATTTCCATTTTGTCTCCGGTTAAATCAATTAGTTGCATTGATTCTGGATGAGAAGGTCCTACCGATAAATAGCTATCCTTGGCAATTTTGTTTAGGGCAATAATGTATTTTCCATCTGGTGCTACTGTGTCTCCCTCTGCGGCAACAGCATGACCAGGAGAGTATTGAACAGGAACACGGTCTAATGTTTCACCTGTAGACGGGTCCCATTTCACAATTTCAGATGAAATAAACATCGTTGTGTAGGCCATTCCTTCATCATCAAATTGAGTATGAAGTGGTCCAAGGGCATTTTCAGGGTTTACTTCTCTTTCCATCACAGACTCATATTTTAGAACGGGAATTCCGTTTCTCTCTCCATCGAATTCACCATTTTCAATTGCAGCAAAGGCTTTTTCAAAAGAGAATACAGTCATCGCTGGGGCGAGCTTACCAGAGGCAATAAAGTGCTCACCATCTGGAGTAACGTCTACACCGTGTGGAGATTTCGCAACAGGAACAAGGTAAATTCCGCCTTTATGCTTTTCAGGGAAAATCATTTTTTGACCTGTTACTTCGTCATATTCCCCATCGGCAACTTTTTGTTCAAGTTCTTTCCAGTTAAACAAGATGATATAGTCACGATCCGCTTGGGATGCATTGATTTCTAGATTTGTTGTCGCTTCTTCCGTATTGTAAGTTGTCATAACGGCCCAATCAGCAGACATCTTCTTACCGGCGTCAGAAAGATCATAAGACCAAGGTGGAAGGGCTACTTGATAAGCCACATTCAATTTTTCATTTTCTTCATCAAATGTAACAGCAGACATCACTCCGCGATATTGCTCACTATAGTTGTCAAGTTCAGCATACTCACTTCCAATCGGTACAGAGAAACGGGTTGGAAGGAACATATACTCTGTGTTTTCTGTGACAAAAGCGGCACAGTGTGGACCAGAGGTATTGGGAACATTCAAAATATCTTTGACCGTAAATGTTTCTAAATCCATGACAGCAGCACGACTATTCGCTACGTCCGTAGCAAACATATACTTCCCGTCATAATCTCCTTCTGTTTCAGAGAAGGCGGGGTGGTGGAGGTCTCCCCATGAATAATCACCCATTAACTCCTTTGTATGGTTGTCAAAACCATATCCAGTTGCCGAATCTGGTGAAAAGACAGGGACTGTGCGGATATGACGCATCGAGGGAACACCATAAATGAACATTTGTCCAGAATGGCCGCCGGAAGCGAATAAGTAATATTCATCTTTTTCCCCAAATGGAACATAAACCTTTTCAGCATTCGTTTTGTGCGCCGAATCAGACGTAGCAGAGCCAGTCGGTCCTGCTGAAAAATCTGCGAAAAATACCGTTGCTGCTAAGAAACCAGCAGCTAAACCGGATGCGGCGGGTATCCATTTTTTCATGTGTATAAACACCTTCCTTTATTAAGAATTGCTTTTCATTACTGTTCAGAAGCTTTTTTTAATTCCGCAACAATTTGCTCGATTTCTTCATCAGATAGAGGGCTACCACCAATAACAGTTGACATGACCGCAGATGTAGGTTCCTTTAGAAATTCCTGAAGTGGCTTGCCGTGCTTACCTTCAACATTGTTATACGCTTGAGATAAGTCTGGGCCAGTTGCTCCACCTTCGAGATCTAACCCTTCAGCTGCATGACAAGCGAGACAACCCTTCGTTTGTAAAATACTCTCTCCTTCGGAAACGTTTGCAGTTTCGGTCGGTTCAACTGTATCCGCTTTTCTACTTCCTTCAGAGGTATTGTCTTTCGATTGTTCTTGAGTCGAGTTAGTACTGGTATCGCCGTTATCAGCAATAACGTCAAATACAAGGTAACCTAAGCCAAGACCAACCATTGCACTTATAACAAAATGGATAATGGACTTCTTCAAAATTCTCCCCCCTTGCAAATTGGTGATTTGATTACATTTACATCCTATTCATTCAAAATAACCCCAGGTGTGATTCACTTCACATAGAAGAAAGTCCTTTGTGAATGTTTTGTGAAGCGATAAGAATGTTCCCCTTGACTTTCGTTATCTACCTTTGAGACGATTGCCATATATTCTATCTGAGACGAGGGACTAGGATGGCAGATTTTCAATCGAGCATTATAATTCGTAAACCAGTTGAGGAAGTTTTTAAGTATCTTTTAACCTTGGAAAACATTCCAGAGATTATGCCGAATGTGGTCAAGTTAGAGAAATTAACAGAAGGACCGATTAAAAAAGGGACCAAGCTATTAGAAACAAGGAATGTGCGTGGTAGAGAAACAAAAGCGGAAATTGAAATGACGGAATATGAGCGAAATCAAATCTATCAAACGAAAAGTGTCGCAGGTGGAATCACGATCACCTATACCTATCTATTTGCTACGATTGAGGAAGGAACTCAAGTTCAGTTTGAAGCCGATGTGAAGATTAAAGGGTTATTCAGTTTCTTCTCGCGGCGTGCGCTAGTGAAAATCATGAAGCAAGAGGATGGCTATCTGCTTCAATATTTGAAGGAAGAATTGGAAGGAACAAAAGAAGAGAATGTGCAATAAGGTCTTACAGCGGACCTTGTTACACATTCTCTTTTGTATTTCATTTAGTCTATCTTATACGTCCAGAAGCGCTCGTTCTGTAGCCATGCGATCATTTGTGGATCATTTTGCTTGAGCTTTTCTTCCGCATCCGCCACCATGAGTTGGGTTTGCGAACGATGAGCTTTAATCGTGGCGAGCTTGGTTGTAATAAATTCATGTACATCATGGACAATATCTGGTTCCCCTAATTCATCGACGCAATTTTTAGAGAAAGCGACCAAATTTAATTTCGGTCTTTTTTCCTTAGGCATGCGTTTCACAGTCTCAACAACTGCCGCTCCTGTTGCATCATGATCAGGGTGAACAGAATAACCTGGGTAAAAACTAATAATCAACGATGGGTTTACCTCGTCTATAATGGAAGCAAAGTGATTGATTAATGTCTCTGGATCCTCGAATTCGACGGTTTTATCACGATAACCTAACATTCTCAAATCAGTAATCCCCAATTCGTTTGCAGCATCTTGTAGTTCTTGTTTTCGTATATACGGGAGTGATTCTCGATTGCAGAAAGGAGGGTTCCCCATATTTCTTCCCATTTCTCCTAACGTTAGGCATGCATATGTGACCGGTGTTCCATTGCTAACATGAGAGGCAATCGTACCGGAAACACCAAATGCCTCATCATCGGGATGAGGGAAAATGACCAATAATTGCCGTTCTTTTTCCATTAAAATCGTCTCCTTCCTTATATATTCCTTCCTATGACTATTCAAATGGGGTTTGACTAATCTCTAAGGCTACAGCGAGCTTGCCTTGAAAGTCATGACCAGCTAAAAGTAATCTTCCTTTATCGTCCACTTCAAAGTGTGTAATTCCTTCCGCATACACCCAACCAATATCTAATTTCAAGCCGACACGATATGGATTCGGGCCCGTTATTTTTCCAAGTGTATACGTTAACTTTGCATTGCGGATGTAAGCCCCTGATGAAAAAAACGATTCATCATGATGAGATGCATAGGCTCCATTTGTCGTTTCAAGATGGATATATACCTCTTGATTAGCCAAGCGTTTTAATTCATTTTGTACGGATTCCATCTTTACAGGTTCCAATGTAGAAATACCTCCTTTAAAACATCCTAACGTACATTCATTCTACTAAAATAAACGCAAAAAAAGAAATAGTTGGCTTACATAGATTCGAGCACAATAAAAAACAGAGCCTTTCAGCTCTGTTTCATTCAATTATTTAGCCTCTACACCATAAGTTCGGTAGGCACCGTGCATGGTTGGACCAACGTATTCATTTAATTTAAAGCCGTGGCGAATAGCAGCAGTAACAAATTCTTTTGCCAGTTCGATGGCTTCTAGAACCGATTTACCTTTTGCTAATTCAGCCGTAATGGCAGCCGAATACGAGCACCCTGCCCCATGTACATACGTTGTGTTAATTTTTTCACTTTCATAAAGCTTGTACTCTTCCCCATCAAACAGCAAGTCTATAGCTTTGTCATAGTCTAGCTTATTTCCACCTTTAATAAGAACGTATTTCGCTCCAAGAGCATGGATTTTAGCTGCAGCTTCTTTCATATCATCGATCGATTTGATTGGAGCAGTTCCAGCAAGTTGGGATGCCTCAAATAAATTTGGTGTTACGACTAATGCGCGTGGTACGAGCACATCGCGAAGCGCAGTCGCATTCTCAGGATTTAATACTTCATCCTCACCTTTACACACCATCACTGGATCAATAACCACATTTTTTACTCCATGTTCATCAATTGCTTTCGCGATTCGGTCGATGACTTCCACATTAGCTAGCATTCCCGTTTTCAAAGCATCAAGATTCACAGAAAACACGGTTTCTAGCTGAGCTTCAAAGGATTCGATCGAAAGTGGAAAAACGCTGTGGCGCCAGTTATTTTTAGGATCCATTGTCGCAATGACATTGATTGCAGACATGCCAAAAACACCAAGTTCTTGGAATGTTTTTAAATCAGCTTGAATTCCAGCACCGCCGCTTGTGTCCGAACCTGCAATGGTTAGAGCTTTTTTCATTGACATTGTAGTTGCCCCCTAATGAAGTCTTTTTGTTTTCCATTTTATATCAAAGAAAGTGGTTAATCAATTTTGTTACAGCTTCAGTACATAACAAAAAATTCAAATTTAACAATTGGCAATAATTACACGATTCAAAAGTTTAATGTTTTGAACATTTTGTGAAGACGCAGGAATGTCACATTTGCAACATTAACAAGGTCGCCATGTGGTTTATCATAGGGGTGTAAGGAAGTTCTTTTCCACTATGAAAGTGTGAGGAAAGTTACAGAATAAATAACCGATAAGTTTTAAGCTACGATCGTAACATTCTTCAATAGCACTATTAAAACATTGGTTATATTAAATGGATGTTTTCGTACGGATTGTGGTTTTTGAATGGTCCTAATGCCGACCATTCTGATTTATACGTAGCATAGTACCACGGATTGAAAAGAGCCTATAAATCAACTGTCCGCGATGGTTTTTGGAATGATTGTTAACAATCTAGACACATAGCAAGACAATAAATTTTCACAAAAGAAGAAATGTCACTAAATCGACAAATTTCATTTTCACAATTGAGACGTTTATATCATTTTTGTACGTTGAGATAAAAGCGAACAATAAAATTGGTCAATTCATTAACATTCGTAAATTTCGTTAAATTTGGTGGTTAAATGGAATTATTTTCGATTTTTTCTTTAAAAATGAAAGCAGAAATGAATGGAAACTATTTAATGAAATAATTGGTCATCAACTGCATTCTTACGCTAACAAGGTTTTAGAACTTGTGATATTTGTCGCAGAAATCGAAGGACCTGTTTTTTTAAAATAAACAAGTGAACCAAGAGGGTTTGCTGACGAGGTGATTAGTAATGAATCAAAAAGGCTGCCCAGAAGAATATCCTATAACGCTTATAGTCAATGGTTTTGAGGTTGCGATTTTTCAATTAACCAAACAGGATTTAGAGGATTGGGTTTTTGGATATCTCTTTTCTGAAGGATTGATTGAGCGAGCTGGTGATGTTAAAACGGTGCTAATTAATGAAGAAGCCGGAATCATTGATGTCACGTTGGCAACCGATTTTGATACGGAGAAAATGTTTTCGAAGAAAAAACATTACACTGCTGGATGTGGAAGAGGGGTTACATTCTTCTCCATGACAGATGTGAAAACGTTTAACAAGGTTAAAGTAGGAAAAACCTACCAACTTACTTATCTTTTAAAAAAGAGAAGTGAGTTTGCTAGAAATTCTCCACTTTACCTTGAATCAGGTGGCATGCACGGAGCTTGCATTGTTGAGGAAAATGGCGATATGACCATTCGTGAGGATATCGGACGACATAATGCAGTCGATAAAATTATCGGATATGCCATTAGAAATGAGCTAGAACCTTCCTCTTTATTGCTATTGACGACTGGAAGAATATCATACGAAATGCTATCAAAAGCAGCGAAGTTTGGATTTTCAGTCGTTGCATCCAGAACTGCTGCCACAAAACAAGCCATTCAACTTGCTAAATATTTAAATGTTGAAGTTGTTGGTTATTTAAGAGGAAGAATGGCGATTCAATATACGTCATTCGGAAGAGTCGAATACGACTTAGAAGAAAGAGCTGTGGGGGTTAATCCTAACTAAGCCGTTCTCTACTGAGAGTTCTAACGGGGTGATAGTAGGATTTTCTATACATTATTTGTTTTTTTTATGAAAAAGGAAATAAAAACAACGGAGGGGGAAGAGATATGGAAGTGAATGTTACAAGAAGACAGTTTCTCAAGCTGTCCGGTGCAGTAGCTGCTACTTTGGCTGTTGTTGAACTTGGCTTTGATGAAAAGTCTGCCAAAGCACAGTCAGAAGAATTTAAGATTGCTAAGCTTACGCCAACACCGACCATCTGTCCTTATTGTTCTGTAGGCTGCGGAATTTTAGTTTATGCAAATGAAAATGATGTCGTTTATACAGAGGGTGACCCAGATCATCCAATAAACGAAGGAACTTTATGTAGTAAAGGAACAACAGTACGTCAAGTGTACACATCAGAAAAACGTGTGACAAAGCCAATGTACCGTGCTCCAGGAAGTGCTAAGTGGGAAGAAGTAGATTGGGATTTCGCCCTTGATAAGGTAGCAAAAAATATCAAGGAATCAAGAGATAAAACGTTTATGGAGAAAGAAAATGGGCTTACCGTTAATAGAACCGATGCCATTGCTTACCTAGGTGGTGCGGCACTAGATAACGAAGAATGCCATTTACTCCAAAAACTATTCCGTGCAGGTCTAGGGTTATCCTATATCGAGCACCAGGCCCGAATATGACATAGTTCAACGGTTGCCGGTCTGGCACCTACATTCGGTCGTGGAGCAATGACAAATCACTGGAACGATCTTCAATACGCAGATGTCCTAATAGTTATTGGGGCAAACCCTGCAGAAAACCATCCAATTAGTTTTAGATGGATTTCAAAGGCAATTGAAAAGGGTGGAAAGCTGATTTCCGTAGACCCGCGTTATACAAGAACATCCCAAATGGCAAATGTATATGGCCAGCTTCGTTCTGGAACGGACATCGCCTTCATTGGTGGGATGATTAATTACATCTTAGAAAATGAGCTTTATCATAAAGAATATGTAGCGAATTATACAAATGCTGCTTACATTGTCTCTGATACGTTTAAGTTTGAGGATGGAATGTTTAGCGGTTATGACGAAGCGACAAGAAAATATGATCAGTCGCAATGGGCATTCAAAACCGACGAAGAAGGCAATGTATTAACAGATCCTACGTTAAAAGATCCAAATTGTGTATACCAACTAATGAAAAAGCATTATGCACGTTATGATATCGATACAGTTGTTGGTGTAACAGGAACTGACAAACAAACTTATATTGATATTTGTAAAACATACGGATCTACTGGAAAAGTAGGAAAAGCAGGAACCATTCTTTATGCGATGGGTGGTACTCAGCATACAGTTGGTACTCAAAACATTCGTTCATATGCGATTCTACAGCTTCTTCTAGGAAATATCGGAATCGCTGGCGGTGGAGTAAATGCTCTACGTGGAGAATCCAATGTTCAAGGTTCAACTGATTTTGGTCTTCTTTATCACAATGTGCCAGGTTATATGGAAGTACCAACTGGTTCTGAAGGAGACTCAACATATCAGGGATTCTTAGATCGAATTACACCTAAATCAGGTTATTGGGTTAATAAACCGAAGTTTTACACAAGTATGCTGAAGTCCTTCTATGGTGATAACGCTACAGCTGATAATGAATTTGGTTATCAATTTATGCCAAAGATTGCTCCTGGGAAAGACTATTCATTCTTACGCTTATTCGATGCGATGCACCGTAAAGAGTTAGAAGGATTAATCTTATTTGGTTCAAATCCTGTTGTTGGTGGTCCAAATAGCTTTAAGGAACAGGCAGCCATGTCTAACTTGAAGTGGATGGTCGCAGTAGATCTATTTGAAACGGAAACATCATCATTCTGGCAAAAAGAAGCAGGTTCAGATCCAGCATCCATTCAAACGGAAGTTATCTTCTTACCAGCATGTTCATCCTTTGAAAAGGAAGGCTCTGTTACGAACTCAGGACGCTGGATGCAATATCGTTGGCAAGGAATTGCTCCAAAGGGAGAGTCTCGTGCTGACCTAGAAATTACCCATATGCTCGCTCGTCGCTTGAAAGAACTTTATAAAAATGAATCAACACCTGCTGCGAAGCAAATCAATGCCCTATATTGGAATTACGGCGACCATGATCATCCAGATATTGAACTCGTATGTAAGGATATCAACGGTTATGACTGGAAAACGAAGAAGCAAATCAAATCGTTCGGAGACCTTCTAGATGATGGCTCAACGACTGCTGGATGTTGGATTTACACAGGATTCTATCCTGAAAATGATAACTTAGCGCAACGTCGTGATAATACAAACGAAGGTATGAGCAACTTCTTGAACTGGTCCTTTGCATGGCCTGCAAACCGCCGAATCCTCTATAACCGTGCAAGTGCTGACCTAAACGGGAAAGCATGGAGCAAGGAGCGTGTAGGAATCGAATGGAATGCTTTAGAAGGCAAGTGGACTGGATTTGATGTTCCAGACTTTGTCGCAACAAAAGGTCCAGATGATCCAACTTTCAATGACCCATTCATTATGATGGCAGGTGGAAAGGGTGCTGTTTACGCAGCAACGAAATTAAATGAGGGACCATTCCCTGAACATTATGAGCCTTACGAAAATCCGATTTCTAATGCATTTTCTAGTATTCAACTTAACCCTGCTGTACAGTTTGGGGAAGAAGAGATGAATGCAAAAGGGGAAGCGGACAAATATCCAATTGTCGCAACCACTTATCGTCTATCAGAGCACTGGCAATCTGGTGCGATGACAAGAAATGTTCCTTGGTTAGCAGAACTCGCAAGTAATATGTTTATTGAGATTAGTGAAGAGCTAGCAAAGGAAAAAGGTATTAAAGAAAAAGATAAAGTTGTCGTATCAACTGCACGTGGAGAAATCGAAGCTTATGCAATGATTACGAAGCGTTTCAAACCGTATAAATTAAAAGAAAAAACTGTACATCATATCGGTATGCCATGGCATTTCGGATACAAAGGAATTGCAACAGGTTCCACAGCAAACCGCTTAACACCGCATATTGGATGTGCAAACTCAACAATTCCAGAATATAAAGCATTCCTATGCGATGTAAGGAGGGTGTAATGATGGCCGATTATATTAAATTTGTTGACGTTACGAAATGTGACGGTTGTCGTGCATGTATGGTTGCATGTAAAAACTGGAATGACCTTCCTACCGTGACGGAAGAATATTCTGGCTCTATTCAATCACATGCAAAAGTGAATGCTCACACATGGAATGTCATTACCTATGACGAGCATGAAACAGCAAATGGTGGTTTTGAATGGCTATTTAGACATCAATCATGCTTACATTGTGTGGAAGCTGCATGTGAAAAAGCTTGTCCAGAGGATGCTATCAGTCATACTGAATTTGGTTCTGTTGTGATTGACCATGACAAATGTGTCGGGTGTGGATATTGTACGCAAAACTGTACATTTGATGTGGTTGAGTTGGCAACATATAAAGATAAAAACGGGAAAGAATACCGCAAGGCACAGAAATGTACCCTTTGTACAGACCGACTCGAGCAAGGCTTGGAACCAGCATGTGTAACAGCATGTCATACGAATTGTCTTGTTTATGATGAGAAGGAAAAAGTATTATCTGAAGCAGAAGTGCGTTTAGCGAAAATTAAGGAACGCTTCCCGAATGCTAATATTTATAATCCACAAGGAATCAAGGGTACAACAACTGTTTACCTCCTTGCGGATAAGCCATCTGTATATGGCCTTCCTGAAAATCCAAAAGTACCTTTATCACAAATTGTCTGGAAAGACTACGCTCAACCACTTGGAAAAGCAATGTTTGGTGTAACGACTATGGCAGTTGTAGGCTCAGTTATTGCCCATGCTATGAATAGAGAGAAAGGGGAGCATAAAGGAGGTCAAGACCATGAGTAAGCAGGGGAATCAAAAGATGGTTAAACGTTTTAATTTAGGTTTTATCATAGCCCACTGGGTTAATGCAGGTGCCTTCTTTGTTCTTTACATCTCTGCTCTACCAATGTATACAGAATTCTTTAATTGGCTTTACCCGATTCTTGGAGGTCCAGAAGGGGCTCGCTTAATTCATAGAATAGCAGCAGTTGCTTTCATGCTTCCACTTCCAATCTTAGTTCTATTTGACCGCCAAGGTTTAAGAAGATGGAGAAAGAATATTTTCTCTTGGAAGAAACATGATTTTCAGTTCTTCCCTCAATTTGCAAAAGAATTTTTCGGTATGAAATCAAAAACACCGAGACAGGATTTCTTTAATGCAGGGGAAAAAATTAACTCTTGGCTTATGATTACGACGGCGATTATGCTAATTGCCTCAGGTCTTATCATGTGGTTCCCACAATACTTTTCACAAGGAATTGTGATGTGGGCATATCCAATTCATAATATTGGACTTGGACTATCTGCAGCTGTAGCGATTGCTCATATCTATATGTCTATCGCTTTAGCAAAGCCATCTCTACGAGGAATTTTCAAAGGAGATGTGACCGAGGAGTACGCAGATCATCACCATGGTCGTTGGTATGATGAGCTTAAGGACGAAGAAAAAAAGCAAAAACCAAAAAAACACGCGTAAGATGAATAACGCGAAATCTGATAATATTATAGATGTTAGATGATGATAACAATGAGGAAAGTGCTACCCAGCTTTTGGGTAGCTTTTCCTCTATTTAACGAAGAGGTGAATGAAATGAATGTGTTAAATAAAGATTATCAACAATTACAAGAACAGATCCAACAATTAAGCGATAAGTGGAATCAGCAGTTGCAAGAAGACATACTAACAGATTCAGAGCAGATAAAGACAATCACACAGTACCCTGCTCTTTCCCAATTAAAGCTGTCAGTTGATCTGGACCAATATCATCGTTTCATCGAAGAACTGCTCCATTTATTAAGGGACACTCAACCTTCACTTGATTCAGACATTCAGACATTACTGACTACTATTACGACGGAAGTTTTAGGACAGTGGTTTCCAGAGGCATTAACCGTTAACCAAGATTTTTTTGAAAAGTTCGCAGAAAATCATCATGTTGCAAACTGGCTTCCTTATTTTGTAGCTGAGCATGCGATACGTCCATACCTTCAAAAGGCTGCTGCAGAAGTAAAAGAGGAATTAAAGAATGTCGATGTAAGTGGTGGATGTCCTGCTTGTGGCGAAGCGCCAAGACTTGCTATTATAAACAAAAAAGGGAAAAAAGAAGTAACTTGCCCTCGCTGCCAATTTGCTTGGGAAGTAAAGAAGATTAAGTGTGCTCATTGTGGTAGTGAAGAGCCTGGAAAGTTAGAAATTCTCAAAGTAGAGAAGGACGATAGTGCAGAAGTGCATGTATGCCACGAGTGTAAAGGATACACAAAAGTAATCGACGTACGTAAAAAGATTAAGAAAGAATCTATCGCTCTTCTTGATATTAAATCGATTCATTTAGACTTCATCGCCCAAGAAAATGGATATGGGGTATCTGAGCATTCAGATGTAAATTAAAATTAGAACCCTTGTTTTAATGAGGTGAAAAAATGGAAACAACAGGAATTATATTAGCCGGTGGTAAATCTAGCCGAATGGGAACCAACAAAGCATTATTAAATATAGAAGGAAAAATGGTCATTGAACATGCAGTTGAAGAACTGAAATCGATAGTTAACAACATTATCATTGTGACTAACTCATTCGACGAATACTCCTTCTTAAATCTTCCTATGGTGAAAGATGAGTGGAAGGATATGGGACCATTAGCGGGGATTCATGCCGGCTTGAGCTTTTCCAAAACAGAACAAAACTTAATTGTTGCCTGTGATATGCCCTTTATTTCTGCGACGCTTGGAGACGTCCTCCTTAAGCAATTAGAAGAATATCAAGCAGCCATTCCTGAAATTTCTGGTCAATTGCATCCGCTTTTTGCAGCTTACCGGAAAGAAGTAAAAGACGAAGCAGAAAAAGCACTAGAACAAAAACAACTGCGAATAAGAGGGATTTTTCGGAATATTCATGTTAAAATAATGGATGAAACAGAACTGAACGAATCTGGTGTTGCCATCGATGATTCTGATCTTTTTAACATGAATCATCCAGAGGAATACGAGCAGGCCAAAAAGATGAGAACGAAAAATGGGACAAGCAAAGGGTAGAGATGAAAATGAAATTTTTTCAGGTCAAATCAGTGGAAGAAACACACAGGTTCATTCAAGAAAAGGTAGAGTCACTTCATGAGGTCGTGACGAAACCTCTTGTTGATGCACTTCATTTCGTTTTAGCTGAAGATATTATGGTAAGGGAAAATGTACCTAATTTCCGTCGCTCTTCTGTTGATGGATATGCCGTGCGGGCAAAGGATACATTTGGATCGTCTGAAAGTATGCCTGGTTTTTTAACGGTAATTGGAGAAGTGAAAATGGGCCAAGAGCCAGCAAAGCCCCTTTTAAGCGGAGAAGCGATGTATGTTCCAACGGGAGGAATGCTTCCAGAGGGTAGTGATGCCGTCATTATGATTGAGCATTGTGAAGAAATTAGTTCCCTTTTAAACTTATACCGACAAGTCGCTCCAGGAGAAAATCTGATTTCCGTCGGAGAAGATTTAAAGGAAGGGTCAATTCTACTTTCAAAAGGGACGAAGCTTCGTGCACAAGAAATTGGTGCTCTTGCCTCTCAAGGGATCATCGAGGTGCCTGTATGGAGAAAGCCTGTCATCGGATATTTGTCCTCTGGAGATGAAATTGTTCCCATGGAATCGAACGATGTGAAGATGGGCGAAGTGCGTGATATGAATGGAGCAACCATTGGCGCTTTAGTTAGGCAATGGGGGCTTGATTTTGTTTATGGCGGAATTGTCGAGGACAGTCGTGAAGAATTGGAAAGAAAATCGAGAGAAATGCTCGAAAAAACCGATTGCCTTATCCTTACAGGTGGGAGTTCGGTGGGAACGAAGGATTATTCGGTTGAAGTGATTGAGGCATTAGGAGAACCAGGTGTCTATGTCCATGGAATATCAATTAAGCCAGGGAAACCAACGATTCTTTCACAAGCTGGGACAAAGCCAATCATAGGTCTTCCAGGACATCCAGCCTCCGCCATGATCATCTTTTCTCTATTCGGGAAAGCGATCATCGAAATTCTTGGAGGAGAAGAAGCGAGAGAATCAAGGCTCAACTTTGCTAAGGTGACGAAGAATATCCCTTCTGCTCCAGGACGTACCGATTATATTCGCATCCGACTTTTTGAAGAAAATAATGAATGGTATGCCGAGCCTATCTTGGGGAAATCAGGGTTGATCTCCACTCTTGTAAAAAGTGATGGCATGATAGAAATTGCCTCCGAGAGTGAAGGGGTTCATAAAGGAGATCGAGTACCTGTTATATTATTTCAATAAGGTGTGGGACAATGAAAAAATACAAACGGAAAATATACCTACAAGATAAACCTCGAAAAGTGGCAGTAGAGGAATTGCTCAACCATTTTCATCCACAAAGGGAGACAGAGTGGATGAATAGCAGTGAGGCAATAGGAAGAATAACAGCGGAGCCTGTTTTTGCCGTAAATTCAATGCCTCATTATCATGCTTCTGCAATGGATGGAATTGCTGTAAGGGCTGAGGATACTTTTTTAGCACATGAGCAGAATCCAGTTCAGCTAAAACGAAATGAAGACTTTGTCTATGTGGATACGGGAAATCTCATTCCTTCCCCATTTAATGCGGTCATCATGATTGAAAATGTCGACGAGCTTTCAGAGGATGTTGTTGAGATTATTGAACCAACTTCACCGTGGTCACATATTCGCCCGATTGGTGAGGATATAGTCCAAGAAGAAATGCTTTTTCCACAAGGACATAAAATTAGACCAGTAGATATCGGTGTTTTATTAGCATCGCAAACAACAAAGATTCAGGTGATGCGGCCGCCAACTGTAACAATCATTCCAACAGGGAATGAATTAATTGCTCCGAATGAAGGGGCTGTTCCAGGGAAATTAATCGAATTTAATGGCACAGTCATTTCAAGTTATATTAAAGAGTGGGGCGGAGATCCTACATTACATAGCATCGTAAAAGATGAACCAGAAGAAATTAAGAAGGCGTTATTAAATGCTGCCGCCACTTCCGATATGGTGGTCATCAACGCAGGATCGTCTGCAGGTTCTAAAGATTACACCGTCCATTTAATCGCAGAGCTTGGTGAAGTATTCACACATGGAGTAGCAACAAGACCTGGAAAGCCAGTCGTTTTAGGAAAAATAAACGATACAATTGTGATCGGAATTCCAGGCTATCCTGTATCTGCTTATTTAACTCTTGAGTGGTTTGTTCGACCTTTGGTTTGTGCGTATTTAGGAATAACAGAGCCAAAAAGGCATACGTTAAAGGTAAAGCTTGGCCGTAGAATCGTTTCGACGATGGGAGCAGAGGATTTTGTTCGTATGACGATTGGGTATGTTGATGGTGAATACATTGCCAATCCTCTAACAAGAGCGGCAGGAGTGACAATGTCCCTCGTGAAAGCAGATGGGTTATTAGTTGTCCCTTCTGAACAATTAGGCTATGAACAAGGTGAATATGTGGACATAGAGCTCCTTCGCTCAGAAGAAGAAATTAGGTCCGCAGTCGTCTTTAATGGTAGTCACGATTTGACAATTGATCTTCTTTCTTCTTTCTTACGCAATGAATCAAAGGAAGCAAAGATTATATCCTCGCACGTCGGAAGTATGGCAGGGATTATGGCGATCAGGAAAGGAGAAGCCCATATAGCTGGGGTCCATTTATTAGATCCAGAAACAAAGGAATATAATGTTTCCTACGTGAAGAAGTTTCTGGCAGATCAAGAAGTCATACTGTACCCATTCTTGAAACGGAAACAAGGATGGCTTCTCCCAAAAGGCAATCCTTTAAACATTGAAAATGTAACAGATATTGCGGAAAAAGATGCATTGTTTGTAAATCGTCAAAAAGGAGCCGGTACAAGAATCTTATTTGATTTATTATTAAGAGAGTACGGGCTCGAGCCAGAACAAATCAACGGATACGATCGGGAAATGTTCTCCCATCTTAGTGTAGCTGCTGAAGTAAAGAGCAGCCCCAAAGCGGTTGGTCTTGGAATTTACCCAGCGGCGAAGGCAATGGGACTAGATTTTATTTCTCTAGCAGATGAAGAATACGATTTACTCATGACGAAAGCTTTTTTCGAAAGTGTTCAAGGACAACAATTAATTCATATCATTCAGTCAGAAGAATTTCATGCAAGAGTCGAAGCGATTGGTGGATATTCCGTTGTGGCAAATGCTGAGCCGAAAAAATTACAATGATGTTTAGAGGTGCTAGGCCATGAATTTTGAAATTGCAAAGGATCCAATTGATATACAAGCAGTCATTGATAAGGTCGTACAGCGTAATGCAGGAGCTATTACAACTTTTATTGGGACAGTCCGGGAACTAACGAAGGGCAAGAAGACGCTTTATTTGGTTTATGAAGCGTATGCATCAATGGCGGTCAAAAAGCTTGAGCAAATTGGCGATGAAATTAAAGAACAATGGCCAGGCTCAGAGGTTGCTATTACCCATCGTGTCGGAAGACTAGACATTACCGATGTAGCAGTAGTCATTGCTGTGTCAACCCCACACCGTGCCGATGCCTATGAAGCAAATCGTCATGCGATTGAACGAATTAAGGAAATTGTACCGATTTGGAAGAAAGAGCATTGGGAAGATGGAGAAGAATGGATCGGTGACCAGCTCGAAAAGGTAGCTTATCCTACAGGAAAACCAGAGGAGAAGGATCTACATGAATAAAATTCTATTTTTCGCGCATTTAAAAGATGAAGCTGGCGAAGAGAATATTCGCATTGATGTATCTGGAAAAACAGTTGCTGAAGTAAAAGAACTGCTTGCAACAGAATATAAGCTTCAGAAACTGGATTCTGCGATGACAGCGATAAATGAAGAATTCGCCTCCAACGACGATGTGATCGAACAGGGAGATGAAGTTGCATTTATTCCTCCGGTTAGTGGGGGCTGATTTCCAGACTGATGACAAACGCTCGCTTTCTTCGTCGCTTCCCCTTGTCCGGATGCTCATTACCTACTAGGGTAACTCCGCTCCTCCCAAGGGTTCGCTCCTCGAAATCAAACGTTTTCATTTAGCCTGGAGATGAGGCTGTTTTTAGTATTTTCAATTTTAACTGTCCATGAAATTGGGCAGTTTTTTCTACCTTGAAATGAGAAAGGAGGGATAGGGTATGTACGAGCGCTATTCAAGACAGATGCTATTTACACCGATTGGACAAGATGGTCAAGAGAAGATACACATGAAGCATGTTCTGATGATTGGTGCAGGGGCTTTAGGCTCGAGTAATGGGGAGATTTTGACGCGAGCAGGTGTAGGGAAATTAACGATTGTGGATCGGGATTATGTGGAAGCAAGTAATCTCCAAAGGCAGCAGCTTTATACAGAGGAAGATGTCGCTCAAAAGTTGCCAAAGGCTGTGGCAGCAGAGAAGAGACTTAAAGCGATAAACTCTGATGTAGAGCTTCGTGCCGTAGTTGGAGATGCAACACCAGAAATGCTCGAGGAACTTGTCAAAGATGTGGACCTCATTCTGGACGCCACCGACAATTTTGAAACGAGAATGGCGCTTAATGATGTTTCACAAAAGCATCAAATTCCATGGATTTATGGAGCTTGTGTAGGAAGCTTTGGGATGAGTTTCACGATTATTCCTGGGAAAACTCCATGTCTTAACTGTCTGTTAAAATCCCTTCCAGTACAGGGGATGACCTGCGATACAGTCGGGATCATTGCGCCAACTGTTCAAATGGTTGTCGCCCATCAAACAGCCGAAGCACTAAAAATTCTCGTTGAGGATTGGGAGGCGATTCGCCACTCCTTCGTCAGCTTTGACTTATGGAGAAATCAATATAGCAGTATCAAAATGACGAAAGCAAAAGATGATAGCTGCCTTTCCTGTGGGAGTGAGCGAACCTACCCATACTTAAAAAGAGAGAATCTCATGAAATCGGAAGTATTATGTGGTCGCGATACGGTTCAAATTCGTCCATCAAAGCAGGGAGAAGTCGATCTTAATGAGCTTTCCGCTCACTTGAGTGGCAGTCATTATGAAGTAAAAGGGAATCCATATTTGCTATCTATCGAAATGGAAGACAATCGCATCGTCATTTTCAAAGACGGACGAGCACTCATTCACGGAACCAAAGACCTAGCTCATGCCCGATCCATCTACCAAAGATTGCTCGGATAATGTAACCTCCTTGTCATTAATATGGCGAGGAGGTTTTTTTGGTTCCCGAACCAATCTAATATGAACTGGAAAATCTATTAATCTTATCGAATCGTTCTTTTTCCATTATAATAGGTAGAAGGACATATGATTAGGATGGTGATGAATGTGGAAAAAAAAGATGATGAAAAAATACTAGCTCAGCTTGATGCGATTATGAACGAATTAAAGGAAGGCAAGGAGCAGACGGCAACTACGGCCGCTTTAGATATAAATAAAAGAACGCCATCTTTTAAAGGCTTTTTAAAGATAGGTCTTCGGAAGTGGTATTTAAAAATCATCGTCATATTAGTTGCTTTACTATTGGTGGGAACTTTGATTGGGATAGGGACCTTTAAGCTTTTTTCTGGGGCAGAAGCGAAGGTAGAAAAAGGTAGTTTCATAGAGCAAATGAGAGAGCTCTCCTCACTTGCTTCTTCCCAAGCACTTGTAAAGGCGGTTATTGAAAAAGAAGATAACCAGCTCTTTGGGAAGGAAATTTCGACGAATATTCCTGGAACGAAACGAAAGCTCCTGTTAGTTGTACCAGGCACAGTGACGGCGGGAGTGGATTTAGAAGGTGTGAATGCGGAGGATCTAATACTAAATGAAGAAGAAAAGACGCTAGAGATTACGTTACCTTCAGCCACAATCATTCAAGAACCATCTCTAGATTTTGACCATGTACAAGCTTTTTCTGTAGAAGGGATTTTTCGTGCTGAAGTCAATTGGGAGGAAGCTTTTGAACTAGCAGCAGAAGCGAAGGAACTCGTAAAAGAAGAAGCAATGGCTCAAGGACTACTGCAAATGGCTGAAACAAATGCAGAGAAAACACTACAGAAGTTTTTTGAACAAATGGGCTATGAGGTGACTGTTCATTATGAACATGATTAGTCTATTGCACCGTGATTGGCAGGAGAAATTGGCAGAAGAGACGGAAAAACGATATTTTCAGGAGCTAATGGACTTTTTGCAATTAGAATATGAACGTAATGTTGTCTATCCGTCAAAAGAGAATATTTTTCAGGCACTTAATTTAACTCCATTTTATGACGTGAAGGTAGTCATCTTAGGCCAGGACCCGTATCACGGTCCAAGCCAGGCTCACGGATTGAGTTTTTCAGTTATGCCAGGGGTTGCCGTCCCGCCATCTCTTAAAAATATCTTTAAAGAACTTGAAGCAGATCTAAACTGTGAACCCCCTAATCATGGCTATTTAAAAAAATGGGCAGAGCAAGGGGTTCTCCTTTTAAATACGGTATTAACGGTTCGAGCAGGGGAAGCCAATTCCCATCAAAGAAAAGGCTGGGAGAAATTTACCGATAAGATCATCGAGAGTCTAAACGATAGGGATGCTCCAGTTATTTTTGTGCTATGGGGCAAACCTGCTCAAAAAAAAGCTAGCTTCATCGATAAGGAAAAGCATTTTATCATCGCCTCTTCCCATCCAAGCCCACTCTCGGCTTATAGAGGATTTTTGGGAAGTAAGCCTTTTTCCCAGATCAATCAATTATTAAAAAAGTGGGATATGGGAGAAATTGATTGGAATATAAGCACGGTTTCTGAGAATACAGCATGTGATGAGTTAAAATGAAAAGGATTGACGAAATTGAAAGAAGAACGAATTAATTGTTTTGCATGCCGGCATTTCTACGTCACCTGGGATAAGAAGTTTCCAAAAGGCTGTCGAGCTTTCCAATTTAAAACGACTAGACTTCCTTCTCAAGAGGTTTTGCGCGCATCAGGGCAAAACTGCTTGAAGTTTGAGAAAAAGTAAGGAGTAGAACCTATTTCTTTTTTTAGAGGTCGTCATGTAAGATAATAGAAGGAATAGCGAGAAATATGAGGTGGTAGAATTGAATATCTCAATGCAAGCGTTACTTGGTAAGATAGAGGAAGAATTAAAGCAGGCGAAACAAAGTAACTCGGAAAGTCGGATCAGAGAAAAAATTTATGCGGTTAAAACTTTGTGTGAGTTGGTATTGGAGCAAGAGGTAAGTGGACAACGACCAGTGTCATCATCGATTACATCACCACCCCCGGTGCAGCCTCAGGTCATCACCCAATATCAACAGCCACAAAAAATGAAAGTCGACGCGGACTCAAATGGAGACTCGCTATTTGATTTTTAAACGAGGGAAGTGGAACCAAGATGAAAATATTCATTATTTTAGGTGCAATTAATGCCTTTTTATCTGTAGCCTTAGGTGCCTTTGGAGCACATGGACTAGAAGGGAAGCTCGAACCAAAATATATTGATATATGGGAAAAAGCAGTTAAATATCAAATGTTCCATGCAACCGGACTATTTATCGTAGGAATCCTCCTTGGTAAATACCCAGCAAGTGCGCTATTAAGTTGGTCAGGCTGGCTCATGTTTATCGGGATCATCCTTTTTGCAGGAAGCTTGTACATATTAGCGGTGACACAAATTTCAATCCTAGGAGCGATTACTCCATTGGGCGGATTGTCCTTTTTGGCGGCGTGGTTGTTGCTGGTGATTGCCGCTGTTAAATTTATGTAAACAAAAGGCTCTATTCGCAAATATTGTTGCTTTTGGATAATAATAAGAGTCCAATTATCCTACAATTCCTCTTACAGAATGATAAAGAGGAAGTGAAAAGTGCCGTCGCGAACTTAATGTATGGCACTACCCATGATATATGGGTAAAAACCGGATTCTGGGTTTTTATAAAAAACCACAATCTATACGAAAACAGCGAAACAAAAGGGAGCCATCATTAGTATGGCTCCCGTTTTGTTTATCTCGGAGGATAAGCAGATACGCCAGGTGCGACTCCATATGGATAGTCGTACTCTAGTTCCTCATCAAATGTCGCATAACCGAAGTAAACCATAGGAATCAGATAGCGCGTTCCAGTTTCCGGATCACTGATGATGAGATGATCTCTTCCCGCAGCTTCGATAATTCCTCTAAAGGTTTGTGTAGATGGTCCAGCTTCAGAAACAGTATCAAACATCGCATACACTGTCGCTAACTTCCCTCTGTTTAAGCGTAGAATGTTTTCAATATAAGATTGTTCCAGTGGTAATTGCCCTGGAACCTGCTGGGTCGGCTGTTGTGCTCCTGCTGTTGGAAACATCGTTCCTGTCTGTACTGGAAGTGGTGAAGGTGTCTGCCCTGTTGGAGCGCCATACCCATAATTCGGCTGGTATCCATAGTAGGGTGCTTTCGAATAAGAATTGGGATTGTACGTCAAACGACTCCCCTCCTGAAATGTAAATTTAATTTCTAATATACCTTCAATTTTTACACGCAAAATCTCCTATAAAAACAGATCCTAATGGATAGTTATGTTCCTTAAACTCTTTTTATGACAACAGACAAGCTATGAAAAACATGTAAAATTTCAACAACAAAAAAATGCTCTCAGTAACAAAACTGAGAGCATTTGAAAGTTATCTATTATACATGTAAAAATGATTCAATGCGGCCTTCTTCGAGAATATTTCCAACAAAGAATTGACCAAATTCTCCGTAACGAGCGCTTACTTCATCAAAACGCATTTCATAAACGAGCTTTTTGAATTGAAGAACGTCGTCAGAGAATAAGGTTACACCCCATTCGTAGTCATCAAAACCAACAGAACCAGTGATGATCTGCTTCACTTTTCCAGCATAACTGCGTCCAATCATTCCGTGACTGCGCATTAAACTACGTCTGTCTTCCATTGGAAGCATGTACCAGTTATCGTCTCCTTGGCGACGCTTGTCCATTGGGTAAAAGCAAATATATTTTGATTTTGGTAGGGTTGGGTAAAGGCGTGCCAAAATTTCAGGATTTTGATAAGGATCTTGATCAGATGGTAAGTAATTGCTTAGCTCTACCACTGAAACATAAGAATGTGTTGGAACGGTAAATTCAGCAAGCTTTGTTTTGTTGAATTCAGTTTCAATCTCATTTAATTCTTCCATTGTAGGGCGCAAAATCATCATCATGAAATCTGCTTTTTGACCAACGACTGTATATAATGCGTGACTTCCTTTTTTATCTAGCTGTGTACTGTTCCATTTTTCAACTAGACCTAAAAATTCGTGAATGGCAGCTTGTCTTTCTTCTGGCGATACCATCTTCCAAGTAGTCCAATCCATTGCACGGAAGTCATGTAGGCAATACCAACCATCGAGCGTTTTAACAGCTTCACTCATACTAATCACTCCTAAATATGTACTAAAATGTGTCGATTTCATTCGAAATCTAATCCAAGATTATAATTACTATAACATAGTTTTACCTTTAAAAATATGAATAAACCTTGAATGTTTAAGCGTTTTCCAAATCAGAGAAAAGAGACAAAATCGATGGCTAATTACTCAGATTTTCGTAAATAGTAAAAGGATAACCCACTCGTCAAACTGTTCCATTTTTAAGAATATATAAACTTTTTACGAGTAAACGCTCTCATTTATTCGCTTTCTTGAAATTTTATATGGGAAGGGTATGCTAGTGTAGATGGATACTCTATTAATGATGAAATAATGATTTTTTTACAATATAAGGAGGATACATATGAGTGATTTATTTTCAGCTTTAAAAGAAAAAGTAAGCAGCAAGCAAGTAAAGATTGTTTTTCCAGAAGGATTAGATGAAAGAATTATTACTGCTACAGCTAGATTAGCAGAAGAAAAAGTATTAACGCCAATTCTCATCGGAAATGTGCAAGAAATTCAAGAAAAGGCTTCAAGTTTAAACGTTTCTCTTAATGGAATGGAAATTTACGATCCAAAAACTTATGACCAAATGGAAGAGCTAGTGGCTTCTTTTGTTGAAAGAAGAAAAGGGAAAGCGACTGAAGAGGATGCTCGTAAAATCCTTTTAGATGAAAATTATTTTGGAACAATGCTTGTCCACACAAATAAGGCTGAGGGACTTGTTAGTGGGGCTGCTCATTCAACGGCAGATACGGTTCGACCTGCACTTCAAATCATTAAAACAAAAGCAGGCGTGAAGAAAACTTCTGGTGTATTCATCATGGTTCGTGGTGACGAGAAATATGTTTTTGCTGACTGTGCGATTAACATCTCACCAGACAGCCAAGATTTAGCGGAAATTGCCCTTGAAAGTGCTGCTACAGCGAAAATGTTCAATATTGAACCACGCGTGGCCATGCTAAGCTTCTCTACAAAGGGTTCAGCAAAATCTCCTGAAACGGAAAAAGTATCTGAAGCAGTTAAGATTGCAAAAGAATTAAACTCTGACCTTGTGTTAGATGGAGAATTCCAATTTGATGCAGCGTTCGTTCCATCTGTTGCAGAGAAAAAAGCGCCAGATTCACCTCTTAAAGGGGACGCAAGCGTATTCGTTTTCCCAAGTCTAGAAGCTGGAAATATTGGCTATAAAATTGCCCAACGCCTTGGCAACTTTGAAGCTGTTGGCCCAATCCTTCAAGGATTAAATCGTCCAGTAAACGACTTATCAAGAGGTTGTAACGAAGAAGACGTATATAAGCTTTCTCTCATCACTGCAGCACAAAGCTTAGAACAATAAAAGGCTTAATGGCCAGAAGAAAAGACGTATGCATGGGCATGCGTCTTTTTTAGGGAAAATCTTTCTGCCGTTTAGATTTATCAGTTTTGGAAATCAATCGGGTTACTGAATAACAGGAAAAAATCCGCTTAATGAGCCAATATCATGAAAATTAACCGAAATAGCAGGAGAAATTCCGCTTATTGGCTTGAAAATCGTCATATTAAGCGATTTTGGTCTTCGTAAGCGGAAAATCTTCCCTTATTTTCCTCGAAGTGAGCTCCATTGAAGATATAACAGGAAAATCTCCGCTTATCTCCTTCGTAATAACGACGACGGGACGCATTTTAAGAACCCTTTATTGTCAAAGGCTGGTTTTTTTCATTCAAAATGATAAAATAAATGGACGAATAAACGTAAGTAGAAGGAGAAACAAAGGATGCAGGTAAATCAAGACCTTTTAAGTCAAAAAGTATGGAGAGTAATAGACCAATCGGTCGTTGGTTTGCATGTCGATGCTCTTCAATCCTTTGGAATGGATGATACGTTATGTGCTTCTGTTGGTGCAGGCGTATCTCCAGCAACAGCAAGGTCCTGGGTTCATCACAACACAGTTGTTCTCGGGATACAGGACACGAAACTACCCTATTTAAAAGATGGTCTAAAGCATTTAGAGGAAAAGGGCTATCGCTATATTGTGCGAAATTCTGGAGGGCTTGCAGTCGTTCTTGACGAAGGAGTTCTCAATCTTTCTCTTATTCTTCCTGAGACAGAGAAAGGGATTGATATAAATCGTGGCTATGATGCCATGCTCGCTTTAGTAGAAGAGATGTTTGCGGACTTCAATGTCAATATTGAGGCAAAAGAAATTGTCGGCTCCTACTGTCCAGGTAGCTATGATTTAAGCATCGGTGGGAAAAAGTTTGCCGGTATTTCGCAGAGGCGTTTGCGTCGTGGGGTGGCCGTGCAAATCTATTTATGTGTAAATGGTAGTGGAAGTGAACGGGCGGAACTGATCAAAACCTTCTATCATTTAGGAAAAAGAAATAGTGAGACGAAGTTCGAATATCCGGACATTAATCCAGAGGTCATGGCTTCTCTATCTCAATTAGTCCACCAATATCTAACAATAGAAGATGTCATGCTTCGCTTTTTACAAGTTCTAAAAAGAAAAAGCGAACAACTCTATGCGGGTACGTTAACAGAAGAAGAATTACCCATTTTTCAAGGCTATCATCAACGGGTCATCGATCGCAATGATAAAATTTTTTCTGAGTTTAGTTGAACGAAATAAAAAAGCCGTAGCTTTTGCCGCTACGGCTTCCTAATAAGGCTCTTTTCGTGAACATTGTTATTTCTGAATAATACTTGAGTAAATGAATACATTTTTCCCCTCTTAAATCAATTAAGGGCAAGCGAAAAGTGCCGTACAAAAATCATGTGTACCTCAGAACCTAATAGGAGGGGTAAATGTTGGCTTCTGGACATTTACAAAAAAACAATATTCATTACGAAAACAGCGTTTAAGGAAGATATTGCTACCAACCTTTCTCCTCTTTCGAAAATCTCTATCTCATGAGGGAAATGTCCTCACGGTCTGATTACTCAGCTACTTTTTCTAAATTCCCATTGCGGTCCATTTTAAACGTGGAGGCTGGACGCTCTTCCTCTTCAAATAAAACAAGCTTTCTTGCCCGATTCATAATCTTCATGAGGGTCTCGTAATCTTCTTGGATGGTGACCGTATTTTGCTCCAAGTGGTCAATTTTCGCTTGAAGTTCTTGATTGGTTTTGCGCATATCCGCATTTTCACGCTTCAATCTTTCATTCTCACTTTTTAGTATATCCACTTGAAAATTAGAGCTATCTAGATTTTGTAAATAAGAGATCACCGTATCTAGATTGAGTTGCCCTGTCGATGAAACAACTGGTGAAACTGGTGGTACAGTCACATCGTTTAGTTCGTTCGTAACTGGCACATCCGTTTCCACATTTGTTTCCACATTTTGAGATATATAAGTCATCTCGTCCATGGAAGGAGTTGGCGGTGAATATAGTAGTTTCTTTTTTCCACCTTGTTCCTTCCCTAGCATTCTTTGTCTTTGTTTGCGCTGTTTCTTGGCAAGCTGAAGTGCTTTTTCATAGCGATGTCTAACAACCGCATTCCAGCGGAATCCACATGCAGCTGAAGTACGATTAAGCTTGTCACCAACCTCTTCAAATGCGTTTAGCTGTGTGCTTCCTTCACGTACATGTCGAAGCACCGTTTCTGCTAGCAATAAATCATTTTCGTCTGTCCAGGCATCTTGTCTTACTTTCATATTTTCAACCCCTTATGCTTTTAATAAACATTTCTGATTTTTTTCTTACTTACTCTTAGGATGACCATTTTTTCAAGATTTATACAAAAGTGATTAAAAGGATAGTAGATTTTTTAAAATTTTTCCAAATCGATAGAGAAACCCTTGGCAATAAAGTGAACTTGCAATCGCACGATAGAAAAGGTAAAATGTCGAATGTATGAATTCATATTGTTATCTCTTATAATTTGTAAAAAATATAAATATATCCGTATCGATTAACGATTGATAGAAAGGGTTGTAATACTATGGCAAACGAATTTCGGGTTTGCGATGATTGTCAGGCTGTGAATTTGAAAACATTGATTCCAAAATTAAAGGCAATTGACCCCGATGCAACGATTGATATTGGCTGCCAATCTTATTGTGGTCCTGGTCGAAAAAAGACTTTTGCTTTCGTCAATAATCGTCCGTTAGCGGCTTTAACAGAAGAAGAATTGATGGAAAAAGTAAATAATAAGTTAAAAAAATAGTTCGTTTAATCACCTTTCTTTGTCCTCATTTGAAGGTGATTTTTTCATTCTCCGATCTAGGACTTTTGTCGAATCTTCACTCTTTTTTTCTCATTTTGTAATGATTTGTAAATGAAACAGAGATATAATGAATAACAAGATACCGGAGTGTTTAATCGGAAAGGAGGTAGAAAATGAGTTATGCTGAGCAAAAACTGAAAGAAGAAAAGGTTTTTAAGGATCCTGTTCACCGCTATGTTCATGTGCGTGATCAGGTGATTTGGGATTTAATCGGAACAAAGGAGTTCCAAAGGCTCAGAAGAATTAAACAGTTGGGAACGAGCTTTTTGACCTTCCATGGAGCGGAGCATAGCCGTTTTAACCATTCGCTCGGAGTATATGAAATTATCCGTCGAATCGTCGATGATGTGTTTGTGGACAGACCCAAATGGAGCAAAGACGATCGCTTACTTTCACTATGTGCAGGGCTGCTTCATGATTTAGGACATGGTCCTTTTTCCCATTCCTTTGAAAAAGTATTTGAGCTCGATCATGAGCATTTCACGCAAGCAATTATTCTAGGAAATACGGAAGTAAATGCCGTTCTTTCTAAAATTGAGCCAGATTTTCCAAAGCGTGTCGCAGAAGTCATTGGAAAAACATCTGAGAACAAAATCGTGATCAGCTTAATTTCGAGTCAAATTGATGCGGACCGCATGGATTATTTACAAAGAGATGCCTATTTTACCGGTGTAAGCTACGGTCATTTTGATATGGAAAGAATCCTCCGTGTGATGCGCCCTCATGAGGATCAAGTAGTCATTAAAAAAACGGGCATGCATGCTGTGGAAGACTACATCATGAGCCGTTATCAGATGTATTGGCAAGTCTACTTCCATCCTGTAACTCGAAGTGCAGAAGTCATTTTGACAAAAATTCTCCATCGAGCAAAGGAGCTTTATCACGATTCGTATGTCTTTCAGCAAGGGCCAACTCATTTTACTTCGATCTTTGAAAACACTCTCACCTTAGAAGACTATTTAAAACTAGATGAAGCCATTATTCTCTACTATTTTCAAGTTTGGCAGGATGAAGAAGATGAAGTGTTAAGCGATTTGTGCAAAAGATTTGTGAACCGAAATCTATTTAAGTATGTAGAATTTGATCCGGCGAAGGAATATAAAAAGCTAGCCGAGCTTTCAAAGCTTTTTATAAAGGCTGGGATGGACCCAGAATATTATTTGGTCGTGGATTCCTCATCAGACCTCCCTTACGACTTCTATCGACCAGGAGAAGAGGAAGAGAGACTTCCGATTCATTTACTTATGGGAAATGGAGAAATTCGTGAGCTTTCCCGTGAATCGGAGATTGTTGATGCGATTTCTGGTAAAAGAAGAACGGATCATAAGCTCTATTATCCTGAGGACTTATTAAACGACGATACAGTAAAGAAAAATATAAAGAAGCAAATTCGAACGCTTTTAGAAATATAAGGAGTTGACCTTGTCTTGTTAAAAGATCATGCCAAGCTGATGCAAGCTCTTGCTGTTTCAGGTGAAATTACCGGTCGGAAGAAGCTGCAAAAGATGATATATATTGCCAAAAAAGTAACCTTTCCTTTTCAGGAACGATTTCAATTTCATTTTTACGGTCCCTATTCAGAAGAACTGACGTTAAGAGTCGAAGAGCTTTGCAATATGGGCTTTGTCGAAGAGGTAAAAGAAAATAAGGGCGGTTACTCGCAATATCGCTATACATTAACAGAATCAGGAAAAGAGTTTCTTAGTTTAAATGAAACCGATATGCCGCATCTTGAGGATTGCATGACCGACATGAATGATCAAAGTGCTAGATTCCTTGAGCTCGTATCGACAGTCCTTTATTTTGATAACCTTGAGAAAAAAGAAGTAGTGGAAAAAGTCCATACCCTTAAAAAGAAGCAAAACTACACAGAAGAAGAAATCGATCAAGCATATGTATATATCGAACAACTACAACAAAAAGCTAAGCCTCTCGCGTAAGGGGCTTAGCTTTCAGAGTGTCGACAAAAGGCATCGAGAGGACTCTCTCGGTGTTTTTTCTCATTTCTGGATGGAATTGTGGCTGAAATACGTTGATTTCCGCTCCAGGTGCTTGCTTTCCGGGGGGCGTGCGCCGAGCCTCCTCCTCGCTGATCGCTCGTGCGGGGTCTCGCCTGTCACGCTACTCCCCCAGGAGTCAAGCACCTTCCGCTCCAATCAACTAGTTTGGCTCTCACTTAGAGCAGGTTGCCAAGTCCAAGTTGCCATTTTCTTCAAATTCATGGCAGCAAATGTAAGCATCGCCTGCATAGACTTGTTTTTAAGTCCTCGTAAGGTTGTCCAACGCATACCATGCTTTTCCAACGCAAACACAAAGACACATTCAATCGTCTCTTTGCGTTTCGCGTATATCTGTTTGATTTCATCGTTGTGACGTAGATGTTCTGCCTCTTCTAAGTAAGCTTCCCAAATATGACGTTGTATAAGCTTTTGATGGTTTTTACTCTCCGTACACTGTGAGAGCAATGGGCATTTGGCACAAATGGATAAATTTGATTTATATTGTCGATATCCATCTTTTTCTTTTATGGTTTGGCGCATGGAACGTATACCGAATATGTATTGAATGAAGATCCTCTTAAACAAAACAACTGGATCGATACTTGGACGACTGATTCCTGAATAGAGGTTTTCAACCAAGGGATAGATGAACGAAAAATCAATGGCCGACTCTAGCTTACGTACTAAATGATCTTCAGGAACTAGTTGATCAATGGTCAGTATTTCTATTTTAAAAGAAAAAAGACTGTAGGAAAACTCGAAAATCTTCGAGTTTGTCTACAGTCTGAAAGCTAAGCCTCTCGCGTAAGGGGCTTAGCTTTTTTTGTTTAAGGTACTTAGGAAAAATTTTTGGAGGGCCTTTATACTTTGATACGTAAGGGATTTATTCAGCATTACTATTCCCTAATCGGAAACTAAGAGAGCAAAAAGATCGTATAATGATTGAAAGGGATTCAGCAAGCCTTTTTCATACAAGATGTCCTTATATAGAATGCAAAACCAGAGAGCGGCAGTTTGCAGGGAGATAATGGGGTTTTATAATAATAAAAATAGGAGTTGCATAGAGTGGAAGAATTTATCCAACAAAAGAAAGGCGAGATGCTAGAGCTTATCGAACAACTCGTAAATATTGATAGTGGTTCGTATGTAAAAGAAGGAATTGATCAGATCGGGTCCATTTTAAAAAAGCAGTATGAAGAAATTAGATTTGTTGTGGATGTTAATAAAGAAAAAGATTACGGCAATCATTTACTGATTCAGCACAAAAATGCTTCGGATCCTAAGATCATTTTGATCGCTCATATGGATACTGTTTTCCCAAAGGGGACAGTAGCGAAACGTCCATTTTATATAGAAGGAAGCCGTGCCTACGGACCGGGAGTAGTAGATATGAAA
This sequence comes from Robertmurraya phoenicis, assembly GCF_047302285.1. Taxonomy (GTDB): domain Bacteria; phylum Bacillota; class Bacilli; order Bacillales; family Cytobacillaceae; genus Robertmurraya. The sequence goes on from NZ_CP154845.1 coordinate 333,660, forward strand.
TCGAGTCTTGTTGAGCTTCTGTATGCGATAAAAGCCTTGAATGGCTATAATCCGAAAATTTGCGAAAACGTCCAAATTCTTTTAAACGGAGATGAGGAAATAGGTTCTCCATCTTCGCGGCCGTTAATAGAAAAGCACTCAGAAGGAAAAGAATATGCCCTTGTCATGGAACCGGCAAGGAAGGACGGTTCACTTGTAACGGCTAGAAGAGGCGGGGGAAGATACAAACTCATTGTGAAAGGGAAAGCTGCCCACTCTGGGATTGAGCCTGAAAAAGGACGAAGTGCGATTGAAGAACTTGCTTATAAAATCATCCAGTTGCATAACTTAACCAATCATGAAAAGGGTATAAGCGTGAATGTGGGGTTAATAAAAGGTGGATCTTCTGTCAATACAGTTTCAGACAGTGCCGTGGCCCAAGTTGATATCCGGATTTCAGAAATGGAACAAGCGGACTATTTGGAGAAGCGCATTAAGGAAATATGCTCGAAAACAGATGTATCCGGTACGAAAATTTCGCTAGAAGGGGAAATTAGCCGTCCACCTATGGAATTTAATGAACAAACAGAATCACTTCTCGAAATTATTAAAGACGTAGGGAAAGAGATTGGAATCAAAGTAAAGGATACTGCAACTGGTGGTGGCGGAGATGCCTCCTTTACTTCAGCGACAGGAGTAGCGACAATCGACGGTATGGGACCTGTAGGCGGAAACGCTCATAGCGAAAACGAATACCTTGAAATCGATACCCTTCCTGAACGAACATTGCTCCTCGCCAAAACAATTGAAAAACTTTCAGTGGAATAAAGAGAAAAACTGCCCCTCTAAGATTTAAAGGGCAGTTTTTGCTTTTTACTATTCGTCACTTAGGCGTTTTCCGGCTACAGCATAATGATTTTTTTGCATTTCTTCAATAAAAACAACGATTTTTTCTTTAGGGGCGCCTGTCGTTTCTTCAACTGCTTCTGTCACTTTTTCCACTAAAGCTTTCTTTTGCTCCTCAGTACGGCCTTCGAGCATTTTAACTGTTACGTATGGCATGAAAGTTCCTCCTTTTATGTAAGTCCAATCACAAGTAGTGTTCCACATTTTGAGTGGATATGCAATAGGAAACACTGTACTTTTCACATTCGGAAAAGAATCATGTATACTTTAATGAGAATCTTTCTTTTTAGTATGGTTGGCACTGATAAACATACGATATAGAGAAAAAATACATAAAATGAGTGTAGGGGAGTTTTGCGGTTGGAACAATTTCTAGCATTTCCAATAAATCAAATTCCGTATGTGGTGATTACGTTAATAGTGGCATTTACAGTCCATGAATTTGCGCATGCCTATGTGGCATACCGTTTCGGCGATTCGACGGCAAAAAATCAAGGCAGATTAACGTTAAATCCAATTCATCATCTCGATCCGATTGGGACGATATTGATCTTTATTGCCGGTTTTGGATGGGCAAGACCTGTTCCTGTAAATCGATTCTTTTTCAAAAGACCACGCCTCGCAAGTATGTTGGTTTCCGTTGCTGGTCCGCTGAGCAATTTGATTATGGGTTCTCTTGGTTTTATCATTTGGTATGTGCTTGTTGGTACAGGACTCGCTGCAGAAGCACCCATGTATGTATCAGAATTTCTTGATATGTTCATAAAGTTAAATTTGCTCTTATTTGTGTTTAATTTATTGCCATTCCCACCACTCGATGGCTATCGTATTATTGAGGATTTAGTGCCTGCATCGGTACGTCCAAAGATGACACAGTTTGAACAATACGGCTCCGTCATCTTTTTAATTCTCGTTATTACGCCGTTGGGAGATTATACGATTCATCCGATTTTAAATACTTTGTACCCAGCGGTTGTTGGGACACTGAATGACTTTTTCTATCAATTACTAACATAAAGCTTTAAAGGAGGAAATCCGATGACTGAGAAGAAAAAGAAGGTTGGTTTCAATATTATTAAAAGTGATCCGATGGATGGACATAAAGGTTTTGGTGTCGGAACGTTAAGCTTAGACAATATTTCACCGGTCATTATTGACGTCGAAGCAGGAGAAGCGGTCGTTGATATCGGTGCATTACATGCGAGAAGTGCAATTGAAAAACGGATTAAATTTTTGAAAAATAAAGAGGAAGTACCAAATGGAAAACCTTACTGGTTAGTATGGGTAACCATCGATCGAAAAGAAGATGGCCCTTATTACGCAGGGGTTACAGCTTGCGAAATGACCGTTGATCAGGAGATTCGTAGAGGGTACAAATCTCTTCCTGAACATGTGAACCGCATGGATAAATCGTTGAAGCGACATATTATTGTCGAGCATATGGACGAAAAATCGAAAAAAATTCTAGCTGATTTTCTCAAAAATCATAATGCAGAAATGTGGGAAGGTTCATCCCAACAACTAAAGGATGATTTGACAGTATAGGGCTCTTGTTTGTTGGTGAAAAATGAGGATTCATATCAAGATTATAATTGTGTCTATTATGTGACATTTTTCTGAATTAATCGGAGGGTACTTGCTACTTTTTTCTGAAGGAAGTACACTATGGTCAGCGAAACACGCTATAGAACTAGGACAAGAAAAGCCTCGGGCCAGATGTTGGGACCGAGGCTTTTCTATTTCTATGTTGAGGACAGTTCCGGAGAGATCTTAGTGGAATTAGTCCTCATAAAACGTTCATGAAACCAAACTTCATCAGTAATCCACCAAAAAGTATTCTTAGAAAATGCTCATCCAATCAAAGCCACCTATCGCTCATGAAAATCTTTTTATACCAAGGCACCTTTTCCTCTTTTTCACGGGGCTCTTCCTTCGGTGGAACTTCTTCATCATCGAGAATATGGTCTACACAATACTCAGTTGGCTCTGTACTGGCAACATAATAACTGAGTCGCCGCACGGGGCAATCCTCTGTTGCTAATTTTCCGTTTTCTGGATTGATATAGACGCCGACGGTTCCTTTTGGTGCTTTAAAGGATTTGACTGCTTCCCCTTCAAGGGCATCTTCCATAAAATGAGCCCAAATATTTTTTGCATAACTCTTATCGGCGACAATCTCAATTGGTTTTCCTTCATCGTAGCCTGTCCACACAGCGGTAACGAGCTGTGGTGTAAAGCCGACCATCCAGTTGTCTGTATTCGTGGAACCGGATTTCCCTGCATAGATTCTTGTAATATCGTTAATGACCGTATTCCCTGTTACACTCGTGTAGCCATTTAATTTACGATCAAACATGCCCGTCATCATATGGGTTGTGACAAAAGCGGCGTCTGGTCGCAATACCTCTTCTTCCACCGGTTTATGTTCATAGATTACGTCGCCGCGATGGTCTTCAACACGTGTAATTAAAACAGGTGAGACCTTCTTTCCACCGTTGGCAAAATGACTATAGGCGTTGGCCATCTCCACGACTCTGACTCCAGATGTTCCGAGAGCAAGTGAAGGAACCTTCTGTAAATCTGTTGAAATTCCCAATCTTTTTGCCGTATCCACTAAAGCTTCCTCACCTAAAAACAAGTGAGTTTTCACGGCAAAGACATTATCAGAGAGGGCGAGTGCTTGCGCCATCGTAATTTCTTTGTTGGCATACAGATTATTGTAATTATGGGGAGTATAATCTGCTCGATTGTCCTCAAACTTAAACGTCGTAATCTCACTCCGCATCGTCGTCGATGGAGTAAACCCTTGCTCAATCGCTTTATAATATAAAAAAGGTTTCATCGTTGAACCAGGTTGCCGGACCGCTTGTGTTGCGCGGTTAAAAGGACTCTCGTCATAATTACGACCACCAACCATCGCTTTCACATGTCCATTAATCGGATTCATTGCTACTAATCCAACTTGAATTTCCGAATCCTTCGCGATTAACTTTTCAATATTATTTTCTGCATCCTCTTGTTGCTTCGTATCGAGTGTCGTGTAGACTCTCAAACCGCCTAATTCAATCGTACGTTCATCTAACTTAAGCACATTTTGCAAGGCGCTTTTGACCGCATCCTGAAAATAAGGAGCAATTTTCCCAACAGAATGGCTATGCTCACCAACGACATCAAGCTTTACTTCCGAAGCTGCAGCAGCTTCTTCCTCGGTAATCAATTCGTTGTTTGCCATCATTTTTAAAATGAGTTGCTGACGGGACGATGCTTTTTCCATCGATGCTAGCGGAGAATAGATACTTGGTCCTTTTGGAATTCCTGCCAGCATCGCCGCTTCAGCCAAGCTTAGCTCAGAAGCGTTTTTCCCGAAATAAAACTGACTAGCCGCTTGCACACCATAGGCTCCTTCTCCGTAATAAATCGTATTTAAATAGCCTTCTAGTATTTCATTTTTCGTATAGTTCATTTCAATTCGAATCGTATAAAAAGCTTCTAAAAGTTTTCTTTTCCACGTTTTTTCATGCTCCAAAAAAAGGTTTCGCGCATATTGCTGACTAATCGTACTCGCACCTTGTACCTTGGCCATCGCTTTGATGTCTGCTAACACCGCTCCAGCAATCCGTTTATAATCAAAGCCATGGTGTTGATAGAAACTTCGATCCTCAATCGCTAAAGTAGCATCGACTAAATCCGGAGATATATCATCAAGAGCAACCCAATAACGTTTCTGCCCACTGTGGCTTTCACCGATAATCGTTCCATCATCAGAATAGTAGAGTGATGATTGCGGAACGGACAAAGGTGGAGGACCGAGAATTTTTGCAAAAATAAGAATGCTCACATAAGCAACGATTGCAAGCGCTACACAAATTGAGCCAATAATGAGCAAAGCTCGTAAATATTTAATCGTCCGTTTAAACCTCTGGTCTGTCATCAGTTCCATCGCTTCATCCCCCCTTACCATCTATTTATCCATTATGTTTAGTATGAAAAAAATGGTAGGGTTTTAAACATCAAAGCAGAAATTTTACAATTCTATTATTTCCGAGTCGTTTGCTGGCTAAATTTCTTATTTTTTTCTTGCATTTTTGCTAGATTCAACTATACTTTTCTCATGTTTGCAAAAAGATGGGGAATAATAGAAACTGCGGGTCAAAATGGATGTGACCATTCGAAAAAAAGAAAGGACTGAAGCAGATGGGTATTTGGTTTACAGAAAAACAAACTGAAAACTTTGGAATCACGATGAAAGTGAAACAAACTTTACATACGGAACAAACCGATTTTCAAAAGCTTGATATGATTGAAACAGAAGAGTGGGGCAATATGCTTCTTCTTGACGATATGGTGATGACATCGGTTAAGGACGAATTTGTCTATCATGAAATGGTAGCGCATGTGCCGTTATTTACACACCCGAACCCAGAACACGTTTTAGTAGTAGGAGGCGGTGATGGAGGCGTTATTCGCGAGGTGCTAAAGCATCCTAGTGTGAAAAAAGCGACGCTTGTCGATATTGATGGCAAAGTCATTGAATACTCAAAGAAATTCCTTCCTGAAATTGCAGGAAAACTGGAGGATCCACGTGTCGATGTACGTGTCGATGATGGCTTTATGCATATTGCTAAAAGTGAAAACGAATACGATGTGATTATGGTTGACTCTACTGAGCCAGTAGGTCCGGCCGTTAATCTTTTCACAAAAGGTTTTTACGCAGGAATCTCGAAAGCATTAAAAGAGGACGGGATTTTTGTCGCTCAATCCGATAATCCATGGTTTAAGGCAGATTTAATTCGCAGTGTCCAAAAAGATGTAAAGGAAATCTTCCCAATTACCCGTCTATACACAGCGAATATTCCAACGTATCCAAGTGGACTATGGGCGTTTACGATCGGCTCAAAGAAGTATGATCCATTAGAAGTTCCAGAAGATCGTTTCCATGAAATTGAAAGCAAGTACTACACAAAAGAATTGCACAAGGCAGCTTTTGTTCTGCCGAAATTTGTTCAAGATTTAGTGAAATAACTGGAGGAAAATTGCATGCGTTTTGATGAAGCTTATTCAGGCAATGTTTTTATAAAAAGTCATCCGAATTTTGAAGAGAGCAGGGTCGTGTTATACGGAATGCCAATGGATTGGACGGTAAGCTACCGCCCAGGTTCGCGCTTTGGTCCAACAAGAATCCGTGAAGTGTCGATTGGTTTAGAAGAGTACAGTGCTTACTTAGATCGAGAATTAGAAGAGGTTAAATATTTTGATGCTGGAGATATTCCTCTTCCTTTTGGAAATGCGCAAAAGAGTCTTGATGAAATTGAAAGTTTTGTCGATAAGGTGTTAGCAGAAGAGAAATTCCCATTAGGGATGGGAGGAGAGCATCTTGTCTCATGGCCTGTCTTTAAATCAATGTATAAAAAGTATCCGGATCTCGCGATAATCCATATCGATGCCCATGCTGATTTGCGTACCGATTATGAAGGAGAGCCCCTTTCTCACTCTACTCCAATTCGCAAGGCGGCAGAATTGATTGGTCCTAGCAATGTCTACTCCTTTGGAATTCGTTCTGGGATGAAGGAAGAGTTTCAATGGGCAAAGGAAGTGGGCATGCATATTTCGAAATTTGATGTCCATAAGCCATTAATGGAGATTTTACCAACTCTTTCTGGACGTCCTGTTTATGTGACAATTGATATCGATGTTCTTGATCCTGCTCATGCACCTGGTACTGGAACGGTGGATGCAGGAGGAATTACTTCAAGAGAGCTACTTGCCTCTATCCACGAAATTGCTCGTTCGAACGTCAATGTAGTAGGAGCTGACTTAGTTGAGGTTGCACCGATATATGACCCATCTGAACAAACAGCAAACACAGCAAGCAAACTTATTCGAGAAATGATTTTAGGATTTATCAAATAAGGCTCTTTTCTCAAACTTAGTACGAGAACAGCCTTAAATAGTGGTACAATGATACAATCGGTCTTGATCCGGTTGTATTTTTTTAGTTTTGACGAAAACGAAATAGTGATATAGTTATCCTATTGAATAAATTTGAAATGCTATAATGGATAAAGGATGTGTTGTTAGTTGTCAGGACGTCCAGCGGCAGAGCATAAGCCTGTGAAAATCAACGTCAATACGACGATTTGGGACAATGGTGCGAAAGAGACTTTTGAATTAACGACATTTGGACGATACTATGAAAAAAGTGGTTCAGCTTTCCTTCAATATGAAGAGGTCATGGAAGAAGGGACCGTTAAATCAATCGTGAAAATTTCAAAAGATGAAACGTTAATTTTACGAAGTGGCGCCATCAATATGAGATTGGTGTTTGAAGCAAATAAAAAGCATCCAGGGAGATATGAAACTCCTTTTGGAACACTTGGAATCACAACGAGGACGACAAGTCTTGCCCACCGTCTTTTTGAACAGGCTGGTACATTAACAATTTCTTACGATTTACATATGCAAGGATCACTTGCAGGAAAGTATCAATTGGAAATTAAGTTTGAGGAGGAACAAACATGAATATCGTCGAGGAAGTGCAAAGTAAATTAAAAGATGAAATCAAAGCGGCGGTCATAAAAGCAGGATTAGCTAAGGAAGAAGAACTTCCGAATGTAGTGCTAGAAATCCCAAAAGAAAAGTCCCATGGAGATTATTCAACCAATATGGCGATGCAGCTAGCAAGAGTAGCGAAAAAGGCACCGCGCATGATTGCTGAAGATTTGATTAACCATTTTGATAAAACGAAGGCTTCGATTGATAAAATTGAAATCGCTGGGCCTGGGTTTATTAATTTTTATATGGACAATAGCTATTTGACCAATCTTATTCCAACGATTCTTCGTGCAGGGGAAAGCTATGGAGAAACAACAGTCGGAAACAAGCAAAAAGTCCAAGTCGAGTTTGTTTCAGCGAACCCTACAGGAGACCTTCATTTAGGACATGCTCGTGGAGCAGCGGTTGGAGATTCCTTATGTAATATTCTTGCGAAAGCAGGCTTCGATGTTTCGCGGGAATACTATATTAATGATGCTGGAAACCAGATTAACAATTTGGCACTCTCCGTTGAAGCTCGTTATTTTCAAGCGCTTGGCCTAGATAAAGAGATGCCAGCGGATGGATATCATGGAGAAGATATTATTGGTATTGGGAAAAAACTAGCTGAAGAATTTGACGATAAATACGTTCATGTCGACGAAGCTGAACGTTTTGATACATTCCGTCAATATGGACTCGAATATGAAATGGCGAAATTGAAGCAGGACTTAGAAGATTTCCGTGTGCGCTTTGATGTTTGGTATTCTGAAACATCCCTTTATAACAATGGCAAAATTGACACAGCTCTGCAAAAGCTAAGAGATAACGGCTATATTTATGAGCAGGACGGAGCGACTTGGTTTAAGTCAACAGAATTAGGAGACGATAAGGACCGTGTTCTCATCAAACAAGATGGTTCTTATACGTATTTAACCCCGGATATTGCTTACCATAAAGACAAGCTAGATCGCGGATTTGAAAAGTTGATTAATATTTGGGGTGCTGACCATCATGGTTATATCCCGCGTATGAAAGCGGCGATTCAAGCTTTAGGATATCCAAAGGATGCTCTTGAAGTGGAAATCATCCAGCTCGTTCATCTATATAAAAATGGCGAGAAAATGAAAATGAGTAAACGGACGGGAAAAGCAGTTACGATGCGTGATCTAGTGGAAGAGGTAGGACTTGATGGAGTACGTTACTTCTTTGCAATGAGAAGTGCGGACACGCATATGGACTTTGATTTAGACTTAGCGGTTTCAGAGTCTAATGAAAATCCGGTCTACTATGCTCAATATGCTCATGCAAGAATTTCGAGTATTTTACGTCAAGGTCAAGAGCAAAATATCACGATTAGTGAAGACGTAGATCTAGCTCAAATTACTGCTGAAAAAGAAACAGAGGTTCTAAAAAAGCTGGGTGAATTCCCATTAGCAGTAGCAGAAGCAGCCCAAAAGCGCATGCCGCACCGAATCACCAATTATATTTTCGAATTAGCATCGACTTTCCACAGCTTCTACAATGCTGAAAAGGTATTGGATATGGAAAATATGGAGCGTACAAAGGCGCGTCTTGCTCTAATTAAATCGGTTCAAATTACCCTTAAGAATGCATTATCATTAATTGGAGTATCAGCTCCTGAAAAAATGTAAACAGCTGGGTCTCCTAGAGGAGGCCCTTTTAAGATACAAGGCAAGATGGAGGCAAACACATGAATTACGATCGAACGGTTGATGAATTTCTAAATCATAAAGAGATTTACATCCCTGTTGATGTGCGATCTCCGGGGGAATTTCAGGACAACCGCATTCCGAATGCTATTAATGTCCCTTTATTCACAGATGAAGAGCGAGCTGAAATAGGTACATTATACAAGCGTGAAGGTCAAAAGGCAGCAAAATGGCGAGCGATGGAAATCGTTTCCCCGAAGCTTCCTATAATCCTAAATGAAATTAGAGAAATTGAAAAAACAAATAGGAAGCCTCTTTTGTACTGCTGGCGTGGGGGCATGAGAAGTCAGTCGATTGCCCATTTTGCGATGATGTCAGGGCTCCATATCCAGCGCTTGGAAGGGGGATATCGTGCTTACCGGGAATATGTAGTAGAGCAGATCCCAGAAGCCCTTCCCGAACAAGCGGTTGTGATCTATGGTTTAACTGGTACTGGAAAGACGGACATTCTTCATCGCTTAATGGAATCCGGTTATCCAGTCCTTGATTTAGAAGGCTATGCCAACCATAAAGGATCTGTTTTCGGTGCGATAGATGGTCATGAACCATACAATCAAAAAATGTTTGATGCCTTATTATTTGAGGATTTACAAGAACTCCCGAACGTTCCATATTTTTTCATGGAGGGTGAAAGTAAGCGCATTGGACATGCAGTACAGCCTCCAGAGTTATATGAAAAAAAGGAAAATGGCATCCACATTCGCGTCGTTTCTGATTTGGAGTCAAGGGTGGAGCGAATTTATCAGCAGTATGTTGAAGAAACCGACGCTTTCCATGCTAGAGTAGAATTTGCTCTCGGAAGAATTATGAAGCGAATTAAGCCAGAGGAAGTTCAAAAGGAAATACAGCAATGCCTATTGGAAAAAAACTATCGTGAAATGATTCGCTTACTGATCGTCCATTATTACGACCCACGATATGACAATAAAATTAATGAAACCTTAAATACAGCATTGGAAGTTCAAAGTGAATCAATTGCAGAGGCGACAAAGCAGATCATCGATTTTATTGAAGCAAGATTTCCTTCCCATACAAAAAGCTAAATCTAGATAATTACGTCTATTCTGGGAAAAATAATGTTGGAATCCTAACAATGGTAGAAGGAGGACGACATGAAGCTCGCAATATTGTCAATTATAACTGGGTTTATTGTTGGGTTTATCTTTGCCCTCTTTAAGCTTCCGATTCCAGCACCACCTGCGCTTGCTGGCGTAACGGGAATCGTCGGAATATACTTTGGCTTTAAGGTATACGAACAAGTACAGCCATGGTTACAGAGGCTATTCAGTTAGGAAAATTTGGAAGGGCGGTCATTAGAGGCTGTCCTTTTTATTTTCGGATCGCATCTGAGTTGTTAGATAAAAGGAGAAATTCCGCTTAATGAACAACTGTCATGAAAAATAATTAAAATAGAAGGAAAATTTCCGCCTAATGACTTAAAAACAGTGAAAATAAGAGAATTTCCTTTGCTTAGGCGGAAAATCTTCCCTTATCCCTCAGAAACAATCTCCATTAAACTTGATAACAGGAAAATTTCCGTTAATTTTCCGTCTCGATGTAGGATGGACAGAAGGACAGACTCCACAAGGTCTGTCCTTCTGTCCATCCTCATTATAGAAAATGATCGATTCTACCTGCTATCCATTCTTTCACACGCCCCATAAATCCAATCGAATTTAAATCCTCTAATGTTAGCTTGTCGGAATCCTTCATATCTTTATCCAGAATGCGTTTCATTTCATCAATCATTTTCGGGTCATGAATATAGCAATTAATTTCATGATTTAGGAAAAAGCTCCGATTATCAAAGTTAGCGGTTCCGATATCACAAATTTCATCATCAAATAATAAAATTTTTGCATGATAAAAACCATTTTTAAATTGGTATACATTCGCCCCTTCTGCGAGGATCGCTCTTAAATAAGGGTATGATGCCTCTTTTACGAGCATGTGGTCCGACAGATACGGAACAATAATCGACAGCTCAACCCCTCGACGAAGGGCATCAAGAAGATCCTTGAGAATACGTTCGCTTGGAATAAAGTAGGGACTTCCAATTAAAATTGATTTTTTGGAATCGTGGATGAGAGTTGAAAAAGTGTCTTCTAATAAGAAACCTTCAGTTGAAATGATTCTGTGCCGACTCGTCCCTTTTCCTAATGGGGGAAAATAAATCTTGTTCTGCAATAAATTCGTTTTTGCGGCCTCTTGCCAATCAAGAAGGAATTGTTTCTGCAAGTCAACAACACCCTCGGCTGTGATTCTGAGATGATAATCGCGCCAAGGGCTGAGCTTAGGATCTAAATCGATGTATTCATTGCCAACATTATAACCTCCAAGATAGCCGATCGAGCCATCAATAACGGTAATTTTGCGATGATTTCGCGCTTGGGAGGAGTAGAAATAAAAGGGTGGAGTTGGAACATTGGAAAAAGCGAACTCAACACCAGCGCTCTCTAATTCTTTAATCATTTTTCGCGAAACCTTCAGACTACCAGCCCAATCGAGCAAAAGTCTCACTTCCACGCCTTCTTCTGCTTTTTCCTTTAAAATCGTTAAAAATTCATTTCCAAACTCATCATTATTGCAAATATAAAATAGTACATGAATATGTTTTTTAGCATTTTTAAAGTCGTCAAACATATGATTAAATAGGTCAGTCCCATGAGTAAAAAGTTCAATATTGCTTTCACGGAACGGAAAGGCATTGCTTTTTATCGTCGGTAAATACTTTTTTCTCCCTATTTTATAATCAATGGTCAAACATGTACCGATGACAAAGATAGCAATCAAAATATAGATGAGAACTTTCAATGCTATCCGCTCCTTTATTGATGGGTAATCATATTGTCCCCGAAATGGTTTCTTCTATAACGGATTTTCAAGTTTGACTTTTAAAAGAAAAGGATTGACTGAATGCTCATTCATTATATAATAGAATTATATAAATTCTGAAAATTTTATTTGTCAGCCAATTCGTGAAAGGCTCTCTTACTAAAATTTTCCTCACTCAAACGAAATTTCATTAAAGAAAGGAGCGTTTCATTCCAGATGAATGGACTATTATGGATCAACTTAATCGCAACCCTTTTTGTAATCGCTTACGGTGTCAGTCTTTTTGTCTATGTCGTGAAGACAAGAATTGAATACATCAAGCTTGGGGAAAAAGAAGAGTTTGATAACAATGTAAAAGAGCGGATGAAAAAAATAGGGGTAATGGTATTCGGACAAAAGAAATTGATGAAGGATAAAAAGAGTGGCATCATCCATGTCATGTTCTTTTATGGCTTTATCCTCGTTCAATTTGGGGCGATCGATTTCATTATTAAAGGGATCTATCCTGGAGCCCATCTCCCATTTGGACCTCTTTATGGGGCTTTCACATTCTTCCAGGAAATTGTTACGTTAGTCATTTTAGTGGCCGTCGTATGGGCATTTCACAGACGTTATGTCGAAAAGCTTGTCCGTTTAAAAAGAGGTTTTAAATCAGGACTCGTACTCATTTTCATTGGTGGACTCATGCTTTCAGTCCTGCTCGGGAATGGTATGAGTATGATTTGGCACGGACACGACGCCACTTGGACAGAGCCAGTTGCCTCACTTATTGCAACTGCGTTTGCTGGAATTGGCGAAACAGCCTCTATCGCTATTTTTTATGTGGCGTGGTGGATTCATTTGCTGTTCTTATTATCTTTCCTCGTCTATGTTCCACAAGGAAAGCATGCGCACTTACTCGCAGGTCCAGCGAATGTGTATGTAAATCGCCTTGAAAAGCCAGGTAAATTAAAGAAGATTGATTTTGAAGATGAAACACAAGAAACGTTCGGGGTTGGGATAATTGAAGACTTCACCCAACTGCAATTAGTTGATTTATATGCATGTGTCGAGTGTGGTCGCTGTACGAATATGTGTCCAGCAACAGGTACGGGAAAAATGCTTTCACCAATGGATTTAATCTTAAAGCTTCGCGATCATTTAACCAATCATGGGGCAGCCGTTACTTCTAAGCAGCCATGGGTACCGACCTTTGCTTTTGCGAATACGCAAGGAAATCAGCTAGCCCTTGCTGCTTCTGGAAAAGGGGTCGAGGAAAGTGCAGCTGCACTTGCCTATAGCCCGAGCTTAATTGGTGAAGTCATTACAGAAGAAGAAATTTGGGCATGTACGACTTGCCGAAACTGTGAAGACCAATGTCCGGTTATGAACGAGCATGTGGAAAAAATTATTGACCTTCGCCGTTATTTAGTGCTAACAGAAGGGAAAATGGATGCAGATGCTCAGCGTGCGATGCAAAACATTGAGCGTCAAGGAAATCCATGGGGCTTAAACCGCAAAGAACGTGAAAATTGGCGTGAAGCTCGAGAAGATGTAGAAGTAAAGACCGTTAAGGAAATGAAAAAAGCGGGCGAAGAGTTCGAATACCTTTTCTGGGTCGGATCGATGGGCTCTTATGATAACCGCAGTCAAAAAATTGCCCTATCATTTGCAAAATTATTGAATGAAGCAGGCGTCAAATTTGCCATTCTTGGCAATAAAGAAAAGAACTCTGGAGATACCGCTCGCCGCCTTGGAAATGAGTTTGTCTTCCAAGAACTAGCGACCAATAATATTTCTGAATTTGAAAAAAATGAAGTGAAGAAGATCGTGACAATTGATCCGCATGCATACAATATTTTTAAGAACGAGTATCCTGATTTCGGACTTGAAGCCGAAGTTTATCACCATACAGAGGTTCTCTATCAATTGGTGAAAGAGGGCCGATTAAAACCAAAGTATGCAGTGAATGAAACGATTACCTTCCATGATTCATGTTACTTAGGACGCTACAACGAAGTATACGATCCACCACGGGAAATTCTTAAATCCATTTCCGGAGTAAACCTTGTGGAAATGGCACGAAATCGTGATACAGGGATGTGCTGTGGAGCGGGTGGTGGTCTCATGTGGATGGAAGAAGAAACAGGCCAGCGCATAAACGTGGCGAGAACAGAACAAGCTTTAGAGGTCAACCCAACTGTTATTAGTTCTGGATGTCCATATTGCTTAACGATGCTTTCAGATGGAACAAAAGCGAAGGAAGTAGAAGACCAAGTTTCCACTTATGATGTCGCAGAGCTGCTAGAAAAAGCCGTTTGTGGCGAAACAGAAGAATTAGCCTCATAAATAAGGGATGAGACAATAAATAACTTTTGCGTGAATTTAATGTACGAGAAACAATGTAAAGAAGCATTACCAGCGAGAGGGCATTCTCTCGTTGGTAATGAAAAATTTTTTAAGAAAGAGATTCTGAATCTTTGATTTATTAAAAAGAGATTCAACTTTTCCATAAATTGTTGTAAAATAGATTCGAAGTAAACGCTTTCAAAATTTCTGCTACACATGAAACAAGGGAACAGCATGTTCCCATTTCTTCAAGCTTGCTTTTGAGCGAGCGTTCAGTCAGTCCTACTCATACACCTTCCAAGATCAATCACATCATTCTTTATTCAAATTGACATTTTAATAGAAAAGGAGTGTTTTAGATGGGGAAAACAGTCATTCTTAGTGGTGCAAGAACACCTTTTGCTAAATCAGGTGGGAATTTGAGCAGTTTTACAGCATCAGATTTAGGAGGTATCGTTGTTAAAGCCGCTTTAGCACGTGCCCATGTGAAGGGGGAAGACGTCCAAGAAGTGATTTTAGGAAATGTCCTTCAAGGTGGTCAAGGACAGATCCCGTCTCGTCAAGCTGCACAAAAGGCAGGCCTCCCATGGGAAGTGAAAACGGAAACGATAAACAAAGTTTGTGCATCTGGAATGCGAAGTGTCACGTTAGCCGATCAAATTATTCGGGCTGGAGATGAAGAGGTAATCGTCGCCGGTGGGATGGAATCGATGAGCAATGCTCCCTATTTTTTACCGAATGTTCGCTTTGGCTTACGGATGGGAGATTCTACGGTGAAGGATTTAATGGTTCATGACGGATTAACGTGTAGCTTTACGGGAGTCCACATGGGCACTTATGGAAATGGGGTGGCAGCAGAACTAGCCATTACTCGTGAAGAACAGGATCGCTGGGCATTGAGAAGTCATGAACTTGCGATAGCAGCGATGGAGGCAGGAAAGCTGTCAGAAGAAATTGTCCCTGTGGAAGTGCCACAAAGAAAGGGAGCGCCAGTTGTCGTTTCAGAAGATGAGGCGCCAAGAAAAGATACCTCCCTAGAACGTTTAGAGAAATTACGCCCTGTATTTGGTGCGGATGGAACGATTACAGCCGGAAATGCACCAGGAGTAAATGATGGTGCGGCTGCCCTTGTCTTAATGAGCGAAGAGAGAGCGAAGCAGGAAGGAAGAGTACCGGAAGCTTATATTATCGGGCAAGCGGCTGTTGCTGTTGAAGCAAAAGATTTTCCGAAGACGCCTGGCATTGTCATTAATGAGCTTCTGAAGAAAACAGGGAAAACTGTTGAAGAAATCGACTTATTTGAAATTAATGAAGCGTTCGCGGCAGTGGCTCTGGCCAGCAGCGAGATTGCTGATTTAGATCCGGAAAAAGTCAATGTGAATGGTGGTGCGGTCGCCCTCGGACATCCGATCGGAGCGAGTGGTGCAAGAATCATTGTGACTCTCATGCATGAATTAAAACGCCGTGGTGGCGGTATTGGGATTGCTGCGATTTGTTCTGGTGGTGGCCAAGGTGATGCCGTCATGATCGAAGTACCAAAGGGGGAAGTGCAATGAACGTTGAGAAAATCATGGTGATCGGAGCTGGACAGATGGGCTCAGGAATTGCTCAAGTTTGTGCCCAAGCAGGTTACTCAGTGTTATTGCATGATCTAAAAGGGGATTTTGTAGATAAAGGGCTAGGCGTTATTCGAAAGAATCTATCGAGACAAGTCGCTAAGGAAAGAATGACAGAGGCAGAGCTTGAGCAGGTGTTAGGAAGAATTAGTCCATCGACCGAGATCGAAAATGCTAGTTCAGTAGATTTAGTGATCGAAGCGGCTGTAGAAAATATGGAAATCAAAGCGAGCCTTTTTAAGAAATTAGACGAATTGGCTCCTGCTCATACGATTTTAGCGAGTAATACATCGTCTTTACCGATTACAGAAATTGCCGCGGCCACGAAGCGACCGGAAAAAGTCATTGGTATGCATTTTATGAATCCCGTACCTGTTATGAAGCTGGTGGAAATTATTCGAGGACTGGCAACAGCAGACGAAGTGTACAACATGATTGAAGATATTACGAAGAAATTAAACAAAGTCCCAGTTGAAGTGAATGACTTCCCTGGATTTGTCGCTAATCGCATTTTGATGCCGATGATTAATGAAGCGATCTATACCCTTTATGAAGGGGTCGCCACAAAGGAAGCAATTGATGAGGTGATGAAACTCGGTATGAATCACCCAATGGGTCCGTTAACACTTGCCGATTTTATCGGACTAGATACTTGCCTTTATATTATGGAAACGCTTCATGAAGGATTTGGTGATGACAAATACCGTCCATGTCCATTGCTGCGTAAATACGTGAAAGCTGGTTGGCTTGGTAAAAAATCTGGCCGTGGCTTTTACGAGTACGCTTAGGTGGCGATTTCCGGAATTAAATGATTTTTTCCGGAATTAACACGAAAAGTTACGGAATTATTTCAAAAGTTACGGAATTAATATCAAAAGTTACGGAATTAACACCAAAAGTTCCGGAATCAACATCAAGAAAGGGGGAGAAGCATGGACTTACGTTTAACGGACGAACAAGAAATGATGCAAAAAATGGTTCAGGACTTTGCCCAAAAGGAAATTGCGCCATTTATCGAGAGAATGGAGCAGGGAGAATTCCCACGCCGCATCATCGAAAGAATGGGGGATCTTGGTCTAATGGGAATACCGATTCCAGCTAAATACGGTGGGGCGGAAATGGACTTCATCTCATATATACGAGCCATCCACGAAATTTCCAAGGTCAGTGCGACGGTTGGGGTGATTTTGGCGGTCCACACATCGGTTGGTACCAATCCGATCCTTTACTTCGGAAATGAGGAGCAAAAACAAAAATTCATCCCCAAGCTCGCTTCTGGAGAATACTTAGGGGCCTTTTGCTTAACAGAACCAAGCTCAGGGTCAGATGCGGGAAGTCTTAAATCAAAAGCGGTTTTAGACGGTGATCACTATGTAATAAACGGTTCGAAGGCATTTATTACGAACGGTGGGGAAGCGGATGTGTACATTGTCTTTGCTTCGACAAGACCAACTGCTGGTCCGAGGGGAATATCTGCTTTTATCGTGGAAAAGGATACGCCGGGACTCATTGTAGGTAAGGATGAGCATAAAATGGGCTTGTACGGTTCAAGGACGGTCCAATTAACGTTTGAAGATATGAAAGTGCCTAAAGAGAATCTTCTTGGTGAAGAAGGGCATGGTTTTAAAATCGCCATGGGAAATCTTGATGTAGGGCGAATCGGCATTGCTGCCCAGGCACTAGGCATTGCCGAAGCTGCTTTTGAAGCGGCAACGAACTATGCAAAAGAGCGTCAGCAATTCGGTAAGGCAATCGCAGCCCATCAAGGGGTGGCGTTCAAACTAGCAGATATGGCAACGCAAATTGAAGCGGCGAAACTATTAATTTACCAAGCGGCAGACTTAAGGTTAAATGGATTGAAATGCGGCAAAGAAGCGTCAATGGCGAAACTTTTTGCTTCGAAAACGGCGGTTGAAGTGACAACAGAAGCGATCCAAGTGTTTGGGGGATACGGGTATACAAAGGATTATCCTGTTGAGCGTTATTTCCGTGATGCAAAGGTAACGGAAATTTACGAAGGTACTAGCGAAATTCAGCGCATCGTTATTAGCAAGAACCTATAAAAAAGAAAGAGGGAACAAAGATGAGATTCCAATTATCCGAAGAACATGAAATGATTCGTAAAATGGTCAGAGACTTCGCCACCAATGAGGTCGCACCAACCGCGGCAGAACGGGATGAAGAGGAGCGTTTTGACAGAGACATATTCAAGCAAATGGCAGAACTCGGACTAACAGGGATTCCTTGGCCAGAAGAGTACGGTGGAATTGGCAGTGATTATTTAGCGTATTGTATCGCAGTCGAAGAGCTGTCACGTGTCGATGCTTCTATTGGTGTTACCCTTTCCGCGCACACTTCATTAGCCGGATGGCCGCTCTATAAATTTGGTAGTGAGGAACAAAAGCAGAAGTATTTACGTCCAATGGCGCTTGGAGAAAAGATGGGGGCATACGGATTGACTGAGCCTGGAAGTGGTTCAGATGCAGGGGGAATGAGGACGACAGCTCGACTTGAAAGCGATCACTATGTCTTAAATGGTTCGAAAATTTTTATCACAAATGGCGGTGAAGCAGATATTTATGTCGTTTTTGCCTTAACCGATCCTGCCCAGAAAACAAGGGGAACGACAGCGTTTATTGTTGAAAGTGACTTTCCAGGCTTTTCCGTTGGGAAAAAGGAAAAAAAGCTCGGAATTCGTTCATCTCCAACGACGGAGATCATTTTCGAAGACTGCCGTGTGCCTGTAGAAAATGTACTAGGTCAAGTTGGAGAAGGTTTTAAAATTGCGATGATGACTTTAGACGGTGGTCGTAACGGAATTGCGGCGCAAGCAGTTGGGATTGCACAAGGGGCATTAGATGCGGCAACAGACTACGCGAAGGAACGTCACCAATTTGGCAAACCGATTGCTGCAAATCAAGGAATCGGCTTTAAGCTTGCTGATATGGCAACAAATATTGAAGCAGCTCGTCTATTAACCTATCAAGCTGCATGGCTTGAATCAGAAGGTCTTCCATATGGAAAAGAATCGGCTATGTCAAAGCTATTTGCTGGTGACACGGCGATGAAGGTAACAACAGAAGCGGTGCAAGTCTTCGGTGGCTACGGTTATACAAAGGATTATCCAGTTGAGCGCTTTATGCGTGATGCAAAAATCACGCAAATCTATGAAGGAACACAAGAAATTCAAAGGCTCGTCATTTCGAGAATGATTACCAAGTAATCTACTCCTATGGACAAGGAGGTTAGGATAAGCGATGAAAAAGCGTGAAGTTCATGCATCTGTCAAAGATGAGCGGCTTGTCATGAAAAGAAGAAATCAAATGATAAAAGGAGCTGTCACGCTTTTTAAAGAAAAGGGATTCCATCGAACAACGACGAGAGAAATAGCGAAGGCAGCTGGCTTTAGCATCGGGACGTTATATGAATACATTCGTTCGAAGGAAGATGTCCTGTATTTAGTGTGTGACAGTATTTATGATGAGGTGCATAACCGCCTGCAAAAGGACATTGATACGAAAAGGGGGACGCTTGAAAGTCTTAAACTTGGCATTGGTCAATACTTTAGAGTTGTCGATGACTTACAAGATGAAGTGCTCGTCATGTATCAGGAGGCTAAATCCCTTTCTAAGGATGCCCTTCCGTATGTGTTAAGGAAGGAAGCGGAGATGGCGCTCATCATTGAGGATATCATTAATCGTTGCGTGGAAAATGGGGAGCTAGACTTAACCTGTGATGAGGTAAAACTCATGTCCCATAACATCGTTGTACTCGGGCAAATGTGGGCATTTCGCCGCTGGAATATTCAAAAGAAGTACGCGTTAGAGGAGTATATCGATATTCAAATAAAGCTAATTTTTGAAGGGATTAAGAAAAAAGAAGTCCCAACAAAGTGAACGAGGAGGGAGAAATATGAATACGCAGACTAGATATAAGCCGAAAAATCATATTCGTTTTGTGTCTGCTTCAAGCTTGTTTGATGGGCATGATGCCTCCATCAATATTATGCGCAGGATTCTTCAAGCAAGTGGAGCAGAGGTGATTCATCTTGGGCATAATCGTTCTGTCGAAGAAGTGGTCAATGCGGCCATTCAAGAGGATGTTCAAGGGATTGCTATGTCCTCCTATCAAGGTGGGCATGTGGAATATTTTAAATATATGTATGACCTTCTGAAAGAAAAAGGGGCTTCTCACATCCGTATTTATGGAGGTGGTGGTGGGGTAATCATCCCGCGTGAAATTAAAGAGCTTCATGACTACGGAGTTGCCCGCATTTTTTCGCCAGAAGATGGACGGAAGCTTGGTCTTCAAGGGATGATCGATTTGATGTTAAAAGAATGTGATTTTCCAACCATTTCAGTGCATGTTTCAGACTATATCAACAAAGTGTCTGAAGGAGATGTCATTGCTACAGCTAAGCTCATTACGTTAGCAGAGCATCAAACTCATGAAGTAGCGACAGCAACTGAAATCGTATTAGAACAAATCAAATCGATGAAAAAACAAGCGCCTGTCCTCGGGATTACAGGAACGGGTGGTGCGGGAAAAAGTTCTTTAACCGATGAATTAATTCGCCGCTTTATTAACGAAATTCCTGAAAAAAAGGTAGCCATTTTATCGGTTGATCCGACAAAGCAAAAGACGGGTGGTGCGCTTCTTGGTGACCGTATTCGCATGAATGCCATTTTCTCGCCGCGAGTTTATATGCGCAGTTTAGCGACAAGGAACTCCAAATCAGAGCTCTCCCTTGCGATTAAAGATGCGATCGATGTTGT
Organism: Robertmurraya phoenicis; assembly: GCF_047302285.1. Lineage (GTDB taxonomy): Bacteria > Bacillota > Bacilli > Bacillales > Cytobacillaceae > Robertmurraya. The sequence goes on from NZ_CP154845.1 coordinate 354,363, forward strand.
GAAGGCATCGGGCTATGATTTAATCGTCGTCGAAACAAGCGGGATTGGGCAAGGAGATGCCGGAATCACTGATATATGTGATATTTCCATGTATGTGATGACGAGTGAGTTTGGCGCCCCGTCTCAGTTGGAAAAAATCGATATGATTGATTACGCCGATTTAATTGTCATCAATAAATTTGAGCGCAAGGGCTCGGAGGATGCCTTAAAACAAGTACAAAAACAGTATCAGAGAAGTCATATGCTTTTCGAAAAAGAGTTAGATGAGATGCCGGTCTATGGAACGATTGCCAGTCAATTTAATGATCCAGGGACAAACGCTTTATTCGCTGCTTTAATTGAAACGATTAATGGCAAAATGAGTACAAACTGGAGCACTTCCTTCAGCAAGAAAGCAAAAGTGGAAAAACAAAACATCATCATTCCTAATGATCGCCGCTACTACTTAAGAGAGATTTCCGATACGGTACGCAAATATCACAAAACAGCGGAAGAACAGGTCGAGCTAGCAAGAAAGCTGTTCCAATTAGAAGGGGCAATCGAAGCGTTGCAGGAAAAGGACGGAAATGACCAAGCGCGAACGGCCCTTCAATGCATAAAAGAAGAAGTCGAAAGCAAGCTTACCCCTGAATCAAAGAACATCCTTGAAAACTGGGAAGCCACAAAGGAAAAATATGCAGGCGATCAATTTGTGACAAGAATTCGTGATAGAGAGATCATCACCGTCTTAAAGACAAAAAGTCTTTCTGGACTTGATATTCCAAAAGTAGCCCTTCCAAAGTACAAGGATTATGGAGAAATTATTAAGTGGGTGTATAAGGAGAATGTTCCAGGTAGCTTCCCCTATACGGCAGGCGTTTTTCCATTTAAACGAGAGGGTGAGGATCCGAAGCGTCAGTTTGCTGGAGAGGGTACTCCTGAACGAACGAATCGCCGCTTTCATTACTTATCAAAGGATGATGCAGCGAAGCGTCTGAGCACCGCCTTTGATTCGGTGACATTATACGGAGAAGACCCTGATTATCGTCCAGATATTTACGGCAAAGTTGGCGAAAGTGGAGTCAGTGTCTGTACACTCGATGATATGAAAAAGCTTTACCAAGGCTTTGACCTTTGTCATCTCTCTACCTCTGTTTCGATGACCATTAATGGCCCAGCACCGATTATTTTAGCAATGTTCATGAATACAGCCATTCAACAGCAGGTAGACAAAAAAGAACAAGAGTTGGGTCGAGTTTTAAGCGAATCTGAGTTTGAAGAGGTAAAAGCAGGGACATTACAAACCGTGCGCGGTACCGTACAGGCAGATATTTTAAAAGAGGATCAAGGGCAAAATACGTGTATCTTTTCCACGGAATTCGCCTTAAGAATGATGGGCGATATCCAGCAATATTTTATTGACCAGAAAGTTCGGAATTACTATTCGGTCTCCATTTCTGGCTATCATATTGCTGAAGCAGGAGCAAATCCGATTTCCCAGCTCGCTTTTACACTCGCGAACGGCCTTACTTATGTAGAGTATTACTTGAGTAGGGGTATGCATATTGATGATTTTGCACCAAACCTGTCGTTCTTCTTCTCGAACGGCTTAGACCCAGAATATACCGTCATTGGTCGAGTGGCTCGGCGAATTTGGGCAACCGTGATGAAAAATAAATATGGGGCCAATGAGCGTAGTCAGAAGTTAAAGTATCATGTGCAAACATCGGGCCGTTCTCTCCATGCTCAGGAAATAGATTTCAATGATATACGTACGACTCTACAGGCTCTTATGGCTCTTCATGACAATTGTAATTCCCTTCATACGAATGCATACGATGAGGCGATTACAACGCCAACTGAGGAATCAGTACGACGGGCGATGGCGATTCAGATGATTATTACGAAAGAGCACGGATTAACGAAGAATGAGAATCCGCTGCAAGGATCCTTTGTCATTGAAGAATTAACGGACTTGGTCGAGGAAGCGGTGCTGCAAGAATTTGAGCGCATGGACGACCGTGGTGGTGTGTTAGGAGCGATGGAAACCCAATATCAACGGGGTAAAATACAAGAAGAGTCGATGTATTATGAAATGAAGAAACATACGGGAGAGCTTCCGATCATTGGCGTAAATACCTATTTAAATCCAAATCCACCTTCAGAAGAGGAAATGGATAATATGGAATTAGCCCGTGCCTCTAAAGAGGAAAAGGAATTGCAGATCCACAAACTTCAAGCATTCCAAAAAAGGAACGAAGACAAGGCTCAGATAGCTTTAAATCGTTTAAAAGAAGTCGCCGTCAGTGGAGGCAATGTTTTTGCTGAATTGATGGAAACGGTCAAAGTAGCGAGTCTAGGGCAAATTACCCGTGCCCTTTATGATGTGGGCGGACAATATCGCAGAAATATGTAAGCTTATCAGACCAGAGAAATAGCAATCTCTGGTCTGAATTATTCTCATTTTAAGGCTGCTCAATCGCAACAATGTTTGAGATAAGAGCCTTCCTTAATGATTTCTTTACAAAAGAATATTTATCGAATTCTCACATTATCAATGATTTTACATTATAATCTAGGTAGTATGCATAATGGGATGTGAGCGACATTGAGAAGGCAGATTCTAGTTTTATTAATTTTTGGAGTCATCCTTTTGACACTTGTGTTTTTATATGAACGGTCGTTAGGCGCTATTTCTTTTTTCCTACTGGCGATCTTTTTTTTCACGCTTGCCTTTAATCAGTTATCCCATCCGTCTAAGAAAAAACGGAGACAAAAAATAAAGCAAAAATCACGTTAAATAAACATGTTCACCAAATTTTAGAAAAAAGTATCAGATTGTCTAACTGAAACTAGCATAAAGGGCAATATTTTGTTTATAATGGAGAATATGCAATCAGAGCGTGTTAATAGAAGGTTTCACAGTCATAGTAACTGATCATGCTCTAGGTCTACAGTGTTTTTAGATGGTGAAAGGATGTGCGAATATTGAGTCTTAAACAATTCTCAAAAGAACAATTGCAAGAAATGCCATTAATCGATATGGCTTATGAACTTTTGGTTAGTCAGAAGCAACCGGCTTCATTTAAAGAAATTATGGATGAAATAACGGCTACTGTAGGTCTTACAGAAGAAGAGGTACGAGCAAAAATTGCTCAATTTTATACTGATTTAAATATTGATGGCCGTTTTCTTTCCTTAGGAGATAACCGCTGGGGACTAAGAATTTGGTATCCTGTTGATCAATCTGAAGAAGAAGTCATCACACCAACGAAGCCGAAGAAGAAAAAGGCGAAGAAAGTGGTAGATGAGGATTTAGACTTCGATGACGATGATGAAGACGATATCGATTACGATGACATCCTAGCAGATGATGACGAAGATGAAGATCTATTAGATATTGACGAAGACGATGAAGATTTTGACGATGACTTTGATGAAGATGACGAAGATGAAGATCTTCTAACGGATGATGACGAAGACGATGAAGACTTCGATGAGTTGGATGAGGATCTAGACGAGGATGAAGAAGAGGATTTATAATCTTGACTTTTTTATGAGAGGCTTGTAGAATCATTTTTGGGCTCCTTAAAAAAGGAACGAGTATAATTATATGATTTACGCTCCCCTTGCAAATTTTGTAAGAGGGGCGTTTTTATTTTTGGGAGACTCTTTTATTTAAATAGAAGAGTCTCGCGAGCTTTATGAAGAGTAGTCCATGCTAAGAAGTTGATCAATTTTTGTGAAAGATAGATAAGAAAAATCATGATTGAGAAAACTAGTGGATGAAGATGTGTTGGATGATTGGTCCACTGATCTTTTCAAAGGCTTTTGTATAGATATCTACTACCCCTAACACAGAAAGTATTGGACATAGTAATTAATTCACAAGTGATGCTAAAAGAGGTTTTATTTTATGAAAATCGGGGCAATTTTTAGTTAAGCCTTTATTTCCGTTTTTTTGTTTGTGAATAAATTAAGAAAAAACATATTATAAGGGGGAAATTTTAATGACAAAATATATCTTTGTTACCGGTGGAGTGGTTTCTTCATTAGGGAAAGGGATTACAGCGGCTTCACTAGGAAGATTGTTGAAAAATCGTGGACTAAGCGTAACGATTCAAAAATTTGATCCATACATAAACGTGGATCCAGGTACGATGAGCCCGTATCAGCACGGTGAGGTCTTTGTGACAGATGATGGTGCTGAAACGGATCTAGACCTTGGTCATTATGAGCGTTTTGTAGATATTAATGTAACGAAGTTCAGCAATGTGACTACAGGGAAAATCTACTCAACCGTTCTACAAAAAGAGCGTCGTGGAGATTATTTAGGTGGTACAGTACAGGTTATTCCTCATATTACCAATGAAATTAAAGAAAAAGTTTTTCGTGCTGGCCAAGAAACGAATGTAGACGTCGTAATTACGGAAATTGGCGGGACAGTTGGGGATATTGAATCATTACCATTCCTTGAAGCGATCCGTCAAATTAAGAGCGATGTTGGTCGTGACAATGTGATGTATATTCACTGTACATTAGTGCCTTATATTAAAGCGGCTGGGGAATTGAAAACAAAACCTACCCAGCACAGTGTGAAAGAGCTAAGAAGCTTAGGGATTCAGCCAAACATCATCGTTGTTCGTACAGAAATGCCGATTGCTGATGATATGAAAGATAAAATTGCTTTATTCTGTGATATCGATCCTAAAGCAGTGATTGAATGTCCGGATGCGAATACTTTATACTCGATTCCATTGACACTTCAAGAGCAACATATGGATCAAATCGTCCTCGATCATTTAAAGATTCAAGCACCAGATGCAGAAATGACCGAATGGAAGGCGTTAGTAGACAAAGTTCTTAACCTCTCGAAAACAACAAAAATTGCACTTGTCGGAAAATATGTCGAGCTTCAAGATGCTTACATTTCTGTTGTCGAAGCGTTAAAGCATGCAGGTTATGCATTCGATGCAGACATTGATATTAAGTGGATTAATTCAGAAGAAGTGAACGCAGAAAATGTGAAGGAACTTCTTCAAGGAGTAGACGGAATCCTTGTTCCTGGTGGATTTGGAGATCGTGGAATTGAAGGGAAAATTCTTGCGACGCAATTCGCTCGTGAAAATAATGTGCCATTCCTAGGGATTTGTTTAGGCATGCAGCTAGCATCAGTCGAATATGCTCGTAATGTCCTTGGCTATGCCGATGCTCACTCAGCTGAAATTGCTCCAAATACGACTCATCCAATTATTGATTTGCTTCCTGAGCAAAAGGATATAGAAGATTTAGGTGGAACGCTTCGTCTAGGCTTATACCCATGTAAGCTAATAGAAGGGTCAAAAGCCTATGAAGCTTATTCGGATGAAGTGATTTATGAGCGTCACCGTCATCGCTATGAGTTCAATAATCAATTCCGTCAAGAAATGGAGAAGGCTGGCTTCATTTTCTCCGGTACAAGCCCAGATGGACGTTTAGTGGAAATTATTGAGTTAGCAGACCATCCTTGGTTCGTAGCTTGTCAATTCCATCCTGAATTCACATCAAGACCAAACCGTCCACAGCCATTATTTAGAGACTTTGTGGAAGCTTCTATGAAGATAAATAAGTAGGCAATATTAAACCTACATTATTCATACAAAAAAGCGAGAAACTCTTATCACTCTAAGAGACTCTCGCTTTTTTATTTTCACTTTTTTAGTGAAAAGAACCCTCAATTTTGATATGTTTTAATCACCACAAAAAAAACGAAAAATGAGGGGTTCCATATGAAAAGTGTACAAGAAACGAGCTTACATTTCAATAAAAGAGTAAAGATTAATTTTGATGGCGGCGATCTCTCGTCCGATTCAGGATTGCTTTTATACAAAGAATTTGATGAGAAACTGGGCATTACGAAAATGATTAAAGAAAAAATCAACATTTCAGATTCTTCCTCTCATCACACTCATTCTAATCATGATGTCATCATGCAAAAAGTGTATCAACATCTCGCAGGCTATCATACAGACAATGCAGCCGATGACCTTCAAGTCGAACCAACGATGCTTCGCGTTTTTTCTAAAGAACGATTGGCCTCCCAACCTACCATCTCACGATTAAACTCAAAAGTAGACGAAGAAACCGTTAATCAATTTCAACAGACTATCCAATGCTTATTTGATCGTGTACAGCTGGTGAAGCCAAGTGACGGCTATATCTTCGATATAGATTCTGCTAATTTCGAGACAACAGGAAATCAAGAAAATACCGCTTATAATGCACATTATCGGACGATGGGCTTTCATCCTTTGTTCTTATTTGATGGGCTTACGGGTGACTGTATCAAGGCTGTCCTCCGAAGTGGAAATGTGTATACGTCAAATGGCGTGGTTGAATTTTTGGAACCTGTTCTGATTCACTTTAAGGAACTGTATCCCCACTGTCCCATCATCATTCGCGGAGATAGTGGGTTTGCATCTCCAGGGTTATATGAATTGTGTGAAAAATATGACGTGCATTTTGTGATTCGCCTAAAAGCGAATGCCAAATTAAATGGGTTTGCCCAAGAACTAGAAGCACAGATTACAAAAAACCTTGAAATCACATCGAAACCTTGTGTCTTTTATCAAGAAATGAACTATAAAGCTGCATCATGGCATACTGAACGAAGAGTCATCATTAAGCTAGAAAAGCCAACTGATGAACTCTTATTTACCTATACATTTATTGTGACAAGTCTTTCTGCCAATGCCAAAAACATAGTAAAGACCTATCAAAATCGAGGAACGATGGAGAACTTTATCAAGGAAGGTAAAAATGGTTTTGCGTTTGATTGGTTGAGTAGCCATTCTCAAAAAACAAATGCCATGCGTCTCCAAATGTCCGTGTTAGCTTATAATTTCCATAATTGGTTCCGAAGAATTTGTTTGCCAAACAAAGTGCGAAATCAAACGATGGAAACGATACGCAGTCAACTCATTAAAATTGCGGGTAAAGTTATACGATCTTCTCGTTATATCACGTTCAAATTATGTAGTAGTTGCTTATACAAAGATGCATTCTGGCAAACGTTACGAAATATCCAACGATTACAAGTCAAAATAGAATAAGTCCTGCAGATATAAACAATTTTTGTGAAACGCGTTCTAACAAGGGAGAAGTCTGTCCAATTCCAGCTCATGAGGTTTCTGATTTTATGAATTTGTCCATTTCCGAAGGAAATTGTGGTAAAAACAAAAAGCGAAACCACAAAGTGAACTTGGTTTTCAGGATCCTAGTCAGTTTGTGGTTTATTATTAGCAGCCAATCTATTCCATGAATAATTTGGGTTAAAAATGGCGTGCAAACTGTGAGCAGTTTTGCGCGCCATTTTATTTTGTGTATAGGAATACGAGAGAGGTGGTAATCTGGTAATCGGAAAGAACGACTAGGGAAATCCAGAGTAAAGTCGGACATAGCCAACAATCAATTCCAAAAAGAAGTCCAAATAAAGGTCAAGTTTTTCAGTCAGCACACCCCAGCAGCCCTGCATCTCCCTTAAAAAAGAAGCACTTTCATTAGTCTTGAATTAAAGAGCTTTTTAATAATCCGCCAAAATCTCTCGCAACGTAAACGCCAGTCCGTAGTAAACAAATAACGCTGCCATGGAGGATGGATAACCGAACCGACTCCCATCTTCATCAGGAAGGAGTGCCCGCTTTAAACCCAAATCAATATGTACGTCAGCGAGTTCGACAAGGCTATCCTCTTCAGTATTAACCGTTGTTGAAACAGCAACAAATGGAATCATACGCTCCGATAGCCAGTTCGCTACACGAAGAGCTTCTTCATCATCAGAATAAGTCGAGAAAATGATGACACGATCAGCCACAGAGATTTTGCCTTCGTTTCCGTCCCAAGGCTTGGCATTTTGTAATGGCTCTTTACTATCAAAAGCTTCTGCTAAGACAGCTGCCATTTCCTGCTTCCCATATAAATAAATGAGTCCGTCACCCACTGCTGCTTGTGCAAGCAGTCTGGCACCATCCTCAAATGAAAATTCTTCTTTTTCATGTATTCGATTAAATAATCCCGTTAATTGGGTGGAAAACATTTTTAGCATAATAAAACCTCCTCATCACGATTATAATAAAGCTTTTCAGAAAAAGGCAAAATAATGATTTATTATGCAGGAATCTGTAAAGGAAAAATAGAATTTAATGAAGGGGAAGGATTATCAACATTTTCCATCAATCGTCAGGCAAAAATGATATTGAGAATTTGCCCACTTCTTATAGGTTTCTTTCGTTTACATCTAGGGAAAAGAGTTAAACATAGAAGGTTTTTCAGACATGGTTTTAAACAATTGGAGAAAAAGATTGTAACTGTACTATTTTTTATTTTTCTATAATATTGATTTTTCATCATTTGAGCCATGCTGAAATTCATATACATAAAGTTTATTCGCAACAGCATCAAAGTAGATTCTTAAATTGAGGAAGAGGTGGTTTAATGAAGGGGAAAATATTAATTGTTGATGATCAGTTTGGGATTCGTATTCTGTTAAACGAAGTATTACAAAAAGAGGGATATGAGACCCATCAAGCAGCGAATGGGGTACAAGCTTTAGACATTGTCACCAACAATTGTCCAGATTTAGTGTTGCTTGATATGAAAATTCCAGGGATGGATGGAATTGAAATTTTAAAAAGAATGAAGTTAATTAATCAAGATATTCGTGTCATTATCATGACAGCATATGGGGAATTGGATATGATCCAAGAGGCCAAAAATTTAGGAGCACTTGCCCATTTTGCAAAGCCATTTGATATTGACGATATCCGAGAAGCTGTAAAAAAATATATTGCTTTACCCGAAGAGTAACCCATTTTTATGAGAACGTACTTGTTGTAGGGGTTCTCCGTTTCAAGTACCTCAAAAGACAACGTTTTCAACCGTTCTGACGGTATTTTATCTATTACATATTTTAAACTTTGTCCATAATCTCAATAGCTTTTCCTTTTTATCTTTGGTAGAATGTTTTACAGGATCATTCTTCACAAGGCTCAGAATATAAAGTACATAACTGTGATTTATAAAGGGAAAACTTTTAAAGTAATTCAGCCATTGGGAGACTAGATCATGTAAAAGGAGGAAGAAAAATGCCTTTAGTTTCAATGAAGGAAATGCTTATTCAAGCAAAAGAGGGCGGCTATGCTGTCGGCCAATTTAATCTTAATAACTTAGAGTTTACTCAAGCTATTTTGCAAGCTGCTGAGGAAGAAAAGTCACCAGTTATTCTTGGTGTTTCTGAAGGAGCAGGTCGTTATATGGGAGGCTTTAAAACCGTTGTTAAAATGGTTGAAGGTCTTTTAGAAGATTACAAAATTACTGTTCCAGTGGCGATCCATTTAGACCATGGATCAAGCTTTGATAAATGTAAAGAAGCAATTGATGCTGGCTTTACTTCTGTAATGATTGATGCTTCTCACCATCCATTTGAAGAAAATGTAGAAACAACAAAGAAAGTTGTTGAATACGCTCATTCAAAAGGTGTTTCAGTTGAAGCTGAATTAGGTACTGTAGGTGGACAAGAGGATGATGTCGTAGCAGAAGGCGTTATCTATGCTGATCCACAAGAATGTGTAGAGCTAGTAAAGCAAACAGGCATTGACTGTCTTGCTCCAGCTTTAGGTTCTGTTCATGGTCCTTATAAAGGCGAACCAAACCTTGGCTTCAAAGAAATGGAGGAAATCGGGAAAGCAACTGGTCTTCCTTTAGTACTTCATGGCGGTACTGGAATTCCTACAAAGGATATCCAAAAGTCCGTTTCTTTAGGAACTGCTAAAATTAACGTAAATACAGAAAACCAAATCGCTTCTGCAAAAGTAGTCCGTGAAGTATTAGCTGCAAAGCCAAATGAATACGATCCACGTAAATACTTAGGACCTGCACGCGATGCTATTAAAGCTACAGTTATTGGCAAAATGCGTGAATTCGGTTCTTCAGGAAAAGCGTAATATTCCATAACAAGTAGCACGAAGACATAAAAACCGCCTTTTTCCTTAAGGCGGTTTTAATTTCATTTTTCTGCAATTCTTTATATTTCGTATTTCTACATAATAAATTTTTTACAAAGGAGACAAAAGACGATGAAATTTTTTATTGATACTGCAAATATAGAAGAAATTAAAGAAGCTTATTCTCTAGGGATTATTGCTGGAGTTACAACAAATCCATCCCTTGTAGCAAAAGAAAAAAATGTTACATTTGAGGATCGTCTTCGTGAAATAACAGCTCTTGTCCCAGGTTCTGTAAGTGCAGAAGTCATTGCGCTTGATGCTGAAGGAATGATTCGTGAAGGCCGTGAGTTAGCAAAAATTGCCCCAAATATTACGATTAAAGTTCCGATGACGCCAGAAGGATTGAAGGCTGTATCTGTTTTTTCCAAAGAAGGAATTAAAACAAATGTAACCCTAATTTTTAGTGCCAATCAAGCGTTGCTAGCAGCTCGAGCAGGAGCTTCTTATGTTTCACCATTTTTAGGTAGACTTGATGATATCGGGCACGATGGCCTAGAACTTGTTTCCACTATTTCTGAAATCTTCACCATCCACGACATTGATACTGAAATTATTGCAGCATCAATAAGACATCCACAGCATGTAACTGAGGCAGCATTAAGAGGTGCCGATATTGCAACAATCCCATATAAGATTATTCTGAAGTTATGTTCTCACCCTTTAACAGATAAAGGAATTGAGGCATTTTTGGCAGATTGGAGTAAGCGAGATTCAAAATAATAAATTATACTGAAATTGTACATTTATGGTAAAGTGATTAAAGGAGCTTTTACTTTTAAAATCACGAATGTATTTGCTAGAACATGTCAATATTGCTAAATAAGAGAGTAGATTGGTTTACCCATTCCTTTCATCATTTTGACGCATGAAGGGACTACTGTGTAAATAACTACATCAAGTATAGAAGGGAGTCAGAGATGGATAAGCTCAAAATTGCAGGCGGCTATCCCTTGCAAGGGACAGTGCGTATAAGCGGCGCAAAAAACAGTGCAGTGGCTCTTATCCCTGCGACTATTTTGGCCGACTCACCTGTTACGATAGAAGGTTTGCCTGAAATTTCTGATGTCGAGTTACTCAAAAGTCTTCTAGAGGAAATTGGAGGATCTGTACAATTTTCAAATCATGAAATGACTGTTGATCCTTCTGCCATGATTTCGATGCCATTGCCGAATGGCAAGGTAAAAAAGCTCCGCGCATCCTATTATTTAATGGGTGCCATGCTTGGCCGTTTTAAAAAAGCGGTGATCGGTTTACCAGGCGGCTGTCATTTAGGACCGAGACCGATTGATCAGCATATAAAAGGGTTTGAAGCGTTAGGTGCTAAGGTAACCAACGAGCAAGGAGCGATTTATTTACGTGCAGATGAACTCGTTGGAGCAAGAATTTATTTAGACGTTGTAAGTGTTGGAGCAACGATCAACATTATGCTTGCGGCTGTCCGTGCAAAGGGACGTACGATTATTGAAAATGCAGCAAAAGAGCCGGAAATTATCGATGTTGCGACGCTTTTAACGAATATGGGAGCGAAGATAAAAGGTGCCGGAACAGATGTTATCCGCATCGATGGAGTGGACGAGCTTCACGGCTGCAGACATACAATCATTCCTGACAGAATAGAAGCTGGAACATACTTAATTTTAGGAGCCGCAGTGGGAAATGGAATACTCATCGATAACATTATTCCTCAGCATTTAGAATCCCTGATTGCTAAGCTTCGCGAAATGGGTGTTCCAATTGATACGAAAGATGATCAAGTATTTGTCGGGAAAGCGGATTCTTTTAAACCGGTAGATATTAAAACCCTTGTCTACCCAGGGTTTCCAACCGATCTTCAGCAACCTTTTACGTCGTTATTAACAAAAGCACAAGGGACAAGTGTTGTCACAGATACGATTTACGGAGCCCGTTTTAAGCATATTGATGAATTGCGCAGAATGAATGCCAACATCAAGGTAGAAGGCCGTTCCGCGATTGTCAGTGGACCAGTGCAACTACAAGGGGCTAAGGTGAAGGCGAGTGACCTTCGTGCTGGAGCCGCTCTCGTAATAGCTGGCTTGATTGCAGAGGGAGTCACAGAGATCACTGGTGTAGACCATATAGATAGGGGATACAGTTATCTCGTTGAAAAGCTAGAAGGCTTAGGTGCGACCATTTGGAGAGAACAACTTTCAAAAGAAGAAATGGAGCAAATGAAACAAGCCTAAGAGGGGAAATCTTTTTCATTGCGCCATAGAGTAACAAGATTTGGGGGAGGAAGACCAATGGAAAGAAGTTTATCAATGGAGCTTGTCCGCGTGACAGAGGCAGCAGCGTTGTCATCTGCACGTTGGATGGGTAGAGGGAAAAAGGACGAAGCAGACGATGCAGCTACTACTGCAATGAGAGATGTTTTTAACACGATTCCGATGAGAGGGACGGTCGTGATTGGGGAAGGTGAAATGGACGAGGCACCGATGCTTTATATCGGTGAAAAGCTAGGGACTGGAAATGGCCCTGAAGTGGACGTTGCCGTTGATCCGTTAGAAGGAACGAATATTGTTGCTTCGGGAGGATGGAATGCCCTGGCGGTTATTGCGATCGCAGACCGTGGTAACTTACTCCATGCACCGGACATGTATATGGATAAAATTGCGGTTGGACCTGAAGCGGTTGGACAAATTGATATTAATGCTTCTGTGACCGATAATTTAAGAGCGGTTGCAAGAGCGAAAAATAAGGATATTGAAGATGTTGTGGCAACGGTGTTGAATCGTCCGCGCCACGCCAAAATCATTGAAGAGATCCGTGAAGCAGGAGCACGTATCAAGCTCATTAATGATGGGGATGTTGCCGGTGCTTACAATACGGCATTCAATCGTACCGGTGTAGACATTTTATTTGGTTCTGGTGGAGCCCCTGAAGGAGTGCTTGCAGCAGTGGCTTTAAAATGCCTTGGTGGAGAACTTCAAGGAAGACTTCTTCCACAGGATGATGCCGAATTAGAAAGATGTAAGAAGATGGGGATCGACGTGAACAAGGTATTACGCATGGAGGACCTTGTTAAGGGTGACGATGCCATTTTTGCAGCAACAGGAATCACAGATGGGGAATTATTAAAAGGCGTCCAATACAAGGGTTCATACGGTTCTACACACACGCTCGTCATGAGAGCGAAATCGGGAACGATTCGATTTGTTGAGGGTCGTCATAGTTTAAAAAAGAAACCTAATTTAGTGATTAAATAAGGCTCTTTTCGCGATGGTTGAGTAAATAAGCACCTATATCTCATCTTTAAATAATAGGTGAAAGTTTTACGAAAACCCATAATCTATAGCATTGAAGGCTCTGGCTTGAACTATTTTTGAGCCAGAGTTCGTTTAGAAAAAAGGGTTTAGAAAGTTGATGTCGAATACATTACTTCAACTCCTTCCAAACAAAAGTCCTTCCAATTTCCGTAAAATAATGATTATATTCAAACCAATTTGAAAAATTTATATTGATTAATATTTGTAAAACAGGGTAAAATAAAAATTGTTTTTTATTTTGAAAGTAAATGATTATTTTTGTATTGATCTGACCAATAAAAATGTCAGAAAATAAGTGAATTTTTCTCTTCCTATGCTTCCTATTGCCTCAAAGCGCAATCTTTCCTTATTTCTTAGAGAAGTCCTTTTTCATTAAAAATAGAGGCACAAGATTCAATCCAATTTATTAAATTTAAAGAGTGGTGTAATCATGGAATTAACAATTTCCGGTTTAGAAAATATGAAGTTAAAGGAACTCTATGAACTTGCTAAAACGTATAGAGTATCCTATTACAGTAAACTGACAAAAAAAGAATTAATTTTTGCGATTTTAAAAGCACGTGCAGAGCAAGAAGGGTATTTCTTCATGGAGGGAGTACTTGAAATTATTCAATCTGAAGGTTTTGGTTTCCTTCGACCGATCAATTATTCTCCAAGCTCAGAAGACATTTACATTTCCGCCTCACAAATTAGAAGGTTTGACTTAAGAAACGGTGATAAAGTTTCAGGTAAGGTACGTCCTCCTAAAGAGAATGAGCGTTATTTCGGTCTTCTACATGTGGAAGCAGTCAATGGCGATGACCCAGAATCAGCGAAAGAGCGCGTTCACTTTCCAGCATTAACTCCCCTTTACCCTGATAGACAAATGAAGCTTGAAACAACTCCTAAGCATATGTCTACAAGAATAATGGATTTAATTGCACCTGTTGGGTTTGGTCAACGTGGATTAATCGTAGCACCACCAAAGGCAGGTAAGACGGTACTTTTAAAACAAATTGCCAACAGTATCACAACGAACCATCCAGAAGCAGAATTAATTGTTCTCCTCATTGACGAACGTCCGGAAGAGGTAACCGATATTGAGCGTTCTGTTGCAGGCGACGTCGTCAGTTCTACCTTTGATGAAGTTCCAGAAAACCATATTAAAGTAGCTGAGCTTGTGTTAGAAAGAGCGATGAGACTTGTCGAGCATAAAAGAGATGTCGTCATTTTGATGGATAGTATTACTCGTTTAGCTCGTGCCTACAACCTTGTCATCCCACCAAGTGGACGTACTCTTTCCGGAGGGATCGATCCAGCGGCTTTCCATAGACCGAAGCGTTTCTTTGGAGCTGCCCGTAATATTGAAGAGGGTGGAAGCTTAACGATTCTAGCTACTGCTCTAGTGGATACAGGTTCACGTATGGATGATGTCATTTACGAAGAATTTAAAGGAACAGGGAACCTCGAGCTTCACCTTGATCGTGGACTTGCTGAAAGAAGAATCTTCCCTGCGATTGATATTCGTCGTTCTGGTACACGTAAAGAAGAACTTCTTATTCCGAAGGATCACCTTGATAAGCTATGGGCAATCCGTAAATCAATGACAGATAGCCCAGACTTCGTGGACAAGTTCTTGCGCAAGCTAAAATCAACTAAATCCAATGAAGAATTCTTTGCTAAGCTAGATGAGGAGATTAAGGCGAAAAGATCTTAATGACTTTTGTGTAAAAAAATTCCCATATTGCAATTCATATTTTGCGCTGTTATAATAGTTTTTGTGCGTTTAAGATTTTTAGCAGCATGGCCAAACTATGCTGTATAGATAACTCTGTTTCGAAAGATTCAGGGCGAAAAGGAGCTGAAAAGGAATGAAATCAGGAATTCATCCAAATTATAAAAAAGCAATGGTGAAATGTGCTTGTGGTAACGAGTTTGAAACAGGTTCTGTTCAACAAGAAATTCGTGTTGAAACTTGTTCTGAGTGCCATCCATTCTATACTGGTCGTCAAAAATTCGCTGAAGCTGGCGGACGTGTTGACCGCTTCAACAAGAAATATGGCCTTAAATCACAACAACAACAATAATCATTCATTAAACAGGCAGAACCTTTGCCTGTTTTTTATTTCAAATTTGCCTAATTCATTGAAATTTAACATAGATAGTTTACATAGATTCAATCGAGTTCATAGTGTGAGCGGTCAGTAAAAGGGTTAAACTCTTTTTTACTGAAGTTAGAACATTGTGAAAATGATTTGAATCGTATGTATCATGAAAGGAGAGACCTGTGCATGTATGTAGTAAATCATCATCACGGCTGGGTAGAAGTAGTGTGCGGAAGCATGTTTTCTGGGAAATCGGAGGAGTTAATTCGCCGCGTTCGTAGAGCCCAATATGCAAAACAAAAAGTGGCTGTCTTTAAGCCGAAAATTGATAACCGCTATAGCAATGATGCTGTCGTCTCTCATAATGGTACATCATTCAATGCCATCCCAATTGCTCACTCAATGGACATTTTTAAACATATTGAATCAGACGAGGACGTTATTGCGATCGATGAGGTTCAGTTTTTTGATTCGGAAATTCTTAACGTCATTCAGCATTTAGCAGATAGTGGTCATCGTGTCATTGCAGCTGGTCTTGACCAAGATTTTCGTGGCGAGCCGTTCGGGCAAATGCCAAACGTCATGGCGATTGCTGAATCTGTGACAAAGCTTCAAGCGGTTTGTACGGTTTGTGGTTCGCCGGCTAGTCGTACACAGCGCTTAATCAACGGGAACCCAGCTTCCTATGATGATCCGATTATTTTAGTCGGAGCATCTGAAGCATATGAAGCCCGCTGTCGTCACCATCATGAAGTCCCAAAGTCCCCAAACGTGATTGAAAAGGATATTACTTCTCAATCCGTATAAAATCAATGCAGACAGAGTAGCGGGATTTAATATGTGCTAAATGTAGCTGTATATTGTATAAAAAAGGAAACTTGCCATAGCTATTGGCGAGTTTTTTTAAGTTGATCTCCAACCGATCAATGCAGACTTTGGAAATATCTTCTTCCTCACATTTTCTAAAATTGGGCATTCTAAAAAGAGATGAATTTAGGATGTAAGGATGTGAGGTTAATGAGAAAACTTTCTTTACTCGTATTTCTTTTCTTTTTAACAGCTTGTAATGGTGCCCTCGAAAATGAACTAGTGGAGGACAAGAATCCAACAGGTACGAATGTAACCAATCGTGAACTTCCAGGTAGAACAATGTCTGATCAAAATCCAAACTTAATCAACACAGGTTCGGAACGAAATCAAGGTACTGATATTGAGCATGCCAAAAAAGTCATCTCTGATACAGGTGAGTTCACCCCCGATTCGGTCTGGATTAATGGCAATGATTTATGGGTAACAGCTCATACAGACAAGGATTTATCTGCAAAGGAAAAAATCGATGCTCAGGCAAAGCTCCATAAATTATTGATGGGTGCACTTCCAAGCTATGATATTGAAGTTCAAGTAAATGAAGATTGAACATGCTCAATATGGGCATGTTTTTTTCGGATTGGTTTTGACGAGGTTTTGTCACTATACTATAATTAGAATGTTATAGGTATTTTCAGTCGATTTCTTAATGGAAATTGATTCATTTATATGCAAATGTACGCTAAACCCATAAAAAGGGAATTAAACCTGAGGTGAAACACATGTTTGATCGTTTACAAGCGGTGGAAGACCGTTATGAAAAATTAAATGAACTATTAAGTGACCCGGAAATTGTTAATGATCCAAAGAAATTACGTGAGTATTCGAAGGAACAATCTGATATACAAGAAACCGTTGACACATACCGAGAATACAAAGAGGTACGTGGCCAATTTCAGGATGCAAAAGCAATGCTTGAGGAAAAGCTAGATGCTGAAATGCGTGAAATGGTAAAAGAAGAGATTGGTGAACTCGAAGAAAGAGTAGATGATCTTGAAGCACGTTTAAAGCTTCTTCTTATTCCAAAGGATCCGAATGATGATAAGAACGTAATTATGGAAATCCGCGGAGCTGCAGGGGGAGATGAAGCGGCCCTTTTTGCAGGGGACCTTTACCGTATGTATAGCCGCTTTGCAGAATCTCAAGGATGGAAGACGGAAGTCATTGAATCGAGCTCCACAGGTGTGGGTGGACTAAAGGAAATCATTTTTATGATAAATGGTAATGGCGCTTATTCAAAGCTTAAGTTTGAAAATGGTGCTCACCGTGTACAACGTGTCCCTGAGACAGAGTCAGGCGGACGTATTCACACTTCTACGGCAACGGTTGTGGTTTTACCAGAAGCAGAAGAAGTAGAGGTAGAAATTCACGATAAAGATATTCGTTTTGATACGTACGCTTCTTCTGGTGCTGGTGGACAAAGTGTTAACACGACGATGTCAGCCGTACGTCTAACTCATATCCCGACAGGTATCGTTGTTACATGTCAGGATGAAAAATCTCAGCATAAAAACCGAGACAAAGCGATGAAGGTATTGCGTGCTCGTGTATATGATAAATTCCAACAAGAAGCGCAAGCTGAATATGACCAAAATCGTAAATCTGCTGTCGGTACTGGAGATCGCTCTGAGCGAATCCGTACATATAACTTCCCGCAAAATCGTGTGACGGACCACAGAATCGGCTTAACGATTCAAAAACTCGATCAGATTCTCCAAGGAAAAATGGATGAAATCATCGATGCGTTAATTTTAGAAGAGCAATCTGCGAAGCTGGAAAGTGCATCAGATGTGTAAAAAAGTGTACGAAGCCCTCAAGTGGGCTTCTTCTTTTTTGACGGAGCGTGGTCGAGACGAAAATGCGGGAGAGTTATTACTTCGTCACTATTTAGGTATCAGTAGAGCGAAGTTGTTTGCGAGCTTTCATGATGAGCTACCGGCAGAAGTGTGGGAAGCGTTTGAAAAGGCGGTCTATTTACATGGTGAAGGAGAGCCGGTGCAATATATCATGGGACATGAGGAATTCTATGGCCGTACATATACGGTCAATAAAGAAGTTCTTATCCCTAGACCTGAAACAGAAGAACTTGTGTATCATGCTTTGCAACGGATTGAAAAAATATTTGGGGATAAAGTCGTGTCGCTTGTCGATATCGGGACAGGTAGTGGCGCGATTGCTGTATCGATGAAACTCGAAAGGTTGAGCTTGCAGGTGACGGCAACAGATATTGCACAGGAATCTCTCGAGGTAGCGAAGGGAAATGCTACTACACATGAAGCAGACATTTCTTTTATTGTAGGAGATTTGCTCACGCCCTTTATTGAAAAGGGACAAAAATTTGATGTGCTTCTATCGAATCCACCCTATATTCCTGAAGGTGATCGGGAAACGATGTCGGTGGTCGTAACCGAACATGAGCCTCACCGTGCTCTTTTTGCAGGTGATGATGGGCTTGTGTTATACCGCCGTTTCATGGAGCAGCTTCCACATGTCATGAACGAAAAAGCCATCATTGCTTTCGAGGTTGGTGCTGGACAAGGGGAGATGGTGGCGCAATTATTGAGAGACACGTTTCCTCCGGCAAGCGTCGAAGTAATCAATGATATTAATGGCAAGGACCGGATGGTATTTGCTGAAATAGGATGATGTGAAGGGACTTTTTTAGGAGTCCTTTTTTTCGTTAGAGCGATATAATGGGATTTTGACCGAAATAATTCGAATTAGACCGATAAAATCAAATTAAGACCGATATCCCAAAAAACTAGCAAAAAGATGAATTTAATAGTTTAAGATTCTCAACTCCTGTCCACAATGAGTGGTGAAGGGGTGGTCAAACATGAAAACTAAAACAATAGCAATGGCCTATATACTAATTCTATCAATTGCAACGATTCTTAGTTTATATATACCAAAAAACGAAGTAACGGCGAATGACTTAGTCGTTATTCCCAATGAAGCGATTCGACTTCGGATTCTAGCAAATAGTGATCATGAAAAAGATCAAGAGGTTAAAAGAAAGGTCCGTGACGCTATTAACACAGAAATAACGGAATGGGTTGAAGATTTAACTTCGGTAGAAGAGGCGCGCAGATTAATCCAATCTCGAATACCTGAAATTCAAAAAATTGCTGAAGATGTATTACGTGATAATCAAAGTAAACATGAAGTAAAAGCGAAATATGATAAAAAAGTAGATTTCCCAACAAAATTATACGGTGAATTTCTATATCCAGCAGGTGAGTACGAAGCCATTCTCGTCACGATTGGAGAAGGTCAAGGGGCCAATTGGTGGTGCGTACTTTTCCCGCCGCTATGTTTTCTCGATTTTTCCAACAGTGTAGCGGTAAATGAAGGCGTAGATGAAGCGGAAGAAGAGGCAAAGGAAGAAAAAGAAGACAAAGAAGATGAGGATGAGGAGGATCCTCTCTTCGTAGAAGACGAAGAAGAACAAGTGAAAGTGAAGTTCTTCCTAGTCGAAATCTTTGAGAAACTCTTTGGGTAATTTTTTCCGGACAGCCTAGTAGTCTTATCATTTCGATAAGGCTACTTTTTTAATTCTAGTAAAAATAAGTTCTATCTACAACGTATCTACATATTAATAGATTAGAAATGAATAAAAATGAGGTGTTAGTAGATGGAAACATTGGTACGCTGTGCACAAGTAAAAGATAAGGATAAACTAGTTGCTTTTTTAAAGGAAGCAAATCTTGGAACGGATGGGGTAGAGGATTCGATTGATTACTTTTTAATTTTGGAAGACGAGAATGAAAGAATTCAAGCGACACTTGGAATTGAGCCGTTAGGAAAGATTGGCTTGCTTCGCTCTTTAGCAATGACGCAAAGGGCGGGAGAAAATGATTTGCTTCTCATACTTGAACAAATGCTACAGCTTGCACGCGATAAAGAGTTTAACTCTTTATTTCTCGCCACAAATAAATCATCATCCCTCTCATTATTTTCCGTATTAGGCTTTGAGAAGGAAGAAAAGGAGAATTTGCCCCAAGAATTATTTGCTTCTGAACATGTGAAGTACATCATGGATGTGGATAACTCTGTTTTCATGGGTTTAAAACTTGAATAATGTGGATATATCCACAAAGTTATCCACTTTTTGAACATTTTTATACACAATTTGTGGATAAACCTTGAGAATCTTCTCCCCTTCTCTTATACTTTCTAACATGATAAAGTAGGAAAGTACCGTTTATATAGAGAGAAAACGAAGGTGGAAGGATATGGATACGAAATATATAGAAGTGGATAAAAATGTGGATAATCTGAACACATATCCACAAATTATAGATGCTGCAGAACGATTAAAACAAAATGAAGTAGTGGCTTTCCCGACAGAAACCGTGTATGGACTAGGTGGAAATGCAAAATCGGACGATGCGGTTCGCAGGATTTTTGAAGCAAAAGGAAGACCAAGTGATAATCCGCTAATCATTCATATAAGCGAACTCGAGCAAATCCACGAATTTGTGGCAGAAGTACCGGAGAAGGCAAAGACATTATTGAAGAAATTTTGGCCAGGTCCACTGACGATTATTTTTCAAAAAAAGGAAGGGGTTCTATCTGAGATTGCGACGGCTGGGTTATCCACAGTGGCGATTCGTATGCCAGAACATCCAGTAGCGTTAGCACTCATTCACGCATCAGGACTGCCGATTGCAGCTCCAAGTGCCAACCGTTCAGGAAGACCAAGCCCGACAACTGCTGAACATGTTTGGGAAGATTTGAACGGAAGAGTATCGGCGATTGTCGACGGGGGACCAACTGGAATAGGGGTAGAATCGACTGTGTTAGATTGTACCGGTGAAATTCCGCAAATTTTGCGACCAGGTGGAGTGACGAAGGAGCAGATAGAAGCTGAAATAGGACCCGTGAAGGTTGATCCAGCGTTGACTAATCAGGAAGAAGCGCCGAAATCCCCTGGAATGAAATATACACATTATGCCCCGGATGCCCCCCTTTTTCTAGTAAAAGGGAGTAGGGAATACATTCAGCAACTCATCTCTGAAAAGAAACGCGAAGGGCTCAAAGTGGGGATTCTGACCACAGAAGAGAATCAAGCTTACTATACGAGTGATTTCGTTCAGGTAAGCGGGCAAAGGAGCCAATTGGAAACGGTAGCAAGCGGGCTCTATGATGCACTGAGAAGTTTTAATAAAACGGATGTGGACATTATTTTTAGTGAAGCCTTTGATAATAAAGGAGTCGGTGTGGCGATCATGAATCGTCTTCTCAAGGCAGCCGGCCATAAGGTTATCACAGAGGAATAAAATATTACATTTTTGTTACAAAGAAATTTCTAGTTCTTGTCCCCCTCTGGACATGCATATGCTAAAAATAGCAGATCCAAAGGGGGAGCATGAATGTCAGAATTTATCGGAGAAATGATTACACTAATGATCATGGCATTTGCTCTTGGGATGGATGCATTTTCCGTTGGCTTAGGTATGGGCATGATCCCAATAAGACTAAAACAGATCTTGAAAATCGGCATCACCATTGGCATTTTTCATGTGATAATGCCTTTGTTAGGGATTGTGGCAGGACGTTTTCTATCAGAACAATTTGGAGAAGTAGCAGCTCTACTCGGTGGTGGGCTATTGCTTCTTTTAGGAGTGCAAATGATTTGGTCAAGCTTTAAGGAAGAGGAAGTATCACGTTTCGCACCTGTCGGATTAGGACTTCTTCTCTTTGCTGTAGGCGTGAGTATTGACAGCTTCTCAGTTGGCCTTACCTTAGGGATTTATGGCGCGAAAACGGTGTTAGTTCTTATTTGTTTTGGGGTTGGAGCGTGCATGCTCTCATGGCTCGGATTACTCCTTGGTAGAAAAGTACAAGGTTGGCTTGGAACGTATAGTGAGGCCCTTGGCGGTGGGATACTGCTTGCGTTCGGGATTAAATTGCTGCTATTATGATGGCAGCTTTTTTATTGTCGAGGAATTTAAAAATTCCCTCGACTTGTGGATAAGTGTTCGTATAAACAGTTGGAGTATCGGTATGAAAAATTAACAGGAAAAATTCCGCTTAATGAGCAGGCATCATGAAAAAAAGCCGAAATAACAGGAGAAATTCCTGCTATTCCCTCAAAAAATGCCAAAATAAACGATTTTGCTCTCCATAAGCGGAAAATCTTCCGTTATTTTCCTTAATAGGGACTCCATCGAGGAGATAACAGGAAAAACTCCGCTTAAGGGTGAAAGATGGTCGGAGCAAAATAGAGTCTTACAGTAGAAATTTAGACAAACCGTAAATCGATGTGAATTCTTGAAGGCTAATATGAGTTTGACTCGATTTTTTGTACGAGGAAAATCGAAGGTAGAAAGCGAAATGGGTCTTGCGTTAATACAAAAATAGAGAAAGGTGAATTTGAGGGTTCTTAAATTCACCTTTCTCATGATTTGAAGCTAGTTAGTATGTTTTTATGTTAGTGGTCCACCTTGTTCACGAGTAGACTCAGGAACATTCGTGAATTTCTCGTTTTGACCTAATTTGATAAAAGGATATAATGATAATAAAATGAATGTGCTTTTTTATATCGTCTACTCTAGTGGTTAATAAGGCTACAGTAGTGGAAATTTCTGTCGGATAGGACTATTGGAGGGGATTTGCTGTCAAAAAAAATCTTCTTTTCTGATAAAAATGTCTTATAATGTAGGAAGAAGGGGGAACCAAGGTGACTCGCATACTATTTGTTTGTACGGGTAATACGTGTAGAAGCCCGATGGCAGAAGCAATTTTGAAAAGTGCAAAGATTCCTGGGCTGGAAGTGAAATCTGCTGGCGTATATGCAACAAATGGAGCTCCTGCTTCATTGCATGTGCAGCAAATATTGGAAGAAGAAAGGATCGATCATTCTCATCAATCGTCAATGTTGACTGGGGAAATGGTGGATTGGTCTACTTATATTTTAACAATGACAGAAGGCCATAAACAATCTGTTCTCTCCATGTTTCCAAGTGCACAGGGAAAAGTATTTGCTTTAAAAGAATTTGCAGGTCAAAAGATAAATAGTGATATTCACGATCCGTACGGTGGCTCCTTAGAAACATATAGAAAGACCTTTACAGATATCCGTGAAAATATAAACAAAATTATCGAGAAATTAGCGGTCTCGGGGACACTTAGGGAGGAAGAAGATGGAGGAAAAGAAGAAGAAATATAAGTTTGGTTTAAGAAAGAAACTCGTCCTATTCATCACGTTGCTTGCCATCATCACATATACAACGAGTGGATTTTTCATTTACTTTTTATATCCAATGATCGCAGATATGTTACCGTTTAGCGAAATTACATTTACCATCATCACGTTAAGCTTAGGAATCATCTGGTCTGGGATACTAGCATTTTTAGCAGCTGGCTTTATTGTTAAACCACTGCAAAAATTAGAAAAGGTTGCTTTAAAGGCAGCACATGGCGATATTTCTGTCGATGTTGAGCTTTCAAAATCAGATGATGAAATTCGTGCTCTAGGAGTTGCATTCAACCACATGCTCTTCAACTTGAAGGATATGGTGCAAAAAATTGATGACAATTTCCAGGCAACAAATGATAAAGTCATCTCCATTTCCCGTGAATCGTCTGCGGCTGCTGAACAAGCAGAGGCAATTGCCAGAACGATTAGCGAAATTGCGATGGGGGCGGATAATTCGGCTGCATCCATTCAAACGACAGCAGAGTCTGTTGAAGATGTCATCCGTATTGCTGAAGAGGTACAAGAAACGGCGAAAACATCAGGTGCTGTCTCTCGCGAATTGGTACAGGATCTGCAAGAATCAAAAGATATCATTCATTCTTTAGTATCTGGGATTCAACGTCTAGCAAAAGAAAATGAAGGTTCCCTGCAGACCGTTAAACGTTTAGAAGATAATGCAGCGAAGGTTGAACAAATTATCCAACTTGTTGGAGATATTGCCGCACAAACCAATTTATTAGCACTAAATGCTTCCATTGAGGCAGCACGAGCTGGGGAACACGGAAAAGGTTTTGCAGTCGTAGCTGAAGAAGTTCGTACACTTGCTGATGAAAGTGGAAAGGCTGTTCAAGGGATTTCTGAGTTGATCAAAAATATTCAAGAAGAAGTTCGAAATG
Source organism: Robertmurraya phoenicis (assembly GCF_047302285.1). Classification (GTDB taxonomy): domain Bacteria; phylum Bacillota; class Bacilli; order Bacillales; family Cytobacillaceae; genus Robertmurraya. Next base: position 378,720 of record NZ_CP154845.1, read on the forward strand.
TTGTTCAGCAAATAACAACTCAAGTAGAAGTAGCGAATGTAGAAGCTCAAAAAGGGACAGAAACAAACAATGTGATCGAGGAAATGACGCAAACAGTCAATGAGATGGCAGAATCAGTTACAGCGATTACAGCGCTAGTTGATAGACAAATGGAAAGCATCGTTCACACTTCTACGCAATCACAGGAAGTGGCTGCAATTGCAGAAGAAACTTCTGCAGGTGCGCAAGAAGTGACCGTAGCTACAAACCATCAAGCAGAGGTTATTGAAAATGTTGAAAAGCTTGCCTTGGAATTAAAAGGCCAAGCCCAAGAATTAAAAAATACCATTACTCGTTTTAAAATATAATTTTTGTAGACAGGCTCTATGTTTAGGGCCTGTTTTTTAATGTTGAGGCGGATTCCGTTGTTAAAAATAACAGTTTGTGTCAAAATAAAATCGAAATCAATTACGAAAGAAAGCGATTTGCTCATAGGAGGAAAAGGAAAATGAAAGTTGCAATTGCGTCAGATCACGGTGGGATCAATATTCGTCAGGAATTGAAACAATTAATGGATGAGTTAGGTGTTCAATATGAAGACTTTGGATGTGAATGTGAAACATCTGTCGACTATCCGGACTATGCATTACCAGTAGCAGAAAAAGTAGCAGCTGGTGAATTCGATCGAGGCATTTTAATTTGTGGGACTGGAATTGGCATGAGCATTACGGCAAATAAGGTGAAGGGCATTCGCTGTGCATTAGTTCATGATGTGTTTAGTGCAAAGGCTACCCGTGAGCACAATAACAGTAACATTTTAGCAATGGGTGAGCGTGTCATTGGCCCTGGCTTGGCTCGTGAAATTGCCAAGGTATGGCTGTCTACTGATTATGAAGGTGGTCGTCATGAAACAAGAGTCGGAAAAATTTCAGCCTATGAGGAGCAGCTTTAAGCTTCCAAAAGAGGAGGTCCAGACATGTCGATGGAATTACCACAATGGGAGCAACAATTAGAAACGATCTTACGAGAATTTAATGAGCAAGCAACATTAGAGAAAAATCAAGTGTTCGTTGTTGGATGCAGTACGAGTGAAGTCATCGGTCAAAAAATTGGTACCGCCGGAACGACAGAAGTAGCAGAAATGATTTTTCGCCAATTAATAAGCTTTGCTAATGAAACTGGAGTTGAGCTTGCTTTCCAATGCTGTGAACATTTAAATCGAGCGATCGTTGTGGAACGCACGACTGCCATAAGTCGAGGGCTGGAAGCGGTCACTGTTGTTCCTGTTCGCAATGCAGGTGGAGCAATGGCTACTTATGCGTACAATCATTTTGCCGATCCAGTCGTGGTCGAACATATTCGAGCAGAAGCAGGTATCGACATTGGCGATACATTGATTGGCATGCATATCAAGCATGTGGCCGTGCCGGTCCGTGTCTCTCTTAAAACGCTGGGAACTGCTCATATTACATTGGCGACAAGCCGTCCAAAGCTCATTGGTGGTGCCCGTGCGGTTTATGAAAGAAATCCCGAAAATGAATCATGCTGACTATTAAAAAATGGAATGAACGTATGCGTCTTACGGTTCAAGAAGTCCGCTTTAGAAACATAGCAGGAAAAATTCCGCTTAATTTGCAAATATCATGAAAAAGAGCCGAAATAGCAGGAGAAATTCCGCCTATTAACTCAAAAAATTCAAAAATAAACGCTTTTGCTCTTCGTAAGCGGAAAATCTCCCCTTATTTTCCTTAAAAAGGACTCCATTGAGGATATAACAGGAAAATCTCCGCTTAAGGGTGAGAGAAGTTGGAGCATGTAAATAAGGTCTTTAGGCAACCGGAAGCTTTCTACATTTTGTAGGAGCTTTTTTTATTTTTAGTGTAACCTTAATGATAAAGAAACGTGTTATTAATGAATTACTTTTAAAGGGGAAAAAGCATGCGAAGTCGAAAAAATGAACTCGAAACTTTATACAGACAATATGCGAAACCCCTGTACTATTTTTTATTAAAAATGTCGGGCTCGAAAGAACTGGCGGAAGATTTAACGCAGGAGACCTTTGTGCGGGCAACGATTTCCCTTTCTCAGTACAATCAAGAGGATGTTCGCGCATGGCTTTTCAAAGTGGCGAGAAATGTTTATATAGATGAATGGCGCAAGCGGGAACGAAGACGGAAGATTCCTTTTGCAGAGCTTTTCTCCAAGGAACGGGAGATGCTTAGTCCGTATGGATTACCAGAGGAAGAGGCGCTAAAACTCGAAGAAAAAGAAGATTTGCGGAAGCTTTTAAACTTTTTACCAGAACAATACAGAACCACCTTATATTTAAGAGAATATGAGTCATTCAGTTATAAAGAAATCGCCGAGGCGCTCGATTTAACAGAGAGCCAGGTGAAGGTCACGATTCATCGTGCCCGTAAAAAATTAGCACAATTGGCGCAGAAACAAAATTGGGGGGAAGACGATGAGTGAGTGGAATAAGGATAAGGAGAAGAAAATTTTATTAAAATATCGCTTTACGTTAACGTTGAAAATTTTACGCGTGTTGCTTGCGTTCTTTTTTCTGTATGTGGTTTACATGATGATTGTCTCGATTAGCTACGATTCCCTCCATTTGGATCGGAAGAATGCCTATTATAGTAAAGTCGCTCTAGAATGGACAAATCCAAATATAAATGGAGAATTTGCTGGATTTATGAATAGTGAGATTACCCCATTTCTTACGCAGAAGATCTCTTACCCAGTGTTCAAAACTGTAGGAAAAAAAGAGAAACAAGTCGGTGAGATGAACATCCGCAAATCCTTGCTTTTTTCCTCCCAGCAACTCGAGAATGTCACGATTCCAGAAGATAATCGCTTTTCATTCTCCTTACCAGAACATCCTGTAACAGGGGAGAAGTTGCAGGCGAATGAGGATCCGACAGTTTGGAATACACTTGATAAGCTTCATGAAGGCACGGTAGGGGAGCTTGCCTTTTCAACGACCGAATTTATGACAGCGGAGGAACTCATCGATTTGCTCGAACCGTTCGATCTCAACATTTTATGGGCACCTCTTTATACGGGTGAATTTACAGTTTTTCAACCAAGTGGTTGGGGCGGTGGTGGAAATGAAATTTCAATTATACGTCCCTTCGGTCTAACGGGTGGAAGAGAAACGAGTGATGATTATATGTCAGAAGGAAAAATGACGGTTTTATCAGAGGATATGCTAGAGGAAAGTAAAAAAATGATGCTAACCAATATGAAAAATCTTCTTGATGAAGAATCAAAGAGATATTATGAAAGTTTTCTAGGACTCGATTATCTCGAAGAACGTTACGATTATATGCAAGAAAATGGATTTATCGTCTATGGGGCGGTTGTGACTGGTCCGGTGAAAGAGTTACTAAAGCTTAAGGATGTTCCCGAAATACGAGGGGAAAGGCTTGGAGAGCTCGATTATTGGAATTGGGGTGAATAACGAACGTTTTAGGTTCTTCCTTATTATAACATTCGGATTTTATTCGTAATTCATCTTGCGTATTTCTCTTTTAGCGATTAAAATGGGAAGCATGTGGTAGGAGAAATCATACATATGAGGGGGATTATGATGAAGCATTTAGCACAGCAAGATGAGCAAGTATTTCAAGCAATTCAAAAAGAATTAGGTCGACAACGTACAAAAATCGAACTTATTGCATCTGAAAACTTTGTTAGTGAAGCAGTAATGGAAGCACAAGGTTCTGTATTAACGAACAAATATGCAGAAGGTTACCCTGGTAGACGTTATTACGGTGGTTGTGAATATGTGGATATAGCCGAGGATTTAGCCCGTGATCGAGCAAAACAAATTTTCGGTGCAGAGCACGTAAATGTTCAACCTCACTCAGGTGCTCAGGCAAATATGGCAGTTTATTTCACGATCTTAGAGCAAGGAGACACAGTGTTAGGGATGAATCTTTCCCACGGTGGTCATTTAACACATGGAAGCCCTGTTAACTTTTCTGGTGTGCAATACAATTTTGTCGAGTACGGTGTAGACGAAGTTTCCCACACGATCAATTATGATGATGTTTTAGAAAAAGCACGTACACATAAGCCAAAGCTAATCGTTGCTGGTGCAAGTGCCTACCCACGTGTGATCGATTTCAAGCGTTTTAGAGAAATCGCGGATGAAGTGGGTGCTTACTTGATGGTCGATATGGCTCATATTGCGGGACTTGTCGCTGCTGGCCTCCATCCAAATCCAGTACCATATGCTGATTTTGTAACAACAACGACTCATAAAACCCTTCGCGGCCCACGTGGCGGAATGATTCTTTGTAAAGAAGAATTTGCGAAGAAGATTGATAAATCGATTTTCCCAGGAATTCAAGGTGGACCTCTAATGCACGTGATTGCAGCTAAGGCTGTAGCATTTGGTGAAGCACTACAAGATTCTTTTAAAGATTATGCAGCGAGTATTATTGCGAACGCTAAGGATTTAGCAGAAGCGCTTCAAAGTCAAGGGCTTAACCTCGTTTCTGGTGGTACGGACAACCATCTTCTATTAGTAGATGTTCGTTCACTTAACCTTACTGGAAAAGTGGCGGAGAAGGTCCTTGATGAAGTTGGAATTACTGTTAATAAAAATACGATTCCTTACGATCCAGAAAGTCCATTTGTAACAAGTGGTGTCCGGATCGGAACAGCTGCTGTTACTTCTCGTGGCTTTGGAAAAGAAGAAATGGAAGAAATTGCGTCCATTATCGGTTTTACATTAAAAAATCATGAAGATGAAGCGAAGCTTGAGGAAGCAAAACAACGTGTTGAAGCTCTAACAGGCAGATTCCCGCTTTATCAAGATCAATAATATAGGAAGGTGAGATTCTTGAAAAAAGAGTCTCACCTTTTTACTGTTTGTTGAGAGAAAATGACTTTTGTCTAACAATTTTGGATTGGAGTTGATTGTCGATTTCTTTTTCTGTAAAATTAGACGAAGTGTGAATAGAAAAGGAGAGTGTAGCAATGGCTAAAGTATATGTTTTTGACCATCCATTAATTCAACACAAACTTACATACATCCGAGAAAAAGACACAGGAACAAAGGAATTTCGTGAATTAGTCGATGAAGTGGCAACACTAATGGCTTTTGAAATCACGAGAGATATGCCTCTAGAGGAAATTGAAATTGAAACACCAGTAAGCACAACAAAATCAAAGGTTTTGGCAGGTAAAAAAATTGGTGTCATTCCAATTTTACGTGCCGGAATTGGAATGGTTGATGGCATACTAAAGCTTATTCCAGCAGCAAAAGTAGGTCATATCGGACTTTATCGCGATCCAAAAACGTTAATGCCAGTCGAATACTACGTGAAGTTACCTAGCGATGTTGAAGAAAGAGACTTTATCGTTGTTGATCCAATGCTTGCAACAGGTGGTTCAGCTATCGAAGCGATTAACTCTTTGAAAAAACGTGGCGGAAAAAATATTAAATTCATGTGCTTAATTGCCGCTCCAGAAGGTGTTGAAGCAGTGAAAGAAGCACATCCAGATGTGGACATCTATATTGCTGCATTAGATGAAAAGCTCAATGAAAAAGGTTATATCGTTCCAGGTTTAGGTGATGCAGGAGACCGTCTATTTGGTACAAAGTAAGACTGCTAAGGAAAGAGAGTGTGCATGATGAACAAACCGATTAAAGTAATGACGATTTTTGGGACAAGACCTGAAGCGATTAAAATGGCTCCATTGGTTTTAGAATTACAAAAATACCCAGAACACTTTGAATCGATTGTGACGGTAACCGCTCAGCATCGTCAAATGCTCGATCAAGTCCTTACCATCTTTGGCATTACGCCTGACTATGACTTAAATATCATGAAAGACCGTCAAACTTTAGTGGACGTCACAACTCGTGGTCTTGAAGGGTTAGACAAAGTGATGAAAGAAGTTAAGCCAGATATTGTTCTCGTCCATGGTGATACGACCACGACCTTTATTGCAAGCTTAGCGGCCTTTTACAATCAAATTGTCGTTGGTCATGTGGAGGCAGGTTTAAGAACGTGGAATAAGTATTCTCCTTTTCCAGAAGAAATGAACCGTCAGTTAACAGGTGTCATGGCAGATCTCCATTTTTCGCCAACATCCAAATCTGCGGAAAATTTACGTATGGAAAATAAGCAAGAAGAAAGCATATTTATTACTGGAAACACAGCGATCGACGCTTTAAAGACAACGGTCAAAGAAGAGTATGAGCATGAGGTCTTGTCAAGCCTTGGTGATGACCGACTTATTCTTTTAACGGCCCATCGCCGTGAAAATCTAGGTGAACCGATGCGCAATATGTTCCGTGCCGTAAAACGTATCGTCGATGAGCAAAAAGATGTTCAAGTTGTTTATCCGGTTCATTTAAATCCAGTTGTACGTGAGCTTGCTGCTGAGATTTTGGGTGATGACCCACGCATTCGCTTAATCGAACCACTTGATGTCATAGACTTCCATAATGTCGCTGCCCGTGCCCATTTGATTTTGACAGATTCAGGCGGAGTGCAAGAGGAAGCACCATCACTTGGCGTTCCCGTTTTAGTTTTGCGTGATACAACCGAAAGACCAGAAGGGATTGAAGCAGGTACATTGAAGTTGGCAGGCGTTGACGAGGAAACGATCTACTCCCTCGCCACAGAACTTCTAACCGATGAAACCGCCTATGAAAAAATGGCCAAAGCAACAAACCCATACGGCGACGGCGAAGCATCTCGTCGAATTTGCGAAGCCATTCGCTACTATTTCGACAAAAGCAACGCGCGACCGAAAACCTATAACCCATTGTAAAAATAACGCACCTTCTTTTTTGAAGGTGTGTTTATTTTGGGTGGACGGGGGGCGGCGGCGGGTTTATTGGTTCGGAACCTTATTTTGTGCTAGATCCGCAATAACCTGTAAATGATCCGCAATTATGGCCAGATCACCCGCAATTAATCGAAGATCACCCGCAAACCAGGCTGAAATACCCGCAATAAACCCCGAAACACCCGCAATCCTTAATATAGGGCAAGTAACTTTGCTCCTAATTCGTAAATTGTTCACAGTTCCGTGGCAGGAGAACAGCAATAACAAGAGAATTTCACTATTAAATCAAAAAATAAGGAGAAAAACCCATTATGATCTTAAAAGAAAGAGATATTCCCTTTAGAATCATGCAAAATGATGCACTGCTACGTAGGTTACCTGAAGGCCATCCCGAAATACAAGCTATTATGGATGATCAAGCAAAGCGAAAAGCTGGATTACGAGGCGAACAAAATGTATCCTATCATCTTACATTTCTACCTGAGAAGTATGATATTATCCATGATATCCGTCTCAAAACTAAATCTGGTCAAGCCTTTCAGATTGATAGTCTAGTCGTATCCCCTTACTATTTTCTCAGTCTTGAGACGAAAAATATGATTGGAACCTTGTATTTTGAAAAACATTCGAAACAATTTACGAGGACCATTAATGAAGTCGAAGAGGGATTTCCAAACCCGATCATCCAAGCCGAACGCCATCAAATACAATTGAAAAAATGGATTCTCGAACGCAAACTCCCCATTCTTCCGATCGAATGCTACGCAGTCATCAGCAGCCCTTCAACAATAATCAAATCCAATGAAGAAAAAATTTACCAAAAAGTCTTCCATGCCGAACATCTCCCGTTCAAAGTAAAAACATTTGAAGAGCAGTATAAGCAATCAATTTGTGAAAAAGATTATAAACGTCTAACCAAGACAATAATTAAAGGTCATACTCCATTAAAGCAGGATGTTTTTGAAATCTATAAATTACAAAAATCGGAGGTAAGAGCTGGTGTTCAATGCCCAAATTGCCATTTCATTCCCATGAGTTATCGTTATGGAACTTGGGAATGTCTTAAGTGTAACTCTTCTTCAAAAACGGCTTATAAAAAAGCGGTGGAAGATTACCTACATTTGTTTGGAGAAACCATTACCAATCAGCAGTGTCGAGACTTCCTCCATCTGCCATCCAGACACGTAGTCCGTGAACTCCTATTAAGAATGAAACTAAAGCAAACGGGAACGACGAAAAATGTGAACTATCATTGGTGAATTTCCTAATTAACTTGATAACGTGCGCCTTTCGAATAGTAGGTACCTAAAATAAGCTTTGTACTAGGCAGATCCGCAATAACCTGTAAATGACCCGCAATTATGGCCAAATGACCCGCAATTAATCGAAAATCACCCGCAATTAATCGAAAATCACCCGCAATCCAGGCTGAAATACCCGCAATAAACCTCGAAACACCCGCAATCCAACTAAAAGGTCAGCTAAAACGCTCCGACACAACAACGGAAAACCCACCATCCCATGCATACTCCACCTCCATTCAGAACATTCTAGTGAAAAAGAGGGTGTTTTCATGAAAAAACTCATTCTACTCCTACTAATTTTCCTTTTCCCCGTAACGTCAACAACGAACGCACAAAATCTCCAGCACCCTCCGATTCCAAAGGAGTCAGCACAAACAGAAAGAGTAGCCATTGTCACCGTTCCAGAAGAAATGACGGAGAAAGACATTCGCAACATCATCCACCAGTATCCCGATCTAGAACTAAGACATGTCTTCAAGCATGCCCTGAACGGCTTTTCTGCAAAAGGAACCGTAGCATCACTAGAAAAGCTAGCCGAATCAAACAAAGTCGACCTAGTTTCTCCTGTCAAAACATATAAAGCTCAACTTGAGAATATTGATATTATTGGGGGACAAACCGTTCGAGGAGTGTTCGACCAAAACAAAAAGAGACTGACGGGAAAAGGAATAACCGTCGGAGTCATTGATACAGGCATAGATTATCACCACCCCGACCTGAGCAGGAGTTATAAGAGTGGACATGATCTCGTCGATGAGGACGATGATCCGATGGAATCTGAAAGTGCAGATGGACCGATGACCCTTCATGGTACACATGTAGCGGGAATTATCGCGGCCAATGGAAGAATTAATGGAGTCGCACCTGATGCACAGGTTATCGCCTATCGAGCGCTCGGTCCGGGCGGATCTGGAACGACCGAGCAAGTATTAGCAGCGATTGAAGAAGCGATTAAAGACAAGGTGGATGTTCTCAATCTATCACTTGGAAATGAAATTAATGGACCAGATTTGCCGATTAGTCTCGCTTTAAATAAAGCAGCGGAAAAAGGGATTGTCCCTGTGACATCGTCTGGGAATTCTGGTCCCAATATGTGGACAGTCGGATCTCCAGGAACCGCAGCCAATGCCATTTCAGTTGGTGCCTCCACGCCTCCACTACAAATTCCTTATTTAAAAGTAGACGGACTCACGGGCAAAATCAGACTCGAACCGATGCAAGGCTCACAAGAATGGAAGCTCGATCGTTCTTATCCATTAGCCTTTGGTGGATTAGGGAAAAGCGAGGAGTTAACATCAGTAAAAGGAAAGATCGCTCTCATTGAAAGAGGTGAGATCACTTTTACAGAGAAAGCTTATAATGCCTATCAAGCAGGAGCGGTGGCCGTTATTATCTATAATCATATTAATGGGAGTTTTATTGGGAATCTAGAAAGTGAAGTAGACATTCCAGTTACAACGATATCAAAAAAAGATGGCAAAAAGTTAAAAAAGCTTACCCAAAACGGAACTTATGCAAAAACATCTTTAATAGAAGAAAAAGATTTAATCGCCGACTTTAGTTCCCGTGGTCCTGTAACCTCAACATGGGAAATTAAGCCAGATGTAGTGGCGCCAGGAGTAGCGATCACGAGTACCATTCCAGGAGGCTACTTAGCACTGCAAGGGACAAGTATGGCTGCCCCTCATGTAGCAGGAGCGAGTGCAATCGTAAAACAAGCCCATCCAAATTGGACCCCGGAACAAATTAAAGCAGCTCTAATGAACACGGCCAAGCCTTTAACCAATTCTAAAAGGCAACCATATCGAACGTATGAACAAGGAGCTGGAAGAATTCAACTCGATCAAGCGGTTAAAACGCAATCTCTCGTTACTCCCGCATCCTTACAGATTGGCAAATTCAAATTAGCAGAAAAGCAGCATGAGCATACGAAATATGTAACCATTGAAAATGTGAGTGACAAAAATCTTAACTATTCTTTTACAATTCCGAAGAATGAACCGGGAATCGAATGGCATCTACCCCTGTCTTTTACCCTCAAACCGAAGGAGAAGAAGAAAGTAGAAATTAAAATGATGGTCGATCCAAAATTGTTTAAGAAAAAAATCCATGATGGTCACCTAGAATTACGTGCTGGAACCCAACAAATCCAAATTCCTTATTTGTACGTATTGGAAGAACCGGATTATCCTCGTGTAATGGGTTTTGACTTTGGTGTTGGGGATAAGAAAGGGACTTATCAATATGAAGTCTATTTACCAGGTGGAGCGGAAGAGTTTGGCATTGCCTTATTTGATCCAGATACGTATCAATTCATTGGTTTTTTAGATGCAAAAAGAAAGGTAGGAAGAGGACTGTTAAAGGTGGAATTAAAAACAGATAAGTTGCCAGAAACTGGTTTGTACCTTGCGCAAGTGTTTGCGAAAAAATTAGGTCAGGAAGATATGATCGAAACCGCGCTTTTTATTGAAAAATGATAGGTGGAACAAGGGAGAAAAAGAATGCAATATGGTACAGAAATTAATTATGAAAATTTTGTGAACATGTATAAAATTGGTACTTGGATGTGTGATTTTTTTCCCTATAAACGCATTGACATTAAATTGCCCCTATTGTATGCTTACAAAGGGTATAAATGATAAGGTTTTCAGCATGTTCATAGAAAAAACTTTTTGCCCTTTTTTGAATCAATATGAAGTCACCAAACAGCCTTCCTACCGTTCTCTTTATAATAGAGAGGATGCGTTATTATGAAACAAAATAATCGCCACCCGTTTCAAGCTTTTGGCTTAATGTCCGCGATTCTTTCTCAATTAGTCGGTTCTGTGTTGATTGGCATCTTTCTTGGAAGATGGCTAGACGGTCAATTGCGTACCGAGCCACTTTTCTTAATTATTGGATTATTACTAGGGCTAGCGGCAGGTATATACGCAATGCTACGATTAATCCAACATTTCTTTTCAGGAGAATAATCAACGATGCCAGAAATACAAACAATCTATCGTCGACAACAGAGATACATATTTTTTTTGTTAGCCATTTACGTTCTTGGCTGGGGCTTTACTTCATATCAAACTATTTTTTTAGGTTTAATACTTGGAACTGCATTAGGGCTTTTTAATATGTGGTTACTGGCAAAAAGGATGGACAAGTTTGGGGATGCCGTCGTTAGAGGAGAGAAGGTTCGCTCTCTCGGGATGATTTCTCGAATGGCTACCGCTGTTTTGGCAGTGATGATATCTGTGAAATATTCTGATATTTTCCATCTGTATAGTGTGATTTTGGGATTAATGACGCCTTATTTTGTCATTATGATAGAATTTCTTAAGCAAGCGATTCATTCACGTAATTAACGGAGAAGAGAGGTGAATACTGTGCATCATGAAAATCCATTGTATGACTTAGAATTATTCGGTGGTATAACGATTACCTTTAACTTGGCAAACGTCCTTATGATAACGGTTGCCAGCGCTATCGTGTTTTTAATCGCTGTTCTTTCTACTAGAAGATTAGCCATGAAACCAACTGGAATGCAAAACTTCTTCGAGTGGGTCATGGATTTTGTAAAAAATATCATTAATAGCACGATGGATTGGAAAGATGGTGGACGGTTCCACGTATTAGGAATCACGATCATTATGTATATCTTTGTATCAAATATGTTGGGATTGCCATTCTCAATTGTGTATGACCACACATTATGGTGGAAATCACCGACCGCTGATCCGGTTGTTACTTTAACATTAGCAACATTAGTGGTAGGTCTCTCTCATTATTATGGGGTTAAACTCAAGGGCTTCTCATCATATGGAAAAGAGTTTTTTAAACCATTTTGGTTTATGTTTCCGATTAAGATTATTGAAGAGTTTGCTAACACATTAACGCTTGGTCTTCGTCTCTACGGAAATATTTATGCGGGGGAAATCCTACTAACATTGTTAGCTGGAAGTCTTGCTACAAATTTTGCTGGCACATTAGCCGCAATTGTTCCAATGTTAGCTTGGCAAGGATTCTCAGTCTTTGTCGGCGCAATTCAAGCATTCATTTTCTGTATGTTAACAATGGTTTATCTCTCACACAAAGTGAGTTCAGACCATTAATATAAACACTTGTTCATTCAATGAACAAACTATAAATACAAATTTTCAAACATTTTAAGGAGGAACTTTATAATGGGTCTTATAGCAGCAGCAATCGCAATCGGTTTAGCAGCACTAGGTGCTGGTATTGGTAACGGTCTTATCGTATCTCGTACAGTTGAGGGGATCGCTCGTCAACCAGAAGCACGTGGTATGCTTCAAACAACAATGTTCATCGGGGTTGCATTAGTAGAGGCGATTCCAATTATCGCGGTTGTTATCGCGTTCATGGTAATCGGTGGTTAATTAGTAAATATGTTTAAAATGGCGAAGATCTTTTAATGAGTAGCTTCGCCATTCCTTTATGTCAATTTTATCGATTTTTTATCGCATACAACGATTTATTGAACTGAACGACTCTTGAAGGGAGTGAACCTGAGGGTGTTTACATTAACAAGTAGTATAGCTCTAGGCGCTGCGACTAAATTTAACAGCGGGGATATTGCATTCCAGCTTATCATGTTCTTAATCTTATTAGCATTACTAAAGAAGTTTGCATGGGGTCCGTTAATGGGCATCATGAAACAACGTGAAGATCATATTGCTAATGAAATAAATTCTGCTGAGCAAAGTCGTACTGAAGCGAAGAAAATATTAGAAGAACAGCGCAATCTTTTGAAGGAAGCGCGTACAGAAGCACAAGGCTTAATTGAAAATGCGAAAAAGCAAGGGGATCTCCAACGTGAAGAAATTATCACATTGGCCCGTACTGAAGCTGAACGCATGAAAGAATCAGCTAAGCTTGAAATTGAACAACAAAAAGAACAAGCTGTTACAGCAATTCGTGAGCAAGTCGCTTCTTTATCTGTATTAATTGCTTCTAAAGTAATTGAAAAAGAACTGTCTGTTGAAGATCAAGAAAAGCTGATCAATGAATACATTCAAGAAGGCGGGAGATAAAGATGAGTAGCTCAAGTGTAGCAAAACGCTATGCAACAGCTCTTTTCCAGCTTTCCAAAGAACATCAACTTCTTGACCAGATGGAAGCAGAGCTTCGTGTAGTAAAAGAGGTAGTAGCAGAAAATGCCGATTTACAAGCTGTGTTAAAATCTCCTAAGCTTCCAATTGAAAAGAAGAAAGAGATTTTAAACCATGCATTTTCTAAGTTAAATACATTTGTGTTAAATACACTCATGCTATTAGTCGAACGCCATCGTGAAGATGACATCATAGCAGTAGCTGATGAATTCATTCAACTGGCAAATGAAGTAAGAGGGATTGCTGAAGCAACAGTTTACACGACACGTCTTTTAACAGATAGCGAGCGTGCAGTTTTATCTTCAACTTTTGCAAAAAAAGTAGGCAAATCTTCTCTAAATATCACTAATATTGTGGATTCTAATCTACTTGGTGGAGTCAAAATCCGCATTGGTAATCGTATTTTTGATGGCAGCTTAAGTGGAAAACTTGAGCGCTTAGAACGCAAACTATTAGGTTAATAGCCTAAGGGTATTGAACAGTAATTGCGTCAATGGACGCATTCTATTCGTAGATAGGGGTGAAACTCATGAGCATCAATGCTGAAGAAATTAGTGCGCTGATAAAAAAGCAAATTGAAAACTATCAGTCGGAAATTCAAGTGAGTGATGTAGGTACGGTTATCACAGTCGGTGACGGTATCGCTCGTGCTCATGGCCTCGACAATGTCATGGCTGGAGAGCTTCTTGAATTTTCAAACGGCGTTATGGGTATGGCGCAAAACCTTGAAGAAAACAACGTCGGTATCATCATTTTAGGACCTTTCACAGAAATCCGTGAAGGGGACGAAGTTCGTCGTACAGGCCGCATCATGGAGGTTCCTGTAGGTGAAGAATTAATCGGTCGTGTTGTTAACCCACTCGGTCAACCAGTGGATGGCATGGGACCAATCAATACGACAAAATCTCGCCCAATTGAAAGCCCAGCTTTCGGTGTAATGGATCGTAAATCTGTACACGAGCCGCTTCAAACGGGAATTAAAGCGATTGACGCACTTGTGCCAATCGGACGTGGACAACGTGAGTTAATCATCGGTGACCGTCAAACTGGTAAAACATCTGTTGCGATAGATACAATCTTGAACCAAAAAGATCAAGATATGATCTGTATTTATGTAGCAATCGGACAAAAAGAATCAACAGTTCGTGGACTTGTTGAAACTTTACGTAAAAATGGTGCAATGGATTATTCTATTGTTGTTACTGCTGCTGCATCTCAACCAGCTCCATTATTATACCTAGCTCCTTATGCTGGGGTTTCAATGGCTGAAGAATTCATGCTCCAAGGAAAACACGTGTTAGTTGTATATGATGACTTAACAAAGCAAGCATCCGCTTATCGTGAGCTTTCCTTATTATTACGTCGTCCTCCAGGTCGTGAAGCATATCCAGGGGATGTATTCTACTTACACAGTCGTTTACTAGAGCGTGCTGCTAAGCTTAGTGATGCAAAGGGTGCTGGTTCAATCACAGCTCTACCTTTCATTGAAACTCAAGCTGGTGACGTTTCTGCTTATATTCCAACAAACGTTATCTCCATCACGGATGGACAAATTTTCTTACAATCTGATCTATTCTTCTCTGGCGTACGTCCAGCGATTAACCCAGGTCTTTCTGTATCACGTGTTGGTGGTTCAGCGCAAATTAAAGCGATGAAAAAGGTATCAGGTACATTACGTCTAGACCTTGCATCATACCGTGAACTTGAAGCATTTGCTCAGTTCGGATCAGACTTAGATAAAGCAACACAAGCGAAATTAAATCGTGGTGCACGTACAGTAGAGGTTCTGAAGCAAGATCTGAACAAGCCACTAAAAGTAGAAAAGCAAGTTGCGATTCTATATGCGTTAACTCGTGGTTTCTTAGATGATATTCCATTACAGGATATTCGTCGTTTCGAATCTGAATTCCTTTCATGGTTAGACCACAATCACAAGAATGTGTTAGACCATATTGCTACTACGAAAGAGCTTCCAACTGATGAAGAAATGGCGGCAGCGATTAACGAATTCAAAAAATCTTTCGCAGTTTCTGAGTAATATCGTCTAAAAAGGAAATTGGAGCACCCTTTAAAGGTGCTTTAAACCGGACAATCTTGATAAGGTGGTGAGAGGTAAGTGGCATCATTACGCGATATAAAAAATAAAATCACTTCTACTAAGAAAACAAGCCAAATCACGAAAGCGATGGAAATGGTTGCAGCATCTAACTTTAGCCGTGCTGAAAATAATGCGAAATCATTTGGGCCTTATATGGATAAAATCCAGGAGGTTACAGCATCCGTTGCACTTGGTAGCAGTGATGCATCCCATCCAATGCTGGTCAAACGTCCTGTTAAGAAAACAGCATACTTAGTCATCACGGCTGAGCGTGGACTTGCAGGTGCGTTCAATAGTAACGTGTTACGTGCAGCATTAAACGCGATTCAAAAGAACCATCAATCAAAGGATGAGTATGTGGTCATCGCTCTTGGTAAAGTAGGACGTGAATTTTTCCGAAAGCGCGATATGAATATTGCCCTTGATTTAACAGCAATCGCCGATCAACCATCATTTGCCGAGGTCAAAGATACGGTAAATAAAACGATTGGTATGTATGCTGACGGTGCGTTTGATGAATTGTACATGTACTACAATCATTTTGTCAGTGCGATTCAAAACGATGTTGTCGAGAAGAAACTTCTTCCGCTCACTGATATTGCTACTTCTAAAAAGCCAATGTCCTATGAATTTGAGCCATCCGCAGAGGAGATATTAGATGTCCTTCTCCCTCAATATGCAGAGAGCCTCATTTTCGGAGCGCTTTTAGATAGTAAGGCCGGAGAGCATGCAGCTCGTATGACAGCGATGAAAAATGCAACCGATAATGCAAAAGAGCTTATTGATTCATATAGTCTTAGTTACAACCGCGCAAGACAGGCAGCGATCACCCAAGAAATTACTGAAATTGTTGGTGGAGCTGCAGCGCTGGAATAAAAAAATCATTGTATAGCTAGAGATGTCTAGCTACAGGCGCTATCGGCTCGAGGTCATAAGGGGGTCGTCACGGAGGTTAAAGAACAACCTCCATGCCGGCTCGTCTTGTGCTTGTCGCCGATAAACGAGCGCCTTCAGCATTTCATTTAGTCTAGCTGCGACGCCTACCCCCTCGAGGTCACAAGGCAATCCGTCTTGAAGGTTAAAGAACAACCTTCCAGTCGGCTCGTCTTGTGCTTGTCGGGGGTGGACGAGGCGTCTCCGCATTTCATTTAGTCTAGCTTCAGGCGCTATCCCCTCGAGGTCATAAGCCAATCCGTCTTGAAGGTTAAAGAACAACCTTCCAGTCGGCTCGTCTTATGCTTGTCGGGGATAACCGAGCGCCTTCAGCATTTCAAATAGTCTAGCTACGGCGCCTACCCCCTCGAGGTCATAAGCCAATCCGTCCAGAAGGTAAAAACCAACCTTCTAGCCAGCTTGTCTTATGCTTGTCGGGGGTAAGCAAGGCGCCTTCGCATTTCATTTTAGGAGGGAAAAAGATGAACAAAGGACGCGTTGTTCAAGTTATGGGTCCAGTTGTTGACGTAAAGTTCGCTAGCGGACAACTACCTGAAATCTATAACGCTTTAACAATCGTTAACGAAGCGCGTAACGAATCAGTTGCCATCAACTTAACTCTTGAAGTTGCCCTTCATTTAGGTGATGATACAGTTCGTACTATTGCAATGGCTTCAACTGACGGTTTAACTCGTGGAGCTGAAGTAACAGATACTGGTGCACCAATCTCTGTTCCTGTTGGAGACGTAACATTAGGACGTGTATTCAACGTACTTGGTGAGAACATCGACCTTGATGCGCCACTTCCTGCTGATGCTCGTCGCGATTCAATCCATAGAGAAGCACCTAAGTTTGAACAGCTTTCAACAGAAGTTGAAATTCTTGAAACTGGAATTAAAGTAGTAGACCTTCTTGCTCCTTACATTAAGGGTGGTAAAATCGGTCTATTCGGTGGTGCCGGTGTTGGTAAAACCGTTTTAATCCAGGAGTTAATCAATAACATCGCTCAAGAGCACGGCGGTATCTCTGTATTCGCTGGTGTAGGTGAGCGTACTCGTGAAGGTAATGACCTTTATCATGAAATGACAGATTCAGGCGTTATCAAGAAAACAGCGATGGTATTCGGTCAGATGAACGAGCCACCAGGAGCACGTATGCGTGTTGCTTTAACTGGTTTGACAATGGCTGAATTCTTCCGTGATGACCAAGGACAAGACGTTCTTTTCTTCATGGATAACATCTTCCGTTTCACACAAGCAGGTTCAGAAGTTTCAGCCCTATTAGGACGTATGCCTTCAGCCGTTGGTTACCAACCAACTCTTGCTACTGAAATGGGTAAACTTCAAGAACGTATTACATCAACTAACGTTGGTTCTGTTACATCTATCCAAGCGATTTACGTTCCTGCCGATGACTATACGGATCCGGCTCCAGCAACAACATTCGCTCACTTAGATGCAACAACAAACCTTGAGCGGAAGCTTTCTGAAATGGGTATTTACCCAGCAGTGGATCCTCTTGCATCAACTTCTCGTGCATTGTCACCTGAAATTGTTGGAGAAGAACACTATGAAGTAGCTCGTCAGGTTCAATCAACATTACAAAAATATAGAGAATTACAAGATATCATCGCTATCTTAGGTATGGATGAGCTTTCTGACGAAGATAAGCTTGTTGTATCTCGTGCGCGTCGTATTCAAGTATTCTTATCACAAAACTTCCACGTTGCTGAACAGTTCACTGGACAGCCAGGTTCATACGTACCTGTTAAAGAAACTGTTAAAGGTTTCAAAGAGATTCTTGAAGGTAAATGGGACCACCTTCCAGAAGATGCATTCCGTCTCGTAGGTCGCATTGAAGATGTAATCGAGAACGCGAAGAAAATGGGCGTAGAGGTCTAAACTAGGACCAGGAGGGTAAAAAATGAAGACGATTAAAGTCAGTGTTGTTACTCCCGATGGCCCGGTGTATGAATCAGAAGTGGAAATGGTCAGTACAAAAGCTCTAAGCGGTGAGCTTGGGATCTTACCAGGACACATTCCAATGGTTGCACCGTTACAAATAGGAGCCGTCCGTTTAATCACGGGTGGAAATACAAAGTATATCGCAGTCAGTGGCGGTTTACTTGAAGTAAGACCTGACCAAGTATCGATCTTGGCAGAGTCTGCTGAAGTTTCGGATCACATCGATGTAGAACGTGCAATGAAAGCGAAAGAACGTGCAGAACAACGTTTACATGCACAAAAGCAAGAACATGTTGATTTTAAACGTGCTGAACTTGCCTTACAAAGAGCCATCAACCGTATCACGATTGCAGGTAAATAATCAATTACCAAACACCTTTCGGTTATAAATAGCCGGAGGGTGTTTTTTTTGCGGAATTAGCGAAAATAGTTGGAAGCTACTTGAGCTAGCTTCCAACCAGTTATTAGTTGATGCGCAATAAATTCCGAGAGCTGCGCAATCATTCACGAAAGCACCGCAATTAACTTTGGAAGGTACGCAATTAGTCCAATAACTTGCACAATTATTTAAGGAAGCTCCGCAATCCCAAGATAGAATACAAATTTTATAGAAAATTTTGGAGCGGAATCTGTAGAAATAACGAAGATCCGCAATTACCCCCGAAACTCCCGCAATTATCGCCAAAAGCCCCGCAATTAACACCAAAAGCCCCGCAATCATTGCCAAAACCCCCGCAATAAACCGCAAAACCCCCGCAATAAACCGCAAAACCCCCGCAATCCCCCCGAAACTCTCCCACAAACACCTCACCAACCCTAACAAAACGCAATACAAATCGACAATCGCTCCAAAAAATCCAACAACTCTAGCATAACCCACTAAAAATGACACATTTTCCTGTAAAAAACCGAAAAAAACTGAAGACCTCTCTACAACATCAAATTTCCCCAAATCCCGTCAATCACAATCGAAAATTTCAACACACACTATCATCCTAAGAAAACAGTTCGTTAAATAGTGAACAATTATTGACAATTCTCACAGACAAGAACAATAAACTAGCTTTTAATAGAAGAGTAGGGCTGAGGACAGATTGGAAATATAGGTATTTTCAGGATAAAACATTGGAAAATCTTTACTATCAAAAAAATGGAAGATTGTCATTTTAAAAGTCTCCAGGCTTTATCGACACAAGTTTGTAACAATGTTATAATGAATTCGGTTACAAGTTAAAAAGTTTTGAAAAGTTATACGACTTTGGAGGGGAAGGGGTATGGAACTTTTAAACTTATATCAGAATAACTATCTGATTGTAGTGGTGTTTCTATGTCTCGGGGTATTATTACCAGTGGTGGCCCTGTTTTTGGCAAAACTTTTACGTCCAAGTGTTCCTTCGGATGCAAAATACACCACATATGAAAGTGGTAACGATCCATTTAATGACTCGCTCATTCAATTTAACGTTCGTTACTATATTTTTGCCCTGTTATTCGTCATTTTTGACGTGGAAACAGTCTTTTTGTATCCATGGGCAGTTGCCTATGAAAAGCTCGGGATATTCGCTTTAATAGAAATGCTTATTTTCGTATTTATGCTACTTATCGGACTTGTCTATGCATGGAAGAAGAAGGTGCTAAAATGGATTTAAGACTAGAGAACATCTCACCAGAGGAAATGGAAGAGGTAAGACGATCAGTTCTTGTGGCATCACTTGATCAAATAAAAGGCTGGGCTCGGAGTAATTCATTGTGGCCAATGACATTCGGGCTTGCTTGTTGTGCCATCGAAATGATGGCGTCAAGTAGTGCTCATTATGATTTGGACCGTTATGGAACCTTTTATCGGAATTCTCCACGCCAATCAGATGTCATGATTGTTTCTGGAACCGTGACAAAGAAAATGGCTCCAATTTTAAGGCGTTTATATGATCAAATGGCGGAACCGAAATGGGTTATTGCCATGGGCTCTTGTGCGACAGCTGGAGGACCGTATGTGAAATCCTATTCAGTCGTTAAAGGGGTTGACCAAATCGTTCCAGTGGATGTCTATATTCCAGGATGCCCACCAAACCCAGCAGCCCTAATCTATGGAATCAATAAATTAAAAGAGAAAATCCGTTACGAGGCGAAGACCGGGAAGAAGGTGATCTAATCGATGAGCGGAGAAAAAGATTTAGAACAACTAAAAAGAGAAGCAGCTGAAAAAGCGAAAGCGGCAGCACTAGCGAAAAAGAAAGCGCAAGAACAACAAGAAGCGTCAGCACCGGAAGCAATCGATGCTGATGACCTTGCGAAGAAAAAAGCCGTCGCAGCTGCGAAAGCAAAGGCTGCCGCTGCAGCCAAAGCGAAAGCTGCAAGAGCGAACGGAGAGACTCCAGAAGAGACAGGCGGAGATGGTGCGAAGGCGAAAGCAATAGCAGCCGCTAAGGCCAAAGCTGCTGCAGCCGCGAAAGCAAAAGCCGCCGCGAAAGCGAAACAAGAAGGCGGGGATGCAGGAGGCGATGATGCAAAGGCAAAAGCGATTGCCGCCGCGAAAGCAAAAGCTGCCGCCGCTGCAGCAGCCAGAGCCAAAGCAGGTGGGAAGACCGCCGCAGCACCTGTTGAAGAGGAAAAGCCTTCAGCCAATCAGCCATATCTTGATAAATATGTCAAAGTAATCGAACAGCATCTTGGGAATGGTATTTTAGAAGAATCCTATATTAATAGGCTTTCCAAGGATGTTCCTACCCTTGTTGTGAAACGGGAGACCTATTATAAAGTCGTACAATTCCTTAAATATAATGAACAATTAGGCTTTGATTATTTATCAGAGCTGCATGGTGTCGATTATGAGACCCATATGGAAGTTTATGCACACCTGTATTCCTATAAAAATAGCCAATCAGTCGCTATAAAAGTGAAGCTAGATCGGGATGAACCAACCGTTGAATCATTGTGTCCTCTCTGGGCTGGAGCGAACTGGCCTGAATGTGAGGCATATGATTTGTTAGGAATCAAGTTTCTCAATCATCCGAATCTACACCGCATTATGCTTGGTGAAGATTGGGTCGGTCATCCACTTAGAAAAGACTATGAACCGTATGATGTGGAGGTGTAAACATGCTCAGAACAGAAGAAATGCTTTTGAACGTAGGACCTCAGCATCCTAGTACACACGGTGTCTTTCGGTTAATTTTAAAAATTGATGGTGAAACCATTAAAGAAGCGAAACCGGTAATTGGCTACCTCCATCGTGGTACGGAGAAGCTGGCAGAAGACCTTCAATACACACAAATTATTCCATATACCGACCGGATGGACTATGTTTCCGCCATGACAAACAATTATGTCATCTGTCATGCAGTGGAAACGATGATGGGAATCGAAATTCCTGAGCGTGCCGAATATCTACGGGTCATGGCAATGGAACTTGGCCGCGTTTCCAGTCACCTTTTATGGTGGGGGACATTTGTACTCGATTTAGGAGCGACAAGTCCACTCCTTTATGCATTCCGTGAAAGAGAAATGATTCTTAATCTATTAAACGAACTGTCTGGTGCCCGTTTAACCTTTAACTATATGCGTGTTGGTGGAGTTAAATGGGATGCGCCAGAAGGCTGGGTTGATAAAGTAAGAGAATTCATTCCTCATATGCGTGAGCAGATCAAAGGGTATCATGACCTTGTGACAGGAAATGAAATCTTCCTTAATCGTGTAAAAGGAATTGGAAAATATACAAAAGAAGATGCGCTCAATTATTCGTTAAGCGGGGCAAACCTTCGTTGTACAGGGGTCAAATGGGATCTGCGTAAAAATGAGCCATACTCCATTTACGACCGATTCGATTTTGATGTACCAACAAGGGAAGAGGGAGATGTGCTATCTCGCTATCATGTTCGCTTTGCAGAGATAGAAGAATCTTTGAAAATATTAGAGCAATGCGTGGAACAGTTTCCAGAAGAAGGACCGGTCATCGCGAAGGTGCCTAAAATCATTAAGGCGCCAAAAGGAGAAGCCTTTGTTAGAATTGAATCTCCACGTGGTGAAATTGGTTGTTACATCGCAAGTGATGGAAAGAAAGAACCGTACCGTTTAAAATTTAGAAGACCATCATTTTATAATCTGCAAATTCTTCCTAAGCTTTTGGAAGGAGAAAGCATCTCGAATTTAATTGCCATTCTAGGAGCAGTTGACATTATCCTAGGGGAGGTGGATGGCTAATGGTACAGGATTTATTGCACTCACAGCCGGGACTATTAAACTTTGGGATTTTCTTTTTACTAGCAGTCGTTTTTTTATTCGTCATTCTCGGTTTTGTTACATATGCCATTTTGGCAGAGCGAAAAGTAATGGGTTTTATGCAGATGCGATACGGTCCAAATCAGGTCGGTGGTCCATGGGGATTGCTGCAAACCGTGGCAGACGTCTTAAAACTTTTACTAAAAGAGGATACGATTCCCAAGTTAGCAGACAGACCGTTATTTATTTTAGCACCTGTTATTGCATTTGCGCCGTCTTTTATCGTCATTGCAACGATCCCGTTTACGGATAAATTACAATTTGCCGACATTGGTGTGGGTCTTCTCTATTATATTGCCGTTTCAGGGCTGACCACGATCGGAGTGGTGATGGCTGGCTGGTCATCCAATAATAAATACGCCTTACTTGGTGGAATGCGTGCCGCTGCACAGATGATTTCATATGAAATTCCGCTTGTCATGTCTGTCCTTGGAGTTATCCTTTTAACGGGAAGCATGAATTTAAATGAAATTGTTGCAGCCCAGGAAAATGTTTGGTACATTCTTCTCCAGCCAATCGGATTTTTAGTCTTTTTCATTGCATCTGTGGCAGAATTAAACCGAATTCCATTTGACCTTCCAGAAGCGGAAAATGAACTGATTGCCGGGTATTTTGTTGAGTATTCTGGCTTCCGTTGGGCGTTTTTTATGCTCGCTGAATACGTCTATATGTTTGCGATGGCCTCACTGACGACGGTGTTATTCTTAGGAGGCTGGCTGCCAATCTTCTCGTTCCTAGACTTTATTCCAGGAGCCGTCTGGTTTGCCTTGAAATTCAGTTTCGTCGTCTTTATTCTCCTATGGTTTCGCAGTACGTTCCCACGTATTAAGGCGGACCAGTTGATGGAATTTGGTTGGAAGGTACTGTTACCGGTGGCACTTGCAAATATCTTCTTAACGGCCATTATTAAGGAGCTTCTAAGCCTTTTTTAAGAGATTTATCACTTTTATCATAAGGGGTGAAAATACATGCTTGGATTAGCGAAAGGTTTAAAGTATACCCTGAAAAACTTAACAAAGGAAAAACCAACCTACGATTATCCGAAAAAACCGATTCCTTTGCCAGACCGATTTCGAGGGATCCAGAAGTTTTACCCGGAAAAATGTATTGTTTGTAACCAATGTGCCAATATTTGTCCGACCGATTGCATTCAATTAACGGGGAAAAAGCATCCTGATCCAACGAAAAAGGGGAAAATCATTGATACGTATGATATCAATTTTGAAATTTGTATCCTTTGCGATTTATGTACAGAGGTTTGTCCGACAGAAGCGATCGTCATGACCAATAATTTTGAGCTTGCCGAGTATAGCCGCGATGATCTTTTTAAAAACCTTGAATGGTTGGACGAAAATGATGAGAATGTTCGGAAGGTGAATAAAGCATGACATTTTCAGGTGAACTACTAGCATTCCTTATTCTAGCCATTGTTGCGGTCATGGGAGGCGTGTTCTTACTCCATTTATCAAAGGTTGTGCATATGGTCGTTGCACTTGTCTTTACATTTGTCAGTTTGGCAGGGATATACATCCTCTTGTCAGCGGAATTTGTGGCAGTCGTACAAATCCTGATCTATTCAGGTGCGATTACGATTATTATGCTCTTTGGGATCATGCTGACGCGCCATAGTGATCGAAGTGAGGAACAGGGAGGAAGACTGAGAAAAATTCTACTGTTCCTTGGTGTACTTGGCTTTGCCTTTGCAGTCTACATTGGGATTTATAATTTAGACTTCAATTCACAGCCAGTCGCCCTTCATGAAAATAATACGGAACAAATTGGGATCGCCCTTTACTCTAAATTTATTATTCCATTTGAGTTAACGTCTGTTGTCCTTTTAGTGGCACTAATCGGAGCGATTATTCTAGCGAAAAAAGATGATGAAGAGGAGGCGAAAAAGGAATGAGTGGAGTTCCCATTTCTGCCTACCTTACGCTTGCCTTAGTGTTATTTTGTATCGGCCTATATGGTGCACTAACAAAGCGTAATACGGTCATCGTGTTAATTTCAATCGAGCTCATGCTCAATGCGGTCAACATTAACTTAGTCGCATTTAGCAAATACGGCATGGCTCCTTCAATTGACGGGCAAGTATTCGCCCTCTTTACGATTGCTATTGCTGCGGCAGAGGCGGCAGTCGGTCTCGCGATCTTAATCGCCCTTTACCGCAACCGTAAAACAGTCAATATTGATGAAATGGACACGATGAAAAACTAATATAACTGGTACACGACCCGCTCGAAACGCGGGCCTCAATCAAACGCGTGAGAACAAGCGCGTTCTAAAAAGGGGATTGTGATATTGATGGAGAATGCATGGATCATACCGCTTTTCCCGCTTTTATCATTTTTGTTCCTTCTTCTATTTGGGAGAAGATTAAAGGAAAATAGTGCATACATCGGCATGGTGCTCACACTAGCGTCTTTGATCTACTCTTTGGTGGTGTTGTTTGACCGCTTCAGCCACCCGACTTATAAAGCCGAAGCAACATGGCTGACAATAGGGGATGTTCAATTAACAGCGGGTTTTGAAGTCAATCAATTAAATGCGTTAATGCTCGTCATCGTATCGCTTGTTAGCTTTCTCGTACATACTTATTCAAAAGGCTACATGCACGGAGACGGGCGGTTTCATATTTTCTACGCCTATTTAGGGTTATTTACATTTGCGATGTTAGGACTTGTCGTATCTCCTAATCTATTGCAAACCTATATTTTCTGGGAGCTTGTCGGGGCCGGATCCTTCCTCTTAATTGGCTTCTATTTTTACAAAGAAGAGGCAAAGGCCGCTGCCAAAAAAGCTTTCATCATGACTCGTATCGGGGATGTCGGCCTCCTCGTCGGGATGATTCTATTATTCTGGCAAGTAGGAAGCTTTGAGTACGATGCGATTTTTCAAGCTGTGGAAGAAGGGAGTATTTCCGCAGGCATGATCACCCTTACCGCGATCCTGATTTTTATCGGGGCAGTGGGGAAATCAGGTCAATTTCCATTACACACTTGGTTACCTGATGCGATGGAAGGTCCTACACCAGTATCTGCGTTAATCCATGCTGCCACAATGGTAGCGGCTGGTGTGTACTTAGTTGCCGCAGTATTCCCGCTTTTTGCAGCGAGTGAGGCCGCTTTAATGACAGTTGCAGTCATCGGTGCATTCACCGCCATCTTTGCGGCGAGCATTGGTTTGGTACAAAAGGATATTAAAAGAGTACTAGCTTACTCAACCGTCAGTCAGCTTGGTTATATGATGCTTGCCCTCGGATCGGCTGGCTATGTAGCAGGCGTCTTCCACTTAATGACACATGCCTTCTTTAAAGCATTGTTATTCTTGGCAGCTGGTAGTGTCATTCACGCTGTCCACACTCAGAATATTGAAGAGATGGGCGGTCTGTGGAAAAAGCTGAAATTTACAGGTCCATTATTTTTAATCGGAACACTTGCAATTAGTGGGGTTCCATTATTCTCTGGATTCTTTAGTAAGGATGAAATATTAATATCAACTTGGGCTCACGGAAACACCTTCTTGTTCTGGTTAGCAGTCATTGCCGCTTTCTTTACCGCGTTCTATATGTTCCGCCTTTTCTTTATGGTCTTTACAGGCGATGCACGTGGCAAACAGAAAGAGGTACACGAGTCACCATCTGTGATGACTTTTCCAATGATTGTGCTTGGAATTCTAGCGGTCGTTGCAGGGTATGTGAATACTCCGTGGTTCGGCACCTTCCTCGGTGACTGGCTCGTCGATGGAAACGAAGCATTAGGTCATGGCCATATTGAAGGACCGGCATGGATTATGATAGTGGCGACAGTTGTGTCTTTACTCGGAATTTACTTGGCATGGCTCATATATGGAAAGAAATCTCTTCAAAGAGATTGGCTAACGGTAAGAATGCCGATAATGTACAACATTTTGTATAACAAATACTACATTGACGAGTTTTACGAATTAACAGTTGTGAAAGCTACAAAAAACTTCACAGCGTTTCTTAGCTTTATTGAAACCTTCATTGTTGAAGGGATTGTGAAGCTTGTTACCGCAATTGTTCATGGACTTGGAATCATTGGGTCCAAAATTCAAAATGGTCAAGTTCAGGCATACGGTACAGTGGCCTTCGTTGGATTGGCTGTCCTAATTGTGATTTATGCATTAACAGGGGGGTACTTAAAATGAACGCATACTTTTTATCCATCTTAGTGTTCTCCCCTCTTTTAGGAATCGCTGTGTTAGCACTTTTGCCAAAAACACAAGAAACAGCGATTAAAGCAGTTGGATTCATAGCAACCTTACCCGCTCTTCTGTTAGCGCTCATTGCCTTTATTGGAGGGAGCGACAATCTACAGAAATACAATGTTCAAGTCGAATGGATTCGTTTTGGAGACTATGCCGTCTTCGATCTATTTAAAATCGATTATGAATTAGGCTTAAATGGTTTCTCATTAGTGTTAATCATGCTAACAGCGGTCATTTCTACACTTGCCGCAGTTGCTTCTGTTCATATAAAAAAAGAATGGAAGGGCTACTTCATGCTATTCCTTTTACTTGAAGTAGGGATGCTCGGAGTATTTGCCGCCCAAAACCTAATTCTCTTCTTTATCTTTTTCGAAATAACGATGATTCCAATGTTCTTCTTAATCGGAAAATGGGGTTATTTTGAAAAAGAAAAAGCGGCTTACAGCTATTTAATTTATAACGGCTTAGGGTCAGCTATTCTTTTAATCGTGATCATGGTTCTGTTTGCGAGAACAGGAACGTCTAATATCGACGCTCTTGCACAGTTGATGGCGATAGAAAACCCGAGTACCGTTTCACCAATCTCTGAATCATTGAAGTTTGGGTTATTGATTGCACTTCTTATCGCTTTTGGCGTGAAGCTGCCAATCTTTCCATTACATACATGGATGCTCCGTGTTCACGTGCAGGCACCACCATCCATCGTCATGCTTCACTCAGGGATTTTATTAAAAATTGGTGCCTTCGGTTTGATTCGTTTTGGAATGGGAATCTTCCCTGAACAATTCCAATCAATTGCCGTATTGCTTGCGGTATTAGGGGTTATCAATCTTTTATACGGAGCATTTCTAGCGTTTAAGCAGACCGATTTTAAAATGGTCCTTGCCTACTCGTCGATATCCCATATGGGAATTGTCCTTATTGGTTTAGGGGCATTGAACGAGGCTGGCATACAGGGAGCGATTTTCCAAGTTGTTTCTCACGGATTGATTTCTGCTCTCCTTTTCTTCTTAGTAGGAGTATTTTATGAACGATTCCATACCTCCACGATTGCAAACCTTGGTGGGATGGCTAAAGGAATGCCACTAACAGCTGGCTTCTTATTAGCCGGAGCGCTAGCATCACTCGGTTTACCAGGGATGTCTGGCTTTGTTAGTGAATTCATGGCTTTCCTCGGATTATTTGAAGAAATGCCGGTGTTAGCTGCTGTTGGCTGTATTGGAATTATCATGACCGCTGTCTACTTACTCAGAGCAGTTCTCGGCATCACTTATGGAAAAGCGAATCGAGAGTTTGCCGCTGTGTCTGATTTAAAGTCAGTGGAATTTATTCCAGTCGTGACGTTACTAGCATTAATCGTGTTAATTGGTGTATACCCAAGTGTACTAAGCGAACCGCTACATGCCACACTTGAGACTATCATGCTTGGGTTAGGGGGTTGATGAAGTGGATCTAGATACGCTTTTATCATTTCAATGGGGAGCGATGGCTCCAGAGTTTATCATCCTTGGAGTGGCGACCATTCTATCCATAGTAGACCTTTTTGCACCGAAGCACTTCGATAGAAGAATTCTCGGTTGGGTAGGTTTCGCAGGAATACTTGCGGCAATTGCCTCATTAATGAACTTATTGGCTATAGATACTGTTTCGATTTTATACGATACGTTTAAACTAGATTCCTTTGCAAAAGTATTCAAGTTACTATTACTCATTGGCGCAGCACTCATTATGTTGCTTGCTGTCAGCTATAAGCCAAAAGAGGGAATGGAAGAGTTCAAAGGGGAGTTCTACTACCTTTTATTAGCCGGCTTGCTCGGTACGATGATCATGGCTTCAAGTGGCGATTTAATTACTTTATTTGTTGGATTAGAGCTTCTATCCTTGTCCTCCTATATTTTAGCTGGGATTCGGAAAAAGCATCTTCCATCCAATGAGTCAGCCATGAAATACGTCATTAATGGAAGTATTGCCACAGCCGTCACCCTTTTTGGAATGAGTTATCTTTACGGAATTACAGGGACGACGAATTTATCCGAAATGACGAATATTCTACCACAATTGAATAATTCTCAATTGAGCTATTTAATGGGTCTTGCCTTTTTCATGATATTGGTCGGTCTTTCGTTTAAATTGGCAACCGCTCCATTTCATATGTGGGCACCAGATGTGTACCAAGGAGCAGCCACTCCGGTTACTGTGTTCTTGAGTGTCGTGTCGAAAACAGCAGGATTTGTCATTTTAGTTCGAATCGTCGTCATCGTATTTGCCAATACGCAATCGGGTGCGACAGGTGTCGATTCAGTTACGCCGCTCCTATTCAAATTGCAGGATTACATTGCTGTCCTTGCTGGAGTGACGATGGTCATCGGAAATGTCGTTGCTTTAAGACAGCGAAACATCAAACGATTATTTGCTTATTCTAGTATCGCTCATGCGGGTTATTTATTAGTTGCCGTAACTACGATGTCAGTCTTTATGTTTGAAACAATTTGGTTTTACTTAGGGGCATATCTCTTCATGAACGTTGGAGCTTTTGCTGTCATTCAACTGATGACCGCAAAAAATGACGTCGAGGATATCAGCCAATTTGCCGGAATGTACAAACGTGCGCCATGGCTTGCAGTGGCAATGGGAATCTTTATCCTCTCATTAGCAGGAATTCCAGGAACGGCTGGATTCATTGGAAAACTAAACATTTTTATCGGAGCATTAGTATCTGAACCAGCGCACTACATTCTAGCATCGCTCATGATTGCCACAACCGTGGTATCCTATTTCTACTACTTCGGCATTTTAACGCAAATGTTCTTTAGACCATCTCCGCAAGATGGGGAAGTAGAAAAAATGAAAATACCGGTTGGCGTCGGTGTAGCGATTGGAATATGTGTCGTAGCGACCATCGTATTTGGACTATTTCCAAACGTTGCGCTCGACTTCTTCCACACGAACTTCGGTGGCTTTCAATAAAGGGAATTTCTGATTTGGGGAAATCAGAAGCGAGCAACAAGGGGATTTTAATAGAAGCAAGGGAAAAAGAAGGGGAAAGGGGACCCCTTCTTTTTTTGTGGGAGTAGTGCGCATGTTCGCTGAATAATGCAGATAATGATTAAGGGGGATGCATATTGACACAAGAGTGTATTGTGTATTCGGACAAAACGAGCAAGCGCCAAGTGGTTCTAGTCCGAATAGAAGGCTTATTCGGACAAAACAAAAAACCCCCAAGGGATTTCACTCCAAATTAAGTATCAAACCAAACAAAAACCATATCCCAAAGAGTACCTATTCCCGACCAACATCGATAATCCACCACGATAAAAACCATAAAAATATAAACCAAATGAAACCTTTTTGCTACATATACGTCAAATAGAAGGGTGAACTTGCGAATGTTATAATATGTGTTAGCGTGAAAAAGGAGGAGTATGTCCATGACTGCAGGATTTGGGCACCAGGCACTTATTAGTATTATGTCTCATCTTGGCTTTATTGCTTTAGCTTGGTGGGCGTTACAAAGCTTAAACTTTGATAAATTTTTACGAGCTAACCGCGTATTTCAAGCACGAGTATTATTTATATTATTGTCCATTGTCATTGGTTCTACCGTTAGTAATTTTTTCCTCGATTACCTTTTATGGTCGCAGCAATTGCCAATGATTTTCCAATAATATCTACGTAAACTTAACACTTTTTGTGCGAACAAATGTGAAAAAAGTTCATATCCCGAAAATAAATCCAAAAATAAAAAACGATAGAAGACCATCGAATTGGAAAATTTTCTTCAAAAAAAGGCTTAGGGCTTGGATAAATGGGGAAATAATCTTAAGAAAGATAGGTCATCGTACCTTTTATATTTATGGAATTATTCGATACAATTCTTTTTGTGTGATAAAAAGCGGCCTAATTTAATTCATTTTTAAAAAGCTTGCATATTTGTCAAAAAGTGACGACAACTCTTCAGTATGCTTCTTCTCTTCTTGGTAACAATGGTACTAAGGGGAGGAGTTATAGAGATGAAAAAAAATTGGTTGGCAGTAATTACCGTAGTTGTAATCATTGGAGTTTCATTTGTACATGCAGGAGAAAAATTCGCAAATACCAAAAATAAGCACGACCTTTTATCAATAGTGACAGTTTTAAAAGGTGAGAATATAGATATCAATGAATGGTCTTTACATGCAAGAGAAAAATTAGAGGCCGACAGCCCAGAGGAAATTCAGGATCATGTGCAGCAACTCCAAAGCATTTTTCCAAACTGGACATGGGAGTTCAGTTCTGATTCTGAAAAATGGGAAGCGAAAGCGAGCCAAACATCTAATCAGGGAATGGAAGAGAGCATTCAAATATTATCTACCCTCACAGATCAAAACCCACAAACTTACATTATTTATGAAATCCGAGGTAAGAATTTTACGCAAGAAACAGAGCAATTTATAAATGAGGATCTTAATGAACTATTATCTGACATATTTCGAGAAAATACCACAATTTTCACTTGTGTAAAAGGTGAAATCAATGATAAGATGAATACGTCTTTGCCTTTTACTGTAAATCAGCTACTTGAAAAGTTTGAGGCAGAAGAAATTGAATCACTGATAGAAAAAGATTTTATCTCGACGTCAGCTTACTCACCATTATTTTCCAATGGGTTAATGACGAAAAATCAAGATATGAATTTACAACTTGGAATCCGAACAACAGGATTGGGCGCAAAGACTACCCTTGTAGTTGGCACACCAATCATAACGATTGAATATTAATATAGAGAAATTGGACGCGGAGGGGAATACACTTGGAAAAAATCATCGTCCGCGGCGGTAGAAGGCTAAGCGGTTCTGTTAAAGTAGAAGGAGCAAAGAATGCAGTTTTGCCGGTTATTGCCGCATCATTATTAGCAAGTGACGGAAAAAGCGTAATTCGTGATGTGCCAACTCTCTCCGATGTATACACGATCAATGAGGTATTACGCTATTTAAACGCCGATGTGACGTTTAAAAATAATGAAGTCACTGTCGATGCATCTAGAGAGTTAAAAGTAGAAGCACCATTCGAATATGTTCGTAAAATGCGTGCTTCAGTATTAGTAATGGGCTCATTACTTGCAAGAAATGGCCGTGCTCGTGTAGCGCTTCCTGGAGGATGTGCGATTGGATCGAGACCAATTGACCAGCATTTAAAAGGCTTTGAAGCTATGGGTGCAACGGTCAAAGTAGGAAATGGCTTTATCGAAGCAGAATCAAATGGCCGATTACATGGTGCCAAAATTTACTTGGATTTCCCAAGTGTGGGTGCTACAGAAAATATTATGATGGCCGCTACTTTAGCACAAGGAACGACGATATTAGAGAATGTTGCCAAAGAACCGGAAATTGTCGATTTGGCTAATTTCTTGAATAAAATGGGTGCAAAAGTACGTGGTGCTGGAACTGGAACGATTCGTATTGAAGGAGTAGACGTTCTCTTTGGTGCTGACCATAATATCATTCCTGATCGAATTGAAGCTGGAACATTCATGGTTGCAGCAGCAATTACGGGAGGAAATGTTTTAGTGAAAGGTGCCGTTCCGGAGCATTCAACTTCTCTCATCGCGAAGATGGAAGAGATGGGTGTTATATTTGAAGAGGAAGCAGAAGGTTTAAGGGTCATCGGTCCTGACAACCTGAAAGCTGTCGATATTAAGACAATGCCACACCCTGGTTTTCCAACAGATATGCAATCACAAATGATGGCTTTACTATTGCATGCAAATGGAACAAGTATGATTACCGAGACCGTATTTGAAAATCGCTTCATGCATGTGGAAGAATTCCGCAGAATGAATGCTGATATCAAAATTGAAGGTCGTTCTGTTATCTTAGATGGACCTAGTAATTTACAAGGAGCAGAAGTTGCTGCTACCGATTTACGTGCCGCGGCTGCCTTAATTTTAACAGGCTTAGTGGCAGAAGGTGTCACTCGAGTGACAGAATTAAAGCATCTTGATCGCGGATATGTGGACTTCCACCATAAATTAGCTTCTTTAGGAGCAGATATTGAACGAATTTCTACAGTGGAAGAAACAGCATCATTTCCAAAAACATTTGTTGCAGATTTAAATGCATAATGAACGTGAAAAACCGTGAAATGGATTTCCATTTTTGCGGTTTTTTTGCGTTTATTTGAAAGGCTTTTTTTCGCGAACATTGATGCCTTGGGTTTAGGAAAGCAATGATTTGAAACACCAACATAGACTATTTTGGTTTATGAGTGAAAAAGTTATGCATTTTTTTCCCTGATTTTTAATTTTGTACATATTAGCTTGTCCACTCCCATATGTATGTAAGGAGAGTATGCGTCATCGCACTCGTACTCGAACGATACTTACATATGGAGGCTTAAGTAATGCTTAAAATGAAACCAATCGTAGTTTTATCTGCCGTACTATTTGTTGTCACCATCATGATTCCAACACTACTCGTCCTCCCTTTTATGGAAAAAACAACGGGGAAACTCGGTGAAGAGCTAGCTTCTAAAGAAATAGAAGCAGCTGCAGACCAGCCTGCTGTCGAGGTAGCTGTCTATCGAGCTAGCCAAGACAATATTGAGAAACTACCTTTAGAGGAGTATATTGCTGGCGTTGTCGCAGCAGAAATGCCTTCTGAATTTGAGCTTGAGGCCTTAAAGGCACAAGCACTTACTGCCAGAACCTATTATCTTTATTACCTCATGAGTGGCGAAAAAAGTGAAAAAATCCCTAAAGAAGCAAATGTATCAGATACAGAAGATCACCAAGTATATAAAAGTGAAGAAGAACTAAGAAAAGCCTGGGGGAAGGATTACCAGTGGAGAATGAACAAGATTAAAGAAGCTGTCGTCGCGACAAGAGGTCAAGTTTTAACATATGAAGGTGAACCGATTTATGCCGCCTTTTTTTCCACAAGTAATGGCTTTACTGAGAACTCAGAGGATTACTGGAGCAGCCCGCTACCATATTTAAAAAGTGTGGAGAGCCCTTGGGATGTCAACACAGAGAAATTTAACGGTCAAAAAGTCATCTCTGTCGCCGAGTTTGAGAAAGAGTTAGGCGTTCAATTAACAGATGCTGCTGAAGTGGGAAAAATAATTGAAAGAACAAAAGGAAATCGCGTTGGCAAGGTAGATATTAACGGGAAAATTTTAACCGGTAAAGATATAAGATTAACGTTGGATTTGAAGTCGTCTGATTTTACATGGGAAAGAAAAGGGGACAATATCGTTATTAATACAAAAGGCTTTGGTCATGGAGTAGGAATGAGCCAATACGGTGCAAACGAATTGGCTAAAGATGGAAAGACCTACAAAGAAATCGTCGAGCATTATTACAGTGGAGCACAGATTGACACGACGAAGACGCTTCTGACAAAAATAACGGCGAGTAAATAAAAAATGTACCGAGCACTCAAATAAATGGGTGCTCGGTCTTTTTTTACCCAAAGTATTTCTGAACTCGCTCAAATCGATGTTTACGATAGGCGCGGTGAACGAAATAGGTGGCCACCACAACTCCGGTTACATCTTTGACAAAATCGATGACAGTAGCTGAGCGGGCAGGAACGAAGGACTGATGAATTTCGTCCAGCAATCCATATAAGGAAGCAATGACTGCACAAACAATACTCAAGGTCAGAGAAAACTTCCCTGTTGTCAGGAGGGCAATGACCAATAATAAATAAAGGATGGCGAATTCGACGAGATGGAGTGACTCTTTAATGAAGCTATCGAGTCCAGAGTCTGGAAGCTCTACAATCGCGTTTGCGGGCATGCTAGACATGAGCCAAATCATACCCATATAGATGAAAGGTAAAAGTCGGATGAACCATTTTAATAAACTTCGCAAGAAAAAAATCCCCTTTTTTTAAACTTTTTTGCATTTCTTTGCATAATTTTAATCCCTTTGTCGAAAAATAAGATAAAAAATTTTTTTTCGAAATGTATATATTTATCATGATCTGTTCAGAATGATTGCTGAGGTGATGATAAATGAGAGAGGAAGAAAAGAAACGATCTTCTCAAGATTCAAAGTTGAAGCGCTTCATGAAAAAGCGTTGGGTATACCCAGCCGTATACATTGCAAGTGCTGCAATCATTCTAACCGCGGTTCTTTGGTTCCAAAACAGCAACAATAGTGCAACTGATGATCAAATCGATTACGAGGCAACAGATCTTTCAGGCAGACATGATGAGCCTGCTTTAGAGGTTAACCGTTCTTTAGAAAACTTTGCAATGCCTGTTGTTGATCCAGATTCTGTCGTGATTCAAAAAGAATTCTATGAATACGATGCACCTGATGATAAACAGGAAGCAGCTTTAGTGTTTTACAATAATTCATATTATCCGAACACTGGTGTTGATATTGCAATGGAAAACGGTGAAGCATTTGATGTTGTAGCAGCATTAAGTGGTACAGTAACCAATGTTGCAGAAGATTCTCTATTAGGAAACGTAATCGAAATTGAGCATGACAAAGGTATTGTAACACAATATCAATCTGTAACCGATATTGATGTGAAAGCTGGAGACCAAGTAGACCAAGGACAGGTACTAGCGAAATCTGGAAAAAGCTTATATAACGAAGAAGCTGGTACCCATGTACATTTTGAAATTCGCAAAGATGGAATTGCTGTAAATCCGCTTGACTATTTTAACAAGCCATTAAGTGATCTGCAGGAAGCAAGTTTAACTGAGGAAGTTGATGATAGCGGTAAAGCTGATGATTCAACTGGAACTGAGGAAGAAGCTACTCCTGATGAAGACGAAGAAAAAGATACTGATGGTTCAAGCGAAGATGAAGCAGAAGAAGACGATACGACTTCTGACGAGGAAGACGCAGATACAACAGACTCTTCTGACGCTTAATATGATTTGTCATTGTGACCCGCCTAGGCGGGTTTTTTGTTTGTGTGGTGCGTGCTGGTACAGACTCACTTTGAAGAATCTCTAAATCATTCATTATTTGGCCTCGAATTTAGGGGGAGCTGGAGTTCATGAGGACAAACATTGTGAGGAACACAGTGAAATCAGTCCACATAGAGCGTTCATGAGAACAAACATTGTAAGGCTCACGGTAAAATCTGTCTTCATTAAGCAATCCCAAATCCATACCAACTCCAACCCCAACCCAACCCAGCGCCCACTAACGCCTGAAAGCTCAATCCAACCACTAGTATCTCCTGTTAAAACCTCCCATAAAATGTGACAAATTACATACAAGTTTTCTCTTGACCTTGAAACCATTTAAATAGATAATGATATTACGAAATTTTCTTAATATTTAATTTATATTAAACTGAAGGTCAATGATTAGAACAAAATTTAAAATGTAAAGGGGGAATTTTGATGGCCTTTTATTTGTTTGTTACAGTGACTGCAATTTGCTTAATACTCGCGCTACGTAAGAAAAAACCAATCTTCTTAGTCATTCCATTCCTATCCATGATCATCTATTTCATCGTTCAAGTCGCCCT
Source organism: Robertmurraya phoenicis (assembly GCF_047302285.1). GTDB lineage: Bacteria > Bacillota > Bacilli > Bacillales > Cytobacillaceae > Robertmurraya. The sequence goes on from NZ_CP154845.1 coordinate 414,915, forward strand.
AGTCCCCTTACCTTTCATAGAAACAGTGAAGTTTATTTTTAGTTTGAATTAAAGGTTTTTGAAAAAAGTAATTCCTTTGAAAGCGCTTCAATGTACTTTTAAAGAATTATAAATATCAAACGATTAAGGAGGGACGCACATAGGGGAGGAGTATGTATGGATCGCTGTTAAGTCATAAGGGGAGATAATCTTGGAGGTGAAAAAATGAAGAAAATCGATAAGGCTGTTGCCGATCGCTATTTTCGGGAGAAAAACCGTAATATCATCATTTACTTTATCGTGTGGTTTATCGTTTCCTACGGGGTGGTTCTGTTTGCAGAGCCGTTGAGTTCTGTTACCATTATTGGCTTCCCGCTTCACTACTATATGGGAGCTCAAGGTGCTGTCCTTACCTTCATCATCTTGCTCTTTGTAAATGCCAAACTAGGGGACAAAATTGACCAAAAGTACGGCATCGATGAAAGCAAGAATGAGCAAATTAGCACGGGAACGACATTAGAACATTAAAAGGACTTTTCCAATCTATTCATAAATGGGGATGGTCGATTGGGATTAGGGTTAAAGGAAATCATCAAAAGCGAATAGCCATTAGTGCTATTTTAGGGGGGAAATTCATTTGGATGGACAATTCATTGTCTCATTAGCGATTATTCTAGTGACCTTTGCTTTATACATCGGGATTGCGGTCTATAACACGGCGAAGGCGACGTCTGACTTCTATGTAGCAGGTCGCGGCGTACCACCGATCTTCAACGGGATGGCCATCGGTGCAGATTGGATGAGTGCTGCTTCCTTTATCGGGATGGCCGGAACGGTTATGGTACTCGGTTATGATGGGCTAGCTTATATTATGGGTTGGACCGGCGGGTATTTATTCCTTACATTTTTATTAGCACCGCAGTTACGGAAGTACGGTCGATACACAGTGCCAGAGTTTATTGGCGACCGATATGACAGTCATTCCGCACGTGTCATTGCGGCGATTTGTACGATCATCATCAGTTTTACCTACTCGATTGGACAGCTTTCTGGTTCAGGAGTAGTCATTGGACGACTTTTTGAGATTGATGCAAAAGTTGGCACAATGATCGGGGTTGTACTCATTGCGATATATGCCGCTTTCGGTGGAATGAAAGGGATTACATGGACGCAGGTTGCTCAGTACTTAATTTTAATCACTGCGTACTTAGTTCCAATTATTTTCATGTCCTTACAAATTTCCGGAAATCCGATTCCGTGGGTTTCTTATGGAGAGGTAGTAAGTAAATTAGGGGAGTTGGACCGAGAACTCGGTATTTCTGAATATTTTGCTCCATTTACGAATGGGACGAAGTGGCAGTTCCTTGCATTAATGTTCACATTAATGGCAGGAACTGCTGGATTGCCACACGTTATTGTTCGTTTCTATACGGTTTCAACGATGAAAGCGGCTCGTTGGTCAGGAGCATGGGCGTTGCTATTCATTGGCCTTCTTTACTTATCTGCACCTGCATATGCGGCCTTCTCTCGCTTTATTTTAATGACGCAAGTAGCCGGCAGTCAAATTGCTCAGCTTCCAGCATGGACGAAATCATGGGTCGATACAGGCATGCTTCAAGTAGCGGATACGAATAGTGATGGCGTATTACAATGGAGTGAACTGGTCATTGCCAATGATATCGTCGTGATGGCGACACCAGAGATTGCGAATTTAGGTGTGTTCGTCATTGGGCTTGTCGCGGCAGGAGCGATGGCAGCGGCGCTTTCAACTGCAGGCGGTTTAATGATTTCTTTATCTTCTTCCTTCGCGCATGATATTTACTATCGTGTCTGGAAGCCACAAGCTTCAGAGAAAAATCGTCTCACAGTTGCTCGTTGGTCGATCGTTATTGCGACATTATTAGCTGGACTTATTGCTCTTAATCCACCAGGCGTTATTACACAAATTGTGGCATGGGCCTTTGCGATTGCATCGGGGACGTTCTTCCCAGCTCTCGTACTTGGTGTATGGTGGAAACGTTCCAATACGCAAGGGGTTATCTCCGGTCTATTAATTGGATTAGCGGTGACGTTGAGCTATATTTTTGCAGCGAAATACGGTGGCTTTACGATATTAGGGATCATTGATACAGGAGCAGGGGTCTTTGGAGCAACGGCAGGATTCTTAGCGAATATTATCGTGTCCTTAGCTACGAAAGCACCACCACAAAATCTACAAGACGAAGTCATCAATTTACGTTATCCAGAGCAAATGGTCTATAAAGATGGCGAGGTTTGGATGCATGATGGAGAATCAAAACAAGGATAAAAAGTTGCTTGAGGCTGTGCAATCCCATCCTTTTTTTCATGGCGTGGAGGTTGGCACGGCCCTTTCCCTTCTTAAAGACTGTCAATTCAAACAGTATGATAAAAATGAAATTCTTTTGTACAAGGATAAGCAACGTGAAGGTCTGATCCTAATTTTAGAGGGATTTGTAGAGGTATACGTTGAAAACGAAGTACTAGAGGTTGTCCAAAAGGGAGAAATGCTAGGCTTTTCAAGCATGGCTGATTTTCTTGGAGTTCCGCACAGGACAAAGGATGAAGTGACGGTGGAATCCAGAGCAAGAAGCATTGTAAAGGTGTTGTATATTCCTTTTCAGGTCATTGCTCGGAGATGGGAGGACCCCAATGTACGCGATTATTTGCTAACACAGGTGGCGGTTCGACTAAGAGATGTGTATGGTTCATTAACTGAACAAGTTCACCTGGCTCGAGAATTTGGAGAAAAAGAAGTGTTCATGCTCCGTGTGCAAGACATTATGACGGACAAGGTAGTGGCTATTGATTCGCAGGCTACCATTATCGAGGCAGCAAAGAAAATGAATGATCACCACACAAGCTCCATTCTTGTAATGGGTGAGGGCTCCCTAAACGGCATCATTACCGAGCGCGATATCGTTGGGCGTGTCGTAGCAAAAGGCATACCATTAACCCATTCAGTCAGCCGTATTATGACTAAGAATCCTATTACGATATCCAGATTTGCTTATTACTATGACGCAATCGGGCTCATCTTCACAAATGGAATTAAGCATTTGCCAGTTATCGAAGATGGGGAAACTGTGGGGATTGTGACTTTATCTGATCTATTGCGGAAAAAGAATGAGAACGTCATGAAGACGATTAAGCAAATTGAAGAGGTAGATGAAAAAGGTCTTCCGAATGTCAAAAAGGCAGTGTATTCCATTGTCGATACGCTCCTTCAAGAGAACATTCCCATGGATAAAACTCTGGGTATGATCACGAATCTCTATGACCGTTTGGTTGTACGGATTATCAATCTGGCGGTAGAAGGACTTGAAAAGAAGGGCTATGAACAGCCAGGGGATTTCGCCTTTTATCAAATGGGAAGTAGTGGTCGTGGTGAACAATTCATGCTCACCGATCAGGACCATTTTTTAGTGTACGAAACAGACGAAAACGAGTACTTTCAGAGGTTAGGTACGGAGATTACGAGGCTCATGGAGTTCGCTGGCTATGCGCGTTGCAAGGGACTGATGATGTGCAGCGAAAAGAAATGGCGCGGAAATCTCCTTGATTGGGAAGACCGTCTACGAACGTGGAGTCTTCAATCGACACGTGAAAATTTATTACTGGCACAAAACTTTTTCTCTTCTCGTTTTATTGCAGGAAGCAAGGATGTCGATGAGCAACTAGAAAAAATAGTTTTAGCAATGCTTGGAAAGTCGAAGATATTTTTGTACCGACTCGCACAAGCAGAACGAGAACATCTGATTCCAACGCTCGAGCATCCAATCCGTTCTTTATTTCGACTTGAGAAAAAAAGCATCGATATGAAAAAGGCGATTCTCTTTCCTTATCACCATAGCTTACAAATTCTTTCGTTACTACATGGCATTCCTTCTGGTATCCCTTTTGCAAAAATAGATGCCCTTGAGGCGAAGGGAGCCTTCTCGAAGAACTTTGCTCAAGACTTGAGAGAGGCAGGTAATCAGCTATTAGCCTTGTATGTGAGGCAGCGTTGGAAACAACAGGGCAGTTCAATCGTCCAATTTACCCGAATGACGACTCGAGAAAAAGAGGAAATGCTTTTAAGTTTAAAGACGATAAAAGAACTTCAGAGTATTGTATTCTCACGGTTTTCGATTTAAAAGGAGGAACTATGTTTTTTCAAAAAAGAGTGATTTCCTGTCCACTAATGTATGCGAATATTCCCCTTTCGACTCCTATTGAGAAACTTCGTTTTATCGTGGTGGATACAGAGACAACTGGTTTTCATGTCTCTTCAACAGATCGTTTGATTGAAATTGGAGCGGTTCTAGTCGAAGGCTTTCAGGTTTTTGAAAAAGAAATATTTCAATGCTATGTGAATCCTAAACGACAAATTTCTCGGGAAATAAAGGAACTTACGTCGATATCAAACGAAATTGTTCAGAATGCGCCGGATTCATTGGAAGCAATCCGGCGTTTATTTGACTTTGTCGAAGAGTGGGAAACAGTTTGTATAGTCGGCCACTACATCAGCTTTGACGCACTTGTTTTCAGAAGTGAACTAAAGAGAGAAAAGCTGAACCTCAAAAACTTTTATACCATTGATACATTAGATGTCATGAGTACGATTGCTCCGTCCTATGATATGCGAGACTTAGAAAAATACGCACGAATTTTTGGCACGAGAATTTATGAACGTCATAGTGCCGTAGGAGATGCTTTAACGACTGCCTATTTATTCACAGAATTGTTATGGCAATTCAAGCAAAGAGGAAATAACACTTGGGGAGAGTTAATTAAAGCGACAGAGAATAAAATCCTCTGAAATGGAAAAAGGAACTAATTAGTAGGATTAATATTTATGAACAAGGTGCATACATTTTTGTGTGTCCTTATTTTTCGTTTTTTTGGAAGTGAAGAGGAGTGAATGACTAGTGATTAGTCAAATTTTTCAAAAAAATTACCCGATACCTTGTCCCTATTGCGGTTTTCGTGCATATTCCGTTATCCAAGCTAATAAACTGTTACAAACCTTACAAAGAGAGTGTTTGAGGTGAGCAATCGTTTGAGGATGAGAATGGATATATAGTTGGGGTCATGTTTATTTCTGATAACCAGAAGGCAATCGACTTTCTGACGTACCTGTTTTAAGGGTGCGGATAAGTAGTACTTGATGAAGCGAGAAAGCGAGTCTCATTTCACACTTCTCACATCCAATTTAGGGAGGGCGAGTGGTGTGCACGATTACATCAAAGAGAGAACTATCAAGATTGGAAAGTATATCGTGGAGACGAAAAAAACGGTTCGCGTAATTGCGAAAGAGTTTGGCGTATCCAAAAGTACAGTCCATAAGGATTTAACGGAGAGGCTACCTGAAATAAACCCAGAGCTTGCAATTGAAGTGAAAGAAATCTTAGATTACCATAAATCAATTCGCCATTTACGTGGTGGTGAAGCAACAAAAATGAAGTATAAAAAGGAGGAACTAGAAAGCGAGCCCATCAAATAATTTTTGCATGAATGCCTTGAATTGATGACATATTCATTAAAATTCCATCAAAATTTGACAAATTACTACGCTATTTGGAGCAAATATGGTAGAATTGAAAATTAGGGTAGACTACATTAAATAATAGATATTACACTAAGAAAACGTATAAATAGTGTAAGTAATTTATGCACTTTTAGAAATAGATAGGAATCAATTTTTCAAGGAGGATTTGTGGGAATGCTTGCTAGGGATATTGGAATTGATTTAGGAACAGCGAATGTATTGATTCATGTCAAAGGAAAAGGCATTGTATTAAATGAACCATCAGTAGTAGCGATCGATAAGAACAATAATAAAGTATTGGCTGTCGGTGAGGAAGCTAGACGCATGGTTGGACGTACACCTGGTAATATTGTGGCGATTCGTCCATTAAAGGATGGGGTCATTGCCGACTTCGACGTAACTGAAGCGATGCTTAAGCACTTTATTAACAAGCTCAATGTAAAAGGTTTCCTTTCAAAACCGCGCATTTTAATCTGCTGCCCAACAAACATCACAAGTGTTGAGCAAAAGGCGATTAAAGAAGCAGCTGAAAAAAGCGGTGGAAAGAAAGTGTATCTAGAAGAAGAGCCAAAAGTGGCAGCTATCGGTGCAGGGATGGATATTTTCCAACCAAGTGGAAATATGGTCGTTGATATCGGTGGAGGTACAACAGATGTAGCTGTTTTATCGATGGGAGATATCGTCACATCTTCTTCCATTAAAATGGCTGGAGACAAATTTGATAGTGAAATTCTTCATTATATTAAGCGCCAATATAAGCTTTTAATTGGAGAACGCACAGCTGAAAATATCAAAATCCAAATCGGTACCGTTTTCCCTGGAGCTCGTAACGAAACAATGGAAATTCGCGGACGCGATATGGTTTCTGGATTACCAAGAACGATTACAGTTAATTCTGAAGAGATTGAATTAGCTCTACGTGAATCTGTATCTGTCATTGTACAAGCGGCAAAGAGTGTTCTTGAAAGAACTCCTCCTGAATTATCGGCTGATATTATCGACCGTGGCGTAATTCTCACAGGTGGTGGCGCACTTTTACACGGCTTCGACCTACTTTTAGCAGAAGAATTAAAAGTACCAGTTCTAGTGGCAGAGAATCCAATGGATTGTGTGGCAATCGGAACGGGAATTATGCTTGACAATATCGACAAAATTAAAGGCTATCGATTTGCCTAAAAAGAGTAGATGGGGCTTCCAAAGTTAGAAGCGAACTAGCTCTATCGCCTGTCTAAAATGGTGATGAGAATCAGTGGAAATACTGGTACTTGTCACCATTTTCGTGTTTTTGCCTTTTTTCTACAAAATTATACTGATTATTCGTCGATTTTTTCTTATAATAGAAGATGAATCATTTTCTAATAAAAATAGTAGATATTAATCATAAATGAAATAGAAGGTTTCAAATGAGAGGTGAAATCGAATGTTCAGAGGTTTTTATACCGTTGCTTCAGGAATGCTTGCCCAACAACGAAGAACGGAAATGTTGACCAATAATATGGCGAATGCCAATACACCTGGATTCAAAGCGGATCAGTCATCATTACGTGCTTTTCCAGAGATGCTATTGCAACGCTTTGATGCGCAGAAGATTCCAACCGAAAAAGGGATCAATCTTCCTGTAAATAATGTAGTTGGTTCGATTAACACGGGCGTCTACATGCAAGACGTTATGCCAAAATTTATCCAAGGTGACTTGCGTGAAACCGGACAAAAAACGGATTTAGCATTAGTCGATGTCGTCATGCCGCAGAACGAAGAAACAGGATATGCTGGCTCGATCTTTTTTACCGTTCAAAATGGAGCTGGAGAAACACGATATACAAGAAATGGTGACTTTACTTTAGATGGACAAGGTTACTTGACGACATCCGCTGGTCATTACGTTCTTGATACAACTGGAAATCGAATTCAACTTTCAAGCGAAGATTTCTCGGTCGATGCAAATGGAGTGCTTGTAGGCGCAACAGGTGAAACAGCCACTTTAGGAATCGGTTATTCTGCAGATCCTTTCCAATTAGTGAAGGAAGGCGATGGCCTTTTACGCAATGAGGGCGGTGGCCAGCTAGCGGATGCAAGAGGAGTAGCTGGAGCAGAATTTTCTCTCCAACAAGGTTTCCTTGAAGGATCCAATGTGGACGTGAGTCGTACGATGACGGATATGCTAACGGCTTACCGTGCATTTGAAGCGAACCAAAAGATTTTACAAGCTTATGATAAAAGTATGGAAAAGGCAGCCAATGAAGTCGGAAGAATTGGTTAGTCACTTAATATTATTCACATAAGAAAGGAGGCTGACATATGAATCGCACAATGGTAACGGCAACAAATACTTTGGCACAGCTCCAAAAGCAAATGGACATAATTTCAAATAATATCGCCAATGTCGATACGAATGGATATAAAAGAAGAGATGCGACTTTCACAGAATTGATGTATCAGCAGTTTAATAACCAGAGAAATGCTCAAGATGAAGTGGGTCGCTTAACTCCAAATGGGGTTCGTCAAGGTACAGGGGCAAAGCTTGCTCAGGCGCAACTGGTCATGACGCAAGGCAGTATTAATGCAACTGATCGTGCCCTGGATACAGCTTTTGTGAAAGAAGGCCAAATGTACAAGGTGTTAGTTCAAACAGATGCAGGCAACGAGATGCAATATACTCGTAATGGAGCTCTTTATTTGTCACCGATTGGCGAAAATGAACTAGCTCTAGTGAACGCAGATGGTCATTCGATTGTCGATGAAAATAACAACCCAATCTATATCAATGGGGATGCTAAAGATTTCACGATTGATAGCTCCGGTCAATTGACGGTATTGATGAATGATGGGGCGAATCAAATCTTCAATCTTGGTGTTGTGCAAGTAGACAAGCCTCAATTCTTAGTGGCAAAAGGGAATAATTTATTCGGTCTGCCGACAAATTTTGCCGAGCTAAATGTAGGGTTAGATGAAATTCTAACTGATTTAGCAGGGCCACTTCGTACTGAAATTGGGATTCAACAAAGTGCATTAGAATCATCCAATGTGGATATGGCAAAGGAAATGACTGATCTTATGAATGCTCAGCGTGCCTATCAATTCCAATCCAGATCCGTTAGCATTGCAGATCAAATGATGGGACTTGTGAACGGAATTCGTTAGAAGGAGAAAGAACATGTCGTTAAATAATAGTAACCAAAAGGTAGCAGAAACAAGAGAACAGGTAAGGCAAGAAAAGAAGGAAAAAGCGAAAGCAGAGGCAGCAAGCGGAGGAAAGCGAAAAAGAATTCGCATTCGTCTTATTCCGTTATGGCTTAGAATTCTATTGATCGCCTTATTGTTGGTGGCATGTGTCATTCTTGGTGCGATGTTTGGTTATAGCGTCATCGGCGATGGTGAAGCCAAAGACATTTTTGAAAAGTCAACATGGACTCATATTAAAGATTTAATTGAACATGAATAAATTTCTGATGGAGCCGGCGTATTCGTTACCGCCGGTTTTTTCTATGTTCCCACTTGCTTTAAGAGGATAGTACTCATACAATGAATGTATATATATGAAACCTAGTATTAGTAGGAGGTACTAATTATTATGCTTGATATTAATGAAATCAAACAAATCATCCCCCATCGCTATCCTTTTTTACTTGTCGATAAAATTCTAGAAATCGAAGAAGGAAAAAGAGCGGTTGGAATTAAAAACGTAACGGCGAATGAAGAATTTTTTAATGGACATTTCCCAGATTACCCGGTGATGCCAGGAGTCCTCATTGTCGAGGCATTGGCGCAAGTAGGAGCGGTAGCTGTGTTAAAGAAAGAAGAGAACAAAGGACGTTTGGCGTTTTTTACTGGAATCGATAATTGCCGCATTAAACGTCAAGTAAAGCCAGGCGATCAACTCCGCCTAGAGGTTGAAATGACTCGAGTTCGTGGTTCCTTTGGAAAAGGGAAAGCGACAGCGACAGTGGACGGAGAAATCGCAGTAGAAGCTGAAATTATGTTTGCACTTGGTGAGAAGCAGGAATAAGTATAGAGCAGAGCCCTTTTGTTTGGGGCTTTTTTTTGTGGAGTTTATTAGGGGGAATTGGCGTTTCGCCGATATAATAAAATTCGTGAAGGTCTTTTCGGGAGTAATTATATTTTGATACAACAAAATTTTCTAATAAGGATGCAAGTTTTTTCTATTTTTTGGGCATGTTAACATCAGACCGTAATTGAGGTCAAATTCCAAAATACCTGAAAGGAGCTTTTACTTATGAAGAAAAAGCTTTTAGCATTTCTTAGTTGTTCCCTTTTATCCGTATTAGTCTTTGCTGGTTGCGCGAATAATGAACAAGATCCGCCGCCAGAGGACGATGTAAATGTGGAAGATCCGGTGGATGATAACATCACGAATAACAATGGAACAACTGGTACGACTGATGATACAAACACCAATAACGATGGAGATGTTGTAGAAGACAACAATACTCCAGATGAAGAAATCATTGAAGACGATCGTGATGTTCAAGACGAGGATAATAAAGATCAATAAATGAAAGGGGCTGTCCGAAAATCAGCCCCTTTTCATTATGTATCAAGATTGTGGAACGAGAGCGAGAAAATTAGACGGAAAATTTCCTCTTAATTAGCAAATATGATGAAAAATAGCTTATATAGGCGGAGATTTTCCGCTTATTGGCTCTAAAATCGTAAGAATAGGCGATTTTGCACGGTATAAGCGGAAAAACGAGACTGTCGATTAACTCATTAATCCTTTTAAATAACGAAGTTTCCAACCAGTTTAACACTGTAAAAAGTGGCTTAAATGATAAATATTCAGTAAAAATTCCATTAAAATTGGGTTGCTGAATTTAAATCATCTAATTAATCGACGGTCTCAAAACTCCGCTTATTTTCTCCGAAGACAGCTCTAATAAAGCAATAACAGGAAAAATTCCGGTTAATTAGCAAATATCGTTAAAAAAGGCTTAAATAACAGGAAAAATTCCGCCTATTGACTTCAAAAACGTGAAAATAGGTGGTTTTTCTCCATAACAGGAAAATCTTCCGTTATCCTCCGACAATGAGCCTGAGCAAGTCCTATAACAGGAAAATTCCGCTTATTTTACTATCACAAATTAAAAGTGATGCCGCTCAGAAAATCACCTTACATAAAACTTCCCTTATTTTCCCTACAACTAGCTCCATTCTCCATTTAAACGGAAAATCTCCGCTTAACACAAAGTTTCAAAAACTTGTTTATCTGATAGATACTTGCTATTAACGTATCCTGTGGATTTCTTGAATGAGATTTTCACCCAACCGTCTTTGGAAATGACCGATGATGCCTTAACTTCTTCATTGATAGCTAATACTGTAACGACGCCATGATTTGTACCAGGACCAGAACGAACATTTAATGTTGAAACGTTGATATATTTCGTTATGCTAGGAATTTCTTTATCCTCTTTTACTTCTTCTAGTTTCTTGGCTTCTTCCGTATCATCGGATGTTTCTTTTGCTTCTTCAGTTTCTTCTGCTACTTCTTCCTCTTTCTCACTCTCTGTAGCCGTGGCGCTAGCTTGTTCTACTTGAGACTCCTCAGTTGGAGTTGCTTTCTCCTCTGTCTCTTCCACTTGTGCTTGTCCAGCAAGTTTTGCTTGCCCGTCTTTGCTTGAAAGCATAAAGAAATTAACTCCTAGTAACAGAATGATTCCTAGAGTTGCAGGAAATATGAATTTTTTTAACAATGATGTTCCTCCTAAATCTATGATGTAATGTCTTGGGTGTAAGGAAAAACATGCTACTCATTACTTCGTATGATTAAATTTCGGCTTGCTGCCTATCCCGCTTCGGAATTCTTCCATTAGTTCATCGCCCGATAATCCTCTTTGAATGAGACTATCTAACAGATTCTCTGCATAACGATTCGTCGATTTTTTCAAGGTTCCTTCTAGGAGAACACTGATGTGGTTTTCAAAGGATTGTAATGAGCGAACCTTCACCTTAAAAGGGGCAGGCTCATTTTCTTTTTTTGTAATGACAACTTGAACTAAAAGCTCTTTCTCCTCTGTGCGAGCCTCATGGAACACATCGTAAAAAGATTTGTCTATGTATCCTTCGATCAGCCATGTACTGTGATCGTCTTCTTTATTAATAATCAGGCCGTCCACTAAGGGGATATCAAGCCACTCATCTTTTTTCACGAGTTGTAACGATATTAACTTAAACGTCTTCATCATTCATCCTCCTATCAAAGATCCTTTAAAAATCTTCTATGAAATTATAACATATAGAGCATTTCCTGCGAACGTATATTTTGTCAAATTCTGCAAAATGGTAGATGGAAGAGAAATCAAAAATGAATATAAAAAGGGCATAAATACAGGATTTTTAAGGTTATTGAATTCCAATAATTACCTAATGACAAATGAATATGTAACTGTGTCGATTTATGTCGAGCGATTCCTGTCGAAAAAGCAAATATTCTTTTTTCTCATAAATCAAAATGAAAAATGAGGTTTTATCGGCAGGCTATTATATAGAAAAGGTTCACTTTATATCGGTTTTTCTCCTGAAAATCACATTTTCCTTGTTTTACCAAAAATGCATCTTTGTTTATGATGGAGGCATCACAATAGAAAGGAGTTTGAAAGAATGATAAACCAAGTAACTTTAGTTGGGAGGCTGACGAGGGATCCTGAGTTAAGAGTGACACCAGAAGGTAATTCGGTTGTCAATGTAACACTGGCAGTCAATCGCAACTTTCGCAACCAAAAAGGGGAGATAGATGCTGATTTTGTCCAGTGCACGATTTGGCGCAAGAATGCTGAAAATCTTTCTCTTTATTGTAAAAAGGGTGCCCTCATTGGAATCACGGGGCGAATCCAAACGCGGACCTATGAAAGCCAGGATGGTAGAAAATATGTTACAGAGGTAATCGCAGAATCCGTAAGATTCCTAGATAGTAGAAAGAGTGAAGTAGCCCATGTAGAAAAAGAGGTGTTAATGCCTTGAGCGAGACGATAAGCCGTGAGAAAAGTCTAGAAATTTTGCTTGAACGTCTCATCATGATGGTGGGAAAATCCAATGAAAGAGCCGAACATCTTCACAAACGTGTCCTCCAGCTTGAACGCATCCTTCTTGAAGAGTCCTCAGAGGAAAAAATCACGAAGCAGACGTTTATCTCCTAAATTTAAATTCAAAAAAATATCAATCCTCGAACTTTAAATCCGCACTAGAAAGAATCAATCGAATCTTCCAACTTCCTCATTTTTACGGCGGGAAAACCCCGCCGTATTTATTTTAGGCAAGATGGATCAAATCACGTAGTTCATCAGTAGAGAGTTCCGTAATCCAGCTATCACTTTGGATAATCTGATCATTCAAGGATTGCTTCTTTTCAAGCATGGCATCGATTTTTTCTTCTAATGTACCTGTGCTAATAAATTTATGGACGTGAACAAAACGTTTCTGACCAATACGATAAGCACGGTCTGTGGCTTGGTTTTCAACAGCAGGATTCCACCAACGGTCATAGTGGATGACATGATTGGCAGCTGTTAAATTTAACCCAGTTCCACCGGCCTTTAACGATAAAATAAAGATCGGAAATTCTCGGTCTTGGAAGCGGGTGATTAGTTCATCTCGTTTTCCTTTAGGAACACTTCCGTTCAAGAACGGCGCATCAATCTCAAACTTCTCCTTCAGTAACGTACGAATCATTTCACCCATTTCGATATATTGAGTAAAAATCAAGCAGCTTTCTTCTTGGTCGATAATGGAATCAACTAATTCAGCGAGCTTCTCCATTTTAACCGAACGTCCAAGAACATCTTTTGGCTTTGCTTCCTTTAAGTACAGGGCAGGGTGATTACAAAGTTGCTTCAGTCGACCCAGTAATTGAAGAATTAAGCCTTTCCTTTCAAATCCCGTTAACGCCTCAATTTGAGCAAAGGTATCTTGAACGAGTTGTTCATATAAAGAAGCTTGTTCTGCGGTTAATGGACAGTATTCCTTTTGCTCCTGTTTATCAGGTAAATTGAGCGCGACCTCTTCATCCTTCTTCGTTCTTCTTAATAAAAATGGTCGGATTAAGGCCTGCAGTTCTTGAATCTTTTCTTTTTCATCCTCTTTTTCAATTGGAAGAACGTAATTTCTTTGGAACTGATTTAAGCTTCCTAAGAAGCCATGATTGGTAAAATCGAAAATGGACCAAAGCTCAGTAAGTCTGTTTTCCATCGGCGTACCCGTTAATGCGATATGATGTTTTCCTTTTAACTGACGTACGGCCCTAGACTGCTTCGTGTGAGCATTTTTAATATTTTGTGCCTCATCAATGGCAATCGTGCTCCACTGCACCTCCTCAAATTGAGGGAGGTCCAGATGGGTTAAGCCGTAAGAGGTGAGGACAATATCAGCGCTACTTACCGCTTCGACAAAAACTTCATCCTTAAGTCGTGCTGGTCCGTAATGCAAGTGAACTTGTAAATCGGGCGCAAATTTCTCCACTTCCTTTTGCCAGTTCCCTAACACAGAGGTAGGACAAATGATCAGCGCTGGCCCAGCTTCCTCATTTTCCTTGACAGAAAGCAAGTAGGAAATAAGCTGAATCGTTTTCCCAAGTCCCATGTCATCCGCTAAACAAGCACCAAATCCGTATTTGCGTAAAAATAGAAGCCAGCTCATGCCGAGTGTTTGATATGGACGTAATTCTCCGTGAAAACTAGAGGGTACAGGTTCAATTGGAATCGAATTGACATCGCGAAGCTGTTTAATCATCTGCTTCCATTGTCGATTTAATTCGATTTGAACGCGAGCAAATGCTTTATCATCCTCTGAAGTTTCTTTTTCTGAACCATCTGAAAGAAGTTCTTGTTCAATTAAATCACGCACATGTAGTCCTTCTTTTTCAGCTCGCTTCATTAAATCCTGAATTTGATGGATAAATCCATGGTCAAGTTTAATCCAGCGTCCGCGAATTTTAACGAGGCGACGATTTTCCTCGACAAGTTGGTTAAATTCATCCTCAGAAAGATCGACACCATTCATGGAAAAGCGCCAATTATAATCAAGCATTGCTTGCAGTCCAACGAAGGACGGGCGGTTATTAGCTGTTCCTTTTAACTTTGCTTTCACTTTAAGACTGGCATTCTTCATCGCTTGCCACCATGATGGGAGCAGGATTTCTACGCCAATGGCAAGGAGAATTTCACTTGCCTCTGTTAAAAACATCCATGCTTCGTCTTCAGTGAGTTCTTTAGCAATGCCCTTTTTCCCTTTCAACATCGGGAAAAGTCGGACCCATCGTTCTTCTTCACGTTCCACATGCTCAAGAAATTGGAGCCAATCACTTGGCATATTCGATTCATCACGTGCATCGACAATTAAATCTGGTTCCGCTTTTGCTCGTAAAAAGATTTGCAAATCCCAAACTCCATCTAAATCTGCTGGCTCTTCTAAGTGAAGTCCAATCGTGAACGGACAGTTGTTTTCTTTGAGGCCAATCCATTCACTCCATGTATCCTCATCGAAATAGGCAGACAACGCCCCCGGTGAAACCGATTGATTGCGCAAAGCATGAAGTTTATCGCCAACACGGGCCTTCCACTCGCGATTTTTTTCAAAAAAAGTATTTAAGGAGGTGTTGAACCAGTCCTTCATGAAGGCTTGCAATGGCTGCCTTCCGATTGACTGCTCCCAGAAGGTGGGGGCAAATTCTTTTACCACTCGTTCAGGTAATCTCCATTTGAACTCATTTGACTCAAGAGCCTCAAAATCAGGGAACCAATCTTTTTCCTGAATGGAATCATATAACGCTTGGGCCGCTGCTAAACAAATTTCTCCTGTTTCATCCCATTCCCACTCAATTAGGCGATTGAATTTCTCTTTAGCAAGAAGAGTGACGAGCTGCCAGCCATCAACGGTCACGCCACTAGCGCCATCTTCAATTAATGTGCCGTAATAGCTTTCCTCATGGCGATTAAATAAAAGACCTTTCCATTCAGAGGGTGGGAGAAGCTCATCTTCGCTTTCAACTGTTAGAAAGAACCGACCATTTTCAACTGGCTCGATCATTATCGTTAAGGCATTCGTTTTAAGCATGGGTTAATTTTCCCCTTTCGCACTCTTGGTGAAAAGCCCTGAGCCGTCTTGTTTTATCTAAAAGGATCTCAAGAAATTCCTGAAAATCATCAGGACGTTTTAACTTTTTGTATAACGTCCTTAATTTCTTTAACTGCTTCACTGCTTCACGGTAATTGCCCCGGTTCTTCATGTCGATATGTTGCTGAATCGATTGATGATAAAGGGGGAGGAGGACGTCAGGACGCTCTTTTTGAAGCAAGCGAATTTTTTCTGTCGGAATCGAATTAATATCAAAGCCGATGTATCCTTGCAAATCACACCATTTATCATAAGAACCTTGGTCAAAAAGAAATTCATCATAGCCCCGATAACTATAGGGGAGGGCCTGAATCAATATTTTTTCATACATATCGTACTTTTTCGTTTCTGAGACATAAGCCCCGATCGTTTTCGTCGCTACTCGAGTAAAATCCATTCGGGCGTAATGGTCACCGAGGCCCTGAATATAAGGTCTGACCATATTGGAAAAAGCATCGACATAAGTACCCATGCGCTTCCATTCCTTCCCTGAAGTTAGCCGTTCAAGCCAATAGATCATGAAAGGAGTAGCATTCTCATTTAAAAGGGATAGAATCCGCAGTGCTTCTTCATCCTTCCTTAACATGATGTGCTGATGGATATAGGCGATAATAGTAGGCAATGTTGCCTTTTTCCGATAAACTTCATGTATCTTCGGAAGCTCTTCTTCATGCCATTGCTTTTTTCGAAAAAGTTTCGTCCATAAAATCACATATAAATGTGCAGCTTCAAATTCAAATATGGGATCTTTTGATACCAATAAGTATGTATCATCCTTTAGCTTCTCCATAAAATGATCAAAAGCAAAGGGAAGGGCGTGAACATTAAGCTTTTCAACTAAATCCTCGACATCATCGATTAAATTATAAAAAAGATTGCGATAATAGCGATTAATGTTCTCGATGGAAAATCCCCGCTCCTCACTAAATCGCATAAGACTTTGAAAGGAATGAACAGAAGCAATTAAGTTATAAAGCCGTTTCCATTCTTGCTCAACAGGGGCACTCGCTCGGATTTTCCGTTCATACACTTGAAATAGTTCGGATACGAGATAAGGCTTAGACCCTTTCTGACCATCCATAATTGAAGTGAAGCTGGACTCGAAAGCTTCTACCCACTGTTCATAATTAGGCTTCGTTGCACCTGTCACCTTTAATAAATCTTTCGCTCGTTGAATACCAAGATCTTTTGCTATTTTTCTCTCTTGAATCGGCTGCCTCCATTGTTCAATCCATTCTGTTACACTCCCCACTTGAGCATAGGCATGGAAAAAGACCGCGAGCTGGTGACGGCAAATCCCTTCAGCGGGACAGCTACATACACTTGTCTGGATAAAATTAAGATTCAGTTCTACTTGAACTGGGGTTACATCTTGAACACTCGCGATGATATTGTCGTTCTCAAGGCGCACCTTGTAAACGAGTCCTTGTCGGTATATAAGTAATCCTTTTTGAACGAGTTTGGCGTCTTCCTCTCGTTCTGACCATAAAATGGCTTTTAAATCATGCGCAGCAGCTTGCAACAATTCTCTATATTTATCTGGAATCGATGACAAGATCGACACCCCCAAAATGATTCGTTAATCAATCATGTATGACTTTTGAAAAATAACGTATTCCTATATTATACCAAAATTTATAAGGAGTTAGGAGGGGGAAGCCAATGTTCCTGAAAAGAGAACGAAAACTTCTAAAAGAAATGAATCTTCCAAAACTTCCCTGCAACAAATATTCCAATTGTTATATTCTGAAATGAAAATGGGTGAAATATGAAGAAAACATAGGAAAAGGTTCGATAAATGACTGAATTTGACGAAATCACAAAGTTTAATTATATGCTTTAATGAGTGTATGAAACTGCATTCTGATTTTCTACGTTGGTTTGCGGCCATTGTTCAATGAACCACCATTAACATTGAACAATCCAATCAATCTCCATTGTTTGCACTCCGGTTATGCGGGGTGCCTTTTTTTTTAGAATGGAAAATCTAAATTATTCAATAATAATGTATAATAGATTTTAACAGTAAAAATAGAAATGACATTAATATAGTACTGTTAGTTTATCGAAGGGGGAAAAATATGAACGAATTTTCAATTTGGTCTTTGTTAATCGACATCAGTATTATTTCAGGATTGCTTTTAGTGGGTACCGTTTTAAGAGCAAAAATAAGGTGGATCCAAGCTCTTTTTCTCCCCGCAAGTATTATTGCCGGTTTTATTGGGCTCGCATTAGGTCCAAGTGGAGTGAATATTCTTCCATTCTCCAGTCAATTTTCCGCATATCCAGGTCTGTTAATCGCTGTTATCTTTGGAACGATTCCAATCGGTTCCGCAAAAATTAATATTCGTACCATTATCACAAGGGTCCGCAATATGTGGTCCTACTCGATGCTATTAACCCTTTTAATGTGGGGTGGAGGTGCCTTTTTCGGGCTTGCTGTCATCAATCAAATTTTCACCGATCTTCCTAGTGGATTTGGCCTCATTCTAGGTGCAGGTTTTGTCGGAGGACACGGAACTGCTGCAGCCATTGGGGATGCGTTCAATCAATATGGCTGGGAAGATGCGATGACGCTTGGCATGACTTCGGCAACAGTTGGAATTTTAATTGCCGTGTTAGGTGGCCTCATCCTTGTCAAAGGAGGAACGGAAAAAGGTCATACTAATTTTATCTCAAGCTTCAAAGCATTGCCTACCGAAGTTCGTTCTGGATTAGTTCCGAGCCATTCCCGCACCAATATGGGGAATGAAACAGTTTCACCAAGCTCGATTGATCCGCTTGTTTTGCACTTGTCTATAGCTGCATTTGTCGTAGGGGTCGCCTATTGGGTCACAGAAATGTTAGGGACTCTCTTACCAGGCATTTCCGTTCCACTATTAAGTATTGCTTTCGTGGTCGGGCTTGTTTTTCAATTTCTTTTACGAAAAATGAAGGCAGACAAATATGTCGATGGGCGTGTAATGGAACGAATTGGTGGGAGTGCTACCGATTATTTAGTAGCAATAGGGATTGCTTCTATTAATATTACCGTCGTTATGGATTACGCTGTGCCTCTAATCGTTTTATTCGTTTTCGGTGCCATATGGGCTTATCTCATTTTCAAGGTTCTCGGACCAAATATTTTCCAAACATTCTGGTTTGAGAAATCATTATTTGGGTGGGGCTGGAGCACTGGGACAGTTGCGATGGGGTTATCGCTTCTTCGCATCGTTGACCCAGAGTTAAAAAGTAAAACGATGGATGATTATGCACTTGCCTACATAGGGATGGTACCAGTCGAAATCTTAATCATCACCTTTGGTCCAATCCTCGTCACCGCCGGACAACCGTGGATAATGCCGATAATCCTTCTAGTCGGAGCTGCGGCAATTATCGCTGCCTATAAATACTTCGGGCTATGGGGTTTGTCACGGAAAGAATCAGATAGGAAAATTAGTTGATTTTTTGGGAGACCTGGCGATTATGCCGGGTTTCTTTTTTTGGGGGATGGTACTATGATAACCTGCGAGATCCGCAATTATCATTAAAACCCCCGCAATCATGGCCAGATCCCCCGCAATAACCTTCGAAACCCCCGCAATCATCGCTGAAACGCCCGCAATCCCCGTCGGATCCTCCGCAATCATCGCCGAAACGCCCGCAATCCCCGTTGGATCCAGTCAATCATCGCCGAAACGCCCGCAATCCCCGTCGGATCCCCCGCAATCATGGCTGAAACGCCCGCAATCCCCGTCAGATCCCCCGCAATAAACCCCAAAACACCCGCAATCCACCCAAAATCAGTAGTCGCATCTCCCTAATCTTCCCCTAAAAATGACATCAATCCACATCTTTCGAACCAATTTCCATCAATTCTGGCAATTGCGTGCCGATTTCCAAATATTGTTGTAAAATGGAAGAGACAGATTATGACATATGTTGGAGGACGCCATATGTATTACCAGGTTCATATTTGGAAGGGGTTAAGGGCTCCTTATATAAGTGCTCATCAGATCAATAAAGCGGAAAAACTAACAGGTATTTGGAAATGGACCACATGGTTATTGGTGATTTCCCTCATTCTCTCGGGAATTGCCGTCTATTTTGGAATTGGAAATGACTCTCTATCAAAGTTAATCTATGAAACGACTTCGTCAGAATTCCAAACCATTAAAGGCTTATTTGCGATAGGACAAGTCGTGCAATCCATACTTGCAACGGCCATATTAATTTTTCTACCGGCCCTCATATTTTGGGTATTTACGGATATTGAATATCGTAAGCTCGTCGTCGTACAGCTCTTTGTTACAGCCATTTTTATGTTCGAAAAAATGCTCACCATCCCGATGCAATTCTATTTTGGACTAGATTCGGCTTCTTCACCATTTGCATTAGGGGTGCTCACACAATACATAACGGATTATCAGTTAATTGCCCATTTCTTTGGTGAAATTTCGCTCTTTTCCATTTGGGCGATGATCATACAATATAAATATTTGCGCGTTATCACCGAGAAGAGTCCAAAACTAATTCTATTATTAATCGTCTCTATTCAACTATTATTCTGGATTTTTACGGCGGTCTTTTCTTATATAAAATTTGAGGTTCTATTTTAAAAGGGGGCAGCAAGGATGAACTGGAAAAAGTGGACAGCCATAATCTTCATTGCGCTCTTTGTTGCTGTGAACTTTTATTTACTTTTAAAGAAAGATAGTGAAATAGCTAGGTCGGAATACATAAATGAGTGGAGAACGGTGCAAAAGCAGAATCTTGTTTTATCGACAGAAAGAGCAGGAGTTGTAGCGCCGGCAGAAGAAGAATATGTGTATTTCCAGCAAGGGGCTGGAGACTTCGAGCAATTTTTCGTAAAAGTGGGCGATCAAGTTTCAACTGGTACGCCTCTATTTGAATATTCGCCACGTAATCTTGAGGCTACGATTGAGCAGTTTGAAGCGGAAATCACGAAACTTCAATCAGAACAATATGGACTTCAGGAAAATATCCGAAATCTTGAAAGCATTGAACGAGGCTTACGACAAGTAGAAGAAGATGAAGAAAACCCATCCAATCAAGCCGTCGCAAGCACGATTGAGGCACAAATCTATGAAAAAGAATTACAATTAAGTAGAATTGAAGCCGAGATTGATAAATTTGAAGAACTCATTGCAAATTCTAATAGCCATTTAGGATCTTTAACGGTGGATAGTCCGATTGCAGGGATGGTAAAAGAAATTTCCCATCATCTCCAAAATCCGGTTGTAACGATTACCTCTACTGACCAGCATGTAAAAGGACTTCTTGCAGAAGAAGACTTACAGGAGATACAAGAAGGAATGAAGGTCATTGTCTCAGGTTCTTTTGGAAAAATGGATGGAGTCATTTCAAAGGTCTCTGTAACCCCTGAAGACGATCCGCAGGTGGGAGTAAAGAGCGAGTATGAATTTGTCGTGCAATTACAGGAACCGGAAGAAAATTCAACTGAAGATCTTTCAGAAGAGAATTTAAACGAAACTGAAACAGAAGAGGCTTCTCAAGCAACGATTTACACCGGATCCCATGTTTCGGTCAAAATCATTACAGAGGAAGTCGAGGATGCTTTAACTTTGCCACGTGAGACGAATCGTCTTGGCGATATCTATGTGTTAAAAAGTAATGGCACGATCGAGAAGCGTCCAGTTCAAATGGGGATCACGATAAATGGTGTTTACGAGATTACAAGTGAAGCGGAAGAAGGCGAGCTAGTTGTTAACGAACCGACTAGAATCCGAAACAACACTTCTTTTTTCACCCCACTTGTTTTGAGCGAAATGAGTACACAAGAATTGAAAGAAATGGGCAAAAAGGAGATATTGAAGTATTTGGGAAGAGGATTATTAAATAGGTAACCGCGGGTCACGGGTCACGGGGACAGGTCCCCCGACCCCAAAAACGGGTCATGGGACCTGTCCCCGTGACCCGCCTCGTCCCCAAAGTAAGGAGTGGAAAAATGAAGCTGAAAATTTGGTTATGGCTGACCCCTCTTTTGTTAGTCGTGATAGGCTTAGGTGTGTGGGGTGGATGGACATTATTAGGTGCATCAAACACAAATAACCAAAAAGCGATAGAAACAACCGGAAATGGTCCCTCTGTCACCCAGGAAAGTGATGATTTCTCAACAGAGATCGTCAACACACCAGTATCGGAAGCGATCATTGTCTTTAAAAATGATGAGCTTGGATTTCGAAATGGACATGATTTTATCGGCCAACTACATAACTTTTACAATGAAACATTAGGGTGGGGCCGAATTGATACAGCAAGCTACACGGAGCAACAGCAGAAGGCAGAATTAATTATTGATGCATTGGAAAACGTAGATGTGATGGACGCAGCAGTGCAGATGGATTTTGATAAAATCAAAGAGTTAGCTGAAATTGTCGCAAGCAAAGATGATCGAGAGGCGATGAGAAAGTTACATCGTTACTTCCATGACCTCGATATCTATCTGAATGGCTATGATTACAATCAAACCTTTCAGATTACCATTTTTCAAGGAGAGTAAAGATGATAAGGGGCATTCGCTTTGAAATTCCAAATCAATATGGACATTTTCTTGGAGACGTGCTGAAACCGATTGATATGACTGAATATCAGTGGAAAATTGGTCAGGGGGAGTCCTATCTGATTATCAATGATCAATTAGATAAAGATTTATTAAAGGGAGATGTTATTGAGGGGACAGAACTCAAAAAACTCATTGATTATAATAGATCCTATTTGATTTTTGTTGATTTACAAGCGTTCCCAAAGGGCCAAATCTCCCCAATTGAAACCTATCAAGAGTTTAAGGAAAGTCCATGTGAACTTGTTCTTTTGGTTGTGGACACTAGCTATGTTACGATCTATTGTAAGAATCAAGAAGCCATCAAACTTTTATACGAAAATGCACTCGAACATCAATTTGATAAAATCGAATATGTAACAGATAAAAATGATTCAAACACAAGCATAGTAGCTTGGTAAACGTACTTCTCATCATGATACACTGAAAGCATAAGGGGGTATCCGACAATTATGAAAAAGTTTTTTGCAATCGGTTTCTTAATTATTGTATCTATCACGCTTGCTGGATGTAACAAGGAGCCAAAGCCAGAGGATACATTCACTGAATATGTGAAGCTTTGGAATGATCAGAAATTTGATGAGATGTATGAGCAGCTATCTTCTGAGGCACAGGAAAGTATTTCGAAAGAGGATTTTACAGGACGTTACTCCAAAATATATGAAGACTTAGAGATTAACAATTTGAAGGTGGAATTCACCCCTCCTGAAGAGGAAACAGACAAAAAAGCAGAGAACATCAGCTTTCCCTTTTCAGTAGAAATGGATAGTGTTGCAGGAGCTATTTCTTTTGACCACGAAGCAACACTGATCAAAGAAGAGCGAAACGAGGAAACAGACTGGTATGTGAACTGGGACACGACGTTTATTTTTGCAGAACTCGAAGAGGCAGATAAGATTGGTCTTTCCACCATTCCGGCTAGACGGGGTGATATTCTTGATCGGGATGGGGATCCGTTGGCGGTCACGGGGACGGTTTATGAAATTGGCATTGTTCCAGCTAATATGGAAGGCAAGGAAACGGAAATTATGAAGCAGGTCTCAGAGTTATTGGGCATGAGCACAGAACAAATCGAGAATGCCTTAAATGCGTCTTGGGTTCAACCAGATTATTTTGTTCCGATTAAAAAGGTTTCACCAGACGATACAGAACTATTGGAAAAATTATTTGCGATTCCTTCTGTCCTCAAGCAGGATGCAGAAGGAAGAATCTATCCTTATGGTGAAGCGACCGGGCATTTAATTGGCTATGTTGGACCAATTACGGCAGAAGAGATGGAGAAAAATGAAGGGTATAGCAGTACAGATTTGATTGGTAAAAGAGGGTTGGAACAAGTATTAGAGAAGCGTCTTAAAGGTGAAAATGGCATCAAAGTATATATCAATAAAGAAGATGGAACAGAGGTAATCCTTGCTGAAAAAGAAGTGAAGCATGGGGAAAATGTTCAACTTACGATTGATGGAAGCCTGCAAGAGAAGGCGTATGAACAATTTAATGGAGATGCAGGGATGGCCGCTGCGATCGACCCATTAACAGGTGAAACTCATGCATTAGTGAGCAGTCCAAGCTTTAATCCGAATATTTTAGCGCTAGGCGCCACTTCTGAGCAGTGGAAGGCGTTAGAAGAGAATCCGAAAAACCCGTTACTGAATCGTTTCAAGTCGACTTATGCCCCAGGTTCGGTCATCAAACCGATTACAGCATCGATTGGATTAGCTACCGGGAAGATTGATTGGGAGAAAACGATCAACGTCAACGGTCTAAGATGGCAAAAGGATGCATCATGGGGGAGCTATCAAGTAACACGGGTGAAGGACCCGAATAAACCGGTGAATTTAGAAGATGCATTGCTGTATTCCGACAATATTTACTTTGCTCAAGCGGCTCTTGATATTGGGGAGGACGGCTTTGCTACAGGGCTAGAGAGCTACGGATTTGGAGAGGATTTTCCATATTCATACCCGATCGAAACCTCCCATTTTGGTGGATTAGAGAAGGAAGTCACATTAGCTGACTCTGGCTACGGTCAAGGACAGGTGGAAATGAGCGTCATCCACTTGGCGAGCGCCTATACGACACTTGTCAATCAAGGGAATTTGATCAAACCGATTCTATTCGCTGAGGAAGAAAAGAGTCAGGTTTGGAAGGAAAACCTTCTTCCTGCGAGTGAAGCAGAGAAATTGAATAATGTACTGACAAAGGTCGTTCAAGACCCACAAGGTACAGCACACTCAGGCAGAATTGATGGATACATGCTGGCAGGAAAAACAGGTACAGCAGAATTAAAACAAGCCCAAGGAGAAGCAGGTCAGGAAAACGGCTGGTTCGTCGCATACAATCCAGAACAACCTGAGCTGTTAATTGCCCTAATGGTTGAAGGGGTAGAAGACAGCGGTGGATCGAAAGCGGCTGTGGCCAAGGTTAAAGCAATATTTGAAAGATAGCGGTACGGGGGGACAGGTACCTCGTCCCACAAAAAAACGGGTCAGGGGACCTGTCCCCGTGCCCACTGTGACCCGATAATAAGGAGATTATGTCTTATGGCACAGCCCAAATATATTATGAATATAGATAAAATTGCACAAATCTCTGAGGCTCAAAAGCAAGTTTTGAAGAAGGTTACGGAGAAATATGCCTTCCGTGTAAATGACTATTATTTAAGTTTAATAGATTGGGATAATCCAAATGACCCAATCCGTAAACTTGTCATTCCAAATGAAGAGGAATTACAGGAATATGGCTGTTGGGACGCTTCTGATGAGGAAACAAACTATGTGGTTCCAGGTTGCCAACATAAATATTCTACAACTGCATTACTAGTTGTTTCAGAGGTTTGTGGTGCATATTGCCGCTATTGTTTCAGAAAGAGATTGTTCAGAAACGATGTAAAAGAAGCCATGAGTAATGTGGAACCAGGCTTAAAATATATCGAAGAGCATCCGGAAATTAATAATGTATTGTTAACAGGTGGGGACTCGTTAATTTTAGCTACAAAGAAACTGCGTATCATTATTGAGCGCCTTCGTGCGATTCCACATGTAAAAATTATTCGCTTAGGTTCAAAACTACCTGTATTTAACCCGATGCGAATTTATGAGGACCAAGAATTATTGGATTTAATCCGAGAATATTCAACGCCAGAACAGCGAATCTATGTAATGGCCCATATAAACCATCCGGTTGAAATTACGTATGAAGCTAAACAAGGGTTCCAAGCTCTGCATAATGCTGGTGCAATAGTTGTTAATCAAACGCCGGTTTTAAAAGGAATTAATGATGATCCAGAAGTGTTAGCGGAATTGCTGGACAAATTATCATGGGCTGGTGTGACACCGTACTACTTCTTCGTGAATCGTCCGGTAGCAGGAAATAGCAATTTTGTCCTAACGCTTAAAGAGCTATATGATATCGTCGAAAAAGCGAAAGCTAGAACATCAGGTCTAGGAAAACGCGTACGTCTTTCAATGAGTCATACAAGCGGAAAAATCGAAATCTTAGCAATTGAAGACGGCAAAGCTTACTTAAAATATCATCAATCACGTGACAATGAATATGGTAAATTCATGGTACTAGATTGTCCGGATGATGCAACATGGTTTGATGATTTGCCTGGTAGTGAGCAACACTGGACAAAGCCTAAGAAGAAAACAGCAGCGGTCATTTATTAAGTAAACAGGGACTTAGAGACAGGTTTGTTGTCCCAGCCAGTTGCTCTCGGGGGTACCTTGTACCTTCCTTCAGCCCATTTAAAATCGGGTCAGGGGACCTGTCCCCATGACCCGCCATGAAAACCATTTAAAAAATTCTGATTATAAATAATATTGAAAAACAAGTTTAGCACTGTTATAATAGTTTTTATAAAAGTTTGGAGAGGTTCATATGAGTAATGACAGCTGTTTGATTGTATCAGGACATGCACAAGTTCCAAAAGGAATAGCGCTTCATGAAGAAAAGAAATTTATTGGGGCAGTTCTGGTCATTAATAAAGAAACTCAAATCATTGAAAAAGCTGAATTTACCTTAATAACAACCCTTTCCAATGATTTTTTAAGCAATTTAGTGATTGGCTATGATTTACATCAAGGAATTGATCCATTACTAAATAAAATGAAAAAATTATGTTTAATGCCTTCTCAAGGGGCGATCATTCAAGCAGTACGCTCAGCTTATGAACGATTTAAAGATAATCCTAAGTAAGAAAAAGATAATTATATAACTGGGTATCTATGAGGATTGACCAAAAATCAATTTTTATTAATGGATATAAACCAGTAGTAATAGGCACTTTTTTTCGTGTGCTTATTTACTACTGGTTTTTTATTTCAATTTTTTTAGAGGAGGAGTTCACATGAAGGTATTGCCCCGCATAGAAAAGGAACTTACTGTGGAGATGAAAAACAGACTGTTGAGAATTGATCCTGCCACAATTGGACATTGGCTGCAATTTGGCTTTATGCATTCTAGGATCAAAGCAATGCTCCAGAATATAAAATTTGTAGGTTCTGCATTCACAGTGAAAACCACTTCAGTCGATTCTGTTATGGTGCATAAAGCAATTAGTCTAGCACAAGAGGGAGATGTACTTGTGATTGACCGGAATGGAGATGAGAAATATGCCTGTGTAGGGGAAATCATTGTCTATGCAGCAAAGAAAAAGAATCTAGCGGGTATAATCGTGGACGGCCCGATCACAGATATTACATCTGTCAGGGAGCTGAATTTCCCTATTTATGCAACAGGCCTCTCTCCCGTGACAACAAGATTGGTTGGAAATACGGGCGAAATTAATACAACCATCCAATGTGGTGGGGTGACAGTGGAGCCTGGCGATACGATTTTGGCTGATGAAAACGGAGTATTGGTACTGAGTAAAGACATCGATATTGAGGAATGGTTAGTGAAAGCGGAGGAAAAAGAAGCCATCGAACAAATCATGAAAGAGAAGATCGACCAAGGCTTGCCGCTTGCCTCAATTACAAAGGCTGATCAGCTCTTAAGAGAAAATGGAATCATTCGTTAAAGGGGGAAACTTGAGTGAGTAATACAGAAGAAACGAAGATAAGTGAAGAAATCATTAGACCTATTGACTGTGACGTCCACCCAGTTGTAGAAGGGGGACTAGAACAACTATACCCATATATGGAAAGCTCTTGGAAAAAAAAGTTTCAAATGTCTGGACTTGTTCCTCACTCCAATAGACATGTAAATCCTAGAGGAAGTGTTACTCGTAAGGATGCGATCGCACCAGATGGAAGAATTGCTGGCTCTGATCCGGTCTTTACAAAAGAACATTATTTAGATGTCTACGATCCAAAATGTGCTGTCTTAATAGCCATGCAGCCATCGCAATTATCTCTTGTTTGGACGAATGCAGATATGGTTCATACGATGACATCTG
This sequence comes from Robertmurraya phoenicis, assembly GCF_047302285.1. Lineage (GTDB taxonomy): Bacteria > Bacillota > Bacilli > Bacillales > Cytobacillaceae > Robertmurraya. The sequence continues at coordinate 442,548 of NZ_CP154845.1, forward strand.
CCTATAATGATTATTTTATTGATAAATGGTTAAGCGTTGACCCGCGCTATCATTTTGTGATTAATGTTACTCCGCAAGATCCAATCCTAGCTGTAAAAGAAATTAAAAGATTAGCAAAAGTAAAAGGAGTTATTGGAATTAACCTTCCTTTAATGAACATCTTGCTGGGTGATCGATACTTTTATCCTATTTATGAAGCAGCTATCGAAGAAAACTTACCTATCATGACTCATGTGACAGGGGCAGAAGGGACGTATATTGGAGCTGCACCGCTCGCAGGAGGAGTAACAAAATATTATGTCGAAAGATATATAACATATCCTCAAATTGCTCAATCAATGCTCGTTAACCTTATTTTTGAAGGTGTATTTGAACGGTATCCAGAGTTAAAAATTGTTTTTGTAGAATATGCGTTCAGCTGGTTAGGTTCGGTTTTAACCAGAATGGATCAATCATGGAGAAATTTACGGATTGAAACCCCTTGGGTGAAGAAAAAGCCTAGTGATTACGTGAGAGAGAATGTCTTTTTTACAACCCAACCAATTGATGAAATGCCGAAGAAGCAATTTGATAGCATGCTAGATATGATTGATGCAAAACACAATCTTCTCTTTAGCAGTGATTATCCACATTGGGATAACGATATGCCTGACGAAATCTTCCATCGATTATTTTCATCACCAGAACAAAAAAAGAAGATTTTACATGATAATGCTGCCAATCTATTTGGTTTAAGGATCAGAGTTTAACACGAGGGAGGGAACGATGTTGAATTATCGGCTTGGAGAAATTTCGGAATTAGCTGCAAATCGTTGTCAGAATTTTGAAATAAATGGTAAAAGTATTGCAGTTTTGTATTCAAATGGAACCTTTTATGCCTTATCTAATAGATGTCCTCATAAAGGGGCGAGCATGTGTCATGGGGATATTCGCGGAACGATGATCCCTTCTGATCCAAGTGAGATTCACTATGATTTGGAAGACAAGGTTCTAGTATGTCCTTGGCATGGGTATGAATTTGATATTGAATCTGGAAAACCACTTTTTGGTATTACCAAATCAAAACTTAAAACCTATCCCGTTTTTGAAGATAATGGAGTTCTTTTTCTGCAAATGTAAGTGATATGGCTAACGATTAATATATTTTGAGAGGGGAAATCGTCATGAAGAAGGTAGGTCTCTGTATTCTATTATCGGTGTTTATCGTTATATTAGCTGCTTGTGGTGGATCCGAAACGAATGAAGCTAGTTCTGGAACAAGTGATGAACCCATTGTTTTAACGATGGGCACGAAGATGCCGGAAAACAATGTGGAGAGCGAAGGTGTTAAAGAGTTTATGAGACTGGTAGAGGAAAAAACAGATGGCAGATTGAAAGTTGACGTTTATTTTCATGAACAATTAGGAACTGAATCTGAACAAATTGAGAATGTCATCTCTGGAGCTCAGGATATTTATTTTGAGACAATGACCTACTATCTTCCTTATGTAAAAGATTTTAATATTCATAGTTTGCCATTCCTTTTTAAAGATAATGATGAATATCATGAGTTCTTGCAGTCAGATATTCAGAAGAAAATGGAAGATGAATTGATTGATAAAGTGGGTCTTCGTTTTATCAATTCAGAGAAAAATTTTATAAGAGGACCGTATCGAGTGTTGGTAAGTACAAAACCAGTTGAAAAATTAGAAGATATAAAGGGTCTAAATTTACGATTAGCTGAATCAGAAACGGCGATTAAAGCATGGTCTGCTTTAGGAGCTAATACGACAATTATCCCTTGGTCAGAAACCTATTTAGCTTTAAAACAAGGGGTAGTGGACGCTGCTACATCACCAATTTCTACGGTTACAAGCATGAATTTCCATGAAGTAACGAAGCATGTAACGGTTACGTATGAATATCCTCAATCACTTGTTATGGCGATGAATGAAAGTAAATTCCAATCCTTACCGGAAGATTTACAGACAGCCCTTGTGGAAGCTGCTAATGAAGCGGGTGAAATAGGCACCAAATATATCGATGAGGAAACAGAAGGGGTATTAGCTGAACTAAAAGAAGCAGGTGTTCAAGTCTATGAAGTAGACCTGAGCCCATGGCAAGAAAAAATGGAAGAGGTATACCAAGATCTAGTTCAAAGTGGTTTCCTAAACGAAGAAGTACTTAATGACATACAGGAATGGAAGGCACAACAATAATATAAACAGAATATTGCAGTAAGGAAGGGATTCCTTGCTGCAATATTTTTCCTAATAAGGGGGGATATGATTGAGATTCATTGATTCGATGATTACACGAATTGAAAAAACATACTTATTTCTTGCTACCTTAATTTTCGCGCTTCTTATTTTAATTAATATCGTTGATATTGCCTTTCGGTTAACGATAGGAAGTTCGATCACTGCAACCCAAGAATTATCGATACTTTGTTTCTCTTGGATGGTGTTTTTAGGAATGGCTGTTGTGTTAAAAAGAAATTTGGACCCAAAAATTACGATCTTTTTAGATCGATTTGTTTCAAAGAAATTCCATCCATTCTTTGATATTGTCGTCAATATCTTGATCATCGTGTTCCTTTCAACCGTATTGGTCATTATGATTGATTATTTGCAAGTCCAATCTTTAAGAAAAGCAAACTATGTTCCAATCAATTATATGTTCTTTTCTTTACCCGTTGTTTTTTCCTTTATCTACATGATTATCGTGACAATCAGGGAATTGCTAGATTCCTTACTACAAACAAGGGGGAAAGATAGATCATGATGTCCTTGTTAACTGTGGCTTTACTTATTGTATTAGTTGTCATACGAACCCCCATTTCGATGACGCTAGGAATATCTGCCTTAATTACCTTCTGGGTTGGAGGTTTCCCACTTAGAATTATTCCACAAGCTTTGACAGGTGCAGTGTTTAACTTTACATTACTGGCTGTTCCTTTTTTTATCTTGGCTGGAAACTTAATGAATACGGCAGGATTAACGGAAAGAATTTTCAATTTTGCTAGAGCGTTAGTTGGTCGAATTGCCGGTGGACTAGCCCATGTCAATGTAGTTGCTAGTACTCTTTTTGCAGGAATATCCGGTTCTGCTGTTGCGGATATAGCAGGTCTGGGTGTGATCGAGTATAAAGCGATGAAGGAGGCTGGCTATCGCAATGCTTTTAGTGCGGCTATTACAGCTGTGTCCGGGTGTATCGGTCCTATTATGCCACCAAGTATTTTTATGATCATTTATGCCGTCATTGCCGAAGTATCGGTTGCCAAATTATTTATTGCAGGTATTGTTCCTGCCATACTGATGACCCTTGTGTTAATGATTACGATCTATATCCAAGTGAAATCGGGCAGGGAGATATGCCCTGTTGATCCACCTGCTCCACTATCTTATAAATGGAAAACATTTAAAGCAGCTCTTTTAACATTAGGAACACCTATTATCGTTCTATATGGAATGGTGGGGGGACTGGTGACTCCTACACAAGCTGGAATTCTTGCCGTCGTTTACACGATTATTATTGGATTTATCTACAGAGAGTTAACATGGAGTAAGATGGTGGAAGTATTTAAAGAGTCTGCCTTACTTACTTCGCATGTGATATTTTTAGTGGCCATAGCTGGAATGTTGGGCTGGATCGTCACCTATGAGCGAGTCGGCGAAACGTTAACCAATTTCTTTTTATCTCTGACTGATAGCCACTTTTTAGTATTGCTTATCATTCTCGTTATTCTATTATTTGCCGGTACGATAATGTCTGGTACAGAGGCCCTCATTATTTTGGCGCCAATTCTTGTACCAGTTATTACAAATTACGGGATAGATCCTGTTCATTTTGGCGTTGTGATGTGTGTGGCATTAGCGATTGGGGTTGTTACACCACCAATCGGAATTGGGCTTTTTGTTATAAGTAATATCAGTAAGATAAAAATAGAACAAATTGTACCAGCGACAATCCCATATATTATCGCTTTAATCATCTGTTTATTAATTGTTACCTTTATCCCAGGATTGAGCACATGGCTTCCGGATCAATTAGTGAAGGATTAAGGTGATTTTAAAATGCCTTAATCCCTGTTTGCTTACGTATGGCTTCAAAGAAGGAGGAATATCGAATGGATGTTAAAAAAATAACAGCTGAAATCGAAGAGCAAATCATCGAAATTCGTCGTCATTTACATAAAAATCCTGAATTAAGCTTTAATGAATTTAAAACAACGGAACTAATCTATGATACTTTGAAACATACGAATATAGAGTTGCAACGATGTGAGAATGGTTCAGGAATAATCGGGCTTTTAAAAGGAGAGGAAGAAGGGCCGACACTAGGTTTACGAGCGGATATAGATGCCTTACCTATTATCGAAGAAACAGGGCTAGAATTTGCTTCGCAAAACAGTGGTGTTATGCATGCTTGTGGACACGATATTCATACGTCCGTTTTATTAGGGACAGCCATTGTATTGGACAGAATGCGTGCCTCACTTAAAGGAACGATAAAATTTATTTTTCAACCTGCAGAAGAAACGCTGAAGGGTGCACAGGTAATGATTGAACAAGGAGTATTAATGGAACCAAAAGTGGACCATATCGTTTGTTTACACGTATGGCCATTTACTGACGCTGGAAAAATCGGGGTTAAACATGACGTGATCATGGCGTCTGCAAACAGTTTTGAAATTGAAGTAACTGGAACGGGCGGCCATGCGGCCCATCCTCAAAAAAGTGTCGATCCGATTCCAGTTGCAGCACAAATCGTCAGTGGGCTGCAACAAATCGTTTCCAGAACTTTATCGCCATTAGATTCAGCGGTTGTGACAATTGGGCAGATCCATGGCGGTACTGCCGACAATGTCATTGCGAATAAGGTGACGATATCTGGAACGGTAAGAACGTTAAAGACAGAGGTAAGTGAAAAAATAAAGGAAACGATGGAGGATATTTCCGAAAACATCGCGAAGGCTTTTAAAGCAAATGCTAAAGTGAATTATGTGCTAAGTTCCTATCCTGTTACAAACAACAATCAATTAGTAGATTTATTATCTGAATCTGTCAAAGAAACGCTCGGAGAGGAAAACCTTGATTACTTATTAGAACCTTCTTTAGGAGGAGAGGATTTCTCTTATTATCTACAGCATGTAGATGGAATGTTATTTAGACTAGGAACTAGAAATGACAACCCAGCAACGCAAAAAGGTTTGCATAATTCCGGCATCATCTTTGACGAACAAGCTATCTCAACAGGTATCATCACAATGAGTTCATTTGCATTGAAGTATTTAGCGGGACGTGGGGCGGGTCACGGGGACAGGTCCCCCGACCCAAAATAAAAAAAACGGGTCAGGGGACCTGTCCCCGTGACCCGTTTTAATAAAATCGCTTAAATCCATCAAATCGTTGTTGATAGTATGCTTCATTTAAAGAAGAGATCATAACCCCTTTTGACGAACTTGCGTGGATAAACTGATTCTCTCCTAAATAAATCCCCATATGAGAGATTCCACTCTTATATGTATTCTCAAAGAATACTAAATCTCCAGGCTGCGGGGCGTCAACATAATAGGAACGGCTGTAATAGCCTTCCGTCGATAGGCGGCTGACACTGACCCCAGAAGATTTAAATGCGTAGTATATAAATCCGCTACAATCAAAGCCAGCAGGTGTGCTTCCTGCCCATACATAGGAAACGCCAAGAAGCTTCTTCGATTCTTCAATCACCTTTTGGGCAGATGCTGGAATCGTTACAACATTCTCTGTCGTTTCCGTTTTACTCTCTTCTTTGACGGCTTCAACGATAGTTTCTTTCCCAGAAACCTTTAATGTTTGACCTACAAAAATCAAATCTGACTTCAGACCGTTTAAGCTTTTTAACTGACTAACCGTAGTGCCAAATTTTTTGCTGATATGACTGAGGGTATCACCCTTTTGCACTAAATACGTAGAAGTTGCTGTTTCAACCGTAGTCTCTTTCTTATCCGTGCTTTGTTCAGGCTGAGGTTTTGTCTCAGTTGTAGGAGTAGAATTAGAGACTTTTAACTTTTGACCTGGATAAATAATGTGATGGTCAAGATTATTCCACTTCATTAAGTCCGATAAGGTGATATTGTGCTGTTTTGCGATTTTTGATAACGTATCTCCTTTTACGATCGTATAACTCGTAACAGTGGTTGGGGCGCTCTCTGTCTTAGTGGGTGCTTTTACTTCTGTTTTCGCACTAGCGGAAACCTGGAGAACTTGATTGATATAAATCATATCAGAGCTCAGTTTGTTCAATGTTTTCAGGCTTGAAACACTAGTACTATACTTTTTTGCAATTTGCGTGAGAGTGTCTCCTTTTTCGACTTTATATGTATCGGCAAAAGCTGTCGTGGCGAATGATGTAGACAAAAGAGCAACAGACGTCAAAGCAGCGACTTTTTTCTTCAAAATATATCCTCCCTTACGAAAAAAATCTAATATTCTAGCATTATTTTAACACAGAAATGCCATTATTTCTCTCGAACTATGAAATATTGTCAAAAAATGAAGAAATTACTACTGGAAAACAATTTACAAAAAATGATGGTGGATGATATGATAATTTTGGAAATCTCGTATAAGGGAGTGCTAGTTTTGAAACAGTTAGATGAAACGAAACAAAATGACTTTTTTCAAGTGTTATATAAAGCTTTTGAAAAAGGACAGCATGATGAAACGACCCTTAAAGATTTAGTAGAAGAATTGAAAATGAATTTAAAGAGTTTAAATGATAAATAGTTTTTTGTTATAGAAAATACATTAAAAAAAAGCAATCGGCCAGTTTATTGACGGATTGCTTTTTATCGGTTCAGTTAATTCCTCATTTGATTGATGTGGCTATTTGAACTGTTCCATTGTTTCGCGCTAATTCGGGTATTTACTGCTTATTCTTATGATTTTGAGTGGCAAGTTCAACCAACCCAACCATTTTTTCCACGAAGATTTCTAGTAGTTTTTCTCCTTTTTCTTTACTAGCTAATGTGGCATCTCCATATACTCCACTTTTACTAAGGTCTCCTAGTGAAATCGTAGATTTTCCATATAAAGCTGGCTTCTCTGGATATTCTCTAACAGCTTTAGACATATCGACGAGTTCCGGCTTTAAAGCGAGCATAAGTGACGTTTCAAATTCACAAGCATGAATCATTCCGTGCCATGGTTTAGATTCGCAATATTGGTCTATAACTGCTCCAAAGTCTGGATAAAACAGGTAGACAACATTCATATCTAGTTCATCGACTAACTCTCTAGTAGCATATTTCATACTGGCATTATTGGCATCATGACCATTCACGATGATAAGTGTCTTTATTCCGTACCTACTTACACTGTGAGCGACGTCCTTAATGACGGCTTCTACATGGTGCTGTTGAAGTGAAACTGTGCCAGGAATATCACGCCAAACCCAAGAGTAGCCAAACGGTAAGGTCGGTAGAAGGAGAGCGCCTGTTTTTTCACAAATCCGCTTTGAAATTCCCTCTGCTAAATAGACGTCAACACCTAACGGAAGGTGATGTCCATGTTGTTCTGTTGCTCCAATAGGTAAAATAGCTACTGGATATTCTTCAATCGCTGCTTTTACTTCATCTCTTGTCATATTAATAGCTGTTTTTACCATTGACATACCATCAACTCCCCAATTTCTGAATGAGATCTACATACTGTTTTGCCTTTTGTTCAATGGCATTGAGATCCTTTTTCGTGGCTCCTCTTGGGACTAAATCACTACCAATGGCAAATGATGAACAACCTGCTTCATAATAGTCTTTTAAGTTGTGTAAATCTACACCACCTACTCCCATGATGTGTACATTTGGAAAAGGTCCTTGTAGACTTTTTACATACGATAAACCAAGATCATTTGTCGGGAACAGTTTCACGACATTTATTTCCTCTTGTAAGGCTTGGACAATCTCTCCAGGTGAGAAGACACCTGGGAAAGCATCTACTTGCTTTGTTTTTACATAACGGATTAGTTCACGGTCCCACCCTGGGGTAATAATATATTTAGCACCTGCTTCCAATACTTTATCCACTTGGTGTGGATGAATCACGGTGCCAGCACCTAATTGAACGGAATCCTGAAAAGCGGAATGGATATTTTGGATACAACGAAGCCCATTTTCTTCATCACTTAAAGATACCTCTACCCAGGAAATTCCGTTATTAAGCAGTACTTCTACGATTGAACTAGCATCTTCAGGATGAATCCCTCGAAGAATGGCGATAATCGTTCCTTTTTTGACTGTCATAATCTCATCACCCTTCAAATTGTGCTAACCAACGTGCTGGATTTTCTACAAAAATGGTATGAATATCTTCTTTACTAATCCCTTCATTTTTCAAACGTGGGATATATTTTTTGAGGATATATTCGAATCCTGGTCCTCCACCATAAGCATGTAAATAGCTTTGTCTGCCCATATCTGCAGAGATTAGTAACTGTTTCACAAAGCCATGATTAATCATATTTTTTATAAGATCGACACGTACACTATCAGGATAGTACTTAATTTTACTTGCGCCATCAAATTGAACATATGCTCCTCTTTTTGCAAGCTGCAGGTGGTAATATGGATCTGCGTTTCGATCACTGTGTCCTACGGCTACTTTAGTTAAATCGACGCCTTCCTCTTCTAGGATATCGAGCATTTCTTCACCCATCGTACCTGCTTCAGTATGCAACCAGATAGGAGCACCAGTTTCCTTTTGGGCACGTGCCACTGCTCTTGTTACTTTTTCCTCAAGTGGATGAATATATTGATCCCAAGACCCTGCTTTTAGAAAGCCAGCTTTTGCATCAGTTCCATCCATTCCAATCGTCACATCTCTTACTAGTTTCTGCTGAATTTCTTCGATGGTCAGTGCATTCACCCATGCAGGAAAGTATATATGCTTGTTAAAGCCTGAGGTTGCAACAACATGTACACCTGTTTCAATCGACATTTGTTTCATCTTTGAGGCATTTCTTCCGTAATCAAGTGTAGTCGCATCTACAAGCGCCTGTCCTCCGGCTCTTTTAAATCTAAATAATTCACTTACGGAGGCCTCATAATCTGTTAATTCTAAATCCCGATCTTTTTGACTAGGTGGTGGGCAAGTCCATAAATGTTCATGGCTGTAAGTAAATCCTAAGTCTTTTGCGTCAATATCTCCTAATAATGTTCTAACTTTTCCCACTGTGATTTCCTCCTTTTTTAAGAGTAGATAATTTTTAAATGAATCATCTACTCTCCATCTTTCAAGTCTTATAGACCAATCCCAAATAATGAACCAATTAAGCGAATCACAACAACAACAATAATGGCATCTGGTGAAGCAAACCAAAGCCCTTCAACACCGTATGCGTTCATATCTACTAATGGGTAGGCAAGAGCTACTAGTAATGTCCATGACACCCCTAGAAAGAAACCAGAAATGATCGCTCCGCGTCTACCACCTGACGCATTACCGAATACTCCCGCTGCACCACCCATGAAGAATAATCCGATGACTGAAGGTAGAACAACAACTGGTAAAATAGTAGAGATAAAGGTTACTAGTAAGCTTCCGACTAAAGCTGACAGGAATCCAAGCGTTACGGCAATTGGTGCAAAAGCGAAAAAGATGGGTACATCAAGGGCTGGCTTAGCACCTGGGACAATTTTTTCTCCAATTCCTTTAAAGGCGGGGACAATTTCTCCAAGGAACATTCGCACACCTTGTAGCAAGACAAGAATTCCCGCTACAAAGGTAAGAGCGTTCATAAGTGAAAACTGTACAATATCTTGTCCTCCTGAAATCTCAGCCATTACTTCTTTGTCCACAAATAAAGAGGTAACTAAATAGATGACAATCATGACGATACCCATGAGGACGCTCATATCTTTCAGGAAGTCTAAAGATTTTGGCACTTTAACATCTTCTGATGATTTTTCTTTGTTTCCAGCGAGACCGCCAACCCATCCAGATAAGCTGATCCAAGAACTCCCCCAGAAACCGAAAGCAATATCATCCTTCCCTGTAATTTTACGAACAAATCGCTGGGAAATGGCAGGGAATAATACCATTGATATCCCTTGAATAATGGAACCTAGTAAAATTGTCATTGTACTAGACAGTCCCATTTGGTTAAATACAATTGCCATTGTTCCGGCAAAAGAGAACATCATATGTCCTGTTAAGAAGATATACTTCCATTTGGTAACTCTAGCAATTAATAGGTTAATCAAGAAAGAGAATACAAGAATAAGCGCTGTCTCTTTTCCTAATACCGTTTGAACTGCAGCGACTAATGCATTATCTTCTGCTACGATGCCCGTCAATCCAAATGCCTCTGTAAACATCGTGCTGAATGGAACGAGAGCGTTTACAATAATGTTTGAACCTTGTTGTAAAATGATAAAGCCAAATATGGTTTTCAAGGTCCCTTTTATAACGTCGGAAGTTGATTTTCTTAAAGCAACTAATCCAACTAGGGCAATGATACCAAGTATGATTGCTGGATTACTTAATATCGAAACAATGATATCTAACATTTTTCACTACCCCCTTTTTTGTAGCTTTTGAATGACAGGCATGACTTTCTTTTCAATTTCCTCTTTATCTAGTAGGTTATTAATTGAGATGACCTCAACCGCTTCATCATTCAATTCTGCAGAGATCTCACTTGACGCCACCATAAAATCGCAAGTCTTTCCTTTCGCAGAACCTAAATCAACTGCTTCACCATCTACCTCATACCCGTGACTTTTAGCGATAGACTGAATATCCATAAGTAACATTAAACTTGTACCAAAACCCATTCCACAAACAGTTACAACTTTCATTGATTAACACTCCTTTGAGATTTTATATTAGTGAAAGAATTTCTCGTTTTGATGTTGCTGGATTCATAATGACGTTTAGCTTTTCTTCATCCCTCAGTAAATCAGCAAGGGACTGAAGCATTTCAATATGACTGGTACTGTCTGTTCCACAAAGAGCACATACAAGTTGGATTGGATCATTCGTTGGGTGTCCAAATACAACAGGCTCACTAAGCCTGATGATAGAGACTCCTTTTTCTTTTGCACCAAATTCTGGTCTGGCATGAGGAAAGGCAATGTTTGGAGCGACCACAATATATGGACCTACATCTTTATAGCCCTTAACCATTGCTTCTACATAGCTTTCTTCTGCTAATCCTTCATTCACTAAGAGTTGCCCTGCTTGTCTAATGGCACCTTCTGCATCTTTGGCTTTTACGTCTAGTTCGATTAAACCCTCAGTTAGTGTGAGCATGTTTGCCACCTCTTCTTTTCATTAAAATGATTTCAGCTTATTTCTTCCATCTAGCTCTATATGATAGTGGTAACGATCTCCTCTATTAGACATCTCAACTAATTCAAAAGGAGTCCCGTCCGTTAAATAAGAAACCCTTGTTAAGTGAAGTAAAGCAGATTGGGGAGGAATTCGTAATTCGATCGCCTCCAAGTCAGTTGCACTTCTTGCTTGAATTCTCTCATCCGCTTTCTTAAGCCGAATATTATAGTCTTCTTCAAGAGTTTCATATAGCGATTCTTTTTGTAGACCTTTCTCTATGAACCCCGGGACAAATTTAGCCCGCAAATAGTTAATCATAATGGCAATGGGCTCACCATCTGCAAATCGAGTTCTTTTCAAGCAAATGACTTTCTCGTTAGGTGCTAACTTTAACTCTTCACTTATTTTTCGAGAAGGCTCCATTTCAACTAGCAAGGTATTTTCGGTGTGAATCTTTTTGCCTTTTAGCCGCATTTCTTCTGTCCAGCTCGTGATGGTACCTGCGGTTTGAACAATTTTTTTTGATTGTACAAAGGTACCTTTTCCTTGAATCCTTTTAACGATTCCATCTGATACAAGTTCATCGATTGTCTTTCTTACAGTCGCTCTGCTTACACCATAAAGCTTTTCTATTTCAGTTTCGATTGGAAGTGAGTCCCCTTCAGAAAGGTTTTCCTCGATATACCTCATTAACAAAAGCTTCAACTGTTTGTATAATGGTACTTTTGAATGCTTATCTAATTCGTTTGTTTGCACCGGTCTTATCGCCTCCGTTTTTATTTGTTTATAATCTTAAACATCATGATGTTTTTAGGTATTGTGGGTATATTTTCATAATACATCATGATGAATATAAACGCAAGTGAATATTTTAACCGTTTTCATCATGATGTTTTGTTGGAGAAACGGAAACGAGGGGACGGTTCTTGTGTTTTTTTAGTAAGTAAATTAAAGCGTTAAACTGTTAAAGTGATTTCCGTGAGCATTTTGTATTAGTGGGACCAGTAAGAATCTTTCCCACTCTCTATCCTTTTGCTTGAGATTGATATGGAATCAGATGCCAATCGAGTACTACTCTATTTTTTATTTTCTCGAATTAATTGAAGGAAAATAAAAGAGAATTGTCCCCATGTTTCCCTTATAAAATTTCGAAATTTCGAAATTTATTTACAAATTAACTTAGTTGTGGTATTTTTTTAATTAATTAGTAATATATTAGGACTAATTAGAAAGGGTGATGAATAAGCGCTTGTCTATGTTGTAGTTTTATTGGGTGAAATTACGGATTATAAAGGGGGAGAAACATGAGTGGTTTGGATTGGGTAGTCATTATAGCTTTTTTCTTGCTTATGGTTGTCATTGGTTTTTTGTCTTTTAAAAAGGTACAAGGGTCAAAAGATTTCTTCGTCGCAGGAGGGAAGCTACCTTGGTGGCTAGGAGGAATTTCGCATCATGTTGGGGGGTATAGTGGTGCGGTATTCGTAGCATATGCCGGACTAGCTTACACGCATGGTTTTAGTTTGTATATGTGGTGGGCAGTGCCAATTGTGATTGGGGTTATTTCAGGGGCATACATCATGGCGCCGCGTTGGTCAAAGCTGCGAACAAAGCTTGATATTGAATCTCCTACGGAATTTCTTGCGTTGCGTTACAATGTACCGACCCAGCAATTAGTGGCTTGGAGTGGAGTCGTTGTAAAATTATTCGATGTGGGTGCTAAGTGGGCGGCAATTGGACTATTACTTAATGTATTTACTGGCATCCCGATTGTGTACGGAATTTTACTATCCGGTATTGTTTCCCTTATTTATATTACAGTCGGTGGTATTTGGGCTGATCTCTGGACTGATTTTGCACAATTTATCGTTCAAATTATTGCAGGTATTGTGATGTTCTTTGTTGTTTTAAGTCAAATGGGTGGATGGGGATCGATTAGCGGAATTTGGGATAATCTCCCGCCAGCCAATAGTCAGCTTTTTAATGAACCGTATACATTAGGATACGTATTGGTGTATGTCTTCATCGTCTTTTTCAGTTATAACGGTGGAACTTGGAACCTTGCAGCACGATATATTGCTTCTCCATCAGGAAAAGAGGCAAAAAAATCGGCACTTTTATCAGGTGGACTTTATCTCATCTGGCCGTTAATTTTATTCTTTCCGATGTGGGCAGCTCCACTAATTCTTCCAAATCTTGAGGATCCAACACAATCCTATGCATTACTTACACAAGAGCTATTACCAGCTGGATTAGTTGGTCTTGTGCTCGCCTCTTTATTTGCCGCAACAATGTCGATGACTTCCTCAGATGCAAATACGATTTCAGCTGTTATTACTAGAGATATCCTACCTGTGATGTCGAATAAATTTAAAGGGATTGATCAAAAAGTGTCCCTAAAAATTGCAAGGATTGTTACGTTTGCTTTCACATTCTTAACATTAATCATCGGAATTTTCTCTGATAATTTTGGTGGGGTGTTAGGTCTATTAATTACCTGGTTTGCGGCGTTAGTTGGACCTGTTTCCATTCCAATGCTACTAGGATTATTGCCAGCATTTAAATATAGTGATTCAAAGGCGGCGATTGCCTCCATTATTGCCGGTTTTGGAATGTTTGTCCTAACAAAATACGGTGTCGAGTGGCCATTGTATGTTGAGCTTGGGGCACCAATCTTTACGTCAGGGTTAGTGTATATCGGACTTGGTTTACTGAATCGCAATAAGCCGGTTAAACCAGAAATTGAGGATATACTATCAGCATTAAGCAAATCTGATGAAGAATTGGCAAAGGAAACAAATAAGATTACACCAGCCTTATAACAAGTGAGGAGACAGGTGATGGATACTTCAAATTTAGTCAACTTTTATAAAACTCAAATTGAAGAAAGCTTCTGGCCGTTTTGGGAGAAGGCGTTTGATGATGAAGCAGGTGGCGTTTTTACCTGCTTCACAAATGATGGTGCGACCCTTGTGACTACTGATAAATACACATGGTCACAAGGGAGATTTTTGTGGCTATGTGCAGAACTGTATCGGTTAACAGTCGAAGGAAAGCTATCTCTAGATGCTACTCGTTTAAAAGAGATGGCTGATAAAACATACGAATTTCTACTACATCACACGGTTACAGATAGAAAACATATTTTGTATGCTGTAACAAATAAGGGTGAAAGAATTGAGGGGCAAGCAGAAATCTCGGTTTTTGCTGATTGCTTTTATGTACTTGGTGTCAACAAATATGCAGAAGTTTATAAAAAAGAAACTGCGTATGCTAGGGCCTTAGAGGTTTACGAAACGATCCATCAGCGGGTAGAAAGTGGTGTTTTTAAAACGGAGCCGTACCCAATTCCATCTACGTATACTTCGCATTCGATTCACATGATTTTGCTAAACGTTGCACAAGAAATAGAGCAGACAGCGATCCATTTTCCGTCCTTTACGGTTGAAAAAAAGGCAAAGCAATTGAGTCAAAAGATTCTTCAAGAATTTATTCTCGATGATGGAAGAATCGTAGAGTTAAAGCCTGAGAATGAAGAAAATGGGGATACATTGATGGCCAGGCATGTGAATCCAGGTCATGCGTTAGAATCGGTGTGGTTTCATATCCATTCGTTACAGGAGTGGGAGGAAGAGCAGCAAAAGGAGATATTGCAGCTACTGTCTAAGGTTGCCACTACTGCTGTCGAGCTTGGTTGGGATGAAGAATATGGTGGGCTATTGCGTTTCGTGGATAAGAGTGGAAATAAACCACAAGGACGTGTAATCAATGATCCATATGAAAAGCTTATTCTAGATACATGGTCGACAAAGCTATGGTGGCCACATTCAGAGGCGCTGTATACTTTCCTTTTACTATATGAAAAAACACAAAAAAACATCTTTCTAGATTGGTATAAAAAAATTGCGGAGTATAGCTTTTCCACCTTTCCGAATCCGAATAAAGAAATAGGCGAGTGGATTCAAATTCGGGACCAAAAGGGGGAGCCATTACAAAAAGTAGTCGCACTACCGGTAAAGGACCCTTTCCATATTCTTCGGAACTTCATTTTAGTTATAAAACGATTTGCATAACGAAAGAGGAGAATTGACATGTCATTGCTACTTGGTACACACGAAATCGACATTACACCAGAGCTTCCAATCCAGTTAGCCGGATTTGCTCATCGACAAGGAAAAGCCATGGAGGTCCATTCTCCTCTTTTTCTTAAAACCTATTATTTTGAGAAAAAGGATCAGGTGTTTTTCCTTTTCATTGGGGATGTCATCTGGTGGGATGATGAAAAGGTAAAGTCTTGGCGAAAAAAGCTAGCAAGTACCTTTGCAATTTCGCCTGACTCTATTTGTTTTCATGCGACCCATAACCATTCTGGACCACAAACTAGTGAGGCTTTTACAAGTTTACTTGGAGAGATTGATCAGAGTTTTATACAATCGCTTGAAGAGAAAATACTAGAAAGTGCAACAAGTGCGATTGGAAACAAAGAGCCTGTGACCATTACTGTCAGAAAAACGGAGAGTGATATTTCAGTTTACCGAAGAGTAACAGAGGGCGATCAGGTTTTGATGAAGCCTAATAGAGATGTTTATGTAAATAAGGATGTGACGATCATTACTTTTACAACGGCTGAGGGTGATATGAAGGGTATGCTAATTCACGATACATGCCATCCAACTTCAACAGATGCGAATGTAGTCTCATCAGAGTTTACAGGGCAATGTTGTTCGATTTTAAAAGAAACCTATCAACATACCGTTATCGGGTTTATACAAGGTTGTTGTGGAGATATTAGACCAGCTTTCATAAAGGATAATGAATTTTATAGAGGAAATTTAGAGGACATGGAGCACCTAGGAAAAAGGCTTGCCGAAGATGTATTAATAAGGTTAATGCAGAATGGTAGAGTTATAGAGTGTGATAATATTCAGGCAAAAATAACTAGAGTTCCATTGATTTTTCAGGAGAATCATGAAGCAAGAGTAGATCCTCCCGTTCTTGAAATTTGGAAAAAGCATGTTCATCAGCACTGGAAAGATAAAAATGAGGCTATTTTTGAAATTCAAGTATTTCAGATCAGTGATGAATTAGAATTCGTGTTTTTTAATGCAGAAATGGTCCAGCATTATGGAGAGTACATAAAACAAAAGTGGCCAGAAGCGCTGGCGCTTGGATATAGCAATGGAATGATCGGCTATCTTGCCACTCAACAGCAAATAAGACAAGGAGGCTATGAGGCGAAGGAGTTTATCTATTACTTCGGCCTACCTGCTCCTTTTCATATAAAAACGGAAGAGACGATACAGAATGCCATCGAACACATACTAGAAGGTGATGACAAATGACAATTAAGGGACAAAAGGATCAATTGACATACTTCGTTTTCAAAAATCGAAATACAATGGGAGAAACAGCAGCAAAGGATGTGGCAAATCAAATCGTGAAGCTTCAACTGGAACAGGATGAAATTCGCATGATTTTTGCGGCTGCTCCATCGCAAAATGAGTTTTTAGCTCATTTTATAGCGGACAACAGGATAAACTGGAACCAAATTACAGCCTTTCATATGGATGAATATAAAGGCTTGGAGGCAAATGCCCCGCAGCTTTTTCAAAACTTTTTAAAAGAACGCTTGTTTACGAAAGTACCATTTAAACAGGTGTATTTAATGGATAGTGCAAATGAAGCAGAGATTGAGCGCTATTCACAATTGCTAACAGAAAAACCGATTGATATTGTTTGCCTAGGTATTGGGGAGAATGGGCATCTAGCGTTTAATGATCCGCCAGTTGCTGATTTTCATGATCCGAGTGTTCTAAAAGTCGTGGAGTTGGATGAAGTGTGTAGGCAGCAACAGGTAAATGATGGCTGTTTTGCTTCTTTTGCTGAGGTTCCGACACATGCGCTTACAGTTACGATTCCAGCGTTACTTTCGGCAAAATTTATGTATTGTATGGTTCCAGGTCCGACGAAAAAACAGGCCGTACAACAAACGCTTTTTGGTCCAATTAGTACGGAGTGCCCTGCTTCCATTCTGCGTACCCATGAGAATGCGATTCTTTACCTTGACCAAGATTCATTTGGAGATGAGAAAAATGAGGAATAATACGATTACGATAGAGGGCATTCATTATAAGGACGATATTGGAGTGAAGCTGATTGTTGAGAACGGTTTCATTCAAGCGATAGAGCCATCAGTGGTTACAGACTCCACTGTTTATATTGCACCAGGCTTTGTTGATTTACAGGTAAATGGGTATAAGGGTGTGGATTTTAATTCATTAGAGTTGACTGAACTTGATATTGTTAGGGTCATTGAAAGTTTGCTGGAACAGGGTGTAACGAGTTTTTATCCAACAGTCATTACGAATTCGTATGAGAAGATAAGTAAGCTAGTTCAGGTAATTTCAGATGCAGTCGAGAAGAATCCGTTGGTTAGAAAAATGGTTCCGGGGATTCATTTGGAGGGTCCCTTTTTATCGTTAGAGGATGGACCAAGAGGGGCACATGCGAAGGAATGTATTCAGGCTCCAGATTGGGAGTATTTTCAAGGTTTAATTGAATCCGTGAATGGCTTGATAAAAGTTATTACCTTGTCTCCTGAGTGGAGCAATGCACCAAAGTTCATTGAAAAGGCTGCCGCGCAGGGGATATGTGTATCAATTGGCCATACAAGTGCTACTTCCGAACAAATTTTTCAGGCTGTGGAAGCAGGGGCGAGCTTGTCCACCCATTTAGGAAATGGGGCACATGTGATGCTTCCAAGACATCCGAATTATCTATGGGACCAGCTAGCAGAAGATCGATTAGCGGCAACAGTCATTGCCGATGGCTTTCATTTACCGGATTCGGTGTTAAAGGTAATTGCAAGAGTGAAAAAAGATAAAATGGTTCTCATAAGTGACAGTGTCGCATTGGCAGGGTTACCACCTGGAGATTATCAAGCATCCGTCGGTGGTGAGGTCACCTTAACGGAAGAAGGGAGACTTCACTTGAAAGGAGAACCGAGACTTTTGGCAGGATCCGCTCAAAGCATTTTATGGGGAGTCAATCAACTTGTCAATATGGGAATTACTGCATTATCTGATGCGATTGATAAGGCATCTATTTTACCGGCAAGAATAGTAGACTTGCAGCAGAAAAGCGGTCTTCAAGTGGGGGCACCAGCCGACTTACTACTATATAAATATAAAAATAATAGAGTTGAAGTAACAGGGACGATGAAAGCTGGAGAGTTTTTATATCATAGATCGGAGTGAAGAGAATGAAATATGGACTTGAGTATTATGAAAAAGTGAAAGGCTATCTTGATTCGATTATTGAGACAGAAACTGCTGCAATTATGAAGGCTGCAGATATGTTTGCAGACCATATTCGTGAGGATAAAATTGTATATGTGTATGGACCAGGTGGCCACTCAAATCTGGGGTCACAGGAGTTATTTTTTCGTGCGGGTGGTTTAATGCATATTAGTGCAATCTTAGATGAAGGAACACTATTGAGTGGTGGGGCTTTGCGTTCTATGGCTATTGAACGGACCCCTGGCTATGGAAAAATTGTGATTCGGGATTATGGGTTAGCCGCTGGGGATCTGTTACTGATTGTGAATGCCTATGGGATAAATGCTGCAACAATTGATGCAGCACTCGAGGCGAAGCAATTAGGCGTCAAAACAATCGGTGTCTCGTCTAAAACACATGCACTTTCAACTCCAGAGGAGCACCCTGCGAGACATCCATCTAAAGCAAACTTGCATGATGTTGTTGATCTTGCGATTGATTCGAAGGTGGATGTTGGCGATGCTGTGATTGAGATACAAGATTTGGAGCAAAAAGTTGGGGCGGTGTCTACTTTTGTGAATGCCTTTATTTTAAATTCCATCTCGATGGAAGCAACAGCCAAGCTGGTTGAGCAAGGAATTCAGCCGCCTATTTGGAAGAGTGGAAATGCGACAGGTGGAGATGAATGGAATCAACAGTTCATTTCACGATTCAAGCATAAGATTAAGAAACTTTAATAGGGGGTTATTGGTATAATAATGGTATCTGTTTTTAGAAAGACGAGGAAGAGATATGAAGATCAAAGGACCTGGAATATTACGCGAGCAAAATCAAAAAAAGGTACTATCGCTTTTACGAAAAAAGAAGCAAACTTCGAGGAAAGACCTAGCTAAGGCGATGGAGGTTAGCAAAAATACGATTTCCCTTATTGTAGACCAATATGTGAAAGATGGTGTGATTAAAGAGGTTGGGGTTAAGGACCCGGAGAAAGCGGGAAGGCCGAAGATCCTGATCAAATTAAATGAGATAGCCTTTAAAGCAATCGGAATTGCGATCCATCATGATGGAGTTGAATATCTTGTCACCGATTATTACTTACAATCCCTTACTAGTGGGTTTCGTGGAATGGATGGAAGAAATAAGGAAGAGGTATTTGATGAGATAAGAAATATTGTCTTAGAGCTGTTGGAAGAGCATCCGGAAGTAGTAGGAGTTGGATTGGGAATTCCGGGTATAGTGAACGCCAATGAAGGAATTGTATATGAATCTACAAACCTCAACTGGAGAAATACTCGTGTGCTTGATACCTTGCAAGAAGCGATCGCTGTTCCCATAATTGTTCAAAACAATGTAAATATGGCGTCATTATGTTCGCAGATGATGGAGGATGAGGACGAGCAGAGGAGTTCCTTTTATATTCGAATCGGTGATGGGATTGGAGGAGCTTTTACAGCAGAGGGTCATATATGGAACGGAGATAGCTGGACATTAGGAGAGATTGGTCATATCTCAGTTGATCCAAATGGACCGCTATGTGGGTGTGGTCAACGTGGATGCCTTGAAAAACTGATAAGCAAAAAGGCGTTTCGAGAATGGAAGCTTAGCTTAGATGACGGGATATCAACTTCCAGTGTAACGGAGCAGCAGATTGAAGATCAGTTGAGAATGTATGGATCCTACCTAGGAACATCACTCGTTTCGGTTATTCATTTACTGAATCCTGGCAAAATCGTAATCGATAGCCCATATAACCAATCAGCTGCATTCCAAACATCACTCCTTCACTACCTAGAACATAACGCACTAAAAATCCCATACTCCCAAACCCAAATCACCTTCAATGAAGAACCCTATTCACAGTCACTAGGTGCAGCCACAGCTGTGATATTGGGGTTTGAGAGGGAGTAGAGCGTAAACAAGGGGACGGTTCTCGTGTTTTTTTAGTAAATTAAAGCGGTAAACTGTTAAAGTAATTTCCGTGAGCATTTTATATTAGTTGATATGAGTGGGAATAGTAAGAATTTTTCCCACTCACTATCCTTTTGCTTGAGATTGATATGGAATCAGATACCAATCGAGGACTCCTCTATTTTTTATTTTCTCGAATTAATTGAAGGGAAATTAGAATCAACTGTGGAATATTTAGTATAGATCACAAAAACATCTTCCTCTAAACCAAAATTACTTCTCCCACCTATCTTCATACCGTATCAATCCATCATCATCCTTTCACTTTATCACTTTACCCATCCACTCCCAGTCGCTTAACCTCAAACGTATGAATCACCTAACTGTTTTCATAATAGCATTGACCATTTCGAGCAAAGCAACTATTTTAAATGATTGTTAAAGATAGAGGAAGGGTCGAAAGGATTGAGTACATTCCAAAACTTAAAAACCCATGGCGATATGTATCCAATGAAAAGAGGTGATAATCATGCCTCGTAAAGCGCGAGTCAAAAGCAATACCGGAATCTATCATATCATTTGGAGAGGAGCGAATAGGCAGGAAATATTTCATGATGATGAAGATAGGGTAAAATTCCTTGAACTTCTCAAAAAATATAAATTGAAATACGAAATGACTATATATGCATGGTGTTTGATGAGTAATCATGTACATGTACTGCTAAAAGAGGGGAATGAAGATATATCCATTACGATGAAAAGGATAGGGGTGAGTTATGTCAATTACTACAACTGGAAGTACCTGACAACTGGACATCTATTTCAGGATCGATATAAAAGTGAAAATGTAGAAGACCATCAATATTTGTTAACAGTGGTCAGGTATATTCACCAAAATCCAGTGAAAGCTCGAATGGTTCAAGCTCCTGATCAGTGGAGATGGAGTAGCTGTTGTGGATACTATAGGAGAGATGATAGCGCCAAGAAAATGCTGGATTGCAAAATGGTTTTAAGAATGTTCGCTACGGATTTAGCCATCGCTATTGAGAAATTTAAAGAATATAATGAAAGAAAAAATAATGATACCTGTCTGGAGGATATGGTGAAAGAAAGGAGATTAACGGATGAAGAAGTAAGGAAAGAAATCAAGAAAATACTTGGTGCAATCGAAATCGCACAAGTAAAGAGTTTGCCTAAAGAAGAAAGAAGTGAAGTACTGCGAAGAGTAAAAGGGATCAAGGGCGTATCGCTGCGCCAGGCTGCGAGGATTTTTGGAGTTTCACTGACTCTTATTTATAAGGCGTAGTCTACAAAAAATGTAATCTCACCCTTAATTCGAATGACACATCTCCCAGTTGTTTCCATCCTCGATGAACCCTGCTTTGAACCTTCCCTGTGTTTTTAGACAAAATTAAAAGAGGACCAGACGCATCCAGTCCCCTTAAGTGTAAGCCGAAGCTATACACCGCTGTTAGATATATATTATGATACTACAGTTTGTTCTATTCGTAAAGGACAGGCCTAAATATAGTTCGTTAAATTATTTACCTTATTTCTAAAATCAGACCCCATTATAGAGGTGTGAACAGGTATCGGTACTGAACTTCTTAGCTTTTCAGATTCAGCGTAGAACTTCCTGACAATCTGTTTTAATTCGGTTTTGGTAACACCGAGCTTTTTCAGTAGGAAGATCACAACGATAAAATAATCAACAATGGTGTCAAAAGTTATGTTGTTTATTCCTGTTTCACTTTGGAAGTATTCCTTCAGCCTAGAAGGGGGATTCATCTTTTTAAACCTGCAATCAAAGACTACAGAGTTATGAGCTACTGCATTACGAAGCTCTTTAATAAGGAAAATAATATCTTCCACTATTCTTCCATTCTGATTATGGTTTGTAGTGTGCATATTTAAGTCTTCAGCAATTGCTATTCTTGTATCTTGATTTAAACACTGTAGGAAGAATCCAAATTCGCCAAGATTAATGACTTCAAATATAGCCCACAGTGGAATCGGCTCATTCTTATGGAAGAAGTGTGAAATCATGGCCTTTTGTTCGGAATAGTTGTAGCTAATCTGTTGATTGATTTTGTTCCGTAATTCAAGCCGTTTCTTCATTTTATCCCTATACTTACTATTACCCGTATTTTCTTTCTTATACTCATTTAATAGGTGTGAAAAAACAAAATCGAAGTCCACCGGTCCTATTCCAATTAAGGTATTAAGTGTATAGTTTTTAATCGCTGTTTCAATGAACATAATTCTTGGATATAAGAGTGTTTTAAGGTTTGTATCAAACTCATACACTCCAACAACCTCATCAAAGTTGGTATAGGGAATTTGGTGGTTTGCTTGTCCGATAAAACGATATCCTTTATATCCATGATAATATCCGATATTTAATAAATCTTTCTTCTGTTTGCTTCCGCAAATTTCTATGCCATGCTTATCCCTAAGATGACGCATTAACCCATTGGTTGTTTTCCCTTTTACCAAAATAACTATTATCCTAATTATTAAGGTTAACTACTAAAAAAACTACAATCCTAGTATTCAATTATAGTTGGAAGATTATTCTTTTAGTCTCCTATATATCCGAAAATTCTCATAATGATATAATACTCTTAGAAACAACTGGATTAGAAGGGATGTGAATTTCTTGGATTCAGCCTATCTACATAATTCCGTCTTTCACATTGAACTGAAAAGAAGAGAGCTAGAACAACAAAATTTAACACGTTCCGAAGTCAAACGATGGTTCGAAGATAATTATCGTGTTTTTTCAAAGAAGAGTGCGTTTACCTGTTTATGCTGCAACAAACCTGTAAATATGAATTTAACCAAAGATGAGGGAAGACCTTTTTATTTTCGCCATAATGATGAGAGTGAATGTTCTTACTCTGAAAACACGAGGACTTATGATAAGCATGTTTCAAAGCTTGAGGATAAATCAAATAAAGATATTGGTCTCACCATTTTTAAAGAAATATTAGAAGGTGAGCTGAAACCCTACGACGTTGAGATTAAGCGAGGGTATAAATGCTAACTTAAGAGTGTACAGAAATGATTGTTTAAGGATGTACAGTTTTGATGGTTAACTGCATAATATTCTTGAGGTGGAATATTATGCATATGCAAATTAATGTAAATTCAAGTATTGAAATTAATAGTCTTGTAGATTTGCCAAAATTTAAATTATTGATGGAGAGTCTAAAAATGAAAATCAATAAGAGTCAATTAGCTCGTGATATGGGTGTGGATCGGAGGACAGTTGAAAAATATCTACAAGGCTATGAGCCGAAAAGCAGCCGTAACCGAAGATCAAAAATTGATAAATACTACGAAGTCATAGCGTTGCTTCTCTCAGAAGAATCTAATCAGAAATTCTATTATAAACGAGTACTATGGCAATACTTGAAAGATAATCACGGCCTAGATTGTGGGCAATCATCGTTTAGAAGATACCTATCAAGTAAACCAGAGTTTCAACGTCACTTTGAAACAGAGAAACGTAAAAAATTAACCAGTGAGGTTATTCGTTTTGAAACGCCACCAGCTGAACAAGCACAGTTGGATTGGAAAGAAAATATCCAATACATCACCAAAGATGGAGAAATCCTTTATGTGAACGTATGTGTACTCTTACTTGCCCATTCAAGGTTTCGAACATTCAACCTATCAATCTCCAAGTCTCAGAGTATATTATTGTCTTTCCTTACGGAAAGTTTTGAGGTGTTTGGAGGAGTTCCAAAAACGATTTTGACGGACAATATGAAAACGGTTATGGACGAGCCTCGAACAGAATATCAAAAGGGAAAAGTAAATGAGCGATTTTTTCAGTTTTCAAAAGATATGGGGTTTGAAGTAAGAGCCTGTATAGCTGGGAGACCGCGGACCAAAGCAAAGGTAGAAGCTCCGATGAAATTACTCGATGAGATTCACGCTTATCAAGGAAAATTTGATTATGAGGAACTGCATAAGTTTGTTCAAACACTCTGTAATCGTATCAACAATAGTTACCATCAAGGAACAGGGAAAATCCCAATACTGGCACTAAAAAAAGAAAGAAATCTCTTATCTCCATTACCACATGAACGAATAAGAGATTCCTATAAAATTGATCGTATACTTGTGAAAGTAAATCCATCCAATATGATTACCTTCAAATCCAACCAGTATTCAGTACCACCTGGATACATCGGGAAAACGCTTAGTTTACAAATATACGATAACCATATCTTTGTCTATTATAACACGGATTTAATTGTCGAACATCCAATTCGCCCGTTGAAAATCAACTACAAGCCGGAGCATTACGTTGATACTCTAGCAAGAGGGCTACCAGGTTCTACAAATATAGAAGAGCTGGCAAGGAAAAATTTAGAGGCAATTAATGAGGTGTATAAAAATGAATAGCAGTTATAACAAACTCGTACAGAATTTAGAGTATTTAAAGTTAAAACAGATGTTAGTTCATCTAGATGAAACCATTGATTTTATGACCAATAATCAACTGTCATTTACCGACACATTAGTCAAACTGACAGATTACGAGATCGACATGAAAGAAGTAAATATGGTGAGATCTATGGTTAAGGTAGGGGCCTTCCCTCATTTGAAGGAAATAAAAGACTTTGATTTTGAATTTCAACCATCGATTAATAAACAAAAAATATTGGATTATACAACGTTACGGTTTATTGAGCAAAAAGAAAACATCGTATTCTTAGGAACCAGTGGCGTAGGTAAAACTCATTTAGCAACCGCAATTGGAATCGCAGCTGCCAAAAAAAGAACGAGTACTTACTTCATCAAGTGTAATGATTTGATCCTCAATCTCAAAAAAGCAAAACTTGAAAATCGATTGGAAACCAGGCTTAAACATTATGCGAAATATAAACTCCTTATTATCGATGAAATTGGCTATTTACCCATTGACGCAGAGGATGCTAAGCTGTTTTTTCAGCTCATCGATATGAGATATGAACAGAAAAGCACGATTTTAACGACAAACGCTAGCTTTAAATCATGGGGTGATATATTTCAAGATACTAAAATAGCGAATGCCATTTTAGACCGAGTTCTACATCATGCCACAGTGGTCAATATTATTGGGGATTCCTATCGCCTAAAAGACCATTTTAATAAAGATAATTCTAAACAAGGAGAGTACTAAGATGAATACGACAGCAGCCATAAAATTCTTTCGTTCATATGGGGTAAAATGTGAAGTTAAATTGGTTGAGGAGTGGCTTAATAGCTCTTCCAATCAAAAAGGTTTAAATGAAAACTTTTGTGAAGAAGATCTTTATGATTTTAATGAATGGTGTAGATGGAAAGGTACTGGGTATGAAGAAGGCATAGATGATAAAACGAGAATCGAAAGATTTATCAAGGAAATAAATGAGCTGAAAAGTGAAATAGATCGTTTAAATACAGAAAAAGCATTATTAGAAGAACAGCTAGGAATAGGAATTTTTTAATATAATAGTCCCCCATCCGTAGTTAGGTTGGGGGACTATATAAGTCCACTGAATCAAAAATGTACATTCTAAAATGAGCGAAAATGTATATTTGATAGTTGACATTTATACGAGGGTATCATTACAAAAAGAAACTTTCATTTATTCCGGATTTTATCATTAAGTTTCCGAACTCCGAGGAACGATGGGCGTTTGATTATTTTACGGCAATCGATCAGGGGTTAACCTCAGGTAGCTATGCTCGTCATTTATCCAAACGAATGAAAACCTATAAAGAAGAAGGTTTTAAGCCCTTTTCATTCGTAGACTATAGTTGGCTTTCTTTTTTAGAAGAGACGAATAAAGGAACCTTACTTACTGCTGAAACTTATGTAACTAGTAAAACTCATGAAGATAGTCTGTGGGATATATTTCTTGAGGAAAATTTACAAGGTGCTTTATTAGACTTTTTTATGAAAGATACAGGGGCGACCATAGATGAATTTAATACTAGAAATATCGCGTATGTAGATGTATTTAATCGGTTATGTACAATCTTTCGTTTCATTCCAATATCACAACATGATCGCAATATAACTTTTTATAAACTATCATCTTCTGAAGTACCTCTGACACGAGCGTTATCAATGAATACTGAGCAAAATCATTTTGTACTTTCTAAGGAAAATGAGGATGAGAGGAGAAATGGTTTTCTAAAGGAACTAATTGAAAGGAAACAACAATTTGAGATAGAACAACAAAGGTTGAAAGAAGAACAAGAAAGAATTAGAGCAGAGGAAGAGAGAATTAAACAAGAGGAAGAAAAGCAAAGGGCACGATTAAGGGCTCGAGAATTGGAATGGCAAAAACAAAGACAAAAATCCAAAGAGCTAGAAGATGAAGAAGTCGAAAGAGAAATGCAAGAAAGGATGAGAAGAGCGGCTTTAAGGCCAATCGAAGTTCATCCGGACGGTTGGAATCAAAGGTCCAAAAGACAAAAACGATATGGAAACTATACCTATCAACAAAGTCCACCGGAGTCTAGTTATACGAAAACGGAGGATCCTGCAGATAAAAAGAAAAAAGAGAAGGTTCGAGATATACTGCTATCGCAACCTATTAAAGGTGATCTCTATATTGATGGCGATAAAAGATCTTGGCGGATTGTAATATTGAAGTGGATAAACGAAAACCAATCAGGTGATACGCTAACCGTTTCGTTACAAATGATCATTGGCTATATGAAAAATGCAGGGATTACGTTTAATCAGAATGAAAAAATCGTGAAGTATCCAATACTGGATTTTCTTGAGCTATATGTAAAAACCTTAAAAGCAGAATTAAAGAAAAAGATAGCACTAAGCATACAAGAATAGATGGGGTGGTTTCAAATGGATGTAGAACAAAGGATATCCTCTAGACAAAAAGGTGACGTCACAGAAAGTAGAGTTGTAGAGTTAGTTACTTTAGGCTCGTTTGGACAGTTGGCATGTTATATACCAAAGTCAGATGACGATGGCATCGATCTAATTATTAATAAAGGCTGTTTTCGTAAAGATTGTTGTTTTTATTAAGATTTACTATTTACAGAATCTTCTGTTACGATAAAGTAAACTGGTTAATCTTTGGAGGTGCTTATGAAAAGAATAATGTTGCTGTCGCTATTACTTATATTTATGATTTCTTCCTCTGTTCAGGCATTATCTTGGGCTATTTCTTTTGTTGTTTGGGAAGGAAAAGTTTATGAAGTTAAACAAGAGGAAATTATCGAAAATAGTGAAATTGGTAAAATCATTGGAGAAGTAAAGACCAAGCCTGATGATATGACTGGTGATTACTATGGAGATGCTTCAAACTTTTATCCGATAGGAACAAAATATTATGAAATAAAAGGGACTTCAACTTCTACTGCAATTGCAGTAAAAGAAGAGAACCAGTGGGTAAAGGCTGTTTATGTTCATAAAGCACCTTTTCACATAATGAATGTAATCTCTAACTTCTATTTCATATCTGCTGTTATAATAATTGCACTTATTATAGTCGGAGTTGTATTGCGAAATAATAAGTTAAAAAAATCACCGATAATATAATAAACGACTCATTTTTGACCTCTTATTTGAGGTCTTTTCTTATGCACTTCTCAACATTTCAACTGTTGCGTTATTAGAATTTCGACACGCTGAAACAAGCATTTGCTCAACTCGATTTTCAAATGCGAATTTTTTACCAAGTTCAAGCCAACGAAACCAGTAAAGGTAGTTATCCAAATATTTCGTTGCAACTCCTTGAAACCGTTTCATCCAAGTCTTTAAGCGATTATGAAAGTTATTAACGTGCTGAATATGATAGATTCCTTTCTTCACACGCTGTTTTTGGCTTTCATTGACTGTTTCGTGTTGTAATCCCTTTATCTTGGCAAACTTTTTATAATTCGTTGCAGTATCCGTACATAACAAAGCAGAGAAACACGAGAACCGTCCCCGTGTTTTGCTGCATTCAATAATTTCCTTGAAGAACATTTTTAGCGACTAAATGGTCTTTGTGATAGATGACATATACTTCGATTGATTCTAAGGGGTTATTAATAATGGGTATTTCAACTAATGAGTTTTTTGTAGACTCCTGATTAATCATGTTAGAAGGAAAAAAGGTAATTCCAATATTTTCTTCGACCAAATGTTTAACACTTTCGACATCGTCCATAAAAGCAGAAATACTTATATCGATGCTTATTATATTTCTCAATGAAAATAACAAATTTTGATAGAAAGGATGATTATATAGTAATACTAGTGGTTCCTTGCAGGCGCTTAATAAATCAATTCCCTCTTTATATGCAAAGGGGTGATTTTCTGAGCAAATCACCTTCCAATCTCTACTATCCAACCTTTGATAAACCATCTCATCGATTCCTTGATTTTTATATAACGTAAATCCTAAATCTAATTTATTTTCTAGTATCGCTTCGCAAATTTCTGAATGATCTAGCGTACTATAGTTAATTTTGCTTTTACTATTATCTTTGAAAATTTGTTTTATAAAATGTTTTAAATAAGGATGACTAAATGGTACTGAACTTCCAATTTTCAGTACTTTTTTTGGTGGGGTTTCTTGGGCGATCATTGTCTTTGCTTCGGTATACAGATTATGAATTTTTTGTGCGTATTGTAAGAAAATGGTTCCAAAGGAGGTAAGCTGAATATTATTCTTATTTCGAATAAACATAGGCTTTCCAAGTTCCTCTTCTATTTGGCGAATTCTATTTGAGACAGTAGGCTGTGGCAATAACAGTTCCTCAGAAGCCTTTGAGAAGCTTTTGAGTCGATTAACAGATAAGAAAGTTTCGAAATGATTGAGATTCATTGTTTTCCCTCCGTTTTATACCAAAAATCACTATTCGTGTTAAAAAACATTACATATAAGGAGTTTTTGAAAATGCATACATTCAAAAATTGAATGATTAGATAAGATTTTGGTATTTTACCTAATGAAAAATATAATTTATAGTTTTTGTAAGAACAAAAGTAAGATTAAATAACTCTTTATGTTATTTAATATTACATCTATTTTAACGGAGGGTCTATATGAAATTATCAAAATCTTTAGTTTTTAGTGAAGAAGAGTATCGAGTACGCTTGAACAACGTGAGAGAAAAAATGGCTCTAACTGGTATAGAAGTTTTGCTCGTGTTTAGTCCGGAAAATATTTTTTACTTAACAGGTCACCAAACATTTGGTTTTCAGAACTACCAATGTTGCATTGTTTCCTTAGAACAGGATCCTATTTTAGTATTACGATATTTAGAAAGTTTTAACGGGCATGCTTTCTCTTGGGTAAAGGATGTTGAGATTTGGGATGATCATGAGGATCCGGCAGATGTAACAGTAAAAGTCATCATGGAAAAAAATCTCATGCACAAAACGATCGGTTCTGATGATAAATCCTTGTTCTTTCCTCCTGTCATTCGGGACCGTTTAAAGGAGAAATTAGGGGAGCATTTAATATCCACTTTTGGGATTGTGGAAAGTAGTAGAGTCGTTAAGAGTGAAGCTGAATTGGAATTGATGAATAAGGCGTCTATTTATACGGATATTGGCGTTGAGAGTGCGGTCAATGCAGTGTGCACGGGAGCTACAGAAAATGACGTAGCAGCTGTTGCGTACGAATCCATGACGAAAGCGGGGTCAGAATATTACCCCCTACAACCAATTGTAACTTCCGGCTGGCGAGCTGGTATTCCTCATACGAATTTTCAACGAAGAACCTTGGAACCTGGAGACCCCGTATTAATTGAACTTTCAGGAACTCACCATCGCTATGTTTCACCGATTATGCGAACAGCGATTGTCGGGAAAGTTACGGATAAAGTTCACGACATGTATAAGGTTTGTGAAGAAGCTCTATCATCGGTGATTGCCGAAATAAAGCCAGGTGTTACCTCTCATTCCATCGATCATGTAGCAAGGAATATTATTACAAAGGCAGGTTACATGGAGAATTGGCGTAAAAGAACTGGATATTCAGTAGGGTGTTCATTCCCTCCTGATTGGGGTGAAGGTCATATTGCGAGCTTGCGCTATCAAGATGAAACCATCCTTACACCGGGAATGGTCTTTCATATTCCGATTGCTCTACGCGATTATGGAGTGGCTGGAGTGGGGATTAGTGAAACAGTTGTGATTACAGAGGCTGGATGTGAAAAATTAGGTTCATATAAAAGAGAGTTGAGTGCGAAATGAACACAAAACAATCGTCATTCGATCTCCTTACTAAAGAAATAAGTAATTATATTTACCTCCGTCAAAATGAAATGCTGGCATTTCTAAAGGAATTAGTAGAGGTTGAAAGTCCGACTGAATCGATTGAAGGTGTAAATCGCGTAGGACAGATTCTAGCCAAAGAATTAGAAGACTTAGGGTTTACCATCACTCAAATCAAAGAAGAAAAATATGGGAATCATATCATAGCTGATTATGTTGTTCCTGAGGCACCCCGGGTACTAATGGTTGGCCATATGGATACTGTCTTTCCCGTTGGAACGGGATGGGGATTTTCGTTAAAAGAAAATCGAGCCTATGGTCCTGGTTTGATTGATATGAAGAGTGGAGATGCGGTGATTCTTTATTCTTTAAGGGCTTTAAAAAATTGTATGAATGAATTTCCGATGTCGATAAGGGTGTTTTTTAATGGTGATGAAGAACCAGGTTCCCCCCAGTCAAGAAAGATCATTCCAAAAGTAGTAGAGGGAGTGGATTGGGCTTTCGTATTTGAGCCTTCAGAACCTTCAGGACAAATCGTCTTGAAACGAAAAGGAGTTGGGATCTTTCATATTGAGGTTGAAGGACGGTCAGCCCACGCTGGTCAAGAGCCTGAAAAAGGGATAAATGCTATACATGAGCTTGCCCATCAGATTAAATGTCTTGAAAACCTAGCAGATCCAAAGAAAGGTACGACAATTAGTGTTGGTAAAATTTCCGGAGGTACAGCGGCCTATGTCGTACCAGACACCGCAAGAGCTGTTATCGATATTCGCGTTCCAGATACGGAAGAACAGTACCGTATTGAGAAGGAAATGAAGAAATTAGAAAAAAATCAAAGCTTGCCAGGAAGTGTGATTACGGTTAAAGGCGGATTTCACCGTCCACCAATGGTTGAACGCCAAGAGACAAAGGTCATGAAGGAAGCTCTCTTGCAATCTGCTGCAAAGCTGGAGCAAACATTGCAATTTGGAAGCAGTGGTGCAGTTTCGGATGGAAATAATATTAACGCTGAAAAGATTCCAACAATTGATGGTATTGGGCCTATCGGAGGAAGAGCCCATAGTACGGATGAATATATGGAAGTGGAATCCTTTTTTGACCGGACGGTTCTAATGGCGCTTACCCTGGGGACTTTAAGTAGAGAGGGGAGGAAGAGTGATGAGTGATACGCCGATTAAAGAAGTAGATGTATTGATTATTGGTGGAGGGTTGGCTGCATTACGGGCAGCCATCGCCGCACGAGAAGCGAATGCATCTGTAGCTGTTATCGTAAAAGGAAAATTTGGTCGAAGTGGAAGTTCCGCTATGACAACAGGTGGCTATGCCTCATTTTATTCAGAATTACAGAATGAGGATTCAGCAACTACCCATTATGAGGATACGATGAAGGCCGGGTGTTACGTGGCAAATCCTGATTTGGTTTCGATCATGTGTCATGAAGCCGAACAAGGAATAAAGGATTTAGAAAAGATGGGGGCACAATTTTTAGAAGAAAGTGGAGAATATTATGTTGAGCCAAGTGGTGAACATAGCTATCCAAGAGTCTTTCTTCCAAAGAACCGTGTGGGAACAGACTTTACGGTGCCATTAGGAGAGTATGCAAAAAGGATTGGTGTGGAACCATTAGAATTTACGATGGCAATCGAATTGCTTGTGACGAATAAGCAAGTAGTTGGCTCAGTTTGTGTGGATACAAAAACAGGAGAACTGCTAGTAATCAAATCTGGAGCTACCATTTTAGCAACTGGAGGTTGTGGGAATCTATTTTCCTTTACTAGTAATCCGAGGGATGTGACAGGGGATGGATTTGCTTTAGCAGCCCAAGCAGGTGCAAGCTTGCGAGATATGGAATTTATTCAATTTTATCCATGGAGATGTATTAAACCATTCGATAAAACCCGAGTCTCGATCCAACCTCCTACATTTGTGTCTGGTGGAAAGCTCTTCAATAAGAATGGCGAACGATTTATGGAAAACTATGATCCATTAAGATGGGAAGGAACGACTCGTGATGTAGCTGCACGGGGAATTTTTGATCAAATTCGAAAGGGTTTAGGTGAAGACGGTGGCGTAAGGCTGGATTTGACAGAGATGTCTGAAGAAGATTTTATCAAATATAATCCGAAAATGTGGAAGGGGCTAAAATCCAAAAAAATAGATTATAAGAATTATCACTTTGTCATCGCCCCTGAAGCTCATTATTTTATGGGCGGAATCGAAATTGATGAAAATGGCCAGAGTTCGGTGCAGGGTCTTTATGCAGCAGGAGAAGTTGCAGGAGGAATTCATGGAGCCAACCGAGTAAACTCGAATGCTTTGCCTGACACAATTGTTTTTGGTGCAAGAGCCGGTAAACACGCTGCCATCTTTGCAAAAAATCAAAGTAAGAAAGAGCTGAATGTTCAGCAAGTCAAAAAGTGGTTAGATATCATAATGAGTTCAAAAGGAAAAGAGGATTCAGAATTACTGAAAGGTATGAAAAAACAATTTAAGAGTCAAATCGATATTAGTCTCGGTATTGTTCGTACGGAAGAAAATATAAATGAAGGCCTGCGGTTCATCCATTCATTTAAAAAGAAATTATCTTCACAAAAACCGGTGTCATTAGAACAATTTCGAAGCTGGATGGAGCTCCATTTTATGTGTAGGGTTGCCGAAATGTCTCTTACCAGTGCCCTACTGAGAAGAGAGAGTAGAGGGGCGCATTTTAGGGAGGATTACCCTGAACAAGATAACCAATATGAACGTTCATTCTATGTTCTAAACTATGATGAAAATGGTCAGTTGATGGAAAGCCTTCAGCAGAGACAATTCGTTTTATGAAGAGTACGAGATGGCACTAGCGCTATGTAGGGTGTTCGAAACGAAAGATAGGAATCATTCAAAAGACTTCATTTTAAGGGAGGGGAGAATTTGACATCACAAGCTTTTATTGAATTGAATAATGTCTACAAAGTATTTACTACCATACGCAAGAAAAAAGTAGACGGTTTTACGGCACTTAAGGATGTGTCCTTATCTATTAAAAAAGGGGAATTTGTTAGTTTAGTAGGGCCAAGTGGTTGCGGGAAATCTACCATTCTCAATTTAGTGGCTGGCTTAAGTTTTCCATCTGCTGGAGAAGTCTTTAAAGAAGGGAAACAAGTGAATCGATTAAATGTTGGAATTGGCTATGTTACACAGGATGACAACTTGTTTCCGTGGAGAAATGTTTTAGAAAATGTGACCTATGGACTTGAAATAGCCGGAGTTGCCCGAAAAGAAAGAACTGAAAGGGCACAGGTATTGATCGAGAAAGTAGGATTAAAGGGATTTGAAAACCATTATCCTCATCAGTTATCTGGTGGAATGCGGAAAAGAGCCGCCATTATTCGAACGCTTGTATGTGATCCAGACATCATTCTGATGGATGAACCATTTGGACCATTGGATGCGCAAACAAGAACTGTTCTTCAAAATGACTTGCTCGAACTATGGGAAGGTACTGGAAAGACGATTCTTTTTGTCACACATGATTTAGTAGAAAGCATTGCTCTTTCTGATAGGGTCGTAGTATTTAGTAGTTCCCCTGGAACAATCAAATCTATTTATTCGATCTCTCTCCCGCGGCCACGCGATGTTTTTCATATCCATGAAGCTCCCGGATTTACGGATTTGCATAATAAACTATGGACAGATATAAGGCACGAACTACAATCTACGGCGTTATAAGGAGGTCTTGGTGGAATTGGCAAATTCTAATGCGGAAACGTTAGCTTTTAATCATGAAGAAGAAAAAAATAATCTACACCAAAAGGATGAGAAGGTTATTAAAGATTTGGTCATTAATATGACCAGAACGGAACAACGAAGAAATGTAACGATCATTAATGGAGGAAGAATATTCCTACTATTATTTATCCTTGCGATTTGGGAAATTGGTTCAGGGAGATTTCTGGATGAGTTCTTTGTTAGTAGCCCGTCGGCTATTATTCTAGGACTTTACAATGAAATGATCGAGGGTGAATTGCTATGGCATGCCCAGGTGACTGTTTTTGAAACGATATCTGGCTATGTGTTGGGGACGATCGTGGGGCTGCTATTGGCCTTTCTTCTTGGACTTTCAGACCGATTTTACAAAATATTTGAACCATTTGTTATTGCGGTGAATGGGATTCCTAGAATTGCATTGGCCCCTTTGTTTATCATCTGGTTCGGAATTGGCATTACTCCTAAAGTCGTGATTGCGGCTTTAATGGTTTTTTTCATCGTGTTTATGAACACCATGAGTGGAATCCGCGGTGTCAACAAGCAATTAATTGATATAAGCAATTTAATGGGGGCAAGAAAAATCCAATTGATTACAAAGGTTATTCTTCCGTCATCGATTCCACATATTCTTTCTTCTTTGAAAATTGTTGTACCTATGGCGATGACTGGAGCCATTGTCGGTGAATTTATTTCATCTCAAAGGGGGCTAGGTTATTTCATTAGCCAATCTACAGCTATGATGAATATTACAAGGGCTTTTGCTGGGATTTTTTTGCTAATGGTTGTGTTGGTTGTGATGAATGCCATTGTATCTTGGGCAGAGAGTAAAGTTACCCGTTGGAAAAATTATTGAGTGCTAATTTATATATTTTGAAGGAGTTGAAAAGGATGAAGAAAGCGATATGGGTTACGTTGTCGATGTTGTTAATTTTTTTAAGTGGATGCGGAACCAATCAAGCGAACACATCTGATACGGGTGGAGCTTCAAATGTGGAGAACACGACTTCAGGGACTGAAGAAAAGGTGGAACCGACAAAACTGAAATTTTCCTATTTCCCTGCTCTTCATACCATGGTTGTATTTGTGGCAGAGCAAGCAGGATTTTTCGAACAAGAAAATTTGGATGTGGAAATGGTTTATACGGATAAAGGATCCTTGCAGCCTCCAATGTTAATTTCAGGTGAAGTAGATGCGGCTACAGTAGATATCACCAGTATTGCCACAGCTAATGCACAAGGGAAAGAACTTCTTCATGTGTTCCCTACTACTGAGAATATGAGTATGAATCTAGTTGTTCGAAATGAGAAATTAGAAGAATTAGGTGTTTCAGTAGATGACCCGATTGAGAAAAAGCTAGAAGCTCTTGGAGAAATGACTTTTGGTATCACAGGACCAAATGCGCCAACAGACATCTATACTCGCTTCCTTTTAACGGAGGGAGGATATGACCCAAATAAAGATGTAGGTATGGTTTCACTTGGCAGTGCTGGAAATTTATTAGCGGCTTTAAAAAGTGGACAAATTGATGCGTTTTTGTTAACCCCACCTACACCTAATCAACCGGAATTAGACGGTTATGGGACAGTATTTATCAAATCATCGGTAGGGGAAGTACCTGAATTGAAGAACTATCCATATCAAGGGGTAGCTTTTCGAAAGGATTGGGCTGAAGAAAATGGGGATGTCGTTAAACGATTTGTTCGAGCATTAATAAACGCCAATGACTTGATCAAAGAAAATCCAGAGGAAGCAAAGGAATATTTGAAGGCTTATTTTGAGGATATGACAGATGAGGCTTTAACAGCCGGGATGAATGATATGATTCCTTCACTACCAGAGGATGGAATGTTAACGGAAGAGTTTGTTGATAACTATCTCACATTAAATAAGGAACTGGGAATTTTAGACCTAGAGGAACTTCCTTCAGCAGCGGAAGGTGAACTGTGGACCAATCAATATGTAGAGGAAGTTCAAGAATAAATATGGCTCTTTTCGTAAAATTTATTGTGCTTGGATTTTAACATGAAAAATGACCTGAATATTATGAAGGATTGGGTGTGAATATGTGATTGAACAAACAACAAGGTATCCAAAGTGGGTAGATAAGGTTCAAACTTCTCCTACGGCAAAGCTAGAGGAATTAGTGGAGACATTGCAATCGCAAGGGAAAAAACTAGACCGACTTGGTTTAGGTGAACCAGACTTTGACACTCCTGATTATGTTAAGAAAGCGGCTAAGGAAGCAATTGATCATAATTTTTCCAGATATACGGCAACAGGAGGGATTTTGCCACTTCGGCGAGCCATTGTATCTAAGATCAAACATCTTACTGGAGTTGAGTATGATCCAAATGAAATTCTGGTGTCTGTAGGTGGGAAACATTCCATTTTTAATGCCATAGCAGCTTTGTGTCAGGAAGGAGACGAGGTATTGATCCCTGTTCCCTATTGGGTATCGTTTCCAGAACAAGTTCGATTTATTGGCGCGGTTCCGATTTTTATCGAAAGCAAGCAGGAGAATGGCTATAAAATCACTGCTGAAGAACTATCAGACTACGTAACTTCCAAAACCAAGCTTCTTATTCTTAATAGTCCGAATAATCCATCTGGAGCTGTATATCACTCTGATGAATTAGAAAGTATTGCAAATTTTTGTATTCAGAATGACATTTGGGTCATCAGTGATGAAGTCTATTCAGCCTTTAACTTTACCAAAGAAGGTCATCAAAGTATTGCATCTATCCCACGTATGAGAGAAAGAACGATCATTATTAATTCAATGTCAAAAACGTATAGTATGACAGGGTGGAGAATTGGATATTCAGCATCGCCGATGAACATTGCGGAAACAATGCTTCGGCTCCAATCTCATACAACAAGTAATCCAACTTCAATTGCCCAAAAGGCTGCATTAGCAGCCTTAACTGGACCTGATGTGATTACTCCTATCAAGCATGCTTATGCACAAAGAAGAAAGTTTTTGGTGGATGGAGTAAATCGAATAAAAGGATTAGCGTGCTCTCTTCCCGATGGTGCATTTTATGTTTGGACAAATATTTCTGAGCTAATTGGCGAAAATATAGCTGGAACCGAGATCAAAAATGCCGATGATTTGGCGAATGTTTTATTAGAGGAAAAGCAAATTGTGGTCATGCCAGGGACAGGGTTTGGAATGCCAAATCACATACGACTATCATTCTCTGCCCCTCTTAATGAAATAGAGAGTGGTCTAAAAAAGATGGAGCAACTTTTAGGGTATAAATAAACGCGCTTTTCTTTGTTGTTTTTGGAGCTTCGCGAAATCAGCCTAAATAAAATTTTCCAAAGGGGTTTTAACATGGAACAATTAAGAGAAAAAATACGGGGAATCTTTGTCTTAGCTTTAACACCAATGAAAGATGATTTTAGTGTGGATCATCAGGCTTTAAAAAGAAATATAGAATACTATCTGAATTCGGGTGTACATGGCATCGTAGTAGGCGGAACCTATGCTGAATACCCGAGCTTAGAAGTTTCAGAGCGTCTAGCTATTTTTAAAACAGCGATTGAAACGGTGAACAAGCAAGTTCCTGTCGTGTGTTGTACAGCTGCGAGCGGAACAGGTGAGGCGATACAACTGAGTCTAGAGGCGCAAAAATTAGGCGCAGATCTCGTTATGGTTACAGGGCCTTATGTTTCAGAAGTATCAGATAAAGATGTGATTTATCATTTTGAACAGTTAAATGAGCATTTAGATATCCCAATTATGATCTACAATAGCACGAGTATAGGCAATACACTTAGCCCTGATGTTTTGTACGAAGTAGGCAAATTGGAAAAGGTCATCTGTGTCAAACAAGCAGATACTAACCTCCATGCTCAAGTTCGGACGATTGCATCTTCAAGTGAGAATATGTCGATTCTGTGTGGTTCCGATGGGGTCATGTTAGGATCTTTGGCATTAGGAATGCCTGGTTGTACATCCACTCTGGCAAACTTTATCCCAGAAGAATATGTTGCTTTGTACAATGAATTTATTGGTGGGAATCTTGAAGCTGCACAAAAACGTTTTTATCGCTGGGAACCTATTAGGGCTTTCTGTCGGAAGTATGGTCAACCTGCTGTTGCCAAAGCTGCTATGGAACTGCTCGGTTTACCTTCTGGACCAGTACGAGCACCATTCCGTTCTCTTAACAATGTAGAAAAAGAGGAATTAAACGTAGTTTTAGAGACTGTAGGCGTTAGGAGGAAATTGAATGTATAGCTGGAAAGGGAAAAAGGTAGTTGTTTTAGGCGGTGATGAAAGAGAATTGGAAATTATCCGCAATTTACTTCTATCTGGGTCCATCGTTCAAACATATGGCGTAGTCCCGAATGAAGACTATGATTCTCTTCAGGCGTCCAATTATTTAGAGGCTGCATCAGGAGCTGATATCATCATTGCTCCTGTACCGGGTGTTGGAGAAAATGATGCCCTTTATGCGCCAAGTTCTCAAGAATCCCTTGTCATTAATCCTGATTTTTTTAAACATGTAAATCGAGGTGCTGTTTATTTTTCAGGAACAGCAACGGACACCATTAGAAAAGCAGGAGATGCATTTGATATCCAATTTTTTGATTTGAAGGATGATGATTATCTTCAAGTCCTTCACGCGATACCTACTGCTGAAGGAGCTATTTCAGTAACCGTTCAAAATACGAAGGAAACAATCCATAATTCCAATGCCCTAGTCATTGGATATGGTAGAATTGCCAGTCTACTAGCAAATAACTTGAAGGGGATGGGAGCGAAAGTAACGGTTGCTGCTAGAAAACCAGAGTCAAGAATCCGGGCTTATGCCAATGGGTTTCAGACGCTTGATGTGAAGCAAGAAGAACTTTCTACTCATATCCACAGTTTTAATCTGATTTATAACACAGTCCCTTCATTAGTCCTTTCACCAGAAGTTTTGCAAAAGGTTAACCCAAATACTCTCGTCATGGATCTAGCATCCCCACCAGGAGGGCTAAATCATCGATTTGGAGAAGAACTCGGCTTGAATGTCATTTGGGCTCGCGGCCAAGCGGGTACCGCACCAATTCATTCAGGTTATGCCCAATTCTTAAGCATGGTAAGAATACTTGATAACGAATACGAATATGAAACATCGAATAGATAGATTGATGGCTAGGCAATGAACCATTAATCCAATAGCTGTAGTGAAAGGACGATAAGTTTTTGTCGCGTGTTCCTTATTGGGAATAAAAATGTTAGCAACCTAGGATTCAGGCGTGAATTGAGAGTGAAATTCACGTCTTCCTTTAATAGAAATAAATTAAGTGAAAGTGAAGGGATGACGAATGAATATTTTTTGTATCGGCCGAAATTATGCAAAGCATGCAAAAGAATTAGGAAATGCGGTTCCAGAGCGTCCTATCTTGTTCTTAAAACCTAGTCATGCATTAGTAGAAACAAGAAATGAGAGTATTTCTTTACCAAAAAACCAGGGCATGATACATCATGAAATTGAAGTGGTTTTAAAGATTGATAGAGAGGTAAAACTAGGAGATTCTGTCAATGATGTGGTAAGTGAGATTGCCTTGGGCCTAGATTTAACCCTCCGTGATTTACAAACTGAATTAAAAGAGAAAGGTCATCCGTGGCTAAGGGCAAAGGGGTTTAAAAATTCAGCCATTATTACGCCATTTTGGGAGTTTAATGGAGAAAAGGATTATAGAGAGAGCGAGTTTTCATTTGTGAAAAATGGAGAGCTCATTCAAATAGGTAAACCTGCAGACATGATATTTGATTTTCAGGCTATTATTGATGAATGTGTCACCTATTTTGGATTAGGGGAAGGGGATTTGATCTATACGGGAACACCAGAGGGAGTAGGACCCTTACATAGCGGTGATGTTTGTCAATTGCTTTGGGAAAATGAAGTGAAAGGACAATTTGTTGTGGAATAGTTGTGGTCTTATTTATATAGAAGAAAAACACTAATTTGGCCCATCTACGTTAGGGAAGCAAGGGACGGTTCTATCAGTATCAGGGGTCAATCGGAAGTTTTGCACGCAAAAAGGCACAACTAGCGAAGTATGCTAAAAACAAGGGGACGGTTCTAACGTTTCCTTTAATCGTGCTATATGGAAACATGAGAACCGTCCCGCCGTTTCCAAAGAAACTATTATCGAGATCGAGAAAAGGAGGAAAAGAAGAAAAAATAGCTGCCGTTCATCAAGAATGGGAAGTGAATGGAAAACGTGTAAGTCTCAAGGGGAAACGCCATTTTATTAATTGTGGGAAACAGACGTTTTGGGAAGAATTTGAGGATTTTCTGATGGAAACCTTTGAGTATAATCCCACCGTCCATAAACTGGTGATAAACGGGGATGGAGCTGGATGGATAACGTCTTGTCGAGAACATTTTCAAGGAAGAGCGTTCTTTTCGATTGACCGTTTCCATGTGGCAAGAGAGACTCGAA
This sequence comes from Robertmurraya phoenicis, assembly GCF_047302285.1. GTDB lineage: Bacteria > Bacillota > Bacilli > Bacillales > Cytobacillaceae > Robertmurraya. The sequence goes on from NZ_CP154845.1 coordinate 483,440, forward strand.
GTCTGTTTCGGAAGCCTCTCCGCTGCCGCCAAATTCAAAAGGCGTTAGCATCGTATGACAGTCAGAAACTGATGACCGAATTAAATAGTGCCGTTGGAACGCTAGAGAAAGTGGAGCAAGAAGAACGACTCGACCAACTGATACGACAACTAGAAAAGTATCCAGAAACTCTGGGAGATTATCGAGGCTAGCTGAAAAAACAAGGGATAGAGTCTGTAGGAATGCGTCCGATGGGAAGTGCGGAAGGAACGATGAGTATGTTTGCCAAAAGGCATACTTTTTTGTTTTTCTATTAATTTATTTTATATTGGGCTCTTAAAAAGCCATCGCGGAGCTATTACATTCTTCTAGCGTTTCCTTTAATCGTGCTATATGGAAACAAGAGAACCGTCCCCTTGTTTTTTTGAGAACCGTCCCCTTGTTTTTCCTTGTTTTTCCTCCTCATCGTGATACAATTTTAAAAAAAAGGTTCGGAGGATTGGGAATGGTGATTGGACGGAATGAACCTTGTCCGTGTGGTAGCGGCAAGAAGTATAAGCAATGCTGTTTGAAAAAAGAGAAAGTAGTAGAATTGGGACAAGTACAGCAGAAGCAGTTTTTTCAGATGAAGCATAGGTTGGTTGAACGTTTAATGGAGGAAGTACTTGGTTCTTATTCTTCCATAGAATATCAGTCGCTAATGAAAGAATTTCGGAAACGGACAGGTGTGCGTGATCTAATGGACGGGTATGGCCACCATTGGCTCCTGTTTTTTTATCGTCATTCAGCGTTTGGAGGGTTACGCGGGATAGAATGGTATAACCGTAAGCGTGGGAAGCGAGATGAGCCGGCTCTGCAGCGCTTGGCAAAGGTTTGGGAGACACTTGTTCCTCGATTGATTCAGCATGTTGATTTTAATGAACAAGGGGTTTTGGTGGAAGACTTGTTTACACATGAACGCTTTCATATGCCGTATTGTGAAACGCTATTGGAACCACAACCTTGGGCAGGGGCTTTTTGTTTGCTAGAAGAAAGAAATGGCGGTTATTACATGAATGGCGTGGCGTCTATTGTTGGACCTGAGAAATTAAAGGAAGCAGAGGCACTTCTTAAAAGCAACTTAAAGGAAACAGGAAATTCGTATGAACAAGCGGCGCTTGATCTTTATCCAGAAATGACCGGTGCCTTACTTCGAAAGGAAGACAGAGCAGATAAAGAGGAGAGTGAGTGGACCCATACAACTCTCGTATACTCGATGCATGACGTGAATGAAGTGATGACTGCGATTCATCAAACGGGACTTCTTGAAATGGAGGAATGGGATGGAAATAACGGGAGGGGAAGCCTCGTAACAAACCGCTATCGTTATGATGATAATTTGGCAAATGGTTCCGTCTATGTAGATAAAATTGAAGGATCGCTCAAAATAGAAGGAGAGCAGTTGACGTTTCAATCGATTGATCAATCTGTCGTAGCTAAATTTAAACAGTTATTAATGAATTCTACGCAAGCTGTTTTAATCAAAGAGGAGAAAATCAGTGAGATGACACCGGCAGGAATTCAATTCAGTACCCTAAGTGTGGGATTAGAAGAAGGGGTACCTGTCGTTTTTGCGGCCTTTGCCCAACAGGCTTTGTACAACCTTGAATTAGATGTACCACTTCCACAACTTAATGGGAAAACACCAGCAGAGATGGTGTCATTGGGGAAGCATGCTGAACTTGAACAATGGCTACGCGAACTAGAATATGGAAGTTATTGGAATATGCGGAGTAAAACAAAGGAAAAGTGGACGGCCGATTTTAATTCGGTAAGGAAAGCGTTGAATCTGCCGTTTTCTCCCTTTACCACTCTTCGAGAACAGCGCAAAACAGCTATTACCCTGTTGGAAAATTCGCTGAACAATGAGGATAACTGGACACAAGAAGAACTGGAGTTATGGGATGAAATGGGCATGCCTGATCATGAAATCAAGAGCGAATATGCCCGTGACTTGTTGCTGTTTTTTCAGGAAAAGGGAGCGGGAAAATCCCCCAATACTTATTATAAATATCGACTTGGGGTACAAGTATTTTCTTTTTTTCTTGAAGAGGAAGCAATTGAGCGCATAACAGGGATTCTACCGCAGCATTGGGAGAAACTCATCGGCTACTATTATCTGGAATTTAATCGTGATGCAACGGAAAATCAGGCAAAGGGATTTATGACGGTGGTCAAAAGGTTTGCGGCTTGGCTCGATAAAAGATATGGGACAGCTTATGCATCTGTCGTGAAAGGGTATTTAAAAGAATTGGAAACGCTCGTATTGCAGGCAATCACCATTCTTGAAGCTTATACGCCTTACCGTGAAAGACGATACGAGGTCAACCGAAGTCTAGGAGAATTTCGTCGGATTATCGAAAATGGAGAACTTCCTGGTCAATTAGTGAAAGGGTGTTTTCGCATAAAATCAGTGACTGCATCGTATGTAAATCTGATGAAGGTAGATGAAGATGGCCAAGTATTTAAAACGACCGTTCGCAAAGATGTCCTGCCACTGATGAACCCAGGAATGGTCATTTGCGGGGCGTTAACTAAAAAATCAAACTGGAAGCTATATAGTGTTGAACGAGTCTTTCCGAAGTAAATGGGGAAAACGTAGGGACGGTTCTTGTGTTTCTTTTTGTGGGAAACATAAGGACCGTCACTTGTTTTCGTTACTTCTTACGCTTCTTTTTGCTCCCCGTTTCTGGTGGTTTAGGTCTCTTTTTTGGATCTAAAATAAAGAAATGATTTACGTCTCCAAAGATATATTTTCTAAATTGGTCGGCAGTTGTGAGTTTAGTATTAAATGAAGATAATCCGGATGAGAGAGTCATAGAAGATTCATTGCTGAATAAAATGATCGTTCGTTTCTCTTGATGGAGCGTTCTGTTGATATGTACCGGATTAAACCAAATATTATCTACACTAGTGAGGGATCTAGTTGGGAAAATAACAATTTGCGCTACAGGATCTGCCACAATAGGACGAAAATAGGTGGTAGGGTTTAACTCTCTGGATGTTTTAAGGGCACTATTTAGATTAAAGCCTTTACGTTTTATCGTATCATCCAGTATTTCTAAAGGTCCTTTATGAACAACAAAAATCTTTCCTGTTTCTCGTACTAGTGTATTGATATTCCCTTGACGATCAAAAAAACCAACCATTGACATGAAACGTGGGGACAAAATGTAAAAATTTCTTACCATACTAACACCTCTTCCTTAAAATTTGTTTAATCATTCCTTGCAACAAATGTATCGACCACCTTTCTATTTTTGATTTACTTTATAGAGCACCTACTAAGAAAATCCAGTAGAAAAAGTAACTAAAGGGTAAAGTAATTGGTTGATAGGTGTTTATCCTTGATGGAGTTAAGAAAGAAAGGGTGTCTTTTCAAGTGAAGTGACGATGGAGAAACGAGCTTTAAAATGTATTTCTATTTCTTTCAATGAATGCTAGATTGTTAACTTTGTAATTGTTCTTTATTTCCTACTTTTGAAAAAGAATGATTGTCTTAACTCCATCATACCGAAAAGATCTAAAGAAAAATGTGACAATAAAAGTAATTTTTGTTAAAAACTGTATGAGTATAGGGAAAATGTACCTGTTATAAGCTGATTTGAGAAGATCGATATTTTAGTAAAGCAAAAAAACATCTCTTGATCAAACGTTTGATCAAATCTATAACGTCAAATAAGGGCTTGCGTCGTTATTTCAAAAGTGAATTTTTCATATTGATATTTTCAAAAAGCATTAGCAAATAGATCAAACGATTGATCAAATTTTCTGGCTTCAAAAAGTTATTAATATGCGGTGCTCTGCTATTAAAGAGATTGGCCAGTTGGTTATAATGAAAAGAGATGATTAAAAAGGAAGTGTAAAGCGATGGATTTCGAAACGGTGATGCAAGAGCTTGAAGCGCTCGGTAAGGAAAGATTGAAAAAAATGTACATAGGCAATGGGGCACAAGAGCCTCTTTTTGGTGTGGCAACAGGTGCGATGAAGCCAATGAGGAAGGTAATTAAAAAGGACCAGGCGTTGGCTGAAAAGCTTTATGCAACTGGAAACTATGATGCGATGTATTTTGCTGGAGTAATCGCTGACCCGAACGCTATGACGGAAGAGGATTTTGAGCGTTGGATCGATGGTGCTTACTTTTATATGATTTCAGATTATGTCGTTGCCGTAACGTTATCTGAATCACCCATTGCCCAGGCAGTGGCCGATAAATGGATCGAAAGCGGTGAAGAGCTGAAGATGTCAGCTGGATGGAGCTGTTACTGCTGGCTCTTGGGCAATCGTAAGGACCAAGAGTTTAGTGAATCGAAAATTGAAGCGATGCTTGAAAAAGTAGAAAAGACGATTCGCGATGCTCCTGAACGGACGAAATCTGCCATGAATTATTTTGTCTACACAGTCGGAATTTCATATGTGCCACATTCAGAAAAGGCACTTGAAACGGCCAAAGCGATCGGACCAGTAGAAATGAAGCGAGACAAGAAAAAAAATAGTATCCTCCACGCTGCTGAAAACATTCAAAAGGATCTAGATAAAGGAAGACTGGGCTTTAAACGTAAATATGTCAGATGTTAGGGACATAGGGACAGGCACCTCGTTCCATTTCATATACTAACAAAGTGGATATTAACTCTTTGATCAAATTAATAACATCACCAAAGGACTGGTGGCGTTTTTGTTTTCCTGAATAAATCCTTTCCGATAACGGACAAAATAAAAGGGGAGTGAATGTGCACCACTCACTCCCAAGGCTGATTATCAAACGGGTAAACTTTTTGCTGCTGTAGGAAGGGTAATCGTAAAGGTAGTCCCAATTCCTTCGGTGCTATCCATTTCGATTTCACCACCATACTTTTCGATAATTTGGTAACAGACCATTAAACCGATACCGGTTCCTTTTTCTTTCGTTGTGTAGAAAGGCTCACCGATTTTATCGATTAAATCTGCAGGAATCCCACATCCTTGGTCAATGACCTGAATTTGAACGGATTCCTTCATTTCCGTGATTTGAAGGATGATATTTCCTCCATCTTCCATAGCGTCAATCGCATTTTTTATTAAATTGATAAAGACTTGCTTGATTTTTGTATCCTCGCAGCAGATATATAGTTCCCTGTTATCACATTTGAGAAGCAAATCAATGTTTTTCATATTGGTTTCAGAGGTAAGCAACAGTTTTACTTCCTCGATGATTTGTACAATATTATGACTTTTTCGGTTCTCAGAATGTGGTTTTGCCAGTGAAAGTAATTCACTTGAAATCTGCTCGATTCGCGATAGCTCATCCTCAATAATGCTGTAATAGAGCTCTTTTTCCTCTCCTGAATTCTTCAGCATATGAAAGAAGCCTTTAATAGAAGTCAGTGGATTCCTCAATTCATGGGCAATACTCGCTGCTAGTTCCCCAGCGATATTCATCTTTTCAGAGCGAATCAGTAGACTCTCATTTTCTTTTTCCTTCGTGATGTCGACAAAGGTATGAAGAATTGCCGGTGCCCCTTCAAATAAAATCACAATCGATTTTACCAAGTAAAAATTCTTTTTCCCATTGACATGAATGAATTGATGCTCTTGAATTTTGCTATTTGAATGATCTAATAATTTAAACTGATACTCATCAAAAAAGCTTCTAAATGAGGTATCTTTCACAAAATGATGATTTTCAATATAGAGCTTGTCCTCGGCTATTTCGTTGTAAAAAAGGATCCTTTCTTTATTTCGAATAACGACTGGGATAGGAAGCTCATTAATAATGGTACGCAACTTTAACTCATTTTCTTGCATTAATTCATTTTTCATTTTAATCGAATCATTCTCTGAAATTAAGCGAGCATTTTTGCTTTGAAGAAGTTTCAGTTGCTCCTCAATTTTATGAATTCTTTCCATCTCTGCATTTGAAAGAGAATGATGATGTTTTTTACTATAAGATCGTGAAGGGTATTGTTCATCATCTGTCATAAAATGGGTGTGGGTTTTCAATAATTCATTTTGCACATAGGCGGGAGTGGATAGACCATTATAGCCACAAACAGAAATCACTCTATTTTGATTGATAAATTCATCGCATGAACATTCATACGTGATTAAATGCTCAAGGGGATCTTCAAGAGGGAAAGGAACCTGGCCCCAAGTGCGGATATGACAGCCTTGATCAAGATACGGTTGTACGAGTGCCATCAATTCTCTTCCAGCCCCTATATGATTAAAGTGAGGACCATCCAAATAAAACTCATAGCTATCAATGCCAATAATAGAATGAAGTTGAAGGTCACTAACACCTAATTTGGCAAGGTCTCTTTTAATTCTCTCCATCATTTCTTCGGTTTCCATTAAAAAAATGACGGCTTCCTTCTGGATACCCTCATAAATATACTGGACAGCATTCCCAACATATATATCCTCTTCAGTAAACATATACAAAATATGTCCACCATTTTCGATTAAAGTGGGATTGTTAATCAATGGTGTAATCGGATAAAGAACAGTCATGCAGCTTCTCCTTTCATGGGGATGTTTGTCCTACTTGGATATGAGTAGACCGATTTTAGATAAGATAGAAAATATCTTTTGCATTCATTTGTTACTTTTTGGGTAATAGATGGAGTATTCTGATTATTTAGTACGGAGCTAAAGAGCAACTTTTTTATTTTCAATATTATATAAAAAGTATAGACGATTATAGCTATCAAGTAAATGTTAACTAAAGAGGGAGAAGTTCCTTGAGTGGATGGCTAATCTGTTATTATTTCCTTCAACTTAATGGACAAAAGTAGGGTTCTCATTTCAATTATAAGATGCCTCTTACTAATAAGAGGCATCGATCACGTTTAGCGAATAATTATGCTTTTACTTGTTCTAATTTTTCAGGGTGTAACATAATATTGATTTGCTCTTTTACACTTGGAATATCGAAAAGATCTCTCCAGTTTTCTTTGAGTAAGTGCTTTTTGCCATACTCAATGGCCACCAAAGCTGCGTCCGAGAACGGATTGCCAGCTTCTCCGAAAGCGATTGCTAATTCGATGTTAATGTGTCCAAGCATAAAATCGCGTGCAGCTTCAGCAGGAACCCCGCGTTTGACTGCTTCATCCATTGCTTCCTTTAAGACAATAGCCATGGTTGCCCCCACGGTTTCAGCCATAGTAGGTTCAAGAATGGCCATTTGTTCGATCGTAACACGATGTGCTCGCAATACAGGAGCGTACATTTTAATAGCGATTTTTTCACCTGTCAGGTAGTCCTCTTCGTTTCCTTGCATTAAAGCACAAACAATGGCTTGTTTGGCCTTTATCCCTCCAAAATAATCGCGTCTTGCTTCTTCGGTCGTTTCATCATTAAACAAAGGAGGGTGGCAAGGGTGAGCTATAAAATAGTTAATATCCTCCCGTTTTAAAATACTATCTGCAAAAGCGGCAGCAGGGTCTAATAATATAATTAATGCACCAGATTTCATTTTAGGTATCAGGTTACTGGAAACGGTTCTAATAGCTACATCAGGTACAGCTAAAATGACGGCGTCAGCAATACTAACTGCTTCATCAGTTGGTGTTGGTGTAATCCCTCTTGCTGCTAAATTTTCAATTCCTTGTTGCCCGATTTCTACATATAACACATGATAATCTGAGTCCTTCAAATTATCAGTAATTCTACATCCCATTTTTCCCCCAGCACCAATTAGAGCGATCGTTTTCATCATACATCTTCCCTTCGTCTATTATTATTTAAAACTATCTACAGAAACTCTTACTCCATCACGGACTATGCCGAAGTAATTTGATGTTCCTACTTGGCCACCTTTTAAAGAGATTTCTAAACCATCAAATTTAGAATCTTCAGAATAGGATCTGCAAAGGGGTCCTCCAGGAGCTATCGGCATGATCATTTCTAAACCATATATTCCTAGTTCCTTAGTTGCGTAACCGGAGGTATCGCCACCAGCGATAACCAGCCTTTTTAAATTTGACTTACTTACAATTTCCTTTGTTAACCTACCGAGCTTTTCTCCGATAAGTCTTCCGGTATGAGCTGGGTTTTCACCTAATGCTAGTAAGATATTTTTAGTTGCTGCAATGCTAGTATCTTCGGGTCCTAATGAAGTATATATAACGACATTTTCTCCTTGCCTAATAAGGTGGATAGCTTCTTCCAAGCTTTGGTTATAAATTTCTGTTTCTTTGTTAGGTTGTAATAGTTCCTCTGTGGAAATTTTTATCCCCTTAAAACCATTTTCCAAAGACCATTCGATTTGGTCTTTAGTGACGGGTGAACAGCTTCCTGAAACAACGAGTGTTTGCTGTGGGGTTAAATTCCTCGTACTTAAAAGTGATTCTGCATTAGAAATGATTTGTTGGCGTTTCCAATGATTGGTCAATGCATATTGAATACCAGAAGAGCCAATGACAAAATGGTTTCCTTCTTTGCTGCATTCCCACAGTAAGCGTCCAATTCTCTCCATTTGCTGCTCATTCACAACATCAAAGATAATAGCGTCGTTCTCCATTGATTTCTGTTTATAATGTCTAGTTAAGATTTCCTCTGCTATTTCTAGATCGAGTAAATTGAATAAATCTATCTTTTTGCTAGTTTGCTTGCTTAAATGAATCTTTAAGTCAGCTTCTTGCATAGGAGTGGTTGGATGCTTAGACATGGTTGGATGCCTATCCAGTCTGTAAGTTTGATCTCCGACAGTAGCAAAGTGATTCCCAAAAACCGTGTACCGTTTCAAAAATGGACAACCGACAAGCAAGGGGATGGATGACTGAGTAGTATCCACCTCTAAACAAATGTCGATCACTTTTCCTATACTTCCAACCTCTGGTGAAGAATCAAAGGTTGAACAAATCTTATAGTGGATAATAGGTGCGTGAAACTGTTGAAGCTGTTCCAGTATGACCTTTAATTCTGTTTCCATTTGTGCTGGTGACATCGTTCGACCAACGCCAGCTATACCAAATGCTTGCACATGAGGGAATCGTTCTTCAATCAGATTTTTATCTGGAACATCTAAAAATAAGACTGTTTTGACTCCATTAATAGTGAGGGCTTCCATAGAATCGGTGGAGCCTGTAAAATCGTCACCGTAATATGTCATGAGGAGGTTAGGATTATTTTTCATTGAAATGACCGCCTTCCCATCCTAATTTGAGTATTTTTCAATCGCTTGTTTTAACTCAATGTGAGTTTCTGCATATTCTTCGAGACTTCTTCCTTGCATGGCGGCTTCCCATCCTTGGATCATACTTTTTAAACCGGCAACCGTTCCGTCTGGGTGGCCATGAATTCCTCCACCAGCAATATGGATGACATCAGTCGATTTTAAGCTATGATAAGTTGGAATAGCGGTACCAGCCCATTGTTTTGAGGAAAGCACAGGCATCACTTGATTTCCGTCGAACATGGGCTCTAAACAACTTTTAGCTGACCGAATAACTGAATCATTTGTTTCATAAAACTTATTTTCCAAACCATTGACGTGTAAATGATCAACACCTGCTAATCGACATAACTTTTGCCAAGCGATAAACTCTATTCCTAATAACGGTGAACGGGTCATCATTCCCCATTGGTTGCGATGTCCATGAATAGGAACTTCACTGTGCTTTCTTAAATAGGCGAGTCCGGAAAGACCAATACTATTGATGCTGACCATTACGCAATTTCCTCCAGCATTAACTACTTGATCGTGGTTTTTAATGAGATTATCGATATCATCCGTAATATTCACTGCGTACATAGCTTTCTTACCGGTGTGATCAGCTGCTCTTTCGATTTCCTCCATCACAATACGAATTCGTTCTTTTAGCGGAAAGTAAGGAGGATTGCCATTTATCTCATCATCTTTAATAAAATCAATACCTGCCTTAGCCAGGTCTCTTACGACTATTCTTAGTTGTTCAGGTGATAGTCCGATATTTGGTTTAATAATGGTTCCGATAAGAGGACGCTCAAACACGTTTGCAAGCTCTCGAGTACCTTTTATCCCAAATTTTGGGCCGGAATAGACTGTAGTAAATTCAGAAGGAAGTTCAAGGTCTAATAGCTTAAGACCAGAAAATTCCTCAAGTTCATAAAGATTTCCGGCGACAGTTGCTAATAAGTTAGGAATAGACGGTCCTACATTATGATAGGGAAAAGATAATACGACCTCCCCGCGATAAAATTTTCCTATCTCATCACGGCTCACTTTTTTTGAACCAGGTAAAGATGGAGAAGACACAGTCTCCAACGGCTTAATGCTAATGATTTTTGCTCGGTGTTTCTCTTTGAGTTCATCTGTTTCACCTGGGAGCTTAATGAAAGTCCCTGAAGACTGTTCCCCTGCCATTACTTCAGCAGCTACTTCTAAAGGATAAGGAGTTTCAATAAGATAGGTTGCAATGATTTGAGAATCCCCCATAAATTTCCCAACTCCTTTTTCTGAAAAATGTATACGATTACAAAATAACATATTAATTAATTGAATACAATATGTATACAACAAGTATTTGGGGATTATAGAAATAAACAGTGAATAATTCTCGTGTTTTCGTGTATTATGTCCTTTTAGATTAATCTAATATATTAATTTAATATAGATATAAAATTAATGTTGTTCTAAAAAAATGAAAAATTAAATACATTAGGTATACAAAATGTATTGACATAATTCTGAACTGTTTGATAATATTTTGACAAACAATTAAATATTCAGTAAAGTCAAAAATTAAAATGAAAGCGTTTTAAAAAAAGGGGGGTGAAAAAATAGAATTGAAGTTTTGAAGAGTCGTAACAAAATAAACGAGGGGGAAAGAAAATGAAAAAAATAAGTATGCTATTAGCCATGTTCTTATTATCGATGACAGCGATTATTGGATGTAGTGGTAATACAGCAGGAACGAACAGTAATGGAAATTCGGAACAAAATGGCTCCGGGAGTAATGATCCGATTGTCATCAATATTGGAACAACCACAACAGAAGATTCCTCATTCCCACAAGCGATGAAGCTATTTAAAGAAGAGGTAGAGGGAAAAACAAATGGAGAAATTAAAGTCAATCTACACTATAACAGTGCTCTAGGTGGAGAAAGAGAAATGGTGGAAGCAGCTTCCATTGGTACATTAGAAGGAGCAATGGTATCCTCTGCAGTTATTACGAACTTTGTTCCAGAGATGGCCGTTTTGGATATTCCTTTTATTTTTGAAGATCTTGAACATGCCCGTTCTGCTATGCAAGGAGAAGCAGGGAAATTGTTAGGTGAAAAGATGGAAAATGCAAATCTGAAATTGCTTTCTTGGGGAGAAACTGGATTTAGACATATTACGAATAATGAGCGACCAATTGAAAAACCTGAGGATTTAGAAGGATTGAAAATTCGTACGATGGAAAACAACGTTCACTTAGAAGCATTTCAAGAATTAGGAGCAGATCCGACTCCGATGGCTTGGGGAGAAGTGTTCACATCGTTACAGCAGGGGGTCATCGATGGTCAAGAGAATCCTATTTTTATTCTTTATGTAAATAACTTAGAGGAAGTGCAAAAATACACATCTAGAACAGGACATGTCTATTCAGCCGGAGCTCTCCTTTTATCAAAACAATTATTTGATAGTTTAACAGAAGAGCAACAAGAGATCGTTATCACTGCTGCACAAAATGGTGCTCAAGCAAACTATGATTACAATGATGAAAAGGAAGCTGAATATCAGGCTGAAATGGAATCAAAAGGAATGGTATTTAACGAGGTTGACAAGGCTCCGTTTATTGAAGCACTAAAACCTATTACAGATAAATATAAGGATGCTTCGCCAGAAGTTTATGAAGCAATTATGAATGCAAAATGATTGTCTAAGAACAGATAAAAAGGGCGAGTGATTCGCTCTTTTTATTTAGGGGGTTAGATAAATGGCTTATATCATTAAGTTTATTGACTTCATTAATACAATTGTAAAGGTAACTGTAAGTGCAATGTTGGCGATCATGTCTGTCTTGATCGTTCTTCAGGTTATATTTCGCTATATTTTAGAATCTTCGTTACCGTGGTCAGAGGAAATTTCAAGGTATTTAATGGTGTATATCGTTTTCTTTGGAGCTGCATTATCCTTACGCTACCGTCAAATGATTGCCATTGAATTTATCGGAGAAAGACTGCCAAAAGGGATTCGTAAATACTTGAATATTTTTGTCCTCGTTATCTGTATCGTTTTTTTTAGTGTGTTATTTAAGGTTGGGTTAGATATAACGCAACAAGTCCATATGCAGTTGGCAGCTTCCACTCGAATTCCGATGTCTATTCCGTATGCTGCTATCCCAATCGGTGCACTACTTCTATTATTTAACTCAGTTGGTGTCATATTAGAGGAAATGCAAGGCAAGAAGGATGGTGAGTTTTAGATGATCGTTACGTTAATCATATCTCTCTTTGTTTTCTTTTTCTTAGGAATTCCAATTGCTATATCACTAGGCCTTGCTTCTGTTGTTGCTGTATGGATAGATGGAGGATCGTCGCTGCTTATCCTAGCTCAACGTTCCTTCACTTCAATCGATTCATTCCCCTTAATGGCTGTCCCGTTTTTTATTCTTGTTGGGACATTAATGGAATCAGGTGGAATATCCAAGCGTCTAATCAATTTCGCTAATACATTAACAGGTCACTTCCCTGGGGGTCTAGGGATTGTCGTTGTAGTCACATCCATGTTTTTTGCTGCAATTGCTGGTTCAGGAGCAGCTACTGTGGCGGCTGTTGGATCGATACTAATTCCAGCGATGGTGAAAAAGGGGTATGACCGCAAATTTGCAGGTGCGACTCAAGCGATTTCGGGGGAATTAGGTGTTATTATCCCTCCGAGTGTTCCTTTAATACTGTATGGAGTAGCTACAGGTACATCGATTAGTGCTTTATTTATGGCAGGGATTATTCCGGGTATTTTAATTGGCTCAAGTTTAATTTTTCTAGTTTATTATATTGCAAAAAAAAGAGGTTATAAAGGTGTTGAAAAAGCAACAAGTGCTGAAAAGTGGAAAGCTTTTAAGGATGCATTCTTAGCGCTACTAATGCCTTTTATCATTCTTGGGGGGATTTATGGAGGAGTTTTTACCCCTACTGAAGCTGCGGGTATCGCGGTAGCATACGCTTTTATCATCGGCTTCTTTATTTATAAAGAAATTAAGGTGAAAGAGATTATTCCTATTTTAACGAAGTCTGTAATCACAACCTCAGTGGTCATGTTTATTATAGCGAATATTGGTTTGTTCTCTTGGATTTTAAGTCGTGAACAAATCCCTCAGCATGTCTCGGCATTCTTTACTTCGATTTCAGAGAGTCCGGTTGTATTCCTATTATTAATAAATGTTTTATTACTATTAGTGGGTATGTTCATGGAAACAGGGGCGGCTATCATTATCTTAGCTCCGTTGCTAACACCTGTTGCGATGAGTTTTGGTGTTGATCCAGTGCAGTTTGGGATGATTATGGTTGTCAACTTAGCGATCGGCATGTGCACACCACCAGTAGGGGTTAATTTATTCATCTCTTGTCAAATTGCTAAGATCAAATTAGAAGAAATCACAAAAGCTCTAATTCCATTCTATATTGTTATGCTAATTTGTTTGTTGTTAATCACCTATATACCAGGAATCAGTACATGGCTACCTAATCTTTTAAAGAACTAAAGAAAGAAGAGTATAAATTAAAAGAGGTCATGTATGCGATTCAATTTAACTTAGAGCCAAGGTTTGTATCTTCAATTGCTTTTATTACCACTTCAATAAGTGTGTTCACAATTACAATGATTCTATCATTATTAAATAATATTAATTTGTAATGGGGATGGGAAAATGAAACTAGGACTAGGAAGTTACGCACTAGCGTGGGCGATTGGAGTTCCAGGATATCCGTTGCCACAACGGCAACTGGATGCAGTCGGATTTTTACGAACAGCACACAAATTAGGAGTCAAACTTGTGCAATTTGCAGATAATGTCCCCCTTGAGCAATTAGAAGAACGTGAGCTTTTTAAAATAAAGGAAGTAGCAAGAGAATTAGAAATAGAGATTGAAATTGGAACGAGAGGTACTAGCCCAAATCATTTGAGAAGATTTTTAGAACTGGCCCGATTTTTTGATGCTAAATTGGTCCGGACGATTATTAACTCAGATAACATGATGCAGGTTGAAAAGGATATCCATGAAGTACTTCCGTTATATGAGACATCTGGAGTTACCCTTGGAATCGAAAATCATGATCGGCATACGACAGAACAGTTTAGTCAGCTGTTTAACCAAATAGGAAGTCGTTATGTTGGGGTCTGTTTAGATACGGTGAATTCTTTTGGGGCGCTAGAAGGACCGAACCAGGTTATCAAAAATCTTGCTCCTTTTATCGTTAATGTTCATGTTAAAGACTTTGAGATAAAAAGAGTGGATCATATGATGGGATTCCTCTTGACTGGAACCCCTGCGGGAGAGGGGATGTTAGACATTGATCTGTTATTAAATGAACTCAAAGAAGAAAAAAAGGATGTCAATATCATTTTGGAACTGTGGCCGCCATTCGCTAATTCAATCGAGGAAACTGTTGAACTTGAAAATGAGTGGGCTGTGAAAAGCATTCGCTTTTTAAAAAAGAAGATTTTAAAAGAGATTGGTTAATGAGACGTTTTGAAGGTTCAACTACTTTCTATTATTAAAGAAAGCACTAGAAGTGACTGAAATGAGGTTGATTTTCATGGAGAGGAATAGATACACAATTGGGATTGATTTTGGCACCCAATCGGGTCGAGCGGTGCTAGTGGATATTGGTACAGGAGAGGAAGTAGCCTCATCAGTGAAGGAATATCCAGATGGTGTGATCGATGAATATTTACCCGGTACGGATATTCGATTGGAATCGGACTGGGCGTTACAAAATCCGGATGACTATATAGATGTTTTAGTTACGACGGTATCAAAAGTAATTCATGATTCACAAGTAGATCCTCAGGATGTCATTGGACTTTCTATTGATTTTACTTCTTGCACAGTTGTTCCTGTTGCATCAGATGGAAGAGCGTTAAGCCAGTTAGAACAATATAAACATCATCCCCATGCATGGGTGAAACTATGGAAGCATCATGCAGCTCAGGACGAAGCTAATCAACTAAATGAAATGGCAAAGGAAAGAACAGAAAGGTTTCTGGAACGGTACGGGAATAAAGTTTCTTCTGAATGGATGATTCCGAAAATATGGGAAGTAGTAAATGATGAACCGGAGCTTTATCGGGATATCGATCAGTTCATGGAAGCAACCGACTGGGTCACCATGCAATTAACGGGAGTAGCGGTCAGAAATAGTTGTACAGCGGGCTATAAGGCGATGTGGCATAAACAAGAAGGTTTTCCTGACAATGAGTTCTTTAAGGCACTTGATCCGAGTCTAGAACATGTTGTAGAGGAGAAGCTTCGGTCACCTATTCAGCCTATCGGTAGCAAGGCCGGTGAATTAACAGAGAAAATGGCACGTAAATTGGGGTTGATTCCAGGAACGGCAGTTGCAGTTGGGAATGTCGATGCTCATGTGGCGGTTCCAGCTGTAAATGTAACGAAGCCTGAAAAAATGGTGATGGTGATGGGTACCTCCATTTGCCATCTAGTACTTGGTGAGACTGAACAAATGATTGAAGGTATGTGCGGGGTGGTAGAGGATGGAATCATACCTGGTTTGTTTGGGTATGAAGCAGGTCAAGCTGCCGTCGGAGATATTTTTGAATGGTTTATAACATCTTCTGTACCTGAGCATTATTTCGAGGAGGCAAATCAAAGAAATCTAAATATCCACCAGCTTTTAGAGGAGAAAGCGTGTAAGTTAATGCCAGGGGAAAGTGGTCTGCTGACGTTAGATTGGTGGAACGGTAATCGCTCTGTTATAGTGGATGCAGACTTATCGGGAATCATACTCGGGCTGAACTTGCAAACAAAGGCTGAAGAAATTTACCGTGCACTAATTGAAGCAACAGCTTTCGGAACGAAAAAGATTATTGATGAATTCCGAAATAATGGTGTTGATATTCATGAGTTATATGCTTGCGGAGGGCTTCCGCAAAAGAATAAATTGTTCATGCAAATTTATGCGGATATTACCAATATGGAGATTCGAATTTCTGCTTCAACGCAAACTCCTGCATTAGGCTCAGCTATGTTTGCTGCTGTTGCAGCAGGAGAAGAAAGAGGAGGATATAGCAGTATCGTGGAAGCGGCTAAGTATATGGCGAAGCTTCAAGATAAGGTCTATCGGCCGATTAAGCGAAATATTACAATTTATGAGCAGCTTTATCGGGAATATTGTAAGCTTCATGACTACTTCGGGCGTGGAGAAAATGAAGTGATGAAAACGTTAAAAAGAATAAAAAGAGGTGGAGGGGAAAACGATGCTTGAAGATTTAAAAGAAGCGGTGTTACAAGCTAATCTTGAACTTCCAAGGCGAGGGTTAGTAACGTATACATGGGGAAACGTAAGTGGAATCGATCGAGAGCGAGGGCTTGTAGTGATTAAACCGAGTGGAGTTCCTTATGAAGAATTAACGGCTAAGCAAATGGTCGTATTGGACCTAGAAGGAAATCAAGTTGAGGGCCATTTACGCCCTTCCTCTGATACACCCACCCATCTATTTCTTTATAAATCCTTGCAAGAAATTGGTGGAATTGTTCATACCCACTCCCTTTATGCCACAAGCTGGGCTCAAGCGGGAAAAGATATTCCTTCATTTGGAACGACTCATGCTGATTATTTTTATGGGTCAATCCCTTGTACTAGAGAATTAAGGAACGAGGAAATCACTCATCATTATGAGTTAGAAACAGGGAAAGTAATTGTTGAAACCTTACAAGGACATTATCCTCTGCATATGCCAGGTGTTTTAGTGAATCAGCATGCTCCATTTGCATGGGGAAAAGATGCACAACAAGCAGTTCATAATGCGGTGGTGATTGAAGAAGTTGCCAAAATGGGGATTCAAACTCTGTTGTTAAATCCCAGTACGAAGCCTATTTCGCAAGTGCTCTTAGACAAACATTTCTTAAGAAAGCATGGCGAGAGTGCATACTACGGGCAAAGGGAGGATTGGACATGCTAACGAAGTCTTTAGTATGATATATTTAAGAAAGTAAAAATATAACAGAGGAGTATTTATTTTGGAAGAGTCACTAACATTAAAGGAAAAGGCTTATATCGAATTGAAGAAACAAATTGTTGATGGTTTTTATAAGCCAGGTGAATTTTTAACGGAGCGGGAGTTAGTAGAAGATCTTAAGATGAGCAGAACTCCTATACGTGCTGCGCTGGAGAGACTGGTCCTTGAAGGGTTCATTAATCATTCTCCGAACCAAGGGCTTGTCGTATCTGAGCTTTCACTTAATAAAGCGGTTGATATTTATGATCTGAGGATTGCGCTCGAGTCTCATATTGTCAAGAAATTATCGATAAGAGACTGGACAGATGAAGAAAAGAACTGGTTTATGAACAACCTCCAAGGACAAGAAAAGTGCCTGGAAATGCGAGATTATTCGGAGTTCACGACACTAGATGCGGAATTTCATAAGCAACTAGTTGTCCTATACGAGAATTCTGAAATTCTCAAAATCATGGAGAATATACAGGATCAACTCCAATTAATCGCCATTAAGGTGTTACGTAAAGAATCAACTAGAATGGTTCAATCCTACAAAGATCATTTAGAAATTTATCAACATATTATTGCAGGGAAACCAGAAGCAGCAGAATTGATGGCAACCCATCTCGAATTCGGGAAGAGAATCCTGATATCTTAAGGAAAAAATAGCCTACATTCGTTTCGATCGGGCTTAATAATGTTCAGTCAAAGGAGCAAGGGGGATTTCCAAGCTCCTTTGACTGTTTAAAATTAAGTGCATCAAACGTTAGTCTGTCGTTCTTAAATTCTCTATCAGTTTCCTACGTGCTCCTTTCCGCCAAGCCTTAACCGCTGACTCTGATACGTGCTCTACTTCTGCAATTTCCCTAATAGATAGATCTGCTAGTGATGTGTAGAGGACCCATTTCTTTTGATTGTCGGTTAAATTCGTACAATATGTGAGAACTGTTTCTTTTTCTAACGGTGTTTGTGCAGAATTATCTTCGAGTAAATTCCAATATTCTTCATCAGGTGTTGCACATGTCTCTTCGTACTTATGACGTTTTGTTAGCTCTGTTAGAATTCGACCACGAATATACGAATAAGCATAGCTGCTGAAGCTTCCTTTCTTAAAATCAAAGCGCTCGCTTGCTTGCCATAAAGCAATGAGACCTGTTTGATAGAATTCTCCTTGATATTTGTAAATGTGGAGCGAGTGGATGATTTTCCAAATCATCGCACCATATTGCCTCTCTAATTCATAAAAATCATTCAACGTTTTTCCCTTTCAGGAAAGCGCGCTTACCAAATGTTTTCCTAGGTAGCCTTAACATATCGAGAATCTGGCATCGGGTCGAATTACAAAAAATGACTCAAATTGAAAAAAAGAGGACCAAATTTGATTTTTCAAGCGATTTTTCGTCAATTAAGTAGAATAATAGGGTGAAATTTGAAATTCTAGATGAATTTAAATCGGAGGCATATTTAACAAAGATCTCCCCTGATAGTAGGGGAGATCTTATTTTATCATTTAGGGGTAATGAACTAATATATATCATGTTTTAAAAAATTTTTTAGTGATAAGCAAAGTCTCTAAAGGTTTTATAAGAAACCTAACACAACGATTAAATGTTGTTGATCCAAGAAGTATTGTTACTACCAATGCGATATTAATTTGAACTAGTAGTCTAATATCTGGTTCTAATTGGTTTAACCATTCTGGGTGTCTTATTAAATAAAATATAACAATCATATGGAAAAGAAAGATGGATAATGAGTGTGCTCCCCACTTCGTTAATATGCTTTTCTTCTCATTAACAAGATTCAATACAATATATATACCAATGAATCCAATGATGTAATGAAATAAAATAGTTGTTATATAAGATTGACCGGGAATAGAGAATTTTTCATAACCAGAAAATCCATAGAAAAGTAAATCATAATGAGTAGGATACATACTCAAATAGAGGAAAATCAAGCTTGATAATGTAAAAACACCTATTTTTATGAATCTAAATCTTTGTAACGATACATATAAGTTCTTCATCTGTTTTTCTTGTAAATAGAACCCTGCAAGAAAGAATGGTAAAAAAACAAAAGTTCTCAAAATAGAGAGAGTTTGCGTATGCATGTTTGTGTAATGGGATTGAATTATCTCAACAAGCTCGTCAGCGTATAATCGGGAATAAAAAGATATCAATAGAATAAAAACGATTAATAGTAATTTCAAGATTTTACCTAGAGGTAAATGTTTAAGTAATAGTGCTAATGCATACCAAAACCCTAAGCTAACGATGTACCATAAGTGGGTATGAGGTTTCCCAAATGTAAATTGGAGTTGGGGAAAGTCACCAATGAAATATCGAATAACAGAATATAAGGATTGAAAGATGAAATATAGTAACAGGAGATTAAGTATTTTTTTGAAAGTGGGATTTTTGGAAAAATAGCCACTTATGAATATAAATGCTGGCATGTGGAAGGAGTATATAAAATTAACTAGAGTTACTAATCCTTCCTTGCTAGCTCCAATTGTATGACCTAGGACAACAAGGAAAATTAGGACGCCTTTTACATTATCCAATTTAATGTCTTTACTCATGTGAATCACCCATTTATTTATACTTGAAAAGAGTTTAACTGTGTATATTAGGTTAAATTTTGTTAGTTCTTCTCTTAAGAAATTTTTTAAAAGGCTAACAGATTCTTTATTCTGTTAGCCTTCGGATATTAATTCAATGCCAAATGCTCTTTTAACTCAGTGATAATCGGTTGTTTTTCTTCATCAGAGATAATTTGGTAGTATATCCCATCGATCTTTTGGCCTTTACCTGAAAGCTGTAACTGGTCAATATTATGTCGTGCTTCCTTATAATTCTTTTGAATATCCATCATGTCATCAAATGACATATTGGTTCTAACATTTTTTCCGAGTGCGCCAAAGATATCGTCAAATCGAGTTAAAGAGTTAAAGCTTGCCCCTCTATTAATAACGCCCTGAATAACTTGACGTTGTCTTTCTTGACGACCGAAGTCTCCCTTCGGATCGTTCTTTCTCATTCTTACATAAGAAAGTGCTTGTTCACCGTTCAGGTTAATTTGTCCTTCGTTAAATTGATGCCCATCCTGGGTGAAGCTACTAGAACTATTAACAGTGACACCACCAACAGCCTCAACGAGATCCTGGAAACCTTCCATATTTACTTTGATATAATAATCAATCGGAATATCAAGGAAGTTTTCTACAGTTGCCATTGACATTTCTTCGTTTCCAAAAGCATATGCGTGATTAATTTTATCCTGTGTCCCACGACCAATTATTTCGGTTCTTGTATCACGAGGTATACTTAACATTTTAACTGATTCTAAAGCGGGATTAACAGTAAGAACAATCATCGTATCAGAACGTCCCTTATCACCTTCCCGTTGGTCGACTCCTAATAATAGAACAGAAAATGGATCTTGTTCACCAAAGTTGACTTTATCAGTACGTTTATCTGAGATTTCTCGTGAAATTGGCTGATGCATGGTGTCTACAGCAGCTGTTAAAGATTTATATATTGAAAAGACATAAGCTCCAATTCCGATAAGTAAAATAAGTAATGTGATGCCAGTTATACGCAACCATTTCCGTTTTTTCTTTTTATTTCTTTCTTCTCTTTTCATTTCATCAAATTCCTCCAAAGATTTACATATTTTTCTGATTCAACCTATAGAATACCAAATAAAAGACGAAAAGAATATAGCGTATTGAGGTGATGAATGCATTTGTTTTGTAAAACTTTTATGACTTATCTATTAAGTTTTAGTAAAAAGCTACTAAGTTCAACATGAAAGTAAATAGTATAATAAACCTATTTAATGTAAAAATATGTTATAATGAATTTGTTTGACTTTAAATATAATAAGAAGAAATTTGATTGGTAGAATTAGCTTTTTATCATTTGAATATATAATAGGAATGTTTTTGATTTTGAAAATAAAGGAAATTACTTAATTTTATAGAAGAAATTGTCGAAAAGTGCTATTATTTAAGACGTTCTAAGTTTACATTTCATTACATTTAAGGAGAATACTGATGCAGGAAGAAATAAGTTTAAGAGAATTAATAGAAGTAGTACTTAAAGGAAAGAAGCTAATTGCTATTATCACCATACTTTCCGTACTTGCGGCAGCGATTGTAAGTTATTTTGTTCTTGATCCAACCTATGAAACAAAAGCAACGATTTTAGTTAATAACACACAACAAGAAGGTAATAGTAATATCGACACTTACTTAAACGAAGTCGTGTCTCCTCAAGTGTACAGCGAACGTGTACAATCACAAAAATTTCTAAAACGAGTAATTGACAATCATAATCTAAAGGACTGGACTGTGAGCGAGCTTATAAACAGTCTTACTGTTGGGACAGCAACAGAGTCGAACATGGTAACACTTACTTTAGGTGGAAAAGATTCTGAGTTAATATACAAAACATTGGATGCCATTATAACGGAAGCAAATGTTTATATTGGAGAAGCCGTTACCGAACGTCTTACAGATCTAGCACATCAATACGAGAAACAGCTCTCTATTGAAAAAGAAAACCTTGACCAAGCGTTGGTGAAATACAACGAAGCCCGTGCGGCAGAAGGTTTGCCTACCATTGTACTATTAGATGCACTAACTTCAGGACAAAAACAGTATATTTTAAATGTAGATGATAAGTATTTAGAAGAAATCCAAAGTCTTGATAAAAATAAACAAGTAGAGTTCCAAAAGTTAAATAATCAGGTTAATACTCTAACTGAATTATACAACAAGTACAGTAAAAATTATGAAGAAGCTCGAAGTGTATCCAGCCTTTATAATGTTGAAGACAAACTTACATTAATTGCAGCACCAGAAGTTCCTATGAATCCTGTGGGTCCGAAAAAAATGTTGAATATGGCCATATCGATGGTTATTGGGTTAATAGCAAGTGTGGGAATTGTGTTCTTTGTGCATTATTGGAAAGAATCAGGAAAAGATTCATAGTAATTACAAAAAAATCTAGTTTTGTTATAAAAGGCAATGTGTAAGTTATCTTAAAAAGGGTGGACGTCTATATCTCGTTGGTATGTTTTTAGTGATAAGTCGTCCACTTTGCTCTCTATGCGTAGTTTTTTTAAAAACTAGGTTCTTTAAAGGATGAAAATCTAGATAAGACAATGGTGATGTCTCCTTACCATTATCAATGAGGTACTCGGCTATACTGTGGGACCAACGAGCCCTTAGTATGGCATGAGGGAGGGTTAAATGCCCATCTAAATAAATATCTAATGAAAGGACATGTGGGAATTACATGTATTATCATTAGATATTTATTTGAGAGATTACTAGAATTTAAGAAGCACAAGGGAGGGCTTGAGATTGTCGTATCATAAAAGAGTCGCATTCTTAGGTATACTAGACTCGGTTATCGTCTTATCAGCAATCTATATAAGTTATATCATTATTAATCCTACACTACAGTTGCAAATTTTTACCTTTAAACCGTTGTTACTAATGTCCATTACATTATTAATTAGCCATCATTTGTATGCGAGTATATATCAGCTATACAATAAAGCGTGGGAATATGCTAGTGTGGCAGAACTATTTGCGATTGTAAAAGCTGTCACCTTATCGATTGGGACGACAACTATAATTCAATGGGCCGTGTTTGATGATATTTACGTACGGGCTTTTTTTATTACATGGCTGTTACATGTGTTATTTATCGGTGGTTCGCGATTTTCATGGAGAATGCTTCGGGATCGTTATATAAAGCCACAAAAAAATGTTAAACGTGCACTTATAGTGGGTGCTGGTGCGGCAGGTAGCATGCTAGCTCGCCAACTTCTCCATAATCAAGATACAGGGATACATCCTGTTGCGTTTATTGATGATGCACCTTTGAAATATCGTTTGCAAATCCATGGTTTAACGGTGCTTGGACATACAAGAAATATAGGACAAGCTGTAGATAAATATAATATTGAACAAATCATTATTGCGATCCCGTCTTTGAAAAAGGATGAGATGAAGAGAATCTTTGAAGAATGCTCGAAAACAAATGCAAAAACGGTGATTATGCCAATGGTTGAGGATGTCATGCTCGGGCGAGTTTCGGTGAATCAATTTCGTGATGTCGAAGTAGAGGATTTATTAGGACGAGAGCCAGTTGAATTAGATATTCAACGTATTTCAAAGAAAATCTCTCAAAAAACGATTCTAGTAACAGGTGCAGGTGGTTCGATCGGTTCGGAGATTTGTCGGCAAATATGTGAATTTCAACCTGCTACACTCCTTCTTCTAGGACACGGCGAGAATTCTATTTATCTAATTGATATGGAGTTACGTAATAAATATGGGAATCAATTAAATATTATTCCGATAATCGCGGATGTTCAAGATCGTGATCGGATCTTTGATGTGGTGAGAAAGTATCAGCCTGATGTTATTTATCACGCTGCCGCTCATAAACATGTACCATTAATGGAGTATAACCCGAAGGAAGCAGTAAAGAACAATGTGATCGGTACGAAGAATGTGGCTGAGGCAGCAAACACGTTTGGAGTTGGAACATTTGTCTTGGTATCATCCGACAAAGCAGTGAACCCAACAAATGTAATGGGTTCAACGAAACGAATTGCGGAAATGGTGATTCAAGATTTGGCAAAAGATAGTCAGACGAAGTTTGTAGCGGTGCGATTTGGCAATGTGCTTGGTAGTCGTGGTAGCGTCATTCCGTTATTCAAAAAGCAGATTCAAGCAGGGGGACCTGTGACGGTTACACATCCCGATATGACACGTTATTTTATGACTATACCAGAAGCGTCTAGATTAGTCATCCAGGCGGGTGCGCTTGCCCGAGGTGGAGAGATATTTGTGTTAGATATGGGAGAACCAGTTAAAATAGTCGATTTAGCGAAGAACTTAATCCGCTTATCCGGTTACGCAATTGAAGACATTGGTATTGAGTTTTCTGGGATACGGCCTGGAGAAAAAATGTTTGAGGAATTACTTAATGAAAATGAAGTTCATAAGGAGCCTGTCTTCCCAAAAATCTTTATTGGAAAATCGACATTACAGCCTCGTGAAGAAATTAACTACTTATTAGAGAAGTATATTGAAATGAGCGAGGAAGATTTACAGTCTTTTGTATTAGGATTAGCAAATAATGGAATAATGTTAAAGCGAAAGGTAGTAAATTAACTTGAGTTGAAAGGAAGTGGCTTTATGGACTCGGCACAAGATTCTACCGCAACAAAAGCGTTGCCGATAGGAATGTTACCAATTAAACTGCCGATATAGTATATTTTTGAAGAAGCAGTAGTTTGAGGTAGCGAAGATATTATTATTATTATTATTATCGTGACGGTCAAAGAGTAGGAGTAATTTAAGTACACTTTGATCTTGCTTTTGAAATGCAGCGAAACTAAAAAACAGTAACTTGATAAGGTACAGAACTCTCTCAACTTAATCGATATTCACTACATTCTTCAAAGGAGCCAAAAGGATAAGGACATGTGGTTTTGTATGCACGCAATTTTATTGGAGATGAACTATTCGCAGTTCTATTATGGGAGGATATCGTTCAAAGTGAAATTCCTTGTCTTAAACGACTAATTATTCAATATAAAGAAACTTATTTATCGGTAAGTGGAGTTCAGACAGTACCCGGTCTAGCGATTATGTTAGATATATATTAACACCTGAGTTCTTTAGGTTCCTGGAGCAGTAAGAAACTGGGAGGTACAATAAATACCATTCAAAAATTGAACCAAATTCAACCTGTATTTGCATATGATTTTGAGGGTAAGTGATATGATGTGGGGAGAAGCAAAGGTGTGTGAAGACGACGTAGGAATATGCTTTGAAGGATGGAACATTGCGAGATGACATATTGGGCTATTTGGAAAGATTGGTAAAATTAGAAGAGATTAAAGCATAAAAAGCAGTCAGCCCCTTTGCGCATTTTGAACCCATTCAATTATGACGCTAGGGGATATTTTATGCTGTTAAAGTTAATAATATAAAGTAAACTATTGTAACAATATTACTTACAGAATTAGATATTAGTGCTTTGAATGAAGATAATTGGTAATTGAAGTGGAAAAAAATAAGAAACTTAATTTCTAGTGGATAGATAAATATTTAATAGCTTGTTTGTATTGAAATGTGTCTTAGATTGATGTGATGAAGCTTAGCAGATTAGTAGTTGATTGGAGGAGTATTATAGATTCCAACAAAGTCCTAATTTGCTAAAAATCTCTAATTAAGGGAAGGAAGTCAGAAAGAGTGAAAAAAAGAATATTCCTCTCTTCACCTCATATGAGTGATGAAGGCTATGAAATGAAATATATAAAGGATGCGTTTGATACAAACTGGATTGCGCCCCTTGGTGAAAACGTAAATGGGTTCGAAAGGGAATTGTCAGAAATGGTTGGATTGAAAGCTGCTGCGGCACTATCTTCAGGAACAGCCGCTATTCATTTAGCTCTTAAAGCAGCAGGAGTTGGAGAACGGGATATTGTTTTTTGTCCTACACTTACTTTCTCAGCTACTGCAAATCCAATCATCTATCAAAATGCCATTCCCGTATTTATCGATAGTGATTTTGAAACTTGGAATATGAGCCCAAAAGCATTAGAAGAAGCGTTTGAAAAGTATCCAGAAGTAAAGGCAGTATTGGTTGTTCATCTATATGGTTTGTCAGCAGATATGGATAAAATTATGGAGATTTGTAAGAATCATAACGTAGCCGTTATTGAAGATGCTGCTGAGTCTCTGGGTACTTACTATAACGGTAAGCATACTGGAACTTTTGGTGATTATGGCATCTTCTCTTTTAATGGAAACAAGATTATCACAACTTCCGGGGGCGGAATGCTTGTTTCTAATAATGAAGAAAGAATTGCTAAGGCAAAATTTTGGGCCACTCAATCACGAGATCAAGTAAGGCATTATCAACATAGCGAATTAGGCTATAATTACCGTATGAGTAATGTTGTTGCAGGAATTGGTAGAGGACAACTTAAGGTGTTGGATAAGAGAGTTGAGAAGAAGAGATATATTTTTGAGTTCTATAAAAGAGAGCTCGGTGGACTCGAGGGTGTTGAGTTCATGCCAAGAAATGAGTGGAATGAACCAAACTTCTGGTTAAGCTCAATGACTTTGAAAGGCAAGATAAGGCCAATCGATATTATGGAGGCTCTTGAAAAAGAGAATATTGAATCTAGGCCAGTGTGGAAGCCAATGCATTTGCAGCCATTCTTTGAGAAATATAATTTTGTTGGAACGGATGTATCGGAGAAATTGTTTGAAAATGGTGTATGTTTACCTTCTGATACGAAGATGACAGATGAAGACTTAGAAAGAGTTGTAAAGAATATTAAAGGATTGTGGATAGAAAAATGAAAAATTCCAAAGGTGGTATTTATAGAAGGTTTATAAAAAGACCTATGGATTTCATACTTTCTTTATTCGCTATCATTGTTCTTAGTCCGGTATTCCTAATAGTTGCTTCACTTGTGAGAACAAAGTTGGGCAGCCCAGTACTATTCAAGCAGGAACGACCAGGGTTGCATGATGAGATTTTTATGATGTATAAGTTTAGGACTATGACGGATGAAAGAGATGATAAAGGGGAGTTGCTGCCTGATAGTGTTAGGCTGACAAAGTTTGGTAGGCTACTACGCTCTACATCTCTTGATGAACTACCTGAACTTTTTAATATTTTGAATGGCGATATGTCCATTGTTGGACCTAGGCCACTATTAGTGCAGTATTTATCTTTGTATAACGATCATCAAAAACGACGCCATGAAGTAAGACCAGGACTATCTGGTTTGGCACAGGTTAATGGCAGAAATGCGATTAGTTGGGAAGATAAATTTAATCTTGATGTTGAGTATGTGGACAATGTTAGTTTTATTGAGGATTGGAAGATAATTTTTTCAACCATAAGAAAGGTTTTCGTCAGAGAGGGTATTAATTCAGAAACTGCTGCTACTATTGAGCCTTTTAAGGGAACCAAAAAGGAAAGAATGGAAATATGAAAAACAAACTTTTAATAATTGGGGCTAGCGGACACGGAAAAGTTGTGGCGGACATTGCATTGAAGATGAATAAATGGCAGATCATTGCTTTTTTAGATGATGACGAAAGTATTAAAACATCAATGGGTTTAGAGGTCATTGGCACTTCAGATGATGTTTTTACACATTTAGATGAGTACGAAATATTTGTTGGTATTGGTAATAGTACTACGAGACAAATGATTCATGAAATGCTTGAAACATCTGGGGCTACTATTCCGGTGTTAATTCACCCGAATGCAGTTATAGGGTCACATGTAGATATTGGAAATGGGACAGCTGTTATGGCGGGAGCAATTATTAACTGCTATACCAAAATAGGTAAGGGCTGCATAGTTAATACAGGTTCTACAATTGACCATGATAATAATATTGAAGATTTTGTTCATATCTCACCAGGAGCCCATTTAGCTGGCACAGTTAAAGTTGGAAAGGGATCTTGGTTAGGGATCGGCAGTGTAGTTAGTAATAATATAAATATCACTAACGGCTGCAAAGTAGGTGCTGGTTCGGTTGTGGTAAAGGACATAAACGAACCGGGAGTTTATGTTGGAACACCAGCAAAAAAGTTAGGCTACTAAAAGCATAAGGGAGAAATCAAATGGAATTATTATATAAAATTTTATTTTATATAAGTGGATTTATTATAGTATGGGCAATGGTAGGTTATCCGTTATCGTTGAAGTTTATTGGGAAATTATTAAAGAATCGAAGGCTTGATAAAGATTATAAGCATCAACCTACAGCAACTGTAATGGTAGTTGCCCACAACGAAGAAAAAGTAATACTAGAAAAGTTAAATAACATTATAGAGTTAGATTATCCGCGAGATAAAATTGAATTCTTAATTGCATCAGATAATAGTACTGATAAAACAAATGATATCGTAAAGCAATTCATGATAGAACATCAAAACATGAATATACGACTTTATGAAGTTAAAGCACGAAAAGGAAAAACAAATGCTCAGAATGAAGCACAAAAAACGGTAACAACTGAGTATTTAGTAATGACTGATGCTAATTCAATAATGGATAAAAACTCTGTTAAAGAACTTATGGCCTCTTTTACTGCAGACGATATTGCTTATGTATCAGGAAGATTATCTATTATAAATCATGGTTCTAGTGATGTGAGTAATGCTGAAGCAAGTTATTGGGACAGTGATCTAGCTACACGTGAGATTGAAGGTAGAATACAGTCAATAACTGCCGGTAATGGAGCATTATATGCTTGTAGGACGAGGGATTACTATGACTTTGATCCAATTCAATGTCATGATAGTGCAATGCCTCCGTTATATGCACTCCAAGGTAAAAGGGCAATTGCAAACCATGATGCTATCGCCTATGAGAAAGCTGGAGAAGTTATAGAAGATGAAATCGGGCGTAAAGTAAGGATGAATCGTATTATTCTTAAACATATATTACCTGATTTGAGAATACTAAACATATTTAAGTATAAATGGTTTTCATATTTTTATTTTGGACATAGAACATGTAGATATTTATTATGGATTTCTCACCTATTAGTTTTTATAACTAATGCCTTACTAATACCTGAGTCATGGATTTATATATTTATGTTTGCGGGGCAAGTGCTATTTTACCTTTTAGCAATAGTGAGAGTAATCACGAAATCGAATAATAAATATATGACTCTAGTTTATTACTATTGTGTAACAATACTTGCACAATGGGTTGGAGTCTATAATATATTGACTGGAAAGGCAAAACCGTTTTGGGAGAAGGCTGAGAGTACAAGATGAAGTGTTTAGAAAACTTACTATATTTATAACTATCTTTAAATAATTCTATTATGGCTAAAATTTTTCAGTATATTTTTTAATATAGAGGGGCGACTTAAATGAATCTTCAAGTTCTGGTATCAACTATGCATCAAACTGATCATAGCCTTTTAGAAAAAATGAATATTAAATCAGAAGCAATCATTGTTAATCAGTGTAATACAAATAATTTTGAAGAATTTAAGTACAAGGGGAATAATATAAGAATTATTTCATTAGCAGAGAGAGGCGTCGGTTTAAGCAGAAATACCGCACTTATGCGATCAACAGCAGACATTTGTCTATTTGCTGATGATGATGTGACTTATGTAGATAACTATAAAAATTTGGTCATTGATGCGTTCCAGCAACAGCCCGATGCTGATATGATTGTTTTCAATGTGCCAAGTAGCAATCCTGAAAGAAAATCTAAAAAAATTGCACAACATAGGCGTGTTAGATGGTTCAATTCACTTAAATATGGTACGTATAGAATGGCAATAAAAACTGAATCATTTAAAGAAAAAAATATCTATTTTTCATTATTATTTGGAGGCGGAGCTAAATACAGTTCAGGAGAGGACAGCCTATTCATATTTGAAGCTATTAATAAGGGGTTAAAAGTATATGCAAACCCTTCTTTAATTGGTAAAGTAAGTCAGAAAGAATCTACATGGTTTAGGGGATATACTGATAAGTATTTTTTTGATAAAGGTGCTTTATATGGTTGTCTATCAAAGAAATGGTCAAATCTATTAGCTTTACAATTCGTAATTCGCCATAGAAAAATGTTTGATAAAGAAAAGAATTGGTTGAATGCTTATAAGTTGATGGCCGATGGTATTAAAGCTATTAATAAATAGTTATCCATTTTGATAAGAAGTAGGTGAAAAAAATAAAAACTAGGGACTCCTATATAAGTAAAAGACTGATATACTTTCTTTTTATTGCAGCTCCATTCGGAGTTTCATCTTGGTTTAAAGATATTTTTCCCGTAATACCAACTACGGTTGCAATAATGATAGTAACTTTTTTATATTTTCTCCTTTATTTTTTGAAAAAAAAGAAGTTAACTTTAACTACATTTGAAAAAAATACAGTATTACTATTTATAATACCGATATACCTTTCTATTATTGGTGTAGCTTACGTACTGTTGACACAGAACGATTCTAATTATTTGAAATATGTAATGGGAAATATCCCAGGAAGAATATTTTTAGTAATTTTAAATATTACGATATTAACCGGTCTCTTAACAATGTGTATCAAATGGTCTGAAAAAGAAGTTAATAACTTAATTAAATATTACTACTATGGCTTATTAATATTTGCTATTTTTGGGGTTTGGCAATTTTTTCATTTCCTAATAGGGATACCATATATCAATATTGAGACTCGTGACTTTATTCATAGTGTCCATGGGACGGGTTTCTTTATAAATAATCGCCTCACTTCTTTTGCAAATGAGCCTAGTTTCCTAGCTCCTTTGGTAATAGATTTATTAATTATTTCATTCATAGTTAGTAAGCGTCCTAAGATTATAATGCTGATTAGTTTATTTGTCTTAATATTTTCGTATTCAGGAGGAGGATACTTAAATTTATTAATAATTCTTCCAGTATTTGTTTTGGGCTATATGAAATATAAAGGTTATAAGTTTAAAAGAAAGCATTTGGGAACAATCTTTTTAATTTTGATTTTTTTAACCATAGCTGTTTTTAACTATTATGAACAATTGCTAAAATTAACATCTCCTGTTTTTGGAAGATTAGATTCGTTTTTTGATATCAATAATCATGCTCGGATGTACATGATTGTTATGTCGTTTATTTGGTCTTTTGACGGGGGGATCGTTACTGCATTATTCGGTCACGGACCCAGTTCTTATAATTATTTAGAACTAACACAATACCTACCGAATGGAACTCCAGTTCACCCAACATCTAATAACTTATTTGCAGATACGGTATATGAATTAGGATATGTAGGTTTTATTTGTTATGTAGTAATATTTTATAGGTTTATCCGGGAGTCATTAAAGAATATTTATGATAACCAGTATTTTCTTATATCTTTCATACTATCTGTACATCTATCCGTAAGTTCTATATATCGTGCAGATTATATGCAACCAAGATTTTGGATTATTGTATTCATAATACTCATGATGTTAAGAATTGGGAGAAAAAGGTTACAAATTACAAAATAGATTAAGTAATAATTATATAAATCTATTTAATAACTGTAAGTTTAAAAAACCAAATAATAATTAAATGTAATAAAAATTTTGTATTACAATATTGGATTTAAATAGATAGGATGAAAGTATTATGGTAAAAAGACTTGAATTTATGGGTATTCCAGGATCTGGTAAAACAACTCTTTGTAATTTAGTTTATGATGAATTAAAAAAAAGTCAAAAAGTAGAACTCTTTAAAGAACAGTATAAGGATTCTTTAAAAGGGCAAATTAGGAATCAAGGAAACGGTTTGATAGGATACCTAAGATTTGTATTATTAATAAAACTTTTAAGAGGTAGTTATATTCCTGCATCGACATATGGTGAAGAAATAATCAAATATATGGTGGAACATAGTAATATATATACAAATCTATTAAATACGATAGTGACAACTGCAGTCCCCGAGAGAAGAAACTATATATTAAAATACTTACTAATGGATATATATAAATGGGGAGTTGTTAAAAAAGATACTAGTAATCAAAATTTAATTCTTATGGATGAGGGCTTTGTGCATAGGGTTTTAAATATCTACATGTATAGTGAGAATAACAACCTTGACACTATATTAAAAGAATTTTTCTTAACAATAGAGTTTCCAGAGGTAGTTGTAAATGTTAAGTGTGATATTGATAACTCTATTAATAGAATGGAAAAACGTAAACAAGGTATTCCGGTAGGTTATAGAATTTATAAAAGAAACGAATTTAGGAAAGTACTTGTAGACATGGAAGAATTTAATGAACGACTTTTATCCTATTTGAAAAAAGAGGGAGTTAAAATAATTGAAGTACAAAATAGTAATTTATCTGTTGCAAAAAATGAAATAATATCTGCTCTTTATTAATTTATTTTAATTTGCCTTTATAGAAAGAATATCATATTTTTATATTAATTACTCAAACTTCGCAGAGTGAAATCGACAAATAAGCCTTGATATACTTGGGAAGGCTAGCGATCCATTGCTGAAGTTGACTTTTGATTAGTTTTTGTACTCTTTTGTTTGTCTTTTTTAGGGTATCTTCAAGAAGCTCGATTAATTGCTGTAAAGATACAGCCCAATCAAGTTCGTTTACTTCATCGCAAAGTTCATAAAACAGACCACCTAATGTGCGTTGATCTGTGTTGCAACGATTTTGCC
The DNA here is from genome assembly GCF_047302285.1 of Robertmurraya phoenicis. Taxonomy (GTDB): domain Bacteria; phylum Bacillota; class Bacilli; order Bacillales; family Cytobacillaceae; genus Robertmurraya. The sequence goes on from NZ_CP154845.1 coordinate 515,841, forward strand.
ACGACAAAACAATGTATCTAGAAAAAACAATTGTTGTATAGCTAATAAGCAAGTCATATGACATGCCTTGGAATTCCTTTTGTAGACGTAAAAGGGACTTGGTCGTCTTAAAGAAGACCTCAATATCCCAACGCATTCCGTAGATTCGAACTACTTCTTGTTCAGAAAGCGTATTGTCGGTGCTGAGAATCGCAAGCCATTCACTCTTTTTATTACGGTTTTGTACAAACACAACCTTTACATCTATTCCATTAGCCATCGTTGTCGAAATGGATCTTAGGATTCCTTTTTTTCCTTGAACTGGTGTGGCAAAAGAATAAAGCTCTTTCAAAGATAATCTGACACCATTAATTAGATATCGTTGCTTTGTATCTTTAACCATTCCGATTACATCAAGGCCAATTTCAACAATTGATTTAATGAGAGGTTGTTGTGTAAACCAAGTGTCCATTAACACATAATCAGCTGGAACGCCAGCTTGAAGGGCTCTTTCAATCATTCCTGGAACTACTGACGGAGCTGTTTCTAAGGCCTCTAGTCGACGCTTATATCCAGTACTGCGTTTATCGATATCTTTAGATATTCCGTTAATTTGTGAGTTCTTCGAACTCAATAATGTAAAATCTAAAGGCATAAAACTAAAGCCATCAGACCAACCCAAAGTAAGCATTCTAAACCCCTTGTAAAAACGTTTAGTTAAGGAAGAATGGTCCATACAGCGAGCTAAAAGCTCCACTTTCTTACTTCGGTTACGGTCAAACATAGAATCATCAATTATTAATGCCTTTGGACGTTTTGTATCCGTAAGGATACTAACTTTTTGAATGGTACTTGCACTAAAAAAAGTTAAGAATCGCCGCCATCCAAAACTAGAGTGGTTCATAAAACGATAAACAGAATCTTTAGCTGGATATTGATCTCCCTTCTTTGATTGAAGAAGGCTGAACCAACTTTTACGATGAAAAATTAGGCAAAATACAAGTTGAAACAAATAGAAAGCTGAAAATCCAAACCTTTTCTTAATACCAGCTTTTCGAAGGTGTTTACCAATTTCTAATTCACCGAAAACTGATTTTAATTCTTTTGGTAGTTGATTATGTTGTTCATTATGCTCTATCATATAGAAGGCACCTCTTCTGTTTGGTAGTGATTTCTGGACAATTTCACTATACCAAAGAATGAGGTGTTTTTTGTATTGTTTGAACTATTGTCAAGGAACATAATGAGATATTGATTAACCAAATAGACTCAAGACTTCCTCCGAATTATTTAGGTGCGAAGTTTGAGTTAATTATGACATAAAAAGGAATACAAAATTCTTTATGGAGGATAAATATGCATGGTAAACCATTAGTAAGTACAATAATCCCAACCTATAAAAGGGCTGAGATGTTACCGAGAGCGATTGAGTCTGTTCTCAATCAAACTTATGCAAATATTGAGGTTATTATTGTTGACGATAACAATCCAAATTCAAGAGATAGAAAAAATGTAGAAGAGATTATGGGGAATTATAAAGAGATTAGTAATGTAATATACATTCAACATGAGGAAAACAAAAATGGCTCGGCTGCACGTAATACAGGTATTAAATATGCAAATGGTATGTATATCTGCTTTCTGGATGATGACAACTACTTTTATCCAGATAAAATTGAGAAACAAGTAAAATACCTATTAAGTCATCCAGAATATAAAGCTGCATATTGTGGGTTAAGGTACCATCATAAAGAGATTCAACCATATAGAGTTGGTGATTTATCGTATGAACAGTTTCTTGGGAATAATATTATAGATACTAATATGATAATAATGGAGAGAACGGTTGCCATAGAAATTGGTGGCTGGGATGAGCGTTTAAAAAGAAATCAAGATGTGTCGTTTATTTTAAGATATTTTAAGGCTGGTTATAGAATAGGGTTAGTAAAAGAGGTTCTGGCATACATTGATTTAGCGGATAGGTCGAATGTAGCTGATCCGAGAAAAAACGAAAAGAATTTCGATGATTTTTTTAAGTATTATTATGACCAAATAAATGAGTGTGAAAATAAAATAAAAAATGCCAAAAAAAATATATATTCATTTAGGTATAGAGGTGTATTATTAAACTACTTAAAAAATAATGATTTAAAGGGTGCTTTAAAACTATATATCAGGATGATGAAAATAGCTCCTTTCATTTTCAATAAGTATTTAATAGCTGGTTTTATTAAAAAAATTCAAGGAAAGCCTTTATATAGAATAGAAAATTAATGTATAGCAATGGAGGACTAAATTATGAAAAAAATTAAAGTTTGTTATTCAGAAACGCAAAACCTTGGAGATTTACTTAATAAGTTAGTAATAGAAGATGTTATAGGATATTCTATTGTACACAGTGATAGTTTAAGATGTCAGTCTACGGGAATAGGAAGTGGGTTGCCCAGGTTTTTTATACCAGAGTCTCAATTGAAAAAGTCTCCAAAATCAATTGCACGTAGGGTTCTTGGAAGAGTAGTACCTCCAGTTCAAATTTGGTCAGCTGGCTTTATTAGGTATTCCAATGATCCAGAGTACTCTTTAAGAAGAGTTAATGTAGCTTCTGTAAGAGGGGAAATTACCAGGAGTAGATTGGAGAAAATTTTAAATAGGAAACTTGATGTCCCTACAGGTGACGGTGGTTTGTTAGCTTCATTATTGCTAAAAAAACAACCTGAGAAAAAGTATCAAGTGGGAATTATTCCACATATGAGGGAAAAGGGTGAAGCTAGAATTATCGAGTTAACAGAAAAATATCAAAGAAGTGTGCTTATTGATATAACCGCGGATCCTCTAGATGTACTGAAAACAATATCACAATGTGAATTTATCCTATCTAGTAGTCTACATGGATTGATTGTTGCTGATAGTTTTGGTATCCCTAATAAGCGATTAGTTTATACAAATAACTTAGTTGGTGATGGATATAAGTTTGATGATTATTACTCATCTTTTAATGTTAAATCTAACTCTGCATCCTATAAAGAAGGTGAATTCCCAACGATTAATAGTATCATTGATGACTATTTAATTTCCAAAAAACAAGTAGAGAAGAAACAAGAAGAAATAATCGCTAGTTTTTCTAGATTTTTATAAGTTCTAATATAGTAATAAAATATTTTTATGCAATTTTAGTAAGTAAACTTGTTAAGTGTATTTTTAATTGATGATAGGGGGGAGGATCTGATTGCATTTAAATCACAACTTAATAGATTGATCACTAATAGCGGATTTAAAAACATAGCAATTCTATCTTCAGGTGTTCTTTTAGCACAATTATTTAATATTATTTCTCAACCAATAATAACAAGGTTATATACTCCAGAAGACTTTGGTATATTGTCATTGATTACATCAATGGTTACAATTTTCACACCTCTTGTGACTTTACAATATCAGATGGGGATCATCTCAGCTAAAACTGATAAGGAAGCTAATGTTGTTTGTGCATTAACATTTTATGTACTATCTATCACAGTTTTAATTATTTCAATTTGTTTAATTATATTTAATATTATTTATCCGACTACATTTGAAGAAACAGGTATATGGATAATAATGGTGGCCCCTTTACTTTTATTTAGTGGATTAGTCAAGATAGTAGAATCTTATAATAATAGATTTGAGCAATATAAGTTGATGTCTAAAATAGCTTTACAACGGTCTATAACATCAAACATATTAAAAATAATTCTAGGTCTATTTAGATTTAACTTTATAGGATTAATAGTCTCCCAATTTGTTGCAACTATATTTGGTATAAGAAGGCAAGCACAAACTATCAATGCTAATCGCAATGACGTTTTCAGTGCAACTTTTTCAGAAATGAAAAGCATCGCTTTAAAGTATAAAGTGCAGCCCCTTTACTCAATGCCTGGACTATTTGTAACAATGGGATCATTTTCTATCCTCCCGATTTTAATAAATTCATTATATAGCGTTGAAGAAACAGGTTATTTTGCATTATCTATGAGTATACTAGCGATACCCTTATCTTTAATAAGCAATAATGTAGGTAAAGTTTTCTTTAGAAAAGCAACTTTAGAAAAGGAGCAAAAAGGAAATTTCTATTCTACGTTTGTCAGTACTTCTTTATTACTTCTTATAATTTCAGCAATAGGATTCACTATTTTATGGTTTATTGCTGAACCAATATTTTCATTAATTTTTGGACAGGAATGGTCAAGAAGTGGGCTATTTGTAAAGGTCATGGTTCCATTATTTGCAATAAGATTTGTTGTAACAGGGTTAATGAATGGTTTCATCATTTCAGGGAAACAGTTATTAAAATTATTAATACAGCTTCTCTTTATTATCGTGGCAATTGTAATATATGCATTTACAAAAGTGAAAAATCTTCCAATAGAAACCTTTTTAGAATTAATAAACAACGGCTATTTTGTATTATATGCCATTTTGTTTTTTGTGTTATTTATAACTAGTAAAAATAGAACAAAAACAAAATAAGATTGAAAGAATAGTTTATCTAATAGGTAATGTGGTGATATTGTAGAAGCCGTTTCTGATATCATTTTTGATATTAACCTTGATAGATTTATAGGATAGAAACTAAAGTTGCGTTATAAAAATAAAGTCTAATATTGTGGGTCCATTTATGTAAACAAATATTGAATTGAAAGTTTGTCGAGGTGATTGTTTTTATGAAAATTACTATTGCTGGAACAGGCTATGTTGGTTTGTCAAATGCAGTTTTACTTGCTCAACATAACGAAGTAATAGCTCTTGATATAATTCAAGAAAAAGTTGATATGATTAATAATAAACGTTCTCCAATTATTGATAATGAAATTGAAGAATACTTAGCCACAAAAGATTTAAATATAAAAGCGACAACAGATAATTACAAGGCATATAAAGATGCAGATTATGTAATTATTTCAACACCAACAAATTATGATCCTGAAAAAAACTATTTTAATACTAGAACGGTTGAAGCGGTTATCGCTAATGTACTATCTATTAATCCAGATGCGGTAATGGTAATCAAATCTACAGTTCCAGTTGGTTATACAGACAAAATAAAAGAAAAATTTGATACTGATAACATTATTTTTTCACCAGAATTTTTACGTGAGGGAAAGGCTTTGTATGATAATTTATATCCGTCACGTATTATTGTTGGTGAACAATCTGATAGGGCCCAAATATTTGCTGAATTATTAGTTCAAGGAGCTACCAAGAAAGATATTCCTGTTTTATTTACAAACTCAACAGAAGCAGAAGCTATTAAACTATTTGCTAATACTTACCTTGCGATGAGAGTCGCGTTTTTTAATGAGCTTGATTCATATGCGGAAGTAAGAGGATTAGATAGTAAGCAAATTATTGATGGTGTGGGTCTGGATCCGCGAATTGGTAATCATTATAATAATCCTTCATTTGGTTATGGTGGATATTGCCTACCTAAAGATACAAAGCAGCTATTAGCTAATTATGAGGATGTTCCCAATAATATAATGACAGCTATTGTTGATGCAAATAGAACAAGAAAAGATCATGTTGCTGAAAGGATTATTAAGAAGAATCCTAGAATTGTTGGTATTTACAGGCTTACTATGAAAATGGACTCGGATAATTTTAGACAATCTGCTATTCAAGGTGTTATGAAGCGTATTAAAGCTAAGGGTATTGAAGTTGTTGTGTATGAACCAGCACTTCATGAGGAAACCTTCTTTAATTCAAGAGTAATTAATGACTTTGAAGAATTCAAGAGGGTATCAGATATAATCGTCGCTAATCGGTTATCTGATAACTTACGCGATGTAGAGGACAAGGTATATACAAGGGATTTGTTTAGTAGAGATTAAAAAATTATCCGCTGGGCCACTGGGGAATGCCCTTGTCAAGTAGACAGTGGAAATAAAAAAGGATTTAAGCGGCTTTAGCTCTATACCAAAGGACTAAGGCCGTTTAATCGTTTTTGGTATCTACCGTGATTTCTAAAATGGATGTACTGATTACCGCCACGAGTTTTTACCGTAAGCGTCAAATAGCGCCCACGTATTTTTACGTGGGCGCTTGTAGTATGCTTTATTTAGATTTATTCGGGATGCGACAGTCTGTAGGAATTGTCTGCGCCCATGGTAGGAGTTGATCAATTGCTTCTACATCATTTATATCTATTAATGGTAATTGTTCGAATAGATACGTTAGGTAGTTTAGTGGATTTAATTGATTCTCCTTAGCGGTTTCGACAATGCTGTAGATGATGGCGCTAGATGTTGCACCTTTCATTGATTGGGCAAATAACCATGCCTTGCGGCCCATTACGAAAGGTTTTATTGAACGCTCTCCTCGATTATTATCCAATTCAAGTCGTCCATCTTCAAGGAATACAACGAGTTTGGACCATTGATTGATTGTATAGGTAATCGCTTCTCCCAATTTACTTTTTGGGGGAACTTGCGGGCGCTTTGTTTTAAGCCATGTCAAAAAAGCGTCTAACACGGGTTTACTGTGCTCAAGACGGTATTCTTTACGCTGTTCAGGGGTACAATTTTCAAATTTTCCATTGACCTGTTTTTCAATTCTAAATAATTGATTACAGAATTGAAGACCCTCTGCAGCGGTTGTTTCTTTTTTATCGATATTGGCTGGTAATGATTTGAGAGCCTCATCGAATTTTCTCCGCGAATGCGCCCAACAGCCCACCAACCGAACGTCCTTTATGTCATTATATCCCGCATATCCATCGACATTATTCTGATATCAAAATAATGTCGATTATGCCGATAAAAAAATTATCCCGATTATTTTAGATGCAGAAGCGTTAGCCAATATAAATTAAGCACTTGTTCCTGCATCACTTTGATTTTTATCGGAATAATTACTCAGTCAACCCATACAGCTTTTTTATTATGTCTTCATCATTTTCAAATTTGAAGGGTTCTTCATTGAAAACAGAATTATTTGAATCAATCACCTTTTCTATAGCTTTCTGTTTCATGGTTATATCTGCATTTGCATATATCAATGTCGTTTCTAATTGTGCATGGCCAAGCCATTCGCTAACCAACGGTAATGGCATGCCGGCTTGATACAGATGCATGGCTCGCGCATGTCGAAAAAGATGTGGATGCAGAGCTGGAAGGTTAGGATTTATAGTTTTAGCTGACATTTCATACTTTTTAATAAAACGGGCAACATTATCATTCGACATTCGATTAACGATTCCTTTTCTTACTGTATAGAATAAATATTTTGCTTTATCCGGGTATGGATGGAACAAAACAACATACTTATTAAATAAGTCTAATACTTCTCTAGAAATCGGCGTTGCACGAAACTTATTCCCTTTTCCAATTATATGAATCGAGCCTTCGCCTTTTGAATTTATATGAAAGTCTTTTAGGCGAAGATTCAGAACCTCACTATTCCTGCATCCTGTATCATAAAGCAAAGATAAATAAAACTGATCTCGTAATCCCGTTTTACTTTCACCATTTGGTTGCTTTAGTATAAGACGGATATCATCGAGAGTCAGAATAATATCCAGTGCTCTGTCTGGAACAGGTGTCTTTTTTATTTTTTGTATTTTAGAATAGTTATCGACTAGCTCCATGTTTTCCTCAGCCAAATATCCATAGAATGTTCTTATACATGAAAGTCGTTGGTTTCTAGTTGAAAAACTACAATGTCTTTCATCAACCAACCAATCTAGAAATTCTTTTACAGCTAATGGTGAAAAATCTTCAGTAGTTACCAAATGAAGAGATAATTTCCTCTTCGATTTTAGAAATTGAAAGAATAGATTAAGTGTATCTCGATATGATTTGATAGTATTGATGCTTTTAGCTCGAATTTCGGGTAAATAGACTTTTAAAAAGGTTTTAATTGATAGAAATAGTTTAGGGTCTTTTACATTTTTCATTTTGTCGCCTCCGGATAAATATCGGAAAAATCTTCCCATCTAATTCCGGAATTATGAATCAGTCTTTCGGGGAGAAGGTGAATATAATATAAGGTATAATTAAATGCTGAATGCCCCATATAGGCACTTAGATAAGGGAGTAACGCCATAATATCCTTCTTTGCCTCTAACCATTTAATAATAGTACGAGTAGCGAAATTATGCCTAAAATCATATGGTCTTAGTTTATCGGTACCAAAATCAAGGTTACTATTACGTAAGCAAATTTTAAATTGGTTTGTCATCCAATGTGTTGTATAAGGTCCTCCTTCAGGCCTCTGGAAGAAGAATTCTCGATTTCCCATAACGTCATCATATTTGCGGGATAATACTAAAAGGTCATCTGACATATAAATATGCCTGTCCTTACACCGTTTTGACTGTCTAATATAAATCTCTCCAGTATCGAGAGATACGTCTGTGTGTTTTAAATTTAATGGTTCATTTGGTCGCATACCGCAACAATACATCATTCGGAATAGAACAGGAACAGTGAATTCCCGTTGCGGAGATTCCCAGTAAGGAGATATTTTGTCTATTGTATGGAACAATATGGACAACTCATGATCCGTGAAAAGATATGGCTTATAGGGCTGCGCAGGTAAGTTGTAGTCAGAGTTTAGTATAAACGTCTGCCTACCAATAGTTGCTTGATATTCTGTAAAGTGACGTAATGCAATAACACGTCTATTCCTAGTATTTATACTTTCTCTAGGGCGAAGTCGAATCCACTCTATAACCATTTCCTTTGTTATATAGGATGAATCCCCATAATGCTCTGCGCAGAAATGAATAAATTGTTTCAGATACACTTCATATGATTTTTTATTAAAACCTAGTGCTTCTTTAATATCCAACATATCTTGGAGGTCGTTTAATAGGATTTCATTTAAGTTCATACAAACACACCTCCTGACATTGGAATATCCTCAAATGACATTGCGCAGGCGCTCATCTGCTTTTGATTAAAAGATAAATAAGGTTTTGAAGAGTTCATATCTGAGTGTCCAAGTATTTGAGAAATCGTATGGATCGCTACTTCTTTTTCTGCTAACCACGTTCCGATGGAACGCCTCAAGCTATGGAAAGACCGAAGGTGTTTCTTAGGTATTCCTACACTTAAGCAATAGCGTTCAATAATGCCATCTAAGGCAGCGGTATTAATAAAACCTTGGAATGGTGCTATATTTCTAACAAAGACATTCTGTTCAGTTGTTTTAGGTCTTGCCTTTAAAATATAGTCTGCTATTGCATTGCATACACAACCTTTTAGAGGTAATTTTAATGGTTTACTTGTTTTACTTTGGAAAATATTTATGGAATTTTCGTACCAATCGATATCTTGGAGTTTTAATTTTCGTACATCAATACCTCTCAACCCAGTGTTAAGTACTAACATGATAATAGCGTAGTCTCTCTTTCCAATAGCTGTACTTCGATCTATCGCTTGAATGATTCGTTCAATTTCCTCATGACTGTATGCTGACACAAGAATTTGTTTTTTACTTTTTATATGGTAATAATCTAGATTTATTGGATTACTTATTACATCATTGTTATCGAGGTACTCGATCAATAATTTAAGTGAGTATAGAATGTAATACATGCTACCTGAATTCGATTCTCGTACTGATAAGATAAAGTCTTTCACAGTTTGTGAAGATAACTGTTCGAAGGAATCGATACCTTTTTCCTCCAAAAAACAACAGAACTTTCTGAGAACGCAATTAATTTTATATTGGAATTCAGTTTTTAAATCTGATCTAGATAAGGCAGCCTCGATATAATCTGTATAATAAATATTTGGTCTGAATTTACGAGTATTTGAATATACTTTCCATTTGATAGAACCTGTTTCTGCATATTCCTCTATAAGGTATGCACCACGCTTGAGAGCATTATAATAGCGCAGAGTGATTTTCTTGCTTTTAAAATCATTCATCTTTTGATTAAGAAATTCTTCAATTAATTGTTTTGAATAATAGATTTCGTTATTATCTTCAAAAAATAATAAAAGCCGTTTTAAATAACGACCATAAATTTCTCTAGTTGAATCCTTTAAGCCAAATTTTTCAATTTCTAGCAATACACATTCAACTAAGGAATTAATGCTTTGCGAATTCATAGTGACCACCCTTTATATTGTGATTGTTAATATAAGTAGCTTTATCACAATATAAAATAATATCCCGATATTATTAAAAAAAATCACAACATTTATGTGACTTTGTTTTAATAATCGGGATAATTTTTTTATCGGCATAATCGACATGAAGGTATCCTTTAAACCCTCGTAAAAAGGCTTTCGGATGTTTACTATGACGAGTAGATTGATAATCATATAGGATGATTGGCGGAACATCGCGGCCTGATCGATACATCCACATATAGGACTTAGAATCCGCCTTACGTCCAGGTTCTGCTAGGACTTGAAGCGTGGTTTCGTCCGCATGAAGGCGATCATTCAGGATTAACAGCTCATGCATACGATTGTATAAAGTGGAAAGCCACTTTGTTGCACCATAGATCATCCAGTTGGCTAGGGTTTGACGTGATAAATACACGCCTAGACGCTCCAACTGTTTTTCTTGTCGGTAAAGGGGCATGCCTTCCACATATTTTTGATTCATAATATAGGCCATTGAAGAAGCGGATGCCAAACTTTTTGGATAGACAGGTGCTGGCATTTTAGCTTTCACAATTGGTGTTTCAATCGCTTCCCGTTCACACTGTCGACAGCCATAGATATGTTGAACATGCTCTACCACTGTTACTTGTGCAGGGATTACTTTTATTTCTCGACGAGTTTCGCTACTTATTTCATGAACATTTCCACCGCAGCACAAACAAACCTGCTCTTCTTCGGATAAACGATAGTGGATAGTCTCCGTAGGCAGATTTTCAAGCTTTGTATCTCGCTGACCTACATACTTCTTTCTATTGTAAGAAATTGTTTCAAGTGTAGGTTCTTCTACTTTTAAATCCGCTGTTATTTCCGCTTCATTAAAGAGAGAGAGTTTGAGTTGATCCGGATTTGTTTTTTCACTTGAAGTCCCGAATTTGTGTTGTTGGCTCAGTCGGAATTGTTCTTCCAACCAATTGATTTTAGCCTGTAAGACTTCGTTTTGTTTTTCCAGTTCCGCATTCCTCGCTGTTAGTTCTTCAATTGTAGATGAGTTAAGGGCGCTTTTTTCCATGTTTAAGGAATTCGACAAGAGGTGCCAAATTCCTTTTTCAAATGATGATTTGTGCAGAAACTTTTTGATGTGCTTGTCTTTGTTCTAAAGGTAGCCCATCAAGGAGCCAGTTTAACTGACGAGGACTTATGCATAAGGGCGAGGATGTTTGTTCGTCAGGCCATTGAAAAATTCCTTTTTCGAGGCGACGATAATAAAGCCAAAACCCATTATGATCCCAATGTAGAATTTTTAACTTATCACGATTGCGATTACAAAACACAAATAAGTTTGAAGAGAATGGATCTAATTGAAAACTCATTTGAACAATTGCTGCCAATCCATCAATCGATTTACGAAGGTCCGTTGAACCTGTAGCTAAGTAAACGCGATCAATAGGAGTCTTACTTAACATGGTTTTGAAGAATTTGAAACACTTCAGTAAAAAGTGTCGGATTGAAACCTTCATTAATTTCGATGGAAGCATCCCCGATTTTTACAGTCAGATGTGATGTAAGTCCTTCGAAAATGATGGAATTGGAGGGATTGACGGAAACCCATTGTGTTGAAGGAGGCGCAACGTCAGTTGCTTCCAGCTCCAATCTCCTCATCCATTTGTACATACTTTGTAAACCTATTTGATTTTGGTTACACCAAGTTTTCACACTTGGCTCACCACTAATTTTGTAGGCTTCAATGCGTTGTCGCCACATTTGTTTTCGTTCATCTTTTGACACTAAAAAACCTCCTAACAATTCGTGTACTGTGATTATCACAAAACCAGGAAATTATTAGAAGGTGTGGGTTATTTGGCGCTTACTTTTCTACAGAGTAAGATCTTTTGGACATAAATAAATACTCCCCCCATAAGCAGTCAGATCTTTATTTTTTTATCTGTCTACCTAAAGGGAAGTATATTCGGTGGTAAATTTTAATAAATCATTTAATGAAGTTATTTTCAAGTTTATCTAAGTATATATGGATATTTTTCTTATTTAATAATATCCCGAAGTCATTAGGAATATTCCGATCTGGATAATTTGTAATCTTATGGGCTATTAATGTTCCAACTTTTGGATGGTAATGGTGACCATCATAATAGTTTGAGATGTTTTCTGTTACTGAGTTTATATACATGAAATGATAGACTTCTCCAAAAACACTTACAATATCTTTTAACCATCTTTTATAATCATTTAATCTCCCTTCTTCAATTAAAGTATTATATAAAGATGCTGAGACAGGAGTAGTAAATACAATAAAATTTGTGTTTGAATTTTTTATTTTTAATTCTTGCAATATATCAATATAGTTATTATTGTATGAATAATTTTTCCCATACACATTTTGTTTGTACCTTTCCACTGTTTTCTCTATACTTTTCTCTGTATCATTATTACTTTCTGGGTTTTCATTTGCTACATTTTCACGTGTATAGTACCTAAGAAAAGATGGATTATATTCATTTTTATATGATGCGAAAAAGTTCATTATTGAATATTTCAAAGTATCAATAGATAATAATGTTTTATACCGATAAAGGAATTCATTTGTTTTGTTAAAGTATATTGAAGGGTCTTCGGGGATCCGACTTTTACTTGTTGCAAAAAAGTCTAACCCAATAATGATTGTTTTAAACTCACTGCCATTTTCTTTTTTTGCATAATCAATGAATTCATTATATTCTTGGACAGACATGCTACTTACAGCATAGTTATATACTTTATATCCCTCAAAATCATTTTGGTTTATATAAGTTGTTCTACTGCTCCCCAATAATAAACTATCATAGCTGAACTTATGAAAATTTATATAATTTGTTTTTTGTTGTCTTTCATTAAATGCATTTTGATAATCATTGAATTTATGTGAATGATTGAAAGACCACAGCGGGTCTATAAAGTAATTAAAAACTCCAATAAATAGTAGAATAGAAATAGTAGGTAAAGTTGTTTTAAAAAACCATTTTTTATACATAATTCACCGCCTAAAAGTTAAAGTATAAAAACTCTGAAATTTTATTCAACTGCAATAAAGAATAAACTAATATAAATACAATTACTATTGAAGAACTAAACGTTGGACGAAAATTCTCTGTAAGTTGAATTGAGTTTTTCATAAAAACTGATATAAAAAAAGCGATAAATATAGCCAAAATAGATTTCATAGTTTCCATGTTTCCTAGAAAGAAATCTGAAAAGATAATTCCGTAATCACTCAAGAATGTTAAGGAATTACTAAAGAATTGTGGGATACTATATCCATTAAACCCCAACATTCCTTTTAAAACCTTTAGAGCGTCTTCCCAAGTAGTTGCTCTAAAGAAGACCCAGGCAACATTTACAAAGTTAAAGGTAATAAACCAAGCTAGTAATTTATTTAATTTAAAGCCTGCCTTTTTCCAATAGCGATTAACAACAGAAGCTATACCATGTAAGAATCCCCAAAAGATAAATGTCCAACCAGCCCCATGCCAAAATCCACTAATCAAAAAGATAATTAGAATATTAAAGTACGTTCTTACTTCACCTTTTCTACTTCCTCCAAGAGGTATATAGATATATTGCGTTAAGAAACGACTAAGAGTTATATGCCACCTTCTCCAGAAATCTTGAATATCAAGTGCTTTGTATGGAGAATTAAAGTTCATGGGTAATACAATATTAAAAAGTAATGCAGCACCTATCGCCATATCTGTATAACCACTAAAATCAAAATACAATTGAAATGTAAAGGATAAGGAGGTAATCCATCCTTCAAAAAATGTTAAGGAGTCTGCTTTATCAAATCCTTGTGTAGCCCAAATAGCAAAGGTATCTGCAATTGCTACCTTTTTAAATAAACCAATAGAGAATATAAAAATTCCTAGTGAAATATTTTTATAGTTTATAACTTTACTACGTAGTTTTGCTAACTGTGGAATCATTTCTTTATGATGTACAATTGGTCCTGCTATTAACTGCGGGAAAAAGGTAACGAAGAAAGCATAGTTTAGAAAATCATACTCTTTTGTTTCTTTTCTATATGCATCAACTAGGTAAGCAATCTGTTGGAAAGAGAAGAAACTAATTGCTAACGGTAGTGCTAATTTTAAGAGAGCTATATTGGAAGTAAATAATGCATTAATATTGGATATGAAAAAATCGGAGTATTTGAAATACCCAAGTAAACCAGCATTAAATACAATTCCTAAAACTAAAACAGCTTTTCTACTAACCCTTGTTTGATCCTTACTTAATGCGGAACCTACTGCATAGTTAAAAAAAAGTGATGTAAGTATTAATGGTAGATAGGCAATATTCCACCAACTATAAAAAAATAATGAACTAAAGACGAGCCAAGTCTTGGATACTATAATTAATCGCTTCTTATTAAGATAAAAATAAACTAAAAATACTATTGGTAAAAAAACGAAAATAAATTCAAATGAATTAAAAAGCATAAGGAATTTCTCCATTTCTCGACATTTTTTTCATTGTTTAAGTGTATTGCTAAACATAAAAAATGTAAATACATTAACAGAAGTTACCTTAAAAGTGACTAAAGAATCGAATGAATTTGAGGTGACACTTTTCCACAACACCTTTAAGCAAGGCATTATTTACACAGAGTAGATGGTTGATTTTATATTTAAATGTGGGGTAAAAAGGAATTCTGCGCGAGAGAACGAAAGACACCAAAAAAGAAATAAACACAATTTAAACGAATAAACATAACTTCTTTTAACCTAGAAAAAGAACTTGGAAGTTCTCGGGATGTGAGTGATAGAAATTCAAAAAAGGGGTGTATCCGACGGATTCGTTCAAGGCAAGGGGATGAAGTCCATTAATTGGAAACTATGAAGTGAAGGTTGCGGCTTTTTTCGGGTGAGTACGAATACAGAAAAGCAACTACACTCGCTAGAAAACCAAGTGTAACATTGTACACCTCTTATTCGAAGTAAACCAAACTGGAAATGCATTGGTGTGTATTTTGATAACGGCACGATTGGTAGGAATGCCAAGAAGCAGAAAGATTTACAACGCCTTATCCTACACTGCCACGAAGGACGTGTAGTTTTTTATGTTATCCAAAAATGTGTCTCGCTTCAATCGGTATGCTGAGCATCTTTCACGATTGTATAAGAGCTAATAGCGAACCAATCTAAACTGGTGACGTGCCAGTCACTTATGCTTCTACCCGAAGAATTGCAAAACACTGTGGGCTTTAAACAAGAAGCCCCAGGACTGCAGAAAGTTTGCGGAGTGGTACATGGAATAATATAAATGGAGATAAAGCAAGTGACTTTTGTGTATACCACGCTCGGTTATTTGATTAGCACGTTATTTGTAAGTTATTAACGAATTATAATTATGATACAGGAGTGCACAAGGTTGTAAAGCACTAGTTGTAGAATCATATGCAATAAAGAACTGTTTGTATAGGAGCCTTTTCACATCGACATAGAAATGATAAAATGAACTAGTTGTCCTGCAACTAATCTAGGTTTGGAGTTCTGACATGATCAATCATCAACGATTTAATAGAATAGAAAAAAATAATAGATTAATAAGTATATGTATTGCAGTATTGTTTCTATTGCTGTTCTTTAATGTGTTCGCTTTAACTTCTATTCAACCTTTTATTGAACTTGCTAGAACAGCGGATAATATCACTCTGTATTTTACATTTTTTGTGTTTACTTATCTTCTTTTTTACAATAATTTCTACTTGGAGCAAGAATATTTTAATATTTATATTGGGTTTAGTTTGATATCTATTATTTATATTGGTGGTCATATTTATAATCGCAATTTTGAGGAAAATTCTTTATTGACTACCATATTATTAACGTTCATTTACATTATAGCTATGATGAAAATACGTTGGACGAACAATCATATTTTATTATTTGGCTATATTGCTAACCTGATCGTCATCCTATTTTATTTGCATTGGGGCTATTTGGGATTTTTGGATAATCGTTTTATGAGTGTTTTTAACAATTCTAATGTCTTTGGAATGTTTTTATTCTCGCTTTTGTATTTTCAAATTGTCAATATAAGAATTGCTCCTTCTTGGGCTAAAATATACTTTGCTATAGGGGTAGCACTCAGTCTAATTTTAATCTATGTTTCAACGACAAGAACGGTCATGTTAGCACTCGGGATTATTGTCATCTCATGGCTGATTATAAAATTTTCTAAAAAATTCTTTGCCACACTTCTTTATTGGGTCATTGGGGGGAATTTCGCAATTTTATTACTTTATGTCTATGTGGCAAAATCTAAATATGCACCTTTAATAGACCAATGGGTAAGGGAACATACTAACAAACGTTTTTTCTCTGGAAGAGAGAATATTTGGGGAGATGTGATCAATTTTGGATTAGAAGCCCCTTTTTTGGGACATAAAGTAGGAATCTCTATTAATGAGTACATGGATTCTCCTTATAATCACACTCATAATCAATATCTACAAATATTCGTGGAAAGTGGTTTTCTGGGTTTAGCTTCCTTCCTTTTGATCTTATTTTTCATCTGGAAGTACTATATGAATCATTTAGATTTACATTTGGTGCAATGGTCTGCTTGTTTTTTTCTTGGGATCCTCGTGTTTGAGAATTTCGAACTTTCCTTATTCATTACCCATCCATCTATTGGATTTATCCAATGGTTTATTATTGCAATTGGAGTGAGCAAATCGATCAATCAAACATAGCTTTCAATGACTAATCGTTTATTACCTTCAAAGTTTAAGGATCTTAATAAATTTGAATATTTTTCTAAAACGAATTAAAATATACTAGAGGAAACATTTAGGAGGATATTATGACTACCAAAGTGAAAAAGGCTATCATTCCTGCTGCGGGATTAGGAACTAGATTCTTACCTGCTACAAAAGCGATGCCGAAAGAAATGCTCCCAATAGTAGATAAACCAACTATTCAGTATATAGTTGAGGAAGCGATTGAATCTGGAATTGAAGATATTATTATTGTTACTGGAAAAGGCAAAAGATCGATTGAAGATCATTTTGATTTTGCTTATGAACTTGAAGAAAATTTACTTAAAAAAGAGAAATTTGATTTGTTAGAGAGTGTTCGTCAGCCATCAAAGGTTGAAATTCATTATATTAGACAAAAGGAGCCAAAAGGGCTCGGACATGCTGTATATTGTGCGAGAAAATTCATAGGAAATGAACCCTTTGCTGTATTATTAGGTGATGATATTGTTCAAGCAGAAACTCCATGTTTAAAGCAATTGATTAATTTATACGATCAAGTTCAATCTTCAGTAATTGGGGTACAGCAGGTTCCACAAAATGAAACACACCGATACGGGATCATTGACCCATTGTCTCAGGACGGGAGATTATATGAAGTGAAGAATTTTGTTGAGAAGCCGTTAGCAGGGACGGCACCTTCAAATGTTGCGATAATGGGAAGGTATTTATTAACTCCTGAAATCTTTGAATTACTTGAACATCAAGAAACAGGTTCTGGAGGTGAGATTCAGCTTACCGATGCTATCCAGAAACTTAATGAATCTCAAAAGGTTTATGCATATGACTTTGAGGGTACAAGGTATGATGTAGGTGAGAAATTCGGTTTTATTAAGACGACAATTGAAATGGCTCTTAAAAGAGAAGAGCTGCATGATGAACTAGCATCTTATTTAAAAGAACTAGTTGAACAGAAGCTTGATGTTAATATAAGAAGATAACCTTGAGTGAAGAAAGAACTGCTAAATAATATGGCGGTTCTTTTTTGTGAAATAATTTAGTGTATAGGACTTACGTTGGTTAGGTGTTAAACCTGTTCTATGCTATAATCTTTCAATATGAAATGGAATATTGGATTCATTCTTATCAGGAGGCATGTTTATGTCGGATGTTAAAGTAACAATTGCAATCCCTGTTTATAATGCTGCTGGTTTTATTGAAGACTGTTTAGACAGTATTCTAAAGCAAACCATGCAACAGGAGAATATAGAAATCATTTTAGTAAATGATGGTTCGAAGGATAATAGTAAGGAAATACTAGACCGTTATGCTTTAGAAAATCCTAATGTTAGAGTGTTTCATCAAGAGAATTCAGGTGGTCCAGGAAAGCCGAGAAATGTGGCAATTGAAAATGCAAAAGGAGAATACATATTCTTTGTTGATGCAGATGATTATTTAGGTGTGGAAGCTCTAGAAAGAATGTATAAGATGGGCAAAGAAAATGGAACTGATGTCATACTGGGAAAGCTGGTTGGAGTAGGCGGCCGTGGGGTTGCGAAATCGATGTTTCAATTTAACCAGCCAAAGACAGATATTTTTTCTTCCAATATTGTCTATACTCTTAGTCCGCAGAAAATGATCAAACGAGAATTGATGATAAAGAACTCAATTCGCTTTCCTGAGGGCGCAGCTACCGCTGAAGATCAACCCTTTATGTTAAAGGTTTATATTTTGGCTGATGGAATTTCAGTAGTAGCCGATTATCCATGTTATTATTTAGCACACCATGAGAATAATGAACATGCATCTACGATGGGGGTTGCTCCAAAGAAATTCTATGAAGTGATTGGTGAGGCAATTGAAGTTATTAAGACTTATGTAAATGATCAGGAGAAGAAAGAACAACTCCTTGTTACCTATTTTAAAAGACATTTTGATTTCAGTCGTACTAAATCATTTATGACAACGAATGTATCGCTAGAGACAAAATTGGAATGGCAAACAGAACTCCAAGAATTTTTAGATGACCATTTGGATATTTATATTGAAAATCAACTTCCTCCAAAAATGAGAGTGTTCTTATTTCTTGTCAGAAATGCAGGAATTGAAGAACTTATAAGATGGAGAAGTATAGAAAAATCTCTAGTAGGAAAAGTGGAGGATGGACGAATAAAAATCGACGCTTCGATAATTGAAGGTACCAGCATCCCAGAAGATTTGCTTGATTTCACGGAGGAAAACAAAATTCAATATATAGTGCAATCAATTGATTGGGATGGTAAATTTATCTGTTTAAAGGGATATTTATATCACTCTTTAATTACCTCGGAACATCAACAAATAATTGCAATATGGAAAAATAGAAAGACTTCAGAAGAATTGTCAGAAGAAGTTAATTGCTTCGATTTGGAACAGAGTACTTTGAAGCAGTTCTCCGTTCCTACTCATGCTACAATTAATAGTGGATATGAAATGAAATGGAATACTGAGAACTTATTAGAAAGCAATGATAGTTTCGGTCCTTGGGATTTATTTTTTGAGTTAAATACAAATGGTTATAAAAAAAGGGTGCGGATTGGAAGTAAGAGAAGAGATACTGTCCCTAATACCTTTAAATTTGCATTAATAGGCGATGGGGATACTCCGGTAAGACCGTACTATACTGCTAATTACCATAACTTGAGTATTGATTTAGGAGAAACAGTCAATACATTTGCCGATATTGAACTTAAAACTGCTTATTGGGAATCAGATCATGAGCTTATTTTTACTAGTATGGTGGATCTAGATCGATTATTATTGGATAAAGCAGTTTCTCCGGAATTCAAGTTAGTAATTAAGGAAAGAGATAAAGAGAGAAAATTTATATATGATTTAACAACTTCTCAAAGCGAAGAACGGAAATATGTCGTTGAGAAAATGTTAGACTTGAATACGTGTGCAGAGGGGATGAGGATTCCAAAAGGAACCTGGGACTTTTCGATTCAAATCTTAATCGGAAACTATGATCGAACAATCCGATTCGGTTATAAAAAGACGGATGCTTCTAAAAAAATAGTTAAGACTCTTTCTTTTAAAGATAGCCCAATTCAGGTTAAAGGTTACTTTACCAAGCCCTATGGAAATCTTTCTTTAATAGTAAGTGAAGAACCAGAAAAAAAGAGTGAAGAAGAGGAAGTAGTGCAAAAGAAAGTTAGTTTACTTTCGAAAATAAAAAGAAAATTGAAGCAATATTTAAAATAAAGAAGGGAGCTATTCAAACCCCAGTAAAAGGATTTGAATAGCTCTAGCTCTCTAATCTATTCCTTATGAAATAGATTATTTTATTTTTGAGAATTTTCCATTGCCTTAACCATCCACTTGTTCAATTGATTTTCCATCCATTCAATGTCTTTCTCCATTTGCGTAAGTTTTTTCCTGAGGAGTTTGTTTTCTTCATTTAGGCTTGATAGTAGGTTATACGTCCTCAGTCCTAGTTCATCTGTGAATAACGATGATTGCATCTTGCCTACTTCTTCAATCAATAATCTTAGTTCCTCAATTTCTTTCGAATAATTTGTCACTGAATACACCACTCAATAAATCAATTTATATATTGATATGTTTATGAGGTGTAATTGATGTATCCCACATCAAAAAGAAAATTTTTTATTTTTGAATTGAGGGTAGTTGTTTACAGAATTCCCTTATTTTTTACAAAATCTTCCCCGATCCGTCAAAAAATTATGATATACTAGTAGAACGAAAAAATTTAAGAATAGAGGAGGTTTTTTAATTTTGTCTTTTAAGAGATTACTAGTACTGTTGATCGCCTTGGCCCTTGTCTTTCCAAGTGCGTTTAGCAATACGACGGAAGCTGCAGCAGATACTATATCTATTAAGTTAAGTAACTATATTGGAAATAAGACCGAGCTACAATTCTCTTTTACAGGTGAACATACATTAAACGAAGATACGAGTATAAAACTTACTGCAAATAAGAAATATAAAGCAAAAATTGAAAGTGGAAAAATTGATTTATATGATCCTGATGGAAAAAAGCTCAAAACATTTTCATCATCATTTACAATTTCTGCAAAATCCTATAGTACTAGTAGTGTACATACAATTTATGGAAATACAACAAGAGGCTATTTAGGAGATATTAAATACGAAGTTGAAGGCGGGAAATATGTAAGGCCAACCAATATTAATATCCCGTTTGAAGATTATTTAAAAGGTGTTGTTCCAAGAGAGATGCCAGCATTATGGAATCTTGAAGCATTAAAGGCTCAAGCAGTCGCAGCACGTACATACTCAGCCGGTAGCATTGGAACAACTCAGCCTGATACTCAATCATTCCAAGTGTATGGAGGCTATGATTGGCACCCGAACTCATCAAAAGCAGTAGATGATACAAAAGGCAAGGTTCTTAAGTATAATGGCTCTCGGATAAGTGCTGTGTATTCTTCAAGTAATGGTGGATATACAGAATCGAATTCGAATCTTTGGGGATCAGCGCAGGTGCCATATTTACCAGCAAAAAAAGATACTTACGATCCTCAAAATCCATGGTCGTTCAATTTCAAGAAAGAACAAATTGATGTAAGAAAGCTTAATTTAGCAAAACCGCAGGAATGGTGGTCTTCTACTAATGAGGCTAATGCTACAATAGCTAATGGAATAAAGAACTCACTTTATTCGTTATCTAGCTACAAAGATACTGAGATAAAACTTGTTAGTATACCCGAGTTATCTTTATCTGGGAAGAACAGCAGTGGACGTAGCACCAATGCGTCTCTTAAAGTTACCTTTTTTGTAAAGGATAAAGCTTCTAATTCGTTTAGAATGCAAAATGGTAAGGTGCGAACATATTCTGAGACTCTAAAGAAAACAGCTAACGAGATGAGAACGATATTAGGGGCAAGTAATATGAAAAGCACTCTTTTAACAGAGCAATCAATCCTTCAGCATACAAGACTTGGTGGCCTTAATCGTTTTGAGGTAGCTGCGAATGTAGCAAAAGAAGGGTGGAGTAGCGCAAATACTGTTGTTATTGCTAACTGGGAAGCTTTTGGTGATGCGCTTGCTGCTACGACATTAGCTTATCAAAAAAATGCACCAATTCTACTTACTCAGTCGAATAAATTACATGCCGCATCAAAACAAGAGATTCAGAGATTGAAACCGACTAATGCTATTATTGTAGGTGGACCGATTAGTGTAAGCAAAAATATTGAAAATGAGTTAAAATCTTTGGGGGTAAAAACGATTGATAGAAAAGGTGGAAATAGCCGATTTGAAGTTGCGTATAATATTGCAAAAGATGTGAAACCATCTGATACTGCGATCGTTGCCAAAGGGCATATTTTTGCAGACACATTATCGATTGCTGCATATGCAGCAAGAATGGGCTATCCAATATTTTTAACTTATGAGGATACATTACCTGCTGCTACAGTTAAGGGTCTAAAGGAAAACGGAATCAAGAAAACGATAGTATTAGGTGGCTCATTGAGTGTCAGTGATAAAGTGTTCAAACAGCTCCCTAACCCTACAAGAATTGGCGGTAATAATCGTTATGAAGTTTCCGCTAATGTCGTTTCTGTGTTGGGGCTTAACCCTAGTAAAGCATTCCTTGCGACAGGCAGAACTTTTGGAGATGCATTGACAGGTTCAGTTTTAGCAGCGAAACAAAATGCAATTGTGTTATTAACTGTTTCTGAAGGCTTACCGCCAATGACAAAGAAAATAATTGAGGAAAAGCCAATCAATGACTTTACTGTATTGGGAGGGCCAATTTCGGTAAGTGAAAATATTTCGAAAAACCTTCCAGGGGTGTCTTACAAACTAGCGGGTAAAGGATTTGGACATGGTGTTGGAATGAGTCAATATGGAGCTAACGCCATGGGGAAAGCAGGTAAAAATTATCAGCAAATCCTATCATTCTACTATCCAAATGCTGAGTTAGTTAACAATTAAATTAAGGGGTGGCTTCTGCTTGAAAAAGGAGAAGTCATCCTTTTACTTTTGGTATTCAACGTTATGCAAATACTGACGCAAGGCAGGAAAATCACATGAAAAAATGTCTTTGTATTTTACTTGGTTTTTTTATGATGTTCAGCGTACTACCTCAATCAGTTTTAGCTGCTGATATAAAATCAACAAGGCTAGATGGGAAGGATCGTTTTGAAGTAGCAGTTAATGTTTCAAAGGCAGGTTGGTCAAATGGATCTGACACTGTTGTGATAGCGAATTTCTTAGCGTTTGCAGATGCTTTATCTGCATCACCATTGGCGTACAAACATAACGCACCCATTCTTTTGTCCCATCCCAATGAGTTAACCGCAACAACCAAGCGTGAAATCCAAAGACTGAAGCCTAAAAAGGTAATTATAATTGGTGGCCCGATTAGTATTTCGGAAAATATCGTTAAAACTCTTAAAGATATGAAGGTTACGAACATTGAACGTTTTGGTGGGGAAACTCGTTTTGATGTTGCTTATAATATCGCGTCAAGGCTAGGAGAAACAGATACTGCCATTGTGACAAACGGAATGAAATTTATGGATGCGATGTCGATTGCTCCTTATGCAGCTAAAAATGGCTATCCAATTCTATTGACCTATTATGATCACACTCTACCAAAACAAATGGACAAAGCCTTAGATGAACTTCAGATTAAGAATACAATCATATCTGGTGGAGAATTAAGTGTAAGCAAAGAGATTAGTAATCGACTTCCGAAACCAAAAAGAATAGGTGGGGAAGATCGTTACGAAGTATCTGCAAACATATTGGAAGAGTTAAATCCCAATGGAAAGAAAGCATTTATTGCGACCGGAAGAACATTTGCTGACGCCCTAACAGGCTCTGTATTGGCAGCAAAAGAGGGAGCATCTATGCTATTAAGTCACCCCACTAAAGTTCATGGCTCAGTGAAGAAGGTGATAGCCGACAAAAAGATATCTAATTTTGTCCTGTTGGGTGGAACAATTTCGATTCCAAATAAAGTATTTCTTGGGTTGAGTGGTCAAGAAAATACCCCACCTCTAAAAGGAAGGAAAATAATATTAGATGAGGGTCATGGTGGTAAAGACCCAGGTGCAGTTAAAAACGGCTTGTATGAAAAAGTTCTAAATATGGAATTTACAAATAAATTGGCAGATGAGTTAAAAAAATTTGGAGCTGAAATCATTTATACTCGTCCGAAAAATAAAGATACCTACTTATCTTTAGAAGAAAGAACTAACATAGCAAATCAAAAAAATGCTGACTTATTTATCAGTGTTCATCACGATTCAAATACTTCTTCAAAAGTCTCTGGTTTGAGTACACATTATAGTTCATATCGTCCAGCAATCGAAACAAAGGATGTATATGTACAATCTGGTGGAAAGAAATATCCGTTCATAAAAGAAATTACTTCAAAGAAAGTGTTTGTTGTGAAGGATGGATCATCTACGAAAGAATTAAGTTATGAAGGTTCAAATATTGCGTATGATCCAACACCAAGTAAGGCTGCTAAAGAAAGTAAGGTTTTGGCAGAGAGGTTTGCAAAATCTCTTGTTTATCCTGGAATAGGAGTAACAGGCATTTATTCAAAATCAGGAGTTCGGGACCATAATCTTTATGTTACAAGATGGACAACCATGCCTTCGGTGCTAATTGAGTTAGGATTTATGTCAAATCCACAAGAAGTAAAGCTACTTTCAAACAAAACCGTACAAGAGAAAAGGGCAAAGACATTGGCAAACGAAATTAAAAAGTATTATCAGAAATAAGTTGAGCATTTTTGGAATTTGTTTTAGGGAAAAACATGCAACAGGAGTGTGAGAAATATGAAGAAATTATTATTTTCAGTTGTGTTAGCCTTGGGTTTAGTTGTTTCTATATCAAGTGTTGCTTCAGCGAATAGCACAGTCAGATTAGGTGGATTAGATCGCTTTGAGGTTGCTATTAATGTTTCGAAACAAGGTTGGTCATCGGCCTCTACAGTAGTATTAGCAAACTGGGATGCTTATGGAGATGCACTCGCTGCAACGCCGTTAGCATACAAAAATAACGCACCGATTCTTCTGACTAAGCCTGCTACACTAGAGAGTAGAACTAAAGCAGAGATTCAGAGATTAAAAGCGAAGAATGTAATTATCGTTGGTGGACCAATTAGTGTTTCTGAGAAAATTGTAAGTGAATTAAAAAACATGGGGATTTCTGTAAGAAGAATCTCTGGTAATAGCAGAATGCAAGTTGCTGAGAATATAGCAAAAGAATTAAGCACAGCTAAAAAAGTGGTCATTGCAGATGGGTTTAATTACCCAGATGCTTTGTCGATTGCCCCATACGCGGCTAGAAATGGTTTTCCTATCTTACTTACGAATAATATGCATGAATTACAATCTTCTACACATACTTTAATTAATCAAAGAAGCATTACTGAAACGATTATTTCTGGTGGACCTTTAAGCGTTTCAGATAAAGTGTATAATAATGTTCCTAATCCAAGAAGGTTTGGGGGAAATAGTCGCTATGAGGTTTCATCGAATATTGCTAATGCCTATTTTAAAGGAAGTTCGACAGCCTTCGTAGCAAAAGGAATGGTGTTTGCAGATGCCTTAACAGGTACGGTTTTGGCAGCGAAGAAGAATGCACCAATTCTCTTGTCGTATCCAGATAGCCTACCACCATCTATTAAAAACTCAATTAAAAATAATGGTTATGGAAACTTCACTATATTAGGTGGACCGATATCTATATCTAATGGGATTATGAATCAATTAAGCCAACCGATTACAGGTCAACTTATTATGCTTGATCCTGGTCATGGTGATACTGACCCTGGAGCGGTGGGGAATGGATTACAAGAAAAAGATATCGTTCTTGATATTGCTAAAAGAGTGAATTCAAAACTAAGTGGTTCTCTTGCGAAAGTTGCCATGACTAGGCAAACTGATGTTTTTATTCCACTAGCTGATCGTGTAAAACAAGCTGAAAGTCAAGGCGCAAATATTTTTGTGAGCTTTCATGTGAACTCCTTTACTAATGATAGTGCAAAGGGAACTGAAACTTACTATAATACTACAAACGCATCAGGCAAAAGTAAGGAATTAGCAGAAAAAATTCAACAAGAGTTAGTTAAAGCATTAGGTACGAATGACAGAGGAGTAAAAACGGCTAATTTTGTAGTGATTAAGGAAACTACTATGCCAAGTGTTCTAGTAGAAATTGCGTTTATTAGTAACCCAGATGACGCTAAGAAATTGGCGAGCAGTACTTATCGACAGAAAGCGGCAGATGCGATTTATAAAGGAATTATGAATTACTACAATTAAGAATTTAAACTAGTTTTAAGCTGAAGTAGCCTCACAAATCTGTGAGGTTATTTCATTTTACTTAGTTTATATGTTCTGTTTCTAAGAGAAATGTGAAGACGATTTTACAAAACATATAATTAATTGAAAATGCATCTGAAAGCGTGTATATTGAATATGTGCTACTGTCGTGATATGACAGTTTTTTTCATATTCTGACAAAAATCTATTCAAAACCCTAACATTTGTGCAAATAAAGAAGGAGTGATACTAGTGATTTACGCAGAGATCCTTGCAGGTGGAAAGGGTACACGTATGGGCAATATTAATATGCCTAAACAATTTTTAACCCTAAATAATCGACCAATCATTATTCACACAATTGAAAAGTTTATTCTAAATGATCGCTTTGATAAAATAATTATTGTTTCTCCAAAGGATTGGATCAACCACACAAGAGATATTATAAAAAAACATATCGGTGATATTGACCGATTAGTGGTCGTCGAAGGTGGAAAGGACCGTAATGAATCCATTATGAGCGGGATTCGTTATATAGAGAAAAATTTTGGGCTTAATGAAGATGATGTCATCGTTACCCATGATTCAGTTCGACCTTTTCTTACACATCGTATTATCGAAGAAAATATTGATTCAGCATTGGAATATGGTGCGGTTGATACGGTTATTGAAGCAATTGACACCATTATTCAATCAGAAGATAGTGAATTCATATCAAACATTCCAGTACGTGACACTATGTATCAAGGGCAGACACCTCAAAGTTTTAATATAAAGAAGTTGGTTTCTTATTATGAAGCTTTAGATCCTGCTCAGAAAGATATTCTTACAGATGCCTGTAAAATCTGTGCATTACATGGTGATAAGGTAAAATTAGTTAAAGGTGAAGTCTTTAATATTAAAGTAACCACTCCGTATGATTTAAAAGTGGCAAACGCCATATTGCAGGAGAGGATTTCGCGATGATTAATCAAGTCTATCGTTTAGTATCCCCACGACAATTTGAGGTGACATATAAAGATCGACCTATTAATTCAAATCGAGTGGTGGTTCGTCCGACGCATTTATCAATATGTGCGGCAGACCAGCGCTATTATACTGGAACTAGAGGAAAAGAAGCGATGGCCAAGAAATTACCAATGGCCTTAATTCATGAAGGAATTGGTAAGGTAGTGTATGATCCACTTGGTGAAATTGAGACAGGAACACGTGTCGTAATGGTTCCAAACACTCCAACTGAAACAGATGATATTGTCGCTGAAAATTAT
The DNA here is from genome assembly GCF_047302285.1 of Robertmurraya phoenicis. Classification (GTDB taxonomy): domain Bacteria; phylum Bacillota; class Bacilli; order Bacillales; family Cytobacillaceae; genus Robertmurraya. The sequence continues at coordinate 543,247 of NZ_CP154845.1, forward strand.
TTGAGAAGCAGCCGATTCCGCTCTAGTGGATACGATGGGTTCATGCAAGACTATGTTTTTCTAAAGCGTGATAGAATTGTTCCACTTCCAAATAATATCGATCCATATGTTTCAGCATTTATCGAATTAATCACGATTGCGATGCATTCATTGGTACGATTTGAAGCAAAAGGCCATTCAAGAAGACATGTCTTTGGTGTTTGGGGAGATGGAAACCTTGGCTATATAACAGCGCTAATATTAAAGAGACGTTATAAAGACTGCAAAGTATATGCTTTTGGAAAACATCAATATAAACTGGATCATTTTTCATTCATTGATGAATCCTATCAAATAGATGAAGTCCCTGAAGATCTTATTATCGATCACGCTTTTGAAGCTGTTGGAGGGAAGGGAAGTCAATTTGCTATTAATCAAATTATTGATCATATTCACCCAGAAGGTACTATATCAATAATGGGCGTATCTGAATACCCTGTTGAAATTAATACGAGAATGATATTGGAAAAAGGAATTACAGTTATCGGAAGTAGTCGAAGTGGTCGTAGTGATTTTGTCAATACAGTAGAGTTTATGAAAGAGCATCCAGAATTTGTGGAGTACTTAAGTACACTTGTCGGTGAAGTTTGTGAAGTAAAATCGATACAAGATATTGTTTCTGCTTTTGAACTAGATCTTACCTCTTCATGGGGGAAAACAGTGATGGAGTGGAGAATCTAGTGTTTTGTTCATGAGAAGGGAATGTGTTTATTTTTGAATGTGAAGTTTATTCCAACGATCCTAGTTAAGTATTTTATACGCATTTCCTTTTTCATGTTTTCTCTTCTACCTATAAACAAGTGTAAAATTACATTTGCCTCTTATCGCTCAGAAAAGTTAGAGGGCAACCTTCGATTTATTTACGAAGAATTTAATAGAAGAAACTTAGGTTTCAAAGTTGACTTTCTATTTAAGAAATATACGAAGTCTCCCATTGGCAAACTTAACTATGCTGTACATATGCTTAAGGCTTGTCATGCACTAGCAACTTCTCGTTTTTTTATTATAGATGACTTCTACTTTCCCGTATATGTTATCAAGCCTAGAAATGGGATGGATATTGTTCAACTTTGGCATGCTGCAGGTGCATTTAAAAAGTTTGGTCTGAGTACAGTTGGTAAATCCTTTGGACCGAGTCGTGAGTACCTAGAAGTAGTTAAGGTGCATTCAAATTATTCAAAGGTTTATGTTAGTTCAAAACATATTGTTAGTCATTATGCTGAAGCCTTTGACATGGCTCAAGACAAAATATATCCACTAGGGGTGCCAAGAACGGATTATTTTTTCAAAATGGAAAAGAGGCAAGAAATAGAAAAGAGATTTGACCAACTATTTCCTAAATTGAAGGGAAAAAAGAGGATTTTATATGCTCCAACCTTTAGAGGTGGGAGTCATAATCAGGAATTATATAATTGTCCTTTTGATATTGAATTGTTAAGAGAAAATATTGGGGATAATTATACTTTGCTGATTCACTTACATCCTTATATGCGTAAAGGAATACGATTAGAGTCAGGACTAAATGATTTTGCAGTACATTTAGATAATGAATTTACGATAGAAGAACTTATGCTACTTTCAGATATTCTTATAACAGACTATTCATCCGTGATATTTGATTATAGCTTATTGCATAGACCTATTGCATTCTTTTCCAACGACTTGGAAGAATATATACAAGAACGTGATTTTTATTATGACTTTAAATCCTTTATCCCTGGTCCATTGTTTGATGATACACAATCTTTAGCTGATTGGATTAAACAAGAAAAATTTGATTATCAGCGTATTTCTCAATTTCGAGAATATTTCTTCGATATTCTTGATGGTCAAACGAGTAAACGAATTGTGACCCATCTATTGAGCAATGGAAAATAAATATAAGAAATAACGGGGGATTTACTTTGAATCCCCTTTTTGATTTTTGAGAAGCGAAAAATAACAATAGGTGCTGTAGTACATATTAGTTTGAAATATATTTGGATGGGAGTAAGAACGATGATTACTCGGATTAAGAGGAAATTAAGTGCGATATTTTTGAAAAGTAGAAATGTGACCCAATTACATAAGGATAATCCTGTAATCATTGACGAAAACAGGATCGTGATAAAAAGAGAAAGTTTGGGAGAATCTCTGCCAGTTCTTAACGAATTAGCGGGGGAAGAAGAAAAGTTAATTCCTAGACGAAAGATCACACAATTAAAGTGGAATGGATCGATAATGGAGATTAAGGGGTATTTCTATTTAGAAAATATCCCGATGAAAGATGAAGACTTAGTTAAGAAAAGATTCGTCATGGTTGATGAGAAGGGTAATAAAATTTCAATTTCTTTGCAAGACATTCCAGTTGATCAATTATCAATTAATGAAAAAATTGATCCATTGTACACTTGGGCTGGTTTTGAAGGAGAAATTAATTTTGCTACTATTGACAAGAATAATTTACCACTTCCAGATGGTGAATACAAAACGTATTTAGAAGTTGAGGTTCATGTATTAGGGGATCAGCATTATTTAAAGGTGTTCCCATTAGGAAATATTAAACCATTTCTTGATAATGGGTTTCATTCTGCAAAAATGGAGCACTTTACAGCAAAGCGTGAAATGAAATTTAACCTGTTGGCTTCATTTGATCAACCAATCAAAACACTGAAGATAACCTCTACGAAGTTAAAAGATTTCGATCCGACTTTAATGGGTATAGATGCTGACGAAGTAAAAAGAGGAGCTTTTTATAAATTTTATCTAAATGTGATTTTTAAATTACAATATAAGTTTTATTGTTTACTGCCTTTGAAAGAAAGTAAGGTTTTATTTGCATCTGATAGTCGAAGTGATATGAGTGGGAATTTTCAGTTTGTCTATGATGAAATGCTCAAACAAGGACTAGACTTGGAATACCATTTTCTTCTTAAAAGTGCAGTAGGGGAAAGAAAGAGTTACAAAGAACTGAGAAAGCTTGCCTACCACTTAGCAACGGCAAAGTTTATTATTTTGGATGATTTTTATCCATTGATTTATCCTTTGAAGATCCGTAAAAATGCAGAACTAATTCAACTATGGCATGCAGTAGGGGCATTTAAAACCTTCGGATTTAGCCGCATTGGTCGACCAGGCGGTCCTTCACCAAAATCAAAAAATCATAGAAATTATACAAAGGCAATAGTAAGTTCCCATAATGTGGCTAAGTATTATGCTGAAGGGTTTGGAATTGATGAGGAAAAAGTTATTCCGACTGGAATACCTAGAACGGATGTATTCTTTGATGAGGTTTATAAAAAGTCGGTTAGAGAGCGTCTATATGAGGAATTTCCTTTCTTAAAAGGAAAAAAAGTCATCACTTTCGCTCCAACATTTAGGGGAAATGGCCAACAGTCTGCCCATTATCCAATGGAAATTTTAGATTTAGGAAAACTGTATGAGGAATTTAAAGATGAGTATGTATTCTTATTTAAAATACATCCATTCGTTAAAAATGATTTTAATATTCCTTACCAATATAGTGATTTTTATTACGATCTATCTTCGTATAGAGAAATTAACGACCTGCTATTTATTACGGATATTTTAATTACTGACTATTCTTCTGTATGTTTTGAATTTGCATTACTAAATAAGCCAATGCTGTTCTTTGCATATGATGTCGAAGATTATGTGCAAAAAAGAGATTTCTATTATGATTATGCATCATTTATTCCAGGGCCACTTACTCGCTCGACAGATGAAATGATCGAAACAATAAAAAATGGAGACTTTAAAATGGAAAAAATACCTCCATTTGTTCAATATTTCTTTGATCATCATGATGGGCAATCTAGTCGTAGAGTGGTAGAACAGTTAATAATTGGCCAAGATGAGGAAGAGGATAAAAAGATATAGTTTGTAAATTTTTTGTGATTGAGGAGGGAGAACTGGTGTTTAAGACGGTATTAGTAACCGGTGGCTTTGGATTTATAGGTTCTCATATCGTTGAAAAGCTATTAGCACAGCAATATAAGGTAATTGTCATCGATGACTTTTCAACAGGGAAAAAGGAAAATATAGAACACATTTCTCCCGATATGAAGATTTTTAAATGTAGTATTCTAGATACGGAATTTGAAAAAATTGTCTTAAAAGAAAAGCCTGATGTTATCATTCATCAGGCAGCACAGGTGAGTGTTCAAAATTCCATTAATGATATGATGAATGATGAAGAAATTAATATTCGCGGTTCTATAAATGTCATTCAGGCAGCTGTGAAAGCAAATGTGAAGAAGATTATTTTTTCATCCACTGCAGCAGTTTACGGAATACCTGAATATTTACCGATTAACACGAGTCATCCTATTTCTCCTATTTCTCCATATGGAGTATCGAAATATACAGTTGAAAAATACTTAGAAGTAGCCCATCACCTTTATGGGATGGACTATACAATCCTTAGGTACTCAAATGTTTATGGTCCAAGGCAGGATGCATTGGGTGAAGGGGGAGTTATCTCCATATTTGTTCATGGCTTAATAAGTGGTGAAGATATTTTTATCTATGGAGATGGCAAGCAAACGAGGGATTTTATCTATGTCGAAGATGTTGCAAATGCAAATGTACAGGCTATAAATCTAGGTTCTCAGGGTGTATTTAACGTTTCAACAAATGTAGAATGTACAATTAATCAAGTTTATGAATTGTTACTTTGTATTGGAAATAAGGTTGCTTCCCCACATTATGAGCAAACTCGCGATGGAGATATCAAAAATAGCGTGCTATGCAATGAGAAGACAAAAAGGGTTCTTGAATGGGAACCAACATTCTCTCTAGAAAATGGATTAAAAAAAACTTACAAATATTATTTGAGGCAATTTAATCCGACATTACAATAAGGGAGATGTGTATCTTGAGTAAAAGAGTACTTATGCTTCTATATGACATTGATGTAAATAAGGGCGGCATAACTAGTGTTATGCTGAGCAGATCTAAAGAATTGTCAGAGCATTATGGATATGATGTGGATCTAATCAGTCTAGATTATAAAAAAGATTATATAAATGTAAGAAATTCATTAAGGAAATCAGGAAGACTTTCTGAAAATGTCGATGTTATCAATGTGCATGATTACTATAAAAAGAAAAATACCAACGGAAAAGTAAGTAGAACTCAATTAAAGTTTTTTAACAAAGCGTCTGATCTTTATGAAAAAGAGTATACCGTCCAAGACTCAGAACTGAAATCGAAGCAATATGCTAGGTATTTTAAAGATGGATTGTATATCAAATATAAAAAATGGACTAAAAAAGGTGTTTTGAGTCACATTGATTATTTTAATGAAACGAGGAACAGGATTTATCGTGAGGAATTTCATAAAGATGGATATATCCTAAGAAAAATTTATTTTGATTTGCAGAACAATGAACCGAAGCAGGAATTGTATTATACGGAAGATGGTTTTTGCTATTTAAATAAATGGTTAAACCCAAAGAATGGGTCCCCCCAAAATATTTTTCTATTCAATCGTCTGACGAATAAAGCAATTGTTTTCAAGAATAACAAAGATTTTCATGTGTATTGGTTAAATGAGTTTTGTAGAGAGCAAAAAGAGAAACCATTTCTTATTTGTGATGGAGTGGGTTCGGCATCTAAAGTATTAAGTATGGAACCAGAAGCTGCCTATCGTATCTATTCGATACACACGAATCATTTTGATTATCCTCATGAATATGGAAGTCCAATAAAAAGTGACCATGTCACATTGTTAAATAATCTTGAAAAGAAAGAAGCTGTTGTTGTTTTATCTAACTCACAAAAATCAGATATTGTTTCAGAGTTCGGTGACTATAATAATGTCTTTGTTATACCTAATTTCATTACTCCACTAAAGGAAATTAAGATAGAGCGTGAACCTAATCTTGTGACTATGATTGCTAGGTATCATCCTGAAAAGGGAATTGATGAAGCCATCCTTGCTTTTAAGGAAGTCATAAAAGCAATTCCTAATGCTATCTTAGAAATTTATGGTCATGGAGAAGATGAAGATAGATTGAAAAGTATCATTAGAGAAAATGACTTAATCGATAATGTGATAGTAAAAGGCTATACAACGAAGGTTAGCGAGGTCCTAGGGAGAACCAAATTAACCATTCTTACATCCCAATTTGAAGGCTTAAATGTAGTTAGTCTTGAGGCAATGGCGTGTAAAGTACCGGTAGTCAGCTATGATGTAAATTATGGTATGAGGGATATTATTCAAAATGGAGTAAATGGTTATCTTGTGCCGAGAAATGATAAAAAAGAATTAGCTGCGAAAATCGTAGAACTATTAAGCAATCCTGATAAAGTGGCACAAATGGGTGAAGAAGCAAGGAAATATGTGTTAGAGAGATTTTCGAAAGAAAAAGTTTGTAGTCTATGGATAGCGTTATTTAAAAAATTGAGTGAGTCAAATCAACCATAAGCCTTCATGCATGGTGAATGGTTGATTAAATTCATACATTTTTGCCTCAACTGGAAATAAAATTCCCCCATGTCAGTTTGAAAATATTTTTCATGAGGTATATAATTATTATTGTGTAAATTTATTGTAAAAGTTTTGTTCGATTAATATATAGATTTATTTCCCAAAGTTAAATGATTAAGTGAGGAGATGATGAACAATGAAAAAAGTCTTAACATATGGCACATTTGATTTGCTTCATATTGGGCATATCAATTTGTTAAAAAGAGCTAAAGCTTTAGGTGACTATTTAGTTGTTGGTCTTTCCTCGGATTCATTTAACAATGAAAAGGGGAAAGGCGCTTACCATAGCTATGAAAATAGAAAAATTATCTTAGAATCTATCCAATTTGTTGATGAAGTGATTCCGGAGAATGATTGGGATCAGAAGATTCAAGATGTTATCAAACATGATATTGATGTATTTGTTATGGGTGATGATTGGAAAGGTCATTTTGATTTTCTTAAAGAGTATTGTGAAGTTGTTTATTTACCAAGAACGATTGGTGTTTCAACATCTAAAATAAAGACGGATCTACACCAGGTGAAAAATGGTTAGAGAACTGATCATTACAATGTATCTCCTTATGATTAAGGGGATTTTTAACTTATTTAAGTTATTCCCTTTAAAAAATAAGGTTGTCTTTCTTGTATCGTTCGGTGATAACAGTAAATACATCTTTGAGGAAATGACCAATCAAGGGATTGAGGTTGAAACGGTAGTTCTTTACAAAGGTTCAAGTAAAAATTATTTTTTAGACAATGAAAATATTAAACTTGTTCCTTTTGAATCTTATAATCTATTCCATTTTCTTCTTTCGATTTATCATTTAGCAACATCTAAATATATTTTTGTTGATAATTACTTTGGAATACTATCGGCGACTAATTTTAAAGATGAAGTTGAAGTTATTCAATTATGGCATGCTTCAGGTGCAATTAAGAAATTTGGTTTACAAGATCAATCTGTCGACTTCCGTAGCGAAAGGGCAAAACAACGATTTCAACGTGTGTATAATAATTTTCATAAAGTAGTAGTTGGATCAGATGTCATGGCCAATATTTTCAAAAAAGCCTTTAATATCTCAAATGATCGGATTGTTAGAACAGGCATTCCGCGTACAGATTTTTTCTTTAATCATGAGCTGCATCATGATATTATTATGAAACTCGTACAGGAAAATCCTGATCTTAAATATAAAATGAAAATACTTTATGCTCCAACATACCGTGATAATGAATTAGATCATTTTAAACTCGAGCTTGATTTGGAAAAGATGTACCATGAGATGAAAGATGAGTATGTAATTATTTTGAGATTACACCCTGCAATTAAGAATACAGTTAATTATTCTGAACTGTATCCGAATTTTGTGTATGATTATTCTTCATCAAAATATGATATTAACGAGCTACTGTTAATTGCTAATTATTTAGTGACAGATTATTCATCAATCCCATATGAATATTCTTTACTGAATCGTCCAATGATATTCTTTGCGTATGATCTAGAGGAATACAAAGCTGAACGTGGATTATGGGATCAATATGAATCAATGGTACCAGGTCCTGTTGTGAAAGAAACAGAGGCTCTAATTACCTTAATCAAGGATAACAAGTTTAATACGGAACTCATGAAGGACTATGCTGTGAAATGGAATAAGTATTCACGTGGTCATTCAAGTGAGAGTCTCGTTAAGTATATATTTGACCGTGAGCAATATGGAGAACAGGCTAAATCAATGGGGTTTTAAAACAATTAGAAAAATAACTTCTAATATGATAAACTTATATGGTGCTTCGGAGTTGTACTTCGAAGCTTATGTTTTGTTTTTAAGACCTTGAGTATGAGGAAGGATTTAGAATATGAAGTCAATGTTTAAAATCATAAAAGAACAGATTAACTCTTTTTATTTAATCCTGAGATTGTCGTTTTTTGAAGTAAAAAGTCAAAATAATAATAACTACTTGGGAAGACTTTGGGAAATCATTAATCCAATGATTCAAATTGGGATTTATTGGTTTGTTTTTGGGTATGGAATTCGCGAAGGAGAACCCATTGGAGGAATCCCTTATATTAATTGGATGCTATCAGGGATCGTCGTCTGGTTTTTTATTAGTCCAGCTTTATTGGAATCATCTAAATCCATCTATACTCGACTTAACTTTATTTCTAAGATGAGTTTTCCGATGAGTGCGATTCCAAGCTATGTTATCATGGCGAAGTTTTATCCCCATATCATATTAACTGGCATTATCGCAATTATTCTCCAATTTGGAGGATTTTACGTTTCTATATATTATGTCCAGCTCATTTATTTTATGTTTGCTAGCCTTGCATTATTGTTTGCTATATCCCTTATCACATCTACACTTGCAACGATCGTTCGGGATGTGCAGATGATTGTACAAGCTGTGGTAAGAATGCTCTTATACTTAACACCACTTCTATGGACGCCAGATCGATTACCTGAAACTATTCAAAAAATCATGATGGCCAATCCATTATACTATATAGTTGAAGGTTATCGAGCATCGTTATTAGGTACTTCGTGGTATATGGTAGAGTTCTATCAGTACACGATTTATTTCTGGGCGCTTGTTTTAGTGCTACTAGTGATTGGCTCGTTCCTGCATTTGAAATTTAGAGACCATTTTGTTGACTACTTATAAAATGGATGTGATGAAATGACGAAATCGGTTATTATTGAAAATGTTTATAAAAAATATAAAATGCATAGTAAAACTTCTGAGAAGTTGCTAGATATTATCCTTCCTAGAGGGTATGGAGAGGATTTCTATGCATTGCAAAATATAAGTTTTACTGCTGAGGCAGGGGATGTTATTGGACTAATCGGGGTTAACGGTTCCGGTAAATCAACTCTGTCGAATATTATTTCAGGTGTTATTCCGCCAACATCGGGAAAAGTCGTAACTAAAGGACAAACGGCGTTAATTGCTATTTCATCAGGTTTGAATAATCAGTTAACAGGTAGAGAAAATATTGAGTTGAAATGTCTTATGCTCGGATTTACTAAGCAACAAATCAAAGAGATGGAACCAGAAATTATTGAATTTGCCGATATCGGAAAGTTTATTGATCAGCCTGTTAAGAAATATTCAAGTGGGATGAAGTCAAGATTAGGTTTTGCCATTTCTGTAACCGTAAATCCTGATATATTAGTGATTGATGAAGCATTGTCAGTAGGAGACAAAGTCTTTGCTGAAAAATCAAAGCAAAAAATGTTTGAGTTTAAGGAGCTAGGAAAGACGATCTTTTTTGTCAGTCATTCCATGGGACAAATTAAAGAGTTCTGTGAAAAAGCTCTTTGGCTGGAATATGGTGAAATTAAACAATTTGGCCCTGTTGCTGAAGTGCTTCCACAATATGAAGAATTTTTGAAGAATTATAAGGCTATGACGAAGGAAGAACAAAAAGCATTTCGTGAGAATGCGATTAAAAAACAAAGTGGAGCACAAATCGTTTATGCGAAATAATGAAAGTCCAGTTGCTTTGTTCAACTGGACTTTTCTATAAATAAAAGTAATTGATTAATGAAAAGTAGAGGGTAAACCATGGAAAATAAAGTACCAATACTAGACATTCCTTTTATTAATATCCAATTTGACGAAATGCTAGCCCTTCTTGACGAAAGAGTTCGGAAAGGCGAGAAGACTTTAGTCGTTACGGCTAATCCAGAAATCGTCATGATTACGGATGAAAATAAAGAATATAAAGAGATTGTCCAATCTGCCGATTATGTAGTTCCAGATGGGATCGGGATTATTGTGGCATCGAAAATGTTAAATGCGCCGATAATGGAACGGATAGCGGGCTTTGATCTAATGATGAGCTTGCTTCAACAAGCCAATACAAATAGATGGAAAGTGTATTTGCTAGGAGGCAAAGATGAGGTCAATCAAAAAGCTGTTAAGGCAATAAGAGAGACCTATCCAGATTTAGTGATTGTCGGTAGTCATCATGGCTATTTTGGTTCTGAGGAAAGCGAAGGAATTAAGGAAGAGGTACAGAAATTGGAGCCTGATTTGGTCTTTGTTGCTCTAGGTGCTCCTCGCCAGGAAGAGTGGATTACCCAAGCACTGCCTTCCTTTTCCAAAGGATTGTTCATGGGAGTTGGGGGGAGCTTTGATATATTAGCTGGTGAAGCGAAACGAGCACCAGACATTTGGATCAGGCTCAAGCTCGAGTGGCTCTATCGCTTAGTAAAGCAGCCATCACGCTGGAGAAGAATGCTAGCGATTCCTCACTTTTTGATGAAAATTTTGAAACAAAGGTTACAAAAATAAAGAGTTCTTTACATGAGGTTTTAGGGAATCGCTCAATAGGGCATTCCGTTGTGTCGAAACTTTAACTCTCATTATATGTAACATTTTTTTGATAAATACGTCATATTAATTGAGTCAAGTAAGAAAATAGTCTAGTGACAGTGATATGTATGTGTGAGGAGCTAATGTAAAGAATTTGTTAATATTTTTTAACCAAAGACAGGCACTTATGCTATAATTAGAGTCGATATGACAATTTTTTCGTATACTGAATGTCTTTAAATGGGCATTTTAAACGTAAGGGAGGGTCGTTATGTTTTACGTGACCTTAATACTGTGCTTTTTATGCTCCATTATTATTACTCCGTTCATCAAGAAATTAGCTTTTCGAATTGGGGCAACAGATAGACCAAATGATCGAAAAGTTCATGCTAAGGTCATGCCACGCATGGGCGGCCTTGCCATATATATAAGCTTCCTAATAGGAGTGTTTATTTTCCAACCTCCTCAAGATTATCATTTACCGATTATGGTAGGTGGTTTGATCATCGTGTTAACCGGTATTCTTGACGATATTTATGATTTATCAGCAAAAACTAAATTCATAGCACAGGTAATCGCTGCTCTTGTTGTTGTTCTTTGGGGCGGAATTACCATGCCATTTATTAATGTGCCTTTCGGTGGGGAAATCGAGTTTGGATTCTTCACGATTCCAATCACAATCATTTGGATTGTAGGTGTCACCAATGCCATCAATTTGATTGACGGTCTCGATGGCCTTGCAGCAGGTGTTTCTTCAATCGCACTTATTACATTATCTGTTATGGCTATTATTATGGGAAATACGTATGTTATCGCCATTGCTACTCTTGTTTTAGTTAGTACTTTAGGATTTTTATTCTATAATTTTTACCCGGCCAAGATTTTTCTTGGAGATACAGGTGCCTTGTTCCTAGGGTATATTATTGCCGTTTTATCCTTGTTAGGATTTAAAAATGTTACCATTATCTCATTTATTATTCCGATTTTGATTTTAGGTGTACCGCTCTCAGATACTTTCTTTGCCATCATCCGGAGAATGATTAATAAACAACCTATTTCAGCACCGGATAAGTCTCATTTGCATCATTGCCTGCTGAATCTGGGATTTACCCATCGCCAAACCGTGCTAATGATTTATGCAATCGCATCTTTTTTTGGTTTGCTAGCGGTCATATTCTCACAGGCTAAAGTATGGGGATCGCTTATTCTTATAGTCGTTGTACTAGTGATGATAGAGCTCTTTGTTGAAATTTTAGGATTGGTCGGAAAGGATTATCGTCCATTAATTAATATGATAAAAGGGAGAAATGTTTCTCCAGCTAAGAATAGATAAGTGAAGTGTGAAAGGCTGCCTTGGTTGGCAGTCTTTTTTTGCGCTTAAAAGGTTATACCTTTGTGAATAATTAGGCTTGTCATATCAAAAAATGAGATCCAGGTATGTTTTATAATAAGGAGTGATAACCATCTGGAAGAAGATGATCGTACTTGCGTTTCTTGTCTTCTTATTCGTAATGGAAAGGACTACATTCGCAGTTGAAGAGAACACTTTTGGGACAATCTTGAAAGATACAGGGGTAATTGCTCACGCATTGGGAGAAGTAAATGGCCATCGCCATACGAACTCCTTGGAGGCTTTTCAGACAAGCTATAAGAACGGGATTCGAGTGTTTGAGGTGGATCTTATTTTGACCTCAGATCAACATCTTGTAGCACGGCATGATTGGCAGCCGTACTTGGCAAGAATGTTTGAGCAGAGTCTTCCGACAAATGGTATCCAGCCTTTAACATTAGAGGAATTTCAGAATCACAAAATAAACAAAAGACTTCATCCATTAACAGTAGAGGACATTATCTCCTTATTACAAATTTATCCAGATGCGTATATCATCACCGATACAAAATCTACTGATTTGGATGAAATTAAAACGCAATTTTCAGTTCTCTTACAAACAATTTTCGAAATTGACCCTACAATGATTAATCGAGTGATCCCACAGGTATATAATGAAGAAATGTTTGCTCTTTTAATAGAGATGTATCCATTCGAACATTTCGTTTATACATTGTATAAAACATTTCAATCATCAAAAGAAGTGATTGATTTTGTCGTGAGGGAGAACATTCAGTTCGTCGCCATGTCTGAATCGAAGTATTCCAAGGAGTTTATCCATGAGCTTACAGATCGGGGAATTACTAGTATGATCTATACAATTAATGATCAAGATTTAGCGGAAAGTTATTTTCAGCAAGGAGTTACAGCAGTTTATACGGATCAATTGCTGCCAAACAGAAAAGAGTGAGAAATTCCTCACTCTTTTCTATTTGGCAATGTATCCATATACTCATCAGATAGGTTCATAAGTTGCAGTATACGTTCAAAATCTCCCGTATATTTTTCGAAGTTCTCTACAGGCTGTTTTGTCTCAATGGAAGTAGCGCTGCCATCTTCAAAGCCCTTCCCAGGAATGAAAAGGATATTATCATTTAAAAATGATCCAGTTGGCAGGTAAAAGCGGCTTCCGAGTACATTGGAGTCACTATTGATTAAATCCTGTCCAAAGTGAATATGGTTTTCTAATGATATTCCGATTAAGTTGGCTAGTGTTGGCATTAGGTCGATTTGGCCTCCTATTTTTTCAATTTCTATCCCGTTTCTATAGCCCGGAACACTGATGATAAAAGGGATATTAAAAGCATCAAGTTTGCTGTGATAATTTCTTCCTAATAAATTTTTGACCAACTGTTCTGCTCGTTCTGAGCCAAGTTGTAATCCAAAGTGATCCCCATAGAGAACAAATACCGTTTCATCCCATATTCCTTGTCCCTTTAATCCGTCTATTAATAATCCTATAGCATAGTCTGCATAGTGAATCGCCTGAAGATAGTCGCCAACAGTTGTATTTATATATTCTTGGGGAAGTGCCAATTGTGGCTTGTTGTCAGGGATTTTAAAAGGATGATGACTGGACATCGAAATGAGATTTGCATAGAATTTATTTCCTTGTTCATGTAAGTCTGCAAAATGAGTCAGCGCTTTTTCATATAAAACTTCATCAGATGGCCCAAAGGCGATGACATCCTTATTCTCGAATTCCTTTTTTTCAAATACTTCATCAAATCCAAGAGCATCATACATTTCGTCTCTATTCCAAAATTCAACATCATTTGTGTGCATTGTGACCGAAGTATATCCGTACTCTTTTAACATTTTCGGCAGGCTAGGGATTTCTTTGTTTCCATATGTTTGTGACATCGCTACATCTCCACGAGGATATAGGGATGTGTTCAACATAAATTCAGCATCTGACGTGTTGCCCTTTCCAATTTGCTGATACACATTACTAAAATAAAAGCTTTCTTTTAACAGCTGGTTAATATTAGGTGTAATCTCGGCATCTCCGATCATTTTTTCGATTGGGAAGTTTTGAAAGGCCTCGAGTTGAATAACGATAATATTTTTGTTAACGGCCACACCTTCGAGAATTTTCTCGTCATGATAAGAAGTGTTTTTTAAGTCTTCAATGTGTTCTTGTGTCAGGGTCTCTCCAGTGTTCAAAGCATTAGATTTTGGAATCATGGTGAAAAAATTATAATTGAAAATTCCGATGTTTTCTGCAACCTTCTTTTCGTTAATGACGTCTAATTGGGAGAATAAGCCAGCCAATAGGAGACAAGCGCTAATGGCCATAATGGTGAGTGAAGCCTTGACTTTCATCTTGAATGGTTCTATTCGCAAGCGATTTTTAAAATAAAGTAGCAGAGCAATCAACGGGAGGTCGATAAAGAAAAGAAGCATATCGGGCTGTATTAAGCTAGTAATGCTATCTCCTATCTCGCTCAGCTGTCCTGCTTGATCAAATGCAGAAAAGGTTAGGATCGCACCGTAGTAGTTATGATAAACAACGACAGCCATGTAGAGAAAAGAAATGAAGGTGGAAAAAGAAAAATATAAACCGGTTTTCACTTTTTGGCTTGATAGCCGTTCAATGATGGCGAATACAAATAAAAAGAGGCACATCTCGGCAATAACGCCTGAGAGTTGTGTTTCTTGAAAGAGAAAATATTGAATCAATAATGTTTTAAAAAGAAATGAGATTGAAAAAAGAGAAAAAAGGCTAAATATTAGTTTCATCCTGACACCTACTAGAGAATTATTTTCATTGGAGTCGAATAGATTTATCTGTTATTTTCACCCTATCATTTCAACGTATGATTGCCAAGATCGTTGTATGCAAAATCTCACCGTATTTGAGAGGAGCGAATTGGATATGATGGTAGGATAAAGAATATGTTGATATGAGAGTGGAGAATGATGGTGAGAAAAAAGACTATGGCAGAGAGAACATGGACCTTACCCAATAAGAAATTTATTTTAGTCATGCTGTTACTCCCGCTGGTTATTTTTATTAGTGTGGAGATTTTGCATAGAGGCGGATTGAGGGAGGGACTTAGGTGGATTGTCGTTAATCCTAGAGAGTCGCTGTATAACTATTTGTTAGCGTTTTCTTTTGTGAATGTCCTTTTAGTTTTTACGAGAACAAGGGTGTTCTTTATTTTAGCGAGCGTCATGTTTTTCATCTTTGCCCTTCTAGCACAAATTAGCTTCGCAAAAATAGATTTAAGAGGGGAACCGTTAACGATCCTCGACTTTCGCCTTATAGGGGAAGCAACCAATATTGTTCAGGTCCTCGATTTTAGTTATTATGTGCCCATTCTAATCGTAGGAATGGTGCTCGTTATAGCGACTATTTTGGCTTTTCTGTTTGTGCGCTTGGAGATTTCCAATTCGTTGCGCTTTTCCGTTGCAGCCATTTGCTTAGGGCTATTGATTTTCGCAAATATGGAAAATATTGATGTCCTTTCGAAAATGAAGATCGGCATACCTGCAGATGTAAGTTGGAATCACAATGAAAATGGGTTTATGTTAGCAACTCTGATTGATTCAAAGTTTTTAAAAATTCCTGAGCCGATGAACTACAATCGTGATCAGATTGTAGAGATTTACAATCGAATGGTGAACACTGAAGGAAATGTGTCTACTGGGCAAAAGGAAAAGCCGAATGTCATCTTTATCATGAGTGAGGCTTTTTGGGATGCAGGAGAGACTTTGGACCTTTCATTAAACGAAGAGCCACTCCCTCATTTTCAAAAGCTTAGTGAAGAGAATGGATCTGGACGGATAGAGGTTCCGGGTATTGGTGGTGGCACGGCGAACTCAGAGTATGAGGTATTGACTGGATTGAGTCGTCGCTTTTTAAAGGATTATTCAACTCCTTACAATCCTTATAATAGCTATATTCATCGTCCGATTCGTTCATTAGCGACGATATTTTCTGAGCAGAATTATTCGACGACGGCGATGCATACTTATCATTCTTGGTTCTATCGCAGAAATGAAGTGTATCAACATCTTGGTTTTGATCGGTTTATTTCGTTCGAAGGGTTGGAAAAGAAGCCAGAAGAAGAAGGACTATTTGCTTCAGATAAAGTCGTCAATGAATTAATTATTGAGGAGTTAAATCGAACGCCTGAGCAGGATTTTATCCACTTTGTCACAATGCAGGGACATGGACCCTATACGGATATGACACTTACTAAAAATGATATAAAAGTTCAACAAGAGATGAGCGATCCATCAAAACAAATCGTGGAGACGTATTTGAATTTAATGAACAGTGTGGATGAAAGTCTAATGGAATTAGTTCGCTATTTGAAAGATTTCCAAGAGCCGACCTTGCTCGTGTTTTATGGGGATCATCTTCCGGCTTTAGGGAATGAAGTGTATGAGGAGCTTGGCTTCAATATTTATGGAGAAGATGGGAAAAAGACGCCTCTGCTCATTTGGAGCAATTATTCAGAGTTGGATGGACAGATAGAGCTAGATGCGAATATGTTAGGAGCCTATGTTTTAAACGAGTTAGGGATAGAGGATCCTTATATGAATTATCTGTATAGATTTTATAAGGAAGCTTCCCAACTTTCTGAAAATCAAGAGAGTCCGATGTATGATGATTTTCAATTGCTGCAATATGACATTATGCATGGAGAGCAATATTTTTATCAGCTGGTGGGTCAGCCTGAGACTAAGGAAGATTATTCAGTCGGATATCCGTTGAAGCTTGAAACAGCGTTTGTAGAGGAGTATGCAAACAAGTACATCGTCCACTTGACTGGAGAAGGATTTGGCTGGATGTCTTCTCTTTATGTGAATGGTAATGAGGTAAGCTTGCAGACACTTCATGGAAGTAAGGCAACTTTTATCGTTTCGAAAGAGGAATTAGCCGAGGAGAAGCCGATTGAACTTGTTGTTAAGGTGATTGATAGCCGAGAGAAGGTGATCAAGGAGTCGAATGTATTAGAATATGCGAATATTGAGGAGCTAACTAGTCAGGAATCTAATGGGAATGTGGTGCAATGGTCATCACGGAGATTAGATGGTAGTCTTCCGTGGGAGCTATTTGATTCAAAGTCAGGCTATAAGATTGTCAGGGTTAATCTAGAGCTTGATGAACAACTGTATTTTGTTGAAAATGACGGATTTGTTTTTACGGATCGAAACGCTGATGAGTTTGATGAACGTCATTTAAGTGATATTTACGCAAATGGTTACCTTTATCTAACGATTGGCGATGATGAAAGTGGTTGGGGCAAGAATGTCAGTGAAGCAGAAATAAGGCGGTTTTTTGATGAGAATTCGTTTATGTTGAAGTTAGCCAAATAATGGTAAATATCTTATCAAATTTTCAGAAAGCGAATAAAATAGCTTGTATTGTTAACAATGAGGAGAAGGACTAATCATGAAAATGATTTACAAAAGCTTAACAGTATTTGTCTATCTCTTAATGGGATTGTTTTGTACACTAGGGATTATTAAACATCGATTCCATTTCATGTTGGCGTGTTTTGATATGATTCGAGGCGCTGGTCATGAGTTGGGCTTATCTATTCCGACTTAAGATATTGGACTTCAATTTATTCTGACAGGAGGAAAAAAAGTGGAGACGTTTTTTCAGATAGCTCGCACTTTCTTTTACGGTTTACAGTTCTTCTTAGTTTTCTTCATGTTTTATTGGATCATTATCGGTTTCTTTGGCTTTGGTAAAGCGAAACGGATGAAGGAATTTGCACCTCAAAAACGGTTTGTTTTGATGATTCCAGCTCACAATGAAGAGAATGTTATTAGGCAACTACTTCAAAACCTTAATCTTTTGGATTATCCGAAGGAACTATATGATGTTTTAGTGATATCGGATAATTCAAATGATAAAACGGCAGAAATCAGTCGCAGTGAAGGAGCTATTGTGTTAGAGCATTCGAGTAAACCAGGAGAATTGAAAGGGAAACCGTATGCGATTAAGTATGCATTAGATGAGATTGGCGATGATTTAACGAAAAAATATGATGGCTTAGTCATTCTCGATGCTGATAATCTTGTCTCAAGAAATTTTTTAAAGGAAATGAATAATCATTTGATGGTCGGACATCGATTAATTCAAGCTTATTTAGATACTAAAAATCCTGATGATAACTGGGTTACCTTGTCTTATGCATCCAGTTATTATTATATGAACCGTTCATGGCAGTTAGCGAAATCACGAATTGGTTTAGGAAACGCCATTGGTGGTACCGGATTTTGTGTTGAGACAAAGTTGATGGAAGAGATTGGGTGGACTGCCCGCTCCTTAACAGAGGATTTGGAATTCCAAATTCAATGTCTGCTCAAAGGTGTTCCGGCAAAGTGGAGTCATCATGCCCGAATCTATGATGAAAAGCCTAAAGATTTTTGGGCATCGTGTATTCAACGTTTGCGCTGGGCAAGAGGTCACTGGGACGTGTGCTTTAAATATACTCCGCAGCTAATTTGGAGAATGATCTCAAAAGGTGATTTCTTAGCATTTGATGGTTTAATGTATCTTATTAATCCGGGGAGAATTGTTTTAACCTCATTAGCAGCATTAATGGCCATATTAGCAGGATTTGCCGACGTTGTTTGGTTTGACAGTATTATTCCTTGGTATATCTGGGCAGGATTCTTAGTGTATCAATTATGGTATGTAGGTTACACACTCACGATCGATGTAGGAAAGCCTCTAAAAAGAGTCTTTGCTATCATTAGTCTGGCTATCTTTAACTACACTTACATCCCACTATTCGTCTGGGCCCTAATCACAAAAGGCAACAAAACATGGAAACGTACCGAACACACCCGAGCCATCAACATCACCGACCTGCAAAAACCGAAATAACCTCGGGTCACAGGGACAGGTTCATCGTCCCTGTTTCAGGCGGGCAGGGTCACGGGGACAGGTTCGTTGTACCAATCTAATCTATACGGTGAAAAACTAAAAGGAACGTGGGGACAGTGTACCTGTCCCCACGTTCCTTTTGGTTTATTGGATAATGTTGCATTACCAATTTACTGGTATTTGGATTGAATAGTTGTCTCTATCATCCTATAATGAAACAAGTTTGTGAGTTTCATATTATAGGAGAGGGGACAAAATAATTGAAAAACCTAAAAAAGGTTATTCCTAGTATTTTGGTTATTAATTTACTTTTGTCACTTTTTCTTTTTGTATCAAATGTTTCTGTAGCGGCAGCAGCATCTACAAATTCCCTGATAAATGTTAAATTGTCAGCATATTTAGGTAATGTGAGCACTGTTACAGCTTCAATAACTGGAAATTATAAAGTGGCTAATGATGGACTTACATTGAATGGTTCTTATCAAATTAAAGTTGAATCAGGTCAATTGGTTTTATATAAAAATGGTTTAAAACAAAAAAATTACGGTTCAAGTTTTACAGTAGAACCTGAAGTTTATAATACACAGAATGTCATTATTCTTAATGGGCGACAATATTTAGGAACAATGCGGTTTGAGGTTGAGGGAAGTAAATACGTTAGACCATATAACACACTTCCAGTTGAGGATTATTTGAAGGGTGTAGTTTCACAAGAAATGAGTCCTTCCTGGGGAAGTTCTGGTGGGATGGAGGCATTAAAAGCGCAGGCTATTGCAGCTAGAACGTATGCACAAGGAGTTAGTCCAATTGATGATGGGCAAACAGACCAAGTATATACAGGTTATTATTGGTATGAGAATACAAATCGGGCTATCGAGGAGACTCAAGGCTTAGTTTTAAAATACAATGGTCAAGTAATCGGTGCAAATGCACTTTATTCTTCAAGTAACGGTGGGAAAATTTTATCAAAAGTGAATTCATGGGGCGATGCATCATGGAATCGAGTACCTTATTTGCAAGTGAAAGATGATCCATATGATGCAAAAAGTGCAGCTTTGGGAAATGCTAATATTGATTGGAAATTCTCAATCAATAAGACGCAAATGGACTTAAGTACAGTGGATCTTAATAATCCAGCTGCTTGGTGGACTACTAAAAAGGAAAACAGTGCGGATACAACTATTTTAAATAATATGAAAAATTGGCTACAAGCAAATGGTCATATTGATAAAAAATATGAGGTTAAAATCGTAGGTTTTCCAGAATTATCTTTTGATACAAATGTTCCATCGAACTTAACCATTAATGGACATATGAAGGTTGAATATCTTTTGAGAGATACGGCTACTAATTCTTTTGTTATGGAAAATGGTTCGATTAAAGTACATTCTAAAACGATTGATACAAGAGCTTATATATTTAGAACAATGATTGGTTCAACCTTTATGAAAGGCCCATATATTAAAAGTGTTCAGGATGATGGCACGAAGTACACTGTTAATGGTGGAGGTTGGGGCCACGGGATTGGGATGAGCCAATTTGGTGCTTACCAAATGTCGAAGGAAGGTAAAACGGTTAAAGAAATCCTTAACTTTTACTATCCTGGTACAACGATAGATGATGTCCTTGGTCCAACAGTTTCGAATCTGCAATCGACTGTGGACGATAAAGGTGTCGTAACGTTCAGTTATGCTTTAGATGAAGAATCAACTACAAATGTAACTTTAAGTAATCCGCAAAAGAGTATTTTATCTAATAAAGTTCAGGCGAGAGGAAATGTCCAATTTACTTGGGATGCGAATTCCTTATCTGCAGGGACATATACGTTTACTATAGTTACCAAGGATAAAAATGGAAATAGTGCTCAATATGTAAATAGTTTTCAAATTGCTGAAAAGCCTGTTGATGAGGGAGATAAAATTAAAGTTACGTTAACAGAATCGAAAACGTATCTTTATGATGGACCAAATGGTGAGGGGAAATCAACCCAGTATTTATCACCGCAAACTGTCTATGCTACTTCCCAAGTTGGCCAGTGGTATCAAATTGATACTTGGTTAGGAGTAAAATGGATTACTGTCCAAGAAGTGGCTACTCCAGAAGATACTTCTAGTACTACTGACGTTTCGAAGATTACGATATTAGATAAAACAAATCTCTATTCTTCACCTTCTACAAACCAAACACCAAGTTCATCAGTGTCACCGCAAATGGTGACTGTTATCGAACAGAACGGAGATTGGTTCAAAATTAAAACGTGGATTGGTGATAAATGGATCAAGCCTGCCCGTTACAGTGTTGCTGTATCAAAGAAAATGAGTGTTGTAGTTAGAACAAACCTTTATAATAACCCGACTACATCTGAAAAAGTAGTTAGTACCATTTCACCGCAATCTGTAAATGTCATTGCTGAAATACCAAACACAGGTTGGTATCAAATTAATACTTGGTTAGGACCAAAATGGATTCAAGTCGCAGGCCCTAAACAGTCAGTAAACATCACATTGACCTTAAAGTCACGTACGGATATATATAATAGTCCTGACCTCAGCATCAAGCCATTCAGTACACTATCGCCACAATCAGTCAAAGCGATTAGTAAACTCGGAAACACAGACTGGTACGAAATCAACACCTGGGTCGGACCAAAATGGATTTACATGAACTAGTGGGACAGGCACCTCGTCCCTTTTTTTGCGCTGAAACGAAGAAGGAACGAAGGAAGGAACGAAGGGACAGGCACCTTGTTCCATTAATTTATGTTTAGTCATCGTTTTTCGTTATGTGCGGGATCGCGGGGACAGGGTACCTGTCCCCGCGACCCACCCACCCCCGCTAATCTACCTAATAAGCAGGAATTTGGAAAGTTTTGTTGAATATTGTATATGTTAGTTTACTATCTTCTCTTCATCTATCTTCTCTCTTCTCTGTTTTACACCTTTCTTATTTATTCCATTTTCTTTCGTTGAATAGGAGTTTCCCAAAAACAATTTTAATGATTAAAGGAGGTAATCAGTTTTGACTGTTAAGGTTTTAAGTGTTGGATTGAAAGGCCTTAAGGGGTATTGTGTTCAGGTTGAGGTACAAGCAACCTTAGGGGTAGGAGCGATGGTCATTGTCGGTCTTCCAGATGCATCTGTAAAGGAAGCAAAGGAACGAGTTCTTTCGAGCATAAGGTCCTTAGGTCATTTCATGGCGGATAAAAAAATAGTTGTAAATATGTCACCATCTGAACAAAGGAAGAATGGACCATTATTTGATTTAGCTCTTGCCGTAGGGGTGTTAAAAGAAATTGGTGGAATTAAGGAGAAGATTCCATTAAATGCTTGCTTTCTAGGCGCTTTATCTTTGGATGGTTCCATTGAAAAAGTTGAAGGTATGCTGCCAGCATTACTTGCAGCAAAACAATTAGGTATAAAGAAAGCTTATATTCCTTACGATCCACTTATCCCTCTGGATATGCTTGAGGAAATCGAATGCAAGGTAGTCCATCATATTAAAAATGTTATTGACGATTTAAATGGAGAGAAAAGAATTCAACCACATGTGTCAAAAGAGAAGCGTGAAGAAGAGTCCTTCCACGAATTCCATCGAGATTTTATCCATATTGTTGGCCATGAGAAATCTAAGCAGTCACTTGAAATTGCGGCAGCAGGAAGACATAATGTGCTTATGGTGGGTCCCCCTGGTTGTGGCAAAAGTTTTCTGGCAGAATCATTCCCATCGATTCTACCTCCACTGAACAAGGCAGAACAACTTGAAGTAATGAGCTTATATCAACTTGCACGAGAAAAGCTGATCTCTCCCCATATTGCGCCTTTCAGAAATCCTCATCATTCTGCATCTTCCATATCGATTATTGGTGGAGGTTCTTATCCAAAGCCAGGAGAAATATCATTGGCCCACCATGGTGTATTATTTTTAGACGAAATGGCTGAATTTACGAAAAAAACGTTAGATATGTTGAGGCAACCACTTGATTCAGCGCAGGTTACAATTAGTCGGGTTCACTCTACCGTCACTTATCCTGCTTCTTTTACACTTATCGCCACTATGAATCCATGCCCATGCGGCTATTTAGGTTCTACCACCCATTATTGCACTTGCAATGAGAAACAGATAATAGCATATCGTAACCGCATATCTGGTCCTATTTTTGATCGAATTGATATCCTATTGTCGCTTAAGCCCGTTAATTTACTTAGCGAGCAAGAAAGTAGAGAAACTTCCTCACAAATTCGTCTTCGTGTTGAAAAAGCTCAGGAAAAACAATTCAATCGTTATCAACAACCCCTCTATAATGCAAACGTCCCATTCGAAATATTATGCGAAACAAGCCCGCTTACAGAAAAACAGTTAAGAGATATAAATCAGATATCGCTAGAACAGCATTGGAGTAATAGAGTCCAAGTCAAAGTTATTCGAATTGCGAGAACTATTGCCGACTTAAGAGGGGAAGATCTTATCTCAGATGAATCAATTTGGAAAGCAATTGAACTAAAAAGAGACGGGATATCAATGTTTTAGGATATAAAAAAGATTATTTTTTAAAAAGGTGATTAGAAAATGCCGAGATTAGCAAGAACAAAGAGTGCTACAGGGATTTATCATATTATTATGCGAGGCGTGAATCGCCAAACTATTTTTGAGGACGATGAGGATAAAATAAGGTTGTTGGAAACGCTTGTGAGATATAAAACTATCTGTCGTTACGAAATTTACGGCTATTGTTTAATGGATAATCATATTCATCTGCTTATAAAAGAATTTGAAGAACCGATTTCAAATGCGATTAAACGAATTAGTTCAAGCTATGTATACTGGTACAACAAGAAATACAAACGTTGTGGTCATCTCTTCCAAGAACGTTTTAAAAGTGAGAATGTCGAAACGAGTACGTACTTTCTAACAGTACTTCGATATATTCATCAAAACCCGATGAAAGCAGGCTTATCTCAACATGTTTTCGATTGTGAATGGACAAGCTTTAAAGAGTATTTGGATGTACCATTAATCGTCAAAACTGACTTCGCTCTTAATTTCTTTTCTTCAGAGCAAAAAATAGCGGTCGACGATTTTGTAAAATTCATGCAACTAAGCAATGATGACCAATGTTTGGATATAACGGTGGACAATAGAAAAACGGACCAAGAAGTGAAAGAATATCTTCATTCATTAGGAATAACGAGCAATAGTATAAAACATATGGATAAAAAGAAGAGGGATGTAATCATTATTCAACTGAAAGAAATCGAAGGAGTATCAATCAGACAAATTTCAAGAATCACCGGCATCTCAAGCAGCGTAATCCAACGCTTAGGGAAATAGACACGCGGGGAGACACGCGGGGAGACACGCGGGGACAGGTCCCTTGTTTCTCAAAGAGAGGGGGAATCAATGGGGAGAACCGGCCATATAACCAATATCCCAAAAAATGATTGGGACGCGGGACCTATCCCCATGACCCACCCATGACTCACAAGCACAAAAAAAGGGACGAGGTACCTGTCCCCTCGTCCCGTTATTCGCCGTAGGCTTGTTCTGTTAGAACGTTGTCGTCATCGTCGTCGGTTTGGCCGTAGCTTGAGGTTCCAAGCTCTAAATGGGCCTTTAATGTTGATTTTATTTCGATAAGATTTGGCTCATCAATTTCGTAGTAATAAATACGGTTACCATTACTATTTGGGAGCCATAAGTCTTGACCTTTAAGATTAAGGTTTTCAATGTCTAATGAAGTGCCTGCTGTAGCGTAATTAAAGAAGGATTTCATTTGATTAAATGATAAATCAGTTTCCATGTTCGCTCCGACTGCTTCAATGACATTAGCGTATTTAGTAAATGAACTTGCAGAAATAGACTTGCTTATAATTGATTTAAGAATTTCTTGCTGTCTCTTTCCGCGTTCAATATCACTATCTAGCTTTCGAGTACGTGCTAAGGCAAGAGCTTCTTCCCCATCTAATTGTTGAAGTCCTTCTTCTAAAGTAATGGCGTTTGCCTCATCTTTAGAATTTTGTTCAGAGAATGTATAAGGAACTTCAACCTCAATGCCGCCAAGCGCATCAACAATGTCAATAAAAGCATTAAAGTTAACCTTCACATAAAAATCAATTGGAATATCGAGTAATCCTTCTACTGTTTCGATCGTTGTGGCAGGTCCACCATATGCATGGGCATGAGTGATTTTATCTTTATAACCAAGCTTTGGTACATAAACATATGAATCTCTTGGAATGCTTAAAAGTTTAATAGATTTTGCTTTTTCGTTAAACGTAGCAACCATGAGAGCATCTGAACGTGAAGAATTACTAAATCCTCGCGTAGCACTATCATCTACACCAATGATGAGGATTGAAGTGTTCTCGACCTTTGTATCGGCTGCCGCAACTCTACTCGTATCTCTGTCTAAAGGCTTGTAAGAGTCACCCATCACTGATTCGGCCTTATTATATAGAAATATTCCATAAGAAGTTAGACCAAAACCTAATAATAGAATAGGTAATAAAATCAAAGTGAACATTCTTCTTCTTCTCATCTTGCTTTTGCTTTGCCTTATATATTGTCTAGAATTAGACATTCATCGTCATCCTTTATCAAATTTGACTTTAAAAGAATTTACTTGAAATTAATAAATGCTCAATAATTTTACTGTAATATTATAATGTAGCATAGTGTCTGCTTTTTCATCCATCTTCATTCATATTTAAAAAAACATAAACAAATACTGTTCTATTTTACTATTTTTTGCGTGATTAGTAAAATAGATACTTATAGCTAAAGACCCATATGATGGTAAGAACTATTTGTGCATCAGGATTTATAGCCAAAACTTCTCTGTTTATACATCTTCCTCCAAATACAAAACGTCACCATCCCGAACCTCACACTGCCCATTCGTCATCTCAATCATCCATTCCTTGAATGTATAGGTTTGACTCTCTTCGACATAAGTTTCGATTTCGACAACATCTAAATAATGAATTTCTTTCACTGTATAAATGGACGATCTCAGTTCATTTTCAATCTTACCTAGCCAAGTGTAATCGACATTTGTATGCATGACCTTCATCAGTTTTCGTTCAACGATCCCTGTTGCATTAATCCCTTCTGATGTCGCTTTTCCGTATGCACGAATGAGGCCGCCAGCTCCAAGCTTGATTCCACCAAAATAACGGGTGACCACGACGACGGTATCCTTCAGGTGCCGCTTTTTCAATACCTCAAGAATGGGGACTCCAGCTGTGCCGCTTGGTTCTCCATCATCATTAGCTTTTTGAATTTGGTCATGTTCTCCTATTAAATAAGCAGAGCAATTATGAGTCGCGTTCCAGTGCTGCTTTTTAATCGTCTGAATAAATTCCTGGGCTTCTTGCTCTGTTTCTGCTCTTGAAACATGTGCGATAAATCGAGATTTCTCGATAATAATTTCATTTTCCCCGTATCCCTTAACAGTCAAATAGCTTGGGAGCATGAGATCACTCCTTTTCTTAGTTTAATCAATTTTGTATTAGGGCACACTTTTAGTTGAATTTAAGATTATGGTAAGTAATCATAATTGTGGTTGATGCTAAAAAATTCGACAACTCCATTATAATTCGACAAAAGGCTTTGTTTCAAATTAACATCACTTTGTAAAGAAACTTTAACAGTGCTGACTTTTTGTCATGATATAATGAAACACGCGAAAAGATATCTTGAAATAATAAATTCGTCCCTAAATGTTTGCCGATGCATTTTATGTACTCAGTTCGTTCTAAAACTATAGGTGAAAAGTCACATATATAATAAATTATTCTCCTTCTTTATAACGATTTTTTGACAGTTTTTGAACATTTTCAAGTTAGAAAGATAGTATCTTTTACTAATTCAAGGTAAAATATTGTAAAATGATCAATTTTTATAATGACCGATTGAGTATTATTAAAAATTTTTCAAAATGTAAAGGGTTTTTGCTTCACTTGGAGGAATTAGTTTATGATAAAAAAATTCGATACAAAAACTCTTGATTTGATTTTGGACAAAATGGTGGAAACCGTTGGAGATAGTAAGGATGAGATTTTTCGCATAGGTGAACAGTGTCGAGGTGACTATGATTCCTTAGTCGAGGAATTAAGAGATGTGCGAAGAATGGTTGGCCAAATCATTGAAGAGGGCGATTCGTTAGAAATTAAATCGCGTGCTGCTAGAAAGCATCTTTCAGAAGTAAGCATGCATTTCAAAGACTACACCGAAGTTCAAGTAAGAGAAGCATATGAGAAGGCTCATCAAATTCAAATGGATCTCACGTTGAATCGCCAATCGGAGAAGCAGCTTCGTGAACGAAGAGATGATATTGAACGGAGACTTATCGGTCTTACACGGACAATTGAAAGAGCAGAACATCTTGTTTCTCAAATAACTGTTGTCATGAATTATTTGATGAGTGATTTGAAGCAAGTTGGAGAGGCTCTCCAAGATGCGAAGCTAAAGCAGGACTTTGGATTGAAGATTATCGAGGCTCAGGAAGAGGAACGCAAGCGTCTTTCTCGTGAAATCCATGATGGCCCAGCGCAAATGATGGCAAATGTTATGATGCGTTCGGACCTAATCGAAAGAGTCTATAAAGAATACGGTGCCGATGAAGCATTGACTGAAGTCAAAAACCTTAAGAAAATGGTCAGAAATGCTTTATATGAGGTTCGTCGTATTATATACGACTTGCGTCCAATGGCTCTTGACGATTTGGGGTTGGCACCGACCCTCAAAAAATATTTACAAACCATCGAAGAATATCATAATACAACAAAAATAACTTATATAAATGTTGGGCAAGAAAAACGGCTCCCCACAAAATACGAGGTTGCCCTTTTTCGTCTTGTTCAGGAGTCCGTGCAAAATGCTTTAAAGCATGCTGATGCAAGTGAAATTAAAGTAAAACTCGAAACTGGAAAAGAATTTATAACTGTTTTAATTAAAGATAATGGACAAGGCTTTGATGTAGATGAGAGAAAACCAGAGTCCTTTGGTATTATTGGGATGAGAGAAAGAGTAGAGCTCTTGGAAGGAAAAATCTCGATCAATTCAAAGATTGGGACAGGTACAGTCGTTCTCATTCAAGTTCCATTAATAAAATAAGAGAGAGAAAATATTGGGGAGGCGAAACGCATGACCACGAAGATTATCATTATTGATGACCATCAATTATTTAGAGAAGGCGTAAAGAGGATTCTTGATTTTGAAAAAACGTTTGAGGTTGTGGCTGAGGGAGATGACGGTGCAGAAGCAATCAATTTAGTAGAAAAGCATCAACCTGACGTTGTCATCATGGATATTAATATGCCAAATGTAAATGGGGTTGAAGCAACACGTCAATTAATTGAAAAATACCCATCAACGAAGATCATCATCTTATCGATTCATGATGATGAAAGCTATGTACAGCATGCCTTAAAAACAGGTGCAACGGGCTATCTATTAAAGGAAATGGATGCAGACGCTCTTATTGAGGCAGTGAAGGTAGTGGCAGATGGTGGTTCCTATCTTCATCCAAAGGTAACTCACAATCTAGTAAAAGAATATCGTAGATTAGCAGTAGAAGTAGCAGGCTCTGGTGGTGGCTACCATCAGCAAGTTGAAATTCGTCGCCCACTACACCTCTTAACTCGTCGTGAATGTGAAGTTCTTCAACTTCTAGCTGATGGGAAAAGTAACCGTGGAATCGGTGAAGCACTATTTATTAGTGAAAAAACCGTTAAAAACCACGTAAGTAATATCCTTCAAAAAATGAATGTAAATGACCGAACTCAAGCTGTTGTAGAAGCAATTAAGAATGGCTGGGTTGAGGTAAGATAGTTTAATCGATAATTTTTTAATGAAGCGCCGAAATGTTGGCGTTTTTTTTAATGCAATCAATCGAGAATTCATGAACAAATTGTTAAATCGTTTCTCGAATTATTTACATTTCCATTTTAAAAAGGTAATAATAGGATATAAGACATAAGTCTAAAGGAGGATATAGATGTGACTTCTTTAAAGATACTTTCAGATAATCAATTAAAGGTGGCTTTATACAAAGCGATCGAGAAAAATTTAGAACAGGATTTTATTGACCTATTAAATATGGAATTGAGAAACAGAGGGATACAAGCAAGTTAACTTGGAATCATCTTTTCACTTAATTAATGCAATTTCGTGCGTTTTCATATAAAATGGATACAAAACATATAGTAAGTAGCAGGCTCTTTTCCCAATAGTTGTTTTGCCTCATCATTCACCTAGTAATTACCATCCGGTTAATCTCTTATATAGCACTTATCTTTTTTATCTTTTAACTGGAATTACAGTTGATGGGACAACAATTTTTTGCGCTAGAAAATAACAATCTATACGAAAAAGCCTAGTACAAAATGAATAAGGATGGTATCCCATTTATGAAAACGGCAGTTGTCACGGATAGTACAGCGTACATCCCGAAGGAATTGCGCGATAAGCTAAATATCCATATGATTCCCTTGAGTGTTAATTTCGGCAACGAAACCTATAAAGAAGAAATTGAAATTCAAGCGGATGATTTCTACGAAGAAGTGAAGACGAAAGACCTCCCAACCACCTCCCAACCTGCAATCGGAGAATTTGTTACCCTATTTGAGAAGCTAGCCAAAGAGTATGACTCCGTTATTAGTATCCACCTTTCAAGTGGAATTAGCGGTACATTCCAAGGAGCAGTCTCAGCAGGAGGAATGGTCGAAGGAATTGATGTCCATGCTTTTGATTCTGAAATCAGTTGTATGGTACAAGGTTTTTACGCAATTGAAGCAGCAGAAATGGCGAACGCTGGCAAGGGACACGAGGAAATCCTCGCACGGCTCATGGAAATGAAAGAATCCGTCCGTGCGTATTTCATGGTCGATGATCTTAGCCATTTACAACGTGGTGGACGCCTTTCTAGTGCCCAAGCGATCATTGGCAGCTTATTACAAGTCAAGCCACTCCTTCACTTTGAAAACAAGCTCATCGTCCCGTTTGAAAAGATTCGTACTCGTAAAAAAGCAATGAAGCGAATCGTCGACCTACTTGAGGAAGATGTCAAAAGCGGCGATGCTTACAAAGCTGTTATCATCCACGCCAAACGTGAAGACGAAGCAACCGAATGGAAAGCTGAACTTGAGGCCAAGTTTCCAAATGTTGAATTTATGCTAAGTTACTTCGGACCAGTAATCGGCACGCACCTCGGCGAAGGCTCCATGGGTCTCGGCTGGGTGAAAAAATAACCGTAAGTGTAATCAAACGTCATTCAGCATATGGTTGAGTGGCGTTTTTTGATGAAAAGCAAGTGAAATTCTACTGATTCCATTGAGTGGTAGGGAGAAAACCGAATCCCGGCCCTACGCTAGCTTCGTTTTTTCCTCACTCACACTTGAATTCCGGATAAAACGGGCGGAATTTCGCTATGCTAGAGTGATTTCCATAGTGTGCCAACACATGAATTCCGGAAAAAACGGTCGGAATTCCGTAAAAAATCAATTAATTCCGTAACTTTCTCCATAATTCCGTAACTTCACACGATAATTCCGGAAATCAACCAAATCCCCAAAAAGAGGTGTCAAAATGAGATTTGCTATTAAAAATGAAATGCTCGTACCAGACCGATTGCTCGATGCTCCACAACTTACGCAAACAATCGCAGAGCTCCATGAAATTCCACAACCTCCACGCAATCCCCAGTTTCACTTCAATCCCGAAATCAGAATTCACCTAATTGGAAAACAACTACTACTCGATGAAATCCCATACCCATTAGAAGAAATCCAACTACATTATGAAAATGGCTATATCACTCTTCGTAAAGGGATTACCCACACGAAGAATCGTCCCAAATGTCAAAGATGTGGAAATAACGATCCATACTGGTTTGCTACTTTTCCATGTTCAAGATGTCAGGAACGATGCACCTATTGTCGAAAATGCATCATGATGGGCAGAGTGAGCACATGTACGCCTCTTTATAGTTGGATCGATGCAGAAGGCATAGAGATTCCCACAGCAGCAAAACTAGAGTGGAACGGCAAACTTTCGCCTGGACAACAGCAGGCTTCAGACGAAGTCGTTAAAGCGATTTCCTCAAACGAAGATACCCTAGTCTGGGCGGTATGTGGAGCTGGAAAAACCGAGGTGCTCTTCGAGGGAATCCACTCTGCCTTATCTCAACAAAAGCGAGTTTGTATTGCAACGCCGAGAACCGACGTCGTTCTTGAATTAGCTCCCCGTCTTCAAGCGGTCTTCCCAGCAATAGATGTTGCTTCACTATATGGTGGCTCAGAAGACCGGCACAAATCCTCGCCTCTCACTATCTCCACGACCCACCAACTTTTCCGCTTCTATCAAGCTTTTGACACGATTATTGTTGATGAAGTCGATGCATTCCCATATTCAATGGATGAAACATTGCAATATGCTGTCCAAAACGCCCGGAAACCGAAATCCTCGATGATCTACTTAAGCGCCACCCCGAACACCCAATGGCAAAAAGATTGTCGCCTTGGAAAAAGAAATTATGTTACCATTCCAGCACGCTATCATCGTCATCCACTTCCTGTTCCGAAATTTGAGTGGTGTGGAAATTGGGACAAGGCTTTAAAGAATGACAAGCTTCCGCCAAATGTGATGAAGTGGCTTAAACAACGACTTAGCACAGAAAAACAGGCGCTCTTTTTCATCCCCAGAATCGATTTAATCCCAAAGATCTTATCCATTCTCCGCCAACTTGATCCTCGTATAGAAGCCGTCCATGCTGAAGATCCAGAGCGAAAAGCGAAGGTTCAA
This sequence comes from Robertmurraya phoenicis, assembly GCF_047302285.1. GTDB lineage: Bacteria > Bacillota > Bacilli > Bacillales > Cytobacillaceae > Robertmurraya. Next base: position 575,131 of record NZ_CP154845.1, read on the forward strand.
TCAATGCGTGAAAAAGAAATTCCGATTCTCGTCACGACGACCATTTTAGAAAGAGGTGTGACCTTTCCGAATCTAGATGTGGCCATTCTCGGTTCAGAGGAACAAATTTTCACCGAAAGTGCACTCGTTCAAATTGCTGGTAGAGTAGGGAGGAGCGCTCAATATCCAACGGGCGATATTACTTTTTTCCATTATGGCCGGACAGAAGCGATGAACCAGGCACGGAAACAGATTCAATCAATGAATAGGGAAGCGTTGAAGAAAGGGTTGATTGACACTTGAGTGAATACTGTCTTTTTTGTCATGAAGAAATGATCGAGCATATTAGTTGGTCCACTTTTTTCACACAAAGAGAAGAAACAGCTCTTTGTTCGACATGTCAGGATCAACTCGAAGAAATATCGGGAGAACGATGTGAAATTTGCAGTCGTCCCCTAGAAAAGTTGGACCCCCAATACGTGATCGGAAAACGGTGCTCTGATTGTGTCCGCTGGGAAGAAGAAGAGGAGTGGAAGGGCTATTTGCAATCCAATCTGTCCATCTATTTATACAACGATTTCTTAAAAGAGTTGATTAGTCAGTACAAATTCCGTGGTGATTATATCTTGGCAAAAGTGTTTTCGAAAAAGCTTCAAACTTATCTGCAAAAAATATCTTTTGATTATGTTGTTCCGATTCCGTTAAGTGCGGAAAGACAATTTGAACGTGGTTTTAATCAATCAGAAGCCTTAATTCAAGAGGCTGGCTATCATCCTACGCAGCTCCTTCAGAGAACCCATAGTGAAAAACAATCAAAGAAATCCCGTAGTGATAGGATTCATCTTCCACAAATTTTTCAAATACTGGATGCTTCAGAGCTTAAAAATAAAAATATCCTATTAGTCGATGACATTTACACAACGGGTTCCACTTTACGGCATGCGGCAAAGATTCTAAAGAAAGAGGGGGCGAAAAGTATATCGGCTTTAACGATTGCACGTGGCTAGCATAGTGCTAGAAATACGCTAGCATAAAGCTAGCACAGTGCTTCTACCATCATTTGTCTCAAAATTTTCATATTCATCCTTACCCCTTCACGCTATAATGTTTTTAAGAGAAGTTTTCTTTAGGGGGAGCTAGAAAAATGGATCAATTATCAAACTGTCCAAAATGCGATGCTATCTTTGTAAAAAATAAATTTCGTGATATTTGCCCGGATTGCTGGAAGGAAGAAGAAGTAGCGTATGAAACGGTTTATCAGTTTATCCGTAAACGGGAGAATCGAACTGCAACGATGCAACAAGTAGAAGAGGCGACAGGAGTAGAGGAAGAACTCATTTTAAAATTCGTGAAAACCGGTCGGTTAAAGGTGGCGCAATTTCCGAATCTTGGCTATCCATGTGATAAATGTGGCAAGATTATTCAAAAGGGAAAGCTTTGCAACCCATGTGCTGATACGCTGAAAAAAGAACTTGAGATGCATACGAAGGAAGAAGAACGCAAGAAGGAAATAGAGAGACAAGACACACATAGAACATACTTCACGAAGTAAAACCGTATGCTGATGCATGCGGTTTTTTTCTAATCTAGAAGTACATCCCGAAAAATAGTAGTTTAAACAAAACATTCCAATTAATATGTTTGCAACTTAGCCGATATTAGGGATAGAAGTTTGTACGGGGAGTGTCATATATGCAAATCACCAATCAAGGACTGACAAGTACAGCAAGTATGGACATTTCATTTGATGTTAAGAAAGATGAAATTTACTCTGCTCAAATAAAACAACGAATTTCAGATAAAGAAGCTATTCTTCAAATAAGAGGGAAGGAATTTGTCTCTGAATTTGAAGGTAAGGTACCAGATGGAGAGCGGGCAACGGTTCAAGTAAAGAATTATCAAGAAGATAAAATGACCGTAAAAGAGATTCGCAACGAGGATGCTAAATTGGCAAACTCAAAATCCACTGAACCCTCTGCGGTTTTACAAAAAGTAGGATTAACTTCAAAAGATGCTCCTGAATTAAGAGAGACAGCAAGATTATTACTTGATAAGGGATATCCATTATCGAAAGAAGTTGTTTCTGAACTGAAGTCCTTTTTTGAAAAAGGGCGAGGTACTTTAGAAACAAAAAGTGATGCAGTCAAGGCTCTTGTTAATAAGGGATTAGAAGTTACACAGACACATCTCCGTTCTGTTCATGAAGCACTTCACGGAGAGCCTTTAAATAAAGTATTAACAAATCTTGCAAAGGAACTAAGCCTTGATACTACTGCAAGAACGGAACAAGGGAATGTTTCAAGTGTGCGAGAAGGGTTGATAAAAGCAAGGACAGAAGGAAATGTATCTCAAACCTCTCTTTCTAACAGAAACATATACAATCAAACAGCAGTGAGAGAAATGGTTAGTCAAATTCAATCCATATTAGAGAAGGAAGCAGACCCACAAAAGGTGATTCAAACTGTAAAAGATACGCTCTCAACTAATTCAAAAGTTGATCGAGATATCATGAATGAGATAAAAAAAGTAATTGCTGATGCGGAAAAGCTTCAATCTATCGGCAAGGAGAGACTTGCTCAAACATTAAATCGATCTGAAACACAAATTGTTGCACAAAAAGCGGTTGTTATTGAAAAGCTAGAGCAAATCCGATCTATTAATAGTAATAGTCTCAATGAAATAGTTAGAGATCTGAAAAATCAGGTGATTTCCAATCCTAATCTCCAAAAGTCTATTGAAAAAGTTCAATCCGACTTGTTAAACAATAAAAATCTTCCATCAGATGTTGCAGGTAAAGTTGTAAAGGCATTAACAGAATCTACTGCGTTAATGCAGCAAGGTCGTATTACAACAGGTAAGGAAGTCCTTAGCTCTGCTCTAGCAAGTGTGGAAAATGAATTGGTTGATGCGAAGGCTTCAGAGGTATTAAAACAAGTAAAAGATACAGTTCGACAGGAGCCTAGCCTGCAACGTGCCATTGATCAAGTCCGAGATCAAGTTTTACAGAATTCAAAAATTGACCGAGAAGTTGTACAAAAGATAGAAAGAGCGGTGCAAGAAGCAACCCAGCTTCAGAAGTTAGGTCAGGAAGCAGCAGGGAAAGAGCGAATCGTTCAGGCTCTTACCAAGGCAGAATCCGAGACGGAACAATTAGAATTAAGACGAAATGAAGCCACTATAAGACAGGATTCAAAGGAAGCAGTTCAATCTGATTCTCGGCGGGTTGCATCGACGCCGCCACAAATGCTTAATTCAAAAGCTACTTTAGCTCCTCAACCTGTTGCATCTCAAGAGATTGAGCTTAAGGAAACGATTAAGCAAATTCAGCTCCAGCTTCAAACTGGTCAAGATGTTAAAAAGATGGTTCAAGAACAAGTGCTAGGTCATAAAAGCATTGATCCTGATAGCGCAAAAAATATAGAAACAGCTCTCAAACAAGCAGATCAACTGAATGAGGCAGGACGCGAACGACTGAATAAGCTCTTGCAACAGTTAGAAGCAACGGCATTAAAGTCTCTACCTCAATTGAATGATTCTGGGGACCAGGTAAATAAATTAATCAATCAAACTGAGCTCAAAAACAGTACGGAAAGTACCAAACTAGTACAAATGCCTAAGCTACCAAGTGAAACGATCCAGCAGGCGATAAAGCAGTTCAATAATGAACCTGATGTAGAGAAGGCGCTAACTTTAATCAGAAAAGAAGTTTCTAGTAATCCGAATATCGATGTTCGAAATGTAACTAAAATTGAGGAAACGTTAGAACGTGCTCAACAATTAAATGATAGAGGAAGAGAAATTGCTTCACGTCAGCATGTTGCAAATGAATTAAATAATATTCAGCAATCTCTTTCAATGTCTGAACCGAAGGTGGATCCTACTCAAGGGATGAATAACCAATATGATGTTGACGAGCTTCTTCAATCTATGCAAATTCAGTCTAAGGAAATATTGGTAACGAGAGTCACACAGAAACTCGCTGAGGCGACCCATGAATTTCGTGAGCTAAAAAGAGAAATTACAAGAAACTTAGATAGTGTTCAACGTACCATTGATACTTTAAAGGGAAGTGCCCAGCCACAGGCGAGCAAAATGCTTGAGACTGCTATTAGCAAGCTAGATAATGCCATTTTAAAAAGCGATTTAATGTTATTTACTGATATGAAGACGGAGAGACAGCTTTTACAAGCGAGCTCACAATTAGCTGAAGCGAAAAAACTTTTAGCAAAAGGGAATTTCACTGAAGCATCAAAAATTGTTGGGCAGGTCAAAGAGTTGATTGATAAATTGAATTTCAAGCCTTCCGAGCAAAAGATCATGCACTTTGTTGGGAAAGAGAGCCTTGCCATGGATAATCGGAATGCAGTACTAGAAGCTGGTGCTAGAGGATTTTCCCTGCAAGAGGCATCCGGTAGGCAAATGTTTGAAATGGTTCGTTCTCTCGGGCTAAACCATGATAGTGATCTAGCGAATTCCCTTGTGTTCAAAAATGGAGAGCACACACAGCAAGAGCAACAAACGAATCTGAAGGCGATTCTGATGAAGTTGCAACAAGATGATGCCAACCCTAAAGTTTCCCAGCATGTGGAACAAGCACTTAATAACTTGACAGGCCAGCAGTTATTAAGCAAGGCGGACTCACCAGGAACGTTGCAGAGCATGCTAATTAATCTTCCGATGCTGCTTGGCGGTAAGCCGGAAAATTTACAGGTCTTTGTGAACTCAAAAAATGAGGGTCAACAGGTCGATTGGGAGAATTGCAATCTTTATTTCCTTATTGAAACGAAGAGGCTTGGGGATGTAGGAATCATGCTTTCAGCAACCGAACGGAATTTAAGCATCACCATTAAAAATGATAAACCTGGTTTTAAAGATAAAATGGAGCCATTAGCGCAGATGGCTAAGGATAAACTCAATGAAATTGGTTATAACGTCAATTCTCTACATTTTACGAGAATGACACCTATTGACACTAAAAATCAAATCAATCAAACGATGGATCCAAAACCACAAAAGCCTATTTTTACTGAGAAGGGAATGGATTTCAAAATATGATGGTAACGTCCACTTTTTACAATCAAAAAAGACGGAAAGAGAAAAATGGCCCTTCTGCTGCTGTCATTAAATATGATGAGGGCTCAAGTAAGGCTCCAACAGTGGTTGCCCAAGGGAAAGGTCAAGTTGCTCAGCAGATTATTGAATTAGCAAAAAAGAACAATGTTCATATGCAAGAGGATTCAACATTAGTAGCGAATTTGTTAGATATGGACTTAGGGGACAATGTTCCGCCACAATTATATTCGGTTATGGCAGAAATTTTACTTTTAATAGAGGAAATGGAGAAAAACTATTAAACACTTTTCGACTTTTTCCGATAAATAAGATAGATAACTAATTGGAGGTGTACTACAGGTGACTGAAATCTTTACAGAGTCAGCAATTCACCAAAAATCACCACAGGAAATAACGGCACTTCTATACGAAGCGTGTATGACAAACTTAGAAAATGCAATCATTGATATTCAAAATAAAGACTTTGTATTAGCAAATAAAAAGCTCCAAAACGCTAATGATATTCTGCAACGATTAGGTGCAGGAATTAACTATGAGGCTGGCATTATCGCTGACCAATTAGATGTACTTTATAACTATATGGCTGATAAAATTGTTGAAGCTAATTTAAATAAAGATATCAAAATCATTGAAGAAGTTCTTAGTTCACTAGAAGAAATCTCAGCTGCTTGGAATCAGGCTATGAAAAACAAAGCAGTGGATCCAGGAGCGGCCATTCGTAAAAAAGCTTCTGCATATGAAAAAAGTATATTTACTGAAGAATATTAAATAAGAGGTGCATAAAGATGAAGATTAATAATAATATCCAAGCATTAAATGCCTATCGTAATTTATATCAAAATCAATCTGCAACGTCTAAAAACCTTGAAAGATTATCATCTGGTCTCCGAATTAATCGCGCAGCTGATGATGCAGCAGGACTAGCTATTTCAGAAAAAATGCGTTCTCAAATCCGTGGCTTAAAACAAGCAGAAAGAAACTCTCTTGATGGAATTTCTTTAATGCAAACAGCTGAAGGAGCCATGACTGAAGTGCATTCTATGCTTCAACGTATGCGTGAGCTTGCTGTACAAGCTGCAAATGACACGAATACAACAGAAGATCGTGGTGCCATTCAAAAGGAAATTGATCAATTATTATTAGAAATAGATAGCATCGCTTCAAAAACAGAATTTAATACGCGTAAATTACTTGATGGTTCAAGTGCGGTTGATACACAGTTTTTGACTGGTGAACAAGCAAAAACGAATCTTTTAACTGTACCGGTTGTGACAGACCCATCGTTAGCAACGGGAGAATATGCGGTTACAGTTGCAAATAAAGAAACTACTTATAAATTAAATCAACCAGGTGCAGGAGTAAACGATACAAATGTTCTTGCGATTGATCCAACTGACGGGGCAAAGCTTGGTTTTGGCGAATACACGATTGTTGTTTCAAATTTCAATTCAGAAACTAACAGTGCTACCATTGAAGTATTGGACCCAGATGGATTCTCAATCGGTTCAATGGCTGAAGAGATTGGTGAAGATGGGAAAGAAGTAGAAATTGGTACGAAGGATGGACAAAAAGTAACGGTTGATACTTCATTTATCACTGGTAATGGCACTGCCAAAATTCAAGTCGAAGGTAAGATGGATGTTTCGGTTTCTAGAGTAGATGATCCAGGTGATCCAGATTCAGATGAGGACCCAACTTTAACACCTGTTACTTTTACAAGAACAATCACATCTACAAACGGCATCGTAAAACATGGCGGTTTAGAGATGGAGTTTGGTGTAAATGTATCTGATGGAACATCTAGATTCCAATTAACAAATAAAGCACTTGCTTTCCAAATTGGAGCTAATACAGGACAAAGTCTAAATATTGATGTGCCTCAACTAAGTACTGTTAAGCTAGGTATTGAAGACATTAATGTACTGGATCATGAATCAGCTAATATGGCGATTTTTAAGCTTGAAAGTGCGATTAATCAAATCTCAGCCACGCGTTCGAAACTAGGGGCAACACAAAATCGATTAGAACACACAATCAATAATTTACAAGTGACACATGAAAACTTAACATCTGCGGAGTCACGTATCCGTGATGCTGATATGGCACTTGAAATGACAGAGTTTACGAAGAATAATATTCTTAACCAGTCTGCACAAGCGATGCTTGCTCAAGCCAACCAGTTACCACAAGGTGTGCTTCAATTGCTACAAGGATAAATTTCACAAGAGGGGTAAGGCTAACTATAACAGTCTTTCCTCTCTTTTTTATGATGGCACTGTTATAAGCAAGTGTTGATTTTTTGAATCATTTCGTGTGAAACCTTGGTTTCACACGAAATGATTCAAATATCGTTTTATCAACAATATTGTTTAATATAGCCTTTATGATAAGATCTTGTTATTAACCATTAAAAGGACGGATTAATTTATGGAAATACAAAAGGTGAATAAAGCTGGCCTTGATAAAGTAAAAATGAAAAACAGTACTCCGTCAGAGAGTGTTTCTTTCCAAGAAGTGATGGCAAAGGGACGACAAGAAACGGTTTATGAAAAGTTGACCAAACTTGTAAAAGATATTGAAGAACAAGGAAAAACTCTTGCTGAGCATCGCTCAGTCGATGATCTCCGTAAATATAAAAAAATGGTCAAGCAATTCATGGAAGAAGCTGTTCAAAATGGTCTTCAACTTGAAGAACAAAGAGGATTTAATCGCCGTGGTCGTACAAAAATTTATAAAATTGTAAAAGAAGTAGACAAGAAACTCATTGATTTAGCGAATGATGTACTAAATAAAGAAAAAAGTCAATTAGATATACTAAATCAGGTAGGAGAAATTCAAGGGATGCTTATCAACATCTATACATAGTAGGTGCATCTCTAAAAGTGTAAAACAGACCATTACATTTTAATAAAAAGACTTTATCTTTTTAAAATGTAGCCGATATAGAAGTTAGAAGATAAAAAATGACGGAACCTGTAAGAAAAAAGAGGTGAATGCTATGAAAATCAATCCTTTACGCAGTATAAATGTAAATCCATATAACAAGCAAGCTGAGAAAATTGAGCCAACTCAAAAGGCAAAAGGTAAAGATAAAGTTGAAATTTCAACAGAAGCGATGAAGCTTCAAAAGCTTGGAAATATTGAACTTGAACGCCAAGAAAAGGTCGATGCTATTAAAAAAGAAGTTCAATCAGGAAATTATGAAGTAAATGCGAAAGTAATAGCCGAAAAAATGTATTCATTTTGGGATTAGAATTTTTAATAATCCTTATCTAAATCATTTTCAGTATCACAGTTAGGAGTGAACCCGTTGTCAGTGAAATTGATCATTGCAGCCCTTAGCAAAATGACAGATCTCCATAAGGAATTGAAGGAATTAGCTAAGCAAAAAACAGAAATGATTAAAAAGGGAGATACTCCTGAACTTCAGTTTCTTTTAAAAAAGGAAAACAAGGCTATTCAAGATATTCGAAAAACAGAAGAAACACTCGTCCAGAATACGACCCTCTTTTTGGAGCAAAAAGAGATGGAGATCGATTCTCCAATACTTTCGAAGGTTATTGAAGTGGTCGAGGATACTCAAGAGAAAAGTACCATATTAGAACAAAAAGAAAAACTTGAAAATGAAATAAAAGAACTTAAAGAATTAAATCAGTTAAACCAGGATCTTTTGACACAATCCTTGCAGTTTGTGCAACTATCCTTAGAACTATTGCAACCAGATATCGATTCCTATAATTATGATCGTTCTGAAAAGGAACATGGAAATAGTAAACAAACGAATCATTCAATGTTTGATTCAAAAGCTTAATGGAGGATACTGCTTATGACTTCTACCTTTTTTGGATTAGAGACAGCCAGAAGGGCACTTATGGCACAACAGTCTGCCTTGCATGTAACAGGGCATAATATATCAAATGCAAATACTCCCGGTTATACAAGGCAAACGGTTAACTTTCAAACGGCACTGCCGTATCCACCGCCTGGCTTAAATAGCCCGAAGATTTCGGGGCAACTAGGAACGGGTGTCTCAGTAGGAGACATAACGAGAATCCGTGATAGCTTTACTGATATGCAATATCGCACTGAAAATAGTAAACTAGGATATTGGCAATCGAAGGCAGATATGGTCAGTCAAATGGAAAATATAATGAATGAGCCATCTGATACAGGTCTTTCCAAGATGATGGATGAATTTTGGAATTCCCTTCAAGATCTAGCCGTTCAGCCGCAAAATGATGGGGCTAGAAGGGTTGTTCGAGAACGTGGGATATCGCTTGCTAATACATTTAACTATATTTCCAACTCCTTAAAAACGGTGCAAAAGGATTATCGCCAGGAGATTGACACTACGCAAGATAGGATGAATTCTATCTTAAGGCAAATTAATTCTATTAATAAACAAATCGGTTCCGTTGAGCCTCATGGATATTTACCAAATGATTTGTATGATGAACGAGATAGATTAGTAGATGAATTGTCTAGCTTTGTAAATATTAAAGTAGATGCGAAATCCAGTGGTGGATTATCATCTGCTAATGCGGAAGGAAAGCTAGATATTTATCTAGCGACGCCACAGGGAGATGTTCTAAAGGATTCATCTGGGCAGCCTATTAAATTAGTGGATGCAACAAAGGGTACTGCAACGGGGATTCATATTCAGTACGAAAACCGTTCAGAACAAGATAGCCCTGTTACACAAATTAAATTCTTTCAGCTTAATGAAAATCAAAATGGTTTTGTTGGGCTTGAAAGCAACACTGCTGCTGATGATTCAGTTGAGTACAGTTATTTACTTGAAGATATGAGTGCTTTTAATTCTCAAGGAGCCCTAAAGGGATTTATCGAAGGATATGGATATAAAGATGGAGATGAAGTGAAGGGTACCTTTAATGATATGCTTGCTGATCTAGATCAAATGGCATATACGTTTGCTACTCATTTCAATCTTGTTCATAGCTCTGGATGGAGCTTGAACGAAATCCAAAGTGGCGTCCAAAACAGTGACTATGGAAATTTCTTTAATATTGGTTCAAATGTTAAGGGAGCAGCATCCTTGATTTCAGTAACTAATCATATTATTAATGATGTGCAAAATATTGCAGCTGCTGCCGAAGGAAATGTGCTTGCTGGTGCAATGAGTCGTGCTCAAGTTGATACAAGTACCGTAGGTAATCCATCTTACACAGGAATATACAATCCTTCAGATCTTCCAGATGATTATTCTGGAACGTGGCCTACTACAGATGAAATCTCTGTTTCTGTTGAATTTGATGGAGAAAATTGGAACTATACGTTCTCTGGAGTTGGAAGTGATGAAGTAGCAACCTATAGTACAACCGAGCGGAATGCGAATCTACTTGGGGTTGAATTTGATACGACTACTGTTTCAAAAATGCAAGCAGGTGATACGTGGTCCTTTACTTTTGATACTGAAGGTGAAAAAAGTAGTGATGAAGCATTTGTAGGGAACGGTTCAAACGCCCTTGCTTTAGCAGATGTGAAGGATGCGATTATTAACTACGGTGGAACACTCACCAATGTACAATCTTTTTATCAGGGAATGATAGGGAAGCTTGGAGACAATGCTTCAGAGGCGTATCGTATGACTAATACGTCGACTACCCTAAAGGATGCAGTTGATCAACGAAGGATGTCTGAAAGTAGCGTTTCCTTAGATGAAGAAATGGTGAATATGATTAAATTTCAACAAGCATATAATGCCGCTGCCAGAAATATAACGTTGGTCGATGAAATACTTGATAAAATCGTCAACGGTTTAGGCTTGGGTGGGAGATAAGGTAGGTGAATGGTTTTGAGAGTTACTCAATCAATGTTATCCAATAGTAATTTAAAGTATATTAGCCAGAATTATAATAATTTGGCCAAATTGCAGGAACAGCTAACGACTGGAAAGAAAATTACAAAGCCTTCAGACGATCCTGTCATAGCTATGAAAGGAATGCGCTATCGAAGTCAAGTTGTTGAGGTAGATCAGTTTCGTCGCAATTTAAATGAAGGCTTCAACTGGATGGATAATGCCGACTCTGCTTTAGATGAGACAAATCAAGTCTTACAAAAAATACGAGAATTGGTAGTTCAAGCTTCCAACGATAGTTATGAAACTGAATCCAGGAAGAATATTGAAAAAGAGATTAGCAGCTTGCAAGAACACATTATATCTGTTGCTAACTCAAAGGTTGGGGAAAATTATATTTTCAATGGTACGAACACAAACACATCTCCGATTAAAGAAAATCAGTTTAATGTTGATTTTAATAAATTTGTCGGTGATATGGATCAAGCAGAAGATTATGTGATTAGTTATAATGGACAAATGTATCAATATGATTCAACTGATGGTGATGTCGTAACATTTTCAGTCCAACCTCCTATCAATTATAAAACGATTGATGCTGACGGGAACGAGGTTGAGAAAACGGGTCCTTCTGCAACTTTGTCAATCGACCATTTCACTACCCCTGCCTCTATTAAACAAGTGCAGTTGGAAGAACAAAAAGAACTTAATGGAGCTATGGTTGAAAAGGCAAAAGATTTAAAGTCTGATGAGTTAATTGTTTCAAGGAAAGATGCTGTGTCTACCAACACTGAGAAAGTGGAAATTGAAGTAATGAAAGGTGTTAAAATACCGATAAATGTAAACTCACAAGAAGTATTTTCAATCGAGATGTTTAGTGGGTTAGAATCGATTAAAAAGATGTTGACTAATCCTGATACGACAGGTGCTGAAATTACGAAGGCGATTGACTCTATGGATAAATATCTTAATGAAGTTGTTTCTACCCGAGCAGAATTAGGGGCTCAGGTGAATCGAGCAGAGATGGTAGATAGTCGTTTACTTGAACAAAAAGTTATTGCTCAAAATACGGTTTCTAATAATGAAGATATTGATATGGAAGAAGCGATTATTAATCTGACTGTTCAAGAAAGTATTCATAGGGCATCACTAGCAGTAGGTGCAAGAATCATTCAGCCAACATTAATGGACTTTTTACGTTAAGCTATTCCTTCGGGGGTAGCTTTTTTTTGAAAATAGCTCTTCGGTTTTATTTGCTAGTAAGTTTAGCTAAAATAGAAATATAAATTTTAAAGGGAGAAATAGCTATGCAGCTACCACGATTAGAAATAGACAATAGAGCAGCCTACATCGGAATAAACCAAAGACAAGCTACCTTAGAAATAAGACAACCGAAGGCAGATGTGAGAATGAATCAACCTCAGCCAGAAGTAGAATACATCAAGACACAAAGCAAGTTGGAAATTGACCAAACTGAAGCCTTTGCAGATGCTAATTTAAAGAATCCTTTGCGTGTTGTGAAAGAATGGGCTGAAAAGGCAAAACAAAAAGTACTCCAAAGTTTGTCAGAAGTAGCAGCAGAAGGCGACCGTCTGATGAAAATTGAAGAGCGGGATAAAACGGTGATTCCGGAGATTGCCCGACAGAATAGTGAGCCAGAGCAAAAACGAATTAATATCGGGTTTATGCCTTCCTCTGCAGAAAAAGTTAAATTTTATTATCAGCCATCGACGATTGATGTAAAGGTTCGTCGTGGTAATTTCCAAATCGATATCGAACCGAAGGACATTGTAAAAAATTTCAAACCAGGAAATCTGCAAGTATATCTTAAACAGAAGGCAGTAATGAATATTAAAGTAGTCGGATCAACGCTCGACCAAAAAATTTAGAAGTGGTGACGTTAATGAAAATTGCATCGAAGTATCATGGAGAAATTGAAATTGAATCAACTCAAGTTATTCATTTTAACGGGGGAATTCCCAGCTTTCTTGAGGAAAAACAATTCTATATCCTTCCTTTTGTCGATGAAGGACCATTTTTTATTTTGCAATCGATACAAACACCAAGCTTGGCATTTGTTGTAGTAAGTCCATTCGAATTTTTTCCTAACTATGAACTAAAGCTACCCGATCAAATAGTGGAGGCTTTAGAAATTGATGAACCTGAGGATGTTGCAGCGTTTGTTATTCTCACCGTTCAAGAACCTTTCCAAAAAACGACCGCTAACTTACAAGGGCCGATTGTCATCAATAATAAGAAGAAGCTTGGGAAACAAGTTATTCTTAGTGATAGTACATATAAAACGAAACATCCATTATTTCAGAATGTCACATCTACGGGTAAGGAGGGCTAAACGATGCTCGTACTTACAAGAAAACTAAACCAAGCGATTCAAATAGGTGATGATATCGAAATCAAAATTCTATCTGTCGATGGTGAACAAATCAAAGTTGGCATTAACGCACCAAAGAACGTGGAAATTCACCGCAAGGAAGTATATCTAGCGATTCAAGAAGAAAATAATCAAGCGTTAGATACGACAATGGATATTTTGACAAAATTTTCGTATCAACTGAAAAATAAATAAAAAAATATCAGATTACCTCTAAATAATTTAAAAATCTTGTCGATATTACGTTTGTAAGCAGTACAATCATTCGGGCGGCCGACTGAATGATTGTACTGCAAATACAAAACCACATGGATGTGGGATAATAACATATTTCAAGGAGGAAATTACTCATGATTATCAACACTAACGTTTCAGCAATGAACACTTACCGTCAAATGGGCGTTAACAACAATGCTGGTTCAAAAGCAATGGAAAAATTATCTTCAGGTCTTCGTATCAACCGTGCTGGTGACGATGCTGCAGGTCTAGCAATCTCTGAAAAAATGCGTGCTCAAGTACGTGGTTTAGACCAAGCTAGCCGTAACGCTCAAGACGGTATTTCAATGATTCAAACAGCTGAAGGTGCTTTACAAGAAACTCACAACATCTTACAACGTATGCGTGAACTTGCTACTCAAGCAGCGAACGATACTAACGTAACTGTTGACCGTAACGAGATTCAAAAAGAAATCAACCAGTTAACATCTGAAATTAACCGTATTTCCAATACAACTGAATTCAACACTCAAAAATTATTGAGTGGTGGTACGACTGGAACAACTGGAGCTAAGTTCCAAGCTACTTTCCAAATTGGCGCTAATAATGGACAAAGCATGCAAATTGAAATTTACAATATGAATGCAAAAGCTCTTGGTATCGAGGGTGCATCTGGACAAGCTGCAACAGTTGTTCAAGGTACTAATACAGAAGGTGCTTCTGTTGAAGCTTTAACAGACAACACTACTGTAGCTGGTGCTAAGTTCAGTGGATCGGGTGTTACCAATGGAACTAGCAACACAACAAGTGCAAATGGAGGATCAGCATTATCTGTACAAAACAATGCTGATGCTACTGCAGCAATTGAAGTTATCAACAACGCAATTGAAACAGTTTCTGCACAACGTTCTAACCTTGGTGCTTACCAAAACCGTTTAGAGCACACTATCTCTAACTTAAATAACTCTTCTGAGAACCTATCTGCAGCTGAATCTCGTATTCGTGATGTTGATATGGCTAAAGAGGTAATGGAAATGACTCGTGCAAACATTTTAGGACAAGCTTCTCAAGCAATGCTTGCTCAAGCAAACCAAAAACCTCAATCAGTACTTCAATTATTAGGTTAAAATTAGCTAATAATAAAGGAGGCTCTAGATTATCTAGGGCCTCCTTTTTCGTGTATTTATATTTAGGAGTACATCAAGTAACATAAATTCCGTTATTATACACGATATCAACCAGTCCCAACAATTCCCTAATACGCTATCTTAACATTTGTAGAAAAATGTCGATATAATAAATATCTAAAAGACGGAGGAATTGCAATGAAATTATTAACGCTTGATAAAGAATATACATTTGAAAATAGTGAAAAAGGTACTAATGATTTAATTGAGATAGTTAATGAAACACTGCATATTGAAAATCTCTTTTTTAGCCATTTAGTTATAGATGGGCAAGAAATTTATAAAGAACACGCAGATTATATATTAGAGCATATTGAAGAGGTTAAAGAGATTAAATTAGAAGTGAGTACAGTGGATGAATTTGTTTCAAACTTATTAGTTTCTTTAAATGAGTACACAAGACGTGGTATTCCAGAAGTTGAAAAAGTCATTGAAGAATTTTATCAAAAGCCAACTGAGGATAGTTGGGAGACTTTAAAGCTTTTACTAGAAGGAATTGGCTGGATTTATCAAACGATAAAAACTATTGACTCAACTGCACATACTATTTCTGGCTGGGGAGAATTTCTAAAAAGTGTTGCCACCTTTGATGTGGAATTACCCAATTTACTAGAGGCACTGGAAAACAGAGATGCAACTTTAATAGCAGATATCATTCAATACGAGATCTTACCACAATTTCGAATTATTAATGCTGAAACTGAAAATAATTTTGAAACAAAATAAACTATTTAAAGTAGAGGCTACTATAATGAAAAAAAGTATGTATACAAATAAGAAAATCTTGATTATTGGTGGAACTGGAACGATAGGGCAACATTTAACAAGAGAATTACTTTTACACAATCCTAGTGTAATTCGAATTTTCAGTAGAGATGAATATAAGCAGTTTGAAATGCAGCAAGAGTTGAATGAGTTCAATAATATTCGTTTTCTGATTGGTGATGTACGAGATGAAAAAAGAGTGGCTAGAGCAATGGAGGATATAGACTTTGTCTTTCATCTAGCTGCAATGAAGCATGTACCAGCATGTGAATATAATCCATTTGAAGCAGTGCAAACAAATGTATTAGGCACTCAAAATGTAATTCAGGCAGCTCTGGAGGTAAAAGTAAAAAAGGTACTATTTACTAGTACTGATAAAGCAATAGCTCCAACAAATACCTATGGTGCTACAAAATTAACCGCAGAAAGATTGATTTCAGCAACTGAATTTCAAAAGGGTCCAAAAGAAACTATTTTCAGTTCAGTAAGATTTGGAAACGTTATGGGTTCAAGAGGGTCTGTGATTCCTTTGTTTAAAAAGCAAATCTTGACGAAAAAAATGGTTTCTGTAACGGATATGGATATGTTGAGATATATGATGACACCCTCTCAAGCTATTTCCCTGATTTTAAAGGCGAATGATATGGCTATTGGCGGCGAAGTATTTGTTTTGAAAATGCCGGTCATTAAGCTAAAGGATTTAGCTGAGGTATTAATAGAGGAAATTTCTGATGCAAATGAACTAGATGAGTCAATTCGTATGAATGAAATTGGATTGCGTCCAGGGGAAAAAATGTACGAGCAGTTAATGACAGATGATGAAGCAAAATTTGCATTAGAAACAGAGGAACTTTTTGTATTGCTTCCTCCATTTGGTGGAAAAGGACGGGAATACAATAAGTTAAAGAAACATAGTGGAGAATCTCCATCCCCCTTTAACGAAGATGTGATTGAAAAAGAAACGTTAAGAAAATGGATATTAGATGAAGGATTATTGTAGTATTTTGTACGGAATTAATGGGGTGAATTTGTATGTATAAAGATAATTTAAATCATCTTAAAGCGCGATATCCCGGAACTGTGAGAATGTTAGAAAATGCTAATATGGAAAATGCTCAACTTGAAGTAATTGTCGAAGAAACGAAAAGTCATGTACCAACGATTAAGGCAGTTACTGAACGACATACCATGTATATTCACAGCAAGTATGATCCTATAAAAGAAGCAGAAAGAATCATCCAAAATTATTCGAATCAAATTAATGAGAATACGCATGTATTATTCTATGGAGCAGGGTTAGCTTATCATATTGAATTATTTGCTAAGCTGTTTCCAAATACAGCCTTTTCCATTTATGAACCGAGCATCTTGATGTTTAAACAGCTTCTTTCATATCGTTCTTTTTTAAATATAAACTTGAATAACTTGAAAAAAATATATTTAGAAGATATGGAAACTCGTGTAGAGGAACAGTTAAATGATTTTGCTTCAACTATTTTTAGTGAAGTGCTTTTAATTCCGTTACCTAGCTATGAGAAAATTTTTGCTGACCAATTTGAGGGTTTTGCTAAGAATTTTAGGAATGCTATTGAAGCAAGGGTATATAATCTTGGAGTTGATTACCATTTTGCAAAAAGATGGACATTAAATGCATTAATGAATCTCCCAACGACTTTAAGTACTCCGAATTTTATTGAAGAAAAGAAACAGTACTTTAAGGACAAACCTGTATTGATCGTTTCAGCGGGACCGTCCCTACAGGATGAGTATGAAAATTTAAGGTATATCAAGGAAAATGGGCTAGCATATATATTTTCGGTTGGATCTGCAAACAAGGCACTTTTAGCGAATGGCATTTTGCCAGATGCAGTTTGTACATTTGACCCTCAGGAGCATAACTTTGCAGTATTCAGAGCCTTTGAGGAAAAAGGTATTACAACTGTACCAATGATATATGGTACAAGTGTTGGGTATGAGACTATCCAAAGATATCCTGGACCTAAGTTTCATTTTATAACTTCTCAGGATACTGTGTCTCCATATTATCTTACAAATATAAACAAAGATAATGTAATCAATGACGCTTATTCAATTGCAATTATAACCATAGATATACTTTCAAAATTAGAAGTAAGATCGATTATATTAGTTGGTCAAAACCTAGCATTTAAGGATAATCTATTTTACTCCAAAGAAATAAATCGTGGAAAAAATAAAAGTGCTGAACTCCAAAAGAAAGATCTAGATGATTTAGTTGAAGTTGTTGATGTGTACGGAAATCAGATAAAATCAAACTCTGCGTTTAACCAAATGAGATATCTTATGGAGCAGTACATTGAAAAAAATAAGCAAATAGAATTTATCAATACCACTAAGGGTGGAGCAAATATTGAGGGAGCTCAATTTCTGCCACTCGAGATAGTCACTACAAACATGCTAAAAAATAGAGTGGTTGAGGAGTCAGCTTTTTCCGTTGATGGAGAAATTAAGACTAACAATCCAGTTGAAGTAGTAGAAACAATGAATGTTTCATTGTCGAGTTTCATTAAAGTGTGTAAGGAAATATATCTTATACTAAGCGAATTGGATGAGTTATCTCGACGAAATAAAGTTGATAGAATACAGAAGGTTTTTACAAAATTAGACAATGAGATTATTAAATTGCTGGAAAATGACTTCTTTAGGGTAATCATAAAACCAATAACTCGAGTTCAATTTGAACTTTTAGAAAAGAGTATTAACAGAATTAAACACATAGAAGATCCTATAAAAAAGTCAGTACAAATTAGTCATTTCTTTAAAGTTTATTTAGATGATTGTACGAAAACCAATAATGAATTTGCTCCAATTATGAAGAGTGTGATTCACAAACAAATTAGCGCTAAAGAAAGTTTAAATCAGTTAAAAAGGTACGAGTCAACTTCTGGTGAATTTCATTATTCTGGTGGGTGGATTAAGGAACAAATTAAGATAGTTAAAAAGAAATTAAAGGATGAAGTAGTTGGAAACTATCTTAAAACCAATGAAAAGAACGCAGCTATAAAATTCAAATTTAATGGTTCCTTTTTAAGAGTCATTGGTGGAAAGCACGGAAATCATTCCTCAAAAATAAGAATTAAAATTGATGGTTATACTCAATCGTTTTCAGCTAAGGACTCATTACTTGAAGAGTCATTTGTAATGGATTTTGAACAAGTCCTTTTTGAAAAGAGAGGATTTTCCAATGGGGTTCATGAGGTTGAAATCACGAATCTAGATGAGAGAGCTTTTGTATTTCAAGGGATCGAGCTTGACGTAAACGGGCGCTTAATGCATAAGGATGAAGTATTAGAGTTTGATAAGCTTAAAGTTGGAGAACGAATTCGAGTGAATCTTAGTGATGAAATAGTAGACGGAAATGCAAAAGTTAGAAATATAGGTGAAGAAACCAAACCACTTATCCCACTTCAATCATCTAATGATTTT
This sequence comes from Robertmurraya phoenicis, assembly GCF_047302285.1. Lineage (GTDB taxonomy): Bacteria > Bacillota > Bacilli > Bacillales > Cytobacillaceae > Robertmurraya. Next base: position 594,026 of record NZ_CP154845.1, read on the forward strand.
GGTGATTTTTATTTGATTAAAGTATGGGTGGATGGTAACGAAATTTCAAAGTATGTTACTAAACATAATCTAGGAATAACTAAAATTAAATATAAACAAAACAATGAACTTGTTTTGAATCAAGTTCCTATTATGGAATCAAACTCTTTACCAAATGGTCAAATAATTAGTAGTAGCAGTTATAGTAGCGGAAATTACAACTGGTCAGGATTTAAAGCTTTTAATAAAAAATTTAAAGGTATAACTAATGCATGGGCAACTGAAAAGGGAGTAACTAATGGTTGGATTAGTTATGAATTTCCCAATCCTGTTACATTAAATAGCTATACAATGGTAAATCAAGAGAAACATAAAGACTATGATACAACCAAAAGAATGCCGAAATATTGGATTGTTGAAGGTTGGAATGGTCAAAAATGGATTGAGCTAGATAAAAGGACAGGGATATCTACTTGGGAAGATAAGGTAAAGAAATATTTTCTTTTTCAAAATGAAGAAGAATATATAATATATAGAATTGTTATTTTTGAAAACAATGGAGATCTTGATTATTTAGCTATTGGAGAAATTGAATTTAACTAACCAAGGGAGACTTGATTATCTATGTACGAAAAAGTTAGGGCATTGATATTCGGTACTGGAGATGGAGCAACAAAAGCACTAAATATAATTGATTCTATTAAAGTAGATATCATTGGTTTTATAGATAATGATGAAATAAAACAAGGGAATATAATTTATGGAAAAATGATTTATAAGCCAAGTTATATTTATAATCTTGAATACGATTATATTATAATTGCTAGTATGTTTTACAAAGAAATAATGGAACAATTAATAGAACTAGGAGTTTCGAGAAATAAAATTGTAAAAATACTAAAACCTCATAGAAATGAAAAGACATCTAAACATCTTGTAAGAGAGATTACTTTAGAAAACAACCTATATAAAAAGATCATAAAAAAAGAATATTTAGGCATTTATTTTAAGAATTTCGCAGTTAGTGATATGTATGTCTTTGATATAGATAGAAATTTGAAACTCTATGATTATCCAGATAGATGTGTAGGTGGATTGGATTTTGTTAGAGCTTCAACCCTCGAATTGTTATCCAGAGAAATAATTGAAAACAATATACCTGGTGCTGTGGCAGAGTTAGGGGTTTATAAAGGGGATTTTTCACTACTTATAAGTGATCTGTTTCCTGATAGGAAATTGTATTTATTTGATACATTTGAGGGTTTTGATGTAAAAGATATTCTGCTTGAGAGAGAGTTAGATTTTTCAAATGCAAGCGTGGGTGGATTTGGGGATACAAGTTTTGAGTTCGTTAAAAATAAAATACAAAGAGAAGAAAACCTAGTTATAAGAAAGGGGTATTTCCCTGATACTACTAGCGGGCTTGATAATGAAAAATATTCATTTGTTAGCATTGATGTAGATCTATATAAACCTACATTGGACGGATTAAACTATTTTTATGAGAGGCTCTCAAAAGGGGGATATATCTTAATCCATGATTACAACTATAGTAAGTATAGTGGAGTTAAAAAAGCTGTAAAGGCATTTTGTGATTTAAAGGGAGTTAATATAGTTCCGATCAGTGATTATTTTGGAAGTGCCATAATAATAAAATAACTCAATAATAAAGAAACTGAGAACAATAGAACTTATATATCTAATCGGAGTGTACACATATGAAAATTGTTTTATTTGGAACCGGAAGTACCGCAGAAAATATAAAGAAACAAATAAATGGAACTGTCGATATAATAGCTGTCACTGATAACAATAAGGATAAGTGGGGAACTCCCTGGTATGGCCATAAAGTTATTGCACCGAAGCTTCTTCATGAAATTAATTATGATTGTATTCTAATATGTAGTATGTATACTTTTGAAATAATAGAAGGTTTATTAGAAATTGGAATAAAAAGGGATAAGATAGTACCGTACTTTGATAATGTAAATTGGCAAAAAAAATACAAAGAACAGACAAAGATAGATAAAGAAGTAAGAAGTATCATACTTGGGGAAAATAAGAGTAGAAAAATTTCGTTAATCACTAGAAGAAATTCTGGTTGTAACTCTTTAGCGTTATACAAGAATCTTAGAAACACTATTCAACAGGAATTTGATGTCTCGTTGGTAAACTTAGAAGAATATAAAAAAAACTGGGAAGAATATGAAATTGCATTTTCTACGCATATGGAAGGTAGAATGTATAAAAATAGGATCAATATAGAATCTTGGCATGGTTTTCCCCTGAAATCACTAGGTGTCCATGAGAAGAATAGTGTAGACAATATAGAAAATGCTGATAAAGGAATAGACTACATTCTATCGTACTCTCATTTATATTCTTATATAATGTCCAGTGTATATAAAATTGATATAAGTAAATTTATTAATACTGGAATGCCAAGAAACGATTTATTAATTAATGAAAATTCGAGAAATTTACTTTCCTCAATATTAAATAGAGAAATAGATACTAAGAAAGTCTTTTTTTATGTCCCAACTTTTAGGAAAAGAATAAATAAAAATGTAAATGAAGGTGTTAGTGTTATTTCGGATTATCATGAATTTGAAATACTTGATAATTTTTTGCAAGAAAGTAATAGCTTTTTAGTAATAAAAAAACACCCTGTAGAGGAGGAGGGATTTAAGGAGAATATTTTCAAAAATATCCTTTTCATGACTGATAATGATCTTTCGGAGCATAATATTGATTTTTATGAAATTCTAGGTGGAAGTGACCTTTTAATTACAGACTATTCTTCCGTTTATTTTGATTACTTATTACTAAATAGACCTATAATATTTTGGACTAAGGATCAAGATAAATACGAAAGGGAAAGAGGATTTTTATTTGATCATCCTGAAACCATGATGCCTGGTCCAATTGTTAAGAATGTAGAAGGGGTAATAAAAGCCATAAATAAATTCTTAGATAAGATTAATTGGTACTCTGCTGAGAGAAGTAAGATTAAAAAAATGATTCATAAATATGATGATTTTAATTCATCAGAAAGAGTCTGGGATTTAATTTTATCCATTTATAAGGAAGGAAGTCAGGAGGTAAAAACAGCTGGTGAATAATTTCAAGAATTACTTGGAAAAAAATTATAAAAAAGTAATTGGCTGGGGTACAAGCGGATATTTTCATGAAACGTCAGGTAAATTAAATATCAATATGGAGTATCTCATAGACAGTGATGTATCAAAGGTGGGCTCTTTATTAAAAGGAATAAAAATCGAAAGCCCGGAGATTCTACTTAAGGAGAATCCAGAAAATATACTGATAGTTATATTTTCAAGCTTTTATAAGGAAATATGTGAAAATATTGAAAGATTCGGAGATTTTTATACAGTAAGTGGAGAGGAATTATTAAGAATTAGTATTTTCCTTGATAAAGATAATAAAAAGATACTAGGCGGAGAAGACTCCGAGAAAGAAATAATTTTAACTATTTCGAGGAATAACTATACCAAAATAACGAATGGTCTAAGTAATTTCTTAACTCAACAAGTAGAAGTATTTAGAAAGAAGAACAATCAATGCATCCATATTTTTTGGAGAGATTATAACATCAAAGGTTACTCGGGGATATTTATATCGGTGGTTATAGAAGGGGAAGAAATAGGGCTATATAGCATAAAAGATTTTATAAGAGAATTAAAAAAAGTTAAAGCCATTGTTATTCATAGTATAGCAAGCATGGATTTAAAAACAATAGAGTATCTAATTGAAAAAATAGATACTCAGAATATTTTATACTACATTCATGATTTTTCTTGCATATGTAGTAACATCAAATTAATGTATAACAATGAATACTTCTGTGAAAGTTATGAAAAAGAGTGGAGCAAATGTTTTACTTGTGAAAGTTTTCAGTACAAAACCAAGATATTTGAATTCCATGAAACTCTATTTTTAAATAAAAAAATACAATTAATAGCACCTTCTGAAAGCACAAAAGAAATAATACAGAAATCTTTTAATTTGACAGATGATAGAATAAAGGTTATTTCACATCAAAAATTCTCAAAGGTTTATAAGTCTTCTCAATTTGTAAATAAGCCAATCAGAATTGCTTATGTTGGTTATAAACATAAACATAAAGGTTGGGAAGTGTTTAAACAACTAGTCGAAGATTATAAGGGGAGATATGAATTTTACTGTTTTGGAGCCAGTGATGAAATATTAGATGAGGTTAATTATATTGATGTTTCTTTCATTAAAGATGGGGAACGAGCAATGACGAATAAATTAAGAGAATATAATATTGATATTTCATTGCTATGGTCTGTATGGCCAGAGACATACTCATACACTTATTATGAAAGTTTTGCAGCTGGAACTTTTGTTGTTACTAATATTCTAAGTGGAAACATTATTGATCAAGTAATCAAAAATGGAAATGGTATAGCATTGGAAAATTATAATCAATTAAAAAAGTTCTTAGATGATGAGATTGAACTTAAGGAAATAATTCTAAAAAATGATATCTACATTACGGATCTCAGAAGGAATGAAGATGAGATTTTAAAAATGATTCAATAATTATTAGATACCGGTGATATGATGAAAAAAATAATCTTATTCGGTGCATCCAAATTGGGAGAACTTGCCTTTAAGCAATTGAAAAAGCAATTTGAAATTGTCGGGTTTATTGACAATGACCCGAATAAACAGGGCTCTCTTTTTCTAGACAAGGAAGTATTCGGTATAGAAGTCTTGAAGTCAATAAAAGATAGTCAAATCATAATAAGTAGTTTGTATGATGTTGAAATTGTAAAACAACTAACAGATTATGGAGTTATGAAGTTCGGGGTTTTTGAGTTGATTTCTGAGAATTATTTTATAAAATATTACGATTATTCAGAGTTTAGTACTTTTGAAATTATCCAAGGTAAAGTCTGTTTACTTATTGAAAATAATTCTGGTTCAAATACATTAGCTTTATCAAAAAACAGAGATCCTGAAATAGAGAGAAAAATTGAGATAGTAACAATTGATAAGAGTCAAAAATCTCATAATTATTATTTCGATATTCTAACAAGTGAAGTGATATTAACAACCCATGATTTTAGATGTAATGATAATCAAATCAACATTCAATTATGGCATGGTATACCGTTAAAAGGATTATCATATATGAGTCACTACGAGAATCAAAATACTGAAGCAAACCATCTTGCTTGGTCAAAGTTTGATCATATTATTTCATCTTCTCAAACATATAGTACGCTATTAAATGCATGCTATGGAATTGACGGAAATAAGTATGAAGTACTTGGTATGCCAAGAAATGATATGTTGTTTAATCAATATGTCTGTAAGGAAAATTTAAATAGACTTTTTAAACGGGAATTTGGTGGAAAAAGAATACTATTTTATTTACCAACTTTTCGAGGTACGATATATGGTGAAAAGAATGGTTTTTTAACTTCTGAAAATGATCTTTTTGAAGATGAGAATTTGATGAGGCTAAATGCTTTTCTGAAAAAAAATAATATTATTTTAATCACAAAACCTCATCCACAAGAGGAAAGAGAAGTTATAGAGTTAAGCAACATATTTTTTGTTAAGGAAAAACAACTAGCTGGGGAAAAACTTGATCTTTATGAGATACTAGGGGCTGCAGATGTGTTAATCACCGATTATTCATCTGTCTATTTTGATTATTTACTTTTAGATAGACCAATAATTTTTTATACTCCTGATTATGACGAATACGTAAACGAGCGTGGTCTATTATTAGAACCATTTGATTTTTGGGCACCAGGGGAAAAATGTAGAAGCCCTGAGCAACTACAAGAATGCATCCACAGAGTTTTTAAGAATGATAATTTTACTAGAGCAAGAAAGCAAATATCAAATATTATGCATAGATATCGTGATAATCAGTCCTCAAGACGTGTATGGAGATTCATAGGAAATATTCTGAATTAAGGTCAGTATGTTTAGGAGTATTAAAATGATAAGTATTGTTCTACCTGTCTATAATAGCGATAAGTACATTCGTCATTCTATTGAAAGTGTGATTAACCAGAGTTATATCGATTGGGAATTAATTGTGATTGATGACGGCTCTATCGATCAAACAGGATCCATTATTCAAGAGTATAATAGTGATAGAATTCATTATCATTATCAAAGTAATCAAGGACCTTCTGCGGCTAGAAATAAAGGCATTTCTTTAGCAAAGGGAGAGTATATTGCGTTTATAGATGCTGACGATATATATAGGCCTAATAAATTGTATGAACAAGTGAGATTTTTGGAAAATCACCCTGAGATCCAAATTGTTTATTGTGATGCACAAGTAGTCAATAAAGACCTAAAGCCTATTAATGTCTTAAGAACTGAGGGTCTTTATGATAATAAAGAAGATTTCTTTGCTCAACTTCTGTTTAGGCAGATACTCCCATTACCTCCAGCGATAATGTTGAAAAGAGAGTGTTTACAAGAAATAAAGTACAATGAAAAGTTGGTTCATGCAGAGGATTACGACTTAACAATTCAATTAGCTAGAAAATTTCGTTTTGGATACTTACCTGAATCTTTATATATTTATCGCCGACATGAAGATAATTTAACTAATGGACATGAAAAGCAAGTTCAAGCAGAAATGAAGATTGTAAAAAGTATAGGTATAGCAAATATTAAGGAAATAGTAAATAAAAGCACATTTTCATTTGAAGATAAGTCATTGTTGTTGGCAAAAATCTTTATGAAAATCGAATGTTATGATGAATCTATTGAAACCTTATCTGAGTTAATTACTCAAAAAAACAAAAACCCACTTGTCTATTTTTACTCTGGAAATTGCATGTATGCTATGAATCAACTGGAAAAAGCAGAGCAACTTTATAGAATGGCGCTTACCTATGATGAAAATATGGCTGAGACCTATAATAATTTAGGGTGCATACTTGCTATTAATGGTTTTCTTGTTGAAGCAGCAGAATTATTTGAACGTGCTTTATGTCTAAGAAGTAATTATATGGATGCCAGTTTTAATAAAGTACAACTTAATTCTGCGTTTCAAAAATGTAAATTAACTTGGAGAGAATTAAGAAAAACTTTAACTAACTATACCTGACAAAAATTTTTGTAAAAAAAGGAAAAATACCATGATTGATTTTAAGGCTTATATTTTTGATCTTGATGATACACTATATTGTGAACATGATTATGTAAAATCAGGTTTTAAAGCAGTAGCAACTGAATTATGTTCTCAATCAAATTACAGTTTTTCTGAAGTCTATCATATGCTATTGGATGTTTGGAAAAATAGTGGTAGAGGACAGGTTTTTGATGAGGTTTGCAAAAAAATTAATATTGAAACGGATATTTCATACTTAGTCGATATTTATAGAAATCATGTACCAAAGATTCAGTTGTATGAAGACGCACTAAAGATTATCTCTACACTAAAAGAAAAGAACAAAAATATATCTATCATAACAGATGGAAACTCTCACATGCAGTGGTCAAAAATAAAAGCTTTGAGATTAGAAGAATGGTTTGATTATATTGTTGTAACAGGGGATCTTGGTGAAGAATATTGTAAACCACATGAATTACCATATAAGAAAACAATTAAGAAACTGGGTTTACGTGCTGAACAGTGTGTATACATTGGTGATAATCCAAACAAGGATTTTATTACCGCACGAAAATTAGGTATGGGAACAGTTCGGATAATACGAGATGTTGGAGACCATATGAATGTTAAATTGTCTAAGGATTACGAGGCAGATAGAGTAATTTATTCACTGTTGGAGCTTATTGAGGATAAATAAGGTGGGGAAATTATGAAAAGAGTAATAACTTACGGTACTTTTGACTTGTTACATTACGGTCATATAAACATCTTACAACGTGCAAAAGACTTGGGGGATTACTTAATTGTTGGTCTGTCTACAGATGAGTTTAATCGTCAAAAAGGGAAAGAAAGTTATTTTTCATATAAGGAAAGAAGAAAGCTGGTAGAATCGATACGTTTCGTGGATCTGGTAATTCCTGAAAATGATTGGGACCAAAAAATAACAAATATTCAAGATTATAAGGTTAATCTGTTTGTTATGGGGGATGACTGGAGAGGGAATTTTGACTACTTAAGGGAGTATTGTGAAGTTGAGTATTTAAGCAGAACTCCGGAGATATCAACATCTAAAATTAAGAGTGATTTAAATATGATTACAAAGTGATGACTCATTTAACAATAGGTAGGGTTAAATAATGAATTTAAAAACGTCTTCCGGTTTATTGATCACGAGTATTTCTCAAAAAATTCCCCTTATCAAATCTGTCAAAGAATCTGTTTTAAAAATAGCTCCTCAAATGAAATTTTATGGTGCAGACATTGATGATTCAAATATTGGTAAGTATTTTGTAGACGAGTTTTGGCAAATGCCAAGAATAGATCTCTTGGACATTAATGAACTGGTTTCATTTTGTCAGAACAATGATGTTCGTTATATTATTCCTACTAGAGATGGGGAATTATCGTATTTTTCAACATACAAGGAATTCTTAAAAGGGTTTGATATACATGTTATGGTCTCCAAACTTTCTAGTATTGAAATTTGTCTTGATAAATATAATTTTTATACATTTTTACAGAAGTTAGGATTACCAGTAGTTCAAACTACTTTAACATTAGACGAGAACAATCCTTCTTCAAGCTATGTTGTTAAAGAGAGATACGGTTCTGGCTCAGCCTCGATGGGTATAAATCTTCCCTATGGCAAAGCAATGAAGCACGCAAAGACCTTAAATGAACCTATATATCAACCAATGATAGAAGGAACTGAGTTTAGTATAGACATGTATATAGATTTAAATGGAAGGGTTAAAGGTGTTATCTGTAGGGATAGGGTTAAGGTAGTCAACGGAGAATCTCAAGTTACTACAGTAAAAAATATGCCTAAGCTAGAGAGATTATGTTCTGATGTTGCAGAAAAATTAAAACTATATGGTCATGTAATCTTCCAAGTTATTTTAGATAAAGAGGGTAACTTTCACATCATCGAATGCAACCCCCGTTTCGGTGGTGCATCGACTTTAAGTGTGGCTGCGGGACTAGATAGTTTTTATTGGTTCTTCCTAGAATCAATGGGTGAAAATTTGGCTGACTACCCATTTAATAGAAGTGAAAAAGAACTAACTTTGGTACGTCATCCACAAGACTATATCTTTTAAAAAGGTGATTTAATGGAAACAATTATGGTAATCCAAGCTAGAATGGGTTCTTCAAGGTTGCCGGGGAAAGTTCTAATGTCACTAGGTAATTCTGTAGTGCTGGATTACGTAGTATCACGCTGCCGCCAAACACATGGAGTTACAGAGGTAATCGTAGCTACTTCCACCCTGCAACAGGATGATCCAGTCGAACAATGGTGCGATCAGAATAGTGTGGAATGCTACAGAGGTTCTGAAGATGATGTTCTCTCTCGTTACTACGATTGTTCAAAGCTATACAACCCTGACTATGTCATTAGAGTAACAGCAGACTGCCCTTTTGTTGACTACCATTTGGCTGAAAAAATTATTGAGAGTATGGAATCTTCACCTTCTGATATTATGGATTTTCATGGAGAATTACCTAGAGGTCTTATCGTTGAGATGGTTTCATCTAAGGCTTTAGAATATATGTATCAGCATGGAAAAGAGGATAGGCATAGGGAACATGTGACGTATTATGCCAAGGAATCCAAGCATTTGAGTGAATTTAAGAGGTCGCTCTTTCATATTCCTGTAGCACTTCATCATCCTAACCTAAGAATAACCCTAGACACCCAAGAAGATTACGAGCTCTGTAAACAGATTGCGAATCACTTTGAAGGAGATGTGTTAGTACCTTCAGAGGATGTTGTACGTTTTCTTTTAGATAACCCTGATATTGCCCAAATTAATGCCCATATTGAGCAGAAACCGGTTGTGTAGCTATGAAAATTGTTTTTCGAGTAGACGCCTCATCTACAATAGGAACAGGACATATTATGCGCTGTCTTACCTTGGCTAACTTCTTGAAGGAGAATGGGGCCAGGGTTACTTTTGTTTGTGCTGAATTAGAGGGGAATATGATTGATTACGTAAAGTCTTTCGGTTTTGAGGTAATCGTAATTAGTGGGGAAATTGAACAGGATGCAATGCGTACAGCAATCGCTATGAAAGATAAAGAATTTGATTTACTCGTCGTTGATCATTATCAAATAGATATCTATTGGGAAAAGACCGTAAAAGAAGAACTACCATCCGTTAAACTAATGGTGATTGATGATTTAGCGAATCGCAGGCATGATTGTGATCTACTATTAGACCAGAATTACCAAGAGAATTTTGAAAGCAGATACGATCATCTAGTACCACAGCGATGTGAAAAATTATTGGGACCACCATATTTACTTCTTCGACCTGAGTTTTATAAAGAAAATAGAGTTCGGCAAACTCTTCAAGTAAGTAATATTTTAGTTTTTTACGGCGGCGCTGATCCTACTGGTGAAACCGTAAATGCTCTACATGCACTTGATGAGTTATTACGTGATAACATCCAAGTACATGTGGTCGTCGGTTTATCAAACTCTCAGAAGGATTTGATAAAGAGTATATGCTTAGATAAGTGCTATCATTATTATGAACAAATCGATTACCTAGCAGATTTAATGAGAGAGTCTGATTTGTCATTAGGGGCTGGTGGTGTGACCATGTGGGAACGCTGTTATCTAGGTTTACCTTCGATCGTAACCATTGTCGCTGAAAATCAAAAAGAATCTACTATCGCAACAGCCAAGTACGGGGCTATATGGAATCTTGGGTGGCATGAAGGTGTAAAACAGCAGAATCTTGTCGATATAATAAAGAGAGCAATCGAGTTTCCTGAAAAGTTAAGGGAGCTTTCAATAAAATCAAAATTACTCATGCAATCAAATCGTAAGCATGAAATACACCCTGTTGTAAAAGCAATTTTGGAGGTAACAGATGACAATTAATATTGGCGGCCGTTTAATTGGCCCTGAACAAAAGCCTTTTATCATAGCAGAAATGTCTGGAAACCATAATCAATCTTTAGAAAAAGCTTTGCAAATTGTAGAAGAAGCGGCGAAGTCCGGGGTGGATGCATTAAAGCTTCAAACATATACGGCAGATACCATGACCCTTGATATAAATGAAGGTGAATTTTATATAGATAATCCGGATAGTCTGTGGAAGGGAACATCCTATTATGATCTATATAAAGAAGCTTATACACCTTGGGAGTGGCATGAGCCAATATTTCAAAGGTGTCATGAGCTTGGGCTCATTGCTTTTAGTTCTCCTTTTGATGAGACGGCTGTTGATTTTCTTGAAGAGCTAAATGTACCATGTTATAAAATTGCTTCCTTTGAAAATACAGATATTCCACTTATCGAGAAGGCAGCTTCTACTGGAAAGCCACTTATCATATCTACTGGAATGGCGACGGTGGCTGAGCTAGATAACTCCATTCGGGCTGCACGAAATGCAGGATGCAATGATATTATTCTTTTAAAATGTACAAGTACATATCCAGCTTCACCTGAGAACTCTAATCTTAACACGCTTCCACATATGAGAGAATTATTTCAGTGCGAGGTTGGGCTGTCTGACCATACGATGGGAATAGGAGTCGGAGTGGCAAGTGTCGTGCTAGGTGCCACTGTAATTGAAAAGCATTTTACGACTTCACGTGAAGAAGGTGGAACAGATGCTGCATTCTCTATGGAGCCTGCCGAAATGAAAGCACTAGTCGAAGAGACGGAAAAAGCATGGCAGAGTCTCGGTAAAATTTACTATGGTCCAACAAAAGCAGAGGAACCATCTTTAAAAGACCGCCGTTCATTGTACGTTGTGAAGGATATACAGGTTGGGGAAACATTAACGAAAGAAAATATTCGTGCGATTCGACCAGGATTTGGCCTGGCGCCTAAACATTTAAAAAATGTATTAGGGAAGGTAGCCAAAATAGACATAAAAAAAGGAACCCCATTATCGTGGGACATTGTATAAAGTAAGGTGGGACTAAAATGAATGTGTTACTTACCGGAGGAGCGGGCTTTATTGGACGTGCCGTTGCCAAGAGGCTTCTGTCTGATGGACATAAAGTTTGGATACTAGATGACTTATCAAATGGCAGAGAAGACAATATTGAAGAATTTAAGAATAAGCTTGAGGAGTTCATCATCGGGGATATTAAGGATGAGGGACTACTAGAAAAGATTTTTGAAAGGATACCTTTTGATATTTGCTATCACCTGGGAGCCTCTATCAATGTCCAAGATTCAATAGATGATCCAAGGACAACCTTTAATAATGATACTCTAGGTACTTTTTATATTCTCGAACAATGCCGTAAACACAATGTTAAGGTTGTCTTTATGAGTACATGCATGGTCTATGATCGTTGTCTAGAAGAAACAGGGATAACGGAAAAGCATCCTATCAAACCTGCTTCTCCATATGCAGGTTCAAAAATTGCTGCAGAAAATATGGTCTTATCCTACTATCATGCATATGGACTCCCAACTGTTGTCATACGCCCTTTTAATACATATGGACCGTTTCAAAAAACTGATGGTGAAGGTGGCGTTGTCGCAATTTTTATCAAGAAGAAGCTTGCTGGTGAGCAGTTAAGCATTTATGGGGAAGGGACACAAACAAGAGACCTTCTTTTTGTGGATGACTGTGCGGACTTTGTTGTCCAAGTCGGATATTCCGACCAGGTGAATGGAGAAATTGTTAATGCAGGACTTGGGAAAGATATTTCGGTAAATGACTTAGCTAAATTAATCGTGGGAGATTCATCGAGAATCGAACATGTCGAGCATATTCACCCGCAAAGTGAAATCCAAAAGCTGTTATGTAATTATGACAAGGCCGATAAGCTTATAGGTTGGAAGCCGAAAGTGAGTCTTGAAGAGGGAATACATCGAACTGAAGAATGGATTAAAACGAGTCACCTAATTTAAGGTGACCTTTTTTTGGAGGGATATAGGATGACGCTTGCAGTATTAGGCGGGAAACCAGTAAGAGATACTTATTTATCTTATGGTCAACAATGGATTGATGAAGAAGATGTACAAATGGTTGTAGACACATTGAAGAGTCCGTTTATTACACAGGGGCCAAAAATAGAACAGTTTGAACAGTCGGTTGCAAATTATGTTGGTTCCAAGTATGCAGTGGCTTTTTCTAATGGAACTGCTGCCTTGCATGGAGCCTGCTTTGCTGCCGGAGTTGGGAAGGGGGATGAGGTGATTACTACCCCCATTACATTTGCGGCTAGCAGTAATTGTGTCCTGTATTGTGGAGGTACACCGGTATTTGTCGATATTGATAAGGACACTTATAATATTGATACGGAGAAAATTAAGGCAGCGATCACAACAAAAACAAAAGCCATTATTCCTGTAGATTTTACCGGGCAACCGGTTGATATCGATGCTATTAAAGAAATAGCAAATGAGCATAATTTGGTCATCATTGAAGATGCTGCCCATTCGATAGGTGCAAGCTATAAAGGACAAAAAGTAGGCACACTTGCTGACATGACAATGTTTAGTTTTCATCCTGTCAAGCATGTTACAACCGCTGAGGGTGGAATGATTGTAACGAATTCCGAGGAGTATGCCGAAAAATTAAGATTGTTTCGTTCACACGGGATCACGAGTAGTCATTTGTCGAAGGATGAAGGTCCTTGGTATTATGAGATGGTAGAGTTAGGCTATAACTATCGTATGACTGATTTACATGCGGCTCTGGGTATATCGCAAATGAATAGACTTAACTCTTTTATCGAGAGACGCAGATCGATTGTATCTGTTTATAATGAAGAATTTTCTATGGTAGATGGAGTACAAGTCCCGCATCAGTTAGAATCAACTAATTCCAGCTGGCATTTATATATGCTGCAATTAGATTTAGAGAAATTTACAGTTGGAAGAAGGGGAATTTTTGAAGCCCTCCGTGCGGAAAATATTGGGGTTCATGTTCACTATTTGCCAGTGTATTTGCACCCCTATTATCAGGAATTAGGGTATAAAAAAGGGTTATGTCCGATTGCGGAAGATTGGTATGAATCAGCCTTAACGATTCCTCTTTTCCCGAAAATGACGGATGAAGATGTGCAGTCAGTCATTGAAGGGGTAAACAAAGTTCTAGAATTCTATCAAATTGACAGAATAGATCCTAAAAAAACTTAAGATGTGCTCAGCTTGTCCGATATAAATATTAGGATAAAATGAGGAGTTGTTCTCTATGGATATTGGCGGGTTATCAAAATCAATGCTTACATCTAGTTTTACTCCATCTGTTGGTAAAGAGGAAAGAGCTATTCAAAAATCAAAGCAGGTAAAACCAATAGAACAACATCAAGATAAACCGCAAAAAGAGGTAAAAGAAGAACATAAAGGTAAGCTTTCAAAGGAAGAAACAGAGCATATCGTTAAAGGAATGAATGAATTTTTACACCCAAAATATACTTCTGTTACATTTAAGTTGCATGAAGAATTGGATCGATATTATGTAGAAGTAATAGATAAAGAGACAAAAGAAGTAGTGAGAGAAGTCCCTACTAAAGAAATACTCGATATGTATGCTAAGATGACCGAATACTTAGGTTTATTTATAGACGAAAAGTTGTAAAAAAGGAGGTTACTGGCAATATGGTAAATTCTATTCGTTTTTCAGGTATCGCAAGTGGAATGGATACACAGTCAATTGTTGACTCACTAATGAAGGCACAACGCATTCCGCTAGATAAAATCTATCAAAAGAAACAGTTATTAGAGTGGAAACGTGATGATTATCGCGACATGAATCTATTACTAAAGGAATTGGATACGTTCATTTTTGATGGGGTGTACAAACAATCGAAAATGATGACGAAATCAGTTACGTCATCAAATTCCGATTTTGTGACGGCGATTGCAGGTCCCGATGCCTCAAACGTTAACTATAAAATAGAAAATGTGAAACTAGCAACGGCGGCTAGAAAGCAGAGTGAAAATGCAATTAGTTCTGCTGGAAATCAAATTGACTCTGCAAAGAGCCTATGGTCTCAAAAGGACAAACTAGCTAATAGCCAATTTGACTGGAAGTCGGAAGAAAAGAAAGTGTCCATTACCATTCCAGAAAATGGCGGTAGAGAATTTAGATTAACTAGTTTTGCTGTTGAAGAGGGTTCAACCATTTCAATTGGTGGTGAAAACTTTACCGTTAAAACTTCCTCTGAAGGTGCATTAACAGAGAACGAAGTGTTTATTGATACGACAACTGGAAAAATGGTGCTTGGGAAAGATTTAGAGGCGGGTCCCAAAGATGTAAAGTATACTAGCCATTACCTAGAATTTGATGTCAAAACATATAATGAAAAAGGGGAAGCACAGTATAAGAATTTCAAATTTGATGGGACTACTACCCTTGATAATATGTTTTTGACGATTAATAAATCAGATGCTGGTGTAAACATGTTCTATGATAGTGGTTCTGATAAAGTCGTTGCCATGAGATCGTTAACAGGGGATTTTAATCCTACAGGAAATGAAATTGAATTCGTCAATGCGACAAGAGATGAAAATGGCAAAGTTACTTCCGAAACTAGTCATTCATTTTTCACATCTTCATTAAGTCTAGGAGATGATGAAGTAGGAACTGGTACGGATGCAACATTTAAAATAAATGGCTTAGAAACCTCGAGAAAGAACAATGCTTTTACTATAAATGGTGTTTCCTTCACGCTAAAGAAAGATTCAGTAGAGGGTGAGTCTGCTACTATAGGGATTCAAACCGATACAGAGGGTATCGTTAATACCATTACCGATTTTGTTAATAAGTATAACGAAGTGATCGATAAGATTAATGGAAAATTAACGGAGGAACGCTATACGAGTTATGCTCCGTTATCAGATGAAGAAAAATCATCATTAAGTGAAGATGAAGTTACAAGATGGGAAGAAAAAGCAAAAAGTGGAATGCTTCGCAGAGACTCGATTCTTTCGAATGCGCTAGATACATTGAGAACGAATATGTACACACAAGTTACCGCTAATGATGTGACGAGAACGGATGAAAATTATAATCAACTTGCGGAAATTGGAATTACTACTACCAAGAATTATTTAGAACGAGGAAAACTCGAAATCGATGCGGAGAAGCTAAAGGCAGCGATTGAAGATAATCCAGATGCTGTTTATCAACTTTTTATGGCAGATGGTCCAACTTCCAGCGAGCAAGGATTAGCAAGGCGAGTTCGTACAACGATTTCATCCACCATTAGAAGTATTGAAGATAGAGCAGGGAATAGTTTTAAAACAGCACAATCTTATACAATGGGTAAGCAATTACTTGATTTTGAAGATCAGATTCAAAGGTTTGAAGACCGTTTGGCTACTGCTGAGGATCGTTATTGGAGTCAATTTAATGCGATGGAAAAAGCGATGCAAGAGCTAAATAATCAATCCAATACACTCATGTCTTATTTAGGAATGGGAAGTCAATAATAAGAAATAGGTGAATAAAAGAATGGCTATAAACCAACCACATCAAGCATATAGACAGAATTCTGTAAATACGGCGTCACCTGGTGAGTTAACATTGCTTCTTTACAACGGATGTTTAAAGTTTATTAAACTAGCCAAAAATGCTATCGAAGATCATAATGTTGAGCAAAGGAATGTTAATTTAATTAAAGCTCAAAATATCATTCAAGAACTTATGGTTACACTTAATATGGATATTGAGGTTTCTCATAATTTAATGCAAATGTATGATTATATGCATAGGAGACTTGTTGAAGCAAATTTGAAAAATGATGCACAAATCCTCGATGAAGTTGAGGGGTTTGTGATGGAATTTCGCGAAATGTGGAAGGAAGTTATTCAATCAACAAGAAAACAATATGCTGAAAGTGGCAAAGCTTAATGAAAGAACTCGAGCAATTCATTATTGTGTCTAGAGAACTAAAGGCTTTACTTGAGGAAGATTTTCAAAACGATCAACGCGAGAAGCAAATGAATAAAATAGATGAGTTACTTCAACTAAGACAAAAATGGTTAAAGGAACTTTCTGATCTGTCCCAATTAGCGTCCCAATTAGATGAGAAAACCAAATTAGAGTTGGTTCATCAAGAAAAAGAAATTCAGACTTTAATGCAGAAAAAAAAGAACGTAATAAAGCAGGATATTAAAACCTTGCAGTTAAAAAAACAGAAAAATGATCAGTATGCTAATCCATATGAAAACTTAGCTGTGGATGGTATGTTTTTAGATAAGAAAAAATAAATCAACCTGCTCGCAATTTAACTCGAAAAGGTAGGAAGAATTTGGAGGCTTTAAATGGATATTGCACGCATGTCAATGGCGCTAAGCCAAGGCCAAGTGCAGCAACAAGCGTCACTTTCTCTGTTAAAAAAGACGATGGATATGGCAGAAGGAAATGCTGCGGAACTTATTAATCAAGTGATGAACAGTACCGATGTTAACGCACTACAGCACACAGCCCAGCCACATCTTGGTAGTAATATTGATATAAAAGGTTAATCTAGAGCGGCCCTGCGAGGGTCGTTTTTATTTATATTTGCCTTGTAGCGATTCGCCCATTCACCAATTCGACAAACTTTTTAAACCTTTTTTTCCGTTTTAGCAGGAGTTTCTTGGGTTAAAATAGAAATGTAATATATAGTCTTTTTTAAAGAGGCTATAGTGTTAATTCTTTTGTAGCTAGAGCCGTGATGGTGACCAGTGAACAAGGATTGATAGGTGAAGGATAATCGAAAAGGAGGAGTTCACTTATGAATTTTAACGTACGTGGAGAAAACATTGAGGTAACTCCGGCAATTAGAGAGTATGTCGAAAAGAAAATTGCCAAACTCGAAAGGTATTTTACTGAAACTCCTGATGCAAATGTGAATGTTAACTTAAAGACCTACAATGACAAGAAATCTAAGGTAGAAGTAACAATTCCGATGCAGAATCTTGTATTGCGTGCTGAGGAAATTCATGTAGATATGTATGCCGCAATTGATTTAATTACCGATAAATTGGAGCGACAAATTCGTAAACATAAAACAAAAGTAAACCGTAAGTTTCGTGAAAAAGGTGGCGTCAATAATTTCTTTGCAAACTTTGAAGAGCCAGGCGGAGTAGCGACGGAAGAAGAACAAGAACAGCTAGAAGTTGTTCGTCAAAAAAGCTTTGATTTAAAGCCAATGGACAGCGAAGAAGCGATTCTTCAAATGAACATGCTAGGCCATAACTTCTACGTCTTCACTAATGCAGAAACCAACCTTACCAATGTCGTGTATAAGCGTAAGGACGGCCGCTACGGTTTAATCGAAGCACATTAAATAGAACGTTGAACCGCATTCCCGAAGTTCGGGGAATGCGGTTTTTTGGTGGGCTGAGTTTATAGATGAATTTTTTTCGCCGAGATCGTGTTCCAACTTTAAACTGTGAAATCCGCAATTAGCCTTGATTTCACCGCAATTATCAACAAAACCCCCGCAATCCACCATTCCCACAACTCAACCACCACTCATATATTTTTCCAAAAAAATCATCTAATTGTACTTCTCCCGCTAGTCTATTACAATATGAATATACGGATTTTTCGTATTTTTCACAATAATAAGGAAGGTCTTGTCACCTATTTTGGATGATCATACGCATTTCGAAACAATTTGTGTCATAGTCTGAGAACAGGGCCTACGATAAAGGGGGAGCTATACATATGAAGTTTGATTTTTTAAATTACCCATACCAGTCGCAACGAACAGCCGTGATAGCGAATCGAGGAATGGTCGCAACCTCACAGCCATTAGCGGCACAAGCAGGCCTTGATATTTTGAAAAAAGGTGGAAACGCCATTGATGCAGCCATTGCCACAGCGGCGACGTTGACAGTTGTTGAGCCAACTTCTAATGGAATCGGAAGTGATGCGTTTGCCCTTGTTTGGACGAAGGGAGAGCTTCACGGTCTAAATGGAAGTGGTCCATCTCCGAAATCGATTAGTATTGAAGCGGTTAAAGAGAGAGGCCATGATAAAATGCCGACTCATGGATTAATACCGGTTACTGTACCAGGTGCACCTTCAGCTTGGGCTGAGTTATCGAAACGCTTTGGGAAGCTTCCTCTTAAAGAAGTTTTAGCTCCAGCCATTGATTATGCGGAAAATGGCTATCCGTTAACGCCAATTCTCGGTAAATATTGGGCAGTTGCATATCGAAATTATAAGCAAAAACTAACAGATGAAGAATTTCAACATTGGTTTGAGACCTTTGCTCCAGATGGGAGAGCGCCGAAAGTCGGTGAGGTTTGGAAATCAGCAGGGCATGCTGCAACCCTTCGCTCCATCGCTGAAACGGACGGGGAAAGTTTCTATCGTGGAGAACTAGCCGAGAAAATCGATCAATTTTCAAAAAAATATAATGGTTTTCTTTCCAAAGAAGACCTCGCTAACTATAAGGCTGAGTGGGTACAACCAATCAAGGTCAACTACCGTGGCTATGATGTGTGGGAAATTCCGCCAAATGGTCAAGGATTAGTGGCTCTTTTAGCTTTAAATATTGCTAAAGGGTTTGACTTTGAAGGGAAGGATACGCTTGAGACGTACCATAAGCAAATAGAAGCGATGAAACTCGCTTATACAGATGGAAAAGCGTTTATCACCGATCCACGAGATATGCCTGTAACAGTAGAGGAACTGTTATCTGATGCATATGGTCAATCACGCCGATCACATATTGGCGATCAAGCAATTGATCCAACGCCATATGCTCCACCTCGAGGCGGAACGGTCTATTTAGCAACTGCAGATGGGGAAGGCAATATGGTTTCCTTCATTCAAAGTAATTATATGGGCTTTGGTTCTGGCATTGTTGTCCCAGGAACAGGGATTTCCCTGCAAAATCGTGGACATGATTTTTCCCTTAATCCAGAGCATCCGAACGCATTAAAGCCAGGTAAGAAAACGTATCATACGATTATTCCAGGTTTCTTGACGAAGGGCGATCAAGCAGTCGGGCCATTTGGTGTTATGGGTGGTTATATGCAACCACAGGGTCATATGCAGGTGATCATGAATACGATTGATTTTGGTTTGAATCCTCAGGCTGCTTTAGATGCACCGCGCTGGCAATGGGTAGGGGATAAAAAGGTTCAAGTGGAGCCTGGGTTCCCGAATCATATAGCGCAGGGCTTGGTGCGAAAAGGCCATCAAATCGAAGCAACGGTTGACTCAGGCGGCTTCGGTCGTGGACAAATCATTTGGCGTGATCCCGAAACAGGCGTGTTAATGGGTGGTACCGAATCAAGAACAGACGGATCGGTTGCAGCGTGGTAAACTTGTAAGGGAAGGTTTGTGGTCGTAAGTAGACCACAAGCCTTTTGAAAGGTGGTATTTCAAAATGATTAAACAGCAGCTACATCTTTTTATTGCTTTTTTCCGTTCTGGAATTTTAGGATTTGGAGGCGGTCCGTCTGCCATTCCTCTCGTTCACAAAGAAGTTGTGGATACGTTTAAATGGATGGATTCCGATGAGTTTGGAGATATCCTCGCTTTAGCAAACGCCCTCCCAGGTCCAATTAACACAAAGATGGCCGGTTATATTGGCTATCGTATAGGTGGGGTTTTTGGGATGGTAAACGCAATCCTCGCCTCAATCGTTCCGTCGATTGTTATGATTATTGTTCTTTTAACGGCTCTAAATGCTTATAAGGATCAACCATGGGTGCATGGCATGTCGATTGCAGTGGTACCGGTCGTGATGGTGATGCTTGGGTCGCTTACATGGGATTTTGTGAAAAAATCGACAGGCTCAAAGCTTGGCATGAAGTGGTCCATTGTTTTTATTATTGTAAGCTTAATTGTACTGGAATTTCTACATATTCATCCTGCTATTATTATTGTGATTTTATTAGTTGCGGCACTGTGGAAAAAAGATTCCATGTCCAAGGAGAAGAAGAAGGAGGCCGAAGGAGCATGATTTATTGGCAGATCTTTTTAGCCTTCTTTATTCCTGGAATACTTGGATATGGGGGAGGACCTTCCTCCATTCCACTGATTGAAAATGAAGTAGTTGACCGTTATGAATGGTTTACCGTGAATGAATTTAGTGAAATACTCGCACTTGGGAATGCTTTGCCAGGCCCAATTGCGACGAAAATGGCTGGCTACATTGGCTTCCAACAAGGTGGCATTCTTGGCTCAATTGTAGCGATTTTCGCGACAGTTGGCCCATCACTGATCCTCATGATTACCCTTCTTGGTCTATTAATGAAATTTAAGGAATCGCCAAAGGTAAAATGGATGACGATCTATATACGTCCAGTCATCGCCGTTTTACTTGGAATCATGACGTATGATTTCTTCTTTTCCTCCTATGAAGGCTTAGGGATTTGGCAAACTCTATTTATTGGAGGATTGAGCTTTGTTTTAATGGAAAAAATGAAGGTGCACCCCGCCTATGTCATCGCAGGTGCACTCGTATATGGCGCCCTTGTGTTAGGGTAGTGGGAAAGGTGTTCAATTCGTCAGTGTAAGGGCGAGTTGAGCATCTTTTTTGTTGAATTTATCGTTGAAGTGTGTGGCTTTGAGTTACTTTTTTGGGGAAAGTGCGTAGGTGGGGCTGTTCTAGCGGTATTTCTAGTGGCGTTAGACTCCCTTGGCATCCTCGATTGCGGGTCTTTTCGGCATAATTGCGGGGGTTTTGCGATTAATTGCGCACGATTTTAAGTTTATTGCGGACCTTTTTAGAATAATTGCGCAGGATCTAAGGGGAATTGCGGATTTCGCAGTTACCCAAGGAAAACTTGAACACACCAAACCCACACTAAAAAACCGCATTCCCCGTACTTGGGAATGCGGTCATTCTATCCTCATTACAATTTAAACTTACTCAATTCTTCTTGCATCGTTTCAGTCATTCCTTGTAATTTGACAACCATCTCACTTACTTGTTCAAAGGCGTCGAGCTGGTCTTCGGTAGAAGCAGAAATTTCTTCTGTTCCAGCCGCTGTTTCTTCTGTAATCGCTGAAATATTTTCAACTGCAACGGTTACTTGATTGCTCATTTCGTTTGAGCTTTCAATGCTGCGGACTAACTCTTCAAGCTTTTCTTGGATTGATGTTACGTCTGTCGCGATCGTTTCAAAGGCATGCTCTGTTTCGACTTTTGCTTGCTCTTGTTGACCTGACAATTCGTTACCAAGATCCGTTGCTTTCGAGATGCTTTGTAGACCATGCATGATATTCGTTACCATCGTCGTAATTAATTGAGTCGCTTTCGTTGAATCGTCGGCTAACTTGCGAACTTCATCAGCCACGACGGCAAATCCTTTTCCAGCTTCTCCAGCACGGGCCGCTTCAATCGCTGCATTCAAGGCGAGGAGATTCGTTTGTTCCGCAATCTCACGTACCGATTGGGCGGCTGCGTTAATTTCACCAGTGAATTGGGTGAATTCTTTTACGGAACGATTAATATCCTCTGTTGAATGGGAAAGTTGCTTGGCGATCTCTCCTTGCTTTTCAAGAGAATTACGTCCTTGCTGAACCGATTGGAAGGCACTTATGCTTGCTTCAGATGCAAGCTTGCTTTCGTCTTGAACATGTAAAAAGTCTTGGCTCATATTGGCCATAAGTGATGCCGTTGATTGGATATCCTCAGAAATGGACTCACTTCCTTTTGCTAACTCCTCAGTAGAAGCAGTAACTTGAGTGCTCACTTCCTGTAGCTTTCTCATTTTATCCGAAACATCCTTCGTGAAGGCTGTTACTTCATCACCAATTTGATCAATCGATTGAACCGTTCCTCTTAAATGGTTAATCATATAGGAAAAGGCAACGTTTAGTTGATCCATTTCGAAGCGGCTGTTTGCTTTTTTATCGGTCATTTCGATTTCTTGCGTTAAATCACCAGCGGCAATATGATTCGCCATTTGCACGACATCATTAAGTGGTTTCGTGATTCGTCTTGCCAATATCCATGAAGCAAGAACTGACAATACGATCATTACGACGATACTTATAACAGTAAAGACCACAATAAAATCGATATTTCTCTGCGTTTGCTTCAGCATGTCTTGATACCATGCACTTGTTTGTCTATCAAGAAGATACATATCGTTCAATATTCCAGAAATACGGATCGATTCTCGTTTAATCGCTGGATTATCCCCTTTTTCAAAAGCGTCAGTTGCTTTTGCGAATAAATCTTCATACTTGATAGAGGCTTTATTTAAAATCTCTTGATGCTCTTTTTCTCTTAAAATGGAACTTAAATCATGGAAATGAGCTTCGATTTTATTTAACGTATCCAATGCTTCTACTTTGTTCGCCTCAGATGTATTGAACGTGTAATTAGAAAGCGATTGTTTGGCAACAACCAATTGTCCATTTAATTGCTCTACTTCTAGCAAAATTTCTACATCCTTTTCTCCCGAGCTTTGGATATTGATTAATTGCACAATAATAATAGAAATCACAATTGCCGCTAAAACCAAAGGAATGACAGCGATCGTTAGTAAACGTCCTCGTAGTCTCATGTTCTATCTCCTCTACTCCGCATTAACGGTTAATTGACCTGAAGTTATTTTCTCAGTAGCGCCTTCGAGCATATTTTGTTGTTCTGGCGTTAAAGATTTTACACGAATTTCGGCTAGACCGACACCTTCTTCCGCTAAACCAAGCTGGAAGGATTGAGCATCAATTTCACCATTTTTGTGTAGCATTTTCGCAATATCATAAACGGCTTGATCGACTTTTTTGATCATCGATGTTACTACTGCCTTTTCCGCTACGAAAAATTGGTCTGTGTCCACACCGGCAGCCAAAACGTTTTGATCCTGTGCAGCTTGGAGAGCGCCAAATCCAGTGAACCCAGCAGCGTGATAGATGAAATCTGCCCCTTGCTGAATTTGCGTCGTCGCTAATTGTTTCCCTAAATCTGCATCATCAAAGGTACCAGCAAAATCAACGAATACTTCTGCATCAGGCTTTACGTAATGCACCCCTTGCGCAAAACCAGCTCTAAAATGATGGATGAGGGGAACGTCAACTCCACCGATAAATCCGATTTTATTCGTTTCGCTTGTCATCGCCGCAATCATGCCGACGAGGAAGCTTCCTTCTTGTTCTTTGAAAGTGATCGTAATGACATTTTCCAATTCAGATGTTTCGTCAATTAATAGAAAGAGTTGTTCAGGATGCTCAGCTGCAATCTTTTCGACAGCTTCTTTTACAGAGAAACCAAGGCCGATAACAATGTCATTTCCTTCCTCGACTAGCTCTGTTAAGGCACCTTCTAAATCTCCATCTGGCGCTTCACGGTAATCAAAAAGGATTCCAAACTCATCCCGGGCATTTTCTAACCCACGGAAAGCGGAATCGTTAAAGGATTCATCTCCAAGTCCTGAATCAGAAAGGAGAATCCCAATTTTATGTTCAGTTTCTTTTTCCACGGTTGCTGACGGGGAACAACCCGTGATGAAAAAGACAAGTAAAATAAGAATAGATAATTTTCTCATGTTGAAGTACCTCCGCGTTAGTAATCACCATTGTTATATCGAAATAACTTCTTTATTTTAAAGGAAGAATGTCGAAAAATGTTATAATGGTAATAATTATTACGAAGACAAATGAATGGACTGAGGAGAAGTATGAATATAAAGGTGAGTCGTAATGAACCATGCCCATGTGGCAGTGGAAAAAAGTATAAGAAATGCTGTGGAATGCAGAAAACAGTTTCGATTACTTCGATTATTGAAAAAGAAGTGGTCGATCTACAGGTGCAACTGATCCAATATGCGACTCGTGAGTACGAGTTTGAGATTGAGCAAGATTTCGAGGCCAAAGTCGAGGAATTACTAATCGAGGGTGAGGAGGAAATGGAGTATTACTTATTCATCCATACGGTTTGGTTTGCCTTATTTGAGCACGTCGATAATGGTGGCACGATTCTCCAACGATTTATCGAAGAGAAAAGTAGAATGATTCAGCGTCCGAAGGTGAAGGAAATTCTTCAATCTTGGACCAATCCACGTCCGATTGCTGGCCGTTTGCTTTCCATTGATGCGAGCAATATGACCGTGCTAGATACATTGACTGAAGAAACCTTAGCAATCAAGCTTCTAGAACCGATTGATTCGGAAGAAAACTCCTTCGTTTTTGGATTTTTAGTGCCTTTTGGAAACGAATGGGCCCTTTTCCCAACAGCCTTTGATTTGGAGGGAGAAGAGGACGATAAGGATGAGCAGTTCATAAAAGACCGATTTGAAGTTTCTGACTATGAAGATCCGATCGAATTTTTAGAGGAAGAAATGATCTTTATCATGAATGAGTTACCGTATGCATCGATTGAATATGGTGCTAGTGATTTCATTTGGAGCGATGAATCCCACAAGGCAATCGCACAGCTTTACGAAAATGAAATGAAAAAACTCGATGCCCCGCCAATGGCGATTGCGGGAGGCATCATCCTTTGGTATAGATATTGCGAAAAAGTGTCGCAGTTAACGAAAAAGCCTGCAACTTATGCAGCCGCGATTCAATATATTAATATGACAATCAACCCTTTAATTAAAGTAACAAAAAAAGAAGTGGCTCTTCAATACGGGATTTCTCCGTCCACATTAAGCGTAGCAGTGACCGAAATGGAAGCCGTAGTAAAAGAAGAAATCATCGATATGCGTTCAATGTACTTGGAGGAGATTGTTGAAGCGTTTGAGGACGAGGATATGCCTTTTTAACACGTAAAGCGGAAAGAGACTGGCTAATATGGGCCGGTCTCTTGCTTTTATATTATGCGACTAGTCGGATATTGGCGATTTTTCAAATTTATCGGCGAAAATTAAGATTTATCAGCGAAAAAACCACTATATCGGCGAACGCACCCCAAACCTACCAAAGTTGTCACTCCAATGTGGAAGTGGTAATATTAATAAGAATAAAGTACGAGTTATCAATGATTTTTATTGGAATAGAGCCGATTTTACATATGAAACAAAGGAGCGTATTCAATGCTTGGAATGTTAAATAAAGTATTTGATCCGAATAAGCGTGAGATAAAGAAATTAACGAAGATGAGTGAGGAAATCGAGGCACTTGCGTCAAAAACCGCTGCTTTAAGTGATGAAGAACTTCGTCAGAAAACGGAAGAGTTCAAAGCCCGCTATCAAAATGGTGAAACACTAGAGGAACTTTTAACAGAGGCATTTGCTGTTGTTCGTGAAGCGGCCAAGCGTGTGCTGGGATTATACCCATATCCGGTTCAGCTAATGGGGGGGATTTCCCTTCACGAAGGAAATATTGCTGAGATGAAAACAGGGGAAGGTAAAACATTAACGGCGACAATGCCAGTTTACCTTAATGCCTTGTCTGGAAAAGGTGTTCATGTTGTAACGGTCAACGAATATTTAGCTAGTCGTGACGCCACTGAAATGGGTGAGCTTTATCAATTTTTAGGGCTAACTGTTGGTTTAAACACAAACGGCCTCACAAAAGAAGAAAAGCAAGAAGCGTATGCTTGTGATATTACATATAGCACGAATAATGAGCTTGGCTTCGATTATCTTCGTGATAATATGGTCCTTTACAAGGAGCAAAAGGTTCAGCGCCCATTGAACTTTGCTGTTATCGATGAGGTCGACTCGATTTTAATCGATGAAGCGAGAACACCGCTGATCATTTCTGGTTCCGCACAAAAGTCGACAGCTTTATACATTCAAGCCAATGCGTTCGTTCGTACGTTGAAAAAGGACGAAGATTACACTTATGATGAGAAAACAAAAGGCGTTCAGCTTACTGAAGAAGGGATCTCGAAAGCGGAAAAAGCTTTTGGAATTGAGAACCTTTTTGATATTCGCCATGTGGCCTTAAATCATCATATCGGACAATCGTTAAAGGCTCATGCCAGCATGCATTTGGATGTCGACTATGTTGTTCAAGAAGGCGAAATCGTCATCGTTGACCAATTTACGGGTCGTTTAATGAAAGGGCGACGTTATAGTGATGGACTCCACCAAGCGATTGAAGCGAAAGAAGGCTTGGAAATCCAAAATGAAAGTATGACCCTTGCGTCGATCACGTTTCAGAACTTTTTCCGGATGTATGAAAAGCTTTCTGGTATGACTGGTACGGCGAAGACGGAGGAAGAAGAATTCCGTAACATCTATAATATGAATGTTATTGCGATTCCAACAAATAGACCGATTGCTCGTGATGACCGAGCAGATTTAATCTATGCGACAATGGATGGAAAATTCCGTGCCGTTTGTGAGGACATCGCTGAGCGTAATAAAAAGGGACAACCTGTTCTCGTTGGTACGGTTGCAATCGAGACATCTGAGTTGATTGCGAAATATTTAACGAAAAAAGGGATCCATCATAATGTATTAAATGCGAAGAACCATGGTCGTGAAGCGGAAATTATCGCTCATGCAGGTGAAAAGGGTGCCGTTACGATTGCTACAAATATGGCTGGTCGTGGTACAGATATTAAGCTTGGTGAAGGAGTAGTAGAGCTTGGTGGCTTAGCCGTTATCGGTACAGAACGACACGAAAGCCGCCGTATTGATAATCAGCTCCGCGGACGTTCCGGTCGTCAAGGAGACCCAGGTGTGACTCAGTTCTATCTTTCTATGGAAGATGAATTGATGCGCCGCTTCGGTTCTGACAACATGAAGGCAATGATGTCGAGACTTGGAATGGATGATTCCCAGCCGATTCAAAGTAAAATGGTATCAAAGGCGGTAGAATCAGCGCAAAAACGTGTAGAAGGAAATAACTTTGACGCACGTAAGCAGCTCTTGTCCTATGATGATGTGCTTCGTCAGCAACGTGAAATCATTTACAAGCAGCGTAATGAAGTGCTTGAATCTGAGAATTTACGTAGCATCCTTGAAAATATGATTTTAAGCTCTTTAACCCGTCATGTAGAGGCCTTTACACCGGGTCATGAGGAGCGGGAGACATGGAATCTTCAAGGAATCATCGATTACGTCAACGGAAACCTTTTACAAGAAGGCGATTTGACAATTGAAGATATCAACAACAAGGAGACGGAGGAAATCATCGACGTTATTTTTGCCAAAGTAAAAGAGCGGTATGATGAAAAAGAAAGTCAGCTTGCTGAGGAGCAAATGCGTGAATTCGAGAAGGTTGTTCTTCTTCGTGCAGTAGATTCGAAGTGGATTGACCATATCGACCAAATGGATCAGCTCCGTCAAGGAATTCATCTTCGTGCCTACGGTCAAATTGACCCGCTTCGTGAATATAATAAAGAAGGCTTCGCGATGTTTGAAGAAATGGTTATTGCCATTGAAGACGACGCAGCGAAATATGTTATGAAGGCGGAAATTCGCAATAACCTCGAGCGTGAAGAAGTGGCGAAAGGTCAAGCGGTTAATCCGAAGGAAGATGGAGAAAAACAAAAGAAAAAGCCAGTCGTCAAAGCACTAGATGTGGGACGAAATGACCCATGTATTTGCGGCAGCGGTAAGAAATATAAGAATTGTTGTGGGAAAACGTCTTAATAGATAGCGGGACGCGGGGACAGGTTCCCCGTCCCACTATCTGGGACGGGGAACCTGTCCCCGCGTCCCGGAAAATATGAGGTGACAGAAATGGAATTAGCAGATATTCGTCATGAGTTAGAAAATACAGCTAAGAAATTAGCGGACTTTAGGGGGTCTCTTTGACTTAGAGAACAAAGAGGCGCGCATTGCCGAGCTTGAGGATGAAATGCTTCAGCCGGAATTTTGGAATGATCAGCAAAGTGCTCAAGCGGTCATCAGTGAATCGAATGGTTTGAAGGATCAGGTCCATGAATTTCACGATCTAAACGAGACGTTTGAAAATTTAGAGTTAACGTACGAGCTTGTGAAGGAAGAAAACGATGAGGAGCTATTGGCAGAGTTAATTTCTGAAATGCAGGAATTAGTGAAGCGCATGAATGCATATGAGCTCCAACTTCTTTTAAGCGAACCTTATGATAAAAATAATGCCATTTTAGAGCTTCATCCAGGTGCAGGTGGGACTGAGTCTCAAGACTGGGGCTCCATGCTTCTTCGTATGTACACGCGTTGGGCGGAGAAAAAAGGCTTTAAAGTGGAAACATTGGATTATCTTCCTGGTGATGAAGCAGGAATTAAAAGTGTCACTCTTGGGATTAAAGGTCATAATGCTTATGGCTATTTGAAAGCGGAAAAAGGGGTACACCGTTTGGTCCGTATTTCTCCTTTCGATTCATCTGGCCGTCGTCATACTTCATTCGTTTCTTGTGAAGTGATGCCGGAGATGAATGATGAAATTGAAATTGACATTCGCACAGAGGATTTGAAGGTAGATACGTACCGTGCGACTGGTGCCGGTGGTCAGCATATTAATACGACCGATTCAGCGGTTCGTATTACTCACTTGCCAACAGGTGTTGTCGTTCAATGTCAAAATGAACGCTCGCAGATTAAAAACCGTGAAGCAGCGATGAAAATGCTCCAAGCAAAGCTTTATCAGAAGAAAATTGAAGAGCAAGAAGCAGAACTTGCTGAAATCCGCGGTGAGCAGAAGGATATTGGTTGGGGAAGCCAAATTCGTTCTTACGTTTTCCATCCCTATTCCATGGTTAAAGATCACCGCACAAACACCGAAAGCGGAAACGTTCAAGGAGTCATGGACGGGGACTTGGATCCGTTCATCAATGCCTACTTACGTTCGAAATTGAGTTTGTAATTTTTAATTTTGTTGGAGACCCTCACTTGGCGTGAGGGTCTTTTTGGTGTGTGGTGCTTTTTTCCGTTTGACCGATATATGGTGTGTTTTGACCGAAATATTTTGAATTAGCCGATAAAATCAAATTTAGTCCGATATATCCCGAAAAGCGTCGATATAAGCAAACATGCGGGCTCTAGACCATATTTTTTTCAAAAACCACTACTCCTACAAGTTTTACCCCGTTAAAACGTTACTACAATAGCATTTACAGCGATTTTCCCTCATGATATACTCACTGACGGCATGATCCATTCACATCTGAGATATCCTAAGCAAAAGGAGAATTATTATTATGCGTAAGAGAACGAATACATATCATCCAAAATGGAGTAAAGCACTAGAGTATGTTTATATTTTAATTGGGTCTGCTGCAGTTGCATTGGCCTTTAATGTCTTTCTCCTTCCGAACCGAGTCGCGTCAGGTGGGGTAAGTGGAATTAGTACGATCACTGATGCGATTCTTGGGTGGGAGCCGGCTTATGTGCAGTGGGCCTTTAATATTCCCTTATTCATTGCAGGCGTTATTTTTCTAGGAAAACAATACGGTTTGAAAACATTGATCGGAACCATATTTCTTCCCTTCATTGTGTTCGTAACGAAGGACTTGGAGCCGTGGACAACTGACCCCCTTTTAGCCTCACTATTTGGAGGCATTGGTGTCGGGTTAGGACTCGGAATCGTTTTTCGCGGAAAAGGTTCTACAGGGGGAACAGATTTAGCAGCACAAATCATTCATAAATTCACAGGTCTTTCGCTCGGAACATGTGTCGCCCTCATTGACGGACTGATCGTCTTAACTGCTGCGATTGTTTTTGATATTGAACGAGGCTTATATGCCTTAATTGGTCTTTATGTAACAAGTAAAACAATCGATTTAGTGCAGATTGGTTGGGGGCGCTCGAAAATGGTCATGGTCATTACAAACCAGCAACATGAAGTTCGTGAAGGGATTTTGAATAAAATTGATAGAGGTGTGACAAAACTATCAGCATACGGTGGTTATACCGATCAAGAGAGGCCCATCCTTATGTGTGTCGTGGATCAAACGGAGTTCACAAAATTGAAACAATTGGTAAAAAGTATTGATCCAACTGCATTTGTTGTCGTTATGGATGCGGCAGAGGTACTCGGCGAGGGTTTCAAACGAGTATAGAATTGGTATAATTATCTCGTATATGTATTATTTACCTGAGGAGGGTTTCAATTGAAGAAGAAGCTTCTTGCACTATTAATGGGTACTTCACTAGTGTTAGCTGCATGTGGTGGCGGAGATGATGAAGCTACAGATACTGGTGGTGGAGAAACAGCAAGTGTTAATGCAGAGCAAATTTATAATGATAAGGGCTGTGTTGCCTGTCACGGTGGAGATTTAACTGGAGGAGTTGGTCCAGATCTTTCTGTAGCTGGTGGACATCTAACTGTTGATGAAATTAAGGATGTCATTGTAAACGGAAGAGGGGCAATGGCTGCTCAAAATGTTTCCGATGAAGAAGCAGATGCTCTAGCAGAATGGCTTGCTGCAAAAAAATAATCGTTTCGTAAACGTTCTGCCTCTAAAAGACAGGGCGTTTTTTATTTTCTAGATTATAAATATTATAAAAAAAGAATAAGTTCACCAAATTGCTACAAATTAAACGGCTATAGTGTAAAGGGCTTTTTTATAATAAAGGAAGAATCATGTCATTTTCACTGAATTTAGGGGGAGTTTTAATTGAAGAAACAGCATCTTGCCGTTTTAGCAGCACTTATTATTGCCTTAATTGCTTTAGTATTTTTCACCTTACAAAGTGAAAATCAGAAGTCTTCAGGAACAGATGCAACACAAGAAACAAGCTCAAGTAAAGAGGCAGATAAAGAAACAGAAGCGGACACTGAAACTGAAACAGACGCTGATTCAGGCGATGAGGGGACTGTTGCTACTGTTGACTATGAAAAATCTTATGCACAAAAATGTTCGACTTGTCATGGTGGCGACCTATCAGGTGGAGTTGGGCCGGATTTAACTCAAATTGGTTCGCAAATGACGAAAGAAGAAATCGAGAAAATCATTATTGATGGTATCGGCATCATGCCTTCAGGCCAATTAAAAGGTGAAGAAGCAGCTGCTGTCGCTGAATGGTTAGCGGGTATGAAATAAATAGCACTCCAAAAAACGATCCAAGTTGGATCGTTTTTTTGATCTCCATCCAAAAATCGCCAAAATTCTCCTTTTATTTCACCAATTTAGGAATTTTAGATGATAACCACCATTCTATTTTAGGAAGAATTTCCTCTCTTTTTGTAAAATATTAGGTTAATTTCCACATTGAAAAGAAAATGTAATATTTTTTAAAGGTAAATCGACAAAATATGATGTTATAATGGTTTTGGCTGCAAAAAAGTACAAAATAATGAATATGTCAATATAGAAAATACCTAAAGGGTGATATAGATGATCGAAATGGAAGACGTATATAAGAAGTACCCGAATGGTGTCGTCGCTGCTAATGGGATTAGCGTGCACATCAATCAAGGTGAGTTTGTATATGTAGTTGGTCCAAGTGGAGCAGGAAAATCTACATTTATCAAAATGATGTTCCGTGAAGAAAAGCCAAGTAAAGGTACGATTATGATCAACGGAGTCAATCTTGGAAAGTTAAAGGAAAGTAAAATTCCTCATTTCCGTCGCCAATTAGGTGTCGTATTCCAGGACTTTAAATTATTGCCTCGATTAACTGTCTATGAAAATGTCGCATTTGCTCTTGAAGTCATTGAGGAACAACCAAAATATATTAAAAAGCGTGTTATGGAAACATTGGATCTCGTTAATTTAAAGCATAAAGCAAGAATGTTACCGACTGAACTTTCTGGTGGAGAGCAACAAAGGGTGTCGATTGCTCGTTCGATCGTTAATTCTCCAAAGGTGATGATTGCTGATGAGCCTACAGGAAATCTCGATCCAGACACATCATGGGAAATTATGAGAATTTTTGAAGAGATAAATACAAGAGGAACCACAATCTTGATGGCGACTCATAATAAGGAAATTGTTAATACAATTAGACATCGCGTAATTGCCATTGAAAATGGTCAAATTATCCGTGATGAACAGCGAGGTGATTACGGATATGAAAGCTAGAACCATCCGCCGACATATGAAGGAGAGCTTAAGAAACCTTGCGCGTAATGGCTGGATGACTTTTGCGTCCGTAAGTGCGGTAACAGTGACACTGCTTTTAGTCGGTGTATTCTTCGTCATTATGATGAACTTAAATAAAGTAGCAACCGATATTGAAGAAGATGTGAGCATCCGTGTTCATATTGATATTGCTGCAACGAAAGAAAACCAAGACGAATTACAAAGTCAAATTGAAAAATTATCTGAAGTCGAATCTGTCGTTTTTTCCCCAAAGGAAGAGGAACTCGATAATTTAATTTCGAGTCTAGGTGAAGAAGGGGAAGCCTTTAAATTATTTGAACAGGATAATCCTCTTTATGACGTGTTAATCGTGAAAACGAAAAAACCGGAGCATTTAGAGACTGTGGCTCAGAAAATTGAAAAACTAGATTTCGCTTCAAAGGTAAGATATGGACAAGACGATGTTGAAAAACTGTTTTCTTTTATTAAAACAAGTAGAAATGTAGGTCTCGTCTTAATTATTGGTCTCTTATTTACAGCGATGTTCTTAATCTCCAATACGATTAAAATCACGATTGTTGCGAGAAGAAAAGAGATTGAGATTATGAGACTTGTTGGTGCAACGAACTCGTTTATCCGCTGGCCTTTCTTTTTGGAAGGACTTATGCTCGGCGTTTTAGGTTCAATCGTTCCTATTACGATCATTAGCTTACTGTATAGCTACTCTTATGATTACATTTCTTCTAAACTTCAAGGTCATTTTATCCATTTGTTGGAATTCAATCCATTTATGTTCCAAGTAGGCGGCTTACTAGTCCTTATCGGTGCATTTATTGGAATTTGGGGAAGCGTCATGTCCGTACGAAAGTTTTTAAAAATTTAATTTGATAGATCGTCTTGGATCCCTAAGGTCCGTCCTGGGGATCCTTCTTACATAAAAAGAGGGAGGAGAAATCTGAATTGAAGAAAAAGCTCTTAACCGTCTCAGTAGTTACGGCACTTGGTTTGGGTACTTTAGCAACAGGTTATCCTTTAGAAAAAGCATTAGCAAACACAAAAATTGATGAATTAAGTAAACAACAAAATAGTATTCAAGAAAAACAGTCTGAGCTCAATTCAAAGTTAAATGAACAAAATCAAAAGTTAAATGACGTGAAAAATGAGCAGGCGTCTGTTGATCAAGACATCAAGCGAATTGATACAGCTGTAGGGGATACTGAAACGAAAATAAAAGAAAAAGAACTACAAATTGTCGAAGCTGAAGAGAATATAAAGAAATTGGAAGAAGAAATCAAAGTGCTCGAGGAGCGTATTGCCAATCGCAATGAACTTTTGAAAAATCGCGCTCGTACGATTCAGGAAAATGGACAAGTCACCTATTTCGATGTTCTTCTCGGTGCAAAGAGCTTTAGCGACTTTATCGATCGTCTTGGGGCGGTTGCTGTATTTGTTCAAGCGGATCAAAACATTTTGAAGGAACATAATGCAGATAAAGCCGAACTTGAAAGTAAGCAAAAGGAAGTCAAAGATACACTTTCTGAGCTACAAAAGATGAAGCAAGATTTAGAGGCGATGAAGAAATCCTTAGATGCTCAAAAGGCTGAGAAGGAAAAAGTAATGGCTTCTTTGAAACAAGAAGAGGAAAATATGCATGATGAACTTGTAGAGATGGAAGAAGAAAAAGCCATCCTTGCTTCCCAGAAAAAAGCGATGCAAAAAGCGATAGAGTTAGAGAATCAAAGAATAGCAGAAGAAAAACGTAAAGCTGAGGAAGCGGCAAAAGCTGCTAAAGATTCTAATGGGTCTACTACAGAAACAGCGCCAGTGGTATCGAGCGGAGTTTGGACAAGACCGGCAGCTGCTGGATATTTATCTTCAGGTTTTGGAAATCGTTCTTTAGGTGATCATAAAGGTGTGGACATCGCGGCGAGTGGTACTGTACCGATTTACGCAGCTGCTTCTGGAGTCGTGATACGTTCCTATTATTCTAGTAGCTATGGAAATGCCGTTTTCATTGCCCATTCTATTAATGGGCAAACGTATACAACCGTGTATGCTCATATGAATAGCCGTGCCGTGAGCGAGGGACAAGTTGTGTCAAAAGGACAGCAAATTGGTCTAATGGGCAACACTGGTCGTTCATACGGTCAGCATTTACATTTTGAACTGCATAGAGGCGAATGGAATCTATCAAAAACAAATGCAATCAATCCTGTTGGAATCGTTCCATTATAAATCCGAATTAATCGATACAAGAAGAAGCTGTGTCAAAAGGTCGTTAAAGACGACTCTTTGATATCAGCTTTTTCTTTTCTATAACGTATGAACATAGTATACGTAATTTTCTATTTATCAAGCTTTTGAGTTGATAAATAACAGGAAGAATTCCGCTTAATTAGCAAATACCATAAAAATCAGCTTAAATAGCAGGAGAAATTCCGCCTATTGACTTGAATAATTCAAAAATAAGTGATTTTGCTCTGCATAAGCGGAAAATCTTCCCTTATATCCTCTAAAAAACAACCCTATCTAGCAGATAACGGAAAAATTTCCGCTTATCCTACCTGCCATTCGTATCGAAAAGAACATGGGGTTAGATTCATAACTCGTCCGATTTCATCATATAGTGAAGAGACGAACTCACTTTTTATAAAAGGCTTTAGTATGTGGCCTTCTATAAGGGCTTACCAATGGACAGACAGGAGGTAGACAATGAAACATATATGGACTGCTCTGATCATCGCTTGCTCCTTGGGCCTAGGTGCTGCAGGTACATATCTGGTTTTTGAGTGGACTAGTGAGGAAGCACGGCAGCCACAGCAGGAAAGCGAGAATCAAGCAGAACTCGAACTAGCAAGCTTAGAAAAAGTCGGAAAAGCCTATGAATTAATTAAGAATAGCTATGTGGAAGAGGTTGAAGAGGAAGAATTGGTAGAGGGCGCTATACAGGGAATGCTGAGCAAGCTCGATGATCCATATTCTGTCTATATGGACAAGGAGACGGTCAAGCAATTTAATGAAACGTTGGAGTCTTCCTTTGAAGGAATCGGTGCTGAAGTAAGTATGGTTGATGGAAAGGTCATCATTGTCGCACCATTTAAGGATTCACCGGCAGAGAAAGCTGGTTTAAAGCCTAATGATCGCATTCTCTCTGTAGATGGCGAAAGTGTTGAGGGGCTTGATTTATATGAAGCGACTTTGAAAATTCGTGGCGAAAAAGGGTCGAAGGTTAAGATTGAAATTGAGAGGCAAGGGTTGCGTGATCCACTCGTCGTGGAAGTAAAGCGCGATGAGATTCCGCAAATTACGGTATATGGAGATGTAAAAAAGCAAGGTGGTAAAAATGTTGGCTACCTTGAAATTACCTCTTTTTCAGAGGATACAGCAAATGAATTTAAAGAAGAGCTTACGAAAATGGAGAAACAGGGGATCGAAGGACTAGTGATTGATGTTCGCGGCAACCCAGGTGGACTTTTAACAAGTGTGGAAGAAATCCTTAAGGAGTTTGTGACAAAGGAAAAACCATATGTTCAAATTGAGCAACGAACTGGAGAAAAACTCCGTTACTTTTCAAGTTTAGAAAAAGAAAAGTCTTATCCTGTCGTCGTTCTTGTTGATAAAGGTAGTGCCTCTGCTTCCGAAATATTGGCGGGTGCCCTAAAAGAAGCAAATGGCTATAAACTGATTGGCGAAAACACCTTTGGAAAAGGGACGGTTCAACAACCCGTACCAATGGGGGATGGCAGTAATATAAAGCTGACCATCTTTAAGTGGCTAACTCCAGATGGAAATTGGATTCATAAGCAGGGAATTGAACCTGATATAAAAGTGGAGCAACCAGAGATATATCATACGCATCCACTACAAATTGATGCAGCTTTAATGATGGATATGAACAATGAACAAGTACAAAATGCCCAGCAAATGTTAAATGGACTTGGTTTTGCACCAGGTCGTGAGGATGGCTACTTTGATGAAAACACGGAAAAAGCAGTCATGGCCTTCCAAAATCACAAAAATCTATCTGCCAGTGGCCGAATTGATAAACAAACAGCCTCAGCCCTCGAAACAGCGATCCTCGAAGAAATGAAAAAAGAACAAAATGACCTACAATTACAGACGGCATTACGCTATATTGCAAGGTGAAATTAGAGGAACAGCCGAAGTTGAGGAAAACTTCGGCTGTTTTTTTCGGTGTGTGGGTTAGTTGGATGGGGGATTGCGGGTGTTTTGGGTTTTATTGCGCGGAATTTGCCGTTAATTGCGGGCGATCCACGGATAATTGCGCAGGTTATGGTAATAATTGCGTGGGTTTCAACAATAATTGCGGATCTTGCCATCCGGAGCAGATATCCGACCGCCAGGGTATTACGTGTTGGTTGAACAGGGATTGCGGGTGTTTTGGGGTTAATTGCGCGGAATTTGCCGTTTATTGCGGGCGATCCACGGATAATTGCGCATGTTTTGGTAATAATTGCGTGAGTTTGGACAATAATTGCGGATCTTGCCATCCAGAGCAAATATCCTACCGACAGGGTATTACGTGTTGGTTGGAAAGTGATTGCGGGTGTTTTGGGTTTTATTGCGCGGAATTTGCCGTTAATTGCGGGCGATCCACGGATAATTGCGCATGATTTGGCAATAATTGCGTGGGTTTGGACAATAATTGCGGATCTTGCCATCCCATCCCCCGGAGCAGAACCCCCGACCAACGCCAGCAAGCACGACATTACCTCAAAATCCAAATGAAAATACCCTATTTATGGAAAAATACAAAACCGCTTCTCCCAAAATAGGGTATTTAACAGACTACTTACCAATCTTCTCTTTCACATAGTCCTTGAGCCAAATCGCGTCCTCTTTGATTTCCAAAATGACTTGCTTCCATTTTGGACTTTCTTCTTTAATGACTTCTTTTAATACTTCTGTTTTTTCCTTAATGGTTTCTGTAATTTCCTTGCTTTCTTTCTCTTCTTTCTTGCTTACACCAGCGAGTCTCGAATTGACGGAAACGACGTCAAATTCGCCAGGTTCCAGATGTGGCAATGACTGGTCCATAATCGCTCGGAAGATTGGTACGACATTTTCGGAACTACTATTTGATAAATAATGTTCTCGGTCCGTTTGATCATAGCCGAGCCAAACAGCTCCGACGACATTTGGGGTATAGCCGACAAACCATTGGTCCTTAGAGCCGTTGATATCTTCGTAAGGAAGCTGAGTAGAACCGGTTTTTCCAGCAATTTCAACACCGGATATTTTCGCCGCCGTACCTGTTCCAGATTCGACAACATTCAATAGCATCGAGTTCATTTCGCGAACGACTGCTTTAGATGTGACCCTTGTTGATTTCCCTTTATGTTCGGCAATTACGTTCCCTGTTGGTCCAACAATTTTCGTAATCAAATGACCGTCTTGGCGTTTACCTTCATTGGCAAAGGCAGAGTAGGCTTCAGCCAATCGTAATGGGGAAATTCCTTTGTGCATCCCGCCGAGGGCAATTCCCAAATATTTGTCCTCTTCGGTTAATGGGATTCCAAAGCGTTTCAAGGAATCAAGACCTTTTGCCAAGCCGATTTCATTTAATAACCAAACGGTCGGTGCGTTCAGTGACTCTTCCAACGCCTCATACATGGGGACATCCCCTTTGTAGACGCCATTAGGGTTTGTTGGGGCATATTTGCCATATGTTTTCTTCTCATCCTGCAAAATCGAGGTGACGAGATAGCCTTCTTCGATTGCCGGTGTGTAGACAGCTAACGGTTTAAGGGTGGAACCAGGCTGTGCTTGTAAGTGTGTGGCTCGGTTAAAGCCTCGGAAGACATAATCTCCACGACCGCCGACAAGTCCAAGTACTCCACCAGAGTGAGGGTCGAGTAAAACCGCGCCACTTTGCACGATTTCACCACCTCTTCCTTTCGGGAATACAGAATCCTTTGCGT
This sequence comes from Robertmurraya phoenicis, assembly GCF_047302285.1. Taxonomy (GTDB): domain Bacteria; phylum Bacillota; class Bacilli; order Bacillales; family Cytobacillaceae; genus Robertmurraya. The sequence goes on from NZ_CP154845.1 coordinate 632,879, forward strand.
AAACTTGTTCCATCGCTGTTTGGATTTTTTGGTCCATATTGGTATAGATTTGATAGCCTCTTGTTAAAATTTCTTCTTGTGTTAATCCGTACTTTCCAGTAGCTTCATCTAAAACAGCATCGACATAAAATGGGTAGTCCCGCTTAATAAAGCTTCCGCCACCATCCTCTAAATGAACGTCCTCGTTTTTCGCTGCTTCATACTCGTCCTCGGTAATCATGTTATTTTCCAACATACGAGAAAGAACAACATTTCTTCGTTCAATTGCCCGTTCTAAATGCTTATAAGGATCCCGAGCGGATGGGGACTGTAGTAGTCCTGCTAAAAGAGCTGCTTCACTGACGGTCAAATCCTTTAATTCTTTATTAAAATACTTTTTTGAAGCTTGGACAATTCCCCAAGCGCCACTACCAAAATAACTTTGATTCAAATACATCTGGAGGATTTCGTCTTTTTTATAGGTCTTTTCAAGCTCGACTGCTAAAAATAATTCCTCGACTTTACGACGATACGTTTGTTCAGGTGAAAGGAGGGCGTTTTTGGCGAGCTGCTGCGTAATCGTACTTCCGCCACCAGTGATTCTTCCGGCTAATAGATTTTTAAAGAATACTCGGGTAATTCCTTTTAGATCAAAACCATTGTGTTCATAAAAACGGTGATCCTCAATCGCTACGACTGCGTTGCGAACATGTTCAGGTAGTTCGGCAGCATCCACACCGGATGTCCGATTGGTCGCAATTTCTGTAGCGACCTCTTCATTTTTATCATAAATAACGGTTGATTGATTCAAACCGGCCTTTAACGATTCCACATTTGCTTGGCTTGCTAAAACCGCAAAATAAATGATCGTAAATAGAATTAAAGATAAACCTAGTAATAATAGGATTTGGGTAAAATGCATCCTTTTCCAAAAGCGCAATACTTTTTCCCATATCGGACGTAATCTTTCCATAGAAATCTCCTCGTTCTAAAAAATCTGCATTTTAAATCTTATGAAGTTATTGAATAAATAGTCGTGATAACTGACAAGCTGATTGAAAACATTCACCAACAGCCTAAGCCCGAATATCCATCTTCATTATATATCATAGACATCTTAGACGCTCACATCATTAAGACGTTCGTCCTAACGATGGTTGTTTCATAAGCAAGAATCGCTCTGATATGAATATAGACGCAAAAAGAAAGCCGTTTGATACATAAAAGGGTAGAAAAGACCTACATTTTTAAACGTTTGTCATATTTCTTCTTCAAAAATTTTAAGCTTTTTGGTTGCGATAATATCCATCATATTCTTTTTTTCTAGTATCTTCTAGTACTTTAGAACGTTTAATTATTTTGAATTCGAAATATTGGTAGTGGTTTTCTATTATTTTCCTATGATAGGGTAAATTTGACGAAAATGTGAACGGATGTAGTTATTATATAGGACTTTAGGAGAATTTTGTCATAGTCATAATTGTTGGACAAAGTGGAGAAACGGAACTTGAAATGGATACATTACTTTTTCACTTTTACAGCCCTACTATTGATACAACCCTAGGGGCAATTACTGGGGCATTATCGAAGATATTCGAGAAAATCCCTAATCCATTTGCGGAAGAGGTTGTTACTAAAACCGTTGAAGAGCCTCTTAGTGATTGGATTGACAACATACTTGGAAATGAAGAACCAAAGTGCCACAAATAACAAACCTACAACGCCATCGGAGCCAACAACTAGTGAAGGTCCAACTCCTGAACCATCACCATCACCACAGTCGCCACCGGAGCCAATATCAAATTCTAGCTTGGAACCGACTACAGAACCAAGTCCAGAACCGACATCTGAGCCTAGTCCTGAGCCAGGTCCGGAACCTAGTCCGGAATCAACTGGAAATCAGGAGCAAAGTAATACTCCAGAACCAACTGATACGCAAAATTCAATGAATCCAAGAGTACCAAGTGGAAATACGACAATAAATCCAGGTGGAGGAGGCATATATCCTCAACCGCAATAGTAAGTAAATGAGGTGAGATTTTGAATAAGAAAATGGTTACGCTTATAACCTACGCGTATATATTTATAGTCGTGAGTTTTGAGTTTATTTGCCCTCTATCTTTATCGTGCCTCTGATGGACAATGGCAATTTGAGCTAGATGGACATAGAGGAAATTTGTCTATATTTCTTGGCCTGATATTTATAGGCATTATTCTTGCCTCGATTGATTTTGCGGGAATTAGAGAAAAAAGTAGCACCGTAACTAAAGGTATGATATTTGGTGGCCTGACTGTTGCGGTGTTTTTCCTAGTTTGGAGAGCAATGATGGCCCTTGTTTAACTAAATGAAAAAAGATTAGCACCACCACTTTGTTGGGGCTAATCTTTTTTTCTTTAAGAGAGGTGAGCATTTGGTGAGGAAAAAGACTTTTCGGAATATGACGATCGTCTATTTAATTATATTTGTAGTTATATTTACTGTTTACGTATTTCAAGTAGCTGATGAAAATTGGGAAATCCAGCTCGATGGACAAAGAGGAAATCTAGCCACATTTGGAGGCATGGCATTTATTTTAATGATCCTTGCCGCCATTAATTTCGCTGGAATTAATGAAAAAGGTAATAAGGTGACGAAAAACATGATATACGGAGGTTTATCTGTTGCAGCCTTTTTCTTAATATGGAGAGCGATGAGCGCACTTGTACAATAGTTCTTTTCACCTAGAGAAAATAGGTCTATAAGTCTTAGAAACTATCCTCTATAAAATACGTAAAACTTATAAAATAACACAGCTTTGCTAAAGGAGGAAAATATGAATCGCAAATCGCTACGTTTTATCCTGATTTCTTTGATATCATTTGTATTCTTTATAACAGCCTGCAGTAATACGGAAAAAAGTGAAACGAAAGAAGAGGAAGAGCAAGATCAATATGAACAATTAGTAGAAGAAAAAAACGGGGAGCTGGAGCTTGTCCCACTTGAATTAACCTCGTATGCAGAGGAAATTGGGGCAACAATGACAAAGCCAGACTATGAAAAGTTTGCCGCAAATGGCAAGGTGTCGATTGAGGGCTCGATCGAGCAGTTTGATCAGTTGAAGTCAGATTATGCATGGATTAAAGTTCGTTCCAATGAAGAGGGAATAGCGGGATCAGAGCATGAGTACTACACGCCGATCGAGGAAGGATCCTTCAAACAAACGATACACTTTTTTAACGGAGAGGGCGAATATCGGGTAACGGTCCAGCTGCCAAGTAAAGATCAGGAGAATTATTACTATGATACGGCGAGTTTTGAAGTTATCAATGTGAACCCTGAGCAAAAACGTGATCTTACTTACACGCCATTCGGGTTTGAGGCAGGATTGGCTCTAGACTTAGATGCAAGCTATGTGAAAGGAAATGAGACATTCTCTCTTCAAGGAGAGGTAGGGGAATCAGTCCACGGCGGTACGATTATGCTAATCTTAAGGAAAGATACGGAACAATGGAAACATGTTCTTCCGATTCAAGAAGGTAAATTTGAATATGAGGTGCCACTTTTTTATGGAAAAGGTCTACATGAATTAGAGATATTGGTTCCAGATGAAGAACGAGAAGATTATTACCAGGTTGGTACGAAGCTATTAATCGATAATGAGTCAGAGCAAGTGATGAAGCCAATTGATTATTCCAATGTTTATATGGAACGTGGTGTCACCTTAGAATATCCGACATTTGGGGGAGAAGTATCGGATGGTGAGTATCATATTAAAGGTACGATTGATCCAGACGCTGAATTCGCTCAAGACACGACCCATATTTATGTGGCATTGAAAAAGGGGGAAGATGAAGCGTTAGATGTCATTCCAGTGGAAGATTTCACGTTTGACGATTCTTTTTATTTACGATTTGGACCTGGAACGTATGAAATCACCGTCAATGTCCCGGAAATTAAAGAGGAAAACAGTGACTATTTCCGTTTCTTCGGCTTTGCTCAGTTTGAGGTCGAATCAACAGCTGAGGATAAAAGAGATCTCCTACCTTCTCGAGGGGTTGAATCAGACGCGCTAGAAATGATTGAATTAGCTCAAGAAATTACGGCAGGGATTACCACTGAACGTGAGAAGGCAAAAGCGGTTTATGACTATGTCACGAAAAATGTGAGCTACGATGTTGGGAAACTAAGAAATAAAGAATTTGAGTGGGATGATAGCGCATTGAAAACACTTGAGCTGAAAACAGGCGTATGCCAAGACTATTCTTACTTAGCGATTGCTTTATTTCGCGCAGTTGATATGGAAGCAAGATTCATAGAGGGCACATCTCTTGGTGGTTTTTGGCCAGCGAACCACGCCTGGGTTGAAGTGATGGTTGATGGTGAGTGGCTGACCATGGATCCGACATGGGGTTCAGGCTATATTGAAAAGGATCAATTTGTCGCTGCCTATACAGATGAGTATTTTGACCCCGATATGACAGAGTTTGAGAAGACACATATTCGTAAAGGTGTGAAATATTAATAAAAGGGTAGGGGATGAAACGTTCCCTACCCTGAATATTGACATCTCAGACTGGCGCCACTTTACCGCAGATCCGCAATAAACTTGAAAACCCCCGCAATTATAGCCGATTCACCCGCAATAAATAATAAATCACCCGCAATCATTGGCAAAACCCCCGCAATAAACTCGGAAACACCCGCAATCCCGGCGGAAATCCCAGTCAAGGACAAAAAACATGCGTAATCCCCGTCTCCACTCCACTACAAAACGAAAAACCTCAGCAAAACATGATTAAAATCAAAAAAGACCTTCCTCTATGATAGAAAAACGGCCTGTCGTTGAAGATTTCAGGTGCCTAACCTAGCAAACATTTGGTAAAATAGAAGTTGAAACCATTTTACATAGAGTGATGAATTCATCATTTCAATAGATTTCGAAACAAAGGGAGGTGGCAGATGTGGGAATCGATTGGCTCATAGAATTTTTAAAAGGTACACTTAAACTTTTTCTTCATCCAATCTTTTATTATAGTTTCTTCTTAGCAGCAGTATTAGGTGTGTCACGCGTGAAAAGGGAAAGGAAAAATTTCAACGTGCGAGCTGAGAATGCCTATTTTGAGCTAAGACAGCTCCTACCATTAGGAATTATCATTGGTTTAGGGGTATCGATTGTGACAATTGGAGCGGGACTGACGATTCCGTTTGCTACTATTCTTTTCGTGGCACTCCTGACTTTGCTTTTAAGCTTTACCATGAATCCACGTTTATTATCACCGGTCTTTACCATTGGTTTTGCCTTCTTCTTAACGATTTTTGCTGGTGGAGAAAATTGGCAAGTTCCATTGTTTCAGGATGCATTTGCCCAATTAGAGGGAAAAATATTCCCATCAATCGCAGCACTATTAGCATTGCTCGTGATTGCTGAAGGCATCCTCATCCTCGTCAATGGAAAGAAAGGGACATCTCCAAAACTTACGACGAGTAAAAGAGGTCAGCGTGTCGGGATCCATGAAGTAAAACGTTTGTGGATCATTCCTGCCTTTTTACTTGTTCCGGGTTCAGCCTTGCAAGCACCATTTGAATGGTGGCCGGTGTTTTCCATCGGGGCTGGGAGTTACTCCTTACTGCTCGTTCCGTTTACGATTGGATTCCACCAACGAATTCAAGGAATATTGCCAAAAGAAGCAGTACAAGCTGTCGGGAAAAAAGTAATCGCATTGGGGTTTTTATTAGTTTTGATAGCGATCGGAAGCTACTGGATTCCAATTCTATCAATCGTTGCGGTTCCACTAGCGATTCTAGGTAGAGAAATCATCGCTTTAAGACAGCGAATGGCTGATGAGAATTTACCATTTTATTTTTCCAAACGAAACAATGGTCTAATGATTTTGGGCATTCTTCCCGAATCACCTGCTAGTAAAATGGCCCTTCAAGTCGGCGAACTCGTCATGAAAGTGAATGGAACGCAGATTCACGATGAGACAGGCTTTTATACTGCCCTACAGCGAAACAGAGCCCATTGTAAACTAGAGGTACTCGATGTAAACGGGCAAATACGCTTTGTTCAACGAGCACTCTATGAAGGCGACCATCATGAACTAGGTATTCTCTTTGTGCAAGAAGAGAAAAAATGGGGGACAGAGGTATCATAAATTACAATAAATACGAAAAAACATACTATAGATAGGGAACTAATAGTAGAATAAGTTAAGAACTTCATTATGGATTATGTTTTTGTTATATTTTTATAATCTTTCCTTTCACGTTATAATAGTACTAATGTAAAGGTGTAGGAGTGAAATGGTATGACAAATCATTCATCTTCATTTTCAAAAGTAACGGGAAGAAAATTAACAGATGAAATCATTGAGCAATTAAAGAATAAAATTTTCTCAGGTGCGTATAAGATTGGTGATCGTCTTCCACCTGAACCTCAGCTCATGGAAGAATTCTCGGTAGGTCGCTCAACCCTTCGTGAAGCAATAAAAGTGCTTGTTCATGCAGGAATTCTTGAAGTAAGGCAAGGAAGAGGCACACGTATTTTGTCTTTAGAATGGGAAAATGGAACTTCTTTTAATCAACAGCTTCAACAAGCTGATAAGAAAGATGTATATGAAGCACGTGCGATGTTAGATCAAGAAGTTGCAAAATTAGCTGCAAGAAGAAGAACAGATGAAGATTTATTGCATATAAAAACCTGTCTGGTTCAACGTTATAAAGCATTTCAGCACGGAAATTATGCGACATATGTCGATGCAGATATTGATTTTCATTTAGCCATTGCAAAAGCTAGTGGAAATCAGGTTCTATATAATTTATATCAATCCTTCATTCCCGTTTTACGTAAGATCTTGAGCAGCCTTATTTTACATGTAACTAATTATAACGATAACTCAGAGATTCATGAAGATTTATTTAAAGCCATTTTAACGCAAGATGAAGAAAAAGCCATTCAATGTGTGAACGAAAACCTGGAGCGATAACAGCTCCTTATTTACAAAACTAAACGTCTGATGATAAGATGTATTAAGATTTATAAAAAGGATGTTAAAAGTTGAAGAAACAAATACTATTTGTTATTTTAGCCCTATTTCTTGTTTCATTAAATTTAAGAATAAGCGTTGCTTCGATATCCCCTGTATTGGAGAACATTAGAAATGATTTAGAATTAAGTAATGGTATGGTCAGTTTGCTTACGTCAATTCCAGTCATTTGTATGGGCTTTTTTGCGTTTTTCTCAACAAGCATAAGTATCCGATTTGGATTAGAAAAAACGATTGCTGCATGTTTACTCTTGATTGGTCTAGCAACAGCATTTCGAGCTTTTACAAATTCAGTAATGACACTACTACTTACAGCTTTTTTAATTGGAATTGGGATAGCCATTGCTGGACCACTAGTTTCAGGATATATTAAGCAAAAATTTCCGAATAGAATTGGGATGATGATTGGTGTTTACTCTGTAGGAATGGGAATTGGTGCCTCATTAAGTGCTGGATTGATGATTCCGTTACAAAAACAATTAAACGATTCATGGCAGCTTGCTTTAGCAAGTTGGAGCATTTTTGCAGTAATTGGTTTCCTATTTTGGTATCCAATAATGAAGAAAAGTGGGTTTGTGAAAAGTTCAACAAAGACAGCGATTCAAATGCCATTAAAAAATAAAAAAGTATGGTTGTTTACCCTCATATTCGGCTTACAAGCTGGTATATTTTATTGTATTAGCACATGGTTAGCACCGATTGCACAATCAATGGACTTTAGTGGAGAGCAATCGGGTACACTCATTACTTTATTTACAATTATTCAAATGATCTTTAGTTTTTTGATTCCATCATTAGCTGATGTATATAAAAACGATAAGGCATGGTTAATGGGAAGTACATTATTTGTTTTAATAGGTTTATTTTGCATTGTCTTTGATATAGTGAATCCTTGGCTTGCAACGATTCTGATTGGTATTGGACTTGGCGGATTATTCCCTCTAGCATTGGCACTTCCATTAAACGCAGTTTCTTCGTCAAGTGAAGCAAGCTCTTGGACTTCAATGATGCAAGGGTTTGGTTATATGCTAGGTGGAGTCATTCCTGTTATCGCAGGATTAACTAGGGATTATATTTCGTACGAAAAACAAGTATTTGTATTAATGATTGTACTCTGTATGGTCCTATTTATTGCGTTAATAGGATGGAAAGAAAAGAAAGTAAATAATAAATGGATTATTGCCCAAGATTCGGAACAAGAAGTAAATTAGATAAAACGAAAGCATTCACTTTGAATTTTTCAAACATTTTTCTAAATATAGAAGACCAACATAATTTTAAAAACCATTCAATTTAATCGCTCTATGTTTAAATTGAATGGTTTTATTCGCTTCCGAATCAATGTTCGATAAATAATTTCAATTGATTTTTCAAGTGAGGTTTCTTTTGTTCCTCACTATGATGACTGTAATTTTCGTTAATCTTTGGAAAATGCAAAATGGATAGAAAAAAAATGGAGGAAAGACAAATACGAAAAAGCTTACTTTGATTCTTATGAAACTAATCAATAAATTGGATGGTTCCCTTAAAAAGTTGACGTAATGCTTCTAAATCAGTAACAGACTGAATCACAGCTTGCATATACTTCTCCCGATTTATTGTTTCGTATGCCCACTCTACGTTTCGGGTGAATGCATAGGCATACAAATACATTCGAACAGTTCTTCCATTTCCTTCTCGGAAGGGATGGAGCATATTGAGCTCCGATTTAAAATAAGCTAATCGCACTGCTGCTTGATCTAGTCCTTCCCAGGCAGGCTCTTCGTTTAGCTCTCGAAATAAATCCATTGCATAGGAATCTAAAAATTGGGCTTGGCAAAAACGAGTGTTGCCCTTCATTAATTGAACATCTCGAAATGTTCCTGCAAATGAATAGACATCTTGAAACAAATAATAATGCAAATCTTGAAATCCTTTCAACGTCATGGATATGGAATGAACACCTGCTTGTTCCAATTTCGTTGCCCGAAGCGAAAAGGCCAATACCTCGGCTATTTCTAGCTCTTTGAGAGAGGTGATTCCCAATAAATTATGCTTTAACAAATAATCGTCATTTTTTTCTTTTTTATATTTTCCATGCTGCAGTAAACCCATTATAAGAGGGGGAGTAATAGAAACGTTCGCATTCACCAGTTGCAGTACTTCTTTCTGCATGGCAGGAGTAAGACTTAGATTTTCCAAGTGAAGGTTGTGAAGAACTCGTTTAAATTCTTTCGATTCCAACTTTATTTCTTTCATGAATACCAACCTCTTTTCACCAACGGTGTGTCTATTTATTATACAATTTCTCATCGATGCTTTCTACAAAGGGAGGACTTATAAATAGATAAACTTCCATTCTTATGTTTAGACTAGAATTGCGTTCTTCCCTCTCCTATTTATATTTGCTAGTAGAAGTATTTTTATAATCTGAATCGGATGGAGGTATTTATTAAATACTGTTTTTGTGTTATTCTTTTCCATGGGTACTCCTTGTAATTAGGATTTGGACAGGACTTTGACCTTCCTCCTAATTGTAAGGATTTTTTTATTTTTTAAAAACCAATATATTCCAATAAAGTGTATATATGGGTTAAGTTTAAATGTTTTAACATGAATAAATTTTTTAATGCAACACTTGTGAGGAATTTACAAATTCCCTCGATTTGTGGAAAACGTTCGTATAAACAGTAGGAGTATCGGTATGAAAAAATAACAGGAAAAATTCCGCTTAATGAGCAAGCATCATGAAAAAGAGCCGAAATAACAGGAAAAATTCCTGCTATTCACCTCAAAAATGCCAAAATAAACGATTTTGCTCTCCATAAGCGGAAAATCTTCCGTTATTTCCCCTAATAGGGACTCCATTGAGGAGATAACAGGAAAAATTCCGCTTAAGGGTGAGAGATGTTTGGATCAAATTAGACAAACCGGAAGCTTCCTACATTTTGTAGGAGCTTTTTTCTTCTGGCTTAAATTGATGTTGATCAATTTAATCATTTTTGTGGCTTAAATTGATGAGGATCAATTTAATTAGGAATGGATTTGTCTATGATTATTTTGTAGTAGTAGTGAAGTCTTTAAATAGGAAGTGAGACTGTGAATACGCTCATTGTTTTTACCAGTATGACCGGAACTATAGAAAAGATGGCTCATGCTTTAGCGGAAGAAATTGAAAAGACTAATAATGAAGTAGTTGTAAAAGACGCTTTCGATTCTTTTGGTTGTGACGTTTTTATTCTTATTTGGGGATTTCTCAGAAGCGCACACATCAAGCATGTGTTTCAAGGGTTCCCATCTTTAGCGGGTTAGGTGAGGCTCACTTAAAGGAAATTATGAGAACAGCAAAAGCAGTTTCCTATAAAAATAAAGAAATCATTCATCATGCTGGGGATGTTTCAGACTCCCTTTACATTGTGAAGGAAGGGAAAATGAAGATTTATAGACTTTCAGAATCAGGGAAAGAGCAATTAATTCGAATCTTATACCCAGGTGATTTTACTGATGTTCATCCATTGTTTCATGATTCGTTCCATCATTCATTTGCAGAAGCAATGGAAGATACTGAAGTGTGTATTATCAAAAGAACAAGCTTGCAGGAACTGTTAATAAAATATCCCGTGATTTCATTCAAAATGTTAGCCGAGCTTTCGAATAGACTGGAGATGTCAGAAAGACAGACGATGAGGTGTACGACTGAGAAAGTAGAGACGAGGCTCGCCTTATTCTTAATCGAAAGTCTCGGTCAAGAAGGCAAAGTTCATGAATTTGATTTACCGATGAGTAAAAAGGATTTAGCTTCCTATCTAGGAACGACACCTGAAACGATAAGCCGTAAGTTAACAGAATTTGAAGAAGCAGGCTATATTGAACAGAAAGGTCATAAAAGAATAAAAATTTTAGATTTAGAGCGATTGTTGGTTGTTTAATTAATCATTTTTACAATAACAAAGTGCATAAAGAGGACAATTACAAAGTTGAAGTTATTGACTTTGTGAGAGTCTTCTTTTTTCATTTCTCTTAATCATATTGTCACTGATCCGTAACTTGTTCAATAAGTTTTTACATATTGAAGGGTGTGGCTTCCTATCTGAGTGATAAAATGAGTGTATTCATTATCCAATGAATTCCAACTTTAAAAAAACATCGCAAATCACAATCATTTTTTTAGAGAAGAGAACTAGAGGAGGAAGTCAATATATGAGAAAATGGCAGACTAATGGTTTTTTATTGTTATTAATTCTCTTCATTTTGACTGCGTGCAGTGAAAAGAATGTTATGGATGCTAAAGGGAACATGGAAGCGAATGATTCAATAAAAAGGTTGACGATCTCATGGAGTAAAGATATTGGTGAAATAAATCCACATATGTATGCCCCTAATGAAATCTTCGCACAAGACATGGTGTATGAATCATTGGTCCGATATGGAGAAAGTGGAATGATTGAACCTTGGTTAGCTGAAGATTGGGATATTTCAGAGGACGGAAAAGAGTATACCTTTTATTTACGGGAAGATGTGAGGTTTTCCGATGGTACTTATTTCACCGCGGAAAATGCGAAGAAAAACTTTGATGCAATCTTGGAAAATGCTGAAAGACATAGCTGGCTAGAGGTTATCAATCAAATAGATAGTACAAGTGTAATCGATGAGAGAACCTTTAAAATATCACTTAAAAATGCCTATTATCCGTTGTTACAGGATTTAACCTTGGTTCGGCCATTCCGTTTCTTAGGAGATAATGGCTTCCCTGAAAATGGGAAAACAGAGGAAGGAATCGTTAAACCGATTGGTACGGGGGCATGGGTGTTAAGTGAACATAAAAAAGATGAGTATGTTGTTTTTACACGAAATGAATACTATTGGGGAGAAAAGCCGAAAATTGATGAAATTGAAATAAAAATAATTCCCGATGGTGAAGCGAGAGTAATTGCTTTTGAAAATAAAGAAATTGACCTGATTTTGGGAAATGGGCTCATTAGTTTAGACTCCTTCAAATTCCTGCAAGAAACAGGAAATTATCAAACAAAAGTTTCTGCCCCTTTGTCTACTAGAACGATAGCCATTAATTCAAACAAAGGACCTTCACAGGAATTAGAGGTGAGGCAGGCCATTGAACATAGTGTTAATAAGCAAGCTATTATTGATCATTTGTTTTACGGAACGGAGTTAAAAGCAGATACACTATTCGCTTCAAATGTACCTTACAGTGATTTAGGCTTGAAACCTTTTGAATATGATCTAGACAAAGCAAATAGTCTTCTAGAACGTGCAGGGTGGACGAAGAGCAATGACTCCGAATTTAGACAAAAAGAAGGTAGCTTATTAGAGTTAGAGATTGTTTTTAATGCGACCGATCAAGTGCAAAAGGCGATTGCAGAAACGCTACAAGGGGACTTACTTAAAGTTGGAATTAAACTAAATCTTGTTGGTGAAGAAAACCAATCCTACTTACAGAGGCAAAAAGATGGGGACTTCAATCTCATTTTTAATAATACTTGGGGTGCACCTTATGAGCCCCACACATTATTTTCTTCGATGAGAAAGCCTGCTCATGCTGATTATCAAGCACAATTGGGGCTACCGATGAAGGAAGAAATAGATGCACTGATTGGTGAAGTATTAGTCACGACCGATGAAGAGAAAAGACAAGAAATTTACGGTTATATTATGGGTACATTGCATGAACAAGCGATTTATTTACCTATTTCATACTCAGCAGATATTGCAGTATTTCATGATTATATTCGTGGTGTGGAGTTTCCAAACATGAACTATACATTACCGTTGAATAAAATCTCTATTGAACAATGATAACGTATATTTTTAAACGTGTAGTCAGTCTAATTCCTATTTTACTGGGAACGACGATTATTACCTTTTTGTTGATTCATCTTGTTCCTGGTGATCCTGCTGAGGTTTATCTGCGACTTTCTCAAATTCCTCCAACGGATGAGGCGGTCGAAATGATACGTCAAGAATTAAGATTAAATCAGCCGTTATATGTCCAATATTATCAATGGTTGGTAAACGCTTTGCAGTTGAATTTCGGCAACTCGTTTACGACAGGGGAACCCATTTTTGAAGAAGCCATGTATTTCTTAATACCAACAATGCAGCTGACCCTGTCTGCGGTTATCTTAACATTGCTTGTTAGTGTGCCTGCAGGAATCTTTTCAGCGATATATAAGGATCGCTTATTTGATCGATTTAGTCGGTTGCTTTCGTATATTGGGGCATCGATGCCATCCTTTTGGTTAGGTTTCATATTGCTTTATATTTTTTCCTATAAACTTGGTTTGGTTCCTTCAGGTGGACGAGGTGGTTTTGTCCATTTGGTATTACCTACGATAACAATGTGCTTTATTTATACTTTTACGTTCCCCCGACTGTTACGCTCAGGGATGCTAGAGTATATGAAAAAGCCGTTTGTGATAAACGCTACCAGTAGAGGATTAAAAGAAGGAGTGATTATTGGAAAACATGTATTGAAAAATGCATTGCAACCATATATTACGGCGTTTGGTATGAGTATCGGGCATATGATAGCTGGAACGGTTATTGTTGAAAGCATTTTTTCATGGCCAGGTGTGGGACGATATTTTGTCACAGCGATCTTGAATCGAGATTATCCGGTGATTCAGTTTTGCGTGCTATTAATGACAGTGATCTTTGTCATTTTAAACTTAATCGTTGATATTATTCATGCCCATCTAGATCCTCGGATCCGGCTAAAAGGGGATTAGTAGGATGAAACAAATAAAAGGGAGACATCTAGTAAAAAATAGAGTACTAGTTTTTAGTGGTACGATCATTGTTTTGATGATTCTCATTGCCATTTTTGCACCATATTTAGCACCTCATGACCCCAATTTAACGAGAATCGATTTGAGATTACAAGGACCGTCGAAAGAGTATCTTCTCGGAACAGATCACCAAGGAAGATGCATTCTTTCGAGATTGATTTATGGCACACGCATTTCCCTAGGAAGTTCGATCCTTGTTGTGACCGTGACAATGTTCATTGGTGTTGTGATTGGCTTGTTTGCTGGTTATAAAGGTGGCCGTATTGATTCTCTGTTTATGAGAATTTGTGATATTCTCCTTGCCTTTCCTGGATTGGTGTTAATTTTAGCATTTGTAGGGATTATAGGACCTGGTTTATTTAACTTACTATTGGCGATGATTCTGATTCAATGGGTTTCATATGCGCGAATTATTAGGGGGATGGTCCTCACCCATAAAGAACAGAATTACATCATTGCAGCTAAAATGGCAGGTACATCTGAATTCAAAATCATTACCCGTCATTTATTACCCGGAATGATGTCAGAAATCATTGTCCTTGCTACCCTTGATATGGGATCAATTTTGTTATATATTGCAGGTTTTTCATTCCTAGGGCTTGGAATTCAACCCCCAACCGCAGAATGGGGAGCGATGCTAAACGATAGCAGACAATTTCTAAGGAGTCATCCTTCCTTAATGTTTTATCCAGGAATGATGATCTTTTTCACAGTTATGGCTTTTAACTTATTTGGTGATGCTTTGCGGGATAGGATGGATTCGAAATTAGAGTCGTAGGAGGGTTGATACATGTCAAAGGAGCCGATTTTATCTGTTCATGATTTAACTATTTTTCTAGAAAGACAGGCATGTATGCCCGTTAACGAAATTGTGAAAAAGGTTAGTTTTAACGTATTCCCTGGTAAGGTTTTAGGGGTGTTAGGAAGTAGTGGAACGGGAAAAACGATGACTTGCCATGCGATCATGAACCTTTTAAAGAAACCGATATTTGCGACAGGGAGTATTCAATATAAGGGCACCGAAATATTAAATCTGCCGGATAAAGAAATGAGGAAAATTCGTGGTTCTGAAATGGCGCTGGTGATGCAAAATCCACATTCGTCATTGAACCCGGTCATCACAATTGGCAGTCATATGGTTGAAACATTAAGAGCGCATCAGAGCATTTCACGTAAAGAGGCGAAAAAATTATCTCTACACTATCTTGAAAAAGTGGGCTTTGAACATGCTGATGACATATTTAAACAATACCCTTTTCAATTGAGTGGTGGAATGTTGCAACGGGTACTCATCGCCATTGCGCTCATGTTACAACCCTCCATCATGATTACGGACGAACCGACTTCAGCTCTCGATAAGGTTACTCAAACCCATATTCTCAATTTGCTTGAAAAATTCAAGCATGAGTATGACATGAGTATTTTACTTGTTTCTCATGATTTCGATGTGATCTCAAGATTAGCTGATGAAGTAATCGTCGTGCATGATGGAATGGTCGTTGAAAAAGGACCATTGTTAAAAGTTCTTAATCAACCGCAACACGCCTTTACAAGGTCATTGATTGAGGCAAGCAGTCGCTTGAAAAGAGGGGTAAAATGAGTTTATTAATCGTGAGTAATGTTTCAAAATCATATAAATTAGAGCGTTCATTGTTTAAAAAGTCTAAACATATTAAAGCTCTTCATAATGTATCACTAACTCTAGAACATGGAACTTGTATCGGAATTGTTGGGCGAAGTGGCTCTGGTAAAAGTACTTTGGCAAAAGTAATTATGGGGCTCGAGAAAGCGGATCAAGGTCATATTATTTTCAAGGGTGTACCGATTACCCAATTAGATGAGAAATCATTAAGAAAAATGAGACGACATTTTCAAATGGTCTTTCAGGATCCATTTGCTTCATTAAATCCGAGAATGACAGTTGGAAAAAGTATTGCTGAACCGCTAGAAAATTATGATCAATTATCCTCGATTGAAATAAGGGAGGAAGTAAATACGTTATTAGAAGCGGTCGGATTAATGGCAACAGATGCAGATAAATATCCGAGCCAATTTAGTGGTGGGCAATTACAAAGAATCAATATTGCTAGAGCGATATCGCTTAAACCTGATCTACTTGTCCTCGATGAAGTAGTGAGTAGTTTGGACACCGTTGCTCAGGTGCAAGTGTTAGATCTCTTAATAAAACTACAAAAACAATATAAACTCTCTTATGTGTTTATTTCACATGATTTGCAGGCTATTACATATATTTCAGATCGCTTTATCGTGATGGATGAAGGGAAAATCGTTGAGGAAGTACTCGATGTTCAAAATATAGAAAAATTGGAACACTCTCTTTCAAAAAATCAATTATCATCCGTATCGTTAGCCCATTAATTCTAAAGGATGGTGTTTATGATGGAAACTAAAGCAAAGATTGCTATCAGAGAAGTAAAAAAAGAAGAAATTCCTCAAGTGATTAATTTTGTGCAGCGGGTCTTTCAGGAAGTATTTCCATTTCCCCTTAGTGATACTTCTAAAAACCAACTGTTAAAAATGGAAGAAATATATGTGAATCAAGATCATGCCTATTTTGCAGCAGCATTTGCTGAAGATGAGCAAATACTCGGAACGATTGCTGTACACCCTTACGACGATCGGATTTCCGTAATGAAAAGTCGTTACGATTTACAAAGTACGTGTGAAATAACGAAATGCTATATTGATAGGAACCATCGCCGCTTGGGAATTGGCACCATGCTATGGGATCATGCCTACCAATTTTGTCAACAAAAGGGCAACTATCAAACTCTTTATTTACATACTCATAAATTCCTACCTGGTGGTTTTCCCTTTTGGCTTTCCAAAGGCTTTTCTGTGGTGATCGATGAGAAAGATGCTCTAGAAACGATCCATATGGAAAAAAAGGTTGAAAGGGGTTGTGAAAGGTGTATGTGAAGAAAGCAGAGAAATTAAAAATGCTTCAGGATATGCTGTTGATACGCTTTTTTGAAGAGGAGGCAAAAGTTCTCCTTGAGGCTGGGGAAATTTCAGGAGAATTACACCAATATATTGGACAAGAAGCGGTTGCAGTAGGGGTTTGCTGTGCCCTTGAAAAAGGAGATGTCATCACAAGCACCCATCGTGGGCATGGGCATATCCTTGCAAAGGGTGCGGATATTAATAGGGTCATGGCAGAGTTAGGAGGAAAAGTTACAGGGTACTGTAAGGGCAAAGGTGGCTCAATGCATATAACAGATTGGGAAATGGGTATTTTGGGAGTAGATGGTAGAGGGGGTCAAGGTGTTCCTATTGCTCTTGGAGCGGCATTTGCTTACCACTATAAACGAAATGATCATGTGGCGGTAGCCTTTTTTGGAGAAGGGGCATCAAATGAAGGGGTGATCCATGAAGCGATGAATATGGCATCGATTTGGAAGCTTCCAATCATTTTCGTCTGTGAAAATAACCAATATGCAGGGCGTACAAAGGTAACTGAAAGTACGAGCATAGAAGATATTGCTGACCGTGCAAAAGCGTATAGCATGGAAGGAATTGTTGTAGATGGTATGGATGTTCTGACCGTATATGAAGCAACGAAGAAAGCGGCGAAGTATACAAGAAGTAGGAGAGGACCAGTCCTGATTGAATGTAAGACATATCGATATTGCGGTCATTTTTCTGGGGAAGACGCTTTGTCATTGGATCCTTATCGAAGTAGTGCAGAGATCGATTTCTATCGAAAATTAGATCCAATTGAACAATTAAAATATGTCCTAATGGAAGAGAAGGTTCCTCGAGAAGTGTTCGTTATGATAGAGAACAGGGCGAAACAAATGGTACATGAGAGTGTTGTTTTTATGAGGAAATCAGCTTATCCAACTCCTGAACAAGCTTATGAGGATACTTACTGTATGCCGATGAAAGGATGGTCATAATGTCTAGAATAAGTTATAAGGATGCGGTAATGGTAGCTATACGTGAAGAAATGGAAAGGGATTCGACGATATGTTTAATCGGCATAGATGCTCCATCTTCATTGGCAGGTCTTGATGAAGGGTTTAAAAAGGAGGTTGGAAAAGATCGTATTATACATACCCCTCTTTCAGAGCAAGGTTTTACAGGGATGGCAATAGGAGCGGCAATGGCAGGATTACGACCCATTGTTGAGTATAATGGAAACACCTTGCAATATGCTGCGATGGAGCAACTTGTAAGCCAAGCAGGAAAAGGGAGATACAGATCAGGGGGGCAAATAAATATCCCGCTCGTTGTTCGGGTAGTAAGAACAAAGGATAGCATGGGTGTGCACGAAAATGATAACGCTTACGCGAATTTGCTTCAAATGGGCTTGAAGGTGATTGTTCCGGCAACACCTGCTGACGCAAAAGGACTGGTAAAACAAGCAATTCGTGATCAAGATCCGGTCATTATCTATGAACCAGCCCTTTGTTATGACATGATTGATAACGTTCCAGATGAAGAATACACGATTCCCTTAGGTCTTGCTGAAATTAAACATGAAGGTTCGGACTTGACGGTAGTGGCTGTCGGTCATTTAGTAAATACTGTATTTGAGATTGCTAAAGATCTAGAATCAAAAGAAATTTCAATTGAAGTGATTGATCCAAGGACTTTATTTCCTCTAGATGTAAAGGCTATATTACAATCTGTTCAAAAAACGGGTAAACTTGTCATCGTTGATGATGGATCACGCTTTTGCGGCTTTGCATCAGAAGTAGCAGCGATTATTTCTGAGACAGGTTTTTCATACTTGAAGGCTCCGATAAAGAGAATTACTCGAGCTCAGATTCCAGTTCCATATTCTCGACAGCTGGTAAAAGAAGTAATTCCTCAAAGAGAAGAAATCATTAAAGCCATTTCAAGTTTGGTTAATATATCAGATAAACTGTAAGGTAAATATATGTCTTTCAAAAAAGTGAATGGAAAATCTAATAAGCTAGCCCCAACCACAAAGCGTATGGTAAGGAGGATAGCTTATTTGCGATTCAAAAAATTTAACCTTTCCCCTTATAGAAATGCGTCCTTATGAAATATATTCATGTATATATTAAAAGAAACTATTTCTAATCTTCGAGAAGATAGAGGAAAATAGAAGTATAAATGTGAATAAGTTCACATAAAGGAGGGTAACCGGTTATTCTGTAAGAAAATGCTAATATTCTTTAATTGGAGGTAGTACTATGGCTGAAATAAAAGTTCCTTATGGTAAAGGTTATATGAAAGCAACCATTCCTTTTGAGTACGAAAATGTTTCGATCTCAGAAGATGTATTAAATCATACGAGTGAGGAAGAGGTATTAAGGGCAATTGAGAATCCGATCGGCACTTCTTTAGAGAAATTTCAAGGTGCTGAAAAAGTGGTTATTGTAACAAGTGATGCAACTCGTCCTGTTCCTAATCATGTCATTATTCCAATTCTAGCAAAAAAACTAGAAGAGTATGGTATTTCAAAAGAGCAAATTACGATTTTAATCGGCACCGGATTACATCGTGTTTCTCCTCCTGAGGAATTCGTTGAAATCTTAGGAGAAGAAGTAGCAAGAGATTTCAAGGTTATTTCACATGATTTTCGTGATGAGGACAATCTTGTCAACATCGGAGTAACGACTCGAGGAACGCCTGTTGTATTAAATCGGCATTATGTGGAGGCTGATGCAAGAATCGCTCTCGGTGTCCTCGATCCACATCAGTTTGCAGGGTTTGCCGGGGGAGCAAAAGCAGTGGCGATTGGAGTTGGGGGAAGTCCTCTCGTCTCCAATAATCACTCCATGTTAACACATCCTAAGGCAGCGCTGGCTAATTTGGAGGGCAATCCAGTTCGCGAGGATATCGACGAAATTGGCGGAATCGCTCGCGTTGATTTTATTGTGAATGTCGTTCTGAATAGCCGTAAAGAAGTCGTTAAAGCGGTAGCTGGCCATTATTTTGAAGCACATCGAGCAGGAGTTAAAGAGGCACAAAAAATTCTTCAAGCAGAAGTAAAGGAACCGGCAGATCTCGTAATTGCCGCATCAGGTGGATTTCCGAAAGACTTGAATTTATATCAGGCACAAAAAGGACTTCTCCATGCAGCGGTTGCTGTAAAGCAAGGAGGAACAATTATTCTTGTAGCCGAATGCAGGGAGGGAATTGGTTCTGAGAAATTTAAGGAAACGATGGCCTTGGGCGATACAGTTGATAAAGTATTAGAAGAATTTGCGAAGATGGAATTCTTTGTTGGGGGACATAAAGCATTTTTGTGGGGGCGCTCTCTTCAAAAAGCACGAGTTATCATTGTCTCAGAAGGAATAGATGAAGATGCTGCGCGTTTAATGAAAGTGGAAAAAGCGACAAGTATCGAGCAGGCGGTTGAAATGTGTAAGGATTCATTGCCTGAAAATCCAATTGTTGCTTGTATTCCGAAAGCACCGTCAACTGTACCTATCGTTAGAGAATTAGCACTACATTAATAGGATATCTGTATTCGGGAGGAATGGGTTACTTAGTGCCTCCCGAATCTTTTTAAGACATAATAGGGGTGACTAACGTGGAGACTCTTCAAATTAAGCAAAAAAATGAGAGACTAGAAGAAATATTGCTAGAAATGGGCAAGGTGCTTGTTGCATTCTCAGGTGGGGTGGACAGCACATTTTTATTGGCAAAAGCGAAAGAGGTACTTGGAAAAGGAAATGTTCTAGCGGTAACTGCACGCTCAGAAACGTTCCCAGAACGAGAAATGAATGAAGCGCTTAAACTGATCGATTATTTGGGGGTCTCACATACAACGATTACAATCAAGGAACTGGAGAACAAGAATTTTGCTTCTAACACTCATTTACGTTGCTACCACTGTAAAACAGGGTTATTTACAAGAGTCCAGGCATTAGCTGAGGAACTAGAATATCCTCATATTTTGGATGGAACGAACGCTAGTGATGTTAATGATTTTCGGCCAGGTATGAAAGCACTTTCGGAAATCGGGGTGAAGAGTCCACTTAAAGAGGCTGGACTTACAAAGGACGATATTCGGATTCTTTCCAAGGAAATGAATTTACAAACTTGGGATAAGCCTTCCTTTGCTTGTCTATCTTCGCGTATTCCATATGGAACTGAAATTACACAAGAAAAAATTGAACAGCTCGATGTTTGTGAAAACTTTTTATATTCATTGGGAATAAAACAACTTCGTGTCCGTCATCATGAAAAAATTGCCAGGATTGAAGTAGATGAGAAAGATTTCTTGCTTGTTGTTGAGCATCATCAAGAGATTCAACAAAAGTTCAAGGAACAAGGATTTTTGTACGTAACCTTAGATTTAACAGGCTATCGAAGTGGCAGTATGAATATTGAAGTTTCCTAAGGAGTGGCTCATATGGATAACAGCAAGCTTGAAAGGATTCTGCAAAGTGTAAAAAAAGGAGAAACGTCGATTGAAGATGCTAGGTCAATGCTCACTCAATTTGAAGACTTAGGATTTGCCAAAATTGACTATAATCGTCCTTTAAGAACGGGTTTTCCAGAAGTGATCTATGGCGAAGGGAAAACTTCGGAACAAATTATTTCGATCTTTCAAACACTTATTAAAAAGAATCGCCGGGTATTGGCAACAAGAATAAGCAAGGAAAAAGCTAAGGAAATTTTAACTCATGTCCCTGATGCTGCTTACTTTGAGGATGCGAGAGCGGTCATTTGGATTGGCATCAATGAACCGGTAACACTGTTTGATGGGTATGTAGCTGTTCTATGTGGAGGTACTTCCGATATTCCTGTTGCAGAGGAAGCGGCTGTAACAGCAGAGGCTATGGGGTGTGAAGTGCAGCGAATCTATGATGTTGGTGTAGCGGGTATTCATCGACTTTTTCATCATCTCGATACGATTAGAGGAGCTTCAGCGATTATTGCAGTGGCTGGAATGGAGGGGGCATTACCAAGTGTTGTATCTGGTTTAGTAGCAAAGCCGGTATTTGCTGTTCCGACGAGTATTGGCTATGGAGCCAATTTTAATGGGATTTCAGCATTATTATCAATGCTTAATGCGTGTGCCCCTGGAATCAGCGTTGTGAACATTGATAATGGATTTGGTGCTGGATATAATGCGGCACTTGTTTTATCAATGGCTTTAAAGAAGGAGGAAGTTCATGAATATACTACACTTTGATTGTTTTTCAGGGATTAGTGGCGATATGACGATTGGAGCTCTATTAGATGCCGGCGGTGATTGGGATTATTTACTTCAGGAATTACAAAAGCTACCCATCACTGCTGAATATGTATTGGAACACCAGAAAACTGTGAAAAACGGCTTAAGTGGGACGAAGTTTTATGTACACTATGAAGAAGCGAAGAGCCATCGACATTATTCAGATATCGAGAAGATGATTCAAGAATCGGAGTTAACTTCTCAAGCAAAAGAGATGTCGTTAACTATTTTTCGGAAAATTGCTGAAGCAGAAGCGAAAATTCACCATGTCCCGTTGGAGAAGGTTCATTTTCATGAAGTAGGGGCGATTGATTCTATAATTGATATTGTGGGGACAGCTATTTTATTAGAAAATCTTGGTGTTGAACAAGTTACCTCTTCTCCTGTTCCACTTGGTTCAGGCAAAATGGTGATGGGACATGGTTTATATCCGGTGCCAGCACCAGCAGCATTAGAAATCCTAAAGGATATACCTGTAGAAAAAACAGATATAGTTGGAGAGTTAACAACACCGACGGGAGCAGCGATTATTAAGACTTTAGCGGCTTCCTATGGGCCAATCCCGTCCATGATTGTAGAGAAGGTGGGGTACGGTGCAGGTGAAAAGAGTTTCTCAGACCGTCCTAATATGCTACGAGTTATTATTGGAAATGAAAAATAACAAATGAATCACTTTCCTTCAGGGACCTGATATTTTAGTTGAAATTGCTCTATCGCAGTTTGATAAATGGTCCCTAATGGAAGATTAAACTGTTGCGCAATATTCTTACAGTCTTCATACTCCGGTGATAATTGGACAATCTCCCCTAAGTGTTTGCCAATCTTAATGTTTACATCTCCCCATGGTGTGTTTACCTTTTCAAATTTCCTTTCGATGCGATGACAGGTTACGGGATAATGGCGAATCCCAAAACTCGTTGTTTCTGTAAAAATGATCTGTGATAACTTTGATAGCTTTGACTGATGTGCAAGAACTGAAAGCTTGTAGGCCGGCCGATTTTTTTTCATGATGATAGGCGTGAAGTATACATCATTTGCTCCATTGGAAAGAAGCTTTTCCATCGTATAACCCATCCATTCCCCTTGGCAATCATCTATATTTGCTTCGATCATCAACATCTCATCGTCATCATGTTCAGCTGTGATGTTTCTAGTATCATTTTTCATCATCATTCACCTCATATGTTGTTCTTCTCTTTTCATGTAAAGGTTTGTTTTATTTTTTAAATTGAAGGGAGATATAGTCAATAACCTGTTGGCATTCTGGTGAAAGAACGTGATCTTTTTTCCAACATAAAAGAACATCTAGAAAAACAGGGTCTTCTAATGAGAGGGGAACAATATTCTGGTTATCTTTAATGGCCATATTTGAAAGAATCGTAATTCCCAACCCTGTTTCAACTAGTGATTTCACCGTCACCACTTCACTAGAAATAAATGAGATATCAGGGGTGAAACCCTGTTTCCTACATTCTGAAATGACTAGATGATTATGCAAATAGGATTCTGATAATAGAATGAACCTTTCCCATTGCAAATCCTCTAGTGAAATCTTCTTTAAATGGGCATAAGGATGATCTTTTGAGACACATACTTTCAACTCATCACGCTTCAAGGCAATATAATTTAAATCGGGAGGCTCTGACTCACACTTATGATAAATAAAACCTATATCTACTTGTCCTTTTTTAATTAATGTTCGCATATCATTCGTACCATTTTCTTGTATTTCAAATTGTAGAGATTGAAATTGAGTTAACATTTTTTCATAAATGGGTGGAAAAAAAGTTGCGCCAATAATGGGAGGAAGCCCTAAGCGAATTTTTTTATTATGGAAATTTTGAACTGCTTCCACTGATTCGTCTATATAATCTAAGATCCCCTCTACTTTTATTAAGAAGATTTCACCTTGATGAGTAAGCGTGATTTGCTTACTGCTTTTATTTCGGTCAAAAAGCTGAACTCCAATTTCTTCTTCTAATCGATGAACTGCTTTCGTAATCGTTGGCTGGGATATATGAAGTACTTGACCTGCTTTCGTAAAACTTCCAGTGTCGCAAACGGCTTTAAAGTATTTTAAGTCTCTTAATTCCACATTTACAACTCCTTTCGTAGAAGTATCCACTTTCATCTATTAATGATGTTATTCCTAAAATTCATATGATTTGGTGTAAATGTCCTGTTATGACGTAAAAAGAGCTAATTAGCCATGCTTACTATTTATATTTTAGTTGAATAGAAACGCTATAACGAGAATGAAAATAGCAGTTATGTGACTGATTTATATACAAAATGTGAATATATGATTCTAGCCTATAAATCAATAAGAAATAGCTATTTAACAAATAAAAAAAAGTATGTGAAAATATGAGCGTAATCAAAAATACCTAAAGAGGTGAAAAAACATGGCAGTCCCAGCAAGCAAAATGAAGACTGTTATACCAACGCAACAAAAGAAAGACAATAAGGGGGGATTAAACCTCAAGAACCTTATTATTACCATTGCGGTAGGTTTGGTCATTTGGTTTATTCCTACACCAGAAGGGCTCGATCCAAAGGCTTGGCATTTACTCGCTATTTTTGCAGCAACAATCGTCGGTTTCATTATTAAACCACTTCCGATGGGACCACTTTCAATTGCTGCCATTACGGTAACGATCATTACCGGAGTCTTGGATGATAAAACAGCATTATCTGGTTTTTCTAACACAACCATTTGGTTAATCGTTGTAGCGTTCTTTATTTCAAGAGGTTTTATTAAAACAGGTTTAGGTTCAAGGGTTGCATACATGTTCGTAAAAGCATTTGGTAAAAAGACTCTCGGACTCTCCTATGCGTTGTTATTCAGTGACTTGGTTCTTTCGCCAGCAACACCAAGTAACACCGCACGTGGAGGCGGAATCATTTATCCAATCGGAAGAAGCTTATCTGAAACATTTGGTTCTAAGCCAGGTGACGGAACAGAAGGAAAAATCGGTACTTTCTTAACATTAACAACATTTCATGGAAACAATATTACCTCAGCCATGTTCATGACAGCAATGGCAGCTAACCCACTAGCTGTTTCACTCGCAAAAGATTTAGGTGTTAACATCACATGGGGTGGTTGGGCTATAGCAGCTTTAGTTCCAGGTATTATTAGTTTAATTCTTATTCCATTAGTCATTTACTGGTTGAGTCCACC
The DNA here is from genome assembly GCF_047302285.1 of Robertmurraya phoenicis. Classification (GTDB taxonomy): domain Bacteria; phylum Bacillota; class Bacilli; order Bacillales; family Cytobacillaceae; genus Robertmurraya. The sequence goes on from NZ_CP154845.1 coordinate 658,038, forward strand.
AGAAATAAAGAGCACCCCAGATGCATCTTCATGGGCATCTAACAAACTTAAAGAAATGGGCTCGATGGCAAAGGGAGAAAAGCTAATGCTATTCGCTTTTGCGGTTGTATTACTCCTTTGGATCTTTGGCGATAGCCTTTTAGGTTGGGGAGCAACAGTAGTTGGTCTTATCGGTTTAACACTTCTATTATTTACTCAAGTATTAAATTGGGAAGATGTTAAAAATGAAAGAGGTGCTTGGGATACTCTAGTATGGTTCGCAGCACTTGTTATGATGGCATCACAGTTAAATGAACTAGGCTTAATTCCTTGGTTCAGCGACAAAATGGGTGGTGCTGTAAGTGGTACAAGTTGGATAGTAGCATTCTTAATTCTAGGTCTTGTGTATTACTATAGTCACTATATCTTTGCCAGCAATACTGCACACGTTAGTGCCATGTATACAGCTTTCCTAGGTGTAATGATTGTAGCAGGTGCACCACCAATGCTTTCAGCGTTATTGCTTGCTTTCTTTAGTAACTTATTTGCGGGTCTTACACACTATGGTAATGGACCAGCTGCCGTTCTATATGGTGCAGGATATGTGAACCAGAATAAATGGTGGAGCGTAGGTTTTGTCATTTCATTAGTACACATTGTTGTATGGCTCGGTATCGGTGCAGCATGGTGGAAACTTCTCGGTCTTTGGTAAAAACGTGTAAAACATTGTGAAAAAAGTTCAATTTTTTTAATAGAATTCCAATAAATATATGGAGGCGTTCTGAATGACAACTGTAGTAAAACTGAAAGAAATTCAAAAAGAAACGATTGTAGACGCAGTAAGAGAAATGTGTATAAATGCTGCATGCGATCTTCCTGAAGATGTAGAGACTGCACTAAGAAAAGCAGTTGAAGTGGAAGAATCTGAATTTGGTAAATATAGTCTTGAAAAAATCGTAAAAAACGTCGAGATTTCTCGTGAAACGAACTCACCTATGTGTCAGGATACGGGAATGACCGTTGTTCTAGTTGAACTTGGTCAGGATGTTCACATCGTAGGTGGAACATTGGAAGAAGCCATTAATGAGGGTGTAGGTCAAGGCTATACAGATGGCTATTTACGAAAGTCTGTTGTAAAGGATCCTGTCTTCCATCGTGATAACACAGGCAATAATACACCCGCTGTTATTCATACATCTTTAGTGCCTGGTGATCAGTTGAAAATTCAAATCCTTCCTAAAGGTGCAGGTAGTGAAAACATGGGAACGTTGAAAATGTTAAAACCTGCAGAAGGCCTTGAAGGGGTCAAACAATTTGTGATTGATTCATTAACAAAAGCAGGCGGAAATCCTTGTCCTCCAGTCATCGTGGGAGTAGGAATTGGTGGAACGATGGATATGTGTACGCTATTAGCAAAAAAAGCTCTTGCGCGAAAAGTTGAGGAACCAAATCCAAACTCTGAATATGCAGAATTAGAACAAGAGTTACTTGAAAAAATTAATAAATTGGGGATTGGGCCTCAAGGCTTTGGTGGTAAAGTTACGGCTCTAGCTGTCCATATTGAAACTTTCCCAACTCATATTGCCACTCTACCTGTAGCGGTTACACTCAACTGTCATGCAGCTAGACATAAAGAAGTTATTTTGTAATATTTCGCTTGTTGCGAAAGACGATTTTTACATTGAATGAATGAAGTCGTTACTTCAAATGTTATCAGGACTCCTATAATGATGGAATTAATAATTATGAGAAGGTGATGAAGGATGGCAACAGCAACGCTTAAGAAGTTAACAACTCCTCTAACTAGGGAGGCAGTGAAGGATTTTAAAGCAGGAGATATGGTTTCCATTACTGGCACGATTTACACAGCTCGTGATGCGGCACACAAACTAATTGTTGAAGCACTTGCTCGCGGTGAAGAGCTTCCGATGGAATTAAAGGATCAAATTGTTTATTATGCTGGTCCGACACCTGCGAAGCCAGGAAGAGTCATTGGTTCATGTGGACCTACTACAAGTGGAAGAATGGATGCCTATTCACCAAAACTTATTGAACAAGGCTTGACTGGGATGATTGGAAAAGGGCCACGTAGCCCAGAGGTTGTTGAAGCAATGAAGGAACGTGGAGCTGTTTATTTCGCAGCTATTGGCGGAGCAGCAGCCTTAATTGCAGATAGTGTAAAATCTGCTGAGGTTATTGCTTTTCCAGAGCTTGGCCCAGAAGCAATTCGTCGCTTAGAAGTGGTTGACTATCCATGTATTGTAGCGATCGATAGTGAAGGAAACAACTTATATCAATTAGGCGTAGAGCAATATAGAATAGAAGATTAATTTCAGTAGTAGGGGGAGCGATTATCGCTTCTCCTACTAAATAGTAATGTAAAACAATCAAACTTATTAAATGGTCAATAACTCTAGTAAACCATCCATTATAAAGATATTTTCATAAATTTATCACTAATTTTCGCGCTAAAAACTTCAAACGTTACAACTAAATTTGGTTAGGAACGGCTCTTTCCTAAAAAAATAGTAATGGTTTTTACACAAGAAACAAACTTTTAAAAGCAACAACCTTTTAGAAAAGGGCCTTTTTATAAATGGTTAACAATCGAGCCGATTTCACCATGTATAAAGGTGAAGTGCAAGATTATGAGATTGATTAAATCTATAGAAAAGAGGTATCAGCATGCTTTACTATGATGTCATAATTGTTGGCTCCGGTGGTGCAGGAATGAGAGCAGCGCTTGAAGCTAGTCAAAATAATAATTTACGTGTTGCTGTTATTAGTAAAACATATCCGACAAGGTCCCATACAGGGGCTGCACAGGGTGGAATTAATGCGGTCCTAGGAAACCGTGATTCAAGTGACACAACTGAATTGCATTTTAAAGATACGGTAAAAGGGAGCGACTTCCTAGCAGATCAGGACGCAGTCGAATTTTTTGTAGAGGGAATGCCGGCCTCTATAAAAGAACTTGATTATTATGGTGTACCATTTTCAAGAGATGAGAATGGGAAAGTGGCACAACGCCCGTTCGGAGGCGCATCTAAACCAAGAGCCTGTTATTCTGCTGACAAAACAGGTCACGTTATTTTACATGCTTTATTTGAGCAGTGCCTGAAGCATAATGTTGAATTTTTAAACGAATGGTTTCTTATGTCTCTCGTGGAATCAGATAAGAAATTAGATGGGATTGTGGCCATGAATTTCCGTTCAGGGGAAATTGTACCAATTGCTGCTAAATCAGTCGTTGTTGCAACAGGTGGATTTGGTCGAATTTATTGGAGCAGAACAACCAATGCTTTCAATATGACAGGTGATGGTGTAGCGGCATGTCTTGATGCAGGTATTGCCATAAAGGACCCTGAATTTGTTCAATATCACCCAACTGGAATGGCGAAAACAGGTACACTCCTTTCTGAAGCATGTCGTGGTGAAGGTGGATATCTCATCAATAATAAAGGTGAACGTTTTATGGAACGTTATGCACCTGAAAAAATGGAATTAGGGCCACGTGACTTAGTTGCACGCTCCATTGAAACAGAAATAAAAGAAGGACGTGGATTCGGTGAGGGTATCACAGCATATGTGTACATGGATTTACGCCATCTTGGTAGAGAAAAAATTATGGAACGTCTGCCACAGGTACGTCAGCTTGCATTGGAATTTGAAGGAGTCGACTTAATCACCGATCCGGTTCCAATTCGTCCAAGTTGTCACTATGTAATGGGTGGAATTGATGTCACAGATTATAAAACAGGTGGAACGATTATAGAAGGTGTTCATGCCGCTGGTGAATGTGCTTGTGTTTCACTTCATGGTGCCAATCGTCTAGGAGCGAACTCCGTTGCAGATGCTGTATTTTACGGGAAAGTAGCAGGAGCAGGTGCAAGAGATGTGGCCTTATCTCGTTCTTATGGAAATGCGAAAAAAGTGGAAGACGAAGCAAGAAATTGGAAATCTAAATTTGATACGATGCGTAGCAAGAAAAAAGGAAACGTCAATTTGTATGAAATTCGCAATAAAATGGCTGAAACCCTTTGGAATAATGTTGGGATTTTCCGTGTGGAAGAAGAGATGCAACAAGCACTTGCTGAAATTGATCAACTAATGGAAGCCTATAAAGAAACCTATATTGAAGATGAATCTGAAAACTATAACACTGCATTTCTACAATATATCGAAGTAGGCAATCTCTTAAGTCTAGCAAAAAGCGTGACAATGGGAGCGATCGCGCGTAAAGAAAGTCGTGGATCTCATTCACGCATGGATTATCCTACTAGAAATGACGGGGAATTCCTAAAGCATACACTGGTCTACAAAAAAGGTGACGAATTTAGACTTGAATATGCGCCAGTTTCTATTACAAAGTATCAACCTGAGGAGAGGAAGTACTGATGAGAACAATTACTTGTAGGGTTCAACGATATGATGGTAAAAGTAAGCGCTGGATTGAAGAGTATAAAATTCCCTATGAAAAAGGCATGACTCTACTCACTGTTCTTACAACGATTAAAGAAGAATATGATCAAAGTTTCACTTACACCGCAGCTTGCCGTGCTGCCATTTGTGGTAGCTGTGCTGTACAGATAAATGGTCAGGCATTTTTAGCTTGTAAAACTCCTTTAGACGATGTCCTTGATACATTAATGACAGACACTTTATTTTTTGAACCACTCGCTTCATTTGAGGTTGTTCGTGATTTAGTCGTTGACTGGGAACCAAAATTTGAAAAGATGAAAAAGGTTAAGCCATGGCTCAACCCATCTAGTGACGGTAGCAGAGAAGAAGGATTTATACAATCTGAACGCGATTTCCATAAAATCAATGCAGCTTCTGACTGTATTTTATGTGGAGTGTGCTCTTCTTCTTGTAACGTATTAGAGTCTTCAAGTGATGACAGCTATTTAGATCCATTTATATTAAATAAAGCATTCCGATTTGTCATGGATTCAAGAACGGCTAATCCTGAAGAACATCTTAGAGCGGTTTTAGATAATGATCTATGGAAATGTGTTCACTGTATGGAGTGTGTCACAAAGTGTCCAAAAGAGATTGATCTGACTAGTGAGATTGCCTCTCTTCGTAGTATGACGATGGAAATGGGTGAAACGAAAAACCTAGGAGCGCGTCATGCATATGCTTTTTACAATGATATTAAAAATAAAGGCCGCTTAAATGAGGCTACATTGCCGATGAAAACTGAAGGAGTCTTTACGACCATGAAAAAACGGGTTCCTTTAGCAATGAGAATGATGGCAAAAGGGAAAATCAACCCACTTGAAATACCTAAAGAAGTCGAAGGAATTGAAGATGTTCGTAAAATATATGCCTATGTGCAGCAAGGGGTGCAAGAATGAAAAAGTTAAAATATGCTTTCTTTCCTGGATGTACACTGGAATCAGCTGCTAAGGAAGTTAAGATGTCAACAATGAAAGTAGCGGAGGCTCTTGGAATCGAATTGATCGAAATACCAGGTTGGACTTGCTGTGGTGCAAGCCATGTACAAGATATTGATCAGAACCTTTCTACATCTATCAATGCAAGAAATATCGCATTAGGCGAAAAGTTAGATTTGCCTATTTTAACCGTTTGTAATACATGTACGCTTATGCTTCGTACAGCTAAAGATCAGCTTGATACAAAGGAAGACGTAAAGAAAAATGTCAATCGTGGTCTTTCAGAATCTAATTTAGAATATAAAGGTACATCTGATGTGACCCATTTTCTTTGGGCAATGATTAAAGATTATGGTCTTGAGAACTTAAAGAAAAAGGTGGTTCGTCCATTAACAGGGTTAAAGGTAGCGAATTTCTATGGTTGTCATATCGTCCGTCCACCAAAAATCATGGGCTTTGAGAATCCTTTAAACCCACAATCGATGGAAATGGTTGTAGATGCTTTAGGAGCCGAATCTGTAGATTTTGATAAGCGATTATCATGTTGTGGTTTCCATGCCGTTTTCCCTGCTGAAAAAGAGGTCTTTAAAATGGTTGAAAATGATTGCGTATCAGCAAAAGATGCTCAGGCTGATGTCATGGTTACTCCATGTCCGCTTTGCCAAATGCAAATGGATATGTATCAACCAGATATTCAAAAAACAGCATCTACTGATATTACGATGCCAGTCATTCATTTACCACAGCTTATTGGCTTAGCTCTTGGATTCAGTCCAAAAGAACTGGGAATTAACCACCATATTGTCAATGCTATTCCAACACTAAGAGAAAAATTAAGTGTGTAAGAAGGGTAGACATGAAAATAAAAAATGTTGATTATATTGAGGAAGAAGAGGTTTTCGAAAAGAAGGTAAAACTGGTTACGATCCCAACCGATCAAAATGCTTGGCTCGTAAATTTTCATGATGATTGGATTCATGATCATTATGATGGAAGTAAGATCTACTACGGAACCGTGTATTCACCTTTCGAATCTTTTTTTCCTTTATCAACTCAAATAAGTGGTTACTTCAAAGATGACGACACGAAAAAATGGATTAAAGTGACCAATGGAATTGCTCAGATCCAAAATGATGAAAACAACACGATATGGTGGGATAGCCTGGAAGAATTAATTCGTCATGAATTTATGGAGACCCAATCAAACTAATATGAGAAGCACAAACCAAGAAGTGATGGTTTGTGCTTTTTGGCTTTAAGTAAAGGATAAAATAACCAAGAGAGGTCATAATAAAACCTAAATAGCGCATAGGGTGAACATTGTGTATGAAAATTCTCTTAGTCATTATTATGATAATTTCTTTATTAGTTATTTTTTTATTTCGAAACCTACAACGAAGATTCTATAAATTAGAAGTGACTATTTTGTTTTTCTTTGTTTCTTTTTTATGTCAACATATCAATTTTAAAATATCAACTGCCTATGAACGATTATTTTTAAAGGCAGAATACATTCCCCGAATCATCGGTTTCCTCCATTTCGGATGGATCATCCCTGTTTTGCTCGTTTGGGCTCTTTATCGGCAAAGAATCACTCACTCTTTTTGGTATGTCATAGGATGGTGTTGCTTGGAAGTATTTTCGAAATACATCTTTTTAAAAGTGGGTGTTTTACAGTGTGAATCGGAATCATGGGTCTTCATGATTGATGTATTCATGTGTTTGTTTATTGTAATTTTCTCGTTTTTATTTCTTTGTTATTATCATCATTTACTAAAAAAAGAGAGTGTTGCCATTGAGTAAAATCATGGACTTACTTGAACCGCTAGCTCCGAGAAACTTTGATAAAAATGAATTTTTTGTCTTAGCAATTTTAGCACTTGTTTGGACGTTTCTTTATCTTCTGCAAAAAAGTGAACGAGTTTTATTAAAAAGAGAAATCATTGCTCTTCTCGTATTTAATAGTTGGTTTGGGACAGTAGGGGACCGGTTATTAGCTGAAAAGCCTTTAGATTTATATGATACCCTTGATTATCCCTATGGAGAATTTTTTGATTCTGTTTTACAGGTTGGTGTGTATCCTGTTCCGATCGTAATTTCCTTTTATTTCTATCGAAAGTATCAAATGAATAACTGGGTTACTATTTTACTTTGGGCACTCATATTAACGTTTTTAGAATGGGTATCGCACAAGTATTTTGATGTCTATCATTTCAAAAATTGGACGACCGTCTATTCTTTTATCTTTTATGCTTTTGCGATGATCATAAACGTCGCCCTTTTTAATAAAGTCATATCACGACGGAATCGTAAGGAGTGAATTTTGATATTTTTCTCCATCATTTCTGCACATTTTCTTGTTAAAGTTAGTGCTGTGACAAATATCTCACTTCTAAAGAGATAAGGAGGATATGGAAAAATGTTAGAAAAATTAAAAGGTGCTTGGATACTGGTTTTAGTAGCTGCGATCTTCGTTTTAGGTGCTTGTTCTAATGCGAATGAGGATGAGAGTGCAGAAGACAAGAGTGATTCGGAACTTACCGAACAATCAGCCGACGGAGGCCATAGCCATATGGAGATGTCAGGAACAAGCGAAGTTCCTGAAGGGTTAGAAGTTGAGGAAAATCCTACCTATGAGGTTGGCAGCAAAGTGATTATTGAAACGGATCATATGGAAGGAATGAAAGGTGCAGAAGCCACCGTTTCTGGTGCTTACCATACAACGGTTTATGCCATATCGTATACACCAACTAACGGCGGTGAAAAAGTAGAAAATCATAAATGGGTCATTCACGAAGAGTTGATCGATCCGGGTGAAGCGCCATTGGTTCCTGGAACAGAAGTAAAAACAGATGCTGCACATATGGAAGGCATGGAGGATGCAGCGGTTACCATTGATACAGCTGAAGAAACAACCGTCTATATGGTTGATTTCACGACTCCTGATGGGGAAGAGGTTAAATATCATAAATGGGTAACGGAAGACGAGTTATCTCCTGCAGAATAAAGTTTATGAATCTGTCCCGATGGAGGGGCAGATTTTTTTTATAAAAATAATTGACAAAAGATTGAAACGGGAGTAGATTGTGTGTATTCATTGAAAATCTAATATCCACACCTTTTAATCGCTGAGTCTAATTAAGAGCGGGGGAACCAATTTTGATACAATTTCTGATTGTATCTTGGGGTGAATCTTACGTAGTAAGAAGGGGTACTCTCAATCCCTAATCCGACAGCTAACCTCGTAAGCGTTATGTGAATATTCGAGAGAAGGGTCAAAGGATTTTACCTAGACCATTCTATTTGTGATGGTCTTTTTTCTATAGTGCAGGAAATCCTACTGAAGGGAAATTAAAATGATGAAAAAAAAGAATCGGCTAAGTCCGGCTCAGTTAATGGTCAGTTTCTATGTGATAGCTGTTATCGCTTCGATGATTCTCCTGAGCTTACCAATTGCGTTAAAGCCGGGAGTAAGTTGGAAATTGCTTGATGTATTATTTACCGCAGTCAGTGCCATTAGTGTTACAGGTCTTTCAGTTGTTTCAACCATAGATACCTTTAGTACACCTGGAATATTCATTCTAATGTTCATTCTTCAATTTGGTGGAATTGGAATTATGACACTCGGGACATTTGTGTGGATTTTGCTCGGAAAGAAGATTGGTTTGAAAGAAAGACAATTAATTATGACGGATCAGAACCAATCTCATTTATCAGGGTTGGTAAAATTAATGCGTCAGATTTTGGTCATTATTATATTAATAGAATTGGTGGGCGCTACGATCCTTGGTACGTATTTTCTGAAATTTTATCCTACCTGGCAAGAGGCTTACTTGCAAGGGTTATTTGCTTCTGTCAGTGCGACAACGAACGCGGGTTTTGATATAACAGGCAATTCACTTGTCCCATTTGCTCAAGATTACTTTGTCCAGTTTATTAATATCATTTTATTGACACTAGGAGCAATTGGTTTCCCTGTCCTAATCGAATTAAGGGATTATTTTAGGAATAAAAAAGCAAAGATAGGTACTCATTTTTCTCTATATACGAAGCTTACAACGGTTACGTTTTTTTCATTAATGCTTTTTGGAACGATCGCCATTTTACTGTTTGAAGCAACCCATTTTTTTGCGAATAAAAGTTGGCATGAGTCGTTTTTCTATGCCTTTTTCCAATCGTCTACCACAAGAAATGGTGGTTTGGCAACGATGGATGTGAGTGAATTTTCAGCTGGGACGTTAATGATCCTTTGCTTTTTGATGTTTATTGGCGCTTCACCAAGTTCCGTCGGTGGAGGAATAAGAACGACGACTTTTGCCGTTGTCGTATTGCTAATTGTCTCGTTTGCAAAAGGTCAGAAAAGTATTAAAGTTTTTCGACGTGAAATTGATGAAGATGACATTCGCAAATCAGTTGTCGTTAGTTTCCTTGCTTTTATGATTTGTTTCATTGCAACGATCATTCTGTTAGAAACTGAGCCGTTTTCCATCATGGAAATTATGTTTGAGGTGAGCTCAGCATTTGGAACGACCGGACTTTCGATGGGAATTACAACAGAGCTTAGTCCCATTGGAAAAATTGTCATTACTGCTCTCATGTTCATCGGACGAATTGGAATCCTTTCCTTCATTTTCTTGTTTCATAGAGGAAAACAGGAAGAGAATTATCACTATCCGAAGGAAAAAATTATCGTGGGATAAGTGGTTGCCGTTTTGGCAACCACTTTAATTTGCCCATTTGTAGCCGACTCCCCAGACGGTTTGTAAATACTCATCTGGAGGAAAGCCAGCCTTACGGAGCTTGTCTCGTAAATTTCGGACGTGCGAGTCGACGGTTCGGTCCTCGGTCGCCACCTCATAGCCCCAAATCGTGATAATCAAGTGTTCCCTCGTAAACACTTTATTTTGATTACTTAAGAACAAACTCATCATCGCGAACTCTTTCGGGGTTAACGGAATATCCTTCCCATTGTACTGCAGTCGATAAGAATCATTGTCTAACACGAGTCCTTTGAAGGTCACTTTGCTTGATAAGCTTTTATGTCTCCTCAAAACGGCTTCGATTCGTGCCGTAAGCTCTTCTTCATCAAAAGGTTTCGAAATATAGTCATCTGCTCCACCTTTTAATCCTTTAACAATATCTGATTTATCACTCATGGCGGTTAACATAATGATGGGAATATCCCAATATTTTCGGATTTCTTCACATGTTTCCCAGCCATCCATTTCTGGCATCATCACATCCAACAAGACTAAGTCGGCAGAGTGTGATTCTAAAAAAGCTATCCCGTCTTTGGCAGATTGTTTTTTTACGCATTTATAACCAAGGGGAGTTAAGTACAAGGATAATAAATCGAGCATCATTGGTTCATCGTCAATTAATAATATCGTCTTCATTCGCTTTCTCCTTAAAAAGAAGTTCAAATTTTGTGCCGGCGTCTTCTTTACTCGTGACAGAAATTTCGGCATCGTGGGCATGGACGAGTTCTTGTACAATTGCTAGGCCAAGACCTGTTCCACCAAGAGTTCGGGTTCTTGACTTATCGACCCGATAAAATCGATTAAAGATAAAGGGGAGATCCTTTTCAGGAATGCCTTTTCCGTTATCTTCTATCGTTAGATGAATGAGCCCTTTCACTTTCCAAGCCTTTAGCTCAATCTTGGCCCCATCTGCAGAATACTTTATCGCATTATCCAAAAGATTAATCAAGATTTGGTCAAGCTTAATCGGATCGGCCATCAAATGGATTTCTGGCTGGCAATCAAGAGTGAAGTGGATATTTTTCGCTGTAAGAGCCGGTGTGAGCTTCTGAGACATTTTTTTTAAAAAAGGTTGTAAATCAAGATTTTGTTTGTGGATCAGAAAAGTATTTTGGTCCATTTTTGCTAAATCAAATAGCTCTTTGATAAGGCTGGATAAGCGATTTGTTTCTTCAGAGATAATCGTTAAGTACTTTTTCTGATCTTCTTCACTTAAATTTCTTTTCCTGACAATATCGGTATAGCCCTTTATGTAGGTAAGTGGCGTTCTAAGTTCATGTGAAATGCTGGCGAGAAACTCGCTTCTTTGCTGCTTTAAATAGTTCAATTCTGTGGCGAGCGATTCTATCGATTTGGCCAATTCACCTAATTCGTCTTTTGAAGCTTTCGGAAAAGAGACAGAAAAATTCCCTTTACTAATTTGATAGGTCGCTTCCTTCATTGTGATCAAAGGTTTTGTAATGCCTTTTGAGAGAAAAATAATGATGATGAGGGTGAAAATGACAGACAGTATGCCTGCGAGAAAAAAGTGTTCGTTCAAACTATTCATCAACAAATGGACCGATTCAGTGTTTTCAAACATAAAGACATAGCCCATCAATTCGTTATGAAGATAAATCGGACTAATCGTTGCAATATACGGTTCTGTCTTCCAGTTATTTTCAATCACCTGTCCCTCTCTGGGAATTTGTTGGCCGGGAAGAGGAACGTATTTTTCAAATTGTTCTATCGGTTTAGAGGCCAGTATGACTTCTCCACGTTGATTGGTAATGACGACATCTGTTCGAGACTCAGATTCCATCAGTACAACATGGCCAATCGTATCTTCTTTAAAGTGTTTTTCAAGCACGGATCGATGTGAATTTCCTCGCGTTTGAAGGGCTTCGATTTCCTCTTCAGCCCGTGTATCAGCAATTCCCCTATGCAGGTAGAATAACAAAGACGTTATAAGCGAAAAAATTATAATAAAAAATAGAATTCCCAGCTTAATTGATAAATTTTTCAATAGGATCACCTGAGTTGCTTTCAATATAAATTAGTTTACCGCAAGAATGTGGAGAATAAGTGCAGATTAAAGTTCAGTCCACTAAATTTAGTTCGTAATGATAGAATTGGCTGTCCCGAATGTAGCCATGTTTCTCGTATAGTCGTTGAGCTGAGTGATTGTCAAGGGCAGTGCTTAGGCTGATGCTTTTGGAACCCGTTTGGACAGCGAACTCTTTCGCCTTATGTAAAAGCATTTCTCCTACACCTTGTTTTCTTGCATCCTTTTCCACAAATAGGTCATTCAAAATCCATGCTCTTGCCATCGATATCGATGAAAATATTGGATAAAGCTGTGTAAAGCCTAGTGGTTTTTCATTGTTTTTCACGATAAAAATAATAGATTCCTTGTTTTCTAGTCGTTTTCTAATATAGTTCCTTGCACCTTCTAGATCGGTCGGTTGTTGATAAAACTGACGATACATATCAAAAAGGGTGGCGACCTCCTCTAAATCTGCCAGCGTTGCTTGATAGATTTGCATGTGATGCTCCTCCTCAGTAAAAAATGTATTTCAATGATTTTAACATATATGGGGAGAAAAAAATCGAATATGGGGACACTTCCATACTCGATTTTGATTAGAATGGGGAGCGGGGCGGTGGACTGCAGGTTTCTAGGTTTATCCGTAAGCCAAAGAGACTTAATTCCGGAAAAAACGGACGTAATTCCGTAACTTTATCAATAATTCCGTAACTTCGGCCGTTAATTCCGTAACTTTATCGATAATTCCGTAACTTTCACCTATAATTCCGGAAATCGCCCTATTGTATCATCTGCAAAAACTGCCGTGTCCGCTCTTCCTTTGGATTGGTGAAAACTTCATTAGGAGCTCCTCTTTCCACAACAATCCCGTCTTCCATGAAGATGACTTCATCGGCGACTTCCCTCGCAAAACGCATTTCGTGAGTGACGACGACCATGGTCATCCCTTCTTTAGCCAGATCTTTCATAACTTTTAACACTTCGCCGACTAACTCAGGGTCAAGGGCGGAGGTTGGTTCGTCAAAAAGCATGACATTTGGTTCCATCGCTAAGGCGCGGGCGATTCCAACCCGTTGCTGCTGACCTCCTGAAAGTTGAAAAGGGTAAACATCGACTTTATCGCCAAGGCCAACTTTTTCAAGCAGCGTCACTGCCTTTTTTTGAACCGAATTTCGCTCTTCTCTCTTAACTGTTAACGGTCCTTCCATCACATTTTCCAACGCTGTTTTATGGGGAAACAGATTGTAGCTTTGAAAAACCATGCCCGTTTGCCTCCTAAATACAGAAACGGCCTTACTAGGCACACGAGCAGAAAAATCTAACGTTTGCTCCCCAATTGTAACGATTCCTGTGGTAGGGACCTCTAGTATATTTAAGCATCTTAAAAGGGTCGTTTTCCCTGAGCCAGAAGGGCCGATCACAACGACCACTCGCCCTTTCTCAACATGGAGATCAATCCCTTTAAGGACTTGTAATTCTCCGAAACTTTTCGTCAATCGGTTAATGGAAATCATTCTCTCTACTCTCCCTTATTGCGCTGTATATCGATCAAGTCGAGCCTCCAGTTTGCTCTGTCCCATGGATAGAACGAAGCAAATAATCCAGTAGAGAAGAGCTGCTTCACTGTATAACAATAAAAATTCATAATTGGTTGCGGCGATTTCCTGCGCCCTTCTAAACATTTCCGTTACTAAAATAAGTGAAGCGAGGGAGGTGTCTTTCACTAAGCTAATGAACGTGTTCGATAAAGGAGGGACCGAAACACGAGCTGCCTGGGGAAGAACAACTCTTCGCATCGCCTGACCATAGGACATGCCAATCGAATAGGCTGCTTCCCATTGTCCTTTTGGAATCGATAAAATGGCGGCACGGATGATTTCGGAAGCATAGGCTCCGATATTTAAAGAAAAACCGATAATCGCCGATGGAAATGGGTCAATGATGACACCAATCGTTGGCAACCCGTAAAAGATAATGAATAGCTGTACTAATAAAGGGGTTCCACGAATGGCAGAGACGTAAACTCTGGCGATTATTTGTAGAATTTTCACCTCTGAAATCCTTGCTAAAGCAGTTATAACGGCCCAAATAAGCCCGAGCGCAAACGTCAAGAGCGTTAGGGGGATCGTATATAAAATAGCCCCCTCCAATAGAGGAAGGAGGGAACTTTTGGCGATATTGATGAGTTTTTCTATTCGTTCAGGGTTGGCGATAATACTATTCAAGAACATTTTCACCAAACCATTTTTCTGAGATTTCTAAATAGGTACCATCATCAATCATGCCTTGTAACGCTTTGTTCGCTTCTTCAACGAGGGTATCGCTTCCTTTTCTAAACATTAAGCCACTTTGAGAAGCGTCCTCGCTTTCCGCCGCGATTTTTACTTTGGCATCAGGTCGTTGCTTTAAAAAGTCTAACACAGTTAATTTGTCATTAATCGTTACGTCTACGCGACCAGAGTTTAGCAACTCGATTGCTTGATTAAAACCTTCAACCCCTACAATTTCTGCTCCATATTGCTTTGCGATGTCTGCATAATTGCTTGTTAATGATTGGGCTGATTTTAACCCTTCGATGTTTTCAAATCCTTGAATGAATTCATTATCTTCTGTAACTACGAGAACGGCGGCCGACGTTATATACGGATCGGAAAAATCATATTTTTCAATGCGATCTTCGCGAATTCCTACTTGATTGGCGATCATATCAAAGCGTTTAGCGTCCAAGCCAGCAAACATCGCATCCCATTGAGTTTCGAAAAATTCAGACTCAACCCCAATGCGCTTGGCGACTTCACGTGAGATTTCTACATCAAATCCTGTTAATTCCCCTGCATCATTATGAAAGCTAAAGGGAGGATAGGTACCTTCTGTTCCAATTCGAAGTTTGCCACTGTCCTTTACTTCGGCCAACAAATCGCCATCCTCGTTGTCAGTATTGTCTTGATTGCCACAACTAGTCAAAATAAAACATATTAACAGAAAGAAAAATATACGAAATATTTTCACACTCTTTTCCTCCTAAGGTCCTTTTATCCATATCATTTCTTTCTTCTCATTTTTTATCCGTATGAGCATGATAATTGACAGGAGAAAGAGGAATTTGAGAACTCTGTTGCATCGTTAAGACTTGGAGCCGAGCACTGAAAACCATTCGCTAATAAAGCAAAAGAGGCTGACGCAATGTCCAGCCTCTCTTCATATGTTTAGAACGCACCTGAGCCGCCACCACCGCCGCCGACTCCACCACCGGTCGAGATCGAAGAATTACTGGAAGACGAATCTGCCGTTGTATTTTTTTGGGCCGATTGAAAACTTGTTGAAGCGAGTGGGCCAATAAGCATTAGTGTATGGAGATTAGTGGTAGAAGGATCCCAGCTACTGTTTTGATGATGAACAGGGGGCCTGAATGACTGGATGAATTCCTCATTGGTTTCGATGATTTTTTTGTCATTCATGCCGATGCCATAAATATAGGAACGCATTTGTTCATCGCTAGTTAAGCTTTCCCATTCTTTTATGGATACTATAGGTAATTGCTCTTTCATTCGTCGCCATTCGAATGTAATCATGAGTCCATTCCAAGTTTTTGGTCTGTACGTTAAGGCAAGTATGAGATAAACGATAAACAAAACTAGTAAGGCAAAGAACCATCCGAATAATTCGAATCCTAGTGTAATGAAACCAAAAACTAATTGAAGGATGCCTATCGTGCCAAGGAAAGAACGGATCTTTCCGCTTTTCTCGTATAACTCTTGCTCTTTTACTTCATTTTGAACAGCTTTTTGCCATTCCTGCATCTTCGTTTGGTATTTTCCATGATTAAGTTTGTTTTTCGTGTATTTTTGTAAGTCCTCAAAACGAAACTCACCGTCTGAGCCAATGTCATGAAAAAGGAAATTGATCAGAATCTCTTCATGCTTGATAGGCGTATGCGTATTCACTAAGCGGAACGTATCCCCAGTTTTTGTTACATATCCTTTTCTCACTAAATCGAGAAGGGCAGCAGAGATGGCTTCTGTTGGAATATGTCCTTTTGTAAAATAAATCATTGCCGGTATGCTTAATGATTGCTTTGGAATGAAAAATGCTTGCTGCATTTTCCGTTCAACATCGATCTTTTTTCCACGTGCGCGCATGCCAGCGACGAAAGAAAATAGGAGTAAGAAGATAAGCGAGCCAATTACAACAAAGAATGAAATGCTGTTAAGCCTTTCCTGCGTGGCCGCTCTTGCTGCTGCTTTTTCATATAGCTCTGTCCGTGCTTGGGCAATGTTGTCCTTCATCACTTTGTCAGCAGCCACGTTAGCTGTCGGAAAAAGGGAAGTTGGATAGGCAACGCGAATATCTCCATTTTCCCCATCAGGAACCTCTCCTAATTGAAAAAGAACAGAACCATCTTGTTGAATCACTTCATGATCAAATGCTTCATCATAGCCGAATGCCAATACATCATTTGTCGCCGCTGGAGGATGGACGATGATGGTCATTTTTTCATAGGCCGATTCATTTCGGTCATCAAAGAAGGGCCAATAGAATTCTGCCACATCGGTATACACATCGACGCCTTTTTCAATCGTATAAGTCAACTCAACGGTGATGGTTTCATCAGAACCTTTGCGGTGAATTTTATACAATTCCTCGTCTTTTTCAATCTTTAATGATTTTCCTTTCTCACTCGCTTTAAAACCTGTAATCTTTGTTCCTTCTTTTGGGAAAATCTCTCTTGTGATCCCATTAAAGTCTCCGTCAAAGGAATAGGTATGAACTTCCTTTACATGAACCTCACCATTTTCTTCCAAAAAAGCTTCTATATTAACATCTGTAATCGAATAATCCACTGCATATCCTACTTTTGGAAGGAAAAAGAACAGCAATGCCATGATCAACAAAGATAAAAATACTTTTCTTTTCATGAAACCGAACACCTACCTTCTATACTGATTTACGCTCCATTAACGAAAAAAGTTTCATAAATCATTGTTAGTATTTATTGTCTTTTGAAAAAAACTCCACTTTGTGGAAAATGTAATCGCTTAAATAAAAAAATTAGTAAAAAACCTTAAAAAATTCATATTTTAGTAAAGTATTTCCTATATAAGTTTCTCGTTTTGACCGATATAATTCTTAATATATATCGATTCGCAAAGCTTTTTATCGGCATCTTTTAGAATTACTAGAAATGGTCATGCGAATTTCACAAATAGAAGGAGTAGAGAGAGATGAAAAAGTTATTTGCAAAATGGAGATTGAGTTTAAAAGCCAAACTTTATATTATATTTTTGGTCTTTTTAATTGTCCCAACGTTTATTGTTAGTTTCTTTTCTTATGAAAGTGCAGAAAAGGAGCTTGGGAACGAATTACTTAAAGGGGCGGAAGGGAGCGTCTCATTATTAAATTCCAATATTGATTATACCTTCTCCCCGAAACTGCATGATGCCCAATATTTTTCCCAACAGCTAAAATCTGGACTTTATGAAGATGTTATTTCCACTTCAGAATTAAAGACAATGTTAAAGCAATATATTGACACCCATCCAGAAGTGATGGTTGTATATGTTGGGACAGCTGATGGACGGATGATTACCTATCCTGAAATTGATTTACCAGCTGATTTTGACCCGAGAGCTCGCTCTTGGTACACAGATGCAGAAGGAGATAAAAGTAACACGGTGATCACTTCTCCTTATATTGATGCGGCTTCAGGTGGGATGGTCGTTTCGGTTGCTCATTCGGTAGCGGACGGTTCAGGTGTATTTGGAATGGATATTGATATTCAGACGATGCAAGAACTCGCAGAAGATGTCGTCATCGGTGAAGAAGGCTATGCGATTTTATTAGATTCAAGCAAAAACTTCGTCGTTAGTCCAAATGCAGAAGTTGGAGCATCGGCAGAGGATAGCTTTTACGAAAAGCTATATGCTGAAGAAACAGGAAACTTTGAGTACGTACTTGACGGTGAGAAGATGGAAATGACGTTTGTCACGAACGAAACGACGGGCTGGAAGATCGCCGGAACATTTTTTGAGCAGGAAATAAAAGACACGGCCCAGCCAATTCGCAATCTTTCTCTCATTATCCAAGTAATATCGCTTGTTATCGGCATTGTGATTGTCTTTCTAGTTGTTCGCTCGATCACAAATAGATTGAAAGATTTACAACTGAAAGCAACTAAAATTGGAGCTGGAGATTTAACGGAGAATATAGAGGCAAAAGGAAATGATGAAATTAGTGAACTGGCTCATTCCTTTAGCGATATGCAACAAAACTTGCGAAATTTATTGGAGAAATTAGAAGAGAGTTCTGTGCAACTTTCCGCTTCAGCAGATCAATTAACGGCAAGTTCTGAGCAGACGAGCCAGGCCACAGATCAGGTGGCAACTGCGATTGTCGAAGTGGCAAGTGGGGCAGAGCAACAAACCCAATCGTTAGATGTAACGGTGGAGGCCATTAATGAACTTTCTCAAGGTTCAACGCTGATTGCTAAAAGTTCTCACGCAGTTACCGAATTAACAAAAGCAACAACAGAAAAAGCAGAAGAAGGTGGCCAATCGGTTAGCAAAACGATGGAGCAGATGAAGTCGATTGATGCTTCTGTTCAAGAATCTAATGCAATTATTAAACTTCTATCTCAACGCTCTAACGAGATTGGTTCAATTTTAGAAGTGATAACCGGAATTGCTGATCAAACGAATCTCCTTGCTTTAAATGCGGCAATCGAGGCGGCGAGAGCGGGAGAAGCTGGGAAAGGATTTGCCGTCGTTGCTGATGAGGTGAGGAAACTTGCGGAACAATCACAAGTTTCTGCTCAGCAAATTGCAGAACTCATCCAGACGATACAACGAGATACAGAGTCGACTGTTGAGAAAATGTCCCATGTAACAGACGATGTTAAGGGTGGTCTGGATGTTTCTAGTGAAGCGATTCGGAAATTCAACGAAATTTTAGTAAGCATGAGAGAAATCACGCCACAAATGGAGTCGATTTCTGCAACTGCGGAGGAAATGTCTGCAGGATTGCAGGAAGTGGAAGTGGTGGCAAATGAAGTGGCCGATTTTGCGAAAAATAATGCAGCAACATCAGAGGAAGTGGCTGCTTCAACGGAAGAGCAATTAGCTTCCATGGAAGAAATCTCGATTTCAGCTAAGTCTCTAGCGCAAATGGCAGAGGAATTACAGGAACTTATTCAAAGATATAAATACTAGTAGAAAGAGAATGCGGTCTTCTTGATGAAGACCGTATTTTTTAATAATTTTCAACATATATAACTTGTTTACCGTTTTTCGAAAAGTATTTAATAGGCCTTCTATTAAAGGTATAATAGATTTTATAGATACCATTGTTCTTAAGTAAAAATCTGATGAAAAAAGCAAGGGGGAGAAATAGATGAGTCAGTATACGGCAACAGGGATTCAAGGACTTGACTTTCTACTTAATGGCGGATTTCCGACAGGTGCTTCGATTTTAATAGAAGGATTACCTGGAACAGGAAAAACGAATTTAAGTATGCAGTTTCTCTATAATGGTGCTGTACAATATGATGAGCCAGGAATGTATATTACATTTGAAGAACTACCTGGACAATTATATAAAGAAATGAAAGCGTTTGGTTGGGATATTCCAGCATTAGAACGTGAAAATAAATTGAGAGTACTTTGCATCTCGCCACAGGTGTTATTAGAACAAATGGAAAAGCAGGATGGGTTGTTCGAGCAAATGATCCGAGAAATTGGCTGTAAGCGAGTAGCGATCGACAGCATTAGTCTTTTTCAGATTGGTGATGAGAGTGTTGAAATAAAGAGAAAAACGCTCTATAAGCTTCGAAATATTTTAAGGAAGTTCAATTTGACTTCATTGCTGATTCAAGAGCAAACTTCAGCGATGGATCCAGATACGTCATATATTAATTATGTAGTCGATGGGGTCATTCGCTTATCCCTCAAAGATTACAAAGAGCATTATCGACAGCGAACGCTTGAAGTGTTAAAGATGAGAGGTCGGAAGATTATAGAAGGGGAGCATATTTACCGAATTACCGATCGCGGCATTCATTTATTGCCCGCTTTTTCAATGGTTGAAGACAAGGCGCATATGTATAACTCTTCAGCGGTCACAACAGGTATTGCGAAACTCGATCAACTTCTTGATGGAGGAATTCCTGAAGGTTCCGCATTTATTTTAGATACGAATAGTAAAGCGAATTATAAGTATTTAGCCGTGTCAATTGCCGCGAATCGCCTTTTAGCAGGAGAAAATTTAATCATTCTGTTATCGAGTCTTTCAACAATTAATGACTTGGAATTTCTTTACGGCCTTTATGGAGTAAGTTTAAAAGACTATGTGGCTAAAAAGAAGATCTATTTCATTGAACATTATAATCGTCCTGCTCCATCAGGTTTTGAGGAAGCGATTTTGGATGTATCGAAATTGAATAATGATGAGTATCGAGAGAGAGTAATGAATGGTTTAGATCCGTTTATCAATGCAAGCTTAAATCAAAATGAAAAATGGTTCGTTTATTATGATTTAAATACGATTGTTTCCCAGAGAGGTAGAGCATTCCTTGAAACCTTCTATGCGGAAGAAATCTCAAGACTTAATTCATCAGGATTTAGTGTTTTGGCATTGTCCAATTTTACAGAGCTAGGACCACAATTATCAAGCTTTATTGAACGTACCTCAAATGGAGTCATCAAAACATGGGTTGAAGGAAGTTACCAGTATGTCCAGTTATTGAAATCACCAACGGGCAAAATGTCAGCTCCATTGCTTATTGAGAATATAAATATGAAGCCATATATTAATCTGATATAGGAGGGGGGAATCATATGTTACCATTTAATCCCCTGAAAGTGGAGTGTACCCTTTTCTTCGAGGAAAATCCTTATACGTTGGAAACGGCTGAAGGATTGGCGTCGAGATTAGGAAGAAAAACAAATGAGTTGGTACTCATATTAGAGCATTTGGTGGCCGTCTCCATTCTTGAAAAGATCGGCGAAGGAGATCAGGCGATTTACCGGTATGTTCAACCTGATAATTTCCAAATTTCGAGGGAAGTCCTATGGGAGTAGAAAATACCATCCAAAGCCTTCAGGATGGCTATGCCGATTTACTTGATTTAATGATTGTCATGGTCGATGAAAATCGATCTTACAAGACGGAGACTTCATACTCGAAAAGGGAATATGAAGAGTCATTTTCAAAGCAAATGGTGGAGGCCATTCCAAATCTAGCGAAAATAAAAAGTACCATTTATGTTGATATTTTGCCAGGTTTAAAGGTGCTCGTTTCACCCGTTATAATAAGTGAACTGGAGCGGTATTATTTAATTGGTGGAGTAATCCTAGAGGATGAAACTGTTGAGGTTGTGAAGCGATATTTACAAGAACGTGCTGAGGAAACGATTTTCCTTCAACATTTAGATTCTTTAAAAATGGTCTCTAAAGAGGAAAAAAGAAAAATTCTTGTTGCCTTTCAGCAACTGTCAGAATCGATTCAAGCGATCCGTCATTCTCAATTGAAGGTGGATGCTTATCAAAGGAAAATTTCCCATGCAAAATTGGCCGTCGAGTATATTACCGATGAAAGATTCAATTTAGATATCCTTCTGCAACAATTTAAAGATTTACATCCAGAGCTTAGTTTCGTGGGAATCGCTGTGCAAAAGGAACAGGATAATTACGCGGTTCAGCATTTTCTTGGTCACACGATGGAAGCGGTTGTTGGGATGGAAATTGCATTAGGAGAAGGGTTTTTAGGCCAAGTAATTGTTACAGAAGAGTATTCCTATTGGACCCATATTCAAGACGATCCACGCCTTTTACCATATAAGAAGAGTGGTCTATCACCAAAGAGTTTATTTTGCCACCCGATCAAAATAGGAAACCAAACGAAAGGGCTTTTATTTGGGGGCAGTGAAAAGGAAGAGGGCCTATTTAATTCTGAAGATATTAGCATTCTCGCTTCATTTATTGGAGTTTTCATGGTGCAACAAAGCTTAAGAGAGAGCTTTAATCATCACCTTTTACAGCTATCCACTTTCAATGAAATATTTAGTATAATGACGAAAGTGAATAATATGAAAAGGGTCCTCTATATCTTGATTGATATGGGCATGAATATTTTATCCGGCTCCTTTGCATGTGTCCTATTTAAGGAAATGCAAGATGAGCAGAAGTTATCATTCTTATCGAGAGGGATGAAAAATGACCATTTACATCATTATGGTCGTGATTTAGGGAAACGGTACTTTGGCAGTACTCAGGTGGAAGAAACAAAAGGAATTTTTCATCGACTTGATAGTGGAAGTTTAGTTTACGAAATGCCGATTTCGTTTCGAAATGAAGTATTCGGAGTCCTCAGTATTGGGGTACGAAGTAAGGATGAAGTCAATCCGTATATCCCCTTTTTATCAAGTTTGGGTATTGCAGGCGGTATCTCCTTGTACTTGCTGCAAAAGGAACCTGCCCAACAATCGGATGAAAAAATGGTCCATCTCTTATCAAGAATGTTAGAAAAACAAGAACCGGCAAAATTTGAACGGAGTGTACAAGCTCAAGAACTCATTGGAGCATTTGCTCATGAGGTGGGCTTATCGATTCAGCAAATCAATGCATTAAGGAATGCGTGTACACTTGCTTTCTATGAGCATGACGTGTTGCTAGATTCCTTTTCAGAAAAAGAAACGATGGAAATCATGGAGCACTATTTTCAAACAAAAGAGTTGAAAATAGTTGAAAATGGATTGGCCAAGATCCTCTTTATTGTTCTTCAACATATTGGAGAGAAGATCGATTTTCAATTAAAGCAACAGCTTATGGATGACCCTCTTTTCCAAAAGTTTGAGGAATGGGAATCGAAGAATTATAGGGCTGAAATTGAAATTCCAATTGGTGCGGA
The DNA here is from genome assembly GCF_047302285.1 of Robertmurraya phoenicis. Taxonomy (GTDB): domain Bacteria; phylum Bacillota; class Bacilli; order Bacillales; family Cytobacillaceae; genus Robertmurraya. The sequence goes on from NZ_CP154845.1 coordinate 681,101, forward strand.
AAACCAAGTGGAAGTAGGATTAGGAAAAGACGAGATGAAAGCAAGATTAAATCTTTCGAATCGGGAGATGGAAGTGTTGCATCAAGTCTTAAAAGGTTTGAACAATCGTGAAATTGCCCAATCTCTCTTTATCAGTGACCATACCGTAAAAAATCATATGACGAACATCTTACAAAAGCTTGCCGTGACCGACCGTTCCCAAGCAATTGCAAAGGTGTATCAGATGGGGTATACACCCCAATGAAAAACTGCTGAGGTTTATAATCTCAGCAGTTTTTTTATGTCTAGGATCCCATTCCTAGTGAGGAAATAGGGAGGCTAGGGGGATAGTTATAAGCTAGTGTTTCTAGCAAAATAAATATACGAGTGGTCAAAGAAACTCGATCGGAGGAGAGAGGATGGAAGAGTCACTACTGATAAGTTTAGTTGTCTTATATATTCAGAAGGGATGGGATCCTCATGTTCTCACTAGGAAGTATGGGGTAACCGAAACTCAATTGGGAAAATACTTAACCCTTTTAACAGAGAAAAAAATGATTTTCAACATAAGCGAGACGTATATATATATCTTTCCAGAAGAAGCTTCCTATCGTAAATAGGAAAGAATAGGAATATTGTCCTAAAAATAAGGAATAAGAGGAATTGGGAATTAGAGGGGATTACTAAAAGTATGAATATTCTCCAAAATAAGGGTAACAAGAACAGGCAATGTTCAAGAGGAGGATGGACATGGATCGATTAAAGGAAGGGGAAAGAATCCTTAAAGAAATAGCGGAGCATAAAGAAAGATTAGTTCGTATTGCGATGGATAAGGGGTTACATAGTTCTGAGACCATTCGTTGTAGCCAAGAGCTCGATGAGTTAATCAATTCTTTTTATCGATCCTTACAAATAGGCTATGAAAATAGTCGTTATTGACTTCAATAAAATGGAATTTGCCAATATTTACAGCATATAGAGAACGGGAAAATTCTTATATGATAAAAGAGTAGATATGTTCGGAAATTTAAGTTTGAATTTATGTTTATGAAAGGGAAATGGACAATGGGACTATTCAATCTATTATCTCCTAATCAAAAAGATAAAAATAAAAAATCTAGTGACTTTTTTTCACTTTTTACCGACAATCCAGAAGCGATTATTATTCTCGATTTTGAAGGTGAAATTGTTTCCATAAATAAAAATCTAAGTTCCCTCTTAGGGTATCGAATGAAAGAAAGAGATGTCCTTGAGAAACATTTATTTCAATCAAAAGAGCATGATAAAGTTCGGTACCATTTTCATAAGGCGACACAAGGATTTTCTACTTCTTTTGAGATGTCTATCCATCAAAAATCTGGCCGCACACTTCCAATTAACATCTCGCTCATTCCTTCTGAGACGTTTATATTTGCCGTATGTAAAGATATGACAACAGTTAAGAGCTATGAAAATAAGATTACTCGAATCAGCGATCAGTTAGAAGATTCTCAAAGGATAACGAATATTGGAAATTGGCAGCATGATGTCAAGTCAGATAAAACCCATTGGAGTAAACAAATTTATAAGATTATGGGGATTTCTGCTCTGGATTTCGAGATTAATTCGGAGACTGTCTATCAATATGTACATCCCCATGATAAAGAAATCTATCTTAATAACATCCGTTTGATTTTAGAAAAAAAGGAAGAACTTGATTTCGAGCAGCGCATCGTCCGTCCTGATGGCGAAGAACGTGTTATTTTCGTCCGAGCGAATGTTATTTTGGATGAAGATGGGGAAGTTGAACGAACTTTCGGGACAATACAAGATATTACAGAAATTCGAACGTTAGAATTAAAATTAGAGGAGAGTGAAGGACGATATAAGTCTGTTGCGGATCACTTGTCAGTTGGGATTTGGTCTCACGATCTTGAGAATAACAATATCACTTTTTGTTCTAAAGGATTAGAAAATATATTCGGTACTAGTATTGAAGAACTTAAACTAACTCCAGATCTCCTAAAGGAATATATTTTGCCAGAAGACCGCGGATTTGTAGAGAAAGATGCATTGTTACTATCAGAAGGGAAAGACGTCAATCATGAATTTCGTATCCTTGACGCGAATGGACAAATAAAGTGGATTGAAGGTCAAATTATTCCGCATCTTGATCGTGAAGGAAATGTTGTCCGTGTGGATGGAATTGTAAGAGATATAACAGAAAGTGTGAATTATACGGAATCATTAGCTTTTATGGCAGATCATGATTACTTAACGAAGCTACCAAATCGAAGATACAATGAAAGAAAAATACAAGAGTTAATTGAAGTTTCTAGTAGAAAAAACGATTCATTTTCTGTCTTCTATTTAGATCTGGATCGTTTCAAATATATAAACGACACCTTTGGACACGAAGTTGGGGATAGATTTCTTGTCAGCTTTTCAGAGCGCATGCAAGCTCATTTAGGTCCAGAGGTGTTTCTCTCCCGTATAGGAGGAGACGAATTTATCGTTTTATCACATGAGATAAAAGAATTAGAGGAAGCGATCAAGCTTGCGAATGGCATTATTGATGAGATAGAGAAGCCTTTTTATATTGATGGATATGAACTCTTAGTCACGACAAGTATTGGAATTAGCATGTATCCAATGGATGGGAAGGATTATCGCACCATTTTGAGAAATGCTGATGCAGCCTTATATAAAGCAAAAGAATTAGGTCGAAACACGTGGCAGATTTTTTCCGCTTCTATGAATGTCGAGTCCTTTAAGCTGTATCATTTAGAAAAGGATTTAAAGAAATCCCTTATTAATGATGAACTGTATATTGAGTATCAACCAAAGGTGAATCCAAAAACTTCAAGAATTGAAGGAGCAGAGGCTCTTGTCCGTTGGAACCATCCTGAGTGGGGGAGCGTTTCCCCTAAAGAATTTATCCCATTAGCGGAGGAAAGTGGCTTTATTTTCAAAATGGGCGATTGGGTAACGAGAGAAGTTTGCGAAACGCTAGGAAAATGGAAAAAGCAAGGACTCCCTATCGTCCCCGTATCGGTTAATATATCACCAAAGAGGCTGCTAAAGGCAGGTTTTGTAGAAACATTGATGAAAATGATTGAGGAGGCCGGAATTGAGCCAGGTTTAATTGAACTGGAATTAACCGAGCAAACGATTATAAAGAATACGGAAGTCGCAAAAAGCATTATTACCGAATTAAAAGAGTTCGGAGTGAAGGTTGCCCTCGATGATTTTGGGACAGGCTATTCATCGTTGTCGTATCTAAAGGATTTGGATATTGATACGCTTAAAATAGACAAGTCTTTTATTGATGGATTGACTTTGAAAAACGCAAATGATGCGATTGTAAAAAGCTTGATTTACTTATCGAAAGAAGTAGGGATCAATATCGTAGCTGAGGGAGTGGAAACAAAGGAGCAGCTTAACTTCCTTCTGCAACAAGAGTGTCAACAAATTCAAGGCTATATTTATAGCAAACCTGTATCGGTTAAAAAGCTCAAATCCTTATTAAAAAAGGGGTTCATTAAACCACTGCAAACAAGTGCGGTAGTTGAGGCTATTAAAAATAGAAGAAAATACTATCGTATCAGTTTAGATACTCCACTTACGGCTGAAATGACGATTGTTAAATTTAAGAATAAAGAAGTAAAGCTCGGTTCTTCAAGAGCGCTCATCGAAAATTTAAGTCTTGGAGGGCTTAAATACTTATCCAATATTAACTTACCTATTCAAAAAGACATGGTTATTATGATCTCAACGCAAATTCTCGGCATGGAAGTCAAGTTTTTTGGCCGTAATGTTTGGAAGCTTGAAGAAAATGGCTTTCACGAATACGGCTTTGAATTCATTCTTCATGAAGTGGAACGGGATCGACTGGCACCACTATTTAACAAAATGGTCCTCCAACTAAAAGAAAGCACAATACTTCCAGATTCAAGTATTTTGCAAGAGAAGAAGGGGGTTTATTTGAAGGGGTAGACAATTTGAGTGCATTTTAGGTGTCCTGAGAAACGTTCAAGGGACACCTTTTTGTCTATATTGATTTTGAAATATATGTAAAAGAGGTGAACGTAATTATAAAAAATAGGTATTTTTACCTATTTACGAAAGGGTTTGCACTTCTTTATTGCTAGTGTCGGAAAATGTTATAATTAGTCTAATTGTGGAGGATTATCTCAAAAATGGATAGAGTGTGGAAAAAGTAGTGTTTGCGGGACCGATGATTAGCAAGTGAAAATCGAGAAAAGAGGGATAAGATGGGACTATTCAATATATTTTCTCATACTCAAAAAGATAACATAGATACATCTAGTGAGTCTTTCTCGCTTTTTACAGACAATCCGGAGGCTATTTTTATCGTTAATTTTGATGGAGAGATTGTCTCTCTAAACAAAGCGTTAAGCACACTTCTAGGGTATCGAATGAAGGAAAAAGTACAATTAGAGCAGTCTTTTTTTCAATCAAAGAAAAGTGAGAAGGTTCGATATCATTTCCATAAGGCAACTCAAGGATTCACGACTACATTTGACATGAAGATGCAAAGGAAATCCGGTCAAGAGATTCCAATTAAAATTTCGCTTATTCCCTCTGAAACGTATATTTTTGTTGTTTGCAAGAATATGTCCACTGTCAAAGCCTATGAAAAAAAGATTACTCGAATTGAACAGCAATTAGAGGAGTCGCAAAGGCTCACCAATTTTGGAAGTTGGGATTATGACGTAAAGTCAGATAAGACTCATTGGAATGAACGACTCTATGAGATTTTTGGAATTGAAAAGGACAATTACGAAATTACTTGTGAAAAAATTTTACAGTATGTACATCCTGAGGATAAAGTAATTTGTTGTGATAGCTACAATAAAACAATTGAAAAAAAGCGAAATATCGATTTTGAACACCGAATTGTTCGGGATGATGGTCAAGTACGTGTTCTTTTCGTTCACTGTAATGTCATTCTTAATGAAGAAGGAGAAGTTGAACGTGGTTTTGGAACGATACAGGATATTACTGAACTCAGAGAACTAGAATCAAAGCTTGAAGAGAGTGAAGAACGGTTCAATTCGGTTTCAAATCGTTTAAGGGTTGGGATTTGGTCACATGATCTGGTTGCGAATCAAATGACTTTTTGTTCGAAAGGATTCAGTGAAGTATACGGTATTGATGTAGAGAAAGTAAAAGTGAATCCTTTGCTTTGGAAGGAATCTGTTTATGAAGAAGACCGGGAAGAAGTAGAAAAAAATCTGTTGCTTCTAGGTCGTGGAGAAGAAATCAACCACCAATTTCGGATCATTGATGAGAATGGACAATTGAAATGGATTGAGGGGCAAATCATTCCGTATTTGAACCGAGAAGGAAACTTAATCCGCGTGGATGGAATTGTCAGAGATATTACAGAAATGATACAGCATAAGGAGACTCTGGCCTTTTTAGCTGATCATGATTATCAGACGAAGCTCCCAAATCGAAGATATTATGATAGAAAATTACAACAGTTTATCAAACAAGTAAATGGCCGTGATGAAAAGCTGGCAGTCTGTAGGTTAGATATCGATCGTTTTAAATTAGTTAATGAAACCCTTGGATACGACATCGGAGATAAGTTACTAGTAGGTTTTACCGATCGGTTACAGTCGATTTTAGGTAATGAGACATTTGTCGCTCGCATCGGTGGTGATGAATTTTCCATTATTTTTAATAAAATTGAGGGATTAGAGGACGCCCTCCAGATGGCGAATGTCATTATTAAAGAGATGGAGAAACCATTTTATATTGATGACTATGAGCTATTTATCACCACGAGTATAGGGATCAGTATGTATCCAGTAGATGGACGGGATTCTCGGACACTTTTAAGCAATGCAAATGTTGCATTATATAATGCAAAAGAATTGGGAAGAAACGATTGGCAGCTATTCTCTCCTTCCATGAATGTGGAATCCTTTAAGTTATATCATTTGGAAAAAGACTTAAGAAAATCACTCATGAATGAAGAGCTATATGTGGAGTATCAACCTAAGGTGAATCCAAAGACCTCAAGAATTGAAGGTGTTGAAGCCCTTGTACGTTGGAATCATCCTGAATGGGGGATTGTTGCACCAGCTGAATTTATCCCATTAGCGGAGGAAAGTGGTTTTATATTTAAGCTAGGTGATTGGGTGATGCAGGAGGTTTGCGAAACACTTGGAAAATGGGTGAAGCAAGATCTACCAGTTGTTCCTGTCTCTGTCAACGTATCGCCTAAGAGATTATTGAAATCTGACTTTGTTCATACAGTTCAAAAAATGATTTTTACAGCGGGAATCGATCCAAGCTTAATAGAATTAGAGCTGACAGAACAAACGATTATAAGAAATATGGAGGCGACAAAACAGATCATTTCAGAACTGAAAGCATTTGGCGTCAAAGTGGCTTTAGACGATTTTGGGACGGGCTATTCATCGTTGTCATATCTGAAGGATTTGAATATTGACACTTTAAAAATTGATAAATCCTTCATTGATGGCATTACATTGAAAAAAGAAAATGATGCTATCGTCAAAAGTTTAATTTATTTGTGTCGAGAGATCGATATTAATGTAGTCACTGAAGGCGTAGAAACAAAAGAACAACTTAATTTCTTGCTTCAGCAGGAGTGTCAACAAATTCAGGGTTATATTTATAGTCGGCCAGTATCGGAGAAAAAGCTTAAAGTATTGCTAAAAAAAGAATATATTAAACCATTACAAAAAAGAGCATCTGCTGAAGCGATTGAGAATAAAAGAAAGTTTTACCGAATACGGCTAAATACTCCTTTAACAGCTGACATGACGATCGTCAAATTTAAAAATAAAGAAGTGAAGTTAGGATCGTCCAAGGCTATCATCGAAGATTTAAGCCTTGGAGGGTTAAAATATATTTCGAATATTAACTTACCTGTTCAAAAAGACATGGTTATTCAGATCACAACTCGAGTATTAGGTAGAGAAGTCAAATTGATTGGAACCAATGTGTGGAAGCTTGAAGAAAATGATCTTTACAATTACGGTTTCGAATTTATACTGAATGAAGTAGATAGAGACCGACTGGCGCCTTTATTTAACAAAATGGTCCTCCAACTAAAAGAAAGTGCAATACTTCCAGATTCAAGCATTTTGCAGGAAAATAAGGTTACTTATTTGAAGGGTTAGAATGTTCTCTGTGGAAACGGCCAGCGACGGACGCTGGCCTGTTTGTATTCGCCTCTCTTGTTTATCCGTTCGAAAAAAGCTATTCTTAGTTTAATAGAGCTATGTAACTATTATGAAGAAGGTGTAGATAGTGTTTACGAAAATGATTATGGCACTTATTTTACCAGGACTTCTTGTCGTGTTGTTTACTAGGGTAACCTACAATCGCTTTATAGGCCTCGTATTGACGGTCGCATTAATCGCAGCATCTGTCTATAAAGGCTATACAAACTCTTTTCTACTCATTGTCATCGATGCCCTCTCTTTAACGACTGGTTTTTGGTATGCACAACGGATGTTGGTGAGGGGACGGAAGTAGAGATTTATAAGACACTGCTGCCTATCGACCTATGGAATTGCTGTTCCATGGTCGATTTTTACTTTTGAGAGCGGGGAGTGGAGTGTGTGGTGAACTGGCCAAATCCGCAATAAACCTTCAAACCCCCGCAATGATCACCGATTTACCCGCAATAAACCCCGGAACCCCCGCAATCATCGCCAAAACCCCCGCAATAAACTCGTAAACCCCCGCAATCACCTCAATAGCGTCACCTCAAGTTAACCCAAATAACCCAAACCCCATCAAAAACGCTTCCTTATTCCAAAATATTGAACCAACCTAACTAAAAACCATCCAAACTTATAAAAAAACGAATATCCGTTCGCATATTATTGGTTAGTTTTTCGATGTTTGTGGTAGAATGGGAATATGAGTTTTTCGGAACGAGTGGAGGAGGCTTTAGTGTGAAGGATCAGTTTGAATTGGTTTCAAAATATTCACCTCAAGGGGATCAGCCAGAGGCAATACGAAAAATTGTTGAGGGAATAAAAGAGGGGAAAAAGCATCAAACCTTGCTTGGAGCGACAGGAACGGGGAAGACATTTACGATTTCCAACGTCATTAAGGAAATCAATAAACCGACCCTTGTTATTGCTCATAACAAAACGTTGGCAGGGCAGCTTTATAGTGAGTTTAAAGACTTTTTTCCTAATAATGCCGTGGAATACTTTGTCAGCTATTACGACTATTTTCAGCCAGAGGCGTATGTTCCTTCTACTGATACTTTTATTGAGAAGGATTCGAGCATCAATGATGAAATCGATAAGCTTCGTCACTCAGCAACCTCATCATTGTTTGAGCGAAAAGACGTCGTTATTATTGCTAGTGTTTCCTGTATATATGGCTTAGGTTCGCCTGAGGAATATCGAGAAATGGTTCTTTCGTTAAGAACAGGGATGGAGATTGAGCGTAATCAGCTTCTCCGGCGCTTAGTTGACATTCAATATGAACGAAATGATATTAACTTTCAACGTGGGACTTTCCGAGTAAGAGGGGACGTTGTTGAAATATTCCCAGCATCAAAGGATGAACATTGCCTACGTGTGGAATTTTTCGGGGATGAAATTGATCGAATTCGTGAGGTTGATGCTTTAACTGGTGAAATTATGGGCGAAAGAGAACATGTCGCCATTTTCCCAGCATCTCACTTCGTAACCCGTGAAGAGAAGATGAGAGTAGCGATTGAAAATATTGAAAAAGAGCTCGAGGAACGCTTGAAATACATGCGAGACAATGACAAGCTCCTAGAAGCTCAGCGACTCGAACAAAGAACACGCTATGATCTCGAAATGATGAGAGAAATGGGCTTTTGTTCCGGAATTGAAAACTATTCAAGACATCTGACATTAAGACCAGCAGGGTCAACACCATATACGTTACTTGACTATTTTCCAGAGGATTTCCTCCTCGTTATCGATGAGTCCCATGTGACCTTACCACAGGTTCGCGGTATGTTCAATGGGGACCAGGCGAGAAAGCAGGTGCTCGTAGAGCATGGCTTCCGGTTGCCTTCAGCGCTCGATAACCGTCCCCTACGATTTGAAGAATTTGAAAAGCATATAAGTCAGGCTGTTTATGTTTCGGCTACACCAGGACCTTATGAAATGGAACATACTCCTGAAATGGTGGAACAAATCATTCGTCCAACAGGTCTCCTCGATCCAACCATTGATGTAAGACCGATTGAAGGACAGATTGACGATCTAATCGGCGAAATTCATGAGCGAATCAAACGAAACGAACGGGTTCTCATCACAACGTTAACAAAGAAAATGTCAGAGGATTTAACTGACTATCTTAAAGAAATCGGCATAAAGGTTAATTACTTGCACTCAGAGGTGAAGACACTCGAACGGATCGAGATTATTCGCGAGCTTCGTCTTGGAAAATATGATGTTTTAGTTGGAATTAACCTTTTAAGAGAAGGCTTAGATATTCCAGAGGTTTCTCTTGTCGCGATATTGGATGCAGATAAAGAAGGATTTCTCCGTTCGGAACGTTCACTTATCCAGACAATGGGGCGGGCTGCTCGTAATTCGAATGGTCATGTCATTATGTATGCGGACCGAATGACGAATTCAATGGAGCTAGCGATTAGTGAAACGAAGCGTCGTCGTGCAATTCAAGAAGAATACAATAAAAAGCACGGCATTACGCCAACGACGATCAAGAAGGATATACGTGAAGCGATTCGAGCGACAATGGCTGCCGAGGAGACAGAAGATTACAATACACCAGCGAAAAAACTTGGTTCTTTAACGAAGAAGGAACGAGAAAAAGTGCTTGAAGATATGGAAAAGGAAATGAAGGAAGCGGCAAAAGCGCTCAATTTCGAAAGAGCGGCTGAGTTGCGTGATTTAATTTTAGAGTTGAAGGCGGAGGGATAACGAAACAATGGCAATGGAGAAATTAGTTGTAAAAGGAGCTCGGGCCCATAATTTAAAAAACATTGATGTCACCATCCCGAGAGACAAGCTTGTTGTACTGACAGGACTTTCTGGTTCAGGAAAGTCCTCTCTCGCTTTTGACACGATCTATGCAGAAGGGCAACGTCGCTATGTCGAATCATTGTCTGCGTATGCGCGACAATTTTTAGGACAAATGGATAAGCCGGATGTGGACACGATTGAAGGGTTATCACCGGCGATCTCAATTGACCAAAAAACAACGAGTCGAAATCCTCGTTCCACCGTTGGAACGGTAACAGAAATTTACGATTACTTACGATTGTTGTTCGCAAGGGTTGGAAGACCAACCTGTCCGACCCACGGAATTGAAATTACTTCACAAACGATTGAACAAATGGTCGATCGGGTAATGGAATACCCAGAGCGCACAAAGTTACAAGTGCTCGCTCCAGTTATTTCTGGTCGTAAAGGTAGCCATGTCAAAGTGTTAGAAGATATTAAAAAGCAAGGTTATGTTCGCGTACGTATTGATGGTGAAATGCATGATCTCGGCGAAGAAATTGACCTTGATAAAAATAAAAAACACTCAATCGAAGTCGTCATTGACCGGATTGTCGTCAAAGAAGGAGTAAGCTCTCGTCTAGCCGATTCATTGGAATCCGCTTTGAAGCTTGGCGATGGTAAGGTCCTTATTGATGTGATCGGGGAAGAGGAATTGTTATTCAGTGAACATCATGCATGTCCACACTGTGGTTTTTCAATTGGTGAGTTAGAACCAAGAATGTTTTCTTTTAACAGTCCCTTTGGAGCTTGTCCTGATTGTGACGGATTAGGCTCAAAGCTTGAAGTTGATAAAGAATTGATTATTCCAAATTGGGATCTTACGTTAAAACAGGGTGCGATTGCTCCTTGGGAACCAGTCAGTTCTCAATATTATCCGCAATTACTTGAGGCAGTTTGTAATCATTTCGGAATTGATATGAATACACCGGTGAAGGATTTACCAGATCATGAGATCGAGAAAATTCTTTACGGTTCAGAAAAGGATAGGGTCTACTTCCGTTATGAGAACGACTTCGGACAAATTCGCGAGAACTACATCCAATTTGAGGGTGTGATCGGAAATGTCGAACGCCGTTATAAAGAGACAAGCTCTGATTATATTCGGGAGCAGATGGAAAAATATATGGCGGAACAGCCATGTCCTACTTGTAAGGGCAAGAGACTGAAGAAAGAAAGCTTAGCGGTCCTCATTGATGGGGAAAACATTGCCTATGTGACATCGCTATCTATTCGAGAAGCTTTTGATAAAATGGATGGCATCACTCTTACTGAAAAAGAAAAGCAGATTGCCAACGCGATTTTTCGAGAAATTCGGGAAAGACTCGGCTTCCTCGTCAATGTTGGTCTCGATTATTTAACCCTAAATCGGGCAGCTGGAACATTATCTGGAGGAGAAGCACAGCGGATTCGTTTGGCGACCCAAATTGGTTCTCGATTAACAGGCGTTCTCTACATATTAGACGAGCCATCTATTGGGCTCCACCAAAGGGATAATGATCGTCTCATCGGAACCCTTAAAAATATGCGAGATATCGGCAACACACTTATTGTCGTTGAACATGATGAAGATACGATGTTAGCTGCTGATTACTTAATTGATATTGGACCAGGAGCAGGAGTACATGGGGGAGAAGTTGTCTCCGCCGGAACACCCCAAGAAGTGATGGAAGATCCGAATTCGCTCACAGGTCAATATCTATCGGGTAAAAAGTTCATCCCACTTCCGATCGAACGGAAAAAGGATGATGGACGTTTCCTTGAAATTAAGGGAGCGAAGGAAAATAATCTCAAAAACGTCAGTGTTAAATTCCCGCTAGGTATGTTTGTTGCCGTTACAGGAGTTTCAGGTTCAGGAAAAAGTACGCTCGTAAATGAAATTTTGCATAAAGCGTTAGCGCAAAAGTTAAATCGAGCAAAAACAAGACCAGGGCAGCATAAAGAGATTAAGGGAATGGAGCATTTAGATAAAGTTATCGATATTGATCAATCACCAATTGGTCGAACGCCGCGTTCAAACCCGGCTACCTATACAGGTGTGTTCGATGATATCCGTGATCTCTTTGCGGCCACAAATGAAGCAAAGGTTCGCGGTTATAAAAAGGGACGCTTTAGTTTTAACGTAAAAGGTGGTCGTTGTGAAGCGTGTCGTGGTGATGGAATTATTAAAATTGAGATGCATTTCCTTCCTGATGTATACGTACCATGCGAAGTGTGTCATGGAAAACGTTATAATCGGGAAACGTTAGAAGTGAAATACAAAGGGAAAAGTATTTCCGATATTTTAGAAATGACCGTCGAGGACTCACTCGAATTTTTCGAAAATATCCCTAAGATTCAGCGTAAAATGCAGACCATTTATGATGTCGGCCTTGGTTATATTAAGCTTGGGCAACCGGCTACGACGTTGTCAGGTGGAGAGGCTCAGCGGGTGAAGTTGGCATCGGAACTTCATCGTCGTTCCACTGGTCGTTCTCTTTATATTCTCGATGAGCCAACGACAGGACTACATGTCGATGATATTTCAAGACTTTTAGTTGTCCTGCAAAGGCTTGTTGAAAATGGAGATACTGTTCTAGTGATTGAGCATAATTTAGATGTGATTAAAGCAGCGGATTATCTTGTGGATTTAGGTCCTGAAGGGGGGGACAAGGGAGGCACGATTGTTGCTACGGGAACACCAGAGAAAATAGCAGCAACTCCTGAATCTCATACTGGAAAGTACTTAAAGCCAATTCTTGAGCGTGATCGTCAAAGAATGCAAGATCTTATCCAAGAAAAAGAAGAAAGCGTCGTAAATTAACTCCCCAAGTTAGGGGAGTTTTTTTATGCTAGCAACGAGATAGCACATTAATAGCATAATACTAGCAAAGAGCTAGCACTTAAAATAGTAAAAAATGTAATCTTTATCACTGTATAAATTTGTCTAGTTTACTATATTTAGACTGGGAGGTGATCAGGATGAAAGTAAATTATCCAGTGAAGGAAGAGACAGACATTAAGGAAATTAAAGTAATGTTAAAGCCATTCGGTGGAAGATGTGCCAAATTCGTCGAAGGTAACCTCGAATACCAAATTAAAGAAGAGAAAGAAGACGAAGCTTATATCCTTTTAAGAGAAAAAGGGATCGTCGAGTAAAGTCAGGTCATGCGGCCTGGCTTTTTTTTTGTATTTTTTACAAAAACCTCCCCTAAATGTCAAGCCGCAATTGAACATTTTGTTACAGGTTCCCACTTACATTAATTACATAACAGTATCAAAAGTTTCTTATCTAATCTGCTAGAGCAAAGAAAAATATAATTATATTTAGTTAACGGATAGGAGGCTTGGCAATGGAGTTAAGACAATTAGAGTACTTTGTTGAAGTTGGTAGACTAAAAAGTTTTACACATGCTGCTGAATCATTGCATGTATCGCAGCCGTCCATTTCGAATTCTGTTCATAAATTAGAGCTTGAATTGGGGGTGAAGTTATTAGAGAGAACGACTAAAAGTGTAGCACTTACTCCTAAAGGTGATATATTCTTAACTCGAATTATTGACATACTTTCAAACATTGATGATATAAAGAATGAAATAACCGATTCAGATAATCGGGCTGTAAAAATTGGACTTCCTCCGATGATTGGGGCGCAAATGTTCCCAAATATATATAAGGAATTCAAAAAGAATAATCCGGTTATAGAATTTGATGTAATAGAAAAAGGGTCAGTAGCCATTAGAAATCTGATTGAGAATGATGCTCTGGAGATGGGATTCATTATCCTCCCTGAATACTCTGAAAAATTAGAAATGATGCCATTGGTTCAGGATCAACTGGTTATATGTATGCCAAGAAATCATCTTCTTCGAAGAAAAAAGAGTCTTCAATGCAGCGATCTGATCAATGAGAAATTTATCATTTTAACTGAGGAATTTGTTCACCACAACATTTTCTTGAACCGATGCTTTTCTTCTGAAGTGGAACCAAATGTCATTTTTACTTCAGATAAAGTAGAAACCGTTAAGGCTATGGTTGCAAAAGGCTTGGGTTTATCATTATTAATGAATGTTTTTGTGAAAGAACATCAAGAAATTATTGCTGTGCCACTTAAAGAGCGAATAAACATAAATATAGGCTTAGCTTGGAAAAAAGGAAAAGTTTTATCAAGTGATTGTAAAAAGGTCATTGAGTTTATCAGTGATTATTATCATGAAGAATTGAAGAGTAAAGTTTTGAAATAAATACAGTTATTGTAAGAAAGTTGAAAGATTACTATAATTGTCTTTTTTTAAGTTCAACTTTGTGAAATGTTTCACTTATAATTAAATTATATAAACAAATAATCATAGCTTATAACTTAAGTACCTGATAATTTCTCTAAAGATAGGAGGCGATAACCTTGAAATCATCTTGTTGTAAAGCAGAATTACTCAAAAGTAGTAGGACAGATCTTTTTCATGGATCGGATGATGAATATGAACTAAGAGTACCAGTTTTAACATGTAGTAAGTGTGGTCATCAAGAAATGCTAGTGTTTAGTGGAGAGAAATTAGTCAATAAAACAACGAATATTGCAAGTTAAAAAAGCTTTGAACAAGCAGAATAGAGAGCAAAATAGGCAGAATGTGAAGGATTTCAAAGGAAAAGAACTTTTGAATAATGGCTTCAGATTTTCTTGTCTGAAGCCTTTTCTTGTGCTTTAGGAAATTATAGACTTCGCGGTTGTGTATAACTTTGTTACGAAGTGTATCTACGTCTAGCGCAAGCAGCCATAGCCTAACAAACTTCAGGTCCCCTCCCTACGATAAGTCAACCAAGAATTGCTATCGCAATTCAGGTTTCCTATATCGAAAGAACAGGCCCTTCCAGTTATGTACGGCGATGTTCAAGGCGCTTGCGCTTTTGTTCTTTTATGGGGGAAATAACTATAATGTTCAGTATTTGCACTTATATAACTTCATTTTTGTTCTAAACATTATGTTATTCTATGGCTAGAAATTCACTATAGCAAAAATAAAGAAGGTGCCCCCATGAAATGGAAAAAAATAAAGCTGAAATACATGGTAATTCTTCTTGTGAGTATTGTCGTTAGTTTCTCTATTTTGATCACTGGTTATTTCATTAACCGAACTGTATCAGAGCGAATTGTGACCAGTCAGGAAGAGAAGGCTTTTAACGTTTCTAGAATTGTAGCGCTAACTCCTAGCATTATAGATGCATTGAATGATAAAGAAAATGAAGCATCCATTCAAGAATTAACGAAGAAAATGCAGACATCCACAAATGTTGAATTCGTCGTAGTGATGGATATGAATGGCATAAGAAAATCTCATCCTGATCCGAGTAAAATCGGAGAAAAATTCGTCGGTGGAGATGAAAAAGATGTCCTCAAAGGGAAAGAATATTCTTCCGTATCTGAAGGGACACTTGGAAAATCACTAAGGGCTTTTACGCCAATTTTTAATGAAAGTAACAAGCAAATTGGGGCTGTTTCAGTTGGGATTTCTCTAAACCGGATTGAATTAGTGTTAAGTATATTACGTGAAAATATATTTATGGGAATTGGAGTTGGAATCATTTTCGGAGCAATCTGTGCCATCTTCTTATCCTTCTTAATAAAAAGAGTTTTACTTGGCTTAGAGCCACCTGAAATTGCCATGATTTTGAATGAAAGACAAGCACTCATTGAATCTGTTCACGAAGGAATTATTGCGGTAGATAAGGATGGATTTATAACACTTGTGAATAAGTCTGCCATGAAATTACTTGGGAAATCGAGTATGAATCAAGAGCTAATCGGCAAAAATATAGACTCTTTATCAATACATTTGAAGTTAAATTTAGCTCTCAAAACGGGTAAGCCTTATTTAGATCAAGAACAGGTTGTTAATGGAACAGAGGTAATGAGTAATACAGTACCAATTTTCGTACATGGTGAGATTGTCGGTGCTGTCAATACGTTGAGAGATAAAAGTGAAATAAAGCATCTTGCTGAAAAACTGACAGGGGTGCAATTATATGCTGATGCTTTAAGGGCTCAATCGCACGAATACATGAATCAGCTTCATTGTATCCTTGGTTTGATTCACTTAAAGGAATACCGAGAGTTAGAAAAATTCATTGAAAAAACGGTAGAAGATACTCAAAATGATATTAGCAGTATTACAAAAAAACTAAAGGATCCTGCACTAGTAGGTTTTCTACTCGGGAAATTAAGTCATGCAAGAGAAGTAGGAATTGAGTTTAAGCTGACCATTAATCACGACTTTCCTCAATGGAGTGACCCGAAGTTTTCCCATGACTTAATCACGATCATTGGAAATTTAATTGATAATGCGATCGATGCCGCACAGAAGAGCGAAAATAGGAAAGTAGCTCTCAAATTAGAATTCCATAGTAAGGAATTAGTCATAGAAATGAGAGATTTCGGAAAAGGGATACCAGAAGAACATCAACCCATGCTTTTTGAAAAAGGATTTTCAACAAAGGGAGAAAATCGAGGTTATGGACTTTTCTTATTGAAGCAGACCGTAGAAAGGTTAAAGGGGACAATACAGCTATCCAGTTCGAGCAAAGAGGGTACGATATTTACCATAAAAATATCTTGTCAAAGTGAAGGTGAAAACTATGATTCAAGTATTGATCGTTGAAGATGATCCAATGGTGGCAGAACTAAATAAACGCTATGTGGAAAGTTTAGATGGGTTTACAGCAATGGCGATCGCCCATTCGGTAAAGGATGCAAAAGAAATTCTCAAGACAACGGAGATCGAGCTCATCTTGTTAGATGTGTACATGCCAGGAGACAACGGCCTGACCCTATTACCTTATATTCGAGATTTAGAGTTAAGTATCGACGTCATTTTGATTACAGCAGCTTCTGATATTGAAACGATTCAAAATGCATTGAGATTTGGCACGATTGATTACTTAATTAAGCCTTTTACTTTTGCTAGATTAAAAGAAGCCCTTATTTCTTATCAGCAAAAGCTGGAGTTTTTAGAGTATCATCCTCATCAAATTAATCAACAAGAACTAGATGATCGGTTGTTACAAAAAGAGAGAATGACAACATCACACCAGCTTCAGCTTCCAAAGGGTTTAACGAAAAACACCATGAATTTAGTGTGGGACGAACTGAAAAAGATTGGCGAAAATGAGTTTTCAACGGCCGATATTGCGAAAAGCACAGGCATTTCGAGAGTGTCGATCCGCAAATATTTAAACTTTCTCGAAGAAATCGGAGTCTTAGAAACGCGAGTATCCTACGGAACAATCGGTCGCCCGATCAGTCAGTATGTGTTTAATAAGCGGAATAGCAATGTTCTTTTGGAGTATCTATAATTTTTTGGAGTTCCCTGCAGGTATTGGCTTGCAGGGATTTTTATATTATGTAATGGAAAAATGAAACCTTCAACTTGGTCCTAACGTACAAATAGGAGAGGGAAATTTGTCATTCTAATATGAAATTTTAATAAGGATATTAATGATTTAAATAAATAAAATAAATTGAGATGAAGAAATGAGGAGGATTTACGATGCAAGAAGAACGAAAACGAATTTTGAACATGGTGCAAGAGGGAAAGTTAACCGTTAATGAAGCGTTGGTATTATTAGAAGGGCTTGATGCAGCAGAAAGCAAACAGAAGAGCAAAGAGGAACTATTTGGTGAACTGTCAACGTCTGTGAAATTTGAAGAGGCGAAGAAGGAAGATTCTTTTTCAAGTCAAAAACATCATTCGACAAAGGATAAAATTTTTGAATTTGTTGATACAGCGATTCAAAAGATTAAGGATTTTGATTTGGACTTGAATTTCGGAAGCTCTGTTGATATCTCTCATATTTTCCAACAAGGGGATGTATATTTAAGAGAGGTGGACGTGGACTTAGCGAACGGTTCCGTGAAGATTGTGCCTTGGGAGCAGCAGGATGTTCGGGTCGAGTGTGAGGCAAAAGTGTATCGAGTTGATACCCAGGATGAGGCACGAAACACTTTTCTAAAAGATGTGATCTTTGCGATTGAAGGGCAAAAGCTCCGATTTGCATCGCAACAAAAGTGGATGAAAATCCATGCCACACTTTACATTCCACAGGCGCAGTATGAAAATATAAAAGTGAGAATGTTTAATGGCTCGATTGAAAGTGAAAACTTACAAGTAGAAAAGTATAATGTGAAAACTGCGAACGGAAAAATCAATATGTCTAACTTAACAAGTAAGTATGTTGATGCGGAAACAGCAAATGGGCAAATTGAAGTTCGTAATGGTAAAATAGAGGATCTAGAGGCAGAAACGATTAATGGGGCAATTAAAGTGGATGGAAGCTACAAAAGATTAGAGCTTCAGTCCTTTAATGGAAATATTAATTGTACGGTTAATGATGCTAGCTGTGAGCGAATCGAAGTAAAAGTGACAACAGGTGGGATTAAACTGTATCTACCAGAAGCAGCAGCTGTCGCTGGTGAATTGAAAACTAATCTTGGTAATTTCAATGTCGATTATACAGGGATTCAAATTATTGAGGATAAAAGTGAAGTTGTCCAAAAACAGCTTCGTTTCGAACCAAGTTCTCCAAGTGATCATGTCACAAGAGTGGATGCAGATACGAAAACTGGTTCTGTAACAATTAAACGGGTGAAGTAGTAAATCGTATTTAAAGGATGTTGAATATGAGATGGATTATTGGAATTTTAATTAATGCGGTCCTATTTATCGCAATGGCAGGATATTTTGAGAATTCTCTTTATATTGAAGGATTTGGAGCGGCAGTTGGAGCTAGTTTTGTGCTAGCGATCCTCAATATTTTAGTGAAGCCGATTTTAATTATACTTACCTTGCCAATTACAGTCTTTACCCTCGGATTGTTTTTGTTTGTGATTAATGGGGTAACTCTCCTTTTAACAGATGCACTCATTGGTGAGGCATTTCAAATCAACGGATTAGGAATGGCCATTCTCATTTCAGCAATCATGTCGATCGTCAACCTTGTCATTCAAAATGTTATTTATGATAAGAAGGAAAAAAGAAGGTAGTTAAATTATAGGAAAAACAGCGCACCTTTATTATTGGGGATGCGCTGTTTTTGATGATGTCTGCGGATTGCAAGTGGTCTCATGCGCCATCTGCGTGACCACTTGCTACCTCTATCGAAGTTATTAAACAATCTTTCAATCTAAAGCCCTCGCTCAACAAACTCTGACTCAGAGATGACCTCTAAGCCATTCCTCTTCAGCAGGGCAGCAGTTACACCAGTTCCAACTACTTTCTTTCCACTAAATGTACCATCATAAATGTGGGAACTTCCACATGAAGGGCTATTTTGTTTTAGAACAATCGTAGTTGCTCCTAACTGCTGAGCTTTTTCCAAAGCCAAATACGCACCTTTAATAAATTGCTCGGTGACGTCGATACCAGAGCAGGAAACTATTTTTGCGTTTCCATCTAATACATCGTCTCCGCCGCCTCCGATAATTTCTGCAGGTTCCCGTGGGGTAGACAAACCGCCAAGCACTTCAGGACAGACGGTCATTGCCTCCTTTTTAGCAACTAATTCACTAATACGCTCATCTAAACAATGTGTTCCGTTGTACCTAACGTTCAATCCAGCCAAGCAAGAACTGACTAAAATCATGACACTCGTCTCCTCATCGGAAAATTTCATTCTCATTTTAACATACAAACGATGCGAAACTAGAATCATTCTTGAACAAGAATGGGGAGTGGGAAACGAGACGGGGAAAATAGAAGGAGAATTTTCCCTTAATGAGCAAATCTGATGAAAAGTAGCTTATATAGGCGGAAAATTTCCCCTTATCGGTTCAAAAATCGTAAAAACATGTGTTTTTAAACACGATAGGCGGAAAAACTTCCCTTATCTCCGCCACAACTAGCTCTATATTTCATTTAACAGGAAAATCTCCTGTTAGCACAAGGCTTTAAAATCCATGAATGCGAAGTAATAAAAAAGAAGAGAAGAAAAACAATCCTATTTTCTCCTCTTCCTTTATTTAAGGGCCATTTTAGATAGCACTCCAGCCTCTTAACGATTACCTTTCCGAAACGATGCTTACTGGAAAGCCTTCATCTTTTAATTTTTTCAGCAATTTGTCAGCTGTTTTTTTTTCCTGAAATGGACCAGCTACTACTTTATACTGGGCAGCCGTTTGAACGGGGACTGGAGCGGAGCTAGCCATCAAAGTAAGTCCAAATTGCTCCCGTAGCCCTTTAACGATCGCCTCTGCACATGTTTTTCGGTACACACTTGAAAGAAGGAGCTTGAGATCCGCTTGGTTTGTCATGAAGCCACATTCCACCAAGATGGCTGTCATCTTAGTAGCCCGTAGTACATGAAAATTGGCTGTTTTGACGCCGCGGTCTCGTAGTCCAGTAGCAACAACTAGGTTTTTTTGTACCTTCGAGGCAAGTTCTGTTGCGACTTTTGGTTTTGATGTGTAGACGTACGTTTCAATCCCGCTGACATCGTTCCAGCCCGTCCCATATGCATTCGCGTGGATGGAAACAAAGCAGTCCACCGCTAATCGGTTCGCTTTGTCCGTTCTTTCCTGGAGCGAAACATCCTTCGTATCCGAATGGGAAAAATACACGGTGACATCTTTGTACGTTTCTAAAATCGCTTTCGTCTCTTTTGCTACAACTCTGTTAAATTCGTATTCTCGCATGCCGTCCGGGCTTCTTTTTCCAGGAGTATTGTACCCGTGTCCTGCATCCAACATGATTTTCATCTCATTTTCACGCTCCTTTTCATTGTAAATTCCGAACCTATTGGAAATTTATTCATTTTTATAATATGTTTAAGTGAAAAAAAAAGGATATGGTCCCGATAATTTTATGCCAACGAATTTGGTTATTCGCAAAAAAGTGCTAAAATAGAGTGAAACTTTCCTATAAGGAATACATAAACCGAAAAATTCCGAACGTTTTATAGATCATATTTAAATCATCAAGGAGGAGTTCTATTTGCAGAAGGTACGGGCAAAAGATATTTTAGACAAATTTAAGCTTGAATTAATCAGTGGTGAAGAAGGGGTAAACCGCCCTATCACGATGACGGATATTTCAAGACCTGGACTTGAGTTAGCAGGATTTTTCGATTATTACCCAGCTGAGCGAGTGCAGTTGCTTGGCAAAACAGAATTAACTTTTATTCAAAAGCTTGATCCAGAGATACGCTCTGAGCGACTGGAACGTTTATGTACAGATATTACACCAGCAATTGTCGTGACAAGAGATTTACCTGTTCCTGATGAGCTAATCGAAGCGTCTGAACGGGAGGCAGTGCCTGTCCTCCGTTCGAAATTTAAGACGACTCGATTCTCTAGCCGTCTCACTAATTTTCTTGAAACAAAACTTGCTCCGACAACGGCTGTTCACGGGGTACTCATTGATATATACGGAGTTGGCGTTCTGATTACTGGTAAAAGTGGTGTTGGTAAAAGTGAAACAGCGCTAGAGCTTGTAAAAAGAGGACATCGTCTTGTCGCCGATGATTGTGTGGAAATTCGTCAGGAAGATGATGACACACTGGTCGGAAATTCACCAGAGCTAATCGAACATCTACTGGAGATTCGAGGGCTGGGCATTATCAATGTGATGACCCTTTTTGGTGCAGGGGCCGTTCGAAGCTTTAAAAAAATTTCCCTTGTCATCAATTTGGAGTTATGGGATCAAACAAAGCAGTACGATCGTTTAGGTCTTGATGAGGAAACGATGAGAATTATTGATACATCTGTTACGAAGCTAACGGTTCCGGTTCGACCAGGACGTAACTTAGCTGTTATCATTGAAGTGGCTGCGATGAACTTTCGCCTCAAAAAAATGGGTGTGAATGCAGCTGAACAATTTGCTAGTCGTTTATCAGATGTCATTGAAGATGGAGACGTAGAAGATAGATAAAAAAATGAGATAATTCAAAGGAGAGAGTTAGATGGAAGAAAATATACAACCACTTGACCCGATTGCCTTTTCGTTCGGCCCAATTACAGTCCATTGGTATGGCGTCATTATCGGGCTGGGCTTAGCTTTAGCTCTTATGCTTGCTATGAGAGAAGGGGAAAAAAGAGGCTTACAAAAGGATATATTCCCGGATTTAATGCTATGGGCTATTCCGATTGCGATCATTTCAGCTCGCCTTTACTATGTCATTTTTGAGTGGGAATATTATGCTCAAAATCCTGCTGACATTATTAAAATTTGGAATGGTGGAATTGCCATTCACGGTGCCTTAATTGGTTCGGTTGTGACGGCCTATATTTTTGCGAAAAAGAAAAATATTTCATTTTGGAAAATTGCTGATATTGCCGCACCAAGTATTATTCTTGGTCAAGCGATTGGGCGCTGGGGAAACTTTATGAATCAAGAAGCACATGGTGGAGAAGTAACTCGCGCGTTTTTGGAAAATTTACATTTGCCGGAGTTTATTATTAATCAAATGTACATAAATGGTACTTACTATCATCCTACTTTTTTATATGAATCGGTGTGGAATTTCTTAGGGTTTATACTATTGATTTTGTTAAGACGTGTCAATCTTCGCCGCGGTGAGATGTTCCTGAGCTATGTTATATGGTATTCAATTGGCCGCTTCTTTGTCGAAGGAATGCGTACGGATAGCTTAATGCTGACTGAGAGCTTGCGTATGGCGCAAATGATTTCGATTGCCCTCATTATTGGTGCCGTTGCACTTCTTATTTATAGAAGAACAAAGGGATATTCAAGCAAAAGATATTTGGATCAATCAGCATCCTAAAAAAGGGAGAAGGCTTATGTATGTGGTTCAGTCACTAACTAAAGGTTTAAAGGTAGGATTGCAGACGGTTTGGTCCTTAGGGAAGATTATTTTTCCAGTCACACTTATTGTCACTTTTCTTCAGCATACACCAGTGTTACCGTGGCTGATCGATTTAATCGCACCGCTGATGAGTATATTTGGCTTATCCGGCGATGCAGCGATTCCTCTTGTGATCGGTAATTTTCTCAATATATATGCCGCGATTGGGGCGATCCTTACTTTAGATCTAACGGTAAAAGAGGTTTTTATTATTGCGATGATGATGTCCTTTTCCCATAACTTGTTGGTAGAATCAAGCGTGGTGAAAAGGGTTGGAGTAAAGTTATGGATTTCTCTTGTTGTTCGCGTTGGTCTAGCGTTCATATCAGGGATTGTGATCAATCTTGTCTGGAATGGTGGAGACCAATTGGCGAAATATGGCCTTATTCAACAGAGCGATCAAGATACCGTTTCAGGAATATGGGGCATTAGTGTGGATGCACTACAAAAGGCAGGGATCGGTATTTTTCAGCTTGCGATCATGGTAATCCCGCTAATGGTCGTAATTCAATTTTTAAAAGATTTAAAGTGGCTTGAGAAGTTTTCAAAATGGATGGCCCCTGTTACGCGTGTGTTAGGTGTGCAACCCAATACATCTACTACTCTAGCGGCAGGGCTTTTATTTGGACTTGCGTATGGTGCTGGGGTGATGATTCAGGCTGTGAAAGAGGATGGAGTAAGCAAAAAAGACGTCACGCTTGCGATCATCTTTTTAGGCGCTTGTCACGCAGTAGTGGAAGACACGTTGATTTTTGCTCCACTAGGGATTCCGGTATGGCCACTCCTACTGATTCGTTTAGTAATGGCGTTCCTGATTACGTCAATTGTGGCGTTTTATTGGAATCGTGTTGAAATTGCAAGAAGAAAGGAAACGACCTATGAGTTCTAACATTACGACATTATTATTTGATTTAGATGGAACATTAATCGATACAAATGAATTAATTATCCAATCCTTTTTACACACATTAGAGCAATATTATCCGGGAGCCTATAAAAGGGAAGATGTCTTGCCATTCATGGGTCCAACTTTAACGGAAACATTCGCAGCGATGAATGAGGAAAAAGTAGAAGAGATGACGAATGTGTACCGAACTTTTAATTTAGCAAATCATGATTCCCTTGTAACTGAATTTGAAGGGGTCAAGGAAACAGTGGCTAAACTTAAAGAAGAAGGCTTTAAATTAGGCATTGTGACAACGAAACGTTTAGCTGTTGTGGAAAAAGGTCTAGCGTTAACGAAACTTGATCCATACTTTGAAGTGATTGTTGCGATTGATCATGTATCGAAAGCGAAGCCTGATCCGGAACCGGTTCTTAAGGCGTTAGAACAACTTGATTCGACGCCAGAAGAAGCGATCATGGTCGGTGATAATTTTCATGATATTGTCGGTGGAAAAAATGCTGGAACGAAAACAGCAGGGGTAGCATGGTCATTGAAAGGGAAAGACTTCTTAGAACAGTATGACCCTGATTATATGCTTGAAAATATGCACGATTTACTTGAAATTGTAGGAGTAAAAGGGAATGCGTAAAACAATCCGTTATCCTGTCGAAGGAGCCAACTCCTTATGGCATGTGTACAAAACGGTTCCGTTCTGGAAGGTTGTGAAAAATTTTATCGTCATCCAATTAGCTCGCTATACGCCGTTTCTCGGGATGAAAAATTGGCTTTATCGCACTTTTTTGCGAATGAAGGTTGGTGAGCAAACCTCTTTTGCGTTAATGGTCATGCTCGATGTCATGTTTCCTGAGAAAATCAGTGTCGGGAAAAATACGGTTATCGGCTATAACACGACGATCTTAGCTCATGAATATTTGATTAAAGAGTATCGTCTTGGTGCCGTACATATTGGGAGTGAAGTAATGATTGGTGCCAATTCAACGATCCTACCAGGGGTCACGATTGGTGATGGTGCCCTTGTATCAGCAGGAACGCTCGTTCATAAGGATGTTCCAGCAGGGGCCTTTGTCGGTGGAAATCCGATGAAGGTTATTTACACAAAAGAAGAACTGGCCGAAAGATGGGCAGACGACCCGATTTACGGAAAAAAGACCGAGTAATTTATGGGTGAGAACGTTTTTGGTGCTTAGACCGATATATAGGTCGTTTTGACCGATATAATTGAAATTAGACCGATAAATTTTGTTTTAGACCGATAAAATCAAATTTAGACCGATATATTTTATTTTAGACCGATATCCGCCAAAACGACTTGTGCTCGAACCTGCTGAAATGCAGTAAAATTGAATAAAGTTGATAGAAGATGTCCTCTTTTGAAGGGACATCTATTTTTTAACTCTTTTAATGATTTGAACAATCATTGGTTGACGTGAAGACACATGAGGAGTAAACTACTAATAACTTCACTTTGCTAATACATTAGCGAACTAAAGTAAAACGTAGTAAAGTGATCTAGAACGAACTAAAGAGCTCTAAAGTGAATGGACACAAAAAGGTGGGAATTGGATGAGTCAGCTGTTTATGTTTGAGAAGCCATTAGGGATGAGAGATACATTGCCTGAACTATATGAAGCAAAAAGTCAGGTGAAAAATGCGATTGAATCAGAAATGAAACTGTGGGGCTATCAATTTATGGATACGCCCACATTAGAATATTACGAAACGGTGGGAGCAGCATCAGCCATCCTCGATCAACAACTATTCAAGCTCCTTGATAATCAAGGCCATACATTGGTTTTACGCCCGGATATGACCGCGCCGATTGCGAGAGTGGCAGCTTCTAAGCTTTTGCAAGAGGATCTACCTTTAAGACTTGCATATTCAACGAGTGTATTCCGTGCGCAACAACGAGAAGGTGGAAGACCTGCAGAGTTTGAACAAATCGGAGTGGAGGCCATTGCAGATGAGTCGGTCAGTGCAGATGGGGAAGTGATTGCTTTAATGGTTTCGGCTTTACGAGAAGCAGGAATCAGAAGCTTTCAGATTTCAGTTGGTCATATTGGTTTTGTGAAAGAATTCTTTTTACAGATTTTGGGTACAGAGGAAAGAGCCCGTGCTTTGACGAAGTTTTTATATGAAAAAAACTTTGTAGGGTACCGAGAACATGTGAAAAGCTTGAATCTTTCTTCCATCGATAAGCAGCGTCTTCTCGATTTCTTAAAACTTAGAGGTGGAGAAGAAGTGATTGAGCAAGCTCTCAGTTTAATAGAAAACGAAAAAGGAAGAGAAGCGATTCTGAAGCTAAAGCAGCTTTGGGACATTGTCGTCGATTACGGGGAAGAAGCCAATCTCAAGGTTGATTTAACGCTCGTTAGCCATATGAGCTATTATACAGGAATTTTATTTGAAGTTTATGCGGATAAGGTTGGATTTCCAATCGGCAATGGGGGACGTTATAATCTTCTTCTTCAGAAATTTGGCAAAACGACGGGGGCGACAGGGTTTGCCCTGCGGTTGGACCGGATTCTAGAAGCATTAGGCGAATTGAAACGTGATTCGAACACCCACTGTATTTTATTTAGCGGGGAAAGACGAAAGGAAGCTTACCAACTAGCTAGAGATAAACGAGGCCAGGGAATTAAAACCCTTTTACAAGATATAAATGGGGTTGAAAATATCGATGCTTTTACAGACCAATTTGCTGAAGTCGCCTTTTTAATTGGAAAAGCGGGGAAGGGGTCTTGAAGATGGAAGAGTTCATTACGATTGCGATGCCAAAGGGGAGAATATTTGAGGAGGCAGCAGAACTTTTACGGCAAGCTGGTTTTCAGCTTCCTCCAGAATTTGAAGATTCGCGCAAGCTCATTATTGATGTAGAGAAAGAGCGTTTTCGCTTTATTTTAGCGAAACCGATGGACGTCCCCACTTATGTGGAGCATGGAGTTGCTGATTTGGGGATTGCTGGGAAGGACGTCATGCTGGAAGAAGAAAGAGATGTCTATGAATTGCTAGACTTGAATATTAGCCAATGCTATTTGGCTGTGGCAGGACTTCCGAATACGAAAATGAATGATGTGGCTCCAAAGGTCGCGACGAAATACCCGAATGTCGCTGCTCGCTATTTCCGAGAGCAAGGGGAACAGGTCGAAATTATTAAGCTGAATGGTTCGATTGAGCTTGCCCCACTCATCGGGCTTTCTGATCGAATTGTCGATATCGTTTCAACAGGAAGAACGCTTGTGGAAAATGGGCTTGTGGAATACGAACGAATCATTGATATTACATCAAGATTAATAGTCAATCCAGTTAGTTACCGCATAAAAGATGAGCGTGTCAATGAACTAGTCGATCGATTAGCAGAGGTCATTCAAAGCAAAGTGATAAAGTCATAGCGAAAGGATGTAAGTGTGATGAATATCCAGAGAGTAACTGAATCTCTTTCTATAAAAAGAAGTGTCGATAATGGAACGGACGAACAACTTCTGGCAGTTAAAGCGATTATCGAAAATGTGAAGGCCGAAGGAGACGGAGCGATAAGACGATACACCGAACAGTTCGATGGAACCCTACTCGATTCATTCACGGTAACGATTGAGGAACTGGATGAGGCCTTTGCCGATATGGGTGAGGAAATGATCGCAATCATGCAGGAGGCGGCTGAAAATATCCGCACCTATCATCAAAAGCAATTGCGCTCATCGTGGATGACGACAGAGGAAAATGGAACGATTCTTGGACAAAAGGTCACTCCCCTTGATTCAGTTGGAGTTTATGTGCCAGGGGGAACGGCAGCCTATCCTTCGTCGGTATTAATGAATGTTATTCCCGCTCAAGTAGCAGGAGTCGAACGGATTGTGATGGTTACTCCACCTAACAAAAATGGCAAGATTCCAGCATCGGTATTAGTAGCTGCGCATTTAGCAGGGGTGAAAGAAATATATAAAGTTGGTGGAGCACAGGCCATCGCAGCACTTGCCTATGGAACGGAGTCAATTCAAGCGGTTGATAAAATTACAGGTCCAGGAAACATCTATGTAGCTCTTGCTAAGCGGGAGGTTTATGGGGATGTCGATATTGATATGATTGCTGGACCAAGTGAGATTGCGATCCTCGCAGATGATACGGCAAGAGCGAATGAAGTGGCGGCCGATTTATTATCACAAGCAGAGCATGATGAGCGTGCTTCAAGTGTGTTGGTGACAACCTCTGAAACATTTGCACAAAATGTAGCTGTTGAAGTGGTCAAACAGCTTGTTGACCTTCCGAGAAGAGATATTGCAGCTAAAGCGATTGCTGATTATGGAGCGATTTATATCGCTCGTGATATGGATGAAGCAGTGAAAACCGTCAATGAGTTGGCGCCAGAGCATCTTGAAGTGATTACAGAAAACCCGATGGCATTACTTGGGAAAATTAAGCATGCAGGAGCGATTTTTCTCGGACGATTTAGTTCTGAGCCAGTCGGTGATTATTTCGCTGGCACGAATCATGTGTTACCAACGAATGGAACGGCGAGGTTCTCCAGTCCATTAAATGTAGAAGATTTTCAAAAGAAATCGAGCATTATTATGTATAGTGAAGCTGCTTTGAAAGAAAATGGGGCAAAAATTGCTACCTTTGCACGACAAGAAGGATTAGAAGCACATGCCCGTGCTGTTGAGGAACGTCTGAAATAATGGAGGATGACAAAATGGAGCGAATCGCTAAGTTTACCCGTAAAACAAATGAAACCAATATCGAGTTAGCCTTGAACATAGATGGACAAGGGATTTCTAATTTGGAGACAGGCGTCCCTTTTATAACCCATATGCTTGATTTATTTACAAAGCACGGACAGTTTGATCTCACCATTCAAGCCAATGGCGATACAGAAGTCGATGATCATCATACAACCGAGGATATCGGGATTTGTCTTGGACATGTGTTAAAGGAAGCGTTAGGGGATAAAAAAGGGATTAAACGTTATGGAAATGCCTTCGTACCAATGGATGAAGCACTTGCTCAAGTAGTCGTTGATTTAAGCAATCGACCTCATCTGGAAATGCGGGCAGAGTTTCCAAGCCAAAAAGTGGGAACGTTCGATACAGAGCTTGTTCATGAATTCCTTTGGAAGCTGGCGTTAGAAGCAAGAATGAATTTACATGTTATTGTGCATTACGGTCAGAATACGCACCACATCATTGAAGCAATTTTTAAAGCATTAGGGCGAGCACTTGACGAAGCAACTATGATTGACCCACGAATTAAAGGAATTCCCTCAACAAAGGGGATGTTATAAATGATCGGTATTATTGATTACGGAATGGGCAATTTATTCAGTGTTAGTAAGGCATTGGAGCGACTCGGGGTCGACTATTTTGTTTCAGAAGATAAAGAGGAACTTGCGGCAGCAGATGCCCTTATTTTACCAGGCGTCGGTTCCTTTAAAGATGCCATGGAACGATTAAATGAAACGGGCTTATCTTTGATGATTCAGGAATATCGAAAACCGCTGCTCGGCATTTGTTTAGGGATGCAACTCTTATTCGAACAAAGTGAAGAAAATGGGTTAACGAAAGGACTAGCGCTTATCCCAGGAGAAGTCATTCGTTTTTCTGGGGAAAAGGATGGAAAGCCCTACAAAGTTCCGCACATGGGTTGGAATCGTTTGCGTTTTATGAATCGTTCACCTATTATTCATGAGACCGAGGAGGATTTCGTCTATTTTGTGCATTCCTACTATGTCAACACTGAAGAACGAAATGTTGTTATCGCAAGCTCAGACTATGATGTCGAGGTACCGGCAGTGGTGGGCAAGGGCAATGTATATGGGATGCAGTTTCACCCTGAAAAAAGTGGGAATCTCGGCATGAGTTTACTGCGCAATTTTACACAATTAACGAAGGAAAGGACGATTCAGCAATGACTTTTACCATATATCCAGCAATCGATATGCGCGGCGGGAAATGCGTCCGACTCCTTCAAGGGGATTATGATAAGGAAACGGTGTATGGCGATTCTCCTTTCGAAATGGCACAACGGTTTGCGGAGCAAGGGGCAACCTGGATCCATATGGTTGATTTGGATGGAGCAAAGGACGGCAAACGAGTGAATGATCAATTCGTGTTAGATGCGGCAAAGCTGAAGGCAAAGGTTCAAATTGGCGGGGGCATCCGTGCCGAATCAGATATTGATCATTATCTTGAAAACGGGGTGGAGCGGGTTATTATTGGGAGTGTGGCGATTTCAAATCCAGAATTTGCGATCGAAATGGTGCGGAAATATGGCCGCCAGATTGCGATAGGGCTTGATGCGAAAAATGGCTATGTTGCAACCCATGGATGGCTTCAAACTTCAGAAATGAAAGCCGTTGATGTTGGAAAAAGATTTGCCGATGCTGGAGCGGAAACGTTTATTTTTACCGATATTGCGACAGATGGAATGCTATCTGGTCCTAATCTTGCAGCTGTTCGTGAGCTCGCTCTTGTGACAAAGAAAGAAGTCATCGCCTCAGGAGGAGTGAGCCAATTAGCCGATTTAGCTGCTTTAAAGGAATGTGAAGAAAACGGTGTGCTTGGAGCGATTGTTGGCAAAGCACTATATGAAGGGAAGTTTACGCTTCCAGAGGCTTTGCAGGAGGTGCGAGAGTAGATGTTAACGAAACGGATTATTCCCTGTCTTGATGTAAAAGAAGGTCGGGTTGTCAAAGGGATTCAATTTGTGGAACTTCGTGATGCGGGCGATCCGGTTGAATTGGCTCGATTTTATGATCAGCAAGGGGCTGATGAGCTCGTCTTTTTAGATATTTCCGCTTCCCATGAAGGAAGAAAAACGATGGTGGAAGTCGTAAAAGAAGTCGCTTCAGAATTGGCGATCCCTTTTACCGTCGGTGGGGGCATTAATTCCCTCGATGATATGAAACGGATTTTGCGGGCTGGGGCGGATAAGGTTTCATTAAATACGGCGGCAGTTCTGCGTCCTTCCTTGATTACGGAAGGCTCTCGCTTTTTTGGAGCTCAGTGTATTGTCGTGGCGATTGACGCAAAGTATGATCCTGAGCTTCGTTCGTGGAGGGTGTATACTCATGGTGGTAGAACAGCGACAGATTACGAGGTCATCGAATGGGCGAAGGAAGCGGTGCGGCTCGGAGCAGGAGAAATTCTGTTAACGAGTATGGATTGTGATGGCGAAAAAGATGGATTTGATTTGGCTCTTACGAAGGCGGTTAGTGAAGTGGTCACGGTTCCGGTCATTGCCTCTGGAGGGGCAGGAAATGCCGAACATTTTGTTGAAGCTTTTAGGGAAGGGTTAGCAGACGCTGCATTAGCGGCTTCGATCTTTCATTATAAGGAAACATCGGTTGAAGAAGTGAAGACATTTTTAAAAAGTGAAGGTGTGAATGTGAGATGAATATCGATAACTTAAAATTTGATGAAGCAGGTCTCATTCCAGCAATCGTTCAGGACGCCACTACAAAGGAAGTTCTCACCCTTGCTTATATGAATCGAGAGTCTTTAGAGAAATCAATTGAAACAAAAGAAACGTGGTTTTTCAGCCGTTCCCGTCAGGAGTTGTGGCATAAAGGAGAAACGAGCGGAAACACTCAAACCATTACTGAGATTAAATTTGATTGTGACCAAGATGCTCTCGTCGTTCTTGTTGAACCGAAAGGACCAGCCTGCCACAATGGAACAACAAGCTGTTTTGTTGAAGGAGTGTTTGGAGAAAGTTCTGCGTCCACTAGCAATCTTGCGGATTATCAAATTTTGCAATCGTTGCAGGATGTGATTCATCTTCGTGAAAGGGAACGTCCTGAGGGAGCGTACACGACGTACTTATTTGAAAAAGGAGTCGATAAAATCCTCAAGAAAGTAGGGGAAGAATCGGCAGAGGTCATCATTGCAGCGAAAAACCGTGATGCGGAGGAGCTGAAATGGGAAGCGGCCGACCTGATTTATCACTTGTTGGTTCTGTTAGAAGAGCAAAAGTTACCTTTTTCAGAAGTATTGAAAGTGCTACATAAGCGGCATGAAGGTGTGGAGAAATAAGTGGGCCAAACTTTATAGGTTTGGTCTTTTTTTTGTATTGCACAATGCCTGAATCTAGGTCGAACATGCCCAAATCCGCAATAACCCCTTAAACCCCCGCAATCATCGCCGAATTACCCGCAATAAAACCGCAAACCCCCGCAATGATCGCCGATTTACCCGCAATAAAACCGTAAACCCCCGCAATCATCGCCGAATTACCCGCAATAAAACCGCAAACCCCCGCAATGATCGCCGAATTACCCGCAATAAAACCGCAAACCCCCGCAATGATCGCCGAATTACCCGCAATAAAACCGCAAACCCCCGTAATGATCGCCAAAATACCCGCAATAACCCATTAAAACCCCCGCAATCCCGGGTACAATCCTCGTCCCTCTACCATAATCCACAAAATTTGGCAGTTCTAATGGGAGATAAGACTTGTAAACACCCTTACCAAATGACTTGTTTGTATGATATACTTCATTGGTATATCTTGAGATAGATGGAGGATTTCATGAGTAAAGACTCTGAAGCAACAAAAACAACAGGAATATTACTATCATTCACTCCGACTGGTGAGTACTATTTCGCAAAAGGCCTTAAGGCTTACCAGCGTCGAGATAATCATAAAGCAATTAAATATCTAGAGCGTGCGATGGAGCTTGAGCCAGGGGAACCGATGATTGCATGTCAATTGGCGATTATTTTATCGGAAAATGGGGAATACGCAGAAGCGAATCGTCTCCTTCATATGATTTTGGAGGAATGGGATGAGCAGATGATGGAATGCCACTATTTTCTCGCCAATAATTATGCCCATCTTGGTTTATTTAAAGATGCGTTCCATCATGCTTCATTATATATGCAGTTAGAAGGAGATGGAGAATTCGCAGAGGATGCGGAAGATCTGTTAGACCTTTTAATGCTTGAAGGCGAAGACATGGAAGAAGAGTTATATGAGCAAGATGACTTAATTTCCAAACAGGAAGAAGCAAGAGAGTTGCTTGAATTGGGAGAATTTCAAAAAGCGTCGATTCTTCTGAAAGAGGTCATTGAAAAGTACCCAGAATACTGGTCTGCTTATAATAATCTCGCCTTAGCGTACTATTATTTAGGGGAACCGCAAAAAGCGGATGATATCTTAAATGAAGTATTAGAAAAAAATCACGGAAATTTGCATGCTTTGTGTAACAAAGCCGTTTTTGCTTTTTACGAAAATGATTGGCAAACAGTAAAGGATTACACAAAGCTGTTAGAAAAAATCAAGCCTATATCTACTGAGCATCAATTTAAGCTTGGGACAACTTTTGCGCTAATTGGAGATTATGACATGGCATACTCTTGGCTGAAAAAGTTGTTTAAACAAGGTTTTGATGGGGAAGGGCCTTTCTATTATTGGCTTTCTTATTCCGCTTATCATACTGGAAGAATGCAAACCGCTGAAAAGAGTTGGCAGAGAGTCATTCAGCTTAACCCGGAAAAAGAAGGGCAAGAGCCTTGGAATAAAGGGACAAATCATCAAAACGTAGATGCCATCAAAAAGCAATTGGCTAGTGAACAAGTAGAAGAACGGCTATTTGGCTTGTTTTTAACATCACTAGCGGATGAAAAAGAAGAGCTTCTTTCTTCTTATGATGGAGAGACGATTTTAGAGAAGGAATATGCGAAATATCTTTTCAAAGAAGAGAAAGTCGCACCGCTTGCTCATAATATTGCCAGTGAATTTTACCAATTCCATCAGCCGACAGATGAAGCTGAGCTCTATATGATGTGGTTTTCCATTGCTGTCGCGATGTATGAGAATGAGTCCCTTCCGAAAAATGAAAAAGCCTATGCATCCGCTGTCGATTATATTTGGAGAAAGTTTCGTCAGGAAAAAGTTTCTCAACAAACTCTCGCCGAACAATATGGCTTGTCTGTCACTACGATGAAAAAGTATGTAAAAATTGTTAATCAATTACTAGAAGACTTAAATCGGGCTTAAGGTCCGATTTTTTCTTTTTCTGCAATTGAGCATAACGATGGACTATGCGGCTATTATTTTATAGGATATGGATAGGTAGGGAATACTATTCATGTTAATGGGATGCTACGTAAAGGAGTGGGATAACATGTCTGAAGAAAAAATTTATGATGTTATTATTGCAGGTGCTGGTCCAGCGGGAATGACTGCTGCTGTATATACATCTCGTGCAAATCTTTCAACTTTAATGATTGAACGAGGAATTCCTGGTGGGCAAATGGCGAATACAGAGGAAGTGGAAAACTACCCTGGTTATGACCATATTTTAGGACCAGATTTGTCTACGAAAATGTTCGAGCACGCTAAGAAATTTGGTGCTGAATATGCATATGGAGATATTAAAGAAATAATAGATGGTGAAGAATACAAAACCGTCAAGGCTGGTTCGAAGGAATATAAAGCCCGTGCTGTCATCATTTCTGCAGGAGCTGAATACAAAAAGATGGGCATTCCTGGGGAAAAAGAATTAGGTGGACGAGGCGTTTCTTACTGTGCGGTTTGTGATGGTGCTTTCTTCAAAGAGAAGGAATTATTAGTTGTCGGTGGCGGGGACTCTGCTGTTGAAGAGGGTGTTTATTTAACTCGTTTTGCTTCTAAGGTGACAATTGTCCATCGTCGTGATGAATTAAGAGCACAGAAGATTCTTCAGCAACGTGCATTTGACCATGAAAAAATTGATTTTATTTGGAATCATACAGTAAAAGAAATCCATGATAAAGACGGGAAAGTCGGTAGTGTAACCCTTGTTTCAACCGTTGACGGAACAGAACAAGAGTTTAAAACTGATGGTGTCTTTGTTTACATCGGTATGATTCCTTTATCAAAGCCATTTGAAACCCTTGGAATAACCAATGAAAATGGCTATATTGTAACGAATGAAAAGATGGAAACAAGTGTGCCAGGTATTTTCGCAGCTGGGGATATTCGTGAAAAAATGCTTCGTCAAATCGTCACAGCTACTGGTGATGGAAGTATTGCTGCTCAAAGCGCCCAGCATTATGTGGAAGAGCTTCAAGAATCTTTAAAAGCAAAAGCATAATAAATCGATAGTCGTACAAAAGTACGGCTTTTTTTTATGGAAAAAGTGAGATTTTCTTTTAAACAAACAAAAAAATCGTTATAACTTACCAAATGCCCCATTATTTACAAAACGTTACTCCCTTTTAATTCTATTGTAACAGTAGTGAAATAAACATTCGTTATGATAAGAGTAGAAATTGACCCCCTTTTAAAATATATACACTTGGACGGCACAAGGAAACTTGTGCTCTTTTTTTGTTCGGAGAATATTAGCTTCTAGCGCTTCGTAAACTTCAGGTAACTGAACGACTCGTAGGAAGAGCTTGCTGTGGCGTTCAGGCGCTTTCACTTTTCTTTTTGAATTCCTATTCATTGTGACGATCTGTTAAAAATAGTATAATAATGTGAAAGGCTGTACATTGAGTAAATCTCACAGAGGTTGAAGAAAGTTTATAATTTTGTGGTGTGATGACTGAGGTGAAGTAAATGCAACGGGTAACCAATTGTGTATTGATGAAAGATGATAAAGTTCTATTATTACAAAAGCCAAAGCGTGGCTGGTGGGTTGCGCCAGGTGGGAAAATGGAGCCTGGTGAGTCTGTTCGAGATTCTTGTATTCGGGAGTTTAGAGAAGAAACAGGTATTTATTTGAAAAACCCACATCTTAAGGGAATCTTTACGTTCATTATGAAGGATGGAGACCAAGTGTTATCCGAATGGATGATGTTTACCTTTTTTGCAGAGAATGCTGATGGAATTCACTTGGATGAATCAGAGGAAGGAAAATTGTCGTGGCATCCTCTTGAAGAGATCAAAAATTTACCAATGGCAGAGGGCGACTATCATATATTAGATTATATGGTACAGGGAAAAGGAATTATTTACGGAACCTTTACCTATACAGAAGATTTTAAGCTTCTACAATACCGTTTAGACCCAAGCTAAAAGGGGAAATTACACTATCCTTTTATAACTCTTCAGCATATTTTATTAGAAATCATAATGGTGAGGAAAATTACTTCAGCCATTGTGACATTTACTCAAATTTTTATTCTTTATGATCCAAGTCAGAAGTAAAACTTTGGTGGGAAACATAATCTATACAAGAACAGCCGAAGAAATAGACTCGCCATAACTACAAACGGCACTCTTAGTGAAACAAATGAATGGGGGAATAAATATGAGTACCGGAGCAGTTAATGATACACAAATGGTCATCATAACAGGGATGTCAGGTGCAGGAAAAACTGTTGCAATTCAAAGCTTTGAAGATCTTGGCTTTTTCTGCGTAGATAATTTACCGCCAACATTGTTACCGAAGTTTCTTGAATTGATGAAGGATTCTGGCAGTAAGATGAATAAGGTTGCCTTAGTAATGGATTTAAGGGGACGAGAGTTTTTTGACCATTTATTTAAAGCATTAGATGAGCTAGGAGAAACCGCTTGGATCACCCCGCAAATTTTGTTTTTAGACGCGGATGATGCTAGTCTTGTCAGACGGTATAAAGAAACGAGAAGATCCCATCCTCTTGCTCCATCAGGTCTTCCGCTTGAAGGAATTCAGTCAGAAAGAGAACTGTTAGAAGAGTTAAAAGGGAGAGCTCAAATCATCTACAACACTTCAAAGCTAAAACCGAAGGAACTACGCGAACGCATTATCCAAGAATTCTCTGTTAATAAAAAATCTACTTTCACTGTCAATGTGATGTCCTTTGGATTCAAGCATGGAATCCCGATCGATGCTGACTTAGTTTTCGATGTACGTTTTCTTCCAAATCCTCATTATATTGATCATATGAGGCCGAAGACAGGACTTGACGAAGAGGTTTATAACTATGTTATGAAATGGAATGAGACGAATAAGTTTTTGGAAAAGGTCATTAGTTTATTGAGTTTTATGCTGCCTCATTACAAACGAGAGGGAAAAGCCCAACTCGTCATTGCTATTGGATGTACAGGTGGCCAGCATCGTTCTGTCGCTTTAACGGAATATCTTGCTCGTTATTTTGAAAACGATTATCATACGCGAGCGTCACATCGAGATATTGAAAGGAGAAAGGAAAAGACAACATGACCAAAAGCGGACAGTCCAAAATAGTCATCATCGGAGGCGGAACTGGCCTACCAGTTTTATTAAGAGGATTAAAAAAGTATCCCCTTGATATTACCGCTGTGGTAACAGTCGCCGATGACGGAGGAAGCTCTGGACGTTTAAGGGATGATATGGATATTCCTCCACCAGGTGATATTCGTAATGTTTTAGCTGCCTTATCCGACGTAGAGCCGTTAATTGAAGAGATGTTTCAGCATCGTTTTAAAACATCAAATGAACTTTCGGGTCATTCATTAGGGAACTTAATTCTCGCTGCGATGACATCGATTACAGGTAATTTCGTTCATGCGATTCAAGAAATGAGTAAAGTGTTAAATGTAAACGGAAGAGTTTTACCTGCAGCAGGTGAAAGTGTTGTCCTACATGCAGAAATGGAGGATGGAACGATTGTCTCTGGAGAATCGAAGATCCCTTATTCAGGGAAAAAAATAAAGCGTGTCTTTTTAACGCCGGAAATTGCCCATCCATTACCGGAGACGGTCCATGCGATCAGACAGGCTGATTTGATCATCATTGGTCCGGGGAGTCTTTATACAAGTATTCTTCCTAATCTTCTCGTACCGAAATTGGGGCAGGAGATTTGTCGGGCTAAGGCGAAAAAAGTATATATATGCAATCTCATGACACAAGCAGGTGAAACATTAGATTACACAGCAAGTGACCATGTGAGCGCGTTATATGATCATATGAAGAGCAAATTTTTAGATACGATATTAGTGAACAGCGAAAATATCCCAGATTCGATTTTAAGTCGATACAGCGAAGAATATTCACAGCCTGTTCACTTTGATTTCAATCAATTATATGAATTGGGGCTTGAGGTCGTTCAAGGAGAGATTATGACACTTGAAAATGGTGTCATCCGTCATGATACGAAAGAAGTGGCCAATATTTTATATTCGATCTTACTAAATGAAACCAAAAAGAGATTTAAAGCGTAAATAAATGAATCCAACTTGATTCAGTTTGTCGTGCTTTAGGGGGTATAGGGATGTCATTCGCTTCAGAAACAAAGAAAGAGCTAACAAACTTAGAAATAAAGGACTGTTGTGGTAAAGCTGAATTATCAGCGCTGATTCGAATGAATGGATCCTTATCCTTCTCCAATCGTAAGCTTGTCGTAGATGTGCAAACGGAAAACGCTGCCATCGCAAGAAGAATTTATACATTACTGAAAAAGAATTATGACGCTCAAGTTGAATTATTAGTCCGTAAGAAAATGCGATTGAAAAAGAATAATGTGTACATTGTAAGGCTTTCACAGCAAGCAAAAGAAATCTTGGAGGATTTAAAAATTCTCCAGGAGGGCTTTGTGTTTGCTCATGATATTTCTAAGGATTTAGTGAAAAAGAAATGCTGCAAACGCTCCTACCTCCGGGGATCATTTTTAGCTGGAGGATCGGTAAATAATCCGGAAACATCTTCCTATCATTTAGAAATAGCCTCTCTTTACAAAGAGCATAATGATGCCCTTTGCGAATTAATGAATTCCTTTGATTTGAATAGTAAAACATTAGAGCGGAAAAAGGGGTATATTACCTATTTGAAGGAAGCGGAGAAAATTACCGAGTACTTAAATATCGTTGGTGCCCATAATGCTTTACTTAAATTTGAGGATATCCGCATTGTTCGCGATATGAGAAATTCAGTCAATCGATTAGTCAATTGTGAAACCGCTAATTTGAATAAAACGATTGGAGCGGCGTTGAGGCAAGTCGAAAATATTCGCTTCATTCAGCAAACGGTCGGATTGGAAATTCTACCGGATAAATTAAGAGAAATTGCTGAATTACGAGTAGCGTATCAGGATGTTACCTTAAAAGAGCTTGGAGAAATGGTATCAGGTGGTCAAATAAGCAAATCAGGCATTAACCATCGCCTCAGAAAAATTGACGAAATTGCTGATAAGCTTCGAGCAGGAGAACCTGTTCAATAACATTTGAAATTCATTTTTTATATAGAGAAACAAAGAGAGACTTTTCAGGGAGGAAGAAGGATATGGTAGAGAAAAAGGTTGAAGTCAAACTTAAAACGGGTTTGCAAGCACGCCCAGCTGCCTTGTTTGTCCAAGAGGCAACACGTTTTTCATCAGATGTATTCATCGAAAAAGACGGTAAGCAAGTCAATGCCAAAAGCATTATGGGACTTATGAGCCTCGCCATTAACTCAGGCGCAGATATCAAGTTAATCGCAGAAGGAAGCGATGAGCAAGAAGCATTAGAAGCACTTGCTAAATATGTGCAACAGGATTAAGAATCGATTTCGAAAAGGGGGAAGCTGCTAGGGTTTATGGTGCTGGCGGCTTCTTTTTTTTGGGTTGTGCATACAGGCACTTGAGCTGATGCTGATACCATAAAAGGAAAAATTCCGCTTAATGAGCAAATATCATGAAAAAGAGCCTATATAGCAGGAGAATTTCCGCCTATTGACTCCAAAAATGTGAAAAATGGCAATTTCGCACGGCATAAGCGGAATTTCTTCCCTTATATACACCGAAATGAGCTCTGTTCTATATATAACCGGAAAACCTCTGCTTATTTTACGTTGGCTTGTTGGAGTTCATGGTGGTGTGTTTTTTGTTGAAGTGATCAGGGGTGAGAATCATGAGGGAAAGAGCGATTAGAAAGATGTATTTCTAGAGGACCCAAAAGAACTTTTAAAAAAAGTTCCTATGCTTGTAGAAAACTCATACAAACATAGGAACACATTGACTATTGTAACGCCCTCGGAGGGAATCGAACCCCCATTTTAAGAACCGGAATCTTACGTGCTATCCGTTGCACCACGAGGGCAAATTTAAAATCCGTCATTTTTAGACGCTTCCCTATTATATGCCATGTTTTGTGGTTTTTCAAGGGTCAAAATCTCTCCCCTTTTACAATTCCATGTGTTTAAATCATCTAAGTTTGGTTATGATGAGAAGTGGGATTATACATAGAATGCCATGGTGAAAAAAGTCGAATAAATCTTTAAGAATATCCAATCGTATTGTTTGACCTTTTTTGACTATCAGTGTATCATAACATACATAACAGTATACTTACGCTTTACTGATTTTTTATGGAAGAAATCGATAACCATTCAAAGGAGGAACATAAAAATGAATTTGATCCCTACAGTTATTGAACAGACAAATCGTGGTGAACGTGCGTATGACATTTATTCTCGTCTTTTAAAAGATCGCATCATCATGCTTGGAAGTGCGATTGATGATAATGTCGCTAACTCCATTGTAGCTCAATTACTTTTCTTAGAAGCTGAAAATCCAGAAAAAGATATTACTCTTTATATTAATAGCCCAGGTGGAAGTATCACTGCTGGTATGGCTATTTATGATACGATGCAATATTTAAAGCCTGATGTGCAAACCATTTGTATCGGGATGGCCGCTTCCATGGGTGCTTTTCTTTTAGCAGCTGGAGAAAAAGGTAAGCGTTACGCGCTTCCAAATGCTGAAGTCATGATTCACCAACCGCTTGGTGGTGCTCAAGGTCAAGCAACAGAAATCGAAATTGCGGCAAAACGCATTCTTTTCCTTCGTGAAAAACTGAACGGAATCTTATCAGAACGCACAGGTCAACCACTTGACGTTATCTCTAAGGATACAGACCGTGACAACTTCATGACAGCTGAAAAAGCAAAAGAATACGGTCTAGTTGACCATATTATTACGCGCAATAATTTAGAAACGAAAAAATAAGTTCGTTTAAAGACTGCTCATCTATGGCTATTTCGCCTGGGGAGCAGTTTTTTTATTTAACTCCTCGAAGTTGCTTTTAAAGGGTTTTCTTTAAAACGATTGGTCTCATCGAAATCTTTTCTCATGAGCTGAATCCCTCTGAGCAGTTCTTAAAAAAATTATTAATGACTTAGATGTTTGACATATGTATTTAATAACGTGGATTTATCCGGTTACCAATTCGAGCTATCTGTCATTTATGGCATCTACAGCAAAAAAGAGCCAATCTAGGCTCTAATCATAACATGGCGAAAAGCGAACTTTATATCGGTTTAGTATATGTTATTCATTTTGTATGGTTTACACTATTGTTGATAAATCTAAGAAACTTGTTGCCTTTAAAAAGAATGAAGTTCATTTATATGGATCGATGTATTGCCATTTTTGAAAAAGATAGATAAGTGATGCACAGATAACACTGTTTATGAAAATCACAAAATGGAAATGTTCATTCATTTTGTATATCCCTAAATATTCATAGAAATTCATGATTCCAAAAGAGAAAATTGCATCGCTTATGGAATTTACGATGATATATAGCCAAAAGTTTCCGAATGTAAAGTATAAAAAAATGGTTGGTAAAACAATGTATAACCCATAAACGAATGGAGTCGTATTGGTTAAGGGGAAAATGGTTTTGCTAACCTCAACAAGTTCATATCTTTGATAGAACTGAAAAAATATAGTCACTAGCAAAGCACTTATTAATCCCCCAGGGATAAAAGATTTAGCCCTTTGTATATCTAAAAAATATAAAAGAAACCAAGGCAGAATTAACATGGACCATAAAAATATATTGGTTAGCATGAGCACACGACCTTCTATAATGATAATGATATTCTAGCCTGTGGTTTCTTGGCTTATGCATATAAAAATAAAAAAGCCAAGACTTCTCCCGGAACCCAATAATTATATCCATCTCCTATCTCATAAACATTTCAATTCACCTATCCCCACTATTCAGGTAAAATAGAACTAGGGGGGATATGAGATGAATTTGAAGCCTGGTTTATGGCAGCAACAAACTCTGAAGTTGACGATGACGCAAGAATTATCTCAAGCGATTGCCTTGTTGCAATACTCCACACAAGAGTTGACTTCTTTTTTGGAGGAGAAGGCAAATGAGAATCCCCTATTAAAAATTGAAGCTGAACATGTCCGGACGATGGATCCGAGGAAAGATCGTTCCACGAAGAAGACGGTAAAAGTGGAGAAGGACAAACAAAGTTGGATTGAACAAATTGGAACAGAGAACAAATCATTAGATTCGTATCTCTTATCACAAATAAATATGAAGCAAGTAAGCGATGAGCAAAGGCATATTATTCAAGAAATTATTTTCAATATTGATGAAAATGGCTATCTTTGTGCCACAATCGAAGAAATCGCCGAAAGTATAAAAGCTACAAATGAGCAGGTTGAAACGTGCTTAAACCTGATTCAAGAATTGGACCCAGCTGGCATTGGGGCAAGGGACTTAAAGGAATGTTTGTACCTCCAGTTGCAAAGACTTGAAAAGAAATATGAGCTAGCTGTAATGATTGTTCAGGAGCATTTTTCTTTATTTGCTGATAAAAAGTGGAAGGAACTTGGGAAAATCCTTGGTGTCCAACTTGCGGAGATTCAGCAAGTATTTGATTTTATTCAAACGTTAAACCCGCGACCAGCGATCGCTTTTCAAGATGAAAAATCAGTCTACATAACGCCAGACGTAGTGGTAAAGTGGGATGGGGAAGCATTTGCGATCAGCATTTTTGATGAAGTGTTGCCGAAGATAAGTTTTAATGATGAATATTACAAGCAATTTTCCACCTACAAAGACAAGCAAGTTAATCGCTTTTTATATGAGAAGCAACAGGATTACTTTTGGATTGTTCGTGCGCTTGAACAAAGAAAAGAAACGCTCACGAAAGTAACGATCAAAATTGTTGAGAAACAACATGACTTTTTTATCAAAGGTCCAGCCTATTTAAAACCGATGACGATGCGTGATATCGCCGAAGAGATTAGCGTTCACGAATCAACGGTTAGCCGTGCCGTGAGAGAAAAATATGCGCAAACGCCATTTGGTTTATATGAATTAAAGTACTTCTTTTCGAGCACGATTCAAACGGTTTCTGATGAAAGTACCTCGTCTCAGCAGGTGAAGGACATTATTTCCAAACTAATTGGAGAAGAGAATAAGCAAAAACCCCTATCCGATCAGGAGATCGTTAAAGTGCTTAATACAAAGCACGGAATCGTCGTTTCAAGGAGAACGATTGCGAAGTATCGGGATCAACTTGGAATCCCATCCTCTTCAAAAAGGAAACGTTATGATTGAAAGGGAAAAATCTATGGAAACCATTGTAAAGCTATACACAAGAAATGGCTGTCATCTTTGCGAAAAGGCAAAGGCTACCCTTTTAAAATTAAAGGAAAAGCATGCTTTTCGTTATGTGGAAGCAGATATTGACAGTAGTGATGAATTAACGGAAAAGTATGGACTGATGATTCCAGTCGTAGAAATAAATGGAGAAGAAGTTCAATTTGGTCATATTGATGAACTTTTTGTTGAAGATTTGTTAAGAAAAAATAAATCAAGTTATTTAAGTTGAAATCTCGGATCGCCTCTGCTAGAATGAACTTGTGGCAAGGGTGATTTTTTTTGGATGAAGCGGGACATAATATGTCCATAGGGGACAAAAAAAGACCACTCGAATAAAAGGAGCAAATCATGAAATACTCATTGATTGATATTCAAAAAAGATTATTACCTGATTTACTTCCTGTTATGCAAAGACGATTTGACATTCTGCAATACATAAGTTTGATGGAACCAGTTGGGAGAAGGAGTTTATCCGTTAGTTTAGGGATAACGGAAAGAATTCTCAGAGCTGAAGTTACGCTGCTAAAAGAGCAAAACCTGATTCGCATTACTAGTGTGGGGATGAGCTTAACGACTGAGGGGCAAAAAGTATTAGAGGGACTTACAAGTACGATGAGAGAACTTAAAGGTTTGAACTCATTAGAACTTCAAGTTCAGAAAAGCCTCGGGGTTGAAAAAGTAATCATTGTTTCAGGAAATAGTGATGATTCTCCGTGGGTAAAAAGTGAATTAGGCAGAGCTAGTGCGAATTGTATGAAAGACATGCTTGCAGGAAAAAATATTATTGCTGTTACTGGGGGAACTACCATGGCAGCTGTCGCAGAAATGTTAACTCCAGAATTAAGCAAGGATATGGTCTTCGTTCCGGCAAGAGGTGGAATTGGGGAAGATGTTCAAAATCAAGCCAATACCATCTGTGCAAAAATGGCTGAAAGAACACAGGCCAAGCATCGTGTTCTCTACGTTCCTGACCAAGTAAGTAGCGAGATGTATCAAACGATTGTGAAAGAACCACTCATTCATGAGGTTTTGACCTTAATTAAATCTGCTAACATTGTTTTGCATGGAATTGGAGATGCTATTACAATGGCGGAACGCCGGAAAACAAGTCCTGAGGACGTGGCGAAGCTTCTTGAGCGAAAAGCGGTCAGTGAAGCGTTTGGTTACTACTTCAATGAGGCGGGGGAAATCGTTCATAAAGTTCATACCATTGGAATGCAACTGGACGACTTAGCGAATGTTGAACATGTTATTGCAGTAGCTGGAGGTGCCTCAAAGGCAAAAGCCATACGCTCCTATATGAAGCAAGTGCGGCCGAACACGATTTTAATTACGGATGAAGGTGCCGCAAAGGAATTGTTAAATATGTAAATTTCACTTAGTGAACTTTACTTAATAAGGCTAAAAATAATTAGCCAAATTTATAAATTTGAGGAGGAAATTATAATGGCAGTAAAAGTTGGTATTAACGGTTTTGGTAGAATAGGTCGTAACGTATTACGTGCAGCATTAAAAAATTCAAATGTTGAGATTGTAGCGGTTAACGATTTAACAGATGCTAATATGCTAGCTCACCTTTTAAAATATGACACTGTACACGGAGTTCTTGATCAAGAAGTATCTGTTGATGGAGATTCTTTAGTAGTAGGTGG
Organism: Robertmurraya phoenicis; assembly: GCF_047302285.1. Taxonomy (GTDB): domain Bacteria; phylum Bacillota; class Bacilli; order Bacillales; family Cytobacillaceae; genus Robertmurraya. The sequence continues at coordinate 725,749 of NZ_CP154845.1, forward strand.
CAAAAAGATTAAGGTTCTTGCTGAGCGTGATCCAGCTCAACTTGGATGGGGAGACCTTGGAGTTGAAGTGGTTGTAGAATCAACTGGTCGTTTCACAAAGCGTGCTGACGCTGCGAAACATTTAGAAGCAGGCGCAAAGAAAGTTATTATTTCTGCTCCAGCATCTGAAGAAGATATTACAATCGTAATGGGTGTTAACCATGACAAGTATGATGCGGCTAACCACCATGTAATTTCTAATGCATCTTGTACGACAAACTGTTTAGCTCCATTTGCAAAAGTTCTTAACGATAAATTTGGCATCAAGCGTGGTATGATGACAACTGTTCACTCATACACAAATGACCAACAAATCCTTGACTTACCACATAAGGACTACCGTCGTGCTCGTGCAGCAGCTGAAAACATCATTCCAACTTCAACTGGTGCTGCAAAGGCAGTATCACTTGTATTACCTGAATTAAAAGGTAAATTAAATGGTGGAGCAATGCGTGTTCCAACTCCAAACGTTTCTTTAGTAGACTTAGTTGCTGAGCTTGACAAAGACGTAACTGCTGAAGAAGTAAACAGCGCTCTTAAAGCAGCAGCTGAAGGTGAATTAAAAGGAATTCTTGGTTACAGCGAAGAGCCATTAGTATCTAGTGACTACAATGGTAACCCATATTCTTCAACAATCGATGCTCTTTCAACAATGGTAATGGAAGGTAGCATGGTTAAAGTAATCTCTTGGTACGATAACGAGTCTGGTTATTCTCACCGTGTTGTAGACCTAGTAGATTACCTTGCACAAAAAGGTCTATAATTTAACCATTTTTTCATAAAAATCATGTGAATATTAACATCTGTATGTCTATAATGGAAAAGGGAAAACATGCATAAATTTTCCACCATTTGTGCATTGCTAAAAGGTGTTAATAGTCGAATGACTTGAAAGCGGGGAGCGGGGAAGATTCCCCTCTCCTTTTTCTATGTAATCTCTTATAACAAGGAGGTCTTTAAATGAACAAGAAGAGTGTTAAGGATGTTGATTTAAAAGGCAAACGCGTTTTTTGCCGAGTAGATTTTAATGTTCCGATGAAAGATGGCCAGATTACCGATGAAACGCGTATTAAAGCAGCGATTCCGACGATTCAGTATTTAGTGAATGCAGGTGCAAAAGTGCTTTTAGCGAGCCACTTAGGACGTCCAAAAGGTCAAGTTGTAGAAGAAATGCGTTTAACTCCAGTAGCAAAGCGTTTATCTGAATTACTTGGAAAAGAAGTAAAGAAAACAGATGAAGCTTACGGTGAGGCAGTTCAAGCAGAAGTCGCTCAAATGAATGATGGAGATGTTCTTCTTCTTGAAAATGTGCGCTTCTACCCTGGTGAAGAGAAAAATGATCCTGAATTAGCGAAAAACTTTGCTGCGTTAGCGGATGTGTATGTAAACGATGCTTTTGGAGCTGCGCACCGTGCCCATGCTTCTACAGAAGGAATTGCACATCACTTACCAGCTGTGTCAGGCCTTTTAATGGAAAAGGAATTAGACGTACTTGGGAAGGCATTGTCCAATCCTGAGAGACCTTTTACAGCCATTATTGGTGGAGCAAAGGTTAAGGACAAAATCGGTGTTATCGATAATCTTTTAGAAAAAGTGGATAACTTAATTATTGGCGGAGGGCTTGCTTATACATTTGTGAAGGCTCAAGGTCATGAGGTAGGAAAGTCTCTTTTAGAAGAAGATAAAATTGATTTAGCGAAAGAGTTTATGAAAAAGGCCGAGGAAAAAGGCGTAAAGTTTTATATGCCAGTTGACGTCATTGTAGCGGATGATTTTTCTGAGGATGCCAATTCAAAGGTTGTTGCAATCGAAGAAATTCCTGCGGATTGGGAAGCACTTGATATTGGACCGAAAACAAGTGAACTTTATGCACAAGTGATTCAAGATTCAAAGCTTGTCATCTGGAATGGACCGATGGGTGTATTTGAAATCAATAAATTCGCAGGCGGTACGAGAGCGGTAGCGGAAAGCTTAGCAGAAGCAAATGATACATATTCCGTGATTGGCGGAGGAGATTCTGCGGCTGCAGTTGAGAAATTCCATCTTGCTGATCGAATGAGCCATATTTCTACAGGTGGCGGTGCTTCCTTAGAATTTATGGAAGGAAAAGAGCTTCCAGGTGTCGTTGCTCTTAATGATAAATAAGAAAGGATGAATTCTTTTGCGTAAACCTATAATTGCAGGGAACTGGAAAATGCATAAAACGATCTCTGAAGCGAAAAGTTTTTTGGAGGAAGTAAAAGGCCTAGTTCCAGCAAAAGATAAAGTAGAATCAGTTATTTGTGCACCTGCCTTATTTTTAGATAGTCTTGTTGACCTGTCTAAAGAATATGACGTGGAAATTGGTGCTCAAAACATGCACTTTGAAGAAAGTGGCGCTTTTACAGGCGAAATTAGCCCTGTTGCTTTAGCTGATCTTGGTGTGAAATATGTTATTCTTGGTCACTCTGAACGTCGTGAAATGTTCAATGAAACAGATGATGCCGTTAACAAGAAGACGTTAGCAGCATTCAAGCATCAGTTAACGCCGATTGTTTGTTGCGGCGAAACATTAGAAGAGCGCGAAGCAGGTCAAACAAATGAACTTGTTGGAAATCAAGTAAAACAAGCATTAGTTGGCCTAACAGACGAACAAGTAAAGCAAACGGTTATTGCGTATGAGCCAATTTGGGCGATCGGTACGGGGAAATCTTCCACCGCTGAGGATGCAAATGAAGTATGTGCTCATATTCGTAGCGTTGTAGCTGAGCAATTTTCACAAGACGTGTCAGATGCAGTACGCATTCAATATGGCGGTAGTGTAAAGCCAGCTAATATTAAAGAATATATGGCACAGCCTGATATTGATGGTGCCCTCGTGGGTGGAGCAAGCTTAGAAGCAAGCTCATTCCTTCAACTATTGGAGGCAGGACAGTATGAGTAAGGCACCTGTTGCATTAATTATTTTGGATGGATTTGCTTGCCGTGACGAGGTTAAGGGAAATGCCGTTGCCCAAGCAAACAAGCCAAATTTTGATCGTCTTTGGAAGCAATTCCCTCATGCTCAATTGACGGCTTCAGGTGAGGCAGTGGGTCTTCCTGAAGGACAAATGGGGAACTCAGAGGTTGGGCACTTAAATATCGGTGCCGGTCGCGTTGTGTACCAAAGTTTAACACGTGTGAATGTTGCCATCCGTGATGGGGAGTTTGGTGAAAACGAAACGATCAATGGTGCTATGGATCATGCGAAAAAGAACGGTACGAATCTTCACCTTTTCGGTTTACTATCCGATGGTGGTGTTCATAGTCATGTTCAGCATATGTATGCCTTATTAAAGATGGCTGCTGAAAAAGGTGTGGAGAAAGTCTACGTACATGGCTTCTTAGATGGTCGCGATGTTGGTCCGCAAACGGCGCCTACATATGTGAAAGAAACATTGGAGAAAATGAAGGAGTATGGTGTTGGAGAGTTTGCGACCATTTCTGGACGTTACTATTCCATGGACCGTGATAAGCGTTGGGAACGTGTAGAGAAATCTTATCGTGCGATGGTGTATGGTGAAGGTCCAACATACTCTGATCCATTAGAATTAATCGAGGATTCATATAAAAATGGAATCTATGACGAGTTCGTCCTTCCTTCAGTTATCACGAAGGAAAATGGAGAGCCGGTTGCGAGGATTCAGGATAATGATGCGGTTATTTTCTATAACTTCCGTCCTGACCGTGCGATTCAGATTTCAAACACGTTCACAAATAAGGATTTCCGTTCCTTTGATCGTGGACCAAAGCATCCTGAGAACCTGTATTTCGTTTGTATGACCCACTTTAGTGAGACAGTAGATGGCTATGTAGCATTCAAACCAACAAACTTGGATAATACACTTGGAGAAGTGTTATCTCAAAATGGTTTGCAGCAGCTCCGCATTGCGGAAACTGAAAAGTATCCACATGTGACGTTCTTTATGAGTGGAGGACGTGAAGCAGAGTTTCCTGGTGAAAAGCGGATCTTAATCAACTCACCGAAGGTTGCTACGTATGATTTGAAGCCAGAAATGAGCGCATATGAAGTAACAGATGCTTTGATTGGTGAAATTGAAGCAGATAGTGTAGATGCAATTATTTTAAACTTTGCGAATCCTGACATGGTTGGGCATTCTGGTATGCTCGAGCCAACGATTAAAGCGATTGAAACAGTAGATGAGTGTCTAGGTCGCATCATTGATTTAATTTTACAAAAGGGCGGAGCAGCGATTATTACCGCTGACCACGGAAATGCCGATGAAGTCATCACAATGGAAGGCAATCCGATGACGGCCCATACAACAAACCCAGTTCCTGTCATTGTAACGAAGGAAGGGTTAGAACTACGTAACGACGGTATTCTTGGAGATTTAGCCCCAACGATGCTTGATTTATTGAATTTGCAAAAGCCAGCCGAAATGACTGGTACTAGTTTAATTAAAAAATAATATTATTAGGAGAGATGAATATGCCTTATATCCAACATGTATACGCACGTGAAGTGCTAGATAGCCGCGGTAATCCAACTGTAGAAGTAGAAGTTTTAACTGAATCAGGTGCTTTTGGTCGTGCCTTAGTACCATCTGGTGCTTCAACTGGTGAATACGAAGCAGTTGAACTTCGTGACGGAGATAAGTCTCGTTACCTTGGTAAGGGAGTTCAAAAAGCAGTTGATAATGTAAATAACATCATCGCTGAAGAAATCATTGGTCTAGACGTAACTGACCAAGTTGGAATCGACCGTTTAATGATCGAATTAGATGGTACTGAAAACAAAGGGAAATTAGGAGCAAATGCGATTCTTGGTGTTTCTATGGCTTGTGCGCATGCAGCAGCAGATTTCGTAGGTCTTCCATTATACCGTTACCTTGGTGGATTCAATGCGAAGCAATTACCAACTCCAATGATGAACATCATCAACGGTGGTTCTCATGCTGATAACAACGTTGATTTCCAAGAGTTCATGATTTTACCTGTTGGTGCTCCAACATTTAAAGAAGCAATCCGTATGGGTGCTGAAGTATTCCATGCATTGAAAAAAGTTTTATCTGGAAAAGGTTTAAATACAGCTGTTGGTGACGAAGGCGGATTCGCTCCAAACCTTGGTTCTAACCGTGAAGCACTAGAAGTTATCATTGAAGCGATTACTGCTGCTGGTTATGAAGCTGGAAAAGACATTTTCTTAGGAATGGACGTTGCTTCTTCTGAATTCTTCAACAAAGAAACAAAGAAATATGATTTAGCTGGTGAGGGCCGTACAGGTTTAACTTCTGAAGAAATGGTTAATTTCTACGAAGAGCTAGTTAATGAATTCCCAATCCTTTCAATCGAAGATGGATTAGACGAGAACGACTGGGATGGCCACAAGCTATTAACTGAGCGTATCGGTGGCAAGGTTCAATTAGTTGGGGATGACTTATTCGTAACAAACACGAAGAAGCTTGCTCAAGGGATTGAACAAGGTGTTGGTAACTCAATCCTAATCAAAGTGAACCAAATCGGTACATTAACTGAAACTTTTGATGCGATCGAAATGGCGAAGCGTGCTGGTTACACAGCGGTTGTTTCTCACCGTTCTGGTGAAACAGAAGATGCAACAATTGCTGACATCGCTGTTGCAACAAACGCTGGCCAAATCAAGACTGGTTCTATGTCTCGTACAGACCGTATTGCGAAGTACAACCAATTACTACGCATCGAAGACGAACTAGGCGATTTAGCTATCTATGATGGTTTAAAGAGCTTTTATAACTTGAAGAAGTAATTTAAATTCGTCTGAATTGTGTCGTACAAGGCACTTTTTGAGGGTCTGAATTACATGAATTAAGTCGTACAAACGATTAAGATTAAAACCTCCTATTTATGTGTGATAAATCCACATTTATAGGAGGTTTTTTTGTATTTTATATAATAGAATTCTTATTTTATTCTATTGGAACGTTCTTTTTCGTTCAGTAAGTTTAACCATAACTTTAGACCTACTGATACCCTTACCTTAACAAAAACCTTACATTTTTTATCAAAGCAATGCTCTTATGGAAATTGTGTTGTCTAGTATGTCAGTTTATTTCATATAGGGGAAAAATAAACGTTTGAAAAGATTTGAGCACGGCTGAAAAAAATGCATTGTTAAAAAAGTGTTTGTCTGCAACTTGGTATTTATATATGATAAAAGCATTATGACATAAGGTGTGATATAGATGACGTACTCAGGCACATACGACCTTCATCTTGTAGTGATATCGATTATTGTAGCGATTATGACTTATTTTGCTTGCTTTAATATTGTTAATCAAATCAGAACGTCCAATAAAAGTGCAATAGTGAGATGGATTATTGGTGGATCTCTTACATTAGGCTTGGGTATATGGTCGATGCATTTTATTGGAATGCTTGGATTTGATGCCCATGTACTGATTACTTATCATGTAGGTCAAATCATATTATCCTTTGTTTTAGCTTGTGTTGGAGGTTTTATTGCATTTTTCACCTGTTATCAATCTAAGAAGAGCCTTCTTATTAGCACAGTTTTATCTGGATTCATTTTTATCGGAATGCACTCTAGAGGCATGAAAGCGATGGAAATGGAAGCAAATATGGATTATGACATAGGACTCATCAGTCTGTCCATTATTATGGTCTTTTTTGTATCAGGATGGGCTAGTTTCCTTTTCTCTTCACAGAAAAATAACCAATCGAAACCTTTTGGTAGAGTGGTTTTCCATTCAATCGTATTGGGACTTGGGACAGCTTCTGCTCACTATACCGCGATGGAAGCTGTGATGATAGAAGGAACACCTTCTCATAACTATGCCCGCAAGCTTGCAGACTTTGATATTCTTTCAAATCAAATATCAACAGATATCTTGGCCTATTTCTTATGTATTGCTGTAATTATTATCCTAGGATTGATAATTTCCTTGGCGTATTTGGATAAGTACCGAGCAGAACAGCATCAAAAGGTTATATCAGCGCAATACAAATCGTTAGTAGACCACAATCCTAATATTGTTTTCACAGTAGATCATAATGGCCTGATTACAGATGTAAATCCGAAAGGAATAGAGATCTCTAAGTTTACGAGAGAAGCAATTACAACTAAATCGGTGGTATCATTTTTTAGAGCTGAGGACCAACCGATGGTAGAGTACAAGCTTCTCCATATACAAGAAGCGCAACAGGATTTTGAAGCGCCTATTCTAAATGGCGAAGGAACTTGGGTTCCTATGCTTATAACACTTGTCCCTATCATCATAGACGAAAAAATGCTTGGGGCTTTTGTTGTAGCAAGAGACAATACAGATTTATTTAAATCCAAAGAACATATTAGGAAAGCGCAGAAAGACCTTTACAATACAATCCGTAAGCAGCAGGGATTGACATACAAGTTTATCAAAGTAGGAGAGCGTTTTATTCATACCTTATGTGAAGGGGAGATCATATATAGAGTAGGGTTATCACCATTAGCCGTAGTTGGCAAGGAAGTGCATGATTTCTTTTCGAAAGAAGAAGCTGAATATAGGCTACATGTATACGAAAAAGCCTGGCAGGGAGAAATCACTAGCTATGAAGGGAACATTAATGGCGTCGATTATTATGTCACACTTAGTCCTATTATTGAAGATGGAAAGATAATGGAGGTCGTTGCATCAGGAGTTGATATTACCCCTCTTAAGGAAGCAGAGAAATACCACAAAAAACAAGAAACATGGTACCGAAATATCTTGAGCGAAATGTCTGAGGGAATTATGTTATATGGAGCAGATGACCGGATAGTCCCATTTAATGATAATGTTCATAGGCTTTTTGGGTTAACTAAGGAAGAACTGCAAGAACAAACGATTTATAATAATATCATAAATTTTGTTCGGGAAGATGGAACTCCTTTAGAACTTGAGAAATATCCCATTTATCAAACTTTAACAACCGGGAATATGGTAACCGGAGAAATCATAGGGATAAAGCATCAAGAGCATACTACTTGGGTAAGCATGAACACGAAACTTCTTGAATCATTGGAAAATGATCAAGGTCCCAAAGTGTTGTTTACCATGACAGATATTACGAAACAAAAAGAGCAAGAAATCATGCTTAGGGAAGTCAATGCATTAAATTCAACCATCATGAATAGCCTTCCTCTCGGTATGATTATGATTGATAATAACTACCATATAATGGCTTTAAATAAACCATTTTGTACCATGTTTAATTTGAAAGACTCATTAAGTGACTTTATAGGCGAGAATATTGAGCAATATCGTGAAGGGATTTATAAGAATACTGAATGGGAAGTAGAAAGAGTAAAAGATATTTACTCTAGAAAGAAGCCAAATGTGGATGAAGTGGAACTACCAGACAAGAGAATTTTGGAAAGAAGGTATTTCCCTTTCTATATGGACGGAGAATTAAAGGGACACTTATGGACATTTGAAGAAATTTCGGAACGCAAACAAATGGAACGAGGAATTATCCAATCGAAGGAAGAAGCAGTTAAAGCGAACTTGATCAAATCAGAATTCTTATCGAAAATGAGCCATGAGTTGCGAACACCTTTGAACGGAATTCTTGGATTTGCTCAATTACTTGAGCTAGATACGACGTTATCAAAACAGCAGCAAGATTTTGTTCAAGAAATCTTAATAGGCGGAAGACATCTATTAAATCTTATAAACGAAGTACTAGACTTATCAAGAATTGAAACGGGGAAAATCAAAATTTCTAATGAGCCGATTGAAATACAGACAGTTCTAAATGAATGTATTAATCTAATTAGCTCAGCAGCTGATAAAAAGAATATTCACGTTATAAATAAGCTAGATGAGTGTACCGATATATGCGTGAAAATTGACCAAGTCCGAATAAGACAAGTCATCTTAAACCTATTAGATAATGCCATTAAATATAACAACAAAAATGGGGAAATGATGATTACCTGTGAAGTAAAGAAACATAACGTTTTTATTCATGTCATTGACAATGGATTTGGGATATCAGATGCAGAGCAGCAACAAATTTTTGAACCGTTTTACCGTGGAGAACATCCCCACATAGAAGGAACTGGAATTGGTCTTTCCTTGGTAAGACAACTGATTCATCTAATGGGTGGTGAAGTCGGCGTAGAGAGCCGTATTGGAGAAGGAAGTGATTTCTGGTTTAGCCTTCCAATCTTGAGTTCCTTATATGTGAAACAAATTCATTCTTTAGACAATCATGGTATAGCTCCTCTAAGTTATGAAAAAAGGGTTTTATATATTGAGGACAATTTCGCAAATTTACAATTAGTATCTGAAATTTTACAAACGATTAATGGAATAACTTTACTTTCTGCTATGAGAGGTGATGAGGGTATTCAGGTAGCGTTAGACCAACTTCCTGATTTAATACTATTAGATTTGCATCTCCCTGATATGCATGGATTTGATGTCTTTGAACAATTAAAAGCGAACCAAAGGACAGCACAAATTCCTGTTATAGCATTAAGTGCGAACGCAATGCTTGATGATATTCAATTAGCTTTACGTAAAGGGTTTGAGGAGTATATTACCAAGCCAATTGAAGTCCAATCTTTTCTAAGAAAAATCTCGACGTATTTAACTGAATCAATTTGATAATGGCGCATCTCAAGTTAAAAAACGAAGAGTGTGCGTTAGCTATGAGGAACTGAACGCATTAATACGTATTTTTAAGCTATAACAACATCAAACATCATATTACCCTTGAAGTAGATATTAAAGAGTAAACTCTATCTTCTTCAGGGTTTTTTTCGTAGGACAAAAGTCTTAAGTTGCATTCCTTTATGGTAGAGAAATGTCGTGAAATCCTCTGAATTTGTCGTAATCTGTCCTCTCAATCTGCTCATATGTCTCTAATTCTGCCTCATATGCACTTTGTGGAATCGACATAAAATAGGAAAAAAGTTACATTGGTGGTAACAAATCAAACAATTCGGAAGTTTGCAGATTGTTAGGGAATGGAGGGTAACAATGAGCAGCGCACTTCAAAATATTATACAACACGAAAGAATAGAGCATGTTTATCAGCCATTATGGAACCTGAATAACTGGAGTATTTTTGGCTTTGAGTCTCTTCTAAGGTTCCCCGAAGAATACTCGTGTCGAAATATTGAAGAGGCTTTTGAGCAGGCGAGAACGGAAGGATTGCTATATGAACTGGATACATTATCAATATCCCATGCGGTCAGTAATTTTCCTTTAGACCTATCAGGGGAAGAGCTCTTATTTATTAATGTTTTCCCGTCCACTCTGTTACATGAGGATCTTGAGATATTTATTGAGCAACTCGTAACCAAATATCCAACAATTATAGGAAATATAGTGTTTGAACTCAATGAGACGAAGCATGAAAAACATATTTGGAAAATCCCGCACTTGAAAAAGAGGATCGCCTTTCTAAAAGAAAAAGGTTTTTTTGTAGCATTAGATGATTTTGGAAAAGAGGAATCTACATTTCAAAAGATTATCGAATTTACCCCGAATTGTATCAAATTGGATCGGTATTTTTCGAAGGATCTTTCCTCATCAAAGAAGAAACAACGTGTGGTTTCCCTATTAGTCGAGTACTCGAAGGGGAGAATGGTTGTTGTTTTGGAGGGACTTGAAAAGGAGATGGATTTAGCCATGGCAAAAATACTAAAAGTTCCTGTTGCTCAGGGCTATCTGTTAGGAAAACCACAAAAGTTAACAGAGAATAGTTTTACTAATGATTTGTTTAACTCGCTACGGAAGCATGGTCGCACCTATAAATCTCTCATAAATTTCTCGGAAAGGTAGATTTGTATGAGTCAATCTGTTTTATCCAAAGGGAAAAATGTAATGGAAGCAATTGAATTGGGACTTCAACTCTTGGCAACTAAAAAAGAAGAAGTCTCCATTGAAGTTATTCAGCAAGAAACAAAGGGATTTTTACGCTTAGGCTCTCGGCAAGCAGTTGTAAAATTAACGAAAATCAAATCGCCAAGTAGTCATTCAGAACTTGTTGAGATAATATCACCTGACAATATTGAAGATATGATTGAGAATATTGAGAGCCCAACAAGTGAACCAGCACAAACTCAAATTGAACATACTATAGAGCCAATTTTTAAGGATATACCTGATGAAGAACTTGAAGGGAAAGTTTGGGTCAAAGATGGTCAAATCTTTTGTAAGGCATCTGAGCTACATTATCCTACTATCACTGTGGGAAAAGGTGTGAAGCTATTAAAAAACAATGAATTGGTACACGGAACAACGATTGCAACAGAGGAAGACCATTTTGAACTGCAAACTACGGAAGAGGTTAAAGAGACAAAGTGGAATATCACAATGGATTCCGATAGGTTACATGTGGTGTTGCTTATCGAACCAGGAATGAGAAAGATATGCAAAGTGAAGGATACTGCCCCTGATTTTCACATTGTATTAGAAGCAGAAGAAACGGTTGAAATGATTAATGACCTTAAATATAAAGAAGTGTTAAGCAGTCTTGAGGAATTAAAAGTGATACATGGTTTTAATCACAGTGAAATTATGAGAGCTGTGAATACGGATACCAAGGGTCAGTTTACCATAGCAAGTGGGATACCACCGAAAGACGGGGAGAATGGTAGGATTCAATTGATGGTTGATACCGATACCAAAAGGGGCTTGAAAGAACGGACAAATGGCACGGTTGATTTTCGAGAAATCCAAGTCATCCCCACCGTTCAAAAGGGACAAGTCGTCGCCATCGTTCATCCTCCTATTCCAGGAACCCCTGGTTATACTGTCACAAATGAACCTCTACCGCCAAAGCCAACTTACCCGTTAATTATTCAATATGGCAAAGGTACCACATTTATTGAAAATCAAAACAAAATCGTTGCTACTGAAACCGGCAGACCAATGGTTGAGCAAAAGGGATTATTGGCTAAGGTATCGATTATTCCCAAGCTTGTTCATGAAGGTGACGTGAATATTTCATCTGGAAATATTCGATTTAAAGGAGATGTTGATATCCTTGGACATGTGGAAGATGGGATGGTTGTAGAAGGAGAAGGGAATGTGGGTATCTTTAAGAACGTATATTCTGCTTCCGTATCCTCAACCTCAACTCTCACCATTCACGGTAATGTTATAGGGAGCACCATTTCAGCAGGAAAACAAAATATCTTTACTTCTGAAATGGTATATATGTTAGCTAACATACATGAGCAAATGCAAAAATTACTCTCCACCATTCATCAGCTTATGAATCTGCCAGCTTTTAAAACATCGGACTATAGTAAAAAGGGATTACTCCCTTTAATTAAAATCCTTTTGGAGAAGAAGTTCCAATTATTAAATACCCATGTTCAACAATTTATTGGGGTGAGTAAAAAAGGAAGTCATTTACTAGACCTAGAATGGCTTACCTTGGCTGAGCAATTACGGCTTTGTTTCCAAACTTCTGTATCAAATGAATATCATTCTCCCGAACGCCTGACGGCTTTGTTGAAAAAAATCGAGGAGATGATAGAGAAGAATAATAATGATAAAGATAAAGAGTGCATAGTTAAGCTCAAATATGCTCTAAACAGTAAAATCCATTCTGGAGGAAATGTATTTATTACAGGGCAGGGCTGCTATAATTCTAAAGTTCATTCAGGTGGAAACATAATGATTAATGGGGTTCTAAGAGGTGGAGAAATTTATGCAAGGCTTGAGGCTAATATTAAGGAAGTTGGCTCAGAAGGAGGAGTGATAAGTAAGGTTATCGTTTCAAACAAAGGAATAATTAAAATTGGACTTGCAAAGGAGAGTACAGTTATCCAAATAGGGAAAGTTAAGCATACCTTTCAAAAGGAGCAACGAAACGTAGTAGCAAGATTAGATGAGAATGAAAGGTTAGTCCTTTAACTTTGGAAGAGGAGAATAAAGCATGTTTTCATATAAGATAGATAGGGCATTCCAGACTATTTCCATCCAATTTCAAGGTGACTTAGATATAGAAGTATCTGAAATTATGGAGGAAGAAATTATCCCCGCATTGGAGTCATGTATTGATGTTGAATTTGACTTTAAAGGTGTTCCATTTGTTGATTCTACTGGAATAGGCATATTTATTAACTTAATTGAAATCCTAAAGAAGAAAGACGCTGAGATAAAGATAAGGAACATTCAGCCTTTGGTTAGGGAAGTGTTTGAGATGCTCCAACTAAAAGAAATTATGGGAGAAAAAGTTAAATTAGTAGGGTAATTAGATGATCGATTTATGTTGTAAAGCGATATCGCAATTTCCCTATTTACACATTCATTTTAGTAAAAAAATGCACATAAACCTTCGATAATGGCAAACTTATTGAAAAATAAGGACGCAAAGCTTCGGGTCTAAGGCTATATTTAGCTATGATCGCCGGGTTACCGAAAAGGATTGGATCAAATGTTGAGAAAGAAGAAGTGTCTACCGGACAATTCTCTTCTCTATGTATGCAGCTCACCAATCTTTTTGGTGAGCTTTTTTGATATCCAAAAAGAGGTTATTGGAGGTCATCGTGTGAATATCGAGTTGAAGCAATTATATAATAGATTAAAAAAACCTAAAGAAAAAAAATATATAAAACTCCCAACCCCATCTTTTAATGTTTCCTTTTCAAAATTGATGCAGCAAACAAAGCGCGGGTTTCTCGCTCAAAAGATAGGAGAATATCTTGGTATGGATACGAAAGAATCGGAAATGTTATACGATTGGTCAACAAAAATCAAAGCATCCTCTTTCTCGAATTATCAAAACCAAATGGAATTCATCCTCTATCTAAGTGAACAAATGCTAGATTGGAACAATCAACAAGAAGATATTACGGAAAAAGTGAAAAGTTTAGATATCGACATAAATATTCAAAATGCGATGTTAAAAGCATATGAAATTCATAAGCAGGAGCTATTTTCTGCTGCTTCTTCACCGACTTGTAAGCCAAAAATAGATTCAGACTCGCACCTAGAACAGGATAGGTGGACGATATATCGTGAAGTAATGTTTGCCGCAACCCAAGGTCAATTTCTGTTAATTAACGAAGAAGAAATGAATCATTATAGAGTAGGAAATATCTTATGTGAAGGAACAATAAAAAAAAGCTCAGATATACCATTATGCAGAAATTTAGTGCAAGAGCTCCTTGAAAAGATAGGACTGCCTAAATCAAAGGTGATGAGTTCATTATTGGTATTGTCTGAAGCGATGACAAACACGATTAAACACGCTGAAGAAGGGAAAATGACGCTCATTGTGGATCAACAAAAAAATGAAATGTGTTTTGTGATTGAAGATAGGGGACCAGGATTTTCTCTCAAGGACTTGCCAAAGAAAGTATTATTAGAAGGATATTCAACGAAAAGGTCAATGGGACAGGGATTTACCATCATGAGAAAAATGGCAAAACAAATATTACTGTGCACAACCCCTAGAGGTTCGACAATTATTCTAATTTTTGATATCAGGGAAGGAAATGCAAGGGGCGATGTGAAGTTGGTTGATTTTTGATAATACTCCTCAAATGAAAGCGACCTTATTTAAGTGACAAAGTAACTCTTCACCAACTAGTTAAGAAATAAGAATTTGGGAAATGGGGGATTTACTTTGAAACGAGAAGAAAAATGCTCCCTGAGAAAGCAATTTTCATCAAGGATTTTAACTGTTTTCCTTATTATTGCGATCATCTCAGGGGTGTTACAGATTTACTTTATCCATCAGCAGGTAAACGTTGCGATTGAAAACCAGTCTTCTCTTATTGCCAAAAGTATTGATCAAGGGATTAAAGCAACAAATCTTGCTTCTCAAGAGATTGAAGCACAAATTGATTTGAAATTAGCAGCAACAGCGAAGCATATAGGAGACTTAATAAATAAGGAACGCGCAGCTGATATCACAAAAGAAGAACTTGTAAAAATGAGAGATGCACTAAATCTTGCTGGCATTAGTATTTATATGAAAAAGGGTCAGAGTATGGTAGTCGTTCAGGCAACAGACCCTGCTGATCTTGGTTACAACCCAGAAGAACATGGGATAGAGGTTTCTAATGTTGTAGATGCTTTGTTTAGTGGGAGTGAACCAGAAGTAGTCGAGGCATATACAGACAAAGGACTACTAGTACTTCCAATCGTACATTCAGATGTCCATGACAAGCCTAAATTCTTCAAATATGCCTATTTTCAGGTAGAAGGTACGGATTATGTTATTAACCCCTATATCGAAGCAAGAGAAGTATCTCAATTAACAGAAAAAGTAGGACCGAATTTATGGATTGAAGTCATGAAAGCTGATAATGCATTAGTAAGGGAAATTGCTGTTTTAGACCCAGAATTATATAAAAATCAAGAATTAGAAAAACAAGTATATCCTCCGAGAAAAAAGATCGTATTTGGAGATGATATTACTCTATCAAAAGAAGATGTTCAAACCCTTATAACAATGGTGGACAACCCAGTGAAACAAACAAATGTTCAGAAAATAAATGGAGATAAGTACCTGAAGTTATTTCTTCCAATTGATCATGGGAAAGCTATTTACATTTCTTTAGACTATCAACAAATGACAGCACCAATCTATCAACACTCTACCATTTTGGTTATTTCGGGTTTTGTTTCTATGCTAGCTCTTTTCCTAATCACCATTAAATTTTTTGAGAAAATCTATGAGCATATTCAAAAAATCATTAACCAAATTAGATTACTAGAACAAGGAGATTTAACTATAAAGAGTCAAATTCAAAATGGAGGAGAACTATCTTCTCTTTCTGTTACTATAAACATCATGGTGGATAAACTAAGTACATTTATTAAAGATACGCAAGAGCAAGCAAATAAGACTCAGCAACTTTCTGAAAAATTGGAAGAAGAAGCAGCTCATTCTGTTGAAAAAATATACGAAATATCGACAGAGAAGACTATTAAAGCTAGGGAACAATTGTACGAGATTACTGAGTACTTGGATCAAATTGAACATCTATTGGCACCTAATAGACAAAATGAAAAAGTAAAGGAGCTTCTTGAAACGACAGAATTGATGAGACATATTGCAAATGAACGGACTGCTTCTACAACGATTATGACGATTACACTATCAGACTTACTTAAATCTTTGTATGAGCAATCGAGGGAATTATCTGAGATATCAAATACTCTCTTCGATAAGATGGGGAATTTTAAGCTTTAAAGCAGGGAGGGCAAGTACATGGGGTTAAAAGTAGAGAGGGAAATTCAAGGATTAACGATACTATTAAAGCTAAAAGGTGTATTAGATATTTCGACTAGTAGTGTTATTGATCCATTTTTAGATGATATGAATGATATCGAATCACTGATTTTTGATTTCGAAGGATTGGAATTTATAGATTCAACGGGGATCGGTTCCATTATTAATGCTATATATTTAGCAAAAGAAAAAGGATTTAAACTATTCTTTCAAGGTGTGGATGAGTTAACAGAACAAGTGTTTGAGACGGTTGGCCTGTATCAAATATTAATGACCATCCAAGAGGAGGTGCTTTGATGGATTTTGGTAATTTGTCTCCTAACCTCCATCAAACAACTTCCGATAATCAAAAAATAATGGACAAAACCCTACAGCGTGAAATTAATATTGCTAGGAATATCCAGACAAAATTATTGAACGGGAAGACACCTAAATTTACAGGCGGAGAAGTTTCTGGGAATACTATCCCTGCTCGATTAATCGGAGGAGATTACTATGACTTTTATCCATTATACAATGGGAAAATCCGAATTGTAATCGGTGATGTTATGGGGAAAGGAATTCCTGCTGCGATGTTGATGATATTAACGAGAGGGGCTTTTCGTAGTGCAGCAGAAAGTACGCAAGGGCCAGGTGATACATTGACAGCAATGAACCAAGCCATTTATGAAGACTTGCGAATCCTAAGGTCTTTTGTAACGTTATTTTGTGCGGATTGGGATCCACAAACGGGGATATTGAGTTATGCAAATGCTGGGCACCATCTACCACTATTAATCAAGGGAAGAAAGAACACCATAAATTCCTTACCAAAGATTAAAGGTATTATGGTGGGAGGGTTGCCAAATCAGGTCTATCTTGAAGAAACTGTACAATTAGAAAAACAAGATACTGTATTCTTTTATACAGATGGCATTATTGAAGCTCAAAATAAAGTAGGTGAACAATATCAATTAAATCGCCTCATTCAATCGTTACTAGAGAGCAAAGAGAGAGAGGCAGGAGAGATTGAAAAGTATGTGATGGAATCCATCAATCAATTTACATCAGGAGCTCCCCAAAAGGATGATATCACAATGGTATTGTTAAAAGTAAATGACGAAAAAACAGACATTTCGAGCTTCAATTCGCCGATCTTATGATTTGAAATATGATAAAAAGTAATTAAAAGTTGCAATGGAAAGCGGCAATGAAGGAGTAGGAGCAACCCGAATTTTGGCGATGAAAAGTCTGAGATTCGGGTTTTTTGGACACTTTGAAATGTAAAAAGGATTATTCAGTCCCTCTTTTGGAGTGAAATAGGAATATATTCCTATTATTAGTGCTAATCCTTATAAATGAGAGTAGAAGGTGATCCCTTCATCCGTAGTAATCAAGCATACTATTAGTAAGTAAGAACTATGAAAAATATAAGAAATTGTTTCTTTGTAGGAGGGGGATAAAATGGAGGAAGCAGTAAACTTTTTGAGTACCTTATTGAAAGAAGAACTAAAAAATTCGACAGGAAATATAAAAAGCGATATGGAAAATGGATCGTATTATCGGATAAGAAAATTAGTTTCAGCTATTCGAATTTTATCCGACGATCCGATGGATGTTAAGGTTAATATGGAATTTTATGTGGATACTTGGCATGTTGACCTTAACGAAAATCAGCAATAGACTGTGCTAAGTAGAATCGGAATGACCTAGTCGTAGTCCTCACATTAATATAAGGAGAAGTAGTATCCATGAGGTTTAAAAGAAAATCAGCTTTTAGATATACATTCGAGCAACCTATACTGGCGCACTTTAGAATTGTAAAGATTGATGAAAAAGTTGTAAAAACTCATGAGGGGATGGCAAGAATACTTGACATTAGTCCAAGAGGACTAAAAATAAATTCAGAATTAAATATACCAGAAACAGACTATAAAACCATTGAGTTATCTCTACGCTTTCCTTTGAATACGAGCGAATTTTCCTGTAATGGGATTATTAAGTGGAAGAAAGAGATGGGGACTACCGTGGATTATGGCATAGGACTATTAGTAGATGAATTTGGTAGAAAAAGCATTATCGAACAATTAAAAATTCATTCGAAAAACACTGACTATCATGATGAAGGTTAGATTATTCGTCTTAATGATAACTAATATGTAAAATGGCAAAAATTTGTCTCCTGATGTCCTATTACGTGCATCAGGGGCCTGTATGGAGTTCTATCATGTCTATCTCGTTATTGACAGCATACAGGTAGAAAAGGTATGTTGATTTCATTGTCAATTTTAGCAATAAGTTGAAAATGAAGTATTGCATTTTCGGTAAATAGAAACCAAATGAAGCCAGTCATGAATGTATAGTGTTAGCAACATGTGGCAAAATACCTCAAAAGAGGGTATTGCTAGATGTACTTTAGAAAGGGAAAAGAATGGATAGAATAAAAGTAATAATAGCTGACGACGATCAACCTTCAAGAACAATATTATCTCATTTTGCTAGGTTATCACCTGAGTATGAAGTGGTATCAGAAGTATCAAATGGAGAAGAATTAATCGAATCAGTAGTGAAAGAAAAACCTGATATTGCTTTAGTGGACATCAACATGCCTGGTATCAATGGTTTTGAGGCGGTTAAGATATTTAAAAAAGTTTTACCTACCATACAAGTTATTTTTACAACGGGGCATGACGAGTTTGCAGTGGCAGCATTCAATATATCTGCAGTCGACTATATTGTTAAACCTATAGAAAGAACCCGATTATTTATGGCGCTGGAAAAGGCCAAAAAGTTGCTTAAAATGCAGCAAAGTATAGGAAATCAATCAACGAAAACAAGCTCAAATAAGCTTTCGATTAAATCAAATGGTACTTTTCTTTATCTTTCCATAGACGAGATATTTTATATTGAAAAAGAGGGTCGAAAAACACTTATTCATGTAAGAAATAGCATCTTTGAGACTTCAGATTCCCTTCAAGAGATTGAAAACAAACTTCCAGAGTATTTTTACAAAACACATCGTTCTTATCTAGTTAATCTAAAAAAAATTATAAAAATTGAACCATTTGGTGAGACCTATCTTGCCCGTTTTTCAGGTACTGATAAGGTTGCATATATTTCAAAATTGAAGGTTCAAGAGGTATATGGCTTATTAGGGAGTTAAGAGTAAAAGTTGTTTAAGTTTTCGCAGTGTAGGATGTCATAATATTTAATTGGTTATTGTCATCGTTTTTCTTTTAAATTCTTTTGCAACGATAGATTTTATTTGTTGAATTTCATCTAGTGTTAATTTTCTTCTTAGCTTTTCTTCATACATTAAAACTAGTTCGATATATCTTTCAACCATTTTTGTATTTACCTCCTAAATTTTTTCAAACAATACAGTATATTCTATAAATATTGAAAAATATCCTACATGAAAATGAAAATTTTAATAAATTTTTTGAGCTGTTACATAGAATGCCAATCTAGACACTTGATTCTCTTAGTTACTGTATAGACTTTTCCATGAGGGAAGAAATAGACGTTTCTATATAAAGAAACGTTCAGAGTGTCGACTGAATAAAAAACTGTGTGAGTAAGGAACCTTACGAATACCTTACTTACACAGTTCATTAAAGCCCCTTGGTTTCACTTGTCCTTCGCTTTATCTAAGTAGTCGAGAAATTTTTTCTTTTACATCATTTATTTTTAGTTTCGAGATAATTGCTTGATTGCTATAGTTCGCAAAATGAACGATATAGCTTTCATTCCGCGGCATAATATGAGAAATCTTTTTCAAATTAATGATATAGGACCTGTGAGAATGAAAAAAAGTATCGTCTAGACGTTCCAATAGCTTACTAATGGTTTCATTCGTTTCGTATATTTCTTCCTTCGTGTATACCAAACATTTCTTTTCTATTTTTTCTATAAAGTAAATATCCTTTAGTGGGATATAACGCGTACCTTTCTGGTCTTTTAATGTTAAGTTTAGTATTGTATCTGCTGGTCGCATCGGATTGTCTTTTTCTCGTTCATAGCGAAGTAAATCCCTTGCTTTATCTAATGCTTGATATAACCGTTCTTTTTCAATGGGTTTGACTAGATAATCAACTGCTGAAAGTCGAAATGCTTCGAGTGCGTATTCATCATAGCCCGTAAAAAAAATAAATTTTAAGTCATGATTAAACGATAGACACTCTTTTATGGCATCTATCCCGTTTTTCTTTGGCATATTAATATCGGTGAGTACTAGATCAGGCTTTTTTAGTATGATCTGCTCAACAAGTTCTTCCCCATCAATGCAAACTCCAATAATCTCGAAATCAGGGAGATTACGTATGAAATATTCGATAATTTCGATGGAGTCATGATTATCATCCACAAGTAATATTTTATATGGAAACATTCTATTAACACCTTTCAACATCATAAACAACTCCAGAACACTCTTAAATCATGTGCAAAAATAAAAAAACGCACATTTCCTAATAAGTCTACATAATCTTCTCCATTAGTGGCTTATGGGTAACGTAAACCAAAAATTACTCCCGTGGCCTGGTTTACTCTCTACGCCACTCTCCCCACCCATTTCATGAATATATTGCTTAACCAATGCTAATCCTATCCCTGTACCTTCTATATTCATATTCCTGTCAAAAATTCTGTAAAAGGGAGTAAAAATCTTCTCTTGTTCCTCTGGAGGAATACCAATCCCATTATCTGCAACTACAATTTTAAGATAATTATTCTCGATATATGAAGTGAGAACTATTTTTCCATTATTATCCGTGTACTTTACAGCATTGGATAGCAGGTTGAGCATCACTTGTGTTAACCTTGTAGTTTCAGCCATAACTTTTAATTTACCATTGATACAAACTCGATTGCAGATTTTTATATTTTTAGTCTCTGCTATCGGTTGAACCATCTTAACGATTTCTTTAATGAGAGATTTTAGCGTTGTTGCTTCAAATTTGGTAGCGGTTATCTCTGTATTGATTTTTCCAATGTTTAACAAATCATTAATTAATGTTAATAAGTGTCGTCCAGATTTTAATATTTTTTGTACCTTATCTTTTTGTTTAAGGGTTAGGGGTTCTTTTGTATCAGCCTCAAGTATTTGTGCAAAGCCCAAAATGGAATTCATCGGTGTCCTAAATTCATGGCTCATCATTGATAAGAATTCTGTTTTCCCTTGGTTTGCCCGTTCAGCTTCTTCTTTTTTCCTCTTAAGCTCTGAGATCAACGAGATTTTTTCTAGGGTAATGGCAACTTGATTGCAAATTGTAAAAATCAGATCAAGTTCTTCCTCGGTAAATTTAGAACGTTTACTAGAACCAAACGATAGCGTACCTATTAATTTTCCAGCAGATAGCAACGGATGACACGCATATGCCTTAATATCAAAGCCTTTAACAAGTTGAACTAGAGGATCCTCCGATTGGTCAATATGTTCAGCCACAATTCGCTCCCGCTTTTGGGCCACACAACCGCAAACAGCTTCCCCAAACTCAAGCCACTCAATTTCCTTTGCAACTGATTCAGGAATACCTTGGTAGTTCATTAATCTAAGTTTACCTCTCGATTGATCGTATCCATAGTTAAAATAAACATCGAGATCTAAATAAGCAGAGAGCTCTTGAAAGAGTGAGTCTAAAATCTCCTTTGGTTCTGTTTTATATAATAAATGGTTTGCTGCTTCACTTAACAATACCAATTGCTTATGCTTCGTCTCAATGGTTTCTTCCACTTGCATCCTAGTTGAAATATCCCTTATCAAGACGGTAATTCCATCAGAGGAAGAATAGATATAAGCTTCAAGCCATTGTTTAGAGTCATTTTTCAAATGTATTTCAGTACGAGTATCTTTTTGAATAGAGAGGGAATGAGCAATCTGCTTTTGAAGTGTATACAATAAATCGCCTTGAAATATTTCATCTATGTGCTTTCCTAGATAACTATCATTTGTAAGATGGAAGAAATTTATAGCCTTTTTATTCATATAGGTCAGTTGAAGAGTGTTATTAAAGGAGAATATCCCATCAGATATTCGTTCAAATGCAGAATTTATATGCGGAGGAATTTGTATAGGGTTCATCTTATCACCTCTTAATTTTTTTATTAAAGAGCATCAATTCTTGAAATGTTTTATAGAAAACCATCGTACTTCATGGTAATACAAACTACTGCATTTTTTAACATGAAAATGTTAGAAATTATGTCGATCCTTGTTTTTGATAATATTTAGACAACCGTTACAGTTATAGTTAAAAAGGACTATTCTCCTACATATATATTCTACATTATAAACCTGATTTTCTCCATTTCACGATAGTTGTCTTGTAGAGATCCTGAAAAACTACTAAGATAAATCTACTAAATTAATTGACTTTTTAAGGAGAAAAAACTATGAAACTCTATTTTTTGACGATATTCAATTCCGAGATCATAGTCCTTATTGCGCTTTGTTTTATCCTTCTTTTTAAACTTGGAAAAATTTTATATAAGAAAAATCCGTTCACAGATAAACGGTTTAATAAATTTGCTTACCATTCCTTATTGCAACATAATCCTGATGCGGTACTAATTTTGGACGGGGATGCAAAAATTAAGGGGGGAAACGAGGCTGTTCAACATGTGTTTGGATACCATTACGACGAACTAAAAGAACAGACTTTTATAAATCTTGTGGAGAAAAAAAACCATCTTAGTTTCTTTTCTCAACTTGATGATGCCCTAATTGGTATTTCAAAAGAAAGTACGGTCCATGGGTATCACAAAAACGGAAAGCTCCTACGACTTAGCTTGAAATGTGTTCCCCTTGTAAACAAAAAAAATTCATTTGGTGTATTTGTCATTGTCCAAAACTTGACAGAAAATGAATCTTTAAAAGTGACATTACATGACACGAATGAGCGTCTAACTTCATTTCTGAATAATACGGCAGATGCGATTAATATTACGAATACCAATAGCGAAGTGCTCTACGTTAATCCATCCTTTGAGAAAATGTATGGTTGGTCGCAGGAAGAAATTAAAGGGAAACCTTTACCCCTTATTCCAGAACATTTATCGGAAGAGGAAGAAACCTATAGAAAGAGTCTCATAGCAGGACAAAGTATCACCAACTGGGAAGATAAGATGTTACGAAAAGATGGCACTCTCATTGACGTAAATATCTCGATTTCACCACTCAAAGATGAAAATGGGGCAGTTAAAGGATTTGCTGCGATCACAAGGGATATCTCTGAAAAGAAACAATACGAGGAAAAGTTAGAGCAGTTAGCTTATTACGATCCTTTAACAGGGGTAGCAAATCGCAGACTATTCAAAAGACGGTTAGAAACAACCATCTCCGATGCAAAAGAAGGAAACAAAAAGTTTGCCTTGCTTTTTCTAGACTGCGATCGCTTTAAATGGGTAAATGACACGATGGGTCATGATGTTGGAGATGAGCTCTTACAAAACTTTGCCAAGAGAATCCAAAATGTACTGCGTACAACAGATTCTCTTTGCAGACTTGGAGGCGATGAATTTGCCATCATCTTACCAGAAATTCATTCAAAAGAAGAAGTTACACGGGTAGTAGAACGTATTATTGAGTCCTTACAAACACCTTGGTCTATTCAGGATCATCATTTCATAACAACATGCTCGATTGGAATTAGCATGTTTCCTATACATGGTGAAGATAATCCAACCTTATTATCTCACGCTGACCAAGCCCTCTACCAGGCTAAAGAAAATGGACGAAACTCATATAAATTTTTCACCCTGGAGCTTGAAAGTGAAATTAATCGAATGATGTTATTGGAGAATGATATAAAGCATGCCATTAAAGCCGGACATTTCTACCTTGTCTATCAACCACAAGTAAATCTTTATACAGAGAAGACGGAGTGCTTAGAAGTATTATTGCGCTATCAGCACCCGGCCTTAGGAAATATTCCCCCAGATGAGTTTATTCCAATTTGTGAAAAAACGGGGTTGATAGATGATATAACAGTATGGATCATTAAACAAGTGGGACTGCAGTATAAAAAGTGGATGGATAATGGCTATAATTCAATTAAATTTGCCATAAACATTTCTCCAGTCTCACTGCAAAATGCCCAATACACTGACAAATTAATCATGGCCATTTATAACTCCAGGATACCTCCCCACCTTTTAGAATTAGAGGTAACGGAGCTTGCATTTCTAGAAAACTTAGAAGAGACTCAATTACGGCTAAATGAAATAAAGACTTTAGGAGTAAATATATCACTAGATGACTTCTGTTCAGGATACTCTTCCATGATTTACTTTAAACATCTACCAATTGATAAAATAAAGTTAGACAAGACATTTATTCAAGGGGTTCACAGTAAAGATGGGAAGAAGGACCAAGCAATCCTCAAAGCTATTTTTTCATTAGCAAAAGAATTGGATCTGAATATTATATGTGAAGGGGTGGAAACAAAAGAGCAAGCATTATATTTACTGAAAAATAATCTCATATTTGTTCAAGGTAATTATTTTAGTAAACCAGTATCCTCTATGGAACTCGAAAATGCAGGGTTTCTAGAAGATAAAGATGTACGAATGTCACTTTCTTAAAAAGAAATTAGAATGATTCGATAAGAGAGGTAGCATTACTCAAAAAGTGACTACATATGCTCTCCTTAAGACCAAACAGATTTATATTTACTAATCTGTCTATCTTAGAGGGAGGATATTTTTTTAGTTTGTTTAATTTTCGTAGTCCTTTAGAATCGAGTACTTCAGTTGCATACAACGGGTCGACTTCAGCTATCTTATCTAACAGACTATGACCATGAATAACTTTATTCAGGGCTTGTCGGTTCTGAGGAGTTGTTTTCACAATCGTGGAAGGGTTGCTGATGACGACGAAATACTTACCACTTGGAAAACAAAGGGAATGAAAGAGGAAAAATTGTTTATCTGATAATAATCGAGATAATATTTAACCGCTTTTCCCCTCTATACCATTTTAAGAAACAGGCATAATCTCCTAGCATATCAGGATATCGTGGATCGGATTAGTGAAGGCGCCGAAGCAGGCATTCTAGAGACAAGAGTTTACCGGGCTTTGATAATACTTTCACATGCAAGAGCAACACTCCTTTCATCTAGTAAATTCGAGAAATGTCCACCTACTCGTTTCTTATTCATTTTTTGCATTATGACGTTAAATGACAAATTTTGCTAAAATGTAAAAAGTTAAAAAGAATTCAAACTCCTTATAGGTTATAATTACTATTAGTCCTTAGACCGATATATGGGTCGTTTTGACCGATATAATTGATTTAAGACCGATATATTCCGATTTAGACCGATAAAATCAAATAAAGACCGATATATTTCATTTAAGACCGATATCCATAAAATGAGGCTAACGTTTTTTCGGATCATAGTAGATTCTACCTTTATTTGACCCTGAAAAAGGTAAATTCATTGCCTGCAGCATCTTTTTTGCACTTGTATCGGACTCCAAATGAACAAATTCCCGAAATTGTTTGTTTGTAATCGTTTTGCCAATTAAATGAAAGTAATCATGCACTGCTGAAACATGCCCATTTTTGTCCTTCATGCCACATTCGCAGCAAAACCACGTTCTGTTTTGACGAATCATCGGAATTCGACCACATTCTGGACACCGAACCCCGGTCAAAATCTCATTCGTCCTCAACCCATACTTCCTTAACGCATCGAATTCTTCCTCCACATGACTCTTCATCAGTTGTTTGCATAATTTTCGAATACCTCTAGAATCGAATATTTCATTTTGGTACAACTGGTCTACTTCAGCAATTTTATCTAACAAACTATGTCCATGAATAACCTTTTTTAAAGCTTGTCTATTCTTTGGAGTTGTTTTCACAATAGTGGAAGGATTGCTGATGACGACGAAATAGTCAATAGGGAGGAAGATATCATGAGAGTGCAGTAGGTTCCTCAGTTGCTGCTGATGCCATTTTGCTTGAGAAATGGGATCCTGAAAGCCCTCTTCTTTTTCGTTGGCTGTGCGAATCATTTGATTGAAGGAATCGTCGAAGAAAAGCGTACCGAAGAAGTTTTTGCATTCGAGGATTAACGCGTAACGGGTAGTGAGAATCAGGTAATCCACTTGAAAATGGTATTTCCCACTTGGAAGACGAAGAGAATGAAAGAGGAAAAACTTTTTATCTGATAAAAAATCAAGGTAATACTTAACTGCTTTCTCACCACGATACCCCTTTAAGAAACGGGCATAAACTGCCTGGATATCAGGATGTTTAGGGTGGGATTCGTGAAGACGCGACAGTAAGCACTCAAGAGCGACCACTTTAATGGGAATCATCAAATTTTTTATATGCAAGGGCAAAACTCCTTTCTTCTAAACTAATTCGAGAAATGCCCATCTATTCCTTCATAATTTACTAATATTCACAAATGTATCATAGTAGGCGATTCCTTTTGCACCAGATACGTTCTCTCCCATATCCGTTTCTAAGACAGGAATTAAGCGGTTGACAATAATTTGTGAGCGTTGGTACCAGCCTTGATAAATCAAAAGTATATCTTCGGGGACCTGTGCACTATAGACCGCTATAATTTCAATCGTATCCTGTAAATTATAAACTTGAACGATTTCTCCATTATAAATATCAAGCATTTCCGCCACTTTTGGATGAATGCCAACAAAAGCTTCTCCATCATCGCTTAAATCAATCGAAAATGATTGTGAGTTAATGGTATATGGATGGTGAGGAGTAAGCAGCCAAAAAGGGTGTTCTTTTGTCGGAGACTTCCCAGCAATGAATTTCGGAATGGCAGGAAACCCATTTTCTTTTGCCCCTTTTGAATAAAAATGGTACTTTCCTGTTTTTGTTGAAAAATTTTTATCCTCCCAAGCTATTTTTCCAGTAGGCTTGCTTAAAGAATCTGTTCGTAAATCTGAGCATGAACGAACACCATGATGCTCCCAAATTTCCTCATTAAATTGCCTATTTAAATAAGCCTCTTCAGAAGAATAAATGGGAAAAGAGCATAGTCCCTCACTATAATTTTTTAACCGAATCGCAAGTTCATTCATAATATTCCATTCACTCCGACTTTCATAATATGGAGGAAGGGCTTTCTCATTAAAGGCTATTTTGTCATGCCAAAAATTCGTGACAATATCATTTTCCTCAAAGTGGGTGGTAGTAGGTAATATGAGATTGGACATTGCCGCTGTGGGTGTCATAAATTGCTCAACGGTCACAACAAATGGGATCTCCATAAGGTGCTCTTGTATTAAACGAGGATTAGGGTCCTGTGTTAAAGGGTTTCTACAGCTAATCCACATAAACTCAAGAGCTGGTTGACCTTGAGTAATCCACGTATTCATATTGATTTCCCGATTTGAAGTTTCCTGTTGGTTCGTAAACTCCATTGTATCTCCACGGCCAAAAAAGATACCTCCAGCATATGTTCCAATATCACCATGGGCAGCTGCTAATGCCTGGATGGAGCGGATATTTTGTCCTCCGTTACGATGGCGTTGTAATCCAATTCCGATAATATGAGCAACCGTTTCAGCTTCAAGTATCCAAGCTAACAATAATTCAAGGGAACTTTTTGCAATTCCACAAATTTGCAAGTATTCTTGGACATCAATTTGATTAATCCATTCATAAAAATGATCAAATCCAAAAGAATGTTGAGCAATAAACTCTTTATTTAAAGCATCAGATTCGTACAAACATTTAAGCAAAACGTTTGAGAGAGCGCCATCAGTGCTAGGACAAAGCTGGATATACATATCAGCAAGTTCTGCCGTTTTCGTAAAAAGTGGATCAATGACGACGATCTTTGCTCCCTTATCTTTAGCTTCCAATATAAACGGAATAAGGTGTATGTTGGTGACAGCAGGATTTGAGCCCCAGAGGATAATCATTTTTGCATCTTTAAGCTGTGACGGATCAGACATTTTAGCGCTGCCCATGTCATATTGGATTGCTTCAATACCTGCAGATGCACAAGGGGATCCGACAATTCTCGTTGTCTCACCGATACTGGAAAAAAACTGTTCTGCAACAAAATGTTGTACGCCTAAGTTACCAGTATATTTATAAAGGCCAATAGGGAGAAAATTTCCATAACGTTCATATATGCTCAATATTTCACATAAAATTAGTTCAAAAGCTTTTTCCCAGGTGATTTGTTTAAATTTCCCTGAACCTTTGACTTCTTGATAATAGGGGAACTTTAGGCGACTAGGATGATGATTTCTTTCTCCATATGCATACCCTTTTGCGCAGAGCTTTCCCTTTGTATATGAATGACTAGTGTCTCCGGAAATATGAATAAGTTGATTATTCTCGATTTCTGAAATCATCGTGCAGGAGCTATAGCAATTTCGTGGACAAACATTTTTAAAATGATGTGTTGTCATACTCATGTAAAATTCCCCCTATTGGCAATAAAGTTCATAGGATTGTCAGTCCGCTTCCCTCTTTTCCTTTAATTGTAATATAAACTATTAAGTAATGAATGATATATAGATCCCTATCATTGTAGAAAAATTGACACAATAAGGAAGTGTCTTGAAATGACAGAACAATTTTTGTTTTACATTGATGTTAATAGATGTATCAACTGCAAAGCATGTGAAATGGCGTGTAATGAATACTATGGACTGACAGACATTCATCGTAGAAAAGTAGTAACCATTGACACGGAAAAGGCCAGCAATTCTGTTTATGTATCGCTTTCATGCGGTCATTGTAGTAATCCCCTTTGCATCTATGTTTGTCCAGAAAATAATTTCTACAAGCGACACGATGGAATTGTTGTTCATAATTCTACCCATTGTAAATCCTGTAATCGCTGTATTACGACTTGTCCTTTTCAAGCCCCAAAATTAAATCCGAAAACGAACAGAGCAGATAAGTGTAATTTCTGTGTGGAACGTATCGATGAAGGTTTGAAGCCAATTTGTGTGGAGGCTTGTGTAACTGGTGCACTTAATATGATTAAAACGAGTACAGACACAGTTAATGCCTCCTTCCTTATTCAATCGGATTTTCCACTTGCTAGCTATACGAAGCCCTCAATTTATATTAAAGAAAAACAAAATGGAATCGTTTTTTTACGAGAAGGGTGTCAGTTATGAAAGGTTCTATTCAACATATATTGCTCACAACGCCTATGCATCACCTCTCTTTTTTTACGTCGCTACCTAGAGAGGAACTCCGCTATGAAAAGATATTGGAGTATATTCCTGTGCAATGGCTCCAAGCCCCAACCCTTTTAATGTTAAAAGACATGGAAGAATGGGACAAAATAAATAAGAGAAATATTAGAGAACGGCTTCTTCAAGATGCTCATTTAGTAGGGATTGTGTTATGTAGCCGTGAAAAAATAATCATTCAAGAAGAAACGATCCAACTTTTCGAAGAATGTCAATTACCGGTTATCCAAGTGTTTGAGGACAATGTATCTCCATTAACAGGGTTTCACACCCCTTACAGTCAATTGAGTTTGGATTTGAAAGGATACGAGGAAAAGGGGTTTATTCACTTAGCTACAGAGCTCTCAAAAGGATTGAATACCCCGCTGCTATATTTGAATGAAAAGAACCAGATCACT
The DNA here is from genome assembly GCF_047302285.1 of Robertmurraya phoenicis. Lineage (GTDB taxonomy): Bacteria > Bacillota > Bacilli > Bacillales > Cytobacillaceae > Robertmurraya. The sequence continues at coordinate 755,578 of NZ_CP154845.1, forward strand.
TGGCAAACGGGCCGAAAGGAAGTGCTACAGGAGGCAAACCGCTGGCTTAATACTCGGCGTACTAAAGTAAATGATGGGGATATATTTACTCCCTATTATATTCATTTATCCGAATCTTCAAGACAAATGCTTATAGCTTCAAGTGAATTAACTATGTGGCAAAGGCAGATGATCGATCGATTAGCAGGGTTGACCGCTCTCTACATTCAAAAGGAAAGCAGATATATAGAGCTACAAGAAAAAATGAAGGAACATTTTATTTATGACATTTTATATCATAAATTCGAATCGAAAAAGGAAATGATTAAACAAGGTAAAGTATGGGGCTGGAATTTAGAAAGACCTCATGATTTGCTCGTAATCAATATAACTTTTTCAGATCCCAATCTTTCAGAAACGGATTGTCTTGATGAGATCGTGAACGACCTACATACGTTCGATAATCAATTTATTCCATTCCAATTTCAAGAACAACTTATTATATTAGTAGAAGATCAAGAGCGGCTTCCCATAAATGAAAAAAAAACGGCTATTGTTAAAAAAGTAGAGCTTTTACATAAAGAGCTTTCAAGGAAGTGGTCCCAATTTCAGTTTACGATTGGAATAGGGAAATGGTATGAGGATACGATTCATTTAAATAAGAGTTATCAAGAAGCAAAATTAGCCCTGAAATTTGGTCAACGGTGGTTTGAAGACAAATTTATTTTTCATATTCGAGATTTAGGGATTCTTCATTTACTCATTCATCTGCATCATGAACTTCTTTTTGACTTCAGTCAGGAGTACTTATCAGAGTTAATTGATGCTGATGTGAGTAATGGAACTGAGTATATAAAAACACTACAAGTGTATATTCAACATGAGGGGAAAATAACGGAAGCATCTGATGCATTATTTATTCATCCGAACACGTTAAGAAATCGAATCAAAAAGATCGAAGAAATTACCGGTACCCATTTACAAGATCCAGAAGAATACATGAATCTTACGATAGCTACGAGAATTTTATCATTCTTAAATTTGTAATAACCTTGCTGAAAGATGAGCAAGGTTTTTTTGTGCTTCTATTGAGAATGGTTAATTCTTAAGATTAGAAATTAAGTTAGAAAGAGTGTAAACATTCAAAGTTTATTCACCTATCTAGGGGCAACACTGTTATCGCTTCACAAAGTGGAGAATACAAATCTGTACATGTCTACACTCCTAAAAGGATATTCCTTTCGATAGAATGAGAGTGTAGCTACAAGATGGTACAAAATCACCTAATTTTTTACACATTTATGTGAAAATAATCACAATATTGGAGGTATAAGATCAATGATTGTGCAAGAGCAGCACACGTTAGTAAATAACTATTTTCATTTAAGGTCAAGTGCTTACGATTTACTGAGACGATTTTTCCTCGAAGAACCTAATAGACAACTATTAAGGTCATTACAAGGAGGATATATTGGTTCCTTTCCATTCAAACAAGAAAACGCTTTAATACAGGATGGAGTAACTGATATTTCTATCTTTCTTGCCCAGCACGATATGGATGATGTCTTTGATTCATTGCATTGGGATTACACAAAAATGTTTATCGGTCCTTATGAATTACCAGCACCCCTTTGGGAATCGGCTTATTTAAACGAAGAGAGACTGTTATTTCAAAAAGAAACGTTGATGGTACGCCAAGCTTATTTAAAATACTGTTTTCTCCCAGCTCAATTCGGGAAAGAAGCAGATGACCACTTAGGTTATGAACTCGATTTTCTCTATCAATTAAATGAATTAACGATGAAAAAGATAGAAGAGGAAGAGTTTCCAACAGAAATGATTATCGATCAAATTCGATTTATTGAAGAACACCTATTGAAATGGGTACCCATTTTAAGAGAGAAGATTGTTCAACACGCTCAATTTGATTTTTACAAAGGAATGGTCAAAATCCTTCAAGGGTTTTTGGAAATAGATAAGGTCTGTCTGGAGGAACTTGTAACCATTAAGAACTAGAGAGTTCTATCATTATGGAGGTGACAAAATGTCAAACTTAATTAAGAAAGCGATGGATTATTCCATGAGTCGCAGATCCTTTTTAGGATGGTCAGCTGCATTAACAACAGCAGCGGTTGTCCCAGCATACGGATTAAAAAAGATTGACGAAGCCCGTGCAGCTGAACAGGCAGCAGAGGAGGGTGAATGGATCACAGCGGCATGTTGGCATAACTGTGGTGGTCGATGCCTAAATAAGGCATTAGTGGTCGGTGGAGTCGTAGTAAAGCAAAAGACCGATGACACACACCCAGATAGCCCAGATTTTCCGCAGCAGAGAGGATGTGCTAGAGGTCGCTCACAAAGGCACCAAGTGTTTGGTGCAGATAGAATAAAATATCCGATGAAACGTAAAAATTGGGAGCCTGGTGGAGGCAAAAAAGAATTGCGTGGAAAAGATGAATGGGTACGCATTTCGTGGGATGAAGCATTAGATTTAGTTAGTGAAGAATTAGAACGAGTGAAAACAAAATTTGGAAATGAGTCAATATTGGGTACTAGTCGGGTTATCAATGCATATGGTGGAGGGATAGTTCGATGGGGTTCCTCTTCATCGGGAGCATGGGGAATTCCCCAAGAACATATGACAGGATTTCTTTCATGGTCGGCTAATGACAGAATGGATTGGAGAAATGCCAAATTAATCGTTATGTGGGGTTCGAATCCAGCATGGAGCTCTGCTGGAAATCCTAATTATAATCTAATGCAAGCGAAAAAAGCTGGTGCCAAGTTTATTTTCGTAGACCCTCACGTAAGTCCATCGATGAAAACATTGGGGGATCAGTATATTCCTTGTAGACCGGGTACAGATACAGCCTTATTGATAGGGATGGCCTATTATATGATTGAAAATAATTTACAGGATCAAGACTTTCTTGATAGATGTACAGTTGGTTTTGATAAGGATCATATGCCAGACGGAGCAGATCCAAAGGATAGCTTTAAAGACTACGTATTAGGAACATATGATGGTATTCCCAAAACACCTGAATGGGCCTCCGAAATTTGCGGTACTGAGCCTAAACTTATTAAAGAATTTGCAAATGAGATAGCAACTACTAAACCTATGATAATGACCTCCTCTTTTGCACCCGCACGTACGTTCAGAGGACAGCAGTATTGTCAGGCATTTCTTACAGTTGGTTGGATGACAGGTAATGTTGGTAAATCTGGTGCTGGAGTTTGGACTAATAATTATGCGTCAAATCAGAGTTATGGTGGGAAAACATTAGTTCGCGGTGGTAGTTCAGGCATGCCTCCATTAGAAAATCCATTATTTCCGGGTGTAACTTACGGAGCTTATGACGGATATAGATTTGCTCAACCATTTAGAACAGATTTCCACGGAGTTGCCTATACCGAGACGTATGACGCTATTTTAAATAATGAACTACACGCAACGGTACGAGGAAAAGTACCATGTGATATTAGGATGATCTGGTTAGTTCGTGATGGCAGCGGCTATAATTATTTAAATCAATCATCTGGGATTGTCAAAGGAATCAAAGCATTTAGAAAAGTAGATGCTGTTATAACCAATGATATTGTTCTTTCAACTATTTCTAAATATGCAGATATTGTTTTACCTGCAACAACTGAGTGGGAAAAAGAAGGATCTATTAAGAGTGGAAACCCTGAAAGTATTATTATTTCTCAAAAAGTAGTAGAACCTCTTTTTGAAGCAAGAACAGAGGAGTGGATGGATAAGGAGATAGCAAAGAGACTTGGTATAAATCCTGATGAGCTATTTCCAATTAGTGCAAAACAACAGTTTTTTAATAGTCTTTCCGGTGCAGAGGTTATTAAGGAAAATGGTGAAGATTATGATAAGTTGATAACAATTACGGCGAAGGACATTCAAGAATGGGGAGTTGAAGGAACGCCACAACAAGGAAAAATTTCATTAGAGGAATTACTTGCGAAGGGCTCTTACCAAGTTCCGAGATCACAAGATGATAAATTCTCTGTAATACAGGGAGAAGCATTTGTTAAAGATCCAGAAGCGAATCCACTAAATACTAAGAGTGGAAAGCTAGAAATTCATTGTCAGTCCTTAACTGATACGATAGCTGCTTTTGGATTTACGACTATTCCGCCAATCGCTAAGTACGAACCTCCGGTAGAAGGGATCGAAGATACTTATGAAGATTGGGAGAAGAAGGTAAAAGGAAAATACCCTTTCCAGCTTTATACCATTCACTATGCTAGAAGATCTCACTCTGTATTTGATAACATACCTCAACTAAGGGAAGCATTCCCTCAAGAATTTGTAATGAATACAAGGGATGCCAAGGAACATGGTCTTAAAGAGGGAGATACAGTATTAATTGAGAGCAGACATGGAAAGGTTATTAGACCTTTGTATGTTACTGAAACAATGATGCCGGGTGTTGTTACTCTTGGTGAAGGTGCATGGGTAGAAATGGATGATGATACAGGTATTGATAAAGCTGGTGCTACCAATGTTTTGTGTGGAGCACATTTGAGTGGACAAGGGGAGGAACCATGGAACACATGTAATGTCCGCGTGGAAAAATACGATGGAGAACCTTTACTTCCGGATGCAGAATGGAAGCAGAGAGTCATATTTTAGGAGGTGACAAGAAATGGGGCAAAAAGGATTTTATTATGATTCAACATCCTGTACAGGATGTAAAACTTGTCAAATTGCATGTAAAGATTTACATGATTTAAAAGTCGGCGAGAATTTGAGAAAAGTATATTCTTTCGAAGGAGGTACTTTTCCAGAAGTATGGGGATATTATCTTTCTCTGGGGTGTAATCATTGTGCTGAACCAAAATGTGCTGAGAACTGTCCTACGGGAGCAATATACAAACGTGCTGAAGATGGATTAGTCGTTCAAGATCGAGAAAAATGTATTGGTTGTAAAATGTGCTTGTGGTCTTGCCCCTATGAAAGACCGCAATATCTTGAAGAAGAAGGAAAAGCTGGTAAATGTGATGGATGTGCTAGTCTTGTTGATCAAGGTTTAAATCCTGTATGTGTGGATTCATGTCCAATGAGAGCTATAGAATTTGGTGAAATTGAAGAACTACGTGCCAAATATGGAGATCATACTGATTTAAAAGTATTAGAACATTCAACATTTACTAAGCCTTCTATTACGATAAATGCTATACATCAAGCGAAAATTAGTGGTTAAAAGGAGGTTTCACCATGTTTAGCGAAGAATGGCCGTTATTAATGTTTACGTTGCTCACGCAATTAGCTGTTGGTTCTTATATATTCTTGGTTGTCATCCGTTCCTTAAATAAATTGGATAAGGAAGCAAGTATGGGAGTGACGAAAATCGGAATGCTTTTTGTCGGACCAGTGATGGGTGTTGCGATCATTTTATCCATCTTTCACTTAGGGACACCATTAGGGGCCTATAGAGCTTTATTAAATCTAGGCAGTTCATGGTTAAGTCGCGAAATCTTATTTGCGGGTCTATTTTTCGGCTTATGGCTTGTCGGTTATATTCTGGAAAGAATGGGAAAATGGAGTCAAGTGCTGGGTTGGATTAACTCTATTGTCGGAATTGGAACGGTTTTTTCAATGGCGAGTATATATGGAGCGTCTATCTTACCAGCTTGGACGAATGTTAATACGTATCTATCCTTTTTTGGGACAACGATCGTGTTTGGAGCAATTGGAACAGCTTTCACAATATTGATAAGTAAAGAAGAAACTACGCCGCAATTAAATTCTATCTTAAAGTTTACGAGTTTAATCGGATTATTGGCAATTGCTTTCCAGCTAATTTATTTACCAGTTTATACTTCCGGTCTATCTGTTAGTGGATCAGCTGGTTATGAATCTGCACAACTTGTAGCAGGAAGTTATTTATACCCTACTATCATTCGCTGGGTTTTAACGATTGCGGGAGTTTCTATTTTGATGTTCAGTTTATTCCAAAAGACACAAAGAACAGCAATTTATCGATTATCCTATGTCGCTTTTGGACTTGTGATTGTAGGGGAGTTTCTAGGAAGATATATTTTCTATGCAACAGGAGTGCCGATTATCGTCGGCTAATCTGAAGTGGATATGATTGAGTGTAAGTAGGTAATTGTGCAACTATGTAACAACTTACTTGCACTCTCTTTTTTCAACGTCATATTACCAAAGAAAGAGGGATTAAAATGTTTTCTAATATTGGCATTCCAGGGCTAATTTTAATTTTAGTGCTGGCTTTAATCATATTCGGTCCGAAAAAACTTCCTGAAATCGGGAGGGCTTTTGGGCAAACCTTGAAGGAATTTAAGAGTTCTACTAAGGGTCTAGTTGATGATGAAAAAGAGGACACAGTAGAGAAAATTAAAGATATAAGTGAAGATGTTAAAAAAGCGTAGTGCTGTTTCCATAAAAAAGGGTTAGGTGTCTCCATGAATATGACAATTACGAAAGAAACGATTAAGCAAATCCAAAATCCAACCTTTCGTTCATATGCGAATCAATATTTACAAATTGAAGAAGAAACCAATAAAACGATTGAAGGTTTCGGTCTGCTATTTAGTAAAAAAAGAAGCAGATTGACGAAGGAAGATGTACTTCAAAACCATAAGATTGTAGCACGGAATGAAAAAAAGAGTCTGTATTCGAATTGGATTTCTCCAGCATGTAAAGCTTGCAAAACAGGCGAAAAAAGCCATACTTCGTTTATTTCATTAAAATGCCACAAAAAGTGCTATTTTTGCTTTAATCCAAACCAAGAGAATTATTCAACCTTTCGTGTAAAAAATAATGATGTGATTGCAGAATTAGACGAAAGGCTTCAAAAAGGAGAAAAGTTTGATCATATCGCCTTAACGGGAGGAGAACCTTTGCTGCATCCGAAAGAAGCGATCGCATTTTTAAATTTTGTCGAGAAGGAATTACCTACTACATATACTAGAATGTATACCGCAGGGGATCTCTTAACCATTGAGATTTTGACCAATCTAAAGGAAGTCAACTTGAATGAAATTCGTTTTAGTATTAAACAAGAAGAAACAGCTGAGCAAATGGAGAAGTTGTTTGACCTTATGAAATTAGCTAAGGATTATATACCGTTTGTTGTCGTCGAGATGCCGGTGATTCCAGGAACGCTTCAGCAAATGCAGGATATTCTTCATCGTTTAGATGAAATCGGAATTAATGGGATCAATTTATTAGAATTTTGCTATCCGTTACATAATACGGAGGAGTTTATTCGAAGGGGCTTTGCACTCAATTTTCCCCCATATGAAACTTATTATAACTACTGGTACGCTGGTGGCTTGGCTGTCGATAAAAGTGAAGAAGAATGTTTACAACTTTTACAATACGCTGCCAAAAATGAATTGAAGTTAGGTGTTCATTATTGTTCTTTAGAAAACAAACATACAGGGCAAGTGTATCTTCAAAATAAAGATTCTACGTTTTCCAAGCTTTATTCATTTTCAAATAAGGACTTCTTTATCAAATCCGCTAAAGTGTTTGGGGAGGACAAGGAGCGTACTTTGAAGCTGTTGAACAAGCATAAAATCAAAAACTATGAGATAGATGAGAATACGGACAGTCTCCAATTTCCCATTTCTGCTATTAAGCATTTAAAAGGTTTGTCTATCGATATTGCGATTTGCTTTTATATGTCCGAGTTTCTTGCGAACGAAGAAGTATTACGTGAAGTAAAGTTAGAGTGGATTAAAAGCTGAAAATGACTTAGTATTGCGATAAGCCGCCGCCTATGATAAAATATGAGATACTGTGAAATGTTCGTTTCAGGAGGTGGACTCATGCATACTCTATTTATTACATTATTGGTAATTGTATCAATTGCTTTAATCGTTGTAGTACTTTTACAATCGGGAAAAAGTGCAGGACTTTCTGGTGCCATCTCTGGTGGTGCGGAGCAGCTTTTTGGAAAGCAAAAAGCACGTGGACTTGATTTAATTCTCCACCGCATTACCATCGTATTAGCTGTATTGTTTTTTGTTTTAACATTTGTAGTCGCTTATTTAGGAGTTTAAGAAATAATCAAAACCTGGCCCCCATTGAAGGAGCCAGGTTTTTTACTTCTAATATTGTTCAAAACGTCGAAAGCGGACAGTTGCTAGTATTAAGCATAGTAGAGATAAAGCGATTGTAGTTATGATGACAGTTAAGCCATGATCGAGTAGTTTCCCGTCGATCAGAATGGCTGAGGCGTGTGCTCTAAGATTAGTTGGACTCCACGCAGTATATTTCGTAAAGAGGTTGCTTACAACCGATAGCCCTCCCAGGACCACGATGCTAACGGCCGCGATTCCACTAGCGGATTTAAGGAGCGTTCCGGCTAGAATCAAGACAGAAATAATAAATAGGATCCACAGACTATAGATGAGAAAACTGGAGATGACGAGCTCCCATCCGATGGGGTCAAATAGCAAGTTCGTGTAATAAAAAGTCAGCCCATAGCTTAACAAAAACGCGATGAGAGCAATGAGTATTTGGCCTGTCCATTTGCTCGCAATATATTGAATGGCTGAGACCGGACGAACCATCACGAGTGTTAACGCTCCATTTTGTCGTTCGTTGGCGATCACGCCCATTGCTGCAAGAACAAATAGTAATGTTCCGACAGTTCCAAATTGACTTAGAGTAGCAGCTAACACCTCTGAACCTGAGGGGACAGGAATCTCGATCACTGTTCCCTCAGGGAGATTGCCTGCACTTTCGAGAATTTGTGGCATATAATAAGTCGTAATCGGCTGAGAGATGCCAATAATCATAAATGCAATAGGGAGCCAAATCCATTTCCCATTTCGGAAACTTTCGGTAAGTTCTTTTTGAAGTAACGTTACATAATTTTTCATTGGCTCATCACCTTCATATAAGCATCCTCTAGCGAATCTTGCAAACGTTCAAAATGTACGAGTGTGCAATTTTTTTCCATTAGCCTTTTTAAAAATAGATTGTTATCAAAAGTTGAATCGACGAATAGCGTAGCCGTATTTGCGTCCTTGTATTGGACATTTGCTAGGTCGTCAAATACATTTTCTAAACTCTCTTCTGTACGAATTTGAATGGCTGAGGTTGCATGGCTGCTTTTAAGTGTGTCCAAGCTCCCGTTCCATTTAATCAATCCTTCTTTGAGGATAATGACTGAGTCACAAACTTGCTCAGCATCATGCAGCACATGGGTTGAAAAAAGAATCGTCATTTTGTCTTTTAATAGCCTTAAAATTTCGAGCACATCACGTCTACCATTGGGATCAAGAGCAGATACAGGTTCGTCTAAAATGAGCAGATCAGGATCATGTAATAAAGCTTGAGCAAGGCCCAGTCTTTGCTTCATCCCACCTGAGAATCCGCCAATTCTTTTGTTTCGCGCATCTGTTAGACTGACAAACTCTAGCGTTTCAGTGATTTTTTCTTCCAACTTAGCTTTAGAGAGATGCGACAGTTTTCCCGCAAACTGCAAAAATTCCTTTGCTGTCATCCATGAAAAAAAGGTAGGGTGTTGGGGTAGAAATCCAATTCGATGTCTGAAATCTTTTTGTGTACCGGAAAACTGAATGGTGCCTGATGTAGGTGATAACAACCCTGCAAGCATCTGCAAGGTGGTTGTTTTTCCTGCTCCATTTGGACCTAGTAGAGCAGTACATTTTCCTTTTTCAATTTGAAAAGAGATTCCTTTTACTGCCTGTTCTTCTTTATATGTTTTAGTTAAGTTATGAATGTTGACTAGCATATTTTTAGCTCCTATTCTAATCTTTTTTCGGTCCTATGATGAAATAGATAATCGGTCCAAAGATGCTAATGCAGATAATAATGATAAACCACATCCATTTCGGTCCATTCGTTTCCTCTTGCTTAAGGCAGTTAACTAAAGCTGAGATGGCGAGGATGGCTTGTAATATGATTAATGGCATTACAATTGCCCAATTGATGTCTGGCATTTTCATTCACTCCTTTTTTGTTTTCTTTTATAAGGAAGGATGACGAATAAGAGGTAGAACAAGGTCGGCATAGGCAATTGGATAAGACCCCAAATCCCCCAAAACCAAGCGTATGTACCTCTCTTTTTGGCATCGATAAAAAGTAGAATGCTTTGTAGTAATAAAAATGGTAGAAGTAGTAAAACAATGAGTAATTTTTGCTCGGTCATGATAAAATTCTTCCTTCCGAATGGCGTTTTCTTAAAAAGAAGAAAAGAACTGGAGCACCAACAAGCGCAGCGATTTGTATTACGACAAAAATCATAGGCGCTTTAAATACGACCACTGTAAAGGCAGTTAAAATAAATAGAGCTGTCAAAACAAATACAATTAGTTCTTTGCGAAACTCTCTCTTTTTTTCCATTTGAGCGACGATAAGCTGTTCTTTGAGAGTGTGAACTGATGGGGTCGAGTATCCGCTTAATTCATCAAGCTGTTCCAGGTCTTTTTTCAGCTGTTTGAAAAGTTCTTTTTCATTCATGAATCCCACTCCTTTCTTAATCGTTGAATTCCAGTGTGGACTCTTGATTTGACGGTCCCCGTTCGAATCCCAAGCATTTTTCCGATTTCTTCATAGGTGTAACCGTAGTAATGACGAAGCAAAATAGGCGTTCTTACATCTGCATCAAGCTGAGTAAAGTCTGTAAAAGTGTCACTCCACTCAATCCCTTTAAATTTGGCGTTCCAGCTTAGCTGACGGGAGAGTAGGTTAATCTTTTTCTGCTCTCGTTTTTGTTTTCGGATAGAATCGATGTATAGTCTAGAAGCTATCGAAATCATCCATGTTGAAAACTTGGCTTCTCCTTTAAAGGAAGATAGGTTGGTATAGCATTTAATCATCGTTTCTTGGGCTAGCTCTTTGCTCGTTTCTTCATGTAAGGTAAGCTTTAATAAGTATTTAAATAAAAAGGAATAATGCCGATGAAAAAGAAGGGCAAATGCCTCGTCATGTCCTAGTTTTGCTTTATGAATTAAGGATAGATCATCATCTTGCTCCATCTAGAGGCCCCCTTTCTTTCTTCACAACTATAAGACGATGGATTCTTTTCTAGCGTTCTTTTTTTTATAAATTTATTTTATCATGCCATGAAAACGAATGAATCGCCATGAAGCTGAGTCCTTTCAGTGGATTGAACCGATCACTATTGTTTAAACTAAGATAGGAATGTTTTTCGATAAAGGAGTCTATACATATGAAAATTTCACAACCAAAGCCCTTTCTTTTTGAAAGAGGAAAAAGAGCGGTCTTATTTTTACACGGTTTTACAGGGAATAGTGCGGATTGCCGCATGATGGCTCGTTTCCTTGAGGGAAAAGGCTATACTTGCTATGGTCCACAATATAAGGGGCACGGTGTCCCACCAGAAGAGCTCGTTCATACAGGACCAGAAGATTGGTGGCAAGACGTGATGGATGGCTATCATTTTTTGAAAAATAAAGGCTATAAAGAAATTGCGGTTGTCGGACTTTCACTAGGCGGCGTATTTTCTTTGAAATTGGGTTACACTGAGCATATTAAGGGGATTGTCCCGATGTGTGCGCCGATGTTTCTCAAAAGTGAAGAAGTGATGTACAAAGGAGTGCTTGCCTACGCTCGTGAATATAAAGAGCGAGAAGGGAAGACTCCAGAACAAATTGAACAAGAAATGGCAGAGTTTCAAAAGACACCAATGAACACATTACGGGCGTTACAGGATTTAATTACAGAGGTCCGAAATAATATTGATATGATTTATGCCCCGACCTTTGTTGTGCAGGCGCGCCATGACAGAATGATTAACACGGAAAGCGCCAATATCATCTATAATGAAATTGAATCACCAGAAAAAGAAATCAAATGGTATGAAGAATCTGGTCATGTCATTACCTTTGATAAAGAGAAAGATCAGCTTCACGAGGATGTGTACAGGTTTCTAGAGTCATTAGATTGGGAAGAATAAAGATAAGAGGAGGGATAAATAATGGATGATAATATAAAGCAGCATATAGACAAGCTTCTCCATTATATGGAGGATGAGGCTTATAAACCTCTGACCGTTCAGGAATTGGAAGCGGCTTTTGGAATTGCCGATTCTACTGAATTTAAAGAGTTTGTCAAAGCCCTTGTGATTATGGAAGAAAAGGGTTTAGTGGTTCGCACTCGTAGCAATCGGTATGGTCTTCCTGGAAAAATGAATTTGATTCGCGGTAAGCTAACAGGTCACGCCAAAGGATTTGCTTTTGTTATTCCAGATGAACCGGGACTAGATGATATTTTTATACCACCGAATGAAACGAATAACGCCGTTCATGGTGATACCGTGCTGGCTAGAGTAGCGACAGAAAGCTCTGGTCAACGTCGTGAAGGTACCATCGTCCGTATTATTGAGCGAGGAATTAAACAAATTGTTGGTACATACACCGAAAGTAAACATTTTGGTTTTGTCATTCCCGATGATCAAAAATTTGCGAGTGATGTCTTTATCCCGAAAGCTGCTTCAAAAGGGGCAGTTGAAGGGCATAAAGTCGTCGTCAAAATAACGACATATCCAGAAGGTAGAAAAAGTGCAGAAGGAGAAGTTATCGAAATTCTTGGTCATAAAAATGATCCAGGTGTCGATATTTTATCCGTTATTCATAAGCACGGACTTCCTGGACCATTTCCAGACGATGTGATCGAGCAAGCAAATGAAACACCGGATACCATCTCTGAAGATGAAATTAAAAATCGCCGTGATCTAAGAGACGAAATAATCGTCACGATTGACGGTGCAGATGCAAAGGACTTGGATGACGCTGTTACCGTTACGAAACTAGATAACGGAAACTATAAGCTTGGAGTCCATATTGCCGATGTTAGCTATTATGTGGAAGAAGGTTCGGCGATAGATCGGGAGGCATCGGATCGTGGTACGAGTGTCTACTTAGTAGACCGGGTGATTCCAATGATTCCTCACCGACTCTCAAACGGGATTTGCTCCCTTAATCCGAAGGTCGATCGATTGACGTTATCTTGTGAGATGGAGATTACTTCTGATGGGCAAGTCGTCAACCATGAGATTTTCCAAAGTGTGATTAAGACAACGGAGCGGATGACCTATAGTGCCGTCAATAAGATTTTAACTGAAAAAGATGAGGAGCTTATCGAACGTTATAAGCCGTTAGTGCCGATGTTTGAGCTCATGGAAGAGTTGGCTCAAATTTTACGCGAGAAAAGGATGCATCGTGGAGCTATTGATTTCGATTTTAAAGAAGCGAAAGTGCTTGTTGATGAAGATGGGAAGCCAACGGATGTCGTCTTGCGCGGACGTTCTGTTGCAGAACGTCTTATTGAAGAGTTCATGCTTTGTGCAAACGAAACGGTGGCAGAGCATTTCCATTGGTTGGATGTTCCGTTTATTTATCGAATCCACGAGGATCCGAAAGAAGACAAGTTACGAAGATTCTTTGAGTTTATAACGAATTTCGGTTACATCGTGAAAGGGACAGCCAATGAAGTTCACCCTCGTGCTTTACAGGAAATCATTGAAGAGGTACAAGGGAAGCCGGAGGAAATGGTTGTTTCAACCGTGATGTTACGCTCGATGCAGAAGGCGAAGTATGACCCAGAGAGTCTTGGTCACTACGGATTGTCGACAGAGTTCTATACTCACTTCACATCACCAATTCGTCGTTATCCAGATACGATTGTGCATCGTTTGATTCGTACCTATTTAATTGAAGGGAAAATGGATCAGGCGACACGGGAAAAGTGGGATGCGCAGCTTCCTGATATTGCTGAGCATACTTCAAAAATGGAACGTCGTGCAGTAGATGCAGAACGGGAAACCGATGAGCTGAAAAAAGCAGAGTACATGGAAGATAAGATCGGCGAAGAATATGATGGGATTATTAGCTCGGTGACCAATTTCGGAATGTTTGTTGAGCTTCCAAATACGATCGAAGGTCTTGTCCATGTTAGCTATATGACGGATGACTATTATCGCTATGATGAGCGTCATTATGCCATGATCGGCGAAAGAACGGGGAATGTATACCGCATCGGTGATGAGATTACCGTTCGTGTCGTCAAGGTTGATAAAGATGAGCGTTCAATCGATTTTGAGATTGTTGGCATGAAGGGCACTCGTCCAAGACGGCCAGAAGAAGGAGCTCGCAAGGTTTTCAAAACGGGAAGCTCTGAGAAAAAGCCGCGCAAAGGTTCTGGCAAACCACCTGAAAAAGATGGAAAGAAGCCAAATGGTCAAAGAAAGAAGAAAAAGCATTACGAAAATGCTCCAAAGGCCAAGCGGAAGAAGAAAAAATAAGTGTTGGGAGCCAATGGATTGGCTCCTTTTACGGTTGGTTCGGTGGATATAGGCGATTTTTTGATTTTATCGGCGGAAAAAAGGGGTAATTTCTCTCAATTTTATACAATTTACACGATATATCGGCAGCTTCGGCAATAAAACAAGGACTATAAAGGTGAGCCTATAAGTGGATATCGGTCTAAAATGAAATATATCGGTCTAAATTTGATTTTATCGGTCTAAATCAAAATATATCGGTCTAAATTCTGTTATATCGGTCAAAACGACCCATATATCGGTCAAAGCACAAAAATGAGAAGGTCCATCAAATCAAAATGGTATATACCGGAGAAAACCCATTTTTCAGCATCGCATTTGAGACTGCGCCTCTTTTTTGTTAAAATAAAGAGCAGTATGTTAGGGGGAAATCATATGCCTAAAGGCGCTGGTAAGGTTATAGCCCAAAATAAAAAAGCGTATCACGATTATTTTATCGAAGAGACGTTTGAAGCAGGAATTGTTTTACAAGGGACAGAGATTAAGGCGATTCGTGGCGGAAGAGTGAATTTAAAGGATTCTTACGCTCAAATTATGAACGGTGAAATGTTTTTAGTGGGAATGCATATCAGCCCGTACGAGCAAGGAAATCGTTACAATCATGATCCACTTCGTACGAGAAAACTTCTTCTTCATAAAAAAGAAATTAGCAAGCTGATCGGAGAGACGAAGCAAGATGGTTATTCGATTGTTCCTGTTAAGCTTTATTTGAAAAATGGTTATGCGAAAGTATTGATTGGTCTTGCGAAGGGTAAGAAAAAGTTCGATAAACGTGAGGACTTAAAGAAGAAGGAAGCAAAGCGTGATATCGAGCGTGCTTTCCGAGAAAGACAGAAGTTGTAAGGGTAGACTAAACATTTTTTACAGAACCTTACAATTGATTTAGAGTATGTTTGTGATATAATAATAAATGTCACCAAGAGTGACGCAAACTGATAGCTCATCTATTTCGAGCATTCCGTTTCATTCCATAAGTCTTGTTTGTGTGAAATACCATGAACAGACGTTAATAACATGGGGACGCTACGGATTCGACAGGGGTAGTTCGAGCTTAGGTTGCGAGTCGCAGGCGACGGCTGCGTACTAACGTCAACGCCTATAACTGGCAAACAACAAAACAACTTCGCTTTTGCTGCTTAATTAGCGCATAGCGGTTCGCCCCTCCATCGCCCATGTGGTAGGGTAGCGGACTCAACTTTAGTGGGCTACACCGGATCTCACCGTCTGAGGGAGAAGGAAGAGCATAACCAGACTAGCTGACCGGGCGCCTGTCGATAGGCAGATGGCTCAGCGAAACACGAATATGTCGACTACACTCGTAGAAGCTTAAGTGCCGATATCTTTGGACGTGGGTTCGACTCCCACCGTCTCCACCAAATACATATTTGGTGGTTTTTTATTTTTGTGTGTGACGTAAAGCATAAAATTTCCGTTTGGAAACTTTATGCTTTATTTTTTTTCTTGCGCGGCACAACTAACACAATTGGTTAGTTGTGCCGTTTCCATTTGCTTTCAATAATGTTTAAATATGCATCTGGGTCCTGTTTAAACCGTCTCTGTTTTGTGTGTTCATATATTCGCCTATTCCATTTTTTTGATTCTTTTTTGTAAGCAGAATAGGTGGCATTCTGAATCTTTTGCAGTCCATCCTGCTCATTTTTAACATTTTCGACGAATACGATATTTTCTCCATGACGAACAATGTATCGATTCCAGGTTCGACTTCCTGTAATCCTACGATGCCTTACTTTTGTTCTTCTAAAGAAAAGTTCTAGGTCATTATTTGTCCTTGGTAGGAGGGGAAAATCATAAAAGGTGAAGAGGCCTTTCCAAAATCCTTTACTATATCTCATCAGATTGTCCACAAAGGTTAAATCATCTTCACGGTTTAGTTCTTTTTCTATTTGGATCAAATATCTTCTCAATCTAGATTCAACCCAGGAACTTGATTTATTTTCTAAAGGTTCCATGATTGTGGCAATCCGTTTAAAACGTCGGTCCCATCGTTTTATGAGCTGATAATCCTTTTTATAGTTATCAACATTACTGACTATTCTGAACAACTTTTTAAGAAGAGGAGTCCCCTTTTTTATCCAGGCATTTTTCAATCGAGTCTTTGATTGATTTTGTTCGCTCAAAAACTCGTGTACCTGGCAATTCAAACGGTGGCTTTCCATCTTCTAAAAGGACGGATCGAATCGCTGCGACATAATCACTCGCGATTTCTTCTTCCAATCCTGATGGTGATTCTTCTATTTTCCTTTCGATTTCTCGGATTCCCCTTAATTTCTTTTTGATGTTTGTCTTTAATTTTCGGTCCTTTTCTACCAATGGTTTCGCGATATCTTTGAAGTAATGGAACTGACAATATTGATAAGGAATGTCAGGAGCTATTTTCTCGATTGCCAAACGGATCGACTGTTGGCCATCGCTAATAAAACCTTTAATTGGGTATCCCCAATCAAGGATTGGTTGAATGATTCCAATCAATTCTTGAGAGGCGCTGCTCTTTAAATTGTGTGCTGCCAAAATGGTGCCACTTAAGACCTCTCGTATGACATACAATGTTTCATTTCCTTTTTCAGGTTGAACACCATCAATGGATAAGACAAGGCCACCGTTTTGTTCAACCACTTCGTTCAGAGTATCTTTCATATTATCTTGAATCGCTGATCTAAGTAGTAACGCATAACGTTCGTACAGTTTTTGAACTTGCCTTTCTGATATTTTCACCTGCTTCTCAGACAGGATAGTGGCGATTTCCGAACGGGTTTTATGTTCCTTGAAACGCAAGTGTCCAATGTGTGCAATGACATCCATCCCATAAGTGATGTGTTTCATACTAAGCTGTTCTGCTTCAGCAGAACGGTAAACAGAATTGTTTTCACAAGCGTTATTTTCACAACGATAACCTAGATTGATAACTTTAAATTCCCCTTTTAGGGTAGAGATGGTTTTTCGCCAAACAGGGTGACAATAAGTTAATTTCGTGTTGCAGTCAGGGCAATTTATAATTTCAGGACTGTAATAGATAGATTCGAGTGGATTCAGCCGATTTTTTGTACGCATAAATAAACACCAACTTATATGATTTATAAGTCTATTATAACTCATTATCGTTGTTGGTGTTATTTATTCCGTATAAGTTTTTTTTAGGAAATTTTATGCTTTATTTCTATAATAAAAGCTCTTTTTCGTTTGTTAATCGTGGTTATTAGCAAACGATTATAACTCATTAATAATGAAATCAATCAACACCATATCATATTCTTCAGTATATCCTTTCTTGATCAGTTCAATAGCTTTTATTAAGATTTTCATACTCACTATATTTTTTTTTGCTTTTCTAATCATTTTTTTCACCTCGACTCAATTATATAAAAATCAACAATTAAGTGTTACAGAGCCAAAATAAAAAGAGAAAGTTGCTTTTACTAGATAAAAAAATCCCTTTATCCTCTAACTCACTCTTAAACGATAGAAAATATGGTAAATTGTAAACATAAGCAAACCATTGGAAGGTAATGGGAGATTTTTGGGATTGGAATGATGTTGTATGGATAGGCAGGATTTAATTAATTTTTATAAGGATACTAACTATAGAGGAACGAGTTTGTCTATTAGAGGAATTCCTCCTAGACCAAGTGAATGGAATGTACCTCTTTTCATTAAGAAAATTTACCCTGAAAATATTGACTTATTTAAAAATTCGGTATCAAATAAATCAATTGAAATTCAGTTGGATAATGAAGATATAAATTATTTTAAGTCCCTTATGCTGCATGAGTCATTATTTAATTTTTATAAAGCATACTATAATTATTTATGTGCATTAAAATTGTATGATGGCGGACTTCAACATTGGATTGATATAACTGCGTATCACGCCAAGTTATATATGGCAAATAGTATCATAGCTCTAACTGGTAATTCTAGGTATGTAGTAAATGGAAATAATAGAAATTTTGTTGGGGATATTTACAAATTGGTAAATCCAAAGGGATATAATAGAAATATAGAGACAAACGGTAAATTTGTTGAGGAACATGCAAAATATGGTATAGAGATTAATATTGAACCATCTTCTGGACAAGGAGTACTTCGTATAATTGCGAATTTAGGTAGCGGAGGATCACATAGTTATATCTGGAATAAGTATTCTGAAATAGACACCACTGAATTTGATATTACTAGAATGACATATGATTATCCAAAACATCTTTCTAATGAGAGAAATCTTGAAAATTATTCATTTGATGGATATAAACAATTAGACTTTAACTTGGGAATGGAGAATTTTAAGGATTATTTTGAAAGAGATTATATTAAAAACCAAGCACATTTAATTTATACTAGTGAGACCGCAATTATACTCGGTCTAATAGGTGAATTATATAATTTATATAAATCGCTGGGAGTTAATAATCTACCTATTGAAAGGGAAAAATTGATTTTTATGTGTGAGTACTCACTAAGGGATACAAAACAATCAAAAAAGTTGGTTGATTTAATTAAATCTGGTTTTCCACAACAGAATAAATATATTGCTGAGTTTCATCAGTATGAGTCCTATTAGATTTAATATTAGTAAAAGCTTTATAGTGTTAGTCTTTACGATTAATAAATTGTTGTCTTCAAAGTGAAACACATATTCATTATTCCTCAACTCAATAGAAATCAATGTGCGATTTACATTATAAGCGAGGTGTAAAAATGAAAACAGTTTTCCCAAAAGATATAGCAGATTCTATGAGAACGTGTATTTTATCTATTTTTTGGCCCAAAAAAGATATAATATCTTTTTTTGACAATAATGGTTGTACAAAAAATGATGTAAAGAACGTAATAAATTTTGAGGAACTTAGTAGATCCGAAATAATTGATCGGGTCTTTAATAAACTTTCTATACGTAGTGATGGTGGGATTGAGCAATTTAGAAGTATGTTACAGGCATTAGTGAATTGGGATCATTTTGATCCGTACTATTTTAAAAAACTAAAGAAGTTGGACGAAAGTGAAGCTATTCGAAATATAAACCATTTAAAGCAACTTCAAGAAATTAGAGATGCAAAGATAAAAAAGCAAAAAGAAGAACGTGAGAGAAGGGAAAAGGAAACTTACCTCAAGAAAAATACACTTGAACAGTTAAGAAACCATTATATACATCTATATCAAGGTAAGGATGAATTCGGTAATAGTATATCGCTACAACAAAGAGGATATTTACTAGAAAATTTTTTGAGAGATTTATCAATTTATGAATCTCTTACTATTTCTGATCCAATTAAGTTAATCGGTGAGCAGATTGATGGCACGATAAAATATGATGGGGAAAACTATATTTTAGAAGCAAAATGGCAAGATTCCTTAACAGCGTCAAATGCGTTATACCAATTTGCCTATAAAGTTGAAGGTAAATTGTATGGCAGAGGTTTATTTATTTCAATAAATGGTTATTCTGCTGATTCAGTTTATGCTCTAGTAAAAGGTAAAGCACTCAATACAATATTAATTGATGGAGCTGACTTAATCCTTGTGGTGGAAGGGTTATTTAGTTTTAAAGAAGTTCTAGACCAGAAAATCAAAGCTGCACAAACGATGGGTAAGATATACATAGATGTAAATACCATGAAAGATAAAGTGTAAAATGAACAGGTGGTAAAAGGTTCTCTAGAACCATATCCTAATTTATGGTTCTAGAGTGGGTATGGATGATTATTCCATTAATACTTATAATGCTAGGTCGAATATTTTAGTAACAACAATAAAGGCATTTAGTGAATGCGCCTCATTGACTGGTTTGAACGAATCTTAAAATTGTCTTTGGTGATTTATTTAAAAGGTAATTCATCTGAATAAGAAATGATACTTTTTAACTCATTTATTAAAAGGATCAAAGAATCCTTAGCTCGTATATTATTATTGCTGTCATGGCCATTAAAGAATTTTAAATATCCCTTTAGTAATGAGATAGAACTATTAAAAATTTTCTCTATTTCTCCTATATTTGCTTGATAAAGCAGATAAGGTAATTTGGTGATTGTTGTAATAACACTATTAAATTGAGTAATTTCATTATCATTAAAGACGTTATTAGCAATAAAAGTGGACAAGCTTCTATTACAATTAATAATTCTGTTGAATAAAGGGGAGCGCTGTTCTACATAATGAATAAATTCTAAATCCCCTTTGCTAGCTTCAGCATAATTTTCAAGGGATTCTCTAATTAACTTAATAAAGGAGTTATAGTTTTCTGGATAGTTAGTCATGGAAAATAGGATGTCATCCTGTGTTTGATCATGATCTCGGTAAATAATTATACTCATAAAAAGAAGAGAGTACCCATCTGAATAATATTTTAATAGCCAATCATGGTAGCGAATTAAATGCTCAGTCCAAGCTACGTAGGCATTGTCTTCCTCAATAGGAAATTCGAATTCATAAGGATCATCTGAGGGGTCATCATACCAAGTTAAATCCACTTCATAAAATTCGTTATTACATTTCTCATTGTTTATTTTGTGATTTCTGAATACTGCTCTAAATGACAACATTTTTATTGCCTCCTGAATAATTTTAAATATTATACTAGGATAAATTTATATTTTAATATGTTTATTAAGTTTTTTTGAAGAATTTTCTCGAAAGGAAAACACATAGAACTTTTGGTGGAACAAATGGATTAAATGACAGTCTTACCGCGGCTAGTTAACAAATGCATTGAAGAAATAGCCACGGAATCTAATTTGTAATAGTGGAAAAACGAGGGAACTTATAATTCTAAATAATCCAAAAATATATAATTCTTGCAAGTTTTGCCTCTCACATTTTTTCTTTTCCTGTTTGAGAGAAGTATCATATTTGACAATATCTAATATTATCATTTGTACAAAAGAAACGTCTTTTAGATAAGTGTATTTTGCAATAAACAATAAGTCAGGTGGTAAGCCGACCATATCAACTATAAAAGGACAGATCTCATGGACAATAAAACTAATGACTTCATTTGAACAATGTTTTTCATCAATAAATATGAAATTATCAAAGGCTGAGTTAGTTTACACATACATAAATGATATTGCAAAAAGTTTACATGATCCTAATAAATATGGCTCTACTTCTGCTGTGTGATTATTGCGATGAAATTGAAAGTGTGACATTAGCTTTACTCTCTATTCGACTGCATATATCTTCAGCTACGACTAAAGGGTTTATGAGTTTACTGTTCAATAAGGCTACTATTTCCTCCCTGCCATATCTAGTACTAAAACCATAATTCAGTGTTTCTCCTTTCATTATTGTAGTGACTTGTTTTAAAGCAATATCACAAGTTTCATGACCTTTTGTATCACTTAGGTCCTTGAAGTTGTCAATATTTTTGCTTTGAAATTAAGGTTGATCGAAGACACCTTACAAACCCGTATTCTGCTTTAGCATATTTAGATTTTGGTTTAATAAAAAGGTTTAATCATTTCGTAGTGATGTTACTCAACAATCGCTACACGTTACTTTAAGTGTAAGCATTCACATAAGCATATATTCTATGTTATAGCTCCATTATTAACTTAATTTTTCAGATATCATAACAATTTCCTTAGTTAGATAACAGGATTAAAGCTAGGTCTATACATTCCTTCCAATACCTCCAACTAATTTGTTATTTAAACAATGCCGTCTTTAAAGTTCAACATTAATTTTCTTTTCTGTTGACATAGAAAAGAGCACTCCTTGTTGAAGGAATGCATCCATTAATATAATACAAAAATTGGGCTTTTAATAACTGGTTTAATCTAATATTTAATTTGAACCAAGTTCTTTTCCTATCAATATTTTATATAAGGACGAAGAATCAGTTTTTGAAAAACTACCATAATTTTTATTATTTGTATCGATAATCTCTAATATATTTTCTTGAGGGCTTATCCAAATATGATAAATCTTATTTAACTTAAGATCTGGTTCACTCTCCATATTTACTTCTACATTCTTTTGCCATTTGGCACCTTTGAGAATATCAATAACTTTTTGTACTGTTTCTTTGTCTTTAATTTCATTAGTCACTTCATAGTCAGCACTATTGACTAGGCTTTCAATTACCAGTGTTGAATCCTCATTAAAATTCACAACATCTTTTTGCCCGCATCCACCTATAAATAATAAAAGAATAATTAATAAAATGAATTTTTTCACAATAAACCTCCTCCTTTCTAATGAAACGTTGCATCATAAAAAGTTGTTCCCTCCGGTTTATAATTATTTATTCTCAAAGTTTCAACTTAAATGGAACTTTTCCCTTCTTCCGGGAATTATACCTAAAGTAAGGTTATTATCCAACTCCATTTCTCTTCTTCCCTGTGCTCTTAGTATTCCACGAAGCTGAAACTGATCAATAGTAAAGACAAAAAGATTGATGGATGAGAGTTGTAATGCTTATATTTACAAGCCCGCCTAACGTCAGAACTGGTTAAGTTTGGAATAGGTAATATGACCGTCCTCATAATCTCCACGACAGTCGCTCCTACTTATCCTCCCATGTCTCTTCGGATGGCTCTCCATACATTTCTTCGTTGTACCATGAGTGGAGGTCGGATAAACTCCCATGCTAGGTCTCTACCCGCATAAACCCATGTATTCTACTTAATTGAGTTAAATCCTTATACAAACCACCGACTCAACCCTTAGTTTAGTTATTCAATAAAACCTTTCAATTTTAGGGGAACCTATTATCTACTTCTAAACATATCAAAAAATAAATTATATTGCAAATTATTTGAATTTTTTAAATATTTTGATTGGCATGGAAAATAATTAACAATAATATAAAGGTAAATTTAAAAAAGGAGGGTTAATTAATGGTAAAGCCTAAATTGTCTAGATGTGTTATGCTTGCAGGTATTCTGTTTCTAACAGGGTGCCAATCAGACGCTAGTTCGCAGAAGATTATGCAACAAGAAGTCATCGTTAGTGATAAAGTTTCAAAAAAAAGTGAACTTGAGAATGAGGAATACAAGTTTGTCGGACTAACAGGGGAATTATTTGCGTCCGTAGATATTTTCCCCTTCGACAAATTGAAAGGTGAAGCTGATTTAATAGCAGAAGTGAAGGTTATCAAAAAAGTGGGAGAAATAGATCTACCTACCCCTAAATCGATCTTTGAGTTGCAAGTAGAAAATGTTATTGAAGGAGATGAAACAAAAAAATATTCAAGCATTACTGTATACCAGGTAGGCAATAGTGATTGGATATATCATGAGGATAAATATACTTTAGAATCTGGGAATAAATATATACTTTTTTTAAAGGAAACTATAAATTCAGACAATAGCGACTACTGGATTTTGAATGAGGAAGCAGGACTTTATCAGGTCCTGAATGAAAATGTTATAGTGAACCTTGCCTATAACGATGAAGAATTAAATGCAATATCAATTGATCAATCGACGATTAATAAGCAAATTGTCTTTAATTCTTTATCAGAAAGTAATGCTGACCAGGAAATCCAATATTTTGACAGAGAAAAATTCTTGCGTAGCGTAAAAGAAAATTAAATTAACAAAAACGAGGTGAGAATAGTGAATTTTAATCTTAAAAGGGTTCTATACTCTTTAGTTGTTGCATTGCTACTGTCTTCTACAATCCTAACATCTTCGGTATTTGCACACTCAGCTTCCTCCTGTAATTCAGGAAGTGAAAGTAGCGGTTGGAAAGTTAATTGTACAAGCACTCATGGCCATTTAGGTACGAGTTCTACAACCTATCAGTATTCTCCAACTTTAACTCAGCAATACAAAAACTACACTAGTACAGGTGCGTCTAGATGGAATAACACTGGCATAGTAAACATCAGCCAATCTAGTTCATCAGGGAATATAATCTATCAACATAGCGACCCCAACACAAGTACAGTAGCTTATGTAACAAGTCAAACTTTTAACAACCATAAAAGCAGTTGGTTTATGAGCTATAACCATAGTAAAATGAACGGTAGAACATCAGCTGCCAATAATGGAACTGCAACTCATGAATTTGGACATAGTATCGGTATAGCTGATCTATACAATAGTAGTAATAAAAATAAGATTATGTATGGTTATGAGGATCGTACTGTTACAGTGCCTCAAACAGCGGATAAAACCGGTGCAAGAGAGGCTATCAAATAAATTCCCAGTAAATAATCAGTATGATTACCTATGGTTAAATTTTATAATATGACTTCTTTGTCTGCTATATTAATCAATATTCAATAATACTGAAACAACTACATCAGAAACGTTGAATTAGTGGATAATCTTGAAACTACGACTTACAAAAAAACAAACCATTAATTCATCGTTTCTTATGAAAGGACTTTACATTACTACTCCTGCACAATCCAAATTATGAATAGAAGTGCATATGAAAAAATAATAAAGAATGTATATGAATATCTTATTAAGGATTGGCCGTATATAATGGGCAGTTGGAAGAAGAAACGGATCGAGTTTTGCAGTTGATTCTTTCATCTGTATAAATGTCAACTATCAAATGTACATTTTTGATCCAAGTAGGATTAGATGCTCCCCCCAACCTATCTACGGATGGGGGAGCATATTACTCAAAGGGTAGTACTCGTAGCTGGCCATAGGACTCGTTTATAATAAAATTTCTGATTAGATTTTTCTGAGAGAAGCACGGCTATGACTTCGTAGTATTCATCAATTTTAGACCTTCGGTTCCGGCTCTTTTTCGGCTCATAACCTTGTAGATATTTATCAACTGTCCTCCGATCCACACCCATATCACGAGCTAATTGACTCTTATTGATTTTCATTTTTAGACTCTCCATCAACAAATTAAATTTAGGTAAATCTTCAAGACTCGTAACTTCGATTTCTGTATTTACATTAATTTGCATGTGCATAATATTCCACCTCAAAAATATTATGCAGCTAACCATCAAAACTGTACATCCTTAAACCATCGTTTCTGTACACTCTTAAGTTAGCATTTAAACACAAGAAGGGAAAACTTACTCTGATGCTTATGAAGTATTTAAACGGACTTCTAGACGGTGTCCTTCGCTACGAGAAAAGGGAAAGGAAACAATCCCTTATGGTAGTGTCTCTTTATTAAAGCACAAGCCTGAATGGGACTTAGATCGTGTGTATGGTGCTTTAGGAGAAGCTTTCTTGATTCAATACGGAAAAGTGGATATGGCGAAGATCGATGAATTAATTTTACAAGGGGTTATCCCAAAGTCGATTGTATCTGACCACCGTATTTTAAAAGATATTCGCTTAGATTTTGTGAACATGGATTTAGTAAGTCAAGAAAAATCCATGCAGTATTTCCGCAATAAGCAAATTCAAACGAATTTAAAGAGATTTGCCTAAGTATCCATAACAGGATATCGAGAGAGTGAATTAGATAAAAGGGAATTATGATACGATGAATAGCCCATTTATCAAAAGAGTGTAGAACATTAATAGAAAAGTACTCACGAACAAGAATAGTTGATCCTAGATAACCACTTTTTGCATGTCATACATAGAAATGTCTAACTACAGTATCATTGCGAAGATTACTTAAGGGGTGATGAAGTAACACGAATTAAAAAATATTACTTCCAAGTGTGTAGAAATACCTTTAGGAAAAATATGATGGAAAAAAGGAGCACCACTGAATTTATAGTAATACAAATCAGACAGTAATTAATTTTAATTGAGCTTAATTAAATATAACTAGGTGTTTCTGTTATTTCTAGAACTGATACCATTTTTTCTTATTTCTTAGGCTGCAACTACTAGCAGTTTTACTTCCTATTTTATTTATTACTTTGCTAAAAAATGTTTCTTAAAGCGAAAAAGTCTAGAGTGAAAATGGAAGGAAACCCTGGGTTTCCTTCTATTCCACACAATAATCAACTATAAAGTTTACAGACTTTATGTAACTAGCAGGTATTAGCTAATATAATCACTCCTATCGGAAGTTACTTAAAATACACAAGACGAAAATTTTCTGCGTCTGGTTTTTTTCTCCTTTTCGTATTCGGTCAAAAATGGGAGTAATTTATACACTTTTTCAATTCAATTCAATTTCAGTGTTTGTTGTCCTAAGTTCATTAATTCTCGATCGTGTGTAACTAAAATGACACTGGTACCGTCTGTATTCAAATCTACCAAGAGTTGAATGACTTCATCACGACTTTTTTCATCAAGATTACCTGTTGGTTCATCACATATTAATAGTTTTGGGTTGTTTATAAGTGCTCTTGCAATCGCTATTCTTTGCTTCTCTCCTCCTGAAAGTTGTGATGGGAAATGTTCTACTCTATGAGATAAATTTACCTTCTCTAATAAATGAAGCGCTTTTTCTTTAACCTTATTTTTGTCTTCAAAAGGTAATAAAGGGAGCATTACATTTAACAAACAATTAAATTGAGGAAATAATTTAAAATCTTGATAGATAAAACCTATATACTTCTGGCGATAACCTTGTAGTTCATCATCATTTGATGCACTTATACTTATATTGTTAAATTGGATCTGACTCCCTTTATCTGGAGAAAGAAGACCAGCTAAGCATTGTAGCAATGTCGTTTTACCTGAGCCTGATCGACCTATAATGGTTAGCCACTCACCTTCATCTAGAGTAAACTTAATATCCTTTAAAATTCGTAATTCTCCACCAACTGTTTCATATGTTTTATTTAGATTCACCACGTTTAATAACAATTTAGCTCACCTTCTTATATCCAAAATTTATTGACTTATGGAGGACATTGGAGAGTACAATCAGAGAAACCAATAAAATTATGCTAAAAAGGATGGCAACAATTCCAGCTACCCATAATAGTGAATCTACCACGTTACCAAATAATATTAGATAACTGAATACACTGATGAGTGCACCAATGAAAACAGATACCCCTGACCATAGTGCTATTTCCTTTAAATAAAAATTGATCAACTGTTTTTTACTCCATCCTATATGGTGGAAGGTGGTTATTTCATCTGAACGTTGCTGCCATAGGGAAAGTAGCGACTCTATTAAGGTTAGAATGGTTAATAGATATAGAAAGATTAGTAAAATAGTATAAAACCATTCCATTTGTCCATGAACATAGATACCCAATGTAGTTTGGGTAGTTTGTTTTTCTTGCTGTGTCATTACTAATGTTAAAAATATTGAGACAACCGTCATCAAACTGATTTGGAACATTGAAAAAGTGATTTGGTGACGATAATACCAAGCGTTTTGCCATGTAACTGTCCCTGTTCCTATAGGAGAGTGCTCTAGTTTTACATTTGCTAAGGAAAATTTCCTAATTATAGGTATAAGTAAGCAAACGATACTAAAAATAATCACTAAACTAATAATCAATAGAGATTCTTTCAGGATATAACTAGCTACTAATAAAATAGTAAAAGCAAATATAAATGGAACACCTAGTAGTAAAGACCATTCGTTAAAGCGTAGCTTTTTAATGTGCTCTTTTTTCCATCCTAAACTCATTAGAAGAGATTCATCATTTCGACGGGATTTAATCAAATTTGAGAAACTAAAGATTACATAGACAAGACTAACGATTGCAAACAAACTAACTAAAATAATTTTAATAATATCCCAGCTTTTTAGTATTGTGTCTGCCGCACCCAAAGTTGTCCAAGGTTGAATAACCTCACCGATTCCTTCTACGTTAATTGTCAACAATTGATTGGATGCACCTGCAACAATATCAACGGTAAATCCTTCTGATTCAAATTCTGCTGCCATATTTTTGATCTTATCGGCGGCTGCCTTGTCATATCCTTCAATATCAGCTACTCTGACACGGATGGCATCGATAGGTGTATCACTTTTCAAACGTTCAGCCCAATTTAGAGAAATGAGTCCATGCGCAGGGGTTGTAATAAAACTCCCCGGTAATGATGTAGGGTGTAAAAGAGTTTTGGTATCTTTAGCTAAGTAGGTAGAGTGTATTCCATATATACCTAATGGAGACGAAGCAAGCTCTTCCTCGTTGAGATCTACTTCAAAATAACCAACGTGATTAAAGTAAATTCCCTCTCCATCTATCACATTAGGACCGTCGGTTACAAAGTTTGTTTTTTCTTGTATTTCTCGATAAAGAGGTATACCTGACTCTTGTTCTTTTCCAGTTTGTTTGATAGATATTTTACTGTCTGATAACTGATAATTTACTGCCCCGACGCTGTAATAGGTTTTTTGACTTCCAGAGTCAATAATGCCCCACATTTCTTTATCTACAGGATGATCCTCATAGTTCAATAAATGGTATTCCTCATTCGCATATAAATAATTATCATAGAATGGAGATATAGTATCCGAGAAGTCTAGTTCGTACTTTTCTGTAGATGTAGATTCTATTTCCGCCAATTCCTTCATTAATTGAATATGTAAATCTTTATCCCTATAAGGTAGACCTTCGAAACCAAGTCCATTCTCTGGATCGATCCTATATTTGTTTTTTAGCTGTTGAATATCGTCCTCACTAAGCTGAATATTTTCAATTTGTACAAAAGCTTTTAATGGAACCTGTGCATCCTTCAATCCCAGAATCGGAACTTCATCAAAATCGGGATTTAACCCTGAAGAACTCAAATCTATTTTCGAGTAATCTTCACCAGTTAGTTTTCCTTCTTCTTCGGCATCTATTGCTACGACTTGGTGATAAGTCAGCGGAAATAGAAATGAGGGATATTCACCCCTAAAAATATTGACTAGAGATTCATCTGTTATAGTTGAATATTTTGAAAAAGGATTTTGATCTAAGAATGAATAGGCTGTATACGTATCCCCTAAATCAAAATTATTGACTCCGTCCGTAGTCAAATATTTTACAGTGTATCTGATTGATTCATTTCTTTCTGGTAATGAGTAGTTAATTGCACTGGCTGTATATAAACCAATAGCCGCAACTGGTGCTGCAACCTCAATATCTTTTCGGTTCTTAATTCTCTCCCACTGTTCAATAGATATTCCACCATCTCCAACACCTAAATAATTCTCTTCTACTAATCCCAATTCATCTTCAATAGATGTGTGGCTTTTCCCAGGGCGTAGTAAAATATCGAAGCTTCCTCTGGAAAAATCGTAAATATCCTGCTGAATAGTTTTATTTGCAGAATTTAATGAAGAGATAGAACAAGACAATAAAATATAAATGATTAATAAC
The DNA here is from genome assembly GCF_047302285.1 of Robertmurraya phoenicis. Taxonomy (GTDB): domain Bacteria; phylum Bacillota; class Bacilli; order Bacillales; family Cytobacillaceae; genus Robertmurraya. The sequence continues at coordinate 785,059 of NZ_CP154845.1, forward strand.
AAGGAGATCATTTGAAATTTTTCTCTTTTTTTAGATAGACTGATAGTGATTTTCAAAAGCATTCACCTCAATTATAATACTCCGATCCAATTTGGATCGGAGTAACGATTGACTATCGTATTTGTATTACCATGCATTTACAATTACGGTTTTAGTTACTAAACTTGAAATATTTAATTGATCTGCAGTTTGAGCAGTTGCACTATAAGGCTTTGAATAATCATAAGCTTTGTACGTATAGTAGAAAGTTCTACTTTGCTCTGAACCTCTCCCATCATAACGCTGTCTTGTAGTTCCATCACCTGGGTTAAAATAAAAAACATGAGGTCCAGAAGTTGACGTTGTACCTACCTTAAAAGGATACTGACTACCACCTATTATAGGATTTGTAGGTATAGTAAAAATAGCTGTAGGAACTGCTGCCACACCATATTCTGTACTGTTTTTTGAATCACCTTCACTTGCCAATGTACTTACAGTAAACATTAGAAATAAACTAAATACTACTGCTAAACTAGTAAACAACTTCTTCTTCATCAAAACATCTCCTTTTTTATTAATAACCAATTTTATCCTATTACAAATTTAGTATAAAAAAATGGGAATATTTTGTCAACTTATTTTTTGATTTTATCGAATTTTGTAAATAAAAAGATTTTAAATCGCGATTAGGAAAGCAAATTCAAGATACGTATATCAAATAAATCATCAATTAGCACTGGCTACGTTTGAAAATGACGGTATCTACTATCAAGCGAATTAAGTATTAAACAATTCTTATCCATTTAAAAAGTCGCAGAAATCTGCGACTTTTTAAATGGATATTCGATTAGGCGTATAATTATTTTTTTAATATTCAGGTATCAAAGTTATCATTATATTTTTTCTTTTATATAAATTTAGCAACCAAGGGATACTAAAATGCTGTAACACAGTGAATGGGGGAAGAGATTTAATGCGATTATGTGCTTATTGCAAGGAACCTAAACAATTAACAAAGGAACACGTTTTCCCTAGTGCACTAATTGAATTATTTCCTGAATCTAAATATGTTTATTTTGGACAAGATAAAATAATTGAGTTAGGCACAGAAAAACATGTAGTAAAAGATGTTTGTCAAGTTTGTAATAATGAACGATTACAAGAATTGGATTCAATTGGTACGAATTTTATTAAGGAATACTTTTTATCAAAAATTCATCCAAATACAAACCTAACAGTAGAATACGATTTCATGGCTTTATCGAAGTGGGTAATGAAAATTATTTACAACTCCAACCGACAATTCAAGAAAGCTGCTCATCCATGGTTTGAAGAAAATTCTAAGTTCATTGTCGGACTAAATAGTGAATCGTCTTTAAAGTATTCTCTATTTTTAGCCTTCTTTGTCGATCTTGCTCCTATTTCAGGGATGTATCCTGACAAACCATTTGAAGTGATTATGAATCCAACATGTGTCCTGAGTGAGAAGCTAGCACCTCCATTTGATATGTTTCTTATTCCACAAGAAGAATTCCATTACTTATTACAAATAGGAAATGCAATATTCTTACTCATTGTTTGGAATGAAGCAACTTCAGTTGATGAAAAGATAAATCTTGAAGAAGAGATACAAGAAAAATTCCCCTACAGTGTATTATCTCCTGGTAATGTTGCTGCAGTGATTGCTCGAGGTAGTGATTGCATAAATTGTGGTAATATGTTTTTAATACACGGTAGAAAAAGACAATTAGCTGCGGATTTATTTCAAAAAACAGGGTTTAAAGTTAACTTTAAGTAGAACAACAGGTGGTGGTGAGACCAGTGGAGGACATTAGCGAGAAGTTATTCGTAACTACAATGAGCAGTACAAAGCTACATCCGAATTTTAAATATATTGCTAAAGAAAGGGATCCCTATTTAAAGGAAGTGCTTAAAGGGTGGGCTCAAGGCTTTATAGATAGGGATAAAAAGTTCATTAATGAATTTCAAACAACATTTAACTCCTCTTTTTGGGAATTATATTTATTTGCTGTATTAAAAAAATTAGGACTAAAAGTAAATTTAGAACTTGATCGTCCAGATTTTGTCATTGAAGGTGAAAAAGGTTTCTGCATTGAGGCAACGATTGCTTCTAATGCCGAAGGCATGACGCCTGAATGGGAGAAATTATTTACTGAAGAAGAATTTAAAAAATGGACTGTAGAAAAAGTTGTAAATAATGCAACAATAAGGCTCGCTAATGCTTTTGTTACCAAATCGCAAAAGTATTTAAAATCTTATATAAAGCTAAATCAAACTAAAGATAGACCATTTGTTATTGCAATTGCACCATTTGATTCGCCATATTTCTTTATTCAAAATCTTCAGCCGATAATTAGAGTATTATACGGATTCGACCGATTTATTGCAATCGATTGGGATGAACACAATAGAGACTTATTTGACAGTGTTTTTATCGAAGAGATTGATAAGAGTAATGCTTCTAAGGTGCCGCTTGGGTATTTTACTAATCCTAATCATTCACATGTCAGTGCTGTAATATTTAGTAATGTAGCAACAGCTAGTAAGGCTAGGGTATTAAGTAATGATCAAAGGGTAACAATTGTTTCGTACCAAAAATATAATGATTATGGTACACAACCTACGATTGAACATAAGGAAAAATCTCAATATAAAGAAGACTTACTGGATGGTCTAATCGTCTTCCATAATCCGTATGCAGATATACCATTTAATGTGGAAGAATTTTATCATGAATGCATCGGGCACTATGACTTTGATGTGGAAGAAAAGAAGTTTATTACCGATATTCCGCATGGTTTTTTATATCAAAGGCAGGTCCGAGTAATGAATGCTCCTCATTTTTCTAAAAACCAATTAAAAAAATATCGGGAAACAATTATTCAGCAATTAAGACTGGGAGATATAGTTCCAAAAGTTAATTTTCCGAAGTTTCATGAGTAAATAATTTACATGAAAAGAGCAGAAACAAAATAATGAGCGATAAAAAAATATAGGAAAAATTCATATCTGAGATTGAACAAATATTAGATTTTATTCATACCCCTGATTTAACAAATGGTCTCATTACATTAGAATTGTTGGTGAATTAGAGCATTTCTATGATGTTTGGACAAGTCCTACCAGACAATTCAGCAAAAAGACATTAGAAAAATCCAAGTCAGAAATATTAGAAATCAATGCACTAAAATATTGTCAAGTTATATCGAATTTAAAGAATATAATGGACTATATCAGGAAATAAACAGTGCAATAAAATCAATTGAAAATAATCCCATTAATTAATGAAAACAGAAGAAACGGATTTCCAGTGACAAGTTAAGAAATCTTCTCGAATCAAGCTTAAAAAATAGTAAAATTATAATTGAAGGATAGAGACCTGGTGGATTTACTAATGTCAAAAAGGTGAAACTTATTCATCTCCAACTATAAAAATTACATAACTGTTGGCGAAGTTAAAAAATGGGGGAAATATAAAACCCAACTTAAGCAATTATTAGGTTATATGATCTATTGCTCAAATTTTGGATTTACATTATTTTTTTATAAGTACTTCATTGCAACGTTTAAAAGAAAGGATGAAGAAAATCAGTGTAGAGCTAGAAGTGGAACACTAGGGTCAACCAAAATTTAAAACCAAACATTTCGTTGAACTAGAGGATTTTAATAATACTTATGTTTCATCTCACATGGATCCAGATAATGATAAAGAATTTATTACCACATTATTGTAAATGTAAGTAAAGAAGCGCATCTCGAAGCAGCAATGCAACAAGGGATAAAAGGGAATGAGCCTCTAGAAAACTTGGTGCTTATTTCTATTAAATACTCTCCCATTTGTCTACATGGCAGAACATAGATGTTGCATCGGAAGAATATATGATGAAAGTAAAAGAGCTCTATGATAGGCTTGGAACGAAATCTAACTACTGTCGAAGTATAGTAGTTTTTTACCATGTATTGTATACTATAACCATACTTTCTACTTTATTTTTATTTGCGACACTTTTTATTCTGTGGCTGCGGTGATGAATACATATAGCCTTTGGGTGGAGTTTGTGACTTAGTAGCTTTTTTTCTATGCTGCTATTAGAGTAATCTATAACCCAAAGGCTTTTTTGCGTTCATTAAAAGATGAAGGTAAACCATTTTGGGAAAGGGTGTTGAAAGAATGGCGAAAAATACGTTTTAACGACGTACAGCCGAAGAAAAGAAAGAGCAAGTGGAGCATTTACTTCATACGCTCGATGAGGGAGTTGATAATTTTCCATATGACAAACCTGAGAAGTATAAGGCCTTATGGAAATGTTAGCACTTATGCCGATTAAGTGATGATAAATAAGTTCTAGACTTTGATTAATGGATATAGTTCAGATTATATTTTGGATTAAATTTATTTATTCTACAGAGCGTACTGATTCAAAACCACTTATTAATAGGTATGCTTAGAAGCGAAGCATTTAGTCGTTTACCTTATATAGAATAAGTCCTTTTTAGTTATTCCTTTAAAGGGTAGCTTTAATGCAATAAAGAACAAAAACAAAAAGACCAAAATATGCTAGTTCTTATGCATGAATTGCGTATTTTGGCTCTTTTTGAACTTGTAAAGATACTGCTATTTTAACATTTTTATTGCTAATACAGGAAACAATTTCATCAGTTAATTGTTCATTATGTAAACTTAGTGACCATAAAAATGCCATCCAGAACAGTCAAGTAGTTGAATTTCTAAAAAAATGGGCTATTTTGTCTTTCGTGAATAAAAAAGCGATTAATCCATATTGGGCTAATCGCTTTTATTGATTTCTGAGTTTCTTGTTATTACTTCTAGAAACTTATGTAAGGCCTCTAATTCCTCATTATTTAATTTACCCGCTGCCTTCATTACTTTATTTAAACTTATCACGTCATGAATACTGGTTTTCTGTGAAAAGAATTGTTCTAGTGTTATTCCAAATACGTTACAGATATTAATTAAAATATCAACTGTAACGGGTTTCTTGCCACTTTCTATTTGTGATAAGTATGGCTGAGATATTTGTATTGTTTGGGCAAGGTCTACCGATGTCATATTATGTTCTTTTCTAAAAGTGCGTATCCTATTTCCAATGTCTTCTGTACTAAACATATCTCCCCTCCTACCACTGTCGTTAAAATCAGACTACATCCCGTTAATATTAGTAAGCAACATTTTTTCGCTTTTATTATGAATAGCAATAAATAACATTGGATATTATTACTATTAGTAATATTTTAGAGGAGGATAGCTTAATGGCTCTTTATATTGCACACGTAAAAATTAGGGGGATTCGCCCATTCATTTTTAACCGCTTTACAGAAGAATCAATTTCTTTGCCTCATGAAAAGAAGGATCTTCAAGGAGTCGCAGGCAAAAATCCTATGGAATGGAAAAAGACATTTAACGCTACACGAGAAGGGGAGTTATATATTGATGGAAGTTATATTCATCGCTGTCTGATAAATGCAGCAAAATTTACAAAAAGAGGGCTTCAGGCTCAATTAGCAGCCACCCTTGAGACTGTAGATGATTATCTTTTTTTTACTAACAGGTCATTGCCAACTGACCTTAATGTCATTACACGAAATTCAAATAGTGAAGTATACATTGATGTAAGGAGCGTAAAAATGCAAAGAACTTCCGCAAGACATATTAGATATCGACTAGCACTGTCTAAGGGTTGGGAGTTAAGTTTTTCAATTATCTGGGAAGCAACGGTTGTAGGGAAAGAACTTATGGAATCAGTTTGTAATGATGCCGGTTTTCTTGTGGGAATTGGGGATAACAGGGTAAATGGCTTTGGGAGATTCGAAGTTCTGGATTTTAAAGCAGAGAGGGTGTCTAGTCAAAGTGCCTAAATCTAGGATGCCGAATGAGGTTTGGTATAAAAATATAAGGCCTGCAGTCTTAAAAAGAGACCACTATAAATGTACCAACTGTTTAAAAATAGTAAGTCTTACAAATTCTCATATCGACCATATTGTCAGCGGGAAATGTGGGAATAACAAGTTATCTAATTTAAGAACTCTTTGTATACCATGCCACTCGTTGAGACAATGCAACAGGCATAGAGGGCTTACGGCTAATGCAATAAGAGATGGATTAATACCCCCTGATTGGAGACAACTGACATGGGAGGATTAAATAAAAAATATTCGAAACAAGAAGAGAGAAAGCCATCTCCCTTGTCTGGCCAAGTAGTGCCACTTGGTCACTGATGAGAAATTGGCACGATGTAAGTGGGGTACAGTACCGTTCGGTAAGGCTTGGTTAGGCTCGGTTTGGTATTGCTTGGTAATTTCCTATCTCCTGTTAACATAGGAGATAGGATTTATAAAACATTTAGAAAAAGAGGAAGAACTAATGAATTTAATATTCTTTAATGACACGAGAAGATTGGTGAGAATTCATCCTGCTACAATTTCTCATGGTTGTAAAGTAAATAAAGAACCCATTAATCCCTTGGAAGATAGAGTATTCGTGCTACCAGAAGGGAGTTTTCCATGGGTTAAAATGTGGGATAATGCCCAGTTAGGTTTGACTATCCTAGTCTCACCAATGAAAGAGGTTGAGTAAGGAAATAGAGTATCGCTAAAGAGAATGCCAACAGATGAACAAACAATAGCTTGAAAGGAGAATTATTATAGGAACCTATATTCGTTTATCGATTTTGCCAAATAATATTTCAAATTCTGAATGGGAGAATGTATATGAGGAAAGTTTGACATTAGTACAGGCATTTCCATTTGCACAAATTGAGAGAAAGGAGTTTTTGAGAATATCGAATACCGATGTATGTACAGGCTCTTGAAAAAACAGAGCCAGAAAAGCACTGGACCATAATGGGTGATTTAAATAACAAGCAATATGCAGAAACTTTTATGCTTTATCGGGATTTAGATAAATATCTGACTTCGCAAGGAGTTGAACAAAAAAGTGATATTTTATTAGAAGAAAATCAGCAAAAAAATGTTGAGGTATTTGACTCAAAAACACAAGGATATCAATACCACTTCTATATATTAGCGATTGCGATGTTGATTGAAAGTCGTTTCCCAAAAAGCGCAATTGTTGGCGGCGATATAGATTTTGAGCAATGTATGAAAGCAAAGGAATGGGCTGATCAGCATTTATCTTTACCTATCGATTTGCCAGTAAGAGTTCAGATGGATCAATTACTTTCCAGATTTTCTAACCTAGATAATGAAATAGAACAAATTCATATCGTAGAAAAATGGCTCATTGCTGATTCAGAGGAAATGTTTAAAATGATATATACCAATTTTTCAAGTGAGACCTTTATAAATTGGTTTTCTAATAAACTTCAATCGTTTTCCTCTCCAAAACAGTTGGGGGCATTGAAATTGCTAATTTATTATTTAAATGTTACAAGCGATGTGAAAAATATATTGTACATAGCTTGCAAATATGAAAAAGGACCAAAATTCCCTCCTACTGAGTTTATAAAAGCATTAGCTCGTACATGGATTTACTTGCCGGGGGAAAAATTCTCTTACTTAAAACTCTTTGACAAAGTTGCGGGGCACCCTCAAATTATCGAGAGACAATTTGGAACTATCATACTTGATATGAAGTTTGCTGGGAGAGAAATAAAATCATATATATACAGCAACAAGATGTTGAAAAGATTTTAGTTTGTTATTTTCCAGAGTTGGAAATTCAGATAGAAACTATTTTTCTAAAGGAAATTTCTCGAATTGAAGAAGAATTATTAGCATTTCATAATCAAATTCAGTCTGCTATTGAGCTGACTAATGCTTCTAATGAAGACAGGAGATATTTAGCGAATGAGGATGCATTCTTGTACTTCGATGATGATACAGTTGTTCTAACCGAAGAACAGGATCTTCTATTAAAGGGAATTGCCTACAGCATTAAAATTTTTTTAAACGAAGAAGGAGACGGAATTCTAAAACAGTTCTTTTATGGGTCTATAAGAAATTTAAAGCGTATCTTTGCAGCTTTTTACATTGAAAAATACAACCAAATTATCACGGATCAGGCTTGGGAATGGATATATAAAACAACGGATGCCCGTTTGGTGAGGGTCTTAGTAGCAAAATTAATACTTGATGACGCAAGGGGATTAAAACATCAAAAAGCTCAATCAGATATTCGAAAAGAAATGCTTGAGAACAAAACTTTAACCCGGAAAATTGCAGATTACATGGATAATGAGTTGGCAATGAAACAAATAGAGACATATGGAGGGGATAATGACTAATTATAGAGGGAAGGGGCTAGGAGTTAATGCCTAATCAATTCGGTGAAAGAAGTATCTTATATAATTTAAAGCCTATTAATTTAGGAACTAAATATGTGGAAAGTCTTACTAGTTATATTATGAGAATTGCATATGAACATAATGTTACAATAGGAAATTTAATAAACAAACAAATCGTTCCGCAAGTCAATAAAGATTATTTAACAAGGAGCGGTACTTATGGAGGTAATCGTTTTTATGAGGGAGCCAAGACCATTAATGGTTATATGGAAAATTCAAGTGATTTAGTGAAGGTAATGGAAAAATTAACTTCCAGAAGTGATCTTTCTGATCTTACCTTAAATAAATGGAAAGATTTTATTGCATTAAGAAATCTCTTAAAGGATTCACTTTCGTGGTGTCCAGAGTGTATTAATAAATGGCGATCAAGTTCAATGGTCTACTATCCTCTCATTTGGCACATAAAACCAGTGAAAATATGCATAGAACACAATTGTTTTCTTTTAGAAGAGTGCCAAGTCTGTCATGAAAAAGTTGATATTCTTCGTAGACAAATTCTACCCGGATATTGTTCTAAATGTTTTGCTTCATTATCTCTAGCTACAAATAATGAAAAACCAGAACCATTAGAATTAAAGTGGCAAAGGTTTATTATTCATAACCTTGAAAACATATTAACTTTGGATATCACTTATTTCTTTATAAAAAGTCCGAGAGAACAAATATTAAATCAATTAAATATAATCAATGAAGAATATTTTTTAGGTAACATATCAGACTTCTCAAAGTTCCTTAATATCCCAAAAAGCACATTGCGTTGCTGGCTATCCTATGAAAATTTCCCCGCTTTAGAAAGCCTATTATTCATTTGTTTTAAAATTAATAAAAATATATCAGATTTACTCTTCGAAAATGAAATACCTGCTGTTAACATATATCAGATTGATAATCACATAGTTGTTAAAAAGAAAAAAGTAATACGTAAACCACTTGATATTGTAGTTATAGAGAAAAAACTTAAAGAACTTTTAAGAAACGATCCCGTAATATCAATGAGTGCAGCTGCCAATAAAATTGGACATGATAAACGAGTCCTTTATAGAAACTTTCCTGATCTTTGTAAGCAAATTTCAAAAAGGTATAGAGAGTTTGTAGACCTTAAATCAAATCAGAGAGTGGAAATGTTAAAAGTGGAAATAAATAAAGCATTTATTTCTTTAATAAATGAGGAGATTTATCCAAGTCGCCGGAAAATAGAACAAAGGGTAAATAAAAAAGGATTGCTAAAAGAAAAAGTTCTTCAAGAGTATTGGAAATCTCTATTAGCCAAGAGTGGTTTTGCAGAATAAAAGGAGGGCATTTTCTATATGATGAGTCCAGAAGAATTTGAAAAATGGGCTGAAAGTCTTGACTTAACTGAAGGAACAAAGAAGGAAATACAACGTATTAGGAATTCTCCACCAGCACGAAGAGTTGGTGGAGGAAGACACAATGTAAGTGGGAAATTTAGTAGTAGAAAGATGGGAGTAACGATACAGTTTGAAAGTCATAAGGTTGAATTACCTGCAATTTATATGATGGAGTTTGATGATAATGTTCTCGAATATTATGATCAACCCCCTTCATTGAAGGTAATTTATTATCAGAGCAAAAATGGAAAAGATAAAAAAATGGCTTATATGTACACTCCTGACTTTTTCGTGATAGAAAAGAATAGAGCCTATTGGGTTGAATGGAAGTCTGAAGTACAACTAGTTAAATTGTCACAAGAAAGACCCGATAGGTATTTTAAAGAGGATGGTCAATGGAGATTTGCACCGGGAATAAATTATGCAGGAGAACTTGATTTAGATTTTTTAGTCCGGTCATCAGAAGATATTAATTGGACACTCCAACGAAACCTTACTTTTCTAGAAGACTATATTGTCAATGAATATTTACCTGAAAGTCAAAAGGTTTCCCAGATAAAGGAGATTATTTTATCATCTCCCGGTTTAACCTTATTAGAACTAATTCAAGCTAAAGAAGATCAATATTCTGCAGATGATATATATGCCTTAATATCTAAAAATATTATATATATCGATTTATATAATTCAGTAATTACTGAGCCTGAGAGTATAAAAGTTTTCTTAAATAAAGAACAAAGCAAAGTTTTTTCCATCGTAGCACAATCTAAAAAGCGTGAAAGAAAAACTACAAAAATTGTACTAAAAAGCGGAAACAAAATCTTATGGGGAGAAAACACGTGGACAATATTGAACTATGATCCCGGTAATAAAGAAGTTTTTCTATACTCTAATCTCGATGACAACAATGTAAATTTACCACTTCATATATTTGAAGGCTATATAGCAGAAGGGTATATCAAAGGAATTGATGTCGAAAGTGATATTGAAAGCAGCACAAAAAAAATATTATCTCAGGCAACCGAATCTGATTTAAATGTTGCAAATAAAAGATACGAGATTGTTATTAAGTATCTTAATGGTGAAAAAATTGAAATAGATAATGTTACTGATAGAACAGTAAGAAACTGGGTAAAAAAGTATAAGGATGCTGAAATGCTACACGGAAATGGTTACTTTGGCTTGATACCAGATACCAAAAAAAGAGGAAACCGTCAAGCAAAACTTCCAATTGAAACTATTAAAATGATGAATACAATGATATCAGATAGTTATAAAACGATTAAGCAAAAAACAGCAAGAGAGGTTTACGGAGAATTAATTAATAAATGTGATGAATTAAACCTATACCCACCATCGTATCAAACGTTTTGTGCAGTTCTAAAAAATGAGAAGGTATATGATTTGGAATATAGCAGAAAAGGGAACCGTGCTGCCTATAAACATGAGGAATTCTATTATGAATTAGAATTCACTACCCCAAAGCATGGTGAAAGAGTTTTTGAAATTGCACATATTGATCACACTGAATTAGATATTGAATTAGTTATAAATGAAAGGGAAACTAAGAGACCTTGGTGTACATTTATGGTTGACGCTTTTTCAAGAAGAATACTTGCCTTTTATATAACCTTTGAAACTCCATCTTATAGATCATGCATGATGGTAATAAGAGATTGTGTGAAAAAATATAACCGATTACCAAACCATATTGTAGTTGATGGTGGAAAAGAATTTAGAAGTATTTATTTTGAGTCACTTCTTGCATTATATGGTGTGCATAAAAAAGATAGACCTGCAGCAAAAGCAAGATTTGGTAATGTTGTTGAACGAATGTTTGGAATAGCAAATAAACTATTCATTCACAACCTGACCGGCAACACACAAATTATGAAAAACGTTCGACAAGTGACTAAATCAGTAAATCCAAAAAATCATGCAGTGTGGACAATAGAAAGTTTGTATGAAAGACTGGATAGCTGGATTAATGAGGTTTATGACAATTTGGAGAATCCGTCTTTAAATCAAACACCGAAAGAAGCTCATAAAGAATCAATTGAACTTTCTGGTAGCCGTACTAATACCTATATTCCTTATGATGATAACTTTATTTTGATGACTTTACCTTCTGTTACTGGAAAAACCCGCAAAGTACACCCGGGAAAAGGGATAAAATTAACCTATTCCTATTATTGGTGTCCAAATTTTAGGGATCCGAAAGTTGAAAATTCCGAAGTAGAGGTTAGATATGATCCATTTAATATTGGGATAGCATATGTTTTGATAAATAATAATTGGGAGAAATGTTTATCCGACCAATATGCTGTATTCAATGGAAAGACAGAGAAACAGCTTAAATTAATTTCTGAGGAACTTAGAGAAAAGAAGAAATATAATTCGAAAAGTAGGGCGATTACAGCAAAAATGATCGCTAAATTTATCTTGGAATCAGAAGGTATTGAAGAAAAGCTTGAATATGAAAAATATAAACCATTAGAAACAAAGCCCAATCTACAGCTTATAGACAGTGAGACTGTACTTGATGCTATTAATATGGATTCAGAAGGACCAGAAGAGATTGATGAAGATGAATTTGAGATTTATGGAGAGCTGATATAATGAATAATGTTAATGATAATAGAATATTTCCTATAGAGCTATTGGAAAAATCGAAGGAAGACCGAGTAGATTTCTTTAAGAATTATACTGTGGCACACCCTAAGATGGGTCTAGTACTAAAGGATTTAAAAAAAGAAATATATACTGGTGACTGCAATGTCATTTTAGTGGTTGGGCCATCAGGTGTTGGTAAATCTAGATTGTTTGAAAGAACATTACAGTCCGTTTATCTCGATATGTCGGAACAACTGGAGGTTGACCAAGGCATTATTCCCATTACCGGCATTGAACTTCCTAACCCGGATTTAGGGAAGTTTAATTGGAAAGATTTTTATTATAGAGTTCTTATGGGACTTAATGAACCATTAATTGAACAAAAGATTGATTATCAAAGGATTATTAGACAAGTTCAAAAAGTAAAAATAAATACCAAAAAAGCTGAAACAGCACCTGAACTTAGGAGATCAATAGAGAAAGCCTTTTATCATAGGAAAACAAAAGCTTTATTAATCGACGAGGCGCAACATTTCTTTAAAATTGAAAATGGTAGAAATACTGATATTAGTACAGGAGTTGGTATTACAAGACAATTTAACTCATTGAAGTCGCTTGCTAATATGGCTAACACCAAAGTAGTTTTATTTGGAACTTATGCCTTAAACACGGTAATAAACCTTGATGGACAGTTATCAAGAAGGGTAAAAGAAATTCACTTTCCTAGGTATGACTATAGGAATAAACAAGAGAAGAAAATGTTTAGAAGTGTATTAAGAACGTTTCAAAAATTGTTACCCGTACATGAAGAACCTGACTTTATTAAGTATGAAGAGTTCATTTATGAAAACTGTGTAGGATGTGCAGGGGTCTTAAAAGATTGGCTGCAGAGATGCCTTTCATATGCTATTGAAAATGATGAAAAAACCATTACGATTGATATTTTACAAAAGAATGCTTTACAAACTCAGAAATTACTAACACTTGCTGAGGAAGCATTAACAGGCGAATCGATATTTATTGAGAAAGAAGAAGATAGGAATAGGTTAAAGTCCCTACTAGGTACTAAGGAAGAAGTAAAAGCTGCCAAACAAAATAAACAGAAAAGGAATACTACTCCCGGACAACGGAATCCAGCTCGGGATGTTGTAGGTCAATAAAGTATTTAACAAATTCAAAATAATTGAGTGGACTAGAGATATTAGCCATTCAATTATTTTTTCTTTTAGTTTAAGCAATAGTTAATTCGGGAGGTAAGTGTATGAGCATTGTAATTAATAGATTAAAAGAAAAAGATCGACAATTTAAATATCTACTATCTAATAGAACAGTGTTATATGATTTGGAACCAGTTGGAATTGGCACAGCATATATTGAAAGTTTGACTAGCTATATTACTCGATTGTCAGCCGAACATAATGTCAAGTTATCTTCACTTTTAAGGAATGTAATTGCCCCTAAAATTGAAATAAACTATTTACAAAATCAACTTTTACAAGGTAGTGTGATATCGAAATATTATCTCCTAAATGGAATAAGTGAATCTAGTGTTGAATTTTCAAGTACAATAAATAAATTAACTGGTAGAGCTGATATTCAGTATTTGACAATGAATAATTGGACTGGTATTTTTTCTAAAAATATCACCTCACATAAAAGACGATGGTGTCCAGAATGTCTAAATCAATTTAAGAAAGATTCAAAAGAAATCTATGAACCTTTAATCTGGTATATATCTGATATAAAAAAATGTGACTTGCATAATACTAGTTTTCAAGAGGAATGCCCTAAATGTAGCAAGGTATTACCCTTAATGCATAGCAATTTAATCATGGGCTATTGCCAATATTGTCATGCATGGTTAGGAGAAGGCATTAATAATAAAAATATTGAATCAATTACTAGTGATGAGGAGTTTATTATAAATAACTCAACTTTCGCATACCAAATTAGGCAGGTAAGCTCTGATATAACTAGGCAGACCTGCAATCCATTGTGATAGTTGATTTTTAAGTAATTGTTGTGTTTGTTTATTTGTTTTCTTCAAGACATCTTGAAGAAGCTCGATTAATTGCTGCAATGCGACAGCCCAATCAAGTTCATTTACTTCGTCACAAAGGTCATAAAATAAACCACCTAATGTGCGTTCATCTGTGTGGCAACGATTTTGCCACGAGAGAATGATATATCTAGTAAAAACAATTGTTGTATGGCTAATAAGTAGGTCGTACGAGCGTCCTTGAAACTCCTTTTGTAAACGAAGGAGCGATTTCGTTGTCTTAAAGAACACTTCAATATTCCAACGGATGCCGTAAATACGGACAATTTCTTGTTCGGAGAGTGTGCAATCCGTGCTTAGAATGGCAAGCCATTCACTCTTCTTATTACGATTTTGAACGAACACGACTTTAACGGGTACCCCGTTTTTCATCATCGTCGTGACCGAACGAAGAAGCCCTTTCTTTCCTTGAAGTGGTGACGCTAATCGATAGAGTTCTTTTAATGAAACCATTTGACCATTAATTTGATAACGTTGCTTTGCATTTTTGACCATACCAATAACGTCAAGCCCTTGTTCGACGATTGCCTGAATTAAAGGTTGTTGAGTAAACCATGTGTCCATCAAAACGTAAGATGCCTCGATACCATTGGATATTGCCCGTTCAATCATCGCTGGGATTTGATCAGGCGCAGACTGGAGAGCTTCGACACGGCGCTTGTAACCGGAACTTCGTTTATCAATTTCTTCGTTGATTCCATTAATAGAAGACGTTTTTGAGCTTAGTAAAGAGAAATCAACTGGCATAAAAGTATGACCGTCTGACCAGCCTAATGTAAGCATTCGAAATCCTTTATAAAATCGCATTTTCAAAGAAGCATGATCAAAACAACGGGCAAGCAACTCCACATTCTTACTACGATTTCGATCAAACGTAGAATCATCAATAATGAGCACTTTTGGACGGTCCATTGATGTAAGCACGCTGACCTTTTGAATGGTAGCTGTACTAAAGAATAAAAGAAATTTCCGCCAAGCAAACTTGGAATGATTTAAAAAACGATAGACGGTATCCTTGCCCGGATAACGCTCGCTCTTTTTAGAAGTGACAAGGGCAAACCAATTTTTTTGATGAAAGATCAGACTAAAAACAAGCTGAAACAGATAGGCACATGAAAACCCAAAGTTTTTTCGAATACCCGCTTGGCGAAGGTACTTCGATACTTGTAATTCAGAGAATACTGCAGAAAGTTCATTTGGTAGTTGCTCATTCGAGTGTTTTTCCTTTATCATAGAGAAGGCACCTCTTCTTTGTGGTAATGGTTTCTAGTCAATTCCACTATACCAAAGATTGAGGTGCTTTTTCTGTTTAAATGTACTTGTCAAGCACCCAAAGTGATCGTTCTTAAAGCTTTGATAGACCTAAAACAAGGTCGATTTTCAAGGTGCGAAAGTTGAGTAAATAACTATAAACTGTTAATTGAAAAGGCGCAAAAACAAACATCATTTCCAATTAAAAATAAGATTAGTAGAATGCTAGTGAAAATCAAGGAAGAACTTGGGTTTAGTAGTATAATCAAGCTCTCTAAGTTCCTTGAAGTTAATAATCCTACATTGTGGACTTGGGTAAACAATCAGGCATTACCATCACCGGAAAACTTGTTCCAAATTGGGAGGAAAATTGGATGCTCAATATATGAGTTAATTTCTGAAGAGGAACTAGGTTTAAAAGTAAAAATAATTGATAACGATAATAAAATAACTAAAAAGAGGGTCTCAAAAGAGGATTTAGAAGCTCACCTTAAAGAAGCAATAATTTCAAATAAACATAAAAGTCTAACTGAAATAAGTCGTGAAGGTGGATTCAGAAGAGAATCTTCAATAAGATACTTTCCACTTCTATGTAATATTATCAATGAAAATTATGCTTCATATCAAAACGAAAAGCTAATTAAAAGACAAGAGAATCTAGAGAACGCTTTAATAAAATGTCTTAACTTGGAAATACCAATAAGCTTAAAACAGTGTCTAAATGAATGTGAAATTCCTCCTACTACGGCCCAAAGATATGCTCCAGATTTATGTAAAAAGGTAACTGCAAGATATAAGGGATATATAGTTAATCAAGCAAAAGAGAGGGAGAAAAATATCTCAAGGGAAATTGAAAATATAATTTTAGATTTGCACAATAAGGGTATGTACCCTAGCATTAACGAAATTAATAAAATGGTTTCTATTCCGGGAATATTAATTGAAAGAAAATATGGGGAATTAAGGAAAAATATTTTACTTTCTTTAGGATACAAATAATTATTATGATCTTTCTGGTTTGCTTGACATATCAGAAGGATTTTTTATTTTTAGAGACAAAATTAACGATCAGATTTGGATATAAGGGGATAAAGCATAAAAATTCCTCTAATAAAGAAATAAAGCATAAGCTTTCCTGAAAATATATAATTAGCCTTTTTATAACCAGATTTATAAAATAAATAAAATGAAGGGAGTGGAAAATATACAAGGAAAGTGTCATGAGCTCAAGTGGCCCTAAGTGTGGAAAGTTTATGCCTTATTTACTGGAAATTTTATGGTTTACGTCACATTGTGACTTAAACCATAAAAATGTCATTGTGACATACTTATGCTTTAAAAGGATAGCTGACAAACTTATGCATAAAAATGTAACGAGAGTTTTAATTTTCTTTATATTTTATCACTAGTGTTGCATGAATATTGTCCTAATTTTCATTTTTTCCATTTCTCCTAATTAGAGCCAAAAGGTAAATACCCAATTAAAGGTGCTCTGTTCATTTGGAAATTTATTTTCAATTATACTTGTGCGACGACGACAGATTTTCTTATCAAGGGATGGCTTTTCCTTCAAGCTTTCGAATCCAAATATGCGCTGGCTTCCACAAGGCAGCCCTTAAATAACGGCTAATTTGTAGCGTTTTTCGCTTGCTTTTTGTTTCAATTTGCACAAGAACATGAAGGCAAAAAACAATCAGTGCGATAAATATTTGGTTTTGAATCGCCCATTCGCTCTGACCGTAAAACTTTTTAATGCGCCTTTACTAGTGGATTTGGACGGGTTACCACCTGACTTATCCATTATAAAGGACTATTTCTTTGCATAAAATAAGATTTGTGAAGATTATGAGTCTTTGTAATATTGAAATTAAATTAATGCAACACTAGTGATATGAAGGGTATATAGAAGAGCTAAATTACCCAGAAATAAGAATGCTTGCTGTAACACTGGAAGCTCGTGGGAAAGGTGTTGCTACAGCATTGGTTAAAGAATGTATTCTAAGAACAAAAGCAAATGGGTACCATTCCATCGGCCTGCATACTGCAGATTTTATGGAGAATTCTATGAGACTTTATGCACATCTCGGGTTTGAACGATTACCCCAATATGACTTTGAACCCGCTGATGATGGAATAATTGTTAAAGCATATAGATTAAGGATTAACTCGTAAGGTTTGTTAGCATACCATCTGAGGATGAAGAAGAACACATTATTGCTTTGAAGTATTTCAGAAATCTCTATAGTTCGACACCGACCACCGGTTCAATCTCTTGCTTGTCAATCCAATCCGATCAAAAAAACGTTTCTTATACTATATAAGGAACGTTTTTTACTTATCCTCTATACGTTTGCTGTGTCACCGAAGAGCCAATGTTTGTCATTCCTGAAACTTCTTTTATCTTTCACATCGATATCCATTTATTTAAATAAACTTGAGCATAAAAATTGTTTGAATTTATTGTGTGTTGTATTCTGTAAATACAATTTTTATACTTTTTGGTATAAAAATGATAAATAGGATGACCTAAACAAGTAGTTTAGTATGAGGGAACATTTTTCGCATTCGATATTAACTCCCCATGCAAGGGGACGATAAAGAAAGTTGTTCCCAATTTTACATAAGAAGGGAAGCGAATCTAGTTGGAGAAATACACAAAACAATTTATAGCTGGTGATTGGGTAGAAGGTTCAAGTAATAGTTTTATTACAAACACAAATCCATACACAAATGAAGTACTTAATGAAATCAAAGGTGCTTCAAAAGAAGATGTAAATCGTGCTTACGAGGCGGCTATTAATGCTCAAAAAGCATGGGAAAACAAAGGGCCAGGGGAGAAACGACAAGTTATTGAAAAAGCGGCCCAATTATTTGTTGAACGAAAAGATGAAGTAATTGATTGGTTAATAAAGGAATCTGGCAGTACGAGAGTAAAAGCAGAAATTGAGTGGGGTGCAACGGTTGGAAGCTTAAAAGAAGCATCGTCCTTTCCATATCGAATGACCGGTTCGATTTTACCTTCTGATGTACCTGGAAAAGAAAACCGAATCTATCGATCTGCGAAAGGTGTTGTCACCGTGATTTGTCCATGGAATTTTCCGTTAGTGCTAACGATGCGTTCTGTTGCCCCTGCACTTGCAACTGGTAACAGTGTTGTGTTAAAACCTGCATCCTCTACACCAATTACTTCAGGCTTTCTTTTAGCTGATATATTTGAACAAGCTGGTTTACCTAAAGGGGTACTAAGTGTTATCGTAGGCAAGGGTTCTGAAGTCGGAGATGATATTGTTGAGCACCCTATTCCAAAGCTTGTGTCATTTACAGGTTCAACAGAAGTTGGACGTAGAATTGGTGAAATAGCTGGTAGAACATTGAAAGATGTCGCACTAGAATTAGGTGGGAATAATGTACTAATCGTGCTTAATGACGCCGATATTGAACGTGCAGCAGAAGCAGCTGCATTTGGGGCTTATTTACACCAAGGGCAAATTTGTATGTCCTTAAATCGTGTTGTAGTAGATGATAGTATCTACGATAAATTCCTAGAGACATTTAGAGATAAAGTTAGTCAACTCAAAGCAGGAGACCCATCTGATCCTGAAACAGCGGTTGGACCATTAATCAATAATAATGAAGTTAAAAGAATCCAAAAAGAAATTGAAAACAGTAAAGCAAAGGGTGCTAAAGTTGTTATTGGTGGACAAGCCGAGGGGAATGTTCTATATCCAACAATTCTTAGCGACGTAACGAATGATATGCCTGTTGCCCAAAATGAAATGTTTGGTCCTGTATCATCTGTTATAAGAGCAAAGGACGAACAAGATGCAATCCGTATTGCTAACGATTCCCCATTTGGTTTAAGTGGTGCTGTATTTAGTGGGGATATTCACCACGGTGTGCAGGTTGCAAAACAAATCGAAACGGGTATGATTCATGTAAATGATCAATCTGTCAATGAAGAAGCCCATGTTGCTTTCGGTGGTGAAAAAGGTTCCGGAGTCGGCCGATTTGGTGGCGAATGGGCAATTGAGAAATTCACCACGGTAAAGTGGATTAGTGTTCAAGAAGAAGATCGCTTCTATCCATTCTTTAAACAACAACAACAATAATACTTACAAAAAGAATCGACCTGTGAGGCGATTCTTTTTGAGTTTGCCTTGATTCATTTGTAAATTTATAAAAATGTTCAAATACAGAGATTCAGACATCATGATCCCAAAGAAATACACCATGACTGCGTTATGGATTGAGTTTACGATCTTGATATCGTGTAAAACATCGTTGTTTGTAGGGAATGATGGTACTGTTTCATTGGTAAAGCCAGCCCTGAGGGAAGTTTTTCTATATCAACCTTCTGATAGATAGAAGAGATGTAAGCTTATACAGATAGTAGAGGGCAGGATTAAGATATAAGAAACTTTAGTCAATATTATTAATATATCCATTTAACAACATCATCATAAGGTCTTCGAGTTTTTGGCCGAGGGTCTTTTGTACGATAACCAAAGGCTGCCATAACAGAAATACTGAAATGCCTATCTTCTAATAAGCCTTCTTCCTTTAATAGCCGGTTCATTTTTTCAATGTTAAACCCTTCAATAGGACAGGAATCAATTCCGATTTGGGCAGCGGCAGTCATCATATTTGCAAGATCTCTATATAGGTTTGCTTAGATGCCCAATCATATAAGGGACGATATCCATCGAGAAGTTTAAAATCATTTTTTTGAAACTCTTCCACTCATTTTAAGAAATTCTCTAAGTGTTCTTCAGGAAAATGGGAGACATTTCTTAAATGATCCATGATAGAACGGTTACCTTATCCTTTTTACACTATCTACGTGAAGAGATTAAATTTAGTGGAATTGAACCATTAATTGAGCAGATGAAACAAGATAAATTGGAAGCAAAAAAGATACTGGGGTTGAATTAGTTTCTAATTGTTAGTAGGAAGAAATGGTGGATGAATAATGTGAAACTTATAGATACATTAAAGGTTTGTATAATGCTGCCCAAAAAAGAAGCTATTTTTCGTTTAAATAGATTAGATATGAGAAATACAATCTTTTTACTTAATGACTTTATTGGTAATTTTGTTTTTTCCTAAAGAAATGAGCTTACTACTTGATAGCTTTTCGGGAAGTGATACTGTTTCCCAAAGCATCTATATAATCCAAATTCTTTTTCTATATCCTTTTTTTATGATCTTTTTTACGTTAATAGGGATTACCTTTTTGACAGGATGTGGATTGCTGTTAAGCAAACTTTTTAAGAGAAAATTAAAGTTTCAATTTGGGAATTGACGGCATTCACCTTGACGAAGCCCATTCTCGTTTTTACTCTTGCATATGTTTGTGTAGGAATAAACACTATTGTTAATTTAATCGTTATGGTCATGATAGCTGTCTATATGATTAAAATGATTCTCGTTTTTCCAAAAAGATTGAAAGGATCGTAAGTAAAAACATTTATTGTTACGAAAGAATGAGGACAGAATAATAAAGGTTGGTTTTGTCAGTAAAGAACGAAGCTCGGAAAGAGTTAATAAATCAAGTTTTAAAGAGGGAGGTTGTGAAATGAAACTTGTAGGGGTATCAGGGTCACTTGTTGGTTCCAAAACATCAAAGGCTGTACACGAAGTATTAGTAGCAGCAAAAACAATCGATTCATCCATCCAAATAGAATTAATAGATCTACGAGAGTATGATGTGGAATTGGTAATCGGGCACCCATTAAGTTATTACAATAGTGATACAATGAAAGTGGTAAATACAATTTTATCGGCAGATTTTCTTATTTTCGGAACACCTATATACCAGGCATCTATTACGGGTGCACTTAAAAACTTGATAGACCATTTTCCCATTGATGCATTTAAATCTAAAGTTACCGGAATCATCACAACTGGAGGTACCGAAAAGCATTATCTTGTTACCGAGTATCAATTAAGGCCAATCCTAACTTACCTAAAAGGTATAGTACCGGTTGGTAATGTATTTGTACATAATGATGATTTTGATGAGGATAACGAAATAAAAAATGTGGAAGTTTCAAAGCGTATAATAAAATTGGCTGAGGAAATGATTTCTTTGCAAAAAATTTCAAACTATTAGGAGTAATAACGATTATATAATTTTCCTGTACGTTTATCTAAGTGTGATTAACGTTTTTTTATGGGGGAAATAGAGAAACTAGGGTCAGTCCTTTTTTACCGAAAGTCCAAGGAATATTCTTCTAATGAAAATGCAATATACTAATGAGCTACTGGGATCTTTTTGGAATAAGCTTTTTTAGACAGTAGCCTGATTAAGAAGGGATGTAAACCATGACAAACCGCAACAACAATCGAAGTCAGCCACATACGGGAGGGAATAATGCAGCTGATACAGAATTTGCTGCGGAGTTTACCCAAAGTAAAAAAGCAAGGAAGGGAGCAGCAAGGGAAAGAAAAAATAAAAGCTAAAAAGGCAAAGTGGATATTCACTTTACGTGATATCCATTTTGCCTTTTTGCGTTTGCCTTTCCCAGGAGACCCTTCACCTAAATGTTATTAACTCAACTTTCGTACACTGAAATAGGCAGGTAGACCATGATGTAATTAGGTAAGCCTGCCATCCAGTGTTGTAGTTGACTTTGAATGAACTTCTGAATTCTTTTGTTACTTTCTTTTAGGACATCTTGAAGAAGCTCGAGTAACTGCACGAGTGCGACAGCCCAATCGAGATCACTAATTTCATCACAAGGATCATAAAATAGTCCCCCTAATGTCCGGTGGTCTGTGCTACACCGGTTCTGCCAGGAGAGGACCATGTATCTCGTAAGGACGATGGTGGTATGACAAATTAAGGAGTCATACGAACGACCTTGAAACTCCTTTTGTAGCTTTAATAATGATTTGGTTGTTTTGAAAAAGACTTCAATGTCCCAACGAATTCCGTAGATGCGAATGATTTCTTGTTCACTTAAGCAGCAATCGGTACTTAAAATCGCTAACCATTCACTCTTTTTATTCCGGTTACGGACAAATACGATTTTGACTGGAACTCCATTGGCATGTGTCGTTTGAATAGACCGAAGAATCCCTTTCTTTCCTTGAACGGATGAAGCGAATGAATCGAGTTCCTTCAAACTAACCTTTTTATCTTTCATCAGGTACCGTTGCTTTAAGTTTTTCACCATGCCAATGACATCAAGACCTTGATCTTTGATCTCTTTAATAAGTGGTTGATGAGTAAACCAAGTGTCCATCAGCACATGAGAAGCTTGAATACCAGTGTTCATTGCCCGCCCAATCATCGTTGGAATTTGTTCAGGAGCCGTTTGTAAAGCTTACTTACTTTTTCAATCGAATGTGCGCTTAATATCAGGAGGAATCTTCTCCATGAATAAGTGGAACGGTTTAAGAAACGATAGACTGCGTCTTTAGCTGGAATATCGGTAGATTTCTTACTTTCAAGTGTTCGAAACCAGTTTTTGTTTTCAAAGATCAAACAGAAAATGAGCTGAAATAAATCAGCACAGGTAAAGCCAAAAGATTTGGTAATTCCAGATTTTCTAAGATGTTTCAATACTTTTAGTTCTTTAAAGGTAGAATTAATTTCATTTGGAAGTTGCTTAGATTGGTCATGATTCGTTATCATATAGAGGACACCTCTTCTGTATGGAATGTTTGATTCTCGACAAATCAACTATACCAAACGGATAGGTGTTTTTTCATGCATTTTTATGTGTCAATGATCGTAACATCGGCAACTACTGCTGGTTGAACTTATCGAACATATCTCGATGCGAAAGTTGAGTTAGTTAGAAAAAAATTATAAATGAAAGAGAAATGAGTATTTCGAGATGGAAATGAATTGCAATGAAGTTCTACCTTATGACAGTATTGGCAAGGGGTCCTAATCCAAGAAGGATTAAGACCTGTTTTTGTTGAATTTATACGAAAGTAACTGAAAAATAATCGACATTTAGTACGTGTTAACCAAGGAGTTTAGCGCGTTTTTTTATTTTTTTGAAACTTTTCCCATAGATTGACTATCTAATGGCTAGAGAAAGGAGGGGGAAGATGAAACAAATTAAATTGATCAAGAAAGCAAAATCTGGTGATACTGAGGCTTTTGAGGAACTTCTGATGTTGTATAGTGACCAATTATATCGAACCGCATTTTTATATATGGGTAATCGAGAAGATGCTTTGGATGTGGTACAAGAAACGAGCTATAAAGCTTTCATAGCTATAAAGACATTAAAGAAGAATAAATACTTTTCTACTTGGTTAACAAAAATACTGATAAACTCTGCATATGATTTTTTAAAAAAGAGAAAAAGAGATCTGCCATGTGAAAATATGGAGCAGTTTATATCGACTAAAGAAGTTTATAACATTGAACAAATTGACTTGTTTAGGGCTATTGAAAATCTGAAAGAAACATATCGTGATGCTATTATTCTATTTTATTTCCAAGATCTTCAGATAAAAGACATAGCTACTATCATGGACATCCCTGAAAATACGGTAAAAACATATCTCCACAGGGGGAAGGAACAATTAAAAACCAACCTAAAGGGGGACAAGTGTGATGAAAGAAAAGTTCTTACAGGAAATTTTTGAACAAGTAGAAGTTCCAAAAGAGGATGTTCGGCAGTCTATTCGTATAGGTATACAAAGAGCTGAAATAAAGGTAAAGAAGAAAAATCATTTATTAAGAATTCTACCTGCTGCAGCGGTGCTATTTATCACAACTGTGATTACTTTAGGTTTTTCTTTTCCTTCATTTGCGGAAAAATTGCCGGTTATCGGAAATATTTTCAAGCTGTTTGAGGATAATGATAGAGAATATATTTTTGAAGAATACGATAGTTATACTACAAAATTAGATTTAACAGAAGAAAGTAATGGCGTCCGTATCACTTTAACAGAAGCCGTGTATGATGGTGAGAATATTACCATAGCTTATATGATTGATAGTGAACATGATTTAGGGGAAGAGCCAATTATAGAATCGGATCCGAATTATTTTAAGGAGCTATATGGAGAGCTAAGCGGAACTCAATTAACGAAGAAATTAGATGAGCATAAGTATGCTGGGATATACACGGTTAATATACTAAATGGGAACCGTCCTGATAGTATTAACTTCATTTTAGAAGGGATTTCAATCTTTTCACTCGAAGATAGGAAAAATCAAACGGAAGGTAATTGGTCATTTAATTTTATTTTGGATAAAGTTGAAAGTGATATACAAAAATTTGAGAATCGTGTAACCAAAGGAGAGGGGATGGAAGTAGAACTAAAAAATATGACTACAACCCCCATTTCTACAAGCTTCTATTTTAATCAAAGAGTAGATCGAAAAGTGTGGGGAGAAGAAAAATTGTCCGCTGTCTTTTTTGATTATGAACTGTCGGATAACTTAGGTAACGTATATACTATGGTGACAAATGGTTCTTTTGGAAGTGTTATTGAAAAGAGCGGAAGAGCGATAACGACAGAGATTGCCGAGGACGCTACATCTATCTTCATCACGCCTATTGTAACTAGCTATAAAGAAACAAGTAAGGGGGGAAATGGAGTAGAATTGGAACTTGCCAAACCCCCATTCAAGCTTGAAACAATTGAGATTCCACTACACATTAGTAACAGAAAAACAACAAGAAGGATACCAGTAGGATATGATATCCCTAGGATTCTTCTTGTTTTCTTGTACTAACCGTTTTTAGGAACTATTATGAAATTTCAACTCGAATATGGCATAGTTTTATCGGTTGGATACAATCTGTAAAGACCATATACAGTTATCGACAGTAGAACGAGCGATATTCCAATAGTTGTAATAATGTCAGTAGTTGTAGAGACTATTTCGCTGTTCTCTGAAGTAGACGGTTTAAAAAAATTCTAGGTAAGAAAACAATAAGATTGCCGAAGGAGTGAGCAATGATTGGAAAATATAGTTTCTTTGTTTTGACATATAATATTGAATACAAGAAAGAAGTTAAAAATGCGGCTAAAAAGCTCCCTGAATGTAAAATAGCAAATATTAAGGATGTTAAAACGATTCCCTTAAATAGTCCATACTTTTGTCCCCATTTATTTAACATCATACCCCGAAAGTTCGATTTAAAAAATTTAATATGTTGAAAATTCTTTACCAGCTATTGATAAAAATCGATACCGTTTGCTTTAGCGGTTTCCGCTAAACTTAAACAAATGGTGTTTGCCTTTGCGCCGGCTTCACTAACAGAGAAAAGCCAATTTTTTCGACCAATCACATTTGGGCGAATCGCATTTTCTGCTGGAGTATTGTCTATTTCAATTCGACCATCGGATAGAAAAGTTTTTAATCCCTCTACCCGATTTAATGTATAATCGGCAGCTTTCGCTAAGGCGTTTTTCCCGAAGAAAGGCGATTCCTCTACCCATTTTAGAAACTGTTCTACAATTGGTTTTGAATGTTTTTGTCTGGCATTTCGGCGTTTTCCCGGTGAAAGATGCTTAAATTGACGTTCTAACCGATATAATCGATCGCAATATTCCACCCCAATTTGGCCGTTTTTGCTATCAGCTTTCAGCCAATAACGTCGTACATGTGCCAACAATTGGCGAAGGTGATATCGAGTAAATTCCCATATGCCGAATAGCCATCGCATACCACGGTTCCTTTAAATCCTCCTGTAAAACCTTCTAGGACTGCTCGACTTCGCGATAAGCACTATGGAAAAGAACGATAATAGGCCCTTGGCTTGGTACGCTTCGGAAGATCCAATTGTATGCATTTGATTGACCTGGCTTTCCATCAGAACGATTAAGAATTTGTGCATATATGGGTGAATGACTACATTCTAAAACCCCTCTCGTTGTTTACCGATGAATTTTGGAATATGAAAAAATAAGATAAAGATAGTTAGATAATGTACACACTTTCTCGATAAAAAATTCATTTTTTACAAGTATGATAGAAAAAACTAGGAGCAAGGAAAAAGTATAGTGTCATTTTTTAAATCTCCAAGAAGATACATTAGAAATGAGGAATATACATGATACCTATATTTAGTTTAGGTCCAGTAACAGTCTACTTTTTTGGTTTAATGATAGCGATCGGTGCATCAGTTGGACTTTTTCTTTTTACAAGAGAGGCCAAAAGAAGAAGTCTTGACCATAAAAAATTATTGGATGGAGCCCTTTATGCGTTAATCGGAGGGGTAATTGGAGCAAGAGTTGTCTATATATTAGTCTATAATCCATCTTATTACTTTGAAAATCCTCTCAAAATCCTTCATATATCAGAAGGTGGGCTTTCCATACATGGTGGAATATTAGGAGGGTTACTTGTTGGTTACTGGTTTTTAAAACGTCATAAGTTACCAATTTGGGAAACATTAGATATAGTAGCTCCTGCTTTAATTATTGCACAGGGGATAAGCAGAATTGGCTGCGACGTATTTGGAGGGCCTATTTCTAGTGAACTCCCTTGGGGAGTAGAGAAATATGGAGAGTACCTTCATCCAGCCCAAGCATATGAATTTTTATTAGATTACCTATTATTTGGATATCTGTTGTTACGTCTAAAGAAACCTTCCTACTCAGGTCAAGTGTTTCTTCATTACTTAATTGGATTTTTGATTATTCGAGGTATTGTAGAATTTACCAGAGTTAATCCAATGGTCATTGGTCCCTTCAGTGTAAGTCATGTGATGAGCTTGATAGGTATCTTAATTGCGATAATCTTAATAAAATATCGGAGAAATTATAAAATTATAAAACAAGATAATAATATCAAAACTAGGGAATATCTCAAAACAGGCGTGTTTGTATTGTTTATCATGGTGATGTCACTCGTAATCTATTACTTGGTACAAGTTTAAAACAGACAAAAATTAATAGAATAACCCAAGGAGGAGTCAGTCATCAAGGGATAAATGTGTCCTTTGATGATAGACTTCTCTTGTTTTTTATATAGAAATCAGGAGTTGCAAGTATTATCGGAGCTTATGCAGGAGTTTGCTATTGATGCACTAGATACTAACTCTATAGGATACTTTTCTCAGATTCAGAAATTCGTCAATTATTTGAATAAGGCGGATGTTGATTATGGCTGAAAAATTTTAAATATTGAAGGTATGACGTGGGCTTCATGTGCCCAGAGAATAGAAAAAGTGACAATAAAGCTACCTGGTGTGATGTCATCCAATGTGAATTTAGCAACTGAAGAAATGCAAATCGAGTTTAAGCCTGAGTACGTTTCTATATCTAACATAATTCAAGCGGTTTCACATGCAGGGTATGAGGCGCACGAGGATATTGAAACAGCTGGATCTAATGATGAAGATAGAGAAAAAAAGCAAAGAGAAAGTAAAAATGCATGATATCTTAATATAGGATATTTATCACTTTGGGTTTTTAAAATTTCCTATAGTTCTCAATTAAATCTGCACATATACATGCGATGATAAAACCAACTAATAAAAATTAAGGGTGGAGAAGAACTAATGAATAAAAAGAAACTGTTCATGTTTCTAGGAGCAGCGTTCATTGTAATGTTTATTGGATGGTTTTATCTAGATCAGTTAAATGTACCAGAAGCAGAAACAACCGAAGAAACAATTGCACAACAAGTAAGGTCAACTCAATCGGAAATTAATTTAGAAAAGGAAACAAACTCATCTTTACAAAAAACGGATTCACAGGGAACAGTTGCAATTCAGATAACCTTGATACCCGAAAAAAGTTCAACCGATCAACTTCTTTTTGAAATAGCTTTTAACACTCATTCGGGTGATCTACTTCAATATGAGGTAGACCAACTTGCAATACTAACTTTCGGAACAAACAAAAGTCCTGAAGGTACATTTAAGTGGGAATTAGCTAACGAAGACACGCATCATCTGGTTGGCTACTTAACATGGAATGGAGAAGTTATGGAGGAACCTATAACGTTAGAATTAGAAAACATAGAGTATATTCCTTCAAGATCTTTTATATGGGAGAAAAATGAACTTACAGAAATCTTTAAAAATTTGTATTGAGAGGGGATTAAAGATGAAAAAAATAGGACTCATATTTGTTGGTTTATTGATAGTAGTAGCAATTTTTTACATTTCTACAAAGAGTGGACCACCTCTAGCTTATATACCGAATGCAGGTGAAGGAACAATATCGGTTATTGATACTAAAAAGGATGAAGTGGTTAGGACAATAAAGGTAGATAATCAACTCTCGGATGGGATTGAAGTAAGTTTAGATGGTAAAAAAATATATGCTGGTAATTATGACAAGGGAGAGTTATTTATTATCAATTCTGATACAGGAGAGGTCGAAAAGAAGATTGATACTGGAGTAAACCTTCATGGAATTGATATTACTCCCGATGGAAGATACCTGTATTTAGCAAGTGGAGATTTAAAGGAAGGAGAGCAATACAATTTCATTAAAGTAGTAGATACGAAAAGAGAGGAGATCATAAAAGAAATAAAATCTCCTTCCAAAAGTCCAGCCCATATTGATTTTAGTAATGACGGGAGTTTAGCATATGTATCCAATGTGATGTCAAATGATATTTCGTTAATAGATACTAGAAAAATGGAAATAATTTCAACGATCCCTGTTGGTACTACCCCAAATGAACTAGAACCATCAAAGGACGATAAATATTTATTTACTGCCAATGTAACAGATGGGACAATTTCCGTTGTCGACATTGTTGAACAAAAAGAAATTAGGACGATTAAGGCAGGGGATGGGACACATGGATTAGAACTTTCGCCAGATGGAAAGTTTTTATACGCAGCG
The DNA here is from genome assembly GCF_047302285.1 of Robertmurraya phoenicis. GTDB lineage: Bacteria > Bacillota > Bacilli > Bacillales > Cytobacillaceae > Robertmurraya. The sequence continues at coordinate 814,443 of NZ_CP154845.1, forward strand.
AATCGTAGTTCTAATGACCTTATTAAATTTAATCTGGAAAATTATGAAATTACTAAAAAGGTTATCACAGGAGATTCAGCTAACCATGTTTCCTATGTACCTGGTATTAATAAGCTTTATGTGACAAATAAGGATTCAAATGATCTTACAGTTGTAGATGATGAAAGTTTTGAGGTAATAAAAAAAGTCGAACTAGGAAAAACTCCTCATGAAATAAGTTTTTCGAATTTAACTAAATGAGTAGGCAGATTCAAAAAGCTGATCAAACAAGATTAGCTTTTTCGTAATTACACTCTTAGAACACTTATTTGGAATCACCATTACGTCAAAATTTGGCGAACCATTTATATTGCAGTACTAAGTCCAACAAAAAGGAAGACATAAAGAAGATGAAAGATTAGGATTTTGTCAGCTCCATAAAGAAAAAAACTTTGGTAGAACTTATCATTTAATGGTAAGTTCTTTTTGTTTCTGTTAATTTATCATGAGCGTTCTCTTATTTAAAATTATTTAATTTTAATAGAACTATATGTATTTTTTATAGATTTTCACAAAAAAATAAGAAGTTAATTCTCCATTTTTTAAAAGTGAAATATCACACGAACTATGCTAAAGGGATACCATTATAACTTTAGACTAAGGATGGAAAACATAAAAAGATACCGTTTCACAATGGAAGGGTATTTTGTATTCTTATGACCAGATAATAAATATATGAAACATAAATGTAAAAATATTCTCTTTGATTGGGACTATAGACTACTATATTCTAAAAAAGAAGAAATTTGTATTATTAGATTGAAATCTGTCATTTGTAGTTGAAAAATGAGTCTTCGTAACTTTGTAACAAAACTTGTAAAAAACAAGAAGGTGGAGGAAAGAAGGATGTTAAAAAAGAAACTTGTAGTCTTAAACACATCAATCATCTTAGGAGTAGGTAGTTTAGTATCTATCCCTGCAGTTAATGCAGAATATTCTACACAAATTCAACAAGTAGAAAAAAATATAAACGAAACTGAAAATCAATTATCTGAAGTAAAGGCAAAAATAAAGAAAACTGATGATGCGGTAAGAGAGAATGATAAGTTAATTACCCAAACTGAAAATGACATTAAAATAGCACTTGCTGATGTACAAAAACTCGAAGAAGAAATCACTATTTTAAATGAAACAATTGCCAAGAGAACAGAAATATTAAAAAAACGAGCTCAATCCTTTCAGGAATCAGGAGGGAAGGTAAGTTATCTAGAGGTTCTTTTAGGTGCGGAAGGTTTTAATGACTTCATCGATCGTGTTTTTGCTATTTCTCAAATTGCAGTAGCGGATAGTGACCTTATCAAACAACATGAATTAGATAAAGCCACAGTAAAAGAGAAAAAAACTGCGGTTGATCAAAAGCTGACAGAATTAACAGAAATGAAAATCGAACTTGATGGAATGGAACTACTTTTATTACAGCAAAAAGAAGAGAATGCTAGATTGAAAATGAATTTGGAAGAAGCTCAAAAAGGTAATATGACTAAGCTTAGTGAATTAGAAGCTAAAATCAAAGCTGAAAAAGAAGCTCAAGAGGCTGCACGAAAAGCGGCTAATCAAATCACTTTGTCCACTACAAAAAAAAGTAATAGTAAATCGAGCAACATTGAAGGAAAAGTTGCCTATACATCACCCACAAATGACAGTAGTCTCCAAACGATTTTAACTGCAGGAAATAAATATTTTGGGAACTCTGTTTACGTCTTTGGTGGTGGAAGAAATGCATATGATATTGCAAATGGAAGATTTGATTGCTCAGCATTCGTGAGTTGGGCATTTAAACAAGCTGGAATTAGTATTGGGGCAAGTACAGAGTTGTTAAGAACCCAAGGTACAAAAATATCTTTAAGTGAGGCACGTCCTGGAGATTTAGTATTCTTTGATACTTATAAGAGGGATGGACACGTTGCAATATATCTCGGTGGAGGGAAATTTATAGGATCTCAATCTTCTACAGGTGTAGCCATTGCGAGCATGAATTCTGGTTATTATCAAAAAACATTCAAAGGGCATGTACGAAGAGTAGCAAATTTTTAGATAGATTAGATAATTAAGGCTTATCCTTTATATATGAGGATAAGCTTTTGGTTTATAGCATAAGAGATTAATAACATTTAGTATTTATTCGAAAATCCACAGAATTTTGATAATCATCATGTATGATTCTTTGGTAAAGAGAAAAGAAGTGGCACCGAAATATGGAAAGAAGGTACACTTCGAATCAAGTGTACCTTCTTTTCAATCTATTTAATAACCTAATAGTAATAGTATTAAGCGTCTTTTAAGAGTCTTTCTTTTTCGGGAGTAATAATTATATGATCACTGAAATTGTTCATTTGTACTTTTAATCTTGTATTTTGTGTAATCCCTATTAATTTACGTAACTCAGCAGGGATCGAAATTTTACCGTACCGAAAAATACATTGGTTTAATGTAGTATTATCATGTTGCTTTTTAATTACAATACTATTTTGATATTTATATATAAATAGGTACTCACCTTCTAAAAGGTTTAACTTTGAGCTAATTTCCTTCGGAATAGTAATTTGACCTGTTTTTAATATCTTCCTATAAAATATCATTTTTACCTCCATGATCATTAAATAAGAATTCACTAGATTTGTACCAAAAGTACAAACTATTAAACTAATCGAATCGTCTTCCTCTGCAGGATATTGTTAATATACATCTAAATTGTGTAGAAACTTTGCAGATTAACAATTTATTTACTGTAAAAATAAGGATTTCTTTCTTCATTCTTTTCTACATTTGTTATTTCGATAGGAAAAATGGAGATTTAGGTGCTGTAATGGTTTATGAAAAATTAGTTTGCTGGGGAATCATGGTTATATTAGGGATTCTTGATACAATTACATACTGGGGATTGGGGATAGAGAATTGAATGATAATAGTCATTGAGCCCCGAATGTTTTCAGGGCTCATAAATAATATGCTTAGAATAATATAGTCATTTGAATGTAAGCGCCAAATAACCCACACCTTCTAATAATTTCCTGGTTTTGTGATAATCACAGTACACGAATTGTTAGGAGGTTTTTTAGTGTCAAAAGATGAACGAAAACAAATGTGGCGACAACGCATTGAAGCCTACAAAATTAGTGGTGAGCCAAGTGTGAAAACTTGGTGTAACCAAAATCAAATAGGTTTACAAAGTATGTACAAATGGATGAGGAGATTGGAGCTGGAAGCAACTGACGTTGCGCCTCCTTCAACACAATGGGTTTCCGTCAATCCCTCCAATTCCATCATTTTCGAAGGACTTACATCACATCTGACTGTAAAAATCGGGGATGCTTCCATCGAAATTAATGAAGGTTTCAATCCGACACTTTTTACTGAAGTGTTTCAAATTCTTCAAAACCATGTTAAGTAAGACTCCTATTGATCGCGTTTACTTAGCTACAGGTTCAACGGACCTTCGTAAATCGATTGATGGATTGGCAGCAATTGTTCAAATGAGTTTTCAATTAGATCCATTCTCTTCAAACTTATTTGTGTTTTGTAATCGCAATCGTGATAAGTTAAAAATTCTACATTGGGATCATAATGGGTTTTGGCTTTATTATCGTCGCCTCGAAAAAGGAATTTTTCAATGGCCTGACGAACAAACATCCTCGCCCTTATGCATAAGTCCTCGTCAGTTAAACTGGCTCCTTGATGGGCTACCTTTAGAACAAAGACAAGCACATCAAAAAGTTTCTGCACAAATCATCATTTGAAAAAGGAATTTGGCACCTCTTGTCGAATTCCTTAAACATGGAAAAAAGCGCCCTTAACTCATCTACAATTGAAGAACTAACAGCGAGGAATGCGGAACTGGAAAAACAAAACGAAGTCTTACAGGCTAAAATCAATTGGTTGGAAGAACAATTCCGACTGAGCCAACAACACAAATTCGGGACTTCAAGTGAAAAAACAAATCCGGATCAACTCAAACTCTCTCTCTTTAATGAAGCGGAAATAACAGCGGATTTAAAAGTAGAAGAACCTACACTTGAAACAATTTCTTACAATAGAAAGAAGTATGTAGGTCAGCGAGATACAAAGCTTGAAAATCTGCCTACGGAGACTATCCACTATCGTTTATCCGAAGAAGAGCAGGTTTGTTTGTGCTGCGGTGGAAATGTTCATGAAATAAGTAGCGAAACTCGTCGAGAAATAAAAGTAATCCCTGCACAAGTAACAGTGGTAGAGCATGTTCAACATATCTATGGCTGTCGACAGTGTGAACGGGAAGCGATTGAAACACCAATTGTGAAAGCTAAAATGCCAGCACCTGTCTATCCAAAAAGTTTGGCATCCGCTTCTTCAATGGCCTATATTATGAATCAAAAATATGTGGAAGGCATGCCCCTTTACCGACAAGAAAAACAGTTGGAGCGTCTAGGCGTGTATTTATCACGTCAAACCCTAGCCAACTGGATGATCTATGGTGCAACAAAGTGGCTTTCCACTTTATACAATCGTATGCATGAGCTGTTAATCCTGAATGATCGCCTTCATGCGGACGAAACCACGCTTCAAGTCCTAGCAGAACCTGGACGTAAGGCGGATTCTAAGTCCTATATGTGGATGTATCGATCAGGCCGCGATGTTCCGCCAATCATCCTATATGATTATCAATCTACTCGTCATAGTAAACATCCGAAAGCCTTTTTACGAGGGTTTAAAGGATACCTTCATGTCGATTATGCCGATAAAAAAATTATCCCGATTATTTTAGATGCAGAAGCGTTAGCCAATATAAATTAAGCACTTGTTCCTGCATCACTTTGATTTTTATCGGAATAATTACTCAGTCAACCCATACAGCTTTTTTATTATGTCTTCATCATTTTCAAATTTGAAGGGTTCTTCATTGAAAACAGAATTATTTGAATCAATCACCTTTTCTATAGCTTTCTGTTTCATGGTTATATCTGCATTTGCATATATCAATGTCGTTTCTAATTGTGCATGGCCAAGCCATTCGCTAACCAACGGTAATGGCATGCCGGCTTGATACAGATGCATGGCTCGCGCATGTCGAAAAAGATGTGGATGCAGAGCTGGAAGGTTAGGATTTATAGTTTTAGCTGACATTTCATACTTTTTAATAAAACGGGCAACATTATCATTCGACATTCGATTAACGATTCCTTTTCTTACTGTATAGAATAAATATTTTGCTTTATCCGGGTATGGATGGAACAAAACAACATACTTATTAAATAAGTCTAATACTTCTCTAGAAATCGGCGTTGCACGAAACTTATTCCCTTTTCCAATTATATGAATCGAGCCTTCGCCTTTTGAATTTATATGAAAGTCTTTTAGGCGAAGATTCAGAACCTCACTATTCCTGCATCCTGTATCATAAAGCAAAGATAAATAAAACTGATCTCGTAATCCCGTTTTACTTTCACCATTTGGTTGCTTTAGTATAAGACGGATATCATCGAGAGTCAGAATAATATCCAGTGCTCTGTCTGGAACAGGTGTCTTTTTTATTTTTTGTATTTTAGAATAGTTATCGACTAGCTCCATGTTTTCCTCAGCCAAATATCCATAGAATGTTCTTATACATGAAAGTCGTTGGTTTCTAGTTGAAAAACTACAATGTCTTTCATCAACCAACCAATCTAGAAATTCTTTTACAGCTAATGGTGAAAAATCTTCAGTAGTTACCAAATGAAGAGATAATTTCCTCTTCGATTTTAGAAATTGAAAGAATAGATTAAGTGTATCTCGATATGATTTGATAGTATTGATGCTTTTAGCTCGAATTTCGGGTAAATAGACTTTTAAAAAGGTTTTAATTGATAGAAATAGTTTAGGGTCTTTTACATTTTTCATTTTGTCGCCTCCGGATAAATATCGGAAAAATCTTCCCATCTAATTCCGGAATTATGAATCAGTCTTTCGGGGAGAAGGTGAATATAATATAAGGTATAATTAAATGCTGAATGCCCCATATAGGCACTTAGATAAGGGAGTAACGCCATAATATCCTTCTTTGCCTCTAACCATTTAATAATAGTACGAGTAGCGAAATTATGCCTAAAATCATATGGTCTTAGTTTATCGGTACCAAAATCAAGGTTACTATTACGTAAGCAAATTTTAAATTGGTTTGTCATCCAATGTGTTGTATAAGGTCCTCCTTCAGGCCTCTGGAAGAAGAATTCTCGATTTCCCATAACGTCATCATATTTGCGGGATAATACTAAAAGGTCATCTGACATATAAATATGCCTGTCCTTACACCGTTTTGACTGTCTAATATAAATCTCTCCAGTATCGAGAGATACGTCTGTGTGTTTTAAATTTAATGGTTCATTTGGTCGCATACCGCAACAATACATCATTCGGAATAGAACAGGAACAGTGAATTCCCGTTGCGGAGATTCCCAGTAAGGAGATATTTTGTCTATTGTATGGAACAATATGGACAACTCATGATCCGTGAAAAGATATGGCTTATAGGGCTGCGCAGGTAAGTTGTAGTCAGAGTTTAGTATAAACGTCTGCCTACCAATAGTTGCTTGATATTCTGTAAAGTGACGTAATGCAATAACACGTCTATTCCTAGTATTTATACTTTCTCTAGGGCGAAGTCGAATCCACTCTATAACCATTTCCTTTGTTATATAGGATGAATCCCCATAATGCTCTGCGCAGAAATGAATAAATTGTTTCAGATACACTTCATATGATTTTTTATTAAAACCTAGTGCTTCTTTAATATCCAACATATCTTGGAGGTCGTTTAATAGGATTTCATTTAAGTTCATACAAACACACCTCCTGACATTGGAATATCCTCAAATGACATTGCGCAGGCGCTCATCTGCTTTTGATTAAAAGATAAATAAGGTTTTGAAGAGTTCATATCTGAGTGTCCAAGTATTTGAGAAATCGTATGGATCGCTACTTCTTTTTCTGCTAACCACGTTCCGATGGAACGCCTCAAGCTATGGAAAGACCGAAGGTGTTTCTTAGGTATTCCTACACTTAAGCAATAGCGTTCAATAATGCCATCTAAGGCAGCGGTATTAATAAAACCTTGGAATGGTGCTATATTTCTAACAAAGACATTCTGTTCAGTTGTTTTAGGTCTTGCCTTTAAAATATAGTCTGCTATTGCATTGCATACACAACCTTTTAGAGGTAATTTTAATGGTTTACTTGTTTTACTTTGGAAAATATTTATGGAATTTTCGTACCAATCGATATCTTGGAGTTTTAATTTTCGTACATCAATACCTCTCAACCCAGTGTTAAGTACTAACATGATAATAGCGTAGTCTCTCTTTCCAATAGCTGTACTTCGATCTATCGCTTGAATGATTCGTTCAATTTCCTCATGACTGTATGCTGACACAAGAATTTGTTTTTTACTTTTTATATGGTAATAATCTAGATTTATTGGATTACTTATTACATCATTGTTATCGAGGTACTCGATCAATAATTTAAGTGAGTATAGAATGTAATACATGCTACCTGAATTCGATTCTCGTACTGATAAGATAAAGTCTTTCACAGTTTGTGAAGATAACTGTTCGAAGGAATCGATACCTTTTTCCTCCAAAAAACAACAGAACTTTCTGAGAACGCAATTAATTTTATATTGGAATTCAGTTTTTAAATCTGATCTAGATAAGGCAGCCTCGATATAATCTGTATAATAAATATTTGGTCTGAATTTACGAGTATTTGAATATACTTTCCATTTGATAGAACCTGTTTCTGCATATTCCTCTATAAGGTATGCACCACGCTTGAGAGCATTATAATAGCGCAGAGTGATTTTCTTGCTTTTAAAATCATTCATCTTTTGATTAAGAAATTCTTCAATTAATTGTTTTGAATAATAGATTTCGTTATTATCTTCAAAAAATAATAAAAGCCGTTTTAAATAACGACCATAAATTTCTCTAGTTGAATCCTTTAAGCCAAATTTTTCAATTTCTAGCAATACACATTCAACTAAGGAATTAATGCTTTGCGAATTCATAGTGACCACCCTTTATATTGTGATTGTTAATATAAGTAGCTTTATCACAATATAAAATAATATCCCGATATTATTAAAAAAAATCACAACATTTATGTGACTTTGTTTTAATAATCGGGATAATTTTTTTATCGGCATAATCAACTTTATTCTGATATCAAAATAATGTCGATGGATATGCGGGATATAATGACATAAAGGACGTTCGGTTGGTCGGCTGTTGGGCGCATTCGCGGAGAAAATTCGATGAGGCTCTCAAATCATTACCAGCCAATATCGATAAAAAAGAAACAACCGCTGCAGAGGGTCTTCAATTCTGTAATCAATTATTTAGAATTGAAAAACAGGTCAATGAAAAATTTGAAAATTGTACCCCTGAACAGCGTAAAGAATACCGTCTTGAGCACAGTAAACCCGTGTTAGACGCTTTTTTGACATGGCTTAAAACAAAGCGCCCGCAAGTTCCCCCAAAAAGTAAATTGGGAGAAGCGATTACCTATACAATCAATCAATGGTCCAAACTCGTTGTATTCCTTGAAGATGGACGACTTGAATTGGATAATAATCGAGGAGAGCGTTCAATAAAACCTTTCGTAATGGGCCGCAAGGCATGGTTATTTGCCCAATCAATGAAAGGTGCAACATCTAGCGCCATCATCTACAGCATTGTCGAAACCGCTAAGGAGAATCAATTAAATCCACTAAACTACCTAACGTATCTATTCGAACAATTACCATTAATAGATATAAATGATGTAGAAGCAATTGATCAACTCCTACCATGGGCGCAGACAATTCCTACAGACTGTCGCATCCCGAATAAATCTAAATAAAGCATACTACAAGCGCCCACGTAAAAATACGTGGGCGCTATTTGACGCTTACATTTGAATAGAAATAAATTATGTAAATAATTCGTTGATAATAATCACACCTTTCTTCTAGATACTCATGGCAATTTTATCTAATACGCTTGCATTAGTACCAAATTTACACATAGCATCACAGTCACAACGAAGGTCTGAAAAAAGAATATATGAAATACTGCACATTTGGTCATGCTGAAAAGAGGGTCTAAGAAGCTGTACTTTAATTTCTTTTTCTCTTTTATTTGGAGCGATTAGGTAGTACTTACAATCCTTGTTATTCATAGTGAGAGCTAAATCGTATAGTCTTAGAATTCCAGAGTAAATAGATGTGCTCTTTTCAACTTCAAAAGCACAAATGATTTTGTCTTGGTTATCTAGCCATAACACATCAATTAAGGAAATCGTGTCTTTTACCTGAATAGGCACTTCATTTAAGTTTAATTGATCAAGAGAATATTCCCCAAGCTTCCGATTATTCCACTCTCGTTTATGGTCATTTCTAGCAATCCATACATGGTATCCAAGAGCTGTCCCTAATTTAGATAAGTGATATTGCATTTCCGTATGTTCATTATTTTCAATACTATCATTTATTACTTCAGCGTGTCTTTTGCGATTTGTTTTTTCTCGTTTTTCCATCTGTTTAAGAGCAAGGTCGTGATTTTCATTTATGATAAATTTTGCAGTCCCTATCTCAAAAAGGAGACCACAGACTGCACCAAGATCTTTTGAGAGGAAAGTGTTAAATTTCTCGTTGACATCCAGTATCATTTCCCGCATACGAAGATACTCATCCCAAGAACCTAGTTTAACTTTTTCGTTAAAAAGAGTATTGAAACCGTTAACAATTGAAGTGTTAAATGGGGGAAATATAGTTGGATGAAGAAAATACAGGATGTTTGCGACAGCAGGTCCAAGTCCCTTTATTTTTTTCTCATTTAGCTTTTTCACTTCATGGATCAATTGTTGATCTTTTGTACTTTGTAGACAATTTTTAAGGAATTCCGCAAATGATTTTTTATTATCCTCATTTTCGTAAATATCAGGTATTCGAAGTTTTGGTTTCCAGTAAAATGCATGGGCAGCACCTTCAAAGATTTGTTTTTGTTCCGCGATAGCTGTTACAACAACTTCCAAAGAAGAACCCTTAAAATCAGTACCAAATTTATCATTCTCAATGTCCTCTATTACTTTTTTTATCCCATTACGGATTGTTCTAAAGGCCTTTAATCGTTCATCGTTGTTAATAAACCATGTTTGATAAACAGATTCGACGTCCGAACGGTAGTCGCGTAACAATTGATCGAAGTAGTCGTTGTTCATATGTACTCTCCTTATTTAACAAAATAAGCTTGATATGATAAACATAGTAATTCAAAAGTATGAAGTTTTTGTGCAGAACCTTTTAACAATGGATGTTAAACCGATAAAAAATATAAAACTATGCACTTACTTTTGCATTGCACTATATAAATAGTTTATCATTCAGCACAATTTCTCTATAAATTTTTGATAATCTATTTCCAGCTATCAAGAGGGATTATAAATCATTAAGTTAATAATGGAAGCGCAAACATTATTATTATTTAAAGGGGATTAGTTAATGAAAATTAGTGAAACTACTAAGGAAAAGGTAAATAAACATTCACAAATAATATTTTGTGTTTTAGCATGGATTCTCCTCATTTGTATTGTTATTCAAGTTTCTTTAGCCTCAATGGCTGTTTTTGTGAATGATGACATTTGGGGCAAACACTTAGCATTTGTAAAAGTGATTGAATATATCCCAGCATTTATGTACATATTTGGGAGTGCAGCTTTAAAGGTATGTGATAGAATTATCACACTCTTTTTTGTAGAGAGAAATGTGTCTAAAATGTTAAATGTTGAAGTAAATGCCACTGTGATGTGAATCACTGCACAAATTCTGCAACTCTTTATTATATTCTTTTCCTTGTATAATTCGTTGGAAGGAGATAAAAAAATGCAGAAATTTTTAACAGTATTATTGCTTGCTTTTGTAACAATTGCTTTAGCAGCATGCTCATCAGGGGAACAAGAGCTAGGTGCAACGGATAAGGAAATTGATAAGAAAGTAGATGTTAGTTCTGTGCAAAAAGGTGAAACTAGTGGGGATTCTGAAAACGCCTCTAATATCAAAAGTACTAAAAATGTAACAAGACTTGATGCTGATAGTTTAATAGAAGCTTCAGTACAGGTATCACAAACAATTTGGCCAGCGACCGAGAACGCTAATAAGCCAGGTGCTGTAATACTGGCCCCGGTTGATAATTGGCAAATAGCTTTGGCCTCGGCTGACTTGATTCACCATCCTAACAACGGGCCAGTTTTATTCTATGAAGATGAGGGAATACCGGAGTTTACTCTTCAAGAATTAGAACGACTAAGTCCAACCAGTACGATGGATGGTATAGAAGTAATGGTCATGGGAAACGCCGATCAGAAAGTGTTAGATGAATTAAAGGATTATCAAATTCTACAGATTGAGGGCGAGGATCCGGTAGCGTTTGCAGTAGATGTTGATAAGGCTTACGCAGATGCTGCAGGAGAGATCCCACAAGGACTTATCATTGTCTCCTCGGAAGAAGAGGCTAAATTATATTCCTTAATTGCATCCAATTGGATTGCTCATATGCCTGAACCGATTCTTTATGTAACGAAAGATGAAATTCCTGACGCTACAATAAAAGCATTAGAGCTTAGAAATAAAGCGGCAAATATCTATATGCTTGGACCGGAATCCGTTATATCGGCTGATATTGAGGAAAGTTTAAAGGATTATGGTATGGTAACACGAATTGGTGGAGAGACTCCAGTAGAAGTATCTGTCGAATTTGCTAAATTCAAAGATGAGAAAACAGGTTTTGGGTGGGGTATAAATGAACCTGGACATGGTTTTGGATTTATTTCCACAGAGGATGCTGGCTTTGCAGTGGCGGGTGCTCCGTTTGCTCATCTTGGAAAACATGCACCGTTAATTTGGCTTGAGAATGGAGAAGTATCGGATACAACACATGAGTTTTTAGGAGAACTTCAACCAAAATTTACAGATGATCCAACAGTTGGTCCGTACAACCATGGTTTTATAGTTGGTTCTGGAACATCAATCACTATACAAACTCAAGGTATGATCGATCAAATGCTGGAAATAACTTCATCAGATGGCGGAGGACATGGGCACTAATTTTCTCTAAATTAAATATTAACCTTAATAAAGAGTCTGGTGTTTATACATTAGGCTCTTTATTGCAACAAGGAAACGATGAAGGTAATGAGTAAGTTAGGGATATCATTGTATTAGTTCTCATAGATAAAAATTATTAATAATAAGCTATAATTGAATTTACTTTGAGGTGAATGTTGTTCCTAGTCTTATAAAAGCTGATTAAGACCAAATTTGGAAATAGCAGTCTATACATAAATGAAGTACACCCATTTTACATGAAAGGCAGAAAAAAATAATCATTCATTTTTAAATCTCGATAAAAACTTCATATTTTCTTTGTATGATTAGAAAAAAGATAGGAGTGATTTAAATGGAATGGTTATTATTACTTATATGCCCGTTAATGATGATTTTTATGATGAAGGGACATAGTCATGGAGGACATAAGCGTCATAACACTTCAAAGGAAATAGATTCTAAAATGTCCTTACTTGAGAAAGAAAATGAGCGACTTCAAGAAGAAATAAACAATCTATCATCAATGATTAAGAAAAGCTAAACTCAACGAGCTATTTTAGTGCTTATAGTTCACTTTTCTTAAATATGTAGTGTATGTGTTGTAATGGCAATAAATTCTTAGTGTATAATAATTACCCTTTAAATAGTGTTGCAAAAATCATCCTTGAATCCCATTTTAAAGAGTGTGTAGTGGTAGAGTTCGCGAAGGAGACATGAATGTTTTTGAAGAGGTTCTTATAATCATTGAAAAATTAATTAAGAAATAAAAGGAGTCGATATACATGAATAGAATAACTTTAAATGTAAAAGGAATGTCTTGTGGCCACTGTGTAAAATCAGTAGAAGGAAGTGTTGGAAAACTAGATGGTGTTTCTGCTGTGAAGGTTCAATTAGAAAACGGAACAGTAGATATAGAATTTGATTCTAACAAAGTTACGCTAGATACTATTAAAGATACCATTGATGATCAAGGTTATGATGTAGAATAATAAACGTGCTTATAATAGCACGTCTTCTTTTATAATTTTATATACCCTATATAGGTATGAGGTGATAAGCGTGAATGGGAAAATTGTAGAAAATCAGTTTCAAGTGTCGGGTATGACTTGTGCAGCATGTGCAACTAGGATTGAAAAAGGCTTGTCTAAGATGGAAGGTGTTCAAGAAGCGAATGTAAACCTTGCACTTGAAAAGGCAATGGTGAAATTTGATGCTGGGATTATGGGTCCTATTGATATACAGAAAAAAATAAGGGATTTAGGTTATGATGTTGTCACTGAAAAAAAAGAATTGGTTATAACAGGTATGACCTGTGCAGCATGTGCAACAAGAATAGAAAAAGGCCTTAATAAGCTTAACGGTATAGTTCAAGCTAATGTGAACTTAGCTCTTGAAAAAGCATCAGTGGATTATAATCCTTCTGTAATTTCGCTTCAAGAAATGATCAGAAAAATAGAAGATTTAGGTTATGGTGCCATGGTGAAAAGTGAGGAAAATGAAAATGAAGCAGTTGACCATCGTCAGAGGGAAATTGAAAACCAACAGGGAAAGTTCATTTTTTCTGCAATATTATCATTTCCATTACTTTGGGCAATGTTTGGGCATTTTAGTTTTACATCATCCTTATATGTTCCAGAAGCACTGATGAATCCATGGGTTCAGATGGCCCTTGCAACCCCTGTGCAATTTATAATAGGAAAACAGTTTTATGTTGGTGCATACAAAGCGCTTAAGAACAAAAGTGCTAATATGGATGTACTTGTAGCTCTAGGTACTTCTGCCGCCTATTTTTATAGTATTTACTTGGCATTTAAAACAATTGGAAGTAGTGCCCACTCAGAGGGACTCTACTTTGAAACGAGTGCCGTTTTAATTACATTAATTATTTTGGGTAAACTGTTTGAGGCTATAGCAAAAGGAAAATCATCAGAAGCAATCAAAAAATTGATGGGATTGCAAGCCAAAACAGCTACAGTCCTTCGTGATAATAAAGAAGAGATTGTTCAACTGGAAGAAGTGGTGGTTGGAGATATTCTCTTAATTAAACCTGGTGAAAAAATACCTGTTGATGGGCAAGTTGTTGAAGGTAGTTCTGCCATTGATGAGTCAATGCTAACAGGAGAAAGTGTTCCAATTGATAAAACCGTTGGGGACAATGTCATAGGAGCAACACTTAACAAAAACGGATTTATTAAAGTAAAGGCCACTAAAGTTGGAAAAGAAACAGCATTGGCTCAAATCATCAAGGTAGTTGAAGAAGCGCAAGGTTCAAAAGCGCCAATTCAGCGTATGGCAGATTCTATATCTGGAATTTTCGTGCCAATCGTTGTAGGGATTGCGGTTCTTACATTTATCATTTGGTATTTATGGGTCGATCCAGGAAACTTCGCTGGAGCTTTAGAAAACTTGATTGCGGTTCTTGTAATTGCTTGTCCATGTGCATTGGGGCTAGCAACACCAACATCGATTATGGCTGGATCTGGTCGTGCTGCTGAGTATGGAATCCTTTTTAAAGGAGGAGAACACCTTGAAAAAACTCACAGAGTGAACACGGTCATATTAGATAAAACGGGCACGATTACAAATGGTGCACCTGTTCTAACTGATGTAATTACAGAACTAAGCGAGTCTGAATTTCTATCATTTGTTGGCTCTGCCGAAAAGCAATCAGAACACCCGTTGGCTCAGGCGATTGTAGAAGGAATAAAGAATAAATCGATTGATTTAAGAGATGTTACAGACTTTGAAAACATTCCTGGCTATGGAATTAAAGCCATTGTGGACGAGAAAATAGTGCTAGTTGGAACAAGACGTCTTATGAAACAGTACAATGTGAATGTCGAGAATGTATTAGGAAAAATGGAAGAACTAGAAAAGCAAGGAAAAACAGCTATGTTAGCATCTTTTGATGGCTCTTACGCAGGTCTAGTTGCTGTTGCAGATACAATAAAAGAAACATCTTCAGAGGCTATTAGTCGCATGAAGGGCATGGGATTAGAAGTCATTATGATTACTGGTGATAATCAACAAACGGCTCATGCAATCGCAAAACAAGCGGGAGTAGATCATGTGATAGCAGAAGTATTACCAGAAGGGAAAGCCGAAGAAGTTAAGAAACTTCAGGCAGAAGGGAAGATTGTCGCTATGGTAGGAGATGGAATTAATGATGCTCCTGCACTTGCTACTGCTGATATTGGAATGGCGATTGGAACAGGTACTGACGTTGCAATGGAAGCTGCTGATATTACATTGATCCGGGGGGATCTAAACAGTATTCCTGATGCAATCCTAATGAGTCACAAAACGATGAGAAATATCAAGCAAAATCTCTTCTGGGCTCTAGCCTATAACACGACCGGTATTCCAATTGCTGCCATTGGCTTCTTAGCTCCTTGGCTAGCAGGGGCTGCAATGGCATTTAGTTCCGTATCTGTTGTATTAAATGCATTGCGACTTCAAAAAGTAAAATTATAAGGAGAGATGCAAAATGAAAAAATGAATTCTTTCTGGAACGATTTATCTTCTTGTAGTGATTGGTTTTTACTATGGTATTACGGTTGTAACAGGTCCTGCTGAAAATCCTGTTCATTCGAATATGGAGCAACATGATAATTAACCTTTGATGGGAATACTCAATAAATTTATTTATCTATAATTCACTTTTAGAAAACAAAAGCACTTTAAATCATATATTCACCAGTTGTTGCCTATTTAATAACAGATTCGATTAGAAATATTATTTTTGTTTTTACAGGAATATTGCTTGTTCGCTCCCTAATCAGGTATTTTGATTCTTATTGCTTTTCAAAAACAATAATGTTTGCGAAAAGAGCCTTAAAATTAGACTACTAAAAAGCTTGAAATATCGAAATTATAGATTTCGAATGAAAAAATTCAGGAAGTATACCAGTCTCAACTGACGTAAGGAGGAAGGAAATTAGAAATGAATACTAGTGAAGAAATAAAAAAACGATATAATCGCATTTCTGGTATATACGAAATGATGGATAAAATGATAAAGGATAAATGGAGAGTAGATTTACTTTCACATGTATCTGGTAAAGTGCTTGAAGTTGGAATTGGGACAGGGGTTAATTTAAGACACTATCCAAAGAATATTTCTTCATTAACTGGTGTTGATTTTAGTAGGAAAATGCTCGAAATAGCACAAAAAAAGAAATTAAGTGGGGATTTCCAATTTCCAATTGAATTAATTGAAGCTGATATACAATATTTGCCCTTTGCAGATGATAGTTTTGATTCTATCGTTTCTACCTGTGTATTTTGCTCAGTACCTGATCCAATAAAAGGACTTGAGGAATTAAGAAGAGTTTGTAAACCATCTGGGAAAATCTATATGTTAGAACATATGAGAAGTGATAATCGACTAATAGGAGTGGTTATGGATGTTTTAAATCCATTAACTGTAAGGCTTTGGGGGGCGAATATAAATAGGGAAACTTTGAAAAATATAGAGAAAGCAAATATTAAAATTTATAAGAACATATCACTAATGAGTTCGGTTTTTAGAGAACTAACTTTAAGTCCCAAAAAGAATTAGAGTGGTTCACAGTTATTTCATATTTCAAACACCCATAAATGCATAAAATCTGCAACTTTTTGTAATATGCTTTTCATTGAGTTTTGAGAAGAGTGGTAATTATTGATTGGAGATAACTAATAACAATATTTTTACTATATTGCTTTTTTTGGCTCAATGGAAGACGTAACTTTTTATTTCATATAATGGGCTTTATAACGAAGAGGAAGGAGGAAATCTTCTGATGAAAAGTAAGGTACTAGTGGCTACATTATTATCTACATTAGTAATATTATCTGCTTGCGGAGCAGAAAGTACACAAGAAAGTGAGACTCAAGATATTAAGGAATTAGTGAATGAATATAGTTCAGATATGACAAATGACAAGTCCGCTTCTATAACATCTCAACAACTTATTGTGACCGAGAGTGATAATAGTGCGTTAGCCTATGACTTACCTAAAGACGAATTTTTTGTTTCTATCGCACCGTATGTCAATGAAACTCATCATTGAACGAATCATAACTTGACAGGTTGTCAAGGTGAATTGGTGGGGGAAGAGTTTGACGTATATATAGAAGATATGGAAAATAACGTAGTGTTTGACCAAACCATGAAATCCCAAAGTAACGGATTTATTGATTTATGGCTACCTCGGGATAAAACGTATCGCATAACAATTAAATATGAAGGAAAAATAGTTGAGTCAGAGTATTCAACTACTGAAAACAGTGGCACTTGTATTACAACCATGCAGTTAAAAGAGTCGGTATAAATTAAGGCTTATATTTATTTTGTGAAATAAAGAAGAGTAAATTCATCAATCGAATTTACTCTCTTTTTTTGCAAATTAATACTTCGAGTGCTTCTGATATAAAATAATAAAGGTAAGGTCATATGAAAGTGGTGTTAGTGAAGAGCAATTACTTCACAATGTGACATAAATATTAGCTTTTTGGATTTTTTACTGTTAATTTAACAGAAAAATAAACAACGATTCCAATCAAGAAAAGGTTGAGTATCTGTCCAAACATTTATGGTTACTCCTAATTAATCCATTTGTAGCCAACACCCCAAACAGTTTGTAAATATTCTTCTGCAGGGAATCCTGATTTTCGAAGCTTATCACGTAAATTTCTAACATGAGAGTCTATTGTACGATCGTCAGTAGAGACCTCATAGCCCCAAATGGTTGTAATTAAGTGCGCTCTTGTAAAAACCTTGTTTTGATTGCAGAGAAAAAGATTCATCAAAGCAAATTCTTTAGGTGTTAATGCAATATTCTTTTCAGCATATTGAAGTTGATGTGAATCATTGTCTAAAACTAAACCATTAAAAAATATTTTGGTGCTGTTAACAGTTTGCCTTTTTAACACAGCCTCGATTCTAGCAATCAATTCTTCTTCATCAAAAGGTTTTGAAATATAATCGTCTGCTCCATATTTTAATCCTTTTACAATGTCAGATTTATCACTCATAGCCGTTAGCATGATAATAGGTGTATCCCAGTGCTTACGAATTTCCTGACATGCTTCCCACCCATCCATTTCGGGCATCATTATATCCAACAAAATTAAATCCACAGATTTAGAACTTAAATATTTTATTGCATCTAATGGACTTTCATTTTTTATACAGTTATATCTTGGGGATAAATATAAAGATAACAAATCAAGCATTACAGGCTCATCATCAATTAGTAAAATTGTTCTCATCATTTATTCTCCTTTGAAGATTAGTTCAAAATTTGAGCCAATATTCTCTTTGCTAGTAACGATGATAGTACCATCATGTGCATGGACAAGCTCTTGTGCAATAGCTAAGCCTAGACCAGTTCCTCCAGTAGACCTTGTTCTTGCTTTATCAACTCGGTAAAAACGATTGAAAATGAAAGGGATATCTTTTTCGGGAATTCCTCTTCCATTATCTTCAATAGTGATGTGAATAGAATTTTTATATTTCCAAGATTTTAATAGAACTTTGGAACCTTCAGAAGAATACTTTTTTGCATTATCCAATAAATTTAAAAGGATTTGTTCAAGCTTCAAAGGATCCGCCATTAAAAACAGATTTGATTCACACTCAAGTTCAAAATTGATATGTTTCTCAAGAAATGCAGGAGATAGTTTTTGCTTCATTTTCTTTAGAAACTGAGTTAATTCTATATTTTCTTTGTTAATGACAAAAGAATTTTGATCAATTTTTGCTAATTCGAATAACTCTTTAATTAGTATGGATAAACGTTTTGTTTCATCCGAAATAATGTTAAGGTACTTTCTTTTATCCTCATCAGATAGCTCTCTTTTATTTACAATATCTGTGTATCCCTTAATATAGGTTAATGGTGTACGTAATTCATGGGAGATACTTGCTAGAAATTCACTTCGCTGCTGTTTTAAATAGTTTAACTCGGTTGCTAGTCTATCTATTGATTTTGCTAATTCACCTAATTCATCATCTGATGTTTTAGGTAAGGAGACATTAAAATTGCCTTTACTTATTTCATTGGTTACTTCCTTCATAATTATTAGAGGCTTTGTAATTCCTTTTGTAAGAAAAATGATAATGATAAGAGTCAGAAAGACGGAAATCCAACCAGCTAGGAGAAAATGTTCGTTTAAACTATTCATCAACTTATGGACGGATTCTGTATTTTCAAACATGTATACATAGCCAATTATCTGATCATTTATAAATACTGGACTGATCGTTGAAATATAGGGTACTTCTTCCCAATTACCTTCTATTATTTGTCCCTCTTTAGGGATACTTCCGGCAGGTATATTTATATACTCTTGTAAAGTTTCAGAGAAAGAAGAAGAACCCAATATCGTTCCATCTTGGTTAGTAATTACAACATCAGTTGTAGATTCCACCTCCATGAGAACAACGTGATTTATTGTTTCTTTATCAAAATGTTTTTCCAAAATGGCTCTATGTGAATTCCCTCTTGCATGTAACGCTTGTAGTTCCTCACTAACTCTTGTTTCGGTAATCCCCATATGTAAAAAGAAAAACATGAACGTCATTAATCCAAAAATGATTAAGAAAAAAAGAATTCCAAGCTTTATAGAAAGTTTTTTCAATGTTTTCACCTTGATTCTGTTTATATAAAATTACTTTACCTTAAAAGTGTGAAGGAATTATGCAGGTTTAGATACCAATAATAAATAAGTCAAAATTTGGTGTAATACTCATGGAAGAAGTTGTATTTTACACCAAATAATGAAATAAATCATTAGTCGCAGGCTTCATAATATTGAGCTTAATGATTTAGACAACGGGATACAGTGATAGTATTACACACCACTTAGTGTGACTATCGGAATTACATCTATTAAAATCTAGAAAATTAAATTATGTAAAACTTAAATTGAATAAAAAATTATCTTTAATCCTTCGTGGAGAAAAATATGAAACTAAATTCATATAAAACAAAGTGATCGCTCAAATAAAGTCACATTATCCATTCCAATTATTGGGGTTTCGAGTTGTGAATGCATAGTTTGGAGACCAAAGATATTACAAATTAATGAACAACCAGAGAGTTTGATGGAAATTTCTTAGTTGGGTTTATAAAAATGCAAAAAAAATGCAAAAATACCATTTATATTAAAAAGGTTTATTGCGCATTTTAATTTGATGTAATTGAGGTGGAAAGTTGAAAAAGTTATTTTTATTTATTTTTTCGTTAGGATTTATCTTTGCTTTTAACATTACTGTTCTAGCAGATGAGGGGCACTCTCATGATAGTAGTGATGATGCACAACAGGAAGTGGAAGTTAATGAAGAAAAGACAAATACAACTATAAATTCAGAAGAAGGAGAGGTACATGATGATACCGAAGGAGCCGAAGGTCACGAAGCCCATTTAGATTCTGGGGATCATTCTTCGGAGGGTACAGAAGGAGGACATGAAGAAGAAAGTGAAGGACATCATGGACCAGTAGTTGAAACTCCTCCAAACTATAAAGTTTTAGGTACTTATGGTGCTGTAAATCTATCGTTCATTTTAATCGGGGTATGGAATAAATGGTTTAGAAGGAAGGAGAATAAATAATGGCTGTTCCAGAAAAAAAAATAAAACAAGAAAAAGAACCTTTTGATCTTTTATCCATCCCGTTGGTTAAAAAGTTTGTAAAGAGTAAATGGTATCCAGGGATATTTCAATGGATGGTCATTGTGGTCTTTTCAATCATTGTTTTTGAATTGGTAATGGGGACGGTTAACCCTAGTAAAAATTTTGGAACAACCATGACATGGGTACTCTGGTGGCCAATTATCCCAATTTTGTTTTTAGTCGCTGGTCGTTTCTGGTGTGCTATATGTCCATTTGGAAAATTGAGTGATATTATACGAAAAACAATTGGGTCTAATCGACCGATGCCAAAATTTTTAAGAAAATACGGTATTTGGCTAATTGATTTGTTTTTTATTGCGATTACTTACAGTGATCATGTTTGGGGAATTGTTGAGTCGCCAAGAGGCTCTGGTTATCTTCTTTTATTACTAGTAACAATGGTTGTAGCAACTTCTGTCTTCTATGAGAGAAGAACATTTTGTAAGACACTTTGTTTTCTTGGTGGGCTTGCAGGAAACTATTCACGTTCTGGAGCTGTTAAAGTTCAGGCAACACCTGAAATTTGTAAGACTTGTAAAGTCCAATCTTGCTATAGGGGGACAGAGAAAGTAGAAGGGTGTCCAATGTTTCAGTTCCCAAGAACAATGGAATCCAGTGCTGAATGTAATATTTGTGGAAACTGTGTGAAGAACTGTCCGAATAATTCTATTAGGATTGAAACTAGAACACCCACAAAAGAACTTTGGGGCTTAAAGAATCCAAAGTTAGAGCACGCATCCTTAGCTGCTGTCATTATGGGGATTGTTTTTGTTCAAAATATTACCATGCTCGAACCATGGCAGGATATATTAAATGCTATTGGTAAGGTTACCGGAACAATGAATTACAACGTTAACTTCACGGTAGCCTTTATTATTGCAATGGCAATTCCGATCTTATTACTGCTGGGAACTGCAAAAATTGCTTCATTTTTAGGTATGGAAGGAACTGTGAAAAAGAACTTTACTCGTTTTGGATATGCGATTATTCCTTTAGATCTTGCCGGTCATCTTGGACATAATCTTTTCCATATATTTACCGAAGGAAAAGCAATTTGGTTTAACAGTATAGGATTATTTGGAATCGAATCCAATCCAACAAGTTTAAGTTTAGCTTCGACTCCAACGGTACAAATGATTCAGTATATTATCATTTTAATAGGCTTAGTGGGCACTACCTATGTAACTTATAGAATGGGTAAAAAAGCTACATTTAAATCAATGTTGCCTTATTACGTATTAATGTTTGCGCTGGCAATTGCCAATATTTATTTATTTTCCTTACCAATGAGTCATCGAGTTTAATGGAATACACTATATAATATAGGGCTCTTTTCTATATTTAAGAAAAGAGCCTGTCGTCAACTATCAGAAAATGGAGAATATCCAAGCAAGAGGAAAGGGAAAGAACGTACCAAGTTTTTATCCGAGCAAGAAAATGGGAGTAACCATACAATTTGAAAATCATAAGCTTGAATTAGCTGCAATTTATGAAAAAGAACATGCTCCTAATGTTATAGAATACAATGATCAGCCACCGTCATTCCCTATAAAATATGATAATCCAGAATATTCTAAAAAGAAGACGAACGGACACAGTATACTGAGGATTTCTTTGTAATTGAAAAGGATTGGATTGGTTGGGAAGAGTGGAAAACAGCTGAAGAATTACAAAACTCTCTGTAAAAAATCCAAATAGATATTGTATTGATGAAGAGGGCAATTGGCGTTGTCCTTCTTGTGAAAGACATGCTGAAGAATATGGACTGTCATTTCGAGTAAAATCATTAAAAGACATTGATTGAACCCATCAAAGAAACATTCGTTTTTTGGAGGATTTTTTATTAGATTTTCAAGGGAAATGGAACATTATTCAATAAAAAAAGTGGTAGAGCAGCATTTTGTTCTACCACTTTTTCCTTTAACTCAGCCATCCAGCATTTGTTTGAATACGTAATATATTGTAGCTGTTCCTTTTACGAAACGAATACTTCGTAATGTCTAAAACCGCTTTAGTTCCGTCGTGTATTCTTCTAAATTCTCATACACTCTCAAATTTAAATACCTTACTAAATTAAAAATATACATTCGTATTTCTTCGGTCTATTGTGGGGGATAACGCCAGTATTGACTCTAATTTATAAAATTAAATTTGAAACTCCTTCTCCAAAAAAATTAATAGGGTTTCGATTGGTGAAAATAGTTCGGCTTTCTAATTTCGTTATTGTAAGGTTTATGAAAAATATGTGTTGTAGCTGGTGCTAACGGTGGAATGAGCCAAGTCCAATCTCCTGAAATCGCTCGACCGCTCTCCATTTCTTTTTCTTCAAATTTTTTAAATTGGTGGGCAGCTGTATGATGGTCAACGATACTAACCCCATTTTCCTTAAATGAATGTAAGACCGCTGCATTTAATTCTAAAAGTGCCCGATCCTTCCATAACGTTATATTACTTTTAGTATCCAATTCCATTAAGTTCCCTATTTGCGGAAGCATATTATACCTCGCTTCGTCTGCTAAGTTTCGTGCTCCAATTTCTGTTCCCATGTACCAGCCATTAAAAGGAGCGGCCGTATACGTAATGCCTCCAATTTCTAGAATCATATCCGAAATCATCGGTACCGCATACCATTTTAAGTTTAAATCTTCAAACCATTGATAATGTGGATGACGAATGGGAACTTCAAGAAGGTGTTTTTCTGGGATCTCAACTAATTTTGGCGGATTCCCATTCAATTGAATGACTAAAGGTAAGACATCAAATCTTCCAAACTTCGGTTCCCATCCAAGATTTATACACGTTTCTGTAAACGATACAGAGTGCGGATCCCCTATAATACCTTGCTCTGTTTTATAACCTGCATAGCGGATCAATTGATGATTCCATATACGGACAGTTGCATCCGGTTTTTGTTGTGAAAAAATAGTTATGGTAGGGCGAATACGTCCATGATTGGTTGCATAATCGATGTGCGCAAATAGGGCTTCCATTATTTCTTCTTCTGAGTTTAGGTTCCTCTTGTCGAAAACATGTAAAGAATCCCAAAATAATCTTCCGATACAACGATTACTATTACGCCAAGCTACTTTTGCCCCATATTCAAGTTCCTCGGTTGTGTGTTCATAAAAACCGTCGCTTTGTATCTGTTTATTAATATCATTCAATCTATTTTCTAGTTCCTGCTCCGTTTTATTTAATTCTCTATAGCAAGAATGTATAAATTCATTGGCTTCTTTACGTAATTCGTTAGTCAAAATAAATCCTCCTATGATCCATTATGTTCTAATTTTATCATAATGGATTTGAATACAAATAACCCCTTAACGACATTGGATATATTCAATTTATCAAATAAACGAAGAAACGAAAAAAGAATACGGGTATATAAATGAGAATGTGTACGGAACAGACCAATTTATTGGAGAAATAGAATATTGGGACATTACTTGTTAAATCTATGATTATTTTTTTAATAGAAAACATATAAGCAGACTAAATAGTTATGGATCTTCAGGTAAGAAATAAGTAAGCTATAATTGTTATGAGAAATGTGGCTTTAACAAGTGGAAAAACTTCCAAGACGAAAATTTACTCAATCAATTAAAAAGTATTTTCGAAATGTAGCAAAAAAACATGCTCAAAATACTAGGAGGTATACAATATTGCGAGATATAGTAATTGATACAAAGTGGAATCCAGAGGATACCCCGTACATTCGGCAAAGATTAAGGGAATATAATATAAAGCATCTGTCAGAAAAAGATGCGAACTTCGTTGACGAAGATTTTTGTTTTAAAATTAAGGACGAAGAGGGCAATATCCTTGGAGGCATTTCAGGAAATACTAAAATGCAAAATCTATTTATTCAATTTCTTTGGGTTGATGAAAACCATCAGAGGAAAGGTTTTGGCAAACAGCTTATAAAAGAGGCAGAAAAGTTTGCTGTGGACAGGAAATGCCGCATGATCAGGGTGGATACGTTTAGTTTTCAAGCTCCTGATTTTTATAAAAGCTTAGGTTATGGGGAATATGGAACAATAGAAGATTACCCCGAAGGCCATCACCAGTATTTTTTATATAAAAAATTAGAATAGTGATGTTGGATTGTTCAGTTAAAAATCGTAAAAAAGCCGAATATATTAGCGAAATCGGCTTTTTTGTTTATAAAATCTGAAATTAAATTTCCGACCATTTTTCCTAAAAAATCAAAAACTACCAAATGAACTATCTAAATCCCAAAATTGCTCACCCAGACTCTCTATTAATTCTTTTGCTCTTTTTTCAATTTTATTTGGGAGATTTATTTTACCGAAATATTGAAGGTTGAGACTTTCCCCATCATTCATCTTCAATTTTCCCCTTACATCCTTTGCGTGAAAAAGGTTGATGACACTGTATGTTTCATCCCCGTTTGGATATTTGAAATAAAAACGAGGTCCTGAAAAAACTCCTATAAGCTCAAATTGATTTGCCGCAAGTCCTGTTTCTTCTTTCAATTCACGAGATGCAACTTCTTCTATCGTTTCTCGTAATTCCATGGAACCTCCAGGCAACCCCCAATCGAATGTATCTGAGCGATGTTGAAAAAGAATTTCCTTTTTCTCATTTACTACTAGTATCGTAGCTCCAACACTTATAATGGGTCTATTTCCGAGCATTTTTCGTAATTCAGAGATATAACTCACGGTTAGCCCTCCTTCTTCTCTGTATTTATCCATTTTAACCTTAGGTGTATCAAAAGAAAAATTTGCTATTACTGTAACAGAGTGTAAAAAATTTTACATTTTGTTATCTGAATATTTAGTATAATCTACTCATCAAATGAAATGAGTCTAGCTAGGTCATGGATGATGTAGAGGTTTTCTGCTTTAGAGATTAGACCATGGTCAATTAAGGTTTTGATGTGATTTGCCACTGTGACTCGTGTCGTTCCGATGACATTAGCTAATTCTTGGTGGGTAAAGGATACTTGAATTTTGATATTTTGATTGTCTTCCGATTCTCCATAGGTTAAAGCTAATTGCGATAAAGTTTGGCGGACACGGTAGGAGGAAGAGCTATAGGACAAGTCTAATGAATGTTGATAGAGTAGCAGAAGCTTAAGACTCATCATTTTAAAAAGCTGCTCAGAGTAAAGAGGGTTTTCTAGAATTTTTCTTTTAAAGGTTTCTGTATCAATTCTTAAAAGAATGGCTGGGCTTGCTGTAATGGCATTCGTGTAATAATTCTGATCAAGGAAAACACTGCTTACACCAAGTAGCCCATTTTTCCCGATAATGGCAATGGCTTTTTCTTCTCCTAAATCAGATAAAAGATAAAGGCGAACACGCCCTTTTTTTACAAGGAAAACATGTTGAGTCGTTTCATAGCTATCAAAAATAGGCGCGTGCTTATTATAGCTGATTTCTGTTCCAATTAATTCGAGTTCCTTCCAATCAAATGGAAGTGGATCTAACCAAGGGGTTGAAAATTGCTGTGTTTCAGCCAATATGTTTTTGAATTTGTCCATCTAAATGTCCTCCAATGGATTCATAATGAAAGGAGTGAGAGGAATGGAATCCTTTCCTTTTGCAGATTATAGAAATCATTTTCCAATATTCAAAGAAAAAATTCAGTTATCATCCTGTTCACAAAGTGCAATGAGTTTAGATGTACAGGCTGCTGTCCAAGAATACATGACATCATGGCAGGAGCAAGGGATGGACTGGGGCGGCTGGACAGCTGCAGTAGAAGAAGCACGACAACATTTTGCAACTCTAATTCATGCAGACGTTGAAGAAATCGCTGTTGTTTCTTCCGTATCACATGCAGCTTCCTCTATCGCGACAAGTTTGAACTTTACTGGTGAACGAAGTGAGATTGTCTTAACAGACATGGATTTCCCATGTATTGGCCATGTTTGGTTATCACAAAGAGACCTCGGTGCCTCTGTACAATTTATTTCGTCAGAGAACCATCAAATTCCTCTTGAATCTTATGAAAATACGATTAATGAGAAAACGTTGCTCACTTCTATTTCTCATGTGGCCTATTATAATGGCTTCAAACAAGATTTGAAGAGTATAGCCGAGATTGTCCATCAAAAAGGCTCTTATCTTTTTGTGGATGCCTATCAATCAGCAGGGAATGTTCCCATTAACGTAAAGGAAAGTAATGTTGATTTCTTAGCAGCTGGACTACAGAAATACCTATTAGGCATTCCAGGATTGGCCTTTTTATATATCAAAAAAGAAGTGGCTGAAAAGCTAAACCCTCGATTAACGGGATGGTTTGGACAAGCAAATCCATTTGCATTCGATATAAAAAATAGTGAGTTTGCTAGTGGAGCAAGACGATTTGATTCAGGGACACCACCAATGATTAACGGCTTTGCAGCAAAGGCAGCTTTACAAATTGTTTTAAGTATCGGGATGGAAAAAATCGAACCATATTTAAAAGAGCTATCCCAATTCACTATTGATTACGCGCTAGAACAGGGATTGAACATTGTAAGTCCGCAGAGCGTGGACGTCAAAGGTTCAAACACTGCGATCTATATTCCTAATGCATCAGAAGTAGAAGGAATAATGAAAGAAAAAGGGGTTATTGTTTCTTCACGCCAAGATGTCATCCGCATTGCACCGCATTTTTATAATAAAAAAGATGATATCAAGCAGGCATTAGATGTATTAAAAGAAGTAATCGAATCGTATTGATGGTTTAAATATCCTTGAACAAATGAGGATATTTCCCATAGAGCAAAAAGGTGAAGGAAAAGGGGGAGATTCAATGTCAAACAAGGTTCAGAAGCTTGAATTTTATGGTGGAGTACCAGTATTACTTGTTCCATTCTTCGTCATGATTGCTGGAATTCTTTGGCTCGGTGTTACCGGGATGGCACTTCCAGAGGCGTTTTGGCCAATGGCATTAGCAGGACTATTAGTAGGACTGCTTTTAGCAAAAAACAAAAAACAATTTGTCGATGCGTTAGTGGAAGGAATAAGTTCCTCGATGTTAGCCATTATGTTATTGGCGTGGTTCCTAGCTGGTGTTATGGGGAAATTGTTGAATGAAACAGGTATTATTGAAGGATTAGTTTGGGGATTTTTGAACCTAGGGGTTACAGCAGCATGGTTCCCACTAATTACTTTTATATGTGCTGCTATTTTATCTCTTTCAACAGGGACAGCAGTTGGAACGCTTATTGCGGCTAGTCCGATCTTGTTTCCAGTGGGATATGCACTAGGAGCTGACCCCCTTTTACTTGTTGGAGCTATTATTGGTGGTTCGTTTGTCGGAGACAATCTTGCACCTATTTCAGATACGACAATTGTATCAGCATATTCACAAGGTACGACGATTGAAAAAGTCGTCCGTTCCCGCATTAAATATGCACTGGTTGCTGGGGGCATGACTCTTATTGCCTATATTATTTTTGCTTTTATAACACCAGGAGGAGAAGTAGCAGAAGGAATGGCTGATTTAGATCCGAAAGGGCTTGTCATGTTGTTAGTTCCAATACTTTTAATCTTTTTAATGGTAAGAGGCAATCATTTTGTTACTTCGCTTTTGTATAGTTTAGCAGTTGGATTTATTTTAGGGCTTATTATGGGATTAATTACATGGACTGATATTTTAAGTCTGAATTCTGCTGAGTTTACGGCTGGCGGAATCATTATCAATGGTGTAAATGGCATGGTTGGAGTGGCTGTATTTACAGTCTTCTTAATGGGATTAATTGGAACACTTCAAAAGGGTGGATTTATCGAATGGTTGATGGAAAAATCCGAGAAATTTGCGACAACACCAAAGCGAGCTGAAATTGCTATTGTGTTTGTTGGTCTTTTCACGAATGCTTTGACTACAGCTGGAACTCCAACAATGGTTATGCTTGGACCATGGGTGAGGCGACTCGGACATAAATTTAAGATTTCTCCTTGGAGAAGAGGAAATCTTTTAGATGCTTGCTCAACAACTATTATTGGATTTCTTCCATATAGTGTGGCGGTATTAATTCCCTTTGCTTTTGTAGGGGGAACGGTAACAAATTATGATGGGAATTTCACTCCCATGGGAGCAGTACCATTTGTATTCTATTGCTGGGCATTAATGATTGTCATCATTTTTGCTGCTTTTACAGGATGGGGAAGAGATTCCATTGATGAGAATGAATATAATGAGGAAAAAGAAATCTTATTTAATGAGTCTACAGGCTCAACTACTATTCAAGGTTAAGAAAATGAAAAGCATTTATATGGATTATGCATGTATGGGAAAGCCTTTTCGCACTACCTTGGAGGCTATCTCCAAAACTGTAGCGAAGCTTTCTTTCTTGGACGAGCCGGGTACCAACTATACTATCGGTCTGTTTAATGAAATAGAAAAAACAAGAGAAAAAATTGCCGAATTTCTATGTGTTTCTCCAACTTCTATTGCATTTATTAACAATACGACCCACGGCTTAGGAATATTAGCTTCAACGATGAAGATTAATCGAAATGAGAATATTTTGATTCCCGATCTGGAATTTTTAAGTGCGTCATTAGTATGGAGGGAAAGACAGAGAAGGATTGGCTTTGAAATAAGACCGGTTTCTACTAAAAATGGCTGTGTGACGGTAGAAGATGTGGATGCTGTAATTGATAGTAAGACGAAAGCTATCGTCGTAAGTGCTGTTCAAGAAGTGAGTGGCTATAGGGCAGACCTAAAAGGGCTAATGGATGTAGCTCAAAAACATGGTTCTTATTTATTGGTTGATGGGATTCAGGAAGTAGGTGTTTTAGAGAGAGATTTGGGAAAAAACTCTGTCCATGCTTACTGTGCAGGAGGTCATAAATGGCTAGGAAGTCCTTTTGGAACTGGATTTATGTTTGTATCTCCCAAATTATTGGAGGAGTTAGAGCCAGCGTATATTGGATATATGGGATTAAAAACGCCTGAAGAGGGGTGGGATACCTATTTGAAAAGTAGGGAGCGGACACCCTTTGATACATTTGTGATGGTTGAGGAAGCTAAAAAGTTGGAAACAGGCGGGACACCAAATTGGTTAGGTGCGGTAGGACTAGGTCATGCTGTAGATGAAATAGTAAATCAAGGTATTCGTAAGATTGAGTTAGAAGTACAAGAGTTGTTACATGTATTGAGAACTTTTTTATTAGCAGCAGGACTAGAGGATTTTATTTTAGGGAGTGTAGAGGCAGAGAAACAATCGGGGATAGTTACATTTAGTTTGCCAGACGGTATTGAACAAGAAGAGCGTTTCTTGCTTGCCTTACAACGTGAAAAAATATATGTTTCTCATCGCTCCATTTCCGGGATAGGTGGAATCAGAGTTTCTCCATATACAGTGCATACAATTGCAGATATGGAAAGGCTGACAAATGTTATGGAGAGATTTTTGAGGAAGGGATGAAGGACAAGGCCATTAGTGGCTTTGTTCTTTTTGTATTGGAGCTATGAGGTAGACGTAGTTGAGTTCCGTTAATCCTTATGTTCTTTCCAGTTTCTATGGATTCTTATAAAATGACTTCTTCGCTATGCAAACTGATGGAGAATAAATACTGTATACCGAAGGAAGCAGATTTACTACCGTTGTTAACGAAACCTTTTGTCAAACTATTTTGTATAAAATGTTATTATAAAGAAAAGGAATGTCAATTAAAGGGAGGGCAATATCCTGTTGAGAAAATTAGCAAAGTCCCTAGCTGATAAAATTCTCTACCTATACTTTGTTTTAATGCTATTGCTTTACTTTGGATACGCATTATTGTGGAATCATCGTCTTAATATGTCGGAACACTGGAGTTCAACTAGTTTTTTGACCAATGAGGATGTTAGAACGATAGACTTATTTGGAAAATGGACAGAAGGTTTCGAGTCAATGTTCTATATTTTGTTTGTACTAATGAGCATTGTTTACTTTATTAAAAATAGAAAAGATAGAAAAAATCAATCAATTATAAAACAGTATTTCGTTGGTCATATTTTTTTGTTTGTGATTGCTGTGATATTGAGTTGGATTTTTTCTCTACTTACGCCGGTACCTATTAATAATTTACTTATTCTTTTATTACTGCCAACTACAATTTTTGTGGTATTTCTAATTTACATGTTGTATGGATTAATGAAATTGAAAATAGCGAATTAGCAGATGTAAATAATGACAATACTTGTGCTAGGAAGAGATTAATTAAGCGGGAGCGTTAATCAAGATGGATTAATGCTCTTTTTATGACATGATTGTTAATGGAGGAATTATTAATGAAGACTCGAACGTTTTTTGTGTTGTTAACAATGCTTATAATGAGCAATTATTTCTTAGCCTTTCCACAAAAAACATATGCTTGCAGTTGTGTAACAATAGAGCCAGTCGAAGCAGCCTATGCAAAATCAGAGTATGTATTTGTAGGGGAAATCTTGGATACTAAACAAGAAGTGGTTAGAAACGATATTGCTGGAGTAATTAATTATAGAGACGCCAACTTATTTGAAGTCACTCAAGTTTGGAAAGGCTCAAATCAAACTCAACAAATAATTTATGACAGCGGACACGAGGAATCCTGCGGAATAGATTTTGAAGTGGGAAACTCATATCTTGTATACGTTTACACAGGAGATGATGGTGATCCATATACAGGCTTCTGCAGTCGAACAACAGAACGATCAAAAGCAGGGGGAGATTTAAAGTGGTTAGGTAAGGGGAATGAAGTAAATAGAGAGGTCAACCTTGAAGTCGAGTTTGAAAATAGTTCGAATCAAGATTATGTTATAGAAATTTTCATTGGAGGAATTGTAGCTGTTTTGATACTTTCTTTGTTCATGATTAAAAAGTTCAGAAGAAATGAGTAATAATAGAATTTCCTTATGTTATGTGTAAGCGTATTACAATTTAATGGGAAATATGTATATTTTACGAATAGGAAGTAGGGACATGTTATTCCTTTTTCTGCATTTGATAAAGCTCGTTATGTATCTTGTCTACTTTCTGACTTAATTCTATTACTTTCACATGATCTAATCCGAATTTCATTCCAAGCCTAATCATTTTTCCTCTAAGTAACTCGAATTCTTCCCGCAATTTTTTTTGCTCCATCACTGATAAGTTCCTTTCTTGGAAATAACAACAATAAATATAGTGTAAAAAATGGCCAGCTTCGTCTTACTTTTATCCTCTCTTTTATTTACTTTGTGTTTGATCTTTCGATGCAGAATATAATGTTTGTTCTATAAGTGTCATAAATGAGAATTGAGGACTTTTGACTTATTCATATTATAATACATAATTGTCCTTATAAGTACAGAAAATATAAAATAGTCCTTGAAAATACCTGCACAGACTTCTAATGATTGTCTAAAATTTGGTTAAAGTGAAGGTGTTTTAATTATGTATAATGATGAATCAACAGCTAAGTTACTTGGATTTCGAATACGTGAATTGCGAAAACTACGAAAAATGACACAAGAACAACTAGCAGAAGCGATTGACTCAACAGGAAGTTATGTAGGACGTTTGGAACGTGGGGAGACCAATGTACAATTACATACGTTGGAAAAAATAGCTGAGGCTCTACAAGTCAGTGTATCATCTTTATTCGATGAGGAATTGCAACAGGTCTTCAAAAATGAAGTAATACGGGAAACGGTGTTACTAATGGCGGAGCAAAATGAAAGTCGTCAAAAGAAGGCACTTAATATTTTGAAGGAGCTTTACAAGCCTGATTCATGAACGCTATCTTATAAGTTGGTGGAGTATTCATAAAATAATTGAAGTTCATCACAATGAATTTTGTTGGCAACAACATACTGTGGAATGAAAATCGAGTCCATAGCAGTTTGTCGTTCGTTATTGCTATGTCTATTAAACAATCCGCTATCATGGATTTTTTTCCACAGGGTATTCCTTAATATGGACATCTAGTTGGAGTAATTGATTACCTAATGGAGAATCCTTCAGATAAGATACCTTGGCTAGGTCTTCTCATAATAGATCGTGATATCAAGGTCGAGGATATGCGATTGATGCATTAATAAATATGAATCTTTAATGAAGGAAAAGGGATAAAAAAAGTGAGGCTAGGGGTTATTAAGGAGAATCATCGAGCCTCAAATTTTTGGGTGAATAGAGGATTTTCTTTTTATGAGGAGAAGGAAGGAGATAAGTGGACTGTTTTATGTTTTGAAAAAACACTATGAGAATCTTGTGTTTACAACAAAAAATGTTGAAGAGTGTCTTAAACCATTATTAGGTTTAAGACTTTTTTTATCTTAATGAGATAAGATACGTGAAACTACTCAAATGAATAAAAAGTAAATTTTTACTTGTATAACAATAATAGACATAATTCTATTTAAAAATGAGAGTTTATATGTTTTTTTGTAGGAATTTCCCGGAAAATATAAGGTGATCGTTTATGTTGAGAATCGTCTATATGGAATGGCCTCATCTGGTCATCCTGTCCCCATAACAATAGCTACATACATCATGGGGAAAGAAGTGAATAATCGATAGACTTATAAACCTCAACTAGGAAGAAATAGCGGAAATCTGAAATAAGTTAGTAATCTATGGAGTTATGATTCATTGTACTCAATTTTATTTAAAGGAGTATACATTTGACGGTATAGAAAAAGGCCGGGATTATGAGATTATTGCTGATTTTAATTATGTTTGGAGCATCATTGAGGATTCTTTTAGCTATTGGATTAGTTGTCTTTCAGAAGAGAAGAGAAAGAGCCTAAACGATATTGGAGAATCACATAATAAAACGTCCTTTCTATTTTTCATTCAATAGGATGGCGTTTTTTATAGCAAGGAAGTAGCCCTTCTAAAACCTACTTTTCGATTTAAATGTCTATTTCTATGTCGCACAAAGCCCCTTGTTTTACATAATTTAAAAGTTTCGCAGACTCAGTATGAATACGCATCCTGCCAACTTCAGTCAAATACATGAGTAAGCGGGAGCATGAATTAGAGAATGAAAAGTGACCATGTCCTGTTACGACATGGTCACTCGTACATTTAGAAATCCGTAGAAATTTTCACAGCAATATTTTTCAATTGTGTATATTGTCTTAATGTTTCAAGTCCTTTTTCACGACCGAATCCACTTTTGCGGTATCCGCCGAAAGGCATTTCTACGCCACCGCCAGCTCCATAGTTATTAATAAAGATTTGACCAGCACGAATTTTTTTAGCTAAGTAATGGGCTTTGTTGACATTCGTTGTCCATACTCCTGCAACGAGACCATATTCCGTTCCATTGGTAATTTGAATGGCTTCATCCACAGTTGTGAAGCTTAGTACGGATAGCACAGGTCCAAACACTTCCTCACAGGCGAGGCGATTATTCTGCTTGACCCCGTCAATCACGGTCGGTTTGAAAAAGTTCCCATTCGCTAAATCCCCTTCGAGGACTCGTTCTCCACCAGTTAAAATGGATAGTCCTTCTTCTTTGGCAATTTCCATATATTTTTGAATCGTCTCTAGCTGTCTTTTCGACACGATTGGTCCGATATCTGGATCATCAATGCCGTGTCCGAGTGTTAGTTTTTCCATCTTTTCAACGACCATTTTGGTAAATTGATCTTTAATTGATTCTTCAACGACTAATCTCGCTCCTGCAGAACAAGTTTGCCCGGCATTTTGGGTAATGGATTTCACGACCCATGTGGACGCTTCTTCGAGATTGGCATCTGCAAAGACAATATTAGGAGATTTTCCACCTAATTCAAGGGTAAGGGGTACGACATTTTTTGCCGCTGCCTCCATAATCGTTACTCCTGTTGGTACTGATCCTGTAAAAGTTAATTGATTCACATCAGGGTGATTGGCTAGTGCAGCACCTGCTTCTCGACCATAACCAGTGACAATATTTAATACACCGGCAGGCAATCCTATTTCTAAAGTTATTTTTGCTAGTTCCATCGCGGTCATCGGAGTGTCTTCCGCAGGCTTTACAACAACCGTGTTTCCTGCGGCAATGGCTGGAGCAATTCCACGCATGGCAATTTGAATAGGGTAGTTCCAAGGAACAATTTGCCCTGACACTCCCAAAGGTTCTCTTAATGTATAATCTAAGATTTCGGGGCGAACAGGAATCGTTTCTCCTAAAATTTTATCTGCGACACCACCATAGTACTCACAATATCTCGCAGCAACTTCTACATCACCATAGGCTTGAGTAAGAGGCTTTCCGGTGTCGAGAGATTCTAATTTTGCTAGTGTATCTTTTTTGGCTCGAATGGCTTCAGCAATTTTAAATAAATAGCGACCTCGTTCTGCTGGTAAAATATCTTGCCATTCATCAGATTCAAACGCACGTCTCGCAGCGGCGACGGCTAAATCAATATCTTCTTTTGTTCCTCTAGGTACTTCTGCTAAAACATCACCTGTTGCTGGATCAAGACTAGTAAAGGTTCCTCTGGATTGACTATCTACCCACGTATTGTCAATAAATAATTGATATTTTTCTGTTGTTGTTTGCATGAAAATCCCACCTTTTTTAAGAATTGATAATGATCGATGCACGTGTTACTTTTCGATCTGCCGATTGATCCAAGGCTTCATTGATTTGGTCGAGTGTAAATTCAGCATCAAGCATTTTATCAAAAGGATACTTTTCTAAATTTCTTGATAAAAATTCGATCGATTTTTTTAAATACCAAGGATTGTAACGAACGATAGGCAAAATTTGAATTGATTTCCGTGTTAATAAGCCTGGATCAAATTCGACATATTTACCAGGAGATACGTTTCCAATTGATACGTACTTTCCTCCAGTTCTGATGAGTCCAATCCCTTCGGCAAATGCAGCGGGAACACCAGCGAGTTCAATGCCAACATCAGCCCCATATCCATTGGTTAACTCCTGTACTGCTAAGGCTCTTTTTTCAGTCGTATCATATTCGTTCATATTGATTAGATAATCGGCACCAAACTTTTTCGCTTGTTGTAAACGGCTTTTGATTGCATCAATAATGATCACTGTGGCACCTTTTTCTTTCGCGATGGCTGCGGCATATAAGCCAAGACCACCAGCCCCTTGCAAGACGATCGACTGACCGTATTGAAGGTTCGCCTGTTCGATTCCGAAATAGACTTGGGAAAGGGCACAGTTGGCACTAGCTGCTGCAACATCTGGTACATTGTCAGGAACTTTATAGAAATATTGATTGGGATGGATATAATAATGGGTCGAGAATGTTCCGTGGAAGTGAGGTGCTTCCTCCGGTTGCTTCGTCCAAAACTGGTAGGCATTTTCACAAAGATTAAACTGACCTTCTTGACAATACTTACATTTCTTACATGTAAGAAAATAAGTTGAAACAATACGGTCCCCAATTTTTAACTCATTACCGGCATAGTCCGTTGTCACTCCTTCTCCTAATTCATAGATTTCTCCGATCATTTCATGTCCCAGTACACCTCTTTTAATCGCTGGATGATGTCCACGCCAAATATGCAATTCAGAGCCACAAACATTCGTCCGTCTAACTTTTGCAAGGATGGCCCCAGGTCCTGGTTTTGGTAATTCATATTCCTTGTACTCTAATTTCTCTGGTTCTGTCATATAGGCTACTTTACCATTCATTTTCATAACACTCCTATTCTCTATAGTGATGTTGTTTCAGAATCTCCAAAAATTCGATCGACTTCTTGCTGAGCAGGCTTAGATGTAACAAGTGTTGCAATCACCATCGTAGCCATTCCAACTAACACACTAATACCAGCAGCACCAAAAGGATTGGAGAAGTTAAATCCGATTGGTAAATAAACAACCCAATAACAAATGGAGCCTACGAGCATGGAAGTAATCGCTGCTGTTTTCGTGGCTCTTTTCCAAAGTGTACCGACACACACAGGCCCAGCTGTAGCGGAAACGATTCCGCCGATCCCAATCCATAAGAATACTGAGAGAGATGCTGGAGGGTTCCACGCTAGTAAAATGGCTAAAGCGAGTACGACAAAGGTTCCATAGCGACTAATTTTTAATTCCATTTTATCTGCAACTTCTGGGCTGATGTTTTTACGAGGAACGATTGTTTTTCGATAAATATCATTGGCGACAATTTGTGTAATCGAAACGACTAAGCCATCTGATGTTGAGAGAATGGCGGATAATACGGTAATAGCAAAGAATGCTGCAATAATAGGAGGGAATAATTCACTGAATAAAACAGGAATGACTTGGTCTGGATGGATTTCTTGAGCTGGGTCAATGACAGCGATTCCCATCATTCCTCCTAATGCCATCATACATAGTAGTGGTGAAACGATCGTACAGAACATAATGAGTTTCTTGATGTCCTTATTGCTTTTCACAGCCATAAATTTGTTTCCGATATGTGGTAGAACACTAAATGGAACATGGGCAATAAAGAGTAGAATAACGAGCCAAGCACTTCCGTAAGTGGCATCACCAGGTCTGAATAGAACATCAAAGGATCCTTCTGGTCTGCGTTCTTTTATTAAATCGAGCATGCCTGTAAATCCACCATCTACGCCATAACCCAAAATAAAGACAACAACAACCACTAGTGAAATAAAGATCATCAACGCCCCTTGAATGGCATCAGTCATGATATCGGAGTGGGAACCTCCCATGAAGAGATAGATCGCTAATACAATCCCGGTTAAAAATAAACCAATATTATAATCAAGTCCCATCATCGTTTGGAACATCGTAGCCGCTGCAACAAACTGAGAAATAATGTAGAAGATTAATAGAATCGAGATCACCGACAGTGTTAATCTTAGAAAGTCGCTGTTGTAACGTTCTCCCATAAATTCCGGTATCGTTCGTGTACCAAATTTATCTCCGAATTTTTTAATATAGCGAGCAACCAATAACATCCCCATTACGGTTGCAAGAGGGTAGAGTAGTGGGTACCATAAACTGGGAGCACCGATGCTATAGGCAAGACCTGGCATTCCCATAAACGTTGAACCACTTGCAATAGTAGCGGTAATCGCAAACCCTAATACGTATGGTCCATAGGAGGAACGAGCTGTTGCAAAGTCATCTGCTGTTTTGGTTCGTTTCATTCCAAACCAACCCATGACGACCATTAAAAGCAGAAATAAGACCATAAAAATCCATGAATATGTGGAAACCATTTTGTGCCCTCCTTAATCCTTATCGATTAAATTTGTTTTAAATAATACGATGGCCATGGCAATCCAAGTCCCGAGTATTAAAGAAACGATCCAATATAGCATTATGTCGCCTCACTCCTTTTAAATAAGTTATTAAAAGCGTTTTCAATCATTGGCGAGTTGTTTAACTTGTCGTACTTCCCAGAGAGATGTTCATATAGATGCAGGTATGACTTTTTATTATTGGCTTTTTTTGTGTAAAGAACAGTGTAAGGGAGATAAATCGCTTCTGTTTTGCTAACGGTAATCGTTGGTGGATTCCAAATTCTTACATGGTGGATAAAATACTTTCGTACCATTTCAATCGTTTCTTTTTGACAATCCTGAGCAGAATACTCCATTGGCACAGTTGCATGATCTGAAATGTCTCTTTTTTCAAAGGTTGGGTAGACATCAGAAAAGGATGTACCACCAGTTACAGCGTTTACTGCGACCATTTTTTTTGAAAATCTTTTTTTCCGGAGAAAGGAATCATATTCAATCTGTACCTCAAAGAAGTAGTAAGGATAATAAAGGCGCTGAACTTCTTCTACTTGCCACTTGTTTTGCTGAAGTAATTGAACAGGATCTGTTGTATTAGAAACGACAACGTTTAATTCAGTTATTTTGATCACCTCCTTAACTTCTAATTGCAAAAACCATGCCAAGTTTAATTTATAACGAAAAATTTCAAGAAATTGTTGAAAATAAAGGTTTTCAAGTAAGAACATGGTGTTTTAACTAAATTAAATAATTTTGACTATTTGCAATTTTGCAACGTTAGGATAAAATATAACTTAAAGATGTACTTGAAAGCGCTATCAAGTGGAGGTTTTGCAAAATCGCAACAACATTGTAAAAATGCAAAAGGAGAAAGGGGGATTTATCTAATCAAACCTATGAAGGAAGAAGAGGTTAATTCTTATAAAGAGTTATCTGAAAAAATGAGAGATTTAGAAACGGCGATACAGGCTTGTCAGGAAGGAATTTATATATGTGATAAGGATACGGTTTGTCTTTATGTCAATCGAGCTTATGAACGGATTTCTGGCATGACGAGTAAAGAAATCATTGGTCATACGAGTTTGGAAATGGAAAAAAGAGGCGTCATCTCCCAATCTGTCGCGTTGAAAGTGATAAAGGAACAACGAATCATTTCGCTAGTTCAAACTTTTAGCACAGGAAAAGAGGCTTTGGTAACAGGTACCCCTGTTTATGGAGAAAAAGGGGAATTGGGCAGAATTGTGATCACGGCAAGGGATATGACAGAATTATATAGTCTTGAGAAAAAACTTAGAAAAGTAGAAGAGGAAAAGAATCATTACCTTACCGAATTGAAATTTTATCAAAAAAGAAGCTTTAATAAAGATATGGTGGCCAAAAGTCGTTATATGCAAAGCTTACTTGAAACGATCGGCCGTGTTGCATCTGTAGATTCTACAATACTATTATTAGGAGAATCAGGGGTAGGAAAGGAAGTATTAGCAAAGCAAATCCATGATTTAAGTAACAGAAGAGACCATTCCTTTACGAAAATAAATTGTGGAGCGATTCCTGCTGAACTATTAGAGTCAGAGTTGTTTGGTTATGTAAAAGGAGCATTTACAGGTGCGGATCAAAAAGGGAAAGCTGGATTATTTGAAATTGCCGATCAAGGAACATTATTTCTTGATGAAATCGGCGAATTACCACCTTCTTTGCAAGTTAAATTATTACGTGTCCTACAAGATTTTGAGGTAAAAAGATTAGGTAGTAACACGTCAAAGAATGTAAATGTTCGAATTATATCTGCAACCAATAAGAATTTAGAAGAAATGGTGCAGCAAGGTCAATTTCGAGAGGATCTATTTTATCGTATCAATGTGATCCCATTATCAGTCCTTCCATTGCGGGAAAGAAGAGATGACATTCAGCCCCTTATTTATCAAACTTTAAATAAATTATCAGAGCAATATAAAACGAATCGAACGATTGAACTAGAGGCATTAGAATATTTAGAACGATACTCTTGGCCAGGAAATATAAGAGAATTAAAAAATGTAATCGAACGATTGTTTGTCATCGTTCAGGAACCGATCATCAGAACGGACCATCTTCCTAGCTATATTCGGGAGGGAAAAAGGAAGGAAATGCTTTCTATCGGAGATTCGTCCTTAAAAGAAAAGCTTTCATCACTTGAGAAACAGTTAATTACAGAGGCATTAAAAAGAAATCACACGCTAAGTAAGGCAGCTAAAGAGTTAAAAGTAGATGTATCAACTTTATCAAGAAAGTGCCAAAGGTATAACATAGCGGTCCAGAAGACGATCGAGTTCATTGATTAAATCCATATTTTTTTTAACTAAAATGATTGAATATTGGATACAGGATGTTTATATGAATAAATATTACTTGAAAGTAAAAGAGAAAGGATGATAATATGCGAATCGGCATTATTGGAATCGGAAATATGGGGAGTAGAATGGCTAAAAAATTTTTAAAGGCAGGCGTAGATGTAGGTTTATTTGATATTAACGAAATGGCAATTCAAGAACTGGTCAATTTGGGCGCGAATGCCACTGAGACTCCTGCAGATTTAGCGAGAACTTATCCATACATTATTACGATTTTACCAAATAGCCAGATTGTGAAGAAGACCATTTTTGGAGAGAAAGGATTAATCGAAGGGCTGCACCCAGATAGTGTGATTATCGAAATGACGACAGCGATTCCAACGATTACAAAGGAAATTGCCGCAACATTAGAAGAAAAAGGGCTAAGAATGATTGATGCTCCAGTTAGTGGGGGAGTTGTAAAGGCAGAAGACGGAACGTTAACGATTATGGTTGGTGGAAAAGAACAGGATTTTGAAGAAGTATTGCCATATTTGCAGATTATCGGTGAAAACATTGTCCATGTTGGCGATATTGGAGCTGGCCACACGATAAAAGCACTCAATAATATGGTGTCTGCTACCACATTGGCCGTTACGGGAGAAGCTTTAGCAGTCGGCGTTAAATTAGGATTGAATCCTGAAAAAATGCTCGAGGTCATAAATTCAAGTACAGGTAGAAGCTTTTCCAGTGAATTCAAGTTTCCTACTCAAGTATTAACGAGGAATTTCGGCGGTAATTTTTCAATTGATTTAATGGTAAAGGATATTACGATTGCACTTGGAATGGCAGATGAGGAAAGAGCGCCAATGATTATTGCAAGTGCGACGTATCAGCTTTGGAAACAAGCTTTATCACAAAGTGATGCTAATGTCGATCACACAGAAGTGATTAAACATATTGAAAAAATGGCTCATGTTGAGATTCAAGGAAAAAAGATCGAAATAGTAGACTAAATGATAAGTTAAAGCGTCTCGTGCGAAAAGATTCTGTATATTGAATCCATTCCCAATAATCTTTATACTAAAATTAATAATATATAGAAAATAGAGGGGTTTAACAGGATGGATAATTACCGACTATCGGAACAAGACAGAGCAACATTACAATATCGAGTGACGACGAAATTAAGAGAAGTTATTTTAAAAGGTGAGTTTGAAGACGGAGAACGACTGGTTCAAGAAGAATGGGCGGATAAACTTGGCGTAAGCCGTATGCCGATTCGTGAAGCTTTAAAACAATTAGAAGTGGAAGGCCTGGTACGAATTGAGCCAAGAAGGGGAGCGATTGTCACTCCTATCTCGGCAGAAGATATCGAAGAGATCTATCAATTGCGTGCTCTTCTTGAAGGAGAAGCTGTTGAAAAGTCGCTTCCGAACTTATCGAAGGAACATATCGAAGATTTGGAAAACATATATGAACAAATGAAAAACATCGAAGTCAATGAACAAAGCGTAGCGGAATTTATGCGCTTAAATGAGAATTTTCATAAGATCCTATATGAAGGATGTACGTGGAGAAGAATTCATGGTCTGATTGAAACTCTTTGGAAGGGAATCCCACCCTATACCCCAAGCTTGTTGACGAATCATTTGGATGAATCCCATAAAGAGCACCGGTTAATGTTGGAATATGTAAAGCAGAACGAAGCGGAGAAGCTAAAAGAAGTCGTACAAAAGCATATATTACGTACAAGAGATAATCTACTCAAGTATGTAGTAAAATCAAAGAAGCAGGAATTCTGATAAGATTCCTGTTTTTTTCCTAAAACAATCTAGACTTTTAACATTGTATCCAGTATCCTTAAATTAAGTGAAAATTTAAAAAGTTAGGGGGGGTAAGATGCCTGGACCGTTACAAGGAATTAGGGTGATTGACATTACAACCAATATTTCAGGCCCAAGCTTAACCATGATCTTAGCTGATATGGGAGCAGAAATTATTAAAATAGAAAAGCCTAAAATTGGCGATGATTCAAGAAAGATGGGTCCGCTTTGGGGTGGAGAAGGGGTATATTACCTACACATTAATCGGAATAAACGCTCCATCGTCATTGACTTAAAAAGTGAAGAGGGGAAAAAGATCGTCTATGATCTTGTAAAAGATGCCGATGTTTTTGTAGAGAATTTCCGCTTTGGGAAAGCAGAACAACTGGGATTTGGCTACGAAACTTTGAAAGCGCTTAATAACAAACTGGTCTATTGTTCTCTTTCGGCCTATGGGCAAGTGGGGGAGAAGCGTCATAAACCAGGTTATGATGCCATCGCACAAGCAGAAAGTGGAATCATGAGCATCAATGGAACAAAAGATGGAGGAGTTGCCCGTGTAGGGGTATCTGTCCTTGATCAAGGAAGTGCGATGTGGGGAGCCATTGGAATCTTAGCTGCCCTTTATAATCGAACGCAATCAGGAAAAGGGCAGAGAGTAGAGACGTCTCTATTCGAAACAGGCGTATTCTGGACCGGATACCACCTACTCGCATATATGGCAACAGGTGAAGAGCCCGTCAAAATGGGAACCAACCACGCATCATTTGCACCATATGGGGCGTTTGAGACAGCAGATGAGCAAATCATGATTGGAATTTCTAATGATTCATTGTTTGCTAGATTGTGCAAAGTTTTAGAACGAGAAGAGTGGAGTTCCGATTCACGTTTCTCCAAGAACCTAGATCGAGTTCAAAATCGCGAATTATTAAATACATCGATAGAAGAAGTATTAAAGACAAAGTCCGCTAAGACTTGGATTGAAAAACTTGAAAATGGAGGTATTCCAAGCTCCATCATATTAAAAATATCTTCCGTCATTACGAGTCCGCAAACAGAAAGTACACAAATGTTGATTGATGTAGATCATCCGAATATCGAAAATCTTAGATTGCCACGTCTACCAGTACAATTATCAGAAACACCATTGGAAATTACAAAGTCGCCACCATTTTTAGGTGAAGACACTATAAATATTCTAGAAGAAAGAGGGGTTGCCGAAGAAACGATTCGAGAGTTAGTCGAAAAAGGTGTCATACAAGTACATTCAAATCATGTGAAAAATTAGAGAGGGGAATTAAAATGAATAAAGAAAAATTTGAACAAGGCTTAGAAGTGAGAAGAAGTGTTTTAGGTGCAGAGTATGTGGATAAATCAATTCAGAATGCGACTGATTTTAATCGTCCAATGCAAGAACTTGTAACAGAATACTGCTGGGGTGAAGTATGGACTCGTCCTGGCCTACCAAGAAAAACAAGAAGCATGCTTAATTTAGCGATGATTACAGCTTTAAATCGTCCACATGAATTAAAATTGCATGTTCGCGGAGCCTTAAATAATGGCTTAACAAAAGATGAAATTAAAGAAGTATTTTTACAAACAGCGATTTACTGTGGCGTTCCAGCTGCTATT
The DNA here is from genome assembly GCF_047302285.1 of Robertmurraya phoenicis. Classification (GTDB taxonomy): domain Bacteria; phylum Bacillota; class Bacilli; order Bacillales; family Cytobacillaceae; genus Robertmurraya. Next base: position 858,116 of record NZ_CP154845.1, read on the forward strand.
GATAGTTTCAGAACCGCCCAAGAAGTGTTCGATGAAATTGACAAAGAACAAAACTAACACGTACCAACATAAGAAAGAAGACTAGTAGTATAGGATGCTGCCAGTCTTCTTTTTGAGTTGTTTTCTTGAAAATGATTATTTTAAAAACATTGACAATAAAAATCGTGCAATCAGGGAGGGAAATACATGAAATATGCTGGGGAGGTCTATACAGAAATCAATCGCCCAGATTCTTCATTAATCGAACAACTAAAAGGATTAGGAGTTTCTACAATTTATGAAGTATTGGGAAAAGAAATGCTCCTCGACCGCTCTATCAGACCTGTTGATCAAGGGAAGACAATAGCGGGACCTGCTGTAATTGCGGTAAATACACCTGGGGATTATTTAACGATGCATTATGGACTATCATTGACCCAACCAGGTGATGTATTTGTTATCACATTTACAGACTCACCAACTTTTAATGCAGTATGGGGTGGGCTTGCGACTTGGTCCGGTGTAGGAAGAGGACTTGCTGGTGTTATAACAGATGGAGGTGTTCGTGACATAAAAGAAATAAAAGAATATCATTTTCCAGTTTGGTCACAAGCCATCTCAGCTGAAAGAAGCACGAGAGAACGAATAGGTGGGGTCAATATTCCAGCTGTATGTGGTGGAGTGTTGATTTATCCAGGCGATATAATTGTCGCTGATGATGATGGTGTAGTAGTTGTTCCAATTGAAGCCGCCGAAGCAGTTGTGGCACGTGGAATGGAGCGAGAACGAATAGAAGCCGAAATGAAGGATTTATTACTAGGAGGAAAAACACCTTTTGAATTATTTAACATGAGTGAAGCCTTTGATGAAAACTCACCAAATATAATAGAAGGAAAATATTTCGGAAAACGGGGTGATAACAATGACAATCGTTGATGTAGCAAGCCTTCGTACCTTTACAGAAGACGTCTTAAAAAAAGTAGGCTTAAATGAAAAAAATGTGGCTTTAATTAGTGATGTGCTCGTGGATGCAGACCTGCGAGGTGTCCATTCTCATGGAGTTCAAAATTTACCACGTTGGGCTAGGGGATTTTTAAATGGACATCTAAAAAAGGAGCCAATATTTGAAGAAGTACCTGACAATGGTCCAATGACAGCGATTGATGGTCAAGGGACTCTCGGTGTCATTGCCTCTAATTTTGCAATGGATTTGGCGATTGAACGTGCCAAAAAATATGGGATTGGGATAGTTGGAGTGAAAAATAGTAGTCACTTCGGTCCAGCTGCCTACTATACGATGAAAGCTTTGGAACATAATCAAATTGGCTATTGTACCACGAATGGTCCGGCTGTCATGGCTCCATGGGGTGGGAAAGAGGCGCTTCTTAGTAATAATCCTTTTTCCTATGCGATTCCTGCAGGTGAGGAAGCTCCGATTGTCTTAGATATGGCTTGCAGTGTTTCTGCTAGAGGAAGAATTAGAATGATGGCAAGGGAAAATGAAACATTACCAGAAGGATGGGCGATTACAAAAGATGGTGAGCCAACAACCGATCCGAGGGAAGCGGTGGAAGGAACTGTCCTTCCATTTGGAGGCTATAAAGGTTATGGGATAGCTGTTATTAATGAAATTCTTTCAGCTGCATTAACTGGGGCATTGTTCTCCTTTGAAGTAGGAGGTATTTCGAAAGGACCAGCTGAGTCAGAGCTCCAAAAGCATGAGCAAGCAGCATGGGGATGTGGTCATGTCTTTGCGGCAATCGATATAAATCGCTTTGGTCATGGAGAATCTTTTCAAAATCGAGTTGCATACTTAAGTAAAACGTTAAAACAATCCCCTACAGCCAAAGGGGTGGAACGAATCTATCTACCAGGTGAAATGGAATATGAATTAAAACAAGAACGAGAGAAAAATGGAATTCCATTACCGACAAGTACAATCGAACTTGTCAATTCTTTCGCAGAAGAGGAAATAGGAATTGCTTCTCTAGTAGATTACTTGGATGAGAAAAAATTTTAGAAGAATAGGAGAGATACTATGATTACAAAAGAATTAGTCAACCGCATTTATAATACGACTTACGAAGACATTCCTGAAAGCGTTATCGAACATGCAAAAAAGAGTCTATTAAATTGGTTAGGCGTAACAGTAGGAGCAATCCATCATGAAACGATTGATATTTTACTTGATGTTACGAATGAGCTGTCGACTTCAGAACAAGCTTCCATATTAGGAAGGAATGTGAAAACGGACTTATTATCTGCCGTCTTAATTAATGGAACCTCCTCTCATATTTTTGATTTTGATGATACCCATTTAGACACGATCCACCATCCAAGTGGACCTGTTGCCCCTGTTATTTTTGCACTTGGAGAAAAGTATTCATTTTCAACGAAAGAACTTCTACATGCGTTTATTTTAGGCTGTGAAGTAGAACTTCGAATAAGTAACGCTGTCTACCCTTCTCATTATCAACACGGTTACCACATAACTCCAAGTACTGGAGTGTTTGGTGCGTCTGTAGCAGCTGGATTATTATTAAAATTGGATGAAGAGCAATTGGCCATGGCTATGGGGCTAGCTGGTACTCAAAGCTTTGGTCTCCGTGAAATGTTCGGCACAATGACGAAGCCTTTTCATCCAGGAAAGGCTGCCCAAAATGGTTTACTGGCAGCATTATTGGTGGAAAAAGGGTTTACAAGCTCAACCCAAGTGTTAGAAGCTAAACGGGGATTTTTTAACGTCTATAGTCCAGAACATAATGAAAATAAAGTACTTGAAGATTTTAGGGAAGTTTGGGAGTTGGAGAAGAATGCCTTTAAGCCATATGCTTGTGGGATAGTTCTACATCCTTCCATTGATGCATGTATTCAATTAAGTGAATTCGCACTACCTGAGGAAGTTGATGAAATCGTTCTTCAAGTAAATCCATATGTATTAGAATTAACAGGGAAAAAAGAGCCGAAAACAGGTCTTGAAGGGAAGTTTAGTATTTATCATACAGGGACCATTGCCTTTTTAGAAAAGGATGCTGCTGAAGATCAATACCAAAATGAAAAAGTGCTTGCTCCTGAAACGGTTGCCTTTAGGGAAAAAATAAAACCAGAAGCAGATGAAAAAGTAGATAAGGACAAAGTAGTGGCTACTTTAGTGAAGAAGGACGGTACAAGACATGAGATCTATATTGAACATGCTACCGGAAGTATTGAGAACCCGATGACGAAAGAGATGTTAGAGCGGAAGTTTACGAAACTTTGTAAAGCTACGTTAACCTCCGAGCAAATCGCTCAAATAATAGAAGCGTTAGAGCGTTTTGAACAATTGGAGTCAATTGAGGATGTTATAAAACTATTAAAATAAGGTAGTGAGAGTGAAGAAAAGGCATTGAGTGCATGAAACTCGATGCCTTTTTTGTAAGTATATGAGTGATAGTTGAGTGGTTTCAAAGGGAAAGTATGTTAATGAGAGGCTCATGAAACAAAAGTAGGGTCAGTTTAAGAGGAAAGTATGTCACATTAGGGACTCATGAAACAGAAGATACTCCGTTTTAAGAGGAAAGTATGTAACATGAAGGGCTCATGAAACAGAAGCTGCTCTGTTTTATGGGGAAAGTGTGTCACATGAAAGGTTCATGAAACAGAAGCTGCTCCGTTTTAAGAGGAAAGTATGTCACATGGAGGTCTCATGAAACAGAAGATACTCCGTTTTAAGGAAAAAGTATGTCACATGAGATGCTCATGAAACAAAAGATACTCCGTTTTAAGAAGAAAGTATGTAACATGAGAGGTTCATGAAACAAAAGATACACCATTTTAAGTAGAAAGTATGTCACATGAAAGTTTCATAAGAGTTGGATTTGCCCCAAAAAAATCAAAATCAAAATCAAAGAAAATAAAAGCTATAGCTAAACTCTGTAAAATGAGTTAGCTATAGCTTGAAACTAGGCAATGGTTTAGAGAATGTTTTTGTGTTTGCGCTTACAATCAGTTAGTTCCCATTCCCAAATTCTTCATTTGCAGCACGTACTGCTTCATAAATATCAGTACCAATGGCTTCTTCGAATTCATCATAAACTGGCTGTAATGCATCGCGGAATGCTTGAACTTGTTCAGGTGTTAATTCTGTGATTTCGGTTAAACCACGCTCTTTAATGATTTCATAACCTTCGTCATTTAATGCTTTTGCTTCTTCACGTGCAACCTTTGTACCTGCGTCAACTCCAGCTTCTACAATTGCTTTTGTTTCAGCGTTTAGACCATCCCAGAATTTTGTGTTTGTGAAAATAGCATAGTCTACACGAGTGTGATTTAGAACTGTCATATATTGTTGAACTTCATCAAACTTTTTCGATTCAATATTACTAAATGTATTTTCTTGCCCTTCTACAACCCCTTGGTCAAGAGCTGTGTACAATTCGCCAAATGGAATTGATTCTGAACCAGCACCGAGTAGTCCGTAAAGAGCTTCAAGTACTTGCCCACCTTGTGTACGGAATTTCAATCCATTGAAATCATCAGGTGAAGCAATGGCACGCTCATCATTAGTGATATGTTTACCACCATTTGGCCACATCTTTAAACCCATGACGCCGTCACCCTCTAAGCTACTTAAAATCTCTTGTCCTTTTTCTCCATCCCAGAAAGCGATTGCAGCTTCATCGTTATCAAATGCGAAGGGAAGAGATGGTACGTTAAATTGTGGGTTATTTCCAACAAACTTCGATAAGTCAGGAGCAATAAATTGAACGTTGTTGGCCACTAAGTTTTGATATTCATCCTGATCACCAAATAATGAACTGTTTGGATAGATTTCTACCTTTATTTTTCCATCTGACTCACTTTCGATGTACTCCTTCATGGCAATGGCACCTTTGCCTTTTGGCGTGTTCTCAGCTACTACGTGTGAAAATTTAATTGTGATTTCTTGGATACCATCACTGTCCCCGTCCGCTTCACCAGTTGCCTCGTCGTTTCCACAGGCAGCTAATAAAAGGGTAAATGCTAAAAAGAGAATACTTAATAGTTTTTTATTAAATTTCATTTTCCTTCCCCCTTAGGTAATCATACTTAAGATAAAAGAAGCTTATTCGTATAATTTTAAGGAAACACCTCCTTAATCTTATAATCTTAAATTTCTAGGTGTAAGGGCTTACATTTATGATGGTATTTTGGATACAATTTTCTTTTTTAAGATACCATATGTTTTTGTGAGTGTAAATATATTTTCTGAAATATTTGGTAATTTTAAATTTTCAGTCTTGTTGAATAAAGAGAATTATATTATGATATTTAAAAGAAATAGTATCCAATATACAAAATGACAAGGAGGTGTTGGAAATTCATTTTTTTACACAGTCACTCGATGTGTCCCATTTCTTATGGAACTTCGAGTCTAGTGTCATATCATTCAAATTTATTACTTTTTTTTAAGATAGATAGAGGAGGGAAATGATGAAAATACTTTATAAGATTGAGAACTTTGTTGCGATTGTTTTCTTTTTGTTTGGGATTTCTATTAGTCTTTATTCAGTTTACTCTCGTTACATTATGGGAGTATCGCAAAGCTGGGCAACTGAGATTTTTACGATGATGTTAGTGTGGGCTATATTTGTTGGCTTTGCTACAGCTCTAAGAGACGATAAACATGTAACGATTGATATTTTGTATGATCGCATGGGAGAAAAGATGAAGAAGGTTAGTGAAATTGTTACCCTTATAATTGGAACCGCTTTCAGCTTCTTCCTAGTGTGGACAGGAATGAATATGGTGATGACGGCATATGAACAAGGAATCAAAACCATTGATGTTGGTTTTCCAATCTGGATTAACTACTTGATTATGCCCATTACTGGGATATTGCTGTTCATTCATTTTGTGGCAAAAATCTATTATTCTTTCAAAGGAATCACTCCTGAAACGGGATATGAGGAGGAGTCTTAATGGAAACGATCATTTTACTTATCTTATTATTTGGTCTTGCCTTTTTACGTGTTCCCATCGCCATTAGTTTAGGAGTGTCTAGTGTAGTTGCACTTTGGATGGTTGACTTCTCCATTGATACGGTCATCCAAAAGATGTTTACAGGAGTGAATAGTACAACATTGATGGCTATTCCCGGTTTTGTTTTTGCAGGATTGATCATGGCCAAAGGTGGAATCTCGAAATATTTAATTAATTGTATAAAGGCTTGGATTGGTCATACTCGAGGAGGATTAGCGGTTGTAACAATCGTGACTTGTATGATTTTTGCGGCTATATCAGGTTCAAGTCCGGCTACAGCAGCAGCTATTGGAGCGATTATGATTCCGATGATGATTGAAGCTGGTTATGATAAGAGATATGCAATGGGATTAGTCGCCGCAGCTGGTACGTTAGGAATCTTAATTCCCCCTTCTATTCCACTTATTTTGTATGGATCTGTTGCTGAACAATCTACCGGAAAACTTTTTACAGCAGGGATCGTTCCAGGTCTAATATTAGGTGGAGTTTTAATCTTAAGTGCAATATTAATGGCCTATCGAAAGGGATATGGCGGGATGGAGAAAGTTCCGTTAGCAGATAGATGGCGTCCTACTGTAAAGGCAATCTGGGGACTTATCATGCCGGTTGCGATTCTTTGGAGTATTTATGAAGGTGTCGTAACACCAACTGAAGCTTCTTTTGTTGCCGTTTTATATGCCATTATTGTCTCTACATTTATTTATCGAGAAATGAGCTGGAAAAAGTTCAAATTTATTACGCTAGACTCGATTAATACCACTTCTATGATCTTCTTAATTATCGCATCAGCACTCGTATTTGGAATGTTCTTAACGACAGAACAAGTTCCGCAAACATTTGCCCAATGGGTGAGTGATAGTGGGTTAAATAAATGGACATTTTTAATTATCGTGAACATTCTCTTCTTTGTTTTAGGAATGTTCTTAGAGCCTACAGCGATTATTTTAATCACTTTACCAATCTTCTTGCCGATATTAGGCGCGTTAGATATTAATGTATACCACTTCGCAATTATTATGGTTATCAACATGGAACTTGGGATGATTACCCCTCCAGTTGGTCTGAACTTATTTGTGGTCAGTGGAATTATGAAGGAAAAAGTGGAAAGTGTCATCCGGGGTGTTTTACCATTTTTCGGGTTATTCATTCTCGTCCTAATTATTGTGATGGTGTTCCCACAAATTGCCCTATTTCTTATTGAATAGTACTGGAGGAAATGAGAATGGATCGTTCCTATTTATTTGTACCTGCCACACAACCTGAACGAATTAAGAAAGCGTTGGCAAGTGATGCAGATGCCATCATCATTGATTTGGAAGACGCTGTAGCCGTATCTGAAAAAGAGAAGGCAAGAGATCATGTGATGAAAGCGTTACATGAAGTGGGCGAACCTTCGAAAGCCATTTATGTAAGAATCAATGATCTGTTGACTGCTTTTTGGAGAGATGATGTTTCCCTCTTGAAGGAATATCCTTTTGCAGGGATTGTATTACCAAAAACGAACTCTGAAGAGAATATAGCAGAAATTGAGAACTACGTACCTGAAAATCAACATATCATTCCTTTACTGGAGACTGCACAAGGGGTTTTGTCTGTAAAAAATATCGCCGGTTCATCTACTAGAATTAAGCGATTGGCATTTGGTGCGATTGATTATTCTCTTGAACTAGGAATCAATCTTTCTACTAATCAAGAAGAGTTGATTTATCCAAGGTCAATGATTGCCATCTCATCTAAGGCCCATGGTTTACAGCCACCAATTGATACAGTTTATACGGAATTTAAAAATGATGCAGGTTTAATCCATGAATCAAGTCTTGGGAAACAACATGGCTTCTACGCCAAACTATGCATACACCCTATTCAAACAACGATTGTGAATCAAATATTTGCTCCTACGAGTGAAGAAATACAAAGGGCAAACGAGCTTGTAATGGCTTTTGAAAAAGCGGAGATAGAAGGGTTAGCAGCGATACAAGTGAATGGGGAAATGGTGGATTATCCTGTTTATAAACAAGCGTTACAAGTGTTAGAAAGAGTTCGATTGAAGTAAGAAGTTGCCCCGCTAGTATGAAGCGGGGTTTTTCGCTTTGTATTCATTAATTTGCTTTAATGCTAATGAATTTTTCTCATTGGTTAAAAAATCAGAAAATAAATAAAAGTTAGCTAATTCATCTAGACAAAGAATTTTGGATACGATATCCTATAGATGAAATAATCGTTTGATAATTCGGAAATTTCGAGGGAGGGGAAATATGAACTGGCCGAGTTTCGTCACTGTAAATGATGTGGTGCTAAGAGATGGGTTACAGTTAGAGGCGAATTTGTTAACCGTTGAAGAAAAATTGGATTTATCGAACCGACTTTTGGATGCAAATGTGAAAACGATGGAGTTTGGTTCATTTGTTCATCCGAAATTGGTTCCCCAAATGGCGAATAGCAAGGAATTGTTTCAGTACCTTAAAGGCAATGATGATATAACATTTATCGCCTTAATTCCCAATTTAAAAGGGGCAGAAATCGCTGCAAATAGTCATGTGAAACAAATAAATTATGTTTTATCAGTAAGCAATACACATAATCTACAGAATGTTAGACAAACGACGGAGGAATCTCTCCAGGCTTTAGCTGAGATTAAAGCATATTGTGATCCAAAAAATATAAAAGTAGATGTTTCCTTAGCAACCACTTTTGGCTGTCCTTTTGAAGGAAAAGTCCCAGAAGAAAGGGTCCATTCTATCGTGGAGCAACTGACGAAATTAGACGTTCATACGATCACGTTAGCAGATACAACGGGAATGGCAAATCCAAAACAAGTTTACCAGCTTGTTCATAGTTTAGTAAAAAAGTGTCCAGAACAGCCTTTTAATCTGCACTTTCACAATACGAGAGGAATGGGGCTAGCGAATATATTAGCAAGTATTCAAGGTGGAGTAACTAGTTTTGACACCTCTCTTGGAGGACTTGGAGGCTGTCCATTCGCACCAGGGGCTACAGGAAATGTTTGCACAGAAGATGTTGTTCACATGTTACATGGTATGGATATCGATACAGGGATCAATTTAGATAAATTAATTGAGGCCTCAAGTTTCTTGAAAACACTAGTTGGCCACGAGCTAGCAAGTAGTGTGTTAAAAGCAGGTAAATCGGACCGAAAATACGAGGTACCAGTTTCTTAAACAAAGGGCATAGGGAGGATATTTTTTATGAACAAATGGGAAACGCTTTCATTGACGAGGGATGAAGAAATAAGTGGTATTTATCTTTTGACCTTAGAACGTCCAGAAGCGCTGAATGCACTGAATACACAAATGGCACTCGATCTGATTTCATGTCTTTCTTACTTACGAGAGCAAAAGGACCTTCGTACAGTCGTGTTAACGGGCTCTGGAGAAAGAAGCTTTTGTGTTGGAGCCGATTTAAAGGAACGCAATGGCATGACAAATGAAGAATGGCAAAAACAGCATGATATTTTTGAAGAGGCATATGCCGATATACGTAACTTTCCATTTCCTGTTATTGCAGCGGTTAACGGATATGCCCTTGGGGGCGGAGTAGAGATGATGTTAAGTTGCGACCTTCGAGTGTTTGCTGAACATGCGAAATTCGGTCTCCCAGAGGTGACAATCGGGATAATTCCTGGAGTTGGGGGAACACAGCTACTCCCTCGATCGATTCCAGTTGGAATTGCGAAAGAAATCCTCTTTAGCGGGAAGCATATATCAGCTGGTCGGGCCCTGGAAGTAGGATTAGCCAATGATGTTGTCCCAAGTGATTCCTTAATCGAGACGGCACTTGAACTTGCGCGAGGGATTGCAAAAAATGCTCCTTTATCCTTAAAGTCCATTAAAAAGGCTGTTAATAATGGATTACAAACTGATTTAAATACAGCTTTATCAATTGAACTCGATCAATATTATAAATGCGCAAATTCAGAAGACCGGCTAGAGGGGATTCGTTCCTTTAATGAAAAACGCAAACCTGTTTGGCAAGGAAAGTAATCATATTCAGGTTTAAGAATAATAGATTAGGAGTGAGTGAAATGGCAGCAAGTACAAAACAAGAATTAGAATTAATTCGCGAAAGTGTTAAAGCATTATGTGCAAAGTTTCCAGAAACTTATTGGAAAGAAACAGATGAGAAAAATGCCTATCCTGAGGAATTCATTCAAGCATTGACCAATGAGGGTTGGTTATCTGTCTTGATTCCAGAAGAATATGGTGGGGCAGGACTAGGAATGGTCGAGGCATGTGCGATTTTAGAAGAAATCAACCGCTCTGGTGGTAACTCTGGTGCCGGGCATGCGCAAATGTACACAATGGGAGCTGTCCTTCGTCATGGAAGTGAAGCACAAAAATTGCGCTATTTACCGAAGGTTGCCTCAGGTGAACTTAGACTACAAGCGTTTGGGATTACGGAGCCAACTGCAGGAAGTGATACAACTAGTATTGAAACGACAGCTGAACTTAAAGGTGATCGTTATATTGTAAATGGACAAAAAATTTGGACCTCCCGTGCTGAATACTCTGATTTAATGCTTTTACTCGCCAGAACAACTCCTAAAGATCAAGTGAAGAAAAAGACAGATGGCTTGAGCTTATTCCTTTTAGATATGAAAGACCAACAACAAAACATTACGATCCGTCCAATCGATACGATGATCAACCATGCTACTACAGAAGTGTTTTTTGAAAATGTGGAAATTCCCGTTGAAAACCTAATCGGAGAAGAAGGAAAAGGGTTTCGTTATGTATTGAGTGGAATGAACGCGGAGCGTATTTTGATCGCATCTGAAAGTGTTGGGGATGGCTACTATTTTGTGGACAAATCGGTCCAGTATGCCAATGAGCGCGTGGTCTTTAATCGTCCGATCGGGCAAAACCAAGGAGTTCAATTCCCAATTGCTCAATCTTATATGGACATTGAGGCAGCAAGACTAATGCGCGACAAAGCGGCCGAAATGTTTGATGCTGGTGAAAATTGTGCAGCAGAAGCGAATATGGCAAAGTATTTAGCGTCTGAAGCGGCATGGAAGGCGGCTAACGCAGCCATGTCTACATATGGTGGATATGGATTTGCGACAGAGTACAATATTGAGCGGAAGTTCCGTGAAGCGAGGTTATTTATTGTCGCACCAATTACGAATAATCTCGTTGTAAGTTATGTCGGCCAACATGTACTCGGCTTACCACGTTCCTTTTAAATACATTCTCGAGTCCTTGCTAACGCAGGGACCTTTTATACGTTCATGAGTTGAAAGTGATTTTAAAAAATGAGGAGGTTCTTCAATGGAATTAAGTAAAAGATTGGCGGAGTATGTAACGAATACATCCTATGAGGATTTACCAGATGAGGTAGTGTCCTTTACCACGCTTTGTATTCTTGATTATTTTGGCTCTGCTTTTGCAGGAGCAGACAAACCACCTGTGCAAATGATTCACCATCTAATCGAAGAAATGGGTGGAGAAGAACAGGCGACCTTATTAACGGGAGGTAGAAGTTCTGTTTTGAATGCTGCCCTTGTCAATGGAGCAGCCAGTCATATTATGGAGCTTGACGATATCCATAAAGGCTCTGTTATCCATGCAGCCACTGTAGTTATTCCAGCTGCACTGGCTGTTGCTGAGTGGAAAAAGCGTACAGGAAAAGATCTTATTACAGCTGTAGCGATTGGTTATGAAGTTTGCTTTCGAATTGGAGAGGCTGTAACACCTTCACACTATTATTACTGGCATAATACGGCGACATGTGGAACGTTCGGAGCAGCAGCGGCGGCTGCGAAATTGCTCGATCTAAATGTAGAGCAAACGATTCATGCTTTAGGTAGTGCAGGGACACAAGCAGCAGGACTTTGGCAGTTTATTGAGGACGGGGCCATGTCCAAGCAACTTCATCCTGGAAAAGCAGCGATGAATGGCGTTATGAGTGCTCTTCTAGCTGAAAAAGGGTTTACTGGTGCAACGCAAATTTTAGAAGGAAGTCGTGGGTTTTTTCGTGCCATGAGTGAGAAGTTTGATGAATCGAAGATTACGAATGGGCTCGGAGAAATCTTTAAAATTACAGAGAACTCTTTTAAAGTGCATGCTTCTTGTCGTCATACCCATCCGGCGATGGATTTGATGCTCGATGTAACGAAGGAAAAAACGCTTCGAGTAGAAGATATTGATGAAATCAAAGTAGGTGCTTATCAAGCGGCAATTAATATTACCAATAATGATCATCCAACGACACAGTACGCTTCCAAATTTAGTTTGCAATTTTGTACGGCGTTAGCCCTTTTAACAGGAAAAGGGGGACTCGCTCAATTTACGGAGGAAACCCTTTGGGATGAAGACATCCGAGCTCTTATGAAAAAGGTAAGTGTGGGGGTTGACCCTGAAATAGAAGCTGCTTATCCAGAAAAATGGGGATCGAAAGTGGAAATTAGCCTACGCAGTGGGGAGAAAATCGTTATACAAACAGAATATCCTAAAGGCGATCCAGAAAACCCCGTAACATCTAATGACTTAGTGGATAAATTTATGATTCTAGCAACTAGACTACCCGAGGAAAAAAGAGTGGCCTTTGCTGATTCCATCCTGAAGCTTGAAAAAATAGAGTCCGTTCGAGAATTTTTAGCATCAGACAAATTACCTGTCATTTAAAAAGGAGTTCACTATATGAGTGGAGAACTTTTTAATAAACAAGAAATTATGTCGCGGATTGAACATCACTTACAAAAACTAGATCAGAATAAGCTTCAGCATGTTGAACATGTGCTAGCTTCACTTGAAGCTTCTAAAAATGATGAAATGCACTATTTTGGAAAATTTCTAGGAGTAAGAAAGCAAGGCGCAGAAATGATTATGGATCTTGGAATTCAGCATGAGAATACGTACGGAGTCGTACAAGGTGGTGCCCTTTACTCTTTAGTCGATATCGCGATCGGATTTATGATTTTAGAGAAAGTAAAGGAAGAGGAAAAGGTCTATACACTCGAACTAAAGCTGAATTTTATCAAAAAAGGTGAAGGCTCAAAACTGATGGCACATCCTCGAATTTTACAATGGGGAAGTCGAATCGTCATAGCGGAATGTACTGTGACAGATGATGAAAATGACTTAGTCGCACAAGGCTTAGGGACTTTCTATATTTCCAAACCTAGAGCGTAAGGAAGGTGAGCGAATTGAGAGCAATCTATTATGATGATATCGTCGAAAAGGTCGCAGACATGTGTATAAAGGCAAATTATGATTTGGGTGAAGACATGTATAATGCCTTTCAATCAGCTTTGAAAACAGAAAAGTCGGAAGCAGGGAAAGAAGTTTTAAGCCAGTTAATTGAAAATGCTAATATTGCGACAGAATTACGTGTACCGATGTGTCAAGATACGGGAACCGTCGTCTGTATTGTAGAATTGGGGCAGGATTGTCAGATTGTTGGTGGTAGCCTCTATGATGCGATCAACCAGGGAATCAAAAAAGGATATGGAGAAGGGTATTTAAGAAATTCGATTATTCGTGACCCGATCGATCGTAATAACACGAATGATAATACGCCAGGTATCGTCCATATTGAGCTAGTGCAAGGGGAACAACTCAAAATTAAAATGACGGCCAAAGGCGGAGGCGCTGAAAATATGAGTGATTTGAAAATGCTCAAGCCATCAGACGGTGTGGAAGGAATTAAAAAGTATATTTTAGACGTGGTTCGTGTTGCCGGACCGAATGCATGTCCACCGCTAATTGTTGGTGTGGGAATTGGAGGCAATTTTGAGAGATGTGCTTATTTAGCGAAAAAATCTTTGTTCCGTCATGTGGGAGAACGTCACCCAGAACCTGCAATAGCCAAATTAGAAACAGAGCTCATGGATGATATCAATCGTCTTGGGATTGGACCACAAGGAATGGGCGGAACAACGACGGCGCTAGATATCAAAATAGAAGTAGAGGCTTGCCATATTGCGGCACTGCCGGTTGCTGTTAATTTGAACTGCCATGCGAGTCGACATAAGGAGGCCATACTGTAAAAGGAGGGATTATGTGCCAACTTTTATTCAAGTACCATTTCAAAAAAAGGATATTCTCGGATTGAAAGCTGGAGATCGTGTTTTATTATCTGGAACCGTATATACCGCCAGAGATGCTGCTCATAAAAGAATGTATGACCAAATACAAGATGGGAGGCCATTGCCTTTTGATGTAGATGGCCAAGTGATTTATTATGTCGGACCTACTCCAGCCAAGCCAGGTCAAGTAATCGGCTCGGCCGGACCAACAACAAGTGGGAGAATGGATAAATATACCCCGAAACTGCTCGAGTTAGGTCTAGGAGGCATGATTGGGAAAGGGTATCGGAGTGATGAAGTAAAGGAAGCGATTGTTAAAAATAAAGCGATCTATTTTGGTGCCATTGGTGGATCCGCTGCCTTAATTGCTCGCTCGATTAAAGCGGTTGAAATGATCGCTTATGAGGATTTAGGAACGGAAGCGATTCGGAAGCTTACGATAGAAAACTTCCCTGCGATTGTCATCAATGATACCCACGGGAATGACTTGTATCGGCAAGGTGTAGAGAAGTATAGACAGATTTGATTTAAGAATGGAGTCTTTTTCATGGAGCATCAATTACGTCCTTACGAAATAAAAGATTCGCGCTTTTGGAAAATAACGATTGGATTAACGTTAGCGTCTATGTTAAACTTTGCTAATTTATATGTGACACAGCCGTTACTCCCAATCTTTACAAGGGAATTTCAAATATCGCCGACTTTTTCGAGCTTAGCGATTTCATTAACAACCTTTTCATTGGTCTTTGGACTGCTATTCTTTGGATTTCTATCAGATCGAATTGGGAGGCTCGTCATTTTAAAGTGGACGCTTATGATATCGATAATTCCTCTTTTTGTCATTCCACTTGTCCCGCACTTTTGGTGGATTTTAGGTTGGAGATTCATTACTGGAGTAACGATCGCAGGGCTTCCAGCTGTCGCAGTTGCCTATATTAGTGAAGAAATTTCCTATCAGGCTCAAGGGCTGGCTGTCTCCTTTTATATAGCAAGTAATGCGTTAGGGGGCATGTTTGGGAGGGTATTGAGTGGTCAGTTTGCCGACTCTTTTAGTTGGCAGGCAGGTTTTTATACACTTGGAATTTTTGGGCTGATTGTCAGCTTTCTTTGTTTATGGATGTTGCCAAAATCAAGATTTTTTAAACAACATAATCGTAGCTATAAACAAGATATCGCAGGAATGGCTGTCCATTTTAAAAATCCGAAACTAGCATTTGCCTTTCTGTTTGGGTTTATGCTCCAAGTAGCCTTTTCCGCAGTGTGGACTTATTTGCCCTTTTATTTAGAAAAAGAGCCTTTTTACTTATCGATTCAAATCATCTCATTGTTATATATGACATACTTCTTCGGTGTCATTGGTTCACCTGTTGCTGGTCGTTTAGCAACACGTAATAACCTCATTACCATTATTATCGTAGGACTCTTAATTATGTTATTGGGAACGGCGGTTACGACCGTTACTCAGCTATTCTATGTTGTCCTTGGATTATCCCTTGTCTGTCTCGGCTTCTTTATCGTTCACTCCCTCGTGTCGACATGGGTTGGAACAACAGCCACACATCATAAAAGTGGTGCAACGAGTTTCTATTTATTTAGCTATTATATGGGAACAACGATTGGTGGGACAGCTGTAGGAGGAGTTTGGAGTCATTTTGGTTGGTTAGGGGTCGTAAGTGTATCTGTCATTTTACCAGCAATATCAGGGATTTTCTTTATTATAGTTGCTAGGAGTAAAAAAACAATAAAGGAGGATGCAAAATGAAAACAATCAATTTAGCAGTGGTGCCAGGAGATGGTGTTGGGAAGGAGATTATGCCTGAAGCTGTAGAGATGTTGACGGCTATAGCAGAAGTACATGGGGGCCTTCAATTCAAATATGAATGGTATCCATATAGCTGTGAGTATTACATAGAGCATGGAAAAATGATGGATGATGATGGGCTAGAAAAATTGCGGAACCATGATGCTATTTTTTTAGGGGCAGTCGGGAATCCAAAACTAGTTGCTGATCACGTATCTCTATGGGGGTTATTACTTCCGATTCGTCGTGAATTTGAGCAGGTCATTAATATTAGACCAGCTAAGTTTATCAAAGGAGTAGCCTCACCATTAGCGAATCCAAGCGAGTTTGATTTTATCGTTGTTCGAGAAAATAGTGAAGGTGAATATAGTGAAATTGGTGGTAGGATTCATAAGGGTGAAGATGAAATGGCGATTCAAAATGCGATCTTTACCCGCAAAGGTACGGAAAGAGTAATGGATTATGCATTCCAATACGCAATGCAAAGGAAAAGACATCTTACGAGTGCAACGAAGTCGAATGGCATTTTTCATTCGATGCCATTTTGGGATGAGGTATTCAAATCGATGGCAGAACGTTATCCGGAAGTGGATACACAATCGATTCATATTGATGCCCTTTCCGCCTTTTTTGTCACAAAACCTCATACATTCGATGTAGTGGTGGCTAGTAATCTATTTGGCGATATTTTAACCGATTTAGGAGCGGCCGTTATGGGAAGCATTGGCATTGCCCCAGCGGCTAACATTAATTTGAATGGAAACTATCCATCAATGTTTGAGCCAGTTCATGGCTCTGCGCCTGATATTTTTGGCAAAGGAATTGCGAACCCAATTGGGCAAATTTGGACTGGAAAAATGATGTTGGATCATTTCGGAGAACAAGAGCTAGCAACAAAACTACTAAATATAATCGAAGAAGTTGTAGCAGATGGATATAAAACACCGGATATTGGTGGTTCATCAACGACGAAGGAAGTATCGAGTGAGATTATAAAAAGAATTAAGATGCTTTAAGACAGGAGAGCATCTCTTCAAAAATGAGAAGGTGACTTAGTTGGGAGTTCCAAAGGTTCACTTAAACGAAACAGCACGGGAAAAAGGAATCGCTCGTTTTTTATTTTCGAAAAAAGCTTTAGGTTTTCTGCTCGCAATTTTACTGTTTGTTGGCATGTATGTGGGATTACCTGAAAGCTTTCATCAATCAGCAAGATTAATGATCGGCATTGTTTCCAGCGCCATTGTATTATGGGCACTGGAGCCCATTCCATTAGGGTTAACCTCGATATTGACGATTATTTTTATGCTCATTTTCAATGTTGTCCCGACCGATGTCGTTTATAGTGGTTTTGCTTCACCTGCTGTTTTTTTAATCATTGCTGGAATGATGCTGGCTCGAGCAGTCAATGAAACCCCTTTGGCGAAAAGAATTACGTACTTTGTTTTGGCTAAATGGGGAGGAAATGCCAAAGGTTTATTAGCTAGTATTCTCGTAATCCCACAAATTCAAGCTTTTTTTATCCCTGCCGTTGCTGTTCGAACCGCTTTGATCCTACCGATTGTCGTAAATGTTCTTGATATGATTAAGGCGAAACCAGAGAGTGATTTACGGAAAATGATTATGCTCGGGGTCGCATTTGGCAGTACCGTGAGTGGAACGGCTGTTATGACCGCGGCGATTGGAAATATACTAGCTGTTGAGCTACTAAATGAATTTACAGGGATTACGATCACCTATTTTCAATGGTTCCTTTACGCCTTGCCAATCTGGCTGCTCCTCATCCCTGCTGTATGGATACTGCTTATGAAGCTTTTCCCTTTAAAGAAAGAGGAAGCTGCTTTCCCAGAAGTACAGAAGCAAATGAGGGAGAGAGCAAAAGATTTTGGCAAGATGGATAGCAGAGAAAAAAGATGTCTTATCATTCTCATTTTTATTGTTGGGTTATGGATGACGGAGCCTTTACATGGACTTCATCCTAGTATTCCTGCACTTATTGGGGTTGCACTGATGGCCCTGCCGACAATTGGTTGTGCAACTTGGGGTAATGTTGTGAAGATCAATTTTGACACCGTCTTAATGTTAGGGGCAACATTGTCGATTGGTTATGCCTTAAATGAATCAGGAGCCACCCAATTACTCGGAGAAAGTTTAAGTGTTGGCTGGATTATTTCCTTAATGGCTAACCCCATAATCGCGGTTATTTTTATCCTTTGTATCACGCAAATATTTCATTTGGCTATGTCCAATGTATCAACAGCTGTGGTTGCATTAATTCCGATTTATATTGGATTAGCGAATCAAGCTGGGACAGATCCATTAGTGATTGTGTTTAGTGCGGCACTCGCATGTTTGCATGGATATATTTTAGTTGTTGAAGCAATGCCAAATGTACTGGTACATAGCACTGGACAAATTAAGCAACAAACTTTTTTGTTACCAGGTTTTTATATGACGCTCATTATGACAGGAGTTACGGTTATCGTGGCCTTAACTTGGTGGCAATGGCTAGGCCTTTTGTGAAAAATAAGTTTTAGGGAGAGAAACAAATGAGAATTGTTGATATAAGAGAAATGGCGGTACCGATTGGTTCAGATATTCGTAATGCTTATATAGATTTTAGTAAGATGACGGCATCTGTTGTGGCGATTATTACCGATGTGATCCGCAATGGCAAACCGGTTATCGGCTACGGCTTCCATTCTAATGGACGATATGCTCCGAGTGGATTATTACGAGAACGCTTTATTCCAAGATTACAAGAAGCAAAAACGGAAGATATCCTTAATGAAGAGGGAACCAATTCTGATCCCCATCGTATTTGGGATGTATTAATGACAGGTGAAAAACCAGGCGGACATGGAGAACGCTAAAGGAATACGCTTGGTCCTCCAGACGTTGCATTCCGCATGGAGGTCACCAAATGTCTCTCAATATCGCCGCAGGTCTCGGACTTGGTGACAATGAATCATATCCAGGCGTATTCCCACCATTTGGTGGCTTTGCAGATGGGTATCCAATTGAAGATGGATATGTGCGTTTACCTGATGTGCCTGGAATAGGATTTGAGTCGAAGGCAGATTTGATTAAATTGTTGCGGACGTTAGCAGAATAAAGAGAGCCCAGCTAAGGATTTTTACTTAGCTGGGTTCTCTTTATTTCAATAGATTATGAAAAAAGATCAGTTCTGCACAAATTCTCAATATTTTAATGGTAATCTATTTTCAGCTTTCTAGGGATGGGGATTAAATGTAAACGCAAACATATTTATTAAAAGGGGATTACATAATGAAAATTAGTGAAACGACAAAGGAAAAGGTACAAAAAAACTCGCAAATCATTTTTTGTGTGCTCGCATGGACTCTGCTAATTAGCATTATTATTCAAGTTTCTTTCGCAGCATTGGCTGTTTTTGTCAATGATGACATGTGGGAGAAACATCTAGCTTTTGTAAGAGTGATTGAGTATCTGCCTGCTGTTATGTACATTTTTGGGAGTGCAGGTTGGGTCCCGCAAAAGTATAGAGCATGGAGCATGATGTTGTTTATTCTATTTAACTTGCAATACTATACAACTAATGGCTGGATGGGAATCATTCACGCGGTATTAGCGCTGGCTATATTTTCAATTTCTTGTTATGTAGCTTGGGGTGCATATAAATTCGTTTTAAGCACAAGAAAGAGGGAGAGAATCCAAGTTTAAAATTTCAATCCCCCTTTATGGGGGTTATTTTATTGTAGATAACCATTCAGCTATGGCAGCGGCTTCTTCCTCTTTTACTAATCGACCTGGCATCATCCCTTTTCCTTTGCGAATGATTTCATCAATCTCTTCTTCAGAAAGTTCAGTGCCTATATTTTCAAGATCTCCAGGCACACCGTCTGCAAGAATTTGACCATGACATCTTGAACAACTTTGAGAATAGACATTTTTTACTTCTTCTATGGAAAGAGGTACTTTTTCACCGCTATCGTTTGTATTTGAACTGGAATCATCATCACTGCATGCAGCTAACAAGACTAACGTTCCTACTAATAGAGTAAGTATTTTCTTCATCTAAGGTCCTCCTATTAAAAAACTCTCAATGTATTTTATAGGTAAATTGTGCATTTTTTAAGGAGCTTCATGATCTTTCTTCCTACTTTTACCACCATGCAAAAAGTTCTCATCAATTAAAATAATTTCGAAATAAGTTATAATTAAGAATAGTTGTGTTTTACATATATTTAGGGGAGTGGATTGAATTTGGAAAACCAAGAGACCATGATTAAACTTGCAGTCAATGGGGGAATATCATTCGGCGCCAAATTAAACGCAAAACAACTGATAGTCATTGCGGAATATATGGATGATGACTCTGAACTTGAATTGACCACTTTCCAACAACTGTACATTGAAATACCTGAAAGTCGTTCGGAAGAAATTACAGAAAAATTTCACGAAGTCGAATTATCAGTTTACCCAGTTGGGAATGTTGTTAAAAGCTTAAGAACGTGCAATTTTTGTAAAGGGGCAGAAGAGGAAGGGATGCCAGTTGCGATTGAACTAAACAAAAGAATTTCAGGGAAACCAGTTCCTTTTACTCTTAGACCAGCTTACACAGGCTGTTCAGTTGGGTGTGGTGAGCCTTTGGTGAATGATATTGGTATAATGAAAGTAAGAGATAAATACGACTTATATGTTGCGGGGAAAGCAAAGGGAAAAGATGCTCAAGTCGGAACCCTATTTATGGACCAGTTGGAGCCAGAGCAATTATATGAAGTCGTTGATAAAATAATTGATATATATGCGGAAAATGGGAAGAAAAGAGAACCTTTTTTCAAATTTGTTAATCGCTTCGGTCTAGAGACTCTTAAATCTGTTTTTGTATAAAATAAAATTGGATACAATATAGCACGAAACTAGATTACAACATGGGGAATGGAATGAATGAAGACAATACGAAAAAAGAAATCTAACAAAAAAATAAAGCTTGTTAGTAAGCTCACCTTAATACTCTCATGCATGGCTCTAATTATGAGCTCACTGTTGAATGCTAAAACATTTGCTGCTGAATTAGTGGAGGAGCCTACGATTGTGAGTGAAGCTGCTATTATAATAGAAGAAAGTAGCGGGAGAGTCTTATTTGGAAAAAATTCAGATGCGATCATGTATCCTGCTAGTTTAACGAAAGTAGCAACCGCGATCTATGCAATAGAACATGGAAACTTGGACGCCATTGTGACGACAAGTGAGAAAGCTAGAAAAGTGGATGGAACTAGAGTTTATTTAGAGGTAGGAGAGAAAGTCCCACTAATAAAGCTCATTCAAGGGTTGCTCATTAATTCAGGAAACGATGCAGGGGTAGCGATTGCAGAATATATGCATGGCACTGAGGAAGAATTTGCCCGTAGATTAACTGCTTATTTAAAAGAGATTGGGTTGACGGATACAAATTTTATGAATCCTCATGGTTTATTTGATCCGGAACATACGACGACAGCGAGAGACCTAGCCCTACTTACTCAATATGCGATGCAAAATGAAGTATTTCGTGAGATCTTTGGAACGACAGAGTTAAAGTGGGATGGCGAAGGCTGGGATACCACGATTTATACGCATCATCGGTTGATGCTAGATCCCCCATATGAAGGGATTACAGGTGGGAAAAATGGTTATGTGCATCAATCAGGTCAAACCTTAATTACAACTGCGAAAAGAGGGGACATGTCTGTCATAGCCGTTGTTTTAAAGGGAGCAACACAAAGAGAAATCTACAATGACACTGTGACTTTACTTGACTATGCCTTTGCTAATTTTCATTTCGCGTCTATTCCCAAAGGGAAAGAATTTACAATGGGTGACCGAATGTTTATCACGAAAGAAGAGCATCTATTTCCAATCTCCAATGATGAAGAGATAAAAGAAGAAGTGACTAGTGATGGTCTTTTGAAAATTGAGAATCAGAATGAGGAAGAAATAGCTTTATATCCAATTACTGAATTGGAAATGCCTGAAATACAAACGACAACAGTAGATGAATCCAATCTAGTCGAAAAAAAGGAAGACTCCAAGAAATTAAACGCCTTTATGATCATTTCAATCATGATGATTTTGGCTGTGTTTGCATTACTGAAAAATCGAAACCGTAGACGTCGTCGAATGAGGAAGTTTTGATCCTAAATATAAAAAAGGATTGGTTGGGGGTCCAATCCTTTCACTATAGTTAGAAGTTGTTCATCATATTATGAGAATGGTTTCCATCAGAATGTTGCATTTGTTCCATCATTCCACCATCCCCGTGGCATGCATCAAACATTTCTTTCTGCTCTTCTTTAGTCAGATCAGGATGCATTTTTTCTATTTGTGGTTGCATTTGTTCAAAATTGAACACTCCATCTTCATCTGTTTGTGCCAACGCAATGGTACCAGCACCTAGAATGAATCCTCCTGCTAGTAATCCAACCATTAATTTCTTTTTCATGCGACCTCCATCTCCTTCCTTGGTTATATCATATCGATTAATTGTGGAGAAATTAAGGAGAAAGTATGAGAAAGTTGTGAAGGCTGAAGTTTTTTTAGAATGAGCCTTGTGTGTTGTGAGAAGTGTACTAGCGAATTAGACCCTATTTTTAGAAGAGTTCTTCCAAACTTGATAGAACAAAAATAGCAATAATATGACGACCGCTATCAAAACTTGCCACTGGGTTCCAAGATTAAGAAAATATATGACAGAGTAGGCTTCGAGTATAATGGCAGGAATTTTTCCTAGTGTGCTTGCGATAGAGAAGGGCAGTAACCCTATTTTGCTTATGGCGGCAGTAAGAGTCACAATGCCTGATGGTACAAATGGAAGTACTCTTAATAGAACAACAATGAGAATAGCTTCAACTCCATCTGACTCCTTCAACTTGGCTAAAAATCGATTCTCAAATTTGTTGAATTTGGGGTAGGTTGATAGCTTTCGCAGCCCCCTTCTATAAAGAGTAAAGCTAATAATTGCACCAACTGCCTCTCCGATAATTAATATAACGACTCCCAAATTGAATCCCAATACACCTACAGTCCCGAGCGTGATGATAGTACTTGGTAGTATTCCAATAATCGCGATAAGGATATTAAGAAGGATGCTTATGATACTGAATATAGTGGGATAAGGTGCAAAGAGCTCCAACATTATGTATTCTCCTAAAACATTTATTTCTTGGCTATCGCCGGTGTGTTGCTGTGTTATACCTATTCTAATTGTAAAAATACCTATTATTAAATGACTGAATTTTAAAACTTTTCACCTCAGATTCGGAATATGGTCAGCTAGGAGCGTTTGAGTGGACAATTATTTTCAATGTTTATGCCAAATGATCAATCTTGGGTAGAGGCTGTATATGTTCATTAAAATTATTTTTTAAATTCAGCTAAAGGAAACTCTTTTACAACATTATGTCCGTCCAATAATAGTAAGGTTCCATCAAAAGCGTTCTGTGCTACTTTTTCTAAATCAGATGTTTCTTTAATTTGATATTCGATATGAAAGCTTGCTTCATTTTCTATTTCAAGAAATCCTGTTCCACCTCCACCTCGGAACAACATTTTTTGAATTTCGACTTTTCATCCATCATCATGAATGATTGTAATTCTTTGTTTGGACGAATGACGACTTCGAATCCCAAAAGATCATGCCCTGGATAATCGTACTCACTTTCTATCGCTTGTTTGCCAACATTCTTTAAATTTAAGTCATACCTTAGCACTTTTTCAGCTTTAATAATGGTCGTTTCAACATCGGTTAAGACAATATCTTTCGTATCATAACCAAATAAAAATATTAGAGAAAATGTGATGAGGCAAAAATATAGTAGTCTTTTCATATGTGTCCTCCGTCGGTATTTTAATAAAACCTATACAGCCTTCCAATAAATAGAATTCCACATATCTACATGAAATATGATAGAGGTGCCTTCCGGACGCATATATTACCTTTCGAATTAAAAGAGAAAAACATTGTAGGTACTGATTTCAAGGATAGAAACATTCCCGAAATAGAATAGACAAAGCTACAATTGCGATAGAATTTTCTATAATGGAAAAGCGATAATCAAATGGGATTATCGCTTATTTTGTTTAGATAATGAATGTTCAAATAATTCTAAGTTCCGATTGGATGATTATGGTAATATAAAGATGATGTTGTGAATAAATATCACTCTATAAAAGGAGGGAAGAAAAAATGGAATTTAAGATTGGAAATGGAGCTCTCGTGTTACCCCCGTTACATATTACGATTATCGGACTTATTATTCTTTTCTTTTTAATAAGATGGGGGAAGCAATTAGAAACTGGGCGTTATAAAATTTTCTTTTATTTTTTGATTAGTGCTTATGCCGCTCCAATTTATTCTCAGAGTACAAAAAATGGGGAATTTCAACTGTGGATCCCATTGGGATTTTTGGTTGTTTTCTTGTATTTATACCGCAGTAAAAGCTATCACCCATCTAAAATGAAAGCAAGTTTATTAGGACTTTCCATCGCGATCTATCAGATCATTGTCCATTATATTAGTTAGTTTATTAGATAGTTCCTAAATTCTTTTGCTAAAAGAAAGGGAAAGAAATATGAGATATTTCATAATTGGGATCGGTTTGGCCATTGTGGGGATCTTAATCACTTTGATTTTTGGTGTAAATTGAAAAGGTATATTTTGTTACCAGTGTTATCGGCGTCTTTTTTATGGGAATATCAATCATTCTTCAAAAGAGGGAGATACTAGCATTGAAAAAAGTGTTTAAAATCCTATTCGTTGTGTTCATTTTTCTTGCTCTGTTCAGTGTATACGCTGTACATGAGGTGAAAACAGTATTTAATGAGTTAGTGAACGACTTAGTTAATGAAAGGACATTGAATCCGATCAATATGGAACTACTTACCGAGAATATTGAGGGAATGGAGATTAAGTTTGAAAAAGAAGATAGGGGATCAGTGGAAACGATCAAAACGATTTATCCAAAAGCAAAAGAAGAGTTAGATAAGTTATATGGTGGTAATTCTGATGAATTGACCGTTCTCATGTATGCAAATGAAGAGGATTTTCATACTGCTTCAAGTTCTGAAAAATTAAGTGGATATTACCTCCCTTTAAATGATTCTATGCATCTTATGAGTGAAACCTTGATACCGGGCTATAAATTTGAGGATTTATTCAATCATGAGTATGCCCATTACAGAACGGATCGATTTTTAGAAGAGCATGGAATCTCTGTTGAAAGTCTACCTACTTGGTTTAATGAAGGGATATCAGGACTAATACAATATAGGAATACCGAAGTTGATATTGATTTGGTAGAAAAAGTGGAATTTGAAGATCTAATCACGAATACTTCTTTTCATAAAGAGAGAGATGGAAATGCTGATCCGTATCTCCAAAGTTATTTTGCTGTAAAAGAACTTGTTGATCAATTCGGAATGGCGGTTATTCCTGAAATTTTAGTAGCTTTAAAGGATATGGATTTAGAGGAAGCTCTTAATAAAATCGTAGGGATGAGTAGTGCAAATTTATTGAGTAGCTATTTAGAAAAAAGAGACGTCATTACCGAGTTATTGAATCAAGCTGAGGAGTACCAAGTTAACGGAGATTATAAGATGGTTCAGCATATTTATGAAGAGGTACTTCGGCTAGAGCCAAATAATCTTTCTGTCAGTAGAACTATGCCGCATATATTGGTAAAGCAATCTAAACTGTCAGAAACAATGACGATGTTAAAAAGTAAGGAAGAACTAGAAGTGTATGATCTTCAAATGTTGGCTGAAATTTCACTACTAAGCGACCTGAAAGAGTCTCTAAAATATACGGAAATGTCCGAAGAAAGGATAAGAAAGAACATTTCAGATAGTACATTTACATCCCCTTTTGGAGATGCGATTCGGCAAAATCTTTCTGATCCGGTCAAGGGTTATCTCGAAATAATAAATAAAGACTTAATCATGTACGAAGAAATAGTAGTCCAATTAAAGGTAAATCTAAAGGAAATGTATCCAGACGATCGACGTGTTCAAAATTTGTAAAGCCGAGTTGGAGGTGATTTTATGGAAGTTTGGGATATATATGACAAAGATAGGGACAAAACTGGGAAATGTCACGTACGGGGGAATCCACTAGCAATGGATGAATATCAAATTGTTGGCCATGGATTTATAGAGAGGTGTTTAAATAACGCTGAGAAGTCCGAGGAGAGTAACGATGTTCAGAAATACGAATTATCCCTTAAGCAACAAGGCTTCAAGACTGAAGAAGCTTTCTGCAAAGTTTTAGGATTAGAAGGAAAAGATCCTTATGAGAGTCTTTTAACCTTTGGTAGATATAAGGGAGATATCTAACTTTAAAGATAGGATCCAGTGTGGTATTTTTACACATAAGTCTATCAATGTGAAAAGAAGCATTTAGCTTCGTATATTATGTAAAATACATACGAAAACCAATAACGATTAAAAGAACTGAGAGCATTTGAATAATCATCTTATTTGGAATTCGTTGGGACAAACGAACACCAATTTGTGCTCCTATGATTACACCAATACCACCCCATAGGACTGTCAGCCAATCGATGTTGCTATAAAACATCTGTGAAATGACTCCAATTGTCGAATAAAGAGTAAGTGAAAAAATAGATGTGGCTGTTGCATAATGTGTTGTGACTTTAAACAAATAGATTAGAATTGGAACGAGAAGCCAGCCACCACCGATCCCTAGATAGCTAGATAGTACACCCATGAGGAAACCGAGTGGAAGTAATCCTTTTATTGGCAGATATGGATTTTCAATGGACTTTTTTTCCGCCGTATTCTGCTCCATGCTAACATTAGTAGTGCTTTTCTTTTGAAAGGTTTTAAACGGCGAATTTTTAGCAAATAAAAAAATACCGAGTGCAACAAGTAAAGTCGCGAAGATAACATAGAAATAACTAGATGAATATAATTGGAGCAACCAAATTCCTAGCACAGAGCCTGGAAATGCACCAATCCCTATGATGATTCCTGTTCGATAATTAATTTTTTGTTGTTTGGCATATCCGACTACTCCGGATAAGGCGTTAATAAATACAATGACAATCCCTGAGGCAGACGCAACGATAGGGTCCATATGAAATAATAGAAGCAGTGCTGGTACGAATATAAATCCTCCACCTGCACCAACAATGGTTCCATAACCGCCAGCAATCATTCCTACAGAAAGAAGTAGCAATCCAGTTGTTATTTCCATCAGCGACTCCCCTCTATATTGGTTATTTTTCGCTGTTTCGTGTTTTTTCTTAAAAACCTTCAATTTTACCAGTATCTCTTCTGTGACTACTATTGAGTTAAAAGAGCCTTATCTTTAAATTACCAGAAGTAGTAAGAGCTGCATATTAAGATTATTTTATAGCCTATAAGCAAATGTAATACTTACCATTCAAAGCGTGAATATTTTATACAATAAGAGAAGTTAAATACAGAAGCAATTGAGTCGATTCAACAACGTAAGTGAGACTTTCTATGGAAATAAATGATAAATTTTGAGTAGGATTACAAAAAATTGAATGTAAATATAAAAAGGTGGAACTGCAAACATGAATCTTGAGAATTTAAAGATGTTTTGCTGTGTCGTAGAAGAAGGAAGTATAAGTAAAGCAGCAAGAAAAGGCTTTGTAACACAGCCAGCGGTAACAAGACAAATTCATCAATTAGAAGAGTTGTATGGGACTTTGCTCTTTGAAAGAACAGAGGGGAAATTAGTACTGACTGAAGCAGGTAAAGTGCTCTACCCTTTTGCGAAGGAAATGGTTGAATACATAAAAAGATCACATGAGGCGTTACAGGAAATAAAAGGGGAGCGAGAGATTTCACTACATGTAGGTGCTAGCCAGACGATAGGTGAATATCTATTACCGGGTTTACTGGGGAGTTTCGGAAAACGTCATACAGATATTAAATTTAATTTAACGATTGCTAACACACCCACTATTTTAGATAAATTAAACAACAATGAAATTGATATTGCTTTGGTTGAAGGTACAGTGAAGAATTCAAATTTTATGATTGAAAAGTTTGCTGAAGATGAATTGATTCTAATCGCTCCTTTTAATCACCACTGGAAAAAGAGAAAAATGATTGATATAGAGGAACTACTCCATGAGAAAATAATTTTGAGAGAAGAAAATTCAGGAACTCGTTTAATCGTAGAAGAGGCCTTAAGAAAAATGGCTATTTTGGATCAAATTGAAGTTTTGATGGAACTCGGCAGTATGCAATCTATTAAAAGTGCTGTAGAGGCTGAACTAGGGATTAGCATTCTCCCTAAGCTAACAGTATTAAATGAATTAAAATATGGAATGCTGTGCGAAATTAAAATTTCGAACTTCCAAATAAAAAGAGAGTTGTGGTTAGTGCAAAAAGAGCAACGCTTTCAAAAAACAGGGGTAAGATCTTTTATTGATTTTATTCGAATGAATAGGGAAGAACGTGGTTGTTAGCTTGAATATGTTCAATGAAGTAGAGCGATATTCATAATTTAATGGAACAAAAGATTTACCCTCAGAATTTGCGAAATACAAAGTAAAGTATGAAGAGGCACCTGTTTATTTAGGAGATGTAAAAAAAATGAGGGACTAGAAGCGAACTTTGTTCAATCATAATCGAGTGTTGTGAGGAATTAGCAGTAGTAGAGTGTACCCAATCAAGCAATTTGACTAATGTATTGTAAAAAAACGTAAGGAATAAGTTGGAATTTTGTTCACAGAGACTTTATGAATCTATTAATCTATCTCTATATTCATTTAACATGCTTTTTCTAGAATACAGTTGAATACATATTCTAGATAGGAGATGGGAAAGATGAGCAAAAAAATACTAGTAGGTGCAGGGGTAGCATTCACATTGCTATTTAATCCGTTTAGCCAAGTGTCAGCAGGAGAACTATCAGTAGGAGAAAGAAAGCAGATGGATAATGTAGCGCACCGTGGTGCATCCGGTTACGCACCAGAGAATACGATTGCTGCTTTTGATTTAGCGGTTGACATGAAAGCAGATTATATCGAAATCGATGTGCAAAGAAGTAAAGATGGTGAACTCGTATTAATCCATGATACCACTGTGAATCGTACTACAAATGGAACGGGAAGTGTCGGGGACTTAACCTTTGAACAGCTTCGTAGCCTTGATGCAGGTAGCTGGTTTGGGGAAGAATTTGCTGGAGAGTCAATCCCAACATTTGAAGAAATTCTCGATCGTTACCGTGGAAAAGTGGGGATTTTAATCGAATTAAAGGCTCCTGAGCTTTACCCTGGAATTGAAGAGCAAGTGGCACAGGCATTAAAAGAACGTAATATGGATAAACCGAAAAATAATAAAATCATTATCCAATCTTTTAACTTCGAATCTATGAAAATTTCGAATGAGCTTCTACCTCGAATTCCAATCGGTGTATTAACATCTAATCGTGCAGATACAACAGCAGAAGCTTTAGAAGAATTTTCAACGTATGCTGATTGGTTTAATCCGAGCTATGGAATCGTGACGGAAGATCTAGTGAACCAAGTACATTCGCTTGGGATGAAAATTGGCTCATGGACAGCACGTAGTCAAGAAGTGGTTGACTTCCTATTTGAAATGGGTGTTGACGCTATTATTACGGACTATCCAGATTATGTAAACCCAAGAAACTAGATATTTGTGGAGATCTCTGGAAAATACTTAAACTAAAGCAAGAGGAGAAAAGCGACTGGTTTCTCCTCTTGCTTTTTTGTTGTCTCAATTATTATCTGGATACATTTTTCGGACAGGTTGTCCGAATCCGGCTCGTAATCGGACACCAATATGGAGTGAGCAGTTCGAGCTGTCCAAATTACGCTTCAGTTCAGACAGAGCTTTCTTTTAATTTGCTGTTTTCTGTGAAAAGAGCGCAATAATGTTATGACCATTTTGACTAGCGACGCTGTAAAATATATAGTAGAAAATAGGGATTCTAGTAGTGAATTTTCAAAGACAAGGTTAAACGACAAAGGGGTTTGAAAAATATCTCTGGGAGGGAAAGTATGGAGATTTTTGAAAAATATTTAGCGGGTATCGATCATCCTGAGCAAAGAGAACGAACTGAGGGGATTTTGACATGGATAACGGAAAAATTCCCTAATTTAAAACCAGAATTCAAGTGGAATACGCCGATGTTTTCTGAGCATGGTACATACATTATCGGCTTATCAATAGCGAAAAATCATCTAAGTATTTCACCTGAAGAAGCGGGTATCGAACAATTTGCAGATGATATCAAACAAGCTGGTTACAGTGCAACAAAAGGCTTATTTCGAATTCTCTGGAATGAACCAGTCAACTATGATCTACTAGAGAAAATGATTGAATTTAATATTCAGGATAAAGCAGATTATACGAAATTTTGGCGGTAGCTTTTAGTCAATTAAATAGAAAAAGAGTGGTGTTTGATCATGACGATTCGTAATCCAAAAGTGGATGAATTTTTAAGTAAAGCTATACAGTGGAAAGAAGAATTTGTGAAATTGAGAGAGATTTCCCGTGATAGTGGGCTGACAGAGGATTTTAAGTGGATGCATCCTTGTTACACACTAGATGGAAAGAATATCTTTTTATTCCATGGATTCAAGGAATATTGTGCAATTCTTTTTCACAAAGGTGCTCTATTAGAAGACAAGCATGGAATCCTGATCCAACAAACAGAGAATGTGCAGGCAGCACGCCAGCTTCGTTTTACCAATCTTCAAGAAATTATTGAAATGGAGCCTATTATAAAAGAATATATTAAAGAGGCGATTGAAGTTGAAAAGGCTGGCTTGGCAGTAACTTTAAAGGAGAAAAGCGAATATAACATTCCTGAAGAATTGGAAAAGAAATTTACTGAAATGCCTGAATTGAAGACGGCTTTTGAAGGGTTAACACCTGGAAGACAAAAAGGGTATCTCCACCATTTTGCCCAAGCGAAGCAATCAAAAACGCGAGAGGCAAGAATAGAAAAATCGATGGAACGTATTCTTATGGGAAAAGGATTAAAGGATTGTATTTGTGGACTATCTGGAAAGATGCCAAACTGTGACGGCTCACATAAGCATGCAAAATAAGGAAATGTACCTTTTGGCTTTCGCTGAAAGGTATTTTTTTACCCTAATATGGAAGGTGTTTTGGAAAATGAAACGAATAAGTATCATTATGGAAATGAGGCGGGCGGAATAAAATGAAAGAGTCACTCGATGGTCGAGATCTTGTTGGAAGCAGCGGAATCGATGAGGGCTATGGAGGATTGCGAAAGATTTAGGAAAGAAATGACGACAAAGATTGAATTCCAAGCCACAAATTGATATAGTAATTTCAAATATGTATTCAATGATGTGATCAAGTAAATAAGGATTGTGAAGCAGAAAATATAGCCTTGGCTGAAAGCTATATCACCCCTCCTTATTGAAACCTACCACGGAGATGTTAGCCAAACTAACCGAGTCGTTTCGTTAAAAACGTTTAGAGGACATAATATTTTTTATGTCGAACTAAGGTGGTACCACGTCTACAAGCGTAAAGACGTCCTTATATAGGACTCTTTATGCTTTTTTTAGTTCATATTAAATTTTCAGGAGGAAGAAAGATGTCTCAACAAACAAAAGATTTTTCAAAATGGTACATCGATACCATCCAAAAAGCAGATTTAATGGATTATACCCCAGTTCGTGGTTGTATTGCTTTTAAGCCAGATGGCTATGAATTATGGGAACATATTCAAGAGGAAATGGACAGACGTTTTAAAGAAACAGGTCATCGTAATGCTTACTTCCCAATGTTAATTCCAGAATCGTTTTTCCAAAAGGAAAAGGATCATATCGAAGGATTCTCACCAGAACTTCCTTGGGTGACTGAAGCAGCAGGGGAGAAATTAGAAGAGCGCTTAGCACTACGTCCAACTTCTGAAACGATGATTGGTCACCTCTATTCTGACTGGATTAAAAGCTATCGTGACCTACCTGTTTTAATCAATCAATGGGCCAATGTGTTCCGTTGGGAAAAGAAAACACTTCCATTTATTCGTACATCTGAGTTTTTATGGCAAGAAGGGCATACCGCTCATGTCGATGAGGAAGATGCACGTAAAGAAACGATGCAAATGTTAAATATCTATAAGGAAGTTGTCGAAGGATTGCTTGCGATTCCTGTTTATGATGGGCAAAAGACATCTTCAGAGCGCTTTGCTGGTGCAGTTGATACGTACTCCATTGAAGCAATGATGCAAGACGGAAAAGCTGTCCAAGCTGGTACTTCTCATTACTTAGGGACAAAATTTGCTGAAGCATTTGATATTAAATATTTAACGAAAGAGAATAAACACACGTATGTTCATACAACGTCTTGGGGTACATCGACTCGTTTAATTGGTTCAGTTATTATGGTTCATGGGGATGAGCAAGGACTAGTGTTACCACCAAAAATCGCTCCAACTCAAGTTGTGTTAATTCCAGTTGGTCCTTGGAAAAAGAACCCTGCAATTATGGAGAAATTAGACGAAATTTTTGCCGCTTTAAAAGCAAAAGGGATTCGCGTGCGTCTTGATGATAGCGATCAATCACCAGGATTTAAGTTTAATGAGTGGGAATTAAAAGGCGTACCTGTCCGAATTGAACTTGGACCACGTGATTTAGAAAACAATCAAGCTTTAATGAAAGCACGTGATGAAGGGGGTAAGGTGTCTGTTGCGTTAGAATCAGTCGTTGAAGCGATTGAAAAAGAACTGGAAACGATGCAAACACGTCTGTTCGAAAAGGCAAAAGCGTTCCGTGCAGCCAATTCGCATACACATATCGATACGATGGAGCAGCTAGAACAACATTTAGTAGACTCTGAACAGAATGAAACGATTCCTGGATGGGTTCTTGCAGGTTGGTGTGGAGACGATGCTTGTGAAGAAAAAGTAAAAGAAAAAACGAAATTCACAACACGTAACATCCCATTCAATCCACCAACAACGAAACACACTTGCATTCACTGTGGTGAAAAAGCAAAGCATACCGTTTGGTTTGCGCGCGCTTATTAATCACGAACGAAAAGTCAACTTCTTTTAACTGAGGAGTTGGCTTTTTTTGTAAAACTGGCAAATGTATGAGTGTTTTTATAGCGCGATCAATGTTACACTAACGAGGTAATTATTCAAATCTACTAAAGAAATCCTAACAAAAAGATAAGGAAAATATAAACATGACCTTAATTAGTATTGATAGTAGGAGTTTAATGATGCCAACTGAAAATGATTCAACATATCTTTCTTTTTCAAGAGAAGAGTGGGCTAGTTTGCACCCTAGTTCTCCGATCCATTTAACTCAATCTGAAATTAAGAAAATGCAAGGTGTAATTGGAAATTTGACAAATGAAGAAATTTGTAAAATTTATTTGCCACTCGTTCAGTATCTGTCTGTCAATATTGAAGCTGCGCAACACTCACATGAGTTAAAAAGCCATTTTTTAAAAGAGGACAGAAAGACCCCACCATTTATAATTGGGGTAGCTGGAAGTGTGGCAGTCGGTAAAAGTACGACTTCTAGAATCCTTCAGTCTTTACTTGTAGATTTACCAAGCCAACCAAAGGTCGATTTGATCACGACGGACGGATTTTTATTTCCTAATGATGTATTAAAAGAAAAAGGTTTAGCAGATAGAAAAGGATTTCCGGAGAGTTATGATTTAAAGAGTTTAATTGAATTTTTAACAGAAGTGAAGTCAGGAAATCGATGTGCTCGTGCGCCAATCTATTCCCATTTGCATTATGATATTATCCCAAATCAATACCATGAAGTTTGTCAGCCAGACATTGTGATTATAGAGGGAATTAATGTATTGCAAACACCCAAACAGGTTGGGGATAGCATTCCGAGTAGATTTGTATCCGATTTCTTTGATATTTCCATTTATGTTGATGCAGAAGAAGAACATATTTTCCAATGGTATCTAGAAAGATTTAAAGTATTAAAGAAAACGGCCTTTACGAATCCTGAATCATATTTTAAACGCTATGCCGACCTATCGGAGAGTGAAACAGAGCGTACAGCGACAGATATTTGGACAAGAATCAATAAAATAAATCTCGAAAAAAATATTCTTCCAACTAAATTTCGTGCCGATCTTATCATTGAAAAAAGCTTTAATCACGAGGTAGAGAATATTAGAGTGAGGAAAAATTAGTTCTGAAAATGAGAGAGTGGTTTAGTGATGCAACAACTACAGTTTGATCCTTCATGGGATAAAGCATTGGCTATCGGAGATCGACTTTTGATTGAAAGAATTTTTCGAGGAATAAGTGATTTGAATAGCTCAGAAATTGTATGTACTCCTATTCGAGAAGCTCTCAATCATAAAGAAGAATTGCTTATTACGGTGTTGGTTCATAATTATATGGACCAACCGCTTATGTTTAATGACACAAGGCTACGCTATAGTATGGAGGGAGAAAATGTCGCAGAGCATTTCTTTACCATTCCTCAACTTGTGATTCCAGGTCAGGTGAGTTTGCCTTGGACGTTTATTTTTCCAAAGGAGAGTTACTTACGTCGAACATCTTTTGAGCACGGACGCTTAGAGTTTTCCACAGATTAATTAATCGAATCCCAACTTTTACGCGAATGGAGGTGCTTGTTTATGAATCTTGCTTTAACATCTGATTGTCATCAATGTTTTGGATTATGTTGTGTAGCTTTGCCTTATGCGAACTCTGCAGACTTTCCAATCAATAAGGATGGTGGAGTGCCCTGTCGTCATTTATCAACGGATCACCGTTGTAATATCCATAATAAACTAAAGAACAAAGGTTTTAATGGATGTGTTGCCTATGAATGTTTTGGAGCTGGACAATATGTGTCGCAAAAAATGTATGATAGACAAGATTGGAGAAATAATCCAGAACTTAGCAACGAAATGTTTGCTGTATTCCCCCTTATTCAACAACTTCATGAAATGCTATGGTATCTGGATCGAGCGCTATGCTTGAAGGAAGTGGAGTCTCTCTACTCCGAACTACAGAATATGTATGATGAAACGGTTGAACTCACGAGAAAATCCCCAGAGGAAATTTTCCAACTGGATATGCAATTGCATAGAAGTAAAGTGAATCAGCTATTAGTAGAAGTAAGTGAAATATACCGTAAACAAGGTCGCAAAAAGGAAAAGAAAAGCTTAGATTATATCGGAGCAAACTTATCAGGAAGAGATTTCAAAGGTAGTAGTTTTCGAGGAACGCTGATGATTGCCGCGAATTTAAGTCATGCTGATTTAAGAAAAGCAGATTTTATTGGGACCGATCTGCGAGATGCTGATCTGAGTCATGCAAATCTTGCAGGAGCGCTTTTTCTCACACAATCACAAATAAATTCAGCTAAAGGAAACGTACATACAAAGATTCCTGAATTTTTAGAATGGCCAAAGCATTGGTTATAGGAGATAAAACTGGGAGGGGAAATGAATGGGAAAAGAGGCAAAGGTAGTAGCAATTAGTATAAGTGGCAAGCACACATTTAGTAAGGAAAATAAAGAGAGGATAAGATTGGTGAAGGGGTTAGGAGTTGAAGGAGATGCTCATTTTGGTTCTACGGTCAAACATCGTTCAAGAGTGGCACAAGATCCTAACCAGCCAAACTTAAGACAAGTACACCTCATCCATCAAGAGTTATTTGAAGAGTTGAAAGATCGTTTTCTTCTAGAACCTGGCCAAATGGGTGAAAATATCACGACTGCTGGACTCGACCTTCTCGGGTTATCTGAGGGTACACTTCTATATATTGGTGAGACTGCAGTGGTTAAAGTAACGGGATTGCGCAATCCGTGTGCTCAAATCGACCATTTTCAACCTGGGCTTTTAAAAGCGGTTTTAGACAAGGACGAGAGTGGAAATGTTATAAGAAAAGCTGGGATCATGGGGATTGTTCTCGAAAGCGGAATAATAAAGCCAGGAGATGCTATTCGAGTTGTTCCTCCTTCAGGGCCATTTAAGAAACTAGAGCGAGTTTAAAAAACCCACACTTTCGAAAAATCAGTGTGGGAATCGGATCAAATATACTGATAATACAATCCAAGCTGCGTATCATACCATAATAGCATTCCATGTTTGCGCTTTGGAATTCGTGACTGGAATCCCCATTCAGGGTACTGTTTGATGATTTGCACTTGATCACCTGTAGCAAAAGCAATAAATGAAATATAATGTTCTTTCGTCATCGGATGCTCACTCGAAATAGACCATTCTTGATCAACTTCTGAAACGGACAGTTTTTCATCGTCCGATGCTTTTTTTGCCACTAACGGTTCGAGCTTTTTTCCGCAACAGGAAACGCTCATATTTCCAGTTGCCAATACGATATTTTGGCAAGTTGTACAAACAAAATAATAGGACTTCTTCATATTTCCTCCAATAAATTCATTTGCTGATAATTCTCCATCTAAAATATTCTCTATATTCACTCCAAGAAGAGCAGATAGGCTAGGTAACAGTGAGATATCAGGACATCCGAGCCCACGCTCCCATTTGGAGATAGTTCTGTCTGATATATTCATCTCATCGGCTAATTGTTTTTGTGTTAAGCCTTTTTCTTTTCGCAAAGTTAAAATTAACTCTCCAATTTTACGATTGTCCATGCTTTTTCCTCCTAATCTATTGTTATCATAAGATGAGATAGAAAGATAAGCAACAAACGATCCGTAGAGTATGATTTAGAAATATTTGGTGAAAGGAGATGTGTAATATGTGGTGGTTCGTGATCGTAATCGTAGGTGTCCTGCTTTATGCTTTCTTGATTGATTGGAGACGTAAGAAGAATAATAACAATCCTTTAAGACCAACAAACCCTCATGCGAAAAAAGGAGAAGATTCTAATTATATGAAGGGAGACAATAAGGATACTGGTGGATTTCATTAAGGTTTGTCCGGAGGTTTAAGAAATGTATCAGAACGAAGAAAGTGGTATCTTAATGGTACCACTATAAAATATTCAGGAGTAACTTTCATGAAAAAATTCGAAAATCAAATAACTACCACGATGAATATGGGATTGAAATCAATGATTAGCATGCTAAAGGATGCTGTTAAGGAGAGAGCCAGTCGCAGACCTTCAGATACGATTGCTATAGAGAAGTTTAAAGTCAATGAAGTGGAGACGAATAATCCACGAATTACGTGGTTTGGCCATTCCTCGTTTTACCTTGAAATGGAAGGAAAGAAGCTCTTATTTGATCCGATGTTTAATTTACGGCCATCACCTGTACCGTGGGTAGGTACAAAGAGATATACGGGCAACTTATTAGACAAGCTTGATGAATTTACTCAGCTTGACGCAGTGATAATTTCACATGACCATTACGATCATTTGGATTACCAATCTATTCAACGATTAAAAGATAAGGCTTCTCGATTTGTCGTTCCTCTAGGTGTTCGCAAACGTTTAATAAAATGGGGAGTAGCAGCTGATAAGATTACGGAGCATGACTGGTGGGTGGAATTTGAATTCAAAGGTCTAACTCTAGCTTGTACTCCTGCAAGGCATTTTTCTGGAAGAGGGCTGCATGATCGTAACACGACTTTGTGGTGTTCATGGGTCATTTTAGGTCAAGAATACAAGATTTTTTACAGTGGAGACAGTGGCTATGGGCCACATTTTAAGGAAATCGGTGAAAAGTACGGTCCATTCGATATCACATTGCTAGAATGTGGGCAATATGATGAACGTTGGTCTGGGATTCATATGAAACCTGAAGAAACAGTACAAGCCCATCTTGATGTGAAAGGTGAATTATTTATTCCTGTC
This sequence comes from Robertmurraya phoenicis, assembly GCF_047302285.1. GTDB lineage: Bacteria > Bacillota > Bacilli > Bacillales > Cytobacillaceae > Robertmurraya. Next base: position 895,743 of record NZ_CP154845.1, read on the forward strand.
CATTGGGGAGGATTTACTTTAGCCTATCATGCCTGGACGGATCCAGTTGAAAGAGCAATGGAAGCTGCATTGAAAAACGGAGTACGCATGTTGACACCCAAAATCGGAGAAACTGTATTGATTGATTCAGAGGAGCTCCCATTAGAGCCATGGTGGAGAAAAAATTAATTTTTTTCTAGGATGAAACCTTTATCTTTCGGAATCGTAAAAAACATAAATAAGTTAATAAATGAGTGACTTAAGATGAGAAGACAACAAGAGGTAGAACGGACATGATGGTATGTATAAAAATATTATAAGAATCTCTGTGAAAAACCGAAGGACCTTTTTTTCAGAAAAGAGTATAAGGACACATACTTTCAAATGCAGGAAACTTGTTAAAAGGGAGGATGGCCTATGAGTTTTTGGACTTGGGTAGCAATTGCTATTGCACTAATTGGTGGATTGGTTGCCGCTAATTCTAGAAAGAAGAAGAGCGATAAACGAAATATCCATGCATTAATTTGGTTTATCATTGCAGTAGTTTTATTTCTTGTTTGGTGGTTTACACGATAACTTAAATTGTGGGTAAATATAGAGAAACTAAAATGCTTGGATAGGGTTAGATGATATCCAAGCATTTTTTTTAAATCCATACAACAAATTATTTGTTGGTGATTTATTTTCAGCAAGGTAAATAAGTGAGTCGTTTTCAAAATGTACGAAGGTGGATTAAAAAACGAACATTTTAGTGTATTCCAATCAAAAACTTAAGCGAATTACTGGTAATAATCATATTCTAAGTTAATATCGTTCGTTTTTTTACTTGAGGTGCGCCATTATGAAATTGATTAAAGTACATAAGATTACAATAGGTCTTTTTAGTGATTAACCATCTCTTCAGTACTTTCATAGACTTCAATTTCCGTCCCGGGATAATAGTGCTCAATAATTTCTTTATAGTTTTTCCCTTTGTCAGCCATTATGCTAGCTCCCCATTGACTCATGCCAACCCCATGACCATTTCCTTTCCCACTAACCTTATAAGAATCAGCACTTGAGTCAAAAGTACTTATTAAATAGCTCTTAAAATGAATGCCCCCGATGATAGGTCTAATCTTTTTTAATTCAACATCATCGTAAGACAGCTTTTCGAATAAAATCGTCCCGTCGAATAGCTTCCTCATAAATTCCATTTGGAAAGAACCTTTGACCGAGCGAGAGGACTCGTTTTTACCCTTTTCGATTGAAAAATGGGGAATGCTCAATATTTTAATATCCCCGATATATCCATTGTTCTGAAGCCAATTTTTCATAGATGCTGTAATTTCCTTATTTTTTTCCTCGAGCTGATCCCACCAATTGGAATCGTCCCAGTTAATTTCCTCCAAATCAATTTGCGTTTTATCCAAGGTGAAACTCCATGGCTGAATCGGATCATACGGATCGGATTTGATGGGGAAATAGGGAGTCGGCTCACCGCCCCACACGTTTTTATTGCTTTCAGTCATCCCGCCATTACTCGCCGAATAGAAGGTACTAATTGGTTTATTCTCAAATGTTATGATTTCGCCTTTCGTATCACGCACCGCTTGTTTTGTTTTAGCAAATTCATTATATCCTCCATAGACTTGATAATGAATGGTATCATCAAGTTCAGCATCTTTATGAGTAATCGTATACGTTCGAGCTGCCAACGTTTGCGCTTTTAACGCTTCAATATCCCAAGAGGGGAAAACTTCAAATGGGACAACCCCCTTTAAGTAATCTTCTAAAAGAAGTTGATTAACAGGGCGAATATTGTTTTTCTCCTCGATCTGGAACTCGATAGCTCCCATATAAGGTCTGTCGTTAATGTAGACTAAATGCTCTTCATCATATTCTTTTGGGTATAGAATAAAAGGTTTGGCTACTCTCATTTTTGATTTCCCCTGATGAAGAAACAGTTTCTTCCCTTTGATTGAAAGTTTATATTCATTCCCTTCCATAAGATTCAATGCTGGATCTAATGTTAAATGCTCACCCTGTAAACGAAGTGATAATTCAGAAGTGTTTCCTATGTAATTCCTCAATCTCACTGAAATCATCTCATCTGCAAAAACATCATTAGCAAAACATAAAAACAAGGCTGTAAAAATGATAGGCTTAAGAATTTTCATACCCATATTATTGATGATGTGGTTGTTGATTATTCATGCAGGGGGTGTTTGGTTATGTCCACCAGCAGTTTTCACATTTTATGGTGATTTTTCCACGCACTACCTCATAAATTCTAAAGTATGAGGTAAAAAATGGGTGGTGAAAACCGATGTTATCCACATTAAAAATATTGGGTGCCATTCAAGATGTCACCGAAAAAAGCATTTTGGCAACCATCATTCAAATTGAAGGCTCTGCTTACTTAAGAGAAGGCGCGTTCATGATTATTAAAGAAAATGGGGAGAAAGTGGGAATGCTGTCTGCTGGATGTTTGGAGGAAGATTTGATTCTAAGATGTAGAGAAATATTCAAAACGGAAATCTCCCAAACCGTTATGTATGATACGAGTGCCATTGATGATGCAGGATGGGGTCAAGGGATGGGATGCAACGGTACTATTCGAATTCTGTTAGAGCCAATCACACAAACTATACATACTAGCCTACTCAGTGTAAAAGAAGCGTTAGCACAAGGTTATGCTGTTTATCATGAAAAAGAATTTAGTGATGATTTTACGGTGAAAAAAAGTGCCTTTGAAATCATAGATGAGGACCTTGTCACAAACACCTTGCCTACTTTTTATAGAACCGAAGAAGGGTATCGGTTTACTTATTATTTTGCACCACCACCAACTGTATTAGTGTTCGGTGCAGGCGAAGATGCGAAACCATTCGTTGATCTAGCATCAAAGGTTGGATTTATCGTAAAACTTTGTGATTGGAGACCTGGGCTTTGTAATGAGGAGTGTTTTCCGAATGCGCATGAATACTATGTCGGTTCACCAACTCAAATAGTTGATTTACTCCGCATATCTTCCAATAATTTCATCGTGATCATGAGTCATCATTTTTCCAATGATCGAGAATTTTTAACGGCCATAAAAAAATATCCGTCCGCGTATATTGGGATTCTAGGTTCAAAAGAGAGAACGAGACGTCTTTTGTGTGAGATGACAAATCAAGAGCAAATCTTTTTTCCGATTGGCCTACCAATTGGAGCGAAAGGCCCTGAAGAAATTGCGGTCAGCATTATGGCAGAAATCATTCAAAAATATAGGATGAATCATGGAAAATAACCAACGTATCGTTGGGATTTATCTAGCAGCGGGTAGTAGCAGACGAATGGGACGAAATAAATTAACACTCCCCTTAGGAAATTCGATTTTGGGAATACACGCGCTACACACAGCTTTACATACAGGCATAAATCATATAATCATCATCACGAGCGAGAAATCCGAGCTTCAATGGAGTAAATATTTGCACAATAAACTATCGGTCGTAACATGTGAAGAATCGAAGAAAGGCATGTCTTTTTCTTTAAAAAGGGGATTTTCTGAGGCTCAAAAAATGAATGCTGATGGAGTGATGATTCTTTTAGCTGACCAACCTTTCATTCAAGCTTCGATGTTAAATGAGCTAATTGATACATTTTCAAATGAACCAGTTGAGTATGTTGCATCAAGCTACAACAATATAATAAGACCTCCACTTCTTATTGGAAAATCAATTTTCCCATTAGTGGATCAATTAAGTGGTGATAAAGGAATAAAGCAAGTCCTTATGAAACACCTGCAAATAAAGGGCAAAACGATACCTTTTGAAGATGAAATGCTATTTATCGATATCGATACAAGAGAAGAGTACAGGGAAATGAACGATAAATTAACATGAGAGAGGGCCATTCCATGCATATTATCGGAAAAGGAATGATGCGTAAGGATTCCCTTGAAAAAGTAACGGGTCATGCAAAATACACAGCTGATTTTGAGACAAAAGAAATGCTCTATGGACGATTAGTTACGAGTCCACATGCACATGCGAACATTAAAAAGATTGATACATCCATTGCAGAAAAAATAACCGGAATTCGAGCGATCATTACAGGAGAAGGTTTGCCACTCACAGGAGAGGAACTGAAGGATCGATACCCGATTGCAAAAGATCGGGTTCGTTATCATGGAGAAGTAGTGGCCGTTGTAGTCGCCGATACTCCTTATATGGCTAAGAAAGGCGCAGAGGCAATAGTAGTAAATTATGAGTTACTCCCGGTGGCAAATTCGCCAACTGAAGCATTAAAATCAGATGCACCATTATTGCATCCTGACCTTGAAAACTATGAAAAGTTAAATATGGTCTACCCTGTGCCAGGGACAAATATTGCTTGCAAAACGCAAATCCGCAAAGGAAATTGGGAAAAGGGGTGGCAAGAAAGTGACGTAATCGTTGAAGAGCAATTTGCCTTTAGACCTTCTGATCATGTCGCCATGGAAACACGTGCCACCTTTGCCCAAATTCATCCTGATGGAATAGTCGAATTAACAGCATCCTCTCAAGCCCCTTTTATGATTAAAAGATTAATAGCTGACTATTTTGGCATTGAATTAGGACGTATTATCGTGAACACGCCTCTAGTTGGAGGTGGTTTTGGGGGAAAAGCGTCAGTGCAGCTCGAACTACTAGCATACCTTGCCACAAAAGCGGTAAAAGGAAGATTGGTTAAAATTGTTAATTCTCGCGAGGGAGATATGGTCACCTCACCTGGCCATATCGGTTTGGAAGCGAAGGTGAGGCTAGGTTCGACAAGGGAAGGAATTCTCAAAGTGGCTGAAATCCTCCTTCTATGGGATGGGGGGGCTTATTCTGATAAAGCGATTGATTTAAGCCGGGCAGGAGCGGTTGATTGCACAGGTCCATATCATATTGAAAATATTTGGTGTGACTCCTTATGTATGTATACGAACCACCCATTTCCTGCTCCTTTTCGGGGATTTAGCCATTCGGAAGTTCATTTTGCCTTTGAACGAACGATGGATGCGCTGGCAAATCAACTCGGGATCGATCCGCTTGAATTGAGAGAACGAAATGCAATCCTGCCAGGACATACAACTCCTACACAAGTCGTTTTAAACTCTAGTACGGTGGGAAATTTACCCGAATGTATTCGCAAATTGAAAGAATTGATCAAGTGGGAAGAGGGCCAAGTCACTGAACTCGGACATAACAAAGTGAGAGCAAAAGGAATTAGTTGTGTATGGAAGACATCAACGATTGATCCAGATGCTAGTTCTGGGGTTGTTATAACGTTTAATAAGGATGGATCGATTAATTTGATGTCTGGCGTTGTGGAGATTGGGACGGGGACGAAGACGGTTCTGGCACAAATGCTCGCGGAAAAACTAAAAATGGATATAAATGATATCTATGTACAAATGGGCGTGAACACGCAAAGCACTCCAGAGCATTGGAAAACCGTGGCAAGCAGAGGAACATTTATGGCAGGAAGAGCGCTTTTAACGGCAGCAGATGATGCTATTAAACAATTAAAAAACTTGGCTTCTTTTCTATTACGGACATCGACAGAGGATTTAGAGGTTGGTTATGGAAAAGTGTATGTAAGAGATGATCCTACTCAATTCATTCCCGTAAAAGATATTGCTTATGGATATTCATTTCCCGAAGGACCATCGATTGGCGGACAAATCATTGGTCGAGGAACGTATATTCTTCGAGGAATGACTCATTTAGACAAAGAAACGGGTGCAGGAAGACCAGGTCCTGAGTGGACGGTTGGCGCACAAGGAGTAGAAATCGAGTTGGATACAAGAGACTACACATATCGAGTGCTGAAGGCAGTCGCGGTTCTCGATATCGGGAAGGTACTAAATGAAAAAACAGTGATGGGGCAGGTCAAGGGTTCGATGAGTATGGGCTTATCCTTTGCGGCAAGGGAAACCTTTCGCTTTGATGAAGAAGGAAGAGTGTTAAATCCTCAACTAAGAACGTATCGGCCTATCAGATTTGGCGAGCATCCAAAATATGAAGTCGCATTTGTGGAAACCCCACAAATAGATGCCCCTTATGGAGCAAGAGGCGCTGGAGAACATGCCCTAATTGGAATACCAGCTGCTCTCGGAAATAGTCTTTCAACCGCACTCTCAGTGAACATTAATTACTTGCCGATGATCCCTGAAGTGTTATGGAAGATGAAAGAAAGTGGGAAGTGACCTTGCTACCATTTAATATCGAGTACTATAAACCAAAGTCGATTGAAGAGGCGGTAGAGATTTTCTTTTTGTTAAAAAGGGATCACAAACGCGCCCTGTATTATTCAGGAGGCACTGAAATCTTAACGCTTGGTCGTCTGAATCTCCTACATTTTGATGCAGTGATTGATATAAAATCAGTAAAAGAATGTCTTGTTTTCGATTTTTATCAGAATAGACTAGTATCTGGAGCAGCACTTCCTCTTACCTTAATTGAAGAGATGAATTTATTTCCTTTACTCAGTACAGTCGCAAAAGGAGTAGCTGACCACACAGCACGGAATAAAATTACCATTGGCGGAAATTTATGCGGCCAAATTTTTTACCGAGAAGCGGTGTTACCCTTTTTACTTTGTGATAGTGATGTTGTCATTGCAGGTGAGAATGGAATAGAAACACGTTCTATTCATGAGGTTTTTAATGGAACGTTTCAACTAGAAGAGGGGCAGTTTGTCATTCAACTTTTAACTGAGCAGGCATACACGACTATGCCTTTTGCCAGTTTAAAAAAAAGGCAGCAATGGGAAACGGGTTATCCCTTATTAACGGTTTCCTCCATAAAAGTAGAGAATCGTCATCGTTTTGCATTTAGTGGATTATGTCCATTCCCATTTCGTTCGGCGGAGATGGAGGATGCATTAAATCAAACCAATATCCCCTTGGAGAATCGGATTCAACAGGCTCTTGAATCTATTCCTGACCAAGTGTTGGATGATATTGAAGGGTCAAGAGAATACCGCTTATTTGTGTTAAGAAATACGTTAGAGGAAATCATTACAGAGTTGGAGGGGGAAAAGTGACGAAGAAAATAACTGTCCCATTAAACGTGAACAGGGAGCTTAAAGAGGTCGTAATTCGTCCAGCTGATACACTACTCGATGTTCTACGACATGAACTTTCTTTAACTGGTGCAAAGCCAGGTTGCTTAAATGGAGATTGTGGATCCTGCTCAGTTATCGTTGACGGAACAGTGTATAAGTCATGTATCATGTTAGCAGTTGAAACAGCAGGTTCGAAAATCACGACGATTGAAGGATTAGATCATTCACCTGTGCAGCAATCTTTTATTGAGCATTTTGCTTTCCAATGCGGCTATTGCACGCCTGGATTTATTATGAATATCCAAGCTCTACTTGAAAACCATCCCCATCCCACATACGAAACGATAAAAGAATGGCTTTCCTCGAATATTTGTCGGTGTACGTCCTATGAAGAAATTGAAGAAGCCGTTTTTGCTGTAGTAGAAATTAACAGGAGACTGTCCGAATAGGCACCGGATTCGGACAGGACAGGCTTCTGACTTCAAAAGGCTACTTTTTGAGATATTTGACTAATTAAGCGGAAAATCTCCGTTGATTTTACTCGTACCAGCCTAGTTCTACAAATAATGAAAAGGGCTGTCTTTTCGGACAGCCTTCATCAATTATTAACTTTTGCTTCAGCACCTTCGTACACTGCAATTTCCGTGCCAGGATAATAATACCAACCGTAGACCTGATACTGAATGGTATCATCGAGTTCAGCATCCTTATGGGTAATTGTATAGGTGCGAGCTGCGAGCGTTTGGGTTTTTAACGCTTCGATTGTCCCATGCTGGGAACACTTCAAATGGAACAACTCCTTTTTAAGTAATCTTCTAAAAGTAGCTGATTGACGGGACGAATATGGTTTTCTTTTTCAATATGAAATTCGAGTGTGTCCATATAGGGTCTGCCATTGATATAGAGCAAGTGCTCTTCATCATAGCCTTTCGGGTATAAAATGAAAGGTTCTTCTACTTTTATTTTTGACTTGCCGCGATGAAGAAAAAGTTTCTCGCCTTTTATGGAATGTTTGTAGTCCGTCCCTTCTTTTAGTTTTAAGGCTGGGTCTAATGTCGAAAATTCACCTTTTAAGCGTAAAAATAGCTTAGGGGTGTCCCCGATATAGTTTCTTAAACGAACGGAAATCAGCTCGTCTGCAAAAACATCACGAGCAAATCCTAATAGCAAAACTGTAAAAATGATAGGCTTAAGTATTTTCATACCGCTATTATTGAGGAAGTATTTCTTGATTATGCATGTTTAGGATAACATTGTCGACGCATTATTTGGGGTATTTTTGCAATAATTCATGTTTCAGTTCCAAGAGCATATCTAAGGATTTCTCAGAGCTAACGAAGAATTCATTATCCTTTACCTTTACGTATGGCACATAACGATCATCTTCTGAAACTTGGAAAATGCTATGTTCTTTATCTTCATAATTAAAAATAGGTGGTATTATCAGGCCAGGTAACAAGTAAATGTTATTTTCATTAGAATCAAGTGTATCTAGTTTCCTTTCTAAAAATATTAAATACTCTTGTCCTGGATGCATAAGATTTACAAAATTTAAGTTGGCTGTCATATCATCAAAGAAAAGCATCCAATCTAGTAGGGTAATGGCAATTTGATCACCTAGTTGTAATCCATCTCCTTGAAAAACTTCTAATACTTCAACATACTGTTTATTATTTTTGAATGTGTAATCCATTTGTCCATTGGATTTTACACGTACGATAAAATTGCTATTCGGCAAATCTTCCCGCATTGTTTGAACTAAAGTGGGCGACATATCTACATCCCAGAGTGCTACAGAAAAATTATCGATTACATTTGATGTTGCTGTTACATTTGTATATGTTTGACGAAAAAATAGTCCTAGTAAAACAGCTACAATGAGTGCGGTTAACATAGTTAAAGATAATAGTTTATTCCACATTGCTAAGCACCTCATTAAATAAACGACCATTGTCAAGATAGAATACTTGATCTGCAAGTAAATCAATATCTTCTTTGTTATGACTAGCTAGGAGAATCATGGCACCGCGCTGTTTCTCTTCTAAAATCACTTGTCGAATTTGCTTAACACCGCCTTCATCTAGTGAATTAGTTGGTTCATCTAGCATAATAATATCAGGCTTTTCCATAATTGCTTGGGCTAAGACAATACGCTGTTTCATACCTAATGAATATTTCTTATAGGTCCGTTTATCATTTGGATCTAGTCCTACTCTTTCTATCGCCGTTCTTATCTGTGAATCGTCAATTTTGTTATTTAATTTAGCAAGCAACTGGAGATTCTTCAGTCCTGTAAATTCTGGATAAAGATCGGCATTTTCAAGTGTTATGCCTAAATTAGGAAGGATTGGAAAGTCTTTGTGCAATTGCTTTTTTTGATAAATGATTTTTCCAGAATCAATTTTCATTAATCCTGATAACGCTCTGAACAACATAGTCTTTCCTGAACCATTTCTGCCAACAAATCCGTAAACAACACCTTTGTGCAATTTCAAATCAATATTGGACAGTATCATATTGTTTTTAATTCTTTTATTAATGCCTTTTACTTCTAGCATTGCTTCTACCTACCTTTCTTTTTGAAGTGTAATCCATTCTTGTTTTTTTACAATCCAGCATCCGAATGTCAAAAAAACTATATTAAGAAAGAAAAAAACTACTATAGAATTATTGAGATTAAAATCAATTTGAAATTGATCTAGTCTTTCATTAAGAAGACTAATAGGACTACTGTGCCAAGCTAAGATAAGATGAGCAATGGGGTTAAATTGTAGCAGGAGTGCATGATTAGACAAGTTTTGTGTATCCGTTAATGGCCATACATTTTCCCACAAGAGTAACATGGCGACACATGTAAATTGCAATATGACTACAGCCATAAATCCCAAGCTACTATCTAGCTTAATAGCAATCAAATTAATTAATAACGCAGTAAAAAAGAGCCACAAGGAATGGATCAATAAATAATATAGTAGGAGTATAAAAGAAACCTCATCGAAAACGATTTGATTAGTAATGCTAGCCACAGTTGTTCCAGAAATAACCATCACTAGTGGATAAATGAAGGAAAGTAAATACAATTTTGAGCATTCAGTTAGAAACCATCTCACCCGATTAGGACAGCGTGAAAAATAATAAATGCTAGCTGTACAAAAATGTTGGTAAATATATGTTCCGAATAAAATCTGAAATAATAATAAAGGTAAGAGTTTTAACGATAGTTCGATTAAATAAACAAGAATGATTTCTACTTCAGAAAAACCGAATGTTAGGATAATATCTGACAGTAGAATTTCCTCATGCATTCCTAAGAAAAACGTTGCTTGAAAGGCTCCCAAAAGAATAGCTATACCTACACATTTTATTAATGCATTGTTCATTCTGTTATGTATCCTTTCTAATTTTTAAAACAACAATTAGTATAGAAAGAAATAGTAGAATTAAGGCAAATAGGATAAAAAAGAACAAACTATTTGATGCATTTTGAAGAGGGTGGTAAAAAGCTAAATAAAAAAAGTAATTTGTTTCAACTGACATTGTTGGAAATAATTGTTTCAACATTCCCAAAAAATAAAGCAATAAGTAGACAGGTAAAAACAACAGCACTTTATATTTGATAGAAAAAGTAGAAATGGAAACAGTAAAAACAGCCAAAATTCCAGAAAACAAGCCAAATATTAATGTGAAGAAAATAGCATAAATATAAGGCGAATATATATACAAGTCAGATAATAAATACATATTGACTGTATTCATATACGATGCATCATAAGTACTAAGATTCGAGGGGTCACCGGTTGCCATCATTGGAAAAGCTATAGTACTAAGCAAAATTTCTAAGAGAAAAGGTACAGTGAATATAAAGAAAGTAACTAAGAAAACAACAATTAACTTTCCCCAATAATATCGATGAGCTCCCACACGAGATTGAATAAAAATGTATTGATTTCCTTGTTTGTCAGTAAACAAGGAAAACCCTGCAGGCATCACAACAATCAATGGGAAATATTGCAAAATATAAAAGCTATATTCACTAAAACTAGAAAGTGTTAAAAGTTTCATAGGGTGATACATAGCAATTACGTCTGTCCCCTTATAAGTTACTACATTAGTAAAATAATTGATTAGTATAATACCCATTAATAGAAATAGAATAGTAAGGGCACTTTTTTTTTCGAAAATTACTTTAAACTGCATGTGGATAGATTGTAATAACATATTTCGCTCTGCCTTTCTAAAGAAAATGCAAGGGAGTTCAAACCAATAACTACTTTAATTATCTACCATCATATAAAACATCGGCTATAGCACCATAATTTGGATTATTCCCTCTAAATTGGAATCTGATCTCTTTGCTTCCCAATGTACCATTTTTTAGTGGGATTGATATATTGCTGGTTGCTGATTCATTCAAAGTGATTATGTCTCACATTTGTACCGAACCACTAAAAGAAGTGACTTTCACATTTATTCTAGTAAAATTATCTGTGCCTCCATTAGTAGGGTATACAGCGTATAACCTCGAATTGACTGTTGAATAGTTCCCACTTCTTGTATCATACTTACTTACCCAGGTTTGTCCTGAAGGTAAAGTAATCGTCGTTCTTGCAGCAAATGCATGTGTGCTAAAAATTAGTAAGCAAATAAATAATACAGAAAAAATTTTAATAGACTTGGCTTTCATTAAAAAAATTTCTCCTCATATGTAATTATTTGGATTAAACTCCCTTGAACTGTATTATAATGTTAAAAAAGTAAAAATAAAGAGAATTTTGTAAAAAAATAAGAATATTTTTTAATCGAGTTATAGAGTTCTAGATATAGCTTAACAAAATGTTTTTTTGAAAGAATTTCTTTAGTGAAAATTGTGATTACAGAGAAAGTTAGAAGGATTTAACTATAGTCTATAAGAGCGGGAGTATATAAAATATGAAGAGATAAAAACATTGGAGGTATTTCACATTAAATAGATTTAGGAAAATAAATTCTTCACATATATCCTCAAACAAAAAAAGGGTCTGATCTCAATGACCTAACCCTGATTAAAATTAAATTAAAGACGAGCACGCATGGACTCATATACCCCACGAACATCCTTAATTTCAATTCCTGCAATGGTTCCTGTGTAGGTACCGACCATTTGCCAGTAATCAATGGAAGCTAGGACTTTCCGATCTTCAGGTGTAAAAGTAACGTCTAGACGACCATCTGCGGATTTAATGATCCATGGATCCAGCGGGTCGTTAGAGGTTGGTTCAAAAGTGATATCAGCTAGAGGCTCACATGCACCAGGTGTCCATAAACAAGACTCCTCATCTGTTCCTTCTACAATCGGTCTATCTGCAAAGTTTGCTCCGATCACTCCATCTTCTATAATTGTAGCAAACGTCCCCCATAACCAAGTCGTCCGATAAGGAAGAATTGTTCGATGTTCATCAAGGATGGCGATGTCTCGAGATGGGTCAAATGTATACGTTCGATCGCAACGGTTACTGTACCGGAAGCGGAGTATACTATTTTGTGTGTGTACATTGTAGGACTTTCATGCTTTATAAAACTGAAATTAATAAAAATTGCTTGTATTGTAACAATACTTTCTTCTAGCGTTCACAAACAATTCTCATAATTTTGCTATATTGAAATTGATAAGCAGAAAGGAGGAGAGAAAGTGTGGAAGAACTAATTCTTGCAAGGATTCAATTTGCATCTACGACTCTTTTTCATTTTATTTTTGTGCCGCTTTCAATTGGTTTAGCATTCATCATCGCAGTCATGCAAACAATGTATGTTGTAAAGAAAAAAGAAATCTACAAAAAGATGGCTCAATTTTGGGGGAAATTCTTCCTCATTAATTTTGCCGTTGGGGTAGTAACAGGAATTATTCAAGAATTTCAATTCGGGATGAATTGGTCAAGCTATTCCAGGTTTGTAGGGGACGTATTTGGTGCTCCACTAGCAATTGAAGCACTTCTAGCATTTTTCGTAGAATCGACTTTTATAGGTCTGTGGATATTCGGATGGGATAAGCTACCCAAGAAACTTCATTTAGCATGCATTTGGCTTGTCTCCATAGGAACGGCCATTTCAGCATTATGGATATTAGTAGCCAATTCCTTTATGCAAAATCCACTTGGCTATGCGATCCAAAATGGAAGAGCGGAGATGAATGACTTCTTTGCTGTGTTAACGAATCCGAAGGTGCTTGTAGCTTATCCTCATACAATATTTGCAAGTCTAGCAACAGCCTCATTTTTTGTTCTTGGGGTAAGTGCATGGAAGCTGATAAAGAAAAAGGATGTTGAGTTTTTCAAGAAATCTATGACCTTACCAATGATTATCGGAATTATATCCACGATGGGGATTGCTATATCAGGACATTCTCAAGCTACATACTTAATGGAAGTACAGCCTATGAAAATGGCTGCAGCAGAAGGAGTCTGGGAAGATACAGCGGATCCAGCACCTTGGACGGTCGTTGCTAATATCGATACGGAATCGAAGGATACATCAATGAGAATAGAAATTCCATATTTGCTTAGCTTTTTGGCCTATGGTGAATTTGATGGAGCCGTAGAGGGAATGAATACACTTCAGAATGAGTATGTTCAAGAATTTGGTGAGGGGAATTATATTCCTCCAGTCAAAACCACTTTCTGGAGCTTTAGAATTATGGTTGTAGCAGGAGGATTAATGATTCTCCTTACTCTTATTGGTTTAATAAAAGGGTGGCGCGGAAAACTGGAAACAAGCACCGGTTACTTAAAATGGATGGTTCCAGCAATATCATTCCCATTCATAGCAAATTTTTCTGGTTGGATTATGTCAGAAATCGGACGTCAGCCTTGGATTGTCAATGGACTAATGACAACAGCGGATGGCATATCTCCTAATGTTTCAGCCGGTAGTATTTTGTTTTCCTTAATCGCCTTCTCGCTCATTTACACACTTCTTGCTATTGCGATGGTGTATTTATTTATTAGGATTATTAAACATGGTCCCTACACTGTTTCAGGTGAAATAGACGTAGATACCGATCCGTTTTTAAGAGGAGGAAAAAGACGTGGAGCTTAGTGAACTTTGGTTTCTCCTAGTGGGTGTTCTCTTCGTAGGCTTTGTTTTCTTAGAGGGCTTTGACTTTGGCGTTGGAATAGGGACGAAATTTCTAGCCGAGAATGATCTTGAAAAGAGAATCTTAATAAATACTATCGGTCCATTTTGGGATGCCAATGAAGTATGGTTAATCACTGCTGGAGGTGCAATGTTTGCGGCCTTTCCACATTGGTATGCAACCTTATTTAGCGGCTATTATCTCCCATTTGTCGTACTCCTTTTAGCGCTAATAGCACGTGGCGTGGCCTTCGAATTTAGAGGGAAATCTACGTCAGTTAGTTGGATAAAGACATGGGATTGGGCGATATTTTTAGGAAGTCTATTACCACCATTTTTACTAGGGATTCTATTTTCGAGTCTTATTAAAGGGTTGCCGATAGATGAGAACATGAATATGGTAGTTGGATTTATCGATGTAGTAAATATTTACACGATAGTTGGTGGAATTGCTTTTGTTATGCTCGTTTTTTTACATGGATTGATGTTCATTGGATTGAAAACGGAGGGAGACCTTCGTGAGCGGGCGAATAGATTGGCGCAAAAGGTTTATCTTGCAACAGGAGTTGTAGTTGTCCTTTTTGTAGTCCTCACTTACGTGTATACGGACGCCTTTACAGATAGAGGAACCATTTTATTTCCGCTTTATATCATGGCAATTGCCTTATATTTAGCTCTATATCCTTTGCTCAAGAAAAGGAGAGAGGGATATAGCTTTGCAACAACAGGTTTGATATTGGTATTAGTAACAGCATCGTTCTTTATAGCTTTATTTCCAAACGTTCTAATCAGTTCAACGGACGCGGCCTATAACTTAACGGTCTATAATGCCGCTTCAGGTGAATATTCCTTGAAGCTAATGACGATTGTTGCTGGAACGATGGTACCTATCGTTCTCGGATATACAATATGGAGCTATTATGTATTTAGAAAAAGAGTTTCCCATAAGGAGCATTTAGAATACTAATGGAAGTAATGAACAAAAAAATAATGTTCCTATTAGGGATACTTACCCTAGGCCAGGGAATAACCATCATTCTGCAGGCAGTTTATTTATCCGAAGCGATAACAAAGTTATTTAAAGGGGCAGCAACTATTGCTGTCCTTCCTTCTCTTTGTAGTTTTGCTGTTTTTTTTGTGCTTAGATATTTCTTTCAGTGGCTGAAGGAGAGGATTTCCTACCAGTTTGCTGAAAGAACCTCTGTACAATATCAAATGAAGCTAGTTAAGAAGATTTTCACATTAGGTCCTCGAAAAATAGGGAAAATAGGATCAGGAAGTCTTATTACTCTATGTATTGAAGGAATATCCAATTTTCGAACATACATCGAGCTTTTTATACCTCGGGCAATATCGATGATAGTTATTCCTCTTCTTATTTTATTTTACATTTTTAAAATGGATGTTCTCTCAGGTGTCGTTCTTATCCTGACAATGCCGATTATGATTGTATTTTTAATTTTAATTGGCTTACTTGCTCAAAAAAAAATAGATGAGCAAATGGTCTCCTTTCATTTACTTTCCAATCATTTTGTCGATTCATTGAGAGGAATTGTAACGCTAAAGTATCTAGGGAAAAGTAAATCACATATTCATGCTATTGAGTCGGTTAGTGAGGCGTATCGAGCTGCTACGAATCGGACGTTACGCTTAGCCTTTTTGTCTACATTTGCTTTGGACTTTTTTTCGAGCCTATCTGTTGCGGTAGTAGCAGTGGAGTTAGGGCTTCGTCTTATTGAAGGGAATATTGGATTAGAGTCAGCGTTGGTGATTTTAATTCTCGCACCGGAATATTTTATGCCTATCCGCTCCTTTGGAAATGATTATCATACAACAATGGACGGAAAGGATGCAGGAGAAAAAATCCTAAGATTATTAGATGAAGCAACTGAAGTAAAGCAATCGAATGGAAACAATCTTCCGCAATGGAATAATGACAGTACTTTATCCATAACAGGTTTAGCTACAATCTCCGATGATGAAGAAAGAAACATTTTAGAAAATATAAGCTTCAAGGTAAAGGGTTATGAAAAAATTGGCATTATTGGACACTCTGGTTCAGGAAAGTCTACGTTAATTGATTTATTGGCAGGACTTTCAGAAGCTAGTGAAGGAAACTTTTTTTATAATGACCAAGAAATAAGTAGTTTTTCGATGGATAGCTGGCAAGCACAGGTGACGTATGTTCCCCAGCATCCTTATATCTTTTCAGGAACGGTTCGTGACAATATTGGTTGGTATGCACCCAATTCCCAAGAGGTAGAAATTGAGGGAGCAGTTGAAAGAGTAGGGCTTTCAGAATTAGTTGAGAGTTTTCCCAATGGATTAGACGAAGTGATTGGTCAGGGTGGACGGATCTTAAGTGGAGGAGAGGAGCAGAGAATTGCATTGGCTCGTTCTTTGCTGCAGCAAAGGCCAATCATGCTATTTGATGAGCCCACCGCCCATTTAGATATTGAAACAGAGCATGATTTGAAGAACTTAATCATGCCTCTACTAGAAAACAAGCTTGTCTTTTTTGCAACCCATCGCCTGCATTGGATGAAGGAAATGAATATCATTTTTGTGCTAGAAGATGGCAAGTTGGTGGAGGCAGGTTCGCATGAAGAACTATATCACAAAAAAGGTTCCTACTATCATTTGATTAAGGCATTAAAGGGGGAGGAGAAGCATGAAGTACTTTCAAGTATATGTTAAGCCTTACCTTAAACAGTACTCCCATTGGATTGCATTGGCGATATTATTTGGTGTCATGACAGCAATAGGGAGTTCCATGCTCACTTTCACCTCTGGATACCTGATTTCAAGTGCTTCTCTTCAGCCCTATAATATTCTCATGCTGTATGTTCCAATTGTTTTAGTGCGAACCTTTGGTATATCCCAAGCGGTTACAAGATATATAGAAAGGCTACTAGGGCATAATGCAGTACTGAAAATATTGAGCAGCATGCGAGTAAAGCTTTATCGTGTCATCGAGCCCCAAGCCTTATTTATTCGATCACGATTTCATGTTGGAGACCTATTAGGGACCTTGGCAGATGATATTGAGCATTTACAGGATGTGTATATTCGCACTATTTTTCCAGTGATAGTAGCTCTGTTCTTATTTGTTAGTTCTGTTGTTGTATTCTCCTTATTCGATTGGAAATTTGCCCTTTGGATCGGATTTTGCTTAAGCTTTGTGGTCTTTGTATATCCTATCCTTTCTTTATTTTTAATGAAAAAGCAGCAAATAAAGCTTAAAGAATCTAGACATAATTTATATTCTTCTTTGACAGACGCTGTCTTTGGGCTAACGGACTGGCTGATTAGCAGAAGAGCAGAGCATTTTCAAGAGAAGTTTCAAATGGAAAGTCAACATGTGCTTAAGGTGGAGAGGAAGCTGTCCTATTGGAATCAATCACGGGAACTGCAGCTTCGCATCATTTCATGTCTAATTCTCATTATGGTCGGTATATGGGCAAGCTTGGCAGCAGTTGAGGGAGAAATCGCCCCTACCTATATTGCCGCCTTTATACTCGTAACACTTCCTATTATAGAAATCTTAATACCTGTATCCCGTGCTGTGGAAAGAATCCCAACCTATCAGGAGTCGTTAAAGAGATTGAATGCTATTGAGAGAGAGGCTGGTGAGGAAAAAACGAAAAAGCTTCCTTTGGGAAAGGAAGCGGATATTTCGGTAAGTGAGCTTCGTTTTCGATATGGAAGCTCCACAGAAGATACGATAAAAGATATCTCCTTATCGATTCCAAAAGGGGATAAGATCGCTCTTCTAGGAAAAAGTGGAACCGGTAAATCTACCTTTCTGCAAATTCTTTTAGGAGAACTTATGCCTACTTCTGGTGTGGTCTTAATCAATGGATATGCTCCAAGTGATTATGGTGAAGATATTTATGAAATGATTAGCGTGTTAAACCAGAAGCCTTATCTTTTTGCAACGACTGTTGAAAATAATATCCGTTTAGGGAACGAAGATGCTAGTGAAGAAGAAATTGAAAGAGTCATCCATCTGGTAAAGCTCGATCAATATATTCATTCCTTACAGAATGGATTAGCTACCCAAATGGGAGAAACGGGCGCTCGTTTCTCTGGAGGAGAGAGACAGCGTATTGCGTTAGCAAGGATATTATTGAAGGATACTCCGATTGTTATTTTGGATGAACCTACTGTTGGTTTAGATCCACGAATCGAAGCAGATCTAATCGAAACCATTTTTACTACATTGAAAGATAAAACTGTTATTTGGGTTACTCATCACCTTGTGGGAATGGAAAAGATAGACCAGATACTTTTTATGGAAAAAGGAAGGATCGCTTTAGAAGGAACTCATCAATTGTTAATCAAGACAAGCGAGCGATACCGAAGGCTTTATGAGATGGATAAAGGGTAAAGGTAAGAGGAAACAAGTTTGAAAAGAAATAAAAAATTTGAAGTAGAAATAAGATAGGTGTAGATGAGGAAAATGGTGCTTTTACAGAGTGGGATAATTAGATTTCGCAGTGGTGGATAACTTTATTATTTAGTACATCTACGTCCAACTCCAGCGCCTATCATCTATCAAAATTCAGGTCCCCTCCCTACGATAAGTCAATCCCAATTCATTAACGCTCATCGGATTTCCCTTATCGAAAGAACTAGCCCTTCGAGTTATGTACGGCGATGACCAATGCACTAGCGCTTTTGAACCTCCAAACTGACTTATTTATATCAGATTGGAGTTTTTTTAATTGATAGATCTGGATTGTTATTTAAGTGAAAGTTCTAGGAAAAGAAAATAACTAGAATTGAGGGCTACATTGCCTAATTCTCCAAATATCGATACAAAGTCGACTTGCTTATGCCTGTTTCCTCTTTGATTTGAGCTAAAGTATAGTTTCTACTTTGATACATTTCAATCGCTCGCTGTACATTTTCGTCCGGTTTTCTAGGTCTTCCAGTAGTAACTCCATTTTCTTTTGCCTCAGATATTCCTTGTTTTGTCTTTTCGCTAATCAAATCACTCTGAAAATCGACGAGATGTTTGACCGTTTTATAGAAATGAATGTGACGTTCGTTGCTTGTATCAATCCCTTCTTTGAGAGATAAAATAAAAGCACCCTTGGAGTCCAATATTTCCAATAACTCAACGAGATGCCGTGAAGAGTCTGCGAACGAAGATAATTGTGGAGTGACAATTTTATCGTGCTTGTTAAGGCTGTTCATTAAGCTTTTAAGTTGACCCCTTTTTTTGGGAGATGAATGTTCTTCTGAAATGATGCTGTCACAATTCATCTCTATTAATTTTTTCTGTTGTTCTTCACAGTTTGGGTCCTCGTTGGAAGGTCTCATATATCCGATTAACATGGCAACTATCTCCTATTAGTAAAAATACTTATCACATTATAACATAAGCGTAGTTAAAACATCTTCCCAAAAAGGTTCCATTTTGGAACAGGAAGTGATAGACTGTCAAAGTGAGTTTTTAATTGTTATCATATTTATCTTAATTATGATGTTTTCCATCAGTTTACTATAATTTTGGAGGTTTTTACAAAGTGGTTGAAAAGATAAAAAAAGAATGGTTTTTTAATATAAAGGGAGATATCCTTTCTGGAATAGTGGTGGCATTAGCCCTCATACCAGAAGCAATTGCTTTTTCCATTATAGCTGGAGTAGATCCGATGGTCGGACTGTACGCTTCTTTCACAATGGCAGTTGTTATCGCCTTTGCCGGTGGCAGATCTGGAATGATCTCAGCTGCAACTGGTGCGATGGCTTTATTGATGGTTCCTTTGGTTAGGGATTACGGATTAGAATATTTATTTGCTGCTACACTCTTAACAGGAGTTATCCAAATTTTGTTTGGAGTATTTAAAATATCAAGGGTGATGAAATTTATCCCAAGAGCAGTCATGATTGGTTTTGTAAATGCATTAGCGATTTTAATTTTTATGGCACAAGTTCCCCATTTTATTGGAATTTCGAATTTAACGTATGTGTTTGTGGCGATTACTCTAATGATTGTCTATATCGTACCAAGATTTTTTAAGGCTATTCCAGCCCCATTGATTGCTATAATTGTATTAACAACAGTGGCTATTTTTTCAGGATCTGAATTAAGAACAGTTGGAGATTTAGGAACGCTCACGCAAACATTGCCGACATTATTAATCCCGAATGTTCCATTTACTTTTGAAACATTGGCGATTATTTTTCCTTATGCGATTTCATTAGCGATCGTTGGTCTATTAGAAAGTTTGCTAACGGCATCGATTGTCGATGATATGACGGGAACTGAAAGCAATAAAAATCAAGAAGCAAGAGGGCAAGGGATCGCAAACATTGTCACTGGTTTCTTTGGTGGAATGGCAGGATGCGCGATGATTGGACAATCTGTTATTAATGTGAAATCAGGAGGAAGAGGAAGATTATCTACTTTGATTGCAGGGGTATTTTTGATGTTCTTGATTATCGTACTGGGCGACTTAGTTGTTCAGATCCCAATGCCTGTCCTTGTAGGAATTATGATAATGGTATCGATCGGAACATTTGATTGGAGTTCATTTACTTATTTACGAAAAGCCCCAAAAACGGATGCAGTGGTCATGCTAGCAACTGTTTCGATAGTAGTCGCCACCCATGATTTATCAAAAGGAGTTATCGCAGGAGTCATTTTAAGCGCTATTTTCTTTGTGGCAAAAATATCGTCGATAAAAGTAACAAAGCGTAGCGAAGGGGAGCAAGTAGTCTTTGATGTGGAAGGGCAGCTTTTCTTCGCATCTGTGGATGGTTTTGTGGATGCATTTGACTATTCGGTTAATGCCAAAAATATTGTTATAAATTTCTCTACAGCGCATGTGTGGGATGACTCAGCTGTTGGTGCTATTGATAAAGTAGTGATGAAATTTCGTGATAAACAAAAAACAGTAACGATTAAAAATTTAAATGCAGCAAGTAAGAACCTGGTAGATAAATTAGCTATATTTAACGACCCAAATGCAAAACTATCTTCACATTAATTTTAATCAAGAATAGGAGCGAGTATGGTGTATAAAAAAGTCTTATTAGCTGTAGACGGATCAGAACACTCATTAAGAGCAGCAAATGAAGCTGTTAAAATCGCATCTTTAGGAAATGATAGCCAAGTAGAGTTAGTCTATGTGGCGGATTTCGGAAAATCCAAAAGTGAGGTCCTACATGCACAAGGACAAGAGGAACTGGACTATTCTCGAAGAAATAGGTTACATCCTATTGAAGAATTAATGAAAACCAATCAGATCAAATACGAGACCAAAATTTTGCACGGAGAACCTGGGCCTGCCCTTGTTGAATATGCGAAAAAGGAAAAGGCAGATTTATTGGTGATTGGAAGTAGAGGATTGAATACTCTACAGGAAATGGTTCTTGGCAGTGTCAGTCATAAAGTCGTGAAGAGGGCAAATTGTCCGGTGTTGGTGGTTAAATAATTTTGACTGCTATCTATTCATCGTTGTCCGAAAAAAGTGTTAAGATTGAAAGCATGAAAACAGAAAAGCAAGAGGAGAAAAAACGATTCGTTATTCTCCTCTTGCTTTATTTCAGTGACTTTTTAGAGTACCTCATCTTTTTTATTAAAACGAGATTTTAGGACATTATCAATGCACTCTTTAAAGAACATTACCTAACTTTTCTAAACAAAATAATCCCTAAAATAACTTCAATCAATCCTACTCCAAAAAAGATTGGTTGCAAAATACTTATTAAACCAATCCAGTATACTTGAACTCCGATCCAAATCATCATGATAATTCCAAGGATGATTGTAACTGTGCAGGTTAAGGGGTGACGTTTAAATGATAAAATGCTTCCTATTAAACTTCCAATACCATTGATCGTTAACAAAACGATTCCAGGAATGGAGAAGTCCTCAAACGGTGAGTTCTTCAAAAGATCTACAGACATGCCTAAATTGTGACCGTCTGGTTCGAGTATAAACCCGATACCTGCAGAAATGGCTCCAATGGCGACGATTAATAACAATATTCCAATCCGATAGAAAAGTGTTCTCTCTTTGCTCATCATTCACATCTTCTTTCGCATACGTAATGGATTTCAAAGAATAAATGAAGTAGTGCTCTCTACCTACAAGTATACGGCTTCTACAGTTAAATCCATGGACAAAAATTGAACAATTTATATCGGTTTATTTCATCATTTAATCAAACATTCAAATAATCGTTTGACTATTTTACTTAACTTGCATACACTAATAATCAAATAGGTATT
Source organism: Robertmurraya phoenicis (assembly GCF_047302285.1). Lineage (GTDB taxonomy): Bacteria > Bacillota > Bacilli > Bacillales > Cytobacillaceae > Robertmurraya. The sequence continues at coordinate 918,138 of NZ_CP154845.1, forward strand.
TGAATATGAGGTGGCCAAAGTTGAAACAAGATGTTTGTGAAGTGACGTGTGTCGATGAGCCTAAAGTGAATCGAGTGAAAGAATCGATTTCTAAACATAATACGCTGTCGGTGTCTCAAATGTTTAAAGCATTAGCGGATGATACAAGATTGAAAATAGCTTTTGCTTTAAGTGAAGAGGATGAACTATGTGTATGTGATGTTTCCAATATTGTAGGCTGCACAACTGCTACAGCCTCACATCACTTGAGATTGCTCCGTAATATGGGCTTAGCGAAGTTTCGAAAAGAAGGGAAATTAGTCTTTTATTCTCTAGATGATGATCATGTGCGACAACTTATTCAATTGGCCTTCACTCATGAAAAGGAGGGGAAAATACTTGGAGAAAGCAACTAGTCAAACCATGGACAAACAAGTATATCGTGTTCAAGGCTTTTCCTGAGCAAGCTGTGCGAATACGTTTGAAAAAAACGTAAAACACCTGGATGGTGTTATCGATGCAAATGTAAATTTTGGTGCGTCAAAGCTTACTTTATATGGGAAAGCAACTATTGCTGAGCTTGAAAAAGCAGGGGCGTTTGAGAACTTAAAACTGATACCGGAAAAGGAAAGATTTGAGGAACAGAAAATACCATTTTTGAAAAAGCATGCAACTGTCATCCTCTCAGCTCTTTTCCTCCTAATGGGCTGGTTGTTGGGTGAACAATATGGTGAAGAGCATGTATTGAGCACGATCGCTTATGGAGCATCCATTTTAATAGGTGGATACCGTTTATTCCAAACAGGGATCAAGAATCTGTTTCAGCTCATTTTTGATATGAAAACGTTAATGACGATAGCTGTTATTGGAGCGGCGATCATTGGTGAATGGGGTGAAGGGGCTACTGTTGTTATTCTTTTCGCCATTAGTGAAGCTCTTGAAAGATACTCTATGGACAAGGCTCGTCAATCGATTCGTTCATTAATGGAGATTGCCCCAAAGGAAGCACTTATCCGTCGTGATAAGCAGGAAATGATCGTTGCGGTTGAAGATATCCAAATTGGAGATATCATGATTGTGAAGCCGGGGCAGAAAATTGCCATGGATGGAGTAGTGGTTAATGGAACTTCAGCAGTCAACCAGGCAGCTATTACAGGAGAGTCAGTACCCGTAATGAAAACCAATGCTGATGAGGTTTTTGCTGGAACGTTAAACGAAGAGGGACTCCTTGAAGTAAATGTGACAAAGCATGTTGATGACACGACCATTGCCAAAATCATTCATCTCGTCGAAGAGGCTCAAGCAGAGCGGGCTCCTTCGCAAGCGTTTGTGGATCGGTTCGCGAAGTATTATACTCCGATCATTATGTTGGTGGCTCTTGGTGTGGCTGTGATCCCGCCACTTCTTGGGGGAGACTGGAGCACATGGATTTATCAAGGATTAGCAGTATTAGTAGTAGGTTGTCCTTGTGCCCTCGTTGTATCGACACCGGTTTCTATAGTAACGGCGATAGGAAATGCAGCCCGGAACGGTGTATTAATCAAAGGGGGAATTCATTTAGAAGAAATGGGTTCCATCAAAGCCATTGCCTTTGATAAGACAGGTACTCTTACAAGAGGAGTTCCTGCAGTAACCGATTTTCTGCCTTTACGAGATGGAGATAGATTATTAACAATCATTGCAGCCTTGGAAAAACGTTCTCAACACCCTTTAGCTTCCGCTATTTTAAAAAAAGCAAAAGAGGAAAAGCATGATTATGAGAATCTTGAAGTTCATGACTTTACTTCTATTACTGGCAAAGGGGTAAAGGGTATTATTAACGGTGAGACTTACTATGTAGGAAGTCCTCACTTTTTGGAAGATATTCATGGCTTTTCAAAAGAAGTCAAAGATAGAATCGCTTCACTACAAAATCAAGGAAAAACGGTAATGGTAGCCGGTTCTACAAAAGAAGTGTTGGCACTTGTGGCTGTGGCAGATGAAGTAAGGGATAACAGTCGCAACGTTATCGAGAAGCTTCATGCTCTAGGACTCAAAAAAACGATTATGTTAACGGGAGATAATGAAGGTACAGCGAAAGCGATTGGAAATTCAACAGGAGTTTCTGATATTAAAGCAGAGCTTTTGCCACAGGATAAGTTATCTTTTATCAAAGAGTTGCAAAAGAAATATACGCGCGTGGCCATGGTGGGAGACGGGATCAATGATGCGCCAGCTTTAGCTGCATCGAACGTAGGGATCGCTATGGGCGGTGCAGGTACGGATACCGCATTAGAAACAGCTGATGTGGCTCTGATGGCAGACGACCTTGGGAAATTGCCATTCACTGTTGAATTAAGTAGAAAGACGCTAGCGATTATAAAACAAAATATTACTTTCTCACTAGGAATTAAACTGATCGCATTATTACTGGTGATACCTGGTTGGCTTACTCTCTGGATTGCGATTTTTGCCGATATGGGAGCTACACTGCTAGTCACCTTGAATAGCTTGAGACTTCTTTTAGTGAAGGATCAAAAGTGAGATTGTTTGACTGAGTTGTTTATTGCGACGCTTCCAAATCATGAAAGGTTCATGAGGACAATCTTGCGGTAAGAAAACAGAAAAAGTGTCCTCATGAAAGGCCCATGAGGACAATCTTGAGGTAAGAAAACTGAGAAAGTGTCCTCATGAAAGGCTTATGAGGACAATCTTGCGGTAAGAAAACAGAGAAAGTGTCCTCATGAAAGGCTTATGAGGACAATCTTGAGGTAAGAAAACAGAAAAAGTGTCCTCATGAAACGGAATCTACACGGCACTCACTAGCTTCGTTTTTAATCCGTTTATTTCTCGGAGTTTCAAAAGTAATTTTGAAGGTTGTACCTTCATTCAATTGACTATCAACTTGTATCCTTCCTTTGTGGTTTTGGATGATTTTGTAGCTCACCATTAGTCCTAAGCCATTCCCATTTTGCTTGGTCGTGAAAAAAGGTTCTCCCAACTTCTTGACTTGTTCTATCTCCATTCCGATTCCTTCATCTTTTATGATGACAGATATATGTTCCTCCATATTTACAATAGAAATACTTATCGTTCCGCCAGTCGGCATCGCCTCTATCGAATTTTTGATTAAATTTAAAAATACTTGCTTTAGTTGGTTCTTCTCTCCAGAAATCGATACTTCCTCGTTCGTGAAAACATATTCAATATTTACATTCTTAAGGTTTGCTTCAGGTTCAAGAAATTTAACGACACTTGTTAAAATCTGATGAAGATTACAGTTACTGAAATGAAATTGGTGGGGTTTCGCAAAAACCATAAATTCATTGACGATAAAATTAATTCGATCAATTTCATCTAAAATCGTATCTGAAAAAAAGTTATCTAGCGCATTTTCACTTAGAAGTTGCACAAACCCTCTGATCGTCGTTAATGGATTTCTTATTTCATGAGCAATTCCTGCTGCTAATTCTCCAATCATCGCGAGTTTCTCTGTTTTACGCAGCGTCTCTTCTGTGTTTCTTTTCTCCGTAATATCATATTGAATCGAAATGTGTTTATAACGCTCACCATTTGCATCAACAAATGGGATAATAGTGGTATCTAGCCAGTGTTTTGTCCCGTTCTTTGCTTGATTGAGAATTTCTCCTCTCCATATCTCGCCGCTTTGGATCGTATCCCATATGTCATTAAAAAAAGAAGGAGGGTGATAATGAGAAGAGTAGATATCGTGCTTCTTTCCTAGTAATTCTTCTTTCGTATATTTATAGAGCTGACAAAATTTATCGTTTGCATATAAAATTCTATCCTCACGATCGGTAATCGCAAAAATAGTTGCTTCATTTAAGACACTTTCTAATTCTGCCAATTCTCTTAATGTCATGTTCAAATTTTCTTTTGATTGATCTAGTTCTAGCTTCATGAAAGATACTTCATCGTTATAAATATTGATCAGAACTTTTAAGGTTTGTTGGTGCAAATCTTCAATGATCTTAGTTACATCGAAATAGTTATTTATCGTAATGTTTGAATTCCGTAGTTCTAGTTCAAGTAAATCAAGGATTGTAAGACGAGTTAAATTCATGAATTGAATGGACTGGTCAAGAGAGCCACTCGATTTAATGAGATTATGACCAAAAAATTCTACAAGGGCTAAGAGGTCATTTTTATGCTGGTCTTTTTGACTAATAACAAATTCTCCTAAATGTCTAATGATCATTTCTACTGTGCTCCAAGAAATATTTGATTCATCAAGTGAACAGCTTGATTTCCACATTTGAATCTCTGGTCTTTGAAAGATTTCACTACTAATATTTTTTATCTTTTCACCAATATATTCAATTTGTCTGTTCATCTTATCCCTCGTTATAAGTATTTTTACCTATTACTTTGACGTTTTTTTATAAATTCCTTTTTTTCTAACAATTTAATAGGGGAAATAGTAAAAATGAATTGGAAACGTTAATTAGGACTTGTCACATTTTCTGTATAATAAAAAAGGGAGTTTTTAAATAGAGAGGTGCTAATAATGGAAAATACAAATAAAACAGTAGTGGCTGTAAAGGGTGTTATCGTCCATGAGGGTCGGGCATTGATCGTCAAGCGATCAGACAATGATGAAGTTGGTGCTGGAACTTGGGAATGCGCTGGAGGGAAAATTGAGTTCGGAGAAAATTTAGAATCTGCATTGGTGCGAGAAATTGAAGAAGAAGTTGGTATAAATGTTACGGTAGAGAAAATCTTATTTGCAACGAGCTTCAATACGGGCCCAACAAGGCAAGTCGTCATACTTACCTATTTGTGTAGACCTAATAATACAAAGGTCATACTTTCTGAGGAGCATATTGAATATGAATGGGCATCAAAAAAGCAATTGAAAGCATTATTGACTCCTGAAATTATAAAGGATTTTGAGCGGAGCGATATTTTTTCTTTGCTAGAATTAATATAAAATTGTCGGGGTAAAAGCAGATATTAGCCTTGAGTGCTAGGAAGCTTACGATCTAGAAAAATTAGTACCAGATATTAATATCAAGTGATAAAATAATACTATTGGATTAACTTTTTTACGACGAAAGAGAGTGATCGAATTGTATTATTTTGCTGCTAACATTATAAAAATCTTTTTGCGTATGTTTGGAAAAATATCTGTGTATAATAAACGAGCTTTGCCTACCCAAGGTCCTTATGTGATCGCATGTACACATACGGGCTGGGTGGACATTTTTTATCTCGGGATTACGCTGTTGCCATCAAAAATTCATTATATGGCAAAAAAGCAACTCTTTGAGATTAAGTGGCTTGCTTGGTTATTAAATAAATTAAATGCATTTCCGGTGGATCGAGATAATCCAGGTCCAAGTGTATTAAAAATTCCTAATCGATTATTATCTAAAGGAGAGATTGTAGGGATTTTTCCAAGTGGAACGAGGACAAATGAACAGATCGCACTCAAGCAAGGGGCCATTACCATCGCCCAACGTTCAGAAGTTCCCATTATTCCAGTTGTTTATATTGGGCCCAATACTTTAAAAGAACTATTTGCACGGAAGAAAGCATACCTCATTTTTGGGGAAGCGATTCACATCACTTCAAAGGATAAAGAGGCAAGAGCATATTATACTGGGGTATTAGAACAGACCCTCAAACAATTGGAAGAAGAAATTCACCAAAAAACTAAGTGAAGATTTCTAATCTGAAGAGAAGTGTTTCCTAAATGGAGACGCTTCTTTTTTCTTTTAAAATAGAAATACTGACCATTGATCAACTAGTTCCTGAAGATTATTTAGTACGTAAGCTAGAGTCGGCCATTGATTTTTCGTTCATCTATCCCTTGGTGAAAACCTCTATTCAGGAATCGGTCGTCCAAGTATCGATCCAGTTGTTTTGTTTAAGAGGATCTTCATTCAATACATATTCGGTATACGTTCCATGCGCCAAACCATAAAAGAAAAAGAGGGATATCGACAGTATAAATCAAATTCATCCATTTGTGCCAAATGCCATTGCTCTCACAGTGTACGGAGAGTAAAAACCATCAAAAGCTTATACAACGTCATATTTGGGAAACTTACTTAGAAGAGGCAGAACATCTACGTCACAACGATGAAATCAAACAGATATACGCGAAACGCAAAGAGACGATTGAATGTGTCTTTGTGTTTGCGATGGAAAAGCATGGTATGCGATGGACAACATTACGAGGTCTTAAAAACAAGTCTATGCAGGCGATGCTTACATTTGCTGCCATGAATTTGAAGAAAATGGCAACTTGGACTTGGCAACCTGCCCTAAGTGAGAGCCAAACTAGTTGATTGGAGAGGAAATCAGCGTATTTCAGCCACAATTCCATCCAGAAATGAGAAAAAACACCGAGAGAGTCCTCTCGATGCCTTTTGTCGACACTCTGGGCTCTTGCATATAAGCAAGAGCTTTTTGCTGAGTATACACATAAATAGAGACTTATTCGTGTTCTCCCCCCTTTTGCAAGGTGTTTTTTTTCGTGTAGATATTATATTCTTTAAGTTTTTGATATAAGGTTGGGCGACTTATTCCTAAAATTTGTGCGGATTTCTTAATGTTGTAATCTGTACTGTATAATGCATTCTGAATGGCTTGTTCTTCTGCTTCAGAAATGGTTCTTAAGTGTTCTTGCTGAGCAAGTGATTCATTCGAGTTCCTGATAACTTCTGAGGGGAGGTCTGTTACCCTGATGACTCCATCTTCAGCTAAACTCAAGGCGGTACAGACAGCATTTTGTAATTCTCTAATATTACCTGGCCAATCATAAGAAATTAAAGCATTATCGATAGCAGTCTCTAATGTTGGTAATGGGATATTCTCCTCTTCGCATTGTCTCTGGATAAAATGCCGTACTAATATAGGAATGTCAGTTTTCCTGTTTTTTAAAGAAGGTATTAGTAATTTAAGAGAAGATATACGATAGTATAGATCCTCGCGAAATAAATTTTGTGCCATTAGTTCTTTTAAGTCTTTATTGGTAGCGGCAATTACTCGGAAATTTGCAGGGATGTAATGGCTGCCGCCAATTCGCATTATTCTTTTATCCTCTAATACTCTTAGAAGAATCGGTTGGAATCCTAAAGGCATATCCCCAATCTCGTCTAAAAACAATGTACCTCCATTAGCCATTTCTAGCTTTCCTGCCCTCCCTCTCCGATCTGCTCCCGTAAAAGTTCCAGCTTCAAAGCCAAAGAATTCACTTTCTACCAATCCCCTAGGCAAGGAAGCGCAGTTAATCGTTATGAAAGGTCCCTGAGGGCGACTTACATTATGAATGGCTTGGGCAAACAGTTCTTTTCCTGTTCCACTTTCTCCAAGTAGCAGAATATTACGAGGAGTAGCGGCAAATTTCTTAGCAAGCTGTTTAGTATTTGAAAGCTCTGTGCTATTTCCGATGATATCTGGAAAAGTATACATTGCATTTAATTTTTTATGAAGAGGATGACAAGTATTATTTGAAATTTTCTTAGATTGAGTGAGAGAGATTAAAGCACCATCAATTTGATCAAATGATACGACACGCATAGTATAGTTCTCTTGTCCATGATGACATTGGATATCTTCCGTTAAGAGGTGTTTGTCCCAAGTTGTAAGTATCTGATTTTCTTTCCCCAAAAAATCTGTGATTTTTTTCCCTTTCATATTGTCGAAAGAAGCTCCGAATAGTTTTTCAGCTTTATGATTCATATCTTGAATTTCGCCAAACTTATTTATAGCGATCAGACTGTTATTCGTTATGGAACTCACAGCCCTAAAAAGTGCATGCTTTTGGGTCAGTAGCTGTAATTTCTGTTCGACTTCTTTGACGATTGACATTTGAAACGAAACCATTCCGCTTAGCAATCCTCTATTGGCCAAATATAAATCATTCGTATTCGGATAAACAAAGGTTAAAACACCGATAATATGCTCTCTCAGATCATGGATGGGGACTGAAATTGCTGCACTGACATATTGGATATACTTGTTGAAGTTCTCTGTAGGAGTAATTAAGAAAGGTTTATTTAAGAATATACTCATAGAGTGAGAGCTGGTCCCAATTGATTTCTCTGAATAATCCATTCCAACTGATCCATTTAAGTTGAAATCTTCATTCCCATCAAAAGCTAATAAAACAATACCATGACGATCGTATAAATAGACAACGAAGTCTGAATGTTGCTTCAAGAAGGCTAATTCTTTAAGCAAAATCGTTTTAACCACCTCAATGAGTAGGTGGTTTTCTTTTAAAATATGTTTTAAGGTGGAAGGATTGATTTTTCTGTTTTGGAGTTTGATATCTATAGGAAGTCCATAGCTACGTGAGCGTAACCATGATTCGGCGATGTCTTTACGAATAAAATCAAATTGATAAGGATTTTCATCGTTGGAGATAAATTGATTAAAAGCTTGGCTGATTTTTTCTCGCATAGGATACATCTTATCAAATACAGCAATAAGACTGTCGATCGTATATTCTTCAGTAGTCGGAATGGCTTTTTTCATGTCTAAAACCTCCACCAATGATTACATACTTCATGCTAAATATAAATTGTGAAATAGTATTCAATTAAAATTATAGAAAACTTCCACGTGATATTCAAGGATACTGGCAACACTTCACTAAATTGCCTTATGTAAATTTTTTTTACACGTGAATTTATAAAATATGTAAAGTTTTAATAAATTTTATCGCTTTATCAGTAAAATATTTTCTTCTTAGACTATTTTTATGAAATCGTTATTTATGTTTTTTCATTCTATTTAATACGAATTAGAGTGCCTGGCTAGAGACATTTTTAGTAATTGTATATTTTCTAGTTTTTTGTTGATTTTTGGCATGGAAATTGCATTATAAGTTATTGTCGAAGCGAAACACAGATTCACATTTATTTGGAGGACCATCTAGTTCAATATACTTCCTTGACGACAAGAGAAAATTTGTTTTTCGCTTAGAGCAAATGGATTTTCATGAAAGGAGGATAGGATGTGTACAAGACTTATCCTAAAGAATCAAGATGCTACAAAAGCTTCTTATTTTTAATTAAGAGGTATGGAGTGAGGAGAAAAAATAGAAGAAGGTAAGAGTCGATATAAGGATAAGTCAATTTCCAAACATGAGTATTCGTGTAGAAAGGAGTAACAGATGGAATTACCAGTACTCACAAGAAGAAGTTTTTTAAAGGCTACGGCGATAACTGGAATGACTGCTGCTGTTGGAGGAAGCCAAGTGTTAAAGCAGTCTAACAAAGTGAAAGCGGAAACATCTTCTTCTGAAACCAAAGTTGTTAGAACTTGTTGTAGAGCGTGTATTGCCAGATGTGGGGTTTTAGCCCATGTGAAGAATGGCCGTGTGATCAAACTTGAGGGAGATCCTGATCAGCCAATGTCGAAAGGCAAACTGTGTGCAAAAGGTCTTGCTGGAATTCAAGCCCTTTATCATCCGAATCGGAATAAGTACCCAATGAAACGGGTGGGAGAACGAGGGGAAAATAACTGGAAGCGCATTTCCTGGGATGAAGCTCTAGATACCATTGCTGATAAATTATTGGAAACGAAAGAGAAATACGGTGCTGAAACCGTCTTCGGTACTACTGGCGGAGGCGGAAATCCAGAATTTATGAGTGTATTTAGGTTTATGAATGTGTATGGTAGTCCGAATGTCTTTGAACCTGGGGCTGCGCAGTGCTATATGCCGAGAACGCTTTCAAACGCTCTCATGTATGGAAGTGGGATGTGGGGCACGAATAGTATTGCAGACTCAGCCGCGCTAGAGATCTATTTTGAAGATACTCCAATGAAGACCCTAGTTTTATGGGGAACTGGGCCTTCATGTAACAGTCCCGCCCAAGGGGGGCGTGCTATTGCAGAACTTCGGGCTAAAGGATTAAAAACAGTCTCCATCGATCCTCGTTTCGCCCCTGACGCTACTAAAGCAGATGTATGGCTTCCGATTCGTCCAGGGACTGATGTGGCACTAATGCTGGCTTGGATTCGGTATATTATTGAACACAAGCTTTATGATGAAGAGTTTGTAATAAAATGGACGAATCTCCCATTCCTTGTGAATCCAGAAACGAAGCTCTGTTTACGTGAAAGTGATATCAAAGAGGGTGGAAGCGCTGAAACCTTTATCGTATGGGATCAAAAAACCAAATCAGCAATGCCAATGCCATTTCCTTGGGATGATAACCTTGATCCAGCATTAGAAGGGGCTTACACAGTGAATGATATGGTATGTAAAACAGGTTTCCAACTTTTAAAAGAAAGGGCTGAAGAATATACACTGGAGAAGGCTGCTGAAATCTGCTGGCTTGATGTAGATATGATCGAAAAGGCGCTCAAACTGTATACTGAGAACACTCCTTCCGGAATCAGCCATGGTGTGGCCACAGACCAAAATCCAAATTCGGTACAGGCAGCTATGGGAGCTTTGACCATAGACTTCTTAATGGGTAATGTAGAAAATCCTGGGAACATTCTGCAAGATTTCCCGGATATTAACGTACCAGATGGAATGGTTACTCCATTGCAAAGGTTTCTACCTGAAGAGCAATTTAAGAAGCGCTTTGGCTCAATAGAATATAAAGGAATGCTAAACTGGGGTATCTGTCATTACCCTACACTTCTGGAAGCAATCAAAACAGGTAAACCATATAAACCTCGAGTATGGATGGAACGCTCGGGAAACAAGCTCGCTATGATGGGTGATGTAACTCAAGTTGCAGAGGCAATTCATGAATTGGATTTTGTCGTCCATGCTTATATGTATCCAACATCCTTTTCGATGTATGCAGATATCTTGATTCCAGTAACAGAATGGTTAGAAACGGATTTAATTCTTCCATCTCTAAATACTGCAGTCGTTCGGCAACAGGTTGTTCATACATGGGAGACAATGAACGAAACGATATACTGGGCAAAGCTTGCAAAGCGGTTGGCAGATAAGGGTCACCAAGGATTTATAGATGCATTTGATCCGGAAAAAACCTTCCCTGAACCGGCGTACTGGGATACGATAGACGATTTGTGTAATCACTATCTGAAAAACCATGGAATGACCTATAGCGAGTACAAAGAAAAAGTACCTTTTGAAGTCATTCCAATGAATGAGTATAGGATATACCGTACTTTTGAGAAGATCGATCCTGAGACGAAGAAACCGAGAGGATTTAGTACACCTAGTAAAAAACTGGAAGCTTATGGAGAACCGTTTATTATTTTAGGAAGAACTGGAGCTCCTTTTGCACCATATTCAATGGAACCACGTTCAGAGGATTACGATCCACTACCATATTATATGGAACCAGATGAAGGTCCACTTGACAGTTCTATTGCCAGTGAATACCCGTTAGTGATGACAAATGGAAGAATTCCTTATTACCATCATGGAACTTTACGGAATATTCCTTATTTAAGAGAGCTTTATCCTGTACCAGAGATCTGGATTCATCCGACTCCAGCAAAAAAATATGGAGTGTCTCAAGACGATTGGGTGTGGGTTGAATCTAAACGTGGAAAAATTCGAGCAAAAGCTTATGTGACAAAGGGTATAAATCAAGGTGTTGTATATATGGAACGCTTCTGGTTACCGGAAAATTTGGGTACGGAGACTAATGGCTGGCAAGAAATGAACGTCAATGTACTATCAAAGATTAGCGCACCATTTAATGATATTGTAGGTACTGTCACTTTACGTGGCTACCAGGTGAAAGTTTCGAAAGCCGATGGCCCACCAAAAGGAGTTTGGTATAAACCAGAAGAGTTCAAGCCGTGGTTGCCTGAACCAACAGATCCGACAGAATTGGTGGAGGTGTAAAAGATGGCACAGAAAGCATTAGTAATAGATTTAGATCGCTGTACAGGTTGTAAGACCTGTGAGGTAGCGTGTAAGCAAGAAAATAATGTGGTACTCGGCAGTGTGTGGAATAAGGTTGTACCTGTCGGACCGTACGGTGATTACCCGAATATCGAAATGTACTTCTTACCAGCAGTGTGTCAACAGTGTGAGGATCCGGAATGTGTGCATGTTTGTCCTACAGGAGCCTCCTATAGCACAGAAGATGGAATGGTTTTGATCGATAGGGAAAAATGTATCGGATGTCAGTATTGTATGATGGCATGTCCGTATGGTGTCCGCACTTTTAACGAAGAAACGAAGGTTGTTGAGAAATGTACTCTCTGTGATCATTTACAGGCTATTGGAGAACTACCTGCATGTGTTAAGAACTGTCCAACTAGTGCACGTATATTTGGTGACTTAGATGATCCTAACAGTGACGTATCAAAAGCCATTAAGGAAGCAGGAAGCGAAAACGTACATGCTCTTGTAGATATAGGAAATAAACCTAAAACTCGCTACATCATGCACAGTACAACCGCCAAATGGAGGGAGAGTTAAAATGGATATTCAATGGGCATTAGTTTTCTTTTTGTTGCTGGTTGGCATGGGATGTGGAACTTTTGTGGCTTCAATTATTACAACAGAATGGCTAGGCAAAGTAAAACAAATTCGCTCAATTAGTATGATTATATCTCTTGTGATCTTGGCTATAGGTGGACTCACAAGTGTACTTCACTTGACTCACCCAGAACGAATTTTTGGTGCTTTAAGTCATCCAACCTCTGGTATTTTTGTGGAATCAACCATGCTAGGGTTGCTGGGATTAGTCATTATTATATATTTAGTAGCTTTGAAGAGAAAGGCAACTGAGGGTTCGTTAAAAATAATCGGAACTATCGGCATCATTCCCGCAGTCCTCCTTGCTTTTGCAATCGGTAATACTTATGTAATGGCTTCGAGGCCTGCATGGGATACTTTATTATTGCCATTATACTATTTGGCATCAGCAAGTGTTATGGGCTGTGTAATAGTTAGTATTTTGGCCGCTCGAAGTAAAGGAACTGATGCTAAAGCTGTTATTGGTTTGAATCGAGCAACCTTGATTTCTTTAGCGGTTCAAACTGTGTTAATCATTGCATATGTCATTTATTTATCGCTGGCACCTTTTCCAGATGCTTCTCGTTCTGCATCGCGACTATTAACTGGTGATTTAACACTATACTTCTGGGGTGGTATTGTGCTACTGGGTATATTAGTTCCTTCAATACTTGTGATTCAAATTATCAAAAAGAAGGATGAGTTAAAAATATATTTTACTAGATTTGGAGTCAGTCTTTTCAGTATCTTAGTTGGTGGCGTTGCCTTTAGGATGATTATGTTCACACTTGGAACAGGGATAAAGCAGTATTTTTAATACACAAAGTTCTAACGGGATATATGGGGAAAAGGAGTACGCTATCTCTTTTTCCCACTAAACTGGAGGAGAAATCATGGAAATTTACTTATCAGAATATAATGAACTCATGATTAACCGTAAGAATTTTTATCGCTTTCTTGGACGCCTTTATGAAACGGAAGTGGATTATAACCTGTTGAATCAATTAAAAATTATGCGTTTTCCCGCCCAAAGTGGTGATAAGGAACTGGACAAAGGCTATAAGTTACTTGGTGAATATGTGAGCCATCCAAGGTTTGATCCTATAACAGATTTGGCCGTGGACTTTGCAAGAGTGTTTCTTGGAGCGGGAATCTACGAGGGGACAGTTGCTAGTCCATATGAATCGGTGTATACCAGTCCAGAACGACTAATTATGCAGGATGCTCGAGATGAAGTTTTAGCATCCTATTATGCAAAAGGTCTGGACAAATTAGATACTTTAAATGTTCCAGAGGATCATATTTCCCTTGAATTTGAATTTATGGCCTATTTATGCCAAGAAACCCAAAATTATGTGCAAACAAGAGACAGAGAAGGGGTTTCGAGGAGCCTAATAGAACAAATGGAATTTCTAAGAAAACATTTGGAGAACTGGATTCCAGCCTTCTGTGAAGATATTGAAAAATGTGCCTCAACCAATTTTTATATAGCTGTTGCAAAGATTACTGAAGGATTCTTACGTTTGGAGCGAGGAATCCTCGAACAATTGATTTTCGAAACTGTAAGTGAGTTTTCGAACAAAGATCATAGCTGATCGGAAAGAATGAAGAATGTAACAAGAAGGAAGGCGGGGAGTGTGAGTTTAGATAAATCACAGGACTTATTACAGGGAGAAGGAGAAAAAAGTAGCATTCCTACAACTACAACTATTTCAAGGCGTACTTTTCTAAAAGGTACAGGAGCGGTCTGTATGTTTCTTGGTCTGGGAGGAGTTGGCAAGCTTGTTAAAGGTGAAGTTCTCCTTCGTCCTCCTGGAGGTCAGGACGAGGTCTCCTTTATCTCTCGTTGTCTTAAATGTGATCGCTGTAGAAGCATCTGTCCTACCTCTGTCATTGGTCTGGGGAATTTGTCCAATGGTATTTTAGAAGCTCGAACACCAGTGATGAACTTTCATCTAGGATATTGTGATTTTTGTAATAAATGTGTGGAGGTATGTCCTACTCATGCCATAAAACCCTTTGATTTAAGTTCGGTGAAAATAGGACAAGCTATCGTTCAAGAAGACATCTGTATAGCTTGGGCAAGAGGTGGCTGTACGGTGTGTGTAGATGAATGCCCTTATCAAGCAATAACATTGGATGAGCAAAATCGCCCTGTGGTGGATAGTGAAAAATGCAACGGATGTGGAAAATGCGTCTATGTCTGCCCAGCTTTAAAGCTAAGGTCCTATATTGGGGGGAAGACCCGAGGAATTGTCGTAACCCCGTATTCTGAACGTATCAATGTAGAAAAACTACTTCAGCCATTGACTGGTTTAGGTGGTGATTTTGTATGAACAAGAAAAAGATACGGAATTTAAGGTTAGCTTCCATGGGGGGGATAACCTTGTTGGTCGTCATTGGAGGGGTCGCAGGATGGGGAACAGGATCGTTTTCATCCTTTGGGTTGAAGACAATTTATGCCATCTGTCCGTTGGGGTACTTAGAAGCGGCTCTAGCCAGCAGAACTATTATGCCAAAATTACTTCTTTGCTTCCTTATCATCGCTGGGCTGACGATTTTACTTGGACGTATTTTCTGTGGCTGGATTTGCCCCGTCCCATTAACGAGAAAATTATTTAGAAATAAGATAGATGATCCCAATGATGTATATATAGGGAAAAAGCATAAAGACAATCTAAGCGAACGAGATCATACTGGCACAGATTATGATATGTTGAAACAGTTGTCAGCAAATGAAAAGACCGTAAATATAGCCACTTTAAAAGACAACATAGTTCCTAAAAAACATAGATCGTTTGGAATACCGATACTAGGAGCGACCTTGGCTTCTTCTGCTATTTTTGGCTTTCCTGTATTCTGTCTCATCTGTCCTATTGGGTTAATATTCGCATCGTTGTTTGCGTTAACACGACTATTTAATTTTAACGAACCAACTCTTGATCTTATTATTTTTCCCATCATACTCGTAATAGAATTGGTTCTTTTGAGAAAATGGTGCAGCAAAATCTGTCCATTAGGAGCTCTGTTAAGTCTCTTTAGCCGATTAAACCGTAGATTGGTGCCTACTGTGGATCGTTCCCGATGCATAGAGGAAGTACATGGAATTGAATGTCAGCGATGTCGTAAAGCTTGTAGCCTTGATATCGAATTAAAGAACGATATAGGAACAGGACAAATCAGTAGCTGTATGAAATGCAAAGAATGTTCGACCAGTTGTCCAGTCCATGCGATTAGTTTTCCATGGAAAAAAACACAAAAAAATAGTTAAAAGTTATTTATAGTGGAAAGATTAGATTTTCATAATAGCCGAAAATATTGTTTTCTTGCAGGCTATTTAGATATGCTCATTTGTTTATATAATTATAAAGTCAAAGGAACCAGTCCTAATTTCATTTAATTCGGAGTGATTGCGATGAGTGTTTGGAGCAAATGGCTAGAAAGTTTAGACTATGAATATATCATTTTACCCACATGTACTCGTCATTTAAGCATTCGTTCCACTTGTGAAAAATGTGTTAACGTTTGTATTGAAAAGGCCATATCAATTATAAATAATAAACCTATGATAGAAAGGGACAAATGCATTGAGTGTGGCAAGTGCATTGCAGCTTGTCCAGTTCAGGCTGTTGCTGGTATTTATCCAAAGAGAAAGATTATTCATAATCAGCTTGTAGCAAAAGGGGAACATAGCCCAACACAGAAAGAACTATTAATTTTATATAAAAAAGGAATTAATACCATTATCGCTGAAACCGAAAGTATACTGGAGAGTTGGCAGAATCAAATTGATGAAGTAAATCAAATTTTGATTAAAATAGGTGAAGAACCATTTTCCATAATCATGGAATCTGTCAATGAAATAACATATGCATCAAGAAGGGAACTGTTCTTTCTTTGGAAAGCTCAAGGGAAATCTGCCATAAATGAAATTGTACCTGCCACGTGGCGCTTTAATTATCAGGATATGGATTTATCAAAGTACTACAAGAACATTCAGTTTACCAAGATTACTATTGACCAAGATAAGTGTACTTTATGCCATGTTTGTGAAGAACTTTGTAGAAAAAACTGTTTCAATAATCGTAAGGAATTTTTTGTATTGAATTCACAAGGTTGTGAGAACTGTCAGCTTTGTCAGGATGCTTGTCCGGAGAGTGCAATCACAATAGAGGCTGTTATTTCGAAGGCTGAAGAGACAATTCTTCCAATTTATGAAAAAACGTGTACTAGTTGCCAAAAAACTTACTACACATTAAGTGAAGAAGATGAAAAATGTGTTGTTTGCACGAAAAAAGAGAAAATTTTAAGAAGAAAAGAGAGAGCAAGAACCCATCTATCCTTTGGAAATTAAGCGTGCAATAAGTTCATACAGAAAGAAGTGTTAATAGAAAAATTATGTCAAAAGTCTATCCTTTAACTACACCCCGAAGTGGTTACTAAAAAAGTACCCATCTCCGGGGGAGTAGGGAATGCAATGGATAGCCAGTTGAATTACAACAAAGCAGATAAAATACATTCTCACTCCTTCACTCCAACAACTCGAATCCTCTTGTAATCGGCGATCCAGTGATCATCTTTGAAAAGGAGCTCCTTCAATTGCATTTCAACTTTTGTGATCATCTCTGCCTTTTTATCCACAGGAATCCCCTCGAATAGCTGGTTCGCAAACATATGAATCCAATTCTTAAGTCCGTTTTCACCCTCGAGCTTAGTTGGTCGATCGAAGTGTTGGGCGTAGGTTACTCGAAATCCGACTGTTTCCATGAGGGTGGAATACTCGCTGATACTCGGGAAAAACCAAGGATTATGTTCAGCTTGAAATTCAAACCCTGCTTCTTCGATTTGTTGAATAATTGCGTTTGTGATTGTCTGGACATTTCCTTTTCCACCAAATTCAGCAACAAATCTACCACCTTTTTTAAGGCTATTATAAAGGCATTGTAATGCTTGGCTAGGTGGCTTAATCCAATGAAGAGTTGCGTTGGAGAATATGGCATCAAATTCTTGCTGAAATTCCAAGGATCGTGCATCTTGAACCGAAAACTCGATCGAAGGATACTTCGTTTTTGCTTGATCAATCATCTTTTCCGAGCGATCCACACCAATAACATCGACCCTGAGCTCATCTAATTGCTGTGCAAGGTCTCCCGTACCACAGCCAAGGTCAAGGATCTTTTCACCCGCAGTCGGTTCTAATAATTCAATCAAATTTTTTCCATATTTTGAAACAAATGAATGTTGTTGATCGTACAAATTAGTATTCCAATCCAAATGAAGCACTCCTTTTATTTTAATAAGGCAAATCATCGAGTTTACTGGGTGTTACCTGTTTGTTTTCCCAATCTTTTCGAATTAGGGCATAACAAATAGAGTCTGCAACACTTCCATCATCGTTTCCCCAAGCATCCCGTAAATAACCTTCTTTTACAAACCCACACTTATTTAGAGTTTTCCGCATCGCTAAGTTATCGCTACGGGTGTAGGCTTACAGCCGGATCTTTTTATCTTGTAAATTAAAAACATAGTTAATCAACCAATGCATCGCTATTGTTGCATATCCATTTCCTCGAGCCTTAGCATCAATACGAATATCAAAAGAAGGAATCGTATCATCCATATCGTGAACGATCAGAAGGCCAATTTTCTTGCTATCTTTTTCAATCCAGAAAGTTTCTTTATTGGTGGAGTACCAGCCTTTATGGAATCTGCTTTCAATTTCATCAATGGAAGGGTGCGGATTTGAGTGGTATATCCAATGATTGCTCGTCATAAAGGACACCAAATCGTCAAGTTCGAAATTCAAGTTTTTAAAGGTAAGCTCACTCATCATAACACTCCCATTAATCTCACAAACTATATTCAAAATTTTTTGTTTTTTGGTGAAGTATACCATATATAATCTACTAAATACGTAAAAGAGGAAGATAAATGAAAAAACTTACTATTATCATGGATACAATGAACCAGCCATTTTGTTCAGGAGTGATTATTACGAAGGGAGATAAGGTCCTTGTCACATTAAATATTGATGGATTGCCAGAACGCTGGAGAAATTTAGCGTGGAGAGTTGGTGGGATTGGTGGAGGGCAGGAACCAAACGAGAATATTTTAGAATGTGCGATGCGGGAAGCAAAGGAAGAGGTTAGTGTGGAAGTAAAATTAGATTCCTCACGACGAACTTTTTTTCATGATCTTGATCGAAATATTTTAGAAAAAATAAATGTTGCAGATGAAATTGCTCCGTTTTTAATTCAACGAATAAGTAATTCAAATCCACTTAAGCCTTATAAACCGGGGTTGCCGGTAGGTCCTTATACGTATTTCGTATTATATATGGCTAGTATAGAAAATTGGGATTGGATAAGAGCTGGGGACGATGTTCAAGGATTATTGTTAGTTCCAATGGCAGAATGGGATTGCTTGGGAAAGGGAGCGACGATATCTGAGTTGAAAAATAAAGGTATCGAAATTGTCCATCTTAGAAATAAAGAAGAGGGTAAAAAACTCTGGGTCCCTACTGATGAGTCATTATCAATGGTTTGTAAACTATTATTAGAGTACGGATATAATTAATGAAGAGGTGATCTATTTGGAATATCAAAATCATGAGTCAAGGCATGTATTTCTGGCAATCAGTGTCGTGCTCCTGCTAACTTGTCCACTTTTTCTTCCTGTCGTTCCCCAAACGGTAACAAACATTATGCATCATAAGTCCGAAATATGGCATGTCTTCACACCAAATGAAAGCTATATGGCATTTGCAATCGGATTCTTCTTGCTCTTCTTATCATCTTTGACTCTCTTCTTTCTAGACATTAAAAAAATGTCGATTTTCATAAGTGTTCTTCCTGTGTTGATTAGTATAGGTTGTTTTATCATGGCGGCATTACCGTATAAAACGCTAGGAGATGAGGGGATTTCATTCAAAGAATTCAGGTCAACGGATGAATATACCTACTCTTGGGAGGAAGTTAAAAAATAAATAGAATTGATATGGAGAACAAAGGATTTTATGATTATGAATTCGTGTTTACTGACGGTAACAAAATATTATTAAGTTATAATGGTTATTTTCGAGAGATACTAGGTAAATTAGGTAACAAAATTATTGTGATGAAGATAGAGGTTGTGACGGTTAACGAATAGAATCTTTCACTGATGAAATTTGAACAGAAAAGTTGAATAACTCAGGTAAAACAAGAGGGTAACTAAATTTGGAGTTACCCCACTTAAAATGGTTGGATTAGGGGTGAGAGTGTTAATGGAAACTTATTTAGATAAAATCACTAACCATTTATATGCCTTTTTGCTTTGGGATGATTCTTGGAATGCGTTTAATAATAGTTATTTATTAGTAGAAGGAAATGAGATTATCCTCATAGATTCTGGGAAAGCAGAGCATTTTCATTTTCTTGAACAAGCTTTGAAAAGTATTGGAATAAATAAGGGTGAGATATCCAAGTTTTTATTAACTCATGGACATAAAGACCATATTGGTGGAATTTCGTTTCTTAAGCATTTAAAAGGGTATATCCATCAGAATGACATCGAACTGCTCCCTGAAGAAATGAGCGAGCGATTTAATTCAGATTTATCTGGAGGAAATATGGAGTATCTCCTTCTAAGACATCATACAAAGGGCTCTGTTGCATATTATGATAAGCAACATAAGGCATTATTCTGTGGAGATCATATTTCCTTTTTTGGAGAGAAACTAGATGAGAATAAGGTTGTAGACGAAGGAAATAAAGTACGGGAAAAATTCAAGCAATTTGTATATGATTGGTCGCAAAATGAAGAAATGAGAAAACAATATGATTTTGAGTCCTTCATCATAGGGTTAAAAGAAATGCAGCAATTTGATATTGAATACTTATGTACAGGACATGGAGTAGTTCTGAAAGGAAATATTAATTCATATTTAGATGAACTAATAACAATAGAATCATAGTAAAAGGAGAAGGAAATGACAGTAACTAATGCAGAAGAATATCATGACCCCATTTTGTATGATAAGGAAAATGAATCATATGCACCGGAGCTCCCATTTTTATTAAAATGGGCCTCGAAATCAAACGGTCCAATTATTGATTTAGCTTGTGGTACCGGGAGGATCACAATCCCTCTAGCGAAAAATGGCTATGAGCTAGTAGGTGTTGACATTCATACAGGAATGTTAGATGAAGCTTTAAAGAAAGCGGAGAACCTCAAGGTACCCATAAAATGGGTAGAGCAGGATTGCGCAAAATTAGAGCTTGATTTAAAAAGTTCCTTACTGTATTCAGTTGGAAACTCATTTCAACATTTTCTAACAAACGAAGCTCAAGATGGCTTTCTTTCATCAGTAAATAAGCATTTGGAAATGAATGGAATTTTCATTTTTGGGACAAGGTTTCCAAGTGTCGAAGAATTATTGCAACCAAATACAGAAGAATATTGGCGAACCTATATCGATAGTGATTCACTCCAAAAAGTTGATATGTACACCATTAGTCAATATGACTCGCTAAATCAAATTCAACATTATACAACCATTCGCAAATATCGCAATAGAGACGGAAAAATAGTGGATGAAAAAAGAACAAATATTAGCTTGAGAGATGTTTTTCCTAAGGAAATGGAGAGACTGTTAATCGCCCATGGCTTTGAAATTGTACACGTGTTTTCGGATTGGAAAGAAACTCCCATCAGTCAAGATAGTTATGAAATGATTTATGTTTGCCGCAAAGTGAAATAGATTTTGGTGTTACTAGCACACCAATGTGTCAACTCCACTGGTGGTTAATCGTATTTTTTTAGTCGATACCCCAGAAACCTCCACTTTAAATTTTGAAGAAATGAAGTGGTGAGAGTATTCATATTGTCGTTGGGATTGTAGCTAAGTCTCGAGGACAAGGAGTTGGAAGAAGACTCTTTGAACGATTAGAAAGCTGGGCAACAGAACAAAAAATTCGACGGTTAGAATTAACAGTGATTGCCCATAATGAAGTCGCGCTAAGCTTATATAAGAAAATGGGTTTTGAAATTGAAGGGGTAAAAAGAGACTCCTTGTATGTAGATGGAGAATTTGTTGATGAATACTATATGTCCAAGCTTTTATGATAGTGAACTACAGTTCGCCAATCAGCTCATTTAAAGGAGTATAGTATGGAATGGTAAGGGGGAAGATATCTAACTGACATAGGAGGGGGAAATGATGGAAAATATCTCAAACATTGTGCATATCGGAGAATTAATTGCTGTTTCTAAGGTTTTTCAACTGAACCCTTACCAAATGATAACATCTATAGAGAATGGTTTAGTTGAAGTTTTCGAAACGAAGGACGCCTTTATAACAAAATATGGGGACAAAGAAACGTATGATGAACTAGAAGACTGGTGTGAGTTAAACAACGGGAAGATTTTTACTAAACCCAAGTTGAAAGCAGCCGATGATAAATTTTGATAATTGCCTTTCAAGAAGATTTTATTTGTTCGTTCGTCGTCTTTCCCAATCTTCTTATAAAATACATAAGCAAAAATCACACTACCAATCTAGAAATAGAACTGTACACGAAATTACTTCAGGAGAATAGTAATGGAAAACATTATTGAGAGAATCATTCAGGACTTAGAACAAGCTGAGTTGCAAAAGTATTGGCCTGGTTTTGAAAAGGTTGCTTATGCTGTATACGATGAAACAGAAGTAACTATTTTTAACCATCCTAAATTTAAACATCAACAAAAGCTGAAAAGGGATGCGCATTTTAATGCTTGTACCCTGATCATGTATGAGGACTATCCAACGGCGATAGTTGATCTACAATTTTTCGAGAAGTTTGAAGACTTGTATTCAATCCTTGTTCATGAATTATTTCATGGCTATCAATATTTAAAAGAGGAGAAACGATTTCCAGATGAAATGAAAGGATTCTCATATCCTGTATTAGAGGTAAATGTGGAGTTGCGGAATCAAGAGAGATTGAATCTCTTTCATGCTTTAGTAGAAAAAGATCCCGTTAAGAGGAAAGAATATCTCCAAGCATTCGTCTCTCTTAGGGAACAAAGAGCGATAGCTATCGATGAACACTTAACCTATGAGAATTTAATAGAAACAGTTGAAGGACCAGCTTGGTATGTGGAAATGATGGCATACTATGAAAAGAGTGGACTCGAATTTTTCACGATCTTACGTAAATATGGTGAACCGTTAAAGGATCCTTATCAATCAACGATTAAAGTTCGTATGAGTTGCTACAGTTCTGGATTGTTTATGTGTGTATTACTTGATGAGCTTTCTCCAAAATGGAAGGAGACGTTTTTCAATACGGAAAAAACAATCTACGATTATATAAAGGAATGCAGCGATATTGACATAAAACAATCATATAGATTGATTGAAATCAGTTCTGAGACGAAGAAGATAGTCGATTCTGTTATAAAAAATAAAGAGGAAAAATTTACGGCATTTAATGAACAAGAAGGAATTCATCTGACTATTGTTGGAAAAATCATCTCTACGGCTTTTGATCCGATGAATATCGTGATGTTAGATCATAAAGTATTACATCAAAACTTCTTGAAAATTAGAATACATGACGAAGAATACCTTTTACAACAACCCGTCGTGACAAAAGGGGAAGGGCTCCGACAGATGAGAGAACTTCATCTCCGATTAAGGAGCGAGCCGGTAATTCGAAAATCCTCCCTCTTTATCGATGGCATTGGTGAAATAAAAGGGAAGGTTGAGAAAAAGGGGGAGCATTTTTACTTAAATATTCGCTGATTTCGCAATGAATGTGGTTATTTTACGTAAATGTCCAAGAGCTGACATTTACACGCTAATAGGGTTCCTATTCACACATTATTTTTGCGCAGCACTTTTCTCTACGATTAAACTTCTATTTGAGTAAAATACTGAATTTTTTTAGGCGATTTATAACTCAAAAACGACAATATTTGCGAAAAGAGCTTAAATATTTGAGGGTTGACTGTCCCCTTAGGGATTAGCTTATGATTCTCATGAGGTGAAGAAAATGCTGATAAATGAAGTATGTAAAAAATGCTCTCTAACGAAAAAAGCGATTGAGTATTATGAAAAGCAGGGGCTTGTACATCCAAAAATAGAAGAGAATGGCTATCGGAATTATAGTATTGAAGATGTCACGATTTTACAAGAAATCGCAGTGCTCCGAAGTCTAGGGCTCGGTATTCCCGAAATTAAAGACATATTATCAAGTAACAACAAGTCGTTCACATTATCTAAATATCAATATGTAATGGAATTAAAGAAACAAAGAATAATGGAACAGCAGAAAGCACTTGAGATGTTAAGGGAAGATGCTCAAATCGATCATGTCAGCGATTATATTAAGGATCATGTTCTCCCTTCTTTAACGATCAAGGAAAAACTTGTCCAATCCTTTCCTGGGGGATATGGAGTTTATTTGTCCATTCACTTTGGAACCTTTTTAAATGAAAAAATAAATAGTGATGAGAAGAAGAACGCCTATTGTAAAATTGTTGGGTACCTAGACAAATTAGAAATGAATGAGGAAGTTGAGAAATATTTGGAAGGTTCCCTCGCTTTATTCAAACACGAGGATTTAGAAGGGATGGCTAAGACTGCATTAGATGCAGTTGAACATATTGACGAATATATGGAAGCAAATAAACAAAGTATTGAGGAATATGTTCAATTTCGCCATTCTGAAGATTATAAGAAAACAGATGCTTACAAATGGCAGCAACTACTTTTAGAATTCCAGAAGCAAAGTGGTTACGCAGATATATTTATCGCCAATTTGAAAATCTTGAGCGACTCTTATCGCCAGTATTTTAATAAATTGGAAAAAGCTAATGAGAAATTCAAGGAAATGTTCCGTGAAAGAGGAGTTGAATCGTAATAAATATTCGATTTGCAGTTTCTGATGATATCAAGCAATTAGTCAAGATGAGATGGGACTTCACTGTTGAGTTCGATGAAAGCAAGAAAAACGAGTCTTTCTCTGACTTTGAAAAAGAATGTCGTTTATTTTTAGAAAAGGCGCTACAGAGTGAACGTTGGATCATTTGGGTGGCGGAGGAAAATGGCGCAATCGTATCCCATATTTACATAGAGTTAATCGAAAAAGTACCGCGTCCTGGGAAAACTACCTATCCCTTTGCTTATATGACGAACGTTTACACGATTCCAGCTCATCGAGGAACAGGAATTGGAAGCAGGATGCTAAATAAAATTAACAAGTGGATCGAAGACAATCATTATGAATTTGTGATCGTGTGGCCAAGTGAGGAGGCCATTTCCTTTTATAAGAAAAATGGCTATGTTCATAGCACGGAGCCGATGGAATATGTTCCATCTTGAAAAGGATGTGTTGATAATGAAAGTTTCTTTAATCGCAGCATTCGATCAAAATAGAGTACGATTACGATTTTCATGTATATGAAAAGAAAGCTGATTTTTTCTCATTATGGACTTGACTTCAAAACTGTATTAACCATATAATACATACATCGGGTGTATTACGTGGTTAATACAAGAGGGGAAATGTTTTTTTGTACGTTGTGTATTAACCGAATAATACGGATATTTTTTTACACACTATGTATTATTCGCTTAATACAAGTTCATTTTTGCTCACACTGTATGAACCAATTGATACACGGATTTTTTTGCTCATCCTGTATTAAGGTGTTAATACAATGATTTATCGAAATATACTAAGTTCTTTTAGGAGTTGGATCTATGAATATTAAGTTTAACAACCGGGATCCTGTTTATGTGCAAGTCATTCGGCATTTTAAAGAGCAAATGGCTACAGGGTTATTTGAACCAGGTCAAGAGATTCCTTCAAGGAGGGAATTGGCCAATCAATTGAAAATTAATCCAAATACGGCGCAAAGGGCGTATAAAGAAATGGAGGAGCAGGGCTTGATTTTTACTGAAGGAAACTTACCTAGTCGGATGACGACGGACGAGAAAATGTTCCAAATGGTACGGAACGAATTGATTTTAGAAGCGGTTGATGCTTTTGTGGGTGCAGTTCGCACGATTAATGTTCCGTTGGATGAAGTTATGCCTATAGTAGAGCAAAAATATAAAAATGAGAGCAATGAATAGGGGGGAATGACTGTGATTGAATTAAAAAATGTAACAAAAAAATTTGGGAAGAAAAAAGTCCTAAAAGGGGTTTCCTTTACAGCTGAAAAAGGAAAGATTACTTGTTTAATTGGAATCAACGGTGTTGGTAAAACAACGATAATGAAGGCGATTATGGCTCTAACTCCGATTGATGATGGCGAAATCCTCATAAATGGAGAAAAAATTCATAGGGGTAGTTATGAAAAAGTAACGTTTATCCCGGATGCGATTACCATGTTACCAAGTATGAAAATCGGAGAGGCTTTCACCTTCATGGCTGATTTCTACGAAAGTTGGAATCAAGAACGGGCAAGTGAGCTTCTTACATTCTTTAAATTAAATGAAGAGGAGCGAATTTCTGAATTATCGAAGGGAAACACAGCGAAAGTGAATTTAATTCTTGGACTAGCTTTAGATGTGGATTACGTTCTCATGGATGAACCTTTTTCAGGAATTGATATCTTCAGCCGTGAGCAGATTGCTGATGTGTTTACAAGTCATTTAATTGAAGATCGTGGCGTTATCATTACCACGCACGAAATTAATGATATTGAACATTTAATTGATAAAGCCGTTTTACTAGATAATGGTGTCATTTTAAGAGAATTCGATACAGAAGAAGTTAGAGAGAATGAAGGAAAATCTGTAGTCGATGTGATGAGAGAGGTGTATAAAGCATGAATCGTTACTTAAAACTAGTGAACTTTGAGTTTGAGCGTTTTGTTAAATTTTATCTTGTCTTAATAGGGGTTACGATTCTTTCTCAAATCGTGGGACTCATCATTACATCGAAAAGTTATATGAGTCAGGCAAATGAAGAAATCTACGTAAATTTAATGCCACAAAGCGATTTTCTTGATCAATATGGAATGATGTCTTTTTATAATTTTTCGCAAACGGGATGGTTTATGGGACCGATTGCCCTTTGTATTGTGGCATTACTCATTTATGTATTCTTTATTTGGTATCGTGATTGGTTTGGCAAAAACACATTTAGCTATCGTTTATTCATGTTACCGACAGAGCGAATCAATATTTACTTTGCAAAAGCAACGACAATTTTACTGTTTGTGTTAGGTCTTGTTGCCTTACAAATTTTATTATTTCCTATTGAAAGCCAAGTGTTAAAATGGATGGTTCCACCTGAATTTCGCATGGATATGTCTGTACTAGAAATTACCGAAAATCTTTATTTCTTATACTTATTGTTCCCGAAAACATTGATTGAATTTGTACTTTTCTATGGGACTGGAATGATCGCCGTATTCGTTATTTTTACAGCGATTCTATTTGAACGCTCTTATCGTCTAAAAGGGATTTTATACGCCATTATTTATGTTGGTGTTTCCTTTTTAGTTACGATTGGGCCGTTATTAATTGATTCTTTTATTCTTGAGAATTACTTCTATCCAATGGAGTTATTCTTACTGGAGATTGGAGCAGTATTAATTGTTCTAGTTGGAGCGTTATGGATAGGAAATAAGCTTATTAAGCATAAAATTAGGGTTTAAGGGAGTGAGATAAATGAAACGATATTGGAAAATCAGCCTGCTTTCCATCGCAATGGTAATGGTACTTGGAACTTTTTATCTGCAATCTGGGTTAGCAGCAAAAGACAATGTGAAAATAGAGTTTGAAAAAATCAGTGGTGATGAAGCTGAATTGAATGACTTAGTTCTATATGGTGATTATCGAATTGGGGATATGACTCAATCTTTTAGACAAGTTTCAACAAAAGAAACGCTTATTTTAAATAATCGCTCTTTTCTTGAAGAAGTGATCAACAATAACTACCAGCCTGTTTTCGAGAAATTGATTGATGAGCACCGAAGTTTTATGCGTGGGAAGGCTTTTTATGGAAATTCCTTTTTTGAAAATGAAAATCTCTTAGCTTATGCCGGGATGAAAAGGGATTTTAACTATAGCTCCATTGATTATACGTTAGATATTGACGTATTAGATAAGAAAACAAATGATACGACTTCGTTTCAATATAAAGTACCAAACTCTAGTGATTATGGTTGGTACGATGTTGTGGATGTTCAAGTTTTTGATGGGATTTTATCGGTCATAGTGCGCTCAAGTCTTACAACCGGAGGAGAAGAAGCGTCTCTATACACTTTTGATATGGAAACGCAAAAGTTAGTCAAGAATGAAACGATTGTTACGACTTCTACCGTTGAAAACGGTTGGTCCGGTTTGATTTTTAATGATAATCAATCTTCCATTCAACCAGAAAAATATGCGTTCATAAAAAGAGAGTCAGAATCCTATGAAAATGAACAGAATTTTGATACATCTCCTTCAGTAGTAAAAGAAGTCTTCGTCTATAACAAGGAAACGAATGTATTGAAGGAAGTGGAGATGCTTGAAGAATTAGCTAATGAGATATATTCCACATCGATAAAAGATGGAATATTATATCTCTCCATTGTGATGGAGAAAGGGTTTGAAGTACATCAATATGATATTGAAAAGGAACAATGGGGAGTTGTAGAAAAATTTGATAAAGCAGATATGAAAAATGGTTATGAAACGACTTATATGACGTTAATGAATGGAAAACTCTATTCAAGCTATTTAACGGATAGTGGACATATCTTTTTTATCGGAGATATCACAACAGGTGAAACCTTATATGAAGGTAAAATTAAAGTAGATAGTGCTGATTATACAAAGGATAGCCTCTATATTCATTATATTGAGTAGGTGCTGTTATTAAAATGAGCGAGAAAAAGTTTGCTGTAGGACTCTTTTTCTCGCCCAATAATAAGATAGGTTTTGGTGATGAAGATGAGAGAGAATCTTAATGAACTTCAATTTGAAGAAATTGTGAATACGTATAGTCCTGAGCTGAAAAAATTGGCGTGGAGATATGTGATGGATCCGTATCTTGTGGAAGATATTGTGCAAGAGGTATTCATAAAATGTTATATCCATCAAGGGCAATTAGAAGATATTTGTTCGATCAAAGGGTGGTTATATACGATCACGAAAAATCAGTGCATGGATCATTTAAGAACGAGTTATCACCAACGAGTGATACCGACCTCCGAATTCTTTATTGCCAACGACCAGACACCAGAATCTGAAGTGATGAACCAACAAACGGGAGAGGAAGTTCAACAGCAAATGAATGGTCTCCCCGACAAATACCAAGAAATCTTATATTTGGCCTATATCAAGGATTTGAAAATGAAAGAGATTCAACAATATTTGGATATCAATATTTCTACCGTAAAAACAAGACTCTTTCGGGCAAAACGTTTGCTAAAAGCAACGATGAACTAGATTCCCATGGCGAATGCTGTGGGGATTTTTATTTGATGAATTATTGTTGAAATTGAGAAATATTGAACTGAAGGATTAAAAATCCTCATTAAGATAAGTCGCTTTTTTATGTTTTTTATAAGCTAGCAGTGTCATGTTCATCGACTTTCGGAATTTATCAATGAAATTGTTTGTACTATTAAACCCTACTGAAAGGCAACATCAGTGACATTTGATTCTGATTGTTGCAGTAAAAGTAGGCTTTTTTGAATTCGATATTTATTCCATTTTAGTATAATTTAATGCATTATTCATTTATCATATGAGATATTGTAATACTATTTTTATACTTAAGGCGGAGAATTCATGATGAGTAGATACAAGGGAATCATTCTTGTGATAACGGGAGCATTATTTTGGGGGATTGGTGGGACAGTTTCCAAAAAATTATTTCAAGAGTTTGCAATAGATGTCAATTGGCTAGTGACTACTAGGTTGCTTATTGCTGGTGTTTTACTCTTAACAGTCCAATTTTTTCGAAAAGATCGTGCTCAAATAATAGGAGTTTGGAGAACTAGAAGGGTAGCTATTCAATTAATGATTTTTGGGTTACTCGGAATGCTTGCGGTACAATACACCTATATGGCCTCTATTAAACATGGAAATGCAGCAGTAGCGACATTGCTTCAATATTTGGCACCTGTCATGATCATCGTTTATTTGCTTTTTCGGAGGCAAGCTATCCTTACAAGAAAAGATCTGCTGACAGTTTCACTTGCATTAATTGGCTGCTTTTTCTTATTAACCAATGGGTCAATTACTCAATTATCGTTACCAGCACCAGCGATCATTTGGGGTGTTTTATCTGGAGTTGCGTTAGCATTTTATACTTTATATGCCGTGCCTTTATTAAAACAATACGATTCCCTTGTCATTGTTGGTTGGGCGATGATCATCGGTAGTCTAGCACTAAGTTTTGTTCATCCACCTTGGCAAATGAACTTTCAATCCTTAACAGTGGAAGCGTATTTCTACTTACTATTCGTCATTATCTTTGGTACGATGCTTGCTTTTTGGTTTTATATAGAAAGCTTACAAAGTCTCGCAGCTAAAGAATCGAGCCTTTTGGGAAGTACAGAGCCAATAGCCGCTGTTCTCTCATCCGTTTTTTGGCTAAAAGAACCCTTTGGAGCGTTTCAATGGCTCGGCACCATATGTATTATGATCATGATTGTTGTGCTGGCTTTGAGTAAAAATAGCTCAAATGAAACAGAACTTTCACAGAGTGAAGAGCCCCTTAAAATTAGCTAGTTTTAAGGGGGATTAGCCGCACTTTTCGCCTGAAAAATGATTATCTCATTTGCTATTAGTTAGTTATGCTAACAAATTCATTCAGTTAGAGTCCGATGAGATTCAATTCATTCATGAATCAACAGAAAAGATTATCGCATGAATGATTGATGAACTGAAAACTTTCTTTAGCAATATATGAACTTGTTATGCTATTCTATTTTTGTTTAAGGTTTCGAAGCTTGCCAAAAGGAGGAATGGATGAAATGGATTACATAAGGATTACAAGCATAGATGATCCACTGTTTACACAAATGCATCAATTGATGCAAGATATTTTTCCACCAGAAGAGGTATTGGAGTTTGACCTCTGGAAGGAGCCTTTAGAGGATCCAGGGATTAGAGTATTTGTGGCGGTTCATGAAGGACAAGTGGTTGGAGCAACGGAATATCGTTATTATGAAGATTTCAATGTAGCGATGACTGACTTTACCATTATCGGCCAAGCTGGACTTGGAATCGGACCATTTTTAGCGAATAAAAGAGCAGCCGATTTAAAGGCGTTAGCAGAAGCAAATGGAAAAGAGCTTTTTGGCATGTTTGCGGAAATTTATGATCCATATCGAGTGGACCACTATGAATTTGGTGGCGTTAAGCCGATGGATCCGTATGTTCGCCGTGAAGTATTGTCTCATTTAGGCTATCGTCGCTTAGACTTTCCATATGTTCATCCATCATGGAATAATGATGGTGAGGCAGTAGAAGGGTTAGATCTCTCCTTTTTAACGATGGACCCTGAAGTACAGGCGATCGATGCTGAACTAGTGGTGAAATTCTTGAAAAGATATTATACCGTTCTACCAAACAAGCCAAAGAAATGGTTAGATATGATTGCAAGTCTAGAATCGAAAGAAACAGTTGCATTAAAACCATTTTAAAAGGGAAATGGCTTTCCGAAAAGTCAGCCCTTAATAGCGGGTGAAGAAACGCAAAGAGCTATAGACGGAAGATTTCCGCTTAATTAGCAAATATCATGAAAAATAGTTTATATAGCCGGAGAAATTCCGCTTATGAGCTCGAAAATCATGAAAATAAGTGATTTTGTACTCGATAAGCGGAAATTTTCCCCTTATATTCCTCAAAGTAAGCTTCATCCTGCATGTAACAGGAAATTCTCCGCTTATCACAAAGTCACATTAATCTATGAAATAACATAACCGTTATTGTTATTTAACGTCAATTTCCTTAATGATTTTTGCTGGATTTCCCCCTACAACAACGTTATTGGGTATATCTTTCGTGACAACGGCACCTGAGGCAATGACGACATTATCTCCGATCGTGACGCCTGGATTAATAACGGCACTCCCACCAATCCACACATTATCCCCAATTGTAATCGGCTTTGCGTACTCTTTCCCTGAATTACGTTCAGCAGGGTGTAGGGGATGAGTGGCCGTGTAGATATGCACACCTGGGGCCATCATGCAATTATCTCCGATGCGCACTTCACATACGTCCAAAATCGTACAGTCGAAATTGGCAAAAAAGTTTTCTCCTACATGGGTGTTGTAGCCATAATCAAAGCGGATATTTGGTTCCATATAGACGTTTTGACCTGTAGAACCAAGTAATTCTTTTAATAAAGATGTTCGTTTTTCACCTTCTGACTCTAGCGTTTGATTATAAATTCTAAACTTACGTCTTGCTTCTTCACGGTCTTTCAGTAAAACTGGGTCTGCAGGGTTGTACATTTCACCTGCTACCATTCTTTCTTTTTCTGATTGCATGGTAATTACTCCTCTGTCTTTTTCATATGAAAAATAATTCTTGCAGAATATTGAAAAATATTATACTCTGTTGTTAATTTTAAACAGGGGTGGTTTCCAATGAATGATTTCTTCACCTTTCTATTATTATCATTATTTGTAGTCATGAGTCCAGGTATAGATACGGCTCTTATTACAAAAAGAACGATTTCAGATGGACGAAAAGATGGTTACCGAATCGCACTTGGAATTACAACGGGTTCTTTGGTACATACTTTAGCAGCTGCTTTCGGATTATCGGCAATTCTTATGCAGTCGGCTATTGCTTTCGAAATTGTGAAGTATGTAGGAGCCATTTATCTTATTTATCTTGGAGCTACTTCCTTTATTAAAAAGGATAAAGAAACGAAGTCTGGTTTAGAGAAGAATACGAAGAAATCACCTTTTACGCAAGGGCTATTATCGAATGTTCTTAATCCAAAGGTGGCGATGTTTTTTATCACGTTTCTTCCCCAATTTGTAAATGGGTCAAATAATGTGACAACTCAGCTTATCATGATGGGTGTGATATACACGGTATTATCGATCACTTGGTTTTTTGTTTATGTATTTTTCATCAACTATTTGCGTGAGTGGTTAATGTCTGCGAAAGTTCAACGAATGATGGATAAAACAACAGGAATTATCCTCATTGGCTTTGGATTGAAATTAGCGTTGGAGAAGAAATAATCATATTTTACTGCCATCTTTTGCCCCATCATATCCACTACCACCCTTTCATAGTATGAAATAGGAAGGAGTGGGGTGGATGAGTAGAGTAGCGACCGAATATTCTTATTTGAATTATCCAGATGATATGCTTTATTTAATTAGAAATGGGTTAAACAAGGGAACAACTCCGAAAAGAATTTTGATTGCAGGTGCTGGGATGGCAGGGCTTGTTGCAGCTTCTCTGTTAAAACAAGCTGGCCATCGTGTAACGGTGGTTGAGGGGAATTCCCGAATTGGTGGTCGAATTTATACCGTTCGCAAGCCTTTTAGTGATGGGAACTATTTGGATTTTGGAGCGATGAGAATCCCTGACAACCATCTATTAGTTTTAGAATATATTCGTCGCTTCAAGCTTAAAACCAATAACTTCATAAATGCTACTCCAAATGATTTGATTTACGTGAATAATGTGCTAACGACAAGTTCCTATTATGAACAAAATCCTGATGTGTTACGTTTTCCTCTCAGCGGTTGGGAAAAAGGGAAGACGGCAACCGAACTATTTTTAGCAGCCGTACAGCCCTTTTTAGATCGCTATCAACATAGCACGACAGAGGAACAGGAAGAATTAATGAAACAATTTGATGATTATTCGATGGAAGCTTTTTTGAGAGATAATCCTTATGGCCCTTCTTTGTCATTGAATGCGATTCGGTTAATTAGCATTATGCTTGGAATGGAAGGTTTTCGTGAACTCTCATTTGTTGGGATTGTGACGGATATTATATATCCGATTTTTAACGAGGATGCCCAATTTTTTGAGATAGTTGGTGGGAATGACCGTTTACCTTATTCATTTCTAACCGAATTAAGGAATGAAATTTATTTGAATGAGAAAATTACAAAAATCATTCAAGATGAGCAGGGTGTGTTTTTTCAGACAACCAATCAAGTAACAGGGCAGGTACATACTTTTACAGGAGATTATGCGATTATTACGATTCCTTTTTCAGCTCTGCAATTGATTGATATTGAACCGTACGAGTCGATCACCTTCAATAAGCGGCAAGCGATTCGGGAGATACTAAGTATATCTTCGGTGAAAGTTGGGATTGAATTTAGGTATCCTTTTTGGGAGAGTTACCAAGTAGGCAACGCGATTTCTGATTTGCCGACACGATTCAGTTATATCCCTAGTCATAATATCGGCCGAACGGGACCAGCAGTCATGCTGGCAAGTTATAGTTGGGGACATGATGCTGCATTGTGGAATAGTCTTTCCAACCAGGAAGTCATTCAATATGTCTTAAAGGACTTAGCAAAAATATATGGATCCATCGTGTACCAGGAGTTTTTAAAAGGGGTCACTTTTAATTGGGGTAGAAACCCTTTTTCTGCAGGCTGTTTTACACTTTATGCACCAGGGCAAAAAATAGATTTAGGTGATGTTATTTATCAACCAGAGGGAAGAATGCACTTTGCTGGTGAGCATACTTCTACTTTCCATGGATGGGTAGAAGGAGCGGTGGAATCAGGTATTCGAGTTGCGTATGAGGTAAATGGAAGATAGATTGAAAAATGAGGTTGACAATCATAAAAGTATCATTTAAAATTATCTTGAATTAAAGATAAATAGTTTCGAGACAAAAAAGTAAAAATATATTTTTTTGCTTATATATCTCGAATTCGAGATATTATTTCATAAGTAAGATGTTCGAGTACAGATAAAACTAGCAAATGAAATAGAAAGAGGAGTGTTTTACATGGGAAAACAAACTGCAGGAATTCATCATATAACAGCAATCGTTGGACATCCACAGGAGAACGTTGATTTTTATGCGGGAGTGCTAGGGCTTCGCTTAGTCAAACAAACCGTCAATTTTGATGACCCTGGTACCTATCATTTTTATTTCGGAGATGAGGAAGGAAAACCAGGAACGATCATTACCTTCTTCCCATGGGCTGGAGCGCGACAAGGCGTGATTGGTGATGGTCAAGTTGGAGTAACGACTTATGTAGTACCAACTGGTTCTCTGGAGTTTTGGAAAAAGAGATTAGAAAAATTTGATGTACCATTCACAATGGTTGAACGCTTTGGAGAGCAATATGTAAGATTTGATGATCCACATGGACTTCGTTTAGAAATCGTTGAAAGAGATGCAGGGGAAAAAAATACATGGTCTTTTGGTGGGATCACTCCAGAAGTGGCGATTAAAGGATTCGGTGGTGCGACACTATTCTCTACTCAGCCGAAAAAAACCGGAGAACTGTTAGAAAAGCAAATGGGATTTGAACTTGTTGGCGAGGAAGGGGACATGGTTCGCTACCAATCTCCAGCAGACATTGGAAATATCATTGATCTTAAAATGACTTCTAATGGTCGCGGTCAAATGGGTGTAGGAACCGTTCATCACATTGCGATGCGCGCGACCGATGATGCCGACCAATTAATTTGGCAAGAGCGTCTATCCTTGAATGGTTATGGTGTTACACCAGTGCAGGACCGGAACTATTTTAATTCGATTTATTTTCGCGAGCATGGTGAGATATTGTTTGAGATTGCGACAGATCTTCCAGGATTCGCACTTGATGAAGCTCATGATAAGTTAGGGGAAAAGCTTATGCTACCGGAACGATATGAAAAATTTAGGGGACAAATTGAACGAGGGCTGATTCCCTTTGAAGTGAGAGAGTTGAATTAATCCTAATTCTTACCTTTTGAAAGGGACTGATATCTAGCGCGGTTAGTCGCTTAGCAGGTACAAATTTTCATTAGAATGAGGGAAATAGGAGAAGGAGGTGGCAAATTTGTTGAAATCAATCGGAATCCATCACATCACGGCTATGGTCAATGATGCTCAAAGAAACATCGATTTTTACACGGATGTTCTTGGTTTAAGACTGGTGAAAAGAACGGTGAACTTTGAGCGACCAGAGGTATATCATCTCTATTTTGGAGATTACAGTGGGCAACCAGGTACGATCATCACTTTTTTTCCATGGGAAAAACAATTAAAGGGACGAATCGGGACTGGTCAGGTTGGGGTTACAAGTTATGTCATCCCTAAAGATTCGATGCCTTTCTGGAAAAATCGTCTTCAACAATTTGGGTTTGAATATGAAACGTCTATTCGTTTTGGAGAAAAAATTCTATCGTTTACTGATCCAGACGGTCTTGAATTGGAGCTCATCGAGCGTCAAGTTGAATCAAGCGATCATGAGGTTATGGGGTTTGCTGGTGCAACCCTGTTTTCGGCACAGCCTAATAAAACAGCGGAAATATTAGAGAATCTGTTCGGAATGAAATGTGTCGGGGATGAAAATGGATTTTTACGATTTAAAGCGGAGGCGTCTGTTGGCAATAGTATCGATATTAAGCTCACTCCATCGGTTAGAGGATTGATGGGAGCGGGGACGGTTCATCATATAGCCTTTAGAGCAAAAGATGAAAAAGAGTTATTCCAATGGAGAGAACTCCTTTTAGATAAAGGCTATAATCCAACAGAAGTTCGAGATCGAAACTACTTTAAATCTATCTATTTCCAGGATGAAGGTGGAATTCTTTTTGAAATCGCGACAGATATCCCAGGTTTTACGGTTGATGAATCGATTGAGCATCTAGGTGAAGGGCTAATGTTGCCACCGTGGTTAGAAACAAAAAGGGAAGCATTAGAAGATCAGTTGCCAAAAGTGGAAGTACGTATTGTGGAGGGAAATCAATCATGAAGCATATTTTTAATCAAGGAACAGATAAGACAAAACCAACCTTGCTTTTATTACATGGAACAGGGGGAAATGAGTTAGACTTACTGCCACTCGCTGGAAGAATTGATGATGAAGCCTCCGTATTAAGTGTCCGTGGCAATGCCCTTGAAAATGGAATGCCACGATTCTTCAGACGATTAGCGGAAGGAGTCTTCGACGAGGAGGATCTTATTTTTCGCACGAAGGAATTAAATCAGTTTCTCAATGATGCTGCAAAGGAATATGGATTTGATCGAGACAATGTGGTTGCCGTCGGTTATTCCAATGGGGCCAATATCGCAGCAAGTCTTTTATTTCACTACGATAATGCGTTAAAGGCGGCTATTCTCCACCATCCAATGGTTCCAAGAAGAGGAGTGGAACTTCCTGATTTAACTGGCAAGTCTGTGTTCATTTCAGCAGGTACGAACGATCCGATTTGCTCAGCGGAAGAATCCGAGGAATTAAAATCATTATTGGAAAATGCCAAAGTAAGTGTTGAGCTTCATTGGGAAAATCGAGGCCATCAATTAACACTTGACGAGGTAGTAGCTGCGGCTAAATGGTATCAAAAGATTCATGCATAGGAACATAAAAAGTAACAGAAACTAGGTGGTGGTTGTATATGGGCATTTTGTCCAAGCTATTTGGAAATTCACTGAAAAAGGAGTCTAAACCAATGTCAAATGTAAAATTAGCGGTCATTTATTACAGCATGGGTGGAACAAACTATCAATTATCAAAATGGGCAGAAGAAGGAGCGAAAGAAGTAGGCGCTGAAGTAAAGGTTTTAAAGGTACCTGAGCTTGCTCCTGCATCGGCTATCGAAGGGAATCCAGCATGGAAAGCTCATGTGGAAGCAACAAAGGATGTACCAGAGGTCAGTCTAGATGATTTAGAATGGGCAGATTCAATCATTTTTAGTGTCCCGACTCGTTTCGGTAATATGCCGTCTCAAATGAAACAATTTTTAGATACGACAGGTGGATTATGGTTCAACGGCAAACTTGTTAATAAAGTTGTCAGTGCGATGTCATCTGCGCAAAATTCTCATGGTGGCCAAGAAGCTACGATCCTTTCTCTTTATACAACGATGTATCATTGGGGAGCAATTGTCGCGACTCCAGGATATAGCGACCCAGTTATCTTCTCATCTGGTGGTAACCCCTACGGAACGAGTGTAACAGTTGACCAAAATGGAAAAATGATTGAAGACGTGGAGAACACTGTGAAGTATCAAGCAAAACGTACCGTGCAAGTAGCAGAATGGGTGAAAAAGGGAAATCAATAAAAATAATTTACTGGAACGTCATAGAACCGATTCCCCTTTATTTAATGAAAGTAGATTCATGATGCCACACTCTGGTGTGTTTTTGTGAAAAAGAGAAAGATTGTCCTCATAAGGGGTTCATGAGGACAACCTCTTGTGTGAAAAAGAGAAAGATTGTCCTCATAGAGAGTTCATGAGGACAATCTCTGGTGTGAAAAAGGGAAAGATTGTCCTCATAAGGGGTTCATGAGGACAATCTCTGGTGTGAAAAAGGGAAAGATTGTCCTCATAGAGGGTTCATGAGGACAATCTCGGTGTGAAAAAGAGAAAGTTTGTCCTCATAGAGAGTTCATGAGGACAAACTCGAGTGTGCAAAAGGAAAAGATTGTCCCCATAGAGGGTTCATGAGGACAAACTCGGTGTGAAAAAGGGA
This sequence comes from Robertmurraya phoenicis, assembly GCF_047302285.1. Classification (GTDB taxonomy): domain Bacteria; phylum Bacillota; class Bacilli; order Bacillales; family Cytobacillaceae; genus Robertmurraya. The sequence goes on from NZ_CP154845.1 coordinate 956,151, forward strand.
AAGATTGTCCTCATAAGGGGTTCATGAGGACAATCTCAGGTGTGAAAAAGAGAAAGATTGTCCTCATAGAGGGTTCATGAGGACAAATTCAGGTGTGAAAAGGGGAAAGATTGTCCTCATAAGGGGTTCATGAGGACAATCTCAGGAGTGAAAAAGAGAAAGATTGTCCTCATAGAAGGTTCATGAGGACAACCTCTTGTGTGAAAAAGAGAAAGATTGTCCTCATAGAGAGTTCATGAGGACAAACTCAGGTGTGAAAAAGAGAAAGATTGTCCTCATAGAGGGTTCATGAGGACAAACTCGGTGTGAAAAAAGAAAAGTTTGTCCTCATAGAGGGTTCATGAGGACAAACTCAGGTGTGAAAAAGAGAAAGATTGTCCTCATAGAAGGTTCATGAGGACAACCTCTTGTGTGAAAAAGGGAAAGTTTGTCCTCATAAGGGGATCATGAGGACAAACTGGGAGTGAAAAAGAGAAAGATAGTCCTCATAGAGGGTTCATGAGGACAACCTCGGTGTGAAAAAGAGAAAGAATATCCTCACAGAGGGTTTATGAGGACAAACTCATCAAAAGTGCATAAGAGAAAGATTGTCTCATGAGGACAACCTCAGATTGCTCTTTAGCATGCTCTGTCCTCATTAAATAGATGCTTTCAGACAAAAACATGAAAAAGCAAGTGAATGATCCTCACTTGCTTTATTTAATGGGCTTATTCTGAAAGTACCTTGTTATGTTTGTGCTACTTTTTTATCGCGGATTCTCACAAAATAAAAGGCTGATATCCATGCAGTGATGGGAATGATCAATGTGACTCCTGTCCCGGCACAAAGAATGGTGATCATTTCAGCACTGAATATTTTTGAATTGACGATTTCTCCAACAGAATAGGACAGGTCCTTAAACCAAATGAGCAAGGCCAAATAACCGCCAAAGAAGGCAAAGAAAAGCGTATTTGCACTCGTCCCGAGAATATCTCTCCCAATGCTCATGCCAAATTTAAATAAGTCTTTTCTACTGATGTTTGGATGATGATAAAAAGCCTCATACATCGGAGAAGAAATGGCGATCGCTGCATCCGTTATCGCTCCGATCGTACTCATAATAATCACCGCAGTAGCAAGCTTGACAAAATCAATTCCGATATAAAGGGAAAAGATGCCAAGTTCTTCTATTTCCTCTTCTCCAAAGCCTTGAATCATAGCTTTGTCAGTGATGACGATGATAAAGAGGAGTAAAATGCCTATCGTAAACAGAGTAGAAATAAAGGCTGTTTTTGTTTTAATATTAATTTCGTTTATATAAAACAAATTAATGCAACTAATAATCATGCAGGCAATGACGGTGATAACAATGGGATTTAGATTTGGATCATTCATAAATAACACCGCAAGAAGAACGACTACAAAATTAAGAAAAATCGCAAAGAAGGAACGTGCCCCTTTTTTACCTCCAATAATAGTCATTAAGAAAAATAATATTATTCCAAGTAATACAAGTACATTCATAATTTCGCCCTCTTTCGGTTAACAAAAAGCATCGTAACATAGAGACCAATGGGGATTGTGATGACAATGCCAATTCCGCCAGCTAAAGCCCGAGCTAGCTCTAAAGAAAGATTCATCGAAAGAGTAAAGCCTAAAGGAGACGCATTTTTAAAATAAAGGATAAGCATCGGAATCGATCCACTAATATAAGCGAAGAACAAAATATTGGTCATTGTACCCATAATATCCTTGCCAATTTCCATTCCTGATTTTCTTAATGCTTTATTCGAAATGTTACGGTCTTTTTCATACAATCCGAAGATGGAAGAAGACATGGTAATGGCCACATCCATGACAGCCCCTAGTGATCCGATAAATAAGCCGGCTAAAAAAACGAGCTTATAAGGTCGGGTAATAAATTGAATTTCTTCATATCGTAATCCTTGTTCATTTGTTACCGACATAACAGCATAAGTAATCAGCAGTGAAAAAAATGTTCCTAAAAGGGTAGCGATGATCGCCGCATACGTTTTTTCATTCATGCCATTGACCAGTAATAAGGAAATGACGGTGAATAAAATGATGCTAATACTACAGATGACTAACAAATGGATACCAGATGTTTGAAGATAAAAATCTAAAGCAAAAGAAAGCAGTACAGCGTTCACCACTAAGCTAATAATCGAAAAGAGTCCTTGTTTTTTCCCAACAAACAATAAGGTGAAAATAAAGGCCCAAGCAACAATAAGCAAGTATTTATCCCTTTTCACGTCCTGAATCGTTCCTGATAATTCAGATTGCGCCTCAGTTGCTTGATCAACCATCACAAACAATTCATTGCCAACTTTATATTCTTGATCGTAAGCACCTGAGTAAGAAAACTCATTTTCTATATGGATTTCCTCGCCCTTGTGGTCACCATTCATTACCTTGGCAACGAGGTGTTGGGTCGTGAGGACATCTCTATTGTCGTACATATCTACATTTTCGATTGACTCTTCTAAACTAACATCGATCACTTTAGCAATCGTCCGCTCGTACAATCCATAGTTGAAGTGAACAAATAGGAAGGATGAAAGAAAAAGAATCGCTAAAAGAATATACAGAAAAATATTTCGCTTTTTCTCGGTTGTTTTTGTTGTTAATATGTTCAAGAGAGGAACCTCCCAGTGGACTTCATGAATGGTCTAAGAATAGCAAGAATGATTTTACATCGTCAAGAAATTGCATAAAAATAGTTGTATTTTGCAAATAATTAACTATAATGAAATTAAGAGGTGGAAAAAATGGAAAATTTACGTGAAATATTTCAAGTGATGACAAGACGTTTTGGGTTCTTAAATAAAAATTGTTGCAGTGTGGGGGGGAATGAAGTTTCACTCGTTCAAAGTCATATTTTGTATGAGATTGACCGTCAGCATGAGCCATCGATGCAACAAATTGCGGAAACATTAGGGATTGATATTACGACTTTTAGCCGCCAGGTGCAATCATTGATAAAGATGAACTTGGTGAAGAAAACGCCAGCTCCTGAGGATAAAAGAATTCAGATTCTATCCTTGACGACGGAAGGGAAATACGTCGCAACAACGATCGATGAACAAATGAATCTTTTCCTCAATGAAGTATTTTCCCATATGAATGATTTCGAAAAGGAAACGGTTATTCGCTCCATTAAGCTGTTAAATGAGGCGATGGCGAAATCAAGTATGTGTTGTGGGAATATGTAGGGGTAATTCCCCGATGGATATTACTTGTAAAATACAAGTAATAATCTGGAACATTTGCAAATCACAAATGAAAAAGGAGCTGTCTGCATGCTGGGACAAATTTGGATGGATTTCATTTCAATTGCTTTTGAACTCACGATTCTTTTTATCGGGATATCTTTTCTCGTCAGTTTACTTCAAGGACTCATTCCATATGAAAAATTGAACTATTATTTATCTGGAAAAAACACATTTATCGGTGTGGTAGCAGCGATTATTTTTGCTTTTATCACTCCGTTCTGTTCCTGCTCAACCATACCTGTCGTCGTCAATTTGTTAAATAAGCACGTTCGTTTTGGCATTGTAATGGTCTTTTTATTCGCATCGCCAGTGTTGGATCCGGTCATTATTACGTTGATGACAGCTTTGCTAGGCTTGAAGGTCGCAGTCGTGTATACGATTGTCACAACCGTTCTATCCATCATCATTGGTTTATCTCTAGAGAAGCTTGGCTTTGAAAAAGCAGTCAAAAGAGTGAAAATGACGGGATATAAAGAACCAGAGGTGAAGTTTAGCTTTCGCTTCGCATGGAAAGAAACAGTAAATCTGATGAAAACCGTTTATCCCTTTCTATTAATTGGTGCAGGAATTGGCGCGATCATTCATGGAGCAGTCCCAACCGAATGGATTACAACCTATCTCGGTGAGGATAAATGGTGGCTTGTTCCAGTAGCTGCCATCATTGGAATTCCTCTTTATATTCGCCTGTCGACAATGATTCCTTTATCGCAAATTTTAATCGCAAAAGGGATGGCCTTTCCACCTGTAATGGCTTTAATGATCGCTTCCACAGGTGCTAGTTTACCAGAAGTGGCATTATTGAATTCAATTTTTCAAAAGAGATTGGTATCTGCGTTTGTTGTTTCAGTTGTCTTTATGGCGTCCACTTCAGGCTTTCTATTTTATCTCATTTAAAGGAGGTGAGAAAAATGGCATGGTTCAAGCGTAAAGCAGATACTGCTTGTTGTGATGTGAAAATTGAAGAAGTGGATAGCTCTTGCTGTGAAACATCAGAAGAGGCAAGCTCCTGCTGTGATGTGAAGATTGAAGAGATTAAGGAAGCGTAATGAGAATGCTAGTGGAGCCATTTTTTAAGATGGAAAATGGTTCCTTTTTTCTTATGTTCATCTTATGATTAAAAGAAGAATACGTATGGGGAGTGGGAACTGTGATCATTAGAGAAGCTATTTTTGAAGATATCGAATCGATTCGAACGATTTATAATGAAGGAATCGAAGATCGAATCGCGACATTAGAAACAGACGAAAAGGATCCTTCCTACATGGAAGAATGGTTTATCAAGCATGAGGGCAGATACAAAATTATCGTGGCAGAAGTAGGAGAAGAAGTTGTTGGATGGGCTGCTTTAAATCCTTATAACAATCGATGTGCTTATTCTGGCGTAGCTGATCTATCGGTGTATATTGCCCGCAATCACAGAGGAAAAGGAATCGGGACGAAACTATTAAAAGCCATCGATGAGGCTGCAAAAACAAGCGGATTCCACAAAATTGTCTTATTTACTTTTCCATTTAACGAAATGGGTCAGAAGCTATATGTTAACAACGGATATCGTGAAGTAGGAACCTTTAAAAATCAAGGTGTTCTTGAAGGGAAGTTTGTCGATGTGATGGCGATGGAGAAGTTGCTCTAAAACAAAAGGTCATCCATTGGTGGATGACTTATGTTTTTGGGAAAAACCGTAAGCTATGGGCAATCAAAAATTGTGCAGCATAATAGGTGGTCATGATGAAAATATCAGAATGAGGTACGGCTGAAACGAACATATTCCAGGACAAGAAAGAATCAGAAATGACAAATAAAATACTTCCTACTATCACCCAAGCATTTCGAGTTAAGAATGCCATCCAACACATGAACAATATGACGAGAAGATAAATAAAAACTGGAAGGGCTAAGCTATAATTAAGTTCTTCAAGTAATGCACCCAGTACATGGTATCCCATCACTACCCCATAAACGCCAAGTGGTAAGATCACGATTAACGCGAGGGATGATAAACGGCGAAAACGGAAAAAGCCAGCGATATAAATCAAGTGTCCGATTAAAAATGCAAGTAGGCCGAGAATGAACCATCTGCTGATTAGCCCGTCTCCAAGCATACAGAAAAATAAGCCCCACCAAATAATCCAAAGTGTCCGTGATTGATGCAGACGTATTTGTTTATAGGCATAGATAAGGATGAGCCACATCGGAATCAATTTGCATAATATTTTCAGTGCTTCCGGATCGCTCGGAATGATAAAAATATAGAATACGCTCGTTAATAATATGAAAATCGGTAGTCTGTACCTTTGCAATATATTCATCCTCTCAACCTTGTTATCTACTTTCATTGTAACTTGTGTTTAGATTAATTGAAAACCTTTTCAGAGTAAAAAAGGTGCTGCCTAAACAGCCCCTTAGTACACTTCATTTTTCATAACGGGAATCCAAATCTCACTGTTAACAGATGGTGAAGTTAGGTCCTTATCTTTAATGGACAAAATTTCGGGTCCTTCTGCAATTTGATAGCCAGAAGATGGAAACCACTCAGCGTATATTCTTCCCCAGGTTTCTTGTAAGGTAGTAGGAAAAGGCCCTGCTGATTCAAAGACTGCCCAAGTCAATGCAGGTACTTCCAGTTTGGAAAATCCTTCGGGGCATTCTTCTGTTGTTGCCACTCCAATATATTGATCCAGTTCGCCTTTTTCTTCCATTCGTCCATCTGAAAAGTTTGTGGATGCTTGAATCATTCCTGTAGGCTCGATATTTGAAAGCCTCTTTAATTGTTCTATTTTTCCCATTGTTAGAGATTTCCACATTTTTGTGATTTCTGGATTTTCCCCTTCAAAAATAATCGGAACTCTTTTCATGATTCCAATCAGGTGAAAGGCTTCCTTTTCTTCTAATCGATAGTTCATTTCGTTTCCCCCTTTAATGGATAGTTGAAAGGTCATAGGTGGATAAGCTTTTAACCTTTGGTCATTGTTTCTTGCTTCTGACGGTGTTATCCCATGGATATGTTGGAAAGCTCTCGCAAAAGAGTCTGGTGATTGATAGCCATACTTCAGCGCCACATCAATTATTTTGAGGTGCCGATTTTGCAGTTCTAATGCTGCCAAACTAAGTCGTCTTCGGCGAACATACTCTGATAACGTAACGCCAGCAAGAAAAGAAAACATTCTTTTAAAATGATATTCCGAACAGTGGGCGATTTTTGCAACTAACTTATAATCAATTTCGTTCGTTAGGTTTTCCTCTATATAATTCATGGCATCGTTCATGTTCTTAAGTAAATCCATTGTATGACCTCCTTTGCTAATAGCATAGCAGGATTAGAACATTTTGATCCGATAATTTGTGCACGATTTTGTAGGATGGAACTCTATGTTAATAATTATTGACTATGAATTACTTCCCCAAGTAAAAAAATGCAGCCAAAAAGGTGTACGTATTGTATTATCAAGGATTGACCCTTGATAATATTTTAATTGTTGAATTCTATTTAATTGCTATGCTTATTTTGTCATGATATTTCTACTACTGACTAGTCAACTAGCGTTTATTGCTGTATTGCTCTTGATCATGTTTACTACTGATTTTTTCGGCTTGTTTTTGATAGAATAGCGGGGGATTAAAATGAAGGAGACAAAAGAAAACGCTCAGATTTCAAAAAATCTTTGAGCGTTTGATATGATGTCTTTTTCAACTATAGCTAACCGTACGTTTACTAAGGTTATTTATGAACTCAAACTTTCAACGAGAAGATAAATACCTGTAAAACTCAAAAGGATATATGTAATTATTTTGAAAATCCGTTGATTAAGATGTTTGAAAATAATCTGACCTATAATCAAACCTAAAAATACAATCGGAATTGCAAAAATACTTGATTCCCAAATTAATTTATTAGTACCAGAAATGACTATTTGAGTAATTAGACTAATAAAGTAAATAAACAGATAGAAGGCTAAAGTAGTTGCTCTTAACTTCCCTTTTTCAGTGTCAGTTCCTGAAAAGTAAAGTAATAACGGAGGACCTGGCATCCCAATACTTGTTGTTAAAAGACCAGATAACCCACCGACTATGAGATCCCTAATACGAGTTGACGTTATTCTAAAATTAACTATTAATAACAATGTTACTACTAAGAGCAGTACACTAACGCCTATTTTAAAAGCGTTAATGTTAATGGAAATAAAGACTAATATACCAAAAGGTACACCCACTATACTTCCAATAATAAACCTCCTTAAAAGTGAGAAATCAATGTCTGTACTTATATTCCGTATTAATGAAATTGAAATAAGTAATGATAAAATGATGTTTATTTGTATCGCTTCTTGCGGAAGAAACAATATCAATAATAAAGGTGTCGCCATTATGGAAAATCCAAAACCTGTACTTGTTTGCAGGACAGAAGCCACTAATATGATACATAAGAAAATAAACACAGTCTCCCCATTTGACCTCCAATAATATTTTAAGCTACTAGTATTGTATCATTGATTAATTTTCTCTTTAAATTAATCAACCAGCTTCGTTTGTTTAATTACAGTCCTTCACAACTTTTCACTTATTTTAGAATACGATTACTCACTTGGCTGATTTAAATCAGCATAGCAAATCACGTACTAACTAAAACAATAAATAGTATTTTGACAATAGCTGTTTTATGTTATTTGGGTTGCGATTTTGCCTGTTCGCCATCGTAATTTCGTTCTGCAAGTAGATTAGGAACCCGTATTATTGCGCAAGCCTCTTTAGTTCCCCACATTTTTCTGCTTCATTTTTTCCCTTTTATGAATCATATGATTGGTTCCCCATTCATGCATCGCGTTTAAAATCGGTTCTAGGCTTCTTCCATATTCTGTAATCGTATATTCGACTTTGGGTGGCACCTGCGGATACACTTTTCGTTCGATGATATCTTCCTCTTCCAAGTCCCTTAATTGGTTCGTTAGCATTTTCTGCGTAATTCCAGGAACACTACGTTTCAACTCACTAAATCTTTGAGTACCATTCTTTAATAAGTGCAATAATATAAGGGGTTTCCATTTTCCAACTAAAATCCCTAAAGCATCGTCGACACGACATAATTCTGGTTCAATTTTCATTTTGTCTTCCTCCTATAGTATCCTTTTGTATACTATACCACTTGAAAGTGCGTACTTCATTAATAGATAGTTATAAGTAATAATAACATGGACAGAGAAATAGAAAAACTAGTAGGAAGGTTGATCACATGGAAAAGTATCGGATTGATCCAAGTAAAGGATTAGAATTTGGGATTTATACTTTAGCAGACCATCTCTCAAATCCACATACAGGGGAACGGATTTCAGCTCAACAAAGGGTTCATGAAATTATCGAGTTAGCGAAGCTTGCTGATGAAGCGGGAATCGATTTTTTTAGTGTGGGAGAAAGCCATCAAGAATATTTTGTAGCACAAGCCCATTCAGTCTTATTATCTGCGATTGCACAAGCAACAAAAAATATTAAAATTGGAAGCTCATCTACGATTATTAGTACATCTGATCCAGTCAGAGTATATGAAGACTTTGCGACGATTGATTTAATTTCAGATGGCCGTGCAGAAATTGTGGCTGGACGTGCATCTCGTATTGGTCTGTATGATTTACTAGGGTATGATGTTCGAGATTATGAAGCGCTTTTTGAAGAGAAATTTGATTTATTATTAAAATTAAATGAAGAAGAAGTGGTGAACTGGAGCGGACAATTCAGACCAGCATTAAAAAATGCGAGAGTATTACCACGCCCAAAAAATGGTTCACTTCCGATCTGGAGAGCAGTTGGGGGAACACCAGCAAGTGCAATGAAGGCGGGATACGCAGGGGTACCGATGACATTAGCAGCATTAGGCGGTCCAGCAAGTATTTTTAAAAGAACGATCGATGCATATCGCGAGGTAGCGGAAAATAATGGCTTTGACCCAGCTACATTGCCAGTAGCAACAACCGGCTTTTTCTTTGCCGCTGACACGACTCAAGAAGCGATGAGAGAGATGTATCCATATATTAACGAAGGAATGAAACTAACCAATGGAAATGGATTTCCGAAGCAAGCATTCGCCCAAGCTCCTGATAAGCGCAATGTCATTAATGTGGGAAGTCCACAAGAAATTATTGAAAAAATTCTTTATCAACATGAACTCTTTGGTCATCAACGTTATCTTGCTCAAATGGACTTCGGTGGCGTGCCGTTCGATAAATTAGCGAAAAATGTGGAGATTATCGCAACAGACATTTTACCGGCCATTCGAAAATATACAGCAAAAAAATAGGGGGACTCGAGATGAAAATAGTAGGAATTTCTGGCTCTATTGTTGGTTCTAAAACAAGAACAGCGATGAATTATTTATCTGAAGAAATCTCAGCAAAATATCCGGAAGTAGATTTTTCCATTATTGATTTAGCAGATTATGATCTGCAATTTAGTGATGGCAGAAATTATTTGGAGTATGAGGGTGACACTGGTTTTGTCACGAAAGAAATCATGGAAGCTGATGCGATTATAATTGGAACCCCGATTTTTCAAGCATCGATTCCAGGTACATTAAAGAATCTTTTTGATCTCTTACCTGTACAAGCGTTTCGAGATAAAGTAGTAGGCATGTTTGTGACTGCAGGTTCAGCTAAGCATTATTTAGTTGCTGAACAGCAAATGAAGCCGATTTTGTCCTATATGAAGGCGCAAATTGTTCAAACCTATGTCTTTATTGAGGAAAAAGATTTTCATCGTAAGGAAATCGTCAATGATGATGTGATTTTTCGGATGGAACGATTGCTTGAGGACACGATTGTGTTGACGGAAACTTATCAGAGCATTCGTCAGGCAAAAGAGGATGCATACGACTTTTAAAATAGCTGTCTGCATATTGGTTGATTGATTTCGATATTCGTGGTTTAATTTTTTATATGAATTTTTTATACTTTTAGGTTTAAAAAGACTTTGAGCATTGTGGTGTGGCAGTCAAAGCATCCGGGCATGCTAATGACGTTCAAAGGAGAAGAAAGATGACAATATTGGAAGGAATCCTTAGCATACAGCGAATTAAAGGGTCAGATATCATGCTATTGAATGATACCCCTCTCGTAAAATCATTATCTCATTTCAATGAAAAAGAGATTACACTCACGATTGAGAGTGAATCGAACTCGTCCCAAACATTTTCTGGTGTAGCGGAAGTTTTTTACTTTGAAGGACACCAGCAATACCATAGAGGGATAAAATACGTAAGTGATTTTTTCATTGACGATGTGGATATCGTGGATTGGTTGGAAAGACTAGAGGGTAAATACATTAAACTGACCATTTTAGCGTAAAAGGAGGTGAAGCAGCTATGGGCATTGTTGTAGTGGAGATATGTGACGGTAGCCTTATTAATGAATTACCCATTGAAGAGATACTGGAAGAAGAATACCCAGAAGTGGCAGTGCTCGAAAGTAGCTGCTTATCTTTCTGTGGGATGTGCGCAAAAAGACCGTATGCACTTGTTAATGGAAAGCGCATCTTTGCGAAAACAGCAGAAGAGTGCTTGGAGCTGATCAAAAAACAAATTGAAATTGAATTGGCTATATATGCTTAAAGTGTAAACAGCTTAGAAACAGGCAAGGAGGAAGTAAGATTGAAAGAAGATCAAAAGGTGTATGACGTCACCATTATTGGCGGTGGTCCTGTAGGAATGTTCACGGCGTTCTATGGAGGGATGAGACAGTTATCTGTCAAGATTATCGAAAGTCTTCCCCAATTAGGAGGCCAGCTCGCGACTCTTTATCCAGAGAAGTTTATTTATGATGTGGCCGGTTTTCCAAAGGTTCGTGCGCAAGAGCTTGTCGACCGACTGAAAGAGCAAATGTCTGTTTTTTCACAGACGGTTGTGTTAGGACAAACCGTTGAAAAAGTGGAAAAGGAAGAGAGTGGTACCTTCACATTAACCACAAATGAGGAGATTCACTATTCGAAAGCCGTTATCATTACAGCTGGTGTTGGTGCATTCCAACCGCGTCGAATTGAATTAGAAAATGGTTCGCAATACGAAGGGAAGAACCTGGACTACTTTATTGATGATTTAAACAAGTTTGCTGATCAAAAGGTGATTGTGTTTGGTGGTGGAGATTCAGCGGTAGATTGGTCACTCATGCTTGAACCGATTGCTGAGAAGGTGTCTATTGTTCATCGTCGTGATAAATTCCGTGCTCATGAACATAGTGTGGAGAACCTTCAAAATTCAAAAGTCGATATTAAAACTCCATATGTACCGGCTGAATTGATTGGTGATGACGAGAAAATCCACCAAGTCGTACTCCAGAATGTAACAACCGAGGAGAAAGAAACTCTAGATGTGGATGCGGTTATCGTTAATTACGGGTTCGTCTCTGCATTAGGTCCAATTAAAGAGTGGGGCTTAAATATTGAGAGAAATTCGATCATCGTCAATTCAAAAATGGAAACGAATATTCCAGGCATCTATGCAGTCGGAGACATTTGTACGTACGATGGAAAGGTGAAGCTGATTGCGAGTGGATTTGGCGAAGCGCCGGTGGCGATTAACGCAGCGAAACATTATGTAGATCCATCAGCGAAGAAGCATGTTCCACATAGTTCAGATATGTTCAAATAATTTTATTTGCGGACTGTTTCAAGTGTGAAGGAAGGACTGTTCATTTCACACTTGAATATTTTTATACTTTTTAGTTGAAAAAGTTTAAAAAAGAAAATACAATAAAAGAGTAAACATTACATATTGGGAGGAATTAATAATGGCTAAGTATGAATTACCAGCATTACCATATGCAAACAATGCACTTGCACCACATATTGACGAACAAACAATGATGATTCACCATGATCGTCATCATGCAACATATGTAAATAACTTAAATGCAGCACTTGAAGGTCATGATGATCTAGCTAGCAAGTCTGTTGAAGAGTTAATTGCTAATCTTGATGCAGTTCCTGAAAGCATCCGTACAGCTGTAAGAAATAACGGTGGCGGACATGCAAACCATAGTCTATTTTGGACTCTTCTTTCACCAAATGGTGGCGGAAATCCAACAGGTGAAGTAGCAGAAGCAATTAACAGTGCTTTCGGAAGCTTTGATGCATTTAAAGCTGAATTTGCTAAAGCAGGAGCTACTCGTTTTGGTTCTGGTTGGGCATGGTTGATTGTGGAAAATGGTCAACTTGCTGTTACAAGTACACCAAATCAAGATAGCCCATTAATGGAAGGTAAAACACCAATTCTTGGTCTTGACGTTTGGGAGCATGCTTACTACTTAAATTATCAAAACAGACGCCCTGATTACATTCAAGCATTCTTTAATGTTGTAAATTGGGATGAAGTTAATAAATTATTTGCAGCAGCGAAATAAGAAGAATTTAAAGAAGCTCGGATCCAGCGGATCCGAGCTTCTTATTATGATTTAAGCGTGATCAAAAATCGACAATGATCATTTCCATCTGTTTTGCAGCTTGCTCTGCGAACATGATCAGTGCCTAGGACGCTTTTGAGGATGTTCGTTTCACATTGACAAGCTGTTTTATACTGATTGGCCACTGCAATGATGGGGCAATTATATTCGATCAGTTCAAAAGTGTTCTCGTTGATTTGAGAGACATCTGCCATATATCCTTTTTCGTTTTGAATCGCGACAATTTCTTCAATTTTTTCAACAGCATTTTTTTGTGATAATCGCTGTGTATACTCAGACGCTAAGCGTTCTTCTCTTTTGTGGAATAAATCATCAATCGATTCTTCCCCGTATATCGCTTCAATATCTTGTAAAAACTCAAGCGTGATGCCTTCATAATTTTTCGGAAAAAGTGTTTCACCTTTATCGGTTAAAAGGTAGATTTGCAGAGGCCGCCCAATCGGCTGTTTCACTTCTTTTGATGAAATGAGCTTATCTTTCTGGAGGCTATCAAGATGTTTTCTGACGGCCATATGAGAGATATTTAATTCCTCGGTCAGATCATTCACAGTTAATGAGACTTGCTTCTTTAGCAATTGAAGAATTCGATCCTTCGTTGAAATTTTGGTCGCCATGTCAAACACCTCGATTCTCAATTTATTATGACTAATTATACTAGAAAGTATAAAAAATTGAAAGAATCACTAAAAGACCACCCTCAAAAAAGGGTGGCCAAGTTACTTATTTATTCTTAAAGTAATCCATAAAAGCTTGAGAAATCTCAATTCCTTGATAGACCAATAACGAAATCGAAGTGAAAGATAAAAAACCAATCATCAAATAGCGAATCCACATAAACTTTTACCCCCTTTGTTCATGATTAAATAAATGAAAAGGGAGCTTTAACCACATAATTCGATTGAAAACGGATGGGCGTTAACATGGCAATGATTTTCTTATAGCGAATGAATAGGTGAAGCAATGAAATACTCATCAGCATAAAGAAAACAAAAGTTGGCATGAAAGACGTTGATGATGAGACGAATTTCAAACTATCATCAAGAGGATGACCAGAATGAGCTTCGGAAAATTCATTCGAATGATTATCGATAGCAATATCAATTTTATAATGATTGATAAGATGTTCAGTATGACTAAAGGAGAAAATGGAGAAGAACAAAATAAAAGCTATTATGATAGATTTTTTCATTGCTCCACACCCCTTTTTTAGTATGTTAACATCATACACCAGTTGTAAAGATTGTAAAACTAATATCGTCCGCAATTTTTGACACATTTCCTGATAAAAGAAGGAAAATAACTTTTTTCATGGAATTTAAATAGAATCAAAGATTTATCGAGGTGAAAAATGGACTATACGATCTTAAATACAATTGTTTCGTGCATGGCAACAAATGATGAGATGTCATCCATTCAAAGAATACAAACAGAACATCGGATAAAACTGGTTGAGAGCTGGGGAATAACGGAGGGGAGTAAAGTTCTCGAAATCGGCTGTGGACAAGGTGATACAACTGCTGTACTAGCCTATTTTGTTGGAGAAAAAGGATTTGTTCAAGGAATCGATATCGCTTCACCTACTTATGGTGCGCCCATTTCGCTTGGAGATTCTGCGGAATACTTAATGAAATCGTCGTTAGGTAAGCAAATTAAAATAGATTTTGAGGTGGACATCCTTGCCTCAGATGACTTGGGTTTTCCGGAACAGTACTTTGATTATATTGTATTTTCTCAGTGTTCCTGGTACTTATCATCCTTTGACGAATTATTTGAACTGATGAAAAAAGTGAAAAGATGGGGGAAGAAGCTCTGTTTTGCAGAATGGGATTTAAGAATTCAAACGATTGAGCAGTACCCTCATTTGCTTTCAATTATGATTCAGGCTCAATACGAAGCTTTTAAGAAAAACAGTGAAGCAAATGTAAGAACACTTATCACATATGATGATGCAAGGGAGATTGTGGAGCGTGCTGGTTGGAATATTCTAAGGGAAGAAATGATTGTTTCACCTGAGATGCACGATGGAAAATGGGAAGTCCAGATGGTTCTTGCAGATATTGAGGGAGAATTGAATCGAACCATTGATATGCCTCAAAAAATGAAAGAGCTTATTCGCTCGGAAATAAAGCTGTTACGTAGTGCAGTGAATGGTTCAGAAATAAAGCCATTATCCGTTTTTACCTTTATTGCGGAATAGATGGTGCGGGAGAAGCGTTATGAAACATGAAGTAATCATAATGAGGAAGGTAAATTAATTGCTTTTGGCTATGTATGTGGAATGGGTTTAGAACATGGGTATATGGAAGATATCATCGTTCATCCAAACTATCAAGGTCAGGGAATCGGCATAAAATTGGTAAAAGAACTATTACATGAATCTGAACGATTTGGTTTAGGCATTGTGACCGTCACCTACGAAGAGGAAAATACAAATTTTTATCAGTTAGCGGGTTTCACGCCAGGTTCAGGTGGGGTATGGCAGTCGGATTAAGAATGTAGAGGACAGAAGAAAATACAATCTGTCCTCTACACATTTACAATGATTTTTCTATTTTCTACTAAATAAAGCAACGCATCTACAACTTCTGGATCAAATTGAGTACCTTTGTTATTTCGAATCTCGTCCAGCGTGAATGATAAATCTAATTCCTCTCGATAAACGCGCCTTGAAGTCATCGCATCAAATGTATCGGCAACGGCTACGATTCTGGCACACAACGGGATCTCTTCGCCGCACAACCCCCTGGGATAGCCGTTTCCATCAAATCTTTCGTGATGGTAGAGAACAATATCCAATACACTACTTTGACGGAAGTTAGAAATGTGACTGATCATATTATAGCCAATATAAGGATGGTTTTTAATGATGCTATACTCCTCCTCAGTTAGTTTTCCTTTCTTCGATAAAATATGTTCAGGGATGCCGATTTTTCCGATATCATGGAGTAGTCCTCCTATTCGGATAGCATTGCATAATTCCTTTGGCAAATTCATCTTTTCGGCAATTTCAACAGCATACATCGAGACATTTTCCGAGTGGTGGTGAGTATTGGGGTCCCTAGAGTCGAGGGCATTTGCCAGTGCAGTTGTTAGCTCCAAAATATCCATTCGAACCGTTTGAGCATAACGCATTAAGTACCTAGAAATGAATGAGATTAAAAGGTATGTAAGCAAATAGGTAAGAAAGGTTGCAAAGGTCGAGTTGGGATCATTGATGAGAAAAAATCGGCAAATTACTAAAAATGTAGTAATGATGATAATAAACCAAACAGAACGGTCATAAAATCCGACACCTAAAAAAATCGAACTAAGGATATAAAAGATAAACATATTGTTTCCATTTCCAAATTCAATTAAGTTGAAGACGATCACACAAGTAAGTACTATGAAAAAAATAATCCGAAAATATTTAGGGTAGTTTAACCAGCTATTAAAGGCATTTACCATTGTATTAGTCTCTCCCTATTTTAACGAAAAGTGGTAGAGCTCGTAACTTTTGAGTTAAGAAAAATAATAGCGGTTTGTCATGATACATTAATTTTCCCCGTAATAAAGGATAGATATGTAATGCGTTTTGCTATATTTTCTAAGTGCATTGACTTTAAAGGAAAAGGAAAATATAATGAAAACGTACAAAAATAAGGAGGATTATTAAAAAATGACACACTCAATGAGACTTCGTTTCCCCGCTGTGAACTCGTAATTGAATACGTTCAAAGAGGCTCTGTTTTGTGAAAACAGAGTAAGTGGGATCAGTCTGTCCTTTTTTAATAATCTTTATTTTATATGAGCCAATATCAATTTGGACTCGGTTCAAAAAGGAAGAAAGGTAGGATCGCTCTATCTTTCTTTATTGTGTTTTTTCAAGTATGACTCTACCAGTTAGGTTAGAGCTTTTTCCACTTACTCTGGATCACAGGCAACATGTCTGTGATTTTTTCTGTTTATTTCGCAAGCGAGCTTAAATGAAAAAACAGTGGAAAAGAGGTTTCAAAAATGGAAAAAGTATGTCTTAAATTAAAAAATATAGAGTTGTCCTTTTTAGATAAATTAGTTTTTACGATTCCCCGTTTAGCCGTTCATCAGTTTGATCGGATTGGGATTGTAGGAAAAAACGGTGTTGGCAAGAGTACCCTTTTAAAACTGATGGTTGGCCAAATTACACCTGAAAAAGGAGAAGTTAATAGATTCATAGAGTTTGCTTATTTTGACCAGATTTCTGCTCCAGAGAATGGAGAGGTGGATCCGGAATTATTCGGTAAGCTTTCAATTCCGCAAACCGATCTTACAAATTTCAGTGGTGGAGAGCAAACAAGGCTGAAGCTAGCGCAAATGTTTTCCTCCTATCATGAAGGAATGTTGATTGATGAGCCAACAACCCATCTTGATGAGGAAGGTACCCGATTCTTCATTGAACAACTGACCTACTATTATGGAGCGCTTGTCCTTGTTAGTCATGATCGCTATGTATTAGATCAGATGGTGACAAAAATATGGGAAATTGAAGATGGAACGATCACTGAATACACGGGGAATTATTCCGATTATGTGACTCAAAAGGAACTTCAGCGCAGACAGCAGGAGGAACAGTACGAAAGGTATGTGAAAGAAAAATCACGTCTTTTAAAAGCGGCTGAAGAAAAAATGAAGAAAGCAGAGAAAATAACACAGGCAAATAATCATATTTCTAAAAAAGAAACGAAAGCCAAGGCCAATAAAATGTTTATGACTAAATCAAAGGATACGAGTCAAAAAGCAGTTCAACGTGCTGCAAAAGCGATTGAACAAAGGGTCGAGCAATTGGATGAAGTGGAAGCTCCTAAAGAAGAACCAATCATTCGATTTCACCAAGCGCAAACTTTAAAGCTCCACAATAAGTTCCCAATTATGGCAGATAGACTATCTTTGAAGGTTGGGGACAAAACTCTTCTCGAGGAGGCAAGCTTTCAGTTCCCGTTAAATTGTACTATTGCCATTAGAGGAAATAATGGTTCAGGTAAATCAACGTTATTACAACATATTTATCAACAGGGAGAAGGTCTCGTTATTTCTCCAAAGGCTATTTTTGGGCTTTATGAACAAATGAGTTATCAGTTTACCAAAGATGAAGAAGTCCTTGCCTATATGAAAGATAGAAGTGATTATGATGAACGAAAGAATCCGTTCTGTCCTCCATTCCATGAATTTTAGTGGCAATGATTTGAAGAAAAATGTGCGAGATTTAAGCGGAGGAGAGGCAATTCGACTCATTTTGTGTCAACTATTTTTGGGCAAATACAATATCTTAATTTTAGATGAACCAACGAATTTTCTAGATGTTTTTTGTATTGAAGCATTAGAGAGATTCATGAAGGGATATGAAGGGACAATTTTACTTGTATCCCATGACCGAACCTTTGTGGAGCGTGTGGCTGATTACGAATATCGAATTGAAAATCAAAAAATAGTCTTGGTAAGATAAGTAAAAAGAAGCAGAGCCCTCTGCTTCTTTTTTCATAATGTTAAAATGCTTTGATCCAATCGTTAACAGCATCAAATTGACTAGAAATATGGTAAAATGGGAGTACGATTCCATCGGGCAAAGGGGGATATTCGATGGGGACCATAAAACAAATGTCAAGTGAGTTAAGAGATTGGATTATTGAGACGCTTCATAGTGGGGTAAGTCCGGTTGTAATAGCTGATGGCCTAGTGAAAAAAGGGTTTAACCCGAGGTATGCATATGAAAGTCTCTTTCAAATTGTCGGAAGTGAAGCCATTCAAACGTCTGAGGTTGAAAAAGCAACATATTATTACGAAACGCCCGAGATTGGAAGGGAAGGCAATACGATTTACACGAGTGATCGAGAAATTAAAATCCTATCTAGAGTTGAAAAACCTTTTATTTTACACTTAGATAATGTGTTAAGTGATGAGGAATGTGAGCAATTGATCAGTCTTTCAAATGCTCGATTAACGCCATCGAAAGTGGTTGATTCGGTAACAGGAGAAGAGCGTCAAGCTCCTGGTCGGACAAGTAAAGGCATGTACTATTCGCTCATGGAGAATCCTCTTATTACAAAGTTGGAAAAAAGATTTGAGGAAATCACATCCTACCCGATTGAAAATGGAGAAGGACTCCAGGTACTAAATTATTTGGTAGGAGAAGAATACAAGGCTCATTTTGATTATTTTCCGTCCAATAAGGTTGATTTCAAAAAGGGTGGGCAACGAATCGGAACGCTTCTCCTCTATTTAAATGATGTAGAAGAAGGTGGAGAAACCGTTTTTCCAAAGGCTGGTATTTCAGTCGTACCGAAAAAGGGCTCCGCAGTTTATTTTCATTATGCCAACAGTATGGGGCAAGTCGATCGGATGTCGGTTCACAGTAGTATCCCAGTGGCAAAAGGGGAGAAGTGGGTGGCGACAAAATGGATTCGAGAAAAAGGAATTTATTGAAATTGAAGTAAAGAAGGATGTTTGGATTTGTGAAGCTCCTGAATAAATGGTTTTCGAAGGAAAAAAAACGAACGGTTGAATTTTGTGAAAGAAATTTAAATCAATTTTTGACCGATGACGATGTTTCGATGTATGAATCTTTTTTTTATGAAAAGAATGTTTTGTACAAGGAATATGAGTGTCAAAGTAAGTGTAAGGAGTGCAGAGAGGCTCCTTACGCTGTCCTTAATGGTGAATTTATAACTGCCGAAACATCAAGTGAATTGTTGGAAAAACTTAAAAATCATCACTCGAATTCAGATATTCGACAAACCTGAAACAACGCTTCATAATAAACTTATCAGATCTAATGTTTTTCATATACGTTCGAGAATATGAAAACAACTTATATACTGTGATAAGTGTATAAAATGAAGTTTTAACCAAAAGGGAAAGGTGAGTTGAATATATGGATAATGTTTCAGTTTTTAAAGAAGTAATGGGCAATTACCCAACAGGTGTAACAGTGGTGACGACTATTGATGAAGATGGGACTCCACTGGGATTAACGGTAAATTCTTTTGCCTCTGTGTCCATTGATCCATTGATGATCTTATGGTCAATTGATAAAAAGGTTTCTTCCTATGATCCATTTACGAAAACAGATCAATTCGCTGTTCATGTTTTAGCAGAGGATCAAGGAGATATTTGCTCCTTATTTGCTATGAAAGGTACAGACCGTTTTGCCAGTTGTGAATGGAAAACATCTGAACTTGGTCTCCCAATTATTTCTGGAGCATTAGGCGTACTGCAATGTAAAACGCATAAAACGGTTGAAGCTGGCGACCATACCATTTTAATCGGTGAAGTCGTGGAAATTGAGAACTTTGGAAAAGACCCGCTTCTATATCATAAACGCAAGTTTGGAAAAATTCCTGCTGATTTTTATAAATAAGGCTCTTTACGCAAACATTGTTATTTTTAGATAATAATTGGTTAGCAGAATACCTTTCATTGGAAAGGTATTCCCTTTTTTAGTTTGGACAACATGAGAATAACAAGATTGAATCATAGAAAGGTGAATAATAAACAATGGAAACAAATAAACCATATCAAGTATTGCTGTACTATATGTATGTACCAATTGAAAATCCAGAGGAGTTCGCAGCTGAGCACTTAGCTTTTTGTAAAGAGTTAGGTTTAAAAGGAAGAATCCTTGTAGCGCCTGAAGGAATCAATGGGACAGTGTCTGGTCTAGTAGAACAAACAGAACAATATATGAAGACGATGAAGGAAGACCCACGTTTTGCTGAAATGGTCTTTAAAATAGATGAAGCAGATGAACATGCGTTTAAGAAAATGCATGTGCGTCCTCGCAAAGAGTTGGTCACTCTTCGTTTAGAGGATGATATCAATCCGAATGAATTGACTGGTAATTATTTAAGTCCAAAAGAATTCTATGAAGCGATGCAGGATCCGAATACAGTCGTGATCGATGCACGAAATGATTATGAATTTGATTTAGGACATTTTAAAGGAGCCGTTCGCCCGGATATTAAAGCATTCCGTGAGCTTCCACAATGGATCCGCGAAAATAAAGATAACTTTGAAGGCAAAAAAGTTTTGACGTATTGTACAGGTGGAATTCGCTGTGAAAAATTTTCAGGTTGGCTTGTTAAAGAAGGCTTTGAAGATGTCGGTCAGCTTCACGGAGGAATCGTCACGTACGGGCAGGATCCGGAAGTGAGAGGACAACTATGGGATGGTCAGTTATATGTCTTTGATGAGCGTATCAGCGTTCCGGTTAACCGAGTAGAGCATGTCATTGTTGGTCGCGATCATTTTACCGGTGAGCCTTGCGAGCGCTATGTTAACTGTGCAAATCCTGAATGTAATGATAAAATACTATCCTCAGAAGAAAATGAGCATAAATATATGCGCAGCTGTTCACATGAATGTCGTGTTCACCCAAGAAACCGTTATGTTGTCGAGCACGGTTTGACTGAAGAGCAAGTGGCAGAGCGACTAAGTAAAATTGAAGAGTCTTCATCTGAGACTGTTTAAAATGAACCTCTATTTGAGTGAATTTCGTTTAAATGATGAAATAACTCAGATAATAAAATGTAGAGAGAAAACAACGAGGTGAAATAATGAGTTTTCAAGTTAGCAAGGAAGCGGCTCAGTGGTTTAAGGAAGAAATGGAGTTACAGGCTGGAGATTTTGTTCAGTTTTATGTAAAACTGTATGGCGGCATTCCTACCGTTCATCCAAACTACTCCTTAGGGATTTCTTTTGGTAAAGAAGGTACTGTTGCGATTAAAGATGAGGTTGAAGGCATTACATTTTATTTCAGTGACAAAGATGCATGGTTTTTAGAGGACTATGACTTGAACATTGAAGCGAAGAATGACGATGATGTTGAATATATTTTTACACAGAAATGAGCAAAAGAGCTTGGGAGCATCCTGAGCTTTTTTTTGTCAGGAATTTACAATTTCCCTCGGCTTGTCGATAAGTGTTCGATAAAAGGTTCGTATAAACGGTAGTAGTGTCGGTTTGAAAAAATAACAGGAAAAATTCCGCTTAATGAGCAACCATCATGAAAAGTAGCCGAAATAACAGGAAAAATTCCTGCTATTCCCTCAAAAAATGCCAAAATAAACAATTTTGCCCTCCATAAGCGGAAAATCTTCCGTTATTTCCCTTAAAAGGGACTTCATTGAGGAGATAACAGGAAAAATTCCGCTTAAGAGTGAGAGGTGTTTGGATCGAATTAGTCAAACCGGAAGCTTCTTAAAATCGCTTGTGGACTATGTTAATAGAATTGGTGTAACTGCAATATTCTTTAAAGTTCGTATGACATTACCTAAGAACATACATCTATAGTTCTATTGGCTATGTTGCTTATGATGAAGAGATTGTCTATAAACCGAATGGGATAAATATAAAAGTGATTTCGATGAAGAAAAAACTTTAGTTAAATCTATATTGGAATCGTGAGAACTGTCACATAAATGCTCCAAGGTTACATATATACTAGAATTATGTTCGTGGATAAGGAGCAAGTCTATGTATCAATTTTTCAGCGAAATTAGCAATCTTCTATCCCAACCCTTAATTAATATCGGTTTGCAGACGATGAGTGTTCCGATTTTATCAGCTTTTATACTCGGGATTGTTGGGGCGGTGGCGCCATGTCAATTTACGGGGAATCTAGGAGCGATTACGCTTTACGGAAATCAGTCGCTTCAAAGGAGTATGGCGTGGAAGGGTGTATTTTACTTTATTTTAGGTAAAATTGTTGTCTTTTCTGGACTTGGTCTACTCATTTGGTTTGTGGGGAATGAAATAAAAGAAACGTTAATGCTCTATTTTCCCTGGATTCGTAGAGTAGTCGGCCCACTTCTCATCATCATTGGTCTGTTTATGTTAGGGATTCTTCAGATTTCAAAGTCGATATCATTCAGCTCTTTCTCAGAAAAATTCGAGGCAAAAGGAAGTCTCGGTGCTTTTTTAATGGGAGTAAGCTTTACGTTAGGATTTTGTCCAACGATGTTTACTCTGTTTTTCGTCACGCTTATGCCAATGGCGTCAGCAGTATCATACGGAGCTATTTTGCCTGTATTCTTTGCCCTCGGAACCTCTCTTCCCGTAGTGTTAGCAATCTTTCTTATTTGGTACTTCGAACTAGGTGGGACATTTGTGAAAAAGCGTGGACGGAGAATCGGGAATATAGTGCAAAAATTAGCAGGTATCCTTTTACTTGTTTTAGGGGTTCTAGATACCCTGACATACTGGGCATTCTAAGGCCAATACAACCTTTTTAGGGTTGTATTTTTTTGTAGTGGCAACGTGAACTCTTGTTTCAATACCGTGCTATTCGGACCGAGTACCGGTCTACAATTGATTCCCGCAGTGCAGTAAGAAATCGTACGTCTGTCTTGTCATGTCTATTATATCGCTCCATTCTCGACATCCGCAATTATGCGTTAAACCCCCGCAATCATCGCCAAAAGACCCGCAATAAATCGAAAAAGACCCGCAATAAATACAAAAACCTTACCAATTATCCCAAAAACCCCCGCAATCCCGAACCGATCGCTCCATCTAGCATTCAATTTATATCGCTCAAACGCCAAAACCACCAGAAAAGGTCGGTCCCAAAGGGCCGCCCTTAACTATTTGAAGGTCTTCTATGAAGTTTCCAAAGAAAATGAGCTTTTTTCAGAAGCTAAACCCCTAAATCGTGCAAAGGAATTTACGGATATCGGTCAAACCCCCAAAACCCCCAAAACCCCCAAAACTCCTCCCCCAGCACCACATGTTCATAAAATTTTCAATTTTCCCCACAAAAAAAAGAAAAAACTATTTCCCCAATTCACACTAAATATAATATACTATATACTAATAAGTATAACACATTTATAAATTTATCATAAAATAGAACATATTATTTGATAGGTTGAGGGTGGTGGAATTGATTAAACTTACAAAGCGTCAAGAAGAGATCCTTCAGATAGTGAAAGAGGAGGGGCCGATTTCGGGGAAGGAAATCGCTGACAAATTGTCGTTGAAACGGGCAACCTTAAGGCCGGACCTTGCGATTTTAACGATGGCAGGCAATTTAGAAGCGCGAACGAAGGTTGGATATTCCTATAAGGAAAGTTCAATTGAAACAACCAACAAAAATATTTCGGAACAACTTGTCAGTGAATATAAGAGTCATCCTGTTGTCGTCCGAAATTCTTCTTCTGTTTACGATGCGATTGTCCAAATCTTTTTAAAAGATGTGGGAGCTATATATGTCGTCAATGATGAGGGGAATCTGGTCGGAGTCATTTCCAGAAAGGATTTATTGAGAGCCAGTATGGGGACACAAGATCTTCGTGATATTCCGGTTAATGTCATTATGACGAGAATGCCAAACATTATTACGATTCGGCAGGAAGAAACCCTTCAAGCAGCAGCGAAGAAAATGATTGAGCATCATATTGATTCCTTGCCAGTTGTTCTGAAAATCAACGAAGAAAATCATACATATAAAGTGGTTGGACGCATTACGAAAACAACCATTGCGAAGGCATATATGGAGCTAAGTAAAAGCCACACGGTATAGGGGTGAAAGCATTTTGGGAGAAAAAGAAACCGTATTTGTCGTATCAGACTCTGTTGGAGAAACAGCCGATCTCGTGGTCAAAGCAGTGGCAACGCAGTTTAATGGAGGTTTTGTGGAGCTACGAAAAAATGCATTTGTAGAAGATTACGAGGATATTGAAGATATTTTATTAATGGCGAAGCAAGTGCCATCACTTATCGCCTACACGATTGTTGTGCCAAAACTTAAAGACTATTTAGACCATCGGGCAAAAGAAGAAAATTTAATCGCTGTCGATCTATTGAGCCCGCTTATGAATGCCTTTAGTACGAGGTTTAACAAAAGGCCAAAGAATCAGCCAAAGCTTATGAGGCAGCTAGATGATTCCTATTTTAGAAGAATTGAAGCGATTGAATTTGCTGTAAAGTACGACGATGGCAGAGATCCACGGGGGCTTTTGCATGCTGACATCGTTCTCGTAGGAGTATCGCGAACTTCGAAAACACCACTTTCAATGTATTTAGCCCATAAACGTTTCAAGGTTGCAAATGTTCCCCTTGTACCTGAAGTAGCACCACCAGAGGAGCTTTTTCAAATATCACGAAATAAATGTGTGGGCCTCA
Organism: Robertmurraya phoenicis; assembly: GCF_047302285.1. GTDB lineage: Bacteria > Bacillota > Bacilli > Bacillales > Cytobacillaceae > Robertmurraya. Next base: position 980,996 of record NZ_CP154845.1, read on the forward strand.
TTATTAGCCCTGATAAACTAAACTCCATCCGGAAGGAACGCTTGAGGAATCTCGGGCTCACCTCTCAAGCAAATTATGCTAGCTTTGAAAGGATATTAGAGGAGTTAGATTACGCAGAGAAAATCATGAAACGCCTTGGCTGTCCAGTCATCAATGTGTCCGATAAGGCAATTGAAGAAACTGCTGATTATATTTTAAACACGCTTAAAAAATAGCCGAATCGAAAACTGATTAGAGAGGAGCTTTTATCATGAAGAAATTTGTCTATATGTTCAATGAAGGAAATAGCCGTATGAAGGAACTGTTAGGGGGAAAAGGAGCCAATCTTGCTGAAATGACGGCGATTGGGCTACCAGTTCCATTTGGCTTTACGATATCGACGGAAAGTTGTAACGCTTATTATGATGAAGGAAAAATGATTTCTCCTGAGATTGAGGCACAGATCCTCCATTCATTAAAAGTCCTTGAAGAAAAAACAGGGAAAAATCTCGGTGATCCAACTAATCCTCTACTTGTTTCCGTTCGTTCTGGGGCTGTGTTCTCGATGCCGGGGATGATGGATACGATATTAAATCTAGGAATGAATGATGAGACGGTGAAGGGAATGGCGAACCTTACCGATAATCCGCGTTTTGCTTATGATTCTTATCGCCGTTTTATTCAAATGTTCTCAGATGTCGTACTTGACGTCGATACTTTTTTCTTCGAACAGCTTCTTGAAGAATATCGTGAACAAAAGGGGTACTCTACTGATCCAGAGTTAACAGCAGAAGATTGGCAGATCGTCATTGCTGGTTATAAAAAAATCGTTAAAGACCGGACAAGAAAAGAGTTTCCACAGGATCCAAGAGAGCAACTATTTTTATCGATAAAAGCAGTATTTGATTCTTGGAACAATCAGCGGGCCATCGTTTACCGTCGTTTAAATAAAATTCCAGACCATTTAGGAACGGCTGTCAACATTCAAAGCATGGTGTTTGGAAATACTGGGAATGACTCAGGTACAGGAGTTGCCTTCACAAGAAACCCATCGACAGGTGAAAATATTTTATACGGAGAATATTTAATTAATGCCCAGGGGGAAGACGTGGTGGCAGGAATTCGCACTCCGCAACCGATATTAACATTAGAGAGAGAAATGCCAGACGTATTTAAGCAATTCTCAGAAACTTGTCAGCTATTAGAAAAGCATTATGAAGATATGCAAGATATTGAGTTTACGGTTGAAAGAGGAGAGCTGTTCATTTTACAAACGAGAACAGGTAAGCGCACGGCGCAAGCAGCGATTCGCATTGCCGTTGAAATGGTAGAAGAAGGCTTGATTGATAAAAATATTGCCCTTCTCCGCGTTGATCCGGATCAGTTGAATCAACTTCTCCACCGTCGCATTGATGAATCATTTGCTCGTCAAATTTTAACAAAAGGGTTGCCTGCTTCACCTGGTGCGGCAACTGGGCAAATCGTATTTGATGCTGATGAGGCCGAGACGCTAGGAAACGAAGGGAAAAAGGTTATATTGGTGCGACCAGAAACAACTCCTGATGATATCCATGGAATTATTGCGGCACAAGCGGTTGTGACAAGTCGTGGGGGGATGACGAGTCATGCTGCAGTCGTAGCAAGAGGCATGGGGAAAGCATGTATTTGTGGTTGTGAAGCACTGAAAATCGATTTGAAGGCAAAGCAATTCTCCATTGGGGAGACAATTCTCCGTGAGGGTGAAGTAATCACAATAGATGGAGCAACTGGAGAAATCATCAAGGGAGAAATTCCGATGATAGAACCACAGCTTTCAGAGGAATTCCAGTTACTTTTACAATGGGCAGATGAAGCGAGGGACCTCGGAGTGAGAGCGAATGCCGACAATCCTGAGGATGCAAAAAAAGCATTTGAATTTGGTGCTGGTGGAATTGGCTTATGTCGTACAGAGCATATGTTTATGGATGCAAAAAGGGTCCCAATTGTACAAAAGATGATTCTTGCGGAAAACTATGTTGAACGGAAGGAAGCGTTAAACGAATTATTGCCGATGCAGCAAGGGGATTTTGAAGGCATTTTTGAAGCAATGCAAGGTTTCCCAGTCACGATTAGACTGTTAGATCCACCATTACATGAATTCTTACCTGACAAGGAAGAGTTATTAGTCGAAGTGACGAAGCTGCAAATTTTGAATCCTGATGCTCCAGAATTGGTTGAAAAAGAACTTCTCTTGAAAAAGGTTCGTCAGTTAGATGAGTTCAATCCAATGCTCGGCCACCGTGGTTGCCGCTTAGGAATGATTCATCCAGAAATTTATGAGATGCAAGCAAAGGCGATCTTTTATGCAATTGCTAACTTAAAAGATAAAGGTGTTGCCGTTAAACCAGAGATTATGATTCCACTTGTGGGTCATGTCAATGAACTGAAAGAAATGCGTCAACTTGTGATAGATTCTGCTCTTCAAGTTCAGGAGGAAACAGGGAAGAGTTTCGATTATCTCGTTGGAACGATGATTGAAATCCCTCGTGCAGCACTTACAGCCGATGAAATTGCCGAAGAAGCAGACTTTTTCTCTTTTGGTACAAATGATTTAACGCAAACGACTTTTGGGTATAGTCGCGATGATGCGGAAGGGAAGTTCCTGCAAGCCTATATAGAAAACAAAGTTCTTCCAGAAAATCCATTTGCCGTCTTAGATCGTGAAGGGGTTGGTAAGCTCGTTGATACAGGCGTCAAGCTTGGAAGGACGACAAAGCCACAACTGAAAACAGGGATTTGTGGTGAGCATGGTGGTGAAAAGAGCTCGATCGAATTCTGTTATGAAACTGGATTGGATTATGTGAGTTGTTCTCCATATCGTGTTCCATTGGCAAGATTGGCAGCAGCCCAGGCAACCATTCGCAAGCAAAAAAAATCGCTGCAGGTTCAAGTATGACTATAGGAAAAGACGTATCAATGCGATACGTCTTTTCTTTGTATGGCGGCTTTTTAAGAGATAGAGTTCATCCACGCAAAAACATATAGTTTGTATACAAATTATATTTACACAAACAATAATTAGTAGTATAATAGCACTTATTGCTTTGAGGAGTTGTTTTCGTATGTCAATGGATAAATCAATTGGCTCTGCTTCCGTTCGCTTAAGTAAAAAGATTACAAGAGTCGTCAACCTTCATTTAAAGTCCTATCATATTACGACTGAACAGTGGGCCGTTTTAAGAACGCTTCATGAAACCGATCAGATCACTCAAAAAGAGCTATCACATAGAACGGATAAAGACCAAGCAACCCTCACGAAAATCCTTGATTTGATTGAGAAAAGAGAGTGGATACGAAGAGTATCGAATCCGGCTGATCGACGCTCCTTTTTAATTGAAATTACAGAACAAGGAAGAGCTTTAGTGCAAGAGTTAACCTCATATATAGAAGAAATTTTTTCAAAAATTGTCGCTGGCATCGAACAAGAGAAGCTCGATGTTTATCAAGAAGTGATGCATTTAATGGAAAGCAATATCGATCAATTACTAGATAGGGAGTAGGAACCATATTGAAAGAAACATCTAAGTTATGGACAGGACGCTATATCACGATCTTAGTGATGGCTTTTTTATTTTTTCTCGCAATACAGATTTTAACAGCAGGTTTTCCAGCCTATATTACCGACTTGAAAAATAATCCGACACAGGGTGGAATGATGACGACCGTTTTTATGTTGTCTGCGATCATGACAAGACCATTGATTGGGTACTTCATGCATAAAGTGAACTTGATGGTGCTCAATATGGCAGCACTTGTCCTCGTGGCCGTATCAATTGGGACTAGTTATGGACATGATTCCATCGTCTTATTACTTTGTATGCGGGTTTTACATGGGATCGGATTTGGAATTTTATCGACCGTATTAGCGACGATGGCAACGAATATTATTCCGACCAAAAAGTTAGGTGAAGGGATTGGCTATTACGGGATGGCTACTAGTGTGGGCACTAGTATTGCTCCTATGATCGCATTATCACTTCTACAATTAACCTCTTATAATTTTATGATCGTGTTAACGGTAGTTCTAACGGTAGCAACACTGGTCATTTCCTTTTTTGTAAAGACGCCACAAAAAAGCACACTTTCACAAAAAAAGAAAATCTCTTTTAAAAAATCAATCTTTGATAAAGATGCTTTTCTTCCATGTAGCCTTACGATCTTTTTTACGATTTCATTAGGTGGGGTCATTAGCTTCATGGGTGAACTTGGAAAAGAGGCTGATTTAGTAGGCTCGGTGCCGTTTTTCTTCTTGGTTTTATCGATGATGATGGTGCTTGTTCGACCGCTATCAGGAAGATTATTTGATCGTTATGGTCATAAAGTGATCCTTTATCCAGGTGTTATGAGTGGAATCATCGGTTTAATGCTATTAGCGATAATGGATAGCGCGGTTACCCTTCTTTTGGCAGGGGTGTTTTATGGAATCGCTTATGGGGTTGTTACCCCAACCCTTCAAGCAATTGCAGTGAAAAAAGTAAAGAAGGAAAAACAAGGCACAGCGAATGCGATGTTTTTTTCCGGAATGGACTTCGGAATTGCGATTGGTTCAATTGGACTCGGGGCGTTAGCTTCTATCACTAGCTACCACTTCATTTATGGTTTTTCGATCGCGTTCTTAGTCTTGCTCCTTTTGATTTATACTTCTGTCCTTTACAAAAGGAAAGTACAGTTGGAAAAAAAGGTTGCAGAAGTAATGTAAAAAAATGAGGCTGGGACATAACTAGCTTCAAATAATGAGAAAGGTGAACTTGAGGGTACTCAAATTCACCTTTCTCTATTTTTGTATTAACGCATGGCCCATTTCGTTTTCTACCTTCGATATTCCTCGTACAAAAAAATCAAGTGAAACGCAAATGAGCCTTCAAGAATCCAATCGATTTCCGGTTTTTCTAAATTTCTAATATAAGACCCTATTTGCTCCAACCATCTCTCACCCTTAAGCGGAATTTTTCCTGTTATCTCCTCAATGGAGTCCCTTTTAGGGAAAATAACGGAAGATTTTCCGCTTATGGAGGGCAAAATCATTTATTTTGGCATTTTTTGAGAGAATAGCAGGAATTTCTCCTGTTAATTCGGCTCTTTTTCATGATGGTTGCTCATTAAGCGGAAATTTTCCTGTTATTTTTTCATATCGATACTCCAACTGCGAGGGAATTTATACACTCCAAACTAGAATCAAAAAGTCGTTACCACCGACTTTTTGACCCAGCCTCATTTTTTTATTGAATCTTTACATTACCACTAGATATATCAATATCAATTTTATGTTTGCCTGTTCCAAGAGTTCCCTTAACTTTATGTTTGGTTTGTTCTTCGATGGTTAATGGAAGATTGTAAGAAATATTCCCAGAACCAATTTTTCCGTCTAAAGTGAAGTCTGCATTATTTGGTAAGTCAAGTGTGACAGTACCAGAGCTTACATCAATTTCAACCGAATCAACGAGCTCGGCAAACTCGATATCTAGTTTTCCTGACGAAATGTCAGCTTCTAGTTCCCCGCTGAAACCAGTTACTTTGAGATTTCCAGAGCTAATATCGATTGTACTTGACTTTGATATAAGACCTTCAATCGATGCATTTCCTGAAGAACCATCATGGGAAAATTCATTGACCTGAAGATGGCTTAGATTGATATTACCTGATCCCATATCTATCGAAAGATCGTCTAGGATCAATGGCTGTTTTTCTGAGTTTCCTGCTAGGTCAACATTTCCAGAACCAATTTTGATTTCCATATCTTTTTGATAATCTTCTGGAATGTAGACCGTTAGCTTAGAGTTATTGAAAAAGGAAAACCAAGAATTCCAAGTACGTTCATGTGTTACAGTAATGGTATTTCCTTTTTGAGTCACGTTGACCTTTCCTTTTCCCTCAAAATCAGCTTCTAAGTCATTGCGTTTTTCCGGGATAATTTCTAAACTAACCGATGAAATATCAAATTCAATGGTATTAATTTTATTCGTGATGTCTGCTTTGGTGTTATCTTTATTGGAAAACCAAGTAAGGTTTCCAACCGATGTGAATATAATATATCCTCCTACTAGAATGATAAAAATTAATAAAATTCGTTTCATTGTCAAATTTCCTCCATCATTTTCTATTTTAGTTTTTTATAATAGAAATATACGTTATTTCAAAACCTTGTATCTTCATCATAATTGATACGCTCATAATAATCATTGTTCTAAAGCTTTATTTTAAACTAAGACTCTAGTCGTATGTATGTTAAATTTGCATAGGGTAGGAGGGTATAGTACAATGGAAGTGAGGAGGAATGTGAATGGAGAATATCGAACCTCAAGAATTAGAAGAATGCTGTCACGACCATGATGGGAGAAAGAGCCATCATTCGGAAAAAACGAAGAAGAACCTTGTGACAAGGCTAAATCGAATTGAAGGACAGATTCGGGGAATTAAAGGTCTAATTGAAAAAGATACGTATTGTGATGATGTCATCACACAAATTTCTGCAACGACTGCAGCATTAAATGGTGTAGCAAAAATATTATTAGAAGCTCATATGAAGAGTTGTATTTTAGAAAGAGTTCAAGATGGAGATCATGAAGCAATTGATGAGTTATTAATAACGATTCAAAAGCTAATGAAAAAATAAATGGAAAGAGGGCTATAATTATGGCAAATTCAATATTAAACGTAAAAGGAATGTCTTGTGGACATTGTGTAAAAGCAGTTGAAGGTAGCGTTGGTAAATTAGATGGTGTAAGTGAAGTAAAGGTTAATCTTGAGGCAGGTACTGTTGCTGTCGATTTTAATAGTGATGTCGTAACTCTTGATGCGATTAAAGAAACAATTGATGATCAAGGCTATGATGTAGAATAAATTTAGAGAAAAGACGTGCTACATAAACACTAGCACGTTCTTTTATTCATTTTATATACCCGTTAGGGGTATAAGGATAGAGGTGTAAATCGTATGAGTGCATTAAAAGAAACGAATATGCAGATTACAGGAATGACTTGTGCTGCATGTGCGACACGAATAGAAAAAGGCCTAAGAAAGCTTGAGGGTATAGAGGAAGCAAATGTTAACTTGGCGTTAGAACGCTCTGCGGTTAAATATGACCCGAAGGTAACAAATATAGAAACGATACAAAAGAAGGTTCGAGATCTAGGTTATGATGTCGTGACAGAGAAGGCAGAACTTGAAATCACTGGAATGACCTGTGCTGCCTGCTCGGCGAGAATAGAAAAAGGCTTAAACAAGCTGGACGGTGTTGCAAATGCCAATGTCAACTTGGCACTTGAAAAAGCAACAATTGAATACAATCCGACAGAGCTCGCGACAGGGGATCTCATTAAAAAAGTTCAGGATTTAGGTTATGGAGCTCGTGCTAAAGAGGATGGCAAAGAAACGATTGACCATCGCGAAGCTGAAATTAAGAAACAGCAGCGAAGATTTATTTTTTCACTGATATTATCACTTCCACTTTTATGGTCTATGGTCGGTCATTTTGAGTTTACTTCCTTCATTTATGTGCCAGACCTATTTATGAATGCATGGTTTCAGCTACTTCTTGCAACTCCTGTACAATTTTATATTGGGAAACAGTTTTATGTTGGTGCCTATAAGGCGTTGAAAAATAAGAGTGCCAATATGGATGTGCTTGTCGCATTAGGAACATCTGCGGCTTATTTTTACAGTCTATACTTATCCTTTAAAATGGTGGGTATGAATGGACATTCACCAGAGCTTTATTATGAAACAAGTGCTGTTCTCATCACGCTCATTGTTTTAGGAAAATTATTCGAAGCGAAAGCAAAGGGACGCTCTTCTGAAGCGATTAAAAAGCTCATGGGCTTACAGGCCAAAACCGCTATTGTCGAACGTAATGGGGTGGAACTGGAAATTCCGTTAGAAGAAGTTGTTGTAGGAGATCTCTTTCATGTGAAACCAGGTGAAAAAATTCCCGTTGATGGGGTTATTTTCGAAGGTCAATCTGCGATAGATGAATCGATGCTGACAGGGGAAAGTGTTCCTGTTGATAAAACGAGTGGCGATGAAGTCATCGGAGCAACGATTAATAAAAATGGCTTCTTAAAGGTCGAGGCAACTAAGGTCGGCAAAGATACAGCACTTGCCCAAATTATTAAAGTGGTGGAAGAGGCTCAAGGAACGAAAGCGCCGATCCAACGATTAGCTGATAAAATTTCGGGGGTTTTCGTACCGATTGTTGTTGGAATTGCCCTTTTAACCTTCCTTGTATGGTACTTTGTTGTCGCACCAGGAGAATTTGCGGAAAGCTTGGAAAATCTAATTGCCGTTCTTGTCATCGCGTGTCCTTGTGCATTAGGATTGGCGACACCAACGTCGATTATGGCAGGCTCAGGTCGTGCCGCTGAGTTCGGGATTCTTTTTAAAGGTGGGGAGCATTTAGAAACAACCCATCGTATTACCACTGTAGTATTGGATAAAACTGGTACTGTTACTAATGGAGCCCCTGTTTTAACTGATGTGTTAACAGATTTGAATGAAGAAGAATTCTTGACACTAGTAGGTAGTGCTGAAAGAAAATCAGAGCATCCACTAGCGGAGGCGATTGTAGCTGGCGTGAAAGAAAAGGGAATGACACTTAAGGAAGTGTCAGAGTTTGAAGCGATTCCAGGCTTCGGTATTCGTGCTACAGTCGAAGAGAAGGAACTCCTCATTGGTACGAGAAAACTCATGAATCGATTTGAAGTAAATGCAAGTAAGTATTTCGATGAGATGGAAGCCCTCGAAAAAGAAGGAAAAACGGCAATGCTTGTAGCTGTGAATAAAGATGCTGTCGGATTGGTTGCAGTCGCAGATACGATAAAGGAAACTTCAGTTTCGGCGATCCAGCGACTTAAAGAAATGGGCTTAGATGTCATTATGATCACCGGTGATAACGAAGAAACCGCAAAGGCGATTGCAGATAAAGTAGGTATTGAACACTATATTGCGGAGGTCCTTCCTGAAGGAAAAGCGGAAGAAGTGAAAAAACTTCAAGTGAATGGGAAAAAGGTTGCAATGGTTGGAGACGGGATTAATGATGCACCTGCGTTGGCCGTTGCTGATATCGGTATGGCAATTGGTACTGGTACGGATGTAGCGATGGAGGCAGCGGATATCACGTTAATCCGTGGAGACTTGAATAGCATTGCGGATGCGATTTCCATGAGTCGCAAAACAATTCGTAATATTAAACAAAACCTATTTTGGGCATTTGGCTATAATACGCTGGGAATCCCCATCGCCGCTATGGGCTTTCTCGCACCGTGGCTAGCAGGTGCGGCAATGGCATTTAGCTCGGTTTCAGTTGTTCTCAATGCACTACGTCTGCAAAAAGTGAAATTGTAAGTAGTCTAGACTACGTTTTACAGAGTTTCTTGTTTAAATATTATTTGAAGCTATCGATTCATTCGATAGCTTTTTTTCGGCGTCTTTTTTATACTGTAATTGGATGTTGTTACTGTTTATATAGTGTTTATATAATATATCCGTAAATTGATGGTTATTTGTGGTGTTTTGAGTTCATATACTTTTAATAGTTTTGAAATGGAGGAGATCGTTTGGATGCTTTAGAAGCGTTACGAACAAGAAGAAGCATTGGTAGAGTTCAAGATAAGGAAGTTCCTAAAGAATTAATTGAAAAAATCATAGAAACAGCAACATGGGCTCCGAATCATGTGAAGACGGAGCCATGGCGATTTTTTGTTTTAACAGGGGATGGTCGCAAACGTTTAGGAGATACACTGGCTAGTATTGTGGAAAAAGATATGGATGATCCAACAACAGAAGACAATAAGAGAAAAATAGAAAAAGCTAGAAAGAACCCTTTTCGCGCACCTGTTATTATCGTTGCGGCAGTCGAACCAAGCGAGCATCCAAAGGTGATTTTGAAAGAGGAATATGCAGCTGTCAACGCTGGAGTACAAAATATGCTGATCGCAGCTCATGCTTTAGGGTTAGGGGCTATATGGCGGACAGGAAAGCCCTGTTACGATCGGGAAGCAAGTAATCTTTTCGGGTTATCAGAAAAGGGAGAAGTGCTCGGTTTCATTTATATAGGATATCCAGATATGAACCCTCCAGCAAAAAAGGTAAAACCAGTTGATGAGGTCACCACTTGGATTGATAAAGAATAGGAAGATATACGGCACTGCCACCTAAGTGGCAGTGTTTTTGGATTGGGTAAGTAGAGTGGAATGACTGAAGAAAACTATTTGCACTTACTCCCTAATTTTGCCAAAATAAAAGCTGGAATAGAAAAAAGGAGAGAACAGAATGAGCATTCAAAATAAAATTGTTATTATTACTGGTGCTGCAAATGGTATTGGAAAAGGAGTGGCACATGCGTACGCTGAAAAAGGGGCAACGGTTGTATTAGCAGACGTAAATGAAGAACAAGGGCAACAGGTAAAAGAGGAGATTCTCGCTACTGGTGCGCAATGTATTTTTGTTCATACAGATGTGCGCAAAGAACAAGACATCATTCACTTAATGAAAGTCGCAAAAGATACATACGGAAAAATTGATATTTTGATCAATAATGCGGGAGTGAGCCGTTTTAAAAATGTTTATGATGTAACGCTAGAAGAGTGGGACGATGTGATCCATACGAATTTGAGAAGTGTCTTTTTAGGCTCAAAGGAAGCGGCGAAATACATGCGTGAAAATAAAAAAGGCGGATCAATTGTTAACATTGCGTCTACGAGAGCCATCATGTCTGAACCTCATTCAGAGGCTTATGCTGCATCAAAAGGGGGAATTGTGGCGATTACCCATGCGTTAGCTGCTTCATTATCAAACGATCGTATCACCGTTAATACGATTTCTCCTGGTTGGATTGAAACTGGTGACTATTCACAATTAAAGGAAAATGATCATAGCCAACATTTTTCTCATAGAGTCGGAAGAGCGGAAGATATCGCAAAAGGTTGTTTGTATTTAACGGATCCAGGGAATGATTTTGTCACAGGAATCAATCTTATTATTGACGGTGGGATGACAAGAAAGATGATTTATGAAGAGTAAAGTGATTATTAATATACTTAAGAAAATGCTAGTTTTAAGTTTCTTCTCTTTTGAGATAAGGGGCTTTTTTTTGAGAGACTATAGGAACTTAGAAGGTCAAAATAATTCACCAAATTTTCATATTCTTGCCGCTTCTCTCTACTCAATTAGCGTTTTAGGGTTGATTTTAGGTATTTATTTACTTATAATGAAATTGCACTTGGAATGATAATCGTTTTCAATTATCGCTCCAAGAATAACCATGTAATGAGGATTATAAATGAGACTTTGGATGTTGATAATTGCAGCTATAGTCCTGTCTTTTGTATCGCTATTTGTTGGAGCAATTGATATTAAGCCGAGTGATTTACTAGATTGGGAGTCAGATGAAACACAAATTTTCCTAATTAGTCGTGTCCCTCGACTAATGGCCATTATATTAGCAGGAGCAGGAATGAGTATTGCAGGTTTGATAATGCAGTCTTTAAGCAGAAATAAATTTGTTTCACCAACAACTGCAGGGACTTTAGATGCAGCTAAACTAGGTATCTTAATTTCTATGCTTTTTTTCACGAATGTAACATATACACAGCAAGTCATCTTTAGTTTTGCGTTTGCATTAGTGGGTACTCTAGTTTTCATGCAAATTCTTGATCGAATAAAATTTAAGGATGCTATTTTCGTTCCATTGATTGGGATTATGTATGGGAATATTTTGTCATCTATAACGACATTCTTTGCATACGAACAAGATCTTCTTCAAAATATCTCTTCTTGGTTAATGGGGAGTTTCACCTTAATTATTTCTGGACGATATGAGCTTTTGTATGTCAGCATACCAGCTGTCATTTTAGCATATCTATATGCAAATAAATTCACAGTTGCAGGGATGGGAGAAGATTTTGCGAAAAACTTAGGCTTAAGTTATAAGTTAGTGTTAAATTTAGGTCTTATGCTCGTTGCCATTATTTCTACAACTGTCGTATTAACTGTTGGAGTTATTCCATTTTTAGGTTTAATTGTTCCAAACGTTGTTTCTCTTTATTTAGGTGATAATTTACGTAAGACGATTCCACATACAGCAGTGCTAGGGGTTGTTTTCCTGTTAATATGTGATATTCTTGGACGAATTATTATACATCCTTATGAGATACCAGTTAATGTTACAGTGGCAGTAATAGGCAGTGCGATCTTCTTAATTATGTTATTTAGGGGGAGAGCATATGCGAAATAGTACGAAGTTGATTTTATTAGCCGTAATCGCTATTGTTTGTATTTTGCTTTATGGTTTCTATGATATAAAAGGCGGGTTTGATTACGCTTTTCCGAGACGGATGATTCGAGTTAGTGCGATGATTGTAACAGGAGTTGCGATATCATATTCAACAATCGTATTCCAAACCATTACCCATAATCGTATCTTAACACCATCTGTTATGGGGCTTGACTCTATGTATCAAGTAGTCCAAACATTCATTTACTTCTTCGCAGGCTCTATGTCGATTTGGGTCTTAAATAAGTATTTGAATTTTGGAGCGGCCATAATCGCCATGGTATTATTTGCATTGATATTATATCGATTTTTATTCCGTGCTGATAAGCATCCTATTTACTTACTTCTTTTAATTGGGATGATTTTGGGAACACTTTTAGGAAGTTTTGTAACATTTTTACAGGTGCTTATTGATCCGTTGGAGTATTTAAGCTTACAAAGCCGTTTATTCGCGAGTTTTACCAGTGTAAAATCTGAGTTATTATATATCTCTATCGGTATTTTAATAATCGCGTTCCTTTATGGATATCGTATTATGGGGAAATTAGATGTCATGTCACTTGGACGCGAAAATGCGATTAACCTTGGTGTGAACTATGATCGAATGGTCATGAACATTCTCATTTTATCATCTGTATTAATTGCCACTTCAACGGCATTAGTTGGTCCAATTACGTTTTTCGGATTAATCGTTGCAAATCTTTCGTATCAATATTTAGTTACGTATAAGCACTCTGTCTTAATATTGGGTGCAAGTCTAATGAGTATTATTGCATTAGTCGGGGGCCAGTTCCTCGTTGAACATATTTTAGAATTACGGACGACGTTAAGTGTCATTATTAACTTTATCGGTGGAATTTACTTCATTTACTTATTATTAAAAGAAAGTAGGGCAGCAGGATGATTGAAATCAAAGGGTTAACAAAGCGATTTGGTAAAAAGCCTGTTGTAGAAAACGTATCTGTAAAAATTGAGTCAGGTTCCATTACATCTTTTATCGGTCCCAATGGTGCTGGTAAGTCTACACTTCTCTCTATGGTGAGCCGCTTATTAGATTCAGATACTGGGGAAGTATTATTAGATAAAAATAATGTGAAAAAATGGAAGTCTTCTGAATTTGCAAAGCGTGTTTCCATATTGAAGCAATCAAACTTTCTTAATGTTCGTTTAACGGTACGAGAGCTTGTTGCTTTTGGTCGATACCCCTATTCAAAGGGGCGTCTGACAGAGGACGACGAAAAATTCGTTAACTTAGCTCTTAGCTATATGAATTTGACCGAGATGGAAGACAAATTTTTGGACGAATTATCTGGTGGTCAAAAGCAGCGTGCCTTTATTGCGATGGTCATTGCGCAAGATACGGACTATATCTTACTTGATGAACCCTTAAATAATTTAGATATGAAGCATTCTGTCCAAATTATGAAAATTTTACGTAAGCTTGTAGATGAGCTTGGGAAAACAGTTGTCATTGTTCTTCATGATATCAACTTTGCTTCCGTCTATTCAGATCGTATCGTGGCGTTAAAAGATGGTAAGCTAGTGAAAAATGGGCCAACAAATGACATAATCAACTCAGATGCTTTGCGTGAAATATACGATATGGATATACCTATTCAAGAACAAAACGGTTGCCGTATTTGTGTATACTTTAATTCTCATGATTAGATAAATAAAGTTATAAAAAAGACCTAGGAATTTCACTAGGTCTTTTTCTAGGGCACGATGAAAGCGATTTATAGAGTTCATAAAAATTTCATAAAAAATAGAAAATACTTTCAAAAAATGATTGACGTTGAGTGTCAATCACTCTATAATGAGAATTGTTATCAGTGATAATGATTATCATTAATGATTATAAAATAATATCCAAAAGGGGAGTTACACACATGAAAAAGTGGAAATTAGCTAGTGTTTTATTAGTACTTATCTTAATGCTTGCTGCTTGCGGGAGTAATGAAGAAGCAAACACAGAAAAAACAGATGATACCAATGCAGCTGAAGAACAAAAAGAAACGGCAAATGAAGATCAAACTACTTCTGCTTATCCATTGACTGTTTCTCCAACAGTGGCTTCAAGTGAAAGCATGGATGGCAGTGCATCTTATACATATGAAGATGTAACATTTGAAACAATGCCAGAAAAAATTGTCGTATTTGATTATGGCTTCTTAGATACATTAGATGCACTTGGTGTAGAAGGAATTATCGGAGTTGCGAAAGACTCTACTTTACCAACTCACCTTGAAAAGTATTCAGGAGAAGAGTATGTAAGCATTGGTAATTTAAAGGAACCATTACTTGAAGATATCGCTGAAATCGGACCTGATGTCATCTTCATTTCTGGCCGCCAATCAGCATTCTATGATCAACTGAAAGAAATTACACCAAACATTGTATTCGTTGGTACTTCTCAAGATGATTACTGGAACACATTCCTTGCTTCAGTTGATATTGCAGCGAAAATGTTTAATAAAGAAGCAGAAGCTGAAGAATACCTTGCAAAATTTGATGCAGCATTAGATGAAGCAAAGACATTAGCTGGAAATTTTGATACATCACTAGTTACGATGTACAATGAAGGGAATTTATCAGGATTCGCAACAAACTCTCGTTTTGGATATGTATATGATGTCTATGGCTTTAAACCAGTTACTGAAGATATTGAGGCATCCTCACATGGTTCTAACTTCGGATTTGAAGCAATTTTAGAATTTAATCCACAAGTGTTATTCGTCATTGACCGTACAGCAGCTGTAGGCGGAGAATCTAGCATCACAACTGATTTGGAAAATGATATTATTAAGAAAACGGAAGCTTATCAAAATGATCGAATTGTCTACCTAGATGGCCCATTATGGTACTTAAGTGGCGGTGGATTACAATCTGAGCTTGCCAAAATTGAAGAAATTTTAGCTGAATTAAAATAACAATTACTAAAGAGCTGCTTTTAGATGGTGTGTACGAATCACATCTTCAAACAGCTCTGCTTTTTTGATATAAATATATGGAAAAAACTCGGCCTATTACGGTCGAGTTTTTTTGACGTCACTTTTAGAATGCTTTGCTTTATTACGTTTGTTCCCTTTACTGTTATCTCCGCTTGTTAGTTCCTCTGCAAATTCCGCGTCTGGTGCATTCTGATTGCGGCTCCCTTTATTTTGTTTTTTCGTCATGAAGTCAACTCCTTTTGAATTATTTTGTTTCATGGAAGTCCGAACTATTCATGTTTTCACAAAAAAAAGACCTCATAAAGAGGTCAAGAAAAAGGGGGAATTACACTTGTACTCCTATTGTTACCAACCGAGTAAAATTTTATTCATGTTAATCGAAAAATGATTGTGTGTTTGAACGAGGTATTTTTTGTCCTTGAAAGAGCATGAAAGAGACGATAGAAAAAGGGCATTGGTATTAAGGGCGAATCTACTAATGCAAACGCCTTTTCTTGCAACTCTAGTGGAAAAGCCCGCAACGAAGGTAGGGCACAAACATATTAAGTAATATAAGTACTCAAGGGGGTGAGATGGTTGGGAGAAATGAATCAAAATCTGCAAGAACTTTCTAAATCGCTTCTCGGATTACATGTTAAAGATGTATTCAAGAAGAATAAGGAAGACCTTAAGGTTAGGGAGCTTTCGGAAGATGAAAAAGAGCATATTAAAAAGCTTTATCAAGAACTAGAACAACAAGTAAATGAATTTGTAAACAAGACGAAAGAAACAGATGAGAATACGGTACAGGCAAAAGACGCAAAACCAAAGAAAACCCGAACAACTTTAAGGGACAAAGTAAGAAAGAAAAATTAAAAAGTAAAGGAGAGATATAAATGTTAGGTGAAAGAACAGAATATGCACGCGATGTACGAAACGACAGATACGATAACAGATACCGTCATGATCCTTGTAACAAATGCGGATATGATACTTGCAAATGTGGAGTAGGAGGAGAAGCTAGAAAATGGAATGCACTTGACCCAACTAGCCAATTCCCATATTCCGACAATGATAATAATCAAGTTCTTCAAAACTTTGACCAAGTGTCTGATATTGAACAAAGATCATCTGAACGCATCATCATTAAAGACAGCTGTGACATCAAAGTAACAACTACTGATACTCAAGTAGCGGTTTCCCTACAAGTCGCTATCCAAATTGCGATTGCCATTGTTATCAATATCACGATTGCAGATAGTGAGCAAGCAGAAGCTGTAACACAAGATTTACTTCAGTTCTCTTCAATGCAGCAAGTAAATCGTCAAACAATCTGCATTGAAAATTCACGTGATATCGAAGTAACAACTACTGACACTGATGTAGCAGTATCTATTCAACTATTACTTCAATTACTTCTTGCTCTACTCGTTCAAATCGACATTCTATAATATTCCTGCTAAACAGGCATGGTTCACATTTCACTTTTCCCCAAAGACTAGGATATCCAAACAACCCACACCTCCTATATATAAAAGTAGCATGGAAACATGCTACTCTCTTTTTTTGTCTGTCCTAAAATGGAATATTCCATTCTTTGCTTGCTCCGAAAGAATGAAGAAATAACCAAATATTAGGAGATGGATTCCTTGAGTTCACAGTTTGTTCACTTTATTTTGTAAATTTTGTGAACATTTTAAAAACTATTAAATGAAAATATAAGAAATGGTATTTTTAAAATAATAGAGTGTTTTGTGTGCTTCCATGAAATAGATTTTTGTTGAGAAAATCTTTAAAAACATCGAAAAGATCGGCAGAATAACCTATAAAACTTGCAAATGAAAAAAGGGGGGGATTGATTTGTTAAAAACGAAACCGAAAACGGTCTATGAAGAGGCTCTATCAAGAGGGTTTTCTCGCCGAGATTTTTTGAAAATGTGTACGGCATTAGCAGCAACGATGGGGTTAAGCTTTAAGGAGGCAGATAAAGTTGTACAAGCTATGGAGACGAATTTACGAGTTCCAGTGATATGGCTTGAGTTTCAAAGCTGTACGGGTTGTTCAGAGTCGTTTATTCGTTCAGCGCATCCAAAAGCTGAAAGCGTTTTACTAGAAATGATTTCTTTAGAGTATAGCGAAGTTCTTTCAGCGGCTTCAGGACATCAAATTGAAGCAGCGATGGAACATGTTTTAAAGGAATACTCAGGGGAATATGTACTTGTTGTGGAGGGATCGGTTGCCGATGATGAGTACATAACAATCGGTGGTCGCTCAGCAAAATCGATATTGGAAGAGGCTGCCAAGGGAGCGAAAATGGTTATTTCATATGGTAGCTGTGCATCTTGGGGAGGGATTCCTGCGGCAAATCCGAATCCAACGAATGGTGTGCCAGCTGCAAAATTGATTAAAGACAAGCCTGTCGTTCTTGTACCTGGTTGTCCTCCAATTGCAGAGGTGATGACCGGCGTGATAGCTCATATAATTACTTTTGGAGCTGTACCTGAATTAGATCATTTAGGAAGACCAAAGGCATTCTACCGCCATCGCATTCATGATAAATGTAATCGTCGTGCTTACTTTGACGCTGGGCTGTTTGCTGAATCCTTTGATGATGAAGGAGCAAAGCAAGGATACTGCTTATATAAGCTTGGATGTGTAGGGCCTACAACCTTTAGCGCCTGTGCTGAAATGCGATGGAATGGGGGTACAAGCTACCCAATTCAGTCTGGAAATCCATGTATCGGCTGCACCGAGCAAAATTTCTGGGATAATGGACCATTTTATACTCGTCGTGCCAAAATCCCGGGTACTCAAACCACGATTAACCCAGAAAAAGTGGGACTGGCCATTACAGGTGCAGCGGTAGCGGGAGTGGCTGTTCATGCAGGGGTAACAGCAGTCAAAAAAGCAAAAGATAGCTCGGAAGAACGAGGTGAATCCTAATGGCAAATCGAATTGTTGTCGATCCTGTTTCGCGAATTGAAGGGCATTTGCGAATAGAAGCGGATATACAAGATGGCCAGATCGCAAAAGCTTATAGCTCAGGGACGGCAGTCCGGGGGATTGAACTTATTGTGAGGGATCGTGATCCACGTGATGTGTGGGCATTTGTTCAGAGAATTTGTGGGGTGTGCACAAGTTCACATGCCCTTGCCTCCATTCGTTCTGTAGAGGATGCGTTGGATATAAAGATTCCGAAGAATGCCAATCTCATTCGCAATATTATGAATGAGGCTTTATACGTTCATGACCATATTGTTCATTTTTATCATTTGCATGCATTTGATTGGGTAGACGTTGTTGATGCTCTGAATGCAGATCCAAATGAAACTTCTAAAATCGCACAGTCCATTTCTGATTGGCCCAAATCATCCCCTGGCTATTTTGCAGAAGTGCAAAATAAGGTGAAAAAAGTGGTTGATAGCGGTCAACTAGGTATTTTTGCAAATGGATATTGGGGACATCCCGAATATAAACTTCCATCAGAAGTTAATCTTTTAGCAGTTGCTCATTATTTGGAAGCTCTTGATTGGCAAAAAGAAATCGTCAAGATTCAAACGATTTTTGGTGGAAAAAATCCTCACCCACATTATGTGGTAGGAGGAATGGCGACACCACTTGATGTTAACAGTGATAACGGTATTCATGTAGAGCGGCTTATGCATGTTTCACAACTGATTGATGAAGCGAGAGAGTTTGTGACAAAGGTGTACATCCCGGATTTATTAGCCATTGGATCCTACTATAAGGACTGGACTTATGGTGGAGGATTGAATAATTACTTAGTGTATGGTGATTTCCCTACAGGAGATATCCGTGATGTTGAAACCTATCGTGCTCCACGTGGTATCATCTTAAACGGAAATCTCAAAGAGGTTCATGATCTAGATCTCAAGGATCCTGAACAAGTAAAAGAATTTATTGATCATTCCTGGTATACATACGATGGACAGGAAACTGGCGGAAAACATCCATGGGATGGGGAATTGACGTTTAACTATACGGGACCAAAGCCTCCTTATGAGAATCTCGACGTAGAAAAGAAATACAGCTGGGTGAAGTCTCCTAGATGGAAGGAAAATCCGATGGAGACAGGACCACTTGCGAGAATGATGGTTGGGTATGCTCTAGGAAGAGAAGAATATGTTCAAATTGTCGATGATACTCTGAAAAATTTAAGTATTCCATTAGAAGCGCTGCAATCAGCACTTGGGCGGACTGTTGCCCGTGGCTTAGAAACAGTCCTAATCTCAGGCTGGATGCGCAATGACATGGATCAGCTCTTAGAAAACATCAAGAATGGGGATCAAACAACCTTTGACCGAACCAAATGGGAACCAAATTCATGGCAGACTAATGCCAAAGGTGTAGGTTGGATGGAAGCTCCAAGGGGGTCGTTGGGCCACTGGATTGAGATTGACAATCAAAAAGTGAAAAATTATCAAGCTGTTGTACCGACAACATGGAATGCTTCGCCAATCGATCATAATGGAAATCAAGGTGCTTATGAATCAGCACTCCAAAATACGCCGATTGCCGATCCAAAGCTTCCGCTTGAAATTCTTCGGATTGTGCATTCATTTGACCCTTGCCTAGCCTGTGCTGTTCATTTGACTGATTTAGAAACTTCTGAGTCAACGGAAATTAAATTATTTTAGGAGGAGGAGCTAATGTCTGAACATAAAGCTCGTTCAACCTTTGACCCGTCAGATGTAAGCGAACAAAAAGCAAAGGATTTAGGGAAGATCTATGTTTGGGAAGCACCGGTCAGGATATTTCACTGGATTAATGCTTTTACAATTGTGATTTTAATGATTACTGGGATTTATATTGGAAAACCTTTTGTTAGTGCTTCAATATCAGGGGATGCCTATTACTCTTTTTTGATGGGCTGGGTCAGATACATTCACTTCTTTGCCGCTTTCTTGTTTACAGCTAACCTATTATTTCGATTGTATTGGGTCTATAAAGGCAATAAGTACGCAAAGTCAAATCCATTCCAAATCAGCTTTTGGAAAGAAACATGGGAAGCGATAAAATACTATTTATTCTTGCCTAATAAAAAGAAGCATTATATCGGACATAATATGCTTGCTCAATTAAGCTATTGGATTTTTATTGGATTGGGTTCCATCATCATGATGCTGACAGGATTTTATCTTTTTTTTGAGCCCCAATTCGAGTCATCCCTAGGTGGTCTTTTTAGCTATATAGGAATCCTTTTCGGCGGAGATAGTTTTACAGTCAGATCTTGGCATCATCTTGTTGCATGGGGGTATATGGTGTTCATTGTTATTCATGTTTATATGTCATTTCGTGAAGATTGGATAAGTAGAAATGGCACGATGTCGTCCATTATAACTGGATATAAAACGGAAAAGGTGAAAGACATCGCTAATGAAGATCATGAAGCTGAAGGTGATAAGAGTGCCTAAATTTAAAGTTTCAAACACTAAGAAAATTGTCATTATTGGAATTGGGAACACCATCTATTCAGATGAGGGTGTTGGTGTCCATATGATCCCTTATTTAGAAGAGGCACTGGCAGGGTACCAAAATGTAGAGATTGTTGAAGGAGCAACAGATGGAATGAAGCTTCTTGAGCCTGTCGAGGATGCGGATTACCTTATTATCGTCGATGCTATCAATGCAAAAAAACGAGATGGAGAGCTAATTACAATACGTAATGAGGAGATTCCACAATATTTTGGAATCAAGATGTCTATACATCAGGTAGGATTTCAAGAGGTTTTATTTGCTGCTAGACTGCAAGAAAGGCTACCTGTGGAAATGGTGATGTTTGGCATTCAACCTGCATCACTTGAGCTTGGGGTGGAACTATCTGAAATTGTAAAAGAGAAGATTCCGAAACTAGTAGAAAACATTGTTCAACAGGTTCATAGCTGGAGTGAGAAATGTGAAGCGGTCTGAGTTTTTCACAGAAATGGGAAAGGGATTTTTTCAGACTGTGAAGGAAATTACCTCCCCTTTCATCAAGGAAGATTTAAATAAAATGGATGTATTTGCTGACAAAGTGGTTGGAATGAAATGGTATGAAATAGGGTTAGTGGATTCCTTCCGTAAAGAAGGGATCCATGATGTATTTGTGTCAGGAGAACCTTTTGTTTTGGTGAAGGGTCAAGATATGAGAGTTTATCGAAAGGTATGCCCTTCATGTGACCAGATGATGCATTGGATTTCTTTTGAAATGAAGTTAAAATGTATGAATTGTGAGCAAAGCTTTGAGCTATTAAATCAGGGAGCTAGAATTGGCCTTTCCTCACATCCTATTAAAATAGTTGAGGAAAAGCTTTTTCTAGGAAAATATTGAATATAAACACTAGAGGAAGATTGAGATGCATGAAATGGCTCTGATGGGGGATATCCTCCAGCTCGTTGAAAGAGATGCAATTTCAAGAAATATTCATCAAATAGATAAAATTGAACTTGTCGTTGGGGAACTGAGCAATGCCCTCCCTGATGCACTGGAAATGGCCTTTGAAGTGTTCCAGGCAAGGAATCAAGCAAAGTTATTGAAGGAGGCAAAGCTCATCATTTTTAGGGAAAGGGCAAGGGCAAAGTGCACAGTTTGTGAGCATGAATATAAGCCGGATGCCCGCCTTAGTATATGTCCTCAGTGCCAATTGCCAAGTGGAAAGCTGACTGCTGGAGAAACATTCAAGGTTCTGTCATATGAAGGGAGTTAGGAAACAATGAAGGTGATTTTGGAAGAAGAGGTGCTAGCAGATAATAATTTATCAGCACAGTTCAATCGAGATCTTTTTCAGAAAAGCAAGACGCTAGTTATCAATTTAATGAGCTCTCCGGGTGCAGGAAAAACAACATTATTAGAAAAAACCGTTGCTACCCTCGGAAGTATATTCAGGATTGGAGTCATCGAAGGGGATTTAGCAACTGAAAAGGATGCAGACCGTATCAGGGCATTAGGTGCTCAAGCTGTCCAAATCAATACAAATGGCGGCTGTCATTTAGATGCTAGGATGGTTGCAAAGGTACTGCCCGAATTTGATTTTGAGGAAATTGACATTTTGTTTATTGAAAATGTAGGAAATCTTGTCTGTCCATCTGGCTATGACTTAGGACAAAATCATAAGGTTGCCATCTTAAGTGTTCCTGAGGGAAATGATAAAATTCCGAAATATCCTGTTATGTTCCGTCGTACTGAAATGGTTGTCTTAAATAAAGTAGATTTGCTTCCATACTTAGATTTTGATGTAGAAATGGCTTTTGAGGATTTAAAAGGAATTAATCCAGATTCAAAAATGCTTCAAGTGTCATCAAGAACGGAAGAGGGATTGGAAGAATGGTTCACATGGATAAGACAAGCTTATATACAAAATCAAAAGCGGTCATTATAACAGTAAAGGGGCGGGTTCAAGGAGTTGGATACCGCCCATTCGTATTTCAAATTGCCACTCAATTTGCTGTGACAGGAACGGTCCAAAATAACATGGATGGCGTTAGAATCTTTGCTGAAGGTCAAGAACCAGCCCTACAATTCTTTGTAGATGCCATTCATTCTAAAGCGCCAAGACTTGCAAGAATCGATGAGGTAATTATTGAAGATTCTCAATCAAAAGGACATGATCAATTTTCAATTATTCCTAGTGAACGTACTGGAAAATCGTCTTTGGTAATCCCAGTAGATTCTGCAATCTGTGTAGATTGTCTCCAAGAGATGAGAGAGCCTAATGATTTCCGGTATCGGTATCCTTTTATCAACTGCACTCAATGTGGACCAAGATATACGATTATTGACTCGCTTCCATACGATCGGCCATATACATCTATGAGTGACTTCCACATGTGTTCAGATTGTGAAAAGGAATACGAGGATCCAATGAATCGAAGGCACCACGCTCAGCCGATTGCCTGTGACTCTTGTGGACCTAAGGTAATGATAGTCTCTATGGGTGGAGACATCATGAGAGAAAAGGATGACGCCATCAAGAAAACGATTGAACTACTATCAAAAGGGAAAATCGTAGCAGTTAAAGGAATAGGCGGGTATCACTTGGCCTGCGATGCTTTTAATGAGGGAACAGTAGCTGCCCTTAGAGAAAGAAAACATCGACCTCAACGCCCATTAGCTATGATGGTAGCTAATATTGAAGTTGCAAAAGAAATTTGTCATGTTTCTCCTCAAGAAGAGATGGTTTTGCAGTCATCGGAATCACCCATTGTTATTCTAAAAAAGAGAGGTGGAACTAGTCTAGCGAATAGTTTAGCTCCAGGGATGAATACTTTAGGGGTAATGCTGCCATATACGCCTCTTCACCACCTTCTTTTTGAAGGAGGTTCTATTTCAGTTTTGGTGATGACTAGTGCAAATCCCTCTGGACTGCCAATGCTTTATAAGGACGAAGAGGCTGTTGCTTATCTACAAGGAATCGCCGATTATATATTGACTAATAACCGCCCGATTCTTCATCCAGTGGATGATTCAGTGGTACGGATTATAGATGGGAAACAAAGCTTTCTTAGACGTTCTAGATGCTATGTTCCTGATCCTTTTACTACGAGTCATGATGTACATGAGGTAGTAGCCCTCGGACCCCAGCAAAAAAACAACTTTGCAATTGGGAGAAATAAACAAATTTTTGTTGGCCCCCACATTGGTGAAATGGAACATTTAGAAGTGTTGGCTCATTACGAGAAGGAGTTATCCCATCTTATGAAATGGATGGGGATTGAAGGGAAAATGCTTGCGACTGATATGCATCCTGGTTATGTGACTACCGAGCTTGCAAGGAGCATGAAAGGGCAAATAATACCCGTTCAACATCACCATGCCCACCTTGTTTCCTGTATGGAGGATAATAAGCTAATTGATTCGGTTTTTGGAATTATTTTGGATGGGACAGGTTATGGGGAGGATGGTCATATTTGGGGATTCGAAATCTTATATGGGGATCCAAAAGAATATAGACGATTAGCCCATCTTCACTATACGCATCTACCTGGAAACGAAAAGGCGATAAAAGAGCCATGGAGAAATGCAACAGCGATGCTCATTGACTATTTTGGGGATGAAGGTTGTGACCTGGCAAAAAGGCTTTTTATAGGAAGAGACTATGAGATTGAAATAATGGCAAATATGCTTTGCAAAGGAGTCAATAGCCCACTTGCAGGCACCTGTGGTCGCTTATTTGATGCGGTCAGTGCCATTTTAGGAGTTTGTGAGGTTTCTACATACGATGGGGAAGCAGCTATTAAGCTATCCGAGTTGCTAACGTTTGAACAGGTAGAAAAGCCTTATTCATATAAGGTGATTTTTACGAAAGATATCGCAACCATTAACTTTGCACAAGGTTTAAAGGAAATCATTCAGGACAAATGGCTAGGAATTCCACTTCAAAAAATAATCGAACGATTCCATGAAACGGTTGTAACGATATGTGTCGAGCTCATTTTCGTTTTAAGTAATAACAATCCTTCTTTTAACAAACAAGTAGTTTTATCTGGAGGCAGTTTTCACAATCCTTATTTGGCAGTTGAAATTTCAAAAAGGATCAAGAAAAAAGGTTTCCAAGTATATACACACAAACGAGTGCCTTGTAATGATGGCGGTCTTTCCCTTGGACAGCTTATCATTGCATCACAAAGGCGCTAAAAAGGAAAAGATCAGACAAATAAAAAGGGGGGAGAAAAATGTGTGTAGGTGTACCGGCGAAAATAATTGAAAAACATGAATATTCCGCAGTAGTGGATGTTATGGGATCGACAATGACGGTGGGAATTATTCTTGTTCCAGAGGTTGAAATTGGAGACTATGTGATTGTTCATGCTGGACAAGCAATGTCCATCATTGATGAGGAAAATGCGATTCTTAGCATTGAAGAATGGAGGAGGCTAGTCGATGCAAGAACTTCTGGATGAATTATCAAATTCTCAGCTAAGCAGAAAGCTCTTAATAAAAGTCCAAGAAGCAGCAACCGAATTTGCGGAATTACATGGGAGAAAGCCTATCTTTATGGAGGTTTGCGGTTCTCATACGATGGCCCTAGCTGAAACAGGGGTAAAAATAGCACTGAAGGATTATGTTCATTTAATCTCAGGCCCTGGCTGCCCTGTATGTGTGACAGATCAGAAATCGATCGATGCAATGATCAAGCTTGCTGAAGGAGAGAATCGTATTATCTGCACATTTGGAGATATGATTCGGGTACCTGGTACCGAATTAAGCCTCATGGAGGCGAAGACAAAGGGGAAGGACATTAGAATCGTCTACTCTCCGCCAGATGCAGTGAGAATTGCAGAAGAGAATCCTGACAAAGAAGTGATTTTTTTAGGTATAGGTTTTGAAACGACAATTCCTGTTTTAGCAATCGCTTTAAAAGCTGCTCTTGATAGAGGGGTTCCTAACTTCTCCATGTGGATGACAACTAAGCTTGTAGAACCGATTTTAAGAACACTTCTTGAATCTAAGGAAGTCATGATAGATGGTTTCCTATTACCTGGTCATGTATCGATCATTCTTGGAAAAAATCAGTATCAGTATTTAATAGATGAATATCAAATTCCAGGAGTAATAAGCGGCTTTGAACCAATTGAATTGCTAGGCGGGCTCTATAAATTAATCCACCAATTATTAGAAGGAAGAGTCGAAATTGAGAATGACTATCCATCCGTTGTGAGTGATAAAGGAAATGAACTTGCTAAGTTATTATTGAATACTTATTTTGAACCAGTGGATGAAGCTTGGCGAGGCATAGGAGTAATTGCTAAAAGTGGGATGGATATACGGGAAGAATATGCAGCGTTTAATGCAAAAAATCGCTTTGATATAAAGGTGGACGAACCGCGGAAAACAAAGTGTCGCTGTGGGGAAATTATTAGGGGGGTTATTTCGCCAGAAGAATGCCTGTTATTTGGAAAAGCATGTACACCTGTAAAACCGATTGGACCATGTATGGTATCTGCAGAAGGCACCTGTTCCGCTTACTATCAATTCATGAGGGAGGACTAATAGTATGAAAGATGAAAGGATTAGTTTAGCCCATGGAGACGGTGGGGAACTAGCTCATAAATTAATTCAGAGCGTATTTGTTAAGGCGTTTGGCCATCATGATTATGCCCGCTTTGATGCTTCGCTCTTTCCAGCAGTTACAAATAAACTAGCTATTACAACAGACAGCTTTGTCGTCAATCCCCTCTTTTTTCCAGGCGGGAACATTGGAAAACTTGCTGTTGCAGGTACTGTCAATGATTTAGCAGTAAGCGGTGCAACCCCAATGTACTTAACAGCAGCGTTTATCATTGAAGAGGGGTTTAAAGTATCGGAATTAAAGGAAATCGTTAGCAGTATGGCAGCTGAGGCCCAGAAGGCGAATGTTCAAATTATCGCTGGCGATACAAAGGTTGTGGAGAGAGGCAGTATGGACGGAATGTATATCAATACAACGGGTGTAGGTTTTGTCCATGATAGCAAGTTTTCCTCCCCACTAGCAATGGAAGTAGGAGATTCAATCATTATTAGTGGAACAATTGGAGATCATGGGATTGCCATTGTTAGTGCAAGAGGAGAGCTTGGCATTAAGACAGATTTGAACAGTGATTGTGCCTCACTGAATGGATTGATTAAGCATACACTCGAACAAGTAGACGGGGTAAGAATCATGAGAGACCCCACTCGTGGCGGGTTGGCTACTACTCTCGTTGAAATTGCCGAGGACTTCCATGTGACAATGGAAATTGTCCAAGAAGAGATTCCAATTCGTAATGAAGTGAAAGGCGTTTGTGAAATCTTAGGTTATGATCCCCTCTATTTAGCAAATGAAGGAAAAGTGATCTTCATTGTTAAGAGTGAGGATGAAGAACAGGTGTTACATTTATTAAATGAGCATGAATTAGGAGTAAATGCAAAGGTCATCGGTCGAGTCACTAGTAAGGATAATGGACGACTCCTCTTAAGGACAGGTATCGGAAGTACAAGAAGACTAAATCGTTTATCTGGGATGATGCTGCCAAGAATATGTTAAAAGAAAAGCAAAGGAGGAATTAAATGAATACCCTTCTTTGCTTTTCTTTAATTGATAAATTCCTTCCATTCCTGAATAAAAGGGGCGGTCACTTCATTCGGATGCTCTATTACATCTTCGGTATTCCCTACTTGCTGGATTTCTCCATTCATTAGGATAGTTAGACGATCTGTTAAATACTTTATTTCTAAAAGGTCGTGGCTCACAAAAACGGTTGTCGTATGAGTTGTTTTTAAGATCTCCTTTAATTCCTTTAAAAGCTGTACCTTTGTTGGAAAATCTAATGCAGAAAAGGGTTCATCTAAAAATAATACCTCTGGCTCAAGTACCATTGCCCTTGCTAGATTGACCCTCTGGGCTTCTCCACCTGATAAATGAAAGGCATGCTTTTTAGCAAGATGAGAGATATTAAATTTCTCTAACCAGTATCCCACTTTTTCATTGATGACCGATTTTGGTAGTTTACGAATTTTTAGACCGAGAGCGACGTTTTGATAGACGGTTGTATTAAGAAGCAATGATTGCTGAAGGGCGATAGCAAATTTTCTACGCATTTCGATCGAAATCTTCTGCCCAGAGAGCACCGTTTCTTTTAAAAAAATCTGACCTTCACTAGGGGAATCCAGTAAGGAGAGGAGTTTTAATAGCGTGCTTTTTCCAGCTCCATTAGGCCCCATTACGCCCATGATTTCCCCTTGTTGGATGGAAAAAGAGGGAATCGAGAGAATGGTTTTACGATGAACCTCGTGTTGTATATTTTCCAATTTTAGTAGAGTGCTCATACTCTTCGACTCCTTTGCTGCAGGAATGTTAAAATGAAGGTAATCAAAAACGCGAGTATCATAATAATGAATGAGAGGGCAAAGGCGATGTCAAAATTCCCTTTTGACACCTCCATGACGATAGAGGTCGTTAAGATTCTCGTATCTCCTTTTATGTTACCACCGACCATCATCGCTGCCCCAACTTCTGCAATCACTCTACCGAAGCCTGTAATAATAGCTGCCAAAATGGCAACTTTCGTTTCGATTAGCAATATTTTTAATCCTTGAAGCTTCGTAGCTCCTAAAGCTTTAATTTGCATGAGCATTTTTTCATCAATTTGCTGAAAGGCGCTACTTGTAAGACCTATGATAATTGGTAAAGAGACCAGTATTTGTGCCATGATTATCGCGGTCGGTGTGTAGAGGAGAGAAAGATGTCCTAAAGGTCCTGAACGCCATAGAAAAATCGTGATCCAAAGTCCAGCTACAACGGGCGGGAGCCCCATCCCAATATTGATAAATACTAATAGGAGTTTTCTTCCAGGAAATTTTGTTAGGCCAATGATAATTCCTAGCGGGATTCCAATGAAGGTACTAATTATGATGGCTGTTAAAGAAACTCGAAGGGTCCGCCAGGCAATTTCAAAGACTTCAGGATCACCGCTTGCGATCATTTCGAGCGCTCGTATTAGACCATCTAGTAGTAAGTCCATATATTAACCAACTCACTTTATTATGTATTCATTACTTCTTTATGAAAGAAAATACCTAGTAAAATGAATTACTAGGTATTTTGTGTTCTTTTTTACTCAGAAATTATTCTGTGTATTTGTAGAATAAGGATTGTCCATATTCCTCTTTACCGAATTCTTCAATCTTATTCTGCACTTCTTCATCAACCATAAATTCAACAAATGCTTTTGCTCCGTCGTTGTTGATTTGATCATTTTTCTCTGGATTTACTTCCATCACATGATAGATGTTTAATAGAGCTTCGTCACCTTCAACGAGGATATCCATATCAGCATAGTTTTCTTTTTGTGCTAAATAGGTAGCTCTGTCTGTTAAAATATAACCTTCTTTGTCAGCAGCGACTTGAAGGCTGGCGCCCATTCCTTGTCCTGTTTCTGCATATGATGCATTCTCACTTGGTGTAACACCAATTGCTTCCCATAATCCTAACTCCATTTTATGTGTTCCAGAATCATCGCCACGAGAAACAAAAACGGAACTTTCATCGAATAATTTTTGGAAAGCTTCATTTACTGGTAATCCTTTGATCCCAGCTGGATCGGCTGTAGGTCCAACAATGATAAAATCATTATACATCACACGCTTATAATTTTGAACATCACCATTATCAACGAGTTCCTGCTCTGAAGCTGGTGCATGGGTTAAAAGTACATCTGCTTCGCCATTTACACCCATTTCAAGTGCGGCACCAGTACCAACGGCGATAATTTTAAGATCATAAGGGTGTGCCTCTTCAAACATTGGCTCAAGTAATTCTTCTAAAAGGCCACTATCCTGTGTGCTAGTTGTCGTTGCTAAAATTAAATCGGTAACTTCCGCTTCAGCTGTTTCTTCTGTTGCAGGAGTTTCTTGTTCTGATGTAGAACCTTCGTTATTTTCATTTTCCGTATTCCCACATGCGGCAATAAAGACAAATAGGAATGCGATTAAAGCTGTTGATAAAAAGCGTTTTAAATTCATTAACGTTTCCCCCTATTTTTTTTCATGAATGATTTTCCCAAATTCTTGGGTGTTATATCCTTTAAGAGAACGAATGCTCTCTTTAAAGCTAGTTAATTGGATAACGTCCAGCAGATGCTGCAACGCCAGCTCGTTTTTCTTATTCCAGCGTAGCACTAAATCAAATTGCTCATTTGTAACTGGAATAAAGTCTAAGTCAAGCTGTTCAGCGGCAGAGCGAATGCCTAATCCTACATCAGCAATTCCTCGACTAATATAAGAAGCTGTAGAGAGGTGGTTCCATTCCTCATTTTCATAACCTCTTATGGAAGATGGATCAATCTTTTCATTAGCTAACGATGAATCTAGTAAAAATCTTGTTCCAGAACCTTTTTGCCGATTAACGAAAGTGATATCTTTTCTCGTTAAATCATGAAAATTCTTGATCTCCTTTGGATTTCCTTTCGCTATAATAAACCCTTGTTCTCGACTCGCTAAGCGAAGAACCGTAAGAGGCTCATGAACAAAGAATAGCTTTATAAAAGGAAGATTATATTCTCCAGAAGAAGGATCTAAAAGATGAATAGCCGCTACATCGCTGCTGCCTCGATAGAGCATCATTAAACCTTCGAGGCTTCCGATATATGTTGGTTGAATGGATAAGAAATCAGCTTGCTTTGTGACGTATTTAATTAAATGCTCGATTAAAAAATCGTGACTTCCAGCGATTTGGATGGAAAAGAGTTGCTCGTTCTTCCCGGTAGGAGAGTCGAGGTTCTTAAATCTCTCAACTTCACTTTTGTCAATGCGCATTTTGTTTCCGACCTTAAATGCTTGAAGTTCTCCACGTTTAACAAGCTCATAAACAGTATGTTTTGAAATTTTAAAAAGCTTTGCTATTTCATCTGGTGTATATGTTTCATCATTCATCTCCATCACCTAGCCTCATCTTTTCTTGTCTTAGCTTACTAAATTGATTTAAGTTTAAACTGTGATCTTTATTACATTTTATTAAGTTTCGTTAAGTTTTGTCCAGTTTGTTCACTTTTTGTTCACAAATCAACTTCACTCTTTGTTCACAGATTATCTCCTCTTTTTTTCGAAAATAATATTGAGAATGTGAATAACTCGCTTATTTGGGCATATTCCAATAAAATAAAGGTAATCGAAAAGGGGAAAAAGTGGGTGAACCGATGAGTAAAACACATTTATTTTTTAATACAGAGATAGGGGTCAGGAAGCCTGAAAGTATTCGCAATAAAAATACAAGATGTCCGTTTTGTGCACGTAATGAATTAACGGATATCATCGATGTGGACGGCCCGATCATTTTACTAAAGAATAAGTATCCGGTACTCGAAAATGCGTATCAAACCGTATTAATTGAAACGGATGACTGTTCTGGTGAGCTTTCGCTCTATTCGAAAGAGTATTTAGTGAAATTATTTTCGTTTGCATTAAAGCATTGGAAGGCAATGGAGGAAAGCGGCGAATATAAATCTGTCCTCTTTTTCAAAAATCATGGTCCTTTATCAGGTGGAACGATAGCCCATCCACATATGCAACTTATTGGTTTAAAGACGATTGATTATATGGAAAACGTGTCACCTGTTTACTTTGAGGGGTTGAAAATAGCTGAGGAAAACGGTGTGAATTTCTCTATATCGACCGAACCAAAGGTGGGTTTTTATGAGTTCAATGTGAGGATGACCAATATAGAGCAACTAGAATCTTTTACTTCTTATATTCAAACAACAGCCCATTATATTCTCAATCAATTTCCATTTAGGGCAAGTAGCTATAATCTCTTTTTCTATCGTATGGATGGAGTGATCTATGCGAAAATTGTTCCCCGTTTTGTGACAACGCCGCTATATATAGGCTATTCCATTCCACAGGTGCCAGATAATTTGGAGAAGGTGCGGGAAGATATTTTGCAAAAGTATATCAATGTGTAAGCGGTAATAATATCCAACGATTTTTGAAAAGTTGTGATTTGCCTCTTAGATAAAATATAATGGAGTAATGTGAAATGTTATGTCTTAAGGGAGAATAATCATGACGACTGAGAAAAATTCGACATCTAGATTTGATTTTAACCTTGTGTTTATTTTGTTTTTATTATTTATCGCGAGCTGTATAGCGATTTACAGTGCCCAAAGTACAGGGCAATATGATGAGAATTTTCTATTAAAACAGATTGTTTGGTATTGCATTGGAGCGGTCATTATCGCGGTGATGATTGTCTTTGATTCAGAGCAATTGAAAAAGCTTTCCTGGTATCTTTATGGATTGGGTCTGCTCCTACTTGGATTTTTGCTTGTTGCTCCAAGTAGTATTGCTCCTGTTATCAACGGGGCAAAAAGTTGGTTTCGTGCCCCTGGTATAGGTTCTCTACAACCATCTGAATTTGTGAAAGTGTTTTTGATTTTGGCACTGGCAAAACTAATTACGGAACATCATGAAAAAACGCAGTTTAAAACGATTCAAAGTGATGGATGGTTATTGTTGAAAATTGGTTTTGTAACGGGAGCTCCGTTGCTACTCGTTATGCAACAGCCTGATTTAGGAACCGCGCTAGTATTAATTGCGATTATGCTTGGTATGATTTTTATTTCTGGCATCACGTGGAAAATTCTTGTGCCGATATTTGCAGGAGGTACAACATTGATTTCTGTGATCTTCTACTTTGTTCTCGTAAAGCCGGAGCTTTTAGAGAAATACTTAGGGGTCAAACAGTATCAATTTGGTCGTATATACTCATGGTTAGATCCTTACAATTATTCAAGTACTTCTGGTTATCAATTAACGAGATCGCTCCTTGCGATCGGTTCGGGAGAGACGAATGGGAAGGGATTTGGGACAAGGGAAGTGTATTTGCCTGAAAGCCATACCGACTTCATCTTTAGTGTCATTGGAGAGGAGTTTGGCTTCATCGGAGCAAGTCTAGTCGTGAGTTTATTTTTCCTCCTGATTTATCATATTACGAGGGTGGGAATGGAAACGAAGAATCCTTTTTATACCTATATTTGTGTAGGAGTAATCAGCATGATCACATTTCATGTTTTTCAAAATATTGGGATGACGATTGGGGTACTTCCGATTACCGGGATTCCATTACCTTTTATAAGTTATGGAGGAAGCTCATTAATGGGCAATATGCTTGCCATTAGCTTAATCTTTTCCATTCGATATCACTATAAGAAATATATGTTTTCTGAATGAAAATGTAAAGTCCAATTCACAGTAAAGTGAGTCGGACTTTTTTTTTCGTAGTTATTCAACGACACCCGCTTCAGTAATGGTGACGTCAGGTACTATCTCCACTTCTAAATTTTGAAATTGGGAATCTGTCCAATCCGTTAGGTCAAAATTTCGTGTTCTCGTCTTCACGAAATGCCCAAATCCAACCGGGTCAATCTTTTTTTCTTTAAAAACATCGACTAGCTTTAAACACTCTTCCGTGATTTCTTTTTCAAAGGCCTTTTGTAGTGAATCTATGACTTCAGGTGTTACTTTATTTCCAGTAAATTCATTGATAATTCCATGGACCGTTAATTTTACCGTAATCTCATTTGGAGAGCGATTTGTTAGCTTGAATTGATGGACAGAACGGATGCTGCGAATGGCAGCGTCTCCTTCATCAATTTTCACTCGATGCAACCCGTTACTATATTTATCAACGAGAAGTCTGAAGAAGAACATTTCTTTCGGTGATACCGTATGAACCACTTTTCCATGCTTAAAAAAACAAATTCCATTTAAAAGCACTTTTTCTTTAGATATCTGTTTCACCTGTGGCAAGAAGGGAGTCTGCCCTTTTTGATAGTACGCAAAAAGAAACTTTTGGAGATTTGTTTTTGGAAGATCCTCGTTCTCAATATTCGTCTTAATTAGATTTGACAAATGGGTTGCATTTCCCCTGATTCCGTATTCTCCTTCCATCAGCTCTTTTGCTTCACCATCGACCACTGCCAAATAAAGTCCCGATCCTATCCCAGGATCTCTTTGAAAGGGGTCGATCAATGGCAGGACCCCTTCTTTAGTTGCTAATTCTTTTCCAAAAAGAACAATTTCCATACTGCCTGTTACAATGGGGTTAGCCGACTGAAGTTGTAGCTCTTGTAAGATTGATTTATTGATGTGAGCCTTGGCTGTTAATGTTCTATTTTCTGGTGGTTTTTCAGGTTGATATATCGGATAAAGAATCGTTCCGAGCGTTTCGGTATCGTTAGCATGATCAAAACCAATTGCTTCTATCAAGTTTATATCATCTAATATCTCCTTTTTAACACAACCAGTTAGAACAAATAAAATACAAATAATGAACATTATCTTATGAGCGGACTTTCTCATCTTTTTTTCTCACCTTCTTTACAGTTAAAGTTGCGACAAAGAGTAAAGGAATATAAACAAAAGTAAAGTAAAAGCCAACAGTACCAACGAAATCACTGAGAAAATTGATTTGTTTTCTTGTAATTAAAGAACTTGTGGCAATTAAGCAAAGGACAGCTAGAACCGGGACCGTTTTTCTGATTTTAAAAGAAAATAGTCTTTTTGCTAGCCGGCTGGCACACCATAAAGCAATACTTGCATTTGGAAGAATAATTAAACACCAATTGGCAAGTCCAATATATTCAAATCGTTCAACAAAGGGCATCATAATAATTTTCCACATGGTTAAGGTTGGCCATATATTCAATTGCAGTTGGTCCTCTGGAAAATAAGCGAACGTTAATATAGACAAATAAAGACAAAGAAACGTCGTATACAAAATGGCTAAATGTCCCCATTTTTTTGATTGTTCAGGATTATTCACAAATGGATAAAAAACGAGTAATGTCTCAAAGCCTATAACCGTTAGGGACATATTTCTACTAGCTTTCAAAATGTCCATTATAGAATGATCAAAAATAGGTAGTAGATTATTAAATTCTGCATAAGGAATCGTAAAAAGAAATAATACAAGTATGTAAGAAGGTAGGATAATCCCAAAAAAGGCAATCCCAGTAACCGTCCTAAATCCTCCGAAATTGGCATAAACGACAACAGCTATAAAGACGAGAGCAAACCAAAAAGTTTCTAAATGAGGAAACATCCAGACTTGGACTACCTCAATATAGGTTCTCAAAACCATAACAGTTAATAGGCAGAAATAAAGGATTAGCAAAGAGCTTAATACTTTGCCCAGTTTGTTTCCAAAGACATAACTGTGGATACTGACAATATCCCCGCCTGCAATCTTGAGCATTTTAAAAATCATCCACAACAAAATGTGGATTCCTATGCCAGTGAGAACAATAGATATCCATGCATCATAGCCAGCATATGTGGCGATGATCCTTTGAAAGCCTAGGATTCCGATCCCAAATTGCATTGAGTGAATGATGAAAAACACTAGAAATGGAGAGATTTGTTTAGTTTCAGGAACGTTTACAGTCATGAGGTAGACCTCTATTCATCAATATCTTTTTTTTTCTTTGTTTTTTTCTCATTCATACGTTTTGGTTGCTTTGAATCTAAAAATAATGGTCTTTTCGTTTGATTTTTAAAAGACAAACGAATTAAGGCATCCTTAAAATCTACTTTCCTTGGTGGGTATAATGGTTCAAGATAAGGTCTTCCTAATGAAGTAAGTCGAATTAAATGGATGAGCAAAATACAAAAGCATAAGAGGATTCCTAGAAATCCCCACAACTCCGCAAAAAATAAAAATGGAAAGCGAAGTAATCGAATCGTATTGCCCATACGATAGACCGGTGTGGTAAAGGAAGCTAAAGCAGCGAGGGCGATAATGATGAGCAGTACATTGCTCGTAAGACCAGCTTCAACACTCGCCGTCCCAATGACAATTCCTCCAACGATACCGATTGTTTGTCCGACTTTTGTCGGAAGTCTTGCACCAGCCTCTCTAAGCAATTCAATTGTAAGTTCAAGGAAGAGAGCTTCAAGAATGGGTGGAAAAGGAATTGCCATTCTCGAAGCAACTAAAGCACTCAAAAGGTCTCTTGGAATCAACTCATAATGATAGCTTAAAGTTGCGACATATATCGGTGTTACTAAGATTGAGAACGTTACAGCGAATAGTCGAACCAATCGGAAAAAAGATGAAATTGTCCAGTTTAAAAAATAATCCTCGAACGAACTGAAGAATTCGACTAATGTAGTCGGCCCAGTTAAAGCGTGAGGTGAGCCATCTACAATAATGGCTACTTTTCCCTCGATAATTCCTGCCGAGACGCGGTCTGGTCTTTCCGTATCTAGAAGCTGAGGGAAAGGGGAATTTTGATTATCCGAAATAAGTTGTATTATAAAGGAACTGTCGGTAATTTCATCAAATTCGATATCTTGGAGACGTTGCCGAACCGTATTCACATTCTCTGTATTGGTCAGATTTCCTAAATAGAGAACAGCAACCTTCGTTTTTGACAGGGAGCCAATCGTGAATTCCTCAATAATGAGATCTTTTATCGGAATCCTTTTCCTTACGAGATTGAGATTTTGTTCGATTGATTCAACGAAGGATTCTTTTGGTCCGATGACACTGAATTCAACTTCTGGAACGCCAACACTTCTACCAACTTTTTTTTGAGCCCCTAAAAAACAAAAGTTTTTGGTGTCATTTTCTATCATTAGAAGGACATATCCACTAAAGAGTTTCTTTTCGATATCTAAAGGGTTCTCCGAAAATTCTATATCCTCAAGTGGAACGATTTTTTTTACATCTTCAATATGTTTTAATTTCCCGTCTAAAAGAAAAGGGAGAAGGCTCTCATGGATTGTTCTTTCTTCCACCATCGTAGACATGAACATCAACGAAAAAGAAACTTCTGTTTGATTGTTCAAGTAAGTTACATGTTTAAAGTCTTTAGACTTTTTTAGAAGTTTCTCAAGATCTTCGATTTCTTGATTCTTTTTCGAAAAAGGATTTCTCATGGAAGGCATTCTCCTAAAGATAAGGATATATGGAGTTATTGTTTCCTTTTTTGGCAGGTTTATCCGAAGAAATGAACATGAAAAAGAGCCCGTAATTCTACGGACTCTTACTGTAAAAAAGAGGGGGGCTCAATTTAAGTTTGAGGGGGTAAATTGAGCCGGGCAATCTATAATAGGAAAGGTATTCGCAATGTTCCTGTCATAGTTGCTAATGATAATCATTATCAACTATATTTTTATGATAATGCCCTTTATAAAAAAAGTCAACACGATTTTGATAAAAAATTCATGAGCAAGACACTCCTAACCCATACATTAATTTCTTATCACAAAAAAAGGAGACAGAAGGGGACAATGATCCTGTCTGCCTCAAAAAACTATCTTTTGAATTGATTATTTTGGCTATTCTTTTTAT
Source organism: Robertmurraya phoenicis (assembly GCF_047302285.1). Classification (GTDB taxonomy): domain Bacteria; phylum Bacillota; class Bacilli; order Bacillales; family Cytobacillaceae; genus Robertmurraya. Next base: position 1,018,021 of record NZ_CP154845.1, read on the forward strand.
CTTTGTGACCCATTTCTGCACCAGGACCAGCATTTCCTTGTACACTAGCTGCACTTACACCGGCCTTAGACGGGTCCTTTTTCCGCTTTGCCATACGAGCACCTCCACAATTAAAATTCAATCTTAAGATTCCCAATGGGTATCAGACTTATGAAAATGAAACTTTCAAAAAAATTTAAAAATTACATATCTAATTATTGCGGAAACAATCTAAATATTTTATGATGATAATATCAGATACCATTTAATCGTGGTCGTATGTGACTGGCCACATGGGACATCTCTTGCGTCTACATCGTCTAAATTAAGTAAGTAACATGCCTTCTATGGAGCATGACATTTACTTTAAAAAGAATTATGCATATTTTTTTGAGCAAAAAATGAATGAGTATTCATTCAAGGGATTAAAGGAGGAGATGGAATTGATCCAACAAATCAAAAAGGCAGCTGTTTTAGGATCTGGAGTGATGGGTTCTGGAATTGCCGCACACTTAGCGAATATTGGAATTCCAACATTATTGCTTGATATTGTACCCCGGGAATTATCGGAAGCAGAGAAAGCAAAAGGGTTGTCTTTAGAAAATAAGCAAGTACGCAATCGAATGAGTGAAACGGCGATTCAAAAGTTGTTGAAGCAAAAACCGGCACCACTTACCTCTAAGAAAAATCTTACCTTAATTGAGGCTGGGAATTTTGAAGATGATTTAGAACGATTAAAGGATGTCGATTGGGTCATTGAAGTTGTTGTAGAGAATCTTGCTATAAAACAACAGATTTTTGAAAAAGTTGATCAATATCGAAAACCAGGAAGTATTGTTAGTTCTAACACTTCAGGAATCTCGGTAGAGGCGATGGCAGAAGGTCGTTCAGAGGATTTTCAAAAACATTTCCTCGGTACTCATTTTTTCAATCCTCCACGTTATTTAAAGCTATTGGAAGTCATTCCAACAAAGCATACAGATAAAGAAGTGCTTTCATTTTTGAAAACGTTCGGGGAAGATGTTCTCGGAAAAGGTGTAGTCGAGGCGAAAGATACACCAAACTTTATCGCTAATCGGATTGGAACATATGGTTTGCTTATTACCGTTCGTGAAATGGTAAGTCGAGGCTATAGTATCGGTGAAGTGGATTCTGTCACTGGACCACTGATCGGAAGAGCGAAGAGTGCCACATTTAGAACCCTCGACGTAGTTGGACTTGATACGTTTGCTCACGTAGCAAAAAATGTATATGACCAAGTTGAAGGAGCAGAAAAAGAAGTATTTGAAGTCCCGGCTTTCTTACAGGAAATGATTGAAAAGGGCTGGCTTGGTAGTAAATCTGGTCAAGGCTTTTACTTAAAGAAAGGGAAGGAAATTCTCGAACTCGATCCGACAACACTTGAATATGGACCGCGTAAAAAGCTCCAAGCTTCATCTATTGAAATGGCAAAGCAGGCAAAAGGCTTGAACAATAAAATGAAAACGCTTGTATTTGCAGACGACAGAGCTGGCGAGCTACTATGGAATATTTTCAGTCCGGTGTTTGTCTATTCCGCAGACTTACTTGGACAGATTGCAGAGACAATCGTTGCCATCGACCGGGCAATGAAATGGGGCTTTGGCTGGCAGCAAGGACCATTTGAAGCATGGGATGCAATCGGTGTTGAAAAGTCTGTGCAAAAAATGGAAGAGGATGGCTTAGTAGTTCCAGCATGGGTGAAAGAGATGCTTGCGAAGGGCTTTACTTCGTTCTATCAAGAAGATGAAAAGGGGAATATCTCTTTCTACCACAATGGAGAATATAAATTAATAGAAGAAAACCATAAGGTTATCAACCTAGCAAAAATCAAGAAGCAAAAAGGCGTCATAAAAAAGAATAGTGGTGCAAGTTTAATTGACATTGGAGATGGGGTTGCTTTATTAGAATTCCATACGAAGAGTAATGCGATTGGATTGGATATTTTACAAATGGTCAACTTCGCTATTGATGAAGTTGAAACGAATTACAAGGGGCTTGTCATTGGGAACCAAGGGAAGAACTTCTGTGTTGGTGCCAATCTTGCGATGATTTTGATGGAAGCTCAAGACGATGTATTCGAACTTGATCTGGTCGTTCGTCATTTTCAGCAAGCAAGCTTGAAGATTAAGTATAGCCGAAAACCAGTTGTTGCTGCACCATTTGGAATGACGCTTGGTGGAGGAGCAGAGATTTGCTTGCCAACGGCACATATTCAAGCTTCCTCTGAAACATATATGGGCCTTGTTGAAGCCGGTGTTGGTCTCATCCCTGGTGGTGGCGGAAATAAGGAGCTCTACTTAAAGCACTTAAATAGTTTGCCAAATGGAGTTGAATTCGACCTTCAAAAAGTAGCCAATGCTGTCTTTGAAACGATTGCAATGGCGAAGGTTTCAACATCTGGGGAAGAAGCACGTGATAATAACTTCTTAAACAAGGCGGATGGCATCAGTATAAATGGAGATCACTTAATCTATGATGCAAAGCAGGTCGTGCTTGCCCTTCATGAGCAAGGCTACACACCTCCTATCCGTAAAAAAGTACCAGTAGTTGGAGAACCTGGTTACGCAACATTGTTATTAGGAGCGCAAAACATGTTCTACTCTGGCTATATTTCTGAGCATGATATGAAGATTGCCAAGAAGCTTGCCTATGTTATCTCTGGTGGGAAGGTCCCGTATGGGACAGAAGTGGATGAACAATATTTACTTGACTTAGAAAGAGAAGCTTTCTTAAGTCTTGTTGTAGAACCAAAATCCCAGCAACGTATGCAGCATATGCTCCTAAAAGGCAAACCTTTACGCAATTAAAAGACCAGTAGATAACGAGATTCGTATATAAATGAACAGAAAGAGAGGGAATAAGATGAGAGAAGCGGTAATTGTAGCAGGAGCCAGAACCCCAGTCGGGAAAGCAAAGAAGGGCTCACTGGCAAATATGAGACCCGATGATTTAGGTGCTCTTGTTGTCAAAGAAACGTTAAAAAGAGCCGGCGGGTATGAAGGAAATATTGATGATTTAATCATTGGCTGTGCAATGCCTGAAGCAGAGCAGGGATTAAATATGGCTCGAAATATTGGGGCGCTGGCTGGCCTTCCAGATACGGTTCCAGCTGTCACCATCAATCGGTATTGTTCATCAGGACTGCAAACAATTGCGTACGCAGCTGAAAAAATTATGATTGGCCATGCGGATACGATTTTAGCTGGTGGAGCTGAGTCAATGAGCATGGTACCGATGATGGGGCACGTCGTTCGACCAAATGCGAAGCTAGCTGAGACAGCTCCCGAATATTATATGGGCATGGGGCATACAGCTGAGGAAGTTGCGAAAAAATACGGAATTACGCGCGAGGATCAGGATGCATTTGCGGTGCGCAGTCATCAAAGAGCTGCTAAGGCAATTCAAGAGGGAAAATTTGTTGATGAAATTGTCCCTGTGGAAGTAACAAATCGCTATGTGGACAGTAAAAATAAGCTTGTCGAAAAGACATTTACTTTTAGCCAAGATGAAGGGGTTCGCCCAGATTCCACTGTCGAAACGTTAGCCAAACTACGCCCTGCTTTTTCTGTAACAGGTTCAGTAACAGCAGGAAACTCTTCACAAACAAGTGATGGAGCAGCAAGCGTGCTAGTTATGGATCGTGAAAAAGCAGAAGCACAAGGGCTAAATCCACTTGTGAAGTTCAGATCCTTTGCTGTTGGTGGAGTGCCACCTGAAATCATGGGAGTTGGTCCAGTCGTGGCTATTCCGAAAGCACTGAAGCTAGCAGGACTTGAACTCTCAGACATTGGCCTATTTGAATTAAATGAAGCCTTTGCTTCCCAATCACTCCAAGTCATACGTGAGCTTGGCTTGAACGAAGATATAGTAAATGTTAATGGAGGAGCGATTGCTCTAGGACATCCACTTGGCTGTACAGGTTCAAAATTAACGTTGTCTTTAATCCATGAAATGAAGCGCCGCAATGAACAATTTGGTGTGGTGACGATGTGTATCGGTGGCGGTATGGGTGCTGCTGGTGTCTTTGAACTACTGTAATGAAATTTAGATAGGGGGTGTAAGCATATACACCCACTTATAAAACGAATGGAGGAATTATCATATGTCAAATCAAACTGAAAACCTAATTAAAGGTGGAAGCTTTTTAATTGAAGACGTAAGCTATGAACAAGTTTTTACACCAGAGGATTTTTCCGATGAGCAAGTTATGATTGCCAAAACAACAGAAGATTTTGTGGTTGGAGAAGTGTTGCCAGAAGTGCCATATCTTGAGAAGCATGAGTTTGATCGCTCTGTGAAACTTTTGAAATCTGCAGGAGAACTAGGTCTCCTTGGAGCTGATGTACCTGAAGAATACGGCGGTCTCGCACTTGATAAAGTAAGCTCTGCATTAATTGCTGAAAAAATGGCGATTGCCGGAGGATTTGGAATTACACATGGGGCTCACGTTGGAATTGGTTCCCTCCCAATTGTTTTATTCGGGAACGAGGAACAAAAGCAAAAGTATCTTCCTGAGCTTGCAACAGGGGAAAAAATTGCTGCTTATGCGTTAACTGAGCCAAGCTCTGGTTCAGATGCGCTTGGTGCAAAAACTGTAGCAAAGCTGAATGAGGCTGGTACTCACTATGTATTAAATGGGGAAAAACAATGGATTACTAACGCTGGGTTTGCTGATGTATTTGTTGTATATGCGAAAATTGATGGAGATAAATTCTCTGCTTTTATCGTTGAAAGAGAGTTCCCAGGTGTATCTACTGGGGCAGAAGAAGATAAAATGGGAATCAAGAGTTCTTCTACTCGTACACTTATCCTTCAAGATGCTCAAGTACCAGTCGAGAATCTATTAGGGGAAATCGGCAGAGGGCATATTATCGCCTTCAATATTTTAAACATAGGACGTTATAAATTAGGAGTTGGTGCCTTAGGTGGCGCGAAACGTGCATTAGAGATTACAATTCCATATACAAATCAACGTCAACAATTTAAAACACCGATATCATCCTTTAATTTAACGAAAGAAAAAATTGCCACAATGGCGTCTAAATTATATGCAGCGGAAAGCTCCATTTACCGTACTGTAGGATTGTTTGAGGAACGAATGAGCAAACTGACAGATGAAGAAGTAAATGGTGGAAAGGCCGTAGCAGCTTCGATTGCTGAGTATGCGATAGAGTGTTCATTAGGTAAATTCTTTAATACAGAGGTACTTGATTATGTAGTAGATGAAGGGGTCCAGCTCCATGGTGGATATGGATTCATGGAAGAATACGAAATTGCTCGCGCCTACCGTGACTCACGTATTAATCGTATTTTCGAAGGAACGAATGAAATTAATCGTTTATTGGTTCTGGGAACTTACTTGAAAAAAGCACTTAAAGGGGAACTTCCATTATTCCAAAAGGCAATGGCTCTTCAAGAAGAACTGATGATGCTTATGCCAGAGGAGCCAGGTGATGAGCCGTTAGCCCAAGAAAAGCAACTCGTCAGCAATGGGAAGAAAATCTCTCTACTTGCAGCTGGTCTTGCCGCTCAAAAGTATGGAAAAGATGTAGATAAAGAGCAGGAAATCTTCGTCAATGTGGCTGATATCATTGCGAATGTCTACGCGATGGAATCTGCAATCCTTCGTACAGAAAAGGCGATTGCTAAAAATGGTCTTGAGAAGAACGAACAAAAGCTTCTTTATACACAAATATTCTGTCAAGAAGCCTTTAATAAAATTGAAGCAGACGCAAAAGAAACTTTAGTGGCAGTTGAAAGTGGAGACACATTACGGATGATGATCTCAACTCTTCGTAAACTGACTCGTCACACTCCAACAAATGTGATTGGGAAAAAGCGTGAAGCCTCTGTTAAGTTGGTTGATGCGGAAAAATACGTATTATAGTTTTAAATTAGCCTTAGGGCTCATGGCTCCCTTCAAATTGAGGGGAGCTTTTCCGCTTATGAAGAGCGAAATTGCCTATTTTCATGTTTTTAGAAGGGATAGACGGATTTTATCCAGCTATTATTAGCTTTTTTAATGTTATTAGCTAATTAAACGGAATCTCTCCAGCTAATGAAGATTTTTTTTTATTCCAGAACACTTTTGTTAAAGTTGAAAAAACAGCTTACTTCTATCGTTGTGATGACCAAGCCTATATGTTACTATTCAAATATAGATTGCAAAATTTATCTAAATATGGATAACATAACTTAGGTAGGTGAAAACATGGCATTAACCTTTTATTGGTATCCGAAGTGTGGAACATGTCGAAATGCGAAAAAGTGGTTGGATAATCACGAAGTTTCCTATAAGGAAGTACATATTGTTGAAAACCCTCCTTCCCGTTCAGAGCTTGAACAGCTTTATAAAAGCAGTGGTTTGGAGCTGAAGAAATTTTTCAACACTAGTGGGATGAAATATAGAGAACTTGGCTTAAAAGACAAAATGAAAACCGCATCTGAGGATGAGTTACTTGATATTCTTGCATCTGATGGCATGCTCATTAAGCGTCCTTTATTAACAGATGGAGAAAAGGTTACATTAGGCTTTAAAGAAAATGAATATGAGAGTCTCTTTTCTGCAAAGTAGAATTCGTTCGAACAGATTTAATAATTGGTTACAAATAACCTTTGTTGGTAAGAATCAAGGGGATTGATGGATATAATACGGTCTTGGTTAATGTAACAGTATAATTATTTTGGAGGGATTTGCATGAACACACCAAAAGAACTGCGTTATTCAAAAGAACACGAATGGGTGAAGCTTGAAGGGGAAACAGCACGAATTGGAATTTCAGACTTTGCACAATCAGAGTTAGGCGACATCGTATTTGTCGAGCTTCCTGAGGTTGGAGACGACGTTGTGGCAAATGAGCCTTTCGGAAGTGTAGAATCCGTTAAAACGGTTTCTGAATTATATGCTCCAATTAGCGGAAAAGTTGTGGCAATTAATGAAGACTTAAATGATAGCCCTGAATTCGTAAACGAATCACCATATGAAAAAGCGTGGATGATTGTGATCGAGCCTGCTAATGCTAGTGATGTAGACAATTTAATGTCTGCTGATGAGTACGCACAATTGATTAATGAAGCATAAAATGAACATAGCATGCGCTCCTAATTAGGGGCGTTTTTTAATAATCGGGCATGTGGTCATCCAATTTGTAGTCATGTTCTGAGGCTGATGCAGGAGCAGAACCTTTCCTACTAGAATACATATAGTGTGGCAAATACAATTCGCGTTGATGGGTGATAAAGATGCTTGATTCAAACACAGAAAAGATAATCATCGTTGAAGGTACTTCTGACAAAAGAAAGGTCAAAAATATTGTTAAAGAACCAGTCGAAATTATTTGCACCAACGGAACGATTAGTATTTCTCGCCTTGATGAATTAGTGGACTATATTAGTGGTAAAGACGTCTACATTTTAGTAGATGCAGATGATGCAGGAGAAAAATTACGAAGACAGTTTATACGAGAACTTCCAGAAGTCGAGCATCTTTATATTGATAAAATGTATCGGGAGGTTGCAAGTGCCCCTGAACATCATTTGGCTACCGTCCTTCTTGCAGCCAATATTGATGTTCATACTGAATATTTGGAGCGCTGATACTGTTTTTGAAGCAATTTGAATTAGGTGATAAAGGATATGGAAAATTGGAATAGCGACGAAATTATAAGCTTAATAAACGAGAAGAAACACTTTTTCCTATATTTATATACGCCATTATGCGGAACATGTCAGGTGGCAGGGAAAATGCTCGAAATTGTAGCAAAACTATTTCCGAATGAAACTTGGGGGAAATGTGATTTGAATTATATCCCTGATTTCGCTCTAGAGTGGGAAGTTGAAAGTGTTCCATGCTTATTAATCTTTAATGAGACGGGCATTGAGAAAAAGGTTTACGCTTTTCATTCAGTACCATACTTATACGAATTAATTAAAAAATAATCTTAAAAAAACAGTTTATCGAAAGGTAGGATGGCCTTTTGACAAACTGTTTTTTAATTTTGCAATTTTTTGTTTACTTTTAATAGGTCAGGGATTATGATGTTTAGGGATACGAAATAAATGAAGGGGTACCATCCTATGCCTTTTTTCCAAGAGTGGTCTGTACAAATTAAAAGCTACAATCAAAATATAAAACTCTCCATTTTAGCCAATGTCTTTGCCCAGATTGGGTTCGGGATATTTATGGTTATTTATAATTTTTATATTCGTGAGCTTGGCTATGATGAACAGGTGAACGGGCAAGTTATTTCGTTAACCTCATTAGCAACGGCACTGATTCTCGTCCCAGCCGGGATGATTAGTGATCGGTTTGGTCGTAAAAAGGTCATGCTGATAGGTAGTATTCTTACAGGATTTGTTTTTCTGTTAAGAGGTATATTTGAAGCACAAAGTCTATTACTTATTTTAGCCTTCGTTACAGGTTTAACGATGGCATTTATCACGGTCTCATCCATTCCATGGTTGGCAGAAAATTCAAAGCCTCTACAGCGAGTACATCTTTTTAGTATTTATTCCGCAGTTATGACAGGTGCAAGTGTTATTGGGAATCTCTTTGGAGGGATTTTTACTGATTTATTTTCTTTGTTTCTATCGCCGTTAATGAGCATAAGGTTAACGCTGATTATAGCAGGCTTATTCTACCTTTTCTCATTCATTCCGATTGCGAAATTTAAGGAAACGAGAAAAATCAAGCAAGAGATTAAGATTCCTTGGAAGGAAAAAGTACATCAACAGCGAGAAGGTTTTAAAATTATCTTCTTGTTTGCGGTAGCTCAATTAATCATCGGAATTGGAGCAGGTCTTGTCATTCCTTATTTAAATTTATATTTTGCCGATTGATTTATGGCATCTAACTCAATTATCGGAATTATTATTTCCTTAGGTCAAGCGGCCACAGCTATTGCGATGATTATTGGACCACTGATGGTGCGAAAGTTTGGTGAAGTAAAAGCGGTCGTCATTCTACAATTATCATCTCTGCCTTTTCTATTGCTCACTGCCTACACTGAAAATCTAACATTAGCAGCGATTGGGTTTCTGTTTCGACAAGCATTAATGAATGCAGGGAATCCGATTCAAACGTCACTGATGATGTCGAAAGTGAATGACTCAGTTAAAGGATTGGCAAACTCTATTAACCAAATGGTCTTTAACCTTGGATGGGCAGTTATGGGACCAGTTTCAACCGGAATTGTCGTTATGTATGGGGCTTATTGGGGATACGCAATGGTCTTTACGATAACAGCATCTCTCTATCTTATTGGGTCGATTTACTTTCTCACTGTTTTTAAAAGTATTAATCGTCCAGATAGTTCTTCGACAGCAAAGTCGGTTCAATCGCAATAAGCAACATATTTCTTGGGAAATTCTAATATAAGTTGGGATAGCGGGATTAAATAGAATGAAGGTATTTGTCGAATCAATTTTAAAGAGGTTTACCTTTTTGAAATCGAATTAGTTCAGGTAGAAGGATCGATATCATTACTTAGGAGGACTCATCTTGCTAGAATTGCTCCGTATATTGATAGATGAAGTAACTGAAAGAGGTCACTTAGCCCCATTATTAAATAAAACATCATTATCTGTTCATTTGATATCAGGTGATGACCAAGCTATTTTACAAATTGAAAATGGCGTAATGGAATTGAACGAATCAGTTAGTATGACGACTAATGCTGTTATAAAAGGAAATAAGGATGTTATGCAAGCCTTGTTAACTGGAAAAATGAAACTGAGAAAAGCAAGTGAAGCAGAACAATTGGAATGGCAAGGGAGTATAAGAGCTTCACTGTTATTAGAGTCACTCTTTATCTTAGCGATGCCAAATTATGTAGAAGAGAAAACAGAAATTTACGAATAATCAATTGACTTAACTTGGAAGTACATGATACTATCACGTTAAATTACATAACTCTTATCAAGAGTGGTGGAGGGACTGGCCCGTTGAAGCCCGGCAACCGGTAGTACGAACACGGTGCTAATTCCAGCAGATGTAAGTCTGAGAGATAAGGAGAGCGCGTAAGCTAGCCCCCTCTTCTTAGGAAGTGGGGTTTTTATATTATAAAAAAGAGGGAGAGATTCGAATGAGCGAGAAGAAGAAATATCGATTAGAAACATTAGGTGTTCATGGGGGAGTATCGCCAGATCCAACAACAGGAGCAAGAGCAGTTCCGATTTATCAAAACAATGCTTATCAGTTTCAAAATACGGAGCATGCGGTTAACCTATTTGCTTTAAAAGAACCTGGTTATATTTATACACGTATTCATAATCCAACGGTGACTGTATTTGAAGAACGGGTTAATCTTTTGGAAGGTGGTATTGGGGCGCTTGCAGTTTCTAGTGGAATGGCAGCGATTACATTGTCGATATTAAACCTTGCAGAAGCTGGAGATGAAATAGTTGCAGCAGGAAATTTATATGGAGGTACATATAATTTATTTGCAATCACTCTTCCTAAGTACGGAATCAACGTCAAATTTGTAGATGCAACGGATCCAGAAAATTTTAGAACAGCAATAACTGAAAAAACAAAAGCCATATTTGCGGAAACGATCGGAAATCCGAGCTTACGTGTATTAGATATTGAAGCTGTAGCAAAGATCGCCCATGAGTCAGGAATTCCTCTGATCATTGATAATACGTTTGCTACTCCATTTTTATGCCGCCCGATTGAGTATGGAGCAGATATCGTCATCCATTCGGCTACCAAATGGCTTGTTGGAAATGGGACGACATTAGGTGGAATCATCATTGATGGAGGAAACTTTGATTGGAATTCGAAAAAGTTCCCTGGATTTACGAAGCCAGATCCGAGTTATCATAATTTGGTTTATAGTGAAGCGATTGGCGCTGCTGCTTATATTACAAAAGCAAGGGTTCAATTATTAAGAGATATGGGTCCAGCGTTAAGTCCGCAAAATGCATTCCAATTTGCCTTAGGGCTTGAAACTTTGCATGTAAGAATAAAAGAGCATGTTGCCAATACAAAGAAAATTATTGCGTATTTGCACAATCATCCATCGGTAAAATGGGTTTCTTATCCAGGGGATGAAAATCATCCTGATCAAGAGCTTGTTGCGAAATATTTACCGAAAGGAGCAGGTTCTGTTGTCGTCTTTGGTATCGCAGGTGGAAGAGAGGCAGGAGCGAGATTAATTAATAGTCTTGAGCTGTGGGCACATGTAGCCAATGTTGGAGATGCGAAGAGCTTAATTATTCATCCTGCGAGCACGACCCATCAGCAACTTGATGCAGACGGATTAGAAGCAGCTGGTGTTCCGGAAGATCTGATCCGACTTTCTGTTGGAATCGAAAATGTAGAGGATTTGATTGAAGACTTGGAACAAGCGATTGGAGTTGCTACAGGTCTGACGTCTTTGACGACAAATGCTTAAAAGGTAATATCGGTCAGAAATTCGAACGTTATGTGAAATCAATTTTATTCTGAAATATTATCGTTGACATGCTGATTTTTCCATGATAAGATAACACTCGTATTTAATTATGAAAATTCTATTTAAAATTTAATAGTGTGCTCTTATCAAGAGAGGTGGAGGGATGTGCCCGATGAAGCCCGGCAACCGTCAAGAAATTGAAATGGTGCCAATTCACACAAAGCATTGCTTTGATAGATGAGAGGAAGGACTTTTTATATTTATGCCTTTCTGCTTGTCTGCAGGAAGGCATTTTTGTGCAATTGTGCTGTTATGAATGAAAAATATTGATGTGCTAAAGCTATAAATAGCATAATGTCTAACGCTTATAAAACTTGGTTAACACATAAGAATAATAGGATTTGAAGTAGGTGTATAAAATTGATTTCGATACAGAATGTCAAAAAAGTGTACTCTTCTATCAAAGGAAAGGTTACAGCTGTTGATAATGTCAGCATTAATATAAATGCAGGCGAAATATTTGGTGTGATCGGCTATAGTGGTGCTGGTAAAAGTACATTAATCAGAATGTTGAATGGCCTTGAAATTCCTACAGAAGGGTCCGTTACTGTAGCTGACAAACAAGTATCACGGATTAAAGGTGGGGAACTAAGAAAGGCTCGCCAAGAAATTAGCATGATTTTTCAACATTTTAATTTACTTTGGTCTAGAACGGTTAGAGAGAATATTGCCTTTCCATTAGAAATTGCAGGAATTCCAAAAACGCAAAGGCTTAAACGAGTAGATGAATTAATCAAGCTAGTTGGTCTAGATGGACGTGAAGATGCTTATCCTTCCCAGCTTAGTGGCGGTCAAAAACAAAGAGTTGGGATTGCCAGGGCACTGGCAAACAATCCGAAGGTTTTACTTTGTGATGAGGCAACCTCGGCACTTGATCCACAAACAACTGATTCGATATTGGACCTATTAGTTGATATTAACAAACGCTTAGGCTTAACAATCGTTCTCATCACCCATGAAATGCATGTTATTCGCAAGATATGTCATCGTGTAGCAGTAATGGAAGATGGAAAAGTCGTTGAGACTGGTCGAGTATTGGAAGTATTTAAGAACCCACAGCAGCAAATTACGAAGCGATTTGTTTCTCAGGTGACTGAGCCGGAGGAAACGAAGGAAACGATTGAACATTTATTAGAGCGTTACCCTCAAGGGACGGTTATCCAATTAGGGTTTGTTGGTGAATCAGCCGAACAACCTCTAATTACTAATCTCATCCGTAATTTTGAGGTCACTGTTAATATTTTGCAGGGAAAGATTTCGCAAACTCAAAACGGTTCCTATGGTACATTATTTATCCATATTGATGGAGAAGGACCTGCAGTTTCAAAAGCAATTGAATTTATCAAGTCCCAGCAGGTTGGAGTAGAGGTGATAAAAGATGGTGAATGAGCTCTTTCCAAATGTCAAATGGGATAAAATGTGGGAAGCAACAGAAGAAACTTTATATATGACGGGGATTTCGGTCATTGCTACGTTTATAATAGGCATTATTTTAGGATTATTACTCTTTTTATCTGCAAAAGGAAATATTTGGGAAAATCAATTTGTGAATAAAATTATTAGTGCTGTTGTCAATATTTTCAGGTCGATTCCTTTTATCATCCTGATTGTGCTCCTTATCCCATTTACGAAGTTCCTTCTCGGTACGATGATTGGGGAAAATGCCGCATTACCAGCATTGATTATTGGGGCAGCTCCCTTTTACGCAAGAATGGTTGAGATTGGCTTGAGAGAAATTGATAAAGGCGTCATTGAAGCAGCGAGATCGATGGGGGCGAAAACAAGCACGATTATCTGGAAAGTGCTACTGCCTGAATCGATGCCAGCACTTGTCTCTGGGATAACGGTCACGGCCATTGCCCTAGTTGGCTATACAGCGATGGCAGGTGTTATTGGTGCAGGAGGACTAGGGAATCTTGCTTATTTGGAAGGATTTCAGCGTTCTAGAACCGACGTTACCTTAATGGCGACGATCATTATTTTAATTATCGTATTTATCATCCAATTTATTGGTGATGTAATAACAAATAAATTAGACAAAAGATAGGAGTGTTTTTCAATGAAAAAATGGTTAAGTATTTTTGTACCTTTTGCACTAATCTTATTTTTAGCAGCTTGCGGTACTTCAAACGATGAAACAACTGAAGGTGGCAATGCGGATGGTGGAGACGCGGAAGAACCGACTACCCTTGTTGTAGGAGCTTCTAACGTACCACACGCTGAAATTTTAGAAGAAGCGAAGCCAATTCTTGAAGAACAAGGAATTGAACTTCAAATCGAAACGTTCCAAGACTATGTTCTTCCAAACCAAGCATTAGCTGGGGGAGACTTAGATGCAAATTATTTCCAACACATTCCTTACTTAAATGCACAAATCGAAGAGCATGGCTATGATTTCGTTAATGCAGGTGGAATTCATATTGAGCCAATCGGCGTATATTCAAAGAAATACGATAGTTTAGATGCTTTACCAGATGAAGCGCATATTATTATCAGCAGCTCTGTTCCAGACCATGGACGTATTTTATCTCTTCTTGAAAAAGAAGGACTTATCACCCTTAAAGAGGGCGTTGAAAAAACAACTGCAACGATTGATGATATTGTAGAGAATCCGAAGAACCTACATTTTGATACAGAATATGAAGCATCACTTCTTCCGCAAATTTATAATAATGACGAAGGCGATGCCGTTCTTATCAACTCAAACTATGCGATTGATGCTGGGTTAAATCCGCTTGAAGATTCTATCGCAATTGAAGAAAGTGATTCTCCATATGTGAATGTGATTGCTGTTCGCAGTGGAGACGAAAACAAGGAAGCCATTAAAGCTCTTGTTGAAGTACTACGTTCTGAAGAAATCCAAAACTTTATTTTAGAAAAATACGAGGGTGCTGTAGTACCAGTATCAGAATAAATAATTGTGAGTCAGTTCCTTTATTGGGGAGCTGGCTTTTTCGTATTCCTTATTATAAGCATATTGGCAAAATTGTAAGAAAAGTTAACAGGTTTAAAAGGATACTCCTTTATACCGATGCTCAGCAGGAAATATGAGGGATTATCGTTTTTGAGTTAAAACCAAAGGGATGCTAACATTAAAAACGTATCAAATCACTTGCCTTAAGTGACGTAACACGAAAGGACGGATACTATCAATTATTTTCGTATCTCCCTAAAAAAGGGGGCGAAAACAAAATGACGGCACTTCAAATGAATTACACGAGTGAAATGGAAAAAGCGATGGTAGGAGCTCATCGCGTGAATTATGCTACTTATTGCCACAAACACGACGTTAGAATGAGAGTGGAAAGAAGACGTGAAAAAGAATATGCGCAAAGTCAACGCATTGTAGCCGATTTGACGAGAAATCAATTACGATAATGAACGCAGTAATTCGCATTGTTAACAAATGATATATAATAAGGAAGAAAAACAAAAAACCAGTGTTGTGGCACTGGTTTTTGTTTTCAATGTTTTTTTGTGAAAGCAAGGAATGTCCTCATAAGAGGTTCATGAGGACAACCTCGGATAGGTTTCAGGAGAAGAATGTCCTCATAAAGGGTTCATGAGGACAATCTCGGGTGGTTTTCAGGAGAAGATTGTCCTCATAAAGGGTTCATGAGGACAATCTCGGACGTTTTTCAGGTTGAGAATGTCCTCATAAGAGGTTCATGAGGACAACCTCGGGTGGTTTTGAGGAGAAGAACGTCCTCATAAGAGGTTCATGAGGACAATCTCAGGTGGTTTTCAGGTCAAGAATGTCCTCATAAGAGGTTCATGAGGACAATCTCAGGTGGTTTTCAGGAGAAGATTGTCCTCATAAAGGGTTCATGAGGACAACCATGAGCGACGGGAATCCACTAATCAAAAATGATGTTCATTCTCAATTAGAACATCCATACATACATAAATTTGTTAGGGAAAAAATATATTGAACAAATTTTTTTAACAGTAGCAAATTGGAATCCTAAACGTAACGACTGTGCGGTGTACATATAGCCACTGGACAGATATTTTTACGATATATTTTAATATGTTTTAACACTGCTAAAGAGTTGCTAACACTTTTCATTTGTTATAAGATTGTAATGAGAATAAAATGAGAATCAACGATTGGCCCAGGCCAGCGAGGATAAAATCTTTCTTTTATATTACGGAGGTATAATTATGGCAGGATCTACTTTATCAATCAAAGACCTTCACGTTTCCATTGAAGGTAAAGAAATATTAAAAGGGGTTAACCTTGAAATTAAGGGTGGAGAAATCCATGCGATCATGGGACCAAATGGTACTGGTAAATCTACTTTATCATCTGCAATCATGGGTCACCCTAAGTATGAAGTAACTAGTGGTAGCATCACTTTAGACGGGGAAGATGTATTAGAAATGGAAGTAGATGAACGTGCTAAAGCTGGTCTATTCCTAGCAATGCAGTACCCAAGCGAAATTAGTGGTGTAACAAATGCAGACTTCCTACGCTCAGCTATTAACGCTCGACGTGAAGAAGGCGATGAAATTTCTTTAATGAAATTCATCCGTAAAATGGATTCACAAATGGAATTTTTAGAAATGGATCCTGACATGGCACAACGTTATTTAAACGAAGGGTTCTCAGGTGGGGAAAAGAAGCGTAATGAAATTCTTCAGTTAATGATGATTGAACCAAAAATTGCCATTCTAGATGAGATTGACTCTGGTCTTGATATCGATGCTCTAAAAGTTGTTTCTAAAGGAATCAATGAAATGCGCAACCCTGATTTTGGTTGCTTAATCATTACACACTATCAACGACTATTGAACTACATCACTCCTGACCATGTCCATGTAATGATGCAAGGTCGTGTTGTTAAATCTGGTGGTCCTGAGCTTGCACAGCGTTTAGAAGCAGAAGGATATGACTGGATCAAAAAAGAACTTGGCATTGAAGACGAAACTGTTGGGCAAGAAGCATAAGTGTTAGGAGGATCGCAATGACTACTGAAATAAAATTACCATTTGATAAAGAGTATGTTAGCTCTTTCTCTCAAGAAATGGGAGAACCTGCTTGGTTAACAACTCTTCGTCTAGAGGCACTCGAGAAAGTGGATGCACTTCCTCTCCCTAGACCAGATAAAACTAAAATTGATAAATGGAACTTTACACAATTCGATAAGCATATTGTGAAAAGTGATGATTTCGCTTCATTAAATGATCTTCCAGAAGATGTGAAAGCATTAGTAGACATTGAATCAGGAGATCAAAACCTTTATATTCAACGTAATAATCGTCCTTCCATTCTTACTGTATCAAAGGAACTGCAAGAAAAAGGCGTTATTTTTGTTGATATTTTCACTGCAGCTAGAGAGCACGGAAACCTTTTACAAAAATATTTCATGAACGATGCTGTCAAAGTTAATGAGCATAAATTAACAGCACTACATGCAGCATTTTTAAACGGTGGGGCATTTTTATATGTTCCGAAAAATGTTGAAATCTCATCACCGATTCAATCAGTGTTTATTCATGATGAAAAAGAAGCAAATATGTTCAACCACGTGTTAGTCGTTGCAGAAGATAACAGCTCAGTCACATATGTTGAAAACTATATTTCAACACTTGATTCTGCTGAAGGCATCTTCAATATTGTGACAGAAGTGATTGCTGGAACAAATGCAAAAGTACAATATGGAGCTGTTGATACATTAGCAAAAGGAACAACAACTTACGTAAATCGTAGCGGTGTTGCAGGAAGAGATGCTCGTATCGAATGGGCACTTGGATTAATGAATGACGGTAACACAGTTTCTGAGAACGTAACAAATCTTGTTGGTGATGGTTCTTTCGGTGACACAAAGACAGTTGTTGTTGGACGTGGCGAACAGATTCAAAACTTCACAACAAAGGTCGTTCACATTGGAAAGCACTCTGAAGGATATATCTTAAAGCATGGTGTTATGAAAGATAAAGCAAGCTCTATTTTTAACGGAATCGGTAAAATTGAGCACGGTGCTACGAAGGCAAATGCAGAACAAGAATCTCGTGTTCTCATGTTAAGTGAAGGGGCTCGTGGGGATGCGAACCCAATCCTACTTATCGATGAGGACGATGTAACAGCGGGACATGCTGCATCTGTAGGTCGTGTTGATCCACTTCAACTATACTACTTAATGAGCCGTGGTATTTCTAAGGCTGAGGCAGAAAGACTCGTTATCCATGGATTCTTAGCACCAGTTGTGAATGTATTACCAATCGAAGGGGTTAAAAATCAACTTCGTGCCGTAATTGAAGGGAAAGTTAAATAAATGAATATCGAGGATGTTCGTTCATATTTTCCGATTTTAAATCAGGAAGTCAATGGGAACCCCCTTGTTTATTTAGACAGTGCAGCTACTTCTCAAAAACCAGTTCAGGTTATTGAGGCACTTGAAACGTACTATCGTGAATATAATTCGAATGTTCACCGTGGTGTGCATACACTAGGAACAAGAGCTACAGATGGATACGAAGGCGCAAGGGAAAAAGTAAGAAAGTTTATTCATGCAAAATCTACACAAGAGATTATTTTTACTAGAGGTACGACTACTTCGTTAAATACTGTCGCAGCAAGTTTTGGCAGAGCCAATGTACAACCAGGGGATGAAATTGTCATCACGTACATGGAGCACCATAGCAATATCATTCCGTGGCAGCAACTTGCAAAGGCAACTGGCGCTACGTTGAAATATTTACCATTGCAAGAGGATGGAACGATTTTACTTGAGGATGTAAAAGAAGTCATTAATTCCAATACGAAAATTGTTTCCGTAACAATGGTATCGAATGTTCTAGGTGTCATGAACCCGATTAAAGAGATTGCAAAAATTGCCCATGAGAATGGTGCGGTTATGGTTGTGGATGGTGCCCAAGGTGCACCTCATATGAAAATCGATGTTCAAGATTTAGATTGTGATTTCCTCGGCTTCTCTGCTCATAAAATGTGTGGCCCAACTGGGATTGGGGTACTTTATGGGAAGAAGCATTTATTAGAAAACATGGAGCCAATTGAATTCGGTGGAGAAATGATCGATTTCGTTGACCTCTATGACTCTACTTGGAAAGAGCTACCATGGAAATTTGAAGGTGGAACTCCGATTATTGCAGGTGCTATTGGGTTAGGAGCAGCGATCGATTTCTTAAACGAAGTTGGTCTTGACAATATTCAAGCTCATGAGCATCGCTTGGCAGCTTACGCATTAGAAAAAATGTCAGCAGTAGAAGGAATGACGATTTACGGACCGATGGATCCAGATAAACGAGCTGGTCTTGTCACATTCAATATTGCAGACGTTCATCCACATGATGTAGCAACCGTTTTAGATGCGGAAGGAATTGCCGTTCGTGCAGGACATCATTGTGCGCAACCGCTCATGAAATGGCTTAAAGCATCAGCAACTGCTCGTGCCAGCTTTTATCTGTATAACTCGGAAGAAGATATTGATAAGCTTGTCGCAGGGCTTATCAAAACAAAGGAGTATTTTTCGGATGTCTTCTAATCTTGATCAACTCTACCGTCAAGTCATTATGGATCACTATAAGAATCCTCGTAATAAGGGTGTCTTAGAGGATGATAGTTTAACGATTAATATGAATAACCCAACTTGTGGAGATCGCATCCAATTAACTTTAAAGGTCAATGATGGGATCGTTAACGATGCGAAATTTGAAGGGGAAGGCTGCTCGATTTCAATGTCTTCTGCTTCGATGATGACGCAAGCGATTAAAGGAAAAACGATTGAAGATGCAGTGAAGCTCTCGAAGATTTTTTCTGATATGATGTTGGGAAATGATTATAATGATGATATCGATTTAGGCGATATCGAAGCACTTCAAGGAGTCGCTAAATTTCCAGCACGTATCAAGTGTGCAACATTAGCTTGGAAGGCGATGGAAAAAGGGCTCAAGGAAGACGAACAATAAAAAGAAGCGAGAGAGGGCAAAGATTCACGCCCTTTCCACTTTATAAAGGAGGAAGACTTTCGATGGCTAAAAAAGCGCCTGAGATCGGTGATTATAAATACGGCTTTGCCGACAAAGATGTCTCCATCTTCCGTTCGAAACGTGGTCTTACACGTGAGATCGTTGAAGAAATTTCAAAAATGAAGGAAGAGCCTCAATGGATGCTCGACTTCCGTTTAAAATCTTTAGACCACTTCTACAACATGCCCATGCCTCAATGGGGTGGAGATTTAAATTCTTTAAACTTTGATGAAATTACGTATTACGTAAAACCATCTGAGAAAACAGAACGTTCTTGGGATGAGGTTCCAGAAGAAATCAAGCAAACGTTTGATAAGCTTGGAATTCCTGAAGCAGAACAAAAGTATTTAGCAGGAGTTTCTGCTCAATACGAATCTGAAGTTGTATACCATAACATGCAGGAAGATCTTGAAGCACTAGGAATCGTTTTTAAGGATACGGATTCTGCTTTAAGGGAAAACGAAGATATTTTCCGCGAGCATTTTGGGAAAACGATCCCACCTACAGATAACAAATTTGCTGCATTAAACTCAGCTGTTTGGTCTGGTGGATCTTTCATCTACGTTCCAAAAGGTGTTAAGGTTGAAACTCCTTTACAAGCTTACTTCCGTATTAACTCTGAGAACATGGGACAATTTGAGCGTACTCTTATCATCGTCGATGAAGGCGCACATGTTCACTATGTTGAAGGATGTACAGCTCCTGTTTATACAACAAACTCACTTCATAGTGCGGTTGTTGAAATTATCATCAAAAAAGATGCTTACTGCCGTTATACAACGATTCAAAACTGGGCTAACAATGTCTATAACCTTGTTACAAAGCGTGCGGTATGTGATGCAAATGCTACAATGGAATGGATTGATGGAAACATCGGTTCTAAATTAACAATGAAATATCCAGCCGTTATTTTGAAAGGTGAAGGCGCTCGTGGAATGACTTTATCCATCGCTATCGCTGGTAAAGGTCAGCACCAAGATGCTGGTGCCAAAATGCTACACTTAGCACCAAACACATCTTCAACGATCGTATCAAAATCGATTTCAAAACAAGGCGGAAAAGTTACGTATAGAGGAATTGTTCATTTTGGCCGTAAAGCAGAGGGTGCTCGCTCTAACATTGAGTGTGACACATTAATTATGGATAACAAGTCCACTTCAGATACAATCCCTTACAATGAAATCTTAAATGACAACATCTCATTAGAGCATGAAGCGAAAGTTTCAAAGGTTTCTGAAGAACAATTATTCTACCTTATGAGCCGTGGTATTTCTGAAGAAGAAGCAACTGAAATGATCGTAATGGGCTTCATTGAACCATTTACGAAAGAACTTCCAATGGAATACGCTGTTGAAATGAATCGTTTAATCAAGTTCGAAATGGAAGGTTCCATCGGTTAATGATAATGAAAATCCGCTCAGGGCTAATCTGAGCGGTTTTTTGCGTAAAAAAGGGGGTTATGAGAAATGATCTATATCGGGCTTACGGGCTGGGGAGATCATGACAGTCTTTACGGTCCTGAATCTTCATCGAAAAATAAGTTAACGGATTATGCTTCGTACTTTCCAACTGTGGAAGTGGACTCAAGCTTTTATGCGTTGTATATGTAAGCGTCAAATAGCGCCCACGTAAAAATACGTGGGCGCTATTTGACGCTTACGTTTTCACACTTGGCTCACCACTAATTTTGTAGGCTTCAATGCGTTGTCGCCACATTTGTTTTCGTTCATCTTTTGACACTAAAAAACCTCCTAACAATTCGTGTACTGTGATTATCACAAAACCAGGAAATTATTAGAAGGTGTGGGTTATTTGGCGCTTACGTATAAGGGCAGTTGGAAGTAAGAAGAAAAACTGAATACCTAATGCGAAGGCACATAAAATTGACCTCGTTTTGAATTTCAACTTTATTCCCCCATTCTAATTTTTGCTAATCCACTTAGTCTTCATACTAGAAATGATTTGAACTAAAATCAATGTAAATTACTAATGCAGCGACCAAGTTACTTATTTATCTAGAGCTGTTTTTCTCCGTTAATTGAATCTTAATTTGTTAATTATACTATACGAAGTAAATTTTTTCCATTAAGGTTTTAATTATTGGCAACAATCTTTGGAAAAGAGCCTTTATTTAAGTTAAAAAACCTCGTTTCCCCTAAAATTTTTTCGAAGCTGACCTAATATGAAATTTGTTGATTAGAGTTTCTTAACTATATTTTTTACCATTTTGGTAGGAACACTCCCTAAGACAATTAAATTACCCTTTCCTTAAAATATTCCTCTAGATCCATGTTTTCACCTTCTTTGAATTTTAACTCTTCATGTTCTGTGCTTGATTTCATATATAAAATTCTATTACTAACTTTAGATACTTCAGAGATATTGTGACTAGTAAGTAAAATAATATGTCCTTTTGATTTTAGAAAACTTAATAACTGCCTTAGTTTAAAGATTGCCTCTATATCCAATGAATTTGTAGGTTCATCTAAAATAATTATTTTGGGTTTAGCAATTACTGCGAGACAGATGGCCAGCTTTTGATTCTGACCTAAAGAATATGTTTTACATTTCTTATGAATAAATGATTCAAGATTAAATAAAGTTTTCAAATAGGGAAAATATGAATCTTGTTCATTGATGTTTTTATTTTTTAATGTATGTACGATGTGATCATATCCATTTAGAAATGGATAAAAGTCATGGTTTTCCAACAAAAATCCAATATCATTTTTATTTATTGTTTCATTGGAGTAGAGAATTGATCCACTAGTTTGCCTTTGTAACCCTACAATGGTTTTGAGTAATGTTGTTTTTCCTATACCATTTCTACCAAGTATACAAAAAATGTCCGTGGGGTTAACACTAATATTAATATTACTAAAAATAGTAGTTTGCTTAATTTTCTTTTCTAGATCAACTATTTGTAAGTTCATTATTTTCCTCCTTTAACCTTTTACTATAATTTTACATAAAATGATAAAAAAATCAAATTTCATTGACTTTTTAGACAATTTAAAATAAAGTTACCTATAAGAGAAGGGGAAAATTGGAAAAAAAGGGGAATATTGTAATGTTTATCAAAAAAGTTACTATACTTACAACATTGATAGTTTTCTTATTTAGTGGATTAGCAATTAATTCTTCTAAAGCTTTTGCTGAAACAAATGTTAAAAAGGAAATAATGCAAACTCATAATTTGAAGAATGATCAAGAATATGAAAAATTAGTAAAAGAATTAGATTCATTGGGTTATACACCTGAAGACGTGTCAGTAATGGCAGGAGCTTCTTGGCTAGTAAAAATAAAACAAACAGTTTGGGCAATCGTTAATATAGCAGCAGTTGTTTATACTTTTGTGCAAGCTGTAAATTACCTGGCTAGTTCATTATTGGACTGGGGAGAAGGAATTACAAGTAGTGGTCCTAATGACACAGTAGAATTAGCTGGGACTACTGTAGGTGATGTCTCTTTAGTAGAAAATTGGGTATGTTATAAAAAAACTACAAATAGAACTTGCGGTAATAAGTCGGGCAATGTAAAAGCGGTTCAAGTAACTTTGTATGAAAGAAATTACTCTCCTGGTCCACATGATGGTTTAATAGGGACTAAAACTGATAGTGCCATTTATAGCTTTCAAGTTAATAATCAATTGGCAACAGATCGCATAGTTGGGCCTGGGACATATACTGCACTATTAAACAAGTAGGAAATAATGTATGATTTCCATATATTAACTTGAATTAATATTATCCCCTTCGCCTGTTAGTACGTAAAGAAAGGAGACTTGTATGAGTAATATAATTTTCGAAATCAAAAAAATTAAAAAGACATTTCAGATACCTTTTTCTTTAATAATTATGACGATGCTATTACATCTACCAATTTTAATAAATATATATTTTTATAACACAGAATATAAAAGCCCTTTACAATATATATATGACTCACAAGCATTTAATAATAGTTTTATATTACCGATTATTGTGATTGTCTACTACTACTGGTTCTTTTCACATGACTACAGATTTAGAACATTAAAATATAGAGTAAACACAGGAGCAAAATTTTATGAATTAGTTATATCGAAATTTATTGCAGCTTCATTATCATTTCTTATAGTTTATCTTATTTCCATTTCAATTTTTATTTTTACAGCTTTTGTGTTTAGTGAGTCAAATATTATAGTAAGTGGCTATGAAATTTTAGGGAAATTAGATACATTATTGTATTTAACTTTATATTTTTTTGCTTTGTTAATTTTCTTAGTAGGTATCGGAACATTAAGTGCTTTTTTAACAACACTTTTTAAAGGTCATATTACATCCATCTTTATCACTATTATAATTCTAATTTTGTATACATCTATCGGAATTAAGAATGTCTTTATAAACAATATCATCTTTCTAAGGGGAGCTTTTTTATTTTCAGGATTAGAAGATATAAAAGCATCAGGTTCAGTAATAATTGTTACAATGTTTGGTACGCTTTGTTTCATAGCGTTTACTGTTTATGCTTTAGTTGTTATTAGTGAAAAAAAGAAGGAGTACTTCTATGAAAAAAATTAACATAATATTTTCGGTAATACTTCTGTCACTATTACTTACTACAGCATACTTTTACTATAACTCTTATATAAAAAAAGAGGTTGCAAGTAATATTAATAAAATGGAAAAAGTAGAAGAAGTTATAGATAAAGCAAATGAGAATCAAACAGATATTAACCTTGATGCAGGATTATCCTTAATTAATAGTTATTTAGGATTTCAGAACATTGACGAGGGAATAGAACTGCTTGAACTTCTAAATAATGAATATCCAAATAATTCAAATGTATACTGGTATCTGGGGATATGCAATTATTATATAAACAACTTTGAATTAGCAATTGAATGGTTTAATAGAATCCCTCAACCTACTGAAAATGTTTATAAGAATTTATCTGAATTATATTTATTGCAAGGTGACATCAATATGAGTAAAACTTTTGCTGAAAAAGCCGTTGAATTAGCGAAAGAAAATTTAGATGAGGGTATGGTTAATGTTATGCCTATATGGAAAAAAGGGTATGATTCCTTTATTTTAGAAGGTAATACAAACCCAAATAGAACTTTTGAATACACATCTGATTTTTTTTATTCCGCCAGGATAGAATTCTTTAGACGCTCGATGGAAAATTATGATGGGAGTGTAGACAATAATAAATTGAAGGAAATAGCCTTCTTAGAAATGGAGCTACATCAATTTGATAATGCTGAAAAACTGGTTTCGATGATTAATAAATCATCAAAACAGCCTGCGATGTTAATGTTGGAAGACTTACTAAGTGGAGTTACCTCAGCAGAACAGCAAAGCAAATTAACCATAATTGGAAAAGCATTTGATTCATTTTATGCTGGTAATGCAAAGGAAGCCTACAAATTATTAAACACAAAATTATCAGATGAGAGCTTTGAAAATCAGGAATTAGTGCTATTTACTTTATTTTATTTACATACATTAGAAAACGATTTGGAAGAAAGTACCCATTATTATGAGGAATTTATGACGTATTTAACAGATAGGTATGACCCAGATATATGGTATGCACTAAAAAATACTTTGATTAAGAAACAAAAAGACTTAAGAGAAACCACATAATAAAATGGTTGTAAGATTACATACTAACCTTTCTAACCAAATTTTAAGAACTATTAACAAATTAATTATCAACAGATACTAAATTGATTTTTTGTGCGGATTCCATTCCAGGAAATGAACTAAACTTGGTTTTTGAATATCTAAATATAAACAGACTTACCTTAAAAATAGGCTTAATGAACGAATATATTTCAATGAAAAATAGCAACGATGTTGTTAAATTCAAACAAATAATGAGTGATAATGTGGAAGACTTTATCACTGAAGTTCAGAAGAGAATATAATAAACAATATGAAATTAGACCTCACTATTAGAGGTCTTTTATTATGCACTTTTCATCATTTCCACAGTTTTTGACAAGCTGAAATTAACATCTGTCCTACTTCTTTATCAAATGCCAAATCTTTCCCCATTTCTAACCAATGGAACCAATGCAGATAGTTGTCCAAATAGTGAGTTCCTACCCCTTGGAAACGTTCGAACCAACCTTTCAATCGGTTGTGTAAATTATTTATGTGTTGAAAATGATAGATACCCTTCTTCATGCAGTGTTTTAAGCGTTCATTTACTGTTTCGTGAAGTAGTCCTTTTAATTTGGCAAATTTTTTATAGTTAATTGCTGTATCTGTACATAACAAAGCCTTATTCAAAGCAACAATAGCTGAGGCTATTGTTCAAGAAGGAATTTCTAAGGGTCGCTTCAAAAAATCTCGTAGCTTGTCTAATTTCTCCCAATGAATTTGGGATAAATCATGTACAAGTATATATAGAATAAATATTTTATGTTTTTTTCCAAAAATTTCTGGTGTACAATTGATGGTTCAACCATTAAGAAACGCGCAAAAATGGGTTGATGAGACGCCGCATGGATTTCAATTTATCGTCAAAGCGTATCAAGGGATGACCGGTCATCAACGGGGAGAAATTCCTTTTGACAATAAAAGGGAGATGTTCCGTGCCTTTAAAGATTCATTGACCCCTTATATTGAGGCAAAAAAATTAGCTATGGTGTTGTTTCAATTTCCACCATGGTTTGACTGTAAAAAGGAAAACGTGCAATACTTGAGATGGTGTAAACAGGAGATGGGGGAAATTCCTTGTGCTCTTGAATTTCGTCATCAGTCTTGGTTTTGGCCAGCTTACTTTGAAAGTACTCTCAGGTTTATGGAGAAGGAACAATGGATCCACAGTATTTGTGATGAACCACAAGCTGGGGATGGATCGGTGCCTACCGTCTTACGGACAACAACGAAAGATAAAGTACTCGTCCGATTTCACGGAAGAAATCTTCACGGCTGGCAGAAGCGAACAGATGTGAACTGGCGGGAGGTTCGCTATCTCTACCGCTATAACGAAAAGGAATTGAGTGAGTGGGTTCAGCACTTAAAGCAACTTGAAAAAGAATGCCAAGACGTGTTCGTCGTCTTTAACAATAATTCTGGTGGCGATGCTGCTGATAATGGCAAACAGTTGATGGGGTTAATGAATATAGAATATGAAAACCTCGCACCGAGGCAATTAGATTTATTTTGAAGCACAGTCATGTGAGACAATAGGGGATATGTGAAAATGGAATGGATTGTTTTATTATCAATAGGGTTAGCTGCAGGTACAATCGGTTCGCTCATCGGTTTAGGCGGTGGAGTCATTATTGTCCCCGCTCTGTTATATTTTAGTATGTATACGAATTTTTTACATAATATTTCTCCACAGGTTGCTGTTGGAACTTCTTTAGTGATAATGATTTTTACCGGTCTTTCTTCCACATTAGCCTATTTAAAACATAAGACAGTAGATTATAAAAGTGGATTGATCTTTTTTCTTGGGAGTGGCCCTGGGGGAATGGTTGGTGCATGGGTCAATCAGGCGTTGAATATGCAAACATTCAATATCTTTTTTGGGATATTTATGATTTTCGTTTCAATTTTATTAATGGTGAATAACAAGCTGAAGCCCATGCCATTAAAAGCGGATAATGGAATTCACCGGCACTTTACCGATAATCAAGGACGTGAGTGGGAGTATGGATTTCGCCCGATGATGGCGATTATTATTGCCTTTTTGGTTGGATTTTCATCTGGATTATTCGGCATTGGTGGCGGTTCTTTAATGGTTCCTGTTATGCTACTCTTATTTATGTTTCCACCACATGTGGCTGTCGCTACCTCAATGTTTATGATTTTCTTGTCCTCCATTGTAAGCTCAGCTACCCATATTAGCTTAGGTAACATTAATTGGCATTATGCCCTTCTTTTGATTCCAGGTGCTTGGGTAGGAGCAAGACTTGGAGCATATATAAATATGAAATTAGCAAGCAAAACGGTTGTACATATCCTTCGCCTCATCTTAATTTTGGTTGGTCTCCGTTTGATCTATCAAGGGATTACTGGATAAAAGAATACGATAACCTGTTTACACGCTTTTCCTACTCTCAGCATAGAGTATAAGAGAGAGGAAAGGAGCGTTGAAAATGATTGATTTATCGCCGATTATAATTGAAGATCATACATTTTTAAGCGTATCTGTAGTTCTGCCAAAAACAAATCTGCTTGTGGTAACAAATGATAAAGGATATATTATGTGCGGTGCATTGGACGTCGCTTTATTAAATGAAAAGCTCAAAGACAGGAAAGTAATCGCGGGTCGAGCGGTCGGAGTAAAGACGATTGAACAGTTATTAGAAGCGCCGCTTGAATCAGTTACCTATGAAGCGGAAGCGCTAGGCATACACAAGGGTATGATTGGAAAAGATGCATTGCTAAAAATGGTTTAATTAAGTATTCACATCACAAATAAATAAAAGCCATCCGTGTTGACGGATGGCTTTTACATATTCTCACATGATTTGACAAATTGTGCGTAAAAACAGGACTAAAGTCTCATGAAGCGACTATAATGTAAAGGATATGGTAGAATAAAAATAAGGTTATTTTCGTACGTATTGTGGTTTTTGCAGGTGGTCCAAATGCCGTGATCTGCGTTTCATACTTAGTCCAATTCACGGAAAAAATATGTAAGCACTTTTCTCAATTTATAGATCTTCTATTAATAATCTATGCTTTAAACGTCACAGCGTTTGAGAAAAGAGCTAATAATAAACAAAAATAGTAGCGGAAATGGAGTTTGAGATGAGATACATAGCAACAACGTCAGTGGAATCTGGGGCCATTCTTGCTCGAACGATCTATAATGACAAAGGTCAGGTCTTGCTTAGTGAAGGAGTTCAGTTACAAGAGAGCCTCATTCAACGGTTATTGAATATTGGGATTCCGTTTATTTATATAAAGGACGCACGTACAGATGATATCGATTATAAGGAAGTAATACCTAGAGAATTAAAAACAAAAGCTATTTCATCGATCCAAGAGACATTCGAGCAAATTAAAGTCGTGAAGACTCTACCGAGTTCAGTCGTCATTGAGAAATCCTCCCAAGCCTTAATGAATGTGATTCGAGAACTACATACCCATATCCAACATAATGAGAGCTTACTGTCGTTGTTATCTGATGTCTACACCTATGATGATTATATTTTCACCCATTCCTTTAATGTAACCATCTATTCTTTAGCGATCGGAAAAGAACTCGGATTTTCGACAAAGGAATTAGAAGTTCTTGGTTTAGGTGCTATCCTTCATGATGTTGGAAAAATGAAAGTTCCTACCGATGTTTTACTTAAGCCAGGGAAGTTAACAGAGGAAGAATTTGAGCTAATTAAAAAGCATGCTGAGGATGGCTTTGATATGTTACGTAATGTTAAAACAGTATCTTTATTAGTGGCTCATTGTGCCTATCAACATCATGAAAGACTCAATGGTTCTGGTTATCCTCGTGGCATAAAAAGAGATGAGATCCATCCTTATGCAAAAATTATTGCAGTGGCCGATGTTTTTGATGCCGTGACGTCTGATCGGATTTATCGTGGAGCGATGTTACCACATAATGGACTGGAAATCTTATTTGCTGGTGCTGGTACTCTTTTTGACGAAGAAATAGTCAAAGCTTTTCGTCGAGCAATTGCGATCTATCCTGTTGGTCTTACAGTCGAACTTAGCGATGGACGTAAAGGTGTTGTATCAAAACAAAATACGAATGTCAGTGACCGACCAATTATAAGAATTCTAGAAGAAGAGGGGCAAAGCGTCTCCCACTATGAAATCAATCTAGAAGAAGAACTTTCAGTTGTCATCACGGGCTGTGATACAACATTTCAAAGAAAAGATTCAGTTATTTGAGATAGTCCCCCTTTTTACAGCATACATATAGCTTGTAAAGGGGGGATTTTTTTGGCTAAGTTTCGCGGTCGGATACCCCGAAGAGGTCCGTTGCCGTTCAAATATGTATTACTTCTTACTGTTGTGTTTTTTACTTTTTCAACAATAGCTGGGCTCTGGATCATTAATAAAGGCTTGAAGCCGACGCTTATGTCTTATGCAGAATCGCAAACAAGGCAAATTGCTTCGTTGATCATTAATGAAGCTTTATTAGAGCGGTCAGTCGTTGATATTAATGATGTGATCATGAAGGACACAGAAACCTCCCTCACAAACTTTGATACAGCTAAAATATATTCAATGCTGAGGGATACGACCCGTTTGATTTTGAATAATATCAAAAAGGCTGAGGATGGCGATTTAGAAGAATTACAGAGTATTTCAGATTTTGAATTTGAACAGATTGAGACGAATAACGGAAAAGGGATCCTCTATTATGTCCCACTAGGGCAAGCTACAAATAACGCATTACTCGGGAATTTAGGGCCGAAAATTCCCGTTCAATTTACGGCGATTGGAGACATGGAGTCAAATATCGAAACAGAATTTAAGGAAGTCGGCATCAATAATGTTTATATTGAAGTAATCATCAGATTGAAGGTAAATGTTCAGGTGATTATCCCATTTGCTACCGAGGTTGCTACATTAGAACAGCGTATTCCTATTGCTCTAGGAATATTAGAAGGAGATGTTCCTTTATATTATAATAATGGCGGACAAGAAGCAGTCCCTGCGATCGAATTACCAGTAGACGAATAGGTAATATAATGTTATAGTAGAAACATAATTTCATAAACCTTATCATTTCGGTGGGGTAGAGGTGCATAATTTAAGAGTAGGCTATGTGAGGATGACAACGTTGAGCATAGTTAAAAGGAAATTGTGCCGAAGTAATAGAATGTGTCAGCGTTTTATTACTGGGGTTACTTTGAATAAGAGTGACACTGTCATTATGGGATATCCATAATGGGGAGCTACAGGTCGGATGGAGAAACGAATTACTACAACAAAGAGTAATGGTAGAGTTTTTCTATCGTTACTCTTTTTTTGTTTTATATTGGACCATCTAGAAGAAATTAATGTATAAGCTCCCTCTAATTTCAGAGGAGGAAGAAACATGTCAAACACTATTTTTTCATTAATACCCCCGATCGTCGCCATTTTAATGGTGATTTTAACGAGAAGGGTACTGTTGTCATTAGGAGTGGGGATTGTTGCTGCTGCGTTCCTATTAGCAGAGTTTCAGATCGGACAAACCTTGCAAATTATATTTGAGTCCGTTAAGGCAATATTTATTTCCGATGGGGAACTGAATACTTGGAATGTATATATCATTCTTTTCCTACTCATTTTAGGAATCATTACAGCATTCATCTCCATTTCGGGAGGAAGTCGTGCATTTGGTGAGTGGGCGATGAAACGAGTCAAGACTAGAGTAGGAGCTCAACTTGTCGGGGCAATTCTAGGGATTATTATTTTTATTGACGACTATTTTAATGCACTTGCTGTGGGGCAAATTTCAAGACCGATTACAGATGGTCAAAAGGTTTCTAGAGCAAAACTTGCTTATTTAATCGATTCAACTTCTGCACCGGTGTGTGTCATTTCACCTATTTCAAGCTGGGGAGCTTATATTATTGCGATTATCGGGTCTATTTTCACAGCCCATCAAATTACAGAATATACTCCTTTCTCAGCCTTTATTCAAATGATTCCAATGAATTTATATGTGTGGGTATCATTTGCAATAGTTTTCCTTGTGATATATCGAAATATTAATGTAGGTCAGATGAAGCTACATGAAGAAAGAGCGATTTCAAGCGGTCAGTTATATGATCCAGAAAAAACGATTCCTGGCGAGTTAAAAGAGGATTTACCTGTCAGCTCAACAGGAACTGTAGGAGACTTAGTGTGGCCGATTGTCGCACTAATAATTGGAACTGTCAGTTCTATGCTCTGGACTGGTTCCAATGCGATAGAAGGAAAGGCCACAATCCTTGCTATATTTGAAAATACTGATGTTTCAGCTTCTCTACTCTATGGTGGATTAATTGGATTAGCTGTAACGATTCTAATGTATATTCGCCAAGTGAAGATCAAAAAAGGGGTATCAAGCAATACGTTTTCACTTGGAATTATAGAAGGTTTAAAGTCTATGTTACCAGCTGTATATATTCTTTTATTTGCTTGGGCGATCGTCGATCTAATTGGTCAACTTGAAACAGGTAAATACTTGGCTAGCATTGTGGAGAGCTCGCAAATGAATACGGCATTCTTACCTGTTATTCTGTTCGTAATTGCTGGAATTATGGCTTTTTCAACGGGAACATCATGGGGCTCATTCGGGATTCTATTACCGATAGCCGGAGAGATTGCCGTTTCGACGGATGTAGCTTTACTATTGCCAGCAATGGCTGCTGTTTTAGCCGGAGCGGTATTTGGAGACCATTGTTCTCCTATTTCTGATACGACGATTCTATCATCTACTGGTGCTGGTTCAAATCATATGGATCATGTATTAACGCAATTGCCATATGCCGTTATTTCAGCCGTAATTGCTGCTGTTGGCTACGTGTTGCTAGGATTTACTGGAAGTACGCTCATAGCTCTTGTGACAGTTGCAATCCTATTAGTAGGGGTTTACTTCGTATTAGGAAGAAACAAACAAGTACACTAATAGAAAGGCTCTTTTCGCAAACATTGTTGCTATTTAGTCATAGATAGGAGAATAAAGCCCTATTATTACTCGTTAAATTAGTATCAAGTAAGCGAAAAGTGCCGCGCAAAAATAATGTGTGTTCTAAAACCCCATTTGAGGGGTAAATGTCGGCCTCTGGACATTTACGAAAAAACCACAATCGTTACGAAAACAGCGAATAGAAAAGAAATGGAGGAGACGATACTTTTTCGTCTTCTTTTTTTGCGTTTAAAAGAATAGACTTACTATGAGCGGAAAGTTCTCTGCAAACAAGTTTATTACAATAATAATTAACTGAAAAAACATTCTTTTAAAAAAATTATTACTTTTCCTGAAATAATGTTTTGACAGATGAAAAAAAACTAGATATACTAGCTTTAGTTATAATAAATAATCTGAAAATATAAAAAGTTTCCATTCTTCATTGAATTAAGGAAAAAGGATGGATTCCTAATGGGAGGTAGAAAGGACTATGGAAAATCGTCCGCAATGGGGGACTAGAGCTGGCTTTATTTTAGCGGCTGTGGGTTCAGCTGTAGGGCTTGGAAACATTTGGCGTTTCCCTGCTACAGCATATGAAAATGGTGGGGGAGCATTTTTTATCCCATATTTATTCGCATTATTAACAGCTGGGATTCCTTTACTTATTATGGAATTTACACTCGGACATAAATATCGCGGTTCCGCACCATTAACATTTGCCAGAATGAATAAGAAAGCGGAATGGCTTGGCTGGTGGCAAGTTGCTATCTCATTTGTTATTGCAACTTACTATGCTGTTATTATTGCTTGGGCATTAGCTTATACGATTTTTTCCATTAATCAAAAATGGGGAAATGACACGGTTGGATTCCTTGTGGGGGATTACCTCCAAACAGCAGATCCAGGGGTAGTTGGTGGCATTGTTCCAGGTGTATTTATTCCATTAATTATTGTATGGGCGATCACGCTCGGTGTTTTATTCAAAGGAGTTAAAAAAGGAATTGAAATTGCGAACAGAATTATGATTCCAGCACTTGTTATCTTATTCCTTATTATCGTTGTTCGCGCTGTGACATTAGATGGAGCTGCAGCAGGTCTTGATGCCTTCTTCAAGCCTGATTGGAGTCAAATCGCCAATGCGAAAGTTTGGGTAGCCGCTTATGGTCAGATATTTTTCAGTTTATCGATTGCCTTTGCGATTATGATTACGTATTCCAGTTATCTACCGAAGAAAACGGACATTACGAATAATGCCTTTATTACAGGCTTAGCGAATTCAAGTGTTGAATTACTAGCAGGTATCGGTGTATTTGCTGCCCTTGGATTTATGGCAGCCAATGCAGGAGTACCAGTTGATGAAGTAGTAAAAGGCGGAGTTCTTTTAGCCTTTGCAGTATTCCCAGAAATTATAAATCAATTTCCTGCCTTTAATGGATTCTTTGGATCCTTATTCTTTATCTGCTTAACACTTGCTGGACTTTCTTCTTTAATCTCTATCGTAGAAACCTTTGTGGCTGGGGTAGAAGATAAGTTTAAAATTTCCCGTACAAAGTCTGTTGCAATCGGTGGTGGATTAGCAGCGTTAATTTCTATTTTATTTGCGACTAAAGGCGGTTTGAACTTCTTAGATGCAGCCGATTACTTTATCAACCAATTCGGTGTTGCATTAGCAGGTCTTGTCGAGGTTATCATCGTTGCTTGGGTATTGAAAGAACTTAAGAATATTCAGGACCATGCAAACAGTATGTCTGATATTCGAATTGGGGCATGGTGGAGAATTAGCTTAGGCATCATTACACCAATTGTACTAGGATATATGATGGTTCAAAACATTATTACAAATATCAAGGACAACTATGAAGGCTATCCGACAGGTTTCCTTATTTACTCTGGTTGGGCAGTAGCAATAGGCGCTATTATCCTAGGCTTCATCTTTGCAGCATTTAAGTGGCAAAAAGGTACATTAACATTACCAGAACAAAAGGGGGTCTCTAAATAATGTCAGCAAGTTCAGTTGTTATGATGATTGTTGGAATGGTCATTATTTGGGGCGGCTTAGGCGCAAGTATACTCCATGCTGTAAAAAAAGCAAAAGAGGCCAAATAATATCTGATGATATAAAAAGCGGCAAGAGGACATTGCACCTCTTACCGCTTTTTTAATATGTCTATTTTCCGGATGTTACACGTTAGAAAGGGCGCTTCTACGTATTACTTTTTAGATTTTTGTCGCTCTTGTCTTTCCCAAAGTCGTAAGTGTGGATATGGGTCAAATGACCACTCTGTATATCCATTATCTTTATACATTCCATAGTGGAGGTGAGGTGGGAATTTTCCAGATGTTCCAGGTGGTCCATAACCAGAGCTTCCTACACCGCCAATCACCATGCCTGGCTCAACGATTTGACCGAGTTTTAACTCTTTCGCAAATCCGCTGAGATGAGCAAAATAATGATAGTTGTTATTTACATCGCGAATTCCGACTCTCCATCCTCCGTAACGGTTCCACCCTTTCATCTCCACAATCCCGTATGAGGTCGCTCTTACAGGCACTCCATAATCGGCAAATATATCAGTTCCTTCATGGATTCTCCGACCACCCCAACCGCGAGCATCTCCCCACGTATTGTTATAGCTATGATTGCTTCTTAATGGAAGGGGAAAAGCATGGCCTTCAAGGTCAATTCTTCCAAAGTGCTTATATATTTTTGCCTTGTCGATAATGATTCCTACGGTCTTATCGCGCTTAAAATAATCCCATAAGGCAATTTTGATATTATCGTGATCGACCCCATATGTTAGAAGGTATTGAGCAAAGGCGTGGATAACATCTTCTTCATCTTTAATATCTGCTTTGCCATCTCCATTTCCATCGTAGCCGATTCCGTTAAAAAATTTGATCGAAGTAGGATTTTGATCGTTAAGATTTGGATTCAATAAGCCTACCCATTCTTCTGGTTTAAAATAAATACCGATGATGCCGTCAGTATCTGGCAGGTCTCGTCTCACATTACGAATATTTCGTTCATACTGATCGACCGCCGCAATGTAATACCAAGGGATATTCGTTACAGCCTCTACTTTTTTATAAAGGATCATTCTTTGCTTATCTATTTCTTCTTCCTTCTCCGCATGTACCGGTGTTACGCTGATAAGTAGGGAAAGTATCATGAAAGGTAAAAATAATCGAAAATACCGCACAAGAATCCTCCTCTGAAAAATTGTCGTTTCAAGCCTTCCCGATGGTTAAGGAGTTAGTATAATTTCAATAAAGTTGCTACTCGTTCATTCCCATAACTTAGTTTGTGACAATGGTTGGAATAAATAAATATCAATAATTGGTAATCTTATAAACCATAATTATCCAATCGGAACAACTTTCTTGTCTGTGCTACTAAGAGTATGATAAAGTGACATGAGTGGTAGTTTTGATACATATTGAACACTAATCATTAAAGGGATGGTGTATAGAATTGAGTCAGAAGCAGGAACAATTACGTAAACCTGAGTGGTTAAAAATAAAGCTGAACACAAACGAGAATTACACAGGCTTGAAAAAAATGATGCGTGAGAAAAGCCTTCATACCGTTTGTGAAGAAGCGAAATGTCCTAATATTCATGAATGCTGGGCAGTAAGAAGAACAGCGACCTTTATGATTTTAGGAGATACATGTACAAGAGCTTGTCGTTTCTGTGCAGTTAAAACAGGATTGCCTACAGAGCTTGATTTGCAAGAACCAGAAAGAGTGGCTGATTCTGTCGCGCTAATGAATTTAAAACACGTTGTTGTAACTGCAGTTGCACGTGATGATTTGAAGGATGGGGGAGCAGTTGTATTTGCTGAAACCGTTCGAGCGATACGAAGAAAAAGTCCTTTTACAAGTATTGAGGTACTGCCATCTGATATGGGTGGTGTGTATGAAAATCTTGAAACATTAATGAATGCAAAGCCAGATATCTTAAACCACAATATCGAAACGGTAAAGAGATTGACACCTAGAGTTCGTGCTCGTGCAAAATATGAACGGTCTTTAGAATTTTTAAAGCGGGCAAAGGACATGAATCCTGACATCCCAACAAAATCAAGCTTAATGATTGGGTTAGGGGAAACGAAGGAAGAAATTATCGAAACAATGGATGATTTACGTGCCAATGACGTCGATATCATGACAATCGGACAATATTTACAGCCAACGAAAAAACATCTACCGGTTATCAAATATTACCATCCAGATGAGTTCCAAGAGCTTAAAGAAATTGCTTTAAGTAAAGGATTTAGCCATTGTGAAGCAGGTCCACTCGTACGTTCTTCATATCATGCCGATGAGCAGGTGAATGAAGCAACAAAGCATAAGCAAATGCTTGCAGAACAACAAGCGAAAGAAGCATAAATAGTAAGAGTTCAGCCTCAACATGAAGCTGAACTCTTTTTTATTGGTTGTTGTCGTCATTATTACCTTGAGGGGATTTTTTGATTTCCTTAATGAGTTCGTTAAGGGCGTATTCAATTTTTTTGCTATCTGAATCCATTGTTGCATAGCTTTCGACATTTTTACGTAAAGCGGTATTATCGGTCACATAAATATCAAACCAGCGTGGCACAACAGACATAGCTGTTTTTTTTACCTGATCGGCTGTTAGATTACGATTGTCAGACTCTGTGTCGTAGACAACGATGACTTCTTCTCCTGTGACAAGGGTAGAAACATCATCAACATGTGGGAGATCAGTGCAAAGTTTACTAATCGTATCTGCGGTCTTCTCTCTGTCCATTGGTTCATAATGATCATTTGAAACGTTTGAACCGATAATTGGTGCTTTTTGATGACGAACATAACCGAAATCTTCAGATTTATTCTTCCCATGTTCATTATAAATATCTGCACGTTGATCATTGACATTAATGGTATTTCCACTTTCGTTATAAAGCCCTTCCACAGCTGAATCATCATTATTACATCCAGTTACCAGAAGCAGGCAACCAAGACTAACTAATAGGGAAATTTTATTCATAACCTACACCTCCACATTTGTAGTATGAGCAATAGTTGAATTTTTTTTCTTAGTAATTTAATCTAGTTCGCAAATTGCACTTATTGTGAAAAAGATGGAAGACAGTATATAATGGAAACATAGTGTGTCAAAAAGAGGTGATGGGTATGATCTGCATCAGTAACATTGGCTATGAGATCATTGAAGAAAGAGGAGAGGGCTTTAACGAAGAAGCTTTCCAAGGCAGATATAGTGATATTTTAAGTAAATATGATTATATAGTAGGCGATTGGGGTTATGGCCAGCTTCGCCTAAAGGGATTTTATGATGACAAAAATCAAAAGGCCACTTTCGATACAAAAATTAGTACGTTGACGGAATACATTTATGAGTTTTGTAATTTTGGCTGTTCGTATTTCGTTTTGAAAAAAGTTCAGGGCTAAAGAGCGATCCAGTGCGGGACACACTGATCGCTCTTTTTCTTCTATTCATCCTCTTTGTCGTGAGTCGGGTGGGACCCTTCCATTTGTCTTGGCATATCTTCATGAAGAGTTCTGTTTTCATACGTAAATCCACTGTTAGAACGCTGACCTTCCTCCCAAGGACCTGCTTTATTTTCGACGGGTTTATCCTGATTAATCGGTGACCCGTATGGACCATCTGGAAATTCTTCTGTATTTAAAACTTCCCGTTGCTTTTCCACATTTGAAAAGTCTCGATAAGATTCATCATCATTCATGTAGATTCACTCCTTTACTCTTATTATTTGCTAATTATTTTGAGAGAAGAGAGGTAAGTTTTACCCGAAAAAAAAGAGGTGCCCACTTGGACAACCTCTAGTTGGTAAAAATCACACAATTTCATATAAAAATTGTCTTAGTTCTTCAGCATCTTCTTCTGATAATTGGAAAGCATATTCTAAATAGCCCTCTTCTTTTAAATCATCTGGACCAATAATAGCAAAACGGCTACCTTGCATATCGAGAACAATTTGTTTTCCATAATGACGATCGGATTGTAGAATAGCTAAATCAAAGCGATTATTTTCTCCCATAAAACTGACAAAGCGTGTTTTTGTATCAATTAAATCATTATAAAGAAAAAATTTTTCAGACATGATACCCCTCCTTTGATTCTAAAAGCTATGTGAACATAAGTAAATGTGGTTTGCTCTCAAGATGATGATGAGTTTTTATGTATCGGACCGTTCTTGTTTTACTACGCATCACAATAGAATCCGTTTCAGCTAAATCCCCACCAAGAAACCGAACTCCATTAAGCAATTCTCCGTTGGAAACGCCTGTTGCCGCAAAAATGGCATCATCACCAGAAACTAAATCCTTTAGTAATAATAATTGTCTCGGATCGGCAAGTCCCATCTTGATGCATCGGGCCTCTTCTTCCAGAGTAGAAGGAATTAATCGCGCTTGCATATCACCACCGAGTGCTTTCAATGCCGCGGCAGAAATAACGCCTTCAGGGGCACCGCCAATTCCTACGAATAAATCGACCCCGGTTTGTGGTAAAGCAGTCGCAATCGCTGCACCGACATCTCCGTCACCAAATAGCTTTACACGAGCACCTTTCGCTCTAATACGTTCAATTAATTCATCATGACGTTCTCGTTCTTGAATAATAACGGTTAAATCTTGAACACGCTTATTGTTGGCTTGAGCGACAATCTCGATTGTTTTTTCAATTGGGTCTAATAGGCTAATTTTCCCAGCCGCTTGTTTTCCGACAGCGATTTTTTCCATATACATATCTGGTGCATGGAGCAATGTTCCTTTATCAGCAATTGCAATAACCGCCATGGCATTATTATGTCCTTTTGCCACAATATTCGTTCCTTCTAACGGATCGACTGCAATATCAACCTTTGGTCCGTTCTTTGTTCCAAGACGTTCCCCAATATAAAGCATTGGTGCCTCATCTAGTTCACCTTCTCCAATGACAACGATTCCGTCCATATTGACAGAATCAAACATTTTCCTCATCGCATTTGTAGCCGCTTCATCTGCTTCGTTTTTCTTCCCTCTACCCATCCATCCTGCAGATGCTAGGGCTGCAGCTTCGGTTACTCGGACAATTTCCAATGCTAGCTCACGTTCCAAAGCTTTTCCTCCATTCAATTCAGGTACATTCGTCAATTTCATCATGTACACTGGTGCATTGTGAAATCAATTTACTACTTTATATTAACAAAAAATAGCCCTGTAAACATTCCTATTCGTGACAAATGATTCACAACTTCGTGCAAAAAAATAGTAGACTTTAACAGCGAAGGAAAATATACGCAAAAGCAAAATTGTGCTACAATAGCTTTATCACCGATGTGAACACTTGAGAGGACTGATCCCATTGGCTCACCTTAAAAAAATTGGTTCGAATGTTCTAAAATGGGCGAAAATTGTTTTGCCATTTAGAAGGTTACGTTATTTCCCCCCACAATTTATCGTCAGAAATCCTGTTGTCGAAGGGGTAAAATCGGCCTTTAAGCAAGGATACGAGGTTGCAATATTAGTGTTCAACATCAATAATTTAAAGGAATTAAAATACCAACTCGGTGAAGACTACTGTCATTCTTTTAGTAAGGAGCTGAAAAGCACCCTTCGTCAGGTAGTTCAACAAGAACTTTCTGATGATGATGTATTAGTCCTTCATGATCACTTTAGTGATGGATTTACCTTATTTTTAAAAGTGGATCATAATCGAAGCTGTGTAGTAGAAATCGATGCAGCCTTGAGTAAAGTGACAAAAGAAGTTGAGCAAAAATTGAAGGAATCTTTCCCTGTCGTTCAACCACAGTTTGAGTCAGGTTATATGTTTATCGAAAAGAAACATTATTCTATTCAGGAAGCAATTTATAAAGCCCATCAACAGGCTTTAGCCATGGCTGAAAAACGAGTGGATACTGAATTTAATGAAATGCTATATATGATTCGAAAAATAGTTGTCCAAAAAGACATTAGTCTTCTTGCCCAGCCGATTATCGATGTTGAATCAAAGGCGGTTCGCGCGTGGGAAATGCTGACCCGTGGACCAAAAAATACCCCATATGAGAGTCCGTTGACCTTATTCTCAGTCGCAAGGCAAACCGATTATTTGTACGATTTAGAGATGATCGTGCTAGAAAAAACATTTGAGCAAATTCATAAAACGGCTTGTAAGCATGCCATTTTTGTTAATTTCACACCTATATCTCTAGGAAGTAAAACGTTTATCGGTGATTTGAATAAGTTGTTGGAACGATATAAAAACATCCCCCCAAGCCAATTTACCATTGAAATAACAGAACGTGATTCGATTGAAGGGA
This sequence comes from Robertmurraya phoenicis, assembly GCF_047302285.1. Classification (GTDB taxonomy): domain Bacteria; phylum Bacillota; class Bacilli; order Bacillales; family Cytobacillaceae; genus Robertmurraya. The sequence goes on from NZ_CP154845.1 coordinate 1,058,368, forward strand.
TTGAACTCCTGTTAGATAATATTAAAGCATTGCGTATGATGGGATTTCAAATCGCAGTGGACGATACGGGCTCAGGTTATGCAAGTCTAAATACAATTAGTGCCATTATGCCTGATATTATCAAAATTGATCGTTCCGTTATCCAAGATATTGATAAGAATTCTGTCAAAGAATCGATGTTAAAAGGATTATTATTAGTAGCAAAAGAAACAGGTTCTCTTGTAGTTGCCGAAGGAATAGAAAATGCTGGAGAGGCGTCCGTCTTGTCAAGGAATAATGTTGACTTGGCTCAAGGATATTTCTTTGCCAGACCAGATTCCTTACAAAAAAGCTTAGCATCCTGTTAACTTTTTTTCATGAAAGGATTGGAACAAATGTACTTTGTCGATCGTGAGAAAATAGAGAGCATATTAGTATATGTAGAACAGCAATTATCTCTTTTTGAGGAAAAAAACGAGTGGGAAACTGCTATTGAAAAAGCAGCCCTTGAAAGGGTTTGTCATACCGTGATAGAAGGTATATTAGATGTTGGAAATGCAATGATTGACGGTTTTATTATGCGTGACCCTGGAAGTTATGAGGATATTATCGACATTTTAGAAGATGAAAAGGTCATTACCGTGGAAATGAGTAAAGGCTTAAAAAAGGTCCTTATATATCGTAAAATGCTCGTGCAAAACTATACAGAAATATCTCATAAAGAACTGCAACATGTATTTCGTCAAGAGCTTGAAACATTGAAAAAGTTTTCACCTAATGTACAGCAATATTTACTGAATGAGCTAGGACCGGTATCAGCCTTCAGAAATTAAAACGCAAACATAAAAGCGCTCTTGCAGGGGCGTTTTTGCATTTTGGGAAATCCAGTGAGACAATATGAGTGATTCTTCGTAGGAGTGAGAAAAGTTGAACAAATATAAAGGTTATTTGATTGATTTAGATGGAACGATGTATAGAGGAACAGAGCTTATTGAAGAAGCGAGAGATTTCGTGAAAAAACTGAGGGAAATGAATATTCCATTCCTGTTTGTAACAAATAATTCTTCCCGAACACCTGAACAGGTCGCTGAAAAATTGAGAGCTTTTTCGATCCCGACGGAGGACGAGCAGGTTTTCACCACAAGCCAAGCAACGGCTAATTACATCTATGATCTTAATCAAGATGCTTCTATCTATGTCATTGGAGAAGAGGGGATTAAAACAGCGATCTCTGAAAAGGGGTTTCGTTTAGCAGAGGAGAATGCGGACGTAGTCGTGGTAGGGATTGATCGGGATATTAGCTACGAGAAATTAGCAATTGGATGCTTAGCGGTGAGAAATGGAGCCACTTATATTTCTACGAATGGAGATATAGCGATCCCAACAGAAAAAGGACTACTCCCTGGAAATGGCTCTCTTACTTCTGTTATTACCGTTTCCACACAAACAAAACCGATTTTTATCGGCAAGCCAGAATCGATTATTATGGAACAAGCCCTAGCTGTACTTGGAACGACTAAGGAAGACACGATTATGGTTGGAGATAATTACGATACCGACATTTTAGCAGGAATTAATGCAGGAATGGACACATTATTGGTCCATACCGGGGTTACGAAAAAGGAACATTTACCTTCTATTGAGATTAAACCAACATATGTCGTCGATTCACTAGCAGATTGGGATTTTAAGTAAGAGAAATGTTGCCTATATCGGTGTTTATTTTGATATATCGGCAAAAAAATGATTTTATCGGCGAAAATCGGAATATTTCGGTGAAAAATAGAATATTTCGGCGAATAATCAATTATATCGGCGAAAACCAAAAAAGGCGGAAGGCACCCCGCCTTTTTCATATTGTCATTCTGTATTCGCAGCACGATGGGCCAAACGACTTGAAGCAGCCGCGGCAATCGCTCCAACAATATCATCGAGGAAGGTATGGCATTTTCCACTAGATTTATCATTGAGATCCGCTAATATGCCAGGCTTCATTTTGTCAATAAACCCGTAATTGGTAAATCCAATCGAGCCATAAACGTTGACAATTGAGAAAGCCAATATTTCATCAACCCCATACAGGCTCTCGTCTATCGCAAGCATCGACTGCAGAGGTTCCTCTAATAATCCTTTATCTGTTAACATATCTAGCTGGATGCCAGTTAAGACAGCGTTTTGAACTTCCCTTTTTGAGAGCACCCTTTCTACATTCTCGATACAATCTTCCATCTGTAAATTTGGGTGATACTTTTCTTGAAGGTAATAAACCAGGTCGGCGATATCTTGAATCTTAATGCCTCTCTCAGCCAACCATTTTCTTGCCGTTTCTTCTACAATATCCACATTTTTTTCTTCAGACATCTGCTTCACCCTTTTTAAAAATATTATGTATATCCCTAGTTGAATGTTCGATGTTGGAGGAAATTTCTTATTACGTTAGGATATGCAATACGGTGTTGTTTAATCATCGCTGAATTACTTGTTAACTAAAACTAAGTACATCATATCATGTCACTTCCTATTTTGCATAAATCAAGCAAATGATAACAAAAAAACAATATTCCGAGAAGGGTTACATATACATTTGATAAGGACAAATGAGGCGGTAGGTGAGAGAAAAATGCTTCAACAAATCATTCAACAATATTATGGAATTAGCATACAAGATCAATTTAAGTTAGGACCATATGATGCATGTCGCGATCAGCAAAATCTATATTTTCTCGTTCCGGTTACAAATGTGGACGAAACGAGTCTTTCAGAATTGGAACAACTTACGATACACCTTGTCAATTATGGAGATTCTTCCGTTTGCCAATTTTTAAAGACAAATGAGGGAGAAACGTTTGTAGAATTGGAAAACCAACGCTTTTGTGTGTTAAAGAAGGATGTAACTGAACGAGCAATTAAAAGAGTAGGCAGGAAATTAGCTAAATTTCATTACAGGGGTAGAACGGTTCCTTTTGAAGTCAAACATATCAGTCGAATTGGCATGTGGAAATCGTTTTGGGAACAGAGACTGGATCAAATGGAGAAGGTTTGGAATGAGCAGTTGTTTCAGTCACCAGAAAACGATTTTGTGAGATTGTTTATAGAATCTTTTCCCTATTATATGGGACTTGCGGAAAATGCGATTCAATACTTAAATGACACAGAGCAGGATGATGAACCTCTAGCTGTTGATAGTGGAACTGTCTGCCATCTTCATTTTTCCTCGAGAACTTGGGGAGACAGCGGAACATTGAGAAATCCATTTGATTGGGTGTTTGATCATTGTACAAGAGATTTAGCTGAATGGACCCGAGAACGATATTTTCAAAATATAAAAACGTATGAACCTGATGTCCGTCAGTTTTATCAGGACTATGCCAGCGTTTCCACCCTTTCTTCATTTTCATGGAGGTTATTATTTTCACGCCTATTATTTCCTCTGCACTATATGGATTGCGTGGAAGAATACTATACGACCTCATCAGAGCAAGTGAAACTCATGCAAGAGGAGAAGTTGAAAAAGTTTTTAGCGCAATCCCAGGAATATGAAGAGTTTTTACGAGACTTTTACACACTTGCAGGAGCACCCATAAGAAGGTATCAAATTCCAATTGTAGAGTGGCTAGCGAAATAGCCACTCTTGTTTTATTTGTTGATTTACCCTCAATAACTAAAGAATGTACTGAAGCGACGGGGGGATTAACCTTAGAAATACCGATAATCAGATTCCGCCCCCTCCCAAAACAAGCATTCTTCCATACCTTTACTAAACCATCGGGATAGTATGCCACATGAAGCATGAGGAGTTCTAATGAGACAAGAGTTTTGGTTGGGAGAGAGAAAAGTATGTCACATGAGAGGTTCATGAGACAAGGTGTGTGGTTGGCGGAGAAGAAAGTATGTTTCATGAATGTTCCATTTCTCTTAATTTTTTGATGGGAATTCTTGGAGTTAATGACTGTAAAAAAGTATAATGAAAAAAAGAGCCTTCCTTTTTCTATGAGCTAATGGAAATTAGGGAAAAACATAAATACAAAGGAGCAGCAGATGAAGCCATTCGTTTATATTACAAGAAAATTACCAGAAGAAGTAGTAGCACCATTACGTGAAAAATATGAAGTGAGAATGTGGGATAAGGAGGACGTCATTGTGCCTCGCTCGCTTCTTTTAGAAGAAGCAAGTAAAGCTGATGCTTTATTGACGATGCTGTCTGATCAAATTGATGAGGAATTACTTTCTGCTGGGGAGCAATTAAAGGTCGTGGCTAACTTAGCAGTAGGATACGATAATATTGATATTGAAGCTGCTACTAGACGTGGAGTAGCGATCTGTAATACTCCAGATGTCTTAACCGATTCAACGGCAGACTTAACCTTCGGATTATTGATGGCAACGGCAAGAAGAATTGTGGAAGGGGCTGAATTCATCAAGGCAGGCCAATGGAAAAGCTGGAGCCCACTTCTCTTAGCAGGACATGATATTCATCATAAAACAATTGGAATTGTTGGCATGGGAAGTATTGGTTCAGCTGTTGCCAAAAGAGCAACTGGTTTTGATATGGAGATTCTATATCATAATCGTTCACGAAAAATGGAAGTTGAAAACGAGCTAGGCGCTACATATTGCTCATTTGATGAGTTAGTTGAACGCTCTGATTTTGTTGTCTGTTTAACCCCTCTTACAGCAGAAACGAAAGATCTCTTTACGAGGGATGTTTTCAAACGTATGAAAAAGACAGCCGTTTTTGTGAATGCTTCGCGAGGACCTGTAGTAAATGAACAAGAGCTTTATGAGGCCTTAAAAGAAGGTGATATTGCTGCTGCAGGATTAGATGTATTTGATAAAGAGCCAATCAAGCAAACACATCCTTTATTAACTCTTTCGAATGTCGTGGCCATTCCCCATATTGGCAGTGCGTCGATTGAAACAAGAATGAAGATGATGAATCTTTGTGTTGAAAATATCGATCTTATTCTCTCAGGCGAAGAACCGAAAACACATGTAAATAAATAATGTACAACTAGTATAAGCAGCCCAATATTGGACTGCTTATTTTTATTGAAGTTGGGTACAAAGATCTCTACACACTGATTTATTGATTGTAACATTTATAAAAATGAATAGTAGTCTTGTTTTATGTCGAACATTATGAGCAAAATAAAACCGTTTTAGTGGGGAAACGCTATCTCCAGAACAATAAGAAAATTATGCGAACTGTGAAAATTTGAGGTATACTAGACATTAAGATTTTTGATCAATTCGAAAAATTCTATTGTAAAATAAGTCAACTCCATCTATAATGTCTACTATACAAATACATTTGTCTTTTTAAGAAGAACAAAGCAGGAAGGGGATCGAAATGGAACCAATATCAATTGGATTATTAGGGCTTGGGACGGTCGGTTCAGGAGTGGTGCAAATAGTTGAAAATCATCAGGAAAAGCTCATGCATCAAATTGGACGCCCAATTCAAATAAAAAAAGTACTTGTAAAAGATATAAATAAAGAGAGGGCTGTAACGATTGATCCAACGCTCTTGACCACCAATGTTGAAGACGTCATAAACAGTCCTGAAATTGATGTTGTGATCGAAGTTATGGGTGGTGTTGAAGAAACAAGAAAAGCACTCATTCAGGCTCTCAAAAATAAAAAGCATGTCGTGACAGCCAACAAGGATCTGATGGCCCTTCATGGTTCTGAACTTCTTTCATTTGCGATTGAGAATGGTTGTGACCTCTTCTATGAAGCCAGTGTAGCTGGTGGGATTCCAATTTTAAGAAGTTTAGTTGATGGCTTATCTTCTGATCATATAACGAAGATGATGGGAATCGTAAATGGAACGACGAATTTTATTTTAACGAAGATGAGCAAACAGGGGAGTGCTTATGAAGATGTTCTAAAAGAAGCCCAGCAACTAGGCTATGCGGAAGCAGATCCCACTTCAGATGTGGAAGGTCTAGATGCAGCGAGAAAAATGGCGATATTGGCGACACTCGGTTTTTCCATGAAGATTGACTTGGACGATGTCAGAGTTCAAGGGATTACGACGATAACAGAAAGAGACCTTCAATATGCCAAACAGCTTGGTTATACAATGAAACTGATAGGAATCGCTCAAGTTGAAAATGATAAAGTCGAGGTAAGTGTGCAGCCAACTTTATTAGCTGATACCCATCCGTTAGCATCAGTAAATGATGAATATAATGCTGTTTATGTCTATGGAGAAGCGGTCGGTGAAACGATGTTTTATGGTCCAGGGGCAGGAAGTCTTCCAACAGCAACTTCGATTGTCTCTGACTTAGTCGTGGTTATGAAAAACATGGTACTAGGAGTAAATGGAAAAAGTATCATCTCACCACAATACGAAAAGAAACTAAAAGAGCGGAATGAAATTCTTTCAAAGTATTTCTTAAGATTTCATGTTAAAGATAAAGTGGGCGTACTTGCCAATATTACAACGATTTTTTCCGAACAAGGGGTGAGCTTTGAGAAGATTCTCCAACTACCTGTGAAGGAAAAAGGGTTGTCAGAAATCGTCATTGTCACACATTCAACTTCTCTCGAAGATTTTGAGGGGATTTTAGCAAAATTAGAAGTATTACCATCTGTTCATCAAATCAAGAGCTCTTATCGAGTAGAAGGGAATGGCCATTCATGAGGTGGAAAGGGTTATTAGAAGAATATCAAGCATTTTTACCAGTTAACGAAAAAACACCAAAACTAACCTTAAATGAAGGAAATACCCCTTTAATCAAGCTTGATCGACTTTCAGAGGAATGGGGAGTCGAGCTATATGTGAAGACCGAAGGAACGAATCCAACTGGGTCTTTTAAAGACAGAGGAATGGTCATGGCTGTAGCCAAGGCAAAGGAAGAAGGCAGTGATACGGTCATCTGTGCCTCCACAGGGAACACGTCAGCTGCAGCTGCTGCTTATGCTGCTAGAGCAGGGATGAGATGTATTGTTGTCATTCCTGAAGGGAAAATTGCGATGGGAAAGCTCGCACAGGCGGTCATGTATGGGGCTGAGATTATTTCAATCGAAGGCAACTTTGATGAAGCGTTGAAAATGGTACGGAATATTAGCGAAAAAGAACCAGTCGCTCTGGTCAATTCAGTAAATCCATATCGGCTAGAGGGACAAAAAACGGGAGCATTTGAAATTTGTGATCAGCTTGGTGGAACAGCCCCTGATGTATTAGCCATCCCAGTAGGGAATGCGGGCAATATTAGTGCTTATTGGAAAGGGTTTAAAGAATATGATGCTGTGAAAAAGACAGGGCTACCGAAAATGCATGGCTTTGAGGCAGAGGGCGCAGCGGCAATCGTTCATAACCGCGTCTTTGAAAATCCAGAAACGATAGCGACAGCAATTCGGATTGGAAACCCAGCGAGTTGGCATCTTGCAACTGCTGCGGCGGAAGAATCTGCTGGAACGATTGATGAGGTGAGTGATGATGAAATTATCGCTGCTTATAAAAAAATCGCCAGTACAGAAGGCGTGTTTGCAGAACCGGGGTCATGTGCATCATTAGCAGGAGTGTATAAGCATATTCAAAATGGGAAAATTGCTAAAGGAAGTAAGATCGTTGCTATTTTAACAGGGAATGGTTTAAAGGATCCGAACACGGCGATTGACTATAGCACGATTAAGCCAGTTTTACTTCCGAATGATGAGGAGGCCGTGGCGCATCATATTCGGGGAGTGGTTCACTCATGAATGAATATGACATGGTGACGATTCGAGTTCCAGGAAGTACAGCTAATCTTGGACCAGGCTTTGATTCGATCGGTTTGGCGCTAAATTTATTTTTATCTCTAGAGGTAGAGCGCTCCAACTCTTGGGAAGTGGTCATGGAGTCGAAGGAATTAGAGGTATTTCCAACCGATGACAGCAATTATATTATCCAGATTGCCTTAAAAACAGCCGAGCTTTTCCAAACAAGCTTGCCATGTTGTAAGGTGAAAATGTCCAGTGATATTCCTTTAGCAAGAGGATTGGGCTCAAGTGCTGCAGCTATTATTGCAGGGATTGAACTGGCCAATGTTATGGGTAATTTGAAATTAACAAATGAAGAGAAATTCAAGATTGCTACTGAAATCGAGGGGCATCCAGATAATGTAGGTGCATCATTGTTTGGGGGACTAGTTATTGGAAGTCAGATGGATGATGAAGTCGTGGCTGTTGTCGAGCGTTCGATAGATTTCGATTTAATAGCAGTCATTCCAAAACTTGAGCTTCTTACAAAAGATTCACGTAATGTTCTTCCGTCTGAACTCCCCTATTCAGAAGCTGTGAAGGCGGGAGCACTTGCCAATGTAATGGTGGCAGCACTTCTAAATAAAGATTACGCATTAGCGGGGAAAATGATGAAAAAGGATTTATATCATCAGCCCTATCGGAGAAAGCTTATCCCTCATTTAGCTGAAATTGAGGAACTGGCTTATAAATCAGGGGCGTTTGGTGTTGCGCTAAGTGGAGCTGGACCAACCGTTATTTGCTGTTCTGAAAAAGGAAAAGGGAAACAGCTTCTAGACGTTTTAAAGGAATTGGATTCAAATATGTCCTACTGCCAGCTTGAAATTGATCAAGGAGGTAGCAGGGTACAAGTACAAAAATGTGTATAATATAAAAAAAAGCGATCTCACATGGGCGAGATCGCTTTTTTGTAGCCAAGATTAGAATACTTGTTCTACTTCTACTACTCCTGGTACTTCCTCTAAAAGAGCACGCTCAATACCAGCCTTTAAAGTGATTGTAGAACTTGGGCAAGAACCACATGCACCTAATAAACGTAATTTTACAATACCCTCGTCTACATCTACTAATTCACAGTCCCCACCGTCACGAAGAAGGAATGGACGTAATTTATCTAATACATCTTGTACTTGTTCAAACATTTGCTCTGCCATCTTAATCGCTCCTTTCATAATACTTATTATAATCTCTCTCTCTCAAAAAATCTATTGAAAAAGCATGAAATCCAATATTGAACATTTCCAATAAAAGGTCATTCTTGAGGTTTTCTCTTTTAGCATGTTGTTTTCTCAATCATGTCATTTATGATTGAGAGCGGTACAAGCTTGAAATGAAGCGGAGAGGATGAAATTTATGATCCCTTATTGTAGAATATTCTTAGGTAGCAAAGGGGGAACATACATGGTTAATAAATGTGTCGATATTGTGATATATGGGGCAGAGCAGCTTTGCCCAAGCTGTATCAATCTACCTTCATCAAAAGAGACATTTGAGTGGTTAGAAGCAGCTATTAGTAGAAAATTTCCTAAACAGGATTTTCATATCTCATATGTGGATATTTACAATCCACCCGAGGATGAATTAAGAAAAGAATTTGCCCAAAGAGTTGTGGATGAGGATATGTTTTATCCAGTCGTTCTAATTGAAGATGAGATCGTAGGAGAAGGGAATCCTCGACTTAAGACGATATTCGCATCTATGGAGAAGTACGGTTATCAGGCAGAGGCTTAAAATAAATTGACACTGTTCGATTAAGAACAGTGTCAATTTATTCGGCCTTAACCGTTATGATATTTGTACATCCAAAGAATCCCGGATTTTAATAATCGGGCTACACGTCCAGTAATCGGGCGATCTGCGACTAGACCAAAGCCATGTTTCTTCCCAAGGGAGCCGAGGACCCCTTTTAGCTTAATTGTCGGTAGTTGTTCTGGAAGTTCTTGATTATTCCAACGTTTTAATAAGATGTCGACAATTTGTTCAGCTTGTCCCTCGGCAAGCTGAGCGCTAGGAGCATGCGGTAAGCTGGCACAGTCTCCTACTACATAAACATGTTCATTATCAGGAAGATTATGATGTGGAGTCAATATAATCCTGCCTTGTCTATCCTTTTCTACATTCATCTCACGAACGATTTTATTCGGTTGGATTCCAGCCGTCCAAACGACAATATCGCTGTGAATCGGTTCATGATGGTTATAGAGCGTATCCTCTTCCACTCTAGTAATGTTAGAATTGTTAATGATTTCTACATTATGATTATCAAACCAATTTTCCACATACGTACTGAGACGGACTGGGAATGCAGAAAGAATATGATTTCCTCTATCGAACAATTTGACTTTTAGATCTGGGCGACTCTCATTAAGCTCGCTTGCTAATTCAACGCCACTTAAACCAGCTCCGACAATACTAACAACGGAACCGGGTGGAAGATTATTTAGGGCCTGATAAGTCTGTCTTGATTTTTCAATGGACTGAATACTGTAAGTAGACTCTTTAGCACCAGGTACATTATGATACTTATCTTCACAGCCTAATCCGATCACTAAATCGTCATAAGAGACTGGCTCATCATCTTTTAAATAAACCTTATTTTCCTGAAGATTGATTTCGGTTACTTCACCGTAATGAATGTTTAATCTAGAATGTTCAGGAAAAGGAACGCGGATATGTTGATCTGAGATGGTCCCAGCTGCAAGCGCATAGTATTCTGTTTTAAGGCAGTGATAAGGTGTGCGATCGATTAAGGTGATGGATATGTCTTCTGGAAGTTCATTTGGTAAGAGACGAGCGAGGATTCTCATTCCCCCATACCCTCCACCTAAAATCACTAGATTTTTCATATTGAATATCCCCTTTATGCAACTCTATTGTTGAATTCTGTTGCTGAAGCCAAAATAAGTGCTATTCGAATTTTCATATAAAAGCTATCTGTCTATTAAATCGAAGTTCCCATTTTATGAGGAAACGCTATAAAGTTCATTCAAAGTATAACGAAATTGTGACAAAATCACAACATATTCATGGCAAAATTTCGAATATTTTACTAAAATAATAAAGAAATCATGTTAAAGTTATCTAATATATGATATTAGTATGTCACAAAGAATGATATGGAATAAAACACCATTTTAGTATATGAAAAAGGAAGTCTAGAGGTGAAATGATTGATTAGGCCGATTATTGAATTTTGTATTAGCAACCTTGCAAGCGGTTCTCAAAAAGCAAGAGAACAACTGGAAAGGGATCCAAATTTGGATATTATCGAGTACGGATGTTTGAATTATTGTGGCAAATGTGCCGCATTTCTTTATGCATTAGTAGAAGGGGAGGTTGTCACAGGAGAAACACCAGACCAACTTGTGGAAAACATCTATCAATATTTAGAGGAGAATATGTTGATATAGGAAATAAGGTGGCCGTTGAAGGTCCACCTTTTATTTACTTTCCTATTTTCGCATTTCTCGTATTTCATGCCAGCGCTCTTTTGCCATTTCGACTGTGGTTGCTTCAGTCGTATTTTTCTGGTTTTCAATTACTTTTGAAAAGTATCTTGTAGCTTGGTCGATTTTATTCGTTCGTCTTGATAATTCACCTATTAAATAGAACATACGGACTTCAGTCACTTGAGTTCCTTTAAAATCATCTGCCGAATAGGAATCCATATATTCCTTCAAGGCTAAGTTCGTAAATCGCAGTTCTTGCTCTTGATTATCTATTTCACGATAAAGCCAAGCCAGTCTTATATATAAGCCGGCAAGATTGATATGCTTTTCCTTTTTCAATGTTCCACAGTATGCTGCAAGCTTGAGTGTCTGAATCGCAGACTGAACATCACGTTCTCCTCCAAAGTCTTGTGAAACCCAATTGTTGCAAACCTTCTCTGTAATGACTTCTTTGCTTCCTGGTGCGAAAAAAGGAAGGAAATCATCGGAAAATGAAAATCCACAATGTGGACAAACCTTTACGTAGTAATATAAAGGGTTAACTCCCTCATTGGAATAGAGCGGACAAAAATCAGTGTCATATTTGATCATTTTAACAAAGCGGGAACGAGCTTTCTTTGATGTGAACGTTTTTTTACACATCAGGCATTCGTGTGTTTTATCATATAAAGGAAGTAATTTTGTCAAAGCTCCTCACCCTTTCTTGCTTACTAATATGTCTACATTATATCGCAATTTTCGACAATTAACGCATCTAACTCCCTATTACTATTTACCCATTTATATTTCATTTTCCATAAAAAAACTTTAATGGATCAGGCACGTTAGTTGAGGAACTTTGTCATGCTGTATATACTAATAGTAAGAAGGAAAATGGAAGAGCAAATAACTTCCTAACTTAATGAATCCTAAAGAATAGGAGGGAAAAAAGATGGATGTAGTAACCATTACTGAAGCTGCAGCTTTGCAGATAAAAGATATGATGAAAGAAAATGAGGAAGAAGGAGCTTTCCTACGTGTTGCGATCCAAGGTGGTGGCTGTAGCGGTTTGTCGTACGGAATGGGTTTTGCCCATGAAGTGGAAGAAGGGGACACTGAATTTGAACAGCATGGAATTCAAGTTCTAGTTGATAAAGAGAGTGCACCTGCCTTAAATGGTACAAAAATTGATTACAAGCAATCCCTAATGGGAGGCGGTTTTACGATCGACAATCCAAATGCGATTGCGTCTTGCGGATGTGGATCATCGTTTAGAACGGCGAAGAATGTGGGAACTCCAGAGAATTGTTAATAAAAAGAGCAAAGCCATATCAAACGGCTTTGCTCTTTTCAATCTTATTTAAACATAGATGAACTATGAAGTGGTTGTGCTTTTGCTTTAGGATCAATATACGTTTTCGCATTGTTGATAGCCGTTGGTGCCTCACCAAATCCACTTGCGATCAGCTTGACTTTCCCATCGTATGTGCAAATATCGCCGGCAGCATAAATACCAGGGATATTGGTCTCCATTTTGGAATTGACAACAATGGAGTTCTTTTCGATTTCAAGGCCCCATTCTTTAATTGGACCTAAGGAAGAAACAAAGCCATAGTTACAGATAACAGCATCGACATCGATGGTAACCTTCTCGTCACCGACTGCTTCTTTCAGTACCACTTGTTTAATACCAGTAACATCTCCAATTAATTCATCTGGTACATATGGTGTTTTAATATCAACCTTTGAGTTATGAAGATTTTCAACACTGTGCTCATGGGCACGGAATTTATCTCGTCTATGCACGATTGATACTTGTTCAGCAATAGGTTCAAGCATTAGAGCCCAGTCTACTGCAGAATCGCCGCCACCAAAGACAACCACTTTTTGCCCAGCGAATTTGTTGAGATCATCGATGAAATAGTGGAGATTTTTCCCCTCGTACTCCGTAGCGTTTTCAAGCTCAAGGCGACGAGGTTGAAAAGCACCGTTTCCAGCTGTAATAATAATTGTTTTTGTATAATGAATTTCTTTATTTGTTGTGAGCTTGAAAGAATTGTCTTCTTGTTTTTCAATCTTTTCAACTGATTGTTCTAGGATGATGGTTTGATCAAATTTAGACATTTGCTCTTTTAAGTTGTCCACCAATTCTTGTGCGCGAACTTTTGGAAAACCTGCAACATCATATATGTATTTTTCCGGATACAAGGCAGAAAGCTGTCCACCGAGCTGAGGTAAGCTTTCAATTATTTTAACAGTTGCTTGTCTCATGCCACCATAAAAAGCTGTGAATAACCCAATAGGTCCGCCACCAATGATGGTTATATCATAAATTTGTTGATCCTCTTTCACTCCGAATCCCCCCAGAAAAGAATTGTACAATTACCAACTTATATATTACCATAAATAAATTGAAACTACATCCATCCTTGGCAAGCTCACCGTTTCACACAAGGAATCTATATGAAAAAAGTCTGGAATTTCGAAAATAGCCATGTTACTTTTTAGAAAATTTATAACATAAGGACTATAATTATATCTACTTTTTGAGCATATTTAACTTGAAAAACAAAATAAAAAAGAATATCATGTTATTTAGACGATATGTTAACATTATGTGACGAAATTTTGACATTTTTTTGTCGATATTCGTGAAAAATATCACAATCTTTTTTCTTTGTATATACTATTATAATTGCTGATTGTGGTGAAGATATATAAGAGTATGCAAAAAAAGAGAGAAAAAAATTCTAACAAAAAGGTGGAAGTGATCACTTTGAAAAAACAAAAGATTGTTATTTTAGGTGCCGGATATGGTGGGTTAATGACTGCAACTAGGCTACAGAAGGCAGTTGGAGTGAATGAAGTCGATATTCAGCTTGTAAATAAGCATGATTACCACTATGAAACAACTTGGTTACATGAAGCATCTGCTGGAACATTGCATCATGACCGTGTTCGTTACGATATTAAAGATGTTATTGATCGTAACAAAGTTGAATTTATTAAAGGAACGGTTGAACAAATTAATACTGCTGAAAATAAAGTCATCCTCAAAGAAGGAGAACTACCATACGACTATTTAGTTGTGGCAGTAGGATCTGAAGCAGAAACTTTTGGTATTAAAGGCTTAAAGGAACATGCATTTACGATCGTCAATGTTAATGCGGCCCGTCAAATTCGAGAGCATATTGAATATCAATTTGCAACATACAATAACGAAGCTGAGAAAAAAGATGAGCGCTTAACGATTGTTGTTGGTGGAGCTGGATTTACTGGAATTGAGTTTCTTGGTGAACTAGCTAACCGTGTTCCAGAATTATGCCGTGAGTATGACATTGATCCTCATAAAGTGAAGATTATTTGTGTCGAGGCAGCACCAACGGTTTTACCAGGTTTTGACCCTGAGTTAGTGAATTATGCAGTTGCACATTTAGAGAAAAAAGGCGTCACTTTCATGATTGGATCTGCTGTTAAGGAAGCAACAGAAACAGGGATCATCGTTGGAAAAGGCGAAGATGAAGTTGAAGAAATTAAAGCTGGCACAGTCGTATGGGCTGCTGGTGTACGTGGAAGCGCACTTATTGAAAAATCTGGTTTCGAAGCGATGCGTGGACGTGTTAAAGTACAACCAGACTTAAGAGCACCAGGCCATGACAATATCTTTATCATCGGTGATTCTTCTTTAATTATTAATGAAGAAATCAATCGTCCATATCCTCCAACTGCACAAATTGCGATGCAACAAGGTGTTACTTGTGCGAAGAATTTAGTCGCTCTCATTCGTGGGAAAGAAGAGCTTGAATCATTCACACCAGACATTAAAGGAACAGTATGTTCACTAGGTGAAGATGATGCAATTGGTGTAGCCTTTGGTAAGAAGATGACGGGAGGAACTGCATCCTTCATGAAGAAAGTCATCGACAACCGTTCCCTCTACATGATTGGCGGACCAACACTCGTCCTTAAAAAAGGGAAATTCAATATCTTTTAATCTAAGTTAATCAAAAAAAATGCTTCGAAACAGACTAGAAGCAAGTAGACGACTGTAGACACACTCAATGAAAAGAGTATGTGTCCACAGTCGTTTTTGTATTTTCATCAATCATAAATAAAGAAAAAGTTTAGTTAGGTCTAAATATGTTTGAAAAGATATCTTCAAAAGTAAGAAGCTGGTTAAAATATTTACAAATTCAGTCTGCTGATTGGAACGGAGGGTGGCGACTCCTGCGGGAAAAGCGTGGCCAGGTGAGACCCCGCAAGAGCGTAGCGATGAGGAGGCTCACGGCTCGCCCGCGGAAAGCGCCACCTGGAGTGGAAATCAGTCGTTTCCCCATTACTCCCAATATAGTAGGAGCTTTTCAGTAATCTTTGTGCTTCATGATATTCTTAAAGCACTTTTTTCAATCATCTATCTTTTTCATTGACGGACAAAAGGACATTCAGTACACTTATGATGACATTAAGGGAGGCTTGTATTCGATGCAAATTACGATTGTTACCTTGCCGATTTCGATGCTATTATTTTTCGTACTATTTTTTGGAATCGGATTTATTTTAAATATGCTATTGCGAATGACTTGGATTATGGCTGTTGTCTATCCAATTATCACCATATTTATCGTCGATGATGTTCGATTTATCGAATATTTCACGAATAGTAAAACAGCATTTAATGATTTAATCACTGGATTCGCTAACCTCGCTCTATCTGATCTATTAATTTTAGGTAGTGGACTAGCCGGGGCGATCGTAGCAGGAATCGTCATACGTATTTTACGTAAAAAAGGCTATCAGATGTTCTAATGAGATTTACAGATATTTTGTGAAGTGTAAGAATATTAAGTGAGGAAACGACAAGAAGACGATACAGCACACTTATGTAAAATAGAAAAAACGAAATACTCCTCTTAAGGTAGACATGTATTTAAAACTGTCTAGCTTAAGGAGAGTATTTTTTTGCACCAGAAAATTAGAAAATAAAAGGATGTAAATAACTTCTGCATCTAGCGCTAGCAGCCGAAGTTTAGCGGACTTTTCCTATGTCCGATCGTCCACCATTTGCTTCACTCATTGTGTCTCCTTAATCGAATACTAGCAAAAATAAAATAAGCGGAGTTTTTTCCGTTATATACTCCAATGGAGCACATTTCGGGGTAAATAAGGGGAATTTTTCCACTTATGTTGAACCAAATTGCTGCTTATCACGTTATTCGAACCGATAGGCGGAAATTTTCCGCCTATTTCTGACTTTTTTCATGATATTTGCTAATTAAGCGGAATTTCTCCTGCTATTAAGAAGCATCAACTCGGGTGCTAATAATCCGTATTGGAGAGGTTCTAAAATGTTTTCGCCCAATCTGGTCGTTTTATGCTACAAAGGAGTTCAAGTTCCCGTTCTCTTAACTCACAATAGGAGCTAACGGTACGTAAGTCGTCATCGACATACGCTGGATGACACATGACTTCTACCGAATCGCTTTCAAACTCCTTGAGTTTTTCAAAAATATCCTCTGAGACTCCAGAACCATAAAAATCTAAATATAGTTCATTTGATAAGAGGATTTCTTTATGAGCAGACAATGAATCAACTTTCCTAACGGGAACTTGGTACTCATTTGCCAGTTTCAGGACAACATCTTTAAGTGGTTCCCATCCGTGTATATGATGGTGGCTATCGATGTGATGAAGTTCAAGTCCTGTTTTTAAAAAGGCTTCAATCTGCGTTTTCCATTCAAGCTCAACTTGTTCTACATTTGGTGTTTCTGACTGTGCATAGGTATTTCGATATTTGAAGAATTCTTCTTCGTTTATTAAATCAGGAACATCTTTGCTTAATGGTTTCCCCCAAGTGAGTACAAGATGAATTCCTACCTTCAAAGAAGGCGTTTTTTTCGCAGCTAGAACGGCGTGCTCTACTGCCAAACCATTCATCATTAAGGTTGCTGAATCGACTAGACCGTTTATATGGCTTTCAATGACTCCATCGTTAATCCCAGTAGTTAACCCGAAATCGTCTGCATTAAATATTACTTTCATATATAATCCCCCATTTAATAAATATCATAACCGCTCTATTCTTGTGGGTAGAAACGCTCAATCACAAAGTTCGTTTTATCTCCTCGAAAATAGGATCGTGAATATTCAACTTTTTCTCCTCTTTCATTTTCAGCAATGGTTTCAATGTAAAAACACGGTGAATCGGGCTGGCACTTTAAGTGAGCACAAGTTCTTTCGTCAGCAAGGGTAATTTCCATATGTTCTGTCGTTTTTGCAATATGAACTCCAAATACATCTTTAAAAGCTCCATATAATGAAGTTTCAGCATGCTCTTTCGTGATTCCTGGTGCTACTGTCCATGGAATATAGGCAATTTCAAACTGTGTTGGCTCTCCATCAACCTTTCTAACTCTTTCAATTCGCTGAATAGGATCATTTAGTGAAACTTCTAGCTTGTTCAAAAGCAGCTCATTTGCTGGGATTACGTTGATACTAACAAGTGTAATATCAGCTTTCTTTCCTTGTACAGCAACTTGATCTTTGTATCTTTTAAAGGTATGTGACAATGTTTGACTAACCTTTTGGTCAGCGACATAGGTTCCTTTTCCTTGATGTCTTTCTAAATAGCCTTCTAATGTAAGTTGATTTAGTGCAGTTCGTACAGTGGTTCTACTCACATTAAATTCTTCGCACAATTCAAGTTCTGTAGGAATTTGTTCACCCTTCTTGTATTTCTCCGACTTAATTCGATCAAGCAGTTCATCTTTTATGTAGGCATGTAGTGACTGATTTTTGTCCATATGGTAAACCCCTTCAAGTATTCTATGTTTTGAGTTTACAAGATAATACAACTATTCGCAATTGTTAATACAAATTTTAAATTTGTATTATTTATATTATAATGAATTTTGCTGAATCGAAACGTTTTATATAATCGTATCCTATCGTATATGTATCGACAATATGTAATAAGATATGACAAATTTAAATTTGTATTAAATGATTGTATACAAATTGTAAATTGTATGATATATTTTTGTAAAAGATGATATATCTAAAAATTCAATCAACATTAAAATGAAGTCAATTACAGATAAGGAGCTCGTCAATATGTCTCTAAAATTAGTTGTTGTTGGTGGGGGTTCGAGCTATACACCAGAAATAATAGAAGGGATTATTCGCCGCCATGAAATATTCCCTGTTACCGAAATCATTCTAGTTGATATTGAAGCTGGAAAGAAAAAACTTGAAGTAGTAGGGAATTTAGCATTGCGAATGATTGAGAAATCATCAAAACCGATTCAATTGTCATGGACGTTAAATCAAAAAGAAGCGCTTGAGAATGCTGATTTTGTCTCGACACAAATTCGTGTAGGAGGATTGGAAGCGAGAGCAAAGGATGAACGGATTCCTTTAAGTCATGGATTTGTCGGTCAGGAAACAAATGGGGCAGGAGGCATATTCAAGGCATTCCGTACGATTCCGGTCTTAATGGAGCTTGCGCAAAATGTCCATACTATCTGTCCACAAGCTTGGATCATTAATTTTACAAATCCGGCTGGAATAGTGACAGAAGCTCTATTAAAGCATTCCCCTCATAAGAAGGTGATCGGGGTCTGTAATATTCCCTATAATATGCGTCATGCAACGGCAGAAATTTTGGATTCCTCACCACAAGATGTTCAGATCGAATTTGTTGGCATGAATCATTTTGTGTTTGGGAAAAAAGTTTTGGTTCAGGGGATCGACCGAACCGAAGAAATATTGGAGAAACTTATGAATGATGATCTTGGGTATTTACCAGCAAATATTGTCAATCTAGGTTGGTCTAAAACATTTATCGAATCATTAAAGATGCTTCCAAATCCGTACCATCAATATTATTTTCAAACTAAAGAAGTACTAGAAAAAGATATAAAGGCATTCGAAGAGAATGGTACAAGGGCAGAAACAGTCCAAAAATTAGAGGAATCACTTTTTGAATTATATAAAAGTCCAGAGCTGCGTGAGAAACCAAAAGAACTTGAAAAAAGAGGCGGTGCTTTTTATAGCGATGTGGCATGTAGTCTAATGGAGTCCATTTATAATAATCGCGGTGATGTACAAACCGTGAATACCTTTAATCAAGGAGCGATTCCAGAACTTCCAGCTGATGCAGTCATTGAAGTCAACAGTGTCATCACACGCCAAGGGCCACAGCCCCTTGTGATTGGAGAATTGCCAACTTCTATCAAAGGGATCATACACCATATGAAAGCCTTCGAGGAGCAGGTTATTCGTGCAGCGTTGACGGGCGATTATCATGAAGCATATGTTGCTCTACTTATGAATCCATTAGTTTCAGATGAAAAAATGGCAAAAATAATCCTTGACGAGTTATTGGAAACCCATCAGGCATTTTTACCTCAATTTCACTAGAAAACAAGTTTAAAAAAGTACAAGTTTTATAGTTTGTTCTATTGAATCCTTCCACTTATGAAGGGTTTCCTTTATAAGTTTTTTGTAAGCGATTTTATCCTGTGTATTCCATCTAAACCGATCTTTGTCCAATTTGAAGGGGGAGATGCGATGAATCATAAAACAAGCAGTACTTAGACGAACACCGCTGCTTTTACACCGTATATGGAGTGAACTTGATTTAAAAAAAATTCCTTATAGGGAGGTATTTGAATGCAAGTTTTAATCGCTTGGTTAGAAAAATATTTTCTACCTATTGCCGGAAAAATTGGGGGCCAAAAGCATCTTGTTGCATTGAGGGATGCCTTTATTGGAACGCTCCCGGCGACGATGGCTGGTTCTGTGGCAGTTATGCTTAACGCTCTTTTAAGAGATTTGCCTCCGCAATTCTTCGACGGATACGACGGAAACAGTATACCTGTCATTAGAGAAATTATTACGATAAATGGCTATGTCTGGAATGGAACGCTCGCGATTGCTGGTTTGATATTTGTGTTCTCATGGGGATACAACATTGCCAAAGCTTACGGGGTCAATGAGTTATCCGGAGGGATTGTTTCAACAGCAGCATCCATTTCCGGGATTACCTTTTCTTTCTCCGGTGGAATTACAGGATTGAATTTGGATGCTACTACTGTAGAAGCCATTAATGCAGCTGGATGGTCTGCTACAACTGAAGGCATTACAGCAGCAGGATGGGGCTGGCTCCCATTGAATAACTTAGACGCTAATTTCTTCTTTACTGCGATGATTATTGGTTTTATCGCTACGATGATCTATGTGAAATTGATGTTAAAAGATATTACGATTAAGCTACCAGATTCTGTTCCACCGGCTATTTCGAAGGCATTTGCAGCGATCATACCGGCAACTGTAGCCTTATATGTTGTTGCTATTTTCTATTTCATATTCTCCAAGATCGTACCGGATATGACCTTCTTACAATGGTTGCAAAAAACAGTTGCTCTGCCTCTTCTTGGATTATCTCAAGGCTTTGGAGCCGTTGTACTCGTTGCTTTATTCGTTCAATTGTTCTGGTTCTTTGGAATTCATGGACCGAATGTTCTTGCACCAATTTTGGAAGGAGTTTTCGGTGTTGCTCAATTGGAAAACGTCAATCTGTTCCAACAAGGTGGAGCCGAAGCGGTTATTGCGAATGGATACATGTGGGTACGCGGATCCTTTGATGCTTATGCATGGTACGGTGGATCTGGCGGCACGATTGTGTTGATTATCGCCCTTCTTATCTTCTCTAAACGGAAGGATTATCGGACCGTTGCCAATTTGTCTGTAGGGCCTGGAATTTTCAATATCAATGAACCAATCATGTTCGGTTTACCGATTGTATTGAATCCATTAATGTTCATTCCATTCCTGCTTACACCAGTTGTATCAGTTTCGATTGGGTACTGGGCAACGATATGGGGCTGGGTCGATCCGGTTTCTCAAGCAATAGTATGGGTCACACCACCGTTCTTGCTATCCTTCTTAGCCACAGGAGCGGACTGGCGGGCTCCAATTGTTACATTGGTTGCGATGCTCGTATCATTTGCCATTTGGATCCCATTTGTTATTGCGGCAAACAAGATGGCCCCTGATGCAGGACAGGATGATAAGATTGTTACAGATGTAGGACATGATAACAAATCTGTATAAAAGGTTAAAATGGGAGGCCACTTCTATAGTGAAGTGGCTCATCCCTCTTTATTCTGAGGAAAGGAATAGAAAAAATGATTGAAATTAGTGCAGCCGTACATCAAGATAAAATTATAGAACTATTAAATAATTATCATGAAGATGGGATTCAATTTACGTTTAAAGAAAAGAAAGGGATCAATCTTTACTTTGAAACAACCATAGAAGATTTGGAAAAGGCATCTAGGGCGGCAAAATCGGTCATAAAAAATCAATCATGGGGATCGGTCCTTTATTTTCGTGCTACTGCCATTAAATAAAAAGGATGATGAACGTGGATAAACGGGGATTATTTCTTCTTAGCATAGGCTTGCTCCTATTTTTATTTAGCACAAATGCGAAAACAGGGGAGTATGAAATTTTTAATTTGACCACTGCACTCGTTTTGATTATCGTAGGTACGATTTTTGCTGTGAAGAGTAAGAAGAGAAATAAAACACAAAAAGATTAGGTGAATCTGATGGAAATAGTGAGAAAAATGAAAGTGCCAGTTGAATTTCTTTACGAGACGATTTTAACATCGGTATTGTCAGATATCCAATCTCAAACCGGAAAAAAATTAACAGAAAAACAATTACAAGGATTCGAATACGAAAAGACATTTTCAAAACATGCGAAAGCGACCATTCAGATCGAAGAAATCACCAAAAATAAAGCTTATCAGTATCGTACAACGAGTAATAAACAAGATTTTATCGTTTCCTATAAGCTTCGTCCTCTTGAGGATGGAAGTTGTGAATTACACTATACTGAACAAATGGAGTCCTTTGGTTATCTTCAAAAAATCAATGATACACTTATTGGCATGATCTGGTCGCCTTTAAAAAAAAGACGATTTAATGAAATGCTTAATCAAA
Source organism: Robertmurraya phoenicis (assembly GCF_047302285.1). Classification (GTDB taxonomy): domain Bacteria; phylum Bacillota; class Bacilli; order Bacillales; family Cytobacillaceae; genus Robertmurraya. The sequence continues at coordinate 1,080,533 of NZ_CP154845.1, forward strand.
TAGAAACATCTCATTTAAAAGAAGTCGATGTCAAGTGATGATGTCTTCTATATATTTTTACCTTTTTTCAACGGAGAATCGCGCTTTCATAGGAAAAGAAACATCATAAAAAATTTTTTATAACTATGGAGGAGAAAACGATGAAAACAATTATGTTGGTATGTTCAGCAGGAATGAGTACAAGTATGTTAGTAACAAGAATGCAAAAAGCGGCAGAGTCGCAAAATGTAGAAGCCGATATTTTTGCCGTTTCTGCTTCAGAAGCTGATGGAATTTTAGGAAAGAAAAACGTCGATGTATTACTACTTGGGCCGCAAGTCCGTTATATGAAAGCTCAATTTGAAAAAAAACTTCAAGGCAAAAATATTCCGGTTGATTCCATCAATATGCAATATTATGGAATGATGAACGGTGAAAAAGTTTTAGAAGAAGCCTTAAAATTAATTGAAAATAATTAAGTTTTGAAAATCCGTTGTGGGAGCATTAACGAAAGAGTTAATCCCCGCTTTTTAAATATTTTGCCGATAAAGTTCACTTCACAAGTTATAGTAGTTTTACTACTACTAGAAGGATGTGTCATGAAGATGGTTGATGAAAGTTTAGAAATGATCGCTTTCCAAATGATTAGTAATGTTGGTTCAGCCAAAAGTATAGTAATGGAAGCTCTTTATGCAGCAAAGGAAGGGGATTTTGAACTAGCAGAGGAAAAAATAGCAGAATCTCAAAAATACTTTGTTGAAGGACATAAGATACATGCTACCCTAATTCAAAGAGAAGCGGCAGGAAACAAGGTCGAATTCTCTTTACTTTTTATGCATGCCGAAGACCAATTAATGAGTGCAGAAACCATTACTGAATTAGTGAAAGAAATGATTGAAATGTATAAACGGTTTGGCAAATAATAATGTTTACTTCTTGATGTATTGAAAACAAAGTTAAGAGTAATTTAGATTGAATTTTCAAATATTTTAGCAAAAATCACTCTTTCTCATGAATAATTCATCCCAACTTGGGAAATGAATAGATTTGGGAGGAGTGAAAAAATAGAATGATACATGTTAAAAAATGGACAAGAAGATTTTTGATGACAATATTATTTTGTGCAGCATTACTGACAACATATCAGGGAATTTCTGGAGTGGAGGCAAAATCTTTAACCACTTACCTTAATGGTGATAATGGTCATTACGAAGAAACGAGCTCCCATACAGAACATAAACTAAAGCCGATGGAAGTTGCCTTCAAGTTTTTGAAAAAGGTAACCAATCTTGATTTAAAAATTTCATCAAGCGAAAAGGTATCTGGTACACCGCCAACATTAGAAGAATCTGTTGATTGGACCAAGTATCCAAGTACAGAGGTGATGGCTACAGGTTATACGGCTGGATATGAATCAACCGGAAAAGACCCAGGGCATCCGCAGTTTGGGATCACTTATTCTGGCGTTAAAGTAACTCGTGACCTGTACTCGACAGTTGCTGCTGACTTAAATGTGTTCCCAATTGGTACAATTCTCTTTATCCCAGGTTACGGATATGGGGTTGTGGCAGATAAAGGTGGGGCCATTAAAGGTAACAAGGTCGATCTATACTATGAAACGGTGGAAGATGTATACCGTGAATGGGGCAAAAAGAAGGTTGAAGTTTTCGTGATTGAAAAAGGAAATGGAAAGTTGACAGAGGAAGATTTGAGAGCGTTAAATGAAAACGAATCGATGCAAGTCTTCCGTCAACAAATTAACCAGTCGAAGAGTCAATAAACATGAATAAGTTTGAATGAAGAAACCGCCAGAATCAACGCCCGTGAAAGTGGTGCTGATTCTGGCGGTTTCTTTGTGTCAAGGTTCTAGAGCTAATTGGTCATCAGAGATGAACCAAGTAGTGTAAAATTAAAGTGAGCACGATTCCTGTTAATCCTCCAAAAAAGACTTCAATTGGTTTATGCCCAAGTAATTCCTTCAGTTCTTTACGCTTCTCTTGATCCGGCTTATGAGGCCAATCTTTGGCTTCCTCAATAAATCGGTTGAAATCGGTAACGAGCTGATTTAGTACGATCGCTTGTTCGCCTGCTTGACGTCGAACCCCGGTTGCATCAAACATAGTAATAATGGCAAAAATCGCTGACACCGCAAACACGGAAGATTGCATTCCCACTTCAAGAGCTACTCCAGTAGATAATGCCGTCACAGCTGCTGAGTGAGAACTAGGCATTCCACCAGTACTAGTCAATAATGACCAGTCTAATTTTCTTGTCACAGCAAAATGAATCGGTACTTTGACAAATTGTGCAAAGAAGATAGCGGCTAAAGCAGCCCAAAATGAGAAATTGATAAATAGATCCATGTTGTAACCACCTTTGTTGAATTAGATTGAAATGTTACGTTTATAAGTACTAATAGTCTTCTCCATACAAGAGTTTCGAAAGTCACAACAAAAGGGGGATGTATGTTGAAGGATTACCCACTCGAATATTATCATTTTTTTGTTCATTTTAACGAAGGTGATTATTACACCTGCCACGATTTGCTCGAAGAAATGTGGATGAGTGAAAAATCGAATTTATTTTTAAAAGGGTTATTGCAAATGAGTGTCGCCATCTATCATTACGAATATGGAAATGTGAAAGGAGCTCGATTAATGATGATGGCTGCTCACGAATATTTACAGAATTATCGCCCGAAACACTGGGGATTGGATCTAGAAAAAGTATATCCGTTTATCGAAGATTGTTTCATTATTATACCACAACATATCGATCGAGTTTCATTTGCTGAAGTGGATTCTTTACCACCATTGCCTAAGCTTTTATTATATCTAGAAGACGATGATTAAGAGTACTCTGAAATCATTCAGTCGAAAGATAGTTGGGTTTAGATTATAATGGAAACATATTGTTGGAGGTGACTACATGTTTCAGGTGAAAAATGAAATCGAATATCAAGACTCATATGAGTGCTTGGTCATTGGAATGAAAGAGAAACCCGAAAAATTTTCGGGCCAATTAGCTAAACTTGATGAGTTATTTGAAGGGCAATTAACAGAGTTAGTCAAAAGTGGTGATATATCTGCGAAAAAGAAGAGCATTTCAAAGATACATACATTTGGAAAAATTGGTGCCAAAAGATTAATTTTTGTCGGTCTAGGAAAAGAAAAGGAGCTCACCTTAGAAGTGCTCCGTGAAGCTTTCGGAAAAGCATTTAAGGAAATTCAAGTGTCAAAAATAGCAGAAGTCGCGATCTACTTAGATACATTTGTTGCAGAAGGGATGGATTCTTTAGATGCGGCACATGTGCTAAGTGAAGCACTGCCATTAGCTACATACGAGTTTGCAGGCTATAAGCAAAAATCAAATGAACCAAAGAAAGAAATTGAAAAGGTTATCGTTATAAGTAAGGATGATGCTGATGAAATCCAAGCTGCTTTAACCGTTGGATATGTATATGGAAAAAGCACTAATTCCGCTCGAACATTGGTGAATACGCCAGGTAATCTATTAACGGCAACCGATATGGCCAATTACGCAAAAGAGCTTGGGGACAAATATGCTTTTGAAGTAGAAATATTGGAAAAGGAAGACATGTTGAAGCTTGGAATGGGTGCACTCTTAGCTGTCAATCAAGGATCCGAAGAACCTCCTAAAATGATTGTGTTGAAATATCAAGGTAAGGATGAGTGGTCTGATGTAATCGGCTTAGTCGGAAAAGGGATTACTTTTGATACAGGTGGGTACTCTATTAAGCCAAAGGATGGCATTGTCGGAATGAAATCGGATATGGGCGGTGCAGCAGCCGTATTAGGTGCGATGGAAATCATTGGCGAATTGCGTCCTGAACAAAATGTTGTCGCTGTAATTCCATCTACTGACAATATGATTAGTGGCAATGCATTTAAGCCAGATGATGTGATTACTTCTATGAGTGGAAAAACAATTGAAGTATTAAATACAGATGCTGAAGGCCGTCTTGTTCTGGCAGATGCAGTAACATATGCCAAGCATCATGGAGCCAATTATTTAGTCGATGTCGCAACATTAACAGGTGGAGTCATTGTCGCTTTAGGAACGAACACGACAGGTGCACTGACAAATGATGAAGCGTGGTTTGAGCAAGTGCTTGAAGCATCTTATGAGGCAGGAGAGCCCATTTGGCGTTTACCATTATTCGAAAAAGATATGGAAAGAGTTCGTGGTAGCAAAATCGCTGATTTAAATAACTCTCCTGGACGTGAAGGACATGCCATTATGGGTGGAGCCTTTGTTGGCGAATTTGCCGAAGGAACTCCGTGGGTACACCTCGATATAGCTGGTACTGCCACTACGAGAACTTCTACTGCTGTTGGACCAGCAGGAGCTACAGGTGCCATGACACGTACATTAGCATTGCTCGTTGAAAGATTCGAAAAGAATTAAACATGAATCCAAGGGAATTTCCCCTTGGACTTTCTTATGCAAAAAAAATTGACACCTACAATCTACTATGCTATTTTAGAACATGTATTTTAATTCTCTACCAATTTAGCAAACTAAAGCATCGAGAGGGGAACATAGAATGAATGCGGTAGTGGTAGCAGTTCTAGTCATGTTAATTTTAAGCTTAGTAAGGGTCAATGTCGTCTTAGCGCTAATTATCGGTGCACTCGTTGGTGGCGTAACGGGAGGATTGACTTTAAATGAAACAATCGAAGTCTTCTCTGGTGGACTTGGCGGTAGCGCAGAGGTAGCACTTAGTTATGCTTTATTAGGTGGTTTCGCCATTGCTCTTTCGAAAACAGGACTTCCAAATTTATTGGTCGAGGGAGTATTAGGAATTGTCCATAAAAATGGTGATTCTACTAGAAAAAAATATTCAAAAGCGTTGATTGTTGTGGCGATTTTAGCAATGGCTTGTTTGTCACAAAATCTTATTCCGATTCATATCGCTTTTATTCCGATTCTTATTCCATCTCTCTTAAAATTAATGAATGAGTTAAAAATAGATAGAAGATTGATTGCTTCCGTGTTAACTTTTGGATTAACAGCACCATATATATTACTTCCTGTTGGGTTCGGGAAAATTTTTCAGGATATCATTGCTACCAATATGGCAGACAGTGGCATGGTGGTAAATTCAAGTGATATTCCAATAGCTATGTTAATCCCGACAGCCGGGCTCGTAGCAGGATTGCTTTTCGCAATATTTGTTTCATATCGCAAGGAAAGAGGGTATGAAACGAAAGAAATGGAAGCACTCGAGCAGGGTACCCGTTCAAAGCGTGGGATTGCATTTGCGCTTATTTCAATAGTAGGGGCATTAATGGTTCAGTTGCTCCTCGATTCAATGATCTTTGGCGCTTTAGCAGGGATTCTTATCTTATATGTAAGTGGTTCGATAAAGTGGAAGGAAGCCGACGAGCTCTTAACAGAGGGTATGAAAATGATGGCATTTATCGGCTTTGTTATGCTTTCAGCGTTTGGTTTCGCAGAGGTTCTGAAGGAAACAGGACATGTTGATTCTCTTGTCCAGCAAGCAGCCCGATTAATAGGTGGAAGTCAGTCATTGGCAGCACTCCTAATGTTAGTCGTTGGATTACTCGTTACAATGGGGATCGGTTCATCCTTTTCCACGATTCCGATCATTGCAACGATTTTTGTTCCGCTTGCAATGGAATTAGGATTTAATCCGATGGCCACGATCGCGTTAGTTGGGACAGCCGCTGCATTAGGTGACGCAGGATCACCGGCTTCTGATAGCACATTAGGTCCAACTGCCGGATTAAATGTAGATGGTGGACATAATCATATTTGGGATACTTGTGTTCCGACCTTCCTACATTATAATATTCCCTTGATTATATTTGGCTGGATTGCGGCAATGGTTCTTTAAGAATAAATAGGTAAAAATGTAATTCCCTATCAAACTAGGAATGGCATTTAAGATTAGCTCATCTCGTATTCTATTATTCAGTTTTGTTGATTGGGCCTCCTTCATTTTCTAGGTAAGCTATAGGTTAATTATCCTAAAGCCCACTCTTCATAGGGGACATTTGCATATGAAGTAGTGTAGGAAGTTGTAATTTGAAGGAGGGAGTCGAGTGTATCGTTATTATAGAAATCCAACCCCGCATGATCAAAGATTTTTCTTTTTTGGAGCTCCGTTTTTCGGAGGTTTATTAGGAGGCTTAGCAGGAGGATTGATTGGTGGAGCTTTCTATCCTCGTCCTAGACCATATCCGTATCCCGTTCCGATTGCCCCATATGGCTATGGTGGGGGATTTGGTGGTCCCTACGGTGGTTACGGCGGTGGCTATGGCGCCTATGGCCAGCAGCCATTTTATTAAGAACTCTGAGGCTGGGACATAACTAGCTTCAAATAATGAGGAAGGTGAATCCTGAGGGTACTCAAATTCACCTTCCTCTATTTTTGTATTAACGCATGCCCCATTTCGTTTTCTACCTTCGATATTCCTCGTACAAAAAAATCGAGTGAAACGCAAATTAGCCTTCAAGAATCCAATCGATTTCCGGTTTGTCTAAATTTCTACTATAAGGCCCTATTTTGCTCCAACCACCTCTCTTCTCTATCCTTAAGCGGAATTTTTTCCTGTTATATCTTCAATGGAGTCCCTTTTAGGGGAAATAACGGAAGATTTTCCGCTTATGGAGGGCAAAATCGTTTATTTTGGCATTTTTTGAGTGAATAGCAGGAATTTTTCCTGCTATTTCGGCTCTTTTTCATGATGTTTGCTCATTAAGCGGAATTTTTCCTGTTATTTTTTCATATCGATACTCCAACTGCGAGGGAATGTATACACTGCAAACTAGAATCAAAAAGTCGTTACCACCGACTTTTTGATCCAGCCTCAATAATGTTTGTTATGCTCTACATCCATCTCAATGATAGGTTAAGGTGGCAGCAATCAACTTGATCGACAACCGTTTTGAAATCAAGCTTTAATCCATCTGGAGAATAGGTTACATCTGGGGTTGTTTGTATGCCTGTCTCCTTTAACATTTGGGTTACCTTTTCCTTATCAGATTTTTGGGCGGCCGTCATCAAATCTAATGAGAATTGATGAGAGTTAGCCATTTTTCCTAATACGAGACTCGCATCTTTCATTAATGTTTGCATATGCTGGGCAGAACTCATAAACATATCAGGGTTTACGGTTGGAAACTGTTGTCTCCTTATATAAGGTCTAAAACGAATGGGTGGTGTATACGGTACATAAAATTTTTGGGGAGGAGGATAGTAGTGTCGATATGATGGGAAATATTGATATGGATGCATTCGCTCATCCCCTTTCCATTTTGGAATATCTCCTCCATGTATATGACATGAAAGCATTGCTCATGCCATTTCTTCCATTCTTTTCGTTGTTTTTATCGTATAAGGGCAAAATAACAGACGTTTATATCTATAATTGGTATAATTTTTATAATCGATATATTTTTGTATTTGCATGTTTAAAGAAAGAGCCCAAAGATTATTTGGGTATGAATGCCCTATTAGGAAATGAAAAGAGGCGTACACGATATGGAACTTGAGTTTATATTGGACCTCATTGAGAGTAGTGGATATATAGGGCTTTTTCTATGGCTTTGGTTAGGTGTGTTTGGTGCACCACTGCCGAACGAACTGATTGTCATGACGATTGGAATAGCTGCTTCGCAGGTAGTTCTAAACCCAATAGCTACTTTTCTTGTCACATATGGGGGAATTGTTGCGGCATTAACGACCGCCTATTTGCTTGGGCGCTTTGTCGGCGGACCATTACTTCCCTTTTTCAAGAAAAGAAAACGCTTTGCTAAGGTCATAGAAAGATCCTTAAATGTCATGAATAAATATCATTCCTACTCCTTAACCTTTAGTTATTTTATTCCAGGTTTAAGAAATTTTGTTCCATTCCTGTATGGAGTTAGTAAGCTACCGTTCAAAACATTCCTTTTATTTGCTTATTCAGGTGCACTCGCATGGCTATCGATCATGTTCAGTTTAGGCTATTGGTTTGGGGATCATCGGGAGAGAATTTTTCAGATGGAGACAGAGTTCCTATTTGTTGGAGCTTTTCTTGTAGCTACTTACTTTATTTTTAAGCTGATTCAAAGAAAAAGAAAGCGAAAAATTAAGTCGATGACATGATCTAGGCATTACAAATTAACTTTGGGGGAAAAAGAATGGATATTACGAAAACGCTCATTCATACGTTAGGAATTGAAGTGGTTAAAGTTGAAAAGGGATTAGTTGTGGCAACGATGCCAGTAGATGATCGCACACGTCAGCCTTGGGGATTGTTGCATGGAGGTGCATCTGTCGCATTAGCGGAAACAGTCGCATCCGTTGGGGCATACGAGCTTGTAGATCAATCAACAGAAGTAGTTGTCGGTCTAGAAATCAATGCAAATCATGTAAAAGGGAAAAAGGATGGAATCGTGACTGCAACAGGAACTGTATTACACCAAGGGAAGACGACAATGGTATGGGATATTAAAATCACCGATGAAGAGGATCGATTAATTTGTGTTTCTCGGTGTACGATGGCTGTCATAAAAAGAAGGTAAAGCAGAGCTGCTTTTACCTTCTTATTTCTTCTAGTGTAAAGACACTTCTTAGTTTTTGTTCATGAATGGCGGAAGGGGTTATACTTAATATTTTATTGCGGATGGAGCAAAGAATCGGATTGTCGATTTGAGCCACTTTTCCTAGTATTCTTGAATTGTGCGTAATTTTACGGGTTCGTGCAATACGCCTCTCTTCAAACTTCTTAAATGCTTTGTGTAAATTGTTTTCACTTTCTAAGCTTTTGCTTAAATAAAAGGCGTCTTCAATTGCTTGACAAGCCCCTTGTCCTAGATCAGGTGTTGCCGCATGTGCCGCATCTCCTATTAGGATGACATGTTCATATGTAAATTGGGTTAAGGGAGCGAGGTCGTAAATATCATGATGCAAGACATTTTGGTCTGATGTTCGCTCGATTAATTGAGGAATCGGATCATGATAAGTTGAAAAATTATTAAGTAGTTCCTTTGTTGTCCAGGATGAGAGCTCTGGATCATTTCGTGTGCAATTCTTTAATGCATACCAATATAATTGATTTCCTGATAAGGGAATAATGCCAAACCGTCCATTTGGTCCCCATGTTTCAGTAAATCTTTTCTTAAAATGGTCAGGGCAATGATGAACAATCCCTCTCCAGCATGTATATCCAGCAAAACGCAACTTTTTCATTGGGGCGATTTGATGGCGGATGTTAGAGTGGAGCCCGTCACTACCAATCATATATTTAGTTGTCACTTGTTTGCCATTTTCAAAATATAGTTCAATCCCATCAGGGCTATACATAAAGTCGGTTAAATTTTCATTAAATGATATCTCGTCTAGTTGAATATGTTTTGAAAGAATTCGAATAAAATCATGTCGGTGTATAGATGTATAGGTGGGGTAGTCATTGGAATGATGATAAAGTTCGGTGAGTGCTTTTCCTGTATCAGATAAAATTATGCATCTATCCGTTGAAAATCCATGTTTCATAACCTCTTCTTTTACACCTAATTCAGTTAGTGCTTGAATGGCGTTTGCACCTAACACAACTCCAGAGTCTATTGAACTAAAAAGGTCGTCTCTTTCATAAATTTTCACCTTAAATCCTTTGTTTTTTAAGGCTATGGCTGTGCTTAACCCACTAATTCCTCCTCCGATAATGGAAATTAAATTCTTCATGTAAAGCACCTCCTCCTCATGAAATAAGCTCATCCTAACTATAAGCTACTGATTGAAGGGATAGGTATGGATAAATCTTGAACATTTGCCATCGTGAGGGAAACGTTGATTTCTTGTCACAAACCAATTAAGAGGAATCTCTCCATTTATCTATCTAGTATTACTTTGGGTGCTTTCCCTAATAAACAGTGCTTTTTTTGATCCTAGTTGCGTAGAAAACGTGAGCAAAAGAAAAAGACGTACGCCCAAATTTTGGGTGTACGTCTTTTTAGCAAGCAAAAACGCTTATTCTGTGTCTTTAGAAGCTGTCATATGCTTCGCATTTTTCAAGGCATCATGGACGCTTCGATCCGTCATTTCGACACCAGTATGATACGCAGCTCTACTAATAAGATGACCAGCAACTGGAGAGGTCATGAACACGAAAGCAATTCCTAGAATAAGACGTGAATTAAAATGCCCTTCTAAAAAGTAAAAATAGAGAAAGGTACCAAATAAAATGGACATGACCCCTAATGTTGCCGATTTAGAAGCGGCATGATTTCGGGTATACACATCAGGAAGTCTAATGACACCCAAAGTTGCAGCCATACTGAGAAATGCTCCGGCTAAAATAAAGAAGGCGATGAAATAATTAGCGATCTCGTTCACGTTCGAAAATAACCCCCTTCTCTAAATACTTTGAAAAAGCAACCGTCCCGATAAAAGCAAGAATACCAAGCAAAAGGATTACCTCCAAGAAGGCATTCGTTTTTAGAACGATGGAGATAAGTGCGATAATGGCAATTAAATTAATACCAATCGCGTCAAGAGCGATGACTCTGTCTGGAATGGAAGGGCCTTTGATCACTCGGTAGATAAGACCAACCATGGAGAGAGCCAAGCAAAATAGGGCAATATGAATAACCGTATCTAACATTATTGGCTCACCTCCAAAATTGCTTTTTCAAATGTATTCTTAATGCTATTCACTGCTTCGTCTACATCATCAATATCCATTGCATGAATGTACAACGTTTGATTATCATCTGATACATCAATGACGAGTGTACCTGGTGTAAGAGTAATCAGGTTGGAGAGCAAGGTAATTTGCCAATCCTTTGTCAATACTGTCTTGTAAGCAAAAATACCCGGTTTCATATCAAGCTTAGGCTTCAGAATCACTTTAAGCACAGCGAGGTTTGACAGCAATAACTCTTTTAAGAAGATGAGCAAAAGCTTGATGAAAGCATATACTCTCGCTAAATAAAAGCGGGAACTAAAAAATCGTCTTAACACAAATAGAATGATGATTCCAAAGAAATAACCTTTTATGAAACTGGAAACATCAAATGAAACTTTTATAAACATCCACATGAAGGCTAGAAATACATTAAGTAGTATTTGAAAGGCCATTCCCATCACTCCTTTAAGACAGCATCAATATATAGACTTGGATTTGCTAACGTCTCTGCTGCCTGAGAAATATACGGTAAAATGGCTTCTGTGCCGATACCGTACACTGCTGAAAGTATGACCAGAATGATTGGAGAAATGAGCAACCATTTAACAGGTGCTTTTTCCTCATTCGCATAGCTCCGGTCTTCTCCCCAAAAGCCGTTTATAAATATTTTCATGATCGAGAACAAAACGAGTAAGCTGGAGAGTAAAACAACTGCAGCACCGAAATAACTTTCTCCTTCAAATCCACCTTGGACAATCAGTACTTTTCCGATGAATCCACTTAAAGGTGGGATTCCAGCAAGAGCTAGCGCTGCAATAAAGAACGTCCAGCCAAGCCCAGGATAGCGCTTGATAAGACCACTCATATTGCGAAGATTACTTGTTCCCGTAATGGCAATGACGATTCCTGCAAGTAGGAAAAGACCTGCTTTAATAATCATATCGTGAATTAAATAGTAGATCGAGCCAGTAAAGGCGTTGATGTTCATCACAGAAATTCCATACAAAATGACTCCTACTGCGACAACGATGTTATAGATAATGATTTTTTTAATATCCCAATAGGCAATGGCCCCAATCACGCCAATAATAATCGTTAAAATCGCTAATACTTGCAAGATCTGATGAGTAAAGCCTACATCATGATAGAAAAATAACGTAAATGTTCTTGTGATTGAGTATACTCCTACTTTTGTTAACAATGCTCCGAACAATGCTAGTACAGGTGCTGGTGGTGCATAGTAAGAACCTGGCATCCAGAAATAAAGTGGGAAGATTGCTCCTTTTAATCCAAATACGATTAAAAGGAGTACTGCAATCACGGACAATATAGCCGGTTGTCCAATTTCAGACACGCGAGCTGAAATATGAGCCATATTTAACGTTCCAACCATGGAATAAAGGTAGGCAACGGCAATAACAAACAAAGCAGATGAAATAATATTTACGAGCAAATATTTAATCGATTCTCTTAACTGAATTTTTGTTCCACCTAGAACTAATAGTACATAGGAGGACATGAGCATCACTTCAAAGAATACAAATAGGTTGAAAATATCACCTGTTGAAAAGGCACCGTTAACTCCTACAATTAAAAAGTTGAAAACTGGATAATAGTAATAGTTTTCGCGTTCTTTTCCGATCGATTTAAAGGAATAGATCAGACACGTAAACGCTATTATGCTCGTTGTTAATACGAGTAAAGCAGAGAACATATCAGAAACAAGGCTGATTCCAAATGGAGCTTCCCAGCTAGCGATATTAAGTGTTTGAATCCCATTTTTGTGCACAATTTGAACCAATGTTAGGGCAACGATAATCGTTACAATAGAGGAAAGGGCAGAAATCCATCTTTGTATTTTGATTTTCTTATGGAATAAAATTAAAACGGCTGCCGTTAACAATGGGATGAGTATCGGCAAGATGACTAAATTATTCATTTCCTTCGGTTCCTCTCATCTGTTCAATATTATCTGTACCTAGTTCTTTATATGCCCTATATGCTAGTACTAAGAAAAAGGCCGTAACCCCAAAGCTAATAACAATCGCTGTTAAGATGAGTGCTTGAGGTAGAGGGTCAGTGTAGTTCGGTGCATTTTCTCCTAAAAGCGGAGGTGCACCTCTCTTTAAACCACTCATCGTTAAAAGTAAAAGGTGAGCACCATGGCTGAGTAGCCCAGTACCAACAATAATTCGCAATAAACTTTTTGATAGCATTAAATAGGTGGCAATCATAAAGAGAATGCCTATAACAATCGACATTAGTATCTCCACTATTCATCCTCTCCTATCGTTTGAATAATGGTCATTGTAACTCCCACAACTACTAAATAAACACCTAAGTCAAAGAGCGTAGCTGTATGAAGTGAAATATCCCCAAGTACTGGTAAATCAATATGACCAAATGCATGGGTTAAAAATGGGACATTAAAAAATATCGCTCCTGCACTTGTTCCAATGGCAAATAATAAACCTATTCCTGTCATGATTCGGTAATTAAACGGTAAAATAATCGAAACTGTTTTGATGTCGTAAGCGATGAGCATAAGAACGATCGCTCCTGCCGTCATCAAGCCACCGATAAAACCTCCTCCAGGGTAATAATGTCCTGCGAAAAAGATATAAACAGAGAAGAGGATGATGATAAAGAGAACAAGTCGGATCATTGTTTCGAGAATAACATTATTATGGGATCTCATTCCTCTTCCCTCCTTGCAAGTCGAAGTTTAATCATGCCGAAAATTCCCAACGCTGCTATAGCAAGAACGGCAATTTCAAATAATGTATCAAATCCACGGAAGTCAACGAGGATGACGTTGACCATGTTTTTCCCAGCAGCTTTCTCATACGTATTTTCAATATAGTATTGTGAAATCGAAGGGAAAAATTTATTACTATGTGCTGATAAAGCAATTAATGTAACAACTACTCCCACTCCGACGGATACGATAGCATTGGTGAGCTTAAAGCGAATACGCGTTTCTTCACGACGTAGTTTCGGTAAATGATAGAAACACACTAAAAATAAGGCTACTGAAACGGTTTCGATGACTAGTTGTGTTAAGGCAAGATCAGGTGCTCTAAATAGGACATAAAAGAGTGAAACCGTATAGCCGACAGCTCCTAATAAAATAATCTGTGACAATCTTGTTTTAGCAAATAAAATACTGGCTGCCGCAATAACAATGAGAAGGGCTAGCAGTACCTCGTAAATGCCAATCGAGGCAAGCTTGCTCGTATCCATTTTAAAGGCGTTTTTGTAAAACAGAGAAGTTGCCAAGATGACAATAAAGAATGTGAAAATATAGACTAAGTAAGAACGAATAGAACCATTCATATATGATTTTGTGAATTTATAAGAGCCAGTTTGTGCTCTTTCAACAGCGCCATCGTAAAAACGATTTAGCGTTAGCTTCTCAGGGAATAGGTCATAAATTCTTCTCCATTTTGGAAGTGTTAAGTAGAGAAGAAGCCCAACCGCTATAACCCCCAATGTCATAAATAGTTCAGGATTGAATCCATGCCATTGATAGATATGAACCACAAATTCTGTTCCTTCTGTTAATAAACTTGGGAGAATCGAGACAAGCGCTGGTGAAATTAGATTGTCTGATAACAGGGAATTCGGAAAGAAGAAAATGATGATCACTAATGAAGCAAGAATGATCGGTGAAATGAGCATTCCTAAAGGTGCTTCATGTGGTTTCTTATCCAATTTCTCTGGTTGATATTTTCCTGTGAAGGTTTTAAAAACAAGAACCATACTGTAAATGAATGTGAACACACTTGCTACCCAAGCTAGGATTGGGAAAAGGATGGCAAATGTATCAAAGCTAAAGAAATCCATTTCAAGAACGGTAAGCATTCCTGTAAAGAACATTTCCTTACTTAGGAATCCGTTGAATGGCGGTAATCCAGCCATAGAAAATGCACCAATCATCGCAAGTGTAAAGGTGATCGGCATAAAGTTAATTAATCCACCAAGCTTACGTATATCTCTTGTCCCTGTTTCATGGTCGACAATTCCAACAACCATGAACAAGCTCCCTTTAAAGGTGGCATGGTTGATCAGATGGAAAATAGCGGCTGTTGTAGCAACCACATAGATATTATCATCTAACCCATCATAGTGTAGCGATGCTGCTCCGACACCTAGAAGGGACATAATTAACCCAAGCTGACTTACGGTAGAAAAGGCAAGAATGCTTTTTAGATCGGTTTGCTTAACAGCTGAGAAGGAGCCCCAAAATAATGTGAAAATCCCAAAACTCGCAACTAACCATAACCATAAACCGTCAACAGCGAAAACAGGCGTTAATCTTGCGACTAAATAGATACCTGCTTTTACCATTGTTGCCGAGTGTAAATAAGCACTTACTGGGGTTGGTGCTTCCATTGCATCTGGAAGCCAGATATGAAATGGAAACTGAGCTGACTTTGTAAAAGCTCCTAACAATACACAAATTAACGCAGGAACAAATAATGGATGTGTTAAAATCACGCTTGATTGTGTAATAATTTCCGTAATACTAAAGCTTCCTGTCATGAGGTATAACAAAATTATACCTCCGAGCATAGAAAGACCACCGAAAACCGTTATCAGCATTGATTTCTGTGCACCATATCGGGATTTCTCACGATGATACCAATACCCGATTAATAAAAAGGATGAAAAGCTTGTTAACTCCCAAAAAGCATACATCACAATTAAATTATCAGATAAAACGACTCCGAGCATAGCGCCCATAAAGAGCAGTAAATAGACATAGAAGTTATGCAGTTGTTCTTTTTCTTTTGATAAATAATAAATAGAGTAGAGGACAACAAGGGCGCCAATCCCTGTAATTAATAAGGCAAATAACAGTCCGAGCCCGTCCACCTTGGCTGTGAAGTTGATCCCGAGTGTTGGAATCCATTCCAAGGTTTCCATAACGATTTCTTTATCCCTAGTGAGTGAGATAAAGGAAAAGAAGTAAGCGAATAAAAGAATGGGTATTGGTAGAACAAACCATCCAGTATGTATCTGGCGGAAGCCTTTATAGAAAAATGGAACCACTATAGCAAAAATTAATGGAGCGATAATGGCTAAATGCAATAATGACAAAACAAACCCCCCTCAATAAATCGTATCCACATGATAGTGGCAAAATAATCTCTTTTAAATTTGGGAAATAAGGTAATACTCTATCCATGTTTCCCCATTTATGTCTGCAAAATTCTACTCTATTTTTGCTTCAACATAAAAGAAGTGTATCGTTTCATTTTGGTTTCAGTGCCCACTGAAAAATCGAAATGATTCCGTTTGCTTTTTTATGCACAAATAAAATTATACATGAAAAAGTGTAGAGGTGCATGTCTCAATAGCTTATGGCTAAAGGATTATTCTTTTTATTATAAATAGGAAGAAATGCGTAAATTTGATATAAAAATTTTTTCGTTTTCGACTGTTTTTTATGGTTAAAACCGTCTCTTAAACGAGAAAATATTGAGACAAAATGTATTCATGTATAAAATTTATTGTTTTTTCGCACACTACTTAGTAGATGGGGGTGTGCTATGAAAAGGAAAATAATCGCATCCATTTCAATATTTCTCCTTTTATTTTCATTAGCATGGTTATGGGATAATCAAAATTCAAGAGAATTTTATGACCCAAATTTGGCAGATGGGGATGATGAAGTTGTGGAAATCATGCCGATTTCCAACCCATTCAGTATGCCAAGAAAATATGAAGTATTCAAAGCGCGAGAATACGTTCGTATTGAGGAGTTATAAAAATAGTAACGAGAAAGCTCAGAGTTTTTGCTCTGGGCTAATTTTTTCCTCCAAAAGTTTTTTCGCTAGTTGAAGAAAAGGCATGAATCGAACTATACTAAAGAAGCAGTTCATTTTATAGGCACTTTTGGAGAAATTTAATGAAAAATACATATTTTACTAGCTATTTTCCACTATTAGCGATTCTTTTATTTAGTTTATCTCTTGCTATTCGAGTCGAAATGACCGTAATCGACTTATTAAAAAAAGCAGGAATATATGAGGGAATGAAGGAATTCTTTTCAGATGGTGGGATTCAATTGGCCCTGCTTGTTTTACTTCTTGTACTATTTTTCATGGTGTTTGCAGCCCTTAAGTTAATTGCGAATACGATTAATGAACTATCCCTGCTTTTTTTCTCAAAAGAATCTGAGGGTGACAGCTTAAAACAAATACGAGCGGGATCTACTATCTATTTTATTGGAGGAGCCTTATCTCTTTTAAGTTTGTATAGCTTGCTCGGTATTGGGGCCATTTTGGTAGGAGCAACGATTGCTTACTTTATTTATTTTGTCTATAAAATCAGTTCCTCGATGTCCTTCTTGGGCACGGTCGGGGTTATATTTTTTCAAGTAGTTGTTTGGTCCTCGATTTTGAGTGGGGTCATTTATATTGCTTTGAAAGTGTATAACAGCATAATGGCAAGCTTGCCAATTTAAGAACGAAGGATGCTCATAGGAAGTGGGCATTCTTTTTTTGTACTCTAGAGAGGTGTGACAAAAGTAACTGATGCGCCTATTTATAATCGTTATAATTAAATAAAAAGTATAAAAAACCTAAGGGAATCAGGTGATTAGTATGCATGGAAAAGGACACCCACATGGAAAAGGGCAACAACCACATATGGGAAAACCGATAGATTATAATGAGAATCCGTTTATTGCGATCTGGGAGGTTACAAGAGCCTGTCAGTTAAAATGTGTACATTGTCGTGCTGATGCACAAACGAAACCGCATCCAAATGAGCTTTCCCATGAAGAAGGAATCAAGCTGATTGATCAAATTTATGAAATGAACAATCCGATGCTCGTATTTACGGGTGGAGATTGTATGATGAGAGAGGACCTTTTTGAGCTAGCAGAATATGCAGTGAATAAAGGAATGCGCGTTTCCATGACTCCGAGTGCTACAGCAAATGTAACGAAGGAAAAAATGGAAAGAGCGAAAAATGTTGGCCTTTCAAGATGGGGATTCAGTTTAGATGGTCCAACGCCTGAAATTCACGACCATTTTAGAGGAACTCCAGGATCTTTTGATCTGACAATAGAGAAAATTAAATATTTGAATGAACTCAATATGCCATTGCAAATCAATACCGTTATTTCTCGCTATAATTACGATCATCTTGAACAAATGGTCGAAGTAGTGAAGGATCTTAAAGCGGTTATGTGGTATATTTTCCTATTAGTTCCAACGGGAAGAGGACAAGAGGATGCTTGTATTACACCAGCTGAGCATGAGAAGGTATTTAGATGGCTATATGAATTAAGTAAAACAGCACCGTTTGATATTAAAACAACGGCTGCCCAACATTATCGAAGAGTGGTGCTTCAGCAAAAAGCAAGAGAGCATAAGATTGATGGAGCGGATATCCGCTATGAAGATACGATTACAACTGATCACGCTTCTATGATTGATGGTTTAAAACGCGCGCCTAAAGGGGTTAATGATGGAAATGGGTTTATCTTCATTTCCCATGTTGGAGACGTACTTCCAAGTGGTCTTCTTCCCATTAAAGTTGGAAATGTAAGAGAGAAGCCATTAAAGGAAATTTACCGTGAATCTCCAGTGCTTAAAGAGCTTCGTAAACCTGACTTGTATAAAGGAAAATGCGGAGTATGTGAGTATCGCTTTGTATGTGGAGGGTCTCGTTCTAGAACGTATGCAGTCACAGGAGACTATTTAGAAAGTGAACCATATTGCGTATACATTCCAATGGCAATGCGAGATAAAAAGCAGGAAGTGGAAGTATAAATAAAAAAGAGGTTGTACCAATCAAAATTGGTGCAGCCTCTTTTTGTCTGTCCTATTGTATTCCAGAGACAATTTCCTTCCAAATGCGTTGATGCGGTGCCACTGACTCCACATATTTAATATTGGCAGGTGTATCCTTTCCAATCCAAACACCTGCTGTAATTGAATCGGTCAGTCCAATGAACCAAAAATCATGATAATCATTCGTAGTGCCAGTTTTTCCTCCGATATATGAACTTGGAAAATAAGCTTTTTTGCCTGTGCCTGACGTGACTACTTTGTTTAAAGCAGTTCTCATTTTCGAAATAGTGGAGAGATTCCACACGTGAACAGCACTGTCTTCCCATTGATAAAGGATATTTCCGTTCAAGTCCGTAACCTTTCGAATGGCTCGCGCTGGCTGATAAAATCCTTCAGTACCAAAAACCGTAAATGCATTCGTCATCTCTAGTGAGGTCATCCCGTAAGAAAAACCTCCAATCGCGGATGGCAAGCGTCGATCCTCTTCTGTTACCCTTTTAAATTGAAATTTATTTAAGTCATTAAAGGCATGTTCAATACCTGTTTTATTTAAAATACGTACAGCTGGTGTATTGTAAGAGCGCATGATCGCTTGTTCAAGCGTCACCATTCCATATGTACCACCACCATAGTTTTTTGGACAATACTCATTTGCGCAATAATTGTCAGCACTTATCTTTTCCTCAAGCGATGCATTTGTCTGATTGATATAAGGTCCGTATACAAGTAGTGGCTTAATCGCTGAACCAGGCTGACGGTAACCTTGAAAAGCGCGATTAAAATCGTATTTTTGATAATTTTTTCCACCGACAAGAGCCATGATCTCGTGGGCATGATGATCAATGACTGTTGCGGAACCCTCAATATTGTTATAAGGAAGGTATTTCTTAACCGCATTAACGGCCCTTTTCTGTACAATAGGATCTAATGCTGTCTCAATAATGACACCTGAAGCCAACACTTCCTGAACTCGAAGATTTATCTTGTTTTTCAGTTCTTCTTGTTGCTGAGGATTTGCCTGCTTGATTTGATCTTGAAAGCCTTCAGCCTGTGAAATCATTTCTTTTAATTCAGCTTCTACATATGTGACATAATCAGGATATAAGTCGGTTCTGCTTCGTAAATCAATGTCGATCGATTCCGTTTTCATGGAGAGCGCTTCTTCATTGGTGATGATCGTTTCTTTTTCCATTAAATCTATTAATCTCTCTTGACGGGCTTTCGTACGATCAAAATGTTTAATCGGGTTATAGAGTGAGGGGTTGTTCGGAATAGCTGCTAAAAAGGCTTGTTCAGCAGGTGTTAATTCCGCAGTTGTCTTTTGAAAATAAATATTGGCAGCTGCCTCAATTCCATAAGCTCCATTTTGAAAGTAGACAGTATTTATATAGAGTTCTAATATCTCTTCCTTAGAAAAAGTTCGTTCAAGCTGATAGGCGTACAGTACTTCACTGAGCTTACGATTGTAAGACTGCTCATAATTTAAATATAAGTTACGCGCCAACTGTTGTGTAATGGTGCTGGCCCCTTCTTCAATCCCATTTGCTTGGATGTTGGCAGCTAAGGCTCTTCCAATAGCCGTTAAATCAAAACCACGATGCAGATAAAAATGTTGATCCTCTGAAAGAATAAATAGATTTTTAGTGAATTCTGGTATACTTTCGGAGTTTATATAGATACGGTTCAGCGGTTTATATATTTCTGAGATAACCTGTCCATGTTTATCATGAATAAAGCTAGATTGATTGAGATCCGTTTGCTCGATATGTATACGTTCATCTAAAAAACTATGAAAACTTTGAACTTGGCCCATTTCAGTGGAAGTGAGCATGACAAGAACAATAAAAATAGGCAAGAACAAAATAATAAATAAATAGCCGGTGAGCATACGCCCCATGACAGATCCATTCCTTTTCAAAAACTTCGTTATCAACACAGTAAAGTTCCAAATTCTAGAACTTACATCATTATATGTGATCCATCGTTAATCCACAATGTCAGAAAAAATCTTTAAGGTGGAAAAGTTTTAGAAAAGTGCCTTCTTTTTACAGAAAAGTTAAAAAACTAAGTTTAAAAAATGATATAATAAAAAGATAATAGTTTCTGAAGGGAGGGAAAAAGGAAGTGGAGGAGCATCAATATTTATTTATTGACTTTGAATTTACAATGCCTGAAAGAAGTCCAAGATACAAAGGATTTTTTCCTGAGATTATTGAAGTAGGGATTGTAGACGTTCGAAATAATCAAATATATGAGCAATACTCATCCTATGTGTTGCCAGAACGTTTTCCCGTATTATCACAACGCTGTAAATCATTTTTGAATATTTCTCAAGAACAGGTGAACTCAGGTATCCCGTTCGCAGAACTTGTAAAGAAGTTCCAAGATATTACATCTGCTAGTAAAAAGAATACAGTTGTTACCTGGGGCAACATGGATATGAAGGTATTACGCAATAATTGTCAAAAAGGAAGCTACCCATTTCCGATCAAAGGGCAAGAAATTGATTTATCGATGGAATATAAACGTTTCTTCGGGGATCAAAATCAAACAGGATTATGGAAGGCTGTTCAGGAATACGGAAAAGAAGGAGTTGGAAAGCATCATAGAGCTCTTGATGATGCCCTGACGACCTATCATATTTTTAAATTAGTGGAAAAGGATAAAAAATACTTAAAGCAACACGAACCAACAACAATTGGGGATAGAGTAGATTTTTCAAAGCTCTTTAATAATCTAGCATAATAAGCCAAATCTATATTATATGATTTGGCTTATTATGATCTAATAATTTTATTTAAAATAATCCTTTTCGAGGATTTCTATATTTTTCAGGCTTTTTTCTGCCCATAGAGAATCTTCTGCTTGAAGTTCTTGCTTCATTTTTGCTAAAGCATCCTGTAAAGAGGGCAAGTATTCAGGAAATTCTCCCTCATATGGTTTAACCATTTTTTTCGGCATATTTGCCTGTTCCCTGTAAGCAAGTGCACGCCTTTCATGAAATAAAGGTACATCTACTTCCTTCCCGGAATGGATATCTCCTTGCATCGGATGTTTCGCTACTGCTAATACCCTCACTAAATAATTCTCCCCACGGATGTCGGTGATTTCGCCTATATATTTCCCTGTCTTATAAAAGGCTGTCACTGTATCGCCAATGTTTAATTCACTCATATGTATGCTCCTTTCTTAAAAATGATCTAATATAATTATGACGCAATTAAGTCAAAGCTACAACGTTTGAGGTAGAATATAAAAAGATAGCATGAATGTCTGGAGGGATTATGTTTGAAAAAACAACATTATATGATTATTGCTGTGGTGGCAGTCATCTTATTTGGAACTTATTTCTATTTATTAAAAAGTGGACAAGAAACTGGAAAACAAAAAAATGAAGACTTAACTTTTCCACAGTTAACAACAGAAGTTCTTGAAGGTGAACGTCTCGTAGAGATGGAAACATCAATGGGGAATATTAAAATTAAGTTATTTACAGAACAAGCTCCAAAAACAGTAGAGAATTTCATTACACATAGTGAAAACGGCTATTACGATGGCCTTACCTTCCATCGTGTGTTGAATGATTTTATGATTCAAGGTGGCGATCCCCTTGGCACAGGTGCAGGTGGGGAAAGTATCTATGGCGATTTTTTTGAAGATGAATTCTCAGACGAGCTTTATAACTTACGTGGTGCCTTATCGATGGCTAATTTTGGAGTAAAAAACACGAATTCAAGTCAGTTTTTCATTGTCCAACGAAAAGCAGTAGATGATAGCCAAATAAAAGACATGGAAAAAAACAATTATCCACAAGAAATCATTGATGCGTACAAAGCTAATGGGGGGACACCTTGGCTAGATCAGGTACATACCGTTTTTGGTCAAGTAGTTGAAGGAATGGATGTTGTTGATAAAATTGCGTCAGTCACAGTTGACTCGAGTGGGAAACCGGCTGAAGAAGTGCTGATTCAAAAAATAACCGTTTTAAAATAGATGACAGCATCTTAAGACTAAGTTAAATTGATGGTGGGACCGGCGATGGACTGATATAATAATTTAATGGACAGGAATATTTGGAATCGAAAAACAGAGAGGAAGATTTTCATGCTTCACTGGACGATTTTATCGCTCTTTTTATACTTCCCTGAGGATAAAACAGAGTACATCCCAGCGGCGATCACATCTGTTATTTTTGTCATCGGAGCGGTTTTAACGATGAGATTTATTATGAAAAAATCGAAGCAAGATGAAGAAAAAACAAAAGCTCTTGAAGAAAAAATGCTTCAGTACGCACAAGAGGAAAAGAAAGAATGAAACAGGAGCCATAGGGGACTCCTGTTTTAGATCACGTGAATGCTTTTTTTAAACGTTCCAATCCATCGACTAAAGTTTCACGGGTACAACCAATATTCATACGCACGAATCCTTCTCCACCTGGACCGTATTTTGGTCCTGGTTCAAGAGCAAGCTTTCCTTTTTTGATGAGTCGCTCTTTGAGTTCTTCGTCAGACAAGCCAAGTTTGCGACAGTCGATCCATAGTAAATATGTGCCGTCCGGCTCCATGACAGAAAGACTAGGTAATTCTTTTTCAATAAAACTAGTGGCGATCTCAACATTTTCTTTCAAATAATCTAATAATTCCTCAAGCCAAGTTTCTCCATATGTGTAAGCAGCTTCCATACCCATAACCCCAAACGTATTTAAGCTGAAAAACCCTAGCTTATTTTGCATATTTTGAAAGAGATCACGAAGCTCTTTGTTTGGAATTATTACCGCAGATGCTTGAAGACCGGCTAGATTAAAGGTCTTACTCGGTGCAATGCAAGTAATAATATGATCTGTAAATTTCTCATCTAATGAAGCAATCGGAAGGTGTTTGTTCGGCTTATACATAAGATCGGAATGAATCTCATCGGACAATATATAACAGTTATATTGTAAACAAAGATCTGCTATCTTCGTAAGCTCAGTCTCGTTCCAAGCACGACCACTTGGATTATGAGGGTTACATAGGATAAAGAGCTTTACCCCTTCTTTTAGTTTCTCCTCAAAATCTCCAAAATCAATTTCATAGCGATTATCTTTCAATGTTAGAGGTGAATTGACGACGACACGTTCATTCTTTTCAATCATATTGAAAAAAGGAGTATAGACAGGTGATTGAAGCATGACCTTATCTCCAGGTTCTGTCAGGGCCTGAATCGCAATTCCGATGGAAGGAACAACACCAGGGCTATAGAGAAGCCAAGACGGATGGATCTCCCAGTTGTGCCGTTTGTTTACCCATGACTGAACAGCCTGTGATACACGATCGGGAACGTATGTATATCCATAAATTCCATGGTCTAACCTATTTTTTAAAGCTTCTGTGACTTCATGTGGTGGTTGAAAGTCCATATCAGCTACCCACATTGGTAAGACTTCATTTGTCCCGAAAATTGCGTGATTTAATCCCCATTTTACAGAAGCTGTATTTTGGCGATCAATCTTATTATGAAAATCATATATACCCATTGCTGCACCCCATTTCAATAAATATAAAGTTCTTAATACTTATGATAGAATATATAGCAAAAAATAGAAACTAAAGTGATTGCTTCGGTTACTTAAATATAAATAATTAGGTGATATGTATGGAAATGCTGGAGACAAACTTAAAGCTCGTACTGACATTAAAAAAATGGGATCCCTTCAGACTTGGGGAAGAGGCATATGATCCAGAGATTGCCGATTCGATTGCAGCCGTTCATTTCATGGAAGAAGAAGGGGTGCTGGCCGAGAAAATTCAAGAGATTTATGAATTTTCTTTTGAGGAACGCATTCCTTTAGAAAAATGTCAGCAACTTGCTCGAGAACTCCTCGCCATTAAAAATGAGGGAAGTTGCTCGATCTAAAAACAGCTCCAAAGGGCTGTTTTTAGTTTGAAATAAATTCTCTTATATGTAAAAAAACATCTTCTGGTCTCTCCTCTGGAACTAAATGACCGGTTTCTTCGAATACTATTAGCTTAGATTGTTTCAGATCTTTGTGTAGTCGTTTGCCGATTTGTAGGGGTACGACTTTATCATGCTCGCCCCATATTAATAAACAAGGGGTTTCGATTTGTTGGAGCACTTGCGCAGGTAAATCTCCTTCACGATGGCGAATCAATCGGGTAAGCCCTTTAAAAATATCATCCTCTAAAAAAGGTCGCATATATCCATGAAACATCTCTTCATCAATTAAGGATTGATTGTAGACGACGTTTTGCAGGTTTTTCAATACACCTGAACGAGCTAAATGTCTTTTGACGATTAAATGAAAGAATGGAAGATAGCTCGCTAGGATTAAAGATTGTCTTGATCGCTCTAAATAACCTGAGCTGCAAAGTAATACAACTTTCTGAACGAGGTCTGGTCGTAAGTGGGCCATGTTCAAAGATATTTGTCCACCCATTGAATGTCCAACGGCAATGAATTCATGTACTCCAAGTTTTTGTGTGAGCTCAATAATCGAACTTGCCATATTCTTATAGGAATAAATATATTCTGTTGATTTCCCACTATTGCCAAAGGGAGGGAGATCAACACATACAACATTAAACTCTTCTTTTAATAACGGGATTAATCTTCGGAAACTAAAGGTGGAAGACAAAAACCCGTGTATTAAAACGAGCGTTAATGGTGACTCTTCATTTTTATAGTATTCATAGTAGAGGTCATTTCCATTAATTTGTTGATGACCTTTGTAATGAGGGTATTCCATGGAAATTCCTCCTTTTGTTTATTTCGTGTGAAACCTTGCGGTTTCACACGCCTTTTTCGCTCTAGGCTGAAAGGTAGCCCCAACATCATGAAACGCATTGAGAAAGCGAGCTTTCTCCTGCGTTTCATGATGTTGGGGCAAAATGAGCCAAAAATCTTAGGGTGTGGTAGCCCGTAGGTTTAGCCTTTAGAGTGAAATAAACGTTTTTTTGGGTTAATCTAAAATTGATTAACTTATGGATATTTTGCTATAATTTAGTTATTTTATGACAGGTGTATTTACTATTTTTTTATTCTAATTTGAATACGGTTGCCATAGTTTGTATTTGATATTGAAGGTGGGTCTTGGATGAAGTTAACGGATAAAGAGTTAGAGATTGTTGAGATTCTTGAAAAAGATGCACGGACAATGGTTGATGATATTGCCAAAATGGTGAATATTAGTGTAAAGGAGACGGAGGAATTAATCAAGAAATTAGAGGAGAATAATGTTATTGTTCAGTATTCCTCGATTGTTGATTGGTCCAAAATATCTGGTCATGAAGGGGTCACTGCGATGATCGATGTCAAGGTTACACCAAAACGTGGGGTGGGCTTTGATGAGATTGCTGAAAGAATTTATCGTTTTAAAGAAGTAAAGGCCCTTTATTTAATGTCTGGAGCGTATGATTTATCGGTTATTGTGGAAGGGAAATCAATGAATGAAGTGGCTAATTTTGTGTCACAGAAATTGTCTACATTAGATTCTGTTATTTCCACGACGACTCATTTTATCTTGAAAAAGTATAAGCATGACGGTACGATTTTTGAACAAGGTGACGATGACAAACGAATTGTGGTGTCCCCTTAATGAGGCAAACTAAAACATATTTATCTAAGACTGTGGAAGATTTGAAACCCTCAGGTATTCGCCGTTTTTTTGATCTTGCAGCGGGAATGGAAGGGGTTATTTCCTTGGGAGTAGGGGAACCAGATTTTGTTACCTCATGGTCAGTAAGAGAAGCGGCAATTCTTTCTCTTGAACAAGGCTATACATCCTATACGGCGAATGCAGGGCTGCTAGAATTAAGGGAAGAGATTGCCTCGTATATGGAGAAAGGCTTTGATTTAACGTATTCAGCAAGCAGTGAAATCATTGTGACAGTAGGAGCAAGTCAAGCTTTAGATATCGCCTTAAGAGCGATCGTGGACCCAGGTGACGAGGTAATTGTGATTGAGCCGAGCTTTGTGTCTTATGCGCCTCTTGTCAATTTGGCAGGAGGCAAAGGAATTACTGTTCAAACGAAAAAGGAAAATGGTTTCAAGGTTACACCAGCTGAGTTGGAGCAAGTTATTACTGAGCGAACAAAGGCCATTATTCTTTGCTCACCTAATAATCCAACTGGTACGATGCTAAATCAAGAAGATCTTGAAGCAATTGCAGATGTGGCCAAGAAGCACGATTTGGTCATTATTTCAGATGAAATATACGCAGAGCTTTCCTACGATGAGAAATTTGTTAGTTTTGCGGCGATTGAAGATATGAGAGAGAGAACAATTTTGATTTCAGGTTTTTCCAAGGGATTTGCGATGACAGGATGGCGCTTAGGCTTTGTCTGTGCGCCAAAGGAATTGACGGAAGCAATGCTGAAAATTCACCAATACGCCATGATGTGTGCACCGACGATGGCCCAATTCGCAGCGGTTGAAGCATTGAGAAATGGGCATGAGGATGTCAATGAGATGAGGAAAAGCTATCGCCGGAGAAGGAATTATTTTGTTCAATCATTAAATGAAATCGGTCTTGAATGCCATATTCCAGGTGGAGCGTTCTATGCGTTTCCGTCTATTAAGTGCACAGGATTAACTTCAGAACAGTTTGCTGAGAGATTGTTAATTGAGGAAAAAGTCGCTGTCGTCCCAGGAAATGTATTTGGTGAAAGTGGTGAAGGGCATATTCGCTGCTCCTATGCATCTTCGATGGAGCAATTGCAGGAGTCGATTAAGAGAATGAAAAGCTTTATAATGAGGCAAACGTAAAATTTATTAGAGATGCTAAGCGCTAGTTGGCATCTCTTTATTTTTGTCCAGGAATTTATCAATTCCCTCGACTTGTAAATAAAATGTTCGTATAAACAGTAGGAGTATCGGTATGAAATAATAACAGGGAAAATTCCGCTTAATGAGCAAGCATCATGAAAAAGAGCCGAAATAACAGGAAAAATTCCTGCTATTCCCTCAAAAAATGCCAAAATAAACGATTTTGCTCTCCATAAGCGGAAAATCTTCCGTTATTTCCCCTAAAAAGGACTCCATTGAGGAGATAACAGGAAAAATTCCGCTTAAGGGTGAGAGATGTTTAGATCGAATGAGACAAACCGAAGCTTCCTACATTTTGTAGGAGCTTTTTTCAGGAAGCTTTCTATTTGATATTAAATTCCACTCAAGAAACAATTAACGGAATTAATACAATAAAAGTTTTTAGTAAAAAGTCTTTTTTTACGAGAATGTTTGCTCGAAAGCTGGATCATCATTTTCGTTTTGTTAAGCATCATCTTTTTTTCAATAGTATTGGAAAAGGGTCCACAATATTTATCATAACCATGTTGCCAGTTGCGATATTGTTAACAGGTAGTCATTTTGTTTTAAATCAGTCACTATCACTTGGAAGTCTGATTGCTTTTTATACTTATCTGGCTTATATATACGAACCGATTCATAACCATTCAGATTATCAAATGGGAGTACAGACCACATTAGGGCTAAGTAAAAGAGTATTTAAATTTCTTATTGGATTATCCTTAAACGCCCTCTGCTTTCTTTGAATTGTATCTCAATATGAGTAGCTTTTCTTTTTCACATAATAAAAAAGCGAGGAATCCTCGCTATAAAAAGTAAACGCTTTCTTTTTTGTTTTTACATTTGCTTAAACATTGTTTCGTTGACTTGGTCATAGTTTTGTAGAAGTTCTGCTGCTGGTACATCCAGCACTGTGGAGATTTTTAGAAGTGTTTCTCTTGTAGGAATGTGCTGTCCAGTTTCATATTTTTCAATTCTGGTCGTCCCAACACGTATTTTAACTGCGAGCTCCTCTTGGGACATATTGGCCCTTTCCCGGTAAAGCTTAATGTTATCACCGATGGAACCCATATTCTCACCTTCCTTTCCATGACATATATTTCTATTTATAGTGTAACACGTCAAGGGTTGTACGGATGGTTTCTTTCGTGAATATTTCTTAACACCTTAAGGCTACCAGTGTAACTGGTAGCCTTAAAAATGGTCTAAAACAATCCTATCGAGTTTAAAAAGACAAAGATAATGCCAACAGGGGCGATGTATCGAATGGCAAAGTACCAAATATCAAAGAGGGTACCTAAACCGTTCGTTCCGAGATTGAGTTCTTCTTTAACAGCTTGTCTAGGTAAACGATAGCCGATAAATAAGGAGATAAACAAAGCACCGAGCGGTAAGCTAATATTACTGACCAGAAAATCGGCAAAATCAAAAATGCTTTTATCAAATATATTAATCTCTGCTAAACTACCGAAAGAAAGGGCACTCGGTACTCCAACAACAAAAATGAGAATCCCAGCAAGCCAAGTCGCTTTCTTTCTTTTTCCAGCATCTTTTTTCACACTCGCCGCGACCACAATTTCTAAAATTGAAAAGGCAGATGTTAGGGTTGCAAACAAGAGTAGAATGAGGAAAATCGTTAAAAAGAATCCGCCAAAAGCAATTTCATTAAAGACAGCTGGAAGAACGACAAAAACAAGTCCAGGTCCTTCTCCAGGTTCGAATCCAAGAGCAAATACTGCTGGAAAGATCACAAGTCCTGCTAATAGAGAAATGAAAATATTTAAGCCAACGACCGAAAAGGCGGACTTCATAATATTCTCAGTTTTTGCTAAATAAGAGGCATATGTGACCATCACTGATATCCCAACACTTAAAGCAAAAAAGGATTGACCTAAGGCAAGAAGAAAGGTTTCCCCAGTGACACTGCTAAAGTCAGGCTTTAACAAAAAGGAGACTCCTTCTAATGCTCCATCTAAAGTCATGGAGCGGATGGCAAGTATAATGAAAAGAATAAATAATGCTGGCATCATATACTTATTCGCCTTTTCAATTCCTTTTTGAATCCCACCTTGAACGACCCATATGGTTAATAAAAGAAAGATGAATTGAGCAATCATGACTTCTGCAGTATTGCCAATTGTATGGTTAAAAAGGTCAACATACTCACTTGGGGATAATCCAGAAAAGGCTCCAGTTATACTTCTCCATAAATACGATAAAATCCATCCCCCGACAACACTATAAAAGGATAGTAAAATAATTGAAGCGACTACCCCTAAATAGCCGAGAAGTTGCCAGGGAGAACGAGGAGCAAGTTGACGATAGGAGCTGATTGCATCCTTTTGTGTATTCCGACCGATAACAAATTCCGCAATCAGTATAGGAGCTCCAATTAATACAGTAAAAGCGATAAAAATAAGAAAAAAGACGGCTCCTCCATTGGTTCCTGCCACATAAGGGAATTTCCAAATTGCCCCGAGTCCAATTGCAGACCCAGCAGCAGCTAAAATAAATCCAAGCTTTGATGTCCATTGATCTTGTTTGTTCATTATAAAAAAATCTCCTTCAATCGATTGATATTTTTACATGTTACTATGAATTGTCGAAAAAAGGTAGTTCTAAAAAATGTATTTCCTATATATAATGTGATTTTTTTAATTTTACGGAATTTTTATATAGTCTTAGAAATTAAAGAAGTTAAAGTTAACTTAAAGAATACATAAAGTTGAAAAAAGTACTTGTTATCTTTCCTAGAAAGGTGGTATAGTTCTTTATATGGAACGTATTCGTTATAAAGAACGAACAGAAGGTATCCAGTAATGTATGAAAAAAATGTTGTAGTTAACATATCCTTTAATTGTTCTTAATAAAGAATTTAATAATTTTAGGTGATGTCTTCTTGCCGATATCAATGAAGGCACTCGGTCATACTGTGGGTTGTTTGGAATAACCTTAGATGCTAGTCGTCGAAAGTGTGATGTGAGGGAGGGTTAGATGCCCATTTAATCATTAAAATTTTTAACTGTAAAGTTTTGAATGAAGTGGATATTATGTCACTTCAGACTTTCAAGCGAGTTCTCCATTAGCAAAAATTTCTCCAGATTCATATAGCCATCGATAGGGGAATATGTTGAACAAAAGACGTTGTAGTTAAGGATTTTAAATGGCAATAGCCAATGATTTGATGAAAGAATATGGATATTTATTTTTTTTACAGGAGGTGTTGGGGGATAAAAGGGGTCAACATTTAAGTAGTTGTTTTTATAAACAACTATAAAATTGAAGGAAATAATGAAGTCATGATTTATAAACGGATATATGAAAAGAAAGGTTTTCAATTAAAGTCGACAAAGCTAGGTGAAGTTCATTAAGTCTCACCATTGAATTTGAATCATATTTATGACGTTGCTAGTATATAGTTCGGCATTAAAAAGGGGTTACCTTATCAATGATCGGAAAAAATATTGCAGAAATTAGGAAACAAAGGGGTTATACACTCACTCAATTATCCGAGCTATCCAATATATCAAAGTCTTATTTAAGTAATATTGAGCGGAACATTAACAAGAATCCCTCACTTGAAGTTATCCAAAAAATTGCTACCGTATTAGATGTGGACTTAATCACTTTACTTAAAACCGGATCGGATTTGGATAGATATTTAAATGTTGACAATGAGTGGGTAGTGCTACTTAAAGAATTAAAGGAATTAGGAATAGGCAAGGACCAACTCCATGAGTATAAAACATTGCTTGAATTTATTAAATGGAGAAATGAAAATTCAAATTGAACATTTATTGTAAGTCTTAAAAATCAATTATTGTTGTTTTAGAAGAGTGTGATTATTAAAGAGCGTTAGTAGTGGAGGTTTATATGGAAGAGTCACTTAGTATTAAAGATATCTTAATGATATTAATTTATCGATGGAAGCTTCTGATTACCATTATAATTCTTGCAGCATTAGTTAGTGGAGCAGTCTCTTATTTCGTTTTAACCCCCGTATATCAGGCATCGACTCAAATATTGGTGAATCAAAAAAATTCGGAAAATAATCTCGACATTGGTCAGCAACAAAGTAATATAAGTCTAATTAATACTTATAGTGTCATCATCAAAAGCCCTGCAATTTTAGAAAAAGTAATTAAAAACCTTAATCTTTCAACGAGTATAGAGGAACTCAATCAAAATATTTCGGTTGTTAGTCAAGATAATTCTCAGGTCTTTTCATTAATTATTGAACATAATGACCCCGATACGGCTATTGCGATTGCTAATTCTATTACCAATACATTTCAGCAGGAAATAAAAGGGATTATGAATGTGGATAACGTAAGTGTTTTAGCGAGAGCGGAACGACTTAATAATCAAGTTCCTGTTAAACCTAAACCATTTTTGATTATTGGCATTGGAGTAATTATTAGCTTATTACTAGGGATTGCTTGGATTTTATTTATGGAATATTTAGATAACACGATTAAAGATAGTCTTGATGTTCATACATTTTTAGAATTACCAGTACTTGGATCGATTGAAGAAATGTCGAAAATAAAAACAAAAGAAAGAATAAAGATAGAGGAAATTGGGGTTGAGTCGTTTGGGTCGTAAGAAAAGAAATAAAAATCAAATAGAATTGGTTGCATATAATTATCCGAGGATTTCTATTTCGGAGCACTTTCGTTTAATTCGAACGAATATTCTATACTCTGCTGTTGATGATAAAGAAATTAAATCAATTGTGGTGACATCCCCTGAAAAAGGAGACGGGAAATCGACAACAGCTGCAAATCTTGCCATTGTGCTCGCGCAGCAGGAGAAAAAAGTATTACTTGTAGATTCAAACTTAAGAACCCCTTCTCTCCATATGGCCTTTAATATGATAAATAATAAGGGTCTCACAAGTGTGCTTAAAAAAATGCTCTATTTAGATGAAGTGATAACAAAATCCTATATTCCGAATCTGGATGTGTTGACCAGTGGACCGATTCCATTGAATCCATCAGAGTTATTAAACTCAGACTCAATGGAACTTATCTTGAAAGAAATATATGCGGATTATCAATATATTGTTTTCGATACACCTCCAGCATTATCTGTTACAGATGCTCAAATTTTAGCGAATAAATGTGATGGTGTTGTTCTAGTGATTACGAGTCGAAAAACTCAAAAAAGCACGGCTTTAGAAGCAAAAGAATTATTAGAAAAAGCTCGTTCAAGGTTTCTAGGTGTCGTAATTAATCGAATACAGAGAAAGAAACCAAAGTTAGTGAAACGTATCAATTAAAGGTGGAGCTCCTAGAAAAGAAATTAAGAAGAGGGTTGAGGGAGATATGAAAAGGATTAGAAAAGCGATTATTCCAGCTGCAGGACTTGGAACGAGATTCCTGCCAGTAACAAAGGCGATGCCGAAAGAAATGCTTCCAATTGTAGATAAGCCAACGATTCAATATATTGTAGAAGAGGCCATTGCTTCTGGAATTGAGGATATTATTATCGTTACAGGAAAAGGAAAACGAGCAATAGAAGATCATTTTGATAATGCATTTGAACTTGAAAATAATCTAATGGAAAAAAATAAATATGAATTACTAGAGAAGGTTCAAGCCCCATCGAAAGTAGATATTCACTATATTAGACAAAAGGAACCAAAAGGATTAGGGCATGCCATATGGTGTGCACGTAAATTTATTGGGAATGAGCCCTTTGCTGTTTTATTAGGAGATGACATCGTACAGGCAAAAATCCCATGTTTAAAACAATTAATCAATGAGTATGAAAAAACTCTTTCATCCGTTATCGGAGTACAAACCGTACCAGATCATGAAACACATCGTTATGGAATCATTGAACCTAGTAAACAATTAGGAAATCGTTATGCCGTTCGTCATTTTGTTGAAAAACCTTCCATAGGAACAGCGCCATCCAATTTAGCGATCATCGGTCGATATATTCTGACCCCAGAGATATTTTTATTTCTAGAAAAACAAGAAATTGGAGCTGGAGGAGAAATTCAGTTGACCGATGCGATTCAAAAGCTAAATGAAATTCAACGTGTATTTGCCTATGAATTTGAAGGGAAACGATATGATGTAGGTGAAAAATTAGGATTCATCCTAACAATGCTAGAATTTGCACTACAGAGAGAGGAATTAAAGGATGAAATTTTAGAATATTTAGTAGACAAAGTCGCTTTGGAAAAGTCTCAGAGGGGGTAAATTGATTGGAATCCCAGATAAATCGTGAACTAGCTAAGGAAGAAATAGCTGGAGGGAGCTATTCAATTGAAGTTACGGCTATTAAAGACGATGACAAACTATTTCATTTTACCAAAAGAATCATTGATATTGTAGGAGCGCTAATAGGGATATTAGTGCTTTTATTTTTGATCATCTTTTTTTATCTAGTGTATAAAAGGGGGGAGAACAAGGGACCGATGTTCTATAAGCAAGAGAGGATTGGAAAATACGGGAAGAAATTTGAGGTTTACAAATTTCGTTCAATGATTATAGGGGCAGAAGAAAAATTGAAAGAAAACAAAGTTCTTTATCAAAAATATGTAAGAAATAATTACAAATTAGAGCAGGATCAAGACCCAAGAATAACGAAATTCGGAAAATTTATTAGAAATACAAGTCTAGATGAATTTCCGCAATTTATTAATGTGTTAAAAGGAGAAATGAGTCTTGTGGGCCCGAGACCTGTAGTAGATATTGAATTGAAGGAATATAAAGATAAAGTTGATGATTTTTTGTCAGTAAAACCGGGGATAACGGGGTACTGGCAATCTAACGGGAGGAGCGCTATCGGTTATCCAGAGCGCGTCAATATTGAACTTTATTACGTTTTCAATAAGTCATTGCTATTAGATATTAAAATATTATTTTATACTATTTTTCAGGTTGTTAGTCGAAAGGGAGCCTATTAAATAGAAAAGGAATGTTACGACGTATAGGAGAAGCGAATGCTTATTTATTTTGTTCTTACAATAGCGATGTTGTACTGTTTATTCCTTTCGAGAATTACGATAATGAATGATGCAATAGGAAGTGAAAATGAAGGGTTTGTTTTCAAAAGTAATGGTGTATTATTCATCTGGTATATCATTCTTCTATATTTAGCAGCATTTAAAGGTGCAGAAGTTGGCGTAGATTATCCTATGTATGTCAGTTTTTTTATGCATAAAACATATATCGGATTACTTGAGCCAGGTATTAGTTTTATTTATCATCTAGCGGATAAATACAATAGTTTTTATGTTTTCTCAACCATGATATATTCCATTTTTTTAATGTTCATTTTTTATGCTGTTAAGAAGAATACACCGAACTATTTAATTAGCATTTTTTTATTTATCATCATGCATATTTATTTCAATAGCTTTAATCAAGTACGTCAATTAGTCGCAGTATCGATTATATTTTGTTTTGCTCATCTAGTCAGCTCTGAAAAGAAATTCGACCGGCTCAAATATATCTTCGTTGTTTTAATAGCTATGCTCTTTCATGATAGTGCGATCTTCATGTTTGTGTTAATTTTCATTCCTAGAAAAAAATGGAGTCCAAAAATGGTGATTCCTCTATTTTTCGTCACGATTGTGCTCTATTTTTTGCCATCGGTTAAGAATAGTATTGGTGAATTACTGATCTCTATTGCTGGAGCGTATGGAGAGAAATATGCGAGTGGATACGTTTTTTTTGGTGTAAATAAGGAAAAAGGGTTCATTCAATTAATCCCAGTCATGATCCAAATGATTATTGTTAGTATCGCCCTTTATATACCCAAATTCAATGAGCATTTAAACATTAATTACAAACTTTATATATTTAGCATGAATGCAGTCATTATTAATTTGTGGTTATATGCACTTGCTGGAATAGAGGCCGTAGATCGATTACAAATTTATTTTTCTTGCTTCAATATTTATTTCTATGCTTATTTAATTCATCATTTATTAAATAAAAAGAAATTACTTGATCAGCTATTCGTTTTTCTGATCATTGCTTTTTGGATATTGTATTATATCCTCAGATTGCTAATAAACGTACATGGGATTGTGCCCTATTCGTTTTTAATTTAGTTGGGAGAAGATTTTGATGGACGGATTAAGTATTGTGATTCCGATTTATAATGTTGAAACATATCTTTCTCATTGTTTACGTACCGTTCTTGATAGTATGGGAGACAGAGGCAACATTCAGCTTATTCTTGTTGACGATGGTTCAACCGATCAGTCTGGAGAGATAGCAAGAAATTATGCACAAAAATACGAACAGATAGAGTATGTCTATAAAGAAAATGGTGGTCTATCAGATGCAAGAAATTATGGTCTTCAATTTATTAACTTTCAATATGTGACTTTTCTTGATAGCGATGATTATGTAGATATCACCTATTTTTCAGAAGTGATGGAAGCATTAAAATCTAAACCAGACTTAGTTATCTTTGATTGGATGGATGTGGGCGATGATGGTTATAAGAATGTTGTGAAGGGAATAGAACTCGCTGACCAAATTTGGACTGTTCAACCAAGTGCATGGAACAAAGTTTATCGAGCGACTTTTTTTCAACATATAAAGTTTCCAAAGGGAAAACTTTATGAAGATGTTGGGACCATTTATAAGTTGCTTTATTATGTAAAAGACTATGTTTATATTAATAAACCACTTTATAAATATCGGAAAAATCGAGAAGGAAGCTTGCTAACCACAATCTCACCTAAAATTAATGATATATATGAAATGTTGGAAGACACTCATCATTTTTATGTAGGAAATCATGCATTTTCTACAAAAAACGCTGATGGTCTATGTTATCAATTTATAAAGATTCTCATGTGGCCAAATATGTATCGTCAATTAAAATACTATCATTTTAACTTTATTGGTTTTTATAAAAAAATGAAAGTTACGAGGGAACTTTTGTACAAATATTTTTACAATTGGAAAAATAATCCTCACTTAAAAAAAAACAGCGATTATTTTAGGAATCGATTCGGAGAAAACTATGTAAAAAGAATGGATCGCTTGGGTGAAAACTTAGTTGCAACTGCCTATACAGTTGCTTTTTTGATGGCCAGAAATTATCGAAAGAGATAAAGAGGTGTCACCAACAATTGAAAAAGAAAAAAATATTATTTATTATGCAGAGTCTCCAAGGTGGTGGGGCTGAGAGGGTAACGTTGGATGTCATTCGCCATTTGGATAAAGATGTATTTGAGCCTTCTATTTTAATCATTCATTATTTTGGAGAATTAACCGAAGCAGTACCGGCAGATATTGAAGTAACAAAGGTATTAACAGGAAAAGAAAAAAGTTATTTTCATCCTTTTAAAGTATTTCGAACGGTCTTAAAGGCTGCTAGACAGGTAGATGGAATTGTCGGTTCTCTCGAAATGACGCCTACATACTTGGCAGCAATGGCCTCTGTGATAACAAGAACGCCAGCGATTGGATGGGTGCATATCGATGTTCGAAAATATCCGAAAACGAATGAAAAAATGCATCGCTTCTTGATTAATAGGTTGTATAGAAAATTAAATACCATTATTGCTGTTTCCAATGGTGTGAAAAGATCTTTTGAGGTGATGTTCCCACAGGTGAATGTCCCTGTTAAACGAATTTATAACCCTGTGAGAATAAAGGATATTCATCGAATGATGGATGAGAAAGTTGTGAATATTCCTACATCAGACCCTGTCATTTTGGGGATTGGTAGGCTGACTGAGATGAAGGGGTTTGATGATCTTATTAAGGCTCATAAATATTTATTAGAACATCAAGTTAAAACAAAATTAGTCATACTGGGCGAAGGTCCTCAAAGACGATATTTAGAGAGCTTGATTAAAGAATTAGAAGTGGAAGAGAGTGTAGAGTTAAAAGGATTTGTTCATAATCCCTACGCTTATATACGTTCAGCTGATGTGTTTGCACTTAGTTCCATTTATGAGGGGTTTTCAGTGGTGGTGGCAGAAGCATTAGCCGTTGGAATCCCAGTAGTATCTACAGATTGTCCAAGTGGCCCAGCGGAAATTCTGGCTGATGGTAAATATGGGCTTTTATCACCTGTAAGGGATTATCAAACCCTTGCCTTGAATATTGTAGAGACATTAAATAATGAAGATAGATTACATCATGAATATGAGAGGATAAAGCGGGCAAATGAATTTTCTTTTGAGGCTGTGATCCCAGAATTTGAAAAAGTATTTAAGGGTTTAGGAGAAGCATGATCCGGTCTTAGCCAATTTCAAAGATGGTAGGTGGAACACCAGTGAAACGAGTAAAGGTGAGCATCATTATCCCGGTTTTTAATAGTGAGAAATTTATAAATCGATGTATGGAAAGCGTCCTAAATCAAACGATGGAGGATATTGAAATTATTGTCGTGAATGATGGCTCAACAGATCGCAGCTTTGAAATATTAACAAAATTGGAAGAAGAATTCGACCATATTATTCTCCTAAATCAAGAGAATAGTGGTCAGGCAATAGCGCGAAATAGAGCGATACAGCAGGCCACAGGTGATTATTTAGTCTTCGTTGATTCGGATGATTTTATTGAACGAAATATGGTGGAGCAGATGTACAGTGAAGCGATTAAGAATAAAGTCGACATCGTTATTTGCAATTGGAACAGAGTGGATGTGACGGGAGATGTCATCGAAAATAAGGACCATTCGGAATATGATCATAAAATCATGACAAGAGAAGAAATTCTAAGGCTATTTTTATGTCATGATCATGAGCTAGTAGAAGGCTTTTCCTTTAATAAATTAATTAAGAGAAGTATCCTTGTTGAAAATCAAATTACGTATCCAAATATGGCTTATGAGGACATTCCAATGATCTTTTCGATCCTCACCAAAATAAATACATGTCTATATTTGAATCAAATACTTTATCATTATGTTCAACATCATGACTCGATTACGCATACGAAAAGTATTCGTAATATTGAAGATTTTGCTATGGCGATTAAAGGTGTGAAAGAGATTTTGATTCAGGAGCGACTGTATGAACAATTTGAAGATGAGTATGACTATTATTGTTCGAAAAAACTTTTATCAGAATACAGTTCAGCTGTTCATGTCATTAGAAGTTCTAGAGATTTAATACATGTTTTTGAATCTCTTTTAAAACCAATTTCGTTAAAAAAAATCTATTATCTTCATCCGTATCGAGAGACTCGTCTCTTTATAAAGCTTCTATTATATAAAATCAAATTATTGCCATTATTAATCCATATTTATCGAAATTTCAATATTCAACAAAGGACATAATCAAAAAGGCTGAGGAGGTAAAAACGAAATGGAAGATTTAATTTCTGTTATCGTACCCGTATACAATAGCGAGAAATACTTACCGAAGTGTATTGAATCCATTCTGAATCAAAGCTATCCCCACTTTGAATTAATTCTAATTGATGATGGTTCTTTAGATGGTAGTTTGCATATTTGTCAAAAATATGCCGAGAAAAATCAAAGGATAAGAATCTTTTATCAGGAAAACAGAGGTCCTTCAGCAGCAATGAACAAAGGACTAGATATGGCAGAAGGGAACTATATTGCTTTTGTCGATTGTGATGATTATGTCAATCATCAATTATATGAAATCTTGTATAAAAACTTGCACCATTATAAGGCAGATATTTCAGTTAGTAGTTTTCAATACGTATATGAAGAGGAAGAAATAAACGATCATTTAGCAGCAAAAAGAATCGGAAATGAGCACATAGAGATATACGAAGAACGGGAGATACTTGAAACTTTATATGGAGATTTACATGTAGAAAATATTGTCGTGTGGAATAAGTTGTACAAAAGAGAAATATTTAATGGCTTACGATTTAAAACTGGCAAATGGCATGAAGATGAATTTATTGTCCATCGAATTTTAGATCGGGCATCTAAAGTTGTGTATTCGAATTTACCGTTATATTTTTATATGCAAAGAAAGTCCAGCTTTATGGGCAAGAAATTCAATTTAACGAGATTGGATTTTTTAGAGGCTTTAGAAGAAAGAATGCTATTTTTTCAAGAGAGAGGATTTCAACGATTATATAATCAAACTCTCGATGATTATTTAAATATGCTTCCGAAACACTATTTTCTAGTTCGGAAATTTTTCCCGAAGGAAGTATGGATATTACAAGGGTTACAAGAAAAATATAGAAGATTGAGTGAACATTTACATGATCTACCAATGAATGTGAAGATTAAGTATAGTCTTTTCAAGTATAATCCTCTTTTGTATAAGGTTTGTATGAATACATGGCAAAGGATGAAAACACAGAAGATAGGTGTTGGAAATAAAAGTACAAATACCATGCTGATAAGTCCGTTTCTTTTTAGTGAGCTGAATATGTTTTTAGTGTTATAGATTTATGAAAGAAAAGGGGGAAATCTAGGTTGGAAAAAGTAATGGTTAATTTTTCTGAATTTTCAGATGATAGAGGTTGTTTAGTATCCATTGAGGAGAATATTCATATCCCATTTTCGATCAAACGGGTTTATTATATTTTTGGCAATAGACAAAATTTATCTAGGGGTGGCCATGCTCATAAAGAGTT
Organism: Robertmurraya phoenicis; assembly: GCF_047302285.1. Classification (GTDB taxonomy): domain Bacteria; phylum Bacillota; class Bacilli; order Bacillales; family Cytobacillaceae; genus Robertmurraya. The sequence continues at coordinate 1,120,340 of NZ_CP154845.1, forward strand.
GAAGCAAGTGCTTATATGTGTAAGCGGGTCCTGTACGATCATTTTAGATGACGGGATCGATAAAAGGGAGTACAACTTAAATAGTCCAAACCAAGGATTAATGATTGACAGTTTTATTTGGCGAGAAATGAAGGACTTCTCAGAGGACTGTGTGTTATTGGTGCTAGCCGATGCTTATTATAAAGTTGAAGACTATGTAAGAAGCTATGATGATTTCATCAATCTAGTTCGATATAAGGAGATAATCCATGATTAACTTTCTTGATTTAAAGTCTTTAAATGATAGGCATGCTACTGATGCTCTAGATTTTTTTAAACAATTCTTAAATGATGCTCAATATATTTTAGGCAATGAAGTGAATATGTTTGAGTCAGAATTCGCTCGTTATTGTGGAACTAAGCATTGCATTGGTGTAGGGAATGGACTAGACGCTTTAACGTTAATTTTAAAGGGATATAACATAACAGAGGGCGACGAAGTGATCGTTCCTGGAAATACTTATATTGCGACCATTTTAGCGATTACTGCCACTGGTGCAACGCCGATTATTATTGAACCAAGTGAAGTAACCTTTAATCTCGATCTAGAATTAATTGAAGACTCGATTACATCAAGCACAAAGGCAATATTATTAGTCCATTTATATGGACGTGGAGTAGAAATGGAGAAGCTTTGGTTATTAGCACAAAAATATCAATTGAAAATAATTGAAGATGCAGCGCAAGCACATGGAGCCAAACTCAGTGGAAGAAGGGTTGGAAGTCTTGGTGATGCCGCTGCATTTAGTTTTTATCCTGGGAAAAATCTTGGAGCTTTCGGAGATGGTGGAGCGATCACAACAGATGATACAGGACTTGCGTCAAGAATTAAAGCATTAAGAAACTATGGCTCACAAATTAAATATATGAATAGTGAAAAAGGGGTTAATAGCCGTTTAGATGAGATACAAGCTGGGTTATTAAGATTGAAATTACCGCATTTAGATGAAGATAATGCCAAGCGAAGAGAAATAGCTCGTTATTATTGTGAACATATACGGAATCCAAATATAATCCTACCGAACTTTCCTGATGACGAAGAAAGTCATGTTTGGCATTTGTTTGTAATAAGAGTAGAGAACCGACGAGATTTTCAGGCCTATATGAGCGCTAATGAGATCAGTACGCTCGTTCATTATCCAATCGCCCCTCATAAACAAGAAGCATATGTCGAGTTAAATGATTTAAGGTTACCGCTGACTGAGTTGCTTGCAGAGCAAGTTGTCAGTTTGCCGCTGTATCCAGTTATGACAAGAGAGCAGATTGAACATATTGTGACTACGGCAAATCAATACAAAGGATGAAGAAAAAGAAAGGAGGCAAAGCATGAAGGGAATCATTTTAGCTGGGGGCTCTGGCACAAGACTATATCCGTTAACAAAAGCTGTTTCAAAACAAATTTTGCCTATATATGATAAACCGATGATCTACTATCCATTATCTATTTTAATGCTTGCTGGAATAAAAGAAATCCTCTTAATTTCTACGCCACGTGATATAGGTGGGTTTAAAGAATTATTTGGCGATGGTAGTCATTTAGGATTAACCATTGATTACGCCACTCAAGAAAAACCGAATGGTTTAGCAGAAGCTTTTATTATCGGTGAAGAATTTATAGGAGATTCCTCCGTCGCTTTAATTTTGGGTGATAACATCTTTTACGGAACGAATTTTGTTGAATTCATTGAAAATGCTACCTCCTTGGAAATAGGAGGTATTATTTTTGGCTGTTACGTGAATGATCCGAGCGCATATGGAGTTGTGGAGATAGGGGACAATGGGGCAGCAATATCGATTGAAGAAAAACCAAAAAGGCCAAAATCTAAATTTGCGATTCCAGGTTTATATTTCTTTGATAACAAGGTGGTTGAAATAGCGAAAAAGGTTCAGCCATCTTCAAGGGGAGAAGTAGAGATAACCTCTATTCTAAATGAATATTTACAAAGGGGAGAACTGAAAGTAGAGGTGCTAGGGAGAGGATTAGCCTGGTTGGATACGGGTACAAATGAGTCCCTTCTTAATGCTTCAAATTTTGTTGAGGTCATCCAAAAAAGGCAGGGAATGTATATCGCCTGCCTAGAAGAAATTGCTTATAGAAAAGGATATATTTCTAAGCAGGAATTGATTGAATTGGCTTACCCACTTATGAAAACAGATTACGGAAAATATTTAATGGAACTAGCTGATAGTACTGTTGAGGAGTATCCATTAGCCTATTCCTCAATGAACGGAGGGTAAGGGAAGAATGAATATTCTTGTTACGGGAGGGGCCGGTTTTATCGGTTCGAATTTCATCAGATATATGGTTTCTAAATACGATTATACACTCGTTAATCTTGATGCATTGACGTATGCAGGCCATTTGACTAATCTTACGCGATTACCGGAAAAAAAGAATTATCAATTTATTAAAGGAGATATAGGTGATCGCTCTTTGCTTAATCAGATATTTAGGCAATTCTCGATTGATATTGTCATTCATTTTGCAGCTGAAACGCATGTTGATCGTAGTATCGATAATCCTGAAGTTTTTCTACAGACCAATGTCTTGGGCACCAATATTTTACTAGAAGTGGCGAAAGAGCATTGGCAAACGGAACTATCAACAAAAAATAACATCCAATATAAAACTGGGGTGAAATTTATTCAAATTTCAACAGATGAAGTATATGGCACATTGGAAAAAGAGGGATTTTTTACTGAAGAGACAAATCTCGCCCCAAATAGTCCGTATTCAGCGTCAAAAGCAGCTGCAGATATGATCGTAAGAGCTTATTATGAAACCTATGGTTTACCGATAAATATAACAAGATGTTCCAATAATTATGGTCCTTTCCAGTTTCCCGAGAAATTAATTCCTTTAATGATCAGTCATGCACTTCAAGACAAGAGATTGCCTGTTTACGGTGATGGGAAGCAGATTCGTGATTGGCTTCATGTATACGATCATTGTCGAGCGATAGATGCAGTATTGCATAAAGGAAAAGCAGGGGAAATTTATAATATTGGTGGAAATAGTGAAATGGAGAATATCGAAGTGGTTAAACTGCTTCTTAAGCTTCTTGGTAAAAAGGAAAGTCTCATTCATTTCACAGAGGATCGTTTAGGTCATGATCGGAGATATGCGATTGACCATTCGAAGATTACGAAGGAGCTTGGTTGGGAACCTATTTATCAATTTGAAAAAGGAATAATGGAAACAATTAATTGGTATGTTCAAAATGATCAATGGCTTTTCAATAAAACGGCTCTAGTTTATTAGAATGGAAAATTGCCCGTGTTAAATAAGAAGAAAAGTGGTGCTCAATTTTGGAAGAATTAATATCTGTCATTGTACCAATCTATATGGTTCAGGAGTATCTTCCTAAATGTTTAGATTCCATTTTACAACAGACGTATCGAAAAATAGAAGTTATCTTAGTCAATGATGGCTCGCCAGATAACTGCGCTGAAATATGTGAACAATACGCATGTCAAGATCAAAGAGTAATCGTCAAACATCAGGAAAATGGGGGCTTATCAGCTGCTAGAAATGCCGGGGTCGAACTGGCAAAAGGGGATTATATTTGCTTTGTAGACCCTGATGATTATATTCATCCAAGAATGTATGAGCTATTGCATAAAAATTTAAAAGAGCATCGTGCTGATATATCAATTTGTGGCTATTCTGTTGTTCAAGAAAATGAAGGGACAACGAAACTGTCTTTTGATGTACTCGATACAGGTAAGGAGTCTATCTCTGTTTTTAATAATCGTCAGACGTTACTTCATTTGTATACAGAGCTTCAATATATTACTTTAGGAGTTTGGAACAAATTGTACAAGAAAGAGCTATTTGATGGGGTAAGGTTTAAAGTGGGGAAAATTCATGAGGATGACTTTATCATGCATCATCTATTGGACAATGCCAGTAAAGTGGTGTATACATCTATCCCTTTGTACTATTATCTCCAAAGGAACACAAGTATTACGGGACAGAAATTCAATCTTAAAAGACTTGATAGATTAGAAGCTTTACAGGAAAGAATCCAATACTTTAAAGAAAAAGGGTATGAAGATCTATATGAAAAGTCGTATGAGCATTATTTGAATCTATTGTTTGTAGATTACTATTTGATTAAGAACTCTTGTCCAGAAGAACGGCAAGTATATAGAAATTTAAGAAAGCAATTCATTCAACTATTCGAAAGTAGAGGGAAAGTGGTACTCAGTACGAATCGAAAAATTAAATACAATCTATTCAAAATTCATCCGGTGTTATCGATGATGGCAGAATATATTTGGAAAAGAATAGATAATCGAATGATGTTACGGTGAAATGAGCGTTCGTGCTAATAAGTACAAACCTTAGTTCATCCAAATTAGGTGATTAAACTTTGAGTCTAAGAAAAAATTACTTATTCGAATTAATGTATCAAATCATAATGGTTTTATTTCCTTTAATGACCGTTCCATATGTATCGAGGGTGTTGGGGGCGAACGGAGTAGGGGTGTTTGCCTATTCAGGCTCTATTGTCCAATATTTCATTTTAATGGGAACACTAGGAATTGGAGTTTATGGAAGTAAGACGATCGCTACTGTAAGAGATGATAAGCAAAAATTAAGTAGAACATTCTTTAGTATTTTTGCTCTGCAAATCATCATGTCACTGCTTGCGATTGTTGCTTATGTTTTATTTGTTCAATTTGGAGTAAACGAAAGTAAGCTAATTATGTATATTCAAACACTGGCGTTATTGTCTTGTTTAGTGGATTGTACATGGTTTTTTACAGGGCTTGAGAAATTTAAGAGCATCGTGTTAAGGAACACGGTAGTAAGAGTAATAAGCATTATTTTGCTCTTTATTCTCGTAAAGAATCCTGACGATTTAGCGATCTATACTCTAATTATGACGGGCTCTACGTTAGTAGGGCAAATTGTTCTTTGGGTGGGAATCAAAGATTATATTACGTATGTGCCCATTACTTTTCCTGATATTCTCAGTCATTTAAAACCAACACTCGTCTATTTTATTCCGTTAATCGCCATCCAAATTTATTTTGTCTTAAATAAGACAATGCTCGGGGTATTTTCGACGAAAACCGAGGTGGGACTTTTTGATTATGCAGATAAACTGTTGAAGGTGTGCTTAACCTTTGTCACATCTTTAGGGACGATTATGCTTCCAAAAATCGCCTATATCTTTAGCTCTGGAAAAACAGAGGAAGTGAAGGGATATATTCATAAATCACTTGATTTTTCGACGATGATTGCCGTTCCCATTATGTTTGGGCTTGCAGGGATATCTTCGGAATTTATCCCATGGTATCTAGGGAAAGAATTTGAGCAAACAATTAATATATTACTTATCATTAGTCCGACCATTTTATTTATGGCTTGGAGTGGAGTCTTTGGAACTCAATATTTATTGCCGTTAGGTAGAATGAAAGTATACAATGTATCCGTTTATATCGGAGCGGTCATCAATTTAGTAATGAATCTATTTCTAATTAAGCAGTATGGTGCAATTGGTGCGGCAATTTCAACGTTAGCAGCAGAGTTTTTTGTGCTCATCGTTCAATTTATCGCAATAAAAAGGGAGTTTACATTTAAACCTATTTTTTTTAAGGCAGGTGATTATTTTATTGCGGGCATTGTCATGTATTTTGTTGTCAGAGCGATTGGAATATATGGAGGCGCAGGGGTGGGCACGACTTTAATGCAAATAAGTATAGGGGCTATCACTTATCTAGTGATTGTGGTTGTGATCGAATACTATAAAAATGATGGTTTACTTTTAAACGAGCTGAGGAAGCGTTATTTTGCCCTTATGAAAAAACGAGTCTACAAAAAAAGTACATTTTAAAAAAGAGGCGTCTGTCTCTTTTTTTTATATGGATTGGGAGTTGAATCTATGAATACTATCAAAACGATATTCAATTCTGCTTTACAGGAGCATCTAGAATTAATGGTAAAAATCGAAGAGAATTTAAAGGAAGAAATAGAGAATATAAGCTATCTATGTAAGGCTGCGATTAATCATAAAAACACGATATTTTTCATGGGAAATGGTGGGAGTGCGGCGGATAGTCAGCACTTGGCAGCGGAACTTGTTGGCAGATTTGTCAAAGAAAGAGAAGGTTTACCAGCCATTGCTTTGACGACGGATACCTCCATCTTAACCGCGGTTGGAAATGATTATGGTTATGAAGAAATATTTAGTAGACAAATAGAGGCTCTAGTAAAACCTCATGATATTGTGATCGGGATTACTACATCAGGTAATAGTGACAATATCATTAGGGCCATAAAGCGGGCAAATGATAAAGGAGCGCTTACCATTGGGTTAACAGGGAAAGATGGTGGGATGATGAAAGACATATGTCATCGTTGTATCGTGATCCCTTCAAGAAATACGGCAAGAATTCAGGAGGCTCATATTTTAATAGGACATATCATTTGTGAGATTATTGATGAGGAAAATGACTATGAACTGGAGTCTTAAAGAGATTATTCAACGTTTTCAAACCAAAATAAAAAGTTGTCGTGTACTTGTCATTGGTGATGTCATGCTTGACCAATATTATTTTTGTGAAATGAAGCGTATTTCACCTGAGGCACCTGTTCCGGTGGTTAACTTGAAAGAGGCGACACAAACTTTAGGAGGCGCAGCGAATGTCGCCAATAATCTTGTCCATTTAGGTTGCCAAGTATCTCTTGCAGGGGTAGTCGGAAGGGACAGAGGAAGAGATGATTTATTAGAAATGCTAAGTTTCAAGGGGATTGATGTATCGGGAATCCAGACGGACGATCGCTCTACCACAATCAAAACAAGAATTATCAGCGGCAATCAACAAGTATTGAGAATGGATCAGGAAGAGAATGTGGAACTGTCTGATGAAGGGGTACAAAAGTTTGAAGAGTGGTTCGTGCACCTACTAAGCATCGAGAAGTACGATGCCATTATTATTTCTGATTATGGTAAAGGTTTTTGTCAGTTTGAACTATGTCAATCAGTCTTATTTACAGCGAAGAAAAAGGAGATTCCCGTTATTATTGACCCAAAAGGGGACAATTGGGATAAATATAGGGGTGCAACCATTGTCACCCCAAATTTAAAGGAATTAAGTGATTTATTAGGAAAGGATATTCCTAATAGCAATCAAGATATTCATGAGTACGGGAAAGAACTTCGGAAAAAGTACGACCTTGATTATTTGTTAATTACACGTTCAGAACAAGGCATGAGTTTAGTTGGAGAAAATGAAATCAATGATTTTTCGACTTTAGCGAAGGAGGTATTTGATGTATCAGGTGCAGGAGATACAGTAGTTTCCACGCTTGGAGCCATCATGGGAATGGGAATTCCTGTTCAAGATGCGGTGAAAATTTCTAATATCGCTGCTGGAATCGTGGTTGGAAAGTTGGGGACATATGCAGTTAAGGATGTGGAGTTAATCTCGAAGCTGGAATTTTTAAACGATAGAAGAATAATAAATAAAATTTTTTCCGAAAACAATTTTCAAGCATTAGTAGATGGTTGGCGCAACAAGGGAGAACGAATTATTTTTACAAATGGCTGTTTTGATCTTCTTCATATTGGCCATGCAACATACCTTAAAAATGCGAAAGAGCTAGGAGATAAATTAATCATCGGCTTGAATAGTGATCAATCTGTTAAGCGTTTAAAAGGGATAAATAGACCAGTTAATCATGAACAGGATCGAGCGAAGATGCTGTCTTTTTTTGAATTTGTTGATGCAGTGATCATTTTTGATGAAGATACTCCGCTTCGTCTGATTTCAGAAATAAGGCCAGATGTCCTTGTAAAGGGTGGAGATTATCGAGCCGAGGAGGTTGTGGGAAAAGAATATGCTAAAAAAGTAGAAATTTTATCTTTTATTGATGGGTATTCCACAACGAGTTTAATTGAGAGAATGACGAATTAATCTTTCGACTGCCAATTTTTCATATAAAGAAGGTGTCATGTTTGGGAGAACGGGGAAGTTCGAAATTGAAATTACTGGATAAATACTTAGGAATTCCGTTGATTTTTTTATTAGGGCTCTTAAGAAAAAGAAATAGGAGCAGGATGGAGAAGCCTGAAAGAATTGTGATCGTGATGATTGCCGCTATTGGTGATACAATCTTGCTTTCTTCGGTTATCAAAGAGTTAAGACGGGAATATCCACACGCCAACATTGCGCTCATATGTTCAAAGGGAAATTTACTTGCAGCAAAGAATAATCCGGATGTTGACAACATCATTGATGTAGATATGGGCAAAATTTTACAAAGTTTATTCATGTTAAGAAGATTACCTAAAGCAGACTGGTTATTGGATTTCGGTCCGTGGGCAAGGTTTAATGCATTATTATCATTTGTCATAAAAGCAGAAATAAAAATGGGTTTTAAGCGAACGAATATGTTTAGGCATTATATCTATGATCGTTTTGTTGAACATTCTGATGAGCTACATGAATTAGAGAACTATAGAAGTCTCCTAAAAATCCTTCCTTGCCGACTTTATCATGAACATCCTGTTTTTAATATAAAGGAAGAGAGCAAGAAAGTCGTAAAGGACTTGTTACAGCCTACTGGTCAGTATATTGTTTTCCACATGTTTGCATCAGGATCCCATAAAGAGAAGAAGGAATGGCCGATGCGTTTATGGGAGGAATTAGCCCAACTGCTCATGTCCAGAGGTTACAATATTATCTTAACTGGTGGAAAAGAAGATGGAGAACGGGCGGAGGCATTGGTGCAAAGACTTCGTCCATTTCAAGAACATGACTGCCTATCGGTAGCAGGGAGACTTTCCTTAGAAGAGACGGCTGCTGTGATCAACGAGAGCATTCTTATGATCACAGTTAACACTGGTATTATGCATCTTGCAGCTGCGATAGACACAAGCATCATTGCTCTGCATGGACCTACATCACCGAAAAGATGGGGCCCAGTATCAGATAAGGCTGTCGTTCTAACGCCAAGGGTTCAATGTGATAAGCCTTTAAGCCTAGGATTTGAAGATCATCATTGTTCGATTAAAGATGGATGTATCTCAACTATTCGAGTAGAAGATGTTATTTATTATGTAGAAAAAGGAGAATCTCTTGCTATATCCAGCGGTGTTTTTTGATAGAGATGGAGTGTTAAATGAAGACTATGGTTATGTGTATCGTCCAAAAGATTTTGTATGGAAGCCAGGAGCGATTGAGAGTATTCGAGCGTTTAAGAGTAAAGGTTATTTGCTCTATGTTATTACAAATCAATCAGGAGTAGCAAGAGGCTACTATACAGAAGAAGATGTCAGGAAACTTCATGTGTGGATGAATCATGAGCTACAGAAAATCATTGGTGAAAAAATAGATGGTTTTTATTATTGTCCACATCATCCCCTCATAGGTTCGAGTGCTTATACATGTGATTGTGAATGTCGTAAGCCGGGACCAGGGTTAATTGAAATGGCTGTTTTAAAGGGGAGAATTAATTTGCAGGAGAGCTTTTTAATTGGCGATAAGTCTACAGATCTGCTAGCTGCTAAAGCGATTGGAATGAGAGGTTATTTATTTCAAGGAGATAACCTTTTTGATTTTTGTAGAAGCATCGGAGTGGTGTAGAAAAGAAGCAAAGAAGGAAAGAGCATAGCAATAAAGGGGAGGCTTAAGGTGAAAAAAGAAGGATACAAGAAAAAAAGTGCGACAATAAAAAAATGGCGAGCCCTTATAGTACTTGTTGTGCTCTTCCTCTGTCTAGCTCTCTATTTTATTAAGAAATACGAATTTGTCGAGACACCCACCGGTCTCGGGATCAATATTCATTTTACGGGTAAGCAAGCTGATATAGATAGGATTGTGGATGCAGATTTTGATATCGTGAGAACAGACTTATTTTGGTCCTCGATTGAAAAAGATAAAGGTGAGTATGATTTTGAAACGAATGGATATGATGAATTAACGAATGAGCTTATTAACAAAGGGATAAGGCCATATTATGTTCTTGACTATAGCAATCTTCTTTATGAAGAAGATGGTACGCTTATTAAAACGGTAGAAGGATTACAAGCATTTAATCATTATGTAGATGAAGCAACAGAGCGTTATAGAAACAAAAGTATTATTTGGGAAGTATGGAATGAACCTAATATTCAATCATGGGATCCGAAGGAGTACTATGTTTTATTAAAACAAACGTATATGACAATAAAAGAAAATGATCGAAGTGGATATGTAGTCGCCCCAGCATTGGCAGGCTTATCAGAAGAATCGTTAGACTGGTTGGAGCAATTATTTAAGGAAGGGGCTCTTGACTTTATCGATGCATTATCCGTCCATCCATATCGTTCTTGGTCACCTGAAACGGTCTCCTATGAGTATGATATGTTAAGAAAACTGTTGGAAAAATACTCATCTAAACAAATACCAATCATATCTGGCGAGTGGGGATACTCAACAGGAAATGGTTGGTATGGACTGAACTTAACGGAAGAACAACAAGCTGCCTATCTTATTAGAATGATCCTAATGAATATGTTGGAAGACATCCCGTTAAGTGTTATATATGGCTGGGAAAATGATGGAACAGATGAAAATAACGGCGAGCATAATTTCGGAATTCGCCATTATGATACCTCATATGCTAAATTAGCCTATGAGGCCATCAATGCATTTTCATATTTGACATCTAATTATCAATTATTGGAAAGAGTCGAGACCGATAACTCGAATGATTATGTATTAAAGTTTATAAATGACGAGGAACAAGAATTGTATATCATGTGGTCAGTCGATTCAATCCATGAAATAAAGTTTCCCATAGAAAGTACTGAGGGACAAGTATTTTCAATGCTTGGAAAGAGATTAAATACTCATGATAAAGATAACCGTATGGTTGAAATTGGTAATGAACCATTATATTTTTTCTTGAATAATTCCAAATGAAATTTGTAAAGGTATATTTCTTTCTTCTCTTTTTGAAAAAAACTCTAACTTGTGATATAATTTTATATTGCGTATAAAGTGATACTGATCTTAGGAAGTTAATCGTCATTTATATAAGAAGGACAAACAAAATATGTGGACGGAAAGTTTGTCCCGTTTATGATTACTAAGGTTAGTTGTACTCTAAGGCAGTTTCCCTAAAATTATAGGGTTATCGCCTATAGAGTAGGGTAAAGTATAAAAATATATCATAACTTAGGAGTGTTTACATGAGTGAAAAGATCGAAGTAGGAAGTGTAGTTACAGGAAAGGTAACAGGAATCCAGCCTTATGGAGCGTTTGTTGCAATTGATGAGAATACTCAAGGACTAGTTCATATATCTGAAGTTACTCACGGTTTCGTTAAAGATATTAACGAGCAACTAAAAGTGGGAGATGAAGTAACAGTAAAGGTTCTTTCTATTGATGAAGCAGCTGGAAAGATTGGTTTATCTATCCGTGCTACTCAAGAAGCTCCAGCTCAAACTGAAGCACCAAAGGCGAAGAAAGCAGCTCCTCGTCGTCGCCAAGCTGCGGCAGCATTCAAACAAGAAGAAGCACCACAAGGCTTCAATACGCTTAAAGATAAGCTTCAAGAGTGGATTGAACAATCCCAACGCTAATATGACTAAAAGCCTAGTATTTACTCTAGGCTTTTTATTTTGCGTAATCGATACTGAAGATTTTGTCGACTCATTCCAAGTGATTTAGCTGTTTGTGAAATATTCCCATTATGTTGTGTTAACGCTTTTTTTAAAAAAGTCATTTCTGCATCTCTTAAAAACTGTTCAAGAGTTTTATTCTCGTCTACTTCACTCAATTCTGGATACGTGATCGCGTCATTTCTGAATGGCGGTTTGTAGCGTATATGATTTGGTAAATGGGAGACCGTAATGACACTTTCTTCATGAACGAGGTTCATCGCCCCTTCAATAAGATGCTCTAGTTCTCGAACATTACCAGGCCAGTCGTATTCAAGAAAGTTTTCCATTAATAATCGATCAACCCCATCGATGTCCATCCCAAATAATTGATTATATTTTTTGATAAAAAATGAGATAAGCTCCGGTATATCACTTTTCCTATCTCTAAGTGGAGGGATAAATAATGAAACAACACTTAGGCGATAAAATAAATCCTTTCGCATCCTTCCGTTCGTAATGGCATCAATTGGATCCTCGTTAATGGTCGCGATAATTCGTACATCAACAGGTCGATCTTTTGTATCGCCAATTCGTCGGACCTTTTTTTCTTGAATCACTCTTAAAAGCTTTGCTTGTAAGGGGAGATCAAGGGAATTGATTTCATCTAATAGCAAAGTACCTCCTTCTGCCTGTTCAAACAGCCCTGGCCGCTCCACAGCCCCTGTAAAGGCACCTTTCTTCGTACCAAACAATATTCCTTCCAAGAGGGTTTCTGGAATGGCTGCACAGTTTTGCGTGATAAATGGTCTTGAAGCACGACTGCTACTATGGTGGATGCTTTGAGCAAATAGCTCCTTACCTGTGCCGGTTTCCCCAATAATTAAGATAGTGGAGTTTGTCCTTGTCGCTCTTTTGCTCGATTCAATTACATCTAAAAATACTTTATCGTGGCCAATCAAGCTTTCAAAGGTAACTTTCGCCTCGCCTTTATTATATATATGATCCTGAAGAATTTTTTCAATTTTCGTTACATCTCGTGCAATCTCCATAGCGCCGATGAGTACTCCGTCTTTCATTAATGGATACGAATTATTAATCGTTGTAATTTCCTGCCCTTTGTTATTAAAGTAAGACTGTCGAATATTTGTAATGCCCTCTCCATTTTGTAACACTTTCAATAAAGTACTTTCACTATTGTGGTGGAAAGAGAATACTTCCTGAAGTCTTTTTTCTAAAACGTCCTCGATGTTCATCCCTTCAATTTCACTCATTTTTTTATTGTAAATAATCGTTTTACCTGTGGAATCTATGACATGGACGCCTACATCGATTGAATTGAGAACTTTTTCATATATTACTTCTTTTTCATTCATGCTTCTTCCTCTTCCATCCTTTTTCTTCATTTTATCTACTGCAAAGAAATTTTGCAAAAATAATCTAAGTTAGCAAAAATATTTTGCATGCAAAAAAGATCCGAAGCTTGCCATATAAGGAAAGTTATAATGGCATAAAACTTGCATTACACTAAGATAGAGTTTGAGGATCATCATATAAAAGGAGTGTTCAATCATGACAATCGTAAATCATTCCCAATCTATCATTGAAAAAACAGATAAATACGGTGCTAATAATTATCATCCTCTCCCAATCGTAATCTCAAAGGCAGAAGGAGTATGGGTGGAGGATCCAGAAGGCAATAAATATATGGATATGCTTAGCGCTTATTCGGCAGTTAATCAAGGGCATCGTCACCCAGAAATCATTCAAGCATTGAAAGATCAAGCTGATAAAGTAACCCTTACTTCCCGTGCCTTTCATAACGATCAGCTTGGACCTTGGTATGAATTAGTTTGTCAATTAACGAAGAAGGAAATGGCTTTGCCGATGAATACAGGTGCAGAAGCGGTGGAAACAGCTGTTAAAGCAGCACGGAGATGGGCATATGAAGTCAAAGGAGTTGCTGATAACGAAGCAGAAATCATTGCATGTATTGGGAATTTTCATGGCAGAACGATGACGGCTGTTTCATTATCGTCAGAGGATGAATATAAGCGTGGATTCGGTCCAATGCTTCCAGGAATTAAACTTATTCCATATGGAGATTTAGAGGCTTTGAAAAATGCGATTACAAAGAACACTGCAGCCTTTTTAATTGAACCTATACAAGGTGAAGCAGGGATCGTCATTCCTCCAGAAGGATTCTTGAAAAATGCCTATAATCTTTGTAAAGAAAATGAAGTCCTCTTTATTGCTGATGAAATTCAAGCTGGACTTGCCCGTTCGGGAAAAATGTTTGCCTGTGATTGGGAGGATGTACATCCAGATATGTATATTCTAGGGAAAGCATTAGGTGGAGGCGTTTTTCCAATCTCCTGTGTGGTGGCCGATAAAGATATTCTCGGTGTATTCAATCCTGGCTCTCACGGCTCAACTTTCGGAGGAAATCCAATGGCGTGTGCCGTTTCGATTGCTTCTCTAAATGTTCTTGTGAATGAAAATCTTGCTGAACGATCATTAAGGCTTGGCGAATATTTTAAAAACAAGTTAACAGAAATCTCCAATCCGTTGATAAAAGAAGTTCGTGGTCGAGGATTATTTATTGGCGTTGAACTTGATGAAGAGGCTCGCCCTTATTGTGAAAAGTTAAAAGAAGAGGGCCTATTATGTAAGGAAACCCATGATACAGTCATCCGTTTTGCCCCGCCATTGGTGATTAGCGAAGAAGACTTAGACTGGGCAATTGAGCGGATTAAAAAAGTATTGAGTTAAGTTTTACGTAGCGAATTACAAACTTCACAAAATAAGAACGAAAAATCCTTGTATTCAATATGCAAGGATTTTTTGCATTTTCTTCTTAATAATCATAAATTTTGCATTACCCCTTAAATTGGATGATAATATTAGTGAATAAGAAAGGAGACGTGAGACATGCAAAACTTTACATATTGGAATCCGACAAAGCTTATTTTTGGTAAGGGTCAACTGCAACAGTTAAAGGAAGAAATTCCAAAGTATGGAAATAAGGTATTGCTTGTTTATGGAGGAGGGAGCATTAAAAGAAGCGGGCTCTATGATCAAGTAATCAGCCTCTTGAAAGAAGTAAATGTTGCTATTTTTGAACTTTCAGGAGTTGAACCGAATCCACGTATCTCTACGGTTCGAAAAGGGGTAGACATTTGTAAATCTGAAGGGATCGATTTCATTTTGGCTGTTGGTGGCGGCAGTGTTATTGATTGTACAAAGGCAATTGCTGCTGGAGCTAAATACGATGGTGACGCTTGGGACTTAGTGACGAAAAAAGCATTTGCCAGCCAAGCTCTACCATTCGGAACCGTATTAACCCTTGCAGCAACGGGTTCTGAAATGAATTCAGGTTCTGTTATTACCAATTGGGAAACAAAAGAGAAATATGGTTGGGGTAGTCCGGTTACTTTCCCGACATTTTCTATTTTAGATCCGGTTCATACGTACACAGTACCAAAGGATCAGACGATTTATGGTATTGTCGATATGATGTCCCATGTATTTGAGCATTATTTTCATCTGCAAGAAAATACGTTGTTACAGGATGGAATGTGTGAGTCCTTATTGATTACTGTTATGGAAACTGCTCCAAAGCTTCTCGAAGACCTTGAAAACTATGATTTACGTGCAACAATTTTATATAATGGAACAATGGCATTGAACGGAATGCTTTCGATGGGTTATCAAGGGGATTGGGCAACCCATAATATCGAACATGCCGTGTCAGCGGTTTATGATATCCCTCATGGTGGAGGATTAGCGATTTTATTCCCTAGCTGGATGAAGCATAATTTGAAGGTAAAACCAGAACGCTTTAAGCAGCTAGCTGTTCGCGTTTTTGGTGTCGATCCAGAAGGAAAATCAGCTGAAGAGGTTGGCTTAGAAGGAATCGAAAAGCTTCGTGAATTCTGGAATAGCATCGGAGCGCCTTCACGATTAGCTGATTATGATATTGATGATAGTCAATTAGAAGTAATGGCAGATAAAGCGATGATAAACGGAGAATTTGGTCGCTTCAAAAAGCTGAACAAGGAAGATGTTTTAGCCATTTACCGCGCTTCATTGTAAAAGTTGTCTATATAATAAGGAAGAAACGTGTCAAAAATGGCATGTTTCTCAAAATTTTCAGGACCTTTCTTGATTACTTTTGAAGCTTTCGTTAAAGTATATATGAATACAATAAAGATGGAGGACAACTATGGCACAAGTTCGTTTTGATTATTCCAAGGCACTTAGCTTTTTTGGAGAACATGAAATTACATATTTACGGGATTTAGTGAAGGTCGCTCACCATTCCTTGCATGAAAAAACAGGAGCGGGAAGTGATTTCTTAGGTTGGATTGACCTTCCTGTTGATTATGATAAAGAGGAATTCTCTCGTATTCAAAAGTCTGCCGAAAAAATTAAAAGTGATTCTGATGTGTTACTTGTTATCGGAATCGGTGGTTCTTACTTAGGGGCTAGAGCAGCGATTGATATGCTCCAACATAGCTTCTATAATGCCCTTGAAAAGGACAAGCGCAAAACGCCACAAATTATCTTTGTCGGGAATAACATTAGCTCTACTTATATGAGAGACGTGATGGATTTATTAGAAGGAAAAGATTTTTCCATTAATGTAATTTCTAAATCAGGGACTACGACAGAGCCTGCGATTGCCTTTCGTATTTTCCGCAAACTGCTTGAGGAAAAGTATGGAGTTGAGGAAGCAAGAAAACGCATTTACGCCACTACAGACAAAGCGCGTGGAGCATTGAAAACACTTGCGACTGAAGAAGGCTACGAATCTTTCGTCATCCCAGATGATGTGGGAGGGCGTTACTCTGTCTTAACCGCGGTTGGATTGCTTCCAATTGCCGTTAGTGGAGCAGATATTGATGCGATGATGAAAGGAGCAGCAGATGCTCGCGAAGAATATAGTTCATCAGAGCTAGAAAGTAACCAAGCCTATCAATATGCGGCAGTACGTAATCTCCTTTATAACAAAGGAAAAACGATTGAAATGCTAATTAATTATGAGCCATCTTTACAATATTTTTCTGAATGGTGGAAGCAGCTGTTTGGAGAAAGTGAAGGAAAAGACCAAAAAGGAATCTTCCCATCTTCAGCTAACTTCTCAACTGACTTACATTCATTAGGTCAATATGTTCAAGAAGGCAGACGCGATCTATTTGAAACGATTATCAAAGTAGAAGAGCCGCGTCATGAACTTTCGATTGAAGAAGCGGATAGTGATTTGGACGGACTAAATTATCTAGCGGGTAAAACTGTTGACTTTGTTAATAATAAGGCATTTGAAGGAACGCTGCTTGCTCATACCGATGGTGGGGTTCCAAACCTTACAGTGACGATTCCGAAACTTGATGAATATTCATTCGGTTATCTGGCTTATTTCTTTGAAAAGGCATGTGCGATGAGTGGATATTTACTCGGAGTGAATCCATTTGACCAGCCAGGTGTTGAAGCCTATAAAGTCAATATGTTTGCTTTACTAGGAAAACCTGGATTTGAAGAAAAGAAAGCCGAGCTTGAGAAAAGATTATAATAATTAGTTAAATTTAACAAATTAAACGAAATCCCCCTTGGAGAAACTAAGAAAAAGTTTTGAAGGGGGATTCTTTATGATTGAAATACCTTCTAGTATAGAAGGAGGAGAATATCATCTAAATGATCTGGAACGGCTTCTTAAGCCGATTGGCTATACGATAGGAGGGAATTGGGATTACGATCATGGTTATTTTGATTATAAGATGGATGATCAGGAAGGCTATCAATTTTTACGGCTACCATTTCAAGTTGTTGAAGGACAATTAGATTCTTCCGTTTGTACGGTCAAATTAGGAAGACCCTTTCTACTCGCTCATGAATATGAAGGTGGGGTAGATGAAGAGGCTGATGTAGGCAATTTTTCCGCCTCTTTCGATCAGTTCCAATCACCTGAGAATAAGGATGCTCCTATTCCTGATCCGTTCATTGACACAGGACGAGTTCTTGTGTCAGAGCTTGAAAGCATCCTCTAAAACAAATTAAGAAGTAGCAGAGATCACCAATAGAATATCGTGTTCTTTTAGTACAAAGGGATGGGAGGGATTGATGATTGTATCTCTCCCTCTTTTAACGCCAAATAAAAGGGCTCCATCTTCAAGCAATTGTTTACTCGTTTCTATGAAATTTTGTCCGATATAAGCAGTGGAGGCTTGAAAAACAAAGCGACTACCATTAAATTGTTCGAGCAAGATCATGAGGGCATCGACCTTTTCTGTAGAATGAAGACAATTGGTCATGACAGAGCTCGTAATTTGGTTTGTTTGGATTAATTCATCTGCCCCCGCACGCAACGCGTTTGAAATTTGTTCTGTAGTCAAAATTTCGGCTACGGTGTAAACGGTTGGATTCAGGCCTTTAATGGCTAATAAAGTTAAGATCGTGTCCATATCGGCTTGAAGTTCATCTTTATTTTGATCGGCTGTAATAAGTACTTTTATTGCATGATAAATATTTGCTTTAATAAGAACTTGGTCGTTTGTTGCTCTTCCTTTAATAAAATGGACGTGATAGTCAGAAAAAGGGTTACTTTCTAATGTTTGATCGATTAGAACAATTAATCCGTAATTTTCTTCCTGTAAAAATTTTTCAATGATGGCTTTCGACCTTTCATTCCATCCAATAATAATCGTATGCTCTTTCCCTTTGAACATCATTTTCCCCTCAATATAGTCATTTTGCCGTTTCACAGCTGAAGAGGCCAATGTAACAAAATAGGACGAAACAAACCCAACACCTAACAAAACTAATAAAATGCCTATCAATTTCCCTAAAATGGTTTTTGGGACAAAATCCCCATAACCAACTGTCGAGGCGGTAATGATCGCCCACCAAATGCCATCAAAAAGGGTGATGAAAGTTTCAGGTTCGACTAAATAGGCGAGGACGCCAAAGCCGAACAGTAGTAGCATGGCAATGAAAAGAATTCGCAGGAAGAAAGGCATTCTACTAAAGTGTGAAAAAAATTGGTGCGGCATCATTCCATCACCTCATTCATTTTGTGACTTCTTCTTCATTGTGACCACTTTTATTTATCGGTAAACAAACGCAAAAAAACTGTAGGTCGTGTGTAAGACCTACAGTTTTAGAATATTTGATGTTATTCAGCTTCAGCTGCTTGAAGATCTAATGAAATTTTGATCTTATCTCCTACTAGAACTCCACCAGTTTCTAGTGCAGCGTTCCATGTAAGACCAAATTCGCTACGATTAATGCTACCTTCTACACCAAAACCAACTTTTTCATTGCCCCAAGGATCTTTACCAGTTCCTCCGTAAGTAACAGTGAATGTTTGTGGCTTTGTTGTATCTTTAATTGTTAAGTCACCAGTGACATCGTATTCGCCTTCATCAGACTTTGCGATAGAAGTAGACTTGAACGTCATTTTTGGAAAGTTTTCTACATCAAAAAAGTCTGCTGAGCGAAGATGTGCATCGCGATCATTGTTACGTGTGTCAACACTAGCAGTATCAATTGTAAATTCAATAGAAGCAGTTGTTAAATCAGTTGGGTCAGCTTCGATTGTTGCATCGAATTCATTAAAAGAACCCTTTACGTTTGCAAACATCATATGTTTTACTGAAAAGTCTACACCACTGTGTGCTGTGTCTAAAGCCCATTTTGTTTTTGTCATTGGTAAATCTCTCCCTTTTCCTATTGTATCAAATTTATTTATCTCAATTTCGAGATGTTTTAACTTAAGGTAAATTATATAATCCAAAATACGGATTGTCAATCAATTAAGAAATAAAAAAACATGATTTTAACAAAGAAGGAGCATTCTAACAGAGAAAGTTTATATAGAAGGCTCTTTTCGCAAACATTGTTGCTTTTGGAAAGTAGTAAGGCTATATACTGCCAATAGCTTCTCTTAAAGGACGATAAAGAGGAAGCGGAAAGTGCCTTTGCGAACTTCATGTATAGCAGTACTAGTGGTATATGGGTAAAAACTGGCTATTGGGTTTTTACAAAAACCACTATCTATGCGAAAACACCGATATAGAAAGGAACGAAGTGTTATGAATCAGCCATTAGGTTACTTAAAAGAGATTCTCTCGAATTACACTGATCGCTCTGACGTTTGCAAAGAAATTTATTCAATTATTAGAGAGCACGATTTTACGACTGAGGAGTCGTTTGTGCGAAAGCTATCAAATGAACAAATCGATTTTCTGAATAAAATTTTACCAGACGAAATAAACCATGCGAGAGAAGTAGAAGATTCGGAAAGAGTGCAGCAATTGAATGAAGTGTTTGAACTGCTGTATTAAGAAAAACGGGACAATTAGTCATTGTCCCGTTTTTCTCTATCCTCTACATATGGCTCATGTTCATAAGCAGGTAAATCTCCAAAAGTGGTCATAATTCCTTCTTCGTCGAGTACTTCCTCGTATCGTTCGTGCTGTGAGTTCGGATAGACTGTGACATTTTTCCCTTCTATATCATTGCCGACAAAATTCTCATAATCTTCGACATAACCGATGTTTTCTTCAGACTCAATATACGTATCGTTATAATGATCTTCTACTTTCACAAAATCGGATGGGGTCTCTGATGTTCCCCAGCTCTCAACCTCTTGCCATGCGTCTTCTGCATCAAATGCTACCGTTTCATCCTGTTCATCCATATCGAATTTACCGAAAGGAGGCATTAACACTCCTTCCTCAATCGGGCGCTCATGGGAAATAATTTGATCAGGGGTATGTTCGATACAATAGGTCGTCGTAGGCAATGCTTCTAGGCGTTGTAAAGCAATTTCCTTTCCGCAAACCTCACACTGACCATATGTACCATTCTTGATTGCATCTAGCGCTTTCGAAATATTTCCCATTTCATTTCGATAGTGCTCACTTAAGGCGATATCTTTCTCTCGTTCGTATAGTTCAGTACCTTCATCTCCAGGATGGTTATCATAGCTAGATAGCTCTCCTACTGACTCATGATAATGGCCAGAAGTTAAATTTAAGTGGTCATTCGCTTCATATCTATCCTCCAAGTCTTTCTTTTGCTCTTCCAATTTCAATTTAAACTCTAAAAGTTGATCCTTTGATAGCATCTGTAAGCAACCCTTTCAATAACTAATCTGTTCTTTCGTTTAGTATGATTCAATTGTTTCCTGTTCATGCAAATGAAGACAGGAGTGAATAAAAATACAATAATAATCACAGTTGCGAAAAATGTAGAAAATCTATGAATTGTAAGATAATCTGACAATAAAAATCAGGGGTTTGAAAAAAAGTTTATATTAAAATAATATGTATCTTTATTGAAAAAAATGTATAAATATAGAAAATGTTCTTAAACTTAAACAAATCAGAAGTAATGATAAAAAAATAGAAATTATTCTAAATTGGAAAATGTAAATTATGATTATAAGAAAATTAGCATTTATAAATAAAATTAACTATATTAATAAAACTTTGTAAAACAGATAAAAATAATATGTTTCGAAAAATGAAATAATAAAAATTCCTTCGTGTTTCGAAATTTAATAGAAAATTACAATTACTTTTATTTTTCCCTATATTGCAAAAACTTAAACCTGATAGTATACTTTTGCTAATCATTATTATCGAGTTATTCTTTTTGACTACTTGCTACAGAGGAAATCTAGTATAAAAGTCTGAAGGTAATTAGAAAACCCCCCATCATTGTGTTCGACTTAGTTCTCACCAATAGACACAGTGAAAATTTATTCAAAAACAGAATCCAATCCTAAATAACCGAGAAGATATTAAGTTGAGGTGCAGTTAATGACACAAAAAACTCTATTGGATGTTAAAGGACTAAAGACTTATTTTTATTTAGAAGGAAAGAAAGTAGCGAAAGCAGTCGACGACGTTACGTTCGCTGTTAACCCAGGTGAGACAGTTGCCCTCGTTGGAGAATCGGGGAGTGGCAAAAGTATTACTTCTCTTTCTATTATGAAGTTAGTTGGAAAGCCAGGAAAGATAGAGGAAGGACAAATCCTCTTTGACGGAAAAGATCTTGTTACTTTTTCGGATAAACAAATGACTCAGGTTAGAGGTCGAGAAATAGGGATGATATTTCAAGAGCCGATGACTGCATTAAATCCTGTTTTTACGATTGGAAATCAAATTAAAGAAACACTGATTAGGCATAAGAAGATTTCGAAAGTAGAAGCAGAAAGAAAAGCAATCGAATTGTTAAAGCTTGTAGGGTTTCCGAGAGCGGAAGAAACAATGAAAGAGTATCCACATCAGCTTTCTGGTGGGATGAGGCAAAGGGCGATGATTGCCATTGCGATTTCATGCGATCCGAAGCTTTTAATTGCTGATGAACCAACAACAGCTTTAGACGTAACGATTCAGGCACAAATCCTCGATATTATGGATGAGATGAAAAAGAAATTTAATATGGCTGTATTGCTCATTACTCACGATTTAGGGGTTGTTGCGGAATATGCAGAACGAGTAATGGTGATGTATGGTGGACAAATCGTCGAGCAAACGACAGTGGAAAACCTTTTCTTAAATCCAAAACATCCTTATACCAATGGGTTGCTTGAGAGTTTGCCAAGCGTAGATAAAGAGGTTGATAGACTTGGTGCGATTAAAGGAATGGTTCCAGCAGCACATGAATTTCCTGCTGGCTGTAGGTTCTCTGACCGCTGCCCGCATGTAATGGATAAGTGTAGAGCTGCAAACCCTGAACTAGTAACTGTTGAGCCAGGTCATAATGTCCGTTGCTATCTGTATGAATAAGGGGGCTAACTAGTGTCAGTAATAGAAAAAGAACTTCAAAAAAAGACAGAGCAAGAAAACGATTATATATTAGAAGCGAAAAACCTGAAGAAATATTTCCCCATTAAAGGCGGTGTTCTAAAACGTACCATCGGCCATGTAAAGGCAGTTGATGACGTTTCATTGAGCATTTTAAGAGGAGAAACGCTAGGGGTTGTAGGAGAATCAGGTTCTGGAAAATCAACTTTAGGTCGCGTCATTCTGAGACTTCTAGATCCAACAGATGGGCAGATTGTTTTTGAAAATGAGGATATCACTAAACTAAATAATCGCCAGTTACGTCCGTTTAGGAGGGACATGCAAATTGTTTTCCAAGACCCATTTGCTTCCCTTAATCCAAAAATGAATGTTCAAGAATTGATTGAGGAACCTCTTTTAGTTCAAACATCCTTAAGTAAGAGTGAACGGAAGGAAAAAGCGATTGACCTACTTGGAAAAGTTGGTTTAAGACCTGATGCTCGTTTGAAATATCCACATGAATTTTCAGGTGGACAAAGACAACGTATCAGTATTGCTAGAGCATTAGCGTTAAACCCCAAATTTATCATTTGTGATGAACCAGTATCTGCCCTTGATGTTTCCATTCAAGCGCAAGTTTTGAATTTAATGGCAGATTTGCAAGATGAATTTAATTTAACCTACTTATTTATTGCTCATGATCTAAGCGTAGTAAAGCATATTAGTGATCGGGTAGCTGTTATGTATTTAGGGAGAATTGCAGAAATCGCACCAAAGAAAAATCTTTATGATGCACCGTTGCATCCGTATACGGAAGCTTTATTATCAGCAGTTCCATCAACGGATGTCCTTGCAAAACGTGAGAAAATTATTTTAAAAGGGGACTTGCCAAGTCCGTCTAATCCTCCTTCTGGGTGTGCATTCAGAACGAGATGTCCAAAAGCACATGAACGCTGTGCGATAGAAAGACCAGACCTTATAAATGTTAGTGAAGGACATTATGTAGCTTGCCACTTATATGATACTCAAAACTAGAAATGAGCTTAAGAGTTTGATAGATGAGAGGACTCTTAAGCTAAATATCTACATGATGCGAAGAGAACCTTACATATAAGGAGGTGGTGTGCTTTAGGAATTTAGAGTAAGTCAGTTTGTCTTCCAAAATTTAAAAGGGGTGAATGAATTTGAAGAAAAGAAGTTGGTTATTATTACTTAGCTTTGTTCTCATGCTAGGTATCCTTGCCGCTTGTTCTGGTGGCAATGAAGAAGCAGGTACTGAAACTGATCCTGGTACTGAAACAGATACTGATACAGAGGAACCTGCTGCTGAAGGTCCACAAATGGGTGGAGTTGTTACTGGTGCAATGGATACGCCTCCATCTGGTCAGTTCAATCCAATTTTCTATGAAGAAGCATATGAAGCAAACATCATTGATTTCGTATACGAAGGCTTAGTTGGACAAAATGAAGAATTAGAATTTATCCCAAGCTTAGCAAAATCTTGGGAATTTAATGACGATCAATCAGAATTAACCTTCACATTAGAAGAAGGTGTAAAGTGGCATGATGGCGAGCCATTTACAGCTAATGACGTAGTATTTACTTATAAGCTTCTTTCTAGCCCTGGCTACATCGAAGCTGGTGGAATTCGTACTTACATTGCAGAGAATCTTTTAGGATATGCTGAGTACAGTGCAGGTGAAACAGAGGAATTCGAAGGTGTTGTAGCAGAAGATGATCTAACTGTTACGTTCAAATTTAAGCAACCACACGTAATGGCATTAAGTGATGCTGCTTTCCCTATTATTCCTGAGCACATTTTTGCAGATATTCCTGTTGCTGATATGCCAGCAGCTCCAGAATCTCGTGAAGCTGGTAAAGTTATCGGTACTGGTCCATTCCAATTTACTGAAATGATTCAAGGTGAGCAATATGTTCTTTCAAAGAACGCTGATTACTGGCAAGGTGAACCATACTTAGATAGCATCGTATGGAAAGTTGTTGACCAAGCGGTTATCTTAGGATTACTTGAAACTGGCGAAATTGATTTTGTTGCTGATCCAAATGGATTCCAAGCAGCAGACTATGAAACGGTAGATGCAATGCCAAATGTTGAAATTATTGAACAACCAGACTTTGGTTACCAAATTATGGGCTTCATGTTCAACCATGGACCTGTAATGGATAAATCTCAATGGAAAGAAAATCCAAAAGTTCAAGAAGTAAAAGTTCGTCAAGCGATTGCATACGCAATTGATCGCCAAGCGATCATTGATGGATTACTTTACGGTAGAGGTTCTGTGCAGAATTCTCCGATTGCAACACAATTCTGGGCTTATGATGAAACAAATCCAGAACAATATGCATTTGATCCTGAAAAGGCAAAATCACTTTTAGACGAAGCTGGGTATGTTGATGCTAATGGTGATGGTATGCGTGAAGATCCAGATGGAAATGAGTGGGTATTAAATCTTCATTATCCATTAGGAAACCAAGTTCGTGAGCGTTCAGCTCCAATCATTGCTGAATTCTTAGGTGAAGTAGGTATCCAAGTTGAGCTTGCTCAACCTAAAGAAGCGCCAGTATATTTTGACGATCTTGATAACAATGTATCAGAAATGGATTTATTCTTACTTGGATGGTCACTAGCATCTGGTGATCCAGACCCAGGCGGAATCTGGAGATCTGATGTTCCTTATAACTACCCTCGTTGGAATAATCCAGACGCAGATGCATTATTAACGGATGCTATTTCACCACCAGAAGCATTTGAGCAAGATTACCGTACACAAGTATATAGTGATTGGCAAGTGATGTTTGGTGAAGATTTACCAGCTGTCATCCTATATGCTGCTAACAGTTTATGGGCACATAATTCACGTTTAGAAGGAGTTACTGTATTACCTTATTCCTTCATTAGCGATGCACATCTTTGGTACGTAACTGAGTAATAGTCTTTACATCAATATAGAGAAGAGCGTTCGGTGTAGCGCCGCGCTCTTTTCTTTTTAAAATAGTTAAGTCCATTTTTTAATTTCGAGAATTGTCTAGCGCAAGACGTTTGCGCTTTTCTATTGAATGGAGGGGAAACATTGTATCAGTATATCATCAGACGAATCATGGTTTTTATTCCGATGCTCATTGTTTTAACCATTTTCGTGTTTGCCCTTATGAAGGCAGCTCCGGGTGATCCTTTTTCTGGAAGATTAGACCCGAACATTGATCCTGAGGTGTACGAAAAGCAACGAGAAGCATTAGGTTTAAATGACCCCATTCATATTCAATATTGGAACTGGGTGAAAGGTGCGGCTCAAGGGGATTTTGGGCAATCCATTATCTATAAAGGACGAGCTGTATCCGATTTAATAGCTGAACGACTAGTGAATACAGTTAATTTAGGTATCGTGACATTAATTATCACTCTTGTCGTATCGATTCCAATAGGAATTTATTCAGCGAGGAAGCCATACTCATTATTAGATTATGGTGCTACCGCATTTGGTTTTTTTGGACTAGCTGTACCAAACTTTTTCTTTGGACTAATAGCCATATATGTTTTTTCTATACAGCTTGGCTGGCTCCCGTCACATGGGACTGTATCGAAACCAGGACTTGAGGGCTTTGAATTATTTCAAGATAAATTGAAGCACCTTATCTTACCAAGTATTACCCTTGGATTAGCAGGGACAGCTTCTTATATGCGTTATATGCGTTCAGAGGTACTAGATGTTCTTGGCAGTGATTATATTCGAACGGCTAGAGCAAAGGGAATGACTGAAAAGTCCGTACTTTATAAGCATACCCTTCGAAATGCACTGATTCCTATTATTACATTGCTTGGATTTGAAATTGGGGCATTATTAGCAGGAGCGGTTATTACAGAAGGTGTTTTCCAGTTTCCAGGACTAGGGACATTGTTTCTTTCTTCTATAGGAAATCGGGATTACCCAGTGATTATGGCCATTAACTTGATGCTAGGAGTCACCATTCTCGTAGGAAATCTACTAGCAGATATTTTCTATAGTATTGTTGACCCAAGAATCCGCTACGATTGAGGTGAAATGAATGGAAATTAGACCACAAGGAACAACCAATACAGATCCTAGTATCAATTTAAGTAATGCGGAAAAAGGAAATAGTCCAACTCGAATAGCAATTAAGCGTTTTATGAAAAACAAGTTGGCTGTAGTAAGTGTGTTTATCCTTCTTTTAATTATCTTGGTCGTAGTCTTTGCACCGTTCCTTACAGACCAAGATCCAACAAAGTCCAACTTAACACTAATTGAGCGCCCACCCAGTGCTGATCATCCTCTTGGAAATGATAGTTCTGGACGAGATAATTTGGCCCGACTCTTATACGGTGGTCGAGTATCATTGATTGTTGGATTCAGCGCGATGGTATTTACCCTTGTTATCGGAGTGGTGTTAGGTTCAATTGCAGGTTACTATGGTGGAAAAGTGGATGGAATCATTATGCGTGCAGCAGATTTAATGCTTATGCTACCATTCCTTGTCTTAGTATTGACAGTAGTAGCTATTCTTCAGAAAGTAACCATTGCCATCTTTGTAACGGTTATTGCGTTAACGTCGTGGCCGACATTAACGAGGATTATACGAGGGACATTTTTGACCCTACGAGAACAAGAATTTATTCTAGGGGCAAAAGCGATTGGTGTTAGTGATATTCGAATTATTTTTAAGCATTTTATTCCGAATGCCATTGGTCCAATCGTCGTAAATGCAACATTAATGATGGCGTCTTATATCATTGTAGAATCAGCCTTGAGCTTTATTGGTTTCGGAATACCGCAGCCAACACCGAGTTGGGGGAATATGATTTCCGAAGCACAGAGTTTAAGAATATTGAGAAATAGTCCAGAAGCATGGGTTCCACCAGGACTATTCATTCTTACTACAGTCCTTTGTATTAACTTTATCGGAGACGGTCTTCGAGATGCCTTTGATCCAAAGAGTAATAGACGTTGATAAAAATAACCTACTGACTAAATCATCAGTAGGTTAATTTTTGTTTCTCGGAGTACATTTTCATGGTCATGTGTTGTATCGTGCAAGATGTCTAAACAAGATTAGACCATTCTGAATATAAGCCGCTTCCATTGCAACCTGGGCAATCATATGGATTGCTCAAATAAACAAATTCATTGGCTGGATAGATCAAGAACCCTCTTCCGTAACACTCCGGGCATTTGTTTTCATCCTTCATTTTCGAGACGTGTTTTTCGTAACGAGTGTTTTTCCAATCGTTGAATGCATTAAGCAGCCCCATTTTTATCACCTCAATTTTTTCTTATTTTTTGTTATAACTGTCAATTTTATACATGAATATTTTTAAAATCATAAATTTGTGATTTGGCAATTCAGAAAACTTCCTGATAGGTTCGTTTTAGAAATAAGATTTGAAGATAGCATGCGCATTATCGGTATGCTTGTACTATAACAACAGGGTGTGCAAATTTTTCTTTGCTACTATTATTATATGAGGAATATAAGAATTTGGCACTATTTTTTGATTCTTTTATATATTCAAAAAAGTATTGATTATTGGTTAATACCGTGATTTAATAGGAACAGATAAACTTATCTGATATGTGATCTCTTAAAATATAATAAATGAAGGGAGGATAGAAGATGAATGTTGAGAAGATTTCCATTAAAAAGGTGTCGGAAACTGTTGTAGAACAAATTGAAGAAATGATTGCAAACGGTTCCATTCGAACTGGAGAGAAACTTCCTTCGGTGAGGGAGTTATGTGATATGTTCGGTGTCGGTCGCTCTGCAATACGAGATGCCATTATTACGTTAAAAGGAAAGGGCATTGTAGATGTTAAGCAAGGGCAAGGAACATTTATTCGTCGTTTTGATACGAAGAAATTATTCAATCCTTTACTAATAAATCCTGAATCAAATGATGTACGTGAACTTTTTCAAGTTCGTAAACTGCTTGAACCAGGAATTGCTGAAATGGCCGCGCATTATCGGACAGAACAGGAAATGAACCAATTAGAGAGATGTTTTCATACGAAATCAACCTACGGCTGGGAGGAAGATTATCATTTCCACATGACCATAGCGAAGGCATCTAAGAATCAAATTATAGTCCAACTACTACAATTCATTTCAACTACCACGAAAAAACACATGATTGAATTTCACCGATATATTGAACAAAACCACTCCATTTTTGAAATAATCGCCCAACAGCATAAGGATATTTTTATAGCCGTAAAAGAATCTGCCTCTCATGAAGCAAAAGAACGAATGACTGAACATTTAGAATATGTGGAAAGTATCATGCGAAAAAATCTATGGAAATCGTCATAAATCATGTTAGAGAAGGAGAGGGATGAATTGATTACATCAGATTTATTAAATGACCTACAAACTGTTATTAGAAATGAAAGAATAATAGAAAATCAAAAAGCAGATGATTTTTTAGGGAATACAGGAAGGCTAGTGATTAAGCCCCTTTCAGAAGAGGAAATAACGAAAGTACTAAGCTATGCGAACGAAAATAGCAGAGAAATTTCCATTGTTGCTGGAGGTACGAAGCGTGGTTTTGGAGGAACAACTGAGGTGGAGGACATGGCCTTATCATTAGAAAATTATAAGGGGATTGTTGAACACACGGTAGGTGATATGACGTTAACCGTCAAAGCAGGAACACCCTTCAAAAAACTCCAAAATTATTTAGCTCAGTATAGGCAAAAAATCTCTTTGGACCCTTTTTACCCGGATAATGCGACAATTGGTGGCATCATTGCAGCAAATGACAGCGGTCCCAAACGACTAGGTTATGGTTCAGCGCGGGATGTCGTGATCGGCTTACGAATCGCTTATCCAGACGGGACGGTGATTCGCTCAGGAGGAAAAGTCGTTAAAAATGTAGCAGGCTATGACATGAATAAACTATTTATTGGTTCGATGGGAACGCTTGGAGTGTTAACAGAGGTAACGTTAAAGCTTCGTCCATTACCAAAGTATGAAAGCGTAGTACTGCTGACGTTTCCAGACGGTCATGTCGGAGCGATAAAGGACTTTGTCGTCGATCTTCTTGATTCCATGATGGAACCAGTCGCCCTTGAATTATTAAGTTCGACTTTGTCTGAAGAACTTACAGGACGAAGAAGCAATACCGTTGCGATAAGCTTTGAGGATGTAGAAACATCGGTTCATTATCAAGAGCAATTTGTGAAAAAAATCAAACCCGCTAGCGCTGATATCCGTATTTTGGATCAAGAGAAAGCCGTTCAGTTTTGGGATCATTTTTACAATATTGGTCCTAAAGAGACAGAATCAAATGAAACGGAAGCAACATTAAAAATCGGGGTCGTTAATTTAGATGTGATACATGTTATGAAGGAGTGTGAGCTTCTTAGTGATTCCCATAACTTGAGAATCAAAGGTCATGGTGGGCTAGGACATGGATTGTGCCAAGTTCATTTGTCTGGTGCAAGTGAAGATGTGGAGGCAGCGATTAAACATTTAAGAAAGCTCGTTGCAGAAATAAATGGTTACGTTATCATCAAGCATTTGCCATTAGAACTCCGTCGAGAAATCAGTGTTTGGGGAGAAAAACCTTCCTACTTCTTCTTATTAGAAGGCATAAAAGAAAAGGTAGATCCTAAAAAAATATTAAATCCTAAACGGTTTATAGGGGGGATATAAATTGAGTTTAAGAGAAACGGAGCTGAAAAGTGAGCCTACTTGTCAAACGAACTCTTTAAGTAATTATTTATGGAGCGATCCACCAGATGAGAATAAGTGGGCAGACTGCGTCCATTGTGGTTTATGCTTAGAGGCATGTCCAACCTATGAACAAACTGGTCAGGAACAGCATTCACCAAGAGGACGAGTTCATCTAATTAAATCAGTTGCAGAAGGAAAATTAGTCGTTGATGAAGACTTTTCGGACCCCGTATTCGTTTGTTTAGATTGCCGCGCCTGTACTACGGCTTGCCCTGCCGATGTTGATGTAGGAGGCTTAATTGAAGAAGCTCGTGGTCAGGTTCGTCAAGCGATGCCTCTGAAAGGATGGAAGGGGACGACAAGCAAATTCCTATTAGAAGGATTATTTCCTCACGCAAATCGTCTGCATTCTTTAGGAAATCTGCTTAAATTTTACCAAAAGAGCGGATTACAAAAGGTTGTCCGCAAAACAGGTCTGATTAACATCATGCCAAAGCATCTAGTTGAAATGGAATCCATTATGCCAGAAATCGGGACACCTATACAAAAGAAGTTTAAAGATCAAGAGGTTATTAAGGCAAAGGGCGAATCAAAGCGTGAGGTCGCCATGTTAACGGGATGCATTATGGATGTGATGTTTAGTGATATCAATGAATCGACGATCAATGTGCTAACGAAAAATGGAAATGATGTGATCATTCCTAAAAACCAAACCTGCTGTGGAGCCCTTCATGTTCATGCAGGTGACCGTGAGACGGGGAGAAAGTTAGCAAAGAAGAATATAGAAGCATTCAAGGATGCGGAGAAGGTTATTACGAATGCGGCGGGTTGTGGATGTATGTTAAAGGAGTACCCAGAACTATTCCGTGAAGAACCTGAATGGCATGAAAAAGCCGAAAAATTTTCCAAAAAAGTAGAGGATATTTCAAAACATTTATATGATACTGGATATGAAAAACCGAAAGCGCAATTGAATACGCGTATTACCTATCATGATGCGTGTCACTTAGCCCATGGTCAAGGTGTTCGTGAGGAACCGAGGGATTTGTTAATCAATATTCCAGGCGTAGAAATGGTTCAAATGCCGAATGCGGACCGGTGCTGTGGCAGTGCTGGAGTCTATAATATGACCAATCCTGAGATGGCAGGAGCCGTTCTTGAAAGCAAAATGAAAAATGTACCCGAGGACGTTGAAATGATATCAATGGGTAATCCTGGTTGTATGCTGCAAATGGCTGTTGGTGTCGAAAAGTATGGAAGAAATCAAAAAATTGTTCATACAGTCCAGCTACTTGATTGGGCTTATCAAAAAGAAGAGAAAGAGAGGGGAGAATAATGGCGAAAAAGAGATTGCAAACGACTGACAAGGATATTATCAATCTAGCAAAAATAGTAGGAGAAAAAGATATTCTATATAAACAGCCTGATTTGCTCGCTTATGATTGTGATGGGTTTACGATTCACAAGCATCTCCCGAAGGCAGTAGTCTTTCCGAATAATACAAAAGAGGTAGCTGAGGTAGTCAAATATTGCGATGCCAATCAATTACCTTTTCTTGCCCGTGGTGCAGGGACAGGGCTAAGCGGAGGTGCCATTCCTGTAAACGGAGAGGTGATCATTAGTTTAGTTAAAATGAAGCGGTTGATGAGCGTCGATCTGGAGAACAGACGTGCCGTTGTCGAACCAGGTTTTGTTAACCTTAAATTAACGAATTCGATTGCTCATAAAGGCTATTATTATGCACCTGATCCTTCCAGCCAATATGCGTGTACGATTGGTGGGAATGTAGCTGAAAACGCAGGTGGAGCACATTGTTTGAAGTATGGAGTGACAACAAATCATATTTTGGGTCTAGAGGTTGTTATGCCAAACGGAGAAATTATTGATATTAGTAGCAATGGAGTTCCTGATGCACCAGGCTATGATTTGTTGGGCCTTTTGACAGGATCAGAGGGGACGTTAGGAATTGTCACGAAAATCACTGTTCGGATACTGAAAAACCCAGAAGCAAAGCAAACAGTCCTCGCTTATTTTGACAAGGTGGAGGATGGTAGCCTAGCGGTATCCGATATTGTCTCATCAGGAATTGTCCCAGCTGCACTAGAAATGATGGATAAGACGGCGATTGCAGGGGTTGAGGCAGCGGCATTTCCTGTTGGTCACCCAAAAGACATCGAAGCGGTACTATTGATAGAAGTAGATGGAATATCAGCAGGAATTGAGGAACAGATTAATCAAATTTTAGAAGTGTGTAATAATCGTAATGTAAGAGAGGTAAAAGTGGCGCAAAGTGAAGAAGAAAGAGGTAGATGGTGGGCAAACCGAAAGACAGGGTTTGGCGCAATGGGAGCCATCTCTCCAGACTATCTTGTGCAGGATGGAGTGATCCCTCGCAGTAAGCTTCCAGAAGTGCTAGCAAGAATCAATAAAATCAGTGAGGAAAGTGGACTTAGAATCGCTAATATTTTTCATGCTGGCGATGGAAATTTACATCCTCTCGTCCTTTTTGATGCGAGGAAGCCGGGAGAAACAGAGAAAGCATTAGCAGCGGGAAGTGAATGTCTTCAAGTTTGTGCAGATGTAGGTGGTACGATTACGGGCGAACATGGTGTCGGAATCGAAAAAAGAGAAGAAATGCGCTTTGTGTTCACGGATCGCGAAATTATGGCGCAGACGGATATTCGTGATGTATTTAATCCTAAAAACTTGTTGAATGCTGGTAAGCTGTTCCCTACACCAGGGCGCTGTGTAGAGATAAAAAAAGAAATGAAGGAAGCATTGAAGACTTCCTAAAGGAAATCTGAACCTGACGGTGAATAAATAGCATCGTTAGGTTCCACTAAATAAATAAAAATCGATCACATTGATTCATTGAAATACATTCAAAACAAAAGATAAAATTTTTAGAAAATTATTGAAAGATGTTTTTTCTCATGATATTATTTTTTTAGATGTTATGTGAAACACTGTTGCGTAATAACAAACAATAAAAATAAGGAGGATTTACAGATGTCTGAATACGTGAAAATTGGTAATCTTCAGGTTGCACGAGTGCTAGCTGATTTCATGAACAAGGAAGCGCTACCAGAGAGCCGGGTTGAGCAAGGAGAATTTTGGGAAGGCTTAGAGAAGCTTTTAGAAGATTTAGCTCCAAGAAATAAAGAACTACTTGCTATTCGTGATGAAATTCAAGAGAAAATTCATACATGGCATAAAGAACAGCAGGAATTTAATTTTGCACAATACAAGAGCTTTTTAGAGGAGATCGGCTATTTAGAGCCTGAAGTAGAAGATTACAAAGTAACAACTACTAATGTTGATGATGAGGTTGCATCTCAACCTGGTCCACAGCTTGTAGTTCCTGTTGATAATGCTCGCTATGCTCTAAATGCTGCCAATGCTCGTTGGGGAAGCTTATACGATGCTCTTTATGGAACCGATGTCATTAGTGAAGAGGATGGTGCTCACCGTGGCGGTGGCTACAATCCAATAAGGGGAGAAAAGGTCATTCAATTTGCGAGAAACTTCCTCGATCAAGCAGCCACACTTATTGATGCTTCACATAAAGATGCAGTTAAATATGAGGTGGTTGATGGCAAGCTTGTAGTAACGCTAGAAAATGGAAGTACGACTGCATTAGTGGATCAGTCAAAATTAGTAGGATATCAAGGTAGTGCAGAGGAGCCGTCTGCTATTCTTTTGAAAAATAATAGACTACATTTTGAAATTCAAATTGACGCTCAATCCCCAATCGGGAAGTCTGATAAAGCTGGTGTCAAAGATGTACTTATGGAGTCTGCTTTAACGACGATTATGGATTGCGAAGATTCTGTGGCAGCTGTTGATGCTGAAGATAAGACCCATGTTTATCGCAATTGGCTTGGTTTAATGCGAGGAGATTTAACAGCCACATTCCAAAAAGGCGGAAAAACGATTACTCGTTCGATGAATCCTGACCGTATATACACATCTCCAACCGGAGAAGAAATTACATTAAATGGCCGTTCGATAATGTTTACAAGAAACGTTGGTCACTTAATGACAACAAATGCGATTCTTGGACCGAATGGGGAAGAGATCCCAGAAGGAATCATGGATACCGTTATTACGAGTTTAATAGGGAAGCATACATTATTAGGAAATGGGAAGTACCAGAATAGTACAAAAGGTTCCATTTATATCGTGAAACCAAAAATGCATGGTTCTACTGAGGTCGCATTTGCGAATGAATTGTTCAATCAAGTAGAGGATCTCCTTGGACTTGAGCGCAATACATTAAAGATTGGCGTTATGGATGAGGAAAGAAGAACCTCGCTTAATTTAAAGAATGCGATTAGTAAGGTAAAAGAACGGATTGTATTTATTAATACAGGATTCCTTGATCGTACTGGAGATGAAATGCACACTTCTATGGAAGCAGGAGCGATGATTCGTAAGAACGATATGAAATCAACTGCATGGCTGAAAGGCTATGAAAACTCAAACGTAAATGTTGGATTATCTGTAGGTTTCCAAGGACATGCACAAATTGGTAAAGGAATGTGGGCGATCCCTGATCTAATGGCAGAGATGATTAAGCAAAAAATTGGTCATCCCAAGTCAGGTGCGAATACAGCCTGGGTACCATCTCCGACAGCAGCAATTTTGCATTCACTTCATTATCATGAGGTTGATGTTATTGCTGTTCAAAACGAGCTATTGAAGGATGGTTCGATTGACTATCGAGATGAAATTTTACAAATCCCAGTTGCTGTAAATCCAGCATGGACTTCAGAGGAAATACAACAAGAACTTGATAATAATGCACAAGGAATTCTTGGTTATGTTGTTCGTTGGGTTGAGCAAGGGGTCGGATGCTCTAAAGTACCGGATATTAACAATATTGGACTAATGGAGGACCGAGCCACATTACGTATCTCAAGTCAGCATATGGCTAACTGGCTACATCACGGAATAGTGACAGAAGCACAAGTATTAGAAACGCTGAAACGTATGGCGAAGGTTGTAGATGAACAAAATGCAGGCGATGAAAATTACCGTTCAATGGCTGCAAACTATGACAATTCCGTTGCTTTCCAGGCAGCATGTGACTTAGTTTTTAAAGGATACGAACAGCCGAGCGGATATACAGAGCCAATTTTACATCGTCGCCGCGCGGAATTTAAAGCAAAGATTGCAGTCGGAAACTAAGTAGTAAAACAGGGTTAACAGGTTTATAGAAGGATTTAAGAGTGGATTTATATGAAAGATAAAAGGAATAGTCTGAAGGAAAATCCTTTTCATTATCGTGTAAGGATTATTCGGACAGATTGAGTCGCTAATGTCATGGGCCTGTCCGAATAGGTGAGTTATTCGGACAGCTCGTTTTTTTAAAGAGAGGAGTGGAATCATGAAATTTACACGCATTACTGTGGACTCTACTGAATATACAGGTGTCATAGTGGATGATGTCATAAGAGAGATTAAGGGTGATATTTTTACAGACTGGGATTACACAGGTAAGGTTTTTTCAAGGAGTGAAGTGAAATTGCTAGCCCCGTTAGTACCTAATCAAATCATTGGGATTGGTGCTAACTATGTGGCAAGTACAGATGATCTACCTAGTGAACTACCAGAAATTCCGGTTTTCTTTTTTAAGCCAACTTCATCAGTCATTGGTCCTGAAGAAGATATTGTTATTCCTTCAGGCTGTGATACGGTAAAATTTGAATCTGAACTTGCTGTTGTTATTGGGAAAGAGGCCAAAAATATATCTGAAGCAGACGTTTTTGATTATGTGTTTGGTTACACGGTTGGCAATGACGTAACCGCCCCTGACTTTTTCCATGAAGCTGGTCATTGGACAATTGGAAAGTCGTTTGATACTTTTACTCCATTAGGACCGATCATTGAAACAGAATTGAATCCTTTGGACATTAGGGTGAAAGCTAGATTAAATGGGGAAGAAAAGCAAAATAGTGGTCCAGAATTAATGATCATCTCGACTCAAAAGATGATTTCGTATCTTTCACATGTAATGACCTTACAGCCAGGAGATGTTATTTTAACGGGTAGCCCAGTGGGAGCAGAGTTTGTTCATTCTGGAGATGTGATAGAATGTGAGATAGAGGAAATTGGGACACTGAAAAATCCTTTTGTGAAAGCAACTGTTTCAGTGGATCGTTAAGATCATGTTAGCGAAAGGCTCTTTTTACTCAAAAAAGAGCCTTTCGATATAAAAGTAGGGGTGAACGGGATGGAAAGAGACAATATGGTAAAGTCAGTGGGGAG
This sequence comes from Robertmurraya phoenicis, assembly GCF_047302285.1. GTDB lineage: Bacteria > Bacillota > Bacilli > Bacillales > Cytobacillaceae > Robertmurraya. The sequence continues at coordinate 1,156,749 of NZ_CP154845.1, forward strand.
AGCATTGGATATTATTACCCTTGTTAGTTCAAAAAAAGGGGGACTAGGGGTAACGGAAATTGCAAAGCAAATCGACATCAACAAAAGCTCTGTCTATCGTATCCTCTCCACATTAGCTCAATATGGCTATATTGAACAAGACGAAGATACAGGACGATATAAATTAGGCTATAAGTTTCTTGATATTAGTTCTAAACTATTAGAATCGATTGATATAAGAACGGAAGCTAAGCCATATCTTTTGGATCTTGAACGTGAAACGAATGAAGTCATCCATCTTGCTGTATGGGATCAAGGTGAAGTCGTGTATATCGAAAAACTGGATGGGAATCAAACATTACGGATGCATTCAAAAGTTGGAAAAAGAGCACCGATGCATTGTACATCAGTTGGAAAAGCGATTCTCGCCTATTTACCAATAAATGTTGTGGAGGACATCATTGATCGAAAGGGGCTTCCGATTCATACAGAAGCAACGATCACTGAAAAAGATGTATTCTTAAAAGAATTAGTCAGTATCAAACAGAAGGGATATGCCCTTGATTTAGAAGAAAATGAGTACGGGATTACGTGTATAGCGGTACCGCTCTTCGATCATTTAGGTAAGGTGATTGCTTCTGTGAGCATTTCTGGACCTACGATGCGGATGACAGAGGAGAGGTTGGAACAATTAAAAATAAAGATGAAAGAAGCGGGTAATAAAATATCGGGAAGACTTGGCTATGTTCATACGATTTAAGCTCAAATTTGTTTGAAATCTTGTTTTGTAAGAATTATTTACAAAAAAGATATTTCAAGCAAATTTTTTTATTTCACGAGTCTGAAGGAAGGGTTTGAAGTACGACAAACGTTGTGATGGTTTTGAGGATTCTTGTCATAATTAAATGAACGAAATTTTCTAAAAATTATTGAAACTATGAAAAAAGCGTGTATAATTTAAATAGGAATCAACTGTTATATAACATTAATTATATTGTTATATAACTTTGTTTTCTGATAAGCAACAAATGGAATTATTGTTCTTTATTATCAAACGAAAGGGGAAATGTTATGAGTACAGGTATGCTAGCTTTTTTATCGCTATTGCCAATTATTGCAGTAGCAATCTTTCTTGTCGGGCTTAGATGGCCAGCAAGTAAGGCGATGCCAATCTCCTATTTAGTTGCGATTGGACTGGCGTTATTTGTTTGGAAGGTTCCAGGTGCAAATGTTGCAGCGGCATCATTACATGGTCTATTTACCGCTGGTACATTATTGTACATTATTTTTGGAGCGATATTATTATTGAATACGCTTCAAGAGAGCGGTGGGATTAAAACGATTCGCCAAGGATTTACAGATATTTCGCCAGACCGACGGATCCAAGTAATTATTGTTGCCTGGTTATTTGGGTCATTTATCGAGGGATCTGCGGGATTTGGAACACCTGCTGCCGTAGCTGTTCCGTTGATGGTAGGATTAGGGTTTCCTGCAATGGCCGCCGTTGTAGCAGGAATGATTATTCAAAGTACACCCGTATCTTTTGGTGCGGTAGGTACACCGATGCTCGTAGGAGTTCAGTCAGGACTTTCAGCAGATACAAGCCTTTCAAATGACTTTTTAGCTTTGACCGTTGATATAGCTGAAAAGGTGTCCATCCTTCATATGATTTCAGGCACACTCATACCATTAATCGTTGTTGCTTTAATGACTAGATTTTTCGGAAAAAATAAATCTTTTACTGAAGGGTTAAAAATATGGAAGTTCGCTTTATTCTCTGCTTTTGCGATGACGGTTCCTTATGTAATCGTTGCCAATACACTTGGACCTGAATTTCCATCAATGATTGGTGGTTTAGTCGGTTTAGCTATTGTGATTTTTGCAGCGAAAAAAGGGCTATTCATGCCTAAAGAAGATGATATTTGGGATTTTGAAGAAAAATCAAAATGGGATCCTGAATGGATTGGTAAATTAGAAATTAAAGATATTACTCATAAAAGTGGCGGTATGAGTATGGTTAGAGCGTGGACTCCATATGTACTGATCGGAGTATTTCTCGTATTGACCAGATTGCAATCGCTTCCATTTTTAGAATGGACACAATCATGGACTTTAAAGTGGGAAAACATTTTCGGCTCAGGAATTACAACTAGCTTCCAACCTCTATACTCTCCAGGGTTTATATTCATTCTCGTCTCTGTTATCACGTATTTCATTCATGGAATGAATGGAAAAGCATATGGGAGAGCATGGTCACATTCAGGAAAAACTATGCTGTCAGCCTCAACTGCGCTTATCTTCACGGTTCCAATGGTTCAAGTTTTCTTGAACACGGGAGGTGGAGCTGCAGGTTTTGAGCGCATGCCAATCGAATTAGCAAATGCAGTCGCAGCTTTGACAGGTGATTTCTGGCCTATTTTTGCAACCTTTATCGGTGGATTAGGGGCATTCATTGCTGGTAGTAATACGGTAAGTAATATGATGTTTTCTTTATTCCAATATGACGTAGGTTCGCAAATTGGTGTTGATCCAACATGGATCGTTGCTCTTCAAGCGGTAGGTGGAGCTGCCGGAAATATGATTTGTGTTCATAATGTTGTAGCCGCTTCCGCAGTTGTTGGTCTAGTAGGGAAGGAAGGGACCGTTATTCGAAAAACACTTCTTCCATTCGCTTACTATTCACTTTTTGCAGGTTCACTTGGTTACTCCATCGTTTGGTTTGCTGATAAAGGTTGGTTTAATATCGGCTCAATCATTGCGCTTTTAATTGCAATCGGAGCGATTTATATTATCGCAACCAATCAAAAAAGAGCCAATCTATTGGTGAATAATTCAGGGATTAATACGCCTAAATAAAGGATCGTCAAAAGTATGCCTAGAGGATAGTCTGCCTCTAGGTTGCTTTATTTGTGTTTGTTTAATGATTTAGAAGAATTAAATGGAGAGAGATAAGTGCGTAATGAAGAAGTATTTTAGTAGAAAGTGTAAATGTAACCGCTTTCCATTTAGTGTTGGAATGATTTGGTGTTGTGCACCATCAATTTGCTAATAGTTCTTTTTTAAACTCGTTAAATTGAGTTTTTGATATTGAAGAACATATTGATCGAGCATCTGGCTTAATTGAATTGTATTTTTACTTGATAGACCTTCCCTTATTCCGGTTGTAATCATTTCTTTCCTTACTGTTTCAATTTTGTAGAAAAGGCTTTCTTCTAAATAGGACTTGGACATCTAAATAACTCCTTAAATTAGTGAAAAATAGTGGAATGAATAAGGATGTCATCGCAAAGGTTGTAATCGCATGCCATAAATAAAACCCCTTATTCCCAAAACTAAGGCAATAAAGGGTCTTATTTCATTTTAATACAAATTTTAACAGATAACAGTGATATTTTCCACACCGAAATAAAAAAATTCGAGATTTCTCGATATTTTTTATAAAGAGGTATGGTTCTAAAATGTTATGAATGAACAAGAAAGTGTCTTTTCTTTCCGGTGATTGGATAAAACACTACAGATGGTTGCGTAATTCGAATGTCGGGAACTCCTGAAATCACTGGTACTGATTGTGGGTCATAGAAGTCTTCTAAATCAGTCAATTGTAATGCGAATGTGGAACAAGCTTCTACACAAGCAGGAGGAAGTCCTTGATCCTGTCTTGGATAACACATCTGGCATTTACTTACTTTATTTGTTTCAAAGTCAAATTGAGGTGCTTCATAAGGACAGGCTGATATACATAGCCTACAGCCGGTACAAAGGTTGGAATCGATTAAAACAATTCCGTCATGTCGCTTAATAAATGCATGTTCTGGACAAACACGAAAGCACTCTGGACTATTACAGTGATTGCATGCCATCGAAAGAAATCCTTCAGCTAGCTTTGATATTTTGCGCCAGCGTACATTTCCTTCTGTTTGGTTTTCGTTTCGACAGGCAATTTCACATGCCGTACATCCGATACAATGGTCTGCATTGAAAATAAAACCTAGTTGTTTAGACATGTAATCATCTCATTTCTTCTATAAACATTTTAGACTCTTAATATCAACAAAACAATCATAGAAATGAGTGCTCGTTAGTTCTTCTTGCTTTTCAAGCTGTGAGCCAATTAATTGATTAATAGAGTTCTCGTTCGTTTGACTTAGACTTACTAGAACAACATCCTGGGGAAGATGCTGATTTCTTTGAGCCCTAGCAATAATAAAGCCGTGTTCGTTACAGATTTTTATTTTTTCTCCGTCGTCAATCTTCAATGTCTCCGCCACTCCGCTGTTAATTTCTATTATCGTTTCATCTGGTTTTGGATAAAGCCAAGTTAATAAGGCAAATTGGGAGTGTATTTTTAGTAATGATTGTGGCGATAGAAGCCTGAACGGATAAGCTGTCGATTTCACATTCGAGTCTGTTTGAATGTTAGTTAACAAAGGTTTCACATCATCTAGCTGAATAAAAGAAAAATGTTTATCTTTCCTGGTTTTCGATTGCCGTGGTTTTGGACCAGTTAATAAGTCTTTATACGAGCTTACACCATACAAGGCTTTAATCTCTTCAGAGAATTCCAGTTCAATCCAATCTAGGGATTCACGTTCATGAGGAAATGTGGAGAAACCTGGACTTAACTCATTTAATTTTTTAGTTAGCTCCCGAGCAATCATTAAGTCACTTTTTGCTTCATAATAGGCTGGAATTGATTTTTGATTTAAAGAGAGCCAATGGTGCCAATAACCAACATTTAGGTCCTCCTCTTCAAAATGACTTGCTGCTGGGAGAACGATGTCGGAAAGTTTTGCTGTATTTGTCATAAAGAGATCTACGGTGACAATCAGTTCTAACTCTTTAAATAACTCTTGCCAAACATGAATATTCATGTCTTGCGAAAGGGGACTACGAGAAGCAATCCACAATAGTTTAAGTGGAGGTGCTTTAAGGTTTTTTGCCTCTGTTGCAAAGTTTGCGCAATTAATCATTCTTGAATTTTTGATTTTCGGATGCCTTTTTTCAGGAAAGTTTAACAAGTTCATCGGAAAGTCTTCACAATCTGTATGGGTAAAATAAACTCCTCCATTTGGCATATTTAGATTTCCGGACATAGCAGCTAATGAATTAATGGCTTGAATACTTAGTCCGCCATATTTGTTTCGTTGGATTCCAAGTCCATTCCAAGTGGTTGCCGGCTTAATCGTCCCATAAAGGTTAGCGAGTTCTTGGATGGTGTCAGTGTTAACTCCAGTCAATTTAGCTACGGTAGACAAATCGAGTTGATGTAAGATTTGCTTGTACTCATTCCAACCTTTCCACTTCATCTCGGTTATCTCAATATGAGCGTCGGTAAGTAAGCATTTAGCGATCCCAAGAGCTAGTAAAGCATCAGTACCTGGCTTAATTTGTACATATAAATCTGCTTTTGAAGCAGTTTCCGTCAAAATTGGATCGATAACGACTAGTTTGCCCCCATTTTTTCTTGCTGCATAGATGAATTTCATCTGATGAATATTCGTCACAGCAGGATTAGCTCCCCAAATAAAGATTATTTTCGACTCAGCCATTTTTTCAGGGATAGGACTGTTGAGATTTCCGAATGACTCTTTTACGGCTTCTTCCCCTGTTGCTAAACAAAGATTGCCAAAGGCTTTCGTATGGGGACCGATGCTATTGAACATTCCCTCTACCGCATAATGGAGAAGTCCTATGTTTCCAGAAAATTTATTATAGCCACTAGCAAGATTGGAATCATAGCGGTCGTATAGCTCTAACATTTTTTCAGCGATGATAATGTAGGCTTCCTCCCAAGAGATTCTGACCCAATTCCCAGAACCTCGCTCGGTTTGCATCATTGGGTATTTTAGACGTAAAGGATTATAGACATATTGGGTGTATGCATAGCCTTTTGCACATAAATGCCCTTGAGTAAATCCATGCATCGGATCGCCGGATACTTTTACTAGTTTTCCATTTTCGGTATAAGAAAGCATGCTGCATGTACCGTAACAATTTCTAGGGCAGGCGTTTCGATATATTTGCACAGCAGTTTCTCCTTTCTCGATGATTCTATGTTCAAAAATTCACATTCATAAATCTAGTGAAAGCCCTTAAATATTGTGGAGCTGTTTTATTTTTAGAGCAGCAACAATATTTAAGCGATTATTGACATCATCTAATTTTATATTTAATATTTCCTCGATTTTCTTGATGCGATATCTCAGGGTGTTCCGATGTAAAAAGATTGTATCTGATGTTTGCTTTAAATCAAATTGATGATGAGCAAAGCTTTCAAGGGTAAACATTAAATCCCCGTCCTGCGTCTCATCGTATTTTTGTAATGGACCTAAAATATGATTGTAGTACTCTTTCAGATCCTGGAGATCATGCTTATATAAAATTCTTTCGAGTCCCATATCATGAAAATAAGGAATTTCGATTTTTAATAACAAACCAATTTCGTAAGCGACTTTTGCTTCCTGATAGCTTCGAAAAAGTTCCCCCGGATTTTCGTACACTTGCCCGACACCACATGCTGCTCTATCCCCAATAGGACTTTCTTTTGTTTGTTTGATGATATAAGAAATAAGCTCACAAGGATTAGCACGTAGAGTATAGTTTGCCTGCTCTTTAACGGGAAGGATAAGGACAACTTCACTTTGTTTGCGAATCGCAATAGGTTCGTAACCATGTTGAACTAGTGCTTTTTCTGTTAAATACAGCAATGTATCTATGAGTTGCCTATCTTCTGAATAAGGATTATATTCAATCATCGAAAGAACGATAACAGCATGTGGTTGATTAAAATCCCATTTCCAAAGTGAACCATATGCTAGAATATCATCTCTATTTTTAAAGTTTCCATATAAGAGATCAAATAGAAAGGCATCTTTATAGCGTTGACTTTCTTTTTTAATATCGACCATCTGCTTTATGCGGAATGAACATAGAGATGTTCCATATTGGATAATTGATTCATAGTTTTCAATATCTAATTGCACTTCATTTTCTAGTAACAAAAAAAGATTTCCAACATTATGGGTTCCTAATTTAATTGGATATCCGTATGCTTGGTAATCGATTCCATCTACATTTAACGTGCATGTAAAAAAAGCTGTTTGGGAATAGTTTTCAAAAGAAGTTGAAACCATGATTTCTAAGGACTCTTTATTAAATGAAGAAGCTAATACATGATAGAAAGAATCCGTGATAATCATTGGATAAGATAAAACTTCGGATAGTTTATTCGCTAACCCGATAAGCCCATCGTGAGAGGCCATAAGCAAGTCGTGAATCAACTGTGGAACCAAAAACCTCTCCTGCAAGTTGCTTCATTCCTTTCTTCATCTTTAATAAGTTCATCTTCATCTTAAATCACCCACCGTCATCCAACAATCAAAGTCACAGGATCGTAAAAATTGATTGGGCGCCGTAGACAAATTTCATCCACTTTTTTTGTATACGTGGTACGTATTAATTCCATTTCCTCAATTCTATAATGAAAATGAAATAGAATATGTGATTTGTTTCACATAATTTATTAATAAGGATGTGAGAATATGCTTCGGAAAATAACAATGGACAATGTGTATTCAATTAAAAATAAATCTTTTATTCATTATGCTCAAATTTACACGAATATTGAAAGTGAAACGCTCCATCAGATAGAAACCTTCGGACTCCCGTTTCAAAAAGAAACTGCGTTCTATGATAAAAATGAAAGATTGAAAAGTTTAGAACGTGCTGGTGCATCCGTTAGAAATAATAATAAAAGTGTTGTCGTCAATAGAATTTCTAGTGCATGTGAAGCCTGTCAAACAGGAAGTAACAGTTATACAACGTACCCCTCATTAAAATGTCATAGAAATTGTTTCTTCTGTTTTAACCCAAATCAAGATGATTATCTGTTTTATAAAAATAAACAAAAAGACATTAAAAAGGAACTTCTCGATTTATTGGCACAAGGAATTAAATTGAAACATTTAGCTCTTACTGGTGGTGAGCCATTGTTGTTTAAGGACGAAGTTGTCGAGTTTTTTGAGACGGCCGATAGGGAGTCACCCGAAACCTATACAAGACTATATACAACAGGAGACCTTCTCGATAAAGAATTACTTAAACAACTAAAAAATGCCAATCTAAACGAAATCCGTTTTAGTGTCAAAATGGATGACTCAGTAGCCAGAATTAATTTCTTATTAGAAAAAATTGCCCTTTCAAAAGATTATATTCCCAATATTCTTGTGGAAATGCCAGTCATCCCTGGAACATTAGAGGAAATGAAAGACCTTCTTTTAAAGCTAGAGAAATTAGATATCTTTGGAATTAATCTACTAGAGCTATGTTTTCCATTAGGGAATGCTGGTGCCTTTAAGGAAAGAGGACTTCAATTAAAATATCCACCTTATGAAATGTATTACAACTATTGGTATGCAGGTGGACTTGCCGTTGCCGACAGTGAAAAAGAGTGTTTGGAACTTGTGGAGTTTGCTTTGAACGAAAAATTAAAGCTGGGGGTTCACTATTGCTCTCTTGAGAATAAACATACCGGTCAAGTATACCAGCAAAATTATCAGTACACCCTTGATAAAACCTATATTTTTTCCAATAAGGATTATTTCTTAAAAACAGCAAAAGTATTTGGAAAAGAAATAAGGAAAGCGAAAGCATTATTTGATAGAGAAAATGTTTTCTATATTGAAAACACCGAGCATGATTTTATCCAGTTTTCCGTTTTAGATATTCATTATTTAAAAAATAGAGATTTAGAGATTTCAATTTCTTCGCTAGTTGCAGAAGAGAGTGAGGAAGAAAGATATCTTCGGGAAATTGGTTTGGATTGGACAACATCTTCCTTCTTTGAATTAGAAGATATTTTTGAGAAGGATGTTAAAGGAGGAGAATGAAGTGAACACAAAGATTGATATGCCTGGTTTAACTAATATTCTCTTTGGAAGAGAGTATGCATATGACATTTTAAGAAGATTTTTCATTGAAGAACCTAGACAAGAATACTTGAAGATTTTTATTCAACATAAAATGATCGAACAATTTCCTTTTGCTGGAGATTCTGAAGGGATCTTAGAAGGTGTTGAAGATATAAAGGCATATTTTCAAGAATATGATGTGCTTTTTAATCAACAAGATTTTGATGATTTACACTGGGATTATACAAGGATGATGATTGGACCATTTGAGTTACCAGTACCACCTTGGGAATCGATTTATGTTCAAAAAGAACCAATGCTTTTTCAAAATTGTACGATCAGTGTTCGGAAAATGTATGAAAAATTTGGGTTTGAAATGACTAAGCAAAATGTTGAAGCAGAGGACCATATTGGTTTAGAACTCGATTTTATTTACCATTTAAATAAATTAATGATCGAATCGACAAAAGAAGAGCAATTGTATGAAGTGAAATACTTGTTACAAGCTCAAGAAGAATTTCTGCATGAGCATTTGTTGAAGTTCGCACCAAAATTTTGTGAAAAGATGATTGCGAATGCGGAGACTCAATTTTATCGAGGATTAGCTAAAATTTTAATGCACTATTTAACGGTGGATTCAACAGTTCTTAAAGAATTATTGAATATAGAAATATCACCAAATGAAGTTCATACATAAATATTTATGTATGAACTTCACAAAAAAAAGAAATGTACGGAAGGAGATTGAGATCACGATGTTGGACCTATTAAAAAAAGCAAATGAATTTAAAATGTCTAGAAGATCTTTTATTGGATGGTCTTCTGCCATTGCCGCTACTGCTACTATTCCGGTAAGCCGGGGACTAATTGCAAAAGCAGATGCAAGCATTGGTATAGAGGACAGCGATGGTGAGGGGATTTGGAAAACTGCAGCCTGTTGGCATAACTGTGGAAGTCGTTGTCTGAATAAGGTGTTAATTAAGGATGGAGTTGTTGTTCGTCAAAAAACGGATGATACTCATCCAGATAGTCCGGATTATCCACAGCAAAGAGGATGTTTAAGAGGGCGTTCTCAACGAAAACAAGTATTTAATGCTGATCGCTTAAAATATCCAATGAAAAGAAAGAACTGGGAGCCAGGTGGTGGCAAGAAAGAACTTCGAGGAAATGATCAATGGGTTCGGATTTCTTGGGATGAAGCTTTTGAATTAATTGCAGCGGAAACAAAACGAATTACAGAGAAGTATGGGAATGAATCGATCCTCGTAACTGGAGGAGACATCAATATTACGAATGTCATGTCGGAAATGGGTGGATATTCTGCGTGTTATGGTAGTTCTTCATGGGGGGCATGGAGATGGATCTACGAAAATATGGGTGTTGGCGAAGGGTTAGCTGTCAACGGAATAAACGACCGTCTTGATCTGCGCAATTCACAATTAATTGTTCTTTGGGGAGCGAATCCAGCTTGGAGCACAATGGGAAGTGTGACATACAATTATCTCCAAGCAAAGAAAGCAGGAGCACGTTTTATTTCCATTGATCCAATGTATACGGATTCAGCAAATGTTTTTGATGCAGATTGGGTCCCAATTAGGCCGGGAACAGATGATGCATTGGCATTTGGAATGATGTATACATTGCTAGATGAAGATAATCCAGTAACAAATCCACTAGTAAAATGGGATTTTTTAAATAAATATACGATTGGATTTGACAAAGAGCATATGCCAGAAGGTGCTGATCCACAGGATAACTTTAAAGATTATCTTCTCGGAACATATGATGGCCAACCTAAAACGCCTGAATGGGCATCGGAAATCTGTGGTGTAGAACCGAGTAAAATCCGTGAATTAGCAAGGGACATTGGAGGTACTGAGCGAGTGTCATTATTGACAGCGTGGGCACCTGCTCGAATTAGCAATGGAGAGGGTTGGGTTCAAGCCTTTTCAACTCTAGGTATGATGACGGGTCATATGGGAAGTTCTGGGAATATGACAGGTGTTAGCTGTTGGGAATACGCAGGAAATATGGGACCGATGCTTTTAACCTCAGGAGGAGCTGGAACTGAGCGAGTATCAAATTCTGTTGACAATATGATCAATGAAAATGAAATTTGGGATGCTGTGTTAGATGGTAAATTCCTTCAACGTTATGAGGGAGAAAGAAAGGCAAATATTCAATTCATTTATCACAACTATAATAATACATTACAAACAAGAAGTAATATTGCCAAAGGGATTGAAGCTCATCGTAAAGTAGAGTTTGTTGTGACAAATGCCTATGCACTTACAACAAATGCGAAATATGCAGATATCGTGTTACCAGTCGCTACGCAATGGGAAACAGAAGGAGCAGTAAAGGGTGGCAATCGCGAAATTCTCATTACTTGGTCAAAAATTATTGAGCCGTTATATGAATCTAAAACAGATCAAGAAATTGCTGAAGGATTGCTGAAGGCACTAGGGAAAGATCCAGTGAAAGTATTCCCACTTTCTGAGAAGCAACAATATTTCAATCAACTGGCTGGGAGTATGGTCGTAAAAGAAAATGGGGTTGATTATGAACCATTATGTACAATTACAGCGAATGATATTAAAGAATGGGGTGTTAAAGGCACTCCGCAACAAGGAAGAATTCCTTTAAAAGAATTTGTTGATCAAGGAATTTATCAGATCTCGAGAAAACCTGGTGATAATTTTGGCTTTATTGCCTATAAGGATTTTATAGATGATCCCGAGGGACATCCTGTATCAAGTGAAAGTGGGAAATTTGAAATTTATTGTAAAGCGATTAATGAGTTATCAAAAAAAGCATACTCTGAAATTGCTCCAATTCCAAAATATGAGGAAAAAGTTCATGGCTATGAAACAACTTTTGAAGATTGGAAAACGAAGAAAAAAGGGAAATATCCTTATCAAGTGATTAATCCACATTATTTAAGACGTTCTCACAGTACATTTGATAATGTTCCACAGTTGCGTGAGGCATGGCCAAATCCGGTATATATTAGTCAAAGAGATGCGAAGGAAATGGGCATAAAGGATGGGGACACGGTATTAATGTCAAATGAATATGGAAAATCCCTGCGTCCAGCAAAAATTACGGAAGGGATTATTCCTGGAACAATTGGATTACCTCATGGTGCATGGGTCGAAATTGATGAGAAAACGGGTATTGATCGAGCTGGAGCAGACAACTTATTTGTTGCGCACATCCCGAAAGGTCTTGGCTCCTCAGGATTTAACTCAGCACGTTGTAATGTAGAAAAATGGAATGGTGAGCCTTTAGAAGAGGATGTAAAGTGGGAGCAGCGAATTATCAAGTTTTAGAAGAAGGAGGGCATGAATGATGACTCAATTAGGTTTTTATATAAATGTTGCTGAATGTGTGGGATGCAAAACTTGTACAGTAGCATGTAAGGATAAAAATGATTTAGAAGTGGGACGGAATTTTCGTAGAGTTTATGATTTTGAGGAAGGAACATTTCCAAAACCATCTTTAACACATGTATCCATCTCCTGTAATCATTGTACCGAACCAGGTTGTGTACAAGGATGTCCAACAGGAGCAATGTACAAACGTGCTGAAGATGGAGTGGTGTTAGTTGACCATGATAAATGCATAGGGTGTAAATACTGTGTCTGGAATTGTCCGTATGGAGCCCCGCAATTCAGTGAAGAACTTGGAAAAATGACAAAATGTGATACATGTTTTGATTTACGAGAAAAAGGGGAAGAGCCTGTATGTGTTTCATCTTGCATTATGCGCGCCATTGAATTTGGACCAATTGACGAATTACGTAAAAAATATGGCAGTAATGCAGATATTAAGGGAATTCCATCGTCTACGATTACTAAACCGAATCTTATCATTAATGCTTAATCAGGTATCAGAGATAGTGATGAGAAATGAAACATTTGAAAATTATAAGAAGCTTTGAAAGAGGAGGTTATTCCTATGCACGAATGGGCATTGTTAATATTTACAGTTTGTCTGCAAATCGCCATCGGTGGAATTTTGACACTAGCGATTTTCTATAAAGGAATAAACAAATTAGGCGAAGAAACATCATTTAAAGCGATGCGAATCCTATTAATCGTCATTGCAGCATTGTCGCTGGTTGGATTAATTGCTTCATTCGCTCACTTAGGAACACCGTCGCACGCCCTTAACTCGATTCGTAATCTAGGTTCTTCCTGGATGAGTCGAGAAATATTGGTGACAGGTTTGTTTATTGGAGCAGCGTGTGTAACAGCTGGACTGGCTCTCATTCAGAAAAAAGTCAATCATTGGTTATTGATTGTATCGGCTCTCATCGGTTTAGTTGATATTTACTGTATGGCGATGATTTATTCGAATTCTTTAGTCAGCGGCTGGAGTTCAGTTAATACGTTTACATCCTTTTATGGAACGGCCTTCGTTCTAGGACCGGTTCTAGTTGCGAGCTTATTAGCACCAGTACTAAAGGATAAGGCTCAAAGTTTAATTAAAAATGCCTTCTATATTTCTTTAGGAGGAATTGCCCTTCAATTAGTAGGGGTCGCCCTATTTGGTTCTGTTATGCCTGAGGTCAATATGATTGAAGGAACGAATGCTTTAGCCTCACTAGCAGACTACCAAACAACGGTAGCGATAAGATGGGTTATTGAAGTAGTAGGTGTAGGATTCCTGGGATATCTTTCCGTGGCAAAGCAGCAAAAGGTATCGTTTTCCCTTGCATATGTAGCTTTAGCTGTCCTTGTGTTCGCTGAAGGCATGAGTAGATATGTGTTTTATGTATTAGGAGCTTAAATGTAAGAAAAAGGGATGGTGTGTAACATTCCTTTTTTCTTTTTTATGAATAACTCCTCTTCCTTCTCCAGTTATTGCCTTCACAGGTTTGTAAAAAATGATTGGTCAACGCAAACAAAATTCAACGACTTTTTTTGTATACGTAGTACGTATTAATTCCAATCCCTCAATTCTATAATGAAGATGGAATTAACAATGTGATCTATTTCACAACATGTATTTCATTTTCATGATAGGGGGGACAATTATGCAATTATTAATTGATAAAGAATTTCTTTCCATTAGTAAAGAAAGAGAAGCCATTTACTCTTTTTTAAACATTTCATTACAAGAACCGTTGAGTATGGAAACGCTGTATAACTGGAGAGAACATTTCACAACAGAGTTCATTGATATTATTTCAGCAAATAATGAGGAACTAAAAAACTTTTTTCAATCTTTACGAACAGCGAATATGAAAGAAATCGAACGGAAAGAAAAGGAGGCCTATCTAGCTACATTCTATATTTTAAATGAGCAAGGAAAAATTCCAGCACCACCATGGGAATCTGTTTATGTAACGAAAGATCGGTCTATGTTCGGAGAGCCGGTATTTCAACTAAGAAAAATGTTAGCCAGCTTTGATCTCCATTCGATTGAAGAAAATACACAACCAGAAGATCATATCGCGATTGAATTAGAGTTTATCCGCTTTTTAATAAACTATACTGTTACATCAATCGAATCAGGACAAAAGGAAGACTATGTACGTGGTATTTATAGCCAGATGTGGATACATAAAGAACACTTACATCGATGGATTCCAGCATTTGTTAAGGATATTCAGTCATCTGGAACGAGTGATTTTTACAAAGGGATTGCCACCTTGTTACAAACATTTATTTCTGAAGACTATGAATATATAAAAGAACTTAAGGAGGGTATTGAAAATGGATGAGAACTTAATGAATAGCTTAACGAATAAAAAAATGAAGCGTCGTTCTTTTCTAAAATGGTCTGGCGCTATCACAGTACCAGCTTTAGTAGGTGGAGTTACTGTATCAAATAAGCTAGTTCAAAAGGTTAGTGCAGATACAGTTGAGGGAAGCACAGAAGAAATAATTATTCCTACATGTAGCACGCTCAATTGTGGTGGAAAATGTTTAATTAAGGCTCATATTAAGGATGGTCAAATTGTGCGGATAAGCACAGACGACGATCCTCGAGATGAAAATGCAGACAATGAACAATATCCACAAATTCGTGCCTGTGTACGAGGAAGAGGGTACAGAAGACACGTCTATTCACCAGACCGTATACAAAAGCCATTAAAGCGCGTCGGAAAACGTGGCGAAGGCAAATTTGAAGAAATTTCTTGGGATGAAGCGATTAAAACCATTGCGGAAGAAAATAATCGCATTAAGCAAAAATACGGTCCAGCTTCCAGATTCAGCCTTTATGCAACAGGTCAATCCGGTACGGTAGGAAGTGGAGATACAGTCATCCAGAGGGTACTTGCATTAGATGGAGGTTTTCTAGGTCGTTATTCCAACTATAGCTCTGGACAGCACTTGGCTGCGACACCGTATACATTTGGGGAAACTGCAGCTGGAAGTAGTTGTAATACTTTATTAGATTCAAAATTGATCATCTTACACGGGATGAATCCTGCGGAAACAATATTTGGTCATATGAACATGTATTTAAGAATGGCAAAAGAAAAAGGAGCAAAAATCTACACATTGGATCCAAGAAAGACAGATACCAATGTGGCACTTGCTGATGATTGGTTCCCGATCAAGCCAGGAACAGATAATGCTCTAATTGCAGCCATGGCCTATGTCATGTTCACAGAGAATCTACATGATAAAGATTTTCTTGATAAATATTGCCTTGGACATGATGAAAATCATATGCCTGAAGGAGTACCGACTGGAGAATCCTATTATAGCTATGTGCTGGGAGAAAAAGACAACACTCCTAAAACACCACAATGGGCTGCTAAAATTACTGGACTACCAGCAAACAGAATTATCCAACTGGCACGTGAAGTTGCGTTAACTAAGCCAATGGCATGGATTCAAGGAAATGGGATTAACCGTCATATGAACGGGGAGCAAATGTCACGTGCGAGTTCCATGATTGCAGCATTAACTGGAAACATTGGGATAAGCGGAGGTTGGGCAGGCCCGAATGGCCCTAGTATAGGAAAATTTCAAGGTTTCCCTATTCCAGAAAATCCACTTGGCATTTCAATACCAGTGTTTAAATATACAGATGCTATCGTTCGTGGTACTGAAATGGGAGTAGAAGATGGGGTAGTTGGTTTGGAAGAAGGAAAAACATTACCTTCGAATATTAAAATGATTTTTAATATGGCTGGAAATTGCTTAGTCAATCAGCATTCAGATATTAATAAAACAACAGAGATATTAAAGGATGAAAATTTATGTGAATTCATCGTGACATCAGATATCTATATGACGCCATCTGCAAAGTACTCTGATATCATTTTACCAACTTGTACATTCTTTGAGCAAAATGATGTTGTCGGCCCATGGAGCTATGGTCAGCATATGTTCTTATCTCAAAAGGTAGTAGAGCCACTATATGGTTCACTAACTGAATATGAATGGATGACAAAGCTTGCAAAAGAACTTGGTATTGAAAAGGAATTTACGGAAGGAAGAACTCAAGATGATTGGGTTAAATGGATGATAGAGGAATCGAAAAAGATTGATCCAACCTTCCCTTCTTTTAGTGATATGCAGAAAAACGGTGTTCACAAATTCAAGGAAATTACTGTGGTGAAATTCAAAGAACAAATTGAAGATCCTGCGAACGTTCCTTTTAATACTCCATCAGGGAAAATTGAACTATTTTCAAAGACTCTCTGGGATATGACTAGACCTGAAGATATACCAGCGATACCAAAGCATGTTGTTGTCAATGAAGGACCTGAAAGTGAATTAACATCCAAATATCCGTTACAAATTTTCGGTTGGCATGTGAAAAGACGTTGCCACTCAACATGGGATACAAGCGATTGGATGGAAGAAGTTCAAACCCAAGAGTTATGGATTAATCCGATTGATGCAAAAGAAAGAAAGATTAAAGATGGAGATAAAGTTCAAGCGTTTAATGATCGTGGCACCATTGAATTGCCAGCAAAGGTCTCAAGTAGAGTCATGCCTGGTGTCGTATGTGTTCCACAAGGTGGCTGGTTTAATCCGGATCAAAATGGTATTGATAAACGAGGAGCCATTAATGTGTTAACAGGACTAGAAGCATCACCGTTCCATTGTAATCCTCAACATACCAATCTAGCAGAAGTAAAAAAAGCTTAGGGGAGGGATAGAAAATGGTACAAATGGGATTTTATATTAATCAAGCAAGATGTAACGGTTGTAACGCCTGTGCGATAGCTTGTAAAGACAAAAATGATAATGCTGTCGGAATCAATTTTCGTCGCGTCTACGTAGAGGAATCTGGAGAATTTACAAAGGATATGGATGGAGCATGGATCAATAATGTTGCGGCATTTAATATTTCCTTATCTTGTAATCATTGTGATGAACCAGGTTGCGTACAAGGTTGTCCAACGACGGCGATGCATAAACGTGAAGAAGATGGTGTTGTTCTAGTTGATAGTGAAAAATGTATTGGCTGTCGTTATTGTGAATGGAATTGTCCTTATGAAGGGCCACAATTTAATGAAGAATTAGGACATATGACAAAGTGTGATACATGTTTGGATCTTCGTGAAGCAGGAGAAAAGCCAGCTTGCGTTGCCGCTTGTATTATGCGCGCAATTGATTTTGGTCCAATTGATGAACTCCGCAAAAAGTATGGAAAAAACGCAGATATTAAGGGAATTCCTTCATCGAATATAACAAAGCCAAATCTTGTGATCAATGCACATAAAGACGCGGCAATTTAAATTAAAGGAGTGATGAAAGATGCAAGAATGGGCATTGTTAATATTTACAGTTTGTCTGCAAATCGCCATCGGTGGAATTTTGACACTAGCGATTTTCTATAAAGGAATAAACAAATTAGGCGAAGAAACATCATTTAAAGCGATGCGAATCCCATTAATCGTCATTGCAGCATTGTCGCTGGTTGGATTAATTGCTTCATTCGCCCACTTAGGAACACCGTCGCACGCCCTTAACTCGATTCGCAATCTAGGTTCATCTTGGATGAGTCGAGAAATATTGGTGACAGGTTTGTTTATTGGAGCAGCGTGTGTAACAGCTGGACTGGCTCTCATTCAGAAAAAAGTCAATCATTGGTTGATGATTGTATCGGCTCTCATCGGTTTAGTGGATATTTACTGCATGGCGATGATCTATTCAAGCTCATTGGTAAGCGGTTGGAGCTCTGTTAATACGTTTACATCCTTTTATGGAACGGCCTTCGTTCTAGGTCCGGTTCTAGTTGCGAGTTTATTAGCACCAGTACTAAAGGATAAAGCTCAAAGTTTAATTAAAAATGCCTTCTATATATCACTTGGAGGAATCGCTCTACAATTAGTGGGGGTTGCCCTATTTGGTTCTGTTATGCCTGAGGTCAATATGATTGAAGGAACGAATGCTTTAGCCTCACTAGCGGATTATCAAACAACGGTAGCGATTCGTTGGATTATTGAAGTAGTAGGTGTAGGATTCCTAGGATATCTTTCCGTGGCGAAGCAGCAAAAGGTATCGTTTTCCCTTGCATATGTAGCTTTAGCTGTCCTTGTGTTCGCTGAAGGCATGAGTAGATATGTGTTTTATGTATTAGGAGCGTAATTGTAAGAAGGAAGGGATGCATTTTCCTTCCTTCCTTACTTTTTCATAAATCCCACTCTATCTCCAATTTTTGACTTCACAAGTTCGTAAAAATTCATTTGTCACCGCAAACAAAATTCATCCACTTTTTTTGTATACGAGGTACGTATTAATTCACTTCTCTCAATCTTATAATGAAGATGTGATAAATATTGTGATGACATTCACATATTGAGTTGTGAAGGATGTGAAAAAAGATTCAAAATGGTAGCACTGAAACTTGCATAGAAATTGTGCTGGTTTAAAAGAAAAAATTTATAAGTAAAAATTATTAATGGGATTGGAGATGATCAGGAAAATGACTTTTACAGCAGACATGATAAAAGGAAAGAATTCTCAACTTTTAAAGGCTAGAAAAGACTTTTATCAACTCCAATATATACTGTTAACCCAGCCAATGAATAAAGAGATGTATCTTAATATTAAAGAAGGATTTAATATTCAAGGATTAATGGGGATAGATGGTGGCGAGCAATTCCATCATTTCTTTAATAGTCATGATATTGAAAAAGCTATTAATAGTGCTAGAGAGGACTATTTTAGCTTATTTATTGGACCAGATTCTTTATTGGCACCACCATGGGAATCAGTATATAGAGGTAAGGATAAGTGTCTTTTTGACTTCCCGACGTTTGAAGTGAAGGAGCTATTTAAGACATACGATATAGCGATTGAGAAAAAAGCTAATCAACATGATGAAGCAGAGGATCATATAGGATATGAACTACTCTTCATGATTCAATTAATTGAAAGAGCGGAACAAGAAAATAACGTGTCTGTCTATAATCATTTGCTAGATGGACAGAGGAAAATGCTTAAGGAGCATTTAGTTAAGTGGATACCGCTCTTTACCAGGGATATTGAAAGCAATGCAAAATCAGAGCTATTTACCTCTTCTGCAAGAATGCTAGAGGATTTTATTATTTTTGATACGAGTGTTATCGAGGAGTTATTTTTTTAACCTAAATTACAAGGTAGCAACAGTAAATTTATGGGAAAATAGGAGGTTTTAGACATGAGTAAAGATATATATGACAGCATAAAAGAAAATAAAATGTCCCGTCGGAGCTTTATTAAATGGTCAAGCGCAGTTACTGCTCCTGTAGTTATCGGAGGTACGGTACAAGGCTCGAAAATGCTTTCTAAAGTTAGTGCAGAGGAACCGAGTAAAAATATCGATGAGCAAATATTAACAACATGTTCAACCGTTAACTGTGGTGGTAGATGTTTAATTAAAGCTCATATAAATAATGGTGTCGTTACCCGTCTTACGACAGATACAAAAGAAGATACATTTGAACTTCCACAACTTCGTGCGTGTATTAGAGGTAGAGGCTACAGACAATTTGTGTATAATCCAGATCGCTTAAAATATCCAATGAAGCGAGTAGGAAAGCGTGGAGAAGGAAAATTTGAAAGAATCTCTTGGGAAGAAGCGATTGATTACATTGAAAAAGAATTAACTAGAATTACCAAAAAATATGGACCTTCTAGTCGTTACAGCAATTACGCAAGTGGACATTCAGGAAGTATCATTGGAGCAGGTAATATGATCCAAAAAATCTTAGGTCTCACTGGAGGATACCTTGGTTATCATAACTCTTATAGCTCTGCCCAAACTTCACAAGCGACACCGTTTACTTATGGAACTACCCAAACGGGAAGTACGCTAAATACTCTATCTGACTCAAAGCTTATTATTCTATGGGGACACAATCCCGTTGAAACACGTTGGGGTGTAACAGATTATTATGTAAGAAAAGCAAAAGAAGCTGGTGTAAAGATCGTCGTTATTGATCCAAGACAATCTGATACTGCTGTAGCATTAGCCGATGAGTGGATCCCGATTGCTCCAACTACTGACAACGCCATGATGGATGCAATGACATATGTTATTATTTCTGAAAACCTATATGATAAGAAGTTTGTTGATAAATACTGTGTTGGATTTGATGAGGAACATATGCCAGAAGGTGTCCCTGAAGGGGAATCTCTCGTTAGCTACATTATGGGTAAAAAAGATGGAATAGCTAAGACTCCTGAATGGGCATCAAAGATTTGTAGAGTACCAGCTGATACGATTAGAAAGCTTGCTAGAGAATTTGCTACTAATAAACCTTCAGCTCTATTACAAGGTTGGGGTCCACAAAGACAAGCTTACGGTGAACAGTTTGTAAGAGGTGGTACGGTACTTGCTGCCATTACTGGGAATGTAGGAGTTCGGGGTGGATGGGCTTCTGGTGCAGGTTATGTCAGCCTAGTAAAAACTACTGCTGTACCAAAAGGTGATAATCCATTAGGTGGTTTAACGATTCCGTGTTTCCTATGGACAGACGGTGTTGTACGAGGAACAGAAATGGGAGCAAAAGATGGAGTGAAAGGTTTGCCAGAAGGACAAGAAACACTTCCATCAAATATAAAAGCGATGTTTAATTTAGCAGGAAATACTTTAATAAATCAACATTCCGACTGTAATCGCACTGCTGAAATATTACAGGATGAATCCTTACTCGAACTGATTGTAGTCAGTGAACTTTTTATGACTCCAAGCGCGAAATTTGCAGATATTTTATTGCCGTCCAATTCATTTATGGAAAGATGGGATATTGGTTCAACTTGGGCACCTTCACAACAAGCGATATTGTCTCAAAAGTGTATAGATAATTTATTTGAGACGAAATCAGATTATGAATGGTTAACAATGTTAGCGAAAAAGCTTGGAGTTGAGAATGAATTTACAGAAGGAAGATCTGAATTAGATTGGGTGAAGTGGTCAATCGAGGAATCTAGAAAGGTAGATCCTAATTTTCCAACCTTTGATGAGTTCAAAAAACTCGGTGTTTACCAAGTTTCTTTAGAAAATAAAGCCGTAATTGCTTTTGAAGATCAGATTAAAGATCCAGAAAATAATAAATTTGAAACACCTTCAGGTAAAATTGAAATTTTCTCAAAAGCACTTTGGGATATGGATGAGTTGGATGAGATTCCTGCCATTCCTAAATATGTTTCTTCGTGGGAGGGACCACAGGATCCATTAATTGAGAAGTATCCACTACAGCTAATTGGCTGGCATTACAAACGCCGTTGCCATTCAACTTTTGATAATAATAAGTGGTTAGAGGAAGCAGGACCACAAGTGATGTGGATGAATGAAAAAGATGCAAAAGCAAGAAAGATTAAAGATGGTGACAAAGTGAAAATCTTTAATGAGCGTGGAGAAGTTCATATGCCTGTTAAACTCACGAACAGAATTATTCCAGGAACAGTGGCAATTCCACAGGGGGCTTGGTGGTCACCAGATAATAAGGGCATTGATCAACGTGGAAATATCAATACGTTAACAAGTCAACGTCCATCTGCATTAGCTAAGGGAAATCCTCAACATACTAACTTAGTCGAAGTTCAGAAGGCATAGAAAAAGAAGGGTGTGAATGGTAATGGTACAGCTAGGCTTTTATATAAACAATGAATATTGTACAGGATGTAAAGCATGTGTAGTTGCTTGTAAAGATAAAAATGATCTTGAAGTTGGGGTCAACTATCGCCGAGTGTATGAACATTCGGAAGGAGATTATGTCGAACGTGATGAAGCGTTCATACAAAATGTTCAATCCTTCTTCACTTCAATTTCGTGTAACCATTGTGAAAATCCTAAGTGTGTAGAAAATTGTCCTACAGGGGCAATGCACAAGCGTGAAGAGGATGGCGTTGTATTAGTTGACCATGAAAAATGTATCGGTTGCAAATACTGTATGTGGAATTGTCCTTATGGAGCTCCACAATATAATGAAGTCATCGGTAAAATGACTAAATGTAATTTCTGTATTGATTTAATTGAGGTCGGTGAAAACCCAGTATGTGTTGGATCATGTCCTATGCGCGCCCTTGATTATGGACCAATTGAGGAGCTTCGAGAAAAATACGGAGATGTCAGCAATATTAAAGGTCTTCCAGACGCATCTATTACCAATCCAAGTATAGTCATAGGTGCACATAGAAACGCAAAATAGATAAAGGAGGTTATTCCTATGCAAGAATGGGCATTGTTAATATTTACAGTTTGTCTGCAAATCGCCATCGGTGGAATTTTGACACTAGCAATTTTCTATAAAGGAATAAACAAATTAGGCGAAAAAACATCATTTAAAGCGATGCGAATCCCATTAATCGTCATTGCAGCATTGTCGCTGGTTGGATTAATTGCTTCATTCGCCCACTTAGGAACACCGTCGCACGCCCTTAACTCGATTCGCAATCTAGGTTCTTCCTGGATGAGTCGAGAAATATTGGTGACAGGTTTGTTTATTGGAGCTGCGTGTGTAACAGCTGGACTGGCTCTCATTCAGAAAAAAGTCAATCATTGGTTATTGATTGTATCAGCTCTCATCGGTTTAGTCGATATTTACTGTATGGCAATGATTTATTCGAATTCTTTAGTCAGCGGCTGGAATTCTGTTAATACGTTTACATCCTTTTATGGAACGGCCTTCGTTCTAGGTCCGGTTCTAGTTGCGAGTTTATTAGCACCAGTACTAAAGGATAAGGCTCAAAGTTTAATTAAAAATGCCTTCTATATTTCTTTAGGAGGAATTGCCCTTCAATTAGTAGGGGTCGCCCTATTTGGTTCTGTTATGCCTGAGGTCAATATGATTGAAGGAACGAATGCTTTAGCCTCACTAGCGGATTATCAAACAACGGTAGCGATTCGTTGGATTATTGAAGTAGTAGGTGTAGGATTCCTAGGATATCTTTCCGTGGCGAAGCAGCAAAAGGTATCGTTTTCCCTTGCATATGTAGCTTTAGCTGTCCTTGTGTTCGCTGAAGGCATGAGTAGATATGTGTTTTATGTATTAGGAGCGTAATTGTAAGTAGAAAGGAGGGATTTCCTCCGTTCGCTAAGGGAGTGTGTTGAAAATGGGTCTTTTTAGTAAATGGGTAGAGAGTTTAGATTATCAATATGAAATATTGTCATCCTGTTCTCGTAATAAAAGTCCTCGTTCGACATGCTCCCATTGTATTGAAGCATGTGAATTAAATGCGATAGAAATGAAAAAGGGCATTCCACAGATTGATTATAAGGCTTGTAATGAATGTGGAAAATGTATGGTCGCATGTCCTGTTCAGGCGATTGCTGGAATATTTCCAAAGAGGGAATTCCATCAAGGGAGATTGGTCGGAGGAAAGAATTTACCACCTTCTGCTAAGGAATTAGTGGTTTATGCTAAAAAGGGAATTAAAGGAATAATTGGTGAAGAAGAGATCGATAGCCAATGGAACCAAGCAGTGGAAGAAGCTAATGAACTATTGATGCAACTTGAAGAGCCATTGTTAACTGTGGAGCAGGAGAAATTGGAGAAAACGGAAGAGTGTATATCAAGGCGTGATTTGTTTTTTTCTTGGAAAGAAGGAACTCAAACTTTACTTAAGGAAATGGCACCAGCAAAGTGGCGGTTCAATCAAACCGCTCTTGAACTTTCCCGTTATTATCCTCTCCATCAGTTTGCGAAGATACAATTGAATACTGAAAAATGCACACTATGCCATGCTTGTGAAAAACTTTGTGATAAAAAATGTATTGAAATAAACGACGAAGGGTTTATCATTTCAGCACAAGCTTGTTCCAATTGTCAATTATGTGAAGACATCTGTCCTGAAAAAGCAATATCAGTTACCGAACAGATATCTCCATATGAACAGGTCGAGCATCCCTTCTTTACGATTGTTTGCTCAAATTGTCACAAAAGTTTCCAAACATTATCAGAAAATCAGGAACATTGTGTCCCTTGTATGAAAAAATCACAGTTTCGCATTACAAGGTAATCCCGTTATGTTACAATGCATTTGGATAGATTGCTTGATGAGTCAAATGAAGATTAAGGGAGTGAAGAAAGATGTTTTCAAATATTGGAATTCCAGGATTAATTTTGATTCTAGTTCTGGCCCTTATCATTTTTGGACCAAAAAAATTACCTGAAATTGGCCGTGCAGTTGGACAATCCCTAAAAGAATTTAAAAACTCTACAAAAGGGATTATGGAAGATGATAAATTAGAAGACGATAAAACAGTAGATGAACAAAAGAAAAGTGAAGTTTAAGCTATAAAAAGGACATACTCTTATTTTATGAGATCTCATATTATAGAAGAAAGTCGAAAAAAAGGCTAATGATGGTTGTTTTCCATCATTAGCCTTTTTTTTGTAAATAATGTTTAATGAAACCTTTTGGAAGGGTAAAACGTCTATTAATAATGTGTAAAGAAAAATGTCCATCTTTTTTACATGTCCTTATGGGGGGAATAGGTGAAACAGTGTTGAACCGCGCTGTAGTCATGATTTCAAGCAGAAGGTCATATATGTAGACTTGACATTTTGTGAAAAAGGAGTATATTAATATTTTGTGTTCAAGCGTGAAAATATTAAGCGAATGTAAATTTCGGAACATATTTTCATAAATTGTTCATATTTTACAGTTATGATAGTAAATAGCTTGTCTGGGAGTAATCGCATATTCAAAATGATTTCTTAAAAAAGTATAATAGTTTGCTAGAAGGTAGGTGCAACAAAGATGAATAATACTTTAAATAAACGATTTAATATATCACAAAAATATATCGGCTTCTTTCTTGTTGCCGTAGTATTCCTATGGTTAAAAACATATATCATTCAATTAAATCAATTCGAACTAGGTGTTGAAAACGGCATTCAAAAGTTTTTATTGTTTTTGAATCCATTAGGTTCTTCAATTTTATTTCTTGGATTTGCATTATTCTTTAAGGGAAGAAAAAAATATAGTGCGTTAATGACGATTTATTTTATCTTGTCATTTTTACTTTATGCAAATGTCGTTTACTATCGTTTCTTTAACGACTTCATTACGCTGCCAACGATTTTCCAAACACAAAATTTCGGAGATGTAAGTAGCAGTGTTCTGTCATTATTAAGGCCATATGACATTTTCTTTTTCATTGATTTCCTAGTCTTGCTTGGTCTGCTGCTATTTAAAGTAGTAAAGATTGAAGCAAAAGATATGGGACGTCGAAAAGTCATTGCTGTCTTATCATTAGCATTAGGTTTTTCAAGCTTAAACTTGGCACTTGCTGAAGCGGATAGACCTGAGCTATTAACAAGAGGATTCGATCGAAATTACATTGTCAAATATTTAGGAATGTACAATTATACAATTTATGACGCGGTTCAAAGCACGAAAGCATCTGCACAGCGAGTTATGGCTGATAGTAGTGATGTAACGGAAGTCATTAACTTTACAAAGTCAAACTATGCAGATCCAAATCCTGAGTACTTCGGTGTCGGTGAAGGCATGAACGTGATCTATCTGCATCTTGAGTCGATTCAATCATTTTTAATGGACTACCAGCTACACGGTGAAGAAGTAACACCATTCTTAAACTCAATGATCAGAGATGAGAATACGATGTATTTTGATAACTTCTTCCACCAAACAGCACAAGGGAAGACTGCTGATGCAGAATTTATGCTTGAAAATTCATTGTATGGTCTGCCACAAGGTTCAGCCTATACAACGAAAGGACTTAATACGTATCAAGCTGCTCCAGCTATATTAGGACAGAATGGATATACATCAGCGGTATTCCACGGGAATTCAGGAAGCTTCTGGAACAGAAATGAAATTTATAAATCCTTTGGTTATGATAAGTTTTTTGACTTAAGCTATTACGAAGCTGAAGGTGACCAAATGGCTGAGTATGGATTAATGGATAAGCCATTCTTTGAACAATCATTTTCATTGTTACAAACATTGCCACAGCCGTTCTATACGAAGTTTATTACAGTAACGCATCATTATCCTTATTCAATGAATCAAGAGGAAACAACCATCGCTCCACATACTACTGGTGACAAATCTGTTGATAATTATTTCCAAACTGCTCGTTATGCAGATGAGGCATTAGAACAGTTTATCACGGATTTAAAAGAATCTGGATTATATGATAACTCCATCATTATTATGTACGGAGACCATTATGGAATTTCGCAGAACCATAATAAAGCGATGGAAAAGGTCTTAGATAAAGAACTATCTACATTTGATAGTGCGGCAGGTTTACAACGAGTTCCACTCTTTATCCGTGTTCCAGGAATGGAAGGTGGAGTCAACCATGAGTATGGTGGTCAAATTGACCTTCTTCCAACATTGCTTCACTTAGTAGGAATTGATACAAAGGAGTATATCCAATTAGGTACGGACTTATTATCAGAAGATCACGATTCACTAGTTCCATTCCGTAATGGTGACTTTGTCAGTCCGACCATTTCATCGGTCGGAGGTAAATTCTATGATTCCGTGACAGGTGAAGTAATTGGTGAAGAGCAAGAAGAACAAATGGAAAAAGGATTACAGTTCCAAGAGGTTGTAGAATACAAATTGCATCTTTCAGATAAAGTAGTAAATGGAGATTTATTACGTTTCTATTCTCCAGCAGACTTCACACCAATTGATCGCTCAAAGTATGAATATAATATTTCTGAAAAAGATACGAAAGAAACAAAAACATCAACGGACGAATAAATAAAGGTGTTTATAGAGAGAGTGTCCTAGCAATTTGCTGGGGCACTCTCTTTTATTTTGACAATTTTTTTGGTGATTTTTTCATTTTGATACATATGTTACGTTTCTGTGACTAATTAATTCGATGGATATAAATCGGTTTTATTCCTTCTTTTTTCCTATATTTCACGTATGAAATAGTACCTGGTACTAAGGAATTGAAACATAACTGTAATATGTTTATAATCTTGCTGTTATGATTGACTGCTATAGTACTAGTGGAGTAGAAAATTGTTAGTTTTAGATGTATTTTGTCATTATAAGTAATGCTGAGTTTTAAATTAAAAATTTTGTAGCTTAATAGAATCATTGTTGAGTACATATTTAATAGAACTTGTCGAAAACATGAAGGTCGGAGGAAAAGAGAATGATGAAAAAGAAATTTATAGCTCTCAACACCACTATCATCTTGGGAATAGGAAGCTTAGTCACTGTCCCATCTGTGAGCGCAAACTATTCTTCACAAATTCAACAAGTAGAACAAAAAATTGATGAAACTGAAGCTAAAATCGCTGAATTAGAAAAAAAGATTCAAAAAATGAATGAAGCGATTGAAGATAATAATAATTTGATTGTGAGTACTGAAAAAGAAATTGAAGTTACTCAAGCAGAAATTCAAAAGCTAAATGAAGAAATCGCTATATTAAATGATACAATCGAAAAAAGAACCGAAGTGTTAGCGAAAAGAGCTCAATCTTTCCAAGAATCTGGTGGAAAGGTTAGTTATATAGAAGTACTTTTAGGGTCTGAGAATTTCAGTGATTTTATTGACCGTGTATTTGCTGTAACACAAATTGCAAATGCGGATAGTGATTTAATTAAACAACATGAGTTAGATAAAGCAGCAGTTGAAGAAAAGCAAGCAGAAGTAGATCAGAAGCTTGCTGAATTGACAGGTAAGAAAGAAGAGCTTGAGGGCATGAAGGCTCAAATGCTTGAACAAAAGAAAGAAAATGACCAAATGAAAGATTCCTTGGAGCAAGCTCAAAAGGGAAATCTTGAGAAGTTAGAAGAACTTGAAGAAAAGGCTCGTCAGGAAGAAGAAGCAAGACGTCAAGCTCAATTAGAAGCTGAGAGAGCGATTAGTGCTAGTAATAGTGGATCTAGCTCTTCAAATAGTACAACTTCAAACAGCAGCTCAAAAGTAGCATATACAGCACCAGCAAATGATGGCAGTCTTAGCACAATTTTACAAGCTGGCTATAAATATATCGGGAATTCGGTTTATGTATTTGGTGGCGGAAGAACTTCATATGATGTAGCAAATGGAAGATTTGATTGTTCTGGTTTTGTGAGTTGGGCATTTAGACAAGCAGGTATCAGTATTGGTTCAAGTACAAGTACTTTAAGAAACCAAGGTACTAAAGTTTCTTTCAGTGAAGCACGTCCTGGAGACTTAGTATTCTTTGATACCTATAAAAAAGATGGACATGTTGGAATTTATCTTGGCGGTGGCAAATTCATTGGTTCTCAATCATCCACAGGTGTAGCGATTGCGAACATGAACTCCGGCTATTATAAAAACACATTTAGTGGACATGTAAGAAGAGTTGCAAACTTTTAATTCATAAAATCTAATGGGTCTATCCTTTAGTACAAGGGTAGACCCTTTTTTTTCGAGGGATTTTTAAAAATGGTACATATTTCGTGAAATAAGTCCTCTTCGTTGTGCATTGTTCATAGTTATTTTACAATAATGATTAATGGTGTTTTTATCGCATTTGTGCAAAGGAAATATCGTACATAGTTTCTACATAAATCTCTTTGTTCTAAGAAAAAATAACTTAGACTTTCTTATTTATATTATTTTACAAAGGGAGAAGGGAGTAATAATGAAAAAAATTACAAATGTCTTTTGGATTTCAGTTGCGCTTGTTTTAGCAGCTGTCATATTTGGTGCAACTGCACCTAAAACTTTTGAGGAAGCAACAGGAAATGTTCAGCAGTTTATTACAACTTCTTTTGGTTGGTACTATTTAATTTTGGTGACAATCATTGTTGTTTTTTGCCTATTTCTCATATTTAGTCCGGTAGGTGCTATCAAGTTAGGAAAGCCAGACGAGAAACCAGAATTCTCAACTGGATCATGGTTTGCGATGCTTTTTAGTGCAGGAATGGGAATTGGTCTTGTCTTCTGGGGAGCAGCTGAACCATTATCACATTTCATCGATCCGCCTTTAGCAGAAGGAGGAACGAACACTGCTCAAAAAGAAGCGATGCGTTACACCTTTTTCCACTGGGGGATACATGCTTGGGCTATTTACGCATTGGTTGCGTTAGCACTTGCCTATTTTCAATTTAGAAAAGGCGAGCCAGGACTTGTATCGGCTACTCTAAAACCGATCCTTGGAAAAAAGAAGATGGAGGGGCATTTAGGAACAGTTGTAGATGTTTTAGCCGTCTTTGCGACAGTGATTGGAGTTGCGACAACGCTTGGTTTTGGTGCAGCTCAAATTAATGGTGGTCTTTCCTATTTATTTGGAGTTCCATCTAATTTTCTTACTCAATTCATCATCATTTTAGTTGTGACTGTATTATTTATGATTTCTGCTGGTACGGGACTTGGAAAAGGAATTAAATATTTGAGCAATGCAAATATGTTTTTAGCAGTTGCCTTATTAGTTCTGATGTTTATCATAGGACCTACCATTTTAATCCTTGATATGTTTACAGATACAATTGGAGGATATATTCAAAATATCATTCAAATGAGCTTCCGTATTGCTCCATTAAATGAAGACCATCGTACTTGGATTAATGGATGGACGATTTTTTATTGGGCTTGGTGGATATCTTGGTCACCATTTGTCGGGATCTTTATTGCGCGTGTTTCTAGGGGAAGGACGATTCGGGAATTTTTAATCGGGGTTCTGTTATTACCAGCCCTTGTGAGCTTTTTCTGGTTTGCCGTTTTTGGAAATGCTTCTATTTCAATTCAATCATCTGGAGCATTTGATTTAACACAATTTGCGACAGAAGAGGTGTTGTTTGCTGTCTTTAGTCAATTTCCTTGGTCAATGGTCCTGTCGATTGTGGCGATCCTACTTGTCAGTACATTCTTTATTACCTCCGCTGACTCGGCGACATTTGTTCTTGGAATGCAGACAACAAACGGTTCATTAACCCCTCCGAATAGGGTGAAATATACTTGGGGAATTGCTCAGTCTACAATCGCTCTTATTCTCTTATATAGTGGAGGATTACAAGCGTTACAAAATGCATTGATTGCTGCAGCTTTCCCGTTTTCTTTTATTATGCTTTTGATGATGCTATCCTTGTTCAAGTCGCTAACAAAAGAGAAAAAAGAACTTGGGCTTTATCATAAACCAAAGCCACGCAAGAAACCAGAAGCTAAAGCATAATCGTGACTAAAAAGCCGTTCGGTGTTTGATAAGGAGCATATTCTTCATTCTTGTCTCATAAAATGGACAAGGGAAGAAGTCCTATAGGAGGGAATGCCATGAACGGATTGTATGTAAAAATGAGAGATATATTCGACTAAAGTGAAGAAAACAATACTGATTTATTCCTTCCTATTAATCGGTGCTATTCTTCAAGGAATGGCGATGGCTATCTTTTTGTTTCCCCATTCGATCCCTTCGGGTGGGGCGGCAGGTATTGCAATTCTTGTTAACCATTGGTTTCACTTACCATTAGGTTTCTCTTTATGGTTATCCAATGTCGTATTTCTTGTCTTTGCTTTAAAATATTTCGGCTATACGTGGACATTTAGGACGATACTCGCGGTCGCTACTACTTCGACGACCGTTACGCTGCTTTCTAACCATTTCTTTTCTATTCCCCATACGCATATTATTCTTGATATTATGGTGGGAAGTATATTTTTTGGGATTGGAGTAGGAATTCTTATTCGTACTGGTGCTTCGAGTGGAGGAATGGTCATTCCAGCATTAATGATTGCTACATATAAGAATTGGAGTCCTGGGAAGGTGATGATGGGGATCAATCTATTGATCTTCCTCTTAACAGCCCTTGTCATTGATTACAAAATCGTATTTTATGCGATGATCTGCCAATTTATTTCTACCAATGTGATTGACTTAATCTATCAATTAAAAATTTATTCCACTACTCTTTTAACTCCGAGTTGGAGAAAGAAATAAGGAAATCCTGAAATGTAGGATCTCCTTTTTGTATTTGGATCACTCTTTTTCCACCACATGTATTCCGCATTCAGTTTTTGATTGGCCAGCCCAGCGTCCATCACGGAAATTACCTGGTTGGGTGCATGGGGCACACCCGATACTTGCATATCCATGTTCGTGTAATGGATTGTAGGGAAGGTTGTTTAAATCAATATAGGTCATAATATCGTCCCATGTCCAATGGATCAGGGGGCAGATTTTTACTTTCTTAAACTTCTCATCTTTGTTGATGTATTCTGTTTTACTCCTAGTGGGAGACTGATCCCGTCTGAGACCAGAAATCCAAGCTTTGGCATCTTTAAGTGCTTCTTGTAGGGGAAGGACCTTTCTGATGCGGCAACAAAGGTTGGGGTTGCATTTCCATAGCTCCTCACCATGCTTTTCTGCTTGTTCTTCAAGGGTAAGTTCAGGTTTGACCATTTCAATGTGTAACGATGGATAACGTTTCTTAACCTTCTCAATTAATTCGTATGTTTCTTTAAAATGGAGACCTGTATCGAGAAATCGAATTTTGCCTTCTCTGTTAACTTTATGAATAAGATCGATTAAGACGACTCCTTCAGCTCCGAAGCTACACGCATAAACAATCTCCTCACCATATTCACGATAAGCCCATTTTAATACTTCTAAGTAATCTGACCGTTCATCAAATATTGGGTCGTTCCAGTTATCATAGGTTAACATTCCGGACAAAAAAACCACTCCATTTCTATGCTTCAACGGTGATGAATTCAAGCGAAATACATTCGTTGTTGTTAACTGTCATTTTATTCATCGCATTAATATGACCGTATTGATGATAGGATTTGAGCGCTCTTATCCAAGAGCCGTGACCGAAAACAAGCAATTGGGAAATGTGGCTGTATTTATTCAAAAATAAATTAATCCTTGTTTCGAGATTCGAAAGACTTTCACCAAGAATGAGCTCTGCAGGTTTTTCTGTCCAGAGTTCACCATACTGGGAGATTAACTCCTCTTTTGAACGACCTTCAAATGAGCCGAAATCTAGTTCATCTAGTAGTGGATCAGGAATCGCTATCTGACCGTAATACTCTGCCGTTTGTTTGGTTCGAACAAGGCTACTGCAAAGGACAAGGTCAAATGATTTCTCCTTTAAAAATTGAAGATTTTCTGCGATTTCTGTTTGCTCCTTCTCTGTAAGTGGAAGAATAGGGATATCTTTTCTCCCTTGTAACACCTGTTTCCTATTCCATTCCGTTGGGAGATGTCTTATAACGGTAATTTCCATTCTTGTTCCTCCAAGTTAAAGGTTTCACTTCTTAAACCACGACGTTGCGTTTCCAATATTAAAACATCTGATATTTTTACATTGCCTAAATTCACATTTGAGCCAATACAATTAATGAAAAACATTTGATGCTTTGGAGTGGGTGCCTCGAAAATCACTTTCTTCCAGTCGATATCACGTATAAGTTCAAATATCAGATCGGATTTAATGGATCCGTTGTTGTCGTAAATTCCAGCCGTACCAGAATCTCTACCTTCTGTTATCACGTATTGGCATCCAGCATCAAGCAATGCGTTCATTTCAGCCTTCCATTCGGAGATAGGCATATTGTTAAAAGAGTCTTTCGATCCCACTTCAGCAATGACATGAAAATCACGTTTCACTTCTGAAATTATACGAAGTCGTTCTTGGAGAGGGATATTTAATGTACCGTTGGAAACTTCAACCCACTCGATATCCAATTCTTTCAGCGCTTTAAGGTATTCATCAATTTTGTTTTGTTGGTAACATTTTTCAAATAATGTTCCACCACAATAGGGTTTTATATTGTATTCCTGATAGAGTTCTATTTTATCTTTTAGGTTAGGGAAAACATAAGCAGTACCAATCCCTAATTTGGCGATATCGATAAGTTGATGAAAGTCCTTGAGTATATGTTCAAGTTCGCCAATTGGCGTTCCAAAGTCAACAATCGAAGTGAGCCCGTAACTTCTAGTACCATTTGTTCTATTTGGTAATTGCAAAAAATCCATTTGGATCGTGCCTCCTCATTATTTGACCGTTACTTTCGTCTCCTTGAGTTTGTTGGTTTTATCATTCGCAATCAATCGGTATAAGTCTCACAAATGATCATTACCCGTAGAATTAGCCTATTCAAAAATTGGGTGAATGTGTATATATTGGGCTATTTTGCTTTGAATTTACTATCGAACGCGGGGTGAATAAACTGTCCCACCAATTCAAACAATAAAAAAGTGCTTTATTAAAAAATCTTGATTTTCATCTAAGGGGTGTACGAGCATTGGCAGAGCAAAAACATAAAGGAATGACGATCTTTGCAATCGGCTCAATCCCACTCATTCTTGTTTTGGGGAATTCTATGCTTATTCCGATTCTTCCAAAGATGAAAACAGAGTTGGATATTTCACAATTCCAGGTAAGCTTGATTATATCTGTGTTTTCCATTGCCGCAGCCATTTCGATCCCTATTCTAGGATATTTATCGGACCGATTTTCCCGTAAAGCTGTGATCATTCCTGCGCTGATCCTGTATGGGAGTGGAGGTTTACTTGCAGGAGCGGCTGCAGCGTGGTTTTCAAATGCTTATATGTGGATTATTGCAGGAAGAATTATGCAAGGTCTAGGAGCAGCTGGAACGGCTCCTATTGCCATGGCATTAACAGGTGATCTATTTAAGGGAGGCGAGCAGAGTAAAGTACTTGGTCTCGTTGAAGCATCAAATGGATTTGGAAAAGTAATAAGCCCTCTCATTGGTTCACTATTTGCCCTTTTATTTTGGTATGCTGCATTTTTTGCCTTTCCTGTTTTCTGTTTATTGTCGGTTTTCTTAACCATTTTCTTTATTAGAGAAAAGAAGGCAAAGAAGGAACCACCTCCTGTTGGGAAATATGTTAAGGGTCTCGTGTCTGTTTTTAAAACAGAGGGTCGGTGGCTTTTTGTTGCGTATTTAACAGGTGCTACATGCTTATTTACACTCTTTGGAATATTATTTTATATTTCCGATATTCTTGAAAAAGATCATCAAATTGATGGCGTACTAAAGGGAGGGATATTAGCCATTCCTCTTCTATTTATGACGACAACCTCTTATATTACAGGGAGTAAGATTGGGAAAAAGATGAAATTAATGAAAACGCTCATTGTGCTGGGACTGCTTCTGATGACCATCTCTTTTTCCACTCTCGTCTTTTTTGAAAAATTAATTCCATTCTTTTCTGTTTTGGTGTTCAGTAGTATTGGAACAGGACTTGTTCTTCCTTGTATTAACAGTTTTATTACTGGTTCAGTTTCGACAGATAAAAGAGGATTTGTAACCTCTTTGTATGGTTCTGTTCGTTTCTTAGGTGTTGCCGTTGGTCCCCCAGTCTATAGTACGTTGATGGAATGGTCTCGAACGGGGATGTTTTTAGCAACAGCCGGATTAACTCTATTCGTTGCCCTTCTTTCGATGATCTTTATTCATGTAAGTAAAAAGAAAACATCTGAAGAAAACGATCGTGATTCACTCTTTGAGAAACTGCAATTTACGTAATCAGATGATATTTTCTCTCGTCTTTATCCTGATTCCATCCATTCATTAAAGTACTACAAAGGAGATGAGCGATGTGCAGATATATTTTTCACCTGAAGTGATAACACCAGAATTTCAGGTGTTGAATGTAGTCAATTCAGCAAATAAAGCTGTGGGGAATGTTGCTTTTTTATTCGATGAAAAAAAGCTTTACGTCTATGGCATTTTGGAAGAAGAAGGAGTAAGAGACGATTTCAAAGATTTAGTTAAGCCCTATTTAAAAGGGTTAGCGAAAGCAAAAGAAGGAGTAGAAATTTATTCTTGCCTCTATGTAGGCTGTAAAAAAGTGGAGTTGAAGGATGAAGAGGCGAAAGAATGATTGACGAAACTGGTGGGCCCACTCGGCTCACTTTTTTTAATAATCCGATTGTCTTAAATTCCTTCGAATGGTACGATAACGTTTGTGTTGTATGTTTACCGTAAAATCTTAAGTAAGGAGGGCATTATGGAACGCCCTAGTGTAATTAAATTTATAAGTATTTTTATTTTTACAATGGCTTTGCTTATCCATAGTTATCTATTAGTGCAGTCGATTGCAAGTGCCACAGTTATTATGGTTTTGGTTGGTGCCATCATCATGTGGTGGCTGGGACACCTTTATCAAAAAATATATAAGAAAGCGACAATGTATGAATTCACTAGGCAGGAGTTAAATGATGTTAATGAAAAGCTTCAAATGATAGTGAATGAGAAAGAACTAATCGAAATTGCTCTTGATGTAGTGGATGATATTGCGGTCTTTTCTTATCATATTGAAACTGGTGACTTTTATATTTCGAAGGGAATTGAACATATATATGGTTATCCTTATCAAGAAATTAGGAAAAATCTGTATCTATGGAAGCTGATTGTTCATCCAGAGGATATGGAAAAGTTTGAAAAGAAAATCGGACAATTAACGACGGGGACAGCTACTTCATCTGAGCTACGTATTATTCGTCCAAATGGAGAGGAACGTTGGGTCATTTATCGAGGAACTCCAATAAAGGATGACAATGGTCATGTTTTAAGTATTAGCGGTGAAGTGATTGATATAACAGATAGAAAAATGCTAGAAATGAAATTAAAACAACTCGCATTTTTTGATGAATTAACCGATTTGGCGAATCGAACTCTTCTAGAAAGACATCTAAAGAAAGCACTTTCTCGCTCTAAGCGGATAAATCAACCGTTAGGCGTGATGTTTATTGATTTAGATGGATTTAAACAAGTAAATGATACGATGGGGCATGAAACAGGAGATCTACTTTTGAAAGAAGTGGCAGTAAGATTAAAGGACACAGTAAGAGATGAGGATTTCATTGCCAGATTAGGTGGGGATGAATTTATAGTATTATTTGAAGAAACGAACAAGACGGAAATACAAGATATTGCCAAACGTATATTGACGAATGTTTCTGTTCCTTATTTATTTGAAGATAAACAACCGAAAGTTACTCCGAGTATTGGAGTAGCTATATATCCAGAGGATGGGACCGACCAAGAAACCTTATTAAATAATGCAGACAAGGCGATGTATTATGCTAAAAGTAAGGGGAAAAATAATATTCAATTTTATAGGGAAGATCTTCCAGAACAACCGATGAAAAAGGATGGAGTTATAAGGCGAATATTTCAACACTTACAAACGAATTTTTCTAAATAAGTCTGACCCCGATCTTTTTGAAAGTCGGGGTCTTTTTCTATGGCACCAGATCTTCATCTCTCTTTCGCATCGCATCCTGTAAGACTTTTTCTCCACCAACAGCTTCAACGATCCCTCCGAGCGATTGAATCCAATCACCAGTAACTGCATGTCTTTGTCCATAAAAGAATTCTGAATCGTCCTCGGTTACAAGCTGTTCAGATAAACCGATTGCTTCCAAAATGGTGCCAATTACTTGGATCCATATCCCTT
The DNA here is from genome assembly GCF_047302285.1 of Robertmurraya phoenicis. Classification (GTDB taxonomy): domain Bacteria; phylum Bacillota; class Bacilli; order Bacillales; family Cytobacillaceae; genus Robertmurraya. The sequence goes on from NZ_CP154845.1 coordinate 1,193,451, forward strand.
GAACGATTTCAAGGGAGCCTGGGACTTGTTCCTCTAAATAATATAATTTTGTTACAGCAGCAGCCTCTGATAGTCCCGCGATTGCTTGAATCCATACATTTGCCACAACCTGCTGTCTTAATTTCAATATTCTTTTATTTTTTTCTTCTTCATTTAATATGGGCACTCGCTCTTTTTGAAAATGGTTCATGTTGAGCTTCACTCCTAATCCCTCCACTTCCTTATAACATATGTCTTTTGTGCTTTTCTGTCATAGTCAATTTGTTTGGTGGAAGTAAGAGTGCTTACCTTGAAGAAAAGAAAAATATCCAGCCGAATGCTGGATATTAGAAAGTATTACTATGAGGGTAAATGAAAAGACGAGCTTTTCTTACTTCCTATTTTAGTTGCCAAATATGAACAGATTATGAATGAATGTGTAATATTAAATGAATTCTATTTAATTTGGTGCTCCTGGTGGATTGTAACTCGGTGGAACCTTGATCCAACCATGCTCTCTCATTTTCGTTTTAATGTCTATTCCATAAATTGCTTTTTCTGAGTGAAATCTTATCCACATCAAGCCTATGTCACTGCGAACACTTTGACTTATGTTCGTTGAACACATAACAATATTGGTAGCAACTTTTGCACTTAAGAGATTGGCGATTTCACTATCTGTTGCTTTCACACCTGGTGGAACACTATTTGGATTTGAATTAGGCTTATGCTCCGAGGTCTCAGGTAGTGGAACTCCTTCTCTTATCATCAATTCCTCCAAAACATTTTTTTGGTGAGTAGCTAGCTTCTTTGCATCTTCTAAAAGCTCAATTAAGACATTATCTGTAGTCGAATTTAAGGAGGTCTCTATTAAAGGAATCTCTTCTGCTATTGCTGTGTAATAAAGCCAACAACCCATTGCTTCACCGATATGGAGCTTTGACTTTGGTTCTGAATCAAATCTCGTAATTAAGTAATCGAATAATGCTTCTAATTTGTTTGGCAAAGAACACACTCCTTTCAATATTTTAAACATATGATGTGCTAAAATGGGATTTTTATACATTTAATCTATTGAAACAACTTAAGGCTCTATCATCAATTATAGAAAAATAATAAATCTAACTAAGGACAAGCTTTCCTTGGTTACATAAGATATAGTGAAAGACAAATTAGATATAGAAAGGAGGGAGATGCTATGAGTAGAAAACATTGTGGCTGCGATGATAATCGAGGAAATGTTCAAGGAGTTAAAACAATTGTTGAGCCGACGGAAACGATTGTTAAGGTGCATACAAATCATCGTACGGTCAGACGAATTCACCCCACTGAGATTATCAATGTCAACAGAACGGTTGTTAGAAATGAGAATTTCTATCCTGTAACTGAAAGGCAAGTAAATGAAGTGGTAGAGGAAAATTTTAATTGCGGAACTGACCTTAATAATCCAAGATGTAGACGAGGTGGCAATTTGTTTAGCTTGTAATTGATATGTATAGGAGCACTCGCGGGATAGAGTGCTCCTATTGGGCTTTTGTAGGAGTAAGATTTTTTGTCAAAAGACTAGTGGTGAGACCGACTACTAGAACGGTAATAATAGAGAGGAGTATTGTGTCGGAGGATAATAAAAGTCCACCTATTAAAAGAATAATTGAATCCATAAAAAGGATAAGGAGCCCGACGTTAATTCCAGTTTTATCACAAATAAATTGGGCAATTAAGTCAGTGCCACCTGTGCTTGTCCTATATCGTAGCATCACACCAATGCCTGCTCCAATTAGTATTCCTCCAATAATGGAACTATAGATAGCTTCAATAAGGAAGAAGGAACGAAATGGTTCTAAAAGGTCAATAAAAAATGAAGATATCATCATTCCATGTAAGCTATTATAGAAATAATCCCTATAGTGAAACCAAGCTATCACAAAGATCGGGATACTAAATAACAGAATCATAAGCCCCGTTTTTAACCCTAAAATATAATTGAGAATTAGTCCGATTCCAATAACTCCTCCATCCAGTACTTCGTATGGTGACAGAAAAAGGTTAATCCCTAAAGAAATGAAAATACTTCCCAAAACTATGACTAACCCTTTTTTAAGAAAATACATAGGAACACCTCCAAGTACGGAATATCTATACATTTTATGTGCTAATAGATTCGAACATGTGGAGGTGGAGAGAAAAATTTGTAATTAGAAACAAACAAAGAGCACCGGACTTTTTCTACCGATGCTTTTTGTTCTCCATTATAAATGGACCATCACGAATATAGACGTCTGTTAAATTGATATTGGAGCTGCTTAAACAACTTTTCAATAGATGGAGTCGATATATTGGGATTTGATACGAGTCGAATCAAAAACGATGTTCAGGTTGTTGATAAGCAAAAGGATGGGTAGTCGAGTAAGACTGGCGTGTCTTCTTTTTCTTGTTTTGATGACAGTCTTTATATGGGCCAATATAGGTGCTAGGCTGCACAGATTCCGTCGCCTTAATCCAGCTTTCTTCATTGATGCAATACGTATGTGCCATAATGTTTGCAGGAGTGAATTTGAGAAGATCAGACCCTAATATTACTTCAGGAGTAGGAGCATCGAAGATCGCTAGTAAATGAGTATGATCGGTTGTGGCGACTTCATAGTGCCACCATCCTTGGGGAACATTTGCGACCTGACCGGGCGTGATCGGGTAATTGTGAATTTGCTTCGTAAACGGGTTAAGTATTGATACGATTGCAGCACCAGAAATACAGTAAACAAGCTCAGCGGCATTTTGATGATAATGGGGTTCAACTACATTATTTGTACTTAAGTAAATATCCAGTAAGGATACATTTTCAAGTGTATTAAGTTGTTGGATACCTAATATATTGATGAGATTATTGTCGTCTTTTTTGAATAAAGTACTCTTATTCAAGTCGAAAGTATACTGCAGTGATGGAGATGTGTAATCCAAATAGGCAGTCATATGATTTCACCTCTTTTTCGCATTTAGAAATCTTCTTATGCATGTTATGCAATTGAGATTTATTTGGAATGTTGTACAATAGAAAGCTCTATCCGGTTTAGAATGGATAGAGCTTTGTTGTTACTCTGTTTCATTTCTTTTGTAACCTCATGTACCAAATTTGAAATAGATAAATAAGAATAGAAAAGACTTGTTGGATTAGAAATATCCCAAAATGATTGATTTTTATAATATCGAATATACCTCGTTGTTCGTATATCTCCATAAACACAAAACAATAAATGAGGTCACCGATAAAGTTCAAGAGAAAATATAACCAAAAGTACCCAAATGAAATATAGAGAAAAAACATTGGTAAAACGATATATAGTCCATAGGTTGCTGGAGGGATACTTGCTAGGGGGAAAATCGTTTCCTCTACCTTGACAATTTCCCATCTATCGTAGATTTGAAAGATAATGGTTATTAATAGTCCAGAGAGTAAACCAGCAGGCAAGAACTTACTCACTCGCTCTTTATCTAAAAAGAATAAAAGGCCCCATGGAAGAATCAACATTGCCCATAAGATGAGTTGATTTAGCATTAGACAATATCCCTTCGTGTTTTCTTAGTAGTGTTAACGAAAAGATATGATTTTATCAGGAATTTGTTGAAGTGATTAGCACAGAGTGAAGTTAAGTTATAATGAAAAAAACGTGGGATACGAAAGAGATGTGATTACTTGTTTTAGATATGACTACTGTTTCCTAGAATTTCACTGCTGGTTTATTCAAAATCACTTTTAGAATTTCGGTAGACAGTTAATGGAGTCTTTATTGATGAATATAAACCAACTCCAGCATTTCCGTAAAAGAAGCCCATAAATATTCCAACCCAAAGGTTATCTCGATGCGCAAAGAAAATGGAGATGATAAGTCCTGTGATACTTGCTAGCATAGGAATATAAGGTTTAGAAATATCAAATAGTTTTTTCGAAATTTGTGTCAAGATCACTACTAATGGAACAGCCATAACGGCATCCCAAAAATTTGTATGAACAATTGGAAAAGCTTCCATCTTAACACCTCAATGAGTTCAGTCTCCTACTATTTAGTTTTTCAATTTGTTTTATTTTTATTCGCGAATATTTTTCTGGTGTTATTCCAGGACCTCATTTTTCACATTTAATGATTTCCTTTTGTGTATGTATAAGTGTTCCAGCTATTTGTCAAATGCCCAATAGCCAGTAAAATGACGGCAAGGGAAAGCCAGATAGAATTAAGCCATAGGGCTGCAAATGCATACGCCAACACCGGGAAAAGGGCCATTGGAATTGGAATAAACCCAAGTGGTTTAAATAAAGATGAAAAATTTCTCCCTTGAACAAAGTAACGAACCCATAAATAATAGTAAAATACGATACATATCGACATAAGCATGAAGTAGATATCCAAAGGGTTTCCATCTATAGAATCTTTCAAAACAATCAATAGGAAAATACAACCGAATTGTCCTAGTCTTTCGGAAATAGTAAAGATGGATTCTTTATCTTTCATCCCTGCTGGAATGTTGTTTGGGCGATATATGGAAAACAGTATATTTGGAGCTAGAATAAACATCACAATGATGAGTCCTATAATTGAAAATCCCATTGTTTTCACCTATTTCAAAAAATGATGTGTCTAATTTTTAATTGAGTAATGTTTCTTCACAGATGGAAGAAGAGTAATAAATTGAATTAAAAGCCCTAGAAAGATGTAAAAGACATGAATGAATGCAACTCCCTCAATCATATACACTTCGACGGTAATCCAAATAATTAAAATAAACCCAATGTAGAGCGAATTGTTCCATGACCAAAGTATTCCTTTATAAAGACTGAGTTTTTCAGCGATTTTTAATGGTTTTTCAGTGATAAGAAAAACAGCAGTTAACATAGGTAGAATCCCAAGTCCAATAAAAAGTATAAGTCCTGGAATGAGGAAGTTACTAAAAGGGGTATTTTGCAACATACTAAGAGGCATTGACAGAATCGAACCGTCAGGGGAAATGAGCATTATTCCTCCTCCGAAAAGTGCTCCAACGCCAAGAAAAATGTGTAGAGAAATTAATAGATAGCAAGAAAAAGACTTTCGTTGTCTGAGATACATGGGAATCAACTCCATAAATATAAAGTTATCAGATTAATTTTATAATATTGAAAATAAGATAGGATGGTAAAACATGACGGAACTGTGAAGGTTTTATTAAGCTTTCGCGTTATGGAGGTGGGCCTTGAAATGAACCACTTCAACTTCATATTGATGGGAATCATTTATACTTCATAAGGCAAACAAGGAATCTAACAGAGATGGTTTCGGTGAATTTTGTCGAAATTTATTACGTTCATTTGTGATTATAATGTAATTGAGAATAAAGGAAATAGCGATTATAAAAAAGAAAAAAGCCTTGATACACAAGGCTTTTTGAATGGAGAATAGGGGGCTCGAACCCCTGACCTTTTGGCTGCCAGCCAAACGCTCTCCCAGCTGAGCTAATCCCCCGTATGATGTTTTACAACGATTATTATATAGGGAAATCATTTAAAAAATCAAGAGGGAATCTAGCAATTTTTAATGAATAGTTTCGATCTCAACACTCCGAACACCATCTATTTTTGATACGGTATAGTACACATCTGTTGTTAGCCTTTTATAATTTACGGTCACTCGTAATTGAACAAGATGGTCATCATCGTTTAAATCTTTAATCCGTAAGTGTTTAAGTGATATTTTTTCATCATTTAAATAGTTAATGATCTCTACAATCCTATTTTTGTCTTTTACATTTAGTTGGAGTTTAATTTCTTTTTCCCGTAACTGACGGGGACCGATAATCCCCATAATAATGGGAACAATTTCAACACTGATGATGAGCAATGCGACTCCAACTGCTGCTTCAAGGTAGAATCCAGCACCTACTGCGATCCCAATCCCGGCTGCTCCCCAAATCATGGCGGCAGTCGTAAGTCCTGAAATGCTGTCATTTCCTCTTCTTAAAATAACTCCAGCACCTAGAAAACCAATTCCTGAAATAATTTGAGCGGCTAAACGGAGTGGATCCATCGTGATATTAATATCGTCCCGTGGTGGCACCATATAGGCTGATTCGATCGATACGATGGTGAGGAGACAACTAACGATTGAGATCACGAGACTTGTTTTAAGTCCAACAGGTTTTCTTTTTAATTCCCTTTCCAATCCAATAATAAGCCCAAGAAAAGTCGTAATCCCTAACTTAATAAGAATTTCCATATCAAATCCGAACATACGAATCCCCACCTTTTCGATGACAAATATATTTTCGTAGTAATTATCTAGTTAAAGATTGTAAAATGATGATATGTACATATGTTAAAGGAGTTCAATTTGATGGGGCCAAAAGTAAATCCGTATCTTATCTTAGCCATTGGAGTCATTTCAGTCTCAACATCTGCCATAATGGTGAAGGTATCAACCGCACCTTCAGAGGTCATCGCCTTTTATAGGTTATTTTTTTCAGTTCTGATTATGCTTCCTGTGTTTTTACTAAAGTATGCCAATGAACTACGTCTTATTACGAAGAGAGATTGGCTATTTTCTTTAGTTGCTGGAGTATTTCTAGCGTTTCATTTCATTCTCTGGTTCGAATCATTAAATTATACCTCTGTTGCAAGTTCCACCGTATTGGTTACGTTACAGCCACTATTTGCTTTTGTGGGTACCTACGTTTTCTTTAAGGAAAAGTTTACGATTCGGGCTATTCTCTGTGGGATTATGGCGATTATCGGAAGCATTATCATTAGCTGGGGTGATTTCAAAATTAGCGGTTCCGCCTTATTTGGTGATATTCTAGCTCTTATTGCCTGCGCTTTGATAACGGCATATTTAATGTTTGGTCAAACGGTGCGAAAAAGAGTTTCTCTCATCACATATACGTTTGTTGTATATGCGATTAGTGCGGTAACGCTTTTCGTATATGTCCTCATTTTAGGGCGTCCACTAACGAATTATCCTACTAGTGATTGGGTATATTTTGTTTTGCTAGCTATTATTCCAACTTTATTAGGGCATACCTTATTTAACTGGTCCGTTAAGTGGTTAAGTACATCGACTATTTCAATGGCGATTTTATTGGAGCCAGTAGGTGCTACGGTTTTAGCCTATTATTTATTGAATGAAAAGATTATGTTGACTCAAATCGTTGGTGGTTTAATCGTAATGGCGTCATTGGCGTTCTTTTTAATAGAAGGAAGAGTGACAAGAACTAAGGTGAAGCTAGGAAACGAACATTGAGTTAGTTGATTAGAAATGAGGAGAAGACAATGGGGTGGGATGATGTTTTTCTGAAGTTCCCTATTATAGAAACAAATAGATTAATCTTGAGAAAATTACGTAAAGAAGATGCTTCGAGATTGTATATCTATTTGTCTAAAGAGGAAGTTGTGCAGTACTACGACATAGAAAAATTTCCTTCAGTACAGGAGGCAGAGGAGTTAATAGAGAGTTTACTTTTTCGATATCAATCTCGAAATCAGATTAGATGGGGGATTACCCTTAAGGGAAAAAATGAAATTATCGGAACTTGTGGCTTTCATGCACTTGAAGAGGAGCATTTAAAAGGTGAAATTGGCTTTGATCTTGATCCGATATATTGGAAGAAAGGGTTTATGACAGAAGCTGTTAGTGGATTGGTTGAGTATGGTTTTGGAGAAATGAAGCTCAATCGAATAGAAGCTTTGTACTCTCCTTTAAACTATGCCTCTAAGAGAGTTCTTGAGAAAAATGGTTTTATAAAAGAAGGATTACTCAGAAATAGATTTTATAGCAAAGATAAATATATGGATGCTGTAATTTGTGCAATTTTAAAAGAAGATAGGAGAGTGGGGTTCTAAAATAAATTCCTCTCCTACCTTCTTAATTGCATTATAAAATATAAGTAAATCCTGAAAAGACAAATGCCAAGGTGATGGTAAAAATGAAAGTGCCACCTCTAACCTTTTCTTGTGAATTAGCGATTTTAATCCCCTCAATATACGAATAAATGAATAAATAGATTGCCATGATAAATGATAGGTATAGAGCCACAGATTCTAGCATGTCTCCCAATCCTTTCTCGATCGTTATCTCTCATTCCTATTAATATGAGGAAACTTTCTTCTTTATTCCCGCAAAGGTAGAAAATATAGTTGTTGAAATGTCGGTTTCAAATTTTGTTGAAAAAAAGTAAAAAATTATATTGAAATCATTTTTGAGGCATGGTATATTAGTTCTTGTCCTCAAGGAATACAACTTGTTTTAAAAATGAAAGTCAAAAAAACTTTTAAAAACTTGTTGACTTAAAATGAGGAAATGTGTTATATTAAAAAAGTCGCTTCTGAAGCGATAGTGAATTTTTCTTACAAACAAAAAAGCATAATTCACAATTAATGAATGATATTTTCGCTTTCGCGAAATAGAGGAATGGAATTTTCCTATAGGAAAATCCACTGCACTTTGAAAACTAAACAAATCATACGTCAACAAATAATAGTGGAGGCGACTGTACAGCTTCGACAAACATTGGAACTTCTGGCGGAAAAGTTCAAAAGACTTTGACAGAAGAAGTGAAATGGTCGAGAAGCTAGGAGCCGAAACTAGCCAACGTTTATTTTAAGATTTAAATTTAAGAGCTAATTCTTACTCTTTTTTGGAGAGTTTGATCCTGGCTCAGGACGAACGCTGGCGGCGTGCCTAATACATGCAAGTCGAGCGCTTGCACAAGAAAGCTTGCTTTCTTGTTGCTTGAGCGGCGGACGGGTGAGTAACACGTGGGCAACCTGCCTATAAGACTGGGATAACTTCGGGAAACCGGAGCTAATACCGGATAATGCTTTTGAACTCATGTTCTTAAGCTGAAAGATGGCCTCTCGCTATCACTTATAGATGGGCCCGCGGCGCATTAGCTAGTTGGTGAGGTAACGGCTCACCAAGGCCACGATGCGTAGCCGACCTGAGAGGGTGATCGGCCACACTGGGACTGAGACACGGCCCAGACTCCTACGGGAGGCAGCAGTAGGGAATCTTCCGCAATGGACGAAAGTCTGACGGAGCAACGCCGCGTGAGTGATGAAGGTTTTCGGATCGTAAAACTCTGTTGTTAGGGAAGAACAAGTACCGGAGTAACTGCCGGCACCTTGACGGTACCTAACCAGAAAGCCACGGCTAACTACGTGCCAGCAGCCGCGGTAATACGTAGGTGGCAAGCGTTGTCCGGAATTATTGGGCGTAAAGCGCGCGCAGGCGGTTCCTTAAGTCTGATGTGAAAGCCCCCGGCTCAACCGGGGAGGGTCATTGGAAACTGGGGAACTTGAGTGCAGAAGAGAAGAGCGGAATTCCACGTGTAGCGGTGAAATGCGTAGAGATGTGGAGGAACACCAGTGGCGAAGGCGGCTCTTTGGTCTGTAACTGACGCTGAGGCGCGAAAGCGTGGGGAGCAAACAGGATTAGATACCCTGGTAGTCCACGCCGTAAACGATGAGTGCTAAGTGTTAGAGGGTTTCCGCCCTTTAGTGCTGCAGCAAACGCATTAAGCACTCCGCCTGGGGAGTACGGCCGCAAGGCTGAAACTCAAAGGAATTGACGGGGGCCCGCACAAGCGGTGGAGCATGTGGTTTAATTCGAAGCAACGCGAAGAACCTTACCAGGTCTTGACATCCTTATGCCATCCCTAGAGATAGGGCTTTCCCTTCGGGGACATAAGTGACAGGTGGTGCATGGTTGTCGTCAGCTCGTGTCGTGAGATGTTGGGTTAAGTCCCGCAACGAGCGCAACCCTTGATCTTAGTTGCCAGCATTGAGTTGGGCACTCTAAGGTGACTGCCGGTGACAAACCGGAGGAAGGTGGGGATGACGTCAAATCATCATGCCCCTTATGACCTGGGCTACACACGTGCTACAATGGATGGTACAAAGGGCAGCAAAGCCGCGAGGTGGAGCGAATCCCATAAAACCATTCTCAGTTCGGATTGTAGGCTGCAACTCGCCTACATGAAGCCGGAATCGCTAGTAATCGCGGATCAGCATGCCGCGGTGAATACGTTCCCGGGCCTTGTACACACCGCCCGTCACACCACGAGAGTTTGTAACACCCGAAGTCGGTGGGGTAACCTGGTCCTTAATTTAGCCTCTTACTACTATGTAATAGGAAGCTAAATTAAGGACTAGGAGCCAGCCGCCTAAGGTGGGACAGATGATTGGGGTGAAGTCGTAACAAGGTAGCCGTATCGGAAGGTGCGGCTCGGATCACCTCCTTTCTAAGGAATATGGAGACTTAGATGTCTCATAATCGTAATGTTGATGGAAGCTTTTTTGACTCGTCAGAAAAGCCGTATGATTTGTTTAGTTTTGAGAGTGCAATACTCTCATATTAATAATAGGTGAATTAGAAGCGAGCAGATCGAGGAAACGACTGAGTGAGCACCGGAGTGTATTTGATACATGAGGAGCGGAACGAGGAAAGTTGACGAAGAAATGCGAAGCTTATCATTCGCCGTCTTGTACCTTGAAAACTAGATAATGAAGAAGAAGAACCAAGAAATAAACCGAGTAATCGCCATTTTAGTTTTTCTCTCTATATGTTTAGAGATTAAGTTTTAAAACAAAAACCGCGAGGGTTACGAGAAGCAAGCAGATCAAGGAAGCGACTGAACGAGCACCGGAACGTACGTAGTTGGTACGTGAGGAGCGCAGAGAGGGAGCTGACGCAGAGATGCGCCGCTTATCGGAAGCCGCAGGATGGTTAAGTTATGAAGGGCGCACGGTGGATGCCTTGGCACTAGGAGCCGATGAAGGACGGGACTAACACCGATATGCTTCGGGGAGCTGTAAGTAAGCTTTGATCCGGAGATTTCCGAATGGGGAAACCCATCATTCGTAATGGGATGATATCTTTACCTGAATACATAGGGTAATGAAGGCAGACCCGGGGAACTGAAACATCTAAGTACCCGGAGGAAGAGAAAGCAAACGCGATTCCCTGAGTAGCGGCGAGCGAAACGGGATTAGCCCAAACCAAGAGGCTTGCCTCTTGGGGTTGTAGGACACTCTATACGGAGTTACAAAGGAACGAAGTAAACGAACAAGTCTGGAAAGGCTGGTCAAAGAAGGTAACAACCCTGTAGTTGAAACTTCGTTCCCTCTTGAGTGGATCCTGAGTACGGCGGGACACGAGAAATCCCGTCGGAAGCTGGGAGGACCATCTCCCAAGGCTAAATACTCCCTAGTGACCGATAGTGAACCAGTACCGTGAGGGAAAGGTGAAAAGCACCCCGGAAGGGGAGTGAAAGAGATCCTGAAACCGTGTGCCTACAAGTAGTTAGAGCCCTTTAACGGGTGATAGCGTGCCTTTTGTAGAATGAACCGGCGAGTTACGATTGCATGCGAGGTTAAGTTGAGAAGACGGAGCCGCAGCGAAAGCGAGTCTTAAGTAGGGCGTTTTAGTATGTAGTCGTAGACCCGAAACCAGGTGATCTACCCATGTCCAGGTTGAAGTTCAGGTAACACTGAATGGAGGACCGAACCCACGCACGTTGAAAAGTGCGGGGATGAGGTGTGGGTAGCGGAGAAATTCCAATCGAACTTGGAGATAGCTGGTTCTCTCCGAAATAGCTTTAGGGCTAGCCTCACGAAAAACGAGTCTTGGAGGTAGAGCACTGTTTGGACTAGGGGCCCTCATCGGGTTACCGAATTCAGACAAACTCCGAATGCCAAGTACTTAAGCGTGGGAGTCAGACTGCGAGTGATAAAATCCGTAGTCAAAAGGGAAACAGCCCAGACCACCAGCTAAGGTCCCAAAGTATACGTTAAGTGGAAAAGGATGTGGGGTTGCTTAGACAACCAGGATGTTGGCTTAGAAGCAGCCACCATTTAAAGAGTGCGTAATAGCTCACTGGTCGAGTGACCCCGCGCCGAAAATGTACCGGGGCTAAACGTATCACCGAAGCTGTGGGTGTACACCGTTGGTGTACGCGGTAGGAGAGCGTTCTAAGGGCGTTGAAGCTAGACCGGAAGGACTGGTGGAGCGCTTAGAAGTGAGAATGCCGGTATGAGTAGCGAAAGATGGGTGAGAATCCCATCCACCGAATGCCTAAGGTTTCCTGAGGAAGGCTCGTCCGCTCAGGGTTAGTCGGGACCTAAGCCGAGGCCGAAAGGCGTAGGCGATGGACAACAGGTTGATATTCCTGTACCACCTCGTTTTTGTTTGAGCGATGGGGGGACGCAGGAGGATAGGGTAAGCGCACTGCTGGATATGTGCGTCTAAGCAGTTAGGCTGGTAAACAGGAAAATCCGTTTACCGCAAAGGCTGAGCTGTGATAGCGAGGGAAATAGAGTACCGAAGTTCCTGATTCCACACTGCCAAGAAAAGCCTCTAGTGAGAAAACAGGTGCCCGTACCGCAAACCGACACAGGTAGGCGAGGAGAGAATCCTAAGGTGAGCGAGAGAACTCTCGTTAAGGAACTCGGCAAAATGACCCCGTAACTTCGGGAGAAGGGGTGCTTTTTAGGGTGAATAGCCCTGAAAAGCCGCAGTGAATAGGCCCAGGCGACTGTTTAGCAAAAACACAGGTCTCTGCGAAGCCGCAAGGCGAAGTATAGGGGCTGACGCCTGCCCGGTGCTGGAAGGTTAAGAGGAGGGGTTAGCTTACGCGAAGCTCTGAATTGAAGCCCCAGTAAACGGCGGCCGTAACTATAACGGTCCTAAGGTAGCGAAATTCCTTGTCGGGTAAGTTCCGACCCGCACGAAAGGCGTAACGATCTGGGCACTGTCTCAACGAGAGACTCGGTGAAATTATAGTACCTGTGAAGATGCAGGTTACCCGCGACAGGACGGAAAGACCCCGTGGAGCTTTACTGTAGCCTGATATTGAATTTTGGTACAGCTTGTACAGGATAGGTAGGAGCCTGAGAAGCCGGAGCGCTAGCTTCGGTGGAGGCGTCGGTGGGATACTACTCTGGCTGTATTGACATTCTAACCCGCACCTCTAATCGAGGTGGGAGACAGTGTCAGGTGGGCAGTTTGACTGGGGCGGTCGCCTCCTAAAGAGTAACGGAGGCGCCCAAAGGTTCCCTCAGAATGGTTGGAAATCATTCGTAGAGTGTAAAGGCACAAGGGAGCTTGACTGCGAGACCTACAAGTCGAGCAGGGACGAAAGTCGGGCTTAGTGATCCGGTGGTTCCGCATGGAAGGGCCATCGCTCAACGGATAAAAGCTACCCCGGGGATAACAGGCTTATCTCCCCCAAGAGTCCACATCGACGGGGAGGTTTGGCACCTCGATGTCGGCTCATCGCATCCTGGGGCTGTAGTCGGTCCCAAGGGTTGGGCTGTTCGCCCATTAAAGCGGTACGCGAGCTGGGTTCAGAACGTCGTGAGACAGTTCGGTCCCTATCCGTCGTGGGCGTAGGAAATTTGAGAGGAGCTGTCCTTAGTACGAGAGGACCGGGATGGACGCACCGCTGGTGTACCAGTTGTTCTGCCAAGAGCATCGCTGGGTAGCTATGTGCGGAAGGGATAAGTGCTGAAAGCATCTAAGCATGAAGCCCCCCTCAAGATGAGATTTCCCATAGCGTAAGCTAGTAAGAACCCTGAAAGATGATCAGGTTGATAGGTCAGAGGTGGAAGCGTGGTGACACGTGGAGCTGACTGATACTAATCGTTCGAGGACTTAACCAAATAGAAAAGTGAAGGTGACTGTTCAACCTCGATAGACGTTGGAGGGCCAGCACTGCAAATCCTGGGTTTGGATTTGTGGAGATGGACCGAAACGGCCGAGAGGTTAGGAGCCGGAACTGGACAAAGGTTACTCGGATTTCACTCTTCTTCATTCATTATCTAGTTTTGAAGGTGCAATTATTTTCATTATAAGAAAATATTGTTCTTAACCATTTTCACAATAGTGAAATAAGGTTACATAAAATCCTATTATGAAATTTGAATATTTTTAACTTGATGAGATATGAAATAAATTCTTTTATATTTCCTCTTGAAAAAATAGTTAAAACCATTATAATAGAATTTGTCTTGATAATTTAAATAGGTCCGGTGACAATGGCGAGAAGGTCACACCCGTTCCCATACCGAACACGGAAGTTAAGCTTCTCAGCGCCAATGGTAGTTAGGGGCTGTCCCCTTGTGAGAGTAGGACGTTGCCGGGCTATTTAAATAAAAATACTATTTTGGAGGATTAGCTCAGCTGGGAGAGCACCTGCCTTACAAGCAGGGGGTCGGCGGTTCGATCCCGTCATCCTCCACCAGAATTTTTCGATGTAAAATAATTTACTATTTGCCGGCCTAGCTCAATTGGTAGAGCAACTGACTTGTAATCAGTAGGTTGGGGGTTCAAGTCCTCTGGCCGGCACCACTTTATTTGAGAGCCATTAGCTCAGTCGGTAGAGCAACAAGCGATTCATCTATGAATTTGCTACGAGTTGTACCCATCGAGCTGCTACTTGATTTAACTTTCTGAGATGGGGACATCGTAGATGGTTTTCATCTTAAAATAAAGAATTTAATAGTAGCGCATTTTTACTTGAGAGCCATTAGCTCAGTCGGTAGAGCATCTGACTTTTAATCAGAGGGTCGAAGGTTCGAGTCCTTCATGGCTCACCAAAGTTTTTTCGACGTAGGAGAAAAAAACTTTCCTTGATATACTACGTCAGCGAAAAAAACTTTTTATTATTTTTGCATTTGCAAAAATAACATTATGCGGGTGTGGCGGAATTGGCAGACGCACTAGACTTAGGATCTAGCGCCGCAAGGCGTGGGGGTTCGACTCCCTTCACCCGCACTTTACTTAAAAATGAATATCTGCTTTTTTGATTGTTTAATGATGCGGAAGTAGTTCAGTGGTAGAACACCACCTTGCCAAGGTGGGGGTCGCGGGTTCGAATCCCGTCTTCCGCTCCAATCATTAGCCGGGGTGGCGGAACTGGCAGACGCACAGGACTTAAAATCCTGCGGTAGGTGACTACCGTACCGGTTCGATTCCGGTCCTCGGCATTAAAGTTTTTTCACATAAGAGAAAATAACTAAAACTATTGCGCCCGTAGCTCAATTGGATAGAGCGTTTGACTACGGATCAAAAGGTTAGGGGTTCGACTCCTCTCGGGCGCGCCATATAACGGGAAGTAGCTCAGCTTGGTAGAGCACTTGGTTTGGGACCAAGGGGTCGCAGGTTCGAATCCTGTCTTCCCGACCATTATAATATTTGGGGCCTTAGCTCAGCTGGGAGAGCGCCTGCCTTGCACGCAGGAGGTCAGCGGTTCGATCCCGCTAGGCTCCACCAAAAATTTTTCACGAAACGAAGTGAAGTGAAAATATTTTACCTTAGCTTTCACGAAACGAAGTGAAGTAAAAATATTCTTCCTTATTTTTTACGAAATAAAGTGAATATAAACAATTTGTTTTTTCCTTTGGCGGTGTAGCTCAGCTGGCTAGAGCATTCGGTTCATACCCGAAAGGTCGTGGGTTCGACTCCCTCCGCCGCTACCAAATTTATTTTTACAACAAAAACTTTATTGGACCTTTAGCTCAGCTGGTTAGAGCAGACGGCTCATAACCGTCCGGTCGTAGGTTCGAGTCCTACAAGGTCCACCATATATATTTACACGGAGGAATACCCAAGTCCGGCTGAAGGGATCGGTCTTGAAAACCGACAGGCGGGTCAAACCGCGCAGGGGTTCGAATCCCCTTTCCTCCTCCAGTTTCAATTTTATACTATTATCGCGGGGTGGAGCAGTCTGGTAGCTCGTCGGGCTCATAACCCGAAGGTCGCAGGTTCAAATCCTGCCTCCGCAATTGGTTTTATCAATCAAAGATTGTTAAAACAAGGAAAGCTATTTTCGCTAACGCGGAAAAGACAAGGAAAGCTATTTTCTCCTACGTCGAAAAAGACAAAGGAAAGCTATTTTCTCCTTACGTCGAAAAAGCTTTGGTCCGGTAGTTCAGTTGGTTAGAATGCCTGCCTGTCACGCAGGAGGTCGCGGGTTCGAGTCCCGTCCGGACCGCCATTTTAATATTGATATGGCTCAGTAGCTCAGTCGGTAGAGCAATGGACTGAAAATCCATGTGTCGGCGGTTCGATTCCGTCCTGAGCCATTTGCGGGTGTAGTTTAATGGTAAAACCACAGCCACGAGCAACACTTCGTTGAATCCTCGACGAGTTGCCTCGATGATAGGGCATCCCAGAGTAAGCTTGTAGAGTTAGAGGCATGACAAGGCCAAAATTGGGTAACAAAACTTAATAAAATTACAATATTTATGCGGGTGTAGTTTAATGGTAAAACCACAGCCTTCCAAGCTGTTGTCGTGGGTTCGATTCCCATCACCCGCTCCAAATAATGGGCCTATAGCTCAGCTGGTTAGAGCGCACGCCTGATAAGCGTGAGGTCGATGGTTCGAGTCCATTTAGGCCCACCATGTTTAGTTTTGATTTTTGCGTATTTGAGGAATATATAATAATTTTCCGCGGTAGCTCAGTGGTAGAGCAATCGGCTGTTAACCGATCGGTCGTAGGTTCGAATCCTACCCGCGGAGCCATATGGAGAAGTACTCAAGTGGCTGAAGAGGCGCCCCTGCTAAGGGTGTAGGTCGGGTAACCGGCGCGAGGGTTCAAATCCCTCCTTCTCCGCCATTTAGGCCCCTTGGTCAAGCGGTTAAGACACCGCCCTTTCACGGCGGTAACACGGGTTCGAATCCCGTAGGGGTCATAAAAAAAGCTGTTGACATTTAGTCAGCAGTTTTTTTTATTGTCTAGGAATTTATAAATTCCCTCGACTTGTGGATAAGTGTTCGATAAAATGTTCGTATAAACAGTTGGAGTATCGGTATGAAAAATTAACAGGAAAAATTCCGCTTAATGAGCAAGTATCATGAAAAAGAGCCGAAATAACAGGAAAAATTCCTGCTATTCCCTCAAAAAATGCCAAAATAAACGATTTTGCCCTCCATAAGCGGAAAATCTTCCGTTATTTCTCCTAAAAGGGACTTCATTGAGGAGATAAAAGGAAAAATTCCGCTTAAGGTTGAAAGATGGTTGGAGCAAAATAGGGTCTTATAGTAGAAATTTAGACAAACCGTAAATCGATGTGAATTCTTGAAGGCTAATATGAGTTTGACTCAATTTTTTTGTACGAGGAAAATCGAAGGTAGAAAGCGAAATGGGTCTTGCGTTAATACAAAAATAGAGAGAGGTGAATTTGAGGGTACTCAAATTCACCTTTCTCATGAGGTGAAGCTAGTTAGTATGTTTTTATGTTAGTGGTCCACCTTGTTCACGAATAGACTCAGGAACATTCGTGAATTTCTCGTTGTCAAATAATAAGAGGATTTTCCTTATTGGAGATAGAACTATGGATAAAGAATTATAAATCTAGTTGTTTCCGTTTAAAATGTGAGAGATAAGATTATTCATAAGGAGAGACCTGACGATGTATGAATTGAAAACAAAAGAAAATGATAATAGCGTTATAGAATTTATTGAAAATGTAGAGAGTCCGAAAAAAAGAGAAGATGCTTATCGATTACTGGATATTTTTACAGAAGTAACAGGTTATAAGGCAAAAATGTGGGGACCTAGTATTATTGGATTTGGTTCGTATCATTATAAATATGCTTCTGGGCATGAAGGAGATGCTCCTTTAGTGGGGTTTTCCCCTAGAAAAGCTAAGATTAGTTTATACTTTGCACCAGGAGATACAAAAAGAGAAGAGCTACTTGAGAGATTTGGAAAATATACGACAGGCAAGGCGTGTGTATATATCAATAAAGTAGCAGATATTGATGAGGAAGTTTTAAAAGAATTAATTGTTCAATCAGTTAAATTTTTGAGAGATTTGTATTCGCGGGTAGTAGAGTAGATATAAGTAAGGAAAGGTCCTTCAGTGGTGAAGGACCTTTCTTCATACTATGCTGAGTCTGTTAGAAAGAATAGTCTTTTAAAGAGAATTAATTTTTCCCATTTCCATTGCCTTTCCCATTTCCATTCCCGTTGTCATTGCCTTTCCCTTTCCCTTTTTTTCCGATGTTTAATTTTCCTTCTGCTCTTTCGCGGGTAACATTACCAAAGCTATCTGTTACTGTGACTTCAATCACCGCACCATTTCCCTCAACTTTGTTAGGAACAGTCCAATACCCGACATAGTGTCCATCTGATGTTTCCATCATTGGTAATTCGGTTGCATTTTGAATACCAAAGTCGGTTAATGGCATTAAGATCGAGAATTTTGCTCTTAAATTCGGTTCGCTATCAAACTCAATCACAACTGTTTGGCCAACTGATATATCTCGATCTTCGGTAGGAGTTAAGTTTGAAATCGTTGGTGCTGTGTAGTCTACCTCAACGGTGATAGACTCAGATTGAGAGTTTCCAGCTAAGTCACTAGCCACTACTTCAATCTCATTTGAACCTTCATCTAATAAAATTCGTTTCGAATAACGGCCATCTGTAACTGTAGCTTTTTGACCATTTACTTCAACGTAATCTAGATGTGCATCGGCTACCGTTCCTTCAACTGTCACCGTTTCTCGGTTAATCTTTTCACCATTAGTTGGACTATCAATGGTTAAATCTGGTGCTTCTGTATCGAGAATGACCGTGATAGCGTCTGATTCGTTCGCTCGTTCACCATTTACATAATTGACTGCTTGTAATTCATTTTCACCTTCTGTTAACGTAACTGGAATCGTAAATGTTCCATCCTCACCAATGGTTGCTTCTGCCACTTCTTCGCCATTATTTTGTAGCGCAATTGTTGTTGTTGGTGAAGCAGTACCTTCGACTTCAATCGATGGTTCATTGGTCATAAAACCATCTGAAGGAGAAGTGATTTGGATATTTTGAACAGCATAATCTACGCGAGCACGGATCATATAGTTCCCTTCACTAGTAGGGGATGGTGACCAAGTGCCTGCAACAGATTGGAAGCTTCTTCCTGCGTTTGGACCATTTTCATCAGTAGCTAACCCAGGGACATTAGGATTTACACCAGTCTGAACATAAACCATGTAGAAATCTCCTGAAACTTGGATGTTCTCTTCACGAAGATCTACGACCGTCCATTGACTTAAATCACGAATCGCTTCTGCCTCAATGGGGCCGGCTAATTTTTCGCCTGGTAATCCATCAGCTCCAGTTGCATCCCAAACTTCAACCGCAAATTCTGTAGCACCAGGAGATGGCCAGTCGGTTCCGTGGAACTGGAAAACACCTTCTGTTACAAGGGCTTCTTCTTCACCTTCAGGTAAGGACATACGAATTGCCCATTTGTTACCTGCATCATAGTAGGCACGGGCGTTTTCTGGAGTACCATCGTCATAACCAATTTCTCCACCTGGATAAGTGAATAACGGTTCAAGCTCGATATTTACTTCTTTGTTTTCATCAAAATTCACTTCTAATTCTGTGCCGATATATCCTCTGGCCGCTACTTTTAAGGTGTACATGCCTTCGTAAGCTGTTAGGCTATAGTTTCCGTCAGCATCTGTTTGTATCGGAGTAACATTGGCGTCTTCCACAAGGAAGAGGGTAGCACCTTCAATTGCTGCTCCAGAATTAGCACTTGTTATCGTACCGTTAACCGTTGCCTTTGGTAGTTCCTCAAGAACAAAATTAGCTGTTGAGATTTGATCTGCTGCAACGGTTACAGCTTGCTCTTCTGAACGGAAACCGTAAGATTCAGCTACTAATGTGAAGTCACCAGCCGAATGGACGAAAGAAAAGCTTCCGTCTGCAGGATTTGTACTCACAGATCTTCCATTTTCTAATACGGTCACTTTAGCATTAAGTGGAAGATTTGAAACTTCATTTTCGATTAATTGTACTTGCTCATTTTTTGTAAGTTCTGGTTGGATCTTATTCGGATCTACTTTTTCGGTATCTTTTTTCTCCGTTGTTTCTTTTGGTATCGTAATGCTAGCAGCAGGCTCATCGACATTTAAAGATGTGTCAGATAATGCAACATTATCAATATACCACCCATCTCTTAGGACACTACCATCCGTGTCTAAATTGAAAGCAACATAAACTCTTTCACCAGCGTATTCAGATAAATCAACCTCAACAGGTGACCATTGCTCTTGAACATTCGTTAGACGTAGCGCTTGGGTCCACTGCTGCATGTCAGTTGAGATGAATACATGTGCGAAATCCCAGTTGTTTTCAATGTTATACCAGTGATCAAACTGTAAATAGGAATTTCCTTCTGGTAAATCAATTGGAGGCATAAGCAATGTTGAATTCTCATTGTTGTTATATGTTCCAGTCGGATTCGTTGCAAATACGTATTCACCAGAAACAGCTTCTCCTGGACCAGATGTCGGAATCCCACGAGCCCAAGAGTTATTATCCCCATAACTGGACCAGCCAACTGGCTCTGTTTCAAAATCAGCATAGTATCCGGTAGAAATACCTGATGCAACATTGGTGACATATGGATCACTTGTCACAGTGTTATTGCCGAAATCGCTTACTGTGACTGTATAAGATAGTTCTCCTTCTATGATATCTTCACCTGGAATTGTAGCTACATAGGAACCTGAACGGAAATCCCCAGATGTTCTTGTCGCTTCAACAGAGCCTTCGACCCCATCTTCGTTGACATAATCAACGGTTACGGATGTTACACTAACATTGTCACTTGCTAATACTGTTACATCTAAATCCATATTGGAGTAGACTTCTTCGAAAGGAGCATGCTCGAACACAGGAGCTTCTGAATCTTCTCCTTCCATCGTAACGGAGCCTTCAATCGTTCCTAATCCATCCATGATCGATGAAACGGCATCAAAGGCGTTGACTAAACCATATCCAAAGCCATTGTTCGGTGATTCTGGATACTGGGTATTTGTAAGTGGAGTTGCCGTATTCGTTAATATTTCTTCGATGTCATCAACAGATAAATTAGAATTTACCTGTAATAACAAGGCGACAACACCTGATACAGCTGGGCCAGCCATTGATGTCCCGTTCCATCCGCCTTCATAACTACTACCTGGAACAGAAGAGCGAATATTTACACCAGGAGCAGAAATTTCAGGTTTAATTTCACCATATGGCGAAGGTCCAAGTAATGAGAAGCTTGCTAAATTATTGTTTGAATCTGTTGCACCTGTTGCAAATGATTCTGGATAGTTAGCAGGTACTGCAACAGAGCCTGGTCCTCCTGGATTCGTTAATGTAGTATTACCAGCAGAGAATTCAGGGAAGATATCAGCAGCACGCCAAGCACTGACGATATCACGATACCATTCGTCTAAGCCAGGTCCGCCGCCCCATGAGTTATTAATGACATCTGGTGCTTTCGTAAGGTCTCCGCCAGGTGCCATCATCCATTGACCTGCATTAATGAGTTGAAGATCAGTCGCTGTACCAGCTGCACTTAAAGCTTTCGCATGAATGAATTTTGCACCAGGTGCAACACCGATTTGATTGGAATCATTCGGTTCGCTACCGACCATCGTTCCTGTAACGTGAGTACCATGACCATGATCATCATAGGCATCGGCGCGTCCATTTACAGCATCAAAGAAGCTGTATGTATGGTCGACTTCACCTGTTGCTGCATCGTAGCCTCGATATTTCTCCATTAATGCTGGGTGATTCCATTGTGCTCCTGTGTCAATCGCACCAACTACGATTCCAGAGCCGTCGATTCCCATGTTCCAAACATCAGGAGCTCCGACTCGCTCTACATTCCATTCGATGTTTTGGATTTCAGATTGAATAGCAGGTGCTTCTTTATCCACAGTTGGTTCAATTAATTTTCTTTCTTCATTCGGTAACAATTTTTCAACTTCTTGAAATTGAGCGAGCTGTTCCGCTACCTCTTTTGTTGATGTAACGGCAATCGTGTTGACGATATAAAAAGATTCATAGTCACTAACAGAACCTTCTTCTACCATTTTATCGAGGAATTGTTTGACATTATCTTGTGTGGTTAAGGCAGTATACTTCAGTTCTGATATAACTGCAGAACGTTGAGCATATTCAACGTTAACGGATGAGAGGCCGTTCTTTTGAGCACTAGTAATAGCATCTTTTGCAATCTTTTCTACATCTGCTTTTTCTTTAAATTTAACAAAGAATGTTACCTTATCATCATCCTTTGAAAATTCCTCGGTGAGACTATTACTAATTTTAGTTTGGGTAGATTCAGAAGTGTTTTTTAATGAACGACTTATTTCGTTAGATTGGGCAAAACTCGTACTTGGAATAACCAAGGACAGCAACATTAAAAATGTTAGAAAAATACTTAAGTACCTCTTCAACCTATTTCCTCCTCTCGAGATAAAAGCCTTCCTCCTGAAATTACTAGCCTCCTTTCTCAATTTATCAACCACGATGTCTAATCATGGATGTTACTGTTTACTATATAAGTAGAAGAGGGGAAATCCTGTCGAATAATGGGGGTGAAATGTCGGAAAAATCAATAACAGTAGATTCGTAGTATCTCAAAATCCAACATCAGTAAATTGTACCCTATTTTTTTTAGTCCAATTGTCTATGATTTTCCCAATAATTAGAGATAAAATTACAGATTTTTAAAATTATTTCAAAAAATGAAAACAAATTACTAGTTTAAGTTGCTAAAATATGTCCTTAATGAAATTAGTAAAATATTACCTAAAAAAAGAGGAGTCCTACTACAGGACATCCTCAAATTTACTCGTATTATTTAATAAAGTAATCGATAAATAGGCCGATGGATAAAAGGAAACCAAAAATTGTATTCGTTTGAGCCGTTGATTTCATCGCTGGCATCATTTGTATCGGTAAAGTTTTTCCGATAAAGCCTTTTGTTGCTTTCACAGCTTTTGGAATACTTAAGACGACAAGTGCTAACCAGACAGAAGAATAACCAATCATCATTAGTGCAAAGATCCATCCGTACGATACGATAAACATTCCTGCTAATAGATAGATCGCCTTTTTCCGACCTAATAAAATGGCTAGTGTTTTACGACCAAATTCCTTATCACCATCTAAATCACGAATGTTGTTGGCTAACAGGATGGCACCGACCAGTATGAAAATAGGTACGGAAATCAGTACGCTTGCAGTTGTAACTGTACCGACTTGAATAAAAAAACTGATTAAAATTATGCCCATCCCCATAAAGAAACCAGCAAATATTTCACCAAATGGAGTATATGCAATTGGTAGCGGACCACCTGTATAAAGATAACCGATAATCATACAAAATAGTCCAATAGCGGCTAACCACCAAGTAGTACTGATGCAAATGTAAACACCTATTAATATGGATATTCCATAAAGGCTTAATGCAATTTGCATGATGGTCTTTGGCTTCACTCCATCACGAACGATAGTTCCACCAATCCCGACAGATTCCTCTGTATCTAACCCTCTTTTATAGTCATAATACTCATTAAACATATTGGTTGCAGCTTGAATTAGTAAGCTTGCGATCAGCATTGCCAGGAATAATCCCACATGAATCGTTGTCTCATGTATCGCCATCGCTGTTCCTAGTAGAACAGGAACAAATGCAGCTGTTAGTGTATGGGGTCTTGTCAACTTCCACCAAACTTTCCAGCTTTTATTTGGAGATACAAGTGGGTAGCTTGTCTTTGTCTCTGTTTGCATGTCTCTCCCTCTCCTTATTATAGCTTTTAGAAATAAATCAAAAATAAATTGGTATTAATATAATGGGAAAATCAGCTTTAATAACACATACATCAATTTCAAGGTGAATAACATCCAAATTCAAGTTTAGGCAATCAGACAAAGGGTGTCAATGTCTTTTTACAGTTATTGTAGGACAAAATTACCAAACAAGAACCACTGCATCGTATCGTAAAAGGAGGTTGATAATATAATAAGGATAATAGTAGGAAGAAAGTGACTACTGTCATTGACATTTAAATACTTAGAGGTGTATTTTAGAATAAGTTTGTATTCTAGATAAAGCGGGGAAAGATTGTTATTATTATTCCTATACGAAAAACAGCGTAATGTAACACTTTATTATCTATACATGAACCTAAAGTTACATGAAGAGCCTTTTTTATTGGAGGGGATTTTTTGGTTACGATACTAGAAACGGAACTGAAAAAAGGGATTGAACAAGCAATTGAGAGAGCCAAAAAAAGCTTGGTCCCCATATTAGTAAGTGAAGTTCAAAAAATCGATCATATAGAGCCGTTATCTTTTTTTCGGGCAGGCCAGGAAAAGTTTCTTGGAGAACGTTTTTTTTGGAAGGATCCTGACGATGAAACATATTTAATTGGACTAGGAATAAGTGAGCAGATTCAGACTGATAAAATTTCGAATCGGTTTGAGATGGTTGAAAAAGAATGGAATAACTTAACAAAGAATGCGATCATTTTTAATTCTGAAGATAAAAAAGGAACAGGACCAATAATGTTTGGCGGTTTTTCCTTTGACCCACTAAAAGAAACGACTTCATTATGGTCTAAATATGCCCATTCATTATTTCATATTCCGCAATTTTTACTTACTGTGATGGATGGAGAGGCATACTTAACGACTAATGTATTTTGCACGAAGCATGATGATTTAACGATGTGGCAAAAGGTTATCCAAGAGAGACAAAAGATTCTATCTTTGGCATCGCTCTCAGTTGCGCAGCAAGAAGCAACAATTATTGATAATAAAGAAGTAGTGGACGCTGATCAATGGATAGAATCAGTCAAAAATCTTGTTGCCGACCTTAAAGCTGGGGAATTAAAAAAAGTCGTTTTAGCTCGAGAGCTCCGATTATATTTTAATAACCAGGTGTCGATAGATGCGGTTCTTCAACGCCTTTTACAGGAACAAAGGGCAAGCTTTACTTTTGCTTTTGAATCAAATGGTGATTGCTTTATTGGCGCATCTCCTGAGAGATTGGTTAAAAAAGAAAAGGGAAAATTATATTCTACTTGCTTGGCAGGATCGATTGCGAGAGGGAAAACAGAAGATGAGGACGAGCGTCTTGGTGATACGCTTCTAAATGATGACAAGAATTTAATTGAACATCAATATGTCGTCGAAATGATAAAAGCTGCCATGGAAAAAGCTTGTCAAAAAGTAGAGCTACCTAATCATCCAAGTCTTTTAAAAATGAGAGATATTCAACATTTATATACTCCAATTATAGGAACGTCACTAGAAGAAAGCTCATTGTTGCAAGTGGTAGATTCTTTGCATCCAACACCAGCACTTGGAGGCTTACCTCAGAGAGAAGCGGTAGCAAAAATTAGAAAGATTGAAGAGTTAGATCGTGGTTTTTATGCTGCCCCTCTTGGATGGTTGGATTATCAAGGAAACGGGGAATTTGCTGTTGCCATTCGATGTGCTCTTATACAAGGAAATGAAGCTTCCCTCTTTGCGGGATGTGGAATTGTACAGGATTCAGATGCAAATAGTGAATATGTAGAAACAAATATAAAATTTCGTCCCATGCTTTCAGCTCTTGGAGGGTTAGACAAATGAATAATCAAGAATCATTAACTTCATATATCGTAGCCTTTGTGGCTGAACTAGTTCAAACAGGAATAACAGATGTAGTCGTTAGTCCTGGCTCTCGTTCGACTCCGATGGCGATGATAATGGCTGAACATCCTGAACTTCAGGTTCATATCAATGTCGATGAACGGTCAGCGGCGTTTTTTGCGCTGGGAATGGCTAAGGCTTCAGGTAAAGCAGTTGGTCTATTATGCACATCAGGAACAGCTGCAGCGAATTATTATCCTGCAGTGGTCGAGGCATTTTATTCTAGAGTACCATTAGTTGTTTTAACAGCTGATCGTCCTCACGAGTTAAGAGACGTTGGTGCGCCTCAAGCAATCGATCAAATTCATTTATATGGAAAGCATGTGAAATGGTTTGTGGAGATGGCGATTCCAGAAAAAACAGAAGAAATGCAGGACTATGCTCGTAGTGTGTGCGCGCGAGCTGCAGCGATGGCGATTAAGGCTCCAGCAGGTCCGGTACATTTGAATTTTCCGTTTCGGGAACCACTCGTCCCAAACTTAGAACAAGAAGACCTCTTCCGTCTTGAGAAGCGAGAAGAAGGGTATGTATCGATTCATCATGGAGTTCCTTCACTAACAAACGACCTTGTGAAACGATTTGGCGAGCAATTAAAGGATTTTGAAAAGGCAATTATTGTTTGTGGTTCTTTAGAGGAAAAGGGATTTATTGAAGCAGTTATCCGATTTGCTGACCATTTGCAATTTCCAATCATTGCCGATCCTCTCTCCCAATTAAGGAGTGGCAAGCATGATGGGGCAAACATTATTGATACATATGATACTTTTTTGAGAAATGAAGAGGCAAAAAAAGCACTTAAACCAGATCTAATTATTCGCTTTGGAGCGATGCCTGTTTCCAAAGCATTAACGATCTTTTTAAAAGAAAACAAAGATGCAGAGCAATGGGTGATTGATAGTGGAGCGGGCTTTAGAGATCCATCTTTATTATCGACTTCCATGATCTATTGTAGCGAAACGGCCTTCTGCGATGACATGGCTAGCTATGTCGGAAAGAAAAGTACAAGTTCATTCTTGGCACAATGGCGTGAACTTAACTCTTTTACAAAGGAGAATCTTTTAAAAGTAAGAGAGGTCAACGAATTAAGTGAGGCAAAGCTATTCCATCAGCTTTCAGATGTCCTTCCTGAAGGTGCTACTTTATTTGTTGGAAATAGTATGCCCATCCGGGATTTAGATTCTTTCTTCCATTTTAATGAAAAATCGATCAAACTCATGGCCAATCGTGGAGCGAATGGGATTGATGGGACCATATCTACAGCACTAGGCGCGTCAACTGTCCTTGAACCTCTTTATCTTGTTGTGGGGGATTTGACCTTTTTCCATGACTTAAATGGGCTTATGGCAGCGAAACTTTACAATCTCAATCTGAAGATTATTGTTATTAATAACAATGGCGGCGGGATCTTTTCTTTCCTTCCTCAGGCCAATCATCCTAAAAATTTTGAGCGCTTGTTTGGTACACCTTTAGATCTAGACTTTAAACATGTTGTACATATGTATAATGGCTTATATGAGCTTGTTTCAGATTGGGATCATTTTACTTCCTCTTTCATGCGAAATTTGCAAAATAATGGACTATCTGTTATAGAAATAATGACAAATCGCGACATGAATTTAAAAGAACATCGAAATTTGTGGAATTTTGTTTCCCAGGAAATAAGTCGTTTTTTGAAAGGTGACTTGTCATGAGACATGTAATAGACGGCATTCGCTATAATGTCGAAACATATGGTGAAGGCTACCCAGTCATTTTGCTCCATGGTTTCACAGGGGATGCAACAAATTGGACTCCTTTTTTTGAACAATGGGGAAAACAGTCGGAATTATTTGCGGTCGACATTATTGGCCATGGGAAATCAGATTCTCCTGTAGAACTAGAACGCTATCATATGCTGTCAGTTGTTGATGATTTATTTCTGTTAATGGAGAAATTGAAAATCCAAAAAGCAGACTTTGTCGGTTATTCAATGGGTGGTAGACTCGCGTTATCCTTTGCAGCTAAATATCCAACAAAGGTTCGAAAATTGGTGTTAGAAAGTGCCACTCCAGGAATTGAGTCAGATGATGAGCGAAAGCTAAGATGTGAGCAGGACGGTAAACTTGCAGACTTTATTGTTGAAAAGGGCATGCCTGCATTTGTAGAATATTGGGAGAACATTCCTTTGTTCGCAAGTCAAAAGCATCTTCCTATTGAAGTTCAAAAACAAATAAGAGAACAAAGATTACGTAATTCGACTTTAGGCTTAGCCAATAGCTTAAGAGGGATGGGGACTGGTTCACAGCCTTCTTGGTGGGAGGAGCTTTCAGATCTCAAGGTAGAGATGCTCTTGATTACGGGAGCATTGGATCAAAAATTTTGTCAAATAGCAGAAAAAATGCTGAATAAAGTGGAACATGCCAAATGGGTGTCGGTTTCAGATTGTGGACATACAATTCATGTGGAGAATGCTGAAAAATTTGGTACAATAGTAGAAGGGTATTTGTCGAATACGATAAGTGGATGACAAAACCTTATAATATCATGGCTCTGATGCGATAAGTACAGAGTACAAATTTTATATGACGGAGGTTGCTGTATGTCAGTAGAATGGGTTGCAGGACGTCAGTATGAAGAGATCATATATGAAACATACAATGGAATCGCGAAAATCACGATTAATCGTCCACATGTACATAATGCGTTTACTCCAAGAACGGTTTCGGAGTTAATTGATGCGTTTGCTTATGCTCGTGATGATTCAAATGTAGGTGTTATTGTCTTAACAGGAGCTGGAGATAAGGCATTCTGTTCAGGTGGAGACCAAAAGGTACGTGGGCATGGGGGATATGTTGGAGACGACCAAATTCCTCGTTTAAACGTGCTTGATTTACAACGTTTAATTCGTGTGATTCCAAAGCCAGTTATTGCAATGGTCAAAGGATATGCGATTGGTGGCGGTCACGTATTACATGTCGTTTGTGACTTAACCATTGCTGCAGATAATGCCGTATTTGGTCAAACAGGACCGAATGTTGGTAGTTTTGATGCTGGTTATGGTTCTGGCTACTTAGCTAGAATTATCGGTCATAAAAAAGCACGTGAAATTTGGTTTTTATGCCGTCAGTATAATGCCCAAGAAGCATTAGATATGGGTCTTGTTAATACAGTTGTTCCACTAGACCAAGTAGAAGAAGAAACGATTAAATGGTGTGAAGAAATTCTTGAGAAAAGTCCAACTGCGCTTCGTTTCTTAAAAGCAGCAATGAATGCAGATACAGATGGCCTTGCTGGTCTTCAACAGTTTGCTGGAGATGCTACATTGCTTTATTACACAACAGATGAAGCGAAGGAAGGTCGTGACTCATTCAAAGAGAAACGTAAGCCTGACTTTGGTCAATTCCCTCGTTTCCCTTGATTTGAGAACTATATTTACACGTTGAAACAGCTTGATGATGTCATCAAGCTGTTTACTTTTATAACTTGGTGATGATATATGAACAATCAAACAATACCGAATCCGATCATAAAAAGGAGCTATTTAACTCCTGATCGTGTAGCAATTCATTTTGAAAACAAGGATTACACTTTTCAGGAACTATATGAACTGGGATGTAGAAAGGCTGGATATCTACAAAAGCTTGGCGTTAAAAAAGGGGACTATGTTGCTTGCCTATTAAAGAGCCATTTTGAAACAGCGGTGTTCCTTGTGTCTTTACAATTAATAGGAGGAACTGCGGTCCTTTTAAATAATCGTTTAACTGCGGAAGAACTCGTGTGGCAGATCAATGATTCAAAAGCTAACATTCTCATTACGGAAAAAGATTTTGTGGAAAAGGTCCAGACGGTGGAAACAAGATTTGAAAGCTTGACGACTGTATGGAAGGAAACGATAGATGCCGTACCTTTCGAAGAGCCGATAATTTTAGAAGAAATTGATTTGGAGACAGTTTGCACTGTCATGTATACTTCTGGTACTACCGGAAATCCGAAAGGGGTGCTGCAGACATATGGAAACCATTGGTGGAGTGCAACAGGATCTGCCCTTAATTTAGGCATTCATGAAGAAGATAGCTGGCTTTGTGCGGTTCCATTATTCCATATAAGTGGTTACTCTATCTTAATGAGAAGTCTGATCTATGGAATGAAGATGGTCCTTCACGAATCATTCCAAACAGATAAAGTGATAGAGTCTATTAAGAGGGAAAAGGTAACGATTATGTCCGTTGTTACGACGATGATGAATCGATTACTTGATGCGTTGGGAGAAGAAAAACTACCAGATAATTTTCGGTGCATGCTTTTAGGCGGAGGACCAGCTCCTCTACCCGTATTGGAGCAATGTGTTGAACGAAATATTCCAATCTATCAAACGTATGGAATGACTGAAACCTCGTCACAAATTGTCACCTTATCTCCTGAGTATAGTATTGAAAAATTAGGCTCAGCTGGAAAACCACTATTCCCATCTCAGTTGAAAATTGTTGATTCAGATGGTGCTGAGGTAGATGCTTATCAATCTGGGGAAATAATCGTTAAAGGACCGAATGTAACAAAAGGTTATTTACATCGAGAACACGATTATGAGCAATATTTTCTGGATGGCTGGTTTAAGACAGGAGATATCGGTTATTTAGACAAGGATGGCTTTCTTTTTGTTCAGGACCGTCGCTCTGATCTCATAATTTCTGGTGGAGAAAACATATATCCTGCGGAAATTGAAGGGGTTATTACTTCCCATCCAAATATAGAGGATGCAGGTGTAATTGGCATAGAAGATGAGAAATGGGGACAAATACCTGTTGCGTTTGTTGCTAAAAGTGGCGAATTAACGGAAGAAGAGATAATCGAATTTTGTAGAGGAAAACTGGCAAATTTTAAGCTTCCGAAAAAGGTATATTTTGTCGATCAGATCCCGAGAAATGCTTCAAGAAAATTACTGAGAAGAGTTTTAAGGGAAATGATTTAACCCGTACTCTTTATAAAGAGTACGGGCTTCCTTGTTTATTCATGAATAAATGCTGTCTCTAATGCTTTTAAGTTATCTTCCATAATTGAAAAGTACGTTTTGTTTTCTTTGATATCATTGTCAGTTAAAACGGAAAGGTTATGGAGAAATAAAGGCTCTGCTTTTAATTCATCTTGGACAATTTCAGCTAATTTAGAGCTGACATTTTGTTCAAAAAAGATATGATTGAGCTGGTGCTCCTTGGCCGTCGCTATAATTTTTTTTAACTGCTTTTGCGTAGGTTCGTTTGACGAAGAAATTCCGGATATACTAATTTGCTCAATACCGTAGCGTTTTTCCCAGTATCCGTATGCCGCATGTGAAACAATCATTTCTTTATGTTCTGCTTGATCTACTAAACTCACAAATTGGTTATTTAATTCGTCTAATTGGTCAGCAAGAACGTTGTAATTTGTTACTAATTGCTCTTTATATTCTGGTAATTGAGTAATGAGTTCGTCTTTAATTGCTTCGGCTAGTTCTTTTGCGTATAGAGGATCAATCCAAACATGAGGATCAATATCGCCATGATCATGACCGTCATCATGATGCTCATCCTTTTCATGGCTATCTTCATCAAAATGAATATGGTCACCAGCTGCCACTAACGTAACATTCTCATTCTCTAATGTTTGCTTTGCTTTATTGACAAACCCTTCCAAACCTAATCCAACATAAATAAAGAGGTCAGATTTGGCTAATTCGATCATATCTTTTTGTGATGGTTCATACGTATGTTCATCCGCACCTGGAGGATAAATCGTATCAACCGTAACGAATTCTTTTCCGATTTCTTCAGCAAAATATTGTAGAGGGTATACCGTTGTATAAATGTGTAACTTGTCATTTTCTTGATTGGCATTAGTGTTCTTTTCCTTTGAGCCACAACCTGCTAAAACAAGAATGAAAAGCATAATAAATAGGCTGATATTTTTTTGCATAATATACTCTCCTCGTTTAAAAAGCTATTGTTTTTGATCCTGTGATTTTGATTCATTTTAGGCTTTCAGCCATACTAAAAAGGCGTGAGATACTATAGTTTCTCACGAAAGGAGCTAAAATAGTTTTATCATTGAATTTTTTTAAATGGACTATAATAAAAACGAAATTATTCCGATTTAGAATCAAAAATTAATACGTAATGGTTCCGATTTACTATAGTATCTTATTACATCTATGATATAATTGCAAGAAAAAATTGCTTTCTTTTTATAAGGAATGGCAATACATATTATTACATACGATTGGAAAACTGTGTAAAAAAGGAGATGCATTATGAAACTACTAGATGAAATCCTTCAGCATAATGAGGAATTTGTAAAGGAAAAGAAATATGAAGCCTATTCGACCACTAAATTCCCAAATAAACGAATGGTCATTGTCACTTGCATGGATACAAGATTAACAGAACTGCTTCCAAAAGCATTGAACATTGGTAATGGGGATGTAAAGCTTGTGAAAAATGCAGGTGCTCTTGTTTCGCATCCTTTTGGAAGTATTATGCGAAGCATTCTCGTTGCTGTATACCAACTTCAAGCAGACGAGGTATTAGTCATTGGTCACCATGATTGTGGGATGGCTGGGATGAAAGCGGACGAAATGATTGGGAATATGAAGGAAAGAGGAATTAAAGAAGAGACATTGGAGATGCTGACTTACTCTGGAATTAATGTAACAAAATGGCTCAAAGGTTTTCAGGACGTCTCAGAAAGTGTCTCCCACAGTGTAGAGATGATTAAAAAGCATCCTCTCTTCGCAAAGGATATTCCTGTACATGGCCTTGTGATTCATCCTGATACAGGAAAACTCGATTTAGTTATTGATGGGTACAAGGAGCAGCTATGAGGTTGGCTCCTTTTTTTCAGGAACTAAATCAACCCCTCCAGGGTGAAAAGGATGACATTTTAAAATCCTCTTTATCGTTAACCAGCCGCCTTTAATCGGGCCAAATCGGCTTATCGCTTCGATGCCATAATGGGAACAAGTAGGGTAGAACCGACAAGTCGGTGGTTTTAATGGGGAGATGACTATTTGATAAAAACGGATGATCCCGATCATCATTTTTCTGAGCATTGTTTATCGTCTCACTTTCCAATATCACTAAACTTTAACTCTTCAAAAAGATAACATAATATGATATATTAGTCTATGAACGAGAATTTCGTATTAAACTGATAAAAATACTTGGATTTTTATCGTAAGAATTTCGAATGATTATAATAATATGTTTTCCATAAATTAAAGGAGTGAAGAACATGCCATCAGTTGAGAGCTTTGAGTTAGATCATAACGCTGTGAAAGCACCTTATGTGAGACATTGTGGTGTTCATAAAGTAGGTACAGACGGAGTTGTGAATAAATTTGATATTCGCTTCTGCCAGCCGAATAAGCAAGCAATGAAGCCAGATTCCATCCATACATTAGAGCATTTATTAGCCTTTAATATCCGTGAGCATTCGGAGAAATATGACCATTTCGATATTATCGATATTTCTCCAATGGGTTGCCAAACAGGTTATTATTTAGTCGTTAGCGGTGAACCAACTGTTGAAGAGATTATTGATTTACTTGAAGATACGATGAAATCTGCAGTTGAAATCGTTGAAATTCCTGCAGCAAATGAAAAACAATGTGGTCAAGCGAAACTCCACGATCTAGAAGGAGCGAAGCGTTTAATGCGTTTTTGGTTGGAGCAGTCTAAAGAGGATTTAAAGCAAGTTTTCGCTTAAATAATTTCACAAAAAAATCGGCGTTTTTGCGCCGATTTTTTTGTGTGTTCTCATAAGATTGGTGATAGCAATCGCGAGACCGATTCTTTGAAACGGATGAGCAGGGAACGTTTTTGATAAATTTCGTCTGTTAATTCCCATGATAATTTCATATCTTCTTCAAAGCTTTTCGTCAGTCTATGGGCAATATCATGATTATAGATAAAGGCATTAACCTCAAAATTTAGACGGAAGCTGCGGACATCGATATTTGCCGTTCCAACGGAGGATATTTCATTGTCTACAATGATCGTCTTCGCATGGATAAATCCATTATCGTAAATATAGATTTTGGCACCGGTTTTGATCATTTCTCCAATATAGGAATAGGTAGCCCAATAGACAAACATATGATCAGGTTTATTAGGAATCATAATCCGTACATCAATGCCTGATAAAGACGCGATCCGTAATGCATCTAAAAGACTCGCATCTGGAATAAAGTAAGGGGTTTGAATCCATACTGAGTGCTTCGCTGAAGAGATCATTTTAATATATCCGTTTTTAATTTGCTCCCATTCAGAATCAGGTCCAGACGTAACGATTTGAATTCCAACCTCTCCGCTAGAGTTTATCGTAGGAAAAAGATTATCTGAATAATGGATATTATGACGATGTGATGCTTGATTCCAGTCCAAAATAAAACGGGTTTGGGTAGCGTGTACGGCACTTCCGATTATCCGTAAATGCGTATCTCTCCAATATCCAAATTTTGGATTCTTCCCTAAATACTCATCTCCAACATTAAATCCACCCACATACCCAATTTTACCATCAATGATCGCAAGCTTTCGGTGGTTACGGAAATTCATCCGTAAGTTAATGAATTTTAGATTTGAAGGGAAAAAGGCTTCCACTTCACCGCCGGCATTTCGAAGTTCCTTGAAGAATCCTCTTGTTAACGTTCTTGAACCTAAGTCATCATAGAGGATCCGAACCTTGATGCCTTCTTTTGCTTTAAGAATTAAGGCATTTAACAGCCTTTGACCAATGTCATCCCGTTTAAGAATATAGTATTGCAGATGAATATGATCTTTCGCGGCAGAGATATCTTCGAAAAGAGATTGAAATTTGTCGTGCCCATCTGTAAAAATCGTCACTTCATTATCCTGAGAAAGAAGAGCATCATTGTTGCGCAAATGCATGAAGATGAGATCATGATATTTTTTTTCAAGGTCGTTTCGATAGGAAAATTTGTCGGTGCAAATTTCAAAAAGTTGATTGGAAATTAATTGGGCAATTCCAACCTTTTTCTGATCTTCCCATTGAAACATTTTTGAACGGGCTAAATTTCTACCGAATAACAAGTATGTGAAGAAGCCAAATCCAGGAATGAAAAATAAGACCAAGACCCAAGCCCATGTTGCACCTGCATCCTTACGTTCCAAGAAAATGACGATGGTTGCTAAAAACATATTAAGAACAAATATAAGTCCAACTAGTACAGAAGTGATACTCATTAAGGTTTCCTCGCTTATTTATTGGTTTTATCTGTTTCACTATCCTGATTTAAGTGAGGATTATCTTCTATTGGGTCAACAGAATGCTTAATTGAATAGGCTTTGCTCGTCGTTAATACAGCTAATAGCAGCACCACAAAGACAATAATGATACAAATAATTAAAACGGTTAACATTTTCTCCCTCTCCTTACATCTTTATTCATCTATTTTCATTGCCTGAAGGAACAAAGATCATTTAAATGATTGTCAAAGCTATTCTAACATGAAAACAGTTAACTTTTATAAAGATAACGTTTTTGTGTAAAAAACTTGGGTATTATAGGAATGGGAGGTGCGATAAAATGGCAAATACACTAGTACAAGCTGTCAACAAGCAGGTAGCCAATTGGACCGTTCTTTATGTGAAGCTCCACAACTATCATTGGTATATCAAAGGACGGCATTTTTTCACCTTACATGAAAAATTTGAAGAGTTATACAATGAAGCAAGTCAAAATATCGATGACCTTGCTGAAAGGATTCTAGCACTCGAAGGAAATCCTGTTGCGACGATGGAAGAGTGTTTAAAAATGGCTACTGTCAAAGAAGCTACTGGCAATGAAAATGAAGAAGCGATGGTTAACGCGATTGTGAATGATTTTGAGACGATGGTTCATGAATTACAAGAAGGAATCGAATTAGCGGAGGAAGCGAATGATGAAGGGACAGCAGATATGCTAATCGGAATTAAGCAAAGCTTGAAAAAGCATATTTGGATGTTCAAAGCTTTCTTAAGCTAAAAGTAAAAGAAGCTGGCTATGTTGAACGTAGCCAGCTTTTTTAATGAAATATGTATGGTTTAATGAAGATTTCGCGATTGTTGGGCTGGGGCTTTTTGCTGTCCATAGCTTTCTTGAGCAAATTTTCCTTTTAATGTTTCAATCATATATAATCCGATTAAATCATAAAGTTCTTGTTTATCTAATTCCTTAATGATATTCATTAAATCATCGTATGACATTTCCTCTAATAGAGCGAAGGCAAGCATATCAATATCTTCGTCATCCCCGGTCAGTTTATCACGATAGAATTCAAAAATTTCGTCTATTAATTTCATGGTAACACCCCCAATTTTTTATACAATACCCTAATTTTCTGTTAATTATTCCTATTATACATGAAAATAATCATAAAACGATGACTAAATGCAAATCAAAAAACGAATGATAATGGAAAAAGGAGGGATGTTAATGAGTCAAGAAAAGAAGACTTATTATATCACTGTTGGGACGGGAGAGATTACACAAAGTCAAACCGATTCTGCTTGGAATTTTAAAATAGAAGCGACAGATGATGAAATTATTCAACTTCGAGAAATGTTTGATTCCAATTATTCAACAGAATGGCAAAACTTTTTCCGCGCCCATGTACCATATGTGCAATATCATCATGACCGAGAAAATGATCAATATGATGAAACAATCGTTCAAGTATACCAGATGATTTATGACCTAGGTGACACCGAAGCAAAAAATCATATTGAATCAATGGGGATTTTAAATAATTTGAAATAACAGCTCCTTTTTTCGTTCTTCTCTTATTCGTATGATCAACCATTTGGCGTAACGGATGGTATAATAAGGGTATAGAAGAGCAACAAATATTGGAGGATTTATGGAAGCATTCAAAGATTTTCACGGGGCTAATGTACGCTTAGCTTTTAATAGAGGTTCCTTTAGTCAAGAACCGAAGCATGTGCTCGTTATTTGCCGATATGATGAGCATTGGCTATTAACAAAACATCCAAAACGGGGCTTAGAATTCCCAGGTGGAAAGGTTGAACCAGGGGAATCAATAGAGGAAGCTGCGAAACGAGAAGTATTTGAGGAAACAGGAGCGAGATTAAATTCCCTTCAGTTTATCGGCGAATATGAGGTCGAAGATGGTGGAGAGGCTTTTGTAAAAGCCATTTTTTATGGACAAGTTCGGACATTAGAGGAAATGTCTCATTTTCATGAAACAGAAGGACCTGCACTAATACAGGAAAATCTGTTGGAAGAACGCTTCAGCGATGTATATAGTTTTATCATGAAGGATTTTGTCATTGAAAAAAGTTTACGGTATATTGAACAGCTAAAAAGTGGCCAATCTTAACATGCCACTTTTTAGTAGCTAAAAAGTGGCCAATCATAATTAATTCCAAGAAAAACGTCTGAGAGGTCTATTCGAAAAAGATCAATGGGTTAAGTGGAAAACCCGTCCAAATCAGGATTCTATTCGGATAGGAAATATTATGTCAGACTGAACTTAGTCCGAATAAGAAAAAATGTTGTGAGTACCTAAATATCTGTCTAATCAATTGATGAAGACCACTGAAAAATCGTTTTTCGGTGGTCTTGTTATGACTTCAGTTTTTTAGTTATGCTTAATAAGCTTCTTTTCGAGCATTTCTACAAGCTGATACATAATCGTGGCAAACACTGCGATAACAAGTAAAGATAATAATACGAGTGTAAAATTGAATACTTGAAAGCCATAAATAATCATATAGCCAAGTCCTCTTTTTGATACGAGGAATTCTCCGACAATTACTCCTACCCATGAAAGTCCTACGTTTACTTTTAAGGTGGAGATAATGGTTGGAAACGAAGCTGGTAAGATGGCTTCCTTAAACGATTGGAAGCGGGTAGCTCCAAATGTGTGTAAAACCTTTAAATAATTCACATCTACTTCTTTAAAAGACGTGTATACAACAATCGTCGTGATGATAACAGAAATAATGGCCCCCATGGCGATAATCGAAGTCATACTAGGTCCAAGTGCTACGATTAATATGGGTCCTAAAGCGACTTTTGGCATTGAGTTCAGAATGACGAGATAAGGATCTAGAATTTTGGAAAGAAACGGTGACCACCAAAGAATAGCAGCAAGGATCGTCCCGAGCAATGTTCCGAGAATAAAGCCAAAGATCGTCTCAGTCAATGTATAGCCAAGATCCAAAAAGAGCGAACCGTCCGTTATTTTATCAACAAAGAGATTCCATATTCTTGATGGTGAACTAAAGATGAGTGGATCTATCCACTGCTTTTGACTGAATAATTCCCAGCCAGCAAAAAAGACGATGAAGATGACAAGTTGATAAAAGCGAACCCAATGATTCTCTCGTTTTAAGGATTGGATATATTGTTTATGGAGGAGCTCTGTTTTATTGTTCAGTTTCAACTTGCTCCAACTCCTTCCATATGTTTTGAAAGATTTCAGGGTATTTTACATGATTTCTTGTATGAAAAGGTGTTAATGTACGTAACTCATCTGGGATGGTGAACGTTTGGTAGATTTGTCCTGGACTAGGAGAAAAGAGATAGATGCGGTCACTCATTGCGATGGCTTCCCCAATATCATGAGTCACTAAAATAGCCGTTTTACCAAAGGATTTGAGTGTGTTCGATACGAGATCTTCAAGTCGGAGCTTTGTTTGGTAGTCTAATGCAGAAAAGGGTTCATCAAGCATCAATATTTTTGGTTCTGTTGCAAGCGTTCTAACAAGGGCGACTCTTTGCCTCATTCCCCCAGAGAGTTGGGTCGGGTATTGCTTCTCAACACCCTCCAGACCCATTTGTTCAAGAAGTGTTAGGGTATCCCGTCTCTTTTTGGCAGTTAATTGATGATTTAGTTTTAGACCTAACAGGATGTTTTCTTCAATCGTTTTCCAGGGAAATAAGTAATCCTGTTGTAGCATGTAACCAATTTGATTATTGGTTTTTTCAATCGGTTGGTTTTCCAATGTCACGTTACCTTCTGTCGGTTTTAACAACCCTGCAATAATGGATAGTAGTGTCGTTTTACCGCACCCGCTTGGACCGAGAAAGGAGATAAATTCTCCCTCCTCAACTTCCAACGAGATATTGGAGAGGGCCGTTGTTGCAGAGCTTTTCGTGAAGTAGGTATGGTGTATTCCGTCGATCTTTAAGAATCCCATTAGACTCGTGGCCTCCTCATTAATAAAAGCTGTTTTTCGTTTTAGTTGATCCTGACTTTTAATTATTCTATTACGATATGATAGAGGTGTAACGGCCATTACTTCAAGGTCAAGCGCGAAAATAAGATGATACTATTCCATTACACTCTCAGCGATTTCTGTATTGACTAGTGCTTCGTAATCGATGCGCTCTGGTAGCTCTCCTGCTTCATCCATGATATCTTGAAGATTACTCCATTCTTCTTCATCAAGGATTGGATCTGTAGCATATGAGCCTTGCCCTTTGTAACGTTCAACAACCATTTCAATGATTTCTAATTCAGTATCTGCGAAGTGGGGTTGAATCGCTTCTGCAATTTCCTTAGTGCTACTTTCTTCTACCCACTTTTGCGCTTTATAAATCGCACGAGTGAATTTTTCAATGACTTCTTGGTTTTCTTCCATATAGCTTTCTTTTGCCATAAAGCTTGTGTATGGAACATGGCCAGATTCTTCACCAAAGGAGGCAACGATATATCCTCGACCTTCCTGTTCAAACACACTTGCTTGCGGTTCAAATAACTGCACGAAGTCTCCCGTTCCGGAAGCAAAAGCACTTGTAATATTGGCAAAATCAATATTTTGGATGAGCTCTAGGTCAGCATGAGGATCAATTCCATGTTTTTTCAACACAAATTCTCCGACCATTTGTGGCATGCCCCCTTTACGCTGTCCAAGGAAGGTTGCACCATTTAATTGATCCCAAGAGAAATCATCGATCTTCTCGCGAGAAACAAGAAACGTTCCGTCCGTTTGGGTTAGTTGGGCAAAATTAATCACTTGATCGCTTGCACCTTGCGCAGCGACATAGATGGAAGTTTCAGAACCGACAAGACCGATATCCGCTCCATCGGATAAAAGGGCAGTCATTACTTTATCTCCACCTGGAGTAAGGGTTAGTTCGATGTTTAATCCTTCTTCCTCAAAAAAGCCTTTTTCAATCGCTACATATTGTGGGGCATAAAAGATGGAGTGTGTAACTTCAGCAACACGAACCGTTTGGACCTCTTCATTATTATTACAGGCTGCTAAAGCTATAATAAGAATAGACGCCAAAAAACAAGCGAAACTCATTTTTAACCACTTTTTCATGCTTTGACCTCCTTAGGTGTTTCATTTGAAATTGCATTTAACAATCTATATGAAAGGTTTATAAGCCTAACATATCGTATGAAATGATAAAAAATGTGTGAATGCCTATATAAAAAAGACGAACTATTTTAGGAGTTGAACATATGAGATGGGATGACGGTCAAATGATAGATAAGCAAAGATATCCTTCTCCTAATCCGAATATTGAGCTATTTACGGTTACCTATATGTCAGATGGTTATAAAGTAAAAGGATTACTCGCTGAACCGAAGGGTGAGGGACATTATGATGGATTTCTTTATTTAAGAGGTGGGATCAAAAACGTTGGGAAGGTCCGACCTAGTAGAATTGTTCAATTTGCAGTGGAAGGTTTTATCGTTTTTGCCCCTTTTTACAGAGGGAATCAAGGAGGAGAAGGGAATGAAGATTTTGCCGGAGATGATCGCAAGGATGCGTTCTCTGGACTGTCCTTGCTCCAAGCTCATTCGAGGGTGGACAAGATCCATGTATTTGGATTTTCAAGAGGAGGCGTAATGGCCCTGTTAACCGCCATCCAATTTCCAGATGTGAGCTCTGTTGTCACATGGGGTGGGGTAAGCGATATGTTTCTTACATACATGGAAAGAAAAGATTTGCGGAGAATGATGAAAAGAGTGATTGGAGGAACTCCGAGCAAATATCCTGACCGCTATAAATATAGAACCCCATTATTTGAACTGGAAAGATTAGAAGCACCTACCCTCATTATACATGGGGCGAAAGACCAAAACGTTTCAGTGGATCATGCGTATCGGTTAGAAAAAAAGTTGAAAGCATTAAATAAAAAAGTGGAGAGCTGGTATTTTGATGAGTTTACGCATTATTTTCCTCCAGCCATTAATCGACAAATTGTTAGAGATTTAACGAAATGGATGAAAAATCAAGGATGAAAATGGTAAGATAAAGGTGATTTGAAGCATGAGTGCTCTATCTATATTTACAAAGGAGAGAGAACAATGGGAATGCCTTTGGAATTAAATACAATGATTGTAACGAAGGGAAAGGAAACGCGTTTAGAAGAGAATCTTTTTACATTAGTG
Organism: Robertmurraya phoenicis; assembly: GCF_047302285.1. Lineage (GTDB taxonomy): Bacteria > Bacillota > Bacilli > Bacillales > Cytobacillaceae > Robertmurraya. The sequence goes on from NZ_CP154845.1 coordinate 1,234,332, forward strand.
AAGGAAGGTTTTCGGCTTTACCCGTTAGAAATTCCAATTGAAGTAAAAAGAACAATCGATGGAGAGTTAATTGGCGTGGCCAAAATTAAGAAAGTGGAATGGGAACATAACCAAACCACTTTGCATTATCAATTAATTGCCCTGAATTCGACGAATTAAAAAAGAGGCTGGATCAAAAAGTCGGTGGTAACGACTTTTTGATTCTAGTTTGGAGTGTATAAAGTGTTCGTATAAACAGTTGGAGTATCGGTATGAAAAAATAACAGGAAAAATTCCGCTTAATGAGCAAGTATCATGAAAAAGAGCCGAAATAACAGGAAAATTTCCTGCTATTCCCTCAAAAAATGCCAAAATAAACGATTTTGCCCTCCATAAGCGGAAAATCTTCCGTTATTTCCCCTAATAGGGACTCCATTGATGAGATAACAGGAAAAATTCCGCTTAAGGGTGAAAGATGGTTGGAGCAAAATAGGGTCTTATAGTAGAAATTTAGACAAACCGTAAATCGATGTGAATTCTTGAAGGCTAATATGAGTTTGACTCGATTTTTTGTACGAGGAAAATCGAAGGTAGAAAGCGAAATGGGTCTTGCGTTAATACAAAAATAGAGAAAGGTGAATTTGAGGGTACTCAAATTCACCTTTCTCATTATTTGAAGCTAGTTAGTATGTTTTTATATTTGTGGTCCACCTTGTTCACGAATAGACTCAGGAACATTCGTGAATTTTTCGAAATTTTTCTTGAATTTTTCAGCCAATTCTTTTGCTTTGTTTTCATATGCTGCTTGGTCGTTCCACGTTTTATGTGGCAATAATACCTCATCTGGAACACCAGGAACGTGTAATGGAATGTTTAAGCCGAAGAAATGGTCTTTTACCGTTTCAACATGGTTTAACTCACCTTCAAGGGCAGCTTGAACCATTGCCCGTGTGAAGCTTAACTTCATTCGACTACCTACACCATATTCTCCACCGGTCCATCCTGTATTTACGAGATAGACTTGAGCATTATGCTCATCAATCTTTTTACCAAGCATTTCAGCATAGCGAGTGGCGGGTAATGGAAGGAACGGTGAACCAAAGCAGGTAGAGAAGGTTGCCTCTGGTGATGTTACTCCTCGCTCTGTTCCAGCAAGCTTAGATGTGTAACCACTTAAGAAATGATACATCGCTTGTTCTTTTGTCAATTTAGAGATCGGAGGCAGTACGCCAAACGCATCTGCTGTTAAAAAGACAATCGCATTCGGATGCCCTGCGATACTTGGATCAACAATATTATCGATCGCTTGAATTGGGTATGCGGCGCGAGTATTTTCAGTTAGTGAGCCATCATCATAGTCAGCCGTACGAGTGTCAGAATCGAGAACAACATTTTCTAGGACAGAGCCGAAACGAATCGCATCAAAAATCTGCGGCTCTTTTTCATAGGAAAGATTAATGCATTTTGCATAGCATCCACCTTCAATATTAAAGACCCCATTTGATGACCAGCCATGTTCATCATCTCCGATTAAGCGCCGATGAGGATCAGCAGATAAAGTTGTCTTACCGGTGCCTGATAAGCCGAAAAATAATGCTACATCCCCTTCTTGGCCGACGTTTGCGGAGCAGTGCATAGGTAAAATCCCGTTTTCAGGTAGTAGGTAATTCATAATCGAGAAGATCGATTTCTTTATTTCACCAGCATACTCTGTACCACCAATTAAGACCGTTTTCCGTTCAAATGATATAATAATAAAGGTCTCTGATTTTGTTCCATCTACAGCTGGATCTGCTTTGAAGTCAGGAGCAGAGATGACCGTAAATTGTGCTTGATGGTTAACTAATTCTTCTGCAGTTGGTCTGATGAATAATTGATGGGCAAAAAGATTATGCCACGCATATTCATTGATTACTTGAATAGGTAGTTGGGAATTTTTATCGGCTCCCGCGTATCCTTTAAAGACAAATACTTCATCTTTTTCTTTTAAGTGGTTGAGTACTTTCGTATAAAGTCGATCAAAGGCTTCTTCAGAAATGGCTTGGTTGATTGACCCCCAATCAATTTTATCCTTAGAAGAGCGCTCTTTGACGATGTATTTATCTTTAGGTGAGCGACCTGTATAAGTTCCAGTTGTTGCACAAACAGCTCCTGTTGAAGTAAGAAGTCCTTCATTTCGTCGTAATACTTTCTCGACTAATTGGGGAACAGATAGCTGCACATGAACATTATTTAGTTGTAATAATTCATTAAGTTCATTAGAAAGGCTAACTGAATTCATCTGATGAAAACCTTCTTTCAATATATTTTATATAAGTAATTCTAGAAAGGGACAGCATAATACGATTAGTATAACACATTTATCTTATTAGTCTATACTAATGAAGGAAAAACGCTACTGAATATTCGAAAAGTTTAACGAGGATTTAGAACAGGAAACATGATAGAATTATTTCATTAATATCATCATGAAGATATGTTGTAGGGAAAATGAAAAAAATTTTAAGAAATATTCCTTACCTGTTGACACATATGCACACGTTCGTTATGATCTACACTTGAACGGATACTCTCTTATCCCGAGTAGGTGGAGGGACAGGCCCTATGAAACCCAGCAACCGGTTATTAAGTTCAAGATTCTATGTTTGAATCCTTGGAAGAGTTAATAGCAATGGTGCTAACCTGAAGCAAGGATGAAGTCCTTGAACGATAAGAGTGAAAGGCGAGAATTGTTTACATACTCCTTTCCTCTACTTAGGAAAGGTTTTTTTATTGTAAATAATTGAATTCATTTTATTGCAAAACAATGAAATGAATTTCTCAAACCTTTTTATGGATTCTTGAAAATCATAATAAAAACTCCATGTTTATTTCATACTACATAGGGAATGAGTTCCGTATCAGCTCGAGGATAAGTCCTCGCACTTATAGATGAGGAGGAAGTCAGATGTCAAGAAACGCGCGTTTGTTTACTTCTGAGTCAGTTACTGAAGGTCATCCAGATAAAATTTGTGACCAAATTTCTGACGCAATTTTAGATGCGATCTTAGCAAAAGATGCTAATGCTCGTGTAGCTGCTGAAACGTCTGTGACAACAGGATTAGTTTTAGTAGCAGGAGAAATTACTACTTCTACATATGTAGATATTCCAAAGATCGTCCGTGAGACAGTGAAAGAGATTGGCTATAATCGTGCTAAATACGGTTTTGATTCTGAGACTTGTGCCGTATTAACATCCATCGATGAACAATCTGCCGATATTGCTATGGGAGTAGACCAGGCATTAGAAGCACGTGAAGGAACAATGACGGACGAAGAGATTGAAGCGATTGGTGCAGGTGACCAAGGGTTAATGTTTGGGTTTGCTTGTAATGAAACAAAGGAGCTGATGCCTCTTCCTATTTCACTTGCTCATAAGTTATCCCGTCGATTAACGGAAGTACGTAAGGAAGAAATTCTCCCTTATTTAAGACCGGACGGAAAAACGCAAGTAACCGTTGAATATGATAAAAATAACAAGCCAGTTCGGATTGATACGATTGTTATTTCAACTCAACATCATCCTGAAATTTCTCTTGAACAAATTCAACGTAATCTTAAGGAGCATGTCATTAATCCAGTCGTACCTAGTGAATTAATCGACGAAAATACAAAGTATTTCATCAATCCAACAGGTCGCTTTGTTATTGGTGGACCTCAAGGGGATGCAGGCTTAACAGGTCGTAAAATTATTGTCGATACTTATGGTGGTTATGCTCGCCATGGTGGAGGAGCTTTCTCTGGTAAGGATCCGACAAAAGTGGACCGTTCAGCTGCTTATGCGGCACGTTATGTAGCGAAAAATATTGTCGCTGCTGGCCTTGCAGATAAGGTTGAAGTACAGCTTGCTTATGCGATTGGTGTCGCACAACCAGTATCTATCGCCGTTGATACATTCGGAACAGGTAAAGTAGATGAGGACATTTTAGTAGAAGTGGTGCGCAATAACTTCGATTTACGTCCTGCTGGTATTATTAAAATGTTGGATCTGCGCCGTCCAATTTATAAGCAAACCGCTGCTTACGGACATTTTGGTCGTACGGATATTGATCTACCTTGGGAGCGCACAGATAAAGCTGATGCTTTACGTGAGCAAGCAATTAAATAAATAAATAAAAAAAGAAGTTACATGGTGAATGTAGCTTCTTTTTTTACATTTTATCTTTTATTTACGATTTTCCTCTTGAAGCTTTTTGTAATATTGCCCTTTCTCGGCGTATTCTCTTGTGATTCTTTGCATATCTTTAATATCATCAGCATTAAGTTCTCTAATTACCTTAGCAGGTCTTCCGAAGGCCAATGTATTTGCTGGGATTTTTTTACCTTGAGGTACAAGACTCCCAGCACCGATAAAGGCACCTTCTCCAATTTCGGCATTGTCTAGGATAATAGAGCCCATTCCAATTAACGCATTCTTGCGAAGGATACAGCTATGTAAAATGACTTGGTGACCGACAGTGACTTCATCCTCTATGATAAGTGGATTATTCGGGCTTTGATGGAGAACAGAGTTATCCTGTACATTTACTCTCTTTCCGATAATCGTGGGAGCGACATCCCCGCGAATGACGGTATTAAACCAAATACTTGATTCATCGCCAATTTCCACGTCTCCTGTTATCGTGACATAATCGGCAATAAAAGCAGTTGGCGAGATTTTCGGAGATTTTTGATGAAATGGATAGATCATGGGCATTCTCTCCTTATTAAGCTTTACTCCTATTTTACCTAATTTTGTGTAAAAAGTGTGAATTAATCAGATCAATGGCAAAAGCTCTGAGGTTTCCCCTTTTTTGTGTTAAAATGAACTATAATTTCGGTTCTGTTTTCGAACCGCTTTAACAACGATTATTAATCGAAAAATAAATAGAAGAACTGTGGATTAGGGCTTTGTAGGAGGAATTATCATGTGGAAATGGGAACCAGACGGGGAAGCGAAAGGCGTCATTGTTATGGTTCATGGTGCTCTTGAGCATCATAGACGATACGGTTGGTTAATCGAAATGTGGCGTAGAGCGGGCTTTCAAGTTATCATGGGTGATTTGCCTGGACATGGTCTCACAACAAGGTCTAGAAGAGGACATATTGATTCTTTTGATGAGTACATCACAGAGGTCAAGGACTGGGTAAGAACGGCTTACCAGTTTGATTTACCAGTCTTCTTATTAGGACATAGTATGGGTGGATTGATTACGATTCGCTTGCTTCAGGAGATGAAGCTAGACCTAGCGGGGGTTATTTTATCATCTCCATGCCTTGGTTTAGTGAAAAAACCGGGTAAGCTTTTAAACGGTTTAACCCATGTACTAAATGTGGTAGCACCTGAATTCAGAGTGGATCCAGGAATTACGGTTAAGATCGCAACAAGAAATACCGAGGTACAAGATGTTGACCGAAAGGATACACTATATATTGATAAGGTGACTGTAAGATGGTTCCGGGAATTAGATAATGCAATCAAGCAAGCCTTTGAAGAAATTGAACATACGAATGATGTTCCACTCCTTGTGATGCAGGGAGGCGATGATAAAATCGTTAATAAAATAGCCGTTAAAGAATGGTTTAATTATGCGCCATTTTCTGAAAAGAGATTTAAGGAATGGCCAAAATGCTATCATGAAATTTTTAATGATCCAGAGAGAGATGAAGTATTTGAATATGCCAAGGATTTTGTATATAGTCAATTGAAAGCGATTGGTTACATCATATAAACGGAGGATTTTTATGATACCGTCAGAACCACTTAGTTTAATGTCTAAAGTATATCGTAACATCTTACCTACAGCACATATGGAGCTTGCCTATTGGAAGAAGCGGGCAGAGGAGATCCCTGATCCAGAATTAAAAAAGCAAGCATTAGCAAGCATTGAAAGTAAAACTTTTCATTGTGAAGGGGGCTCCATTTTAGCCTTCTTGGCTGGGAAAAGATATAAAGAAGCGATTAAATTTATCGTCGCTTATCAAACGATCAGTGATTATTTAGACAATCTCTGTGACAGAAGTACTTCTTTAGATCCAGACGATTTCTCTGCCATCCATGAATCAATGGAAGTAGCATTAACTGTAGGAGAAGAGCAACGTAACTATTATCGTTATCGCAAGGAATTTGATGATGGCGGTTATTTAGAGGAACTATCTCGGACGTGCCAAGAGGTTTTACAAAGTATCCCTGATTACCGTCATATTAAAGACTACTTACTAGAGCTGTGCAGATATTACTGTGACTTACAAATACATAAGCATGTAGAGGTGGATGAGCGAATTCCTCGCTTACAAAAATGGTTTAAGCATCATGAAGGCGATATTCCTGACATGGAATGGTACGAATTTTCGGCGTGCTCAGGATCGACACTAGGGATCTTCTGTTTAGTTTCCTATGGAATGAGTCCTGATTTTAACAATGAAGATGCTGAGAAAATTAAAAATGGTTATTTTCCATATATACAGGGACTCCATATTTTATTGGACTATTTCATTGATCAGGAAGAGGATCGCATCGGTGGCGACTTGAATTTTTGCTTTTACTATAAAAATGAAGAGAGCTTATTCAAGCGTTTAAAACATTTTGTTAAAGAAGCGGACAGGCATACCGATGGCCTACCAAATAAACAATTTCACCGTCTTATCAATCGAGGATTATTAGGCATCTATTTATCCGATGAAAAAGTTCGAAAGCAAAAATCAGTAAAATTATTAGCGAGAGAAATGATTAAGAGCAGTGGGTTAGTAAGCTTTTTCTTTTATATGAATGGGCGACTCTATCGTAAAGTCCAAAAGTGGATCCCTTCGCTCAATATAAAAGCCGACTCTAAAGGTAGTCAAATGTGACTTGCCTAGAGTCGGCTTTTTATTTATCTTTTTTCAATTGCGATGATGAATGGAGGATGGTTTTCTTGGTTGATAAATTGGTATTGGAGAACATGTGCCTTTTTTTGATCAAGCTGGCTAACGAAAGTAAGAATTTCTTCTTTTTCGGTTTGACCTTCTGGATGGCCATGATAAATGACAAGAACAATCATTCCCTCTGGTGCAAGAATGTCCAACAATTGTTCAATCGCAGTAATTGTTGTATTCGGTTGTGTCACAATGGTTTTATCTCCACCAGGCAAATAACCTAAATTAAAGATCGCTCCTTTAATATTTCCATGAACGTTTGCAGGCACAGATGCCGCGATTTCTTCGTGCCCCTTATGAAATAAGGTTACCTGTTTGTCTAGTCCTTGTTCTTTTAAGCGATTCGTTGTATTGATAATGGCTTCCTCTTGAATATCAAAGCCAAAAACATGTCCATTAGCTCCAACTAGATTAGCTAAAAATACGCTATCATGTCCATTTCCGACGGTCGCATCAATTGCGATTTCTCCCGTACTTACAGCATTTGTTAAAAGAGTTCTTGCAAAAGGTAAAATTCCTTGAAGCTTCATTATTTACCCTCCCAATATTTCCCCTGCCAGCTATTACGGCGTTTCAGTTCTGCATCAATGGCATTGAGAACTTCCCACTTATTGACACTCCACATCGGTCCAACCATTAAGTCGATTGGGCCATCACCAGTGATGCGATGGACAATCATTTCTGGAGGTAGGATTTCAAGCTGATCACAAACTAGGCTGACATAATCTTCTTGTGTTAAAAATTCAAGCATGCCTTTTTCGTATTGTTTTACCATTGGTGTTCCTTTTAATAAATGGAGCAAATGAATTTTAATTCCTTGCACATCAAGTTTCGCTACTTCTTTGGCTGTTTCCATCATCATGTCATACGATTCTAATGGCAGTCCATTGATAATATGGGAACAAACACGAATGCCATGTTTGCGAAGCTTTTCGACCCCTTGTACATAACATTGATAATCATGGGCACGATTAATTAATAAAGCTGTTCTTTCATGAACTGTTTGTAGTCCCAGTTCAACCCATAAATAGGTTCTTTCGTTAAGCTCTGCTAAATATTCTACGACATCGTCTGGCAGACAGTCTGGACGAGTAGCAATCGATAATCCGACAACACCAACTTGTGCTAATACTCGCTCGTATTTTTCTCGAAGCTCAGCCACTGGAGCATGAGTATTCGTATACGCTTGGAAGTAGGCCATATATTTGCCATCCTTCCATTTTTCATGCATTTTATCTTTTATTTCATTAAATTGTATTTCAAGATCATCTGCCCGGTTCCCAGCAAAATCCCCAGAACCTGCCGCACTACAGAAGGTACAGCCTCCATGAGCAACGGTACCGTCTCGATTGGGGCAATCAAATCCTCCATCTAATGCAACTTTAAATACTTTATGGCCAAATTGCTGGCGTAAATGGTAATTCCATGTGTGATAACGTTTATCGTCTAATGCATATGGAAAAGGTTTTGTCTGATTCAAGTCAGTACCCTCCTTTTTCGTTCTTTTTTATTTTAGGCATAAGAAAAATTTTATCATGAAATCGCAAATTTTCATAATGGAGTTTATTTCATAGTGGAAATAACGTGTAAGGAAAAGTGGTTGTGAACAAACTACAAGAGAAGCTATATGCTTCATGAAATTGAATCGAGTGGGAGGTTTTAAAGGATGGCTACACGTCAATCAGTCGAAGACCTTCTTCAGCAATGTGAGGACGCAATACGAAACGCCCATGAACAATATCAGGATCATACAAGACAGGAACAATATAATGATGCCGAGTTCACTTCCGCTATGCAACAAATTGAAACGGCCTATAATGATGTAGCCAAAATGGCTCTAAGTGCGAATGGTCAACAGCGTGACCAGCTTCATCGCATGAGACTTCAACTGCAACAGGTTCAAAATAATATGATTTTACATGAGCATTAAGGAGAGGTTCAAAGGTGAAAAAGCGTTCAAAGCAAAATAACCCTGAACAAAAAAACAGAAATGGTGTTAACAATCAGGATTTAGAACTTGGACAAGATTTCGATGAAGTAAAGAAAGCGAAAAAGAAATATGAAAAGTCTGGTGGACAACCAGTCAAATCGAAATTCCATCCTGAATAATGATTAATTGAAGGGATCTTCGACGACGAAGGTCCCTTCAGTGTATTGTCAAAAATTTCGATGGATGTATCATGAAGGACTCATGAGACAGAAGTTAGGTGAAAGAAAGCAAAAGGTAAGGTGGCTAGGACATAACTAGTTTCAAATTCACCTTTCTCCTCCGGTTTGTCTAATTCGCTCCCACCATCTCTCACCCCGTAAGCGGAATTTTTCCTGTTATCTTCTCAATGGAGTCCCCTTTTAGGGAAGATAACGGAAGATTTTCCGCTTATGGAGGGCAAAATCGTTTATTTTGGCAATTTTTGAGGGAATAGCAGGAATTTTTCCTGTTATTTCGGCTTTTTTTCATGATGGTTGCTTATTAAGCGGAATTTTTCCTGTTGTTTTTTCATACCGATACGCCAACTGTTTATACGAGCATTTTATCCATTCCAAACTGGAATCAAAAAGTCATTATCACCGATTTTATGACCCAGCCTCTTTTAGTTAATAGTGAATTTTTCTTATTGCATCCTAAGTCAAAAAGGAATAATATAATATTTTGGAACTCGAAGGTTTACAACTTTTATGTGCTAATCGAAAAGATAAAAAAATAGAACAGAAATCGAGAAAGGAGCGGTTTGCATGCCTCGAAGTCTATGGCTTTTAGTGATTGGGATGGCAGTAAATGTAACAGGCTCTTCTTTTTTATGGCCGCTTAATGCTATTTATATCCATGAACATCTTGGAAAAACATTGTCTGTGGCAGGGGTTGTCCTCATGCTAAATGCTGGTGCAACCGTGATTGGGAACTTGTTTGGTGGTAGTTTATTTGACAAAATCGGCGGATATAAGTCCATCCTTTTAGGGATTTCCATCACCGTTGCCGCGTTAACTGGTTTGACGTTTTGGCATAGTTTCTTGCCATATGTCATCTTTTTAACGATTGCTGGATTTGGCTCAGGAATTATCTTTCCATCCATGTACGCTATGGCAGGTTCTGTCTGGAAAGAAGGAGGAAGAAAAGCATTTAATGCGATTTATGTTGCGCAAAATTTAGGCGTGGCGATTGGAGCAGCATTAGGAGGAATTGTGGCCTCTTATTCGTTCCAGTTTATATTTATCGCCAATACCTTTATGTATGTCGTCTTCTTACTTATCGCCTTTATTGGTTACAAAAATATTCAAACGACAACCAATTTTCAATCATCGGCTCTTTTAGAACCAAAGCCTGTGAAAGATTATACGAAATTATATGCTCTACTCATTTTATGTGTTGGATATCTTTTATGTTGGGTTGGATATGTGCAGTGGCAGGCGACTATTTCTACGTACACGCAGGAATTAAATATTTCATTAAAGCAGTATAGTTTTCTGTGGACAATTAATGGAGCCTTAATCGTGTTAGGTCAGCCTATATTAAATAAAGCCTTAAGAATTAAAGCAATTGAGAAAAATGTTAAATCTCAAATCGTGATTGGGATGTCTATTTTCATCATCTCATTTCTAGTTGCAGCAAAGGCAGAAGCGTTTTCTGGATTTTTAACGGCAATGATTATTTTAACTGTTGGAGAAATGCTCGTATGGCCAGCGGTTCCAACGATTGCCGATAAGCTTGCTCCAAAGGGAAGAGAAGGCTTTTATCAAGGGATTGTTAATAGTACGGCGACTGGTGGAAGAATGATCGGTCCGATTCTTGGCGGACTATTAGTTGATTTATATGGAATGTCGATGCTCTTTACGGTGTTGATTTTCTTATTTGTGGTCGCCATCTTTACGACGATCATTTATGATCGGAAATTGTCCATTAAATCACATCAAAACATTATCAGCGAAATTAGCAAGTAAATCATGTATAATTTGGGAGAAAAGTTGGTACAATTTTAAAAATGTAAGCATATGATAGTTATTACTTTTCAAGAGCTTGCAACTCGTTCGGAAATTTTATACAATATTTTTATATCTATAAATGTAATGACTGGGATAAGGAATAGTAATGATGTTTAGACCGTAATAGAGAGTTGACGGTAGCTGCAAGTCAACCGGGACCATCATGAACTCACCTTTGAGTCGCAAGTGTGAAGCTAGAGTAGCGCTTGCCGTTAACCGCGTTAAGGACGAATGAGCGAGTGACTTTGTCACTAATGTGGGTGGTACCGCGGGAGATTGAATGATAATCCTCTCGTCCCTTTTTGGGATGAGGGGTTTTTTATATTCAAAAGGGCTTTTCTAGAGTATCGAATCGAATCATCTACATATCAAACAATATATCTATTAGGGGGAAAGAAGGATGAGCTTTAATCATCAGGAAATCGAAAAAAAGTGGCAAGGCTACTGGGAAAAAAATAAAACCTACAAAACAAGTGAGAACAAAGGAAAAAGGAAGTTTTACGCACTTGATATGTTTCCATATCCATCAGGTGCAGGTCTTCACGTTGGGCACCCTGAAGGTTACACAGCAACAGATATCCTTTCAAGAATGAAGCGCGCACAAGGCTATAATGTTCTTCATCCAATGGGATGGGATGCTTTTGGTCTTCCGGCTGAACAATATGCGTTAGATACAGGGAATGACCCGGCAGAGTTCACGAAGCATAATATTGAAACATTTAAACGCCAAATCAAGGCATTGGGATTCTCTTATGATTGGGATCGTGAAATTAACACAACAGATCCAGATTACTATAAGTGGACTCAATGGATCTTTTTAGAGCTTTATGAAAAAGGCTTAGCCTACATCGATGAAGTTGCCGTGAACTGGTGTCCAGCTCTTGGAACAGTACTGGCAAATGAAGAAGTCATTGATGGAAAAAGTGAGCGCGGTGGACATCCAGTAGAACGTCGTCCGATGAAACAATGGATGTTAAAGATTACGGCTTACGCAGATCGTCTACTTGAAGATTTAGAAGAGTTGGATTGGCCAGAAAGTCTTAAAGAAATGCAACGAAACTGGATTGGACGCTCTGAAGGGGCTGAAGTGACATTTGCGATTGATGGACATGATAATACATTTACGGTATTCACAACACGTCCAGATACGTTATATGGAGCAAGCTATGCAGTGCTAGCTCCTGAACATGCACTTGTTGAAAAAATTACGACTGCCGATCAAAAAGCTGCTGTTGAGGCCTATTTAGATCAAGTGAAGACAAAGAGTGATCTAGAACGTACTGATTTGGCTAAAGATAAGACTGGTGTATTTACTGGTGCATATGCTCGTAACCCCATTAATAATGAGAAAATGCCGATCTGGATTGCGGATTATGTTTTAGTAAGCTATGGTACTGGGGCGATTATGGCGGTTCCGGCACATGATGAACGAGACTATGAATTTGCGCAAAAATTTGACTTACCAATCCTTGAAGTAGTCGCTGGTGGAGATATTACGAAAGAGGCTTACACAGGGGATGGGGAGCATGTCAATTCAGGCTTCTTAAATGGAATGGGCAAAGAAGAAGCGATTCAAACAATGATTGCTTGGCTTGAAGAAAGAGGATTGGGAACTAAGAAGGTAACCTATCGTCTTCGTGATTGGTTGTTCAGCCGTCAACGTTATTGGGGTGAACCAATTCCGATCATTCACTGGGAAGATGGAACAAGTTCAGCTGTGCCTGAAGAAGAACTTCCATTAATTCTTCCTGTAACAAAAGAGATTAAACCATCAGGTACGGGAGAATCTCCATTAGCCAATATCGAGGGTTGGGTCAATGTCGTCGATCCAGTAACAGGCAAAAAAGGACGTAGAGAAACGAATACGATGCCACAATGGGCAGGAAGTTGCTGGTATTTCTTACGTTATATCGATCCACACAATGATCAGGCATTAGCAGATAAAGAAAAATTAGCTGAATGGCTACCGGTTGATATTTATATTGGTGGTGCAGAGCACGCAGTACTTCATTTACTATATGCTCGTTTCTGGCACAAATTCCTTTATGATATTGGTGTTGTCACAACGAAGGAGCCGTTCCAAAAGTTATTTAATCAAGGAATGATCCTTGGTGAAGGCAATGAAAAAATGAGTAAATCTAAGGGCAATGTTGTCAATCCTGACGATATTATTGATAGCCATGGGGCAGATACGCTCCGTTTGTATGAAATGTTTATGGGACCACTTGATGCATCGATTGCTTGGTCAACAAATGGTCTAGATGGTTCCCGTCGCTTCTTAGACCGAATCTGGCGCTTGTTTGTCGAAGAGGATGGTACGTTAAGTCCGAAAGTGAAGGACAGTGAAGATATCCAATTAGAAAAGGTTTATCATCAAACGGTGAAAAAAGTGACAGAGGACTTTGAAGGCCTACGTTTTAATACGGCGATTTCACAGCTTATGGTGTTCATTAATGAAGCCTATAAAGTGGAAGTATTGCCGATTCGATATGTAGAAGGCTTTGTGAAAATGCTTGCTCCTATCGTTCCACATATTGCTGAAGAACTTTGGGAAAAACTTGGTCACGATGGTACGATTACGTATGAGGCATGGCCTGCTTATGATGAAGCAAAATTGGTTGACGATGAGATTGAAATTGTCGTGCAAATTAACGGCAAGGTAAAAGCAAAGCTTATGGTACCAGCTGATGCCAACAGAGAAGCCCTTGAAGAAATTGCCATGGGTGATGTGAAAATTAAAGAACAAATCGATGGCAAAACCGTCCGTAAAGTAATTGCTGTACCAGGTAAGTTAGTGAATATTGTGGCGAATTAAAAGGTTGAAAAAACACACGAGGCTTGTGTGTTTTTTCATGTGCGGGATTATGATAAAATGTTTTTACTGTTAAAATAGTGATTAATGTGAGGTGTTGTGTGATGGAATCAATTAAGACCATTACAACGGAAGAGTTAGAAGAGAAAATCGAAAATGGTGAGGACTTACTTCTCATCGATGTGAGAGAAGATGAAGAGGTCGCACAAGGAATAATTGAAGGAGCCAAACATATTCCAATGGGTCAAATTCCGAATCATTTGGATGAGCTTGACAAGGATAAGGAATATATTTTTATTTGTCGCTCTGGTAGAAGAAGTGAAAATGTATGTCATTACTTACAGGACCAAGGTTATAAAGTACGTAATATGGTTGGTGGCATGCTTGAGTGGAACGGTGAAGTCATTCTGTAATAGTTATAGAATTCTCCTAATTTGACGATACTGGTATTAAAAAAGATTGGGAGAGAAGAAAAGTGATCCAGGTTAAAGTATTTGATCAGGAGCATGAAAAGGATTTAGAAAGAGAAATGAATCGTTTTTTGGAGCGATTAGACGAAAGGAAGCTACTCGATATTAAATATAATATTGCAGCGTTTCCAGAGGATGAAGAGGACGAAGAACAGGTATACTGCTTTTCAGCGATGATTGTTTATAGAAAATAATAGAGCCGTTTTGGCTCTATTATTTGTTTTTAACAAAGGCAGCTGCATTGATACCAGCAAGTCTTCCTGTCACTAAAGCAGAGGTTATATTATAACCACCTGTGTAACCGTGAATATCGAGAATTTCACCACAGAAGTAGAGTCCATTCTTTTTCTTCGATGCCATCGTTTGCGGCTCGATTTCTTTTACAGAAACCCCTCCACCTGTAACGAATGCTTTTTCCAAAGGAAGCGTCCCGTTCACTTTAAATTCAAATTGTTTACAGCTACGTGCGAATGAACGGATTTTATCAGAAGAAAGATTGGCTCCTTGAATGGCTGGGTCAATTTCATTGTACTCAAGAAGAAACAATAAATATCGTTCAGGAAGGAATCCTTTTAGAATATTTTTCACGCTCTTTTTCGGCTCTGCTTTTATTAATTTCTGCAACTCTTGAAATAGAGGCTCCTCTTTTTTATCTGGAAGAACATCTAAGCTCATCGTCACCTCAGATAGATTCCATTTTTTCATCGCCTTGACGACAAACTGGCTACATCTGAGAACAGCAGGACCGCTGATTCCAAAGTGGGTGAAAATCATGTCCATCTGATGGGTAATGATTGCTTTGCCTTTAGGGTTTAGCACACTCAAGGAGACATCCCGTAACGACAATCCTTGTAATTCCTTTTTCTTAATAAACGGTTCTGCTGAAGTTAACGGAACCTCAGTTGGGTATAAATCGGTGATGGTGTGCCCAGCCTTTCTTGCCCATGCATAGCCATCACCTGTAGAACCAGTGTGAGGAACTGATTTTCCACCTACGGCAATAATGATAGTTCCCGCCTGATAGCTTTGCCCATTTTTTAAATGAACAGTGACTGGACGTTCATCATCATAGTCAATGTCAGCGACAGGGGTGTTGGTCTTTATTTGTACATCCAACTTCTCCAATCGAGTTAACAGAGCATTAACGACAGACTGTGCCTTATTCGATGCGGGGAACATCCTTCCGTGATCTTCTTCCTTTAATTCAATGCCGAGTTTTTCAAAAAAGGTGATAATATCTTCATTATTAAAAATCGAAAAGGCACTATATAAAAAACGTCCATTTCCCGGGATATGTTTGATGATTTCATCGATCGGAAGGCGGTTCGTTACGTTGCATCTTCCGCCACCTGAAATCGCTAATTTTCTCCCAAGCTTGTCTCCTTTATCGATTAATAGAACTTTCACTCCTTTTTCACCAGCAGCAATGGCTGCCATCAGACCAGAAGGCCCACCACCAATGACGATTACATCAAATTGCATCTATTCATTCTCCTTAACAGCTCCATTTAATTGGAGTATATTTATTCGCAAAATGGGCTTCTACTTTTGAAAAGCATCTAATCAGTATATTATAGAACATGGACGATTGTCATGAAAAGGATACATATAAAGGTAGAAGTTATTTTTAAAGAAGTGTAAACTGTTAAATTGGAAGCTTTTTTTTCGCTTAACGCTGATTTCTAATTAGGATGGGATGTTATGTCTTCAAAGCTATTAAGAGGGACGTTTGTCTTAACCTCTGGTACGTTTATTTCGAAATTTCTTGGCTTGTTCTATGTAATTCCTTTTTTCGCCTTAGTTGGAAATGAAGGAACGGCTCTTTACAATTATGCCTATATTCCCTATACGATTTTCATTAGTATTGCTACAGCAGGGATTCCGGCATCTGTTTCTAAATTTATTTCAAAATATAATGCAATTGAAGAATATGCCGTAGGAAGGAAATTGTTCAAAACAGGTCTCGTTTTGATGGCTATAACAGGGATTATCTCCTTTCTCATTTTATATATTGCTGCGCCTACTTTAGCAGCAATGGTCATTACCGATCCAGATTTTATTGATCATATGGCTGATGTTACAACCGTTATAAGAGCGGTCAGTTTCGCTCTGATCATTATACCGTTTATGTCCATTATAAGAGGGTTTTTTCAAGGGCATCAAACGATGGAACCAACAGCTGTGTCTCAAGTGGTTGAGCAAATTGTCCGGATTGCCTTTGTACTCGCTGGTGCCTTTATCGTTTTGAAGGTGGCTCAAGGTAGTTTAGTAACGGCAGTCAGTTTTTCCGTTTTTGCAGCTTTTATCGGCGGGTTAGGTGGACTTGCCGTTCTACTTTGGTATTGGGTTAAGAAAAAGCCGATGTTTGATGAGCTTTTATTACAAGATAGACGGACGATGGATATATCCGTTAAAGATATTTATAAGGAAATCCTTCTTTATTCGATTCCCTTTGTATTAGTCGGAATTGCCAATCCATTATTTCAATTTATTGACCAGCTAACCTTTAATCCAACAATGGTATCGATAGGATATGCATTTAATGATGCTGAATATGCTTTTTCGATTCTTAACTTTCAGTCTCAGAAACTTGTCATTATTCCTGTATCTCTAGCAACAGCTTTCTCGTTAACATTGATTCCAGCGATAACGAAATCCTATACAGAGCAAGATCAGTTGGGATTAAATCGTCAATTGAATCAAACGTTTCAAGTACTAACCTATTTAACTTTACCAGCTGCCTTAGGTCTATCATTGTTAGCTGAGCCTTTTTATACCGTTTTCTATAAGCCAGATGCTTTAGGAACGGAAGTGCTAGAAGCGTATGCACCAATTGGGATGCTGTTTGCTCTTTATGCGGTGACAGCAGCGATTTTACAAGGAATTGATGCGCAGAAATTTAATATTCTTAGTTTATTAGTGGGGATCTTGATTAAGCTCAGCTTGAATATTCCGCTGATGAAAATGATGGAAACAAAGGGTGCGATTCTTGCCACGGCGATTGGCTATAGTGCAGCGATTTTAATTAATTTATTTGTCATTAAAGCTTTCTCAAAATATCGCTTCCGCCTTGTCTTTAGAAGAGGTACTTTAATCATCATTTTTACAGCGATTATGTATTTTGTGACAAAGCTTGTTTACAGTTTACTCACGCTGTTCCTTTCACCAGATGTGAAAATCGAAGCGCTAATCATCGTGATTATCTGTGCTTTAGCCGGTGCGGGCGTGTATTTCTATCTAGGTTTAAAATCAAAACTGGTAAATTTTTTATTTGGTGCAAGGGTTGATAGGATTAAAGAGAAACTAAAGTTGAAAATATAGAAAAAAACAGGTCGTCACGTAAAGTGGAGGCCTGTTTTAACACTTTGTGGAGGATCAGAATGAGAATTGATAAAATGCTTGCTAATCTTGGCTACGGAAGTAGAAAAGATGTGAAAAAGTTGCTGAAGGATGGAGCCGTTAAGGTCAATGATCATGTCGTTAAAGATGCGAAGGAGCAAGTCAATCCAGATCAAGATATCGTTACCCTTAATGGAGAGGTGATTGAGTATAAAGAGTTCATTTATTTAATGATGAATAAACCACCTGGGGTTATCTCTGCAACAGAAGACAACTATGAGCAAACGGTTATTGATTTATTAGAAATGGAGGATGCGGTATTTTCGCCATTTCCAGTTGGAAGATTGGATAAGGATACAGAAGGCCTCTTACTTATAACAAATGATGGGCAGCTTTCTCATCGTTTGCTATCGCCAAAGAAGCATGTCCCGAAAACGTATTTTGCGGTTATCGACCAAGAAGTAACCGCTGAGGATGTGGAAGCATTTAAAAATGGGGTCATGTTAGACGATGGCTATATGACAAAGCCGGGAGAACTGACGATTATAAAATCGGGGCTTCATTCAGATATTGAACTCACGATTACAGAAGGAAAGTTTCACCAGGTGAAACGAATGTTTGAAGCGGTTGGGAAAAAAGTCATCTATTTAAAACGACTTTCAATGGGACCATTAAAGCTTGATGAATCGCTGGAACTTGGCGAATACCGTGAATTAACTGATGAAGAATTACAGCATTTGTTGGAGTATGAAGTCAAATAAAATAAAGAAATCGCCTCATCAATGGAGGCGATTTCTATTTTTCTTAAGTCCGTATTTACGATGTCATTTTTACTTTTTTTTCTGTTGTTGTCCACTTACCTCGACTTGGACTTTCTACTAAGTCGTTATAAGCCAAGACATTCAAATCTCGTTGGATTGTCCGAGGAGTTGTACCAAATTCTTCTACGAGCTCTTGAGTTGTTACAGTTCCTTGTTGATTAATAAACATGTAGACGGATTTGATTCGGTTTATCATCCGGTTAGTCGAAGGTTTCAAAAAACCACTCCCTATCCCTTTTTAAAAAACCTGTGGCATAATCCTACAACTGACAGCTTCTATGAGAATCCTTCTCATACATATGTACGCTTCTTTTCCCAAGACAACCCCTTTATCGATTTCTTTCAACTATACTTTCATATTAAACCTTATAACATAATTCTAAACTTATTTTCTCATAATTTCTACTTTAATGTACTAATTTGTTGATGCTCATTCCTCCTTTTCTTCATTTCTCTGTAGATACATATGGGAGTATACAAGTTAATTATGAATGAAATTTGAAAATTCTCATAATTTTTTGTAAGTAATTCTTCCAGTGTTTTTTAATTTAGGCTCTTTTCGCACATCGTTGCTCTAGAATCGTAGTTAGGAAAATAAATCAAACTTTTTTAGCATTTATTCGTAAGTATTGATAGGAGGTGTCTCATTTTGAGTCTTTTAACCGTTAATATTGTACAAGCAGGCTATGAAAAAGAACAGGCAATCATTAAAGACATTCAATTTTCATTAAAAAAAGGAGAACTGATTGGCCTGATTGGACCGAATGGGGCCGGAAAAAGCACCACGATCAAATCGATTTTAGGATTAATGGAACATATGGAAGGTGAAGCCACATTCCAATATGGAGAGAAGTATTCCTACATCCCTGAACGCCCCATTTTCTATGATGAAATGACGTTGTGGGAGCATTTAGACTTTGTTGCAGCAGTTGAAGGCTTAAATGAACAAGAGTATCAGATGAAAGTGAATGAGCTTCTTCGTGTATATAAATTACATGAGGCAGCTCATCAATTGCCAGCTACATTTTCAAAAGGAATGCAGCAAAAAGCGATGCTTATTCTCGCTCAAATTACAAAGCCTGCTGTTTATATTATTGATGAACCATTTATTGGCTTAGATCCAAGTGCCGTGAAACTTCTCCTTTCTTCCCTTGAAGAAGAGAGAAAACGCGGAGCAGGGATTATTATGTCTACCCATGTATTAGATACGGCAGAAAAGGTTTGTGATCGATTTCTCCTTATCAATAATGGAGTATTAGAAGCATCAGGGACTTTAACAGAAATTCAACAGCAATGTGGGCTTATAGATGGTTCACTATTTGACTGTTTCCATAAAATCGCTGAGGAACAGAGTAATGAATAGCTTTTCTATTTTTCGTCATCGCTTACTTCGAAATTGGAGATATCAATTCAACACCTTCCGTCAAATCGCCGATTGGACGATATGGCTTTATCTCATTATTCCAGCGAATGTAATCTCGATTTTTATTTATCGCTCTTGGTGGATAGAAGGGGCTCCTCAGTGGATACAGTGGATGCCACTAGAATTAATTTTTATCGTAGGTTATTTCTTTACATGGACAGGCACATATCGAAGCTATATGGAAGAGGCAGACAAAGTTTTCTTAGTGAAGAAAAAAAAGTTATTTTACGGGCTGAAAAAGTGGGGATTTCAGTATTCATTACTATTTCAGGCGATGTCCACTTTCGTCATAATTGTATTATTCCTTCCTTTTTTAATTGAACATTATCAGTTAACATGGACTCACGTTGGTACATACTTTTTATTTTTGTTATCGATGAAGTATTTGATTATGTATGTAAAATTTCATATGAAAAAGATTGAAAGAAAAACGATTAGAATCATTGCCATGATAGGAGCATTTATAGTAGTTAGTTGGTTTGTTCAATTGGTTGCAAGCTTTTGGATGAATGATCTCTTTTTCGTTTTCTTTTTAGCAATCATGATTGGATTGACGAGCATTCTTCTTTACTTCCCATTATTAAAGAAAAATTCTGTCATGGACGTTGAATTATTGATTGAAAGCGAGGAAAAGCAGAAACTCGTCAATATGGTTTTTCAGATCTCTTATGATCTTGAAAAGACAAAAGTCATCACTAGGAAAAGACCGTGGTTGTTTCGAAAATCGCGGAGAATTTTCAGAAGAAGAACGGCTACAAATGGGTTTATCGAACTTTTCGCAAAAGTGTTTATTCGAAATAGTTCGCATCTCTTAACCTATTTCCAAATTTGCTCTGTGACAGCAGCTGCTGTACTTATCATTCCACCATTATGGATTAAGTGTGTCATCTTAGGTGGTTTTTTATTAATGATGTGGAGTTGGCTAGTGGGGGTATGGGAGAGAATTGTATTATCTCATCCATTTACGAAAAAATATCAAGAGCATGACGCCTATTTTTCTGCTAAAAAGCGGACAATTGCGGTATTATTTGTATTATCTATATTAATAGTTGGGATGCTCTTTAGTATAGGTTCATTCTTTTATCACCATTTTTTAAATGTTAGTTGAGGAGGATTCAAATGGATTGGAATAAAGAAGTGCTCGCTCGAAAAGAGGATCTTATCAAAGATACACAAAGTATATTGAAAATCAAAAGCTTATTAGATGAAGAGAATGCAACGGCAGACGCTCCGCTTGGCGAAGGTGTGAAGGAAGCGTTGCAGTTTATGCTCAAGCTTGGTGAAAAGGATGGGTTTGTCGCAAAAAATGTAGACAACTTAGCTGGACATCTTGAATTTGGGCAAGGAGAAGAACTGATCGGAATCCTTTGTCATGTAGATGTTGTGCCAGAAGGAGACGGGTGGACAAGCGATCCATTTGGGGCTGAAATTCGTGATGGCAAGATTTTCGCCCGAGGTGCCATCGATGATAAAGGTCCGACAATGGCCGCCTATTACGCCATGAAAATGGTGAAAGAATTAGGTCTACCTTTAAATAAACGAGTTCGCATGATTATTGGTACCGATGAGGAAAGCAATTGGCGCTGTGTCGACCATTATTTTAAACATGAAGAAATGCCGACATGTGGGTTTGCTCCCGATGCTGATTTTCCAATCATTTATGCGGAAAAAGGGATTGCTGATTATGATCTCGTTCAACAGGGCTTGGGGAATAGTAATGATGGAAAGAATGTCCTTCTCTCTTTTGAATCGGGTCGACGTTATAATATGGTTCCTGACTATGCAAAAGCGACTATCCAGATTTCAGGAGATACTTCGAACTTTATAGATGAATTTGAAAGCTTTTTAAGTAAAAACGAAGTAGCAGGAAAGCACTTTGATTCGGAAGAGGGCTTACTGTTAGAAATCGAAGGAATTTCAGCACATGGGATGGAACCGAACAAGGGGAAAAATGCAGGACTCTATTTAGCGAAGTTCCTCACTAGCCAAGAACTTGATAAGCAAGCATCTGCTTACGTTCACTTTGTGACTACATATTTTCATCAGGATTCTCGTGGAAAGGCATTAGGCATTGCTTATTCTGATGATATTACTGGTGATTTAACGATTAATATTGGGAAGCTAAGTTATAAGAAAGAGGTTGGCGGTAGACTTGGACTTAATATGCGCTATCCTGTCACTACAAATCTAGATGAAACGCTCTCTAAACTGAAGGATAAGTTATCTAACGAAGGATTTGCGATTGAAAATTTCACGGATTCGAAACCACATCATGTTGATGAACAAGATTTCCTAGTGCAAACATTAAAAAAGGTTTATGAGGAGCAGACGGGTGAAAAAGCAGAGCTTCTTTCGATTGGTGGAGGTACTTATGCACGCTCGTTAAAATCAGGAGTCGCATTTGGTCCACTTTTTCCTGGAAGACCGGATATTGCCCACCAAAAGGACGAATACATGATCATCGAGGACTTACTTAAAGCAACCGCTATTTATGCACAGGCTATATATGAACTGGCCAAATAAAAGGAAGCGCCAAATTTCGGCGCTTCTTTTATTATTCTTCAAACCGGAATAGATCGCTTGATAAGTATCTTTCTCCTGTGTCACAGGCAATGCAGACGATGGCATCTCCTGGTTGGAGTGTTTTAGCTACTTCTAGGGCAGCGTAGCAAGCAGCGCCAGATGAAGGACCGACAAGAATGCCTTCTTGACTCGCTAGACGACGTGTAATATCGTACGCATCCTCATCTGTTATTTGGTGAATTTTATCATATACTTCTTGGTTTAATGTATCTGGGATGAAGCCAGGGCTTGTCCCAACAAGCTTGTGCTTTCCTGGTTTTCCCCCTGATAAAACAGGTGACCCTGCTGGCTCGACGACATGTACTTGGATATCTTCATAATGTTCTTTAAGAACTTCTCCAGTCCCAGTAATCGTACCACCGGTTCCAGCGGTTGCAACAAATGCCTTAAGAGGTTTACCGATTTCTTTCATCGCTTCAATGATTTCTAATGCCGTTGAATGACGATGGGCATCAGGATTGGCATCATTCTCAAATTGCATCGGGATAAAGCTGTTCGGGATTTCTGCAGCTAATTCCTCAGCCTTGCGGATCGAACCAGGCATTTTTTCATCGCCAGGAGTAAGGACGACCTCTGCTCCATATGCCTTTAAAATATTGATTCTTTCCTTTGTCATCGTATCAGGCATGACGAGAATCGCTTTATAGCCTCTGGCAGCTGCATTCATCGCCAAGCCAATTCCAGTATTCCCGCTTGTGGGCTCAATAATCGTAGCACCCTTTTTTAATAACCCTTTCTTCTCTGCTTCAATAATCATATTGAAAGCTGCTCTGTCTTTAACACTGCGACTTGGATTATAAAATTCCAATTTTAAATAGACATCGACTCCATTTTCAGGAGCTAAACGATTTAGCTTCACCATTGGTGTATCTCCGATCAAATCGGAAATGTTTTCAACGAACTTCATCAAATCTTCCTCTCTAGGTTTATCATGCTAACGTTTATATACGAACGAATTAGTTACATATAAAAAGTACTCTCTCTCCTATCATATCGAAAACATACGATTCCGGGCAACTGGGTTGATTATGAATTTTTTGGTGGTTATGATGAAAAGAGTAAGAAATACGTTTAATGTTTTTAAGAAAGGACGATATAATGGAAAGAAAACCACATTTTTTTTATGCGCTCAAGCTTCCAAAAGAAGTGAAGACCTATTTGGAACACACTTGCGAAAAATTGAAGCAGGAGTTTCCTTTTAGCAGTTGGGTACATAGAGAGGATTACCATATTACGTTAGCATTCTTAGGGAGTGCGAATCTAGAACAGTTGGAAGTCTCTCTAAATGCTGTTGAAAAAGAGCTTTCGGAAGGGTCATCTTTTTCATTAAAGATTAATCATCTAGGGGTGTTTGGAAGAAGTGATTCCCCGAGAATTTTTTGGGCTGGTTTAGAAAAAGAAGAACGTCTGTTTTTGCTTCGAAATCAAGTATATCAGGCCTGTAAGCGGGCAGGATTTCAACTTGACACGAGAGAATTCAACCCTCATCTTACTCTTGCTCGGAAATGGAAAGGTGATCAGTCTTTTTCAATTGAGAGCTTGACTAGAATAGAACCCATTTCATTTATGGCAAATGAAGTCGTTTTATATGAAACGCATGTACAAAAGCTTCCGAAATATGAGGTAAAGAAATCATTCTCTCTAAAGTAACGTAAAGTAAGGAAGGTCAAATAATGGGTCAGCTAATAAAGCTTCAAGACTATGTTTCGCGATATGAACAGGACATTTTCTTATATCCTTCCCGCTTTGTGAGATTAAAAACGCAACAATGGGATAAATGGAAGAGAGCATGGGAAAATGGGGAAAGTCTGCAGGAAAGTCTGCAGGAAAGAGTGGAGACGAGTGCTGTTCCAGAATGGTATGAAGAGGAAAAAGAGCCTTTTTTTACCCGAATTAAAGATTTATTTAAAAGAGGAAAAGAAGGAGAAGAGGAGAAGGCTTTCAAGGAAGTCACTACTAGTACTCTTTCATTTTCTCCCTCTCTGCCGATTCAACCGGATACTTTGGATGAATTGAAAAGAAGTTTTTTAGAACAGCTATATACATTTCAATTAAAGTGGGCGACGACAACGATTGCAGAACAATCTTTTATTGATAAAAGCTATTATGAGGATGAGCGGTTGAAATATTTTTTGCAAAGATTTCCGGATACATATTTAGTCTTGTACCAGCCTATTTTCCTACTAAAAACAGCACCTGTTGAGGTAGAAATAATCCTTATCACCCCGACTGAAGTTTGGTGTATTACTTTTTTGGAGGAAGAGGATAGAGCGGTGTTTGTGGGCTCCAATGAACACTTTTGGTTGAAACGTAATCAGGAGCAAGAGCAGAAGGTTTTAAACCCGTTGATTGCCCTAAATCGGACGGAGAAAGTAACGAAAAACATTTTAAATCATTACGAAATTGAGTTACCTATTCATAAAGCTGTGTTAACTCGTAATGGATACATCGATTACCCGTCTGCTCCGTATGATACAAAGTTTATTGAAAGACGAAATTATGAGCAATGGTTTCAGAACATGCGATCACAACGCTCTCCGCTAAAACATATTCAATTGAAAGCAGCGCAGGCTCTATTAAATTATTGCCAAACGACTAGTGTGCGCAGGCCTGAGTGGGATGTAGAATCGGAACAAGAATATTGATGAAAATGTAGGTAGAGAGAATGAACAATATCCATTTCATTATTAACCCTCAAGCAAAAAACGGATATTCTATGAAGGTATGGGAGAAGATCGAAAAAGAGCTAATATCAAAGCAACTCCCTTATCGGGCAGCATTAACGGAATATCGAGGACATGCTGTGGAAATGGTCGAAGCCATTCATAGGGACCTCGGTCCTAAGGAGAAGGTGATGATTGTTGCCATTGGGGGCGATGGGACCATACACGAAGTTATTAATGGTGCAGCGCATGCAGAAAATGTCATGATCGGATTTATACCTGCGGGTTCAGGAAATGATTTTAGGAGGGGATACGGTATTCCGAAAGATCCCCTCACTGCTCTACAGTTTATTTTAGAACAAGCAAAAGCGCCACCTTTACTCGTAGATGTCGGTGAAATTGAAAGTCGCAAGGGGAAGAATACGAATTTTATCAACAATATGGGGGTTGGATTTGACGCACTTATTACAAAGGAAGCAAATTCTTCTTGTTTGAAGGGAATTTTGAATCGTTTTCATTTAGGGAGTCTTGTTTATGCCTATTTTGTTATTAAGAAGCTCTTTTCTTTTAAATGTAGTAATGTGAACATAAGCATTGATGGAAAAAAACTTCATTATAAAAAAGCTTGGTTTGTGACCGTTTCTAATCAGCCTTTCTATGGTGGAGGAATGAAAATCTCCCCTAAGGCAAAAGTTCGCGATGGTTTATTGAATGTGACGGTTGTTCACAATCTATCAAGGATTAAATTTCTCCTCGTCTTTATTACTGTCTTTTGGGGCGGTCACACTAGATTTAAAGAAGTAGAAGAACTGATTGGAAGACAAATCTCGATACAATCGAGTTCCTCTTTTTATGCTCACGCAGACGGAGAATATATAGGGGAAACACCCCTCCAGATTAAAGTAAACCATCAAGTCATGCCGATATTAACGAAAAAAGTAGATTGCTAGACTCATTTATCAACGCTGAAATTTCATAGAGGACTTGACGGAAATTGGTATTAGGGGATAAAATTTAAAGGATTAGTGAATTCGTCTAAAATAAAAATAATCCGTAGAAAGGCAAAAAAACATTTGTCTTTCAATTGGCTTTCATTTATTATGAAGTGTGCACAAGATAGCTATTGTAGATCGTATCAGTAGCTGTCTTTTTTATTCGAACTAAACAAGTTACTTAATTTCATTTCATAATGATGAACATTGTGAAATTTACTTACTGAAGGTGAACAATTTTGGAACACTTATTTGGACAAGAATGGGAAATTGTCCCTGCTGGAGGGGCAACGGGTGAAGCGTTTTTTGCACAACATGAAGAACAAAGGCTTTTCTTAAAGCGAAACTCCTCACCGTTTCTAGCCGTCTTATCAGCAGAAGGAATTGTTCCAAAGCTTATTTGGACAAAGAGACTGGAGAGCGGAGATGTGATCACTGCTCAGCAATGGTTAGAGGGAAGAGAACTTAAGCCACCTGAAATGATTGGGGAAAGAGTGGCCAAGCTCCTTCAAAAAATTCATGGTTCCGATCCCCTTCTCGGAATGTTAAAAAGAATGGGGAAAACTCCGTTACAACCAAGTCATCTTATCGAATCATTAGAAAAGGCGCTGGATCAGGAGCTTCTTTGGCATCCTATTGTCATTTCATCGTTAAACTTTTTGAAAGAAGAGCTCCCGAATATCCCAACCCATCTTCAAGTCGTATGTCATGGTGATGTAAATCATAACAATTGGCTATTGACTGAAGATAATCAATTGTATTTGATCGACTGGGACGGAGCGATGATTGGTGATCCTGCTCTTGATTTAGGAATGCTCTTATATTGGTATGTTCCCGAAGAACAATGGGAGGATTGGGTTCACCTCTATGGAATTACATTAAATGATCATCTACGTTTGCGGATGAAATGGTATTTCATTGCACAGACGTTGACGACCATTCAATGGTCAAAAAACAAGGATCGTTTGGAAGAAGTAGAGAAATGGCTCGCTGTCATTAAGGATGTTTCGAATTAAGAAAATGTTTCCACATCATTGACCCATTGAGATAGTTGTTGTTGATGGGATTCAATATGGTTATCTAAGTTACTTGAATTAATTCCATTTTGGCTGTAGCTGTAAATTTGTTCTAATACATCATTATTCATATTTGAATCAG
Organism: Robertmurraya phoenicis; assembly: GCF_047302285.1. GTDB lineage: Bacteria > Bacillota > Bacilli > Bacillales > Cytobacillaceae > Robertmurraya. The sequence goes on from NZ_CP154845.1 coordinate 1,261,483, forward strand.
CCATTAACGATTTTACTAATCGTTCTAATTGTTCAAGTTCTGATACAGACCCACAGCAATCGACTTGATGGTTGTTTAATATATCTTTCAATAATTGAAGTTGATCTTGTTGATTTAGTGGCACCTCATACACCCTTTCAATAAGTCTAAATTTTATAAGGAATTCACATCTAGCATGTGAATTCCTTTTCTTGTTTATTCACGATTCGATTCCGCGTGGTTCTATTTTTAACTTGCGTGAAAACCTTCTTAATGATATTGTTTGTACGAATATTTATTTTAGATTTTAGGGGTGTCAAAATGCGGTTACGACATAAACCATGGGCAAGAGAAATGCTGGATTCACATCCTCAGTATGTCATCTCTTCTCCAGAACAATATAAAGGAAATTGGAAGGCTGTTTTTGAAAAGGACCAGCCACTCCATATTGAAGTAGGAACAGGAAAAGGTCGATTTATAACGGAAATGGCAAGAGCTAATCCACATATTAATTATATTGGCATTGAGCTATTCGAGAGTGTCATTGTGTCTGCTCTTGAACGCTTAATGGAAGCTGACCTACCTAATGTTAAGCTCTTAAATGTCAATGGTGAAAAGCTAACTGAATACTTTGCAAAAGGTGATATTAGCCGAGTGTATTTAAATTTCTCCGATCCTTGGCCAAAGAACCGCCATGCGAAAAGACGTTTAACATATAAAAGCTTCTTAAAACTGTATGAGGATATTCTCATTGAAAATGGTGAAATTCATTTTAAGACAGACAATCAAGGATTGTTTGAATACTCCCTTATGAGTTTCTCAGAATATGGTCTATTACTGAAATATATAAGCCTCGACCTGCACAATAGTGACTTTGAAGGAAACATCATGACGGAGTATGAAGAGAAGTTTTCGCAAAAGGGTAGTCGGATTTATCGGTGTGAAGTCCAGTATAGATAAGTTAAAGCTGTTCCTTTATCGAGGAGCAGCTTTTTATTGGTTCGTAGTTTTCTAAATATTGAACAAATGGTAAGATGTTTTTAAGGAGGGGATTTTAATGGAAACGTTACAAATTGGTGAGTACAAATTGACCTGGCTCCGTGGAGGAGTAACCCATCTAGACGGTGGAGCGATGTTTGGAGTTGTACCAAAGGCGTTATGGTCAAAAAAATATCCACATAATGAGAAGAATCAGATTCCATTAAGAACAGATCCAATATTAATACAAGGTAAGGGTGAAACCTTTTTAATTGAATCAGGAATCGGTGTTGGCAAGTTGACAGATAAACAAAAAAGAAATTTTGGCGTGTTAGAAGAGTCGACAATCGAGATTTCATTAAAGGAATTAGGTTTAACGACCGCTGATATTGATTATGTACTAATGACTCATCTTCATTATGATCATGCGAATGGACTTTCAAAGCGTGTAGGGGAAGAGTTTGTTTCAGTTTTTCCCAATAGTAAAATCATTACATCTAAAATAGAATGGGATGAAATGAGAGAGCCGAATATTCGCTCAAAGAATACATACTGGAAAGAAAACTGGGAACCGATTCAAGCGCAAGTGGAGACATTTGAAAACGAATGGACTTACGGTCCAATCAAAATGGTACACACTGGTGGTCATAGTGATGGACATTCGATTGTGATCCTGGAAGATGGTGGAGAAACGGCCTTACATATGGCCGACATCATGCCGACACATGCTCATCAAAATGTGCTCTGGGTGATGGCCTATGATGATTATCCAATGACTTCTATATATGCGAAACAAAAATGGCTTGAATTTGGACTATCACAAAAAGCATGGTTCACGTTTTATCATGATGCCGTTTATCGAGCAGTAAAATGGAATGAAGAAAATGAACTAGTTCAATTGGTGAAGAGAGTGGAGTAGAAGTACTTAAAATGGGATAGGAGGCGATCTCCTGTCCCATTTTTCTTTAGCTTATTTCTTTAGTTTCAATAATGCTTCCGGTAGCAGCATCAGCAATAAACTCATATTGCTCCATGCTTTTATCTGTGAATCGTGATATTCCACCTTTGTAGACGATATAGGTTAGATTTTGTTTTTCATAAGGCTCTGTTTTCATCTGAATCCAAGAGCCACTTATCGGTCCAGACTGTTTAAATAATTCTTTTGCATTCGCTAATGCTTTCTCAGGAGAAACATGGGTTTTCGCATCTAATAATTGCTTCGTGGCAAAACCACTCACCACTCCCACACCGAGTCCTAAGAAGAAAGATTTCCAATTCAAAGAAAGGCCCCCCTCTAGAAAGTATGCTCTTTATCCATCATATCATCAAGACATATCAAAAAAAAACATCTCTAATAGTAGATTTCATGCCCCTATTTTATCACAAACGAAGTACAGAAGGTGGTAAGTCGAAAGAAACTTCTGTAAAATAAAATGTATACGCTAAGATTTCACTATTGTGGAAAAGCGAAATCGCCATGGACGAATTAATTGTGGATTTTTACATAGGATGGCAAGAGAAGGAGTCGAAAAAATGAACGAAAATACGAAAGCACTTTTTAAAACATTAACCGAGCTTCCTGGTGCACCAGGGAATGAACATCTTGTCCGAAAATTTATGAAAGAGCAACTATCGAAATATAGTGATGAAGTTGTTCAAGATAAATTAGGCGGAGTATTCGGGGTAAGAAAAGGTGGCGGTCCTACGGTTATGGTGGCAGGACATATGGACGAGGTTGGATTTATGGTGACTGCCATTACAGAAAACGGAATGCTTCGTTTTCAAACATTAGGTGGTTGGTGGAGCCAAGTTCTTTTAGCTCAACGTGTACAAATTATCACTGAAAATGGACCTGTTATTGGAGTAATTGGCTCGATTCCTCCACATTTATTAGATGAAGCGAAACGAAGCAAGCCGATGGAGATTAGTAATATGCTAATCGATATTGGTGCGGATGATAAAGAAGATGCGATCAAAATTGGGATTAAGCCAGGGCAACAAATTGTTCCTATTTGTCCATTTACACCGATGGCTAATGAGAAAAAAATCATGGCGAAATCATGGGATAATCGTTATGGCTGTGGACTATCGATTGAATTATTAGAAGCTTTGAAGGATGAAGTACTTCCAAATACGCTTTATTCTGGAGCAACAGTTCAAGAAGAGGTTGGATTAAGAGGTGCGCAAACAGCTGCAACAATGATAAAGCCTGATATTTTCTTTGCCTTAGATGCTTCTCCAGCAAATGATATGTCAGGAGACAAGAAGGAATTTGGACAGTTAGGAAAAGGAACACTGCTAAGAATTTTAGACCGCTCAATGGTCACTCATCGTGGAATGAGAGAATTTATCCTTGATACGGCTGAGCAAAATGATATTCCTTATCAATATTTCGTTTCCGCTGGAGGAACGGACGCAGGTCGTGTTCATTTGACAAATGAAGGTGTTCCTAGTGCAGTAGTGGGGATTTGTTCACGCTATATTCATACTCATGCTTCGATCATTCATGTAGATGACTATGCAGCTGCAAAGGAATTACTGATCAAATTAGTGAAATCCTGTGATCGAACAACAGTAGAAACGATTAAACAAAATAGTTAAGTCTATTCCAAATGAAGAATTATTTTCTGAAAGAAGGACAAACAGCAATGAAAGTAGTCATCGGTACGAAAAACCCTGCGAAAATAAAGGCGGTACAAGCTGCTTTTGAAGGATATGATGTACAGTTTGAATCACTAAATACCGCCTCTGAGGTCAATGAACAACCACTTACCGATGAAGAGACGATTAAAGGAGCAGTTAATCGTTCTACTTCAGCCCTTGAAGAGGGAAAAGGTGATATTGGTATTGGCCTTGAAGGAGGAGTTCAAGAGCATGGAGGCGAGCTTTTTCTTTGCAATTGGGGAGCTCTAACGGTACAGGGGAAGCCTCCTTTCGTTGCTGGTGGGGCCCGAATCCCACTGCCGAAGGAAATCGCCGATCGCTTAAGAGCTGGTGAGGAGTTGGGTCCAGTCATGGATCAGTACACTCAAAAAGAAAATATTCGTAAGCATGAAGGTGCTATAGGGATATTTTCGAATGGAAGAGTGGATCGAGCAGAGATGTTTTCTCATGTTATGAAGCTTTTGATTGGTCAATACGAGTTCAATAGGAAGAATAATAAATAAATTGTTCTTGTTTTTGTACTTTTAAAACAAGGAGGAAAAGGTATGAGAAATCACGATAAAGCATTTCTGCTTTTTGTGATGGCCATCATATGGCTTGCCGGGTGCTCTGCTTCATTTGAAGAAGAACAAGCTGATGCGATTGGAGCAGTCGAAGAGGCCTTTAAAGAAGCGCCTAAAAAAAGTAATCATGAAAATGAGGATATCCAATATTATTTGCCATTTGGATTCGAAGTTGAGGAAGAAACAGCGAATAATATTATTTTAAAAAATGGGGCAAAAACCTATATTTTATTCTACAATTTCCAAGAAGACATGAAAAGTGAGGTTGTTTTAAACGCTACTCTGCAACAAAAGGAATTTGATGTCGATCAGCGTTTAACTGAAGGCAACAAACTAGGTTATTTCCTCGTTGAAAAAATAAGTGAAAAAGAAAATGAAGTAATCGTAGGAATTGGTGGAGTAAAGGTTACAAGTGAAGTCAAAACAACAAACCTATCATCTGAAGCGGAAACGATGATGCGCATTGCAAACTCCGTCCAATTTAATCTCTAATTATAAGCCATGACATAAGTCAGCCATTAAGCTGAATATGTTATGGCTTTTTTCTTAATAAAGTAGATAATCTAGCCTTCGATAAGGAATATTAAAAAAAGTAGTTCCCTTTTATGATAGGTAGAGATAAAATAGATATCATTACACGTGTAAAGACACCTGTTTGAAAACGAGAGGGGAAAAAAGAATGAGAGATTTTCTACATAGAAAAGGAGTCAGTTTATCTCCGAAGGTATACTTTATTGATGCATTAAGTAGTATGGCGCTTGGGTTATTTTCATCTTTAATTATTGGATTAATTATTCAAACCATAGGAAATCAATTGGATATTAAATATTTAATTGAAATGGGTACATTGGCTATGGGGCTTATGGGTCCAGCCATTGGGGTAGCTGTGGCCTATGGGTTAGGTGCTCCACCACTCGTTATTTTTGCTGCAATCGTTAGTGGAGCAGCAGCTGCAGCATTTGACGGAGGTCCAGCTGGGAGCTTTGTAGCAGCCCTTATTTCAACGGAAATCGGAAAGTTGGTAAGCAAAGAAACGAAAATCGATATTATCGTTACGCCTTTAACGACCATTTTTGCGGGCTATACAACTGCTTATTTCATTGGACCTGCAGTGGGTTCTCTCATGAAAGGATTGGGAAATCTCATTATGTGGGGAACAGAACAAAGACCTATTATTATGGGAATTGTTGTCGCTGTTGTGATGGGACTTGCCCTTACAGCGCCTATTTCAAGTGCAGCAATCGCCTTAATGCTTGATTTAAACGGGATAGCAGCAGGAGCGGCTACGATAGGGTGTGCCGCGCAAATGGTTGGTTTTGCTGTTAGCAGCTATCGGGAGAATAAATGGAGTGGTTTAGTTGCTATAGGAATCGGGACATCGATGTTGCTCGTACCGAATATTATCAAAAACCCAAGAATATTAATCCCTCCAACCATTGCGGGAGCCTTGTTGGCACCCATTGGAACGACCCTTTTAATTCTGCATAACAATGCTGCTGGAGCTGGAATGGGAACAAGTGGATTTGTTGGCCCAATCATGACGTTTACAACGATGGGCTTCGGTGGAGACGTGATTTTCAAGGTAATCTTGTTGCATATTATTGGACCTGCTATTATTAGCTTGTTAATATCAGAATATATGAGAAAAAAAGGTTGGATAAAAGCAGGTGATCTGCTTATCCAAACAGAAGGAGCTAGAAAATGAAAAAGCTAGAAAGTATGGAGCAATTTGAACAATTACGTAATGAAGGAAAACATATTTTTATGTTCTCAGCGGATTGGTGTCCGGATTGTCGTTTTATTGATCCATTCCTACCAGAACTTGAAGAAAAGTACAAAGACTACACATTCATCTATGTAGATCGCGATCAATTTATCGACTTATGTGCTCAAGTGGATGTTTTTGGTATTCCAAGTTTTATCGCCTATGGAGATGGAAAAGAACTGGGTCGTTTTGTTAGCAAAGACCGAAAAACACAAGAAGAAATTGAAAAGTTTATTGAAGCACTAGCATAAGAATTAATCATTTGATTGTACTAGCCTGGAGCCTCCGTCTTTGAGATGGGGGCTTTTTTATTGTAAAATAAATGAGATTGGGATTGAGAAGACTCCTAAATCTGAGGAGGAAATGAAGTTGAAAATGGATAGCATTAAGATGAAAAGAGAGTTAGAAAAAAGATTACAAAGTCCTGAACGGACGTTTACTTATGACAAAAAGAATGACCAACTAAGGATTGAAAATAAAGAAACAGGAAAAGGTATTACCATTTCACTACCGGGAATTGTCGGTAAGTGGGAAGAACAAAAGGAAAAAGCCATTGATGCGGTCGTCTATTATGTAGAACAAGGCCTTCAAGCGATGGTCGAGCCACTCACGTTAGAAGGGCATGAAAAAAGAATTTATCCAGTCATCCGTTCTACATCCTTTCCAACTGTATCAGAAGATGAAGTGGAGCTTTTATACGATGAGCATACAGCAGAAACGAGAATCTATTACGCTCTCGACTTAGATAAGACTTATCGATTAATTGATCAGAAGCTGATGGACAAAGAAGGCTGGGAGAAAAAGCGGATTAAAGAGATTGCATTGTTCAATGTACGTTCTTTAAGTACCGATTTAAAAAGAGATGAAGTAGCAGGTAATATTTTCTATTTTTTAAATAAAAATGACGGGTATGATGCTAGTCGTATCTTAAATGAATCGTTTTTGAAAGAAATGGAACAGCAACTAACAGGAACGATGGCAGTTGCAGTGCCCCATCAAGATGTGCTGATCATCGCTGACATTCGAAATGATACAGGCTATGATATTTTAGCGCAGATGACGATGAGCTTTTTCGCAAGTGGCAGAGTTCCCGTTACAGCTCTTTCCTTCTTGTACGAAAATGGGGAATTAGAACCGATTTTTATATTAGGAAAAAACAAGAAAAAATAATAATTAGCAGAAGGGTCCGACCGATTTCAGGTGGACCTTTTATCTTTCATGAAAACTTTCAAATAAAGGGTTTTCGCTTGCATAGGGAGAAATAGTTCGTTGTAGTAAAATAAAGAAAATAAAACAGGTATTTAGAACCGTTCCTTCAGATTTGTCTCGATATTTTTATTTTTATTGCTAAAATAAACATAAGAGTTATACTAAGATGTTGATATTTTCATAGTGAAGAAATCTTCCAAACGATTTTTAAGATTAGGATTAGAAAGAGTGATTGATTTTGAGTTGGTTTAAAAGATTGTTTCATTTTTTAAAAAGTGAGGAAGATGAATACATAGATAAAATACCTCCAAATAAGAATGAGGGAAATCGAGAAGTGGACGCCAAGGTTATTTATCAATACCCTAAAGGACAATTTCGCTTTCCTTTAATTCCAGATGAGGAGCTTAAGGAAAAAAGAAAAAGCAATGTGGAGAGGAAAGTGGACCGAAAGCCTCCAGTTGAAACAATGACTTCGAGAAAGGAAACTAGGCGAAACACACCAGCAGTAAAGGAAGTTCGTGCTCAAACAAGTCACACTCCGGTTCAAAAGAAGCCAAGTCCGTCTACTCGACCATTTCGTCCAACAGAAATTCCTTCTCCCATTTATGGATTCGATAAACATCCGAAACGGAATAAACCAGTTGAATTTGAATTGGATACTTTTTCTTCTCATCAAGAGGTTGAATCTCAAGTATTAGCGTCACAACGAGAAGAAAAAAATATGGCGATAGTTGAAGAAACACCAGTAATGACACCAATTAAGACATCAATGGAAGAAAATTTTTTGGAGCCACAAGAAGAAATGTATGTGGAAGAGGAACAAAAACAAGAGGCAGAGACTGAGCTTGTTGAAGTTGTAAAACTGGAGGACGAATCATTTATTGAAGAAGAAAACATCGTACAACAGCAAGAACGGGTCCAACAGTTTGCCAATCAAGAGCTAGAATATGAATCCCATTTCACTCATAAGGATGAAGAAGAAACCGAAGAGACGGAAGCGGATGATGTGTTCGAGGAGCATTTTGAGCAAGAAGAGGATATCCCAGAAGAGCTAATCGAACAACAAGAGATCCCAAAAGAGACGGAAGCCCCTGAACCAACAAGAAGATCCCATCTTCCCTTTAATGTCCTCATGCTAAAGGAAGATAAAAGAAAGCTTGCTGAACGTTCAACTGCAAGGAATGAGATCGTTAGCTCAACACAAGGGGTTGCCGTTACTATTGAAAAAGAAGTGGCTGATGATGAAGAGAATGGTGAAGAAGAGTACTATGTTCACCCTTCATATGAGCTTTTAAAGCCACCTGTTTTTAAAAGCGTTGATCGGGAATGGTTAGCTCTGCAAGAACAGCAGTTGAATGAAACTCTTTTCCATTTTAACGTGAGGGCCAGTGTTGCAAATGTAACACAAGGGCCATCGGTTACAAGATTTGAGGTGCATCCAGAACCTGGAGTAAAGGTCAATAAAATTACGAATCTTGCTGATGATATTAAGCTAAGCTTGGCAGCGAAGGATATACGGATGGAAGCACCGATTCCAGGGACGCATATGATTGGAGTGGAAGTTCCGAACGAATCGAGCAGACCTGTATTTATTAGTGAGATTATCGGAAGTGATGAATTTGCCGCTTCCACTTCTCCATTAACAGCCGTTCTTGGTCTTGATATCTCTGGAAAGCCGATTGTCACCGATTTAAGAAAAATGCCTCACGGGTTAATTGCTGGAGCAACAGGTTCAGGAAAAAGTGTTTGCATTAACTCAATTCTTGTTAGTCTTCTCTATAAGGCGAACCCAAATGAAGTGAAATTACTGCTGATTGATCCCAAAATGGTTGAGTTGGCACCGTATAATCAAATCCCACATCTTGTTAGTCCGGTTATTACAGATGTGAAAGCGGCGACGGCGGCGCTAAAATGGGCCGTTGAGGAAATGGAGAGACGTTACGAGCTCTTTGCCCATGCTGGGGTTCGTGATATTACTCGTTTTAATGTTATCGCTGAGCAAGAAAAGAACTATTCTGTGAAACTCCCTTATATCGTGATTATTATTGATGAGCTTGCCGATTTAATGATGATGTCACCAGCGGATGTAGAGGAAGCCATTTGTCGGATTGCTCAAAAGGCTCGTGCTTGTGGAATTCATTTAATTATTGCAACGCAACGACCATCGGTTGATGTGATAACCGGGCTCATAAAAGCCAATGTGCCAACAAGAATTGCTTTTTCTGTTTCTTCACAAATTGACTCTAGAACGATTATCGATATTAGTGGGGCAGAAAGATTACTCGGGCGTGGTGACATGTTGTTTTTAGAAAATGGTTCTTCTAAACCGGTGCGACTGCAAGGAACTTACGTTTCCGATGAAGAAATTGATGCAATCGTCGCTCATGTAAGAAGAGAGCAAAGTCCACAATATTTGTTTGAGCAAGAGGAGCTACTGAAAAAAGCGGTCGTGACAGAGGAAGAGGATGAGTTATTTTACGAAGCATGCGAATTCATTGTGGAACAAGGTGGAGCCTCTACTTCGAGCCTTCAGCGTAAATTTAAGATTGGTTATAATCGTGCGGCAAGGCTTATTGATATGATGGAGGAACAAGGGTTGATTTCTGAAGCAAGAGGAAGCAAACCGAGAGATGTATTAATTACCGAATCAGAGCTTGAATCTATGCATGACGAATGAATTTAAAGCAGGGGCTCTTTTCTAGTAAGGAATCGAACATGAATATGTTTGAGAAAAGAGCCTTTGTTTTATAATAAAGTAAGAAGAACTTGTCTGTTACATGGAGAATAGATTTCCCTATTTACTCCATAGTTTTTATGGACGATTGGTGCTATAATATTTTAACATGAGCTTGTTTTTGTATACATATGAGAAAATCAATTGTTAATGGGGATATTTTTAAGTACATCCTCTAAATGAGCAAAATTTAATCATAGTCATATACTGATCTACAGAATGGCTCTTTTTAGAAAATAACGAGATCAGGAAAAAATTCAATTCGATTTAAGCGAACCAGTTATTAAAATGAGAGGTTCGTTTATCATTTTGACATGAATTCCTGAGTATATATTAATGGCAACTTAGTAAATGCTGTTTTATTAATACGAAAAGCAGCGTTACAGGTAGAAGATGGTTGGAGGTTCTTATATGACAATTTACCACTTTGTAGGTATAAAAGGATCAGGAATGAGTGCTCTTGCACAAATTCTCCATGATATGAATTTCGAGGTTCAAGGTTCAGATTATGAAAAGCAATTTTTTACGCAAAAGGCACTTGAAGAAGCGGGAATTAAAATTCTTCCATTTCAAAAGGAAAATATCGAGCCTGGTATGACAGTGATTGCGGGAAATGCCTTTCCAGACACTCATGAGGAAATTGTCAGAGCTATGGAATTAGGATTACCAGTGATTCGTTATCATCGTTTCTTAGGGCAATTTATGCAGAACTTTACAAGTGTAGGCATTACAGGTGCTCATGGGAAAACATCGACTACTGGATTACTTGCGCACGTGATGGGTGGAGCAAAACCAACATCATACTTAATTGGTGATGGAACAGGGAAAGGAAATAAGGAAGCGGAATTCTTCGTATTTGAGGCTTGTGAATATCGCCGACATTTCTTATCCTATTTTCCTGACTATTGCATCATGACAAATATTGATTTTGATCATCCTGATTATTTCGCCAATATTGAGGATGTTTTTTCTGCATTTCAGGAAATGGCAGTCCAAGTTAAAAAAGGCATCATTGCCTGTGGTGATGATGAGCAGTTGCAAAAAATTCAAGCAAAAGTACCTGTTCTTTTCTATGGATTTGGAGAAGAAAATGATTTCCAAGCTAGAAATGTAGAAACAACTAGTGAAGGGACTACTTTTGATGTCTTTATTCGCAACACATTTTATGACACTTTCTCGATTCCAACCTTTGGTGATCACAATATATTAAACGCTCTTTCAGTTATTGCATTATGTCACTATGAAGAAATTGATGCGGAAATTGTGAAGGAGCAATTACTTACGTTTAAAGGTGTGAAGCGTCGTTTTACAGAAAAAACGATTGGTTCGCAAATTTTAATTGATGATTATGCCCATCACCCAACTGAAATTCGGGCAACGATCCATTCAGCAAGACAAAAATATCCTGATCGAAAAATCATCGCTGTTTTCCAGCCACATACATTTACTAGAACTCAAACGTTCTTAAACGAATTTGCAGAGAGCTTAAATCTAGCTGACAAATCATTTTTATGTGAAATCTTTGGCTCAGCGCGGGAAAATCATGGTCAACTTTCGATTGAAGATTTAAGAGGCCTTATCCCAAATGCCGAAATTATCAATGAAGATGAAACCAATGTTTTAAAGGAATATGAAAATAGTGTCATCATCTTTATGGGTGCTGGCGATATTCAAAAATTCCAGAGCGCCTATGAAAAGAGCTTAGTGTAGTCATAAAAAAAGCTGATTTAGTGAGGAGTTACTTTCCTTCTAAATCAGCTTTTTTTACTTATTTTAGATTTTCAGGGTTTAATGATTCGAGTTCTGGGATGACAAAGCGGCCGTCTTTGCGGATTAAGATGTCATCAAAATACATTTCTCCGCCACCGTATTCTGCTCTTTGAATGTTAACCATATCCCAGTGAATATTTGAGTGATTGCCATTAAAGGCATCGTCATAACATTGTCCAGGTGTAAAATGGAAGCTTCCATCAATCTTTTCATCAAATAAAATATCTTGCATTGGATGGGAGATATATGGGTTTACCCCAATCGCAAATTCCCCAACGTAGCGAGCCCCTTCATCTGTATCAAAAATTTGGTTAATTCGGTTTGTATCATTGGATTCCGCCTCAATTATTTTTCCATCCTTAAATGTAAGCTTGACGTTTTCAAATGTAAATCCTTGATATGGAGATGGTGTATTGTACGTAATAACACCATTGACAGAACCGCGGACAGGTGCTGTATACACTTCTCCATCTGGAATATTCATTTGACCAGAACATTTGATGGCTGGGATATCCTTAATCGAGAAGGATAAATCAGTGCCAGGTCCAGTGATACGAACTTTATCCGTCTTGTTCATCAGCTCGACTAGATTGTCCATCGCTTTATCCATTTTTCCATAATCTAAGTTACAAACATCAAAATAGAAATTCTCAAAACCTTCTGTACTCATTTTTGCAAGCTGGGCCATAGAAGATGTCGGATAACGAAGGACAACCCATCTTGTTTTCGGAACACGAATGTCGCGATGAACCTTTTTACCAATGGTAGAACCATGGATTTTCATTTTGTCATCTGGCACATCAGCATGTTCATTAATGTTATCACCAGAGCGTAATCCTATGTATGCATCCATTTTGCTCATAACATTTGCTTCAAATTCTGCGATCATATTAAATTGCTCTTCATTTGCTCCAAGAAGAAGGGCACGGTCTACGATGTGATCTTTTAAGGATACAAATGGGTAGCCACCTGCTTTATATGCTTCATCGACAAGTGCAGTAACAAGCTCTCGCTGAAGGCCAAAGTTTTCGATGAGTACTTTTTCGCCTTTTTGTAATTTTACAGAGTAGTTAATTAGATTTTTTGCCAGTGTTTCAATTCGTACATCTTTCAAGTTTTATCCCCCCGTTGAATAATCGACTTCTTTTTTGATTCAGTGGAAATGTTCTAAATCAGATCTATTTTACCCCTTTTTTGCTGTTTTGTTTTAAAAATTTGCCATTTCCTAAATAAATCGTATCCATCATACCTGAAACAAGCTCACTTTTATGTTAAGATTTTCTTATAGAGGGAAATGCTAGAATAGAACATAAGACAGATGGACGCTAGTGGAGGTGTGCTTATTTGGAAATTATTCTTTATTTGAGTGCAGCAGTGGCTGCAATTGCTTTCTTAATTTTAGTCCTATTTATTGGAAGGACATTGAAATCACTACAGGTAACGCTTGATAGTGTATCGAAAACATTGACTGGCCTAGAGCAGCAACTTGAAGGTGTAACAAGGGAAACGACGGAATTATTAACGAAAACGAATGTGCTCGCTGAAGATCTACAGAAAAAGTCAGAGAGCCTCAATGGAGTAGTCGAAGCAGTTAAGGATGTAGGAGGTTCCTTAAAGAAGTTTGGTGGGACCTTACAGAACGTTACATCATCTTTTGATAGACAGGTTGAGCAAAATAAAGATAAGGTTTCACAAGTGGTTCAATGGAGTCAAGTTCTTCTCGAATTAAAAGAGAAATGGGCAGCGAAGAAATCTCAGTCTAAAGTCATTTCCGAGGAGAAAATGAAAAGAGTAAGAGAAAGGGATAACTAATCTTAAGGAGGTTTTTTTAAGATGCCAAACAGTGAAAATCAACAACGGGATAAAACGGAAAGTGGAGTAAATACAAAAGATTTTTTAATTGGGGCGTTTATCGGAGGAATTGTTGGAGCCGCAACAGCTTTATTTCTGACACCGAAATCTGGCAAGGATATAAGAAATAACCTAACAGAACAGGCCCACTCCATCAAGATAAAAACGGATCATCTTCGTGAGGCCGCTGTAATGAAAGGGTCCGAACTAGCGGAAGTAGCGAAAGAGAAGACAAATACAATTGGACAAACAGTCTCTAAGCAGTCCAATCAAATTCTCAACAAGATGAAAGCATTAAAACCATCTGGTGAATTAAGGGAAGATGAAAAAGAGGTAGCTCCAACGAGTGAGCAATCTGATATTCAAAGAAAATTAGAGGAAACAAAACGAGCATTTGATGAAACAGAACATCAGTTGAATCACTAAGTGAATGTTGGAGGAACGATGAATGGAAAAATTGGAGTCGATTGAACAATTTGAAAAAACGTTAAAGAAAAATCCGCGGTTTTTCTTTTTAAAGCATTCTTTAACCTGTCCGATTAGCCAAGCGGCATTCGAGGAATATGAAAGCTTTGCAAAGCAACATGAAGAATTGAAATTTTATTACTTAGCAGTGCAAGAAGCGCGTCCTTTATCGAACCATATTGCCGAAACTTTTCATGTTAAGCATGAGTCACCACAAGCACTGCTATTTAATCAAGAATCTGTTGCTTGGCATGCATCTCACTGGAAGGTCACAGAGGACACCTTGGCGAAAGCAGTAGAAGAAAATGATGCATAAACTGGGTCAAAAAGTCGGTGGTAACGACTTTTTGATTGCCGTTTGGAGCGTATAAATTCCCTCGACTTTTGGATAATGTGGCCGAATAAACAGTTGGCGTATCGGTATGAAAAAATAACAGGAAAAATTCCGCTTAATGAGCAACCATCATGAAAAAGAGCCGAAATAACAGGAAAATTTCCTGCTATCCCCTGAAAAAATGCCAAAATAAACGATTTTGCCCTCCATAAGCGGAAAATCTTCCGTTATTTCCCCTAAAAGGGACTCCGTTGAGGAGATAACAGGAAAAATTCCGCTTAATGGTGAGAAATGGTTGGGGAAAATAGGGTCTTCTAGTTGAAATTTAGACAAAGCGGAAATCAATTGGATTCTTTAAGGCTAATTTGCGTTTCCCACGATTTTTTTGTACGAGGAAAATCGAAGGTCTTGCGTTAATGGCAAAATTAACATACAAAAATAGAGAAAGGTGAATTTAAGTACCCTCAGGATTCACCTTTCTCATGATTTGAAGCCTCTTTATAGGGCAAAATTAGTCCTTTTTCACTGTTTTTGGCCAGACGATTTCAAGAGAATCACCAGGTTCAATATGTTCAAAGAAAGTGGTCTCTACGTTGTTTTTAAGTAATTGAAAGCTCCCGTTTGCTTGAGATGGCATCTCTATCTCGACAAAGTTAAATAAATCTTGGAAGATGAATGGCTGTAATTGTTTTTGATTGGTTGTAATGTCATCTCCATCTTCAATGACATCTTTTTCCTTAAGGATTTGACCATTTCTCTTGAATTCAGTAACCATTTTAGTCATTTGAATTTCTTTTCCATTAAAATAAACTGGAATAGATTGAGAGAGCATTAATTGCTTTTTGTCAGCAAGTTCTTTAATCGTTACCGCCTTTTTTCGTTCTACTATAATTTTGTCTAGATGTTCAATACTATTGCCTAGCCTTGCTTCTAAACCATTTTTAAACAGTTTCCCTGAAAAAGAAGGAATAATCGTCTCTTTTTGATTTAATGTAATCCGAAATGGCTTGAGTTGTTCAAAATAATGTTCTACCTGCAAAGTGATGAAGGCTTCCTCAATCGTTTCAGGCATTTTGCACTCGATATTGTCCCGATCTTCAATCACAACTTCGGGGCTGACGACGTAGCCATTACGAGTAATTGTTGGAGTAATCTCAAAATTCTTCCCGTTAATCGTAATGCTCTTTGTCGGGATTTCATCAAGTAATTCGTGAATTCGCAAGGTCGTTTTTTCACCATCTTGCCCTCGTTCAAGGGTTAAAATATCCCCATTTTGGACGACATCATCAAATGAGCAGGCATTGCCATTCATAAATAATTTAGGTGGACGTCCATGTTGCCCAGGGATTGTAATTTGCTGACCATTAAGTGTAATGATCATCGCTAATCCCGGTCTTCCATAAAGTTTATTCATTTTAATACCAGCGGCAAGAAGACAATCACCGACCGTTAGTTTTTTCACTTCGAACAATCGCACAGGCTGTTCGTTTACATATACGGTTACGTAATGAACCGGTGTTTTCTGAGCAGCAATAGCAATACCAATGGGGGTTACTAGTTCAGGACCTCTTGCAATGCTGTCATCAAGCGTTAAAGACGTAATAGCATCGATTCCACGTATCGCAACACGATTAACAGGTAAATTTAATCTTTCTGCAATTCTCCGTGGTAAATCAGGGGTTAAGCTCCCCCCACCGACAAGCATAACGGCTTTAGGGGATTTTTGACCATTTAATTGATAGATTTCATCACAAATGGATGCCGCAAGTCGATCGATGGCTGGGCCTATTTGGGCGATCATTTCATCTTTAGGAATATCGGCTTCAAAACCTAAAATATCTGAGATCGTAACACTTTCTTTTGTGTTAATTTCTCGTTTGGCTAATTCAGCTAACGGAAAGTCTAATAAAAATTGGTCACTAATCGCTTCAGTAATTTCATCTCCAGCAACGGGAACCATCCCATAGGCAATGACTGTACCTGAATCGGTTAGGGCAATATCAGAGGTTCCTGCCCCAATATCAACGAGAGCAACGTTTAATCTTCGCATGCTAGGAGGAATGAGCACATTAATCGCAGCAATTGGTTCAAGCGTCAATGCTTCCATCTCTAGTCCTGCACGATGAAGGGCGGAAATCAAGGATTCCACAACGACCTTTGGTAAAAAGGTGGCAATGATTTCGACAGACGCTTCGTCCCCTTGCTGATCAATCAAGCTTCCAATTCCCTCCCCATCTAACCGATAGTAGAGTACGGAATAACCGACACAATAATAATAATGACTTGATTCTTCTTCATGTCTTTCTGCAACAAGACTTTGCGCTTTTTGAACCGTGCTTAGTTCAAGATGAAGAATATCTTCTTTCTGGATCATCGGTTTTCCTTTAATATCAATGGCTACTTTCGCTCGTTCTGTTTTCAAGGCTCTACCAGCTGCGGCAACACTAACCTTTTTTAATGGTCCATGTTTTGGTTCTAGCTTCTCTTTAATTTCTGTAATGATTTTCGATACAGACAAGACATCATGGATTTGGCCATCTAACATGGCGCGTTCCGAATGTTCAATGGAGAGCATATCAATGACATGATAGGTCCCTTGATTGTTTTCTAAAATGATTCCGACAACGGAACGGGTACCGATATCTAAGGCAAACAATTTCTTTTTATCTGGCAACAGGATACACCTTCTTTAATTATTAATCATACGATTAATCATATACTCTTAAAATACTTTAACACTTAAAAGCGTTTAATTATTAAAGAAAAGTACGTGACATTAAGAATAAATTCATATATAATAACTCTAATTATACAGAAATGTATCTTCTTTAAACAGATCATGAACGAATATTCCTTTTATATCTGTGAATAGATTATGAAGGGCAAAAAAGATTCGAAAGGACGGAAAAAAATGAGCAATATGAAACTGGAAGAATTACGAAATCGTGTTGACGAACTAAATGTGCAACTACTGAACTTAATCAATGAAAGAGCTCGACTTGTTCAAGAAATCGGACGTGTTAAAGAAACTCAAGGTGTTAATCGTTATGATCCGGTTCGTGAGCGCAAAATGTTAGATTCTATACTTGAGAAGAATGACGGTCCTTTTGAAAAATCCACCCTACAGCATCTATTTAAAGAGATTTTTAAAGCAGGTTTAGAATTACAAGAGGATGATCACCGTAAAGCTTTACTTGTTTCGCGTAAAAAGCATCCGGAAAATACGATTGTTGAAGTGAAAGGGGCACAAATTGGTGCTGGTGCTCAACAATTGATTTTTGGACCTTGTGCGGTTGAGTCTTATGAGCAAGTAGCGACAGTTGCTGCAGCAGTGAAGGCAAAAGGGTTAAAGCTATTGCGTGGTGGTGCCTACAAGCCAAGAACTTCGCCATATGATTTCCAAGGTTTAGGTGTTGAAGGGTTGAAAATTTTAAAAAGGGTTGCCGATGAGTACGATTTAGGCGTCATTAGTGAAATTGTCAATCCAGCAGATATTGAAATGGCAGCGGAGTATATAGATGTGATTCAAATTGGTGCACGTAATATGCAAAACTTTGAGTTATTGAAAGCGGCAGGTGCAGTCAATAAACCCGTTTTATTAAAACGTGGATTAGCTGCAACGATTGAGGAATTCATTAATGCGGCTGAATATATTATGGCACAAGGGAATGGACAAATTATTCTTTGTGAGCGTGGAATTCGCACTTACGAAAGAGCGACAAGAAATACGTTAGATATTTCAGCTGTTCCGATCTTGAAGCAAGAAACACATTTACCAGTTCTCGTTGATGTGACTCATTCTACAGGTAGAAGAGATCTTCTACTTCCAACAGCGAAGGCTGCATTAGCCATTGGAGCTGATGGTGTGATGGCAGAGGTTCATCCGGATCCCGCGGTTGCTCTATCTGATTCAGCGCAACAAATGGATCTTAATCAATTCGATGAATTCATGGAACAACTTGTTGCTTCATCACTCGTGCGCGTGTAATAATGTAAACAAAGAAACAGTCTTCTGCTTCGTGCAGAAGGCTGTTTTAATTTCTGGTAAATGTTATTTGAACGAAAATAAACTTAATATTTATAGTGAAATATGATTTTTTGACATCAATTTTCGACTTTTTTGTAAAAAAATTAGCCTTGACATTGCGAGAGATAGCGGAGTGAAGTATTATTAAGTACATAATTACACACTAAAGCGTGTTAATATAGGTTAAAATAATAATAAATAATTGTTTTAGAATAAGGAGTCGATTGTAATGAATATTACCATATACGATGTGGCAAGAGAAGCCAACGTATCGATGGCTACAGTTTCGAGGGTAGTGAACGGAAATCCAAATGTAAAGCCAGCAACAAGAAAAAAAGTATTAGAAGTAATAAGTCGCTTAGGCTACAGACCAAATGCAGTTGCAAGAGGTCTTGCTAGTAAGAAAACGACGACAGTAGGTGTGGTCATTCCTGACATTTCAAGTACCTTTTTCGCTGAGTTAGCGCGAGGAATTGAAGATATTGCCACAATGTATAAGTATAATATCATTTTGAGTAATTCGGATCAAAACAAAGATAAGGAACTTCACTTACTAAATACGATGCTTGGAAAACAGGTAGATGGAATCGTGTTTATGGGTGGAAACATCACTCACGAACATGTAGAGGAATTCGAAAAATCCCCTGTTCCAATCGTTTTAGCTGGTTCAATTGAAGAATCGGAACAAGTGCCATCTGTTAACATTGATTATGAACAAGCTACATATGATGCGATATTTTCTTTTATTGAAAAAGGTCATAAGAAAATTGCTTTCGTCATTGGACCATTTCATGAGCCAATTAATGAAAAGAAGAAGTTGTCAGGCTACAAGCGTGCTCTACAAGAGGCAGGCATTGAATATAGTGAAGATTTAGTGGTTGAAGGTGATTATACGTACGATTCAGGTATTGAAGCGTTCGAAAAGCTCATGGAACTTGAAATCAAGCCTACTGCCATCTTTGTAGGTTCAGATGAAATGGCGTTAGGAGTTGTCCATGGGGCAGAAGATCAAGGATATAAAATCCCTGATGATTTTGAAGTGATTTCATCCGATAATACAAGACTAGCTTTGATGGTACGTCCACAGCTTACGACCGTTGTTCAGCCGTTATATGATATTGGGGCAGTAGCGATGCGATTATTAACAAAACTAATGAACAAAGAAACAGTATCTGAGCAAACAGTTATCCTTCCACATCGTATTGAACTACGTAGTTCTACAAAATAAGATGTGAAAAAAAGATTAGAAAAACGAGGAAGTCCTGACAATGGGCTTCCTCGTTTTATGTTTAGTCTTCCATTGTCGATAAGTCACCAGTTGGCAAGTCTAATTCCCATGCTTTTAGGACTCGACGCATAATTTTTCCACTTCGAGTTTTTGGCAGCTTATCACGGAATTCAATTTCACGAGGAGCTGCATGTGCTGCAAGACCTTTCTTGACAAATTGACGAATTTCTTCCTTCAAATCATCGCTCATGTCGTAACCATCTCGAAGAGCGATAAAGGCTTTAATGATTTCACCGCGGACCGGGTCTGGCTTCCCAATTACGCCAGCTTCGGCGACAGCAGGATGCTCAACGAGCTTGCTTTCAACTTCAAATGGGCCAACGCGCTCTCCAGAAGTCATGATAACATCATCTACACGACCTTGGAACCAGAAATATCCGTCCTCATCCATATAGGCAGAGTCTCCAGAAACATACCAATCCCCTGGCATAAAGTAGGACTCATATTTTCCTTCATTATTCCAAATGGTCTTCATCATGGATGGCCAGCCTTTTTTAATCGCTAAATTGCCCATGCGATTTGGTGGCAGTTCGTTTCCTTGGTTATCGACGATTGCCGCTTTAACACCTGGAATCGGTTTACCCATAGAACCTGGGCGAATTTCCATACATGGATAGTTTGAAATCAACTGTGCTCCTGTTTCTGTCATCCACCAATTATCATGAATGCGTCGATTAAACACCTTCATTCCCCAACGAACAACTTCTGGATTGAGTGGCTCTCCGACACTAAGTACATGTCTTAATTGACTTAAATCAAAATTCTTAATGATTTCATCTCCAGCCCCCATCAGCATCCGGAAGGCAGTTGGAGCACTATACCAGACGGTTACTCCATATTCTTCAAGCATTTTGTACCATGTATTCGGATCAAATCTTCCTCCAACAATGAGATTAGATGTCCCTGTTAACCATGGGCCAAAAATTCCGTATGATGTACCAGTAACCCAACCAGGGTCAGCTGTACACCAATAAACATCATCATCCTTTAGATCAAGAATCCATTTAGCCGTTTGATAGTGTTGGAGCATAGCGTTATGGACATGTAAAACACCCTTAGGCTTTCCAGTAGAACCTGAAGTATAGTGAAGAATTAATCCGTCTGTTCTTTCTACCCATTCGATCTCAAGTTTATTGCTAGCGTCTTGAAGTCGTTTATGAAAATCAACATATTTTTCATCCTCGGTTACCTCGTTACCGACAAGGAAAATATGTTTTAAGGCTGGTAATTCATCAACAGGGACACGCTCAAGCAGTTCTGGGGTTGTAACAAGCACCTTGGCTTCACTATCCTCGAGGCGGTCACGAACAGCACCTTCCATAAATGCTTCAAATAATGGTCCAACAATTGCCCCAAGTTTGATCGCCCCAAGAACGGTAAAGTAAAGTTCAGGAGAACGTGGCATAAAAATAAAGACCCGATCACCTTTCTCAACATCCCCATATGTTTTTAGAATATTTCCTGCTTTATTTGAGAGGTCTTTCATTTCCTTAAAGGTATACTTTTCATTTCGATTAGCATCACGATAATATAATGCAACTTTATTTTTACGATAGGATTGAGCATGTTTATCGATGGCTTCATAAGCCATATTTACAAGTCCGGTTTCTGACCAGGAAAATTGTTTTTCAACTTCCTTCCAATCGAAATTTGCGTATGTGTCATGATAATCTTGTAAGTTATATTCTCCCTTAATAACTGGTAGCGTTTCCAATTTCATTTAAAAAGTATCCCCCTTTTTGATATAGTTGTATTTATTATATTACAAAGCTACTTTTTTCACAATTTTAAAAATATTCTTTTTTGAAAATAAAACTTCGAAGCGAAAAACAATAAAATACTGAAAATTTTGTGAAAGCGCTTAAATCTACTTTTATTCATGTATAATAGTAGTAATTATCTATAAAATACTATTCTTAACATGTAGATTATTTAAATTGGGTGGTGGAGCCGTGGAACATAAGAAAACATACAATGCCAAAGAATTAAAGACACCTCATGGTGAGTTAATTATTGAAGGTCCTATTTCTCCAGAAGGGTTATCGCAGTTAGAGTTTCATGAAGATTTAGTCGCTTTTCGACCTGCTCCTCAGCAGCATAAAGCCTTGATTGGGATTGCCGGATTACCGGAGGGAAGAATTATCATTGCGAGACATAAGCAAATGATCGTTGGATATGTTACGTATTTGTATCCTGATCCACTAGAAAGATGGTCAGAAGGAAAAATGGATAATTTAATAGAATTAGGAGCTATTGAAGTAATCCCTCAGTTTCGTGGATGTCAGGTTGGAAAGAACTTGCTAGTCGTTTCGATGATGGATGATGCGATGGAGGATTATATTACGATAACGACTGAATATTATTGGCATTGGGACTTAAAGGGTACAGGATTAAATGTGTGGGAATACCGTAAAGTAATGGAGAAAATGATGAATGCAGGTGGGTTAGAATGGTTTGCAACAGATGACCCAGAAATCAGTTCTCATCCAGCTAATTGTTTAATGGTGAAAATCGGAAAAAGAGTTGATACGGAATCGATTCAAAAATTTGACCAACTCCGTTTCATGAATCGATTTATGTATTAGAACGACATTACGATTGGATAGAGTGTTTTAGGAGGTTTAATGATGATTGTCGAAGAGATAATGATTTCAGATGTATATACATTAGAGAAAGAGAATACGCTTGAAGAAGCGATTCAATTGATGAAAGAGAAAAGGATTAAGCATATTCCCATCATTGATCGAGAAAAGCACTTAATCGGGATTGTCACTGATCGAGACATCAAGGAAGCGATTCCATCGATTTTTTTCTTTGAAGAAAATAAAGATATTTTACAAAAGCCACTTGAATCGATTATGGTATCTGACGTCATCACTGGTCATCCATTGGATTTTGTCGAAGAGGTGGCAGCGATATTCTATGAAAGTAAAATTGGCTGTCTCCCGATTATAAAAGATAAAAGATTAGTAGGAATTATTACTCAAACGGATTTACTGCACACATTAGTAGAGTTGACAGGAGCACATCAGCCAGGATCACAAATTGAAATTCGCGTTCGCAATAAAATGGGAATGCTGTTTCGACTCTTTTCTGACATCCAAAATTGTAAGGTCAATATTTTAAGTGTTCTCGTCTATCCTGATAAAAGAGATGATGACTTTAAAATCATCGTATTGAGGATACAAACGATGAATCCATTACGCTTAATTGAAGAGCTTGAGAAATCTGGACATGAGGTGCTATGGCCAAATCTTCCGGGGATGGAAGTATGATGCAGGATTCTATTTTCATTTTTTCTGAAGAACAATTAAACTATAAATTTAATAAAGAGCACCCTTTCAATCAAATAAGGCTAAAGCTTACCTTGGATCTGCTAAAAGAAATGAACGCCATTTCTGCTAAGGATATTGTTGCTCCTCGACTTGCCACAGATGAGGAGCTGGAGCTTATCCACGATCCGAATTATGTAATCGCTGTCAAGAAGGCAGGAAAAGGGGAGCTTTCTGAAGAGATGGCGGAAAGTTATGGATTAGGTACAGAAGATACGCCTGTATTCTCTGGAATGCATGATGCTAGTGCGTTGCTCGTTGGTGGAACCCTGACCGCTGTTGACTATGTAATGGAAGGGAAAGCGAAGCATGCCGTTAATTTAGGAGGCGGACTCCATCACGGATTTCGAGGGAAAGCATCCGGCTTCTGTATTTATAACGATAGCTCAGTGGCGATTAAGTACATCCAAGAAAAGTATGGAGCACGTGTATTATATATAGATACAGATGCACATCATGGTGATGGGGTTCAATGGGCTTTTTATGAGGAGCCAAATGTGTGTACCTTTTCAATTCATGAGACAGGGAGATATCTATTTCCAGGGACAGGTAATGTGAATGAGCGTGGTCAAGGGAAAGGGTATGGTTACTCTTTTAATATTCCCGTTGACGCGTTTACGGAGGATGAGTCCTGGTTAGATGCTTATACGACATCAGTAAGAGAAATTGCTGACTTTTTTAAGCCAGATGTTATTTTGACTCAGAATGGGGCAGATGCTCATTATTTAGATCCGTTAACCCATTTGTCGGCTACGATGCGGATATATCGAGAAATCCCAAAGCTTGCTCATGAGATTGCCCACCAGTATTGTGACGGGAAATGGATTGCAGTAGGTGGTGGAGGCTATGATATTTGGCGTGTTGTTCCTAGAGCATGGAGTTTGATTTGGATGGAAATGACGAAGAATCATAATAGCTATGGTGAGCTCCCAAAAGAGTGGATTAATCGGTGGCAAGAAGAGGCTCCTATCACTCTCCCAGCTGAATGGGATGATCCGAAAGGAATGTATCGGCCAATTCCAAGAAAAGATGAAATAACAGAAAAAAATGCTCAAACAGTAGCGAATGCGCTATATCCAATCCGGAATCGGAAAAGAAGTGAAATAAAAGAGGACTGATTTAAAAAAATCAGTCCTCTCAGGCTGTAGACAAACGCTCGCTTTCTTCGTTGCTTTGCCTTGTCCGGATGCTTACACTATGGTAACTCCGCTCCTCCCAAGGCTTCACGCCTTGAAAGACAAACGTTTTCAATCAGCCTAAAGGTAACGGCTATATACCATTTTGGACTTTGTCTATCATTAGTCCTCACTGTTATTAAGCCCCATTACCTTCGTTATTTTCAGGTTCTTTTTCCGTATTGCCATTATCTTGATTTCCATCACCTGGCGGGTTTGCAGGTGGTTTTTCCGGTTTCGCTGGATCTTCTGGTCTACTCGGTTTCTCAGGCTTTTTATCGTCATCCACCGGGTCGGTCACAACAGGTGTCTCCTCAGGACCGATTCGAACCTCGTCAGAAGGAGCTGACTCTTGCCCTGCGATATCTACTGCGGTGACATAATACAAGCCGTTATCTCCTTTGTAGGAGAGCTCTTCTCCAACTCTAATGGATGCTACTTTTTTGCCTTCTTTATAAACACGGTAACCAACAATATCGTTCTCAGGATGCTTACCCCATGTGATGGTAGTACCTGAAACTTTTGCTGTTAGCTTACCTGGTACTTTCCCATTGTCTTCCATTTTATCATCTGGGAGTAAAATATTTGCCCAGCGCTCTTTATTTTTTGGTATGAGTTGTTCCGTATTAACACTTATACCAAAAATTTTCTCAATGTAGTCTGGGTTTAAAATTAGACCTGACTCTGCAAATTCTTCAGGTGTAGAATCTAAAGCTAAATACTTCTTATCCCCGATTTGTACGTATTTCCCTTCAACTAAGCTATCATCTACCTTGCTTGGAACATATTTTGCGTTAAATAAATCTGTTTCCACTAGTCCAGCTTTTGTACACGCATCAGAAGGTAGTAAGCCAGAAATCGCACAGAAAGAACGTCTGACAATTCCGCCTGGCATTTTAACAGTTTCAGACGGGTCGATTAATTCAGGAGCTACATCATAAGCAGCATTCATTAACTGAGCCCATAAATAAATGTTCCGATTTGAATAAGACAGACCTTTATAGGTTACTTGTAATGGCTTTGGTGTATCATAGCCAATCCACGTACCAAATGAAACATTCGGATTTGTTGCTACAAACCAAGCATCTTTGTATTCTTGGCTTGTTCCTGTCTTTCCAGCCCAATCAGAACTGAATTTTAAGCGGCTGTTCAATGAACCAGCTGTTCCTGAGCGAATAACATCACGCATCATGTCATAGATTAAATAAGCTGTTTGCGGACTAAATACCTCGACTGGTTCAACTTCATGCTGATAAATCGTATTCCCGTCTTTATCGACGATTTTTTCAATCATATAGCCATCAATAAATTGACCGTTATTCGCAAAAGTGCCGTAGGCGTTGACATTTTCTTCAACTGTAACACCTTCTTCTAGACCACCTATAGCTGTAGAGCGGTTCGTATAATCTCCTTCAGTAAGGGAGGAGAAGCCCATTTTACTTAAGTATTCAGCAGGGCGCTTTCCTAAAATATCGATATATGCTTTAACCGCAGGGACATTATAAGACCTTGCTAAAGCATATCGAGCCGTAACAAGTCCGCTATAGCCACCACCATAGTTACTAGGCCATGGACTACTAGATGCAGGATTTAATTTTAATGGAAGGTCAGGTAAAATGGTACCTGGTGCTAAGCTTCCAAGTTCGATTGCTGGTGCATACACAAGCAATGGCTTCATCGTTGATCCATTGGAACGTTTTGCGTTTGTAGCATGATTCCATTCTGCTTGTGAAAAATCCCTTCCGCCAACAAAGCTAATGATTTTTCCTGTTTTGTTTTCGATGAGTGAGGCACCAACTTGAACCGGTTTATTAACGGTTACTTCTTCACCCGTTTCCGGATCGGTTTCGACGACTTGAATCTCACTTCCGTAGTATTCAAATTCATTTTTAACCTTTTGCATGGCATCATATATTTCTTTGTTAATCGTAGAATGAATCTCATAGCCATTTTGACGCAAATCTCGATCAGCAAGTGTTAAATACTCATTTGTTAACTCATCATCTTTTTGTAAATCCTCTTCTGTATACCCATCTTTTTCAGCAAGTAGAACTGATAATACATCGACAGCTCTTTTTTCAAGTTCAAAAGTTAAGTATGGATATTCTTCCTGAGGACTTTTTGTAGGAGCGATAAAATCTTGAGTTATATCATAGTTAACTGCTTCATCATATTGTTCTTTTGTTATCGAACCGTTCTCATACATTCTCTGTAATACGGTTTTCATACGCGTGATACCAGGTTCTAGATTGTTTTTGATTTCCCCCTTATTCGTAAATGGGGTATAACCAAATGGACTTTGAGGAAGTCCAGCTATAAATGCCGCTTGTGGAAGTGTGAGTTCTTTGGCTGTAACCCCAAATACCCCCTTCGCTGCTGCTTGAACTCCTCCGATATTACGACCGGATGAATTTCTTCCAAAGGTTGAAACATTTAAATATGCTTCTAAGATCTCCTCTTTATCAAAGAATTTTTCTAATCTTAGAGCAAGCAGAATTTCTTTCGCTTTACGTTCAAACGAAACTTCATTTGTAAGTATTTGATTTTTGATTAATTGTTGGGTTAACGTACTACCACCTGTTTGTACAGCAGAGTTTGTTACCTCTTGGAATACCGCACGCATGATCGCTTTTGGAACGACTCCATCATGCTCATAAAAGTATTCGTCCTCTGTAGCAACAACCGCTTTAATTAGAAAATCCGATACATCTTCAATTTTGACTTCTTCTCGCTCTAAGTCTGTTCGAAGCTTTCCTAAATAAACGTTATCAGCAAAATATAAATTAGAAGTTTCTTCATAGTTGTAAATATCTTTTTTCATACTATCGTAGGAACGGAGCGGTTCATCTTTAACCATGGATGCAAAGTATCCGGCACCTACACCTCCTGCGAACGCACCACCAAGGATGGTTATGACAAGAAAGATAAGGACTAAATTCCATACTACTTGGTACGTAATGCTTGCCCCTTTTTTGGTTCTTTTATTAGAAAAAAAATCTTGGCAAGACTGAAGTATCTGTTTCCAATTAAGTTTCTCTTTCAATCGTATCATTCCCCCTAAAATCACATACATTATAGCATAAAGAGAGGTACAAGTATTGTTGATATCAATTTTTTTCTAATATTTCCTAATTTCTATTTGACAAGTTAAGTGATTTTGTGATAAAAATTCTTTAACTCATATATTATAAGCGATGATGGGATTAAATTTTAGTAGTGTTTCTATCTCTGTTTCAGAAAGCTGACGGTTGCTGCGAGTCAGTACATGTAGAGAGCATGAATTACCTCCCTGAGCTTTTACTGTGAACCGTAAGATAGTAGCAGTAAACGGAATTTCCGTTATCTTAATTAAGTGGAGAATCACTATTTGTTTTGGTTCTCAAGTTGGGTGGTACCGCGTATTAACGTCCCTTCGATCTAATCGAAGGGACTTTTTATATTGTAAAAAAGAGTTGGAGGAAAAAAATGATGGATTTATTACAGGACTTACAGTGGCGTGGAATTATTTACCAACAAACGGACGAAGAAGGATTAAAAGAATTAGTGGAAAAAGAGAAGATTTCTTTGTACTGTGGGATGGATCCGACTGGTGATAGTATGCATATCGGTCATCTGCTTCCGTTTTTAACATTAAGACGATTTCAAAATGCTGGTCATAGACCAATCGTTCTTGTAGGAGGAGCAACAGGATTAATCGGTGATCCCAAGGCAACAGAGGAAAGAGTTCTACAAACAGAAGAAACGGTTCAGAAAAATGTTGATGCTTTAACAGAGCAATTAAAAATGATCTTTGATTTTGAAGGAGAAAATGGCGCTGTCATGGTCAATAACTATGATTGGACAGCACCAATGAATATCATTACCTTCTTAAGAGATTACGGTAAACATATCGGAATCAATTACATGCTGGCAAAGGATACGATTGCTACTCGTTTGGAGACAGGGATATCTTTTACAGAGTTCACATACACCATCCTTCAAGGAATGGATTTTAAACATTTATATGAAAAACATAATTGTAAATTGCAAATTGGTGGAAGTGATCAATGGGGCAATATCACAACCGGATTAGAATTGATTCGCAAAATGACGGACGAAGATTCGAAGGCATTTGGCTTAACGATCCCGCTTGTAACGAAGGCAGATGGAACAAAATTCGGAAAAACAGAGGGCGGTTCTGTATGGTTAGATGGGGAAAAAACATCTCCATATGAGTTTTACCAATTTTGGATCAATACAGCTGACGCAGACGTAGTCAAATACTTAAAATACTTTACATTCCTTTCCAAAGAAGAAATTGAAATGTTAGAACAATCCGTACAAGAAGAACCACATTTACGCAAAGCTCAAAAGACGCTCGCTCAGGAAATGACTCGTTTAATCCACGGAGAAGAAGCATTTGAGCAAGCGATAAAAATTACCGAATCCTTATTTAGCGGTGACATTAAGAGTTTAACTGCAGCTGAAATTAAGGAAGGTTTTAAGGATGTTCCTTCTTTTAAACAGGATACGAAAGAAGACGTTGGAATCATTGATTTATTAGTGAATGCGAAGATTTCACCATCTAAGCGTCAAGCTCGAGAAGATGTATCAAATGGGGCCATTTATGTAAATGGAGAAAGAATTACCGAGCTGGATTACAGTCTCACAGAGAAGGATAGAATCGAAGATCAGTTCACCGTCATTCGTCGTGGCAAGAAAAAATATTTCTTAATTGAAGCATAAAAGGTTTCTAGGAATTTATAAATTCCCTCGATTTGTGGATAAGTGTTCGTATAAACAGTAGCAGTATCGGTATGAAAAATTAACAGGAAAAATTCCGCTTAATGAGCAACCATCATGAAAAAGAGCCGATATAACAGGAAAAATTCCTGCTATTCACTCAAAAAATGCCAAAATAAACGATTTTGCTCTCCATAAGCGGAAAATCTTCCGTTATTTCCCCTAAAAGGGACTCCGTTGAGGAGATAACAGGAAAAATTCCGCTTAAGGGTGAGAGATGTT
Source organism: Robertmurraya phoenicis (assembly GCF_047302285.1). Classification (GTDB taxonomy): domain Bacteria; phylum Bacillota; class Bacilli; order Bacillales; family Cytobacillaceae; genus Robertmurraya. Next base: position 1,290,621 of record NZ_CP154845.1, read on the forward strand.
TGGATTGAATTAGACAAACCGGGAGCTTCCTACATTTTGTAGGAACTTTTTTTACTTATCACTTTATTAGTGTAAATTTTGTGAACAGTTGAAACTTTTTACCAATTTAGTCGTACTAAAGGTATAGCAAAATTAATTCTTTTCAAAAGAAGGAGGAATGTATATCACAATGGAATCTATCATGTAGGAGAGGGTGATACATATGGAACTGTTTGGGGCCTCCATTCAATCTGTTTACTTGACGACGTTGATTATTGCTGGAGCGCTAACCTTGCTTTACATTTTATTAGGTGACTTACTTGAGGGCCTTGCTGAGCTGATCCCTTTCATTAATCCAGCTCTTATCCTCGCTTTTATTACGTTCTTTTCTGCTAGTGGCTATTTATTTGAATTATTGACCTCATTAAATAGCATGATTATTGTTATCATTTCGATTCTTATTGCTTTATTGTTGGATACATTACTTAATATTTTTATCCTTATCCCATTATCTTCTGCCCAGGAGTCACTCGCTTATTCCAATCACTCTTTGAGAGGAAGAATCGGAAAGGTCATAATTCCAATTCCTGAAGATGGTTTTGGAGAAGTCATTTTGAAAAGTGCGAGTGGTACAGTCGCGAAATCGGCTGTAAGCTTCAAAGGCGAAAGTATTGAAGAGGGACAAAATGTATTAGTCGTTGAAGTCCAAAATGGAGTACTCCATGTAGTGCCCCATGAAACACAAGAGGATTTTCTATTTTAAATCATAAGGGGGAAGTTAAATGTTACCGACGTTAGCCATAATTGGTGTTGTAGCTTTTTTATTAATTGCTTTAATTGCCGTATTTGTGACAAAGTATCGCACAGCAGGTCCAGATGAAGCGTTAATCGTGACAGGTAGTTACTTAGGTAGTAAAAATGTTCATGTAGATGAATCAGGAAATAAGATTAAAATCATCCGCGGTGGCGGTGCTTTTATTCTACCAGTTTTTCAACAAGCAGAGCCTCTTAGTCTCTTATCTAGTAAACTTGAAGTGACTACACCTGAGGTTTATACGGAACAAGGTGTTCCGGTCATGGCCGATGGAACCGCCATTATTAAGATTGGTGGATCAATTGAAGAAATTGCAACAGCAGCAGAGCAATTTTTAGGAAAACCGAAGGAAGATCGAGAAAATGAAGCAAGAGAAGTTCTAGAAGGTCATCTCCGCTCCATTTTAGGTTCGATGACTGTGGAGGAAATTTATAAAAATCGAGATAAATTCTCTCAAGAGGTGCAACGAGTTGCCTCGCAGGATTTAGCGAAAATGGGTCTCATTATCGTTTCCTTTACGATAAAGGATGTTAGAGATAAAAACGGTTATTTAGAGTCCCTAGGGAAGCCAAGAATTGCTCAAGTAAAGAGAGATGCAGATATCGCTACTGCTGAAGCGGAAAAGGAAACGAGAATTAAGCGAGCAGAAGCCGATAAAGATGCGAAGAAGGCTGAATTTGAGAGAGCAAGTGAAATTGCTGAAGCAGAAAAAGAAAATCAAATGAAAGTGGCTGATTATCGCCGTGAACAGGATATTGCAAAAGCACGTGCTGACCAAGCTTATGATTTAGAAACAGCTCGGTCGAAACAGGAAGTTACAGAGCAAGAAATGCAAATCCGTATCATTGAACGTCAGAAGCAAATTGAGCTTGAAGAAAAAGAAATTTTGCGTCGTGAGCGTCAATATGACTCTGAGGTTAAGAAGAAAGCAGATGCGGATCGTTACTCTGTTGAACAGGCTGCTGCTGCGGATAAGGCGAAGCAATTAGCTGAAGCGGATGCGAATCAGTATCGAATTGAATCACTGGCAAAAGCAGAAGCTGAAAAGGTCCGTTTAGACGGTCTTGCGAAAGCAGAAGCAGAACGGGCACAAGGGGAATCTGAAGCAGATGTTATCCGTCTAAAAGGTCTGGCCGAAGCAGAGGCGAAGCGTAAAATCGCCGAAGCATTCGAACAATATGGTCAGGCAGCTGTTATGGATATGATCATCCGCATGCTTCCTGAATATGCGAAACAAGTTGCAAGTCCACTAGGAAACATCGATAAGATTACAGTCGTTGACACTGGAGGCAATGGAGAAAATGGTGGGGCCAACAAAGTGACAGGCTATGCTACAAGCCTAATGTCCTCACTCCAGGAATCCCTTAAAGCATCTTCTGGTATTGATGTGAAGAATTTACTTGAGAATTTTTCAGGGAAAGGCAACGTCCGTGATAGCATTGATCAATTAGCTGATGAGTTAGGAAAAGAGAAAAATAACGACTAAACAGTAAGAAACCTGTCGAAATTTTGCGGCAGGTTTTTTGTTGAAAAAAATAAGGTTCCGAAGAGTCTAATTTTTATGTACTTTTCATGACTTTTTAGTAGAATGGTAGTAACAGGTTAAAGTGAAAATGAGTAATCACAAATTTAAAATATTTGTAATGAGGGATAATAATGAACAGTTTGAACACATATCTAATAGGGGATACATTAAAGTCATTCCGTGAATACAAAAAGCTTTCGCTTAAAGAACTATCAGAAGGTGTGTGTACAGAAGAGGAATTAATTTCCTTCGAAAAAGAAGTCGTTTATCCAGACTTAGAAACATTAAATCTATTATTGAGGAGATTAAATGTAGACCTAGCATATTTTTTCAATGTTGCATCAAAATCATCGATTAACTATGCGAATGCGGTTATTCGGCTGATAAATCGTTTAAAACGTGCATGGAACTATGAAAGAATCCAAGACATCATTAATAATGAATTGGAAAATCCAATATTTCAAACAGATCAGTTAAGACAATTTCTTATTTGGCATCAAGGTATTTGTACTTTCTATTTAGAAAAAGATTTATCTAAAGCACTAGACTTACTTTACCAAGCTATTGATATCACAAATAAAAATAGGGTAGAATTTAATGAAAGAGAAATTGAAATACTAACAAGTATTGCGCTATTACATAAAGAATCTGGCAATTTTGAAGAGGCAGTAAAACTTTTTAAAGATTCCTTAGAGTCTTTAGAAAATCTCCCAGACATACTTGAGCCTAGAGGAAAAATCAGAGTGTATTTTGGATTGGCTCAAACACTGACTGAGATAGGTGAGTATGCTGAATCCTTTCAATTTTCAAGAGAGGGGATAGATTTTTGTATAACGCAAGATTTAATGTTTCTATTAGCACATTTGTATTATCAGTGTGGTGAAAACCTTATTAAAATGTATCAAAAAGAAGAAGGACTTCAATATATTGAAAAGGCAATTTATATGTCAAAGTTACAAGAAAACGAAAAAATTTCTGAAATAATAGAAAATGAAAAAGACAAATTACTAAGTCAATGGTAATATATAGTAGTAGAATAAAACTAGGAGGTTGAGTAATTTGAAAAAACTTTTAACTAAAACTTTATTAGCTGTATCGTTATTAGGAATTGGTTTTGCATTTGTGAATTTAAATGATTATGCAGGGCTTCCATCTGAGCACGGTCCTAGTAAGTTATCTTACAAATACGAACTAGCTGGGCTTCCTTCTGAACATAGTCCAATGAAGCTATCCTCCACAATTGAGTTAGCTGGACTACCATCAGAGCATTCTCAAATTAAATTGATGGGACTACCATCAGAACATTAATAATAGAAGAGAGAAGTGAATTTTAATAACTCACTTCTCTTTTTTGTAAACAAACAAAAACCCTAGAGAATTTTTATCTAGGGTTTTAATCGTTAAAAAGCTATTAACGAGAGTAATTTTCTACGTTATGGAAAGCCCTAGTGATCACGGGTTTTGATGGGTGGAGTCAAAAAAAACTTCCCTCAAAGGTACCCCCCAAATGAGTGAGGGAGATTACATTATTCTACAAAGCAGAGAATAAATAAAAAACCCTAGAACCATTGTATTAAGAACGTTTCTAAGACTTCGGTAATTGCTATTTGAGTAGCAACTAAATTAACAAATGTAAAAATCCCCCTTACAAGTTATAGAACTTTGAACTCCTTCGAGAGCAGGTTAGGAATTTCGTGCATTTTATCAAAATTAACATTTTCTTTACCTAGTAACAAAGGGTCAACATCTATATTTGGATTTGTTGTTATTAGCTCTAAGGATTTTCTACTAACATCTACCAGACCTTGATGTTTTAAAACTTCTTCGTTGATTTTTTTGTGTATAAATACATCTTCAGAATAACTAAAAATTATAAAATTTATTGCAGCTAACTTATCTTCGTGAGACAGTTTTCGGAATTGCTTGTAGAAGGATCTGTATCTCTTTTCCTTTGAATCTACAAACATCATAATTACACTAGAACTTTCAAGTGGGAATACACATATATGAATCGATTTCATTTGATATTCGGGTGAATAGTTGTATATATTGTTAATAATATTACCTTCAAAATCAGTTAGCAATACAATAGTACTTTGGAAAGCGATTGGAACAACATAGTCTAGTTTTTGATGATAAAATAAATAATACTCATTATCCCATCCTTTTTTTTCTACTCGTTTTGCACGATTAAATCCTTCGATGTATTCTTGTAAATCTAAATTATTTATAATTTGTCTTTGCTCAATGTTTTCAAATGGTTGTTTGGTACTATCCACCATATTATTAAATATTTCAATTTCTAATTTTTTTTTACTTATGCTTTTTAAGAAATTTTTCATTGCAATTTGTGCTATCATTTTTGAAGTTGGTGTACCTTCATAATTGTCCGGATTTTCATAGTCACTAAATATTTTGCTATCACATTCTCTACAAATTAATTGAAAAGTACCAGTCTTGTTTACACCTATATCATCATCTAATAATGGCATGTTTATTAATTTATGGTTATTATAAACAAACCCTTCGTGAGCGATGTTTCTTAGAAAAAAAGCAGGTATTGAGTGCGAATTGCAAAAACTACTACATTTTTCACCACAATAAAAACATTCATTGCTTTTTGCATTTTTTCTACTCTTACTGAGTAATTGTCCAAAATGTTTTCTAAACTCAACTTTCTTTTCTTTCATTGCATTCAATTCTACATCTGAATCAGTTCCTAAACTAAGCATCTGAATTAAATCTTTATCATCAAAATTTAACATAAATTCGCCTCTAAATGATCTATATTATTTGAAGAAATTAATTGTTTTGTCTTCTTGAAATTTAAACAAGATATATTAAAAGAATGTTTTTTTTCTTGCGCGGCACAACTAACACAATTGGTTAGTTGTGCCGTTTCCATTTGCTTTCAATAATGTTTAAATATGCATCTGGGTCCTGTTTAAACCGTCTCTGTTTTGTGTGTTCATATATTCGCCTATTCCATTTTTTTGATTCTTTTTTGTAAGCAGAATAGGTGGCATTCTGAATCTTTTGCAGTCCATCCTGCTCATTTTTAACATTTTCGACGAATACGATATTTTCTCCATGACGAACAATGTATCGATTCCAGGTTCGACTTCCTGTAATCCTACGATGCCTTACTTTTGTTCTTCTAAAGAAAAGTTCTAGGTCATTATTTGTCCTTGGTAGGAGGGGAAAATCATAAAAGGTGAAGAGGCCTTTCCAAAATCCTTTACTATATCTCATCAGATTGTCCACAAAGGTTAAATCATCTTCACGGTTTAGTTCTTTTTCTATTTGGATCAAATATCTTCTCAATCTAGATTCAACCCAGGAACTTGATTTATTTTCTAAAGGTTCCATGATTGTGGCAATCCGTTTAAAACGTCGGTCCCATCGTTTTATGAGCTGATAATCCTTTTTATAGTTATCAACATTACTGACTATTCTGAACAACTTTTTAAGAAGAGGAGTCCCCTTTTTTATCCAGGCATTTTTCAATCGAGTCTTTGATTGATTTTGTTCGCTCAAAAACTCGTGTACCTGGCAATTCAAACGGTGGCTTTCCATCTTCTAAAAGGACGGATTGAATCGCTGCGACATAATCACTCGCGATTTCTTCTTCCAATCCTGATGGTGATTCTTCTATTTTCCTTTCGATTTCTCGGATTCCCCTTAATTTCTTTTTGATGTTTGTCTTTAATTTTCGGTCCTTTTCTACCAATGGTTTCGCGATATCTTTGAAGTAATGGAACTGACAATATTGATAAGGAATGTCAGGAGCTATTTTCTCGATTGCCAAACGGATCGACTGTTGGCCATCGCTAATAAAACCTTTAATTGGGTATCCCCAATCAAGGATTGGTTGAATGATTCCAATCAATTCTTGAGAGGCGCTGCTCTTTAAATTGTGTGCTGCCAAAATGGTGCCACTTAAGACCTCTCGTATGACATACAATGTTTCATTTCCTTTTTCAGGTTGAACACCATCAATGGATAAGACAAGGCCACCGTTTTGTTCAACCACTTCGTTCAGAGTATCTTTCATATTATCTTGAATCGCTGATCTAAGTAGTAACGCATAACGTTCGTACAGTTTTTGAACTTGCCTTTCTGATATTTTCACCTGCTTCTCAGACAGGATAGTGGCGATTTCCGAACGGGTTTTATGTTCCTTGAAACGCAAGTGTCCAATGTGTGCAATGACATCCATCCCATAAGTGATGTGTTTCATACTAAGCTGTTCTGCTTCAGCAGAACGGTAAACAGAATTGTTTTCACAAGCGTTATTTTCACAACGATAACCTAGATTGATAACTTTAAATTCCCCTTTTAGGGTAGAGATGGTTTTTCGCCAAACAGGGTGACAATAAGTTAATTTCGTGTTGCAGTCAGGGCAATTTATAATTTCAGGACTGTAATAGATAGATTCGAGTGGATTCAGCCGATTTTTTGTACGCATAAATAAACACCAACTTATATGATTTATAAGTCTATTATAACTCATTATCGTTGTTGGTGTTATTTATTCCGTATAAGTTTTTTTTAAAGCGATCGTCCACGACATGTTATAAAAAGCGCCCTCAAAACCTCCTCCAATTAAGTGGTGAGGAATACATTAGAATACAAATCAAGAGTTAAATAAAACACCCTAGAAACGTTGATTTACCAACAATTCTAGGGTGTTTTGTATCGCTTTTTAAAAAGCAATTTAATTAACGAGAATAGTACTCGACGATTAGAGATTCGTTCACTTCAGCTGGAAGTTCAGAACGCTCTGGAAGACGAGTGAAAGTACCTTCTAGTTTATCAGCATCAAAAGTTAAGAAGTCAGGTACGAAGTTGTTTACTTCGATTGCTTCTTTGATGATGTCTAGGTTACGTGACTTTTCACGAACGCCGATTGTTTGACTAGCAGCTACGCGGTAAGATGGGATATCTACACGCTTGCCATCAACTAAAATGTGACCATGGTTTACAAGCTGACGAGCTTGACGACGAGTACGAGCTAAACCTAAACGGTAAACGACGTTATCTAAACGAGACTCAAGTAGAGCCATGAAGTTTTCACCGTGTACACCAGCCATTTTGCCAGCTTTGTCGAATAGGTTACGGAATTGACGCTCGTTTACACCATACATATGACGAAGCTTTTGCTTCTCTTGTAATTGTAAACCGTATTCTGATAATTTCTTACGTTGGTTTGGACCATGTTGTCCAGGAGCGTAAGGACGCTTTTCTAATTCTTTACCTGTACCACTTAATGAAATACCAAGACGGCGAGATAATTTCCAGCTTGGACCTGTATAACGAGCCATGAATGACTCCTCCTTGTGTTTTTATTTGGGTAAAATAAAAACAGACGTGACAGCAACATTTATGATCATTTTGTTTTCATGTACCTTCGCCCTCGCAGCAGAGGGTTACACAGTACCCCATCATAATGAGGAACAAAATGAAACACAAAAGGTGTTCACATAAGCTGCGATATTTTACACAAAGAATATTATATCTATAATTGGGAATAGAAGTCAAGGAAAGAATAAAAAAAGAATAAAGTTTCTAATAATCCAAGAAACATATGTGGTATAATAGGAATTGTTGTCTTATTTAGGAATACGAATGTCTACCTTAAATGTACAAGCTAGGAAAACCAATGTCGTAGTTTAAATCATTCGTATGCTGTGACAAACATCGTTTTTTGAAACTAAATTGACAAAAATCCGACAAAAATTCAATACATATTATTATAAAATAAAGTATAGCGATCGATTAAGAAAACGGATGATAATAGGTGATGATATAAATGAATTTGCTTGAAAAAGAGTTAATAATGAACCTAAAAAGTCACTTTTTTGATTTGATAGATCAGGACAAAGGCATCCTTTCCTACGAAGAATTACTAAAAGAAATGCTTATTGTTATACAAAACTTTATCCAATCTGAAGAATTAACATTTTTCAACCTTCATGATTGGAGTAAGGAAATGTATATGATCACTTCTACGGGTGAAGTGGGAAAAACCAGTAATTCCTTTTCCAAATTGATTAGCGAGGACCTGAAAGAACTTGTTCTAAATAATTCTATCATTCGCCAACCATTCCCTTTTTCACATTTTGAAAAATATGACCTTTTGTTACCGATGCGTGGGGACAACGAAAACCTTGGAGTACTAGCTATAAAAGGTATATCTAAAGAAATTTACAGTTCCGCTCCTTTTATAGAACGTCTCGCAACGGAATGTGCGAAATTTCTTTATAAGGCAAAAGGAATTTCCGAAGTGATATTTGAAGAAAAGAGATATAAGCAATTATTTAGGGTAACGGAAAAATTCCATTCTTCCATGAATATGGACGATGTACTAGGAGAAATTATTTTTACCCTTCAAGAAGTATACCCTAGCTTCACTTATTACTTAATGCTGTCCCATGATAATAACAATAATGCAAAGCTGCCTATTAAGGATTTAGAATACGATAGTGAAAATATATCAGCTATGCAAGCCTTTGTTACAGGTACGGTCCAATTAGAAGACTCTGTCCAAGAACGGAAATCGATTCTCTATGCACCATTAAAGGGAAAACAAGGTGTTTATGGTGTCCTTCAGGTTATAGCGCCAAATACGCGGACTTTCCCAAATAATGAAATGGAGTTTATTATGCTCCTTGCCAATACAGCAGGCTCCGCTCTAGAAAACGCTCAGTTGTATCAACAATCGAGAAAGTTGATTTCCGATCTTCAATTGATTAATGAAACAACGCGTCGTTTAAATTCTGACCTTCGTTTAACAGAAACGATTAATTTTATGACTGGGCAAATCCAGACATCCTTTGTAGCAGAGGAAGTAGGCTTTATCCTTGTATCCGACAATTTTGAACAAATAAAAGTTCTCAAAGGAAGTACAGACTTCTTCTTTTCTGAAGACTCACAGCAATATCTTGAGTACATTGCAAGGAAAATAAAAACAGAAAAAGATTCGATCTTTCTTGGAGACCTACTTCTTGAAAATGCCTCAATCAATTTTCGCTCGGTAATGGCTGTGCCAATGGTACAAACAGATGTCATTATGGGATTTGCTTTAGTTCTACACCGGTTGCCGTATCACTTTTCTTTTGAAACGTTTAAGCTAATGCAATCATTGATTCATCATTCTACATTGGCATTCTCGAATTCCATGCTTCGAGAAGAGTTAGAAAAAATGGTTATTACGGATCATCTAACGAAATTGCACTCTCGAAATTATTTAAATGAAAATATTCAACGTTCGATGGCTGAAGATGCCTTAGGAAGCTTTATTTTGATTGATATTGATAACTTTAAGCAAATTAATGATTCCTATGGACATCAAGTGGGAGATGAGGTCCTTATTCAAGTGGCTTCCATCATCCATGAAAATATTAGGGAAAACGATATTGGATCCAGATGGGGTGGAGAAGAGCTTGCCATATACCTCCCAAGAATTCCCTTGCATGTAGCAGTGTCTATTGCTGAAAGATTAGTGATGAAAGTAAAAGAGTTGACAGCTCCTCGAATTACGATATCATGTGGCGTTTCTTTCTGGACGAAAGAAAAAGATGATAGCTTTACAAGATTATTTAAAAGAGCTGACCAAGCTTTGTATTTAGCAAAAGAAACAGGGAAAAATAAAGTGGTCATTCAAGAAGATGAAGAGCTAATCAGCTAATATTCAATAACTTAGATTTAACAAGGCTATTCTTCAAAGGGGATAGTCTTGTTTTTATGTAAGCCTTATATTTGTATATCAGGGGTTTTAGGATGAAAAAATACAAATTGAAAAATAAATTTAAAGGGTTCAAAAAAGGAACGCTATTTTATATGATAGTCGAATCAGAATTCATCGGAGTAAAAGAATTTGTCTTAAGAACAGAAGATCTCTCTGAAAGAATTAGTATTTCAGAGGAAGAATTGGAAAAGAATTTTTACTATTTGGGGTATAAATATTTTTTCTGCTAAAAAGGCTAGACGAGTTGATCATCTAGCCTTTAACCATTTAAAGAAAACGAACAAGCTCCTCAACGAAGGCCTCTAAGTTTTCTTGATCTACTTCATCAAAGCGATTCTTTTCAGGAGAATCGATGTCAAGTACTCCTATTACCTTTCCATCCTTAATAAGTGGAACAACAATTTCAGATTGGGAAGCTGCGTCACAAGCGATATGCCCTGGAAATTCGTGAACGTCCTCAACGCGGAGCGTCTTCATTTGACTCGCGCTAGTGCCGCAAACTCCTTTCCCAAAAGAAATTCTCACACATGCTGGTAACCCTTGAAATGGTCCTAAAACAAGTTCATTTTCATCTGTTAAATAGAACCCAACCCAATTAATTCTATCTAAAAATTGGTTCAAAAGCGCAGCCGCATTGCTTAAATTAGCCATTTGATTTGGCTCTCCTTCTAATAGAGCAACAAGCTGCTTGTTAAGGAGGTTGTATTGATCCTGCCGATTGCCGTCATATGATTGCACTTTAAACATAATTCTCCCCCTATAAAAAATGATTTTCTCATTATGCCACAAATTATGATAAAAAACGAATATAAATGACTAAGAAATTTCCTTCATTGTAGCAGAAACAGTAGAAAAATAGGGGACTTTGTCTATTTTTTTATAAAGGAAAATGAGAGTAATAGAAGAAGTTTATATAGTGAGAAAATAAGTTTGTATGTACGCTAGTATTTTATCATAGAGACTAGGTGGAAAAGGCGGTGTTAACATGGTTCAGAATACGAAAGATGATATCCTAGAAGCAGCTATTCATCTATTTAACACAAAAGGATTTAACGGGACTTCCATAAGGGATATTGCAGGTAAAGCGAAGGTCAATGTATCCAATATTTCCTATTATTTTCAAAGTAAAGAAGGTCTTTTAGAGCATTGTTTTACAACATATTTTGAAAAGTATTTACAGCTGATTGAAGAGGGCTATCATGATGGGATGAAAGAAGGGGCATTGGGGCAACTGCGACAAATCACAGAGAAAATTCTTCATTTTCACAGTGAATATATTCAGCTTACAAGACTCGTACTTCGGGAAATATCAATCGATTCACAAATGGTAAGAGAAGTCATGTCAACTTACATTTTGAAAGAACGATATTACTTAAAAAGTGTATTTGAAGATGGGATTCGGGCAAAGGAGTTTCATTCCTTCTCTGTTAATTATATGTTGATTCAATATAAAAGCTTAATTACAATGCCCTTTCTAAATAGCTATTACTTAACGGAAGTCCTCCAAGTGATTCCGAACGAAAATTATTTTGTAAAAAGATATTTAAAGGATATTAATGGCTGGTTTGAAGGCGTTATTTGTCGGAAACCGAGTCATAGTTTATCTGTCGCCAATAACTAACAATACCAAACGGCAAACAAAGCCGTTTGGTATTTAAGTTTATTTACGAATTAATTCCTCAAAGCCCTGTTTTAGTTCCTTCGCCTGATGGGCATCTGAACCATATATTAGAGGAATTCCAAGTTTAAGTGCTTCTTCGGCAACCCATTTCGGTGGATAGGTCTCACGACATAGCGGTTTAGCCGTTCCTGCCCCGTTATAATCCAGCTCATAGCCCCGATCTCTGATTATTTTTAGAATATTCATTAATTCTATTTTATTGTCATCAACAGGAGGGAATTTCTTTTGGAATTTCTTCACTAATGTAATATGACCGATTCGCTTCGGTTTATAAGGCCCAAGTTCAGCTTGAATCGAACGTAATAACGTTCGATAATAATTTTGATAGACGGCTTGTAGAGAGCCGTACTTTTGAATCATTTGCTCAAAGACATCAGGACTATAATCTAAACAATCATAGGAGTATTCATGTTTCAAAAAATGAACGGATAAGATCGCATCATCAAGCATCGGACCATAAAGATCGAGAAAGTCCGTGATCTCCTTTTCAAATCCTTCGATAAAATCCACTTCTAAACCACAATTTATCCGAATGGATTTTTTATAAGTGCTCTTTAATTCCTCAATGCTATGTAAGTAATCTTCTAATACATCAAGCCTCATTCCACTATCCTGATCAGGAGTTGTGTCGATAAACCCAGTTGGAAGGGGAGCGTGCTCAGTAAAAGTTATTTCCTCAAACCCTAATTGAATCGCTTTTTCGATATATTGATTGAAAGAATCCTTTGTTCCGTGTGGACAAAAAGGGGTGTGGATATGCCCGTCCTTAAGCATCATTAAATAGCCTCCTCAATCATATTTCCTATTTTAATAGTCGAAATAAGGCATTTTCCGTCTCACTATGAAAGAAGTTTAGAAATTTTCGAGTGTTTAATACAAAAATTTTGAAATTAATAGTCAAAAAATGTCGTTTACATGGTATCATAAAAACATTGAAATACACTAGGGTTTGGTTAAAAATATTTAATTAATTTGAGAATTCTAAATGATAACTCCACTTAGGGGATATATAAGATTTTTTCGGGCCAGTTTTGAGCTGGACAGGAGGCTTAATATGGAATATATTATCGGCGCACTAGTTTTAATTCTTATTCTATATATAACAGGTTATATTTTTAAAAAGAGGTTTTATAAAGAAATTGATCGGTTAGAAGCTTGGAAGATTGATATTATGAATCGTCCAGTATTAGAGGAAATGTCAAAGGTAAAGAAATTGAATATGACGGGACAAACAGAAGAGCTCTTCGAAAAGTGGAGAAGAGAATGGGACGAGATTGTCACTTCTGGTCTCCCCGACGTAGAAGAATATTTGTTTGATGCAGAAGAGTACATTGACAAATATCGATTTAAAAAGGCGAAGACATTTCTTGTAGCGATCGAGAAAGATTTACGTGAAACTGAAAATAATATTCAAGTATTAATTGATGAAATCACCGATTTGGTTGGTAGCGAAGAGAAAAGTAGAGTCGAAATGGAAGAACTGAGAGAAATTTACCGTTTAAGTAAAAAAACACTCTTAGCTCATCATCTAAATTACGGAATTGCCGAAAAGAATTTAGAATTACAACTTGATGAAATCATCTTGAATTTTCAGGAATTTGACGAACTTACAAATAGCGGGAACTATCTTAAAGCCCGAGAAATGGTCGATTCCATCAAGACAAAACTTGAAGCTGTCACCATTAAATTAGAAAAGATTCCGAATCTCCTTGTGGAGTGTCTGTCAAAAATTCCAGCTCAACTGGAGGAGTTGAAAGATGGATTCCGTGAAATGGTGCAGCAAGGATTTGTGTTAGAACATGTTCAAATGGATCAAGAAATTGATAAAATCGAAAATGAACTCGAGATCTTTAAGCAATATTTAGAGAGAACCGAAACAGAAGAAGTCGAAAAAGGCTTTGATGATATGAGGGAACGGATTGAGTTCCTTTATGATTTACTAGAAGCTGAGGTCACGGCAAAACAATTCATCAAGGATACTGAAGAAGAAACGAAGCAATTACTGGAAACGACGATACAAGCAAGTGTGGATTTGAAAACTGAAATTGAATTAATCAAGCATAGCTATCATCTTCCTGAAAATAAGCTTGAGGAGGAAGGAAAATTAGAAAAGCTTGTCCATCAATTACAGAAGCGTTATGAGTTGTTAGAGCATAAAATCACAAAGGATGAAACAGCTTTTTCCTTTTTAAAAGAAGAATTAACGAAAATCAAGGAAGAGTTAGAAGCCGTAAGTTTGGAGTATGTTACGTTTAAAGAAAACCTTCAAATGCTTAGAAAGGATGAACTTTCAGCAAGAGAGAAGGTACAAGAATTAACGAGAAAAATGACAGAGTCCATCAAACTCGTATCGAAAAATAATATTCCTGGTTTACCGGAAGATTATGTAGTCCTTTTTGACGATGCAAAAGAAAGTATTGCAGATGTGAAAAAGAAGCTAGAAGAAAAGCCATTGGATATTCCGAGCGTACTAAACGTTCTAGAGGTCGCTGTTTTACATGTTGAAAAGACCTTTGAAATGACAAATGAAATGGTTGAGACGGTTATGTTAGTGGAAAAGGTCATTCAATATGGAAATCGCTATAGAAGCAGATATCCTTCTGTGGAAAAAGGGTTAAGAGAAGCTGAAATATCGTTCCGAGGCTATGACTATCAAACTGCATTGGAGCAAGCTGCCACATCAATCGAAGAAATTGAACCAGGCGCCTTGAAAAAAATCGAAGCTTTGCTTGAAGAGCATGTATACTAAGTAAATTCTAAAGCTGACTTAAAAGTGGTGTAAAACACTTTTTAGTCAGCTTTTTTATGCGCAATTGTTTCTGGATGATTTTCAAATTTGATGATGTATGTTAACATTTACTGTTAGCGAAAGCGTCAAACATACTTTAAAGAATGAGTACCTAGGTTTAGGGGGAAAGTGATGATATATTTCGATAATAGTGCGACAACAAAACCATATGAAGAAGTAGTCGATTCCTTTGTGAAAGTGACGACCGAATATTTTGGCAATCCTTCTTCATTACATCGAATGGGTGGGGAAGCAGAAAAGCTTTTGAATATGGGGAGAAAGCAAATAGCCGAGTTATTAGAAGTGAAAGCGAATGAACTGATTTTTACATCTGGTGGAACGGAGAGCAATAATTTGGCTGTTAAAGGTGCGGCGTTGATGCATCGAAAACGGGGGAATCATCTTGTCACAACAGCGGTAGAACATGCCTCAATAAAAGAAACCTTTCAGCAATTGGAGGAACTCGGATTCAAGGTGACCTATCTTCCCGTTGATCAAGAAGGAAGCGTTCATGTTAAAGATGTAGAACAAGCAATTTCAGAGGATACGATTCTGGTGTCCATCATGCATGTCAATAATGAAGTGGGAACAGTTCAACCGATAGAAGCAATCGGAAATATGTTAAAAAACTATCCAAAAATATTATTTCATGTTGATAATATTCAAGGGATTGGAAAGGTTCCGTTAAATATACAAAAATGCTCTGTTGATCTCTGCTCTTACTCAGCCCATAAATTTCATGGTTTAAAGGGAACTGGGCTTCTCTACATACGTGAGGGAGTAAACATCTCACCGTTGCTAACAGGGGGCAATCAGGAACGAAAACAGCGTAGTGGGACGGAAAATGTAGCAGGGATGGTTGCACTTGCTAAAGCTCTTAGGATGACGTTAGAGAATGAGAGAGAGTTTTTAGACAAACTCCTTCAAGTAAAGGAGACCATCATCAAGGGGATTTCAGAACTCGAGGAGGTTACGATTCATACTCCAGCAAAAGGCTCTGCTCCTCATATTATCAATTTTTCAATTAAGGGATTTAAAGCAGAGGTCTTTGTCCATGCCTTAGAGGAGAAAGATATTTATGTATCAACGACCAGTGCCTGCTCATCGAAAAAACAAGCAGTCAGCAGTACATTAATCGCAATGGGGGTTTCAGAAGACATAGCGAAGAGTGCAATTCGTATCAGTTTATCCTATGACAACACAATAGAAGAAGCTGATTTTGTGATAAAAGCGATAAAGGAAACGGTAAATAAATTGAAAGAGGTTATGAATTAAGATGAACTATGATCGAATTTTAATACGATATGGTGAAATTTCAACAAAAGGGCGAAACCGCAATAAATTTGTGGAAAAACTCAAAAAAAGTATTCAACATGCGATAAGTGACTTTCCAAATGCGAAGGTTCAAGGGCAAAGGGAACGGATGTATATCGTGTTAAATGGGGATAACGGTGATCAAATCATTGAGCGGATTAGAGGGATTTTTGGCATTCAATCCTTCAGTCCTGCAGTTAAAACAAGTAAAGATTTAGAAGAAATGAAGAGCGCTGCCTTACAGCTTTTCCGAGAGGTGCATACAGAGGGGAAGAGCTTTAAAATAACGGCGCGACGTGCAGATAAAACGTATGAACTTGATACAAATGAATTGAATCAAGAATTTGGAGCCTATTTGCTTAAAAATGTTCCTAATTTAAAGGTGGATGTGAAGAATCCAGATATTGATCTTCGGGTAGAGGTACGTCCGGAGGCAACTTATTTGTCATGTGAAAATATTCAGGGAGCTGGCGGCTTACCAATAGGTTCGAGTGGAAAAGCGATGCTCATGCTCTCAGGAGGAATTGATAGTCCAGTTGCAGGTTATCTATCAATGAAACGTGGTTTAGAAGTAGAGGCAGTCCATTTCTTCAGTCCACCTTTTACGAGTGAACGTTCAAAACAAAAAGTCATTGAACTGGCAGAAAAGCTTGCGAAGGCAAACGGTGGATATTTTACGTTGCACATTGTGCCTTTCACGGCTACACAGCAAGCGATTCAAAAACAGATTCCTGAGAACTATACGATGACGACTACGAGAAGAATGATGCTGAACATTACCGATAAATTAAGAGCTCGACATGAGGGATTAGCCATTGTGACAGGTGAAAGCTTAGGTCAGGTAGCGAGCCAAACATTAGAGAGTATGTATGCGATCAATGATGTGACATCAACGCCGATTCTTCGCCCACTGGTGATGATGGACAAAACGGATATTATCAAAATTGCTCGGGAAATTGACACCCATGATATTTCCATTCAACCATATGAAGATTGCTGTACCGTTTTTGTACCAGCATCTCCAAAAACAAAGCCAAAAAAGGAAAAAGTGGAGTATTACGAGAGCTTTTTTGACTTTGAGCACTTAATTCAGGAAGCGGTTGAGAAAACAGAAACGATTCGTATTAGTCCAAAAGAAAAGGCTGAACTAGACGAGCTATTTTAATCCCTTATTTGTGAACAATTACCAGCAATAAATTTGCATGAAGGTCATAAGGATAACACATTCTATATTCACAAGGAGGTGATATCCTATGGCAAACAACAGCAGCTCAAACCAATTAGTTGTTTCAGGTGCTCAGCAAGCTTTAGATCAAATGAAGTATGAGATTGCTACTGAATTTGGCGTAAGTCTTGGAGCTGACACAACTTCTCGCGCTAACGGTTCAGTTGGTGGAGAAATCACGAAACGCCTTGTATCAATGGCAGAATCACAATTAGGCGGAGGTTTCAAATAAAAATTAAATAAAAATGGCTACGAGGAGTAAGCTTCGGCTTGCTCCTTTTTTCGTGCCTTAAATTTGCTCAAAGAATGATAAAAAAACTATATTGAAAGTAAATTTTGAAAATTCCATCTAGTATTTTTAAAAGAGACAAGGTAAAATATTATTGACACTAACTATTATGACTAGATAATAAAAAATATTGGATGTAGGTCCCTTCCTAGTCGGTTGTTCGAAATTCTATCTGTGGAACATAGTGAAACAATATTATTTTAGGGGGAGTTAGGATGAAAAGAGAAGATTTTTTGGCACCAAATAACTACAACTTAGTTTCAGAAATGGAAAAGTATGCAGGGGATCCAAATAGGCTTGCTCTTAAATGGGAATCGGAGGAAGGTGACACAAGGGAAATTACTTATAAAGATTTACTGAAAAACGCCAATAAGATTGGAAACGTTTTCTTAGGAAGTGGTCTTGAAAAAGGTGATGTCGTTTTAATTATTGTTCCAAGATTGATTGAAGCTTATCAGGTTTATATTGCGGCGCTAAAGACTGGACTTGTCGTCATTCCAAGTTCTGAAATGCTTAGAACAAAGGACCTTCAATATCGGATAACCCATGGAGATGTTAAGGCGATTGTAAGCTATCATCAATATGTAGACCAATTTGATGACTTAGACGAAATTGAAAAGCTCCCGAAATTTGTTGTTGGAGATGAAGCAAAAGGGTGGATTCATCTTGATAAAGAGATGGACCTTGCTCCAGATGAATTGCCTTTGGCGAATACGGATAAAGAAGATATGGCCTTTTTGTCTTATACTTCTGGAACAACCGGAAATCCTAAGGGCGTCGTACATACACATGGGTGGGCTTATGCTCATTTACGTGCAGCTGCACCAAATTGGCTCAGTATTGAAGATGGAGATACGGTTTGGGCAACGGCAGGTCCTGGATGGCAAAAGTGGATATGGAGTCCATTTCTTTCCGTATTAGGTACAGGTGCTACGGGAATTGTCTATAACGGCAAATTCAACCCGCAAAAATACTTAGCATTGCTTGATAAATATGCCGTCAATGTCCTTTGCTGCACACCGACTGAATACCGGTTAATGGCAAAGGTAGAGAATCTTACTGACTACTCATTGGCTCATTTACGTAGTGCAGTTTCGGCTGGAGAACCGTTAAATAGAAATGTCATTGATACATTTAAGAAGTATTTCAATGTGGAAGTACGAGATGGATACGGGCAAACAGAGAATACTTTACTTGTGGGAATTACGAAGGGAATGGAACTTAAAGCTGGTTCAATGGGCAAACCGATTCCAGGTAATCGAGTAGAGATTATAAATGAAGAAGGTGAACCGTGCGCACCTGGAGAGGTTGGAGATATTGCCGTTCATATTGATACACCGGCATTATTTAAACATTATTACAAGGACCCTGAAAGAACAGCTATGCAGTTCCGTGGAGATTATTACATCACTGGGGACAGAGCGAAAAAGGATGAAGAAGGTTACTTTTGGTTTGAAGGTAGAGGAGACGATATCATCATCAGCTCTGGCTATACAATCGGACCATTTGAAGTAGAAGATGCCCTTGTCAAGCATCCTTCTGTCAAAGAATGTGCAGTAGTGGCAAGTCCTGATGAAACAAGAGGCCATATTGTCAAAGCGTTTATTGTATTGAAAGACGGGATTGATACCGAGAATCCGATTTTAGTTAAGGAACTTCAAGACCATGTTAAAGGATTAACGGCACCCTATAAATACCCTCGAAAAATTGAATTTGTATCCGATCTACCAAAGACGACTTCTGGAAAAATTCGTAGGGTGGAATTGAGGCAAAAAGAGCTAGAGAAGGCGACAACAAATTAAAAAATTAATGGAATGGTTCAATACACCTAGGGGCGTTTATGAACTTCTTTATTGTCACACATTATGATGCAGGCGACTTAATTCGTCTGCTTTTTTTTATAGAAAATCAATTATTTAGGAAATCGAAGATAAATGATAAAATGGATGAAATGGAAGGAAAAGGAGAATGTAGGATGGGAACTCTTTGGTATGGTGGCTTAATTTATACTCTTCAAGACGAAGATCATGTGGTTGAAGCGATTTTAACAGAAAAAGATCGGATAATTGCAATGGGCAATGTAGAGAAATTAGAGCAAGATTTTGCCCATATGATACAGGATAAATTTCATTTACACGGACGTACACTGCTTCCAGGGTTTGTCGATAGTCATATTCACTTAATTGGCCATGGTGAAAAGCTTATGCGTCTTAATCTATCCACATATACCTCGAAGGCTGACGTTTTAATGGCTATCAAAGAATACGCCTCATCTCTTAATGAAGGAGAGTGGATCATTGGAGAAGGGTGGAATGAAAATCTTTGGGGAGATGCCAAGACGATTGATCGCAACGACATTGATATGGTCGTGCCCCATCACCCAGTTCTATTAAAAAGAATTTGTAGACATGTATTAGTAGTCAATTCATTTGCCTTACAGGAAGCATCGATTCAAGACGAAATGGATACTCCTCAAGGAGGAGTGATCGAAAAAGATGAAGAAGGAAAGCTTACTGGAGTTTTTAAAGAAAAAGCTCAAGATATGATGTTAGATGCCGTTCCGAATGCATCTGAGGAGCAGTTAAAAAAGGCATTGAGAATGGCGATTAAAGATGCATATGAAAAGGGATTAACAGGAGTACATACGGAGGATCTTTCCTACTATAATGGTTTTGAAAATACCTATCAGCTATTTAAAGATGTTATTGAAAAGGAAGAGCATTATTTTCGAGCGCACTTGCTTGTTCATTACTCGGTCCTTGAAGATTTCAAGCGAGCAGGAGGGCAATTTTTACAAGGAAATCAGTGGATTGAGTTTGGAGCCATGAAAATTTTTGCAGATGGTTCATTAGGAGGCAGAACAGCTCTTTTAAGTCATCCTTATGCTGATGACCCAGAAACATCCGGAGTAGCCATATACACGCAGGAAGAATTAAATGAACTTGTGGCAAAGGCGAGAGAAATAAGGATGCCAGTGGCGATTCATGCAATTGGTGATAAGGCTTTTGAAATGGTAGTTCAAGCTATCGAAGCTCACCCGTTAGTAGGGAATGGCAAGGATCGCATCATCCATGCCCAAATTTTAAGAAAAGAACTGATTGATAGAGTGAAGAAGCTTCCTGTCATATTAGATATTCAACCGAGCTTCTTAGCATCTGATTTTCCTTGGGTAATCGATAGAATTGGAGAAGGAAAATTAGATTATTGCTATGCTTGGAAAACACTTCTATCAGAACAACTTACATGTGCAGGTGGTTCAGATGCTCCAATTGAAGAGGTGAGTCCACTATTAGGCATTCACGCTGCAGTTGCCCGGGTAAGTCAGCAAACGCAAGAGGTCTATCAACCTGAAGAAGCGTTATCCACTTATGAAGCGGTATGTTTATATACAAAGGGAAGTGCGAGTGCTGCTTGTCATGAAGTAGACCGTGGCATTATCAAGGAAGGTTTCCTTGCAGATTTCACCATATTGGATCAAGACATTTTTCATTGTGCACCGCATGAAATACGCAATATCAATGTCGAAAGTACGGTTATCGGGGGAAAACCTGTTTATACAAAAATCACTGAAGGTACTTCTCCAACACAAACAATTTAAGCTCCTTCAAGCTAAATATCTAGAAGAATCTATGATTTGCCTTTATAATGATATTATTTCGAGACTAGAAGAATCGAGGCAAAAAGAATGAAAGATAACGAAGTGAAAGTAGGAGCTATTCAAGCAGCCTTTTCTTATTTTTTGTGGGGACTCTTACCGATTTATTGGAAACTGCTTGAGCAAGTGAATGCGGATGAAATTTTGGCCAATCGGGTAATTTGGTCCTTTGTTTTAATGCTGTTATTACTCATCGCAACAAGAAAATGGGCACCTTTTGTGGAGACACTTAAGGGATTAAGAAAAAATCAAAAAAGACTTTGGGCGTTAGTCATCGCCTCTTTGTTGGTCAGTGGAAACTGGTTCGTATACATTTGGGCGGTTAATCATGATCAAATGATCCAAGCGAGTCTAGGTTATTATATTAATCCTCTTGTTAGTGTCCTGTTAGGAGTTATATTTTTACATGAAAAACTATCTCCATTACAATATGTATCCTTTGCAATGGCTACAGGAGGTGTCTTGATTTTAAGCATCTCCTACGGTCAAATTCCATGGATTGCATTAGCGTTGGCTTTTTCATTTGGTTTATACGGATTAGCAAAAAAATTAATTAAGGTAGATTCAACCATTGGACTAACACTTGAAACGATGGTTGTAACCCCGTTAGCATTAGGGTATGTTGCTTATTTATTCATAGCAGACAGAAATATGTTTCTATCCTCATCCGTTTCGACAGACTTATTACTCATTGGGGCAGGGGCTGCAACGGCGTTACCTCTTTTGTATTTTGGGAAAGGGGCGCAAAAAATCCCATTATCGATGTTGGGATTCATACAATATATCGCGCCAACATTAACGCTGATTTTAGGCGTCTTTTTCTACGGAGAACCTTTTTCAAAAACCCATTTACTATCCTTTATTTTCATATGGGGAGCATTGACGCTCTATTCTTTGTCAAAAACGAAATTAATGAATCGCGAACTGAAACTAAAAAAAGGAAGAGGCTTAGGTGTGTAAAAAAACAACCTCGAGACGTATGCTCGAGGTTGTCCTTTTATTTGATTAGAGGAACGTTCTTTGTACTTTTTCCCAGAAAGAGTTGTCCTTTAATTTAACAGTTTTGATTCTTTTTTTACTAAGTTGGATTGTTATATCCTCAACATGCTGAATACTAAGTGCTTCATTATCCATCCCCATAGTCGGATAATCATTGCCGTCTTGAACGACCTTTATGGTCAACTTTCGATCACCACTTAAAATAAATGGAGAACCAAGTGTTCGATAAAGATTGTTGTTTAGTGAAGCAATTTCACTAACCTGCATCGATGGCAGTAAAGGATCGACGACAGCACCATGTACCGATTTATTGTAGGCAGTGCTTCCAGTTGGGGTAGCAACAATGATCCCATCCCCACGGAAGGTCTCAAAATGTAATTGATCAATAAATACTTCCATTACAATCGTTTGGATAATAGAAGAACGAACACTAAATTCATTCAGGCATTGAAAGGAAAATTGATTATCAATCGTCACCTCGATGGTTGGATAACGACGGATTTCAATTTGTTCTTTCGTAACCGCTTCAATAATTTTTGCTGTATCTTCAATATAAAAATCACAGTAAATATTTAGTTTCTCTTTCGTAGAAATCCCTGCATAAAGACAATCTTCACGGAATCCGGTTTTTCTAACTGCTTGTAAAAAAGCTCCATCATCACCAAAGCTAACAATGATATTGGCGATTCTATGGTCATTCACGATCGTAAATCCATAATCTTTAGCATGATCATAAAAGGGCTGAACCTTTTGCATCATTTCAGCATCTTTTTTGTGGAAGAAATAAACATTATTTCTGTTTTCCATGTAGAACCCCTCCATCCAAAATAAATAGGCATACCTATAGTATCGTGCATCCACATCCTAATATGAGCCCTAGATCTTCAGATCATTTTTTGTCATAATTGGAAAGGGATTGGGATTATTATACGCTGAAATATTGAACTCTTAGGTGCTTATCTAGTTTTAAGTCTACATATTTTTGAAACATTTTTGAAGTGGAAACGTAAATAAAAGTTGGAAATACGTCCATTTTGTGGCTTTGCTTTTTGGATAAAAATGCGCAACTAAGAAAGAAAAAGGAGGATAAAAAATATGACAGGGAAACGTTGGGCTGCGTTAGCTATTGCGGCAGTATTGCTTTTCTTTTCAATTGCGATTAACGCATTTTCTATTTTTGCATTTAGTAATTTTGAAAGTAACTTTGATGATTTATTTGGCGTAACAGAGGAACTTTTTGCAGAAGAAGTTATAGAATCAGGAGATGTTGCGAATCAAATTGCTGTACTGGATTTAAATGGTACGATTCAAGATACTGGTGGAGCTACGTCCATTTTTACAACAGAGGGCTATCATCACCAGACGTTTATGGAAAAGCTTGATTATGTGAAAGAAAATAATTCCGTTAAGGCTGTTATTCTACGCGTTAATACACCAGGTGGTGGTGTTGTTGAAAGTGCAGAAATCCACGATAAAATAGTGGAAATTCAATCTGAAGCAAATAAGCCAGTCTATATTTCTATGGGCTCGATGGCTGCATCAGGGGGGTATTACATAGCAGCACCGGCTCATAAAATTTTTGCAAGTCCGGAGACGCTAACAGGTTCATTAGGCGTCATTATGCAAGGCTATAATTTTGCCGGCCTTGCTGAAAAATACGGAGTCGAGTTTATCACGATTAAGAGTGGACCTTACAAGGATATTATGAGCCCAACAAGAGAAATGGCAGATGAAGAACGGGAGATCCTCCAATCGATGATTGACAATTCATATGAAGGTTTTGTTAAGGTCATTGCCGAAGGAAGAGGAATGTCTGAAGCAGAAGTAAGGCAAATTGCAGACGGACGAATTTATGACGGGAGACAAGCAAAAGAAATCGGGTTAATTGATGAGTTTGGTTATTTTGCCGATGTCGTGGAAGCCGTGAAAGAAGAGCAAAACATCCGCAATGCTCAAGTTGTGAAATATACGGAGAGCTTTGGTTTAGGCTCATTGTTTAGCTTAGGGGCGCAGAAATTAAAAGGGGGAGATCATGAACTAACTAGTTTGCTCAATCTTTTATCGCAAACACACTCTCCTCGTCTAATGTATTTGTATGCGGAATAGGGGGGATGAACATTGGAATCTAAAGATACTCAAATAGAAGAACAAATGATCGAGAACAAAGATGAAGGTGTTGTATCTTATGGAGGCATAAAGGAAAATTTTCGATTCGCTGGCTTTTGGATGAGGTTCTGGGCGTATCTCCTTGATTTATTGGTGATTGGCAGCATTGAGCGTATCCTGATTTATCCGCTATTCCGTAGCCTTGATCTCAGTTTAAATGAATCAAGTATGTTTGCTCCAATATCGATTTTAACGGCCATCACTTTCTATGCTTATTTTGTGTTAATGACAAAGTTTTTAGGGCAAACATTGGGGAAAATGGCTTTCGGGTTAAAAGTCGTTGATTTAACAGGAAAAAACCTTAGTTGGGGAACGATTCTATTTAGAGAATGGATTGGTCGCTTTATCTCAACCACTGTTTGGATCTCGTATGTAATCGTGGCTTTTTTACCAAAAAAGCAGGGCTTACATGATTTATTCTCTAATACATCGGTCATCCATGAACGATAGAGCTTCATTTATAGTTCCAGTCTGAAAATAAACCTGCAAATGTAGGTTTATTTTTTGTGTGTTCGTCGATAATGGTAGGCTGAAAGGTTGTGAAGGTGATGATGTGGGTTTTCATTGCTTTAGCGGTAATCGTGGTACTAATAATTTCTGTCATGCTCCTAAAATTAATCGTGATTATTGATTATTACCACAATAAAGACGATGACCGTTTTAAAATTACATTCAAAACATTTTTTGGACTTATAAAATATAAAATCAATGTTCCTGTCATTAAAATTGCCGAGGATTCCCCTGAGATTGTTGTAAAAGAAAAAATAGAAACAGGCGCACAGGAAAAAGATAAAAAACAGGATACGAAAAAATTTTCAGCAAAAGATATATTACAAAGCATCCAAGACATGGATCAATTCGTCAAACATGTGGTGGGGCTGCATCATATTATTCGTTCATTTCTAAAGAAAGTGACAATGGCGAATTTGGAGTGGAGGACGACTATTGGTATAAGTGACGCGGCCTATACCGGAATGCTAACAGGCGTTTTTTGGACGGTAAAAGGAAGTCTTGTTGGTTTGCTCACTTCTTTGTTAAAGGTGAAAACATTGCCAAATTTAATGGTTACTCCAGATTTTAATCGAACTGTAAATGAAACGTCATTTAGATGTATGATTCATTTTCGGATCGGGCATGCTATTTTTGCAGGAATTAAACTACTTAAATTTTGGAAGGGCGGAAAACCGCACTTCAAAACAAAGCCATTATCTATTTTGTCTGGTAATAAGGCAAAATCCGTATAAAAGGGAGGAAGTAAAATGTCCGATCATCCAATTCAAGGCTTGATGACAACTGCAATGGAAAACCTTAAAGAAATGATTGACGTGAACACTATTATCGGTGACCCTGTTGAAACTCCTGATGGAAGTGTCATACTAACAGTGTCAAAGGTTGGGTTCGGCTTTGCAGCTGGAGGTAGTGAGTTTATTCTTGATAGCAGTTCCAAAGATGAAAACCAGTCTAAGCACCCTTTTGGTGGAGGTAGTGGTGGAGGTGTTTCCATTACTCCGATTGCTTTCTTAATTGTAAATGCAAAAGAAGTTAAAATGGTTCATTTAGATGAAAGTACACATCTCTACGAGAAAATTTTAGATTTGGCTCCACAGGCTGTAGATAAAATACAGCAAATGCTCTCCAATAAAAATGATTCGAAGCAAAATTCTGGGCAAGAAGGAGAATACCAAAACCCAGAATATGGTGGACCAAAAAAAGACTTAGAACTCTAAAGGGGAATTTCTCCAAAATCAAAGTTAACTCTCTTTTCTAGGGAGTTAACTTTTTCATTTTAGTTAAAAATAAATCGTTCGAATAGTAAATATTTGCAAAATTGTCTCTGAATCGTTATGATTTACACTGTACATACGTTGTTAAGGAGGATGAGCCCATATGGCATCAGTCACTTTTAAAGGAAACCCAGTTACACTTGTTGGTACAGAAGTTAAGGTAGGCGACAAAGCACCAAGTTTTACCGTTTTAGCAAATGATTTATCTCCTGTTACACTAGAGGATTCAAAGGGTCATGTTCGTTTAATCAGTGTAGTACCTTCCATTGATACCGGAGTGTGTGACGCTCAAACTCGTCGTTTTAACGAAGAGGCAGCAAAGCTTGACAATGTTAAGGTATTAACAGTAAGTGCCGATTTACCTTTCGCCCAAAAGCGTTGGTGTGCAGCAGCTGGAATTGATAATGTTCAAACGGTTTCTGATCATCGAGATCTTTCTTTTGGAGAAGCGTACGGTGTTGTTATGCAAGAATTAAGGTTACTAGCTCGTTCTGTATTCGTTATCGATTCTAATGATACGGTTACTTATGTGGAATATGTTAGCGAAGGAACGGATCATCCGAACTACGAAGCAGCGATTGAAGCAGCAAAAGCAACGAAGTAATGTAAGTGCCAAGACCTCAGGTAACAAGTGGGGTCTTGCTTTCTTTTTCTCTTCTGTTTATTATGTCTCCCTTCTCATACATTCCACTTTTCTTGTACAAGTAGTATAATCCCGAGTAGAATAGAACAATAAGATGACGAGGAGGAATGCATCGTGAAAATCTCTCCCGTAGAGGATTTATTTTCAGTGATTAATGATACGGCTACTATTTTACAAGAAGAATTATCGATCACCTTTTTAGAAGCATTAGCGGAGACAGGTGAAAATATATTTCAAGAGGCCATATTACAAGATGAAGAAATTAGTGAACTAAGTAAGAAGAGGCTGAAAAAGAGTTACGAGTCTCTAAAATTAGATAGATACACCGTTGAAGAGATACGAAAGTCTTTTCAATTGGCCATTTTAAAAGGAATGAAGGAAAGTGTACAACCTAATCATCAAATGACCCCAGATGCTGTAGGGATGCTTGTCGGTTACTTGGTGAATAAGTTTGTGACGAAGTCTTCATATCGCTTATTTGATCCCGCAATTGGAACAGGAAATCTCATCACGACTGTTATAAATCAGCAGGCTGGAAAACAAATCGAAGGTATGGGGATTGATGTTGATGATCTGCTTATTAAACTAGCTTTCATAAATGCTAATTTACAGCAACATCCAATTGAATTGTATAATCAAGATAGTCTAGAACCACTTTTCATTGAACTTGCTGATGCGGTCGTAAGTGATTTACCGGTCGGGTATTACCCGAATGATGTAAGAGCAGCTGATTTTCAATTGAAATCAGATAAAGGACACTCTTACGCTCATCACCTCTTTATTGAACAAAGCATTAAGTATACTAAAGACGGTGGATATTTATTTTTTATTATTCCCAATGGATTATTTGAAAGCGAAGAAGCTCCAAAGCTACATGAATTCTTAAAAGAGCATGCTTATATCCAGTCGATTTTACAACTACCATTAACGATGTTTCGCCATGAAAATGCCGCGAAAAGCGTGTTGATTTTACAGAAAAAAGGAGAGGAAGTTAAAGCGCCAAAACAGGTACTTTTAGTTAATCTTCCAAGTCTATCCAATGGGCATCAGGTTGAAAAGACCTTACAAAAAATCGATCAATGGATAAAAGAAAATAAATAAACGTAATCGACCACTGAAAATTTCAGTGGTCTTATTTTATGGAAGGGGGATTCGGACTTAGTTATAGGGTGAATCATCAATGTTGTCCGAATCCGCCAGATATTCGGACGGTATTCAAGAAAGGATGATCTATTAAGTCCGAAAGACCAACTACTCCCATTCTCTAGTCAAGCGATCACGGAGTATTTTGTGAAAAGTTCACAATATATACAGATTTATCATTAAAATCAGAATATATTTACTTTATAGTGAAAACGATACCATTTTATCCTCGTTCTTGAATTGTTTAATTGACAATGATTAAATGAGAAATTGAGAGATAGAAATAAGCTTACTTGAACAAAATAAGTAAGAAATACATATTTACGTTAAGTTAAAGGAGCGGAAACGATGGCAAAAGTAATCGCAATCAATGCAGGCAGTTCATCTTTAAAGTTTCAATTATTTGAAATGCCTACTGAAGAAGTCATTACAAAAGGATTAATTGAAAGAATCGGACTAAAAGATTCTATTTTCAATATAACCGTTAATGGTGAGAAACAAACAGAAACTACTGATATTCCTGACCACAGTGTTGCTGTTAAAATGCTACTAAACAAATTAACAGAAACAGGCATCATTCAATCATTAGATGAGATCGAAGGAATTGGCCATCGTGTCGTACATGGTGGAGAAGAATTTGCTGACTCTGTTGTTATTACAGACGAAGTGCTTCAAAAAATCGAAGAGCTATCAGAATTAGCTCCTCTTCACAACCCAGCTAATGTTACAGGTATTAGAGCATTTAAAGAAGTGCTGCCGAATGTTCCTGCTGTAGCTGTTTTTGACACGGCTTTCCATCAAACCATGCCAGAAAACTCTTTTCTTTACAGCCTTCCATATGAGTATTATGAGAAGTATGGCATTCGTAAATATGGTTTCCATGGTACTTCACATAAATATGTTTCAGAACGTGCGGCGGAAATGTTAGGTCGTCCGCTTGAGCAATTACGCTTGCTTTCTTGTCACCTAGGTAATGGTGCGAGTATCGCGGCTATTGAAGGTGGAAAATCAATTGATACATCAATGGGATTCACGCCACTTGCGGGTGTTACAATGGGAACTCGTTCAGGGAATATTGATCCTGCCCTAATCCCTTATATTATGGAAAAAACGAATAAAACAGCTGAAGAGGTTTTAGATGTTTTAAATAAAGAAAGTGGTATGCTCGCTGTTTCTGGTTTCTCTAGCGATTTACGCGATATCGAAGTAGAAGCAGAAAAAGGAAACGAGCGTGCAGAATTAGCTCTAAAAGTATTCGCAGACCGTATTCATAAATACATCGGTTCTTATTCTGCTAAAATGTATGGAGTAGATGCGATTATCTTTACAGCAGGAATTGGTGAAAATAGTGCTTCTATTCGTGAAAGAGTCCTTCAAGGTCTAGAATTCATGGGTGTTTATTTTGATCCAGCTTTGAACAAGGTTCGCGGTGAGGAAGCGTTCATTAGTTTCCCACATTCTCCTGTAAAAGTTATGATCATTCCAACAAATGAAGAGGTTATGATTGCAAGAGACGTTGTAAGACTAACTCACTAAGAAAAAATAAAAAAGCAACTTTTCACTAAAACTGAAAAGTTGCTTTTTTTATTTGGCGATTTCTTCCATTATCTTGCCTTTATTTATTTTATAGATCCGATGGGCAAGCTTTTCCGCTTCTTGAAAGTCATGGGTAACCATAATGACAGGAATATTCCATGTTTGATGAAGTCGTAAAAGCTCATCCTGACATTCCTGACGAATCTCTTGGTCTAATGCGGAGAAAGGTTCATCTAACAAGAGGATCTGAGGTTTTGTTGATAAAGCCCTTGCAAGAGCAACTCTCTGTTTTTCTCCACCAGAGATCTGTCTTGGATATTTATCCATGAGGTGTCCAATTCCCAATACTTCAACCAATTGTTTAACGAACTCTTGATCTTTCGCTCCGTAAAGAATATTCTTTTTAACTGTCATGTGGGGAAATAGAGCATAATCTTGGAATAAATAACCGATATTTCTTTTTTGAATAGGGACAGATTCTTTTTTGTTTTTAAAAAGGGAAACATTATTTAATGTGATCGAACCGGAGTCAGGAGGAACAAGCCCAGCAATACTATTTAAGATCGTTGTTTTCCCTGACCCTGATGGGCCAAACAAGATGACAATTTCGTCTTCAACTTTTAGATTCACATCAAGCTCAAAAGAATCTAATTTTTTTCTAATATCTAAAGTAAGCATCTCGATTACCTCTTTTTATTTATTTTTCGAATATCGCAAAATGTTTCGCTTCGTCCACCAATTGAGCCACAGGATGGAGCAAAATCCAAGAAGTACAATGATTACAACCCAAAAAGTAGCTGCTTCCATATTTCCAGACTCCACCGCAAAATATATCGCTAATGGAATCGTTTCTGTTTTATTGGGAATAAAACCGGCAATCATTAAGGTCGCTCCAAACTCACCTAATGCCCTGGCGAAGGTTAAAACAGTTCCTGCTAATATTCCAGGAAAAGCAAGAGGAAATGAAATTGTCCAAAATATCCTCCATTTTGAGGCACCCATTGTGAGGGCAGCATTTTCAATATTAATATCAAAGTTTTGAAAAGCAGCTGATGCACTTTGATACATTAAGGGGAAGGAAACGACAATTGACGCAATAACCGCTCCTACCCATGTGAATACGATTTGAAAGTCAAACCACTCTATTAGAAGGCTACCAATTAATCCGTTCTTACCAAACATGTATAATAAGCCAAATCCGACGACGGTTGGAGGTAACACTAATGGTAATAGGATGATGGATTCAATAATATTTTTTCCTGGAAACGAATTTCGAGCAATTATTCTTGCTGAAAAAATACCAACAATGAATACAACACATGTCGCAATGCTGGCAATCTTTAAAGATAAAAATAATGGTGTATAGTTCATTTCATGCATTCCTTTTACATTACGGTTTTTTTAAACAATATTGTTAATAAAAAGATTTTTGGCTTATTTCGTGTGAAATGAGCCAAAAATCAACAGTATAGTATATATCATATAGCATTATTTTATAAACCCAAATTCATTTAATATCGCTTGTGCCTCATCTGTTTGTAAAAAATCAATAAATAATTTGGCACTATCCGCATTTTCACTTTCTGCTGTTACGGCAGCTGGATAGATGACAGGAGTATGCCAATCTGATGAGGCTTCAGCAATAATTTTTACTTGCTCAGAGATGAATGCATCACTTGAGTACACAATGCCTAAATCTGTATTACCAGATTCAACATAAGTTAACACTTGACGAACATCTTTTGCTAGGATGAATTGTTTTTCTAATTCCTCCCATTTTCCAATAGTCGTAAGGGCTTCCTTAGCGTAAGTACCAGCAGGGACACTTTCAGGATTTCCAATAGCTAATTCTCCGATTTCAGCGGAATTAAGATCCTCGAAGGAAGAAATTTCTATATCATTATCTTTTTGACTAATTAGAACAAGTTTGTTACCTGTAAAGTCAACTCTTGTATCTGGTAGAATTAAATTTTCTTCTTCAAGTGTATCCATCCATTTTTGATCAGCAGAAAGAAATGCATCGGCAGGGGCTCCCTGTTGAATTTGTTGAGCGAGTGTACCCGAACTTCCAAAATTGAAGGAAACATCAATATTTGAATATGTATCTTCAAATGCTTTTTCAATTTCCGACATGGCATCTGTTAAACTTGCCGCAGTTGAAATTAATATTTCAGTACTTTCTATTGGCTGATCCGAATTATCTGATGACGCGTCGTTTGATTCTTGATTATTACACCCAACTGTAAGAAAAAGTATGAGCATAAATATTATTCCAATCTTCCATGTGCTTTTCATCTAAAAATCCTCCCTAGTAAGTTAAATGTAATGATAATTGTTTTGTCTAAATAGATTATTCTTTAAAGAAAACGTATTCCACCTTTCTTTTAAATATATCTAATTATAAATAGTTATAACTAGATATATTTAAGTATAATTCTGAAACTTACTCCAGTAAATGATAAAATAAGAACAAATAATGAATTTCTCGGAGGAAATATCATGCCATTAGAAGAATCCTATACAACGGAACAAATTGCTCAAATATTAAAGGTTTCTAAATTAACGGTCTATGACTTAATCAAGAAGGGCAAGCTTCCAGCTTATCGAGTTGGTAGACAAATGAGAGTGGATGCATCTGATTTAGAAAACTATAAGAATAAGGCAAAGGGAGTGATTGTACCTGAGCGTGCTACTGGAGTAGAAGCAAGTACAAGTACGATTCAGACTTCCAACCGTTCAATAATTATTAGCGGTCAAGATAATAGCTTAGATTTACTGACAAAATATATTGAAAAGGAAACGAATCTATTTCGTCCACTTCGTTCTTATGTAGGCAGTCTAGAAAGTTTAATTTCTATGTATAAAGGTGAGGCTGATATCGTCAGTACGCATTTATATGATGGCGATACAGGCGATTATAACATCCCTTACATTAGAAGAATTCTTGTAAGTAATTCTTTTATCGTGGTCAATTTAATATGTCGCCAGGCAGGATTTTATGTGGCGAAAGGAAACCCGAAGAACATATATGATTTTCAAGATTTACTTCGGAGTGATGTGAAAATCATTAATAGAGAAAAAGGTTCAGGGGCAAGAGTTTTACTAGATGAGAAGTTGAGAGTCGCTAGTATTAGCAAGGATAAAATAAGAGGGTATGGTGATGAAGAAACGAGCCATCTAGGAGTTGCAGGCGTGATCTCAAAGCAGTATGCAGATGTAGGAATAGGAATTGAAAAAGTGGCAAATCTTGTTGGCATTGATTTTGTGCCACTGACAAAAGAAAGATATGACCTCGTTATTCTGAAAACCGCAACAAATAAAGAAATCATTTCAATGATCTTAAATATTCTTCAATCCACTAACTTGAAGGAAGAGTTATTATCGATTGGTTATGATGTTTCTTACACAGGCGATATTATCTATGAGCAGTAGGAAACGTTTGTACGTGTGAAGTGACCCGCTATACCTATGCTATACTAAACAATAATGACAGTGCTCCAAGGAGGTTCATTGAATGTTGTCCGATCGAGAACAAAAAGTAATGAATGATATTAAGGGTTGGGAGCAGAGCTTGTATCAATATGAAACAAATGATTTTGTGTTAGCGTATGAAAGATACTTTGAACGAGCTTTTTCATTACTTCCAGAGCAAACTCAAAAAGATTTCTTCTCTGTAGTGGATACGTGGCTTTTTCATCTCCATGCACTTATACAAGGAACTCAAATTCAGCACGATGCGAAAGAGCGAGTTTTATCTGTAGGACGCGTTTTTAATGAGGATATCCATCAAGTAGAGGATTTAAAGCAGTTATCGATTGATCAATTGCAATACATAGCTCAACAGCAAATAGCTAGACACCGACTTTATTCTTTCGCACAGGGGGGATTATCAGGAACGGGTGGACCTGTCCTCCTTGGGACAGATATTCCTGCGATAGCGGTGATTAATATTCGTTCGGTTCAGCTAGTCGCGATGACGTATGGATATGAAGTGAATAATCCATTTGAAATGATGACGTCGTTAAAGGTATTTCATGCTGCAACACTTCCAGCGAGATTACAAGGGCAAGGATGGGAGCAGCTGATGAATGAACTGCAATCGACCAATGAATATTATTTTTACGATGGTGAGGAGGATTTGACCAATACTTTATGGCTTGAGCAGCCATTAAGACAAATTCTTAAAGCCGTTACGATCCTTTTATTGAAAAATAAAACCGTACAAGGTATTCCTTTTATCAGTATGGCGATTGGGGCAGGTGTGAACTACCAGTTGACGAGAAAAGTAACTGATTTTGCCCATAAATATTATCAAATGCGGTATTTAATGGAGAAGGAGAAAGATGAATGAGTACGAGTGAACATAAAAAAGAGGCACCGAATCAGGTAAAATGTAAGGTCATTACGGTAAGCGATACGAGAACGAAAGAAACAGATAAAAGTGGGCAAACGATGATTTCTCTTTTAGAGGATTCTGGTCATGTCATTGTCGATTATGTCATCGTCAAAGATGAAGCAGCTGCGATTCGTGAAGCAGTTCTACAAGGATGTGAAACATCAAATATTGATGTCGTTTTAACAAATGGTGGAACAGGAATTGCCAAAAGAGATGTGACCATTGAAACGGTAAAAACTTTATTTGCCAAAGAGATTACAGGTTTTGGAGAGCTTTTTAGAATGTTAAGCTATCAAGAGGATATCGGCTCGGCAGCCATTCTATCACGTGCAATAGCGGGAGTCGTCAATAATAAGGCCGTATTTTCAACACCTGGTTCTACTGGAGCTGTTAAGCTTGCAATGAATCGCTTAATTCTTCCCGAAATTGGTCATGTTGTACGTGAACTCCGGAAGGATCTATAAAAAAGGGACAGCGCTTAAAAACGCTGTCCTTTTGAAATTGTATTATTGATGGACCTTACTGCCAATGTCCTGATGGGTTCTGTACCATAGCCAAAGGTCATTGATAATCGATGCAAGTTCCGCGATCTCGCTATTTAGCTGACAAGAACGCTCAAAATTCCCTTCATCTGAAAGCTCCGCTTGTTTTTGATTAATCTTTTTTTCAAGCTCGGCAATTCTGTCAGGAATCTTCCCGCGAATATTTTCCCAATATAAAAGGATGGACTGTTGTTTTTCCTCGGAGTAATCATCCCAAGAAAGATCAAGATTGGGTATCGGTATTCCTAAGCGTTCGTCCTGCGAAAAAAACTTATTCATCAAAGCATGCCTCCAAAAACGCTACATTTATTTACTCTTAATTTTTATTTTACAATATTCAGACGCAATCTTCCATCCGCACAATATACACAAAAAATTTATTTTTATACAAAATGAAGAATAACTATTGAAAAATATTATGAATCTTGGTAAATTAGTAAACAAGAGGAAGAATAAAAATATAATAAAATGAATATTTATTCGTTTTTTAAAAACAACTATGGAATTCGTATTTAAAGGGAGGACATCTTAAATGACAAATCAAAAAGTAGTGTTAGCATACTCTGGAGGATTAGACACCTCTGTTGCAATTAAATGGTTACAGGATCAAGGCTATTCAGTTGTTGCCTGCTGTTTGGATGTAGGAGAGGGTAAGGATTTAGATTTTATTAAGGAAAAGGCACTTCAAGTCGGAGCGGTAAGCTCCTATGTTCTAGATGTAAAAGAAGAATTCGCCAATGAATATGCATTAGTTGCTCTTCAAGCACATGCTCTCTATGAAGGGAAATATCCACTAGTTTCAGCTTTATCTCGTCCGCTCATTGCAAAAAAACTTGTTGAGATCGCTGATAAAGAATGTGCAGTGGCAGTAGCCCATGGTTGCACAGGTAAAGGAAACGACCAGGTCCGCTTTGAAGTAGCTATTCATGCATTAAATCCTGAATTAAAGGTGCTTGCTCCAGTTCGTGAATGGAGCTGGTCACGTGAAGAGGAAATTGAATATGCAAAAGAAAACGGTATTCCGATTCCAATCAACCTTGATAGCCCTTATTCAATTGACCAAAATCTTTGGGGAAGAAGTAATGAATGTGGAGTATTAGAGGATCCATGGGCAGCGCCACCAGAAGATGCTTATGAACTAACGGCAGGCCTAGAATATACGCCAGAATCACCGGATTACGTTGAAATCGAATTTGAGCAAGGTGTTCCCGTGAAACTAAATGGAAAATCTTATCCACTTTCACAGCTAATTTTAGAATTAAATATTGTTGCAGGGAAGCACGGAGTCGGTCGTATTGACCACGTAGAAAATCGTCTAGTGGGGATTAAATCTCGTGAGGTTTATGAGTGTCCAGGAGCGATGACACTGATTAAAGCACATAAGGAGCTAGAGGATTTAACCCTTGTGAAAGAAGTAGCTCATTTTAAACCAGTGATTGAAAAGAAACTTACGGAAGTCATTTATGAAGCGCTATGGTTCTCTCCATTAACTTCAGCTCTATTAGCGTTCTTAAAGGATACGCAAAAATATGTAACAGGTACGGTAAGAGTTAAGCTCTTTAAAGGTCATGCAATTGTGGAAGGAAGAAAGTCTCCTTACTCTTTATATGATGAAAAGCTAGCGACATATACAAAAGAAGATGAATTTGATCACAGTGCTGCTGTAGGATTCATTCAATTATATGGTTTGCCAACAAAAGTACAAAGCATCGTACAAAACAAGAAGGTGACAGTGTGAAAAAACTTTGGGGTGGAAGATTTACGAAAACAGCAGAAGAATGGGTAGATGAGTTCGGAGCTTCCATTTCCTTTGATCAGGAACTTGTATTGGAAGATTTAGATGGCAGTTTGGCACATGTGAAAATGCTTTCCAAAAGTGGAATTATTTCAGAGGACGACGCAGCCCTAATAATCAAGGGCTTGCAGTCCTTGAAGGAAAAAGCAGCAAACAACCAATTGGAATTTTCCGTGAAGCTAGAAGATATTCACTTAAATCTTGAAAGTCAACTGACAGAAATAATCGGTCCAGTTGGTGGCAAGCTACATACAGGCAGAAGCCGTAATGATCAAGTAGCAACCGATATGCATCTGTATTTACGAAAACAGTCTGAGACGATAATCGGCTTAGTCGAAGAAATGCAAACAGCTTTATTAACACAAGCAAAAGCTCATGTTGAAACGATCATGCCAGGATATACCCACCTGCAACGTGCCCAGCCTATTTCTTTTGCCCATCATTTAATGGCGTATTTTTGGATGCTTGAACGGGATAAGGAAAGATTTATTGAGGGAATCAAGAGAATTAATGTTTCTCCGCTTGGTGCGGGAGCTTTAGCAGGTACGACCTTTCCAATTGACAGAGAACTTACAGCGGAATTACTCGGGTTTAGTGGGATATATGAAAATAGTCTTGATGCGGTCAGCGATCGGGATTTCATTTTGGAGTTTCTATCGGCGAGTTCCATACTCATGATGCATCTTTCTCGTTTAGGAGAAGAAATCATTCTTTGGTCTTCTCAGGAATTCCGTTTTATTGAGTTAGACGATGCTTTTTCAACAGGTAGTAGCATAATGCCGCAAAAGAAAAATCCAGATATGGCGGAATTAATTCGTGGTAAGACTGGTCGTGTTTATGGGAATCTAATGGGACTCCTTACCGTTTTGAAAGGATTACCTCTTGCTTACA
This sequence comes from Robertmurraya phoenicis, assembly GCF_047302285.1. Taxonomy (GTDB): domain Bacteria; phylum Bacillota; class Bacilli; order Bacillales; family Cytobacillaceae; genus Robertmurraya. Next base: position 1,327,536 of record NZ_CP154845.1, read on the forward strand.
ATAAGGACATGCAGGAAGATAAAGAGGGCATGTTTGATACCGTAAAAACGGTCACAGGTTCTTTGAAAATTTTCGCTGGTATGATTGAGACAATGAAAGTCAACAGTACTCAAATGGAGTCTGCGACAAAAAATGATTTCTCCAATGCCACTGAATTAGCTGATTACCTATCAGGTAAGGGAATTCCTTTTAGAGAAAGTCATGAAATCGTTGGACAACTTGTTTTAACATGTGTGAAAAAACATGTGTTTCTAGCTGACTTGAAGTTAGAGGAGTTTAAAGAAGCTCATCCGCTGTTTGAAGCGGATATTTATGAGGTATTAAATCCGGTAACGGCCGTTAAGCGTAGAAATAGTGCAGGTGGAACTGGATTTGAACAAATTCGTATTGCGCTAGAGAAGGCAGAAGGGAAATTAAAAGCACGCTAAGACTCACTTAGCGTGCTTAAAGCTCTATTCATCTTTTTCAGTGCGAATAATCATGACATCACATGATGCATGCCTAGCAATATGTTCGGAGACGCTTCCAATTAGAAATCGTTCAACGGCATTTAGACCAGTTGCGCCGCAAATAATTAAATCAACTTCATATTTTTTGGCGATATCTTTTGGTATTTTGACTTTAGGAGACCCGTACTCGACAGTGAAGGATACGTCTTTTACGCCAGCATCTAACGCTGTTTTTTTGTACTTTTCCATTAGCTCAGTTGCAAATTGGTCTGCTCTTTCTACAATGGTTCTGTCGTATGCTTCTACTGTTGCAAATGTACGTGTGTCGATAATATGTGCCAGAACAATTTTAGCATCATTTCGTTTCGCAATTTCAATCGCTTTCTTGAATGCCCATTCTGCTTCAGTTGAACCATCAACCGCAACTAATATGTTCTTATAAGTGAGACTCATATTTATCTCCTCCTTTACCTTTATTATACAACCCTCTTTTATGAATATCTGTAACAAATTTTCGAAAACTATCATTGTGACTGATTTTTTTTTGAGGGGAGTGGAAGCAAGTGGCAAAGGATCCAAAAAAGGGATTAAGCTTTGATTACGATGAACAAGGAACAAAGCAGGTTAGTGAGCAGATCATGAATGCTTATAACAGTGGTGTTATCGATCAAGCAGATGGACAATATGACTTGTTAAAAGATCAATCAGAAGAAGCGGACGAAATGGAGTAAGCGTGATTTCTCTAAGAAGAGGTGCAAAAATTGCGCTTCTTCTTTTTTGCTAGAAAACTGAAAAGGACTTTATTCTTTACTTTGTTAGGTGTATAGTAGAATCGGATTTGTGAAATATCAGGAGGGGAAAAACATGCGAATTGGGGTACCCAAAGAGATAAAGAACAATGAGAATCGTGTGGCTATGACACCAGCTGGTGTTGTCAATCTAGTAAACTATGGTCATGAGGTATATATAGAAACAGACGCTGGGCTTGGTTCTGGTTTCACTGACTCAGATTATATGAATGCGGGAGCTACCATTGTGAGCACTGCAGAGGAAGTTTGGTCTAAGGAAATGGTCATGAAGGTTAAAGAACCTCTATCATCAGAATATACGTATTTCCGTGAAGGATTAATTTTATTTACATATTTACATTTAGCAGCTGAACCAGAATTAACGAACGCCCTTTTAGAAAAGAAGGTCGTAGCAATTGCCTATGAAACGGTTCAATTATCGAATAAGTCATTACCACTTTTAACACCAATGAGTGAGGTAGCTGGTCGCATGGCAGCTCAAATTGGGGCTCAATATTTAGAGAAGGTTAATGGTGGAAAAGGAATCTTACTTTCAGGAGTTCCTGGAGTAAAAAGAGCAAAAGTTACCGTGATTGGTGGAGGTGTTGCAGGAACGAACGCTGCTAAAGTAGCTGTTGGTCTTGGTGCAAATGTGACAATCATCGACTTGAATCCTGAACGACTTCGCCAACTTGATGATATTTTTGGTAGTGATGCTACTACATTAATGTCGAATCCTTATAATATTGCTGAAGCGGTAAGAGAATCTGATCTCGTAATTGGGGCAGTTCTTATTCCAGGTGCAAAAGCTCCTAAACTAGTAAAAGAAGAAATGATAGAGTCCATGTCTCCAGGATCTGTTGTCGTCGATATTGCGATTGACCAAGGTGGTATTTTCGAAACGACAGACCGAATTACGACACATGATCAACCTACCTATAAAAAATATGATATCGTCCATTATGCAGTTGGGAATATGCCTGGTGCTGTTCCACGAACTTCAACGATTGCATTAACAAATGTAACAGTTCCATATGCCATTCAAATTGCCAACAAAGGTTATCGCGAGGCATGTCTAGAAAATGAGGCATTATTAAAAGGAATTAACACATTAGATGGCTTTGTCACTTATGAAGCAGTAGCAACTTCATTAGATTTAAATTATGTGCCTATACAAGAACTTCTAAATAAATTAGGTTGAAAAAATCCTCTAGGATCGTCCTAGAGGATTTTTGGTTAATTGATTATTTGTAATTCCTTCGGGAACTTCGTGAGAATTTCTAATCCATTTTCGGTTACGACGACATCATCCTCGATTCTCACGCCGGCAACACCCGGTACATAAATTCCTGGTTCAATCGTGTATACCATCCCTTTTTCTAATGAAAGGTCATTCGTTTCAGTTAAAGAAGGATATTCGTGGACGCTAATTCCAAGCCCATGGCCAAGTCGATGTGGAAAATATTCTCCATCAGCCAGCTTGTCCGATTGTGTTGCGTGCAGCTAAATCCACTTCGGAGCATTTTACGCCCGGTTTGCTTGCTGAAATGGCAGCTAATTGCGCTTTTAAAACGGTATCGTAAATTTCTTTTTGCTTATCATTGATCTCTCCATAAGCGACTGTTCTTGTAATATCTGAACAATAACCGTCAACGACAACACCCAAATCAAAGAGAACAAGATCACCCTTTTGGATTTTAGTGAGACCAGGATTTCCGTGCGGTGAGGCACCATTAGCGCCAGTTAACACCATCGTTGAAAAAGACATCGCTGTCACGCCTTTTTTCTTTAAGGCAAATTCGATTGCAGCGAGAACATCTAATTCTGTTTTGCCTTCCTTGATTTCGGAGCAACCAACTTCAATCGCGTAATCTGCTAAAGCACATGCTTCACGAATTGTTGCAAGCTCCTTTTCATCCTTGATCATTCGAAGCTTTCGTAATTTTTCTTCAGCGGAAATAAAGGTTCCATCGGGGAAAAGATTAGTTAGAATTTCAAATCGTTCTACATTAAGATGTTCTTTTTCAATTCCAATTCGATTAATTTTCTCGACTCGTTTTAAGACCGCCTGTTTGACAAGTTCCCATGGATTTTCAATATCACTGTAACCGATAATTTCATTGTTCCAGCCTGATTTTTTAGCATCCTCTTTTTCCATCGCAGGACAAATTAAGAACGGCTCTGCATCTTGGAAAATCGCGACTCCAAGTAGTCTTTCATGAGGGTCACTGTAAAATTGACTCAAATAAAATACGCTCTCTGTTGAAGTGAGAAAAGAAACCTGGATATCTTCTTCCTTCATCCAAGCAGAAAACTTATGTATACGTTCCATGAAAACATCTCCCTTAGTTTTATCTAATTTAAAGGTAGCAACTTCTAAGAGGATTGTAAACTTTTTAAGCGCATTCGAATCTTTCGAAAACATTTTGGCGATAGTTAGAAGGAATGTCCTAAAGTTTGTTGAAGTATGAATATATGATTAAAAAGGAAGGAGCGAGTATAAATGAAAATTTCCTATCACGGACATGCAGTGGTGAAAATTGAGACAAATGGAAAGACGATTTTAATTGATCCGTTTATTAACGGGAATGGATTGACAGACTTAAAGGTGGAGGAGTTAAGTCCGGACTATATTGTCCTTACCCACGGACATAACGATCATGTTGGGGATACGGTAGAACTTGCGAAGAAGAGTGGAGCACTTGTCATCGCAAGCCCTGAGTTAGAATCCTTTTTAAGTTGGAAAGGGCTAAAGACGCACGGCATGAATATCGGTGGAAGCTATCAATTTGAATTTGGGCGTGTGAAATTTACCCAAGCATTTCATTCTTCCAGCTTTGAAACCGTGGACCAACAAATTATTTATTTAGGAATGCCAATGGGAGTTCTCTTTACGATTGAAGGAAAAACGATTTACCACGCAGGGGACACTGCTCTTTTCTCAGATATGAAGCTAATTGGGGAAAGACATCCAATTGATGTAGCGTTTTTACCGATTGGCGATAATTATACAATGGGACCAGAAGACGCAGCCTATGCAGCACAGCTATTAGGTGCGAATACGGTTGTTCCGATTCACTACAATACTTTCCCTGTGATTGAGCAGGATCCACATCAATTTGTGAGCCTATTACCGGCTGGTCAAGGGAAGGTACTCGAACCAGGAGAAGCGATTGAATTGTAATGTTTGTAGCGCAGCGAAGATGCTGCGCTTTTATTTTGGTTTCGCCAATAAAATCAAATAAACGCCGATATATCGTGAAAAACGCCGATAAATCCAAATTTTCGCCGATATAGGGCATTTGGACAAATTATCACGACTTTTTTCGGACCTTCTAGCATACATATTAGATAAAAATATGAAGGAGGAATATGTATATGGCTAAAAATCGTTATTTACTTTGTTTGTTAGCGGCTGCAGCAATGCTTTACTTTGCTCTCCCAAGATTACCTATCCATGACAGTGGACTAGCTGGTATATTCGCTATTTCCTGGCTAGCTCTATGCCTCATTGTCATTGCTGGTAATCTATCTGCATTATTATATTCACCGAAAAAAGCAAAAGGTAGAAAATACCCACAAAAGTCTCAAAAACGCCTTCGTTCATACAATTGATTGAATCTATAACCAACTTCACCTTATAATAAGAGAAAAGAATAGGAAGTTTTATCATAGTGGGAAATTTATGATGAAGCATACTTTAAATAAAGGGTGAAGGTCTTGGCTACTAAGCATGAACAAATATTAAATTATATTGATCAACTACCAGTTGGAGAAAAAATATCCGTACGACAAATCGCCAAGGCATTAAATGTGAGTGAAGGTACTGCATATAGAGCGATTAAAGACGCTGAAAATAAAGGCTATGTAAGTACGATTGAACGGGTTGGAACGATTCGAATTGAACGGAAGAAAAAAGAAAATATCGAAAAATTAACCTATGCTGAGGTTGTCAATATTGTGGAAGGGCAAGTACTAGGTGGACGCGCTGGATTACATAAAACGCTTAATAAATTCGTCATCGGTGCGATGAAACTAGACGCCATGATGCGTTACACAGGTGCAGGCAATTTATTAATTGTCGGAAATCGTGACAAAGCCCATGAGCATGCTTTAAAAGCTGGAGCGGCTGTTTTAATAACAGGTGGATTTGATACAGAAGATGAGGTGAAAAAGCTCGCCGATGAGCTTCAACTCCCAATTATTTCGACAAGCTATGATACGTTTACGGTCGCAGCGATGATTAATCGAGCAATCTATGACCAGTTAATTAAAAAGGAAATTGTACTAGTTGAAGATATTTTAACTCCTGTATCAGATACGATCTATTTAAAAACAACGGATAAGGTTGCAAAGTGGTATGAATACAACCGTGAAACGACACATGGTCGCTATCCTGTCGTAGACGAGAATATGAAAGTGCAAGGAATGGTTACTTCGAAGGATGTCATCGGCGCAGAGCGTGAACAACTGATCGAAAAAATCATGACAAAGAACCCAATGACTGTTAGCGGGCAAACAAGTGTGGCATCTTCAGCACATATGATGGTTTGGGAAGGCATCGAACTATTACCTGTTACAGACAATAGCAATAAGCTATTAGGAATTATTAGTCGTCAAGATGTACTTAAAGCATTACAGATGATTCAGCGCCAACCACAAGTGGGGGAAACGCTCGATGATATTGTTACAAGTCAATTAGTATTATCAAAAGGAAAAATGAAAAATGAAGAGACATATCGTTGCGAGGTCACTCCGCAAATGACTAACCATTTAGGGACGATTTCTTATGGGGTATTCACAACGCTTGTAACAGAAGCAGCAAATGGTGTTTTACGAGGCTTTAAAAAAGGAGATTTAGTTGTAGAAAATATGACGATTTATTTTCTAAAGCCCGTTCAAATCGATAGTACAATCGAAATTCATCCGAAAGTGTTAGAAGTAGGACGTAAATTTGGAAAAGTTGATGTCGAGGTCTTCAACGAAGGGGTTCTAGTAGGGAAGGCAATGATGATGTGTCAGTTACTAGACCGACAATAATCGACCTGTTAAAGAAAAGGCCGCCAAAGAATCTCATGGCGGCTTTAAGTAATCGAGAATATTATTTTTTTACTTGCTCCGCTTCCTCAATTGCATGAGGCAAGTAAAATTTATAAGACTTCATTCCACCCCATATATTGATTGCACCTAAAAGGATAAAGATACTCCCAACAATATATCCAACCGTTGTTTGATTAATGAAGTATTGGTTTAATCCAAAAAGGGCGACAAAAAGTCCTAATGCAACACTTGCTTTTGCTGAAATCCATTTTTTTTCTGCAGGTCTTTGTGTTCGAAAATATTTCACTTTGTAAAAAATGTAAAAAGAGAAAGCGAACACAAATAAAATGACGAGTACTGGCATTTGAAAATTCCTCCAAGCTTGAACAACTTCACTTTATTTTACCGAGTTTTTTCTAAAAAAGCCACCGTCACCATTGTCTGACATGTATTTGTCATTGAATGAGGAAAAAATTTTAGAGCAAATGATCTTTTCTTTTCACTTTTTTATGGTAAAAATGGAGGTATATAAGTTTTCAAATGGAACACATCCTTAAAACGAACAAGGAGTAAAAAATGAGAGATAAAATACTAGAAACGATTCAAAAGTACAATACCATTATTATCCACCGTCACGTTCGTCCGGATCCGGATGCTTACGGTTCCCAAGGGGGATTAGCTGAGGTTCTTAAAGCATCATTCCCAGAAAAATCGATCTATATTGTCGGAAAAGAAGAACCGTCTCTAAATTACTTATCAAGACTGGATCAAATTTCCGATGCTACATATAACGGAGCTTTAGTGATTGTGACAGATACGGCTAATGAAGCGAGGATTTGTGATGAACGCTACAAGCTTGGGGATTACGTCATTAAGATCGACCATCATCCGAATGTAGAGCCATATGGGGATATGATTTGGGTCGATACAGAAGCGAGCTCATGTAGTGAAATGATTTATGAATTTTACCTTGAAGGGAAGAATTCAGGCTTGAAAATGTCGGACGCTGCGGCAAGACTTCTGTATGCTGGAATTGTTGGAGATACAGGAAGATTTCTTTACCCTAGTACGACAGAGAAGACGTTTGCTTATGCTAGTGAACTAATTAAGTTTAAGTTTGATCGGACGGAGCTTTTCGACCGCATGTATGAACTTCCTCCTAACCTTGTTAAATTAAATGGGTATGTCTTGCAAAATTTTAACATGAATGAATATGGTGTTGCTTCGATGATTTTAAGTAAAGAATTATTAAAAGAATTTGGCACTGTCCCTTCAGAAGCATCTCTTCTTGTGAGTATACTCGGGAATGTGAAGGGGATTCTTGCCTGGGTTTTCTTTATTGAGGAAGAGGATCAAATTCGTGTAAGACTTCGTTCTAAGGGACCTGTCATCAATACGATAGCAAGGAATTATAACGGTGGTGGACATCCACTTGCAGCAGGAGCCTCTATTTATTCATGGGATGAAGTAGCAAATGTGATGAAAGAGCTAGAAGAAGCGTGTATTAATTTCAAATAAGCATTTGAGAGGGATTTTTTTAGGAAAATCCCTCTCGATTATTCATCAAACTGGAGTTCCACTTGAATGGTGAGGGTCGTATAAAAGACAATTTCTTTGATTTTAAGACGGTACCGTTTTTCGTGAGCTTTGAACGTTCGATTCTCGATCGCCCTTCGAATGAGATCTCTGCTTTTAAAAGCTGTTTCAATATTTTGCGTTAAGAGCGTGCGAATATCTTCTTTGGCAGATTCCTCGATTTCGTGGACACTGAACAGGTCAAGTTTATATCTTTCATGATTTAGTATCTTAACCTCAATTGTCTGGATTGTTAGTTTTTCTTCGTTTTCTTTATTAATTTTTTCAACATCCTCTTGCCAAATTTTCTTTTCCCCTTGAAGTTTTTTTATCTCCTCTTCCTGAAGCTTGATTTCCATGCTGTAGTCCTCCATCCAATCTCCAAAAATAAAGAGGAAGATGAGCCAGCTTATGAGTGCCCCAATCGCCATTCCTGCGAATAATCTTCGCCACTCCTGAAATTGATGAGACGATGGGATTTTCATTCAGACACATGCTCCCCTGTTAATAACGTGATTAAAAAAGAGCCTGTATGTGCACCGCCAAGAGCGGCTAAAATCAGCAGGAAGGTTTTGAAAATATCTTTCGTATCACCGTCAAAGAGTCCTCGCTCAAAACTGTATACTGCATCAAATGTACCACCAATCGCTGCGACGATCGCCCAAATCCTAATTTGTGATGATATCCGGAAAATCTCTGTCATCAACGGTTTACCGCTCAAAAAGGCGCCTATGCCACCAATGAGTGCTCCTCCTAGCAAAACACCTAATGCAATAAAGTAACTATCGATCAATAGAGAAAAAAAAGGTTGCTCTTTCATGAACGTTCATCCTCACTACGGTAGATTGAGTTTATTTCATCAAGACGTTTTTTAAAGCATTAAATGCTCTAAAGTATTTGGCGAAATCAACTCGAATGTCAGTCTATACATTCTTATTACATTCATATGGACAAACATCTAAAAATATGTTTTTGCATAGGTGTTTTCTATCGAGAAGTTCTTTGAAAGAAAAAGGAGAACATCTTTTCTTTTTTTCACTAGAGGTTCTATAATAAAAAGAAGATAACGAAAGAAGCACAATGAAGTTTTATAGAAAGGTGGGATAGCATTGTCATTTGTTCACCTTCACGTATATAGCTCATACAGTCTTTTATCTAGTACGGCGAGGATTGCAGATTTGGTTCAGGATGCCAAACGGAAAGGCTTCTCTGCCATCGCCTTAACTGATCAAAATGTCATGTATGGAACGATAGCTTTTTATAAAGAATGTTTGAAGGCATCAATTAAACCGATTATCGGCCTAACCGTCATGGTTCAAAGCGAAAGAAAAGATCAATCGTATCCCCTTGTACTTTTAGCAAAGAACCAAAAGGGATTTCATCACCTTCTTAAAATATCAAGTGTTGTCCAAACAAATTCTCCGACAGGAATTCCGATGAAGTGGTTACGGGGGTATGCTGAAGGCATAATTGCCATATCTCCTGGAATGAAAGGAGAAATCGAGCAAAGCCTTTTATCAGCAGACTATGAAGAGGCTTTTGCATGTGCCCAAATGTATAAAAACATCTTTCCGAATGAGCATTTTTATTTAGGAATTCAGGATCATGGTTTGGTGTTGGAAGAAACGCTCAATAACGGGATTGTCAAACTTTCGAAGGATGTACAACTGCCGCTTGTTGCTACGAATGAAGTTTATTATACCAATAAAGAAGATTCGTTTGCCCATGAATGCCTCCTCGCCATTAAAAATGGACAGAAATTAGCAGATGAAACGAGAGAAAAACTAGACAATGATCAGTACTATTTAAAAATAGCCAATGATATGGTCGATATTTTTTCTCACATCCCAGACGCACTAGTGAATTCTCTCCGAATTGCAGATGCATGCAATGTCATGATTGAGTTAAATCAAATGAATTTACCTCAATATCCGTCAGATGGGGAAAAAAGCTCTGAGGAACTTTTAGAAGAATTATGTTACAAAGGGTTTCAAGAGAGATATCAAGACGGAACAGACGAACATCGGACAAGATTAGAATATGAGTTAAGCATCATTAAAAATATGAAATTCGCAGATTATTTTTTAATTGTTTGGGACTTTATGAGGTTTTCGAGAGAAAACGGAATATTAACAGGACCTGGAAGGGGTTCGGCAGCCGGTTCAATGGTCGCCTATGTTCTCTATATAACAGATGTAGATCCGATCGAGCACCAGCTATTATTTGAACGCTTTTTAAATCCTGAACGAATTTCAATGCCGGATATTGATATTGACTTTCCCGATCATCGTAGAGATGAAGTGATTGAGTATGTATCTGAGAAATATGGAAGAATCCATGTCGCACAAATCATTACATTTGGGACTCTTGCTGCGAAGGCAGTTATGAGAGATGTTGGCAGGGTTTTTGGTCTCAATGGAAAAGAGCTTGATCAAGTATCACGATGGATTCCATCTCGTCCTGGTACGACTTTGTCCACTGCATTGAAAGAATCGGAAGGATTAAGGAATTTTGTGAAAGAATCTTCGCTTCATCAGCGACTATTTGAGGTGGCAACGAAATTAGAAGGATTGCCGCGACATACGTCAACCCATGCGGCTGGAGTAGTGTTAACAGAGCGACCTTTAGTCGAATCGATTCCGATCCAAGCAGGTCACAATGAAATTTACTTGACCCAGTACACGATGGATCATCTAGAAGAAATTGGACTATTAAAAATGGATTTCTTAGGATTGAGAAATCTCTCTCTCATTGAAACAGTTCTAGACTCGATCTATCGAAAAACTGGGAAAAGGATAAATATAAAAGAAATTCCACTAGAGGACGAATCGACCTTCAAACTCCTGTCTCGTGGGGAAACAACTGGTGTCTTCCAGCTTGAATCCGATGGAATGAGAAGTGTTTTAAAAAGGTTACAGCCAAGTCGTTTTGAGGACATCGTCGCCGTCAATGCCCTGTATCGTCCAGGCCCAATGGAGAATATTCCACTCTATATAAATCGGAAGCATGGAAAAGAAACGGTAACATATCCTCATCCTGATTTAATTCCTATCTTAGAACGTACATATGGTGTCATCGTCTATCAGGAGCAAATCATGCAAATCGCCGCTAAAATGGCTGGTTTTTCGTTAGGAGAGGCAGACCTTTTAAGGAGAGCTGTTTCAAAGAAGAAAAAAGAGGTGCTCAATAAAGAAAGAGACCATTTCGTCCAAGGCGCGCTCGCAAAAGGATATGACAAGGTTACGGCGAATGACATTTACGATTTAATCGTTAAATTTGCCAATTACGGCTTTAATCGTAGCCATGCTGTTGCCTATAGTGTGATTGCTTACCAATTGGCTTATTTAAAGACCCACTATCCAGTGCATTTTATGGCGGCCCTCCTTTCATCAGTGAGTAATAGTGAAACAAAGATTGCTCAATATATTCGAGAAATCAAACAGATGGAGATAAAGCTTTTGCCTCCATCCATTAATCAAAGTGGCTATTCCTTTCTCGTTGATCAAATTGGCATTCGTTACAGCTTAACAGCAATTAAGGGAGTCGGCGTTGCGGCCCTTAAGGAGATTTTCCAAGCAAGAAAGAAAAGGAAGTTTGCCGATTTATTCGATTTTTGTATTCGGGTATCGTCTCGAGTAGTCAATCGTAAGGTGTTGGAAGCATTAGTCCATTCAGGCAGTTTTGATGAATTTGGAGAAGACCGTGCAGTCCTTTTAGCGAGCATTGATGTTGCGATTGAGCATGCCCAGCTCATCAACCCGAATGGAGATGGGGATTTGTTTGCTGATGAAGATGAGTTCTTTCTAAAGCCGAAATATGTCGAAATAGACCCCATTGAAGTTGAACAAAAGCTTCATTTTGAAAAAGAAGTACTTGGTTTTTACTTATCAGACCACCCTGTCTCTATCTTTAATGACTTCATGGAGCCACTAGGGATTACAGAAATTGCATTTGGTGAGCAGAATCAAAAGATTATAAAGGCCATTATTAATATTACAGAATTTAAAAGAATCCGCACGAAAAAAGGAGAAGAAATGGCGTTTTTAGCGATTTCTGATCAGAGTGGGGATATGGATGCCGTCGTATTTCCTGCTGTATATAAGCGTTTTACTTTTGTTCTACAAAAAGGGAATATCGTCCTTATTGAGGGGAAAATGGATCTTCGAGATGGGAAGAAACAGTTTATTATCCAATCAGTCTATGATGTGAGGAAAGTAATAGAGGAGATCAAGGATAAGATCGGTACCTTATATTTAAAAATTGAAAAAGAAAAGGAATCAACACCTATTTTAACTAGACTGAAAGAAATCATGAAAGAGCACAGAGGTACGGTTGAGGTCGTATTATTTTATGAAAGCAAAGAACGGACGATTCGATTAGGGAAGGATGACAGAGTGAACCCAAGTGAGAATTGTTTGAATGAATTAAAGTTATTGCTAGGGGAAAGGAATGTCATCTTAAAAAAAGAGTAAGATAAATGTCTGTTATTAAACAATCATTCAAAATTTTAATCTTTACAATTCAAATGAATATGGTATATTGTTCTAATATACAGCGTGGTCAGACCACTTACGGAATTTAGAGGGGTATAATCCTAAAGGGAGTGAATTTCGCTTGACTTTACGTGAAGAAGCATTGCATATGCATAAAATGAACAAAGGGAAATTGGAATCAAAATCGAAAATACCTGTAAAAAACGCTAAGGATTTAAGCTTGGCCTATTCACCAGGAGTGGCAGAGCCATGTAAAGAAATTTATGATAAACCTGAAAGTGTATATGATTATACGATGAAGGGTAATATGGTCGCAGTCGTATCAGATGGGACGGCCGTGCTCGGCTTGGGGAATATCGGGCCAGCCGCTGCATTGCCAGTTATGGAAGGGAAGGCTGTGTTATTCAAAAGCTTTGCCGGAGTAGATGCTTTTCCGATTTGTCTGAATACATCTGATGTCGACAAAATCGTAGAAACAGTTAAGCTTCTTGAGCCGACTTTTGGTGGCGTAAATTTAGAGGATATTGCTGCACCAAAATGCTTTGAGATAGAAGAGAGATTGAAAAAAGAGACGTCCATCCCTGTTTTTCATGATGATCAGCACGGTACGGCAATTGTCACGGTAGCAGGTCTTGTTAACGCACTTAAACTTGTAGGCAAGAAAATGACAGAAATTAAAGTTGTTGCTAGTGGAGCAGGAGCTGCGGGAATCGCTATTATTAAATTATTATATCATTACGGTGTACGTGACATTGTTATGTGTGACACGAAAGGGGCTATCTATGAGGGACGTTCCTTTGGTATGAATGCGATTAAAGATCAAGTTTCAAAATTCACCAATCGCAATAATGAGGAAGGCAGCCTTGCAGATGTTATCAATGGAGCAGATGTCTTTATCGGTGTTTCTGTAGAGGGAGCTCTTACTTCGGAAATGGTTCGTTCTATGAATCCGGACCCAATTATTTTTGCGATGGCCAATCCGAATCCGGAAATTATGCCCGATGAAGCGAAGGATGCTGGAGCAAAGGTTGTAGGAACTGGACGTTCTGATTTCCCTAACCAGGTTAATAATGTCCTTGCTTTTCCAGGGATTTTCCGCGGGGCATTAGATGTCCGTGCAACACATATAAATGAAAAAATGAAGGTTGCTGCTGTTGAAGCAATCGCAAGCCTTGTTGGGGATGATGAATTATCAGCTGATTATGTGATTCCGGCTCCATTTGATCCAAGAGTTGCTCCGGAAGTCGCGGCAGCTGTCGCCAAGGCAGCGATGGAGACAGGTGTTGCTCGTATTAAGGTCGATCCAGAAGAGGTAAAACTGAAAACGAGAACTCTTGCAATCATTGGAAAAAGTGAGTGATGAGGAAATTTGAATTCAGAAGCTGCAAGCCAAAAGGTTTATATTGAAATCGTTAAGAAAATAAGAAAGATGATCGATGAGGACGGGCTTAAACCCGGTGATAAAATACCTTCAGAACGTGAGCTTTCGGAGCGCCTTCAAGTTGGGCGCTCTTCCGTTCGAGAAGCATTAAGAGCGATTGAACTTTTGGGATTAATCGAGACTCGTAGAGGGGAAGGAACCTTTCTGCGTGATTCTCGTGGGAATCAAATGGTGCAATTAATAAGTACCTTCATTTTACAGGATCAAAAAGTAGTAAAAGATTTAAAGGAGACCATTCAATATATTGAAATGGATGGTTTAAGAGTCGTTCTGCAAAGGAATAATGATGAACAGATTCTCCAATATCGTCAGAACATAGAGACGATCGATATGACGGATGATGAATTCTTTTCAAAGATTATCGAATTAACGGATAATCATTTACTTTATCGAATATGGGTAATACTGAATGATTTTTATTGCTCGTTAGACCTGAAAAAAGAGACGAGCTCAAAATCAGCTTATATAACATTATTAGATGCCCTTTTAGATGGAGATGAAAAAGAAGTTTTAGAGAAATACAAGAAGTTTAGAATGTTATTGTAAAAATCACATATCGACAACATATGAGGAGCATTCACACATGATGTTTCAGGACAACATTTGCCTTTTCCAAGGCATTTCTTTATCCGCTAGTGGTCAGACCACTAGGACGAAAGTTACAAATTGTGTGATATGGGGAGGTTAGAGAGGCCGTGATCAAGGATTTATTTTCAAAACCAAAAAAGAAAAAATATGCAACGATCCCTTCTGAAGCTGCTAAGCATGATGTACCTGAAGGAATTATGACGAAATGTCCAAACTGTAAAAAAATCATGTATTCAAAGGAATTGACGAAAAATTTAAAAGTTTGTTTTCACTGTCAATATCATCATCCAATGAATGCAAATGAGAGAATGGCCAGTTTTTTAGATGAGGGAAGCTTTGTGGAAATGGATCAGCAGATGACTTCTAGTAATCCACTTCAATTTCCTGAATACCTTGAGAAGCTTGAGAAGGACCAGAAGAAAACGAAATTAAATGAAGCGGTCGTAACCGGCACAGGGCGTGTCAATGAGCACGAGGTTGTTGTTGCTATCATGGACTCCACATTTCGAATGGGGAGTATGGGCTCTGTAGTGGGTGAGAAAATCACTCGGGCGATTGAAAAAGCAGACGAGCTTTCCGTCCCTTTTATCATCTTCACTGCCTCAGGTGGAGCTAGGATGCAAGAAGGCGTTCTAAGTCTTATGCAGATGGCAAAAACAAGTGTGGCATTAAAGCGGTTTAGTGATCATGGTGGTTTAATTATTTCGATTATGACCCATCCAACGACAGGAGGGGTTTCGGCAAGCTTTGCCTCATTAGGAGATTATAAT
Source organism: Robertmurraya phoenicis (assembly GCF_047302285.1). Taxonomy (GTDB): domain Bacteria; phylum Bacillota; class Bacilli; order Bacillales; family Cytobacillaceae; genus Robertmurraya. The sequence goes on from NZ_CP154845.1 coordinate 1,342,680, forward strand.
TTTGCAGAGCCAGGGGCATTAATTGGTTTTGCAGGTAGAAGAATCATCGAGCAAACAATTCGCGAGGAATTACCAGATGACTTTCAAACAGCAGAGTTTCTTTTAGAGAAAGGTCAATTAGATGCTGTTATTTCTAGGCTTGATTTAAAGGAAAAAATGACGACAATACTTGATATTCATCAGCCCGGAGGTGACTTCAATTGGTTGGAGAACTAGAATTTGAAAAGCCGATCATAGAATTGCGAAAAAAAATATTAGAATTAAGTGAGATTACAAAAGAAGCTGATGTTGATCTGACAAATGAAATTGAAAAGTTGGAAATGCGTCTTGAAAGATTAGAAAAAGAGATTTATGAAAATATGAAACCATGGGATCGGGTCCAAATTGCTCGTCACCCAAATCGCCCCACTACTTTGGACTATATTTCTCTTCTCTTCACTGATTTCTTTGAATGTCACGGAGATCGGAGTTTTGGCGATGATGAAGCGATCGTTTCTGGGATCGGGAAATTTCAAGGTCTTCCCGTCACGATCATTGGGCATCAAAGAGGGAAAGATACGAAGGAAAATATTCGCAGAAATTTTGGAATGCCTCATCCAGAGGGGTATCGAAAGGCGCTTCGAATGATGAAGCAAGCTGATAAGTTCCGTAGACCGATTATTTGCTTTATCGATACAAAGGGAGCATATCCAGGTAAAGCGGCTGAAGAAAGAGGGCAAAGTGAAGCGATCGCCCGTAATCTTTTTGAAATGGCAGGTCTTCGAGTGCCGATTATTTGTATGGTCATTGGTGAAGGAGGAAGTGGAGGTGCCTTAGCATTAGGAGTGGGGAACCATCTTCATATGTTAGAGAATTCCACGTACTCTGTCATTTCTCCTGAAGGTGCAGCATCTATTCTGTGGAAGGATGCTTCAAAAGCAAAGCTTGCTGCTGAGAAAATGAAAATAACGGCTCCAGATTTGAAAGAACTTAATGTAATTGATGAAATTATTCCAGAAGTCAAAGGTGGAGCACATAAGGATATGGCTCAGCAGGCAGAAGCGATTCATCGTGCCCTTGTTCACTCCTTAAAAGAATTAATGCCTTTATCAGAAGAGGAACTGATTGCGACAAGATATGCAAAATATAAAAATATTGGCGAGTATGCTGTGCAGAATGAATATATAAGTACAACCTAAATTAGCTAAGCAAAAAAACGTACTCATTTACAAAAAGTACGTTTTTTTTGCTTAAAATTCCAGTTTTAAGCGTTTGCATTTTACCAATTATTCTGCCTATTGATGAAAGCACTCCCATAAGTTGTGAACCTATATTCTTCATGGTATTTTAGAAGTAAATAATACAGGGTAATCTGTTTATAATAAGAAAGTAAAATGATGGAATGGCAAGAATAATATTAACTTTTTATATGTGATTAGATGTAAAGTATTTATCATATATGAAGTCATTAAGTATGAGGTGATTAGTATGAAAAGAATTGGTGTTTTAACAAGTGGAGGAGATGCCCCAGGAATGAATGCTGCTGTTCGTGCGGTTGTTCGGAAAGGGATTTACCACGACCTAGAAGTTTACGGGATTTATGGAGGCTATTCTGGTTTAATAACTGGAAATATTAAAAAATTGGAGCTTGGCTCTGTAGGAGACATTATACATAGAGGTGGTACCGTTCTTTATTCTGCTCGCTGTGAAGAGTTCAAGACAAGAGAAGGACAGCAAAAAGGAATTGAACAGTTAAAGAACTTTGGCATTGACGGTCTAGTTGTCATTGGCGGAGACGGCTCTTATCGAGGAGCTAAAGCTCTTACGGAACAAGGCTTTCCATGTGTAGGTGTACCTGGGACGATCGATAATGATATTCCTGGAACGGACTTTACGATTGGCTTTGATACAGCGCTAAATACAGTTATTGATGCCATTGATAAAATTCGTGATACAGCAACATCACATGAAAGAACGTTTATCATCGAAGTAATGGGCCGTGATGCTGGAGATATCGCATTATGGTCTGGTCTAGCAGGTGGAGCAGAAACGATTCTTATCCCAGAAGAAAACTATACTATGGATGATATTGTCGCCCGTTTACGGAAAGGTAGTGATCGTGGCAAGAAGCATAGTATTATTATCGTTGCTGAAGGTGTAGGCAGCGGAGTGGATATCGCTAAGCAAATTAAAGAATCAACAAATTATGATACTCGTGTGTCCGTATTAGGGCATATGCAACGCGGAGGAACACCAACAGCTAACGATCGTGTGTTAGCAAGCCGTCTAGGTGCACGTGCAGTAGAATTAATATTAGAGAAAAAAGGTGGACGTGCGGTAGGGATCGTGAAAAATGAATTAGTAGATTATGATATCATTGAAGCATTAGAAACGATGAAGCACCAAATTGACAAGGGAATGTTAAAGCTTTCAAAAGAGCTATCTATCTAAACTAGAATTCGCTTTTATTAACTTGAAACTCTAAGAAAGCTGCGATAGATGAATAAGGCTTTTTTCGCAAACAATGTTACATTTGGATGCTAGTTGGTATAATAAATGCCATTTAGCCTCTAAAAAACAAAAGGGGGAAGCGAAAAGAGCCGTGCAAAAATAATGTGTGCCTATACAACCCCATAGGAGGATAAATGTCGGTTTTTGGACATTTACAAAAGACGCATTCATTGCGAAAATAGTGTAATGTAAAAATACAATTATTTTTCAGGAGGGTTACACGTTAAATGCGTAAAACAAAAATAGTTTGTACAATTGGTCCAGCTAGTGAAAGTGTGGAAAAACTCACACAGCTTATGGAAGCTGGCATGAATGTTGCTCGTTTGAACTTCTCTCACGGAGATCATAATGAGCACGGTCAACGAATTATCAATATCCGTGAAGCTTCAAAAAAAATAAACAAAAATGTTGCGATCTTATTAGACACAAAAGGCCCAGAAATTCGTACTCATAACATGGTTGATGGAGCGATTGAATTAGAAGTTGGTAAAACAGTTACCATTTCCATGACTGAAGTAGAAGGTACTGTTGACAAATTCTCTGTTACATACGAAGGTCTAATTGATGATGTTCATCCTGGTTCAAAAATATTATTAGATGATGGACTAATTGGACTTGAAGTGCTTGAAATAGATCGTGCATCTAAAGAAATTCAAACGAAAATTTTAAACGGTGGGACGTTGAAAAATAAAAAAGGTGTCAATGTACCAGGCGTTTCTGTCAACTTACCTGGAATTACCGAAAAAGATGCGAAGGACATTCTATTTGGAATTGAGCAAGAAGTTGATTTCATTGCAGCCTCTTTCGTTCGTCGTGCATCTGATGTAATGGAGATTCGCAAGTTGCTTGAAGAAAATAATGGCACTCAAATTCATATTATCCCTAAAATTGAAAACCAAGAGGGCGTTGATAATATTGACGAAATCTTGGAAGTATCTGATGGCTTAATGGTTGCCCGTGGAGATTTAGGAGTTGAAATTCCAGCAGAAGAAGTACCTCTTGTTCAGAAGGAATTGATTAAGAAATGTAATGATTTAGGGAAACCTGTTATTACAGCGACTCAAATGCTTGATTCCATGCAAAGAAATCCACGTCCAACAAGAGCAGAAGCAAGTGACGTGGCGAATGCGATTTTTGATGGCACAGATGCGATTATGCTTTCTGGAGAAACAGCTGCTGGGATGTACCCAGTTGAAGCGGTTCAAACGATGCATAATATTGCTTCCCGTGCAGAATCAGCACTTGACCATAAGCGTCTTTTAACAAAAAGAACGAAAGCAATCGAAACAAATATTACCGATGCGATTGGTCAATCTGTTGCCCATACCGCCTTAAATCTTTCTGTTAATGCAATTATTACGCCAACAGAAAGTGGACATACAGCAAGAATGATTTCGAAGTATCGTCCACAAGCTCCAATTATTGCAGTAACTTACCATCCATCTGTTTACCGCCGTTTAGCTCTTGTATGGGGAGTATACCCTCAATTAGGGGAAAGTGCGAATACAACGGATGATATGCTTGATATCGCTGTCCAAGAAAGCCTTAATAGCAAACTAGTGAAGCATGGTGACCTCGTTGTCATTACAGCTGGTGTTCCAGTAGGTGAATCAGGTACAACAAACCTCATGAAAATTCATGTAGTTGGTGATGTACTTGTAAAAGCACAAGGAATTGGCCGTAAATCTGCTTATGGAAAAGTTGTTGTCGCTAAAAATGCGTCTGAAGCTTTAGCGAAGGTTACAGAAGGTTCTGTTTTAGTGACAATTGGTTCAGAAGCTGAAATGATGCCAGCTATTGAGAAAAGCTCTGCCCTTATTACAGAAGAAGGGGGCTTAACAAGCCATGCTGCAGTAGTCGGATTGAGCCTAGGAATCCCAGTTATCGTCGGTGCAGAAAATGCAACTTCGCTCTTAAAAGATGGACAAGAAGTAACCGTGGATGCAACTAGAGGTGTCATCTATAACGGTCATGCAAGTGTCCTTTAATAGTTGAAGATGAGGAAGGGGAGGTCCCCTTCCTTTTCTAATTCTCATAAATATGAATATAATAGAAGTACAAGGTACGAGTCATTGGCTTGAAAAAGGGGGATGACGATGAGATATATACTGTTATTTTTACTCATCATACCAGCGGGAGAAATTTTCGTTCTGCTTCTTTCTGGAAAAATAATTGGCGTTTGGGCAACCATTTCTATTATTATTTTGACTGGGATTCTTGGAGCATATTTAACGAAGCAGCAAGGGCTGGAGACATTAAGAAGAGCTCAGCTTGACATGCAATATGGAAGAGTACCAGGTGAAGCAATTGTAGATGGAATATGTATACTAGTGGGTGGAATACTCCTCCTAACCCCTGGATTTATTACAGATACAATGGGCTTTTTATTACTGTTCCCACAAACACGCGGATTTTTTAAAGGACTAATGAAAAAAGGGCTCAAAAAATGGATCGACAATGGCAATGTTACGATCATAAGATAAAAAGAAGACGTCATCCAATTTGGGTGACGTCTTCTTTTTACGCTTCTTTCCCCTTAATAAATGCCCAAATATCTCTAAAAACATTGGCCCTATGTAAAGTAGTAAGTAGAACTAATGTGACGGGACCAACAATTAGTCCAAGGAATCCAATGAGCTTAAAGCCAACAAACAACGATATTAAAGTAGCAAGCGGATCCAATCCGATATTCGAAGAGAGGACTTTAGGTTCCATAATTTGTCTTTGCACAAGAACAATAATATAAAGTACTCCAAGACCAATCGCCATGGAAACTTCCCCAACTACCATTTCATAAATAATCCACGGGACAAAAATTAAGCCCGTCCCTAAATAAGGAATAATATCGACTAAGCCAGTAACGAGAGCAATTGTAATCGCATAATCAACGCGAAGGAAGATCAGTCCAATTAAAATGATCATCGTTGTCAGTGAAACAAGTGTTAGCTGTGCCTTAACAAAGCCAAACATGGCCTTTTTTAAATCTTGAAACACAGTACGAGTGCTTGACTTTGCTTTCGAAGGAATGAGTTTCCCGGCTGAAGCAGATAATCGATACCAATCCTTACTAATAAAAAATGTTGCTAAAAAGGAAAAAATAACAACAGTCGCTGCATTTGGAAACCATGAAACGATGTTTGGGATCTTCTCGAAAAAGCTTTGGATAAAGTTCCCTAACGTTGTCCCAATCGTTCTCCCAACGTTTTCAATATTTTCAAGAATCGTATTTTGTTGTCCTGAATCAAGGCTGTTGAACATACTTGTGATTTGATTATACAAAGGAATAATTTGTGCTGCGAAGAAATGCTCGATATAATCAATCAATGTTTCTAGATGGGTAGGAACAACCCGAGCTAAATAATCAGCGCCTGAAACGATTTCAGCAATAAGCAATGTAATTAATCCAGCAAACAAAGCAAAAATAATCACAAGACTGAGGAGAACTGCGAGAAACCTAGGCATTCTTGCTCTTTTCTCCAAAAGATTCACCAAAGGATTCATTAAAAAGGCAATGATTAACCCAATAATAAAAGGATACGTAACCTTTGAAAGAAGATACAATGAGAGAAAACCAAGAACAATGATTCCAACAACAACGACAAATCGAACAGTTCGATGCAAGTATGTAATGTTCAAAGTGAACCTCCTTATTTAGTTAATTTATATTAAGAAATTCATGATCGACTTAGTTGATTTTGTCATAAAAACTATTTCTAATGAGTACGTATGAAAATTAAAAAAGATTCTCATCCTCTTAAAAGTTGTAAAAGTCATTAAAGACATTAAATCCAAAACGCTATGTTACAATAGCATAGATGGATGAAAGGATGTATTTTAAAATGTTTTCTCAACCAATGCTATTTTTACTTTTATTATTGGTCATTGGATTAATTGCAAAAAATAGCTCCCTTATTATCGCGGTGGCTTTTCTACTTATTATGAAGGTATTTGGTGTAGATTCAAAGTTTTTTGCCATTTTACAATCAAAAGGAATTAACTGGGGCGTAATCGTGATTACGATTGCCGTTTTAGCTCCAATTGCTAGTGGGGATATTGGATTTAAGGATTTGTCAGGGGCATTTAAATCACCTTATGCATGGATCGCCCTACTGTCTGGAATCGCCGTCGCTTTATTGGCAAAAGGGGGAGTTTCATTATTAGCCACGGATCCTCATATTACAACAGCTCTTGTGCTAGGAACTATTATTGCTGTATCTGTATTTAAAGGAATCGCCGTCGGGCCTTTAATTGGAGCAGGTATCGCCTATATGGCGATGAAGGTATTCGACCTATTTAAATAAGTCGAATACGAGGGACTTTCTTTACCTCCTTACATGGGATTGAGAAAGGACTTTCTGCGGTTATTTACGTTATATTTTTCTAATAAAATATTTGTTTTTTCACATTTTAGATACTTTTCATTCACAAATGTCAGATAATTGTTTATAATAGGACTTGTAAGCGTATCCGTATTGTGATGCGCAACAATTAACAAAGGGATTTCGTATAAGCTACATCATATTTAGCGGTAAACTCAATTAGAATGAAAGCATTTTCTTTTTGGGTATAATTGAGCAACCGCTCAGGGGATGACATAACTTTTTTTGTTCAGACGAACTTGTCTGGCTTAATGGTCTAAGTTAGATCATTTATTTGTGAAGTGAATCAATTTCATAATGGCGATGTAAAGGCCGAATCGAAATAGTTACATTTCTTTATAGATACAATATTCAATATTAATCGTTTTGTGTAAAGACCTTTGCAAATTGTGGAATCGATTCAAGGAACAGAGAAAAGGATACGGGGAAATTTTAAAAGGTAAAGGAGAGGTTTTAGCATGACAGTGACACGTGGACTTGAAGGGGTAGTAGCAACATCATCGTCTATTAGTTCAATTATCGATGATACACTAACATATGTTGGGTATAACATTGATGATCTTGCCGAGAATGCTAGTTTTGAAGAAGTTATTTATTTACTTTGGCACAGAAAGCTTCCAACACTATCTGAACTAGAGACATTAAATAAAGAGCTAGCTGATAATGCAGATCTACCAAAAGAAGTAATCGAACATTTTAAATTATATCCAATTGATAAAGTTCATCCAATGGGTGCCCTCCGTTCAGCTGTATCGTTGTTAGGTCTTTATGATGAAGAGGCTGATTTAATGGAGCCAGAAGCGAACTATCGTAAAGCGATTCGCTTACAGGCAAAAATGCCTGCAATTGTTACGGCATTTGCACGTATCAGAAAAGGACTTGAACCTATCGCACCAAGAAAGGATCTAGGCTTTGCGGCAAATTTCCTTTATATGCTTTCAGGTAAAGAACCTGAGCCAATTGCAGTTGAAGCATTTAATAAGGCACTTGTTCTTCACGCGGATCATGAACTAAATGCATCTACTTTTACAGCACGTGTTTGTGTGGCAACCTTATCCGATGTATATTCTGGTATTACTTCAGCTATCGGTGCTCTTAAAGGTCCACTTCACGGTGGTGCCAATGAAGCCGTTATGAAAATGCTCACTGAAATCGGTTCTGTCGATAATGTAGATTCCTATGTTCGTGAAAAGTTAGCAAAGAAAGAAAAAATCATGGGCTTTGGTCATCGTGTGTATCGCCAAGGGGATCCACGTGCAAAACATTTAAAGGTGATGTCTGAAAAACTAACAAATCTTACAGGTAAGCCAGAATACTATGAAATGTCAATTCAAATTGAAGCGATCGTCACAGGTGAAAAGAATCTACCTCCAAATGTAGATTTCTATTCTGCATCTGTTTATGATAGCCTTGGTATCGATCATGATCTATTTACACCTATTTTTGCCGTAAGTCGTGTGTCCGGATGGTTGGCACATATTCTTGAGCAATATGAAAACAACCGCTTAATCCGCCCACGTGCTGACTACACAGGTCCTGGAATGCAACAATATGTTCCGGTTGAACAAAGAGGATAGATTTTTTTCAATCTTTGAATGAACTTGTGTTAAAATAAAGTAAGTGAAAAGTGTTTATTATTGGAATTTATAGTATAAAATGAAAAAGTCTATTTTGTATCATCTTGCTACTTTATAAAAGTTGTTGCTTTGCGAAGCTGAATTGGGCTAATTTTATCGCACACAACTTTATATAAAACAGCCAAGTAAAAATGACTGCGATAGAAATGAGGAAAGGTTAGCTGATAAAGGCTGTATACAAAATGGCCCTAGTCTCTAACCTTTGATTACGAATTTAGATGCAGCGTGTTTTACTAGGGTATACGAATTTGGAGGGGAATAGAGAAATGGCAGGAGAAAAAATTACAGTTTCAAACGGGGTATTAAATGTACCAAATAATCCAATCGTACCTTTTATTGAGGGAGACGGAATTGGTCCAGATATTTGGGCTGCAGCATCAAAAGTATTAGATGCAGCTGTTGAAAAATCCTATAATGGTGAACGCAAAATCGAATGGAAAGAAGTTTTAGCTGGGGAAAAAGCTTTTAATGAAACAGGTGAATGGTTACCAGCGGAAACTCTTGACGTGATTAGAGAATACCTTATTGCTATTAAAGGACCATTAACTACTCCAATCGGTGGAGGAATTCGTTCATTGAATGTTGCCCTTCGTCAAGAGCTTGATTTATTTGTTTGTTTACGCCCTGTACGTTGGTTTGAAGGAGTTCCTTCTCCAGTAAAGCGTCCTCAAGATACTGACATGGTTATATTCCGTGAAAATACTGAGGATATTTATGCAGGAATTGAATATGCGAAAGGCTCTGAAGAAGTTGAAAAGTTAATTTCGTTCTTGAAAAATGAACTTGGTGTTAATAAAATTCGTTTCCCTGAAACTTCAGGTATCGGAATTAAGCCTGTTTCTGAAGAAGGTACTAGCCGCTTAGTACGCTCAGCTATTGAGTATGCTCTTAAAGAAGGCCGTAAGTCTGTTACGCTAGTACATAAAGGGAACATTATGAAGTTTACAGAAGGTGCTTTCAAAAATTGGGGTTACGAGCTTGCTGAAAGAGAATATGGTGATAAAGTATTCACTTGGGCTCAATATGATCGAATTAAGGATGAAGAAGGTACCGATGCTGCTAATAAAGCTCAAGCAGAAGCTGAAGCGGCAGGCAAAATTATCGTAAAAGATGCGATTGCTGATATTTTCTTACAACAAATCTTAACACGTCCTCGTGAGTTTGATGTTGTTGCAACTATGAACTTAAACGGAGACTATATTTCCGATGCACTTGCTGCTCAAGTTGGTGGTATCGGTATCGCTCCTGGAGCAAATATCAACTATGAAACAGGACATGCAATTTTCGAAGCTACACATGGTACTGCTCCGAAATATGCAGGTTTAGATAAAGTTAACCCATCATCTGTCCTTCTTTCTGGCGTGTTATTATTAGAACACCTAGGATGGAATGAGGCAGCAGATCTGATTACAAAATCTGTAGAGAAAACCATTGCATCTAAAGTTGTAACTTATGACTTTGCTCGATTAATGGAAGGTGCTACAGAGGTTAAGTGCTCTGAATTTGGAGATGAATTAATTAAGAATATGTAAGTTATTTTCTTCAGACTGACTCATGTAATGGGTCAGTCCTTTCCATCATAAAAGAGGTAATCTTTAAGGAGGAAATACTGATGACTTTAAAGCGTAAAAAAGTATCTGTTATCGGTGGAGGATTTACTGGGGCTACTACAGCATTCTTATTAGCACAAAAAGAACTTGGAGATGTAGTTCTTGTAGATATACCGCAAATGGAGAACCCGACTAAAGGCAAAGCGTTGGATATGCTAGAAGCTGGTCCTGTTCAAGGGTTTGATGCAAACATTACTGGTACTGCAAGTTATGAAGACACAAAGAACTCTGATATAGTAGTCATCACTGCAGGGATTGCTCGTAAGCCAGGAATGAGCAGAGATGATTTAGTACAAACGAATCAAAAAATCATGAAAAGTGTCACCCAAGAAATTGTCAAATATTCTCCAAATACGTATATTCTTGTGTTAACAAATCCAGTTGATGCGATGACATATACTGTGTTCAAGGAATCTGGGTTTCCAAAAAATCGCGTCATTGGTCAATCAGGTGTACTTGATTCAGCTCGTTTCCGTACCTTTATCTCTCAAGAATTAAATCTATCAGTTAAAGACATTACAGGTTTTGTACTTGGTGGACATGGAGATGATATGGTTCCACTTGTACGTTATTCCTATGCTGGCGGAATTCCATTAGAAACGTTAATTTCAAAGGACCGTCTTGATGCCATTGTCGAACGTACACGTAAAGGTGGCGGAGAAATCGTCAATTTATTAGGAAATGGGAGTGCTTATTATGCTCCGGCTGCTTCACTCGTGGAAATGTGTGAAGCCATCCTAAAGGATCAGCGTCGTGTCCTTCCTTCCATTGCTTATTTAGAAGGGGAATATGGTTACGATGGCATTTACCTTGGTGTTCCGACTATTTTGGGAGCAAACGGAATAGAAAAGGTAATTGAGCTAGAACTAAAACCAGATGAAAAAGCTGCATTAGATAAATCGGCAGAATCTGTTCGAAACGTAATGGCCGTTTTGGCATAATTTAACTGGGGAAGAGGCTGGGTTAAAAAGTCGGTGGTAACGACTTTTTGATTGCAGTTTGGAATGTATAAATTCCCTCGAATTGTGGATAAAGTGTTCATATAAACAATAGGAATATCGGTATGAAAAAATAACAGGAAAAATTCCGCTTAATGAGCAAGCATCATGAAAAAGAGCCGAAATAACAGGAAAAGTTCCTGCTATTCCCTCAAAAAATGCCAAAATAAACGATTTTGCCCTCCATAAGCGGAAAATCTTCCGTTATTTTCCCTAAAAAGGACAACATTGAGGAGATAACAGGAAAAATTCCGCTTAAGGGCGAGAGATGGTTGGAGCAAAATAGGGTCTTATAGTAGAAATTTAGACAAAGTGGAAATCGATTGGATTCTTGAAGGCTAATTTGCGTTTCCCTCGATTTTTGTACGAGGAAAATCGAAGGTCTTGCGTTAATACAAAAATAGAGAAAGGTGAATTTGAGTTGAGTACTCTCAAATTCACCTTTCTCATGATTTGAAGCTAGTTATGTCCGAGCCTCTTTTCTTTTTATCTTTTCTTTATGGTAAAATTAGGTGAGGTTATTTTTTAAAACAACAATGTATACGTTTACAAAAATAGATAGGGGTGGGGAATTTGTTGTTAGGAAGGAAACGAAAATTAGGAAGAATGATCGATGAAATGACGATTGGTGAGAAATTATCTTTAACAGAGAAAATTGAAGATAAGGATTTGCTCTTATATTTGGGGTTAACGGATGATGCGAACCCGCTTTATATTCAACATGATTATGCCTCACAAACTTCATATAAAAAACCACTTGTTCCAACGATTATGCTTACGGGAATTATCACTTCTGCCGTATCCAAATATTTACCTGGTCCTGGAAGTCATATTCAAAAACAGGAAATAAATTTTTTAAAACCTGTCTATCATTATGGTACGATTGAACTGTTATTTGAAGTGATCGATGTTAGTAGAAACACGAATACGATCCAAATACGAGTAGAAGGTACGAACGAAAAAGATGAGTTGGTCATCCAAGGACAATTAGCTGTTTCTCCTCCAGAACGCCTCGCCCGAATGGATGGGAAAGCGTTAGAGAATTTTTAAAGGTGCACATAAAGTGCATCTTTTCCTTTTAAGAAAATTTTTCAAAAAATCGCTGACTTGAGTTGTTTTCACAATGTACGAAGGTAAATTAAAAAACGAACATATCTAACATGAATCATTCGAACTTATTCTAATATTTATCTTGTTTAGAGTTACATTCGTTCGTTTTTTAACTTGAGAAGCACTATTATGAAATTGATTCACTTTGTAAAAGAATTGTAAATTTCGTACTCGAATGCAAAATTATATTATAATAGATGTATGGACAACTGTAGGACAGGGGGATTTATTCATGAAAAAAGTACTTGTCGTTGATGATGAACAATCGATCGTTACGTTATTACAATATAATTTACAACAAGCGGGCTATGAAGTGATTACAGCGATGGATGGCGAGGAAGGGAAAAACTTGGCCATTTCTGAGCAGCCTGACTTTATTATTCTTGATCTAATGCTACCAAAAATGGACGGAATCGAAGTATGTAAGCATCTTCGACAGCAAAAGGTAACAACACCTATTCTGATGTTAACAGCGAAAGACGAAGAATTTGATAAAGTATTAGGATTAGAATTAGGTGCCGACGATTATATGACGAAGCCGTTTAGCCCACGTGAAGTAGTGGCAAGGGTCAAAGCCATTCTTCGTAGAATTCAGATCCAGCCTGTATCAGAAGGGCAAGAGCAAGAAAAAACGGATTATATAAAAGTGAAATCTTTAAAAATATTTCCAGAACATTATGAAGCTTATTTTGATGAGGAGCAATTAGAATTAACACCAAAGGAATTTGAACTCCTTCTATATTTAGCTCAGCATAAAGGGCGGGTATTAACAAGGGACCAGTTGTTAAGTGCTGTGTGGAATTATGACTTTGCCGGGGATACAAGAATTGTCGATGTTCATATTAGTCATCTTCGCGAAAAAATTGAAGAGGATTCTAAGAAACCAACTTTTATTAAAACGATTCGCGGATTAGGTTATAAGATGGAGGAGCCTAAAGGAGAATGACAAAATATAGAACGAGACTCCTTTTCGGTCTAATTACCCTCATTTTTATCGTATTAATTGGTTTAGGGATTTTGCTAGGCCAATTATTTAAAAATCATTTCATCAGTACATATGATTCACGGTTGAGTAAGGAAAGTAGCCTTATTGCCGCTTTTATAGAAGAAGGTGGAGGAATCCATCAACTGAATGAAAAAAAATTGAAATCATTCAGTGGTACACTCGATAGTAGAGTGACCGTTGTAGACTTAAATGGGGACCTTATTTATGACAGTGGTAGCCTAGATAGTCAAGTCGATCAAAACAGGCACTTAGCTATTGTTGAAGACATTATTGAAGATAGGCTCAATGGAAGTGCTAATGTGCAAGCTCTCGAAGTTGGGGGCGGCTTCAATTTACACTATTATTGGGATTTGGTTGAAAGAAATGGCTCAGTAGAGGGATATTTATTATTAAGTTCAAGGTTAACAGAAATTCAAAAAGCTTATCAACAAATTTGGTGGGTCTTAATTATTTGCTTAGGCTTAGCGCTTGTCGTTATCCTTATATTAGGTTCACGAATTACTGCGAGATATACGAAACCGATTGAATCTGCTACAAAGGTTGCGATTGAACTGGCAAAAGGGAATTATCGTGCTCGAACATACGAGGATCCTCTTGAAGAAACAGGAATGCTAAGTACTTCTATCAATATTTTAGCAAGAAATCTGCAAGGGATGGTTAAGGCAAACGAAATCCAGCAAGGCCGGTTAAGTGCCCTTATTGAGAATATGGGAAGCGGACTTCTTCTTATTAATAGTAAAGGACACATCAATTTAATCAATCGGACCTTTATTGAAATATTTCGTGTTGAAAAACAAAATTATTTGAACAGACTTTATTATCATGTGATTGAGCATAAAGAAATTTCTGACATGATAGAAGAAATTTTCATGACTGAGCATAAGGCAAAAAAGCAAATGCATCTTCCGATCGGGATTGAAAGGCGTTATTTTGAAGTATACGGAGTGCCAATCTTAGGAACAAATGAAGAGTGGAAAGGGATTTTACTCGTTTTTCATGATATTACAGAAATTAAGAAGCTGGAGCAAGTGAGAAAGGACTTTGTCGCAAATGTTTCTCATGAACTGAAAACACCTGTTACTTCCATTAAAGGATTTACAGAAACATTATTAGACGGTGCAAAGGAAGACAAGGAAACGTTAGAGAATTTTCTTCGAATTATTTTAGAGGAAAGTGATCGATTGCAGTCATTAATTCTCGATCTACTTGAGTTATCGAAAATAGAGCAGCAAGGCTATACCCTTGCTATTCGTGACGTTAATATGAACCAGCTATTAGAAGAAATGCTGCCCATATTATGTCAAAAAGCGGATGAAAAAGAGATCGAATTAATTCTTGAACCATTGGAAAAAGAGATTACGATTGATGGAGATTACTATCGATTAAAACAAATATTTATCAACTTAATTAGTAACGCAATTTCTTATAGCCTACAAGGTGGACGTGTAACAATTTCGATGAAGGAAGGACTTAATTCTGTCACTGTTTCCATTTCTGATACGGGAATCGGCATTGCTCAAGAGGAGATTCCACGTATATTTGAACGTTTTTATCGTGTCGATAAAGCAAGAAGCCGAAATTCGGGTGGTACAGGGCTGGGCCTTGCGATTGTTAAACATTTAGTAGAAGCTCATAAAGGGAAAATTAGCGTGGAAAGCAAGCTAGGAAAAGGTACAACATTCACAATCGAACTTCATAAAACTTTTCCAAAAGAGAAAAGATGATACGAGTTGACGGTAAAGGTCTAAAGACTTTTATCGTTTTTTATTTTAAAAAGCTGTATTAGTGAGATATTATGTCAGAGAATTGAAACCTTTTTGTCATTGGATCGTAATAAAGCTTAGGGAAATTTGTTTTGAAGAAAGGAGAACTTATGATTAGTTTAAAACGAATTTATACAATTGTTGGTCTTGTAATTGCCATTGCTGTATTAAGTGTAGTGGCCTTTACCACTTGGTACACAGTAGATGAATCAGAGCAAGCAGTGATTTTAACCTTTGGAAAAGTAGAGGAAGGGATAACGGAGCCTGGGTTAAATTTTAAATTGCCTTGGCCAATCCAAAGTGTAGAAAAGCTCTCAAAAGAAACTTTTAGTCTCCAATTTGGTTTCGAAGAGAAAGATGGAGAAATTGTTGAGTTTCCAGACGAAACAAAAATGATTACAGGGGATGAAAATATCGTCCTTGCAGATTTAGTTGTGCAATGGAAGATTACAGAACCTGGAAAGTATTTGTTTAATGCAGATAATCCAACTGAAATCTTACGAGATGCCACTTCTGCATCGTTGAGAAGTATTATTGGTAGCTCGTTAATCGATGAAGCATTAACATCAGGAAAGGCCGAAATAGAAGCAGAGGTTCGAGATTTACTTTCTACCCTTGTTGAAAAATATGATATCGGAATTTCCATTCTTGGGGTCAAGTTACAGGATGTAGAGCTTCCGAATGATGAAGTTCGTCAAGCCTTTACACAGGTAACTGATGCCCGGGAAACGATGAATACGAAGAGAAACGAAGCTGAAAAATATAAGAATCAAAAAGAAAATGAGGCTGAAGGGGAAGAAAAGGCGATTATATCTAGAGCGCAAGGGGAAAAAGCCGCTCGTGTAGAGACTGCCCGTGGTAGTGTCGCGGTCTTTAATGAATTATATAACGAATATAAAAACAACCCTGAAATTACAAGGCAACGTTTAGTATTAGAAACGTTAGAAGAAGTACTGCCAGGTACTGAAATCTACATTATGAATGATGATGGGAACACGATGAAGTATTTCCCAATACGCCCGCTTGAGAATAATCAACCAAAAGCACAAGAACAAGAGCAAGCACCGGCTGAAGGGAGTGGAAATCAATAATGAGTGATCAAAATGTGATTGATATGAATGAACGTAGTGGTGGAAATGGTTTTAAT
Organism: Robertmurraya phoenicis; assembly: GCF_047302285.1. Taxonomy (GTDB): domain Bacteria; phylum Bacillota; class Bacilli; order Bacillales; family Cytobacillaceae; genus Robertmurraya. The sequence goes on from NZ_CP154845.1 coordinate 1,358,820, forward strand.
GGCCGTGCCTATATCAAACTAGGGATCTTTATCATCGTTGTGATCGGAATACTCGTACTTCTATTGACGAATATTTTCATCGTAAAAGAAGGTGAATACAAGGTAGTCCGTCAATTTGGAGAGGTTGTTCGTATTGATGATTCTCCTGGTATTTCTTTTAAAATACCATTTATCCAATCGGTAACGACATTACCAAAGTATCAAATGACCTATGATGTAAATGAAGCAGAAATCAATACGAAAGACAAAAAAAGAATGATCATAGACAATTACGCAGTGTGGAAAGTTGAAGATCCGAAAAAGATGATTGCCAACGCAAGAACAGTCGTAGGTGCAGAATCACGAATGGAAGAATTTATTTATTCGATCGTTCGTGCTGAATTAGGGCAACTAAATTACGATGAAATCATCAATGATGAAAAATCCTCACGTGGGTCCTTAAATGACCGCATTACAGATAGGGTAAATGAACTTTTAGCTAATGACAATTATGGAATTATCGTCACAGACGTACGTATTAAGCGAACTGATTTACCTGTAGAGAACGAACAGTCAGTTTTCACAAGAATGATATCTGAACGTCACTCAACAGCACAAGATTACTTGTCCCAAGGGGATGCTGATAAGAACAGAATTGAGGCGGAAACAGATCGAGTGGTTCGAGAAAAGCTTGCGACTGCTCAGGCAGAGGCTGAGATCATTAGAGCGGAAGGTGAAGCAGAAGCAGCGAGAATCTACAACGAAGCATTTTCAAAGGACCCAGAATTCTACTCCTTATTTAGAACTCTTGAATCCTATAAGAAAACGATTAATGATCAAACGGTTATCGTGTTGCCGTCAGATTCACCGTATGCACGACTTTTAATGGGATACACAGACTAAGATAAAGCCGTTATTTTTCCTTCTTTATGTTCTCATGATAGAATATAAGGAGGAAAATAACGGTTTTTTTCGTTGAAGTGGAGGAATGAATAGATGTCCAAAAAATTAGTTTTGATTGATGGAAATAGTATTGCTTATCGAGCATTTTTTGCTTTGCCCTTATTAAATAATGATAAGGGAATACATACAAACGCTGTTTATGGTTTTACGATGATGCTGATGAAAATACTTGAGGAAGAAAAACCAACGCATATTATGGTGGCCTTTGATGCGGGCAAAACAACGTTCAGACATAAAACATTTAGCGAATATAAAGGTGGAAGACAAAAAACACCACCAGAATTATCGGAGCAGTTTCCATATATTCGAGAATTGTTAGATGCTTACCGAATTCCCCGCTATGAGCTAGAGAATTTTGAAGCAGATGATATTATCGGTACCCTGTCTTTGAAGGCAGAACAAGATGGTTTTGAAGTGAAAGTCATTTCTGGAGATAAGGACTTAACCCAACTGAGCTCAGAAAAAACGACCGTTGCGATTACGCGCAAAGGAATTACCGATATTGAAGAATATACACCAGAACATATCAAGGAAAAGTATGGTTTAACTCCTGAGCAAATTATTGAAATGAAGGGGTTAATGGGTGATAACTCAGATAATATTCCAGGAATTCCTGGAGTTGGTGAGAAGACCGCTATTAAGCTTCTAAAAGAGTTTCAGACAGTTGATAATCTGTTAAATTCCATCGAACAGGTCAATGGGAAAAAGCTTAAGGAAAAGATTGAAGAATTTCAAGAACAAGCAAGGATGAGTAAGGAACTAGCAACGATCATTCGTGATGCACCTGTTGAGGTGGAATTGGGTGAGATTGAATATGAATCTTATGAACCAGAAAATGTCGTAAAACTCTTTAAAGAATTAGGATTTAATTCTCTTTTAGAGAAGCTTGATGTGGTAGAAGAGAACAAGCCATTAGAGGATATTGAGTTTGAAATCGTGCAAGAAGTATCCGATGAGCTATTTATGGATGAATCAGCTTTATATGTGGAAATTTTAGAGGACAACTATCATTATGCACCGATTATTGGCTTTGCTGTTGTAAATAAGCAGGGAAGTTACTTTATCTCAACTGAGTTAGCTTTAAAATCGGATGACTTTAAAAAATGGGCAGAGGACGAAACGAAAAAGAAGTGGGTCTATGATGCAAAACGTTCTGAAGTATCTTTAAGACATCATGATATTCATTTAAAAGGGATTGAATTTGATCTATTAATGGCCTCCTATTTATTAAATCCGTCTGAAACGATTGATGACATTGCATCAATTGCTCATTCATTCGGTCATGGAAATGTAGAATCAAATGATGCTTTTTATGGGAAAGGGGCAAAGAGAAGTGTCCCTGAAGAAAAGCAATTAGCGGAACATTTGGTAAGAAAAGCAATTGTATTATGTGACTTAAAGCCGGTTTTGGAAGAAAAATTGGAAGAAAACGAGCAATCTGACCTCTTTTTTGAGCTGGAAATGCCTTTATCCCTTATATTAGCGGATATGGAATCGACCGGGATTAAGATTGATTTAGAACGTCTACGTAATATGGGACAGGATATCAATGAGCAGTTAGTACAAATTGAGAGACGGATATTTGAGCTTGCTGGAGAGGCGTTTAACATTAATTCGCCAAAACAGCTTGGGATTATCTTATTTGAAAAATTACAGTTACCTGCGATAAAGAAAACAAAGACGGGTTATTCAACATCCGCTGATGTATTAGAGAAACTCGAAGAAGAGCATGCTATCATCAGAGAAATACTCCATTATCGACAATTAGGGAAGCTCCAATCAACATATATTGAAGGATTGCTGAAAGTCGTCAACCCTGAAAATGATAAGGTTCATACTCGCTATAACCAAGCACTTACTCAGACAGGAAGATTAAGCTCGACGGATCCGAATCTACAAAATATCCCTATTCGCCTTGAAGAAGGGAGAAAAATTAGACAAGCCTTTATGCCTTCTGAAGAGGATTGGGTTATTTTTGCCGCTGATTATTCGCAAATTGAGTTACGTGTACTAGCCCATATTGCAGAAGATGAAAAATTAATTGAGGCATTCCAGGAAGGTCTCGACATTCATACGAAAACAGCAATGGAGGTATTCCACGTTTCTAAGGATGAGGTAACATCGAATATGCGTCGCCATGCAAAAGCCGTAAACTTTGGAATTGTGTATGGAATCAGTGATTATGGTCTTTCCCAAAGCTTAAATATTACGAGAAAAGAAGCGGGAACATTCATTGAGAAGTATTTAAAAAGCTATCCAGGAGTCCAAAATTACATGGAAGAAATCGTCCAGGATGCGAAACAAAAAGGTTTTGTCTCGACTCTTCTTCAGCGGAGGAGATATTTACCTGAGATTACAAGCCGGAATTTTAATATCCGTAGCTTTGCTGAAAGAACAGCGATGAATACACCGATTCAGGGAAGTGCTGCAGATATTATTAAAAAGGCAATGATCGATATGGCGGATCGGTTAGAAAAAGAAGGACTAAAAACGAGATTATTGCTCCAAGTTCACGATGAATTGATTTTTGAAGCACCGAAGGATGAAATTGATACATTAAAAGAAATTGTTCCAGATGTAATGGAGCATGCAGTTGAACTAAAAGTTCCTCTAAAGGTCGATTTCTCCTATGGGCCAACTTGGTTCGATGCAAAATAACTATATGAGGTGGGGGAAATATGCCTGAATTACCAGAGGTTGAAACGGTACGAAGAACACTTGAACAGCTCGTTAAAGGGAAGGAAATTGAGCGAGTTTCGGTTACATGGCCGAAAATCATTAAACAACCGGAAGAAGTAGAGCAGTTCAAGGATGCCCTAGTCGGACAGGTGATTGATGATATTGGGCGAAGAGGGAAATTCTTGCTCATTTATACAACTGACTTTGCTCTAGTTTCCCATTTGCGGATGGAAGGAAGGTACGGACTGTTTACTCCAGATGAGCAACCTGATAAACATACCCATGTCATTTTTTATTTCACCGATGGGACGCAATTACGGTACCGAGATGTTCGAAAATTTGGGACGATGCATCTTTTTAAAAAAGGGGAAGAACTTAAAACTCTGCCGCTATCTCAGCTTGGCCCTGAGCCTTTCTCCGAAGCATTTACCGTTAAACGGATGAAAGAAATGCTCGCCAAAACGAATCGCAGTATTAAAACTGTTTTATTAGATCAAAAGCTTGTTGTTGGTCTGGGGAATTTAGTATAAGGATTTAAAAAAATAACATAAATATTACTCTTTAATATCCCTCATAATGCTTATATGTAAGTTGTGCTAACATATACAATAATTGCTCAGATATTAAATACATCTTAAGATTGGTTATTGATAATAAATATAAATGAGTGGGCTTTTAGTGAACCTTATTAAAATATCCCTCTTTCTTAGCGATTGGACTTTATTTTCCAATCGTTTTTTCTTTGTTAAAAAGAAATGATATTTAAAAAATTTTATTTCCAATAGCAGTTTAAATCTCAATTACTAAACGACTCTTATTAGACCTCTAATTAACAACTTTTTTACTTGTGTTGTTGTAGAATTTTTTTTTATGAATTGTTGTTGTTGTAGAGGTAAACAAAAGTAATAACAATGGCTTAAGTATGTGTTAAAGCAATTCCATAATAATTAGCAGGGTAAATTACAGAATATTTTATTTAATATTTGATTACGAACGTAGGTTCTTATAAAATGTATGATAATTACTCAACTTTCGCACCTTGAAAATCGACCTTGTTTTAGGTCTATCAAAGCTTTAAGAACGATCACTTTGGGTGCTTGACAAGTACATTTAAACAGAAAAAGCACCTCAATCTTTGGTATAGTGGAATTGACTAGAAACCATTACCACAAAGAAGAGGTGCCTTCTCTATGATAAAGGAAAAACACTCGAATGAGCAACTACCAAATGAACTTTCTGCAGTATTCTCTGAATTACAAGTATCGAAGTACCTTCGCCAAGCGGGTATTCGAAAAAACTTTGGGTTTTCATGTGCCTATCTGTTTCAGCTTGTTTTTAGTCTGATCTTTCATCAAAAAAATTGGTTTGCCCTTGTCACTTCTAAAAAGAGCGAGCGTTATCCGGGCAAGGATACCGTCTATCGTTTTTTAAATCATTCCAAGTTTGCTTGGCGGAAATTTCTTTTATTCTTTAGTACAGCTACCATTCAAAAGGTCAGCGTGCTTACATCAATGGACCGTCCAAAAGTGCTCATTATTGATGATTCTACGTTTGATCGAAATCGTAGTAAGAATGTGGAGTTGCTTGCCCGTTGTTTTGATCATGCTTCTTTGAAAATGCGATTTTATAAAGGATTTCGAATGCTTACATTAGGCTGGTCAGACGGTCATACTTTTATGCCAGTTGATTTCTCTTTACTAAGCTCAAAAACGTCTTCTATTAATGGAATCAACGAAGAAATTGATAAACGAAGTTCCGGTTACAAGCGCCGTGTCGAAGCTCTCCAGTCTGCGCCTGATCAAATCCCAGCGATGATTGAACGGGCAATATCCAATGGTATCGAGGCATCTTACGTTTTGATGGACACATGGTTTACTCAACAACCTTTAATTCAGGCAATCGTCGAACAAGGGCTTGACGTTATTGGTATGGTCAAAAATGCAAAGCAACGTTATCAAATTAATGGTCAAATGGTTTCATTAAAAGAACTCTATCGATTAGCGTCACCACTTCAAGGAAAGAAAGGGCTTCTTCGTTCGGTCACGACGATGATGAAAAACGGGGTACCCGTTAAAGTCGTGTTCGTTCAAAATCGTAATAAGAAGAGTGAATGGCTTGCCATTCTAAGCACGGATTGCACACTCTCCGAACAAGAAATTGTCCGTATTTACGGCATCCGTTGGAATATTGAAGTGTTCTTTAAGACAACGAAATCGCTCCTTCGTTTACAAAAGGAGTTTCAAGGACGCTCGTACGACCTACTTATTAGCCATACAACAATTGTTTTTACTAGATATATCATTCTCTCGTGGCAAAATCGTTGCCACACAGATGAACGCACATTAGGTGGTTTATTTTATGACCTTTGTGACGAAGTAAATGAACTTGATTGGGCTGTCGCATTGCAGCAATTAATCGAGCTTCTTCAAGATGTCTTGAAGAAAACAAATAAACAAACACAACAATTACTTAAAAATCAACTATCACAATGGATTGCAGGTCTGCCTAGTTATATCAGAGCTTACCTGCCTAATTTGGTATGCGAAAGTTGAGTAATTACTAATAGATTGACTGCTTTTTTATTGAATGACCGACCTGTTAAAAAATATTAGATTGAAGGGGTTTATAATGGATAGCGGAAAATATTTGACTGTTAAGGAGTTTGCCGAAAAAACTGGAAAAAGCGAAGAAACAATCAAACGTTACTTAAGGAAAGGTATTTATCCAGATGCTTATAAAGCAAATGATAAGGCTGGATGGAGAATTCCTGAAATGTACTTATTTCCAGAAAAGGATTTAAGTAAACAATTACAATTAGATTTTAACGCTCAAGTACCATCTTCTAATTCTACCTCAGAAAATGATGAACATATTATTTCATTAGCTTATCAAATAGCTTTTTTAGCAGTTCCTTCAGATAATATTTTGAAACGATTAAAATTGTGTGGTGTTGTTAGGGCATTGGAAATTATTTTGACAATGAGACAGTCACCAAAGCCAATTAAAAATGCTGAAGGTTTTATAAGGAAAGCCATAATGATGGGGTGGTCTCCCAACGGTCTTCATAAAAACATTCCTAAATTTAAACAAAAGTCATTGGAGGAGAAAACAACAGAACAGGTTAGTCCAAGTGCAATTCCATTTTATAACTGGCTAGAAGATAATTAAGAAATATTTATTTCTTACTCGGGGGTTTATATGAGGAAAATTAACTACGTGAATAAAAAAGAGAGAGAAATAAAAGGAATGTATTATGTTGAGTCTGTTAAGAATGTGGACCCAAGCTCAGATATTAATCGGTGGTATTTATTAATGGACCCAAGTCATTATATTGTTACACCGGTATTTGATTATCTCAAATATTTATATGATGCTGGAGAAACAGAGGACAAATTAAAACAGACTGTCGATTCGTTATGCCATTTTTATAATTTTTTGAGAGTTAATGATTTGTCTGGTTATGAGGAATTAACCCATGATATATTAAATGGCTATATAAGATATCTTGCTACAATTCCGAAAGATTTAAAACGAAGAATTAAAAGGGATGCAAATGGGAAGGAATTATGGGATATTGAATATTTACCTGTTCATCCATACATCGAAAATGGTGAGCATGTTATTAAAATTCTTAAAGAATGGTATAAGGATTACTGGTCTAAAGGAAATAAAGACAACGTTACGTTTTATTTTGACCCTAAAGAGTACTATGTATATGAAGATGAGCTAGAGTGGAGGTATTCATTTGAGTCAATTAAACGATTTGTTAATGAGACTCTAAACTACCTCAAATATCTTAGCAATTCGGTAGAATGGAACCATTCCTTTAAAGCAATTAATGAAAAAGTTGCCAAATGTAACTTAAGGTACAATCGACATAGCCGTGTATATTATTATGCCTGGGATGTAGAAGGTAGAATAAAAAATTACGCAAAAGTTAACGAAGTTGGAGTAGAAAGACAAAAGAAAAGAGTTTTTTTCGAAACCGAATTGGTCAGTTTTTTTCAAGCTGAAATGCTACAAAACCATTCGCAAAGGAAGTTCTTATTCGTATTGCTGCTACTTTGTGGCGGTCGCATTTCTGAGATTTTAAATTTACTGCTAAGGAAAATAACCATTACTATCCCTAGGAATGCCTTAACAACTGAGAAGAAAAAATCGTTGGCAATCATCCATTGGGAAGACCTATTTATTACAAATGGATTTGAGAAAAATGACATCGTAATAACTGAAGATTTGGAATTTAAAATCAAAGTGGTGAAAAGACCAGCCTATGAAAGTAAATTGAGGAGGAACAAGACGAAAACTAGTCGTTTTCCAACTCTTAAGGATTATTTCGATATACCGAAGTTACTAAATTTAGATATTGAAAGTATATTTAACCAACCGGAAGAAATTGTTTCTGTATTTAGAGATGCAATTATATTAAATAAAAAAGAAAATGATATACGTGGGTTTATTAAAAGCATTATGGAATATCATGGCAAGTGTGTTCGCGAAAATATAGATATAGACAGCAATTTATACGATTATCAATATAAAGACTGGGTATTGGAAATTAGAAAATTGATAGATAATTCATGGTTTGGTGGTTTGTTCAGAGAGTATCTAATTGAACGACATTTGATTCAAAAGGAAAATAAAAATCCAATCCATAGGGATTTTCTATTTGTTTATTTAAAGATAAATAAAGGTAATCCAATGACATCAAAATTCATTTAGACATACGTATATTTCGATGAGGATTAATACTGAAGCTCTAGAAGGCGATTTCAGCAGGTTGAATTTAGCTAATTTGAAAAAGGATATTGGGCATATACCTTCATCGACTGTCGCAGAAACCGTATATTACTTTTCTGATTTAGAGAGAAAAAAAGAAGTTTACACAAAGGTGTTTAAAAATCTATTATCAAACATTGACAAAATAGTGTTTAAGGAAAAGGACGAGGAAGGTGTTTAGTAAATATGCTTATGGAAGAAATAATTGGAATAATTAGAGATGATACGATAAGCAACAAATATGATGCTATTCTACCTCATTTTTATGGTTATTATAAAGAGCCACTCGTAAAAATTTTAAACCACTATGGAGTTAGATTTGATTTTACCAAGAAAGAATGGATAATTGACGAGGATAAGGTTGACCCAAGTATCAATGTCTTACACTTAATTGTTTTTGGTGAAGATTTAATTCCACCAAAAGCTGAAATTAAATGGAATATATCTAGAGATTTTACTAGTTTTGACGAAATTTTATCTATTCTAGATGCCATTCAAAGTCATCCAGATGCAAAATACAAGGTCTATTTTGGCGAAAGAATGCTAAAAAAAGTAGCACTTTATATCTTAGAATTTTTAAGACATCCAATGGATGGATTATTGGTAAATAAAGATGTGCTAAATGGTTTTGCAGCAGGGGCAATCACTATTGAGCCGTATTTGGCAGATTTGATTAGGACAACCACTATATGTCTAGCACTAAAATACAATGTTCGGGTACCTTTCAAAATATCAAGTGGGGCATTTAATCAATTTCAGAATCAATCTTTGTTAACAAGCCCTCAAAGAGATTTAATATTAACGAATTTCTCATATACAATATTGCAGCACTTGAAAGACGGAAACCACTTGTATGAGGAGGTATATGAAACAATAATAAATGATAAGAAATATCGAAATGTAGTATCAAAAGGAGGTAATATTTTTTACTATGTAGTTATGTTATTGTTGGAAAATAATAAAAACAGGTGGAATGAACTGAACATTTCCGATTTAAATATAATGTTATTTCTTCATCTTCGAGAGATAGGAGAACTTGATTTAAGAAATATAAGTTCCATTAATCTTTTGGTATATTTAAAAACCGGAGTTAATAATTTTATACCAAATATTCGATACTTGGATGAAATATTGGATGCGAATGAAGTGATACAGCTATTTAAGTGTTATAGATTGTATCTAAAAATAAACAAACGTTCTCAGTCTAAATTCAGTAATGGAAGAGTTGTTCTGAACCACATACCAAGTTTTATAGAGACGGTAAAAGATTTAACCATCGAAAATATTATCAAATGGATTAGAACCTATTCTGATTACGCTCTTAATCTTGGCACAAGTAAAGAGTCTTTCCAAGATACTACAACCTCCTTTTTGAACATCTTGCTTGATATTAAATCTTTCTATGAGCAAGAAAATATATTTAAGTTAAATAAAGTATTTCCATACAATGGATTAGACATAGGTTTAAAAATAAGAAAATATAATTTTGATGAAACTATAATTAAAGAGAGTGTTTATCACCAAATTAAACCATTGGCAGATATGTTTGACGGTAATGAGAGTATTGAAAAAGGTACATTTAAGACAAATATCGAGCATGCAGATTCTGTCGTTAGGGCAATTTACGATTATAAAATCGTGCATGAAAAGGGTACAATAGAATATTTTAATGAACTTCAAAAAGTTACTATGTTACGTATAATCGCCGATGCAGGTGTCAGGTCTATTGAAGTTTTAAATATGCCTTTTGGCACTTATTCATACCTAAAGGAACAGGGTGTAAATATTTGTATACTAGGTTGGTCTAAACTTTTTGACAGATTTGGAGTAGTTCCAATATCTAAGTCCACAGCTAGAATGATTGCTGAGTGTACAACAATACGAAAAGAACACTTTCCTGAGACCTTAAACAAGATGCCAATATATCAAAGCAATGGAAGTAAGGGGTCAAGTCTCGAATATATAATGCAATTTATTTCAGTCCATCCGAATAAAAAATTTGCTAAAAGAGTAGGTGTGAAAGCTCTTGAAGGTCAATTAGATAAAGTTTGTCAGAGGGCAGGCATATCGCTAATTAAAGGAAAAATGTTTCATGCACTTAGGCATCGGGTTGCAGAGTATTTCTTTTTTTGTGCTAGTTACTATGATTTTGAAGGTAAAAATGATTACGAATATAAAGAAACAATTGTTAAAAAGTTACTAAGGCATACCAGTAGTGAAATGACAAAGGAGTATTATTGGGGAGAATTAACAAGTATGATTGCTGAAAAGAAACTGGTTTTTTATAAAGACTTATCAGATATAAGCAAATACTTGGATAATCCTGAAACTAAATCAGAAGCATTAATTCACGTAGATTCTGTTCAGAATAAAATTCGTAAAGATTTATCTGATGTTCTTTCTAACCCCAATGTTGATAAATTAATTAAACTACTTACCCTTCCGGTCGATTATTTTGCCAAAGAAATATTGGATGATATTGTTAAAAATCAAGATTACAAGAAAATTATTGAACATCTAGTTAAAGTTGATGGAAATAAGTCACCTGTACCAGTAGGTTCTGCTTATTTTGGGATGTGTATGAATTTTAGTTGTCCCAAATTAAAAGAAAAAATCACATGTGTTAGTTGCGGAGACCATATTGTTACCGAGAAAGATGTGCCAAGAATGATTGGGGAAATAGTTAGATGTAATATGGTTATACAGAGTATCTATCGAAAATATGATAATACTACACAAATCGACCATCTAAAATCACTAAGAAGTAGAGTTGTCTCAAATATGGAAAGGCTTCAGAATGAGTTGCAAATAGAGCCACTAAAAATATTGGAACTAATGCAAGAACATATAAATCAGGAAATAATCTTATAATTATTGGATTACAGATGAATTTTCCCGAATTGAACCAGGAATAATCAAAACTATTAAACGACAGCGGATTTGCTGTCGTTTTTATAATTTTTCACATTCTTCAATGAATAATATTTTTGTGTGTAAAGTTTCTCTTGTAATATAGAACAAATGTTCTTATACTTAGGATAAAATTGGTAGAATGAGGTGATAGAATGGGGAAGTTTTTGTCTTGGTTAAGTTTTAAGTTGCCTTTGAAAGAGACAGCTGGCGTAGGGAACGCATCACTTACTCAAATTGCCTATCATGTAAGGGAAGAGGGTTTGGATATCAAGCTAGAGATTAACTTCAGGTTTGGAAATTGCTTGTTCCCTACTAAAATTAACGTTCTCTATCCGTCAGCAAATCTATGGGAGATGGAACATTACATCCCAGAACCCATCCAAAAACCTCCAAATATGTGGGAGGAATGGGAGGATACAAGAGCTTACATTACCGGTTACATAGAGAATTTGCACCCTTATGAGTTTCATAAAGTGGTGAAAATTGCATTCAATGAAATGTTAGGGGATTACTTTGAAGTTGATGAATATTTAGAGCCATTTAAAGAGCTTTTTATTGATTAGGAGTGATAACGGATGGATGACAAAGAGGATAAGTTATTAAGCCAAAAGTACGACAATAGATTGGATTTACCGGAAGAAGAATGGATTGAACTTCCTCCTGACAAATCTGATACTGATTTTTATCAAGAACTGAAGAAACAAAATACAAAACTTACAAAAGAAGATTTACAGGAAGTCTTTTCTCGAAAGCATTCGTCATTCTTACACTGATTTCCTGCCACTCATACTCAGCCAACTCTGGTATCGGAAATTTTAAATCTTCAGCATACATATCGCGTAGCATTTTGGTGTGTTCCGGCATAAATGCAGCTGGAGCCCATTTCTTTTTCCCTCTATCTCTATTCATTTAATTTTCCTCTTAGTTCGGATTGTTTGAACAGTTCTATGGTCATTATGTTACAGAAACCCAGCCAGACAACATAGACAAAGAGTTATTTGCAAGAACCCTGGCTAAGGTTTTTAAGCAACTAGGTAAGTTTATGGAGGGTGAAGGGGGAGTTTGGAAAGACTCCCAAGATAAATTGGACAAATTCATGCATCAAGACCGACAAATTACAATTGAAGAAGCTAATGCATTATTTATGCAATTGAAAGAAGAATGGGTCTCGAAAACACTGAAGGAGTGAGTGTTTGTGGAAAAACCTACATTTAATAAAGAATATGAGCAAGGCTTAATAAGAGTCTACAAAACCGGGGCTCAAATTTATAAATTATTAGCATCTGGAAAAAGCCTTACTGAGGTAGTAGAAGAAACGGGATACACGATTGAAGAAGTAGCAATTATTAAAGAAGTGTTGCTAACTTCAGAAGATGATTTACCAGTTAGAAAAGAACGAGCTGGTCGTAATATAATAGTTCAAGTCACTGATGATTATGAAGAAACATTAAACTTCAAAAACTGTCTTTGCTGCGGTCATCCAACTTTAAAGACTGAAATTTACGACATATGTGATGATTGTTGGTGGCAAGACGACCCTGCGTGTTGGAATGATATTGACGATGATGGAAATGCCAACGGAATTTCTCTAAGACAAGCTCGTATCAATTATGAGAAGTACGGGAATTGTGATGGTAATGTTGAAGAATAAAACTTTGTGACAAGGAAGATGAATATTGGCTAAGTTTGGTGAAGATTTAATTGAAAAAATTATAAAGAACCGGAAGCGTAGAGAAATTAAGAAAAAAGAACGAGAAAAAAGATTAGAAGAATTCAAAGAGAAGTTAAGTAAAATAAAATTTAACAAAATCGCTGTGGTGGTGGATATATGAAATTAGGAGCCAAAAAAATCATTAATGGTAATGCAAAGCATCTTTTAACCGAAATGAAAGTTGATAATTTGTCAGCTGCAAAAAAGAATTTCATGAAAGAAGCAATATCTATTGCTAAGAAACACCGATGAGTAACAATTCTAGAAATGATAAAGTTGCACACATAAGTGATTATTGGTCGCTTGAACAACTAATCGATGTACAGGATAGAATAACTTCCGAAAGAAATGCCAAATCAATAAGAAAAATTGAAGAGCTTAATAGAAGGCTTGCTGAGGCACTGGAAAAAGAAAAAGATAATGATTAAGAAGTTGATGTTAAAAAAGTGGGCTCTGTTAAAGTTTATTGTTGATATAAGGAAAAAAGAACTTCCATTTTTTTGGAAGTTCTATTAAGTAATAATGTCTTATTCCACTAAAGCTACCCGTTAGCTTAAGTACATATTTTCACAATATCATCAAAGCAAAGGTTGCTGCAAAAAACTAAACATTTCGTTTCTCATATTCAAAGGGTTCTTCACACGAGTAAATTGCATGAAAAAAACCTTTGTACGGAATATCGTCCTCCAAGCATTTTATGAGATACGACAATTCCTCATCACACTCCGGTTCTTCACCATTGTTCCGCATGACCTCAAATGCATCTACAATACCTTCCATAAGGGTTACTTGGATAAATAAGGGCAATTTATCCAACATCGAATTTTCGATACCGGTTTCGGATTTATATCCCTCAAGAACTGTTTCAAAATAATTATCCATGAACTGTTTTCGTTTACCAGCGTCTGGTTCAAATTGTATCCAGCCAACTCCGTGCGTCCAGAGACCTGCTAGGTCAAACATATACCAACAGTAACATGAATTATCGAAATCATATACGGTAATTTGCCCAGTATCAAAATCTATTGAATAATTCCCGTCGTTGTAATCAAAATGGACCATACCGAAAGACTCACTATTCCTGTCCAATTCTTTTAAAGATTTAAGGAGGTCTAACATCTTCTCCTTCAGAAGTGGTAATGAACCGGGTATCAGTTTCTCTATATATTCAGCAGTGTATTTATCAAAAAAACTATAACGACTATGGACAGGAATGTATCCTTTTGATAATTGGTGCATTTTCCCCAATACTTTACCACAATTATAATAGTATTCGGTAATTGGAATTCCTTTCCGATACCTATAATTATTTTCCACAAGCATTTTTCCTTTAGCCTTTTTAAACATGCAGATAAAAAAAGTATGATTATTATGAGTTATCTCTTCCAGCAAATTCCCCTTACGAGAGTTGACTACATCCGAAACACTTCCGCCATGCTCGAATAAATACCTGATATACTCAACTTCACCCTGAAAATCTTCCCGGCTTCTGTCATTTAAGAAGGAGATTCTGAGTATTTTTGCTTCGGTGCCTTTTTTCTCACAGGTATAAACGACATTACGCCCTCCAATATGTGCCTTAACCAGCTTAATTTCATAACCTTCTAACCCGTACAACTCTGATGCTAATGGAAGTAAGTAGGCATCACCGATTTTAACTACCTCGTTATAAATCATAAATCTCCCCCTAATTTTTTACCTAGTTAAAAGTATTCTATATAATTCAATCAAATCCCTGTTTAACAAACAGTTTCTTATTGAACTATTCTGCATCGTTAGTTGAAGTACAAACCTTAACCTCCCTTTTCTGATGTTCTAATATAGTTTTTCCTAACCTTTTATTTTTTGTTTCAACGCGAGCGCTTTTGCTCGTCTTTCTTCTAGTTCCATAAAATGAATTTCGTTAATGTTGATTTTTTCTGACCGCAAACGTTCAATCGCTTCTTCAATAATTGCAACTTCATTGTCGTAGTCTTTGAGTTTTCGAAATGTCATTGCATACGATTTATATAATGCTGGAGCATTATAGCCGTGATATCGTGCTTTATCAAACAACTCAATAGCTCGCCCATAGTTGCCAACTTTTCGTTCTTTATCGCCTTTTTCCCAATATGGCATCCCTTCGTCAAAGCCCTTTTCCCAATCTTGCAAGTTCTTTATATCTTTTAGTGGAATTCGATTGTGGGTTGGATTAATCTGTATTTCTTCAGTTGATAAATTATCAACTTCGCCAAACTTATCTTTTAAAAACTTCCAAACATCTATTAAATGATAAGTGGGTATATTTCTCCCTAACATCTCTATCGCCTTTTTTTGGTCTTTTTCATAATTCTTTACATCATCGTCACCAATAAATATCCAAGCAGTAACTGATTTTGCAAATTGACTTTTAAGTATTTTGTTCCCATTTGTTGATAATAATGCTTTTGTTACACTAAGATATTCGCCTGGATTACCACCATAAATGATGTCAATTTCATCTCGCATACTTCGTTTAATAAAAACGACTGCCTTTAAATTTTCATACTTAACTTTATCAAAAGCGCGACATTTTTTTCCAAAATAATGTTCATCTATCTCGCATGCATAAAAACACGGGGCTGTTTCGAACTGTATTTCAGGTGTGTTAGGACTTCGGTCGTACCCGTTACCTCTTTTTGTAAATAATGGGATTATACGATTTGTTAGCCTATCGGTTGTTTCATTTAGTATTCTCGTCATTTCTTTACTTTCTAACTCTATTGCTTGTTCTTCAGTCAAGCCTGTTCGAACAAAGCGAGAGTCCGCATCATACATTCTTCGAATCTTTTCAGCTTCATACGCACGTTCATGGAATGCTTTATAACGGTCTCCACGTCCTTTTCCAACATAAAATATTTCTCCAGTACTTTTAATAAACCATTCATACACATAAAAATCATTCGCTGTACTGCCAGTAGAAACGCCCACCGGTGATGAAGAAAACGATAACACAAAATTTTCATTTTCTTCAGATGAAATATTAATAGATATACCCATACCAACTCCAGCATCGTTAGTATTTTTAGGCTGTTTACTTTTATCTTCTTTTTTTAGTTCAGGAATTTCATGATTACTATTCTTTTTTTCTTGCTTTTTATTCCCAAGTAATTTCCTTATAAATCCCATTTCAACACCCCTTTTTGTACTAAAAGAATAATAGTAACTTCTATGATAAAATTTCAGTAAAGCGTCCATCATCCATCCATTACGGGTTCCAATCACATGCCATTCCGTCGTTGTCCCTATCTAAATCGTGTCTATCACTACCTGGTCCCCCATTTGCTTCATAGAACAATTGAGCCTCCTTTTGAGTAGCAAAATCGGAGCAATCATGGTCAATAGTTGTAAGGATTACTATCTTCTACTGTCGTTACCGGTTCAGTGTCCTTTTCGTTCCAAAATATTTTTGTAATCCCATAGATTAAAAGAATACTAATCACTAAAATGATAAGAACAGGCTTCATCTCCTGCATTAGAGTAAGTTCTTTATCTTCGGTCTTAGCTTTCTTATGCCGTTTATTTTTTTTGTGGATAAATAGTAAAACTACACCTAGCAGCACGATGGCGATGATTGGAATAACAATCTTCGCAGTTGGATTCTTAAGTGACCAAAACCAGATATTCTGCTCCCAGGAACCTCCTCCACCTGCTACCCACCCCTCATAGTATCCTTCCTGGTAAGGTTTCCTCTCTGCATCGGTATGTCGGGCAATGTAATCATCATATAAATAACCTTTTACCGCAATTTCATAACCATCTTCATAACCTTCTTCATACATATATTCATCACTCTTTTGCGAGCTTAAATATTTCTCGAATGCTGACGCTTCAACTCCTAGGGCTACATCCTCAGACGATACGGTTTCATATTCATCAGGCTTTTCACTTTCCGAATCTGCGTATCCGTCTGCATATCCTTCCCCATATGAAGGTTCATCAACGGTAAGATAGGGTTCTTCATTGTATTCATACTCATTTTGAGAGTCTTCAAAACCTGCGTCGTACCCAAATTGATAACTATCTTCAAAACAGACTTGTAATCCTTCAAAATGTCCGTCTTCTATACCTGCTTCGTAGCCGTTGCCAAATTCCTGTGGTCCTTCCCACCACCATTCATAATCTTCTTCGCAAACTGAGGTGTAAGAATAGGCGTAATCGTAACCTTGGTTATATCCATCGGAATAGTAGTCAACGCTGGGATGGGAATTATGATAATGATATTCCCCGTACTCCAATCCCCATTTCTCACAGTTCGTTCGACAAGTATGCCCCCCGCTAGAGTCAGTACCTCCCGGATGTGCAAGAGTCACTAATGGGAAAAATAACAGTAAAACAAATATCAATGTAGCTATTTTTCTATGAACCACGTATCTCCCTCACTAACCGTATTTTTGTAGAACTGATATTTTATATAGTAATATTTTACCACTTCCCTCATTCAATCGAATAGTAAATTTTGGAATACATTTCAGATATTCTATGAAAACTTTCTCATCAATAATTCGCCTTAAAACCACTATCTAGTATTTAACTTTATAAAACTGTTTATCTAGGGCTGTGGTGCGTAAAATTTAGGATTGGTAACATAATTGAATTGAAGTTTTTATATGTCTAAATTATTGAAAATAATATTCAAAAATTCTTTCATTGTTGGTACTCTGTATATACTGAGTGCCACTTTGGGTTTCATTTAAAATAACTCAAATCAATAACATGAGGGAGAAAAATAAATGGAAAAAGTCTTTGAACAGTTGTATCTACAATATGCTAACTTATTTGCTGAAATATTAAAGGTACAAGAAACACTTGAAATCATGGCGGAATCGCAAGGGATTGATATAGATGCTCCAAAGGAAGAACTTGAAAATAACTTTACTTATATTGATGGTTTAAAAGAAAAGAATAACAATCTTGAGCCTATACATTTTAAATCTATATTGGATGATACATATAAAAATACAATAAGAGCCAATATCGTGAATATTGTTGAAAGGAACATTCCCACCCATATAACTGATATAAATGAACGGATAAAATACAAGGAAGAGTTAATTAGGGAATGGTCCGATTTAATTGTTGAAGTTACTGGTCACGGTCGCCGTTCCGCCCAGGAAGTTTTTAAGGGAAATCAAGATATAAATGCCGATGTGATATTGATAATGGAAAAAGTTATCCCGCAAATTGACAGAGACGATATTTTAGGTAGACGCGAGAAAACCAATGTTTATGAATCCGAATTTGTTCTTGAAAAATTAAGAAAACAGATAAGTAAAGATAAAACATTGGCGGTAGATATTGAAAAAATATTAAACACATTATTGCGATTTTTAAACAAGGTGGATGATAAGTACATTGGTGATATTGCCGAACTTGTAATACCATGTCTGGAAGATTGTTTTGATAAACTAAAAATGAATAATGGGTCGTAAGAATTTTACGCTTTCAAGTAGTAAATTCAACGTTTAACCGTATTTAAAAAATTATTTTTACTATTAAAATTTGAGGTGTGTTACAAAACAATGTAACGCATCTTTTTTATGAAAGGGTATTTAATTTTCCAGCAATTTGTCATATAATACAAATAAGAATTACGAACATTAGTTCTTATTTTATTGCTAAATTAAATTAGAAACACCATACAATCAGGCAAGATATATTGTAATAATCCCCATAATTTAAAGGAATATCGAAAATCCTTTTTAAAAAGACTGAAATTTGGAAGGGGGTTGGATTTGATAGAAGAAAAAAATGAAGATTTTCAACTTAAATTTCATTAAAGGAGATATAAATATATGAGTACATCCGTTCTTCAGCCACTCATTGAAGAAACACTTTTAAAAGTAGATAACAAACTTGATATATTTACCCTCGATGAGTATTTAAGAATTAGAAATATTTTTGGATATTCTAACAATGACTATGTGAAAATGTTTCGAGTGTTAAAAGAAAATGGGATGTTTTCTAAAAATCAATTATCTTCCATAACACTAAAGTTTATGAAAAAATTTAGTCCTCACTTACAGGCAGAGCTTTTGTCTTATATAACTATTAATATGTTATTTGCCAGACTTCCAATGAACAGGGAAATTATTGAAACATATGTTTATAAAACCCCGAGCCCTCAAAGAAAAAGTGCATTATATTACGTCTATAAAAAAGCGAAGCCTAAGTATTTTCCGGAATTGAATGATGTCCAAGATGAGCAGAATCGACTTAAATATTTATATACTTCTTTAGTTTTGTTTTATAAACCTAATGAGCTAAGCGATGAGGTTGTTATAAATGAATTAGTAAAACATTGTGGAAAAGGTGGAATATTTGCTGCATTAAAAGGCAATAGAGTTGAAAGGATAAGGCAATTTGTAACAATATCCGCTTATGATTTCATTCAAAATGGAATTTTATTGCAAAGGGATAATTTGTTAGAGTACCTCTTCAATAGAACTATGGGGAAGGAAACTCTAAATGAAGAAGATAAGATTTGGAAACATTTCCATGAAAGAATGGATAAACATAGTAATACAGAATTCTTTCTTGCTCTGGAATTACAAGTAAACGAGTATTTCAGTAAAAAAAATTCTAAAGCTGCAACAATAGAAACTAAAATTCGATGTTGGGCTGATTTTACTGATTTTGCTATTAATAATGAGTGTGTTTGTTTAAAGGATGTTACTCCTGTGTTAAGGGATATATACATTGGTGCATATCTATATGAAAAATCATTAATAAATGATTTCGGACATATTAGAACAATCATTAGAAATTACAACGAGAATATATATGGTTCTGATATAGATAAATATTTTGATGACACTATTTTTAGTCAAATTCATATTCCTAAAAAACCAAGAGATGCGACACACATTGCTTATATGGAATCTGCACATGGCGCCTTGGTTTCATCAGTATACAGTGAAATTTACAAAACAAAAGTAGAATTAGAAAAGGCGCTATGGTCAAATGAAATTCAAAAGCGATTTTTTCTTTCTAGAATTATTTGGTTAACATTTTTGACAGGGGCTCGCATTTCTGAAATTAGTGAACTGGAATTGGATAAGGTGAAAAGTACTTTAAAGCATAAGAAGCCATATTTTATTATTAAGACAAAGAAAAAAAATTCAGATAGGGTATTTGAATTATATAGAGGTAAAAATAATGAATATGACATGGTGCATTTTGATATTTTAAATGAAACTATTAAAATATCCGAAAGAATGTATGAAAACGTAAAGGAACCCAGCAGTAAAACAAGATGGTTATTTCCAAACCAATTTTTAAAACATTTTTCTCACTCCCAATTGAGTAATTATCTTGATGGTGTTCAAAAAAAGAATGCAATTATTTGTGGTTCTCACTATGATATAATGCAACGGGATTTATATAATAGTTATCAAGATATGGAGCGTAAGGTTGAAGAACCTACTCCGCTATTTAGTTTACATGAAATTAGACATATGCACATTGATAAGTTGGTTCTGTATGGAATGACTAATTCTATCGAGATAGCTAAGACTATTGGACATCAAAACGAGGAGAGTCAGGAAACATATAAAAAAGCAGCTTTTGGTGTTATGGATGTAGCAAAGTTAATGGAAGAAAATGACCATTACGGGGCAAAAAATAAATTAGTATCGCCAAGTTCGTTCATTATAGATGATAGTATTAATAGAAAGCAGATGCTTTTGAATAATGATATTGAAATTTACTTGGACGAACTAAAGATAAATGAACATATAACTAACGAACAAGCTATTGATTATATTGATATAAATACAAATTGCGAAACCAAAGTTTCTTGTGGAGAAAATGGTCTTGGCTGCTTAGGATGTAACGATTTTGTTTCTGGTAGAGCATCACATGAGGCTGTTCTTAATTTTGCAGTTATTTTAGAGAATCAACTAAAAGTTATTGATTTTGAAATACAAAGGTTGAATGACAAAAATCTTCGTAAGAAACAACAATTTAATAGTTTTCAGATGTTATTAATGACAATACTTGATAGATTTGAAGGTATTGAAAAGGCTAAAAGCAGGACACTTCTAGCCCAAGAAAACTTTAATTGGAGTAACGAAGAAGCTGTGAAATTCTTATCGAAGTTAGTTAAAAGAGTTCGTAAGGTTGATTTTGATAAGGAAGTTATTAAAATGATTAAGAATGAAATGAATAAGGGGAAACTTCATGATGGAATAGTTTCGAGAATTCACTTGATTGTTAGCAGAACTAACAAGAAGGTGTTTTCATGAATAGCAGAAATGAGTATCTAAGAAAAATGAAGGAGGAGGCTGTATTTAATGCCATTCAATTTTTAAGTGATAATGGTATTAACAGAATAACAAACAAAAAAATCGTAGATACCATTATTAAACTATATCCAATTGAAAACGATGACAGAAATAGGGATAGACATATTAATGTTAATACCCTTTCTAAATCAGATTATTATAAAGAGAATATTCCTAAGTGGATAGCCAAGATAAAGGGTGTCAAACCTAATGAGAAATCTTTAAAAGCAGCGCAAGAGGCAAAAGCAAGAAAACTTCGTGAGAAGTTGAAAACAATAGAAAGGTACGCAAACGAGTTAATTACGGGCATTGTTAAGGGTGAAATAGAATGTAACAAATTTACTAAGAGTTTTTTGCGGGAATGGATTGTTGTAAATAAACAAATGGAACTAAGCACAAGTATCTTTTCTTCCACAGATGAATATATAAAATTGTTCGAAAAAATTGAAACAAAGTTTTATAGTAAAGATAGACAAGTTGAAAACCATAATGGGATTAGTACTAAAGATTATGGGAAACTAAAACGCGATTTAAAGATTGCAAATTCTAAGTTGGAGCACTTTGTAACAAACTTGTATGTATCAGAAAATAATTCTAATTTGCCTGTCATTGAAACTAGCGGAAACCAATTCAAAGGGATATACCTAAATAAAGATGATGTCTATCAATACTTGGATTTTATGAGGGATAAATTGGAGAGCGAAATAGATGCTGGCTTGTTTTTTAAGTCGATTGTTGCAGAGAGCCGTATTAAAAAATAAATTATATATAGTTAGAAGAAAGGAGGATAAATATGCCAGAGGGTCCAGAAGTACAGCAAGTATTAAATTCTTTAGAACCAAAAATTTTGGAAAAGGTAATAACAAGTGTAGATGTTTTTCATCAAAAAATTACCATTCCTTTAAAAAATATAGGAAGACAAAATGTTGAAATTTTTAGCGACCGTTTAGAAGGTTCCAAAATAAGAAAACTTGAACGTAAGGGAAAGTACCTTATTTTTCATTGTGAGCAAGCGGATTCTTCTACAATATATATGGTATCCCATCTGGGTATGACTGGGGCATTTTTTAATGTAAATACACTTGAGGAGATTGCACCTAATTATAGGAAACACATTCATTTGCAGATTACATTAAAAGACAAATCAATCTTAGTTTATTCTGACCAGAGGCGCTTTGGTTGGATAGGAGCATTAACAGCGGAGGAATATATGAATTATACCCCAGTTCAAAAGGTAGGACCCGACCCCTCCTCTCCCACAGCTCCCCAAATGTTTTTATACAACATACGAAGAAAAACACTACAAAACAAGCCGATAAAAAAAGTTATTATGATGCCTGAGATAATACAGGGGGTGGGAAATATTTATGCAGCGGAATGTCTTTTTCGCGCTAGAATACACCCGTTAACTCCCGTTGGAAAGGTTACTGATGAGAAATTGTTGGTATTGTTGTCACATATTAAAGACACTTTTGAATTAGCGATAAATATGGGTGGTTCATCGATTCGGAACTACGTAAACTCAGAAGGAATTAAAGGAACGTTTCAGGAACTGCATATGGTATATAATAAAAAATCTTGTCCAGAATGCGGAAGGGATATAGATAACGTAAAAATTGATGGGCGTTCATCCTTCTTTTGTCCACACTGCCAGAAGGATTGATTATATAAATATTATTATTAAAATAGGATGCTCGTGGAGTATCTTATTTTTTGTTTATTAAGAAGATTTATAATACTCTTAAATAAATATTTAGGAGGACGAGTATACGTTATTTATTTTTGCAATTTGTGGGAACTTATCATAAAGAATGACCTTTTAATGAAGTTAATATCTGTAAAGAAATATTACAATCCCCCTCCGATTAGACGTACAAAAATTTAACATTACTTAATTCTCAATTAACCCTTTTATTTACTGACTTTGTTAATCTATACTAATAAGGTACATTGTGAGGGATATTAAAGAGTAATATTTATGTTATTTTTTTTTACTCTTAGAGTAATATTTAAATGGAGCAAGCATATAGAGGGATATTTTTCCCTTAAATCACGAAAAATGCTTGTCAGTACTGTTCTTGTTAAATATTAAATTTTATAAACCCATCGTTCCGGGAATATTTATGTAGATGAATCCTTATTTAAAGCGGGTATTCATCCTGAAAGAGCAGCGAATTCCTTATCGCAAAAAGAACTTGTTACATTACATGCTGAAATTGTGAAAACATTAGAGGATGCAGTTGAAAAAGGGGGAAGCACAGTTCGCTCCTATGTGAATACGCAGGGACAAATTGGGATGTTTCAATTGGAATTATATGTATACGGACGAAAAGGTGAGGAATGTAAGGTTTGTTCGTCTGAACTTGAAAGAATCGTAGTTGGTGGCAGAGGTACGGTCTTTTGTCCAAAGTGTCAAAAATCAAAAAAGGCAAGTAAGATAAAAAAATAATCGACAGTAAAGACTGAACATTTTTGGCTGAACAAGCGCCTTTTTCGACATTCATTAAATCTAAATATTAACATTGGAATGGCTCCTTCCATATACTATCTTAGCTTTTTGATGGGAAGGAGCTAATACCAGTGTTTACATTTTCACTTATTCTACTTGCATTTGCGGTAAGCTTAGATAGCTTTAGTGTTGGATTTACTTATGGGCTTCGAAAAATGCGAATCCCTTTTAAATCGATTATCATTATTGCCTGTTGTTCAGCGATCACTTTAGTCGGAGCGATGGCTGTTGGAAAAATGGTTGAAGCCTTTCTTTCTCCTGATATGGCAGAGAAAATCGGGGGAATCGTACTTGTATTATTAGGTGGATGGATCTTGTATCAATTTTTTCGCTCGGAAAAATCGAAAGAAGCGCTCCCCCATGAAAAAATGATTGTTAATTTTGAAATTAAATCACTCGGGATTGTCATTAATATTTTAAAGAAGCCGATGTCAGCTGATTTCGATAAATCAGGAACGATTACGGGAATTGAGGCATTCATGCTAGGCTTTGCGTTATCTCTTGATGCCTTTGGAGCTGGAATTGGGGCAGCGATGTTAGGGTACTCACCAGTTGCATTAGCCATTGCAGTAGCAGTCATGAGTTCGCTCTTTGTGACAATCGGAATGAAAATCGGTGTTGTTCTTTCGAAAAATAGTGTCTTGCAAAAATTTTCGTTTATCCCTGGAATTTTACTCATTTTCATCGGGATATGGAAAATGTAACAATTTATTGAAGTAGCAGTCGAAGTTAAAGTGAGGAATCGTGATGGCATTAGTTGTAGGATTAACCGGTGGAATTGCTAGTGGAAAAAGTACAGTTTCCAATTTACTGAAGGAAAAAGGATTTCCCGTTATTGATGCGGACCTAGAATCCCGTTTTGCTGTGGAAGTAGGGGAGCCAGCTTATCATGAAATTGTCACTTATTTTGGGCAAGAGGTTTTGTTAGAAAATAAGGAAATTGACCGGGCAAAGCTCGGAAACGTTGTCTTTCATGATGAAGAAAAAAGAATGAAGTTAAACAGCATTGTTCATCCAGATGTACGGAGAAGGATGAATGAAAAGCGCGAGCAGGCTATAAAAAATGGAGAAAAACTAATCGTTTTGGACATCCCCCTTTTATTTGAAAGCAAGTTAACTCATATGGTCGAAAAAACGTTATTGGTGTACGTCGATGAACAAACGCAACTAAAAAGACTTATGGCACGAAACCATTTTACAGAAGAAGAAGCACTTGCACGAATTCACTCGCAAATGCCTTTAAAGGATAAAATTGAATTAAGTGATGCCATGATTGATAATAATGGGACGATCGAAGAAACGAAAAGACAATTAACTGAAATCCTTCAGTTGTGGGGGATCTTGAATGACAAATAGGAGCTGAAAAGCTTCTTTTTTATGTTTGAGTATCATTTTTCATTATTTCCGCATTTATTTCATCACAAATTTTATCTATTGTGTTATACTAATTGTGATAATAGGTTTAAAAGTATAACATTTATTCGGAAGGAGCCGAAAGATGAAGGCAAAAATTGCGATTAATGGATTTGGAAGAATTGGTAGAATGGTGTTTAGAAAAGCCATTCTTGAAGATCGTTTAGAAATTGTAGCAATCAATGCAAGCTATCCGGCGGAAACGTTGGCACATTTAATAAAGTATGACACAAATCACGGGAAATTCGAGGGCAACATTATCGCAGAAGACAAAGCCTTAGTCGTTAATGGGAAAAGAGTTAAACTATTAAGCAATCGAAATCCTGCAGAGCTTCCATGGCAGGAATACGGGATTGATATAGTCATTGAAGCAACGGGGAAATTTAATTCTAGGGATCAAGCAAGTTTGCATTTGCAAGCAGGAGCAAAGAAAGTCATTTTAACTGCTCCAGGCAAAAATGAAGATGTAACGATCGTTATGGGTGTGAATGAACACGACCTCAATCTGGAAAAACATGATATCATTTCAAATGCTTCATGTACGACCAATTGTTTAGCTCCTGTTGCGAAGGTGTTGGACGAACAATTTGGAATCGTCAATGGGTTAATGACAACGGTTCATGCTTACACAAATGACCAAAAAAATATTGATAATCCACATAAAGATTTAAGACGTGCAAGAGCCTGTGCCCAGTCGATTATACCGACTTCAACTGGAGCAGCGAAGGCGTTATCCCTCGTTCTTCCTAGTTTAAAAGGAAAGCTACATGGAATGGCTTTAAGGGTCCCAACTTCAAATGTTTCTTTAGTCGACCTCGTTGTTGATTTAAAAAGAGAGGTAACCGTTGATGAGGTCAATGATGCATTCGTATCTGCCTCTAAGGGATCGTTAAGAGGAATATTGGATTTAACAGAAGAACCGTTAGTTTCTGTTGACTTTAATACAAATGAGCATTCAGCTATTGTTGATGGCTTATCAACGATGGTTATGGGTGCCAATAAAGTAAAAGTATTAGCATGGTATGATAATGAGTGGGGTTATTCTTGCCGTGTTGTTGATTTAACGAAGCATGTAGCAAATGCCTTGCTTCAAACAGCAAAAGTGAAAGTAAGTTAAAAAGTTTTCTAGGTAGCCCCCTCGCATTTAGTGAGGGGATTTTCCTGACTTTAATAATATAGTTTTTTCATAAATTTCCCCCCAATATATTGCAAAAGAAATATAAACAAAGTATACTAATGCACGTGAACTTCATGAATGAAGGATTTGGTGACTACTTAAAGGGTTAGGACCTCTCTGGACTAACTTTCCCCCGTGGTAGTAATCGTCCACTAGAAAAATTCATGCTGTTTTCGTAAAAAGCAAAAAGGGGGAAAATGAATATGGAAACAATGGGTCGTCATGTTATTTCAGAGTTATGGGGTTGCGATTTTGAAAAGCTAAATGATATTGAACAAATTGAACGAATTTTCGCAGATGCTGCATTAAAGTCAGGTGCTGAGATTCGGGAAGTAGCCTTTCATAAGTTTGCGCCACAAGGTGTTAGTGGAGTGGTTATTATTTCAGAGTCTCACTTAACGATTCACAGCTTTCCTGAGCATGGGTATGCTAGTATCGACGTGTACACATGTGGTGAAATGGATCCGAATATTGCTGCTAACCACATTGCCGAAGCATTAGGAGCTCAAACTCGTGAAAATATTGAACTCCCTCGTGGAATGGGACCTGTTCAAGTCAAGCAAAAAATCAATCTGTAACCTTACGAAAATTAGACGAACGGTCTTTGAAGAAGGTACTTAAGTTAACAAATCTAACGAGCGCAAGAGGTGTTTGACATAACACCTCTTTTTTTAATTTTATCGATTTCATCCTTCTATTACTTGTACTACTATCTCCTTTTTAATAAGATATATTTATAAGGTTAATTTCGTACGGATTATGGTTTTGCTGGTGTCCTATAGTGCCGCCCGCCCGCATTCCATATGAAGTATAATTGTACGGATAAAATATGCAGGTGCTTTTCTCTGCATGCAATAGTCATTTAACCAACTGTTGATGCTTCAAGAAGCAACAATGTACGAGAAAAGAGCCATATAGAAAGAATTTCAGAATTCGGAGCTGATTGTTGTATGAAATGCCCTTCCTGCCAAAATAGTAATACGCGAGTCCTTGATTCCCGTCCAGTTGATGAGGGACGCTCTATTCGTCGTAGAAGAGAGTGTGAACGTTGTGCTTCTCGTTTTACGACCTTTGAGAAGGTTGAAGAGATTCCTTTAATTGTCGTAAAGAAGGAAGGAACTCGAGAAGAATTTTGTCGAGATAAAATCCTTCGTGGCTTAATAAAAGCTTGCGAGAAACGCCCTGTTGCGTTACAGAAATTAGAGAATATAACAGCTGAGGTAGAAAAGGAACTTCGCAGTCAAGGGGTATCTGAAATTGATAGTGAGGTCATCGGCGAAATGGTGATGGAGCGTCTGGCAATGATTGATGATGTCGCTTACGTCCGTTTTGCCTCCGTGTACCGTCAATTTAAGGATATCAACGTATTTATTGATGAACTAAAAGAACTTATAAAAAAAGAACAATAAGTGTCGGGTGAGTCGTGCGAAAGGCATCCGACATTTTAGAATGAACATATTTTTAAGGCTAAAGAATACCTTTGGCTTTTTTTCTTATTAAGGTTTTGAAAGAAAGGTTGGAACACATATGGCCCAGCATTGGAAAGAAATGTTGCCAATTGATCGATATACAGTGGCCAGTAATGGAATACTTCACGAATATGACCGAAAGATCATTACGTTGTTGTATCAGCCTTTAGTTGGTCCCATTTCCATGAGTTTATATATGACGTTATGGGCTGAGGTTGAAGAAAATAGATTATGGTCTCAAAGCAATTCCCACCATAGTCTCATGAGTTTTATGGATCTTCATTTAAAGTCAATTTATGAAGCGCGCTTAAAACTTGAAGGGATCGGCTTGTTAAAAACGTTCGTACAAACAAATGAAGGTTCCCGTTCATTTATATATGAGCTTCAACCACCATTGCCTCCAGAACAATTCTTCTTAGATGGAATGTTAAACATTTATTTATATCAAAAAGTGGGAAAAACGCAGTTTGCAAAGTTGAAGAAATTCTTCTCTGATAAAGCGCTTCCTGCGGTGACTGATGGTTATGACGATGTAACAAGGGCGTTCCAGGATGTCTATGATTCAGCGATACCAGAGAATTTTCAACTGATTGATGAGGTTCATAATCAAGAGACAGACCAAACGTACATAGGAAGAACGGCCCAAAATGGGATCCAAATTGATGCGCATACAGGCTTTGATTTTGACCTTTTGGTGGCAGGATTATCCGAAGCGCTTGTTCCGAAAAAGGCGCTGACAGCAAAGGTGAAAGATGCAATCAGTAATCTATCGTATCTTTATGGTATCGATTCTCTGCAAATGAAAAACCTAGTTATATCAGCAATGGATGATATGGCAGGGAAAGTAAATATTGAAGAGCTTCGTAAAGCAGCGAGAGACTGGTATCAGCTTGAACATCAGGACAAACTTCCGTTACTTGTAGAGAAAATCCAGCCAACTTTGAAAAAATCGAGTGTAGCTGAACCGCAAACAAAGGAAGAAAAGCTCATTCATTATTTAGATTCGACTTCTCCAAAACAGCTCTTAATAGACATATCAGGGGGAACAGTACCATCTAAAGCAGACTTAAAGATTATTGAAGATGTGATGTTTAAACAAAAGCTGTTACCTGGGGTCGTCAATGTTCTGATCCAATACGTATTATTAAAAACAGATATGAAGCTAACCAAAGGGTATGTCGATAAAATTGCATCCCATTGGGATCGGAAAAAGATCTCTACCGTTAAAGAAGCAATGGACCTGGCCATTAAAGAGCATCGTCAGTATTTGGAATGGGCCGATAATAAGAATGCGAAAAGAGATTCGAACAGAAAGCCGATTCGGACAGAAGCGCTACCAGATTGGTTTGATGAGAAAGAAGAAACTTCTGCCACATCCAATCAAGATGCTCAACTTGAAGATAGGAAGCGGGCGTTAGAAGAACGATTGAGAAAATATAAAAATTAAGGAGGTGACCTTCTCACATGGAAAAAATAAATGAAACACTAAACAAATTGGGAAACAGTATGAGTTTCCAAGAGCGTTATAAAAAAATGAGACAGGAAATCCTTCAAAATCCTTATGTTCGTGAATTTCTCGTTCGCCATGAAGAAGAGCTTACATCTGACATGATCGAAAGGAGCTTGATGACTCTTTACGATTATGCCAATCAGAGTAAACATTGCCAAGATTGTCCGAGCCTGGGAGAATGTCAGAACTTGATGAAAGGCTACCACCCTCAACTCGTTATAGGAAGAGGGGCGATTGATATTTATTATGATCGCTGTCCGCGGAAAGTTATGGATGATGAGAAGCGAAAAAGCGAAAAACTTATTCGCAGTATGCATGTTCCAAAGGATATTATTCGTGCCTCCTTCGCAGATATTGATTTACTTGATGGTAGTCGATTAGAAGCAGTTGATCGAGCGGAGCAATTCGTTGAAAATTATGATCCGAATGGAAAGCAAAAAGGGCTTTATTTTTACGGGAAGTTTGGAGTTGGCAAATCCTTTTTATTAGGAGCGGTTGCCAACGAGTTAGCGAAGAAAAACGTACCTTCAATGATTGTTTATTTTCCAGAGCTATTAAGAGAGCTGAAAAATTCGATTGGTGATTCTACCTTGAACGAAAAAATTGAAACGATTAAAAAGCAACCTGTATTAATGATTGATGATATCGGAGCAGAGACGATGTCAAGCTGGACTCGTGATGAAGTGTTAGGACCTATTCTGCAATTTAGAATGCAAGAATATTTGCCGACCTTTTTCAGTACAAACTTTGATTATGATGGACTTGAACATCACCTCACTTACAGCCAACGAGGTGAGGAAGAAAAAATGAAAGCTCGTCGTATATTAGAAAGAATTCGATTTTTAACCGATCCTGTTTTAGTAGACGGACCTAATCGAAGAAGATAAGAATTTGTTAGAGAAGTTGATGCGAAAGTCGATGACAAAAAGACTTTTGCAAGCAGCTTCTTTTTCGTTTAAAGAGAATTAATTGGAACACTTCTATTTTTGTGAAAATCCCCATATATATGATTACAGAGATTTGGACTAGTTCCCTTGTGAATTAGCTCAAGAGGAGATCGTTAAAGGGGGGATTTGGTTGGCGGAAATTACGTTTCAGAATAAAGAGGATGCTAGCCAGTTTCACAATTACATACAACATCAAGTACAGACTAAATCTTTAAATGAAAAAATAACTCTTCTGGATGAAGATGATCATAAAGCGAAGGTGAAAATAGATCGAGACATATTGGAATTAGTAGAAGCTAGTAAAGCAGCATTCCTCCAATTTATTATAAAAATTAAGCTTCATGATTGGTTTAAAATGATCCTTAAAGAAAAATATTTTTACGAGGATGAGGATGAGATTCAGCAAATTTTAGAGATCATTCATTCCATTATTGAAGGTGAGCGTGAAGATCTTGAGGCTTTGATTCATGATTCAAATATGAATCAGCAAATGGAGAAGGCTGTTTCGCAAATATTTGATGAGCAGCACTCCTTTTCATTTGATTCCTTTGTCCGCTTTAGAATGCGCTCATATATGGAGCAATTAGAAAAGTATGTGGAAATCTCGATTGATGAATACAAAATGGAACAAGAATATCAAATATTTATTCAAACATTACGCCAATTTTTAAAGGATAGAACGCCAAAGTTTAACCAATTACATCTTTTATTTGAAAATGGGGTATCGTTCTTTGATGAACATTTTTCGGAAATCAGAAGAGCGGAACTGGTACGGATGATCGATCGGAAATTGCTCTCCAATCACCCAGTCTATATTGATTCGGTTACGATTGCACCACTCCTTTCCCTTACCCCTTTCAAGATCTATTTGTATGTAGATGATGTGGAGGAACCACTCGTTCGCACGATCCAAAACATTTTTGAGGAACGGGTCCAGCTAAGGTCCACGAACGATTTTCATCAGCATAAAAAATCTGAAACAACTTGATTTTCCGATTTTAAACTACTATAATTACGTACATATAAGGATACAGTAAAAGTGCTGATGAGGATATGAGTGTTCTTTAACCGATTTATAGAGAGGGAAGACTTGGCTGGAATCTTCCTAATACGAATCGAATGCTTACCACCTCTAAACTTCAACCAGGAACATAGGATACAAGCTATTAGTATTGGTTGACGGTCAACCCCGTTACGTTGTCACTAAAGTCATTTTTTCGTCGTCTTTGGAAAAATGAGAATTAGGGTGGAACCACGTGTTAATTACGATAACTCGTCCCTTTCTGAGGGACGGGTTTTTTATATGTTCTAAAGTTTCACGGGGAGAGAATTTTTTGTGTAAATGTCCAAAAGCCGACATTTACACTTCATACGTGGTTCAAAGGTACATATTCATTTTGCGCGGCACTTTTCGCATCCACCTTTATTGTTATTGAATGAAATTAGGTATTGAATCAACTAATTCGTACTCAAGAGAAATAGGGTAATCGAAAAGAGCCATTATTAAAAGGAGGAAAAGAAAATGTCAGATGTGATTAAATTATCGTTTCCAGATGGTGCGGTTAAGGAATTTCCTTTGGGAGTAACGACAGAAGATGTAGCTGCTTCGATTAGCCCAGGGCTAAAAAAGAAGTCGCTTGCTGGTAAATTGAATGGAGAAATGTATGATCTTCGTCGTCCAATTGAAGAAGATGGTGCGATTGAAATTGTTACTGTTGGAAGTGATGAAGCACTAGAGGTGTTACGCCACAGTACAGCCCATTTAATGGCGCAAGCAATCAAGCGTTTGTATAAAGATGTGAAGCTTGGCGTAGGTCCCGTTATTGAGGGTGGATTCTACTATGACATTGATTTAGATCAATCGATTACACCGGAAGATCTTCCTGTCATTGAAAAAGAAATGAAAAAAATCATCAATGAAAACATCGAGGTGGTTCGTAAGGAAGTTAGCCGAGATGAGGCGATTGAGCTATATAAGGAAATTGGTGACGAGTATAAATTAGAATTAATCGATGCCATTCCAGCTGATGAGAAGGTGACAATCTATGAACAAGGTGATTTCTTTGATCTATGTCGTGGTGTCCATGTTCCTTCTACAGGTAAAATCAAGGAGTTTAAACTATTAAGCATTGCAGGTGCGTACTGGCGTGGAGATAGCAAAAATAAAATGCTCCAAAGAATTTATGGTACTGCCTTCTTCAAGAAGGAAGATTTGGACGAGCATTTACGTTTGCTTGAAGAAGCAAAAGAACGTGACCACCGTAAAATTGGAAAAGAGCTTAACTTATTTACAAGCTCTCAATTAGTCGGGCAAGGTTTACCACTTTGGCTTCCAAAAGGTGCAACGATTCGCCGTACAATTGAACGCTATATCGTGGATAAAGAAGTACGCTTAGGCTATGATCATGTGTATACACCAATTATGGGAAGTGTCGAGCTTTATAAAACTTCAGGTCACTGGGCTCACTATCAAGAAGATATGTTCCCACCGATGGAAATGGATAACGAGCAACTCGTTCTACGTCCGATGAACTGTCCACATCATATGATGGTTTACAAGCAAGGAATCCATAGCTACCGTGAGCTCCCAATCCGGATTGCTGAGCTGGGTACAATGCACCGTTATGAAATGTCTGGTGCATTATCTGGATTACAGCGTGTTCGTGGCATGACGTTAAATGATGCTCACGTGTTTGTCCGTCCAGATCAAATTAAGGATGAATTTAAGCGTGTCGTCAATCTTATTTTAGAAGTATACAAAGACTTTGATATTAATGACTATACATTCCGTTTATCCTACCGTGACCCAGCGGATACAGAGAAATACTTTGATGATGATGAAATGTGGGAAAAAGCCCAATCGATGCTAAAAGAAGCGATGGATGATTTAGGCTTAGATTATTTTGAAGCTGAAGGAGAAGCGGCATTCTACGGACCGAAGCTTGATGTTCAAGTGAAGACAGCTCTTGGAAAAGACGAAACTCTTTCAACTGTCCAATTAGACTTCTTATTACCAGAACGCTTTGACTTAACATATGTTGGGGAAGATGGAAAGCAGCATCGCCCAGTCGTTATTCACCGTGGGGTCGTGTCAACAATGGAACGCTTTGTGGCCTTCCTAATCGAAGAATACAAGGGCGCCTTCCCAACTTGGTTAGCTCCAGTACAGGTTCAGGTGATCCCAGTATCTCCAGATGTTCATTACGATTATGCGCGTGAGGTTCTTGAGCAACTGAAAGCGGAAGGATTCCGTGTTGAACTTGATGATCGTAATGAGAAAATGGGTTATAAAATTCGAGAAGCACAAATGCAAAAGATTCCATACATGCTCGTTGTGGGAGATAATGAAATGGCGGAAAAGGCTGTTAATGTTCGTAAATATGGAGAGCAGAAGTCTGAAACGGTTCCATTTAGCGATTTCCTTGTCGCGTTAAACAAAGAGGTTGCGCGAGTATAAAATATTTGTAAAAAAATAACAAATAATTCCCAAGTATAATTTTGAAAAAGTTATTGCCAAGCTGTAAAAGTTTTGATAAGATAACTTTTGTCATTGCAATTTAGATAGTTGCTTAAAACATTTCGTGTTACGTTGACAGGTAGCATCGTTTATTGTAGAATAGTTAGGTAACTGAATACGAGTTTAGGGAAAAGAAGAAGCACCCGCTTCTCACCTGATTGACGCAAAAGCGCAGTTGGCAGGTTTTACGAACATAATTATTTGTTTACGTTTGTTTTCGTAAAGTGTGGGTGTATTATTCATCCACACTTTTTTATTTGCGAACAATAAGGTAAACACTGCGATTCAACTTTTTAGTAGCCATTATTGAACGTTTATGTTGGAAAAATTCTTGACCCAAACGTTGTGTTCGTAAAAATTCTTGGAGGTGTCTAACTATTAGCAAAGACATGTTATTGAATGAAGGTATTCGTGCCCGAGAAGTTCGTCTTATTGATCAAAATGGCGAACAGCTTGGAATTAAGTCAAAGATCGAAGCACTTGAAATTGCAACACGTGTGAACTTGGACCTTGTGCTTGTTGCACCGAATGCGAAACCACCGGTAGCTCGTATTATGGACTACGGTAAGTTTAAATTCGAACAACAGAAGAAGGAAAAAGAAGCACGTAAGAATCAAAAGATTATCAATGTTAAAGAAGTTCGTTTAAGCCCAACAATTGATGAGCATGACTTTAATACAAAGCTACGAAATGCCATTAAATTTTTAGAAAAAGGCGATAAGGTCAAAGCATCGATTCGATTTAAAGGTCGTGCCATTACTCATAAAGAAATTGGTCAACGTGTTTTAGTCCGTTTTGCTGAAAGCTGTAAAGAAGTTGCTACAGTTGAATCCCATCCAAAGATGGACGGAAGAAGCATGTTCATGATGCTTGCCCCTAAAAACGAGAAGTAATAAGGAGGAAATTCCAAATGCCAAAAATGAAAACTCACCGCGGCGCTGCAAAGCGTTTCAAGAGAACAGGATCTGGTAAACTGAAGCGTTCTCATGCTTACAGAAGCCATATGTTCGCTAACAAATCTCAAAAACAAAAGCGTAAACTACGCAAAGGAGCACTTGTTTCTTCTGGAGATTTCAAGCGTATCCGTAATTTATTAGTAAATCTTAAGTAATATTTTCGAAACATAGGAGGGAAATAGAATGCCACGTGTAAAAGGCGGTACAGTTACTCGCAAACGTCGTAAAAAAGTTTTAAAATTAGCTAAAGGTTATTTCGGTTCAAAACATACATTATATAAAGTTGCTAACCAACAGGTAATGAAATCTTTAATGTATGCTTATCGTGACCGTCGCCAGAAAAAGCGCGACTTCCGTAAGCTTTGGATTACTCGTATCAACGCTGCAGCTCGCATGAACGGACTTTCTTATAGCCGTTTAATGTTCGGTTTAAAGCAAGCTGGTATCGAAGTAAACCGTAAAATGCTTGCTGACTTAGCTGTTGCAGATGAAAAAGCATTTGCTGAATTAGCATCAGTAGCTAAGCAAAACTTAAGCAAATAATTTGATAAGTTGAAGTCGGCTTTTCGCCGGTTCAAGCTTATTTCAACAAAGCCATTCTCTTGCGTTTAGAGAATGGCTTTTATGCATAATGAGAAAGGGATGAAAAGGATGGTTGGATCATTCATTTACATAATCGTTGTCAATATCATTGGACTTTATCTTATGTATAGTGACAAAAGTAAAGCGAGGAAAAATCAATATCGTATTAGTGAAAAAACGTTATGGACGGTTGCGTTAGTAGGTGGTGCTCTCGGCATGACAATTGGAATGAACTGGTTTCGCCATAAAACGAAGCATCTCGCTTTTAAATGGGGATTCCCTGCCCTTGCATTATTTCAAATAGGGGCGATTGGATATTTCTTTTTTGAGTAATGCTTATTCAAATTTTTTGTCATAAAAGGGTAGATGAGATGATAAGCTTTAATAACGCATCTATTTAGACTTTTAATAAAGCCCCTGCATCTGGGAATGACACAATTAAAGAAGGTGGTAGCATGGAAGAACAGGTAGCAATGCTCTTGGTTATCGCGCAAACCAGTGGATTTCTGGCGCCGATTGCATTCATACTATTTCATTTTCTAAGACAGTTTTTATTTATTCCGGTTGTGGTCATCTGCATCGCTGGAGGAGTGCTCTTCGGAACTGTTGCTGGCACCTTTTACTCATGTATCGGATTGTTATTAAGCAGTTTTCTCTTTTATGTATTGATCCAGCGAATGCCGAAAACCCATGAAAAATTAAGTGGCATTAAGAAAAAATGGTTTGGTGAATATCGCAATTTAACGACTGGCCAAGTAGCAATTTTGCGGTTAATTCCCTTTATTCATTATCATCTCCTAAGCTTTTGTCTATTAGAACGACATCGAGGCTTTAAGGATTATATGAAGGCCTCCTTCTTGACTAACCTTCCTCTCGCATTCTTCTACACAGTCTTTGGTGAGTTTATTAGTCGCTTTACACCGACAATGATCCTGGTTATCTTATTTTCACTTTCCATTCTTGTCTATATTCTTAGGGAAAAAATGACGGTGATCAAATGGCGTGATTTTTTTAAAGCGACTGCTTGAAAAACTGGGCTGTTTTTGGAGAGCATTTTTAAAAATACGTGCAGAAATGACGTTTCTTTTAAAATAAGATGTTTTGTCCTTGGCGAGTAACCAGCGAAAGTAAAATAAGCGGAGGTTTTCCGGTTAGATGCTTCAATGAAGCTTGTTTCAGGGGATATAAGCGGGGATTTTCCGCTTATGGAGAGCAAAATCTCCTATTTTCACTTTTTTCGAATCGATAGGTGGAATTTCTCCGTCTATTTGAGCTGTTTTTGACGATATTTGCTAAATAAGCGGAAATTTTCCTGCTATTTATCATCTCACTCGGGTGCCCCAATCCGTTAAAAAGCGGACCCTCTAGATCTGTAGAAAGTTCGATAAATAAAGAAAAGACGCAAGCCAATTCATACGTCAGTACTTGTCTCTATTAATAAGAATACAACCGAAAAAGGGCTCTCATGTAGAGAGCCCGTTTGTTACTTATCAGTAAATGGAGCCTTAGAGCTATTATTCTTTTTCATAAATTCATGAATGGGACTTTTCCAGTCAATGCTTGCATTCGGATAACTCTCTTGAACCTTTTTCTCAATAAATTCGAAATCCTCTCGAACAAGGCCATTTAATGAAGCAACACGATGTGGCCAAATAAATACGTTAACGACTTCAAATGCATTATCTGTGGTCCCTAAATATTTTTCGCCTTCAAATAAAACGCCTTTATACGTAATGAGAAAGTTTTTTCGAACATTGTTTTTATTATCAAGGAAGAAGAAGCGTTTTTGCTCATGGGCAAGCTCTAGCTTCCGTTTTGGATTTAGTAGGTACTTAATCAGGCTGTATATTAAAAAGATTATGAGGGCGAATAATAAGAAACGTATCATCCACATAGTATAGTCCTCCAGTCATTTTGACTTATTTACGATTGAAAAGGAAAATGGTTTCATTTTTTTTAATATATTTTCAAAAAAGAATGAGATATTTCATTTCTGCCCAGTTTTCGTTATCATGAAACTATATAGCAATTAAATAGATAGCGGGGGAAATAGATGGAGTTAAAAGAAATTTTTGCGATGCAGCAAGGGTTAGACCGACATATTGAACAGAAGCATCAATTGGATGACGAGGATTTATTTGATCGAAAAACACTTGCGTTACTAGTGGAAGTGGGCGAATTAGCGAACGAAACAAGATGTTTTAAATTTTGGAGCTTGAAGGAACCTTCAGCTCGAAGTGTTATATTAGAAGAGTTTGTCGATGGCATTCATTTTATTGTTTCATTAGGAATTGAATGTGGCTTTAAGGAGATTGAGGAAATTTCTGCCCATAAGCTTAATGAGCACAATTTGACTGAGCAATTTCTAAAAGTGTATGAATCTGTCCATATGTTTCGTGCTACTAAGACACTCGCTGCTTATAAAGAAATGTTTGAGCATTATTTATGGTTAGCTGCACTTCTAGGCTTTAGTGATTCAGAAATAAAGGAAGCATACATTTCCAAAAATGAAGTAAATTATAAGAGGCAGCAGGAAGGGTATTAACTTGTACATTTACAATAATTTTCGTTATAATGTAGCCATATTATACATATTAAGGGAGTCGAAATAATGACTAAATTAGATGAAACCTTATCGATGCTCAAGGAACTAACGGATGCGAAGGGTATTCCAGGTAACGAAAGAGAACCGCGTGAAGTAATGAAAAAGTATATTGAGCCATTTTCTGATGAAGTCACAACAGATGGTTTAGGGAGCTTGATTGCCAAAAAGGTTGGAAAAGAAGGCGGACCAAAGGTTGTCGTGGCTGGCCATTTAGATGAAGTTGGTTTTATGGTAACGCAAATTGATGAAAAAGGATTTTTACGCTTCCAAACAGTTGGTGGCTGGTGGTCACAAGTCATGCTTGCACAACGTGTAACAATTGTGACAAGCAAAGGGGATGTGACAGGGGTTATCGGTTCAAAGCCACCGCATATTTTATCTCCAGAAGCACGCAAGAAGCCAGTTGAGATTAAGGATATGTTTATTGATATTGGGGCATCAAGTCGTGAAGAGGCACAAGAATGGGGCGTTAAGCCAGGGGATATGGTCGTACCATATTTCGAATTTACGGTCATGAACAATAAAAAGATGCTTCTCGCAAAAGCGTGGGATAACCGCATCGGTTGTGCGATTGCTATCGATGTTCTGAAGCAGCTTAAAGGGGAAAACCACGAAAATGTCGTCTATGGAGTTGGGAACGTTCAAGAAGAGGTTGGCTTAAGAGGAGCGAAAACGTCAACTTATACGATCAACCCTGATATCGGATTTGCAGTAGATGTAGGGATTGCTGGAGATACTCCAGGAATTACGGAGAAGGAAGCAATGAGTAAAATGGGGAAAGGTCCTCAAATACTTTTATATGATGCTTCGATGGTTTCCCATAAAGGCCTTCGTGATTTCGTCATAGGAGTGGCTGACGAATTAAACATCCCTTA
This sequence comes from Robertmurraya phoenicis, assembly GCF_047302285.1. Lineage (GTDB taxonomy): Bacteria > Bacillota > Bacilli > Bacillales > Cytobacillaceae > Robertmurraya. The sequence goes on from NZ_CP154845.1 coordinate 1,397,707, forward strand.
TCAATTTGATCTTGTTGCAGGCGGCGGAACGGATGCAGGATCTATTCACTTATCACATGAAGGTGTTCCTTCGCTAGCAATTTCGGTTGCAACAAGATACATCCATTCTCACGCAGCGATGTTACATCGTGATGACTATGAAAATGCCGTAAAATTAATCGTAGAGGTTATCAAGCGCCTTGACGCGGATACAGTGAACAAGATTACTTACGAATAATATTTAACACAGATAGCATACCGATCTGATTCTTGATTGGTATGCTATTTTTAATTTAACAAGGATAATAGCCTTATCATGTTGAAATAAGGAAATGGATAGGGAGGTATTATTATGGCCACAAATAAAAGCCTTAGAGTATGCGAAAAAGGTCATGAATTTTATAAAAGTAGTGGTTGTAGGAGCTGTCCGATTTGCGATAAAGAGAATAAACCACAGAGCGGATTTCTTTCGAAGCTCAGCTCTCCTGCAAGAAATGCCTTAATTCATGAAGGGATTGAGACTTTGCAAGAACTGTCCAAGTACACGGAGAAAGAGATTCTAAAACTCCATGGAGTAGGACCTGCTTCTATACCGTCGCTGAGAGCTTCGTTAGAGGAAGAAGGATTAGAGTTTAAAAAATAGTTTAATCTGTGAAAATTGTTAAAAGGGTATGTTATCTCGGAGCTGGAGGAATAGATGATGTTGTTGAAAAATAAAATTGCGATTGTGACAGGAGCTAGTAGTCCAAGAGATATCGGAACAGCCATTTGTCGCAAATTGGCTTCACAAGGGATTGATATTTTCTTTACCCATTGGAAAGCGGAACAGGATTGGATTGACGGGTTTCAACAGGAAATGGTCAATTTGGGTGTCCGCTGTGAAAGTCTAAATATTGATTTGTCAGAAGGTAATGCGGTAATTGAAATTCTCGACTTTGTGGAAAAGAAACTAGGATTCCCATCGATCTTGGTCAATAATGCAGCCCATTCAAAGAATGATGGATACTTGGTTTTGGATGCTAAAACACTAGATGAACATTATGCAGTGAATATGAGATCTACTTTTCTCCTTTGTGTGGAATTTGCTCGGCGTTTTGAAAAAGCGAATGTACAAACAGGAAGAATCATTAATATGACATCTGGACAAGATTTAGGCCCAATGCCAGGAGAGTTAGCATATGTAGCAACAAAAGGAGCGATCTCAGCCTTTTCGAAGTCGTTATCTCAAGAACTTGCACCAATAGGGATAACGGTGAATGCTGTAAACCCAGGACCGACAGACTCGACGTGGATGAACGATGAAATCAGGGAATATCTATTACCCAAATTTCCAATGGGGCGTATTGGAAAACCGGAAGATGTTGCAAGAATCATTGCTTTTCTTGCTAGTGATGAAGCACAGTGGATCACTGGTCAGGTGATTCATTCTGAAGGTGGGTTTATTCGGGGCTAGGAGAAAATTCATATCTCGAAGGCGGAACCCATCATTAAAATTGGGTTCCGCCTTTCTGTGTTTCTTTATACTTTCTTTATACTTTTCTAGTCTATTTTTTTATAGGTATTGTTTATCCTAAGTTTATCAAGTTCGAAAGGAAGAACATTTTATGACGGAGACAATTCTTAAAGCAACCAATGTTTCAAAAAAATATGGGAAACACAAGGCGCTCGATAAAGTGTCAATCGAAATAAAGCGGGGAATGATTTATGGTCTAATCGGCGAGAATGGTGCCGGGAAATCGACATTCATGCGTACTGTGATGGGATTAATCACAATCGACGAAGGTGAAATTGAACTGTTTGGGAAAACAGGTGTGAAGGGATTGCAACATGCAAGAAGAAAAATGGGCCAATCGATTGAAACTCCCGCCCTTTACCCAGAATTAACAGCTCGGGATAATCTCAGAGTACAAGCGGCAAACGGTGGTATCAGTGAACGCGAGATTGATGAATTGCTTCGTTTAATGAGCCTAGAGCATACAGGAAAAAAGAAAGCGAAGAACTTTTCATTAGGAATGCGCCAACGCTTAGCGATTGCTTCAACGCTTATTACACATCCTGAATTCTTAATTTTAGACGAGCCAACGAACGGGCTTGATCCTTCAGGAATAGTTGAAATGCGTGAAATCATTCATCGATTGGTATCTGAACGAGGGATCACCGTGTTGCTTTCAAGCCATTTACTCGATGAGCTATCACAAATCGCTACCCATTATGGCATTTTACACGATGGAAAACTCATCAAAGAGCTATCAAGGGAAGAGCTCGCAAATGAAACGCGCCAATATATTGAATTAGAAACTGGAGAGGTTCAAAAAGCAGTTGTCGTACTAGATGAATTAGGGATTCGTGATTATGAAGTCATCAATGGAACTGACATCAACATTTATGAACGTTTAAATGATGTCTCTAGAATTAACCGATCTTTAGTGTTAGCTGATGTGAACGTTTCACGAATTGGGACAACCCGACAAAAACTTGAAGAATATTTTTTACAATTAACAGGAGGAGGAAATCATGCTTAATCTTTTAACAGCAGAGAGGATTAAATTAATTCGCAGTAAAAAATTACTGATTGTACTCGCTATATTGTCCCTGCTTCCTATCATTCAAGCGGTGAATAGTAAAATGATTGTGAGTTATGGAACAGAGCTTGTTCAGGCAAAAGACACGGTTATTAATGGGGCAACAGGTATTCTTATGATGGAGAAAAATGGTTTGACTGTGTTACTTGCGATGTGTGCATTTATTGGATTTTTCATAGGTGAAGAATTTCAAAATGGGACAATTCGCAATGCGTTGTCTTTAGGCCGCAGTCGGACTCATTATTATCTGTCAAAATTGGTGATTGCTTCACTCCTTGCATTTGTTGGTGTAGTTGTTATGACAGCGCTTGGTATGATCAGTTTTTCAATCGTTCTAGGCTTTGGTGAAGTATCCGAAATAAGTAATTACGGCTGGTATGCGATGAAAACTTTTATAACCCTTTATATATTGATTTTGGCCAATGTATCCATCTATGTAATGATTAGCTTTATAACAAAAAACAGTGCGATTTCCCTTGTTTGGAGTTTCCTTTATACGATTGGAACAGGTTTTGGTGCAGGAATCTTTCTAGAAACCGAGCATTTTAAACAAGTGACATACTGGTTTACAGAATCATTTTTGTTCTATTCCGATTTCGCAAGTCCAATAGATGTGGCAAAGTATCCTGACATGATATTGGTTAGTTTAATTACAATCGTGTTATCATCAATTATAGGAATTCTGCTTTTTAAACGAACAGATATAAAGTAGGTCGGTGAAAATGACAACGGTATTAATCATTGAAGACGATATGGCGATTCATTCGCTCATGAAAGAAACGTTAGAGTTAGAGAATTTAAAGACATTAAGTGCATTCTCAGGGACAGAAGGACGATTACTTTTCGAACATAATCAAGTAGATTTAGTTCTCTTAGATTTGATGTTACCGGGGATGAATGGAGAAGATTTTCTCCATGAAATTAGGCATAACTCTAACGTACCAGTCATTGTCATCTCAGCAAAAATGGATCAAGATTCGAAATTGGAGCTTTTGACTAATGGTGCAGATGATTACCTGACGAAACCATTTGATGTAAAGGAACTCCTTGCCCGAGTTCACATTCAATTACGTCATGCTTCAAAGACTTTTGTAAACGATCTGCAAGAAATTCATTATAAAAATCTTCGAGTCAATTTAGAGACTCGAGATGTTTTCGTTAATGATCATGATCATACCGTACATCTTACTGGTCGCGAGTATGCTATCCTTCTTCTTTTTCTAGAGAATCCACAAAAAGTATTTAGTCGCGCTAATATTTACGAAAGTGTTTGGAATGAACCTTATTTTGATAGTGATAAAACGATTAATATGCATATCAGCAATCTAAGAAATAAACTAAACCAAGAAGATACAAACTATATTAAAACGGTATGGGGCATTGGCTTCAAATTTGATTAAAAAGGGAGCGTGTTTGGAATGTGGGGATGGTTATTTGTTTTCCTAGCATTAGCGCTTCTTTTTTATCTTTACTTTTTGAAAAGAGAAATTAGAAATTTGAAACAAGAGATTAAAAGCATTCCGACTCGTGCTAGCTTTGGCGGTAGATTATCTCTAAATTTTCGTGAAAAGGCTTTGCTAGATTTAGTTGATGAATTGAATCAAATGATTGATGAGTTTGAAGACAAAAATCTCCAAGCAAAACAAATGGAGGAGAACGTAAAGCTATCCATTGCAGGACTTTCACATGATTTGCGGACACCACTCACATCTATTAATGGGTATGTACAACTTTTAAATGGTAATACGGATGATGCAAAGAGAGCACATTATGTATCGATTATTGAGGAGTCTGTACAACGACTAATTGAAATGACGGAACACTTCTATGACTTAGCACGTATGGAAACGAATCAAAAAGAAATGGCATTATCGTCGATTTCGCTATCTAAGTTAGTGGAAGAAATCTTTTTGTCTTTTTATGAACAATTGGAGGAAAAGAAAATTGAACTCCAATTTCCCGAACAAACGAATGAAAACCAAATAATCGCCGATAAATTAATGTTAACTCGTGTGATCCAAAACATCGTACAGAATATTCTTCGTTATGCAAAAAGTAATGCGATAATCAGCTATGAGAATGAAGAAGACTTTCTTGTTTTTAGTATTAGAAATGACGTCAAACCAGATAGTAAAATGGCTGTAGAGAAAGTATTTACGCGTTTTTATACAGAGGTCACCAGTAGAACGAATACCGAAGCAAGTGGGTTAGGGTTATATCTGTCGAAAAAGCTAGTTGAAAAGATGAATGGGAGAATGGATGCAAAACTGCTAGATAATTGGTTTGTTCTTACAATTTATCTTCCGAATATTAGGATGGAGAAAATGAATTAAATGCGACTGCTACGATGGCAGTCGTATTTTTTTATTCAAACGGCTCGAATCTGGTTCCATGACTCCTTCATGAGACATACCGTCCAAAAGAAATGGCATAGTTCTGGTTTCATGAGGACTTCATGAGACAAACTTTCCTCAAGAGATGGCTTAAACCATGTTCCATGAGGGCTTCATGAGACATACCTTCCTCAAGAAATGGTTCAAATCATGTTCCATGAGGGCTTCATGAGACATACCTTCCTCAAGAAATGGTTCAAATCATGTTCCATGAGGGCTTTATGAGACATACTTTGCTCAAGAGATGGCTTAAACCATGTTCCATGGGGGCTTCATGAGACATACTTTGCTTAAGAAAAGGCTCAAACCATGTTTCATGACTCCTTCATGAGACAAACCATCCTCAAGAAAAGGCTCAAACCTTGTTCCATGCACGCTTCATGAGACATACTTTTCTCATTATTTGCAGGAATTAACATGAGTTTTAGAGAAAAGGAAACATTAGGAAATGAAATTTGTGGTTAAGGGGATAGCATACAAAATGATAAAAGCGGTTTGGTTGATTTAGATGGGACTCTATTAGATAGAGATACGTCGCTCAAAAATTTCATTGAAGACCAATATGAGAGATTAAGCAAACTACTGGGACATGTGCCCAAGGAACAACAAACTGCAGAAATTATTAGTAAGATAGTAGGTATACCGATGGTTGAAATGACTGAAATTATCGAGCGTGATTTTGGTGATGACTGAGGGGTTAGAGAAAATGGATTTAAAATATAAGAATAAAAGAGTGATAGTGGTCGCTCATGGAGCGGTGATTAATGCGATATTGGCGGAGTTGTCTGATGGTGAAGTAGGTTCTGGAAAAACAAAGCTAGTCAATGCTTGTATAATTAATATTACTTTTTCTCAAGGAGAGTGGAATATTAAGAATTTCAATCAAATTGCGTACCTTTCACAATATAGATAGGGAGATGGTTCTGTGAATAAGCTCTTTTGGATACCGTTAATGTTTTCATTTGGAACGATGATCGTATTATATTTGATAGGCTATTTATTTGATGTCGATTTTCTTACATTGAAAATCTCATTTTCATATAGTGAGATTGCTTTCTTACCTATTGTACTGGGACTTTTAGTTGGTTTTATAAGTGAGAGAATTATAAAATATAAATCTTCATAAGGTTATTTGAGACTATGTAAAATGGTGGTGCAATGATGTACTTACGAAGTGTAAAAATAATGCAAGAAAGAATTCAGAATCCAAATAGCTATCCATTCTCGATACCGAGTTTGAAAAATACCGATACAATTGAGTTCAATAATCCAGTAACATTTTTTGTAGGAGAAAATGGTTCAGGAAAATCGACCTTACTTGAGGCTATTTCTTATCAATGTGGATTCAATAGCGCTGGCGGTGGAAGGAATAATAATTATGATGTAGATTCGTCTACGTCTGATTTAGGTGATTATATCCGTCTTTCTTGGTTCCCAAAAACCAACAAGGGATTCTTTTTAAGAGCTGAGAGTTTTTATCATTTTGCTTCCTATTTAGATGAGTTAGCCCAGGAAGACCCTACTTTCCATTATCAAGGATATGGTGGGAAATCGTTACATGAACAATCCCATGGAGAGTCTTTTCTATCCTTGTTCACGAACCGCTTTGGAGAGGGTGGGATATACCTACTGGATGAACCAGAAGCAGCATTATCTCCTGCTCGTCAATTATCCTTTTTAAGGGTCATCCATGAATTAGTAACAAAGGAGGAAGCACAATTCTTAATAGCAACCCATTCACCTATTCTCCTTGGTTATCCAGATGCCCAAATTTATCATTTTAATGAGTCTCCAATTCAGGAAATTTCATACGAAGAAACGGAACATTACAGTTTAACCTTGAATTTTTTAACCAGACGGGAAAAGTTCCTTCATGAGTTATTTCGCGATGATGAAGAAGATTAGGTGGAACTCAGGACTTTTTACAAAGGGGATTGAAAATGAGAAGTTTGTAGTTCTTGAGTTGTTTTAACTTGGAATTGAATGTAATATTTTACTGTGGAACAAAAGGAGTATTTACATTTGAAATCGGGATAGTGAAGTTAAGAAAAAATTATAAACTGGAGTTGATAAAATGTATAGAATAGTGAATGACTTTTTAGCAGATTGGAATCATTCAGCAGGGGGCACACTTCGAGTTCTTGAATCATTGTCAGATGATAAATTAGGACAAGCAATCGTGGAGGGACATAGTACTCTTGGCTGGCTAGGCTGGCATCTAGCGACAAGTCCTGTATTCTTCTTGAGCCTTGTAGGTGAAAAATTAGAATCTCCAGGTGACCCGAAAGTAGTGCCAACGAAGGCAGCGGAAATTGTTAATGCTTATAAAAAAATCGCTGAAGCTGTAAAAGAAGTAGTAGAAACAAATTTGACTGATGAGAAATTGCTTGAAACGGTGGAAAGTTTTGCAGGACCAACTTCACGCGGTGCTTTGTTAAGAGGACTTATTGACCATCAAACGCATCATCGTGGTCAGATGACCGTTCTTCTCCGTCAAGCTGGTTTGTCAGTTCCAGGTGTAATGGGTCCGACAAAGGAAGGCAATTAAAACTCACTATTTTATGAGATGTATGGTTGAGTGGTACAGAATTCTTATCTAGCAACCATACATTTATTTATATTTGACATGCAACTTATGGGTTGCGTATAATCGATATATGGATTGGGACAAAGATGTAATATTCAAAGCACTTGGTGACACGACTCGTCGCCTTATTTTAGACGAACTTTCTGAACGCAATGAGATGACATTGTATGAACTTACTGCTCGTCTCATAATGAAACATAATCTTTCCATTTCGCGGCAGGCGATCGCTAAACATCTTTCTATGTTAGAAGAAGCAGAGCTTGTATTTTCAAAACGTAAGGGGAAGTATCGAGTTCTTACCTTTAATAAAGAACCTCTTAAAAACTTACTGAAAGGGTGGGTAGATTAGTTATTGATGAGAACCTATTTCGCCAATAGTAAAGGAGAGCTAAAATGATGAAAATAATCATTACGAGTATATTCGTTGAGGATCAAGATAAAGCATTAGATTTTTATACAACAAAGCTTGGCTTTGTAAAAAAACATGATGTTCCGAGTGGAGAATATAGGTGGATAACGTTGGTTTCACCTGATGAACAAGGGGGTACAGAGCTTTTACTTGAACCTAACCAACACCCTGCAGCGAAAGAGTATCAAAAGAAGCTGTTTGCTGAGGGCATTCCAGTGACCATGTTTGGAGTTGCAGATATTCGCAAAGAGTACGAACACTTAGTAGAAAAAGGAGTAAAGTTCACGATGGAGCCGACAAAAATGGGTGAAGTCACGATAGCTGTCTTTGATGATTCATGTGGAAATCTAATTCAGATGATAGAGCAGAAATAATATTCAGTATGTGTAATAAATGAACAATTTGGATGATCTAATATAACAGCGCTTTACTTCAATTTGAAGTAGAGCTTTTTTAAGGATCTTCAGTAATTTATAGTATTTTCCTTGAAAAAGGAGATACATCCCTTTTTATCGAATTCTTATGTAATAAAATTTGAATAAGTAAATTGAGGAGGAAATGGATAATGAAAATAGCAAAAGAGACTTTCGAAAAGTCAGGTGCATGGATCAAACGAAACGCTCGTCCGCTCGAGGCTGCGAGATGGGAGTATCATTTCGAAGGTGGTTCAAAGGAATCAGTCATCAAATCCTTATCAGCATTTCAAAACGATGATGGTGGATTTGGTCATGGAATTGAACCGGATTTTTGGTCACCTCATTCATCGCCAATGGCGACATGGGCTGCAGGACAAATCCTTATGGAAATAGACGCGGATAAAGATGGAGTAATCGTTAAATCGATGATTGATTATCTGGTCAATACGAATCAACGTGAAACTGGAATGTGGTTCGCTACCTTACCTGAAACAAATTCATTTCCACATGCACCATGGTGGCATTGGACAGAGGGAGTACAGGAGAATTGGATGTTCAATCCAGGTGCAGAGTTAGCTGGATTTCTCATTCATTGGTCTTCTGAAAAGAGTGAAGCTTCCCAAATTGGGTGGTCAGCTATTGAAAAGGCAATCAATCGATTAATGAATGCTGATAAAATGGATAAACATGAGATTAATAATTATCAAAAATTGCTAAAAGTATTGAATTCGCACGAAGCTATGTTTACACGTAAACATCCATTCTCTTTGGTGGAGGTTTCGAATAAAATTTCAGCATTAGTCAATCAATGTGTTGAGAAAAATGTGAGTGAGTGGGCAACTGGGTATAAACCGCTACCTCTTGATTTCATTCATAGTGCTGAAGATCCTCTTTGCGGAGAATTTGGAGATTTAATGGGTAACAATCTGAATTTTTATATAGAGACTTTATCTGAGGAAGGAACTTGGGACGTTTCGTGGGAATGGGGAAGTTATCCAGAAGAATTCGCTATTGCTAGAAGACATTGGAAAGGCATCCTTACGGTGGATAGATATAAAAAACTTAAGGCGTTTGGGGTTTTGGATGAATGAATGGTTGAAGTCATCCATATCAGACTCTTCCAAAAAGAAAAGGTGGATCCCCAGGATCCACCTTTTCTTTTATAATGATTTCTCTAGTTCAGACCAATACGTACATAGGGTTTCCATCCCCTTGTCAAAATTCTCAAGATGGAAGTGTTCGTTTGGCGCATGGAAGTTTTCAGTAGGTAGTCCGAAGCCCATGAGTACAATGGGAGCGTGGAGAACCAGATCTAAGATTGCAATGATTGGTAATGATCCACCACCACGTGTAAAGGAAGTGGGAACTTTATAGACGGCTTCAAAAGAGCGACTTGCTGCTTGGATAGCGGGATGATCGAATGGAGTGACATAAGGTGCCCCTTTATCAAAAGGTGTCATGGTCACTTCAACGCCGACTGGTTTATTTTTTTCAATATGTTGCTTTAGTTGGTCGATGATAACATCTGGATCCTGGTTTGGTACAAGTCGACACGTAATTTTGGCATGTGCCTCTGATGGAATAACCGTTTTAATACCGTCACCCTGGAAGCCACCGTAAATTCCGTTAATATCTAATGTAGGACGGACCCAAGTTCTTTCCAGATAGTTAAAGCCTTTTTCTCCATATAGCGCAGGAACACCTAGTTCTTGACGTTGTTTTTCCTCATCAAAATTTAATTCCTCATAGGCTTTCTTTTCTTCAGCACTTAATGGTAGCACTTGATCATAGAATCCATCAATCGTTACTTTACCGTCCTCACTATGGAAAGAATCTAATAGTTGAACTAGAGCATTAATTGGATTATGTACACCGCCGCCATATAGACCAGAATGAAGGTCACCATTAGAACCTTTTACGTTGATTTGCAGACCTGCTAGTCCTCTAACTCCATAACAGATGGTAGGTTTTCCTCGTTCATTCATGCTTGTGTCTGAAATAACAATGACATCTGCAGCAAGTAATTCTTTCTGCTCCTCAACAAAAGCAGGGAGATTGGGGCTGCCAACTTCTTCTTCCCCTTCAATGCAAAATTTGAAGTTGAGCGGCAAGGTGCCTTCTGTGTTTAAAATGGCTTCCAATGCTTTAAGGTGCATGAAAGTTTGACCTTTGTCATCACTAGCCCCACGTGCGAAGAGTTTTTCGTCACGAATCTCTGGCTCAAATGGAGGGCTGTCCCATAAATGAATAGGATCAACTGGTTGAACATCATAATGTCCATAAATCAACACAGTCGGCTTTCCTTCGGCATGAAGCCAATCTCCATAAACAACTGGGTGTCCTTTCGTAGCATGTATTTCTACATTTTCCATTCCAATCTTCTTAAGTGCTTCAGCAACCCAATTTGCAGTTCTGATTACATCTTCTTTGTGATCAGGTAGTGCACTAATGCTTGGAATAGATAAAAAATCAAAAAGCTCTTTTAACTGTGAATCTCGGTTTTCTTTTAGATAGGATTGGATGTTCTGGTTCAAAGCGTTTCCTCCTATAAAATGTTTGTCTTTCTTTTAGAATACCGAAAATCTTATATTTCGTATATAAGTTAATATAATAATTAGAAAATTTGTTGTGAACGATCGTTTGTTGTAATGAATGAAGTGTAATGTGGGTTTTAAAATATGTAGAAGGTAAGGCTGAGTCGAACAGAAATACCTAAACATCCCATGAAAAAGGTGTTTAGGTTTTCCTACGTTAATAAACTTCTCCCACATATTTCGATTGTGGTTTTTATCGTAAATGGGGTCAGTAGCACACATTAATTCCAGTATCAACGGTTAGGAGAGAATTATTAGAGGGGAGAATTTTAGAGATATATCATCACTCTTTCAACTTACCTGAGGCACATACATATGCTATCATGAAATATATGCACTCACAGCAACAGGAGTTTTTCGAATTTCTATCGAATTATCGTATATAATAGATGAAAAAATCCATCGGAAAGGACATTCCTCCGATGGATTAAATCTTTATTTTAAGCCAGATTCAAGAACTTGGAGCATTTCTTGTCTGTCCTCTTCTGAGGCATTGGTCCAAATGATTTCAAAAAGAACACCTAGCCCTGGAAGCATTTTTTCTTCTCCATTTTGAATCGCATCGACAATCGTATCCCGTAACTCATCTTGAGAATTGCCAGTCACGTTATGAATGATCGCATTGCGTAAATTTAAATCCATGTGTACACACTCCTTCTATATTGACTTCCTTTATATAATTTTCCTGTTCGTAATGATTTTATGTATAAGAAAAGAATATTACTGGATAATTTTGTATTTCTATAAAGAACAGTATTGTTTAAGGAGTAGTTAATTGCACAAGCAGAAAATAGATTTCATACATAACCTGTTACAAATTATATGAAAGGCAGGTTAATATGGGGATTCGGCCATGTCATTGTTGTAATTATTGTGAATGTATTTGTCCTCGGGGACCAAGAGGCCGTAGAGGACCAGCAGGAGCACAAGGAGAAGTAGGGCCAAAGGGACCAGCAGGAGCACAAGGAGAAGTAGGGCCAGAGGGACCAGCAGGAGCACAAGGAGAAGCAGGGCCAGAGGGACCAGCAGGAGCACAAGGAGAAGCAGGGCCAGAGGGACCAGCAGGAGCACAAGGAGAAGCAGGGCCAGAGGGACCAGCAGGGCCGCAAGGAGAAGCAGGGCCAGAGGGACCAGCAGGAGCACAAGGAGAAGCAGGGCCAGAGGGACCAGCAGGGCCGCAAGGAGAAGCAGGGCCAGAGGGACCAGCAGGAGCACAAGGAGAAGCAGGGCCAGAGGGACCAGCAGGGCCAGCAGGGCCAGCAGGACCGCAAGGAGAAGCAGGGCCAGAGGGACCAGCAGGAGCACAAGGAGAAGTAGGGCCAGAGGGACCAGCAGGGCCGCAAGGAGAAGTAGGGCCAGAGGGACCAGCAGGGCCGCAAGGAGAAGCAGGGCCAGAGGGACCAGCAGGACCACAAGGCTCTCCGGGATTAACCCAAATTGGTTTTAATCAAGACTCAGTTATTATAGTTACAGCACTAACAGTTGGTCCTAAGTTTCCTCTCACAACTACTCCAATTAATATAACTGAACCGTCGCAAGTTTTAGTATTAGGTAATTTTACTTTCAGCTATTCAATATTGAATACTTCTTTTCATGTATCGTGGTCATTAGAAATAGCACGTGATGGTTTTCTTATATACTCTTTCAGAGGTCAAGATCGATTAACTGACTTAAGTACTAGCGGTAATGAACTTAATAAACCTATAAATGTAAATATTATTGATACCCCGCCACTGGGAACCCACACCTATACAATTACACTCAATATTAATTATATAGAAGGATTGAGTATGGGTTCAAATTTTACTGTGTGGAATCGTTCAATTCAAGCTATTGCAATACTATCCTAACAATTTGGAAGTCATGGTACCTTTTTAAAATATAATAATTTATCAGCTAAACGCCTTGCTTTGGAATTAAATACAAGGGGTGGTACAGTTAATTTGGCCTTAAGTTGAATGGACCATCTTCAATGATAAGGTGCTTTGACACAATAAGGAATAAATATTAGAGACTAAAATATGCAAGCTTTTATTTACTACTTGCATATTTTACCTTTTATATACTATAAAAGATACTGCAATCATAGCATTTTAAAATGCTAAACACAGATAAGGAATCTATTCACAATTGAGCACTCAACTATTTTTGAACTATAATGAGAGAACTTATATCATCATATAAAATGGAGGTATTATCTGTTGAAATATATACAGTCTGCTCAAAATCCACAAGTTAAGCAATGGAAAAAGCTTTTAACGAAAAAAGAACGTGATAAGACCGGAACTTTTTTAGTTGAAGGGTTTCATCTTGTTGAAGAAGCGATTAAAGCTGATGCCGCACTAGAGATTATCGTTAGTGAGGGGATTGAACTCCCACCGCATATGGACTACGGTTCTATATCCATAACGACAGTTACGCCTGAAATCTTTCGAGAACTAAGTGATACCGAAACTCCTCAAGGCATTTTAGCTCTTTGTGAGGGAAAAAATGTTGAAAAGCTAGAAGGAAAACAATTTTTATTAATTGATGCTGTTCAAGATCCAGGGAATTTAGGAACGATGATTCGTACTGCGGATGCGGCTGGAATGGATGGGGTCATTGTCGGGCATGGTAGTGTCGATATTTATAATGCGAAGGTCATTCGCTCAGCGCAAGGAAGTCATTTTCATTTACCTGTTGTGAGAGGCTCTCTTAAAGAATGGATGGAGAAGTTTTCAACTGAAAATATTCCTACCTATGGCACATCTTTAGAAAATGGCCATATATATACGGAAATAAGTCCTTCCAAATCATTTGCCCTTCTCGTCGGAAATGAAGGTAGTGGGGTCAACCAAGATCTGTTACAAATGACGACAAAGAATTTGTACATTCCTCTCTTTGGAAAAAGTGAATCGCTCAATGTCGCTGTTGCTGCAGGGATTTTGCTTTATTATTTGAAGGCTTGAATCCCTCCCTTTAATGTACTATAATTAACAGCGATATAATTTTTCAAACTTACATAATGAAAAACATTGACGGAGAAAAGTAGCTTACCACCTCTATTAAGGGAGAAAATGCCTAAGACTGAAAGCATTTTTATAGATAAAGTAAGTGAAGTTCACCTCCTGAGTTGGCATCGGGACCAAGAAATGCAAATTTTAGCTATCTAAAGCTGTCTAGCTTCAGCGGCTAGCCCTTCGAGGTCATAAGTCAATCCTCCCAGAAAGGTAAAGAACACCTTTCAGTGAGGCTCGTCTTATGCTTGTCAGGGCTAAGCAAGCCGCTTCCGCATTTCATGTAAAGATGCATCGGCTTAAAAAGCCGTTATCGGAATGAAGTGAGCCATATTTATGTGGCTAATTAGGGTGGTACCGCGATCATAAACCTCGTCCCTTTCTAGGGATAGAGGTTTTTTTGTTTTTCTATGGAAAAATAGGCTGACGAATTTTATTAAAAATCAAGGAGGATTTCATATGCAAGAACGATTAAAGGAATTGCAGCAGGAAGCATTGCAAGCTGTTGAAAATGCTGCTGACTTAAAAGAATTGAATGATATTCGTGTTTCGTATTTAGGGAAAAAAGGTCCAATTACAGAAGTATTAAAAGGGATGGGCAAGCTTTCTGCAGAAGAGCGTCCCAAAATGGGAGCACTCGCAAATGAAGTACGTGATATTATTTCTGCGAAAATTGAAGAAAAGCAAAAAACATTAGAAGAAGCGGCCGTTTTAGCACAGCTTGCTTCAGAGACAATCGATGTGACTCTTCCTGGAAGACCTGTTCAAACAGGAAATCATCACCCGCTTACACGAATTGTTGAAGAAATTGAAGACTTATTTATCGGAATGGGCTATACGGTTGCAGAAGGTCCAGAAGTTGAGAAAGATTATTACAACTTTGAAGCATTGAACCTTCCAAAGAGTCATCCTGCCCGTGATGCTCAGGATTCCTTCTATATTACAAAAGAAGTATTGCTCCGTACGCAGACATCCCCAGTTCAAGCAAGAACCATGGAGAAGCATGATGGGAAAGGTCCAGTGAAAATTATTTGTCCTGGTAAAGTATACAGACGCGATAGCGACGATGCGACGCATTCTCACCAGTTCATGCAAATTGAAGGTCTAGTAGTGGCTGAAAACATTCGCATGAGTGATTTAAAAGGGACACTTGAATTATTTGCGAAAAAATTATTCGGTGAAGATCGCGAAATTCGTTTGCGCCCAAGTTTTTTCCCATTCACGGAGCCTTCAGTAGAAGTTGATGTTTCTTGCTTCAAATGTGGTGGTCACGGATGCAATATCTGTAAACAAACTGGCTGGATTGAAGTATTAGGTTCAGGAATGGTTCATCCGAATGTTCTTGAAATGTCTGGCTTTGATTCGAAGAAATACTCTGGATTTGCTTTCGGTATGGGTGTAGAACGAATTGCAATGCTGAAATACGGAATTGATGATATCCGTCATTTCTACACAAACGATACTCGCTTCTTAAAGCAATTTCAGGTTCAGGAATAAAGGAGGATTTAGACATGTTTGTTTCTTATAAATGGCTGCAAGAATATGTAGATTTATCAGGAATTACACCTGATGAGCTAGCAGAAAAAATTACGCGAAGTGGGATTGAAGTTGAAGGCGTAGAGGTGTTGAACGAAGGATTAAAAGGTGTCGTTATCGGCCATGTCGTTGAACGTGAACAACATCCAAATGCGGATAAGTTAAACAAATGCTTAGTTGATATTGGTGGAGAGAATCCTGTTCAAATCATTTGCGGAGCTCCGAATGTAGATAAGGGACAAAAGGTTGCTGTTGCCACAGTAGGTGCGGTCCTCCCTGGAAACTTCAAAATTAAAAAGGCGAAGCTTCGCGGAGAAGAATCGAATGGAATGATCTGTTCTCTTCAAGAGTTAGGAATTGAAGGAAAGTTAATCGCCAAAGAATTTTCCGAAGGGATCTTTGTGTTCCCGAATGATGTAACCGTTGGGGAAGATGGGCTTACAAAATTACAACGTGATGACCAAATTTTAGAGCTAGGGTTAACTGCAAATCGTGGAGACTGCTTAAGCATGTTAGGTGTGGCTTATGAAGTAGCGGCTATTTTAAACCGTGAAGTGAAGCTTCCTAATCCAGCAGTGAAGCCGATTTCTGAAAAAGCAACCGATTATATTTCTATTAAGGTAGAGGCAAATGAAGATAACCCATTATATGTAGCGAAAGTGATTAAGAACGTGAAAGTGGCGCCATCTCCATTATGGATGCAAGGAAGATTAATGGCAGCTGGTATTCGTCCACATAACAATGTTGTCGACATTACGAACTATATATTACTTGAATACGGTCAACCACTTCACGCTTTTGACTACGATCGTCTCGGTTCAAAGGAAATTCTTGTACGTCGAGCAAATGCTGGTGAAAAATTGGTTACGCTAGATGACGCGGAAAGAACATTAACGGCTGAGCATCTTGTCATTACAAACGGTAGCGAACCAGTTGCTCTTGCTGGAGTGATGGGTGGCGCCAATTCAGAGGTACAAGCTGATACGACAACGGTATTACTTGAATCTGCCTATTTCAAAGGCGAAACTGTTCGTAAAGCATCAAAGGATCACGGCTTAAGAAGTGAAGCAAGCTCTCGCTTTGAAAAAGGTGTTGACCCAAATCGCGTGCGTGCAGCGGCAGAAAGAGCAGCAGAGTTATTAGCATTATATGCTAGCGGCGAAGTATTAGAAGGGGAAGCAGTTGTTGATACTCTTGAGGTGGAGCCAGCTGTTATCTCGATTACTTTAGAAAAAATTAATCGCGTGCTTGGAACAGCTATTACTAATCAAGAGGTTGAAAGTATTTTTACTCGTCTTCAGTTTGAAACAAGTGTCGAGAATGAAACGATTACGGTAACCGTTCCTACTCGCCGTGGTGATATTACGATCGAAGAAGATTTAATCGAAGAAGTTGCTCGTTTATATGGCTATGATCATATTCCATCTACATTGCCAATCGGTTCTGCAACTCCGGGCCATTTAACGACGTACCAGCAAAAGAGACGTGCAGTTCGTCATTATTTAGAAGGAGCAGGACTATATCAAGCAGTTACTTATTCTCTAACTAGTGCAGGAAAAGCGACTCAATATGCACTTGAAACACGTGAGCCAATTAAGCTTGCGATGCCGATGAGTGAGGATCGTAGTCATCTTCGTTTAAGCATTATTCCGCAACTATTAGAGGTTGTAAAATACAATGTGGCACGTCAAAGTGATCGCGTTGCTCTTTATGAAGCTGGACCTGTATTTTTAGCAAATGGAACTGATGAGCTTCCTGATGAAAAGGAGCGTTTAGCTGGTGCAATTACAGGATTATGGGAGCAGCATCAATGGCAAGGTGAAAAGAAAGAAGTAGATTTCTTTGTCACAAAAGGAATTTTGGAAGGATTATTTGCGAAGCTTGGACTTGAGCAGAAAATCGAATATCGTCAGGCGGTAGTCGAAGGGATGCATCCAGGAAGAACAGCTGAAGTTTACTTAGTTGGAGAAAAAATTGGATTCGTAGGTCAAGTCCATCCAACCGTGCAAAAGGATCTCGATTTAAAAGAAACGTATGTGTTCGAGCTTTGTTTAGAAGCGATTTTAACAGAAGCAGTTGCTCCTTTACAGTATCAATCGATTCCACGCTATCCTTCGATTACAAGAGATATTGCTCTTGTTGTTGAAAAGGAAAAGGTAGCTGGTGAATTAGAAAGCATCATCGTTGAAGCTGGCGGAAAGCTATTAAAGGATGTTCATGTCTTTGACCTATATGAAGGCGAACATATGGAACCAGGCAAGAAATCAATTGCCTTCTCCTTAAAATACTTCGACCCAGAGAAAACATTAACAGACGAAGATGTCACAAAAGTCCATGAAAAAGTATTAACAGCAGTGAAAGAAAAAGCTGGAGCTGTTTTAAGAGGATAAAAGAATAGAAAGCAAGAGGAGAAAAATGGTTTGTTTTAAACTGGCACCTATGTCAAGGACACAATAAAAAAAGAGCTTAAGCAACTAGAGATGATTCCTATATTGAATAGGGGTCATCTTTTTTAAGTTCCACTGATATCGATAATTGTTATAGTAAACTATATAATGATTTATTTTCGCCTTGCATTCTTTCAACGTTTTAGCCGTTTTATAATCTACATCATCTTTTAGGTGGCCAAAGAAGGACTCTTGAGGAGCATTATCCCAACAGTTGCCTCTGCGTGACATAGATTGGCCAAGACCATACTTGTTTAATAACTTTTGATATTTTGGACTAGTATAATGACTTCCTTGATCTGAGTGGATGAAGGCTTATGGATGTAGAGTTACTTTCTTGTTGTTCATTAATTTCTGTACAGTCTTAGTTGCGATGTCTAAAGTAATCCGATCGGAAACATGATAAGCTAAGATTTCGTTAGTGGAGGCATCTTTTACGGTCGACAAATAAGCCATACAATTCCCGTTATATGGAAAATAAGTAATATCCGTTAATAATACTTTTCCAGGAACTCCTTGCTTGAATTCTCTGTTTAATTTATTCGGAACGACTTGGTGCTCCTTAGTTGCCTTAGCGATTTTTTTTATATGGATTCGGTCTTCTATGAGGACATACAATTTCGTATTTCCTCATGATTCTCTGGATCTTTTTACGACTAAAAAGAATGTTGAAGTCATTTTCCAGTATCATTTTTATAGAACGTAAACCTTTCTTATATCCACGACGATTAAAGGCTTTTAATATAACGTTCTTTGCTTCTAAATCCAATTTTTCTCTTGCTTCTCTGCTACTGGATGCCTTTAAGTAGCTATAATATCCTGAACGGGATACATCTAATAGCTGACAAAAATATGTGGTCATTCCTTTAAAACGATTCTTTTCAATGGTCTCATAAATCAACTGATATACTTTACTCGGATCTAGATTTTCTCTTGCGTTTAGCAAAAATAGCGAATTAAAACACAGACACGGGTACAATGTTGCAAAATCCTCGGGTCTATTAGGTATGGAATTGCAAGGTGCCATGGCAATATTTACGGTGAATTTAAAAAGAATCTTGAAATTAATGAGTTAAAAAAGAGGGGAATTCATGAGAAAATTGATAAAAAAAGACGACTCTACATTCAAAAAATTAAATGAGGGGTCGTCTTTTTTTTAGGAGACCAACTGATTATTTAGAAATGACCTCAGTTTGTCAGTGGCCTCGTAGTTAAAACACTCTTTTTTTTTGAGTGTCTTAACCACAGGTACCATAATAAATCAGTTCCTTTGTTATTATATCGCAGTACATTCTCCGCTAACTGATTACGGCCACCTGAATCTACCACTAATGACATGTTTTGTATCAAAGAATGACAAGAAATTTACCACTAATCGACAGGTTATTTACCAGCCAATACTTTGGGGAAATAATGGAGGTGGTTTTGGCTCTTTTTAAAGAAAAAAACGAATCCATATCACATATTATCTGATGTTGAATTGATAATGAATATTGATCATGTCATGATTTCCATAACATCTCTCCTATTTTAAATAACTAATAACTATTAAAATAAAAATCAATGTAAAGAAAATACTTCTTATTATAAGAGACCGTCTTATATATGCCTCATCTACTTTAGGTTCCTCTAAATATGCTGGCTGAAACCATAAACGAATAGCCTTTGTAGGATTTATATACTGCCAAATAGAGATGGTATAGAATAAAATGACTATGATAAAAAATAAAATTATTTTAAACATATAATCCCCCCTCACTCCGTTACTTTAATAATACCTCCAAAACGAAACAAATTGCCTTATTTCTTCGATTTGATGGACAATCCTTGTTTCTCCGAAGCGTTTATCTTACTTCATATAGTTATTTCAATAAATTATCTTTTAAAACAGAGAAAGATTCTTCTTGTACCCTACTTTTTTCTTTAAATACATAAATTAGGGATGCTGAAAAGACTAAATTCCCCTTTCATCTCAATTTTTAACAATTTTTTTAAAAATTTTATTGACAATATATAGGACTAGTGTATAG
Source organism: Robertmurraya phoenicis (assembly GCF_047302285.1). GTDB lineage: Bacteria > Bacillota > Bacilli > Bacillales > Cytobacillaceae > Robertmurraya. The sequence goes on from NZ_CP154845.1 coordinate 1,417,676, forward strand.
TAAACGTAGCACCTGATTGAATATTCTGTCAATCTTCGTATTATTCAACATGATTGTCGGTTTAGTTTCTAGACACAGAGAGCGCCACTTTTTCAATGATCTTTAACTGTACTAGAAAAAAAGGAAGATTTATTATGAAAAACCTTTTTTATTGTTTTTTGATATCTACACTTGTTATTTCAACATTAGTTTTATCAAGCGCTGCCTCCGCTTCTGGCTTTAATGATGTATTAATTAAAAGGAAGCGAAGGAAAAGAAGGGTTTTGTAGTGAAACTTTTGAATTAAACGGAGTGCATTATTTTTATGAAGATACTGAAAAGTATACTTTAACCATCTCAAAGTCATTAAATGGTGAAGAAATAATCGCTTATAAAGATAAGAATGGTAAAGACGATGAACTTTACATTCAATATAAACAAGGGATTACAAATAGTGTAAATGAATCAACAGTAACTTATGAAGCAAATACGGAAATTACACTATTAGATTCAATTGATGTTGAGTACCTAGAAAACATTAAAGAAGAAGTTTTGAATAACGTTCAATTCAAGAGTTCGCCACAGTTACCGATTTAACAGAAGTCGAAGATGAAAATTTATTAAAAGCAGGTACTTCCAGTGTTAGTAAAATAAACATATCATTAGCCCAAACTTATGGTGCACAATTCACTTTTAAGTTTTTAACAAGTCTATATAAAGACGGATATAATGGATACCTGTATGAACACGAGACTTTTGGAGCTTACCCAAAATCATCATTCTTTTTTAATGCTCTTACTGCTATCGGAATTATAGCTACTGCAGTTGGTGCACCTATATCGGGTTTACTTGGCATTGCCGCGTGGATATCGGCAGGAGCAGGAGCCTACCAATTAGTTTATCCAACTGATTTTGATCAATGGAATGCATCAGTTTATCGTCAGAAGGAAGTTAAAGTTGTTGACATCTATCCATATCGATCATTTTATGATCGCCATCTTGTTGCTGTAACTGGCGACCGAGGAAATGCAGCTTTATCGGGGGTTAAATCTACTTATAAGAATAGTGACTATGATTCAAATAGTTCTATCATAACTACTGGAATTACTAACTACATCAGGTATTATAAGTAATTATACAACTTTGAATTTTTTATTATGACAATTCATAATAAGGAAATACCGGAATAAGACATTTTATCCTAAGTTTCCTATCCAATTTCGGATTAGAAAGAGTAAGTAAAGGTGGCTACTCGAATAGCAAAAGTCGTAAACTGACAGATAAACTCCCGTTCCGTGTTTGACATTTTTGTAGATTAATGTAAATACACATTTTTCTAAAGAGTTGGTTACATTTTTTTGTATAACATCTTTTTAAAATTAACTTAATAGATATACTAATACTATATTTATTGTAATTATTTAGTTTACCCACGCGGGAAAACTTTCTGTTTATCAAACACACTTTATTTATTCAAGTGATTAAAACTACTTTTTTGTAGTTCATCATGATCATTTGGATAGAAGTGTGTTTTTTTCTGTGAAAATAAAAATCCCTCGAGTCTCCTGCATGCTATTGAACGAGGTGGTATCAGAAAAACATTTCTTAAATTTTTTCCATGATTTGATTACTACTAGTGAATTTTTCTCCTTTGCGATTTCCTTGATTAATTTCTTTGGTAATTTCATGTCGAAAAATCCTCCTTAGCAAAAATTATTTATCCTAATTCTTGCCAAGGTGACCCCTATTTTTGCAAGAAACTAGGGAAATACTTGGAATAAATTCACGTTTAAAATAAAAAAGGAATTGTCTGTCTCCTCTTGCTTTCTTTTCTGTTGATGTACCTACATAAATTTTGAAGCTTTGTGTTAAGCGGAGATTTTCCGGTTAAATGATGAATGGAGCTCTTTTCATGGAAAATAAGCGGATTTTTTCCGCTTATCCACTGCAAAATTGTCATTTTAAACGATTTTCAAGCCAATAAGCGGAAATTTTCCGCTTAAATAAGCTATTTTTTATGGAATTAACAAAATAACCGGAAATTTTCCGTCTATTTTCCCGCTCGGCCCCCTGCACGTGCACCAGCACCTATTCCCGCTCATCGGGATCCTAACTCCGAACAATTTTTAGAGCTTTCCCCGTGTTGGCAAAATGCAATTTCACGAACTTTGGTAACACACTTTCTCCCTTTTCCTTAATCAACCTAGCAGCGGCCTTGTCAACGGCAGGACCTGCTCCTTTCGGAATCGTGAACCCAGCCTCCTTGGATAAGTTCTCGAAGTGTTTAACAAAGGCATAGCGGGCAATAATCGAAGCGGCCGCGACAGCAAGGTGAACTCCTTCAGCCTTGGTACTAAAGTAAACATCCTCTTTATGGACGACAGACTGTCCTTTTAAGTAATTATAATAGACTTCCTTTTTAGCAAATTCATCAATCAGTATAGCATCTGGTTTTTCTGGGGCTATTTTTTCTAGGACATGGCCGATTGCTTGATTATGTAATAAGGCTTTAATTTTCCCTTGTGACATTCCTTTTTGCTGTAATTGATTGTACTTTTCGTTGTGCAATGTTAAGAGACTGAAAGGGATAATTTCTTTAATTTGCTTCGCAATTTCTGAAATCGCATCATCCTTCAGATTTTTTGAGTCTTTTACCCCTAATTCCTTTAATAACGGAATTTGTTCTTTTTGAACATAAGCCGCAACAACGGTGATCGGTCCAAAATAATCTCCTGTACCAACCTCATCAGAGCCGACAACTGATAGGTTTGCAAAATTGGCTGGAAGGGTTCCGCTCGAAGTTTTTGGTTTCGCGACCGCGCTATTTGCAACTGTTTCTCCCCATTTGTTCGCTTCACTTTGACAGCCACCACCTTGAAAAAGAACTTTCCCGGATTTATAGGGAGTAATCGTACATTGAGGAGTTTTGGCACAAAAAATACTCCCCGGCGGGTTCGAATTAGTTAATTGAGCCTCATAGTGCTTCTTCATCGCATCAATTTCACTTAAGGTTAGCTTTAAAACAACCTGACTCATATGATTTTCTCCAATCTTTTTATATATTTCTTCTATATCATCTCTTAATCTAAAATTTCTACCCCTGTCATCGAAACCTCCAAAATACGCTATGTTTAGACATACTTAGACTTTTCACTATAATAGGTTCATGTTATCATAGTGATTAGGATTCTATGAATAGGGGGCATCTCGCTTGTCAGAAGGACAGAAAACGCGTACAACTGTTGACATTTATGGTCAACATTATGTTATTATCGGCACTGAAGATTCTAGTCATGTAAAACTTATCGCTTCAATGGTTGATGAGAAAATGCGTGAAATTAGCTCCAAGAATCCTTCACTCAATACGAGCAAGCTTGCAGTCTTAACAGCGGTCAATGCTGTTAATGATTATTTAAAAATGAAAGAACAGCTTGAACGATTAGAAGGTGAATTAAAAAGAGTAAAGGATTGAAGAAAATATGCTAGATCTTGCAATTTTTATTATATTATTATTTGGTTTTTTAGTAGGTTTAAAAAGAGGGTTTATTCTTCAACTTATCCACTTAGTTGGATTTATCGTCGCCTTTGTCGTTGCTCATATGTATTATGATCAGTTAGCCCCTAAGCTTACTCTTTGGATCCCTTATCCAAACTTTGGAAGTGACTCAGCATTTCAATTGTTACTAGACAACGGGAATCTAGAAGTTGCATACTATCGTGCCATCTCGTTTGTCGGGATTTTTTTTGCGGTCAAAATTGCCATGCAAATCATTGGAAGTATGTTAGATTTTGTTGCTAACCTCCCAATTTTAAAAATACTCAACGTTTGGGCTGGTGGGATACTAGGCTTTGTAGAAGTATATCTTGTGCTTTTCATCGTTCTATTTATATCAGCACTCTTACCGATTGAAGTGGTGCAAAATGCACTTGGTAACTCGGGACTCGCTAATATGATTGTAGAGCACACTCCTTATTTTTCTAACCAAATAAAAGAAATATGGATTGATTATATCGCATCTTAAAACTTCTCTGTTTTAGAGAAGTTTTTTTAGGTCAGGGATATCGTTTGAAAAATGTTTCCACAAGTAAAATAAGGTAACAATAATTGTATCGGATTTAAAAGTAGTTGTAAAATAAACACCAAATTTTCAATTGTTTAAGAGGTGTAAAGATGACGGTTAATAAAAAGGATGTCATTCGTTTACTTGAAACGATTGCCGTTTATATGGAGTTAAAGGGAGAGAACCCTTTTAAAGTATCTGCTTTTCGAAAGGCAGCTGCAGCACTTGAGGCAGATGAACAAGCGATTGATGAAATAGCTGATTTTACGAAGCTTCAAGGAATTGGCAAGGGTACAGCTTCTGTAATTGATGAATACATACAAACAGGTCAATCAGTCGTGCTCAAAGAGCTGCAAGAAGAAGTACCTAAGGGACTCGTTCTGTTGCTGCAGCTTCCTGGTTTAGGTGGAAAAAAGATTGCCAAGCTACATAAAGAGCTGGGGATAGAGAATGTAGCTGATTTGAAGAAGGCGTGCCTTGAACAAAAAGTAAGGGGTCTTGCTGGTTTTGGGCAAAAGACAGAAGAGAAAATTTTGGCGGCTATAGCAACAGTGGGGAATCAACCAGATCGCCTTCCACTTGCTTACATGCTACCGATTGCACAGCATCTTGAAGAAGAACTGGCACAAATGAATGACGTTGATCGATTTTCAAGGGCAGGTAGTATTCGCAGAGTTAGAGAAACAGTTAAAGATTTAGATTTCATTATCTCAACTGCTCAACCTTCCTCCGTAAAGGAGCAACTACTAAAGCTAGATAAAATAAAGGAAATCGTTGCTGCTGGGGATACAAAAGTATCCGTCGTTCTTGATTATAGTTATGACGTCTCTGTTGATTTCCGTTTAGTGAAACCGGAAGAGTTTGCGACTACGCTCCATCATTTTACTGGATCGAAGGATCATAATGTGCGAATGAGACAACTAGCGAAAGAGCGTGGAGAAAAAATTAGTGAGTACGGTGTTGAAGTGGTCGAGACAGGTGAAATATTGACTTTTGAGTCTGAGGCCGATTTTTATCAACATTTTAATCTCCCACTCATTCCCCCAGAAATGAGAGAAGATGGGAAGGAAGTCGAGAAATATTCGGATGAGCTTGAGATCATCTCGATCGAGAATATCAATGGCGATTTACATATGCACTCGACTTGGAGTGATGGGGCTCATACGATAGAGCAGATGGTCAATGAGTGTCGTAACCTCGGGTATAAGTATATGGCGATTACAGATCACTCGAAATTTTTAAAAGTAGCCAATGGATTAGATGAAGAGAGGCTCAGACGTCAAAGGGAAGAAATAGCGAAACTGAATAAAAAATATGATGACATCACCATTTTAGCAGGGGTAGAAATGGACATTCTCCCTGATGGAACACTCGATTTTGAAGATGACGTTCTAAAAGAGATGGACCTTGTGATCGCATCGATCCATTCAGGCTTTTCCCAGTCAAAAGAGCAAATTATGAAGCGATTGACGAATGCTTTAAAGAATCAACATGTCGATATTATTGCCCACCCCACAGGGAGAAAAATCGGAATAAGGGAAGGCTATTCAGTAGATATCGATATGTTGATAGAGGTCGCGAAAGAAACGAATACAGCATTGGAGCTTAATGCCAATCCGAACCGCCTTGATTTAAATGCTGAACATATAAGGAAAGTACAAGAAGCTGGTGTCAAAGTGGTCATTAATACAGATGCCCATAGGATGGAAACGTTAGAATATATGAATATTGGAGTTTCAACGGCAAAAAAAGGCTGGATTAAACGAAGCAATGTATTGAATGCTTCAAACTTAGAAGAATTGCAACAATTTTTACAGAATAGGTAACATTACTAGCCATACTCGACTTCGATTACGTAAAATGGAAGTCGAGTATAGAAAAATAAGTAAACAGCATTGTTTAAGAAAAGGGGGATTTTTCTCCATGCAACAGCGCGTTTTAAAGGTTTTAGAATTTCATAAAGTCAAAGAGCAGGTGTTAGAGCTTGCGTCTTCTTCATTAGGAAGACAATTAGTGAAAGAGCTTATGCCCTCTACAAACTTTGAAGAAGTAGTTATAAGGCAAGAAGAAACGGATGAAGCAACCAGTATTCTACGCTTAAAGGGGAATGTGCCTTTAGGTGGAATTTATGATATTAAGCCTCATATAAAGAGAGCGGATATCGGTGGAATGCTTAGTCCGCAAGAATTGATGCAAATTTCAAGTACAATTCATGCAAGTCGGATGATCAAGAAATTTATAAATGATTTAATAGAGGAGGAGCTTGTACTTCCTCATCTTCAAGAGTTAACGCAGGAAATTGTCGTATTATCTGACTTAGAAGAAGCGATTCGAATGGCAGTTGATGACAACGGTGCCATTCTGGATAGTGCTAGTGAACTATTACGGTCTTTAAGAAATCAATTAAGAACGAAGGAAAGCCGGGTAAGAGAAAGATTAGAAAGTATGATTCGTTCCTCGAATGCACAAAAAATGCTTTCTGATGCGATCGTCACCATTCGTAATGACCGTTTTGTCATTCCGGTTAAACAGGAGTATCGAGGACATTATGGCGGTATCATTCATGATCAAAGTTCCTCTGGTCAAACCTTATTCATTGAACCACAGTCTATCGTTCAATTAAACAACGAGCTTCAAGAGATTAGGGTGAAGGAACAGCAAGAAATTGAACGGATTTTAATTGAATTATCAAGTCGAGTTGCGGAATTTAGTGTGGAGTTAAAAGCAATAGTTGACGTCCTTGCTCAAGTCGATTTCATGTTTGCGAAGGCTCGTTATGGAAGCAAAATAAAAGCTTCTAAACCGAAGATGAATAATGAGGGGCGAATTAATCTTTTCAAAGCAAGACATCCGTTAATTCCAAGCGATCAAGTAGTAGCGAATGATATTTATCTTGGGAAGGATTTTACGACGATAGTCATCACAGGACCGAATACAGGTGGGAAAACGGTGACGTTAAAAACAGTAGGGCTTTGTACTTTAATGGCTCAGGCTGGTTTACAAATTCCTGCTTTAGATGGTTCAGAAATGGCTGTCTTTGGCTCTGTGTTCGCAGATATTGGAGATGAACAGTCGATTGAGCAAAGTTTAAGTACATTCTCCTCTCATATGGTCAATATCGTGGACATTCTCAATGAAGTCGATTTTCAAAGCTTAGTATTATTTGATGAACTTGGGGCAGGGACAGACCCACAAGAAGGGGCTGCACTTGCGATTTCAATTCTAGATGAGGTTTACAAAAGCGGTGCTAGAGTGATTGCAACAACCCATTATCCTGAACTTAAGGCATATGGCTATAATCGGGAAGGGGTCACAAATGCAAGTGTTGAGTTTGATATTGAAACCCTTAGTCCAACTTATAAGCTTTTAATCGGAGTACCAGGACGAAGTAATGCCTTTGAAATTTCCAAACGTCTTGGATTAAAAGAAACGGTGATCAATACAGCTAAAACGTATATTAGTGCTGATTCAAATCAAGTGGAAGGCATGATTGCTGCTTTAGAGGAAAATCGAAGACAAGCTGAAACGGAATTAGAAGAGGCCCATAGCTTATTGAGGGATGCAGAGAAAATGCATAAAGACCTTCAAAAGCAAATGGCGGAATATTATGATCAGAAAGAATCTCTTGAGGAAAAAGCGAAGGAAAAGGCTCAGCAAATTCTTGAAAAAGCGAAAGCGGAAGCAGAAGACGTCATTCGTTCCTTGCGAAAAATGCAAATGGAAAAGCAAGCAGAAGTGAAGGAACATGAGTTAATAGAAGCGAAAAAACGCTTAGAAGAAGCTACGCCAAAGACGAGCAAGTCGAAAAAGGCAACTGCACATAAGAGCGATGCGCACAACTTTAAACCTGGTGATGAAGTCAAAGTATTGAGCTTTGGTCAAAGTGGACATCTGATCGAAAAAGTATCAGAGAAAGAATGGCAGGTTCAAATCGGAATTCTAAAAATGAAGGTCAATGAGTCGGATCTGCAGTTTATTAAGAGTGAAAAAATTGTACATACGAAACCGATGGCAACGATCAAGGGCAAGGATTTCCATGTTGGGTTAGAATTAGACTTAAGAGGGGAACGGTTTGAAGATGCCCTTGTCCGGGTAGAAAAATATATTGACGATGCCCTTTTAGCTGGTTATCCTCGTGTTTCCATTATTCATGGAAAAGGAACGGGTGCATTAAGACAAGGTGTACAAGAATACTTACGAAATCATCGTTCTGTGAAGAAAATTCGTTTTGGGGATGCAGGAGAAGGTGGAACAGGCGTTACAGTGGTAGAATTTAAATAAGGAAATATCTCTTTTCATCAACAGAAAAGAGGAGCTTAGAATTATGGGGTGAGTTCAAGATGAATGGTTTTTGGGAGAACGAATACGTACAAACAGCAGCCTATTTTAGTGTTGTTATTTTATGTCTTGTCGTGTTTTTAGCGATTTTTGAGTTAGTAACAAAATATCGAAACTGGGAAGAAATTAAAAAAGGGAATATAGCAGTAGCGATGGCTACGGGAGGAAAAATCTTCGGGATTGTGAATGTATTCCGACATTCCATTTCTCACCATGACACGTTATTTACGATGATTGGTTGGGGAGCTTATGGCTTCTTCTTACTGTTAATTGGATATTTCATTTTTGAATTTTTCACCCCGAAATTTAAAATCGATGAAGAAATTGAAAATGATAACCGCGCGGTAGGTTTCATTTCTATGATGATATCGATTAGCTTATCATTTGTAATTGGTGCGAATATCGCATAAGGAGCGAGTTCAGTTGGAGAAATTAGCAAAAATCCTTTTTGTTTTATGTGCTGTATTTGTTGTCATTGGCATTTTCTATTTATTTTAAAGTAAGTTCAAAAAACGTCGAGGCTTCGGCGTTTTTTATTTACGCTAAAAGACAAGCATGTCAGGTAAGAATTAATTGTCAGTACGTAGCCGACTATATTATAATGAATAATGAACAATTAGAATGTTCGAAAAATTATAAGAATAGGGGGGCCACTATGACTGATTTGAAGCCTTGGCTAAAGAGCTATCCAGAACAAATTCCACATACTTTGACATATTCAAATGAACCTGTTCAAAATTATTTAAAGAAAACAGCCGAAGAAAATCCCGATAAGATAGCCATCCACTTCATGGGCAAAGAAATGACCTATCATGAAGTGTACGCTGCATCGCTCAAGTTTGCAGGTTATTTGCAAAGCTTAGGGATTGAGAAGGGTGACAGGGTTGCGATCATGCTACCTAACTGTCCGCAATCGGTAATTAGTTATTATGGTATATTGTTTGCTGGCGGAATTGTCGTCCAAACGAATCCACTATATGTGGAAAGAGAAATTGAGTATCAAATCAATGATTCAGGTTCGAAAATCATTATCACCTTAGATATCCTATATCCACGTGTCACGAAAGTCATGCCAAAAACTGATTTGCAACATATAATTGTAACCGCTATCAAAGACTATTTACCTTTTCCCAAGAACTTGGTTTATCCATTTATTCAAAAGAAGCAATACGGTTTTTCAGTTAATGTCCAGCATGAAGGCAATCAACATCTTTTAACAGAAATATTGAAACAGCCTCAAAAGCCACTGGAGGAGCCAGAGTTTAATTTTGAAGAAGATATCGCTTTACTGCAGTATACAGGAGGGACAACAGGTTATCCGAAAGGGGTAATGTTAACGCATAAAAATCTTGTCGCAAATGCCTCGATGTGTGAAGCATGGCTCTATAAATGTAAAAAAGGAGAGGAAGTCGTTCTCGGGTTTTTGCCATTTTTCCACGTATACGGAATGACTACCGTTTTGATTTTGTCTGTTATGCAAGGAAACAAAATGGTTCTTCTTCCGAAATTTGATATGGAGACGGCTTTAAAGACGATAGAAAAGCAGCGTCCGACTTTATTTCCTGGAGCTCCTACAATGTACATCGGCTTATTAAATCATCCAGACTTGCAAAAATATGATCTCTCATCGATTGATTCGTGTATATCCGGTTCAGCTCCATTACCGGTAGAGGTTCAGCAAAAGTTTGAAGAAGTAACAGGTGGAAAGCTTGTTGAAGGGTATGGATTAACAGAATCTTCTCCTGTTACACATGCGAATTTTCTATGGGACCGTCCTCGCATAAAAGGAAGCATCGGTGTACCATGGCCGGACACAGATGCAGCAATCTTTTCGTTAGAGACTGGCGAAAGATTACCAGCAGGTGAAATTGGAGAAATCTGTGTAAATGGCCCACAAGTGATGAAGGGGTACTGGAATCGTCCGGAAGATACAGCACAAACATTAAGGGATGGCTGGCTTTTAACAGGTGATTTAGGCTATATGGATGAAGATGGCTATTTTTACGTAGTGGATCGGAAAAAAGATATGATTATTGCTGGAGGCTTTAATATTTATCCTCGGGAAATTGAAGAGGTATTGTATGAACATCCAGAGATCGTGGAAGTCGTAGCGGCAGGTGTCCCTGATCCATACCGTGGGGAAACCGTCAAAGCATATGTCGTGGTAAAAGAAGGATCCACTGTGACTGAGAAAGATCTTGATGAGTTTACTAGAAAACATTTAGCGGCTTACAAAGTTCCAAGGATCTATGAATTTAGAAAGGAATTACCAAAGACTGCTGTAGGGAAAATTTTGAGAAGAACTTTAATAGATGAGGAAAAGAAGAAACTGCAGAATGAAGAAGAAATTAAAGCATAAGCTCGTCCGATTATCTGTAAAGAGTAGAATGATAATTTCTTGACATAAATGAAATACGCGACTATCATAAAATTATGAATGATTATTCATTCATAATTTTCTTTTTTGAATCAAATCATTTAAAGGATCTAAAAAAATACTTAATCCATCATGGTGATTGATACCATGAGAAAGCACCAGTGTTTCATGGAGGGAGAGAATTCATTGAAAAAAAATAAACCTAAATATAAACAAATTATCGATGCTGCTGTAATTGTGATAGCAGAAAATGGCTATCATCAGGCCCAAGTATCAAAGATTGCGAAGCAGGCGGGGGTAGCAGACGGTACGATCTATTTATATTTTAAAAATAAAGAAGATATTCTCATCTCTCTCTTTCAAGAAAAAATGGGAAGCTTTGTTGAAAAAATCGAAGATAGAATAGCAGGAAAAGCGACTGCGGCAGAGAAGTTATTAATGATGGTCGAAACCCATTTTAAAATACTCTCAGCGGATCCCCAGTTAGCGATCGTGACACAATTAGAATTACGTCAGTCTAATAAAGACTTGCGCTTACGTATTAATCAAGTATTAAAGGGGTATTTAAAGGTCATTGACCAAATATTATTGGAAGGGATGGAAAATGGTGAGTTTGCATCTGAATTGAACTTACGACTAGCCCGACAAATGATCTTTGGAACAATGGATGAAACAGCCACAACATGGGTTATGAACGACTTGAAATACGATTTACAAGCTTTAGCAGCTCCAGTACATAAACTGCTGTTAAATGGATGTCGTGGAGATTCATAAGTCTAATAAAGCGAGGGGATGTTACGTGGAATACTTAAACTGGTCATACGATGAAAAGATTGCAACGATTAAGCTAGATCGTCCGCCTGCAAATGCTTTGTCGTCAGGAGTCATGAAGGAATTGACTGAAGCACTAAACGAAATAGAACAAACGGAAGACATTCGCGTCGTTCTTATTCATGGGGAAGGTCGATTTTTCTCCGCAGGCGCTGACATTAAGGAATTTACAATGGTCCAGTCTGAGGATGACTTTTCGAAATTAGGAACAACTGGTCAAGAACTATTTGAGCGAATGGAAAATTATCCGAAGCCCATTATCGCAGCGATACACGGTGCAGCTCTTGGTGGAGGATTGGAACTGGCTATGGCTTGTCATTTTAGACTTGTTACAGAACAAGCCAAGCTAGGATTACCAGAACTTCAACTTGGAATTATACCAGGTTTTGCAGGGTCCCAGCGCCTACCTCGTTATGTAGGAACAGCAATGGCAGCTGAAATGATGTTTACAAGTGATCCAATTACAGGATTAGAAGCTGTCCGCTATGGCCTTGCGAATCACGCTTATCCAGAAGAAGAGTTACTAGAAAATGCAAGGAAAATAGCAAAGAAAATTGCGAAGAAAAGTCCTCTTTCGATCAAAGCTACAATTGAACTATTAAATTATTCAAAAACGAAAGAGTTTTATCAAGGGGTAAAAAGAGAGGCTGAACTATTTGGAGAAGTATTTGGTTCAGAAGATGCAAAAGAAGGCATCGCCGCTTTTATTGAAAAAAGGGAGCCAGAATTTAAAGGTAGATAGATTTCTATGTATAATTATTAGAAAATATCTCCTATTCCAAAATTTGAGAGCGTTAACAACTATTTGTCGTTTTAGAGCTTGCGCATCAAGTCTCTTTAACATATGAAAAAGTACTTCATTCCATCAGATTGTCTGGAAAAATATTAGGAGGGGAAACCATGAACATCTATGTATTAATGAAAAGAACATTCGATACGGAAGAAAAGATTTCAATTGCAGGTGGCCAAATTAATGAGGATGGAGCAGAATTCATCATTAATCCTTATGACGAGTATGCAATCGAAGAAGCGATTCAAGTTCGCGACTCTCAAGGTGGAGAAGTGACCGTCATTACAGTGGGCAATGAAGAAGCTGAAAAGCAATTGCGTACGGCGTTAGCAATGGGTGTTGATAAGGCAGTGTTAATCAATACAGAAGATGACCTTGATGATAGTGACCAGTATACGACAGCAAAAATTCTTGCTGAATATTTAAAAGACAAAGAAGCAGATTTAATTATTGGAGGGAATGTTGCCATTGATGGTGGATCAGGTCAGGTTGGACCACGTGTGGCAGAACTCCTCGATATTCCATATGTGACGACCATTACGAAACTTGAAATAGACGGTTCTGCTGTAACGGTTGTTCGTGATGTTGAAGGAGATTCCGAGATTATTCAAACAAGCTTGCCCTTACTTGTAACCGCTCAACAAGGTTTAAATGACCCGCGTTATCCATCTTTACCAGGGATTATGAAAGCGAAGAAGAAGCCACTTGATGAGCTTGAGCTAGATGATCTTGATTTAGATGAGGATGACGTTGAGGCAAAGACAAAAACAATCGAAATTTACTTGCCATCTCAAAAAGAAGCTGGAAGAGTCCTTGAAGGAGACCTTTCTGATCAAGTAAAGGAATTAGTAGACTTGCTGCATAATGAAGCAAAAGTCGTTTGAGGTTAAGGTAGACATTTACACGAAAAGCAAATATAGAAAACTGGAATCTCTCAATCTATTACACAGGAGGAATCGAAATGGCTAGAAAAGTATTAGTGTTAGGTGAAGTCCGTGATGGACAATTGCGTAACGTTTCATTTGAAGCAGTCTCCGCAGCTAAAACGGTCGCTGAAAGTGGCGAGGTTGTAGGTGTTTTACTCGGCGAATCCGTTAGTCATTTAACGGAAGAATTAATTCAATATGGTGCGGATAAAGTTGTTGTTGTTGAAGATGAAAAATTAGCTCAGTACACTTCTGATGGCTACTCACAAGGGTTACTAGCTGTTGTTGATGCAGAGAAACCTGAAGGACTGGTGATCGGTCATACGTCTTTAGGGAAAGATCTATCTCCTAGATTAGCGAGTAAGTTAAATTCTGGGTTAATTTCAGATGTAACTGGAATCGAAGTAACTGGAGATAATATTATCTTTACGCGTCCTATCTATTCTGGAAAAGCCTTTGAAAAGAAGATAGTGACAGACGGATTAATTTTTGCAACGATTCGTCCAAATAATATTGCACCGTTAGAAAAGGATGAATCTAGAACAGGTGAGATTTCTTCTTTATCTGTGGACATTAAAGACTTACGTACGATTATTAAAGAAGTGGTTAGAAAAGCAAGTGAAGGGGTTGACCTTTCTGAAGCGAAAGTCGTCATTGCTGGAGGTCGTGGAGTCAAAAGTGAAGAAGGCTTTGAACCATTAAAGGAACTTGCACAAATACTAGGGGGAGCAGTGGGTGCATCGCGTGGAGCATGTGATGCAGAGTACTGTGACTATTCTTTACAAATTGGTCAAACGGGTAAGGTTGTCACACCAGACCTATACATCGCGTGTGGAATATCTGGAGCGATTCAACATTTAGCTGGAATGTCCAATTCGAAGGTTATTGTCGCGATTAATAAAGATCCTGAAGCAAATATCTTTAATGTAGCAGACTATGGCATTGTTGGAGACCTATTCGAGGTCGTTCCAATGCTAACAGAAGAATTTAAGAAATTAAAAGTGAATGCGTAAATAAATGAAACGAGCGGTTATGAGCCCGCTCGTTTTATAGTTTATATGTAATAGGTCCTTCTATTTATGTCATGGTAAGTGCCAACATGAATAGAAGCAAAATTTATGGGGAAATTAGTTCCGAACAAATTATTCGCATCGTAGGATAAACGGTGATATACTGTCGTTAGTATAACTTTAAAGTATATGGGCTATGAAAACGTGAATGATTTCAAATTCATAGCTAGTTCATTTTAGGAGGTAAATATAGTATGGCAATTTCACATGTAACTGACCAAAATTTTGATACTGAAACAGGCTCAGGTGTAGTATTAGCTGATTTTTGGGCTCCTTGGTGTGGCCCTTGTAAAATGATTGCTCCTGTTCTTGAAGAATTAGATTCTGAACTTGGGGAAAAATTGAAAATCGTTAAGCTAGATGTTGACGATAATCAAGAAACAGCAGCTAAGTTTGGTGTCATGAGCATCCCGACATTACTTGTATTCAAGGATGGGGAAGTTGTAGACAAAGTCGTTGGTTTCCAACCGAAAGAAGCGTTAGCTGAACGTTTAAATTCACATTTATAAGATTAAATAAAGGCTCCCGACTCAAAGCATGATGTCGGGAGTTTTTTGTTGCTTAGGAATTTATAAATTCCCTTGACTTGTGGATAAAACATTCGTATAAACGGTAGTACTATCGGAATGAAAAAATAACAGGAAAATTTCCGCTTAATGAGCAGACATCATGAAAAAGAGCCGAAATAACAGGAGAAATTCCTGCTATTCCCTCAAAAAATGCCAAAATAAACGCTTTTGCCCTCCATAAGCGGAAAATCTTCCGTTATTTCCCCTAAAAGAGACTCCATTGAGGAGATAACAGGAAAAATTCCGCTTAAGGGGGAGAGATGTTTGGATCGAATGAGACAAACCGGAAGCTTCCTACATTTTGTAGGAGCTTTGTTGATCACTCTACTTTGAGCAAGTCGGTACTGGTTATGATATATTTATCTGTAGGAATTGCAAAGTGGGGATGAGATATGATGAACGACAAGATAAAAAACAAATTAGCTTTTCTCCCTGACCAGCCAGGATGTTATCTTATGAAAGATCGTCAAGGTACGATCATTTATGTTGGTAAAGCGAAAGTACTCAAAAACAGAGTGCGCTCTTATTTTACTGGCTCTCATAATGGAAAAACGCAGGTGCTTGTTAACGAAATTGAGGATTTTGAATATATCGTTACATCCTCCAATATGGAAGCATTATTGCTTGAATTAAATTTAATTAAAAAGCATGACCCAAAATATAATGTGATGCTAAAAGATGATAAAACATATCCTTTTATCAAACTGACTTCCGAGCGTCATCCTCGCTTGATTACGACGAGGAAGGTGAAAAAGGATAAGGGGAAGTACTTTGGTCCCTATCCAAACGTAGGGGCTGCAAATGAAACGAAGAAATTACTCGATCGCATTTACCCTCTACGCAAATGTGCTACTCTCCCTGATCGTGTTTGCTTATACTATCATTTGGGGCAATGTTTAGCCCCATGTATCAATGAAGTGCCTGAAACGACGTATCGTGAAATGGTAGAAGAAATCACAAGATTTTTGAATGGTGGTTATCAAGAAATCAAAAAAGATTTGACGGAAAAAATGTTAAAAGCTTCTGAAGAACTGGACTTTGAAAGAGCAAAGGAATTCCGTGACCAAATTGCTCATATTGAATCGACAATGGAAAAACAGAAAATGACATCCACCGATTTTACCGACCGAGATGTATTCGGTTATGCTGTTGATAAGGGCTGGATGTGTGTCCAAGTTTTCTTTGTTCGCCAAGGAAAGCTAATCGAACGTGATGTATCACTATTCCCTTTTTATAGTGAACCAGAAGAGGAATTTCTAACCTTCCTCGGTCGATTCTACGATAAGGCGAGCCATTTTAAACCGAAAGAAATTCTTTTGCCAGAAAAAATTGATGAGGACTTAGCGGAAAAACTTTTAAACGTGAAGATTTTGAAACCAAAACGCGGTCAAAAAAAGGATCTCGTCAAGCTTGCCGAAAAAAATGCAACCATTGCTTTAAAGGAGAAATTCTCACTCGTGGAGCGGGATGAGCAGAGAACGATTAAAGCGGTTGAACAGCTAGGCAATGCACTTGGCATTGCCATTCCACGACGGATTGAATCCTTCGATAATTCCAATATTCAAGGAACAGATCCCGTGTCGGCACTTGTTGTATTTATTGATGGAAAGCCGGTCAAACGGGAGTACCGTAAATATAAGATTAAATCGGTCAAAGGACCTGATGATTATGAATCAATGAGAGAAGTAGTTAGAAGGCGCTATTCAAGAGTGTTAAAGGAAGGTCTCCCACTACCAGACTTGATTATTATTGACGGTGGAAAAGGGCATGTAGAATCAGTTCGTGATGTACTTGAAAATGAACTTGGCTTGGATATTCCGCTATCTGGTTTGGTTAAAGATGATAAACACCGAACTTCACAGCTTTTATATGGAAATCCACTAGAGATGATTCCGCTCGCGAGAAATAGTCAGGAATTTTACCTGCTCCAAAGAATTCAGGATGAAGTTCACCGATTTGCGATTACCTTCCATCGTCAATTACGAGGCAAAACGGCCTTCCAATCGATTTTGGATGACATTCCTGGGATTGGAGAAAAGAGAAAAAAACAATTACTGAAGCATTTTGGCTCGGTAAAAAAAATGAGAGAAGCATCGATTGAGCAGTTCAGAGAACTTGGCATTCCACCAAGTGCAGCAGAAGGCTTATACAATAAATTACAGGAATGACGTTGTTTTCATTAATTGGGTGTGCTATAATGAGGTCAATTTTATATCGCAATCACTTTATTTAATAAAGTGAAGGTAGAGGTGCGGACACTAAGAGTAAGGACTTGGAGAAAGTTGAGTTTCGACGAAAAGTCTTGAAAGGAGTGGACTGCCGAAGTAAAAAAAGGCTCATCCCTTTTTTTGCTGGTTCTGCAACCAAATAGGTGCAGAATTGTCAAGACATATTGTCTTGGAGAGCTATCTTAGTGGTGCGAAAACGTAAGGCTTTTGCTTTTTACGTTGTGATGGCGCAGCAGTGAGATGGTATCTCATTGCTTTTTTTATTGCCAATTCAACTGAGATTTACATATTTTAGGAAAGAAGGGAATGGCGTGGGATTAATCGTACAAAAATTTGGGGGAACCTCTGTTGGTAGTGCTGAGAGAATCAAGAATGTTGCCGAGAGAGTGATTGAAGAAAAGAATCGGGGAAATGATGTTGTCGTGGTTGTCTCTGCAATGGGAAAAACAACGGACAAATTAGTATCACTTGCAGCAGAGATCACCTCTGATCCGAGTAAAAGGGAAATGGATATGCTCCTTACAACCGGAGAGCAGGTGACCATTTCATTATTAGCGATGGCTTTACAGAATAAAGGCTATGAGGCCATTTCATTCACAGGCTGGCAGGCAGGAATTGAGACAGAATCTGTATTTGGAAATGCACGAGTGTTAAATATAGATAGTACCCGCGTTCAAGCAGAGCTAGGAAAAGGAAAAATCGTAGTCGTAGCAGGTTTTCAAGGGGCTACAATCGATGGAGAGATAGCTACACTTGGTCGTGGTGGCTCTGATACAACAGCAGTTGCTTTAGCTGCAGCATTAAAGGCTGATAAATGTGACATTTACACAGATGTAACAGGTGTATTTACAACAGATCCTCGCTACGTGAAGGATGCTCGTAAGTTACTCTCCATTTCTTATGATGAGATGCTCGAGCTTGCCAACCTTGGTGCTGGCGTATTACATCCTAGAGCAGTTGAATTTGCTAAGAATTATCAAGTTCCTTTAGAAGTGCGCTCAAGTATGGAAAGGGAATCAGGGACGATCATCGAGGAGGAAGGACGAATGGAACAAAATTTAGTTGTACGAGGAATCGCATTTGAGGATAAAATCACGAAAGTAACGGTATTAGGGTTATCTAATACATTGTCAAGCTTGTCGACGATTTTCACAACATTGGCAAATAACCATTTAAATGTAGATATTATTATTCAAAGTACTACGAACAAAAATACAACCGATTTATCTTTTTCGATCCATTCAGAAGATTTAAAGGATACGTTGAAAGTATTAGCAGACAATAAGGAAAAACTGCAATACGAAAATGTCCAATTTGAATCTGATTTAGCAAAGGTGTCCATTGTTGGCTCAGGCATGGTGTCTAATCCAGGGGTTGCAGCGAAAATGTTTGAAGTGCTGGCCGATGAGTCGATTGAAGTGAAAATGGTTAGTACATCCGAAATTAAGGTTTCGACTGTTGTTGAAGAGGGAAATATGATTGATGCCGTGGATTCCTTACATAAGGCCTTTGAATTAGCAGGAACACCTGTTAATTCGTAAATAAGAAAAAAGAAGCCAAAAAGCATTTATTGCTTTTTGGCTCCATTCATGAACAGGGACTTGTACTATTCAATAGAGTCCTTACTGTCCCATTTAACGGTGAAGATGACCTTTTTTGCTCGTCGCTTTGGATGTTCATAGGCTTCAGCGATAACATCTTTTAGTGTTTCGATTTGGTGAGCGAGAAACCCAGCTTCTAGCTGAAAGGTTGAGATGTCTTTTTTCTGAAGTCTTTCGGAGATTAATGGGCTCGTTAATTCCATTTGCAGTTCGTTTTTTGTTTCATCTTTTATCGTTAAAGATCCCCACCCTGATTTATCGAAAAATTCAATGATTTCATCTATCGATTGTAATGGGAATTTACGTGCCAAATCTTTTCCAGCCCAATAAAGAATGGCGGAGGTTTCCTTCCCAAGAAGACTTGGTAATAAAATTTCTCGAATCAGTTCATATCCAAATGCTGGAACTGTTATAGGTTCAGATTGATGTGTCTTTTCAGAAGTCATCATTTCAGTCAATGCTCTCCCCTCTTTCTATGATTCTATTATATACAATTTAGACCGTTTTACGCACGGAATATAAAAAAAGGCTCCTCAGCTCATTAGTAATTTTTGTTATTTTAATATATCTAAAAAAAGCTTTGTCATATGAGGGTTCTTTTGTTTATATAGTCTAAAGATTTTGTTTTTATTGGAGATTTTGTGTATACGTTTTCTTGACGGTCTAAGAGGTAGAGAGTAAAATGGACTTGTCACATAATTGTAAAAAATTATTCGACATTTATTCAAATTAGCTGTTCTCATTTCATAATGGCACACTTTAAGTGTTCATTGTGAAATCAGTAAGTTGTACATATTCCTTAAGGGGAATAGGGAGAAATAACCGCTAGAGTTTTCAAATTTTAAAGGGGGGTAAATTTATGGCGGGTAATCGAGAGTTTTTTTATCGCAGATTGCATTCATTGCTAGGGGTTATTCCTGTTGGATTATTCCTCATCCAGCATCTTGTAGTGAATCATTTTGCTACAAAAGGAGTGGATTCCTTCAATAAAGCAGCACATTTTATGGAGCAACTGCCATTCCGGTATGTTCTTGAAATTTTTGTTATTTTCCTACCGATATTGTTTCATGCTATCTACGGTATTTATATTGCTTTCACAGCAAAAAACAATGCGAGTAGATACAACTTTTTCCGAAATTGGATGTTTGTTCTTCAACGTGTCACTGGAATTGTGACGTTAATCTTTGTCGTATGGCATGTATGGCAAACAAGAGTAGCGGCTGCATTCGGTGCAGAGGTGAATTATCAAATGATGGAGAATATTCTATCGAATCCATTTATGCTTGTTTTCTACATAGTTGGGGTAGTTTCTACTATTTTCCATTTTGCTAATGGATTATGGTCTTTTGCTGTAAGTTGGGGGATTACAGTTACGCCAAGATCACAACTTATATCAACTTATGTGACAATCGGTATTTTCATTGCTTTATCATACGTAGGTATTCGTGCAATATTCGCGTTCGTTTAATAGATTAATAGAGATGCAGTAAGAGGAATTAAAGGAGTGAAAACGAATGAGTAAAGGTAAGATTATTGTAGTCGGTGGCGGACTAGCCGGCTTAATGGCAACAGTAAAAGCAGCAGAAAATGGGACAGCTGTCGATTTATTTTCATTAGTGCCTGTTAAACGTTCTCACTCTGTTTGTGCCCAAGGTGGTATTAATGGAGCTGTCAATACAAAAGGTGAAGGGGATTCACCTATGATTCACTTTGATGATACGATCTATGGTGGAGACTTTTTGGCTAATCAGGCACCTGTAAAAGCGATGTGTGAAGCTGCACCTGGTATTATTCATTTATTTGATCGTATGGGTGTTATGTTTAACAGAACATCTGAAGGCTTACTTGATTTCCGTCGCTTTGGTGGAACACAGCATCACCGCACAGCATTTGCTGGTGCCACTACGGGACAACAGCTTTTATATGCTTTAGATGAACAAGTTCGTCGCCATGAGGTAGCAGGCTTAGTGAATAAATTCGAAGGATGGGAATTTTTAGGAACGATTATTGATGACGAGGGAGTTTGTCGCGGTGTTGTTGCTCAAAACCTAACTTCAATGGAAATAAAGTCATTCCCTGCAGATGCCGTTATTTTGGCAACAGGTGGTCCTGGAATTATCTTCGGTAAGTCGACAAACTCTGTTATTAATACAGGTTCTGCGGCAGCCATTGCCTACCAACAAGGCGTTTACTATTCAAACGGTGAATTCATTCAGATCCATCCTACAGCCATTCCAGGGGATGATAAGCTTCGTCTTATGAGTGAATCTGCTCGTGGTGAAGGTGGACGTGTTTGGACATACAAGGATGGTAAGCCTTGGTATTTCCTAGAGGAGAAATATCCTGCATATGGAAACCTTGTACCACGTGATATCGCAACACGTGAAATCTTTGATGTATGTGTCAATCAAAAACTAGGTATTAACGGGGAGAACATGGTATACCTTGATCTTTCACATAAGGATCCTAAGGAGCTTGATATTAAGCTTGGTGGAATCATTGAAATTTATGAGAAGTTTACAGGTGAAGATCCGCGTAAATTGCCAATGAAAATCTTCCCAGCTGTTCATTACTCAATGGGTGGTCTTTGGGTAGACAATGATCAAATGACCAATATCCCTGGTCTATTCGCAGCTGGTGAGTGTGATTATTCTCAGCACGGTGCAAACCGATTAGGAGCTAACTCTTTATTATCCGCTATCTTTGGCGGAATGGTTGCTGGTCCAAATGCTGTGAAGTATATTAACGGACTTGAAAAGAGTGTCGATTCTCTATCTTCTTCTCTATTTGATGGCTATGTTCAACAGGAAGAGGAAAAATGGAATCATATCATGTCCATGAATGGAACTGAAAATGCTTATGTTCTTCATAAAGAGCTTGGCGAGTGGATGACAGATAATGTAACAGTTGTTCGTTACAATGATAAATTATTGAAAACAGATGAAAAATTACAAGAGCTATTAGAGCGTTATGAAAATATCAATATTAATGACACGGCAAAATGGAGCAACCAAGGAGCTGCCTTCACACGTCAGTTGCAAAATATGCTTCAATTAGCACGTGTCATTACAATCGGAGCCTATAACCGTAACGAAAGCCGCGGTGCTCATTATAAGCCAGAATTTCCTGAGAGAAATGATGAGGATTTCTTAAAAACAACGATGGCTAAATTCGTAGATGCGAAAACAGCACCTGAATTCCATTACGAAGAAGTAGATACTTCTTTTATCGCACCTCGTAAACGCGATTACTCTAAGAAAAAGGAGGAGAAATAAGAGATGGCAGAGAACAGTACCGTCCATTTTATTATCTCTAGGCAAGATTCTCCTGATTCGGAGCCTTATCAGGAAGAATTTCATGTGCCATACCGTCCTAACATGAATGTAATTTCTGCGTTAATGGAGATTAGACGTAATCCAGTTAATGCACAAGGGAAAGAAACTTCTCCGATTACTTGGGATATGAACTGTTTAGAAGAGGTCTGCGGAGCATGTTCCATGATTATAAATGGAAAGCCACGTCAGTCATGTTCAGCGATTATTGATCAGCTTGAACAGCCGATTAGACTTGAGCCAATGCGTACATTCCCAGTCGTTCGTGACCTACAAGTAGATAGAAGTCGTATGTTTGACTCATTAAAGAAAGTGAAAGCGTGGATTCCAATCGATGGTACATATGATTTGGGACCTGGGCCACGTATGCCTGAAACAAAGCGTCAATGGGCGTATGAGCTTTCAAAATGCATGACTTGTGGGGTTTGTCTTGAAGCGTGTCCGAACGTAAATAGCAAAGCGAATTTTATCGGCCCTGCACCACTTTCTCAAGTACGACTTTTCAATGCTCATCCAACAGGTGAAATGAACAAAGCAGAACGTTTAAATGCCATTATGGATGATGGAGGTCTTGCTAACTGTGGTAATTCCCAAAACTGTGTTCAATCTTGTCCAAAAGGGATTCCACTTACAACGTCGATTGCAGCATTAAACAGAGATACGGCATTCCAATCATTCAAGAACTTCTTCGGAAGCGACCAAATATAAGAAGAAAAGGGTGTCCAGTTGGATGCCCTTTTTCACAATGATCATTTTTGAAAAATTCTAAAATAATGCACTATGAATGAATAGTCATTCATGATATGGAATGGGAGGATGGAAAGCATGAGTAGAATAAGTTATATCGAAGATTTATCAAACTGGGAGCAGGGGTTTAATTTTTATCATCCGGTTAAAGTACGATTTTCCGAAACAGATATGTTTGGACATTTGAACAATACGGTTCCGTTTACATATTATGAAGAAGCACGGATTGAATACTTTAAAAGCAAGGGCATGATGACAGATTGGCTTGACGGAAAAAACGAAGGAATAATTGTCGTGGCTGATTTACAATGTGATTTCCTCAAGCAAGTTTTCTTTGATGATACGCTGAAGATCTATGTGAAGGCTCATCATGTCGGTACTTCATCCGTCGATATTCACTATATGGGCAAAAGAAAAAATAGAGAAATTTGCTTTGTCGGACGAGGGACTATTGTTCAAGTATCCAAGAAAACGGGGAAAAGTATACCTTGGTCTACTGAAGTGAAGGAAGCGATGATCGAGAAGGAGCGGATCCAATAATCTCCGCATTCGCACATTTTTCAAAAAATCTCAAACTCCTTTAGAGGATTGTTGTCACTCAGGTAGTGCCCTTCACATAAGATATGGTGACTAAATATATACCCATCCCGCTGTTCATAGCTGGCGAAGGCAAGGAGGGTTACAATACTTGAAGGAGAATGAATATACTCACAAGCCATTACTCACCAAACGTGAAAGAGAAGTATTCGAGCTATTAGTACAAGATAAAACAACGAAAGAAATCGCTAGTGAACTGTTTATCAGCGAAAAAACGGTTCGGAATCATATTTCGAATGCCATGCAAAAACTCGGTGTTAAGGGGCGTTCACAAGCAGTTGTAGAACTCCTTCGAATGGGAGAACTAGAACTTTAAATGCAAACCGGCTATCCAATTTTGGAAGCCGGTTTACTTATGGAAAACACTTTCCTAAATGTATATTGCACTAATAGATTGAACATCCTTGCAAGTCATTTCTTCGACAGGTTCCGACATCAGTTCTACTAATTTTCCTTGAAATTTATATGAAAAAAGTAGAAAATAAAAGAAAAAGCATGTTTGAACGAGAATGAAGATGAATGCTTAAATTATTTTCATAAAACTAGGATTGTATTTTGGAATAGGGAGTTGTGGCATGATGGAGCGTGAGGAAGTTCAAGAAAAAAAGGGTTTAGAAATGGTTGCGGAGATTGAAAAGGATTTAAGATACATAGCTGGAATCATTAAACAAAAGGGTCGGGAAATTTTAAGCAATTATACGATTACCCCTCCTCAGTTTGTTGCCTTGCAATGGCTCTTTGAAGAAGGAGACATGACAATCGGGGAGTTATCGAATAAAATGTATTTAGCATTTAGCACAACAACCGATTTAGTTGATCGAATGGAAAAAAATGAGCTCGTAAAGCGTGTAAAGGATCCGAATGATCGACGTGTGGTGCGAATACACCTTTTAGAAGAAGGTGAGAGAATTATCGATGAAGTCATTAAAAAGCGTCAAGTTTACCTTCAGGAAGTGCTAAGGAATTTTTCTGAAGAAGAGGTCATTACCCTCAAAGATAATTTAATGAGATTACATCAAGATATGCGAGAATGAGGCGAGTTATTTGGAACAAGCAATTGGAGTAATTGATTCTGGTATTGGCGGATTAACAGTTGCCAAAGAAATCATGCGTCAATTACCACATGAAAAAATTCTTTATCTGGGAGATACAGCTCGCTGTCCTTATGGACCACGAACTGGTGAAGAAGTGAAAAAATTCACATGGCAACTGACGAATTTTTTATTAAGTAAAAATATAAAAATGCTCGTTATCGCCTGTAATACAGCAACGGCTGTGGCACTAGAAGAAATACGTCAAGAGTTATCTATCCCAGTGCTCGGTGTTATCTACCCTGGGGCAATCTCCGCGTTAAAAGTAACGGAGAATTATAAAATTGGTGTCATTGGAACTGAAGGAACGATCAAAAGTAAAGCCTATGAAATGGCATTAAGATCGATTAACGGATCCGTTTCAGTAAGCGGATTAGCCTGTCCAAAATTTGTCCCACTAGTTGAAAGTGGGGAGTATGATGGTCCAGTTGCGAGGCGTGTGGTCGCCGAAACCCTTGCTCCATTAACGAATAAAGGATTGGATACGCTTATTCTTGGCTGTACCCATTATCCCCTGTTAGAACCAATCATTAAAACGATGATGGGCAAAGATGTAATAGTAATTAGCTCTGGCGAAGAAACAGCAAGAGAAGTTAGCAGTATTCTCTATTACAAACGACTTCTAACAAATAATAACACGATTCCTGAGCATGAATATTATACAACTGGTTCGAGCAGAATTTTTTCCAGAATTGCTTCACAGTGGTTAGGAAAGAAAATGCTGAATGTGCAGACTGTTCGGATTGAGAGTAAGACAGAAAGCCTCCTCTAAGGGGGCTTTCTGTTTTTTCTTTTAAGATGAATGGTGGAACTTTCCGAGCGCGGGGCTGAGCTACTTCCCCAGTGATTCTCAGTATACCAGTGTACAGAAAGTAAAAACCATCAAAAGCTTATACAACGTCATATTGGGAAGCTTACACAGAAGAGGCAGACATCTACGCCACAACGATGAAATCAAACAGGTATACGTTAAACGCAAAAAGACGATTGAACGTGTCTTTACTGATGCGAAGGAAAAGCATGGTATGCGATGGACAACTTTACGAGGTCTTAAAAACAAATCTATGCAGGCGATGCTTACGTTTGTTGCCATGAACTTTAAGAAAATGGCAACTCGGACTTGTCAATCTGCCCTAATTAGGAGCCAATCTAGTTGATTGGAGCGGAAGGTGTTTGACTCCTGGGAGAATAGCGTGACAGCCGAGACCCCGCAGAAGAGTCAGCGACGAGGAGGCTCGGCGCACGCCCCCGGAAAGCAAGCGCCTGGAGCGGAAATCAACGATTTTAACCACATTTCTATCCAGAAATGACAAAAAACAATGAGAGGGATCCTTTCGATGGACTTTTGTCTACATTCTTTTTATTTTTTCACTATAATCATGCTTCATGAGCTCTTCATGTGACATACTTTTCACTTGTTGCTAGCAAACTCTTGTCTCATGAGCCCTTCATATGACATACTTTTCTCTTATAACCACCAAACTCTTGTCTCATGAGCCCTTCATATGACATACTTTTCTCTTATAACCACCAAACTCTTGTCTCATGAGCTCTTCATGTGACATACTTTTCTCTTGTAACCACCAAACTCTTGTCTCATGAACTCTTCATGTGACATACTTTTCTCTTGTAACCACCAAACTCTTGTCTCATGAGCTCTTCATGTAACATACTTTTCTCTTGCATCCACCAAACTCTTGTCTCATGAGCTCTTCATATGACATACTTTTCTCTTGTAACTACCAAACTCTTGTCTCATGAACTCTTCATGTGACATACTTTTCTCTTGTAACCACCAAACTCTTGTCTCATGAGCTCTTCATGTAACATACTTTTCTCTTGCATCCACCAAACTCTTGTCTCATGAGCTCTTCATGTAACATACTTTTCTCTTGCATCCACCAAACTCTTGTCTCATGAGCTCTTCATATGACATACTTTTCTCTTGCTCATATCAAATATCTCTCATCCTGAACAAAAGGCATCGAGTTTCGTCTCTCGATGCCTTTTGTCGATAATCTGAAGCCTTCTTTAGGGGGCTTATTTTTTTTGAAAGATATAAAAAATATCTTGATTGTCCAATTTTTTTTCGTGAGGCGGTCTAATTTGAAAATAGGCTCGTATATATGTTAGTACAAACTGTCTTTGGAGGGATAAAGCATGTCCATTAATAAAAGAACAATTGTACTAACATCATTGATTATTTTATCTGTTCTCTTGTCTGGCTGTGGCTTGCTGGGGGGGAAGGAAAAGGAGAAAATTGATCCACCTCAAACGGTTACATACACAGATGATGGTCAGGTAGTTGAAGAAACTGCGGGAGAAGAAGTTGCAGATGAAGAGGCTAGTGAAGGTAGTGTGATGACAGAACTTTATTTATTCGATAAGAACGGTTATGTTGTACCGCAAACCTTTTCACTGCCGAAAACTGAGTCGGTCGCAAAACAGGCGCTTGATTATTTAATTGAAGGTGGTCCAATTACAGAAATGTTACCAAACGGCTTCACAGCTGTCTTACCAACTGATACTGAAGTAAGTGTTAATATTACTGACAAAACTGCTATTGTTGACTTTTCAAACGAATTCAAAAATTATAAGCCTGAAGATGAGTTAAAGATTTTAGAAGCAGTAACTTGGACGTTAACGCAATTTGATTCTGTGGAAAATGTCGCATTGAAGTTAAATGGTCATGAATTAAACGAAATGCCTGTTGCAGGCATTCCAATTGGAAAAACGGTTAGCAGAGCAAATGGAATCAATCTTGATACAACAGATGTGGTTGATATAACCAATACAAAGGCTGCCACTGTCTATTATGTTGCTGGTGAAGAAGGTTCGTA
Organism: Robertmurraya phoenicis; assembly: GCF_047302285.1. Lineage (GTDB taxonomy): Bacteria > Bacillota > Bacilli > Bacillales > Cytobacillaceae > Robertmurraya. The sequence goes on from NZ_CP154845.1 coordinate 1,445,053, forward strand.
TTATTACGTTCCAGTCACACGTCGTGTGGCAGAGAACAATATTGAAGGGGTCGTAACTGAGCTTGTAAAAGGCCCAAGTTACTCGTCTACATTACTGAATGACTTTTCACCAGATGTTGAGTTACTAGAGGAACCAAAGATTGAAGATGGAAAAGTAACATTAAACTTTAATGAGTATATTTATGGTAGCTTTGAAGAAAAAGTGATTTCAGAACATGTTCTAAACATGCTTGTTCTTTCCTTAACGGAGCAGGAGGGAATTGAGAGTGTCGAAGTAATGGTAAATGGTGAAGCTGAACTTGTGAAGGAAAATGGAGAGAAAATTGTAGAACCTGTGACAAGACCTGAAAATGTGAATACAATTAGTTTTTAAAAAATCTTTTTTGATATACTATAGATAGGACAGTAGAAGAAGGTGGCTTCGTTAAAGCCACCTCTTCTTTATTGACGAAGCTCTAATTAAAGGGCAAAAGTATTTGTGGGAAAAGGAGGATATCATATGCGTGTTGATGAGAGACAACCGTTTCAATTACGTCCGATTGAAATTGATACGGATTATTTAATGCATCCTGAAGGATCTGTGCTCATAACAGTTGGAAACACGAAAGTCATTTGTACCGCTAGCATTGAGGAGAAGGTGCCACCTTTTATGAGAGGGCAAGGAAAAGGATGGGTGACAGCGGAGTACTCCATGCTTCCACGGGCAACAGGACAACGTAATATAAGAGAGTCAGCGAAAGGGAAAATCACTGGGCGAACGATGGAAATTCAACGCTTGATTGGAAGAGCACTTCGAGCAGTGGTTGATTTAGATGCACTTGGAGAAAGAACGGTATGGATCGATTGTGATGTCATTCAAGCGGATGGCGGAACAAGAACTGCTTCCATCACAGGTGCGTTTGTGGCAATGACACAAGCGATACATAAAGTCTATCTTGAAAAAAAGTTATCAAAATATCCGATTAAGGATTTTCTAGCGGCAACGAGTGTCGGGATTCTCGAAGATGATAATGTTGTTTTGGACTTAAATTACATAGAAGACTCAAAGGCAAATGTCGATATGAATGTCGTTATGACAGGAAATGGAGAATTTGTTGAAGTTCAAGGAACGGGTGAAGAGTCCACTTTTTCATACGAGCAATTACAACAATTACTTAAGGCTGCTCAAGAAGGAATTAGCGAACTGTTCGAGCATCAAAGAGCGGCAATCGGAGAAGCAGCAACTGCAAAAATCGAGGAGAAAACAGCGAAATGAAAAAAGTTATTATAGCAACAAAGAATCTTGGCAAAGCAATGGAATTTGAAAGAATGTTTCGACCTCTTGGTTTTGAGGTAAAGACATTATTGGATTATGAGGAAATAGAAGATATCGAAGAAACCGGACAAACCTTTGAGGAAAATGCAATGATAAAGGCAGAAGCAGTTGCTAAGCAAACGGGACAAGTGGTCATTGCCGATGATTCTGGCTTAATTGTCGATGCCCTAGATGGTGCCCCTGGCATTTATTCTGCCCGCTATGCTGGACCTGCAAAAGACGATGAAGCGAACATGGATAAACTATTAGAGAACTTAAAAGATGTTCCAGATGAGCAAAGAACAGCAAGATTCTATTGCGCTTTAGCCATTGCCTATCCAAATGGTGAAGGAATTACGGTTAATGGTTCTTGTGAAGGGATCATTTTGAGAAATAGAAGAGGTTCAAATGGTTTCGGCTATGACCCAATTTTCTTTGTAAATGGGCTAGGAAAAGCAATGGCCGAACTTGAACCAAGTGAAAAAAATCAGATTAGTCACCGAGCGAATGCCTTGAAAAAGCTAGAAGAAATCATCCAGTCTGGAAAATTTAATGCTTGAATAGAAGGTGCTACCTATGGCAAAAGTGTTAATCGTAAGTGATAGCCACGGACAAAGAGAAGAACTTTCTGAACTGAAAGTAAGACATGGACAAGATATCGATCTCATGATTCATTGCGGAGATTCTGAACTCTCAAAAAAAAATGATGAGATTCAAGCCTTTACTGTGGTAAGAGGAAATTGTGACTTTGGCAATGATTTTGATACGGAAATCATAAAAAAGGTTGGCGAGTTATGTTTTTACGTTACCCATGGTCACTTATTTTCGGTTAAATCGTCGTTAATGCAGCTCCAATACCGTGCAGAGGAAGTAAATGCGGACATTGTCTGTTTTGGACATTCGCATGTACTAGGTGCTGAGATGGTCAAAGATAAGCTATTTATTAACCCAGGTAGCCTCCGTTTGCCAAGGGGGAGAAGAGAGCGAACTTATGTCATACTGGACATTCACGGCACAGCGGTTAACTTCCATGTGTATGACTTTGATAAAGGGGAATTGACGGAGTTTTATCAAACCTATGTATTTAATAAGTGATAGATGTGTTTTTGATGTGTGTTCCGATAAATCCCGTTTTTCGTTGGTATATTAAAAAAGTTATTGCTGATATACTTTATTTTTCTAGAACTACATGAAACGAATCATTTGATAAGAAGTGGGGGAAGAGGCTTTCCCCCTATTTAATCATTTGTTTGTGAAAAAATAAAATTTCCTGTTGACTTTTAATTACTAGCACAATATAATAAAAAATGTCCTTGAAAAAAGGAAGCACACAAATTAGCTTTCCCAGTAGCTCAGCACGAACGAATCCGCTTCTTCGGAAAAGCTACAGCGTACTGATCGAGCCGCTGCTTGAATAAACTTTCTGAGATCAGGACGGGATAACGCAAAAATTATGTGTAAACAAAACGAAATAATACATTATAACATATGTCCCAGTAGCTCAGCACGAACGAATCCGCTTCTTCGGAAAAGCTACAGCGTACTGATCGAGCCGCTGCTTGAATAAACTTTCTGAGATCAGGACGGGATAACGCAAAAATTATGTGTAAACAAAACGAAATAATACATTATAACATATGTCCCAGTAGCTCAGCAGGATAGAGCAACGGCCTTCTAAGCCGTCGGTCGGGAGTTCGAATCTCTCCTGGGACGCCATTTAATTTTAATATGCTTGTATAAGCGCCAGGAGGAAACTCTTAAAAATGTTGTTGAACCAACGTTTTTAAGAGTTTTTCTTATGTTTAAAGCTTGAAGGAGTCCCGTTGAGTAAAGTGGAGTTTTGAAACTTTTTTACATATTACATAATCACCTTTTGTGCGAAAATTACAACAGCTGATTCTTCGTCTTCTTCTCTTAATTCTTTCATGACATGGGTGTAGTTAATGTAGGGGTTTATGATTGTTTTTTTGCAGTTGGTAAGTAGTAACCCAAAAAAATAGATTGTCCAATCGGTTAATACTGTTTTTACATAAACTATTGTGAGGTGATAACAATGAGTTTTATTGAGGAAATGGTTCCCCTTACGATGAAGTATATGCGACAGGAAGGGATTTTAGCATCTCTCACCCTTGCCCAAGCAATCTTGGAGAGTGATTCAGGAAAATCTGAATTGGCAGTTAAAGCTAATAATTTTTTTGGAATCAAAGCCAACTCAACTTGGAAGGGTGCCGTCTACAACAAGATGACAAAAGAGTATCTCAATGGCAAATGGGTAGAGGTTATGGCTGCATTTTGCCATTTTGATAGCATTGAACACTGTCTAGAATACAGAAGCACCGTTTTCCTTAAAAATCCTCGCTATAAACCGTTATGGGGAATTACAGATTACAAAAAAGCTGCTCAAGTCATTTGGGAATGTGGTTATGCAACAGCACCTGATTATCCACAAAGACTAATTAATCTCATTGAACAATATGAGCTTTATAAGAACGATAAGGAGGAGGCAAAAACGGTTAAAATGTTTATTGATCCAGGTCATGGAGGAACGGATCCAGGGGCTGTAGGCAATGGATTGCAAGAAAAAAACGTAACACTAGATATAGCCATAAAAATAAGGACTATACTTGAAAATGAATATGAAAACGTTGAGGTAAGAATGAGTCGAACTAGTGATATGACAGTCAGCCTAGCACAAAGAACGAGTGATGCAAACGCATGGGGGGCAGACTATTTTCTTTCCATTCACATTAATGCTGGGGGTGGAACAGGTTTTGAAAGTTATCGGTTTACAAATGCACCGACACAAACAGCTAGATATCAAAGCATAATTCACCCAGAAATAGTATTAGAAAGTATAATTCGCGATCGGGGAATGAAAGTAGCGAATTTTCATGTTCTTCGTGAAACGAGAATGTCTGCTCTGTTAACGGAAAATCTATTTATCGATACAAAAGCTGATGCTGATTTGTTAAAGAAAAATGAAGTACGAAACGCTATTGCACAAGGGCACGTAGCTGGATTGGTAAAAGCATTTGGTTTAAGGAAAAATGGACAAGCAACGCCATCACCTAGTCTTCAACCTAGCTCTAAACCAGCAAAAGTTAATCATATCTCTCTGTTCCAAGAGTGGCTTAATAAGACCTATAAATCCGGTCTTGTCGTCGATGGTATGTACGGATCTAAGACGCGTGCTGCTGCTATCAAAGCGTTGCAAACGGAGCATAATAGACAATATAACGCGCGCCTCGTAATCGATGGTATCTATGGACCTAAAACCAAGGCCGCCATCCGAACGATTCGTAAGGGCACTCGTGGTATTTTGGTCTATATCCTACAAGGATTACTTTATTGTCAGGGACATGACCCTAAAGGTTTTGATGGGGTATTTGGTGATAATACTGAAGCGGCAGTTCTTGCGTTGCAAAAAGCTACAAAAATAACTCAGGATGGATTACCTGGTAAGAATACTTTCGATAAGCTAGTAGCATGATATCATTTCAGCTAAAACTTATCTCTCAGTAAATGCCCTTACTAAATGGAATAGGTAAGGGTTTTGTAATTATAATTTAATTTTGAATGTGACGGTTAAGATTTATAATTCTATTGTTTTTTTTCAATTATATTTGACTATAAATGCCCCTGCTAATAAAGCGCTTTCTTTTATGTTAGAAAACCTAACATCAAATCCGTCTTTCTTCTATTATAATAACTTCGAAAAAACTGGGCTTTTTATTTATTAAAAAGCACCGAAATCACACATTGAAATTATCGAAAAAATAAAAAAAATTAAAGCAATAAGATTATTGTTGTATCAATTATGTAAGCGTATCCAATTTAATAGAAAAATATAAATTATCGCACAATTCGCAAAAATACTGTTGACGAAGAGGGAAAATGCGAGTAAGATAGTCCTCAAATAAATAATAATAATAAAGAGATGTGCTGCTACAAAGTGTAACTGCGATTAATATTTTGAATTTTAAGATATATCTCTTTTTTTACATTTGATTTCAGTCATTTAAAGCGTTTTGATATTAAAGTGAAGAGGTGGGTTTCGTGTCAGAGCAATGGATTTTTCTGAATGATGAATATGTCACGAAAGAAAACGCCAAGGTCTCCGTTTATGACCATGGTTTCCTCTATGGAGATGGAGTATTCGAGGGGATTCGCGTATATAGCGGAAATATTTTTAGAATGAAAGAGCATATGAAACGCTTGTATAACTCTGCTAAATCAATTCTACTTACAATTCCTTATACAGAAGATGAATTAACAGAGATCATTGCGAATACAGTTGAAAAGAACAATGTTGAAGATGCTTATATAAGAGTGGTTATTTCAAGGGGAGTTGGTGACCTTGGATTGGATCCATATAAGTGTGCGAAAGCGAGTGTTATCGTCATTGTAGAGCCATTATCCATTTTTCCAAAAGAACTCTATGAGACAGGGCTTGAAATCATTACTGTGGCGACACGTAGAAATCGACCAGATGTATTAAGTCCAAAAGTAAAGTCCCTTAATTATTTGAACAATGTTCTTGTAAAAATAGAAGCCCATTTAGCCAATGTGAGTGAGGCACTTATGTTAAATGATCAAGGCTATGTGGCAGAAGGTTCAGCCGACAACGTCTTTATTCTCAAGGATGGCTGCTTTTTAACACCTCCAGGATATGTTGGAGCTCTTGATGGAATTACGAGAAATGCTGTTATCGATATAGCAAGAGAACTTGGTTACGAGATTAAAGAAGAACCATTTACAAGACATGATGTGTATACAGCTGACGAAGTTTTCCTGACTGGAACAGCTGCCGAAGTAATTGCAGTTGTGAAAGTGGATGGTAGAGTGATTGGCGATGGAGTTCCTGGCGTGCATACGAAGAAATTACTAACGAAGTTTAGGGAGCGAGTTGTGTCAGAAGGTGTAAAGGTATATAGCAAAACAACACCACGAGTAAGCTAGTAAAGTATCTATATGAAAAAGCGACGAAGAGGATAAGTAGTTTTATGGTATGTCGATCGACAGAGAGCCGGAGATGCTGAGAACCGGTGGTCACTACATAAAATGAACTCACCTCAGAGTGCTGTCTTGAAAGGGTATCAAGTAGAGGCAGTCGAGTGGCGACACTCGTTATCAAAAAGGCCAGATTTTTGGTCATAAGTGCATGCGTATAACGCATGAACAAGGGTGGTACCGTGGAAATGCTACAAAGCCTTTTCATCCCTTATGCCTAGATGTACTAGGCTTACGAGGGGTGGAAGGGTTTTTTATTTTGAAAAAAATCGCCAAGGAATAAAGGAGGGCAACGAATGTTACAGGAAACTGCCTTAACAAATACTAAGGCTGAGAACAAAACGTTAAGCGGCTCGGAGCTTTTACTACATGCTCTGGAAAAGGAAAAAGTTGAAGTCATTTTTGGTTATCCAGGTGGGGCTGTATTACCAATCTACGATAAAATCTATGATTCCAAAATTCTTCACGTTTTACCTCGACATGAGCAAGGTGGAATTCATGCGGCTGAAGGATATGCACGAATCACAGGGAAACCAGGCGTTGTGATTGTAACATCGGGCCCAGGAGCAACAAATATCGTTACAGGATTGACAGATGCCATGATAGATTCGCTTCCGCTTGTTGTATTTACAGGGCAGGTTGCCACTGGTGTAATTGGAACAGATGCTTTCCAAGAAGCAGATATTTTAGGGATTACCACTCCGATTACCAAATATAACTATCAGGTAAGAAATATTGAGGATATCCCGCACATTATTAAAGAGGCGTTTTATATTGCTAGTTCTGGTAGGCCTGGACCAGTATTAATCGATATTCCAAAGGATATCGCAACGGCGATGGCTGAAGTACAAGAAGAGAAGGAAATTCAGTTACCAGGCTATCAGCCAACATTGAAGCCAAATTATTTGCAAATTCGCAAGTTGACTGAAACGGTGAGTCGAGCGAAGAAGCCGGTTATTTTAGCAGGGGCTGGTGTACTTCATAGCAAGGCAGCTAAAGAGTTAAAAGAGTATGCAGAACAGCAAAAAATTCCAGTTGTTCATACACTCCTCGGATTAGGTGGATTTCCTGCGAACCATGAACTCTCCTTAGGAATGGCAGGCATGCATGGCTGTTATACCGCCAATATGGCACTATACGAATCAGATCTCCTTATTAATATTGGAGCTAGATTTGACGACCGATTAACAGGAAACTTAAACCATTTCGCTCCAAGCGCTACGGTCGCTCATATCGATATCGACCCAGCTGAAATTGGCAAAAATGTTCCAACTGAAATTCCAGTTGTAGCAGATGCGAAGGAAGCTTTAAAAGAGTTAATTGGCCAAGAAGGAAAGCAGCCTGTACATGATGAATGGCTGCAAACATTAGCAAGATGGAAGAGTGAATATCCTTATGAATATGAGAAAAGCGAGAGTACTCTTAAGCCACAGAAAGTTTTAGAAATGCTCTATGAAAAAACAAAGGGGGATGCGATCGTTGTTACTGACGTCGGTCAGCATCAAATGTGGGCTGCTCAATATTATCAATTTTCAAAAGCAAATCGATGGGTAACCTCAGGTGGCTTAGGAACGATGGGATTCGGATTACCAGCAAGTATTGGAGCCTCACTCGCAGATAAAGATGCTTGTGTGCTAGCGGTTCTAGGTGACGGTGGATTTCAGATGAGCACACAGGAGCTTGCGGTGATTCGAGAATTAAATCTACCGATTAAGATTGTGATTCTCAATAATCTAGCCTTAGGAATGGTTCGACAATGGCAGGAACTCTTTTACAATGAGCGTTATTCCCATAGTAAAAACCCGGTTCAGCCATCCTTTGTGAAACTAGCAGGAGCATATGACATCAAAGGCTATGTGATTGAAACAGAAGCAGAGGCAGAAGAGATATTAAATGAAGTTCTCGAAAATCGTGATCCGGTACTTCTAGATTTCCGTGTTGATGGAAAGGAAAATGTCTACCCAATGATCGCACCTGGTAAAGGGCTAAATGAAATGGTAGGTGTGAAAAAACAATGAAAAGAATCATTACGTTAACCGTTAATAATCGACCAGGTGTATTGAATCGAATTACCAATCTTTTTTCCAAAAGAAATTACAACATTGAAAGCATTACGGTCGGTCATTCTGAAATTGAAGATGTATCGAGAATTACATGCGTCGTCAATGTCGAAAATGATCAAGTTATCGAACAAATAACGAAACAATTAAACAAGCAAATAGATGTGTTAAAAGTGACAGATATCAGTGAACAATCCATTGTCGCTAGAGAGTTGGCGCTAATCAAGGTGCTCTCAACTCCAAACAATAGAAGTGAAATGAATGCCTTAATTGAGCCATTTAGAGCTTCGATTGTAGACGTCGGCAAAGATACGCTCGTCATTCAAATTACAGGAGAGTCTGATAAAATTGAAGCCTTTATCGAATTGATGAAGCCATATGGGATTAAGGAACTTGCGAGAACAGGCGCGACTGCATTCTTAAGAGGTACTCAACGCTCGAGCAATCAGACAAAAAATATCTCCATCGTTTAACAATAGGGAATCCAGTAATAAAACATATACAAAAACATTACTAGTTGGAAAGGAAGAGGACAAATGGCAAAAATGTACTATAACGGAGATGCAAACGCAAGTTTTTTAGAAGGGAAAAAGGTGGCGGTAATTGGCTACGGATCACAAGGTCATGCACATGCTTTAAATATGAGAGATAGTGGAGTGAATGTCGTCGTCGGACTCAGAAAAGGGAAATCTTGGGATAAGGCAGTAGAAGATGGTTTAGAAGTTGTCACAGTGGCTGAAGCAACAGCACAAGCAGATGTAGTTATGATTCTTTTACCAGATGAGTTGCAACCAAAGGTGTACAAAGAGGAGATTGAGCCAAATTTAACGAATCAAGCCTTAATGTTTGCTCATGGATTCAATATTCATTTTCATCAAATCGTTCCTCCTAAAACTTGCGATGTCCTATTAGTTGCACCAAAGGGTCCAGGACATTTAGTTAGAAGAACATATGAAGAAGATGCAGGTGTTCCAGCATTGTTCGCCATCTATCAAGATGTGACTGGAGAGGCAAAAGAGCTAGCCCTTGCTTATGCAAGAGCGATTGGAGCGTTAAGAGCTGGAGCGTTAGAAACAACATTTAAAGAAGAGACGGAAACAGATTTATTTGGAGAGCAAGCGGTGCTATGTGGAGGAACGACAGCATTGGTGAAAGCAGGATTTGAAACCCTTGTTGAAGCAGGCTACCAACCAGAATTGGCATATTTTGAAACATTGCATGAATTGAAACTAATTGTTGACCTCATGTATGAAGGTGGATTAGCCGGAATGCGTTATTCTATATCTGATACGGCTCAATGGGGTGATTTTGTCACAGGATCACGGATCGTAACGGATGAAGTGAAAAAAGAAATGAAGGCTGTTTTAAAGGATATTCAAGATGGTCATTTTGCAAAAGGATGGATTCTTGAGAACCAAGCTAATCGTCCAGTATTTAATGCCATTAATGCCAGTGAAAATGAACACCTTATTGAAAAGGTTGGAGAAGAACTTCGTGCAATGATGCCATTCGTAAATAAAAATCGCAAAAAAGAAGTTGTGACTAAGTAAGAAATTAATCAAATTATGAAAGGATGGAGGGGTAATGATGGAAAAACGGATCGCCGTTCTACCGGGAGATGGTATTGGAAAAGAAGTTACGAGAGGTGCTGTGGAGATTCTTCGTGCCATCGGAGAAAGATTTGGACATCAGTTCTCCTTCTCATATGGACATATTGGTGGTGGTGCTGTTGATGAGGTAGGTACACCATTACCTGATGTGACGATTGACCTTTGTAAAGGAAGCGACGCAGTCCTATTGGGAGCAGTGGGAGGTCCGAAATGGGATCGATTACCTGTCCATCTCCGTCCAGAACAAGGTTTATTAAAAATCCGTAAAGAGTTAGGTTTATATGCAAATTTGCGACCAACTCTCTATTATTCTAGTCTTGCTGAAGCATCACCATTAAAAAGAGAAGTAATTGAAGAAGTTGACTTGCTTATGGTTCGTGAGTTAACCGGTGGTCTTTATTTTGGAAAACCAAGTGAACGAATGAAGCAGGATGGTCAAGACGTGGTCGTCGATACACTGTTTTACGAAAAGGCCGAAATGACAAGGGTCATTAAGCTTGCGTTTGAATTAGCCCAAAATCGCCGTGGTCACGTTACTTCTGTAGATAAAGCGAATGTCTTGGAATCAAGTAGGATGTGGAGGGAAGTAGCAGAAGAGGTAGGTCAACTATACCCTGAGGTCACCCTTGAACATATGCTTGTCGACAACGCAGCCATGCAGATGGTGCGCAATCCAAAACAATTTGATGTGGTCGTAACAGAGAATATGTTTGGTGATATTTTGAGTGATGAAGCGTCTGTATTAACTGGCTCTCTCGGAATGTTACCTTCTGCAAGTATTTCTGAAAAAGGTCCATATTTATATGAGCCAATTCATGGTTCTGCCCCTGATATTGAAGGGCAAAATATCGCTAATCCACTTGCTACTATTCTATCTGTTGCAATGATGCTACGTGTCTCCTTCGGGTTAGAGAAAGAAGCGAAAGCAGTGGAAACGGCAGTAGATGAAGTACTTACTAGCGGCTATCGAACGAAAGATATCGCCTCTGCCGGAACAAAGCTTTTGACTACGACAGAAATGGTCGAAGAGGTTAAGGCGACAATTCTAGATAATGAAACGATCCAAAGTATAATGGGTTGTTACTCATAATTTTTATGAGCAGGTCTCTTTCACATTAAGTACATCTTGAACACGGCCTATTTGGTCGTGTTTATTATTAAAAATTAGGAGGGGGAAAGAATGGGGAAATCCATAGTTGATAAAATTTGGGAACGTCATATAGTCTACAGGGAAGTGGAGAAGCCAGATTTACTCTATATCGATTTACATCTTGTGCATGAAGTAACGTCCCCACAGGCTTTTTCGGGGTTAAGAATGAAAAATCGCAAAGTTCGTAGGCCGGATAAAACATTTGCCACAATGGATCACAATGTTCCAACGATTAATCGAAAACAAATAGATGACCAAGTGGCATTAAACCAAATGACAACCCTTGAAAAAAACTGTCTTGAGTTCGGAATCGAACTTGCGGGCATTGATAGTCCGGAGCAAGGGATCGTTCATGTCATCGGACCAGAATTAGGTTTAACACAGCCAGGGAAAACAATTGTTTGTGGGGATAGTCATACTTCAACTCACGGAGCATTTGGAGCACTTGCATTTGGTATTGGAACAAGTGAGGTCGAGCATGTATTAGCTACGCAAACATTATGGCAGTCAAAACCGAAAACTTTAAAGTTGGAAATTAATGGGGAATTAGCAGAGGGCGTGACAGCAAAAGATGTCATTCTCTATGTTTTAGCAAACTATGGTATTAAATTTGGAACAGGGTATGTCATTGAATATTGCGGTGATGTCATTAAGAACTTATCAATGGAAGAACGAATGACGATTTGCAATATGTCAATCGAAGGTGGAGCTAGAGCAGGCTTGGTAAGTCCAGATGAGACAACCTTCTCTTATTTAAGAGGAAGAAAGCATGTGCCAAAGGGAGAACTTTTTGATGAATGTGTAGATAATTGGAAAGCTCTTGCCTCTGATGAAGACGCTGAATATGACAAGGTCATTGAAATTGATGGGTCTGATATTGCACCAATGGTCAGTTGGGGAACAAACCCTTCCATGACGGCTAAAGTGGATGGACAAATTCCGACACAAGAAGAGTGTGAAACGGTATTGGAAAAGGAGTCCCTTTCAAGAGCTTTAACTTATATGGGTTTAAAAGAAGGTCAAAAAATAGCAGATATAAAAATTCAGCATGTATTCATCGGTTCTTGCACGAACTCTAGAATTGAAGATATTCGCGCAGCGGCAGAGATCGTGAAAGGGAAGCAGGTTCATCCTGATGTTCGCGCATTAGTGGTACCAGGTTCTCAGTTTGTAAAAAGGACAGCAGAGGAAGAAGGCTTGAATCACATTTTTGAAGAGGCAGGTTTTGAATGGCGTGATGCAGGCTGTAGCATGTGCTTAAGCATGAATGCAGATGTTGTGCCAAGCGGGGAACACTGTGCGTCTACTTCAAATCGAAACTTTGAAGGACGTCAAGGGGCTGGAGCTAGAACACACTTGGTCAGTCCGCAAATGGCAGCAGCTGCAGCATTAAATGGTCATTTTATAGATATTCGTAAACGATATACCGTCAAAACAGTGTAAGGAGGGTGATGAAATGACTGGATTGAAAAAACTTAAGGGAAAAGCGGTGGCGTTTGACCGCGCGAACGTCGATACTGACCAAATTATTCCAAAGCAGTTTCTAAAGAGAATTGAGAAAACTGGTTTTGGGAGATTCCTATTTTATGATTGGCGCTATAAAGCTGAAGGAGTACTTAACGAAGATTTTGAGTTAAACAAACCAGAAAACCAGGGAGCAACTTTTTTAATTGCCAATGATAATTTTGGCTGTGGTTCTTCAAGAGAACATGCTCCTTGGGCTTTGCTAGATTATGGATTCAAAGCGGTTATCGCCCCTTCATTTGCAGATATTTTTAACCAAAACTGCTTGAAAAATGGAATTCTTCCGATTGTTTTAAAGGAAGAAGAAGTGAAATTCTTACTCCAAAAAGGAAAAGAAAAAGCTTTTGCTCTTCATATTGATTTAGTAGAACAAACAGTCACAGATGAAGAAGGTTTCACGGCGACTTTTCCTATTTCGGATTACTGGAAAACAATGCTTGTGAATGGTTGGGATGAAATCGAAATCACCCTTCAATTAGACGAAAAGATCTCCGCCTATGAGCAAAAGCTCCCGGTTTATTGAATAAATAAAGATGAAAAGCAATCGGCTAGTAAGTCGGTTGCTTTCTTCTGAACATATTGGATGATTATGGTCATAAAACTAACTTAACAACTGCTCATTCTTAGCTTTTCCCATTGCTGTCTGCTTGCAGATATGTTTTAGAACGTGCTAAACTTACCTCAACTAATTTGAAGGGGTATTTTATATGAAAAAAAAGGGGCGAAAGCGAATAAACGGTAATGTTATTCAATTTCCTGACCTTGAAAAGAGGCTCCTAGACAAAGGTCTAGAGCAACTTCAACAGAAAAATTATACGGAAGCGATTGCCTTATTTGAAGAAGCGAAAATGTTGGCACCAGAGGACGCGGATGTTTATGTTGGACTCGTTTTGGTCTACTATGAAGCAGGGGGGCTTGAAAAAGCGAAACAGCTTGCAGAAGAAATGCTGAGGGGAGGAATTGGAGAGTATTTTCAAACGGTCGATCTTTACTTGATGATTCTCATACAACTGCATGAATATGAGGAAATTATCACAACGATTGAAATCCTCCAGGAAGAAAGGGAAATTCCATTCGATAAACAAGAGCATTTTTCGAAACTGTTAGCTTTTAGTAAGCGGATGGTTGAAAACAAGTCGGTGTTAGAAGAAGAAATTTTTGAGGCGGCTGAAGAGGACCCTCCGTTAACTTTATTTGCCAATAAAGACCCGAATCAATTGGTGCTTGCTATCGCTGAATTGGCACATAAAAATGTAAGGAAATACATAAATGAAGTGAAGGATTATCTTGAAAGTGAGGAAGGACATCCATTTCTTAAGACAATGCTCCTAAATATATTACAAGAGCAGGAGTATGAAAAAGAAGTACAGGTTGAGAAATTTGGACGAAGGAAAAGAATTCTGCCAGGGGTTCTAGCAGCCTCTTCTGAAAGGAAGCAGATGCTAGATATTCAAAAAGAGTTAGTTCATATTGAAAATGATGATCCGGTTCTTTACCAACATATTATGAGTCTAATTGAAAGGCATTTATTTCTTTTATATCCATTTGAGTTGGCTCCTGATGATGCTTCGTTATGGGCTGCTTCCTATCACTTGATTGGTTTGCAATTTAATGGGTTGGATCCGCAAATAGAAGAAATGGCAGAGCGGTATGAAGTGGTCCCTGATGATGTGCAAAGTGCCTGTTCTTTCATTGAAAAATTAGAAAAAATTTCTTATCCCATTATTTAGCTTCATTGTTGAAAGAGACAAATCCTATGTTATAATGTAGTGGTTGTAATGTGTAATCATTGTATTTACATATTAAATTGGATATGGACTTAGGACACATATTCATGATATTACGGTTATTTTCAAATTACTGATTGTTATTGCCTAATACGAGCCGTAGTTCATTTTAGCATTTTGTTTTAATGCTAATCATGAAGGAAATGGCGTTATTTTTTTGCTTTCGCCTGACTTCTTCAAGGGTAGCAATAGCAAACCGTTTGGAAAAGAACCAATGATAATAGATTTTGGAGGGAATATAAGTATGTCTGCAAAATGGGAAAAGCAAGAAGGGAACCAAGGAGTTCTTACATTTGAAGTAGATGCAGAGAAGTTTAACGAAGGATTAGACGCTGCATTCAAAAAAGTTGTTAAAACAGTAAGTGTACCAGGATTCCGTAAAGGGAAAATGCCACGTGGTATGTTTGAAAAGCGTTTTGGAATAGAATCTCTATACCAAGATGCCATTGATATCTTACTTCCTGAAGCATATACAAATGCAATTGAGGAAGCTGGAATTGATCCAGTTGATCGTCCTGAAATTGATGTTGAGCAAGTAGAAAAAGGCAAAGCTTTAATCTTTAAAGCTACAGTAACTGTTAAGCCAGAAGTAAAACTTGGCGAATACAAAGGTATTGAAGTTGAAAAGGTTGATACTGAAGTAACTGAAGAAGATGTTAACCAAGAATTAACTACACTTCAAGAGCGTCATGCTGAGCTAGTGGTAAAAGAAACTGCTGCTGAAAATGGCGATTCAGTTGTTATGGACTTCGAAGGTTTTGTCGATGGCGAGCCATTTGAAGGTGGACAGGCTGATAACTACTCACTTGAACTTGGTTCAGGTCAATTCATCCCTGGTTTCGAAGAGCAACTTGTTGGAACTGCTGCTGGAGAAGAAAAGGAAGTAGAAGTTACATTCCCAGAAGACTACCATGCTGCTGATCTTGCTGGTAAAAAGGCTGTATTCAAAGTGAAAGTACATGAAGTGAAAGGCAAAGAACTTCCTGAACTTGATGATGAATTTGCGAAAGATGCAGATGATGAAGTAGAAACTTTAGATGCTTTAAAAGAAAAAATCAAAACTCGTCTTGAAGAAAGCAAAAAGCATGAAGCTGAGCATGCTGTACGTGATACTGTTGTGGAGAAGGCAGCTGAAAATGCTGAGATCGACCTACCAGCTATCATGATCGATAACGAAGTAGATCGCATGCTACAAGAATTCGAGCAACGTTTACAAATGCAAGGAATGAATCTTGACCTTTACTTCCAATTCTCTGGTCAAGACGAGACGGCTCTTCGTGACCAAATGAAAGAAGAAGCTGATAAGCGTGTGCGTATGAATCTTACTCTTGAAGCGATTGCTAAAGCAGAAAACATTGAAGTATCACCTGAAGAAATGGATGCAGAGCTAAACAAAATGGCTGAAATGTACAACATGCCTGTTGAAAACATTACAGCAGCTTTAGGAAGCTTAGACGGTCTTAAAGCAGATGTTCAAGTGCGCAAAGCATTAGATTTCCTAGTTGAAAACAGTAAGACAATCGGATAATTTTAATAAACTAAATAAAACAAGGCACGATTTAATCGTGCCTTGTTTTATAAAATTTAACTTCCAATAATTTTGATGTAGCATCACTCAATTATTTTGAATTTTGTACATATACATATAATTATATAAGTTCTTAGGTCAAACATACTTCGTTCCTTTAAGTATCTGCAGGGTTAAAAAATAAGCTTTAGAAAAAACGACCGACTTAATTAGCGAGTTTTTGGTTAAGCTTAACTGTACACCAGTAAAATGGTTTTTCTTCCGTTTTTCGCAAATCCAAAGCATGTTCATATACAAATACTACTTCAATATGTAAGTGTTATTATTTCCTGTCCGTACATAAAATGTGGTACAATGCAATACATAACTATTGAATAATCTTTGTATAAAAAGGACCATTTTTGGTTCCATTTTTACCAAAAACTAAATAAGAATTTCGTTAAAGTAATACATTCTTTTGTTCAAAATAAAGTTTAGATACAAAAACAATTCGAAGTAGTGAATGAGCAGTTGTTCTGGATGTGACGAAGCGTAAGAGAAAGTCAGCAGAGCCTCTGGTGATAAGTAGCAAACTTTTTACATGTAAAAATGGTTTCATAAAGAAATTTTTTAATGAAATCGAATCGAATTTTTACATAAAGAAATGTATACGAAAACAAGAGACGATACTAGACGTTTTCAAGGGGTGAAAAAATTTGTTTAAATTTAATGATGAAAAAGGACAATTAAAGTGTTCCTTCTGTGGTAAAACACAGGACCAAGTTCGAAAGCTAGTTGCCGGCCCAGGCGTGTATATATGTGATGAATGTATTGAGCTTTGCACAGAAATAGTAGAAGAAGAGCTTGGGACAGAGGAAGAAGTGGAGTTCAAAGATGTTCCGAAGCCGAAAGAAATTCGGGATATTTTAGATGAATATGTAATTGGTCAAGAGCAAGCGAAAAAGAACCTATCAGTAGCTGTTTATAACCATTACAAACGAATTAATTCCAATAGCAAAATTGATGATGTAGAGTTGGCCAAAAGTAATATCGCGATGATCGGTCCAACAGGAAGCGGGAAAACTCTGCTTGCACAGACTCTTGCGCGAATTCTAAATGTACCATTCGCAATTGCTGATGCTACATCTTTAACAGAAGCAGGTTATGTAGGGGAAGATGTGGAGAACATCTTACTCAAACTAATCCAAGCTGCTGATTATGATGTGGAAAAGGCTGAAAAAGGAATTATATACATTGACGAGATCGATAAAGTGGCTCGAAAATCGGAGAACCCATCGATTACAAGAGACGTGTCAGGTGAAGGTGTTCAGCAGGCATTACTAAAGATTCTTGAAGGTACCGTTGCAAGTGTACCTCCACAAGGTGGAAGAAAGCATCCACATCAGGAATTTATTCAAATTGACACAACCAACATTTTATTTATATGTGGTGGAGCATTTGACGGAATCGAACCAATTATTAAACGTCGTTTAGGACAAAAAGTGATTGGCTTTGGCTCTGACGTTAAGAAGCAAGAAGTGGAAGATAAGGATCTATTATCAAAGGTTTTACCAGAGGATCTATTAAGATTTGGGTTAATTCCTGAATTTATCGGTCGTCTTCCAGTTATTGCGAGCTTAACTTCATTAGATGAGGGAGCATTGATTGAAATTTTAACAAAGCCAAAGAATGCTTTAGTTAAGCAATTCCAAAAAATGCTTGAAATCGATGATGTAGAGTTAGAGTTCGAAGAAGAAGCACTAAAGGAGATTGCAAAAAAGGCAATTGAACGTAAAACAGGAGCACGTGGACTACGCTCCATTATCGAAGCGATTATGCTCGACGTTATGTACGAATTGCCTTCACGTGATGATATTTCAAAATGTATCATTACGAAGGAAACTGTTACAGAAAGCAGTGCACCAAAGCTCCTTCTAAAAGACGGAACTGTAATCGAAGAAGAAACAAAAACATCGGCTTAATTATGAAAGGTCAAACCAATATACTGGTTTGGCCTTTTTTTGATCCCGATACACTCCTTCCTGTCCTTGAAAGATTTCTATAAATTTGTTGTTTATTCCATTCTGCATGAGGAGATACTAGATCTACAAAGGTTCTTCTCTACAAGTTGTTTCAAAAAATGAATCGTACATAACAACGAATGGAAGAGGCATCTGTATTTACGTAATCGATATTATACAAGCTAGAGAGGTACAGGAGGGAAAACCATGAGTTGGACAGGGATAGCCTTATTTATCCAGCTTTTTTTCGGTATAGTAATAGGGCTTTATTTTTGGAATTTATTAAGAAATCAACGGACACAAAAAGTATCGATAGATAGGGAATCAAGAAAAGAAATGGACCAGCTCAAAAAAATGCGGTCCATCTCTTTAACTGAGCCACTCTCGGAAAGGGTTCGTCCCTCAAGTTTCGAGGACATAGTTGGCCAAGAAGATGGAATAAAGGCACTCAAGGCTGCCTTATGTGGACCAAATCCACAGCATGTGATTATCTATGGTCCACCTGGTGTTGGAAAAACAGCAGCAGCAAGACTAGTTCTTGAAGAAGCGAAGAAAAACCCTAAGTCCCCGTTTAAACCAAGCTCTGTTTTTGTAGAGCTTGATGCGACAACTGCTCGCTTTGATGAACGTGGAATTGCGGATCCGCTTATTGGCTCGGTTCATGATCCGATTTATCAAGGGGCTGGTGCGATGGGGCAAGCGGGTATTCCACAGCCAAAGCAAGGTGCTGTCACGAATGCACACGGTGGAGTATTATTTATTGACGAGATTGGTGAACTCCATCCCATTCAAATGAATAAGCTCCTAAAAGTATTAGAGGATCGCAAAGTCTTTCTAGAAAGTGCCTACTATAACGAGGAAAATACGCAAATTCCGAATCATATTCACGATATTTTTAAAAATGGTTTACCAGCCGATTTCCGTCTAATTGGGGCGACGACAAGGACTCCAAGTGAAATCCCACCTGCAATTCGCTCACGCTGCATGGAAGTATTTTTCCGAGAGCTAACAGAAGATGAGATTGAAAGGGTTGGCAAGAAAGCAGCAGACAAAGTGAAGCTGTCTATTGGTGAGACAGGACTAAGTACACTTGCTAATTATGCTCGAAATGGTCGTGAAGCCGTAAATCTAATTCAAACGTCAGCCGGACTTGCGATTCAGGAAGAACGTGATTTTATTAAGGATGAGGATATTGAATGGGTCGTTCATTCAAGCCAACTTACTCCACGGATGGAAAGAAAGATCATGAAATTCTCGACGATTGGTCTTGTGAATGGATTAGCTGTCTATGGCCCGAATACGGGTTCATTATTAGAAATTGAAGTGATGGCGATTCCAACTCGGGACAAGGGTTCGATCAATATTACGGGGATTGTTGAGGAAGAGAGTATTGGAGATAGAAGTAAATCGATCCGAAGAAAGAGTATGGCTAAAGGATCGATTGAAAATGTGATTACCGTGCTCCGTTCTATGGGTGTTCCGGCAGATGAATTTGATATACATGTCAATTTTCCAGGAGGAGTCCCAATTGATGGACCTTCAGCAGGAATAGCGATGGCTACGGGAATTTATTCGGCCATTTATAAACTGCCAATTGATCATACAGTCGCAATGACAGGAGAAATCAGTATCCATGGCAATGTTAAGCCTATTGGTGGGGTTCTTCCGAAGATTAAAGCTGCGAAAAAAGCAGGGGCTGAAACGGTGATTATTCCAAAGGAAAATGTTCAATCTATTTTGAATGAGGTGAAGGGAATTCGAATCATTCCTGTTACTCATCTTTCAGAAGTATTTGATATCGCCCTTTTGAAAGAAAAAGCGGAGGAAAGAGCGATTACCGCTTCGATTGAATTAAAGAAAAAGGAAAGCATTTAGTTTTTTGCCTTGGAAAAAGATAAAAGACTTCGGTTTGTATATTAAGCCGAAGTCTTTTATTGCCAATAAATTGTCCGAATTCATGCATTACCGTCAAAAAATGAACGATACTAAAGGATAGTCGCCTGAAACTCTTTATAAATTTGTAATGGATGGGAATATCGTCGGGAGCCTTAAAATAGACTATTGTTCGTAAATACGATAGAATTGTACAATGAATTATTCTCATTTTTATGAAGATAGATATGCATTTGGAGGTGCTAACGTATGGCGAAAAAGAAGGAAATAATCGTCCCCCTCCTACCGCTTCGAGGCTTACTTGTGTATCCTACTATGGTCTTACATCTAGATGTAGGCCGGGATAAGTCTGTTCAAGCTTTAGAGAAGGCAATGGTAGATGATAGTCTCATTTTTTTAACAACGCAAAAAGATATGTCTATAGATGATCCTGGGGAAGAGGATTTGTACAGAATGGGGACGTTAACAAAAGTAAAGCAAATGCTGAAGCTCCCAAACGGCACCATTCGTGTTCTTGTAGAAGGCTTAAAAAGAGCTGAGGTAATTAGCTTTTTTGATGAAAAAGACCATTTTGCAGTAAGTGTGAAAACGTATGTTGATTCAACTGAAAAAGATGTTGAAGACGAAGCATTCATGCGCACATTACTTGAATATTTCGAACAGTACATAAAAATGTCAAAGAAAATTTCTGCTGAAACTTACTCAAGCTTAACGGATATTGAGGAACCGGGAAGACTGGCGGATATTATTGCATCACATTTGCCATTAAAGCTGAAGGAAAAGCAAGAAATTTTAGAAACGCTTGATGTAAAAGAGCGGGTCAATCGTTTAATTGAAATCATTCATAATGAAAAAGAAGTCTTGAACTTAGAAAAGAAAATCGGACAACGTGTGAAGAAGTCAATGGAAAGAACGCAAAAGGAATATTATTTGCGTGAACAAATGAAGGCCATTCAAAAAGAGCTCGGCGATAAGGACGGAAAAACGGGTGAGGTCGCTGAATTAGCTGAGAAAATTGAAAATGCGAATATGGTTGAGCATGTGAAGAAGGCAGCTTTAAAAGAACTCGATCGCTATGAGAAGGTCCCTTCTACTTCAGCTGAAAGCTCCGTTATTCGAAACTATATTGACTGGCTCATTAGCTTGCCATGGACAAACTCAACAGAAGATGATCTAGACATTTTAAAAGCAGAACGAATTTTAGATGAAGATCATTATGGCTTGGAAAAGGTAAAAGAACGAGTACTTGAATATTTAGCTGTGCAAAAGATGACCAATTCCTTAAAAGGTCCCATTCTATGTCTTGCTGGACCTCCAGGAGTCGGTAAAACGAGTTTAGCTCGTTCGATAGCGCGTTCACTTAACCGAAATTTCGTCCGTATTTCACTTGGTGGTGTACGTGATGAGTCTGAAATTCGTGGACATCGACGTACATACGTGGGAGCGATGCCTGGACGAATCATTCAAGGAATGAAAAAAGCAGGTACGATTAATCCGGTATTTTTACTTGATGAAATTGATAAAATGTCCAGTGATTTCCGCGGTGATCCTTCTTCAGCAATGCTTGAGGTTTTGGACCCTGAACAAAACCATAATTTTAGCGATCACTATATTGAAGAAACGTATGATTTATCAAAGGTCATGTTTATTGCTACAGCCAATGACTTAAGCTCGATTCCAGGTCCATTACGTGATCGGATGGAGATCATCTCCATTGCGGGCTATACAGAACTGGAAAAGATAAATATTGCTAAGGATCATTTATTGCCTAAGCAAATTAAAGAGCATGGGATGACCAAGTCTCAATTGCAAATTCGTGAAGATGGCATTCAAAAGATCGTCCGTTATTATACAAGAGAAGCAGGCGTACGTAGCCTAGAACGTCAGTTAGCTGCGATTTGCCGAAAGACGGCTCGGATTATTGTTTCAAATGAAAAGAAACGAGTGGTCATTACCGACAAGAATGTCGAAGAATTTCTAGGAAAAACAATCTTCCGTTATGGTCAAGCAGAGCTAGAAGACCAAGTTGGTGTGGCAACAGGACTAGCGTATACAACGGTCGGTGGAGATACACTACAAATTGAAGTATCGTTATCACCTGGAAAAGGAAAGCTTGTGTTAACAGGAAAGCTTGGAGATGTGATGAAGGAATCCGCTCAGGCAGCTTTTAGCTACGTTCGTTCAAAGGCTCCAGAGCTCGGAATCGATGAAGATTTTCATGAGAAGTATGATATCCATATTCATGTCCCTGAAGGAGCGGTACCGAAGGATGGTCCGTCAGCAGGAATCACAATGGCGACAGCGCTTGTATCTGCACTGACAGGAAAACCAATTAAGAAAGAGGTTGGAATGACTGGAGAAATTACTCTTAGAGGACGAGTTCTTCCAATTGGTGGCTTAAAGGAAAAAACGTTAAGTGCTCATCGTGCGGGTCTTTCCGTGATCATCTTGCCAAAGGATAATGAAAAGGACATTGATGACATTCCTGAAAGTGTAAGGAAAGAACTGAAGTTTTTCCCAGTTACTCATGTAGATGAAGTATTGTCTATTGCCCTGAATGGCGGTGTGGGGTCGTGAAAGTAGTAAGTTCTGATATCGTCATAAGCGCAGTAAAGCCTGCTCAGTATCCAGAAAGTGAATTACCTGAATTTGCATTAGCAGGGCGCTCGAATGTAGGAAAATCCTCTTTTATTAACAAAATGCTCAATCGAAAAGGGTTAGCAAGAATATCTTCCAAACCAGGGAAGACGCAAACTTTGAACTTTTATTTAATCAATGAAATTATCCATTTTGTTGATGTTCCAGGTTATGGTTATGCGAAGGTTTCTAAGAAAGAGCGAGAAGCATGGGGGAAAATGATTGAAACATATTTAACCACACGTGAACAGCTACGTGCCGTGTTGTTAATCTTAGATTTACGTCATCCTCCAACTAGCGATGATATTATGATGTATAACTTTTTAAAGCATTATGATATTCCTTGCATAGTCATTGCTACAAAAGCAGATAAGATTCCAAAGTCAAAATGGCAAAAGCATTTTAACGTAACAAAAGAAACATTAGATTTAGATCCAGAAGATACGATCATCCTTTTCTCTTCGGAAACAGGGAAGGGCAAGGATGAAGCATGGGCAGCAATTAAAAGTTATATGGAATAAACTGAGGAACTTGGTGAAATTATCTACCAAGTTCTTTTTTTTGTTTTTGGCTCATACATATAGAAATAGTAGTCCAAGCCTAAGAGATTTGTCGATAAAAAGGGAATCTGGAGTATGTGAGAGAATCTGACAGAAATTAAGCGTCTGTTCAAGATGAACGTTTGCAGAGGTAATGTCACGTTTTAATAGACTGAAATTTCGGTAAATATGAACTTTGCGTCAAAAAATCTTGTTTGTTACGATTGAATAAGTCTTTTAAAGATACATAAGGGGGAATTCATTTTATGAAAAGATTAAAACAAGGGCTAATTGGGGGGATTTTAGTCTTCTTATTAGCGGCATGTGGTTCGGACGGTGCATCTACTGAAAATGCAGATGGATTCAAGCTTGTGAACGATGGAGAGTTTGTCTTTGCATCTTCAGGGGAATTTAAACCGTTTAGCGTTACGGAACCAGATGGAAAGATGTCAGGCTATGATATTGAAGTAGGTGAAGCAGTAGCGAAAGAGCTTGGTCTTGAACCGGTTCAGCAGAAAATGAAATTTGGAAGTATTGTCGAGAGTGTGAAGGCAGGGCGGGTAGATGCAGCTGTTGCCAGTCATACGATTACAGAAGAGCGTCTAGAGCATGTTAGTTTTTCTACTCCTTATTATTACTCTGGCCCACAAATTTTTGTCCGACCAGATAGTTCAGTAGAAACTCTAGCTGATTTAGAAGGTTTAGAAATTGCCGTATCAAAAGGTTCCACCTATGAGGAAAATGCATCAAGTGTCTCAGACAATATCATTTTTTATGATAGTGATGTGACCGCACTTGAAGCCCTTAGTCGTGGGAAGCATGATGCGGTGATTACGGACTTCGTTACTGGTAAAGAAGCGATTGGTGCTGGAATGGAGATTGAAGGAAGAGAATTACTTGGAAAAAGTGAACAGGCAATTGCTGTTGCGAAGGATAATGAAGCACTCCTAGAAAAAATAAATGAGGCACTTCAAACATTAAAAGAAAATGGTACATTAGCGGAAATTAGTAAGAAATATATTGGTGAGGATATCACAGTCATTCCTGAAGAGTCTTAGAGTAGAAGGCGAATGTACGCAACTGTGCATTCGCCTTTCGTTATCATATTGATAGGAGGTATCTTTTTGGAATTATTTTCATTGTTTATTGAGACTTCTCCGATATTTTTGCGGGGGATGCTATTAACTTTTCAATTAACGATTGTAGCGGTTTTTATTGCTATTTTTATTGGTTTATTTTTTTCATTTTTAAAAATTTCAAATATAAAAATACTTGAGTGGATTGCGAACTTATATATTTTTCTCGTGCGAGGTACGCCGCTCGTTGTGCAAATATTTATTTTCTATTTTGGATTAACAGCTTTGAATATCTCTCAATTTTGGTCTGTTGTACTCGGACTTGCTTTTCATAATGGGGCCTATATTGCAGAGATTTTCCGCGGTTCCATTCAATCAGTCGATAAGGGACAAATGGAAGCAGCCCGCTCGCTTGGGATGTCCATTCCGTTATCGATGCGAAGAATCATCATGCCGCAGGCGTTTCGTAGAGCTTTGCCTCCACTTGGAAATCAATTTATCATTGCCTTGAAGGATTCTTCACTCGCTTCCTTTATTGGCATGTATGAACTCTTCAATGTGGCAACGACGCTGGGTTCTAGTGATTTCGATTATATGAGCTACTTATTAATCGTTGCAGTCTACTATTTAGTTCTTGTTCTATTCTTCTCTATTCTCGTTGGGAAGGTAGAAAAGAAAATGGCCAGCAGTGATTAAGGAATAAGGGGAGATAGAATGAGTGAGTCATTGATGATTGAAGTGGAAAAATTAAATAAATCTTTTGGCAAATTACATGTCTTAAAAGATATTGATATGACGGTGAAGGAAAGCGAAGTCGTCTGTTTAATTGGAGCCAGTGGCTCGGGTAAAAGTACGCTTTTACGTTGCTTGAACTTTCTAGAAATAAAGGATAGTGGCAAGATCATCATCGAAGGGGAGCAGATTGAGGAATCGACTCATGACTTAAATCAAGTTAGAGCCCGAGTCGGAATGGTCTTTCAACATTTTCACTTGTTCCCACATAAAACGGTTTTAGAGAATGTAATGGAAGCACCGCTTTTTGTGAAAAAGATGGCAAAGGAAAAGGCGAAAAAGGAAGCGCAAAGCTTGCTTGAAAAAGTAGGTTTATCAGATAAAGCAGATGTCTATCCTTCAAAGCTATCAGGTGGGCAAAAACAGCGTGTGGCGATCGCTCGTGCTCTTGCAATGAAACCGGACATTATGCTCTTTGATGAACCGACATCAGCGCTTGATCCAGAATTGGTGGGAGAAGTATTAGCTACGATGAAGGAGCTAGCCTTAGAAGGAATGACGATGATTGTCGTCACACATGAAATGGGGTTTGCCCGAGAAGTTGCTGATTGGGTTGTCTACATGCATGACGGAAAAATCGTCGAAGTGGGGCATCCGCAAGAATTATTCCAACAACCGAGAGAACAGAGAACGAAGGAGTTTTTAGATTCGGTGTTATAGTATATAAAAAGAACATCCAAAAGCGGATGTTTTTTTGGTGTCCAGGAATTTACAAATTCTCTCGACTTGTAGATAAGTGTTCGTATAAACAGTAAGAGTATCGGTATGAAAAAATAACAGGAAAAATTCCGCTTAATGAGCAACCATCATGAAAAAGAGCCGATATAACAGGAAAAATTCCTGCTATTCACTCAAAAAATGCCAAAATAAACGATTTTGCTCTCCATAAGCGGAAAATCTTCCGTTATTTCCCCTAAAAGGGACACCATTGAGGAGATAACAAGAAAAATTCCGCTTAAGGGGGAGATGTTTGGAGCGAATGAGAAAAACCGAATCTTCCTATATTTTATAAGAGCTTTTTTCTTATTCAATTCGCATTTATTTCTTCTTCACAAACAACAAATAGCCTCCAATAACAATGAGTAAGAGTGGCCAATAATTTAATATAGAAGTTACACCATTTTCAAGAAAACCAAGCCAACCCATAATTTTTTCATTAAAAAGTAGCAGAATTGCCAATACTAGGAATAATAGTCCTTGAAAGAGTCCGGCTCCTACCTTTTGATAACGAAGGAGAAAGCCAAGTGCAATAATTAAGATAAAAGCACCGATTGAGTTCGGCCAAATCGTCAGATGATTAATCACATGAAAATGAACACCAAATCCTGTGAGAATAACTCCTGGTAGAATGGCTTCATAATCCTTTGCTAAATACCCTTGAAATAAAAAGGCAAGTCCTACAATGATTAATAGAGTCGGCCAAGTGTGAAGACCTTCAAAAAGGGTGATATTTGATTGTTCTAGAAAGAAGTATCCTCCAAATCCTAATAGAATGATTCCAGGGAAAATTCGTTGATTTTTCATATTTGACACATCCAAAATAGTTATTCTGACTTTATTCTATAATAAGTATACGAAGTAGTCATGTGCATAGATTTGTTTACTTGAATAGTACGATCTTTTTTGTTAAGGTACTAGAGGAAGAACTTTGTCGGAATAAGGAAGAGAGATATTATGAGCTTCTATTAATAATATCACACGATTTCATGATATGTTCACATTTCATTAGTTATTAGAAATTCTATCATGTTATAATAATTATTAAGTGGGAAGATTTCTGCTCTTATTTAAGCTGGAATCAAAATAAGTATTTACGAACAAATTTGGGGGTACGAAACAATCATGCATATTCTAACTGTTGGTCTAAATTATAAAACAGCCCCAGTTGAAATTCGAGAGCGTTTAACGTTTGACCCGTCCTTGCTAGGGGAAGCAATGCGTAAGTTGAACGGGAAAAAGAGTATCCTTGAGAACGTTATTCTATCAACATGTAATCGCACAGAAATATATGCAGTCGTTGACCAGATTCATACTGGGCGTTATTATATCAAGGAATTTTTGTCAGAATGGTTTAATATTCCACAACAGGAGTTTTCGCCATTCTTATTTGTCTATGAGCAAGATGGGGCGATAGATCACTTATTTAATGTGGCATGCGGTTTGAATTCCATGGTCTTGGGAGAAACGCAGATCCTTGGACAGGTGCGCTCTAGTTTTATGGAGGCTCAAGAAAATCAAACAACGGGTACAGTCTTTAATCAGTTATTTAAACAAACGATTACATTGGCAAAGCGAGCGCATTCTGAAACAGATATTGGCGCAAATGCGGTGTCCGTCAGCTATGCAGCTGTTGAACTAGCGAAGAAAATATTTGGCTCATTAGATGGTAAGCATGTCCTCATACTAGGTGCAGGTAAAATGGGTGAACTAGCCATACAAAACCTTCACGGCAATGGGGCAAGCCAAGTGACCGTTATCAATAGAACATTTGAAAAAGCGAAAAGCTTAGCGGAGCGTTTTTCCGGTCAAGCGAAATCATTGAACGAACTTCAATGTGCCTTAATTGAAGCAGATATCGTCATTAGTTCTACTGGAGCAAAGGATTTTGTTATCGATAAGGATATGATGGAAGATGTCGAGAGAGTTCGAAAAGGGAAGCCATTATTTATGGTCGACATCGCCGTACCACGTGACTTAGATCCGATGCTTGCAGAACTCGATAATGTATTCTTATATGATATCGATGATTTAGAAGGGATTGTTGAAGCGAATTTACAAGAACGTCAAAAGGCAGCCGCAAAAATTTCATTGATGATTGAGGCGGAAATCGTCGAGTTCAAGCAGTGGTTAAATATGCTTGGGGTTGTTCCTGTTATTTCAGCTCTACGTGTAAAAGCTCTGCAAATTCAAGCTGAAACGATGGAGAGCATCGAAAGAAAGCTTCCACATCTTTCTGATCGAGAAATGAAGGTTCTCAATAAGCATACGAAAAGCATCATCAATCAAATGCTTAAAGATCCGATTTTACAGGCGAAAGAGCTTGCTGGAACAAATAATGCTGATGAAGCGCTGGATTTATTCATGAGAATATTCAATATTGAAGACCTTGTAAAAGAACAGCAAGAATCGAAAGTTGCCGATTTAAAGAGAGCTGTTGTTGCAACACCACAAGCTTCCTTTCAATCATAAAAGGAGTTCTATCTATGATTGAGGTTAACATGACTCGGCTACATGAATTCACAATTATTCTTTATGCCTTGAGTATATTACTATATTTTATTGATTTTCTTTACAGTAGCCGGAAAGCAAACCAAGTTGCCTTCTGGTTACTTGCGTTTGTATGGATTTTACAAACGACTTTTTTGTGTATTTACATGGTGAATACTGGTAGGTTTCCGGTGCTCACCATCTTTGAAGGCCTCTATTTTTATGTCTGGGTTCTTATTACACTATCACTTGGAATCAATCGCTTAATGAAGGTTGATTTCATTGTTTTCTTTACAAATGTAATAGGGTTCGTGATGATGGTGATTCATACATTCGCACCTATTCAATACGAATCTGAAATTATGGTCAATCAGCTTTCATCTGAATTACTATTTATACATATTACAATGGCGATTCTATCATATGGAGCATTTTCGATATCAGCCGTATTTTCCCTACTCTATTTATTACAATACAATCTTTTAAAAAGGAAAAAATGGGGAGCAAGGCTCATTCGAATTGCTGATTTAACGAAGCTTGAGCATATGTCTCATGTATTAAATGTGATAGGAGTCCCGATGCTCTTATTATCGCTGATTCTAGGACTGCAATGGGCTTATATTAAATTACCAGAAATGATTTGGTACGATGCGAAAGTCATCGGCTCTTTTATTGTCCTTGTTGTATATGGAGTCTATCTATACTTGCGAGTTGGGAAAGGATTTCAAGGAAAAAGCTTAGCCTTGTGGAATCTGGCATCTTTTTTAATCATCTTAATCAATTTCTTTCTGTTTGGTCAGTTATCCTCCTTCCATCTATGGTACACATAGGAAACATCCCAATCAGAGGTTACAAGTATAAAAAAATCATCCGTTTTTAGGAGGCAATCATGAGAAAATTTATTGTTGGTTCAAGACGTAGTAAGCTAGCTTTAACACAAACAAATTGGGTCATTGATCAATTAAGAAAATTGGATCCTTCTTACGATTTTGAAGTGAAAGAAATCGTTACAAAAGGAGATAAAATTTTAGATGTAACCCTTTCAAAAGTGGGAGGAAAAGGTCTATTTGTGAAAGAAATTGAGCAGGCGATGCTTGACGGTGAAATCGATTTGGCGATTCACAGTATGAAGGATATGCCCGCAGTTCTTCCAGAAGGACTTGTGATCGGCTGTATTCCTGAAAGAGAAGACCATCGTGATGCGTTAATTTCTAAAGGTCATGTTAAATTAAAGGATCTAAAAGCAGGTTCGGTCATTGGTACCAGTAGCTTACGTCGTGGAGCGCAATTATTGGCCGTTCGACCTGATCTTGAAATCAAATGGATTAGAGGAAATATTGATACTCGTCTTGCAAAACTAGAAACAGAAGAATATGATGCGATTATTTTAGCAGCGGCAGGTCTCGCGCGTATGGGTTGGGCGTCTGATGTTGTAACGGAGTTTCTTGAGCCAGAAGTATGTCTTCCTGCTGTTGGGCAAGGTGCCTTATCGATTGAGTGTAGAGGAAACGATACCGAGCTTCTTACTCTTTTAAATAAATTTACATGCCCGAACACCGACGTGACCGTTAGAGCAGAGCGTGCATTCCTTCATAAAATGGAAGGTGGCTGTCAAGTTCCAGTCGCTGGCTATGCCTTTATAAACGATGATAAAAAAATCGTCTTAACAGCTCTCGTTGCTTCACCTGATGGAAAAACGATCTATAAAGAGCGTGTAGAAGGTACAGATCCTGAACAATTAGGTGTAGCTGCAGCTGATTACTTAATTGATAAGGGAGCGAAAACGTTAATTGATGCGGTGAAAGAGGAGTTAGACGGAGAATGAGCTCTTCTGCTTTGAAGGGAAAGAAAGTACTTGTTCCACGGGGAAAGAAGAACGCGTCTACCTTTTCTGCCATTGTAGAAGAATTTGGAGGGATTCCAGTTGAGGTCCCTCTTCTAGAATTTCGTCCAGTTGAAAATAGGGATCTTCTTGCTCCAATACTAGCTTCTTTACATACATATGATTGGCTTATTTTTACAAGTGAAGTTACCGTGGATACCTTTTTTACCATCGTAAGTGGTGAACAAGTAAAAGGATTACCGAAGATCGCTGTAATCGGGGAAAAAACGGAACAAGCTTTGTTTAAAAAAAGAGTTGCCGTTGATTTTAAGCCAAAGCGTTATGTGGCAGAAAGCTTTGTGGAGGAGTTTTCTCCTTTCGTAAACAAAGGTGAGAAGTTATTAATTCCAAAAGGAAATTTAGCGCGGGATTATATTGCCCAGTTTTTTAAAGAAAAAGGTCATTCTGTTGATGAGATCATCATCTATGAAACCTATTTTCCTGAAGAAAGTAAGGAAAAGCTTAAAAATCTATTAAAAAATCGCGAGCTAGATATCCTTCCCTTTACAAGTCCTTCGACGATTGAACATTTTACGTCAGTGGTCAACAATTACGGTCTTCACGATCATATTAAAGACTGTGTTGTGGCAACAATTGGGCCAGTATCGAAACGAAAATGTGAAGCACTGGGACTTACCGTACACGTTTGTCCTGAAGTCTACACTTCTTATGAAATGATCCATGCAATTGAAAAATACATGATGAAAAAGCTGAAAATTGGAGGATAAAATAATGAACTTATCATTTAATCGTCACCGTCGTCTAAGACAGTCTACAGCCATGCGTTCAATGGTTCGAGAAAATCATCTTCATGTAGAGGATTTCGTCTATCCATTATTTGTCGCTGAAGGCGAAAATATCAGAAAAGAAATCTCTTCTATGCCGAATGTATTTCAATTATCACTAGACCATTTACTTGAAGAGATGGAAGAGGTTGTTTCTTTAGGAATCAAATCTGTCCTTTTATTTGGAATTCCTCTTGAGAAAGATGAATGTGGACAGGGAGCTTTCCATGATCATGGGATCGTTCAAGAAGCGACTCGTCTCATTAAAGAGCATTATCCAGAATTAGTGGTCATTGCTGATACTTGTCTTTGTGAATATACAAGTCATGGACATTGTGGAATTGTCGAGAATGGCAAGGTTTTAAATGATCCGTCATTGAAATTGTTGGTCGATACTGCCGTTAGTCAGGCGAAAGCTGGTGCTGATATTATTGCTCCATCTAATATGATGGATGGTTTTGTCACAGCGATTCGTGCTGGACTAGATGAAGCTGGTTTTGAAGATACGCCAATCATGTCCTATGCGGTCAAATATTCCTCTGCTTTTTACGGCCCATTTCGAGATGCGGCGGAAAGCACACCACAATTTGGCGATCGTAAAACGTATCAAATGGATCCGGCGAACCGCTTAGAAGCATTTCGTGAAGCAGAATCTGATGTCGCAGAAGGTGCCGATTTTCTCATTGTGAAGCCAGGAATGCCTTATTTGGATATCGTCCGTGATGTGAAAAATAATTTCACTTTGCCAGTCGTGATTTACAATGTGAGCGGAGAATATTCCATGGTGAAAGCAGCAGCTCAAAATGGATGGATTGACGAGAAATCTGTTGTCATGGAAATGCTAGTAGGGATGAAGCGCGCTGGAGCAGATATTATTATTACTTATCATGCCAAAGATGCGGCAAAATGGCTGAAAGAAAATTAATTTTAAATATGTGAGAAATGAGGGAAAAAGATGCGTTCTTATGATCAATCGATTGCTGCTTTTCAAGAAGCGAAAGAATTAATGCCTGGTGGGGTGAATAGCCCTGTTCGTGCCTTTAAATCGGTCCATATGGATCCGATTTTTATGGAAAGAGGAAAAGGTTCTAAAATCTATGATATTGATGGAAATGAATATATTGATTATGTCTTATCATGGGGTCCGCTCATTCTTGGTCATACAAATGACAGAGTTGTAGAAGCGTTGAAAAAAGTCGCAGAGCTTGGGACAAGCTTTGGTGCACCTACTGTATTGGAAAATGAGCTTGCAAAGCTTGTCATTGAGCGTGTTCCTTCGATTGAGGTCGTGCGCATGGTGTCTTCTGGTACAGAAGCGACGATGAGTGCCCTTCGTCTTGCTCGTGGCTATACGGGTCGCAATAAAATTTTAAAGTTTGAAGGCTGTTACCATGGCCATGGTGATTCTCTTTTAATTAAAGCAGGTTCCGGTGTTGCGACGTTAGGTTTACCAGATAGCCCAGGAGTACCTGAAGGAATTGCTAAAAATACAATCACTGTTCCATACAATGATTTAGATAGTGTAAAACTAGCTTTTGAACAATATGGAGATGATCTAGCTGGCGTGATTGTTGAACCTGTTGCAGGAAATATGGGGGTTGTTCCTCCGCAACCAGGATTTTTAGAAGGTCTTCGTGAAATTACGAAGGAAAACGGCACACTTCTTATTTTTGATGAAGTGATGACAGGCTTCCGCGTTGGTTACAACTGTGCTCAAGGATATTTTAATGTTACACCAGACTTAACTTGCTTAGGAAAAGTAATTGGTGGTGGCTTACCTGTTGGCGCTTATGGTGGACGTGCGGATATCATGGAGCAAATTGCTCCAAGTGGCCCGATTTATCAGGCAGGAACATTATCTGGTAACCCTCTAGCGATGACGGCAGGGTACGAGACGTTAAGCCAATTAACGCCTGAAAGCTATCAAGAATTCGAGCGTAAAGCGGATATTCTTGAAGCAGGTATTACAAAGGCAGCCGAGAAATATGGTATTCCGGTTACGTTTAATCGTGCTGGTTCCATGATTGGTTTCTTCTTTACCAATGAAGAAGTTATTAATTATGAAAAAGCAAAAACGTCTAATTTAGACTTCTTTGCTTCATATTATCGTGAAATGGCAAACCTTGGCGTGTTCTTACCACCTTCTCAATTTGAAGGGTTATTCCTTTCAACTGCCCATAGTGATGAAGATATTGAAAAAACGATTGCAGCTGCTGAAGCGGCATTTTCGAAACTTAAATAACGCATTTTGACTAAAGGCTTGAATTCTAGTTGTTCCATGAGGCTAGAATTCAAGCTTTTTTATTTTGGGAGTGAGCGGGTTCTGCACGATTTTTCCCCATTCTTTTATCTGGATTTTTATCATAATTATATTTAACGACTCATAAATTGTTAATGACATGGTGATTAATGAGAGGTAATGAAAGGAGGAGTCGCTTTGTCTGAAGGAAATGAATCTTTCTTACGGTTTTCCTTGGAAGAATCGGTATGGTTTCAAAAGGGACAGGAAGTAGCGGAGCTTATTACCATTTCGCTTGATCCAAATATAACCATTCATGAAAATGAGGATTATGTAACGATTGAAGGGGAATTACAGCTTAGCGGGGAATACCAGCGGAAAGAGACAGAGGTTGAAGTGGAAGAGGATGCTCCAATATCACCAAAATTTGTTCAACAATTCGACAATCGAGAAGAGGGAGTCACAGAATTCTCTCACCGTTTTCCAGTGGATATTACCATCCCTGTTCATCGTATCGCAAGTATTTATGATCTTGATGTGGAAATTGAATCATTTGATTATGTTTTCCCTGAGCAAAGCTGCATGAAGCTAACAGCTGATTTAACGATAACCGGGCTAAAAAGCGATGAGCCGGAAGTCCAGCAAGAAACAGCTGAGCCTGAGCTTGCTCTTGCGTACCGAGCTGAGGAACCAGAATTGCTGGCAGAAGAAGTTGAAGAAATAAAGGGAGAAGAGGAGACGGTTCCACCAACAAATGAACTCTTCACTCCGTTTGTCGCTGAAGCGAGAAAGTCACCTGATGAAGATGAGGATGTGGAGGAACCTACTCCAATATCATTAGATACGCCGACCCTTCAAGTTTATGAACCAGAGCCTGAGCCTGAAGTGGTGAAAACCGTTCCAGACATTTCGTTTGCTGCGCAAAGAAGTGAATATTCTCCTGATACGGGAGTAAGTATTTTAGCGGAAGTAGAGCAATCTGAGGTGGATTACGAGAGTCCTTCGTTTGAGGAATCATCCTCTTCCTCCTCCTCTGAAGAGGTAGCGAAAAAGAAAAAGAAGAAATCATCAAAGAAACAGGGCATCTCGATTACAGAGTTTTTAGCAAGAAAAGAAGATGAAGATGATGTCGCACGCCTAAAGGTATGCATCGTTCAAAATGGGGATACAATCGATCTCATTGCTGAACGTTATGAGGTTTCCACACAGCAAATTTTAAAGATTAACCATTTAGAGGTTAATCAGGATGTGTATGAAGGGCAGGTTCTTTATATTCCTGCCGCCGTCACCCAAAATTAACAATTGAATAAACGTAGATGAAGAACAGGCTGGGTGGGTTGGTCGGTAGAAACCTGCTCGTCTGTTTTATCTTTTTAAGTTTATAAGAATTGGCTTCGTAATCAGGCTATGGAAAGAAGTGAGTTCGAATGAGTGAAACGAATCATTTGAAGAAGGTTGCACCCATTTTGAAGCACTATGGAATTCAGCCTCATTTTGTGGAAAGCTTCCAGAAGATAAAAAGAATCTATTCTGATAAAGGGGTATTTGCCTTAAAGAAAATCTCTCCCAAACAAGGAACAGATTTCATTAAACATATCCAATACCTCTATCAAAAAGGATTCAATCGAATTATCCCGATATACCCGACACTTGATGGACGATATGCGGTTATGCATGGGAAGAGTTTGTATTATTTAATGCCATGGTTACCTAATGAAATCAAAGAAGATCGCAATGAAATTCATCAGCAAATGTTTAGGGAGCTAGCCCGACTCCATACTCTATCGGTGCGCGAGGTGACGATTAATAAAGAGGAAAAAAGCGAGCATTATGAAAATACAATTCGTGAATGGGAAACAGAAAATGAGTTTCTCGAAGGCTTTTTAGAGCAATGTGAGGAAAAGTGGTACATGTCGCCATTTGAACTCCTTTTTTGTCTTTATTATCACGATATGAGTCAAGCCTTACGCTTTTCCACAAACAAATTTAAAGAATGGTTCGAGGCGACGAAGGATGATGAAAAAGCCCGCGTAGTTTTATCACATGGGAAAATTTCAACAGAACATTTCCTATATGATGATAAAGGCTATGGCTATTTTACAAACTTTGAAAATAGCAAACAGGGATCACCGATGCATGACCTTTTACCATTTTTATCGCGAACGTTAAATACGTATCCAAAATCAAATGAAGATTGTGTCGATTGGATCTATACGTACTTTAAA
Organism: Robertmurraya phoenicis; assembly: GCF_047302285.1. GTDB lineage: Bacteria > Bacillota > Bacilli > Bacillales > Cytobacillaceae > Robertmurraya. Next base: position 1,480,291 of record NZ_CP154845.1, read on the forward strand.
TATTTTCCTTTAAGGGACGATGAATTAAACCTTCTTTTAAGCTATTTTGCCTATCCTCATGGATTGTTATCGATCATAGAGGATTATTATAAGACTCCGAACAGACATGAACGAAAGTATGTCCAAAAACTTCAAGGAGAATATTGGCATTTGAAAAATACCGAATATATTGTGATGAGAATTGATGAGATTGAAAGACAAAAAAGGCTTGAAAAAGAAGCTCAAGCCCAAGCGCAATCTCAAAGTGATACCCAAGGCTAAGGTATTTTTTTTGCCGCATGAACATCGCGCAGGAACAATCTTTGCCTAGGTTGTTCCCTTATAATAAATCGATTTTAAGGGCGACAGTCATTAAGACGAGGGCAATTAAAAACAGGACGTCAAATGCGGTTGGAAATAAAATGGTCCGTATTCCTTGAAAGATGCAGAAAGGAATAGCGAATTGATGTAAAACATCACGAGATTTTCTTAACCACGGTGGAAGTACATATGGATTATACTTTCTTCTCACGATCTCTTCCCCCTCTTCCCCAATAGGTATTTTCCTTATTACTTAATCTATGTCCCTTGATTTGGGAATGTGCGAAAAATTTCGTTGTAGGTTTGTCAGTTCGACTGCAGTCGAATTCCGGAATTAATAGTGAAAGTTCCGGAATTATCGACGAAGTTCCGGAATTAACTTAAAAAGTTCCGGAATTAATCCAAAAGTTCCGGAATTATCCCCAAAAGTTCCGGAATTCCACCTAACTGGGCCCATTTCACACACACAATTCCCTTCATCGAAGTGTCATTTTCCGAAAAAATGTATATACTAAAAAAAATTCGGTTATCCTTATTGACGTCAGTCTTTATTTTTAGGTAGTATATTGATTATACACATACAGCCATATTGCATTGATAGGGAAGAGTACGTTGGTTCTTTGCTTTTAGAGAGGAAAACCGCTAGCTGAAAGGTTTTCTAGGCAACACCAGTGGAAGTCGCCCTTGAGCATCTTTTATGAACGAATTTATTCTATTAGTAAAAGACGGGAAATCCGTTATCTTGTTAAGCGCCAATTGATTTTTTTAATTGATTGGAAAAAAGGTGGTACCGCGAAGCATACTCCATTCGTCCTTTTAATGACGAATGGAGTTTTTTATTTGGCTTGAAAACGGCCAAAAGAAGAAAGGAAGATCGACAATGGAAGCAAATGAATTATCAATGCCAACGAAGTATGATCCCAATTCGATTGAAAAGGGTCGTTATGATTGGTGGGTAAAAGGAAAGTTTTTTGAAGCACAAAATGATGAGAAAAAAGCACCGTATACGATCGTCATTCCTCCTCCGAACGTGACGGGTAAACTTCATTTAGGACATGCGTGGGATACGACATTACAGGATATTTTAACGCGCATGAAGCGGATGCAAGGCTATGACGTATTATGGTTACCAGGGATGGACCATGCGGGAATTGCGACTCAAGCAAAGGTGGAAGCAAAGCTCCGAGAAGAGGGCAAAAGCCGTTATGACCTTGGTCGTGAAGCATTTGTTGAAGAAACTTGGAAATGGAAGGAAGAGTATGCAGGTCATATCCGCCAACAATGGTCAAAGCTTGGCCTAGGTCTTGATTATAGCCGTGAGCGTTTCACCCTAGATGAAGGCTTATCAAAAGCTGTTCGTGAGGTTTTCGTTTCGCTTTATAAAAAGGACTTAATTTACCGCGGTGAGCGCATCATTAACTGGGATCCATCGACAAAGACTGCTTTATCGGACATTGAAGTTATTTATAAGGATGTTCAAGGTGCTTTTTACCATATGAATTATCCACTTGCTGACGGTTCTGGTTCGATTGAAGTAGCGACGACACGTCCAGAAACGATGCTTGGGGATACGGCTGTTGCCGTTCATCCAGAAGATGAGCGTTACAAGCATTTAATCGGCAAAAAAGTCATTCTTCCAATCGTAAGCCGTGAGATTCCGATCGTGGCCGATGATTATGTTGATATGGAATTTGGTTCAGGGGCTGTAAAAATTACACCTGCTCATGATCCGAATGACTTTGAACTTGGAAATCGTCATAATCTTGAACGTGTTCTTGTTATGAATGAAGATGGAACAATGAATGAGCGTGCTGGCAAATACAAAGATATGGACCGCTTTGAGTGTCGCAAGCAAATTGTTAAAGACTTGCAAGAAGAGGGCGTTCTTTTCAAAATTGAAGAGCATATGCATTCTGTTGGTCATTCAGAGCGCAGTGACGCAGTTGTTGAGCCTTACCTTTCAACACAATGGTTTGTGAAAATGCAGCCACTTGCAGACGAAGCGGTTGCCCTTCAGCAAAAGGAAGAGAAGGTTCACTTCGTTCCAGAGCGTTTTGAAAAAACATACTTACACTGGATGGAAAATATCCGTGATTGGTGTATCTCTCGTCAGTTATGGTGGGGACACCGCATTCCAGCGTGGTATCACAAGGAAACAGGTGAGGTTTACGTAGACCATGAACCACCTGCTGATATTGAAAATTGGGTGCAGGATAACGATGTTTTAGATACATGGTTCAGTTCAGCATTATGGCCGTTTTCGACAATGGGCTGGCCAGATACAGAATCAGCTGATTTCAAGCGTTTCTATCCAACAGCAGCGCTTGTAACAGGCTATGACATCATTTTCTTCTGGGTATCGAGAATGATTTTCCAAGGCCTAGAATTTACAGGAGAGCGTCCATTTAAAGATGTACTCATTCACGGTTTAGTCCGAGATGCACAAGGTCGAAAAATGAGTAAATCACTTGGTAACGGTGTTGATCCAATGGATGTCATTGAGCAGTTTGGTGCGGATTCCTTACGATATTTCCTTTCAACAGGAAGTTCACCTGGCCAAGATTTACGCTTTAGTATGGAAAAGGTAGAAGCAACTTGGAACTTTGCCAATAAGATTTGGAACGCATCTCGCTTTGCCTTAATGAATATGAATGGACTAAAGTATGAAGAAATCGATTTAAGTGGCGAAAAGTCGGTAGCCGATAAATGGATTCTTACCCGCCTAAATGAAACGATTGACACGGTCACTAGATTATCGGATCGTTATGAATTTGGTGAGGTTGGCCGCGTTCTTTATAATTTCATTTGGGATGATTTCTGTGACTGGTATATAGAAATGGCAAAACTTCCATTGTATGGGGACGATGAAGCCGCGAAAAAGACGACCCGTTCGATTTTAGCATATGTCTTAGATAACACGATGCGCCTGCTCCATCCATTCATGCCTTTCATTACCGAAGAAATTTGGCAAAACCTTCCGCATCAAGGTGAGTCGATTACAACGGCAAAATGGCCGGAAGTGAATGAAGAGCTATCTGATAGTGAAGCATCTTCTGAAATGAAGTTACTAGTAGAAATCATTCGTTCAGTAAGAAATATTCGTGCTGAAGTAAACACACCGATGAGCAAGAAAATTAAAATGCTCGTAAAGGTGAAAGATGATGGCGTTCTGCAGGTACTGGATAAAAATCGTTCCTATTTAGAACGCTTCTGTAATCCTGAAGAGCTTGAAATCGGAAAGGATATTCCAACACCTGACAAAGCGATGACAGCTGTTGTCACAGGAGCGGAAATCATTTTACCATTGGAAGGCTTAATCAACCTAGATGAAGAAATTGCTCGTCTAGAAAAAGAGCTAGATAAATGGAATAAAGAAGTGGAAAGAGTTCAGAAGAAACTTAGCAATGAAGGCTTCGTAAAGAAGGCACCAGAAAAGGTTATTGCTGAAGAAAAAGCGAAGGAAGCAGATTATCTTGAGAAAAGGGCAACTGTTGAACTTCGTATTAAAGAATTAAAAGGACAATAATATTCACTACCGAAGACGAATCCATTAGCGGATTCGTCTTCGGTGTGTAAATGGGATTTGGATGGTATAATGTTGAACTATGAGAAAGGGCAGTAGATTGCCTGATTTATCGGACGAGCATATAGAAAAAGGTGAAAACAACATGTTTAAATCATATGAAGAAGCGTTGAATTGGATTCATTCACGCTTAAGATTGGGAATTAAACCGGGATTAAAGCGTATGGAATGGATGATGGAAAGACTTGGTCATCCTGAGAAAAAAATGCCAACCGTCCATATCGGTGGTACAAATGGAAAAGGATCCACGGTAACGTATTTACGCTCGATTTTACAAGAGTCAGGTTTAAAAGTAGGAACGTTTACCTCTCCTTATTTTGAACATTTTAATGAAAGAATTTCGATAAATGGTGCCTCGATTAGCGAGAAGGATTTGGTCCAGATGACGAATGTGATCAAACCATTAAGTGACGAGCTCGAGCAGACGGAGCTGGGCGGTCCGACCGAGTTTGAAGTAATTACTGCGATGAGCTTTTACTATTTTGCTGAGATGAATCCAGTAGATCTGGCAATTTATGAGGTTGGTCTTGGTGGAAGATTTGATTCTACTAATATCATCATTCCTCACCTTGCGATTATTACAAGCATTGGCCTTGACCATATAAATATTTTAGGGGATAACTATGAGCAAATCGCCTTTGAAAAAGCAGGAATCATCAAGACGGGTGTTCCCATTTTAACGGCTGCCAAACAACCAGAAGCTCTTAACGTGATTAAAGAGAAAGCAACTGAAATGGATGCCCCTATCTATCGTCTTGGCGAAAAATTTTCTATTGAAAATCATCATTCACTAGAGAATGGTGAACGCTTTTCTTTGCAAACGTCCAAACGCTATTTTGAGAGTTTAGAAATCACCATGCTTGGACAGCATCAAACGGAAAATGCAGCTCTTGCAGTTGAAGCGGCTATCCTTTTAGCTGATTCTTACTTGATTACTGAAGAGCATATACGACATGGACTGAAAAAAGCTTACTGGCCAGGTAGATTTGAAGTGATCTCTACTGAACCTTTAGTCGTTTTGGATGGGGCTCATAATGAAGAGGGGATTGACACACTAGTAGCAGAGCTAACGCGCAGATTCCCTAGATGGAAAAAAAGACTGATTTTTGCAGCTCTAGGTGATAAAAAGGTCAATCAAATGATCAAAAAGCTAGATTCTGTCGCCCATACGATTACATTTGTTAGTTTTGAATTTCCGAGAGCAGCAAGTGCAGAAAAGCTATATGCAATCAGTAGCTTAGACAAAAAAAGAGCGGAAAGCGATTGGAAGAAAGCGATTAGAGAAGAAATTCATACATTAGAAGAAAATGAAATGTTAGTCATTACAGGTTCTTTATATTTTCTATCAGAAGTAAAACCATATATTGAAAAAAAAGGATAATTTAGTACGTTAATTTGTAAAATATATGACAAAAGTTAGAAAATTTGTTAAACTATTAATTAAGAGTATGACTATTTACCTAATAAATATCTATAGATAAAGAACAATAGAAAAGAATATAGCGATGGAATTATGTAATTGATTAAGGCAATCAGTTCTGCTTTAAACTAACTAGAAGTGGGAGGGCTAAAATTGATCAAACCGCATGTGAAAAGAATTATTTGGTTCTTATGGCTCCTTTTCGTACCTGCTGGTATGTGGCTCATTTATCATAACTTCCCTCCCCTTGTTCCGTCCATTAATATTGATCTATTAGGATTTCTATTATTAACATGTTTTGTTGCTAGTACACCGATGATTATCAATAACACACCGATATTTTATATTCAATGGGTGTCATTAACTGTCTTTTTATCATTTGGTCTTTTTGTAGAAGTTCTTTTTATGCAAATAGCCATCATTGTTCTTCTATTAAGAATCAGAATTCCTAAGGAACAAATGTATCGATTTCCTTTAAACTGGCTCATGTTCTTTATTATTTCTGTCTTAAGTGGTCTAATCTATTATTCTCTCGGGGGCACTCATGGAATTGACATATTGAGTAGCCCGAAAAATCTTCTCTTAGCCTTTGTTTATGCAGTATCCTATTTTCTCTTAAATCACTTCGTGTTAACAATTGTTGCTTACGTTGTGCAAGGACGTAAAAGAGCAGTGTTTGACCAAGATTTCGTTTGGGAAGCTGTAACGACAACTCTTACTTTACCAATTGGAATGATTTTATACATTTTATACGCTGAAGTGGGCGTTGTTTCCGTCATTTTTGTCGGCATCCCATTTGCAAGTCTTTCCATAATATTAAACCTATATCATTCAAGTGATAAGGTAAATAACTACTTGCAAAAGGCGGCAGAAATTGGTCATGAACTAGCAGAACGGTTACACGTAGAAGAGGTTCTCGATTTATTTATTCAAAAGCTTACCGAAATGTTCCCAGTCGATTATGCATACATATTAGATGTCGTTAGTGATAAAGAATTGCAACTGTTAAGAAGAGTTGAGAAAGATGCGAGTGACTCCATCGTATTCCCGCCACAATTGAAAGATCAAGGAATAAGCGGTCATGTTTGGGCGACAGGAAAGGCGGTTCTCTACCATTCAAAGAAAGAATGGCAGACTATTGTGCAAGGATACATGCCAGATGCTGTGGAAAGCATCATCTGTGTGCCGATTGTCCGAAACAATGAAGTAGTCGGAATTCTCCTGCTAGCATCTGAACAAAAGAGAGCATATGAAAAAGCACAACTGATGATCGTAGATATTTTAAGCTCCTATTTCGCAGTTGCCATTGAAAATGCAAAACATCATGAACAAACGAAAGAAGAGAGCGAGCGTTGCGCTTTAACAAAGCTATATAACTATCGCTACATGGAGAAAGTTTTAGATGAAGAATATGTCCTTTTAACAAACCACCAAAGAGAAAATTTATCTGTGATCTTACTCGATATTGACCATTTTAAAGCGGTGAATGATCGCTATGGACATCAGAGTGGGAATGAAATATTGGTACAACTGGCCCATCGTCTTACCGCTCTCATTGATGATGGTACGGGGACAGTGGCTCGTTTTGGTGGGGAAGAATTTGTGATTCTACTCCCTAATGTTGATAAAAAATCAGCCCTAAATATTGCCGAATTTGTTAGGCAAACGATTGCGAACCGACCGTTCATTCTTTCACAGCATATTGAAGATACGGAGAAAGAAATAAAGGTTCATATTACCGCGTCCATTGGGGTTGCTTCAGCACCAGAAGATGCCGATGATTCATTGTCTCTCATTAGGCATGCGGATCGAGCGCTATATGTTGGAGCAAAAAGAAACGGACGAAACAAAGTAGCTGAATATGTAAAATAAGAGTGAAAATCCAGTCATATCGATTTTTGCTCTTTTTTGATTTTGAAATTCTAAGGAACTCCACTATTTTACAAATTTACAGTAAACTCAACAATAAATTAATATTTTTTCTATGGAATAGGTGAAACAATTGGTATAATAGTAGTAATAAAGACTCAGAACATATAGTCTAAAATTATCATTAAAGGGAGGGGAAAAAATGAGGAAAAGGTTTCGAAAGTATTCAATTGGACTTATTATCATATTTTTACTTACACCTATGCTTAAACCACCTCTACCCGTACAAGCAGCAAATGATCCAAGTTTGAACTTTTCAGTTATACCATCCTCTTCAGAGTTAACATTAAATGCAGATAGTTTAGCAGAAGGTAGTCTTAATATAAATGTTACTCCTGAAGGTACAGTTGGCCAAAAACAAAGGGAGCCGATTGACTTAGCTTTTGTTTATGATACGTCAGGATCGATGGATGATTTCTTCGGGGGTAAGAAGAAATCAAAGAGTGCAAAAGAGGCCCTTGAAAGTGCTTTAAATTATTTTGGGCAGTCTGATAATCAAGTATCAGGTGATAACTTTTATTTTATTCCATTTAATGATGACGTTCGTACTAGTGGACAAGTTAAAGTGGTAGATGGGATAAATAATATTAGAAATCAGCTTAATCAATTAGAAAGAAATAGCATAGGTGGGACGAATTACACTCAAACTTTGGAATATACACAAAATAAGTTAAACCAAAGTAATAATAAGAATAAATATATTATCTTTCTCACAGATGGTGAACCTACCGTATTAAACTATCGAAATAATAAATATATACTTTACACAAATGGGACCGCTTTATACAATGGTTGGACCTCAAAAAGTAATTATGGAAAAACGAGAGATTTGATCCATCGTGTTGCTGAAGAGACTAGTAGAGAGTTAGCAGCAAGTAATATGACAATGTACAGTATTGGGTTTGCGCAAGAAGATGAAATAGATTTTCAACTGTTAGAGAGTATGTCAGCAGTAACAGGTGGTTCAGCTGTTCGTGCGACGACTAGTAATTTGACAAATATTTTTCAAGAAATTTCAAAGAAAATCGATAGCTATACAATCAGTGGGGAAGTAACGGTAGATTTACAGAAATTTAGTGGGAATGTTGTAGTAGATCCAAATACAACTGCAATCGTAGATGAAAATCAGGTCGCTCATTTTCCAATTAAATTTACATTTCCAGTTGGTATGGCACCAGATCCGAGTAGTATAGTAGTATCATTACCATTGTTATTTAAAAAAGAAGGGACATACTCTTTTGATAATATCAAATTAAACTATGATGGTCTTACTACTCCAAAAACTCATGCTCCAGTGACGATAAAAGTAAATAGAGATTTGAATTCAGTTCCAGGAGCGGTTTTTGAAGTAAAGCCATCTTCGGAAGAATTTATTAAACCACCTAATGATCATGCTAAAGGAAATATTGATATTACCATTACTTCAAAAGGCATGGCACCAAGGGATGAACGGTTACCAATCGATGTAGTGTTTGTTCATGATACCTCTGGCTCGATGGCAGATTCTTTTGGTGGTGCGAGACGAGACACAACTGCAAAAAACGCTTTGCAGTCTGCTATAAATTATTTTGAAGCTAACTCAAAGGAAGAAGATAAGTTCTACTTTGTTCCCTTTGACGGTGAAGTGAGTAATAAAACGCAGGTTACGAGCTGCAGACTCTTGATCTTTTGTGATACAAAGAAAATAAATATTCGTCCGCTTGAAGGCTTAAGTACCATTAAAAATGCTATAGGTGATTTAGATTTAAATGGTGTTTCTAACGGAGGTACTAATTATAACGCTGCATTGAATGAAGCAACGAATAAATTTGTACTAGGAAGCAACAGAAATAAATATATTATATTTTTAACAGATGGTGAGCCAACAACGCTCGTATACAATAATGATAAGTATGAAATATTTACGAATAATACAGCTAGAAAAAATGGGGTAAATATTCCGTTAGCAGATGCGAAGCGAATTATCCGTGAACAAGCGCTAAATATTTCAGATTCACTTGGAAGTAAGGGCATAACGATGTATAGTATCGGTTTTGCACAAGAGGGAGAAGTGGACTTTGAATTATTAAGGAATATGTCTGCTAAAACAGGTGGCTATGCAGTTCAAGGGAAAACTGATAATTTAACGACGATTTTTGATGACATGTCGAAGAAAGTGAATGCAACAAGTATTTCGGGTAATGTTTCTATTGATCTAAAAGAGTTTGAGGGAGATGTTATTGTTGATCCTAGCTCAAATTTCAAAGCTAACAGTCAGCAAGTAGTACAAATTCCTTTCAATATCACATTCCCTGCCGGGGAAGAACCAGATCCTAGAATCATCCAACAAACTTTGCCGTTGCAATTTAAAAAAGCAGGCACCTATGATTTTATAGATAATATCGTGATGAGCTATACCGACCATAATGGGGTTCAAAATACACTTAAACATGATCCGTTTACTGTTGTTGTCGGTGAGGAGACGGCACCATATTTCTTAAATGAAGTTGATATTTTAGGAAATCAATATTATTCACCGGACAGCTTAGTGAAATTAGGGAGTACGGATACAGAAAGAAATGAATTCTTTGTAGAGTACAAGCTTTGGCCAGAGACAGTATTCACCGAAATTACAAATGGGAATATTAGTAATTTAAAGATTACTCAACCATTATTTGATGGGATATCATTAGCAAATCATGACCAAATCACGTTATATAAAAATGGAGAACGTGCAGAGGGAATAACTGTTAAACAGATAAATAATGGTAAAGATATTGAAATTGAACTGAAAAATAATGAAATCACGTATACATCAGGCAATTTCTCTGTAGATGAATATGTCATTCAATTGAGATTAAAAGCCGATTGGGCGCTACCGTATAGGTTATTGCCACAGGCAAATCTTCATTTCTATGACTCTCGTTTCATGGATCAGAATCAATCTTTAAATATTGATGAACAGCACATTTCTATGAGAGTCCATCTAAAAGGGATGAATTATACCTATATTGGAAATCATCAAGGAATGATTGAGAAAGTTCATTCTCAGGATGGAACCGTTGTTGCTGAGACTCAGTTGTCCTTAGAGGATGATCTCATCGGAAAGCCAGTTAAAGAAATGAGATTAATCAATGAGGGTAAAGCGATTGAAGTAACATATTTTGATCAGACAAAAGCTGTTTTACATTTAAAAACAGACTATAAGTTGAAAAATCTGTCATTAAGTGAAGAACTTCAATCGGGAGAAACGACAAAAGGTAGAGTCGGATTTAAAATCACAGATCTCATAGCTGGAGAAAATGTGCTTTACGAGTACCAGCTTAAGGTGAATGGTTCTGAAACGGATTGGCAAGAGTTTGACCCAACGGCAACGATAGAATTGCCTAAGGAATTAGAAGGAAAAGTTGAAATTCGTGTTAGAACAAAAGGTGGATTTTCATTAAATGAGGAGCCGATTGTTAAGACACTAACGATTATTAAAGAATCTATTTCTGTTGAACCAAATCCAATCGAATTGAATGTGGGACAATCGATTCCAGTAGAGGTAAAAATAACGCCTGATGATGAAACCGAACGAGATTTTGTCATTTCAACATGGGACCCAGAGATTGCCGAGTACGAAGATGGTAAAGTAACCGGTGTACAAGCAGGTGAAACCGTACTTCAAGTTACGACTACGGATATTGCAGGAAATGAGATTATAGAGGAAATCACGATAAAGGTTAATCCAGTGCTAATTACGAGTATTACTGTTACACCAAATCCACTTAGTATTGGAAAGCTCCATGAATTTAAAGATTTCATCATTGATATTGAGCCTAAAAATGCCTCGAATCAAGAGTTGATTTGGGAATCTTTACACCCATACGTTGTCGGAATTGTACAGCCCGGTCGGATTTACGGGAAAACGACTGGTACTGCTGAAATCGAAATAAAAGCAAATGATGGTAGTGATGTGTCGGTTACGATTATCGTCAATGTTGGTTCTCCGTTAACGGGCCTAGAAGTGGATGATACGTTGGTGATCGAAAAAGGTGACACGGAGAAAAATATGAATGATTACTTCGATTATTTACCATCTGATGCGACCAATATAAAAGGAGATCCATCCTTTACTTCAAAAAATGAAGATATATTAGAGGTAGACCTGGATGGAGAGCTTATTCCGAAAAGACTTGGTGAAACAGAAGTTAAAATTAGTGTTCAAGATGAGGACGACAATACCTTTACCGCAGATCTAAAAGTGAAGGTAGTAGAAAAGGGCTCCACGGATAGTTACGATAAGGATAAATACTAGAATATAAGAAAAAACGCCGATAAGTACATGCTTATCGGCATTTTTCTATTCTTTTTTCATTAAATCCGTTACGACTTCTAATCGATCCATTTTCGGAAGTCCTTGCGCTTGATTCAAAAACAGCGTTTTATTGTTCTCAATAATAAGCCTAGATGCAGTAGGCTCACTTTCATTAGTAAACTTGATCACAGAATTTTCTTCATCTGCTTTCCCCCGATATGCATTAATTTCCAAATCGCCTTTGGCAAATATGCCACCTTCAATATGAAGAATGGAACCTACAGCATACACTTCTGCTTTTTCTGCTTCGTAATTTGTATAAAGATAGGCTTTAATGGAGCTTACCTCTTCTTTACCTAAGAATTTATTAACCCTGGCAATTTCCAAATGTCCTTCTGTCATTAATATTAGTTCCCCATCACCGTAGCCCGAAATATTGACATTGTTGATCATAGTATCGCCGAGGACATAAATAGTTGAGTCAAATGCGATATCGCCTCTAATGGTTAAATTTCCAGTTATGAGAATATTGGCCGAAACATTCATTAATTGTGTACCAGTATTTTCGATCACGACATTTCCATCAATAATGATCCATTGAGATTTTTCGTTAACAATTAAATCATTTGTATCAATATAGACATCTTGCTCCCCTTTACCAGGATGTAAGTACCCTTTTTTATTAGGATGAGAAAAATCTATATTGTTAAAAGAAGATATCAATTGTACATTGGGAGAGGTTAATCCATTTAAAATAATCTCGTCTATCCCCAAATCATACGGATCAACATGTTCACCAAGAAATCCGGCAGCTTTTAGTTTTTCTTTAAACGTTTTTTCAATATCAACATCAACATATTCATTTTCCTCTTTCATATAGGTTGGTGGAATAGGTTGAAAAGCTGATTCGAGTTCATTAATGGAGAGAGGAACAAAGTTGCCAATTTTTTCACCATTCTTATAGCAATTATTGCTACAATACTCGACCTCTTCGGTTTCTAAAAATAGTAGATTTTCAGTCTCACTGCGGACAGAAGGAAAAGAAGTATCTTCTTCTAACATTTCATCATGATAAATATATTTTGCCTGGTTGGTAAGGACAAGCTTATCATTGGCGTAAATGTTTCCCTTTTCAACATAGGTAGATCCATTTAGTGTTAGTGTTCCTCTAGAACCAACTGCATATTTCAGGAAGCTGGGAATTCCTGTAATATACACAATTTGCGAAAATGGTTCGTTTGAAACTCGAAAAATACGGGTGAAATCTTCAGCTTCTTTGATCGTCTCATTTTCGCTTGTGATGTTTTCGATTTGATAGCCATATTCATTATTTATAATCGAATCTTCGATCATTTCATTGTAGGCATTTGTAGACATATCGGGATTTTCTTGATTGTATTTTGAATCAATGACTTCTTTTATATAGGCAACTGCCTCAGTTAAAGCGCGAATTTTATCCAAATCGCCTGTAACCTGTTCTTCTCTAATTCCAGTTCTTTTTGCTCCTCCAATACTAGTAGAAAGGATCGATAGACCAAGGACTGTAAAAACTAATATCATGACCATAACGACTAATAATGTCGAGCCTCTTTCGTTTTTTAACATCTCATCACCATCCTTAAAATCCGAAGGAACTATTTAAAATAAGGGGCTCTGTTTTTAGAAAACTAGACCGCCTTTCATTTCCATCAGCGATAACAATTTTCAAAAAAATTCTCCCATTTTCGCATCCACCACCTATTCTCTCTTTCGTACAGGAATAAGAAATAGAAGAACTTTCTGGCTGACCATTGATTTCAACTGTTGTAAGTGAAGAACTATCAGAAGAGATTCGATTTTTCTCCAATGAAATTACGGTATCTTCTTCTCGTTTAATCTTTTCAATGTAAAAATGCCCGTCCTCGAAATAGATCAGTAAATCCTGTTCAATGTCTGTTGAATCTTCGACAAGATATCCGTCTACATTTTTCGGTCGAAATCTGACCATTTCAATTCCAGTTTCTTCAGTCGTTTCATAGCTGGCAATATAATTGGGAGGATTCTCATACATTTCATTTAGTATCATTGTTGCTACATAATCAGCGTCATCCCGCAACTGAGATTCAATGCCAATTTTCTGATACAATTTTAAACCGGTCGTAAACACACTATAAATGACTCCGGAAATAATAGACATAATCACCAAAGTGACTAATACTTCGACTAGAGTTAGTCCTTTTTCCGATTTTATTAGCTTCCTCATTTTTTTATCAAGCCCCTAACGTCGGCAGTATGATTACCCCACTGTACGGTAATTTCAACACCGATTAGCTGATCCTGTAAATTGGGTTTATCTCTATCTGGATTTTCAAAGTCTAGAATATTCTTCGTAAATCTCACTTTTGATTTATAATCGACCTCATTCACCTTTGTATCAAAAAAGCTCTCACAAACAGTTGGATCATCAAAAACCGTTTCGCCGTTTACAATATCACGGCAATTATCAGTACTAATTTCTTTCTCCATGATCGTTTCATGAGAAAAATAGTTCTCCTTAATTTTCTTAAAATCTTGTTGTTCAAAGTAATAGAGGACGTTACGTGCAACATTTATACCCACAGTTTTATCTTCATTTGTCTTTGTGTACGAATAGGCTTGATTAAAGAAGGATAAAAATGAAGTCATAATAATACCTAATATGGTGATCGAAATCAGGACCTCTATTAAAGTGAGTCCTTTTTCGCATCTCATGTCTCTCAATCATTTTCACCTTCACTTTCATATGTGATAAATATGGAATAGGATAAATGTAGTATATCGAATGGTGAATAGTAATTTTTGCATCATATTTACTACTTCTTTCAAAATAGCTAACTTTATTATACAATATTTAAGAGTCTATAAATGTAGAACTTGCACGAAATACGCGGTTGAATTTAGTCAATTTTTTACAATGCTAAAATATATGCATTTTTTTGATGTATTTTGGAATGGCACATGAATTGGAATTATAACTTTTATACTAGAAGGGGTGAACGAATGGGAGAGCTGGTGGTCTCTATCATATCCTTGATTATTCTAATCCCAATTATCTTTTTCCTTCCGCTAGGATTAACGAATAAGGGAAAAGGATTGCTCATCATCATTGCGTTTGTATTTGCAAATGTGGGAATTTTGGCCAAAAGTAATTTCCAGATATGGCAAACTGCACTTATCATCTTACTATTAACGGCTCTTACTGTTTACATTTTGGATAGGCGATTTCATAATCTGTTGTTTTCAAAGTCAGTTGATGAGAAACAAGCAGATCCCCTTTTACAAGAAGTGGATCTACCTCCTGACACTGAACAACCAAATGATGTTCAAATGGAACAAGAGAATAACATCTCTTTTATAAAAGACGATGCACTAGAAGTCAGGGAGATGTTGTTAGAAGTTAATCAGGAAGAAGAAATAAGGGAAAAGTCTGTTCTTGAACCAGAAGTACTACATGATGAAGATTTAGATGTGGAAACGTCTTTTCTTAATGAAAGAAACGAAACGATCGTTGAGGAAAACATCCCAGTCGAGGAATCCGAGGAAAAGGGGTATATGGCGGATATCGAATTGTTGCTTGAAAATGATGAGTTAGAAGAACCAGTAATGGAGCAAAATTCAAGTGAAATCGACGAACAAGAAGAGTCCCATTCATCTGTCGAACTTGAGGTATTGAATTTTGAAGATAACATGGAAGATTCAACTGTGGAAGAAGAAATTGGCTTCGATTCAGTAATAGAAGAGAGCGACACAAAGTCTGCTGAATTAGAAACATTAAGACCAGAAGACATACTGGAATCAGAACTTCTTGAAGATGGAGCTTTAAATGAATTGGAGTTAGCGCAAAGGGAAGTGGCAGCGTCGCTGATTGAGGAAGAAGATGACGCGCTTCTTGAAGATGAAGAAAATGAATTAGAAGAATTTCCTATCCTTGAAGAGGAAGATAGAGACGATGCTCTAATTGATATGAAAGAAGATGAGAGCGCTAAACCTCAAATTGAAGAAACCCTCATATCTGATGAGTTGGAATATTTATATGAAGAATCAGTGTTCGAAATAGTAGCTGAAGATACTACTATGGAGGAAATCGTAGTAACTGACGAATTTGACCCAGAGACAGAAGTAGGCGATCTAGTAGATGAATTAGATACTGACTTAATACCTGATATCCCTGATGAAGACGAGGTACCTTCTTCAACTGAGAAGGAAGAACAAACAATGATTCTTCAGCAGCAAATATTCCATACGATGGTGTCGCAAATCAATCTAGCTAAAAAGCAAATGTCGCCTCACAGTTATGAGCAATATGTTAAAGAATATTTACATCCAGAGATACCGATTCAGGAATATTATACTTTTGTTAGTTTGTTGATTGAACATTATATTAGGCAAAAAGAATCAGGAAAATTAGAGGATCTTTTAACCGATTTAAGCGGGAAATTCACAAATTATCCAGTTTTGGATATGGAAATTCAATATTTATTAAAACAATATTGCGAAAAAACACGATGATCTTCCTAATAACATGTTAAAATAGTGTATTATATGGATGAATTTTATCTATATATGTCGAACAGGCATATGTATAGAATTTATTCGCAATTATAGTTTCGTGAACTTATAGATTAGGTGTGGTGAAAATTTAATGAAAAAAAGTACTCAAATCAGCGGTTTACCAATTATTAGCATCCTAGATGGCAATCAAGTAGGAAAAGTAAAATCTTTAGTGATCAATCCAGACAAAGGTTCAGTCGATTTTTTAACAATCGAGCATGAGGATTTCCAAGTTAGTGTCAAAGCGATTCCCTTTAAAAAGGTAGTTGGGATAGGGGAATATGCTGTCACTGTTGGCAGTGAAAGTGCAGTCATTGATTTAAATGAAATTCCGATTGCCAATCAGCTTGTAAATAAGAAAATCAAAATCACTGGCACGAAGGTCATGACGAGAAAAGGTGAACTAATCGGAGAAGTTGTCGAATACTTTGTCGATCAGGAATCAGGGAATATTCTTGGCATGCAGCTAAAGCTTGCCGATAAAGAAGTGGCCCTTTCTTCAGAGTCTGTCGTCACTTTCGGTAAGGACATCATTATTGTGAAGGAAGACGCTACCTCTTACTTTCTCAATTCTGTAGAAGAATTAGAAGGAAAGACGGACTCATCTGAATTAGTCGAAGAGCTTGCTACAACGGAACCTACCACTTTAGTGGACGATGATGAAGTAAAATCTCTTAAAGAAAAGCAAATTGAACTTTTAGCTGGAAAAAAGCTAGCAAAAGATATTTATGATAAAGATGGGAATCTTCTCTTTAGCGAAGGGACCTATTTAACAGCAGAGCAAATTCAAAAGGCACAAGAAGAAGGACCAAGTATTGTTGTTGAGTTATCCATGAATGTGGAAGCTTAATGGGGGAGGCCGATTCATGTGAGGAACCAGCATGGGTTAAAGCTGTTTCTAGTAATAATGATCTCTACTGCCTATATTTTTAGTTTCTCACATTTCGGTACATTAGCGTACGGGGCCATTATCAAAAACCCTAACCTTTTTGCGGAAGGGACGAAGATAGGCTCCCTATCTGTAGCTGGGAAAACAGCAAATGAGGCATTACAACTAACAGATGAACAGTTAACGAATTGGCTGAATGAATCAACGATCACCTTAAAGTTTAAGGAAAAAAGCGAACTGCTGGATCTAAGCTATTTGACCTTTGACCTAGAAGGGACGATTCAGCAAGCGAAACAGGGGCAAAGTAATCCTGTCTCTGTCAGGCTTAGCTCGTTAAGCGATGTTCTATTAACTTTATCTTCATCTTTAAGTGTTGATACCCTTTTTCTTGCAGAGCTAGAAGAGAGCATTCTTCAAGGAGCAATGATGCTGGAATCAGGACATTATCAAATCCGGATCGAAGATTACTTATTAGATAGAGATAGTGAAGAACTACAGGTGATTTCTGAGTTTCAACTTGATTCCTCATTTGTAGAAGATGAACTCGATGTATTTGTAGGTAAGACGATTGAAATAGAGGCAACATCGCAGTTTTCGTTGCTTGACTATATGGAAGAAGAAATGGGCCATGTGTCCGTTTCAACGTTAAGTAAACTAGCAACGAGCATTTACGAAGTGATTCTACCAACCAATTTATCTATCATAGAAAGACATATTAGTGCGGAACTTCCTGAATATGCGACTCTTGGATTTGAAGCAAAGGTTGATCCAGAGCTAAACTATGATCTTGTTTTCTCGAATTCTAATGATTGGAATTATTTTATAGAGTTTGAAAAGGTAAATGATCACCTTATAACTTATTTAAAAGGTCCTGCTCTTCTAAATCGATATATGATTTTACAAGAGGGGAAGGAAAGCTTTAAGTATAAAACCATTCTTCAGTTTGGCCTTGAATCGAAAGTGAAGGTTGAAGGAAAAGATGGACAATTAATCAAAATCTATCGGGAGCATCGTGATGAAAAAGGGGCAATTCTCAAAAAGGAATTGATTTCAGAAGATTTCTATCCTCCTATCCATCAAATAAAGGTAACAGAATATATTGAATCTACCGGAGATGCAACCGTAATAACTCCAGGAACGGAAACAGAAGATGTAGAAGTAGACGAAAATCGTGAATCAGTAAATACTGATTCGTCCGATGACATGGATGATGACCCGAATTCTGAGGAAACGGATGAATTGATAACAGATTCCATTGAAGAGGACTCCCTTTGGGGAAAAGAAAATGAAATACCAAAATAATCACCAAAAAGCGGGGAAAAGAAGATGAAACAGCAAACCCGAAAACGACTTGGAGATTTACTTGTTGAAGCTGGTCTTATTTCTGAGGATCAGCTTCAATCTACATTAAAGGAAAAAAGTCCTGGTCAAAAGCTTGGAGACGCTCTTCTCCAAAGAGGTTATATTACGGAACAGCAACTGATAGAAGTGTTAGAGTTTCAGCTTGGTATTCCGCATATTAGCTTATATCGTTATCCCTTTGATACAAAGCTTTTTAGTTTGATCTCAAAAGAAACAGCGAAAAGAAACCGTCTCATTCCTTTGAAGAAAGATGGAGATAAGCTTTTTGTTGCGATGGCTGATCCGATGGATTATTTCGCTATCGACGATTTGCGTCTCTCAACAGGTTTTCAAATTGAAACAGCGATTGCCACGAAGGATGACATTTTACGAGCGATCAATAAATACTATGACATTGATGATGGCTTTGAAGAATTAATTGGTGACCTACCTAGTAATGAAGCTGCTCAAGAGGAGAAGATAAATGCTGAAGATTCTCCTGTCGTTCGACTCGTCAATCAGCTCCTCTCCAATGCTGTTGCCATGAAGGCAAGTGATATCCATATTGATCCACAAGAGACAAAGGTGGTCATACGATATCGAATTGATGGCATTTTAAGAACGGAAAGAGTATTACCGAAGCATATGCAAAGCTTGCTAACAGCACGAATCAAGATTATGGCCAATTTGGACATTACTGAACATCGTGTGCCACAAGACGGAAGAATTAAAGTTAATTTAGATTTTCATCCGATCGACTTGCGTGTGTCAACACTCCCAACTGTCTATGGCGAAAAGATTGTACTAAGGATACTAGACTTAGGCAGCTCTTTAAATGACGTCAATAAATTAGGCTTTAATAAGCTTAATTTAAAACGTTTTACAAATATGATTGAGAAACCGACAGGAATTGTACTAATTACAGGACCAACTGGTTCAGGGAAATCTTCCACTTTATATGCGGCATTAAATCAGCTCAATAGTGAAGAAGTGAATATCATTACGGTCGAGGATCCAGTCGAATATCAGTTAGAAGGGGTTAACCAGATCCAAGTCAATACGAATGTAGGGATGACTTTTGCAAAAGGGCTTCGCTCCATTCTCCGTCAGGATCCGAATATTATCATGGTTGGAGAAATTCGTGATAAAGAAACGGTCGAGGTAGCAATTCGGGCATCGTTAACCGGGCACTTAGTATTGAGTACGATTCATACAAATGACTCACTTGGTACAGTCACACGTCTTCTTGATATGGGGGTTGAACCGTTTTTAGTCGCTTCTTCCTTAAGTGGAATTGTTGCGCAGCGTTTAGTTCGAAAGGTATGTCGTGATTGTGCCGAAGAACAAGCACCTTCAAAAAGAGAGATTGAGATTTTTGCCAAACGGGGGATGAAAATTGATCGGATTATCCGTGGTAGAGGCTGTTCATCTTGCAATATGACTGGTTATAAGGGACGTTTAGCGATTCATGAAGTACTTGTTATGAATGACGATATGCGAAGAGTCATTATGAACGGAGAATCTTTTACAAGATTAAGAGAATTGGCGATTAAAAGTAAGACGATTTTTCTTATTGATGATGGTTTACTGAAGGTGAAGCAAGGCTTTACAACGACGGAAGAAATTTTAAGAGTAGCCATTCCTGAATAGGGGGACAGAATGTGAAAGAGATGATTGAGCATATTTTGCGTGCTGGATTTGAATTAAAAGCATCAGATATTCATTTAACGGTCGGTGTCCCCCCGATTATGAGGCTCAATGGGGAATTAAAACGATACGGAAAAGACGCGCTTAAACCGATCGATACAGAAGGGATGGCAAAGGCGATTATTCCTGATCACATGTGGGAGCAGTTTAAGGAAAAGGGTGAACTTGACTTTTCCTACGGAATTCCAGGTGTATCCCGCTTTCGTGTTAATACGTATTTCCAACGCTCTTGTGTGGCAATGGCCATTCGAATCGTTCCGACGAAGATTCCGACGATTGAAGAACTGGAATTACCTCCTGTATTGAAGAAAATTGCCGATAAACCACAAGGATTGGTTCTTGTCACCGGTCCTACTGGAAGTGGGAAATCAACGACATTAGCTGCGATTATTCAATACATGAATCAGCATATGCGCAAGCACATCATTACATTAGAAGATCCGATTGAGTATTTGCATAAGCATGGTAATTCGATCATTGATCAACGTGAGGTTGGCTTTGATACGAATAATTTTGCCAATGGTTTACGCGCAGCTTTGAGACAGGATCCAGATGTCATCCTCGTTGGGGAAATGCGTGACTTAGAAACGATTCAAACAGCGATTACGGCTGCAGAGACCGGGCATCTTGTACTAGGTACGCTCCATACGTCCAGTGCACCTGCGACGATTAACCGAATTATTGATGTGTTTCCTCCATCACAGCAACCACAGGTGAAAATTCAGTTAGCATCTGTTCTCGTATCTGTTATTTCGCAGCGTCTTTTTAAAACAGCGGATCAGAAAAGAAGAGTAGCAGCAACGGAAATATTGATTAATAATGCTGCTGTCGCGAACCTGATTCGCAATGAGAAGATTCATCAAATCGTCAATGTGATGCAAACTTCTCGCGCATACGGGATGAATACGTTAGAAGCAAGCATTAAAGAGCTTGTACATTCAGGAATTGTCACAAAAGATGTTGCTGAACCATTTTTACAGGAGAAACTAAACTAAAATGGCTAGATTTAAGTATACTGGTAGAGATCGTAAAGGGAAAAAGCAAGGGGTCATCAATGCAGCTTCGAGACGAGAAGCGATGCAGAAGCTTAAATTAGATGGGATAAGAGTGTTAGAAATGACGGAAGTAGCTGAGTCGTTTATGACGAAGGATATCTCCATTGGTTCACCTGTTAAGCTCGAGCATTTGGTCATATATTTACGCCAGTTTTCAACTCTCTTAAAAGCGGGGGTATCAGTCGTCGATTCCACAAATATATTGGCTGAGCAAACAGAAAGTAAGGCATTAAAAAAAGCGTTAACCGATATTGAACAGGAGCTACGAGAAGGAAAGCCGCTTTCAGAAGCTGCGGCCAAGCATAAGAAAATTTTCACACCGATGTTCATTAATATGATTCATGCCGGTGAAGCAAGTGGGAATATGGATGAAACATTAGAGCGGCTAGCTGTCCATTTTGAAAAACAGCATAATACGAGAGCGAAGATTAAATCAGCCCTTGCCTATCCGATTGTCGTCGGAGTTCTAGCAATTGCCGTTGTCATTTTCCTCCTCGTTTCCGTTGTTCCAACCTTTGTCGATATGTTTGCGGACTTTGGTGGAGAGCTACCAGCCATTACTCAATTTGTCTTGAATGCTAGTGACTTTATGCAGAAGTTTTGGTGGTTGATCGTTTTATTCATCTTCTTATTTATCGGATTCATTGTATTCATGAGACAGAATAAGAATACGAAATATTATCTCGATTACTTTATTTTAAGAGTGCCGATTTTTGGAAAAATGTTGCAAAAGGCTGTATTAGCGAGAATGACGCGAACTTTAAGCTCGCTATTTACAAGTTCTGTGCCGATTTTACAAGCGATGTCGATTGTGGAAAATGTCGTCGAAAATGAAGTGATTGCGAAGGTCATTCGACAATCTCGGGATTCCCTTGAGAGAGGACAATCGATTACTGTACCAATGAAAAAGCATTGGGCCTTTCCACCTCTCATTACGCAAATGATTGCAATCGGCGAAGAGACGGGTTCATTGGATGCTATGCTAGGAAAAGTAGCCGATTTCTATGAAAAGGAAGTAGAAAACAGTACGGATCGAATCAAGTCGTTAATAGAGCCGATTATGATCGTTGTTTTGGCAGGGCTAGTAGGAACGATCGTCACTTCGATCATGGTTCCGATGTTTGAAATTTTCAACCAAGTGGGCTAGTAGAAATTGTTAATAATATTTGTAAAATAATTACTCAAATAGCGTTTACAAGATTACTAGATTAAAATTATAATAAGAATTAGTACTTATATACTAGAAAAAAGGGAGAGATTTACATGATGAAAAATGTAAAAAAACGTCTGAAAAACGAGCGCGGTTTGACATTGATCGAGTTATTAGCAGTAGTTGTTATTTTGGGGATTATCGCAGCGATTGCGATACCTAGTATTGGTGGTTTAATTAACAACTCAAAACTAGATGCACACATTGCAAATGCTCAACAAATGGTTAATGCGGCTAGAGTTGCAGCAACATCTAATGAATTAGAATTCAATACCTCTAACCAAGCTACAGTTACATTAGAAACATTAATAAGTGATGGTTATATTGAACAAATTGAAGACCCTACTGGAAATGGTAACTATAACCAAACTAATAGTTTAGTTAGAATTACCAGAGGAGATAATGGTACCTACACATACGAAGTTACTTTAGCACCAACTACTGGCACTGCTTATATTACAAATGCTGATGTTAGTGACTTGACAAGAGATGATTTTAGATAATAAGGGACTTATATATGCTTTATTACTTTTATTTTAGTATTGTAGGTCTCATCCTAGGCTCCTTCTTCAACGTAGTCGGCCTCAGAGTGCCGATCAAAAAATCAATCGTAGCGCCACGCTCAGCTTGCCCGAACTGCAATCATCAGTTGCGGGCGTCTGAGTTGATTCCGGTGCTGTCTTATGTCATGCAAGGTGGGAAATGTCGTCAGTGTAAGACGAAGATTTCCCCTATCTATCCACTTGTGGAGCTTATGACAGGTTTGTTATTTGTCTCAGCTCCCCTTGTTTTAGGGTGGACGTTAGAGTTGGTTGTCGCTTGGACGTTAATTTCGTTATTGATGATTATTTTTGTTTCAGACATTTCGTATATGTTAATCCCTGATAAGATTTTACTCGTGTTTGCAGGGATTTTTTTATTAGAGAGGCTCTTTATTCCTTTGACTCCGTGGTGGGATTCCCTCCTCGGTGGAGCAATCGCCTTTATCCTCTTACTACTGATTGCCGTTGTTAGTAAAGGTGGCATGGGCGGTGGAGATATCAAACTGTTTGCTTTAATCGGATTTGTCGTAGGGACTAAAGTCTTTTTACTCTCTTTCTTTTTAGCAACGTTATTAGGTGCGATAATTGGAGGGTTCGGTCTTTTATTTAAATTAATCGAACGGAAAAAGCCGATTCCATTCGGACCGTTTATTGCAGCTGGGTCGCTGGTTGCATATTATTTTTATGATCAAATTCTAGACTTTTATTTTTCATTTTTAGTAGGTGTTTAAGGGGTCGTCTCATATGGAATTTACTTTATTTTCAAGAAAAAAACGTGTTGTCAATATGGTCATTACCGATCATTCTATCCGTTATTTAGAGCTTAAGCAGATGAATCCCTTAATACCACTTCGCTGGGGAGAACGTTTGCTGCCGACCGGAATCATTGTCAACGGAAAAATTAATGACTATGAAACACTTATCAATATATTGGAAGAGTGTGTAACAGACTGGAAGTTAAAAAATCGCCAAGTTCGATTTCTTATTCCTGAATCCTTTGTCATTATACGGAAAGTTTCGATTCCAGCTGAAGTGAATGATGATGAAATAAAAGCTTATCTTTACTTAGAATTAGGTTCAAGTATACATCTTCCATTTGATGAACCAGTATTTGATGCTGTCGTTTTATCAAAAGGAGAAGAGAAACAGGAAATTTTGATCTTTGCGGCCCAAGAAGAGAATGTACAAGAGTACACTGCTCTATTCACGGAAGTTAAGCTTGAGCCAGTAGCGGCTGAGGTTTCTCCTCTAGCCATTTATCGCCTCTACCACCATCTTCAAAAAGAACATAAAAATGAGGATATGCTCGTTGTTCAATTTGGTTTAAATGATGTCAATATTTGTATTTTCGAAAATACGGTTCCGTTTTTTATGCATCATCTCCCTATCGAATTTAATGGGGAACAATGGGATAAGAAGCTCAATCGTAATGGAGAATATGAGCTAGTTTTTATTGGAGAGACATCGCAATTGTCTTTCCAACTCGATGATGCTTATAAAGAGATTAATCGTTTAATGGATTTCTATCGCTATTCCTTGCATCAAGGAAAAAAGCAAGTGTCGAAAATTTTACTTAGCGGAGATCATCCACTTCTCGCTCAAATTAAAGGAGAGCTTGAAAGGCGTCTGGAAGCCCCATTGGAAACGATTGAACTTGAGCAATTAGAGGAAGAACTACCTCATACATTTTATTTAGCATTAGGGCTTGCCTTAAAAGGGGTGTAAACAATGCTTGTCGATATTAATCTATTACCTCAAAAAGAAGCGAAGAATAAATCCCTTTTAACGCTTGCTATTGTTTCTAGTGCAATTCTTCTTATAGGTGTAGTAATTGCTGTGTTTCTTAACAATAGCTATAACAGTAAGTTAGCTGAGCTCGAAGATCAAATAAGCTTAACCGAGCAACTTGTAGAAGTAGAGCAACAAAAAATCGTTGCCTATCAATCTTCAAACTCCATAACTGATTTGGAAAACACCGTAAAATGGGCACAGAGTTATCCATTAAAAACAGTCCCAGTTTTGAAAAATTTGACGGCTATTCTTCCAGAAAGGGGATTTATTCAATCCTTTACCTATGAAGAAACAGGTTCGATAAGAATAACGGTACAGTTTGAAATGAGCAGGGAAGCAGCCTACTTTTTAAATTCCTTGCTAGAATCAAGTTGGGTAAACGATGCTAAGCTTAATAGTTTAGACGCTGTCACCAATGATAAATTCACAGAGATGGAAGATATTGAGGATGAACGTACAGCTAACTACATCCCTCGCTATTTAGGTCAATATGAAATTGAATTGAATCGAGAAGTATTAAAGGAAAATGGGGATCCCTCCCTTGAAGAAGGGAGAGATGACGAGTGAGTATCGTTCGAAATGAAAAATTCATGATCATTGTCACAAGTATCATTCTCTTGCTTCTCTTTGCGGGTATTTACTTATTTGTTCTATTTCCTAAAATGGAGAAAATTCCTCAGAAGGAAGCGGAACTCGCGACACAAGAGCAGTTATTGTCCGTTTTACAAAGCAAAATCACGGGAACAAACTCCAATACTTTTCAAAGTACGGTGGCATTACAAAAAATGGTTCCAGTTAAGGAACTGTCTCAACAATTATTACTCGATATTGAGAAAGCGGAAGTTGTTTCGGGAAGCTTTGTCGTTAATATGAATTTTGATGATGGTGATGTTACATTTGAAAATGAGCCAGTCGAAGAGGACGAAACAACTGAAGAAAAGATGACAGCAGAATCAAATGAAGACGAAGAACCTAATGAAGAAGAAACGAATACAATTACTCTTCCGAATGGGGTTAAGAAGACAATCGTAACGCTAAATCTAGAATCACCAGGTTATTTTGAATTTGAGAAGTTTATCAGTACTCTTGAGAATTCAGAAAGAATTACTGTCGTGGAAGCTCTTGACTTTACAGCTGGTGAAGAAATTATTGAACTTGAACAGTCTGAGCAACCACTAAGATATCAAGTCAAAATCGCTGCTTTCTATATGCCAGCGTTAGTTGATTTGATCGACCAATTGCCTAAAATGGAAACGCCTGAACCAGCGAATAAGAAAACGCCTTTGGTGAAAAGTGGAGATTTGTAAGTTCTAACAGTCGATCCGAAAGAGAACTCCTAAAAAATTTGACGAAAATCTCTATAACAAGACGACAAAAGTCTTGTTATTTTTTTTTGCCTTTATGATATGTTTGAAGCAAACCTGCATTCGACATGGAAGGAGGGCAATCATTGGACAAGTCAGGAAATCCAAAAACGATTACAATTAAAATTAATGGAAAAGACCGCACCATACAGAAAAAGAAGCAAGGGGATCTTTCAGAAGATCGAAATGAAAGAGAGAATAGCACCTCCTCTACCTATCATAAATTAGAGAAGATCACTTCAGAAGAGTTGTCGGCTGCAGAGCAGGCAAAAGAAGAAGAGGAGTTTGATTGGATCCTTCCGGAAATGGAAGAAGAGGAGCAACTGCAAGAATACAAAATTGTAAGCAAATCAAAAGGGAAAAAAGGGTTAAAGAAACCGAAACAAAAAAAGAGTTTTACGAATAAAGGAATGTTTCCATCTGTTCTATTAATCGTCTTTCTTGCTGTTGTATCTGGTACAACCCTGGGCATATTGATGCTAAAAATGGTCATTTCTGATTCGGCGATTGAAGCTGTCGGGGGACCGTTGGAGGAAGCTTTACCTGAGGAAGGAGCAGCCACTCCTGGTACCGCTTCAATTGAACTCCCAGCTATAACAGGGTATATGGTTCAAGGTGGCGTTTTTACAACGGAAGAAGCAGCCAATGTAGAGGCTACAGCGATGGCAGATAAGGGAGTCCCGACGGAAATTATTGGCATGGATGATAAGTTTTTCATCTTTGTTGGCGTAGCAGACAGTCTAGAAAATGCGAAGGCACTAGGGACTGAACTTCAAGGCAACGGGGTTGAAACTTTCTCTAAAGAAGTGGAGCTCGGTGGTGCTTCTCTATCAGCACTACAAGACTCAGAGCAGAAATTGCTAGAAGCAGCTCCTACTTTATATACATTACTTTCAGAAATGTACACAACAGCCCATCTCAGCAATGCGGTTTCAGCAGAACAAAAGACCGCACTAGCTTCTCAATTAGAAGCTTGGCAGGCCATTGGAAGTATCGAAAATGAGCAGTTGCAACAGCTTAAAAGTGAATTGGATGGAGCGGTTATGATATTAAATAGTGATGGAGCAGCTCTTGTCGAAGCACAACAGCATCTTCTCAACTTTCTCGCTATTTACCAATCTTTATAATATTTTTTCCCACAAAAAGAGTCTATTCGTAGGCTCTTTTTTCTAGTTATTTAAAAATTAGAGTGCCGTTTTTAGGCAGAATTTGGTACGATAAACATAGGAATAAAGTCTGAGGGAAACTATAGTAAAGGAGTCTAGTAAATGAGGGGAATAGCTAGACAAGATGAGAGAGGGATGACGTTAATAGAGTTACTTGCTGTTATCGTAATCTTAGGTATCATTGCGGCGATCGGGGTAATAGCGATCTCTGGAGTGATACAAAAACAAAAGGATCAAGCATTTGTCGGAAATGCCCTAGCTTTAAAAGAAGGGGCTTCAATATACATACAACAGCAATTAGCACAAGGTGATGAGCTTCCGGAGATCATTACGTACGAGAATTTAAGTGAAGAGAGTATTATGGATAAAATCAAGGATCCGGATACAGGAAATTATTTAGAACCAACTAAAAATAGCTATGTACAACTGACGGAAAACGCTCCATCAGCTGTTTGTTTAATTGGTGAAAGAAGAAATCTATGTTCGAAGGAAGGGGTAGAAGGACCCATTCTCTTCAGTGAACTATCTAGAGAACTCCTAAGTGAGAATTAATTTTCCGGGAAATAGTAATATAGTGTCAGCAGCTTTATAAAAATAGTGGAGTCTACGCGAATTTAAGGTGTAGACTCTTTTTTGTAGAAAAACATTTTAAAAACTGAAACTTAGAATGGGGACAAAACGTCTTAATAAGAGTAAATAAGTTGAAGTTTTTTTAAATTGGAAATTGTTTCTAAGGGGATAATTTGGTACGATAAGCTTGTATCATCCTTTTCTGAACGATCATAAGGTTAGGTGATTTTATGCAGACCCTCATTTTAGCCTCTTCTTCTCCACGGCGAAAAGAACTTCTAGAAAATCTACAATTAACATTTGAAGTCTCCAGCAGTGATGTTGATGAGTCTTACAATCCAGAGAATACCCCAGAAGAAATTGTGATGGAATTGGCGAAACGAAAAGCACAATTTGTCGCCCAAAAGCATCCTTCAGCATTTGTGATCGGTAGTGACACGATCGTTGTAGCAAATAACCAAGTGCTAGGAAAACCAAAGAATGAGCAAGAAGCAATGGAGATGCTGAGGCAACTGTCGGGAAAAACGCATGCTGTTTACACAGGTGTGTCGATTTTTAGTCCAAATAATGACGTTGAATTTTTCGAAAAAACCGAGGTGGACTTTTGGGAGTTAACAGACGAGGAAATCAAAAGCTATGTTAACACCGGAGAACCGATGGATAAGGCAGGTGCATATGGCATACAGGGGTTTGGTAGACTTCTTGTGAAAAAAATCAATGGAGATTATTTCTCTGTTGTTGGCCTCCCCTTATCTAGAACGATCAGAGAATTACAAAAGCTCGGATATGATTTACCCTTTTAACTTCCTTTAGCCGCTAAGGTAAAAAGGAGGAACCAAATTGCAAGGTGAAACATTAATGATCCGAGATTTTCCGGAAGACGAGAGACCAAGGGAAAGATTTGAACAAAGTGGTCCTGCAAGTCTTTCAAATCATGAATTGATTGCGATTTTACTACGAACAGGTACAAAAGAAGAATCTGTTCTCCAATTATCCAATCGCTTATTAACGAATTTTGAAGGCTTACGACTTTTAAAAGATGCCACTTTAGATGAAATAACAGCTATAAAAGGCATCGGAAAAGCAAAAGCTATACAAGTACTTGCTGCAGTGGAAATTGGAAGACGAATTTCCAATTTAGCATATGACGATCGCTATGTCATCCGCTCCCCAGAAGATGGTGCGAACTATGTCATGAATGAGATGCGTTTTCTATCACAGGAGCATTTCGTATGCTTGTACTTGAACACGAAAAATCAAGTGCTCCATAAGAAAACGATCTTTATTGGGAGTTTGAATGCTTCGATAGTTCACCCAAGAGAGGTCTTCAAGGAAGCTCTTCGCCGCTCGGCTGCCTCTGTCATCTGTCTTCACAATCATCCTTCAGGTGACCCCACTCCAAGCCGTGAGGATATCGAAGTGACGAAGCGTTTAGTTGAGTCCGGGAAAATAATTGGGATTGAAATTTTAGACCATTTAATTATAGGGGAGAATAAATTCGTCAGCTTAAAGGAAAAAGGATACTTATAAGTAAATTGATCTCCTTTTGCTATGAAATTGGACCTTGTTTCATATATAATGAAATATGCCCTTATGGCACTATGATTTTAATAATGGTTGAGCTATAATAATGCTTGTGACTTTTTGCACGGTGTAGCACAAATTAGTTAATATGAGCCATTTGGAAAGAGTTGGATGAACACTTAATCAGAGCACATATACTCATGTGCTAAACGATTGTTTCAGAAAGGGAGATACAACGATGTTTGGAATTGGAACTAAAGACCTTGGGATAGATTTGGGTACAGCAAATACCCTTGTATATGTAAAAGGAAAAGGCGTTGTCGTACGCGAGCCATCAGTTGTGGCACTACAAACGGATACGAAGCATATTGTCGCAGTTGGAAACGATGCGAAAAATATGATCGGACGAACTCCAGGAAATGTAGTCGCGCTGAGACCGATGAAGGATGGCGTCATCGCTGATTATGAAACGACAGCGACGATGATGAAATACTATATTAGACAGGCTACGAAAGCAAAAGGCCTCTTTGCAGGGAAACCGTACATCATGGTTTGTGTTCCATCTGGTATTACAGCTGTTGAGGAACGCGCTGTTATCGATGCCACAAGACAAGCAGGAGCAAAGGATGCTTACACGATTGAAGAACCTTTTGCAGCTGCTATTGGAGCAAACTTACCTGTTTGGGAGCCTACAGGAAGTATGGTAGTCGACATTGGCGGCGGAACGACAGAAGTGGCGATCATTTCCCTTGGGGGAATTGTGACAAGCCAGTCTGTTCGAGTTGCTGGTGATGAAATGGATGAAGCGATCGTGAGCTACATAAGAAAAACGTATAACTTGATGATCGGGGATCGGACATCTGAAACCATCAAAGTAGAAATAGGCAGTGCAGGAGATCCAGAAGGTATTGATAATATGGAAATCCGTGGCCGAGACTTATTAACTGGATTACCTAAAACGATTGAAATTACGGCATTGGAAATTTCTCGTGCCCTACGTGATACAGTCGATGCCATCGTTGATGCAGTGAAGGTTACTCTTGAGAAGACACCTCCTGAACTTGCAGCAGACATTATGGATCGTGGTATCGTCTTAACAGGAGGCGGTGCACTACTTCGCAACCTCGATAAGGTCATTAGTGAAGAAACAAATATGCCGGTGTTAATAGCTGAAAATCCTCTTGATTGCGTGGCGATTGGAACGGGTAAAGCATTAGATAACATCAATTTATTTAAAAATCGGGCGAAGGAATCACGGTAGTCTATTCCTAAATTAATAAGAGATCAATCGCAAGTGAAATCATTTGCGATTGATCATCATTTACCTGAATCGATTTCACAGTGTATGAAGGTGAATTAAAAAACGAACTTTATAGTAAATTCATACCAAAATTATAAGTGAATTACTGATATTAATCATATTCACGTTAACATTGTTCGTTTTTTAACTTGAGGTGCGGCATTATGAAATTGATTTACCTATTAATATTGTAAAAAATGAGGTGTAGCAAATGCCACAATTCTTTTTGAATAAACGCCTGATTTTTTTGCTTGTCAGCATTATTATTCTCGTGGCATTAATTGGATTTTCCTTAAGAGAACGAGAAGAATTAACCGTGCCAGAGCAATTTTTGAAGGATACAACTGGATGGATACAAAATGTTTTTTCCAAGCCTCAAGGCTATGTGACAGAATTCTTTGAAGATATAAGAGATCTGCAAAATACATATTCGGAAAATAAGGAATTGAAATCTCGATTAGATGAACTTGCGAAGCTTGAAGCCGATGTGCAACAGCTCTCTAAAGAAAATGATGAACTTCGTGAAATTTTAGATAAAAAAGAAAGTTTACGTGCCTATGAGCCGACACAAGCGACAGTTATTGGAAGGAACCCTGATCGTTGGCATGAAATTTTGATTATTAATAAAGGCAAATCCAATGGACTTGAACCCAATATGGCGGTTGTTTCAGCGAATGGATATTTAATCGGAAAAGTAAAAAGTACACAGCAATTTACTTCAACGATTCAATTATTAAGTGCTATGGATCCGACGAATCGTATTTCCGCTGAGATTCAAGGGGAAGATGAATATTTTGGTACGATTGAGGGTTATGATGTCGACCGGGAATTATTAAGGCTCAAGCGAATTCCTTATGACGCAAAAATAGAAACGGATCAAGATGTCGTAACATCAGGCCTTGGAGGGATCTTTCCTGAAGGACTTCCAATTGGAAAAGTTGTAGATGTTGAACCAGATGAATTTGGTCTCAATCAAACTGCGTTTGTGAAACCAGGAGCAAACTTCTATAATATTCGCAATGTAATGGTCGTAAAAAGAGAAATGGATAAGCCAGATTTAAGTGAAATGATTGATGATGAGGAGGAGGAGCTGTGAGAAAATTTCTTCTTCCTCTTTTATTCATTCTCTTCTTTATTTTGGAGAGTGTTTTTGTACAATCTATACCAGCCGAGATGTTTAATGGTGAACGAATTTTAGTTCCCCGCTTCTTAATCATCGCGATTATCTTTTTAACGCTTTATGGAAACCGTAATCATGGTTTGATTTACGGCTTTACGTTTGGGCTATTATTTGATGTAGTATACACAGAAATCATCGGGATTTACTTATTTTTATTCCCTTTAATCGCTTACTTGGCTTCAAAGGTGATGCGATTGCTACAAGCGAATATTGGCGTGATTTCAATCGTTTCTTTATTAGGTGTAGCGTTACTAGAAATCAGTGTATATGAGCTGACCTTTTTAATTAACAAAACGGATATGCCTTTTTCACTGTTTGCGGAGCTACGATGGATACCAACATTAATCTTAAATCTAGCTTTTACCATTATTTTCGCTTATCCACTTAAGAGGCATTTTGAAAAATATGCCCTTTCTTTAAAAGAGGAATAAAGGATTATTCACTCTATTTGTCGAATACCTGTTACAGGCTCTTCATTCTTTGAAGGTCTTTTATGTCATGCGATAAAAAAGTATGTGATTAAAAAAGTTTAAATGGTATGCTTGATATATGCCAAGCTCTAGCACCCGTTATTTTGGCTATTAGACTATAGGGCGCTTTCCGCTTTTTCGTGCTATTGAGTTGAGATTATTTTGATATTGAGAATTGTCTAGCTCCAGCGCCTATCGCCTATCAACATCAGGTCCCCTCCTCACGATAAGTCAACTATGAATTGCTCCGCAATTCAAGTTTCCTATATCACAGTCGAGGCTCTTCCAGTTTGTACGTCGATAACCAAGGCGCTTACGCTTTTCGTATGAGGTGAACATCTTGATATGAAGAAAACACAGAATGTCCTAATAAAAGGAACGAAAGATGGATTAACATTACATTTAGATGATCAATGCTCCTATGAGGAATTAAAGAGGGAGTTGAATGAAAAGCTTACAGAGAATCAAAGGGCTAATAAGGATCAACCCCTTATTTCCGTTAGAGTGAAAGTTGGAAATCGATACTTAAGTAAAGAACAGAAAGAAGAGATCAAGACTTTGATTCGGCAAAAAAAGAATCTTGTCGTCGAATCGATTGAGTCCAATGTAATATCGAAGCTAGAAGCACAGCAAATCATCGAAGAGCATGAAATTGTTTCGGTTGCAAGGATTGTCCGTTCTGGTCAAGTTCTCGAAGTGCCAGGTGATTTACTATTAATTGGCGACGTGAACCCTGGTGGGAAAGTGGTCGCTGGTGGCAATGTCTTTGTAATGGGCGCATTAAAGGGAATTGCCCATGCAGGAGCTTACGGGAATTCAGAAGCCGTTATTTCTGCCTCGATTATGATGCCGACCCAGCTAAGAATCAATGATGCGATCAGTCGCTCGCCTGATGTCAATGGAGAGGACGACCGACGCGAAATGGAATGTGCCTATATTGATCAAGATGACCAAATTATTATTGATAGATTACAAGTTTTGATGCGTCTTAGACCAAATTTAACAAGATTGGAAGGAGGACTCTAAAGTGGGGGAAGCAATCGTTATAACATCTGGAAAAGGTGGGGTTGGGAAGACGACCACATCTGCAAATATTGGTACAGCTTTAGCCCTTCAAGGAAAAAGAGTTTGCTTGATTGACACAGATATTGGTTTAAGAAATTTGGACGTTGTCATGGGTCTTGAAAACCGAATTATCTATGATTTAGTCGATGTCATACAAGGTCGATGCAAAATTCACCAAGCTCTTGTGAAGGACAAGCGTTTTGATGATTTACTCTATTTGTTACCTGCTGCACAAACAAGTGATAAAACAGCTGTTTTACCAGAACAAATGAAGGTCCTGGTAGATTCTTTGAAACAGGACTATGACTATATTATCATTGATTGTCCAGCTGGTATTGAGCAAGGGTACAAAAATGCAGTAGCTGGGGCAGATCGAGCGATTGTCGTCACGACACCTGAAGTTTCAGCAGTTCGTGATGCGGATCGGATCATCGGTCTCCTTGAAAAAGAAGAAAATGTTGAGTCACCTAAACTCGTGATCAATCGTATTCGTAACCACTTAATGAAAAATGGTGATATGCTTGATGTCGATGAAATCACGACGCATTTATCGATTGAATTAATTGGGATTGTCGCAGATGACGATGAAGTGATTAAGGCATCGAATCATGGTGAACCGATTGCTTTAAATCCGAATAGCAAAGCTTCGATTGCTTATCGCAATATTGCTCGTCGTATTTTAGGAGAATCCGTTCCCCTTCAGCCGCTTGGTGACGAGGATAAAGGCGTCTTTACAAAGTTGAAAAAGTTTTTTGGAGTAAAATAATCGATAGTTATTGAGAACCGGGGAATTCTTCGGTTCTTTTTCTTTTTTTTTCGAGACTACGCAGATTCTTTCTTGTCATATATGAGATGGACAACTCATAGACTTGTACAAACTAGATAAAGGGATTGGTGGGTCATGTCTAGAGCGGATGATATAAGAAGAAGGATGGCAAAACGGAAACGTGAAAGGGAGAGATTGACGAAAAATGTGAACGATCGCTTTCTCGTTGTAGAAGAGGAAGAAAAGTATGGCTTTGAAAAGTTTCCCTCCTATGAAACTGATCCAGGAGAAGGTGGTCATCCACTTTTTAATAAAGAGTTTTTTCTCTTTAAAATATTGGCCTCTGCATGCCTTGTGCTCATTGTGGCCATTATTTTCCGCAATGGGGGAGAGTCCGTACAGCCAGTAAAGAACTTTGTCACGAAATCGATGGAGCATGACTTTCAATTTGCGGCAGTTGCTGATTGGTATGAGAATAAATTTGGCAAACCGTTAGCCCTGTTACCATTTGACCAAAACGAGGATGAACCAGAAACAGAAGATACCCAAGAATATGCCCTGCCAGCTGCAGCACGGATATTAGAGGAATTTGCAGAGGATGGACAGAAGGTCTCCATTGAAACGGAAAAAGGGGCAGCCGTAACAGCGATGAGCGAGGGTAGAGTTAGCTATGTTGGTGATGAGGAGGGCTTCGGCAAGACCGTCATCATTCAACATGCAGATAAAAGTGAAACCTGGTACGGAAATTTAGAATCCGTTGATGTCACGTTATATGAATTTGTTAATAAAGGAAACAGTGTTGGTACAGCAGCCAATGCTGGTGATGGAACGAAAGGAATGTTTTACTTTGCTATTAAAAAAGGGGATGACTTTATTGACCCCATACAGGTGATACAATTTGACTAACTTTCTTTCCCTTTTTCAAAAAATATATATTCACCCATTGTTATGGGTTGTTGTAGCAATAGCGGTTGTAACGGCGCATTTTATTGAATTATCTCTCTTACTCTTGATTATTTTCATCCATGAGTTAGGACATGCGGCTGCCGCTTCTTTTTTTTCGTGGAGAGTGAAGAAAATTTCCATTCTTCCGTTTGGAGGAGTGGCGGAGATGGACGAACACGGCAATCGTCCTCTAAAAGAAGAGGCGATCGTGACCTTGGCTGGTCCGATTCAGCATCTTTGGTTAATGGCTGCCGCCTTTATCTTATATGAACTCGGATTAATACAAGAGTTTATTTTTACGAATTTCATCCAATTTAATCTCATGATTTTAATTTTTAATTTACTCCCTATTTGGCCATTGGATGGGGGGAAATTTATTTTTTTATGGCTATCATTAAAAGATTCCTTCCCAAAGGCATTTAAACAAACATTGATCATTTCGGTATTAGCTGTGGCGCTGTTTTCTATCTTGATGTTAATGATTGAACCCATTAACTTAAATGTGTGGATTGTCATTTCCTTTATTATTTTCACTTTACGTTTTGAATGGAAGCAAAGTCGTTACGTCTTTATTCGATTTTTAATGGAAAGGTATTATGGGAAGAAAAATGAGTTTCGTAAGTTAAAACCGATTGTGGTGGAGCCAGATGAACTCGTGATTCATGTGCTAGAACGGTTTCAACGGGGTTATAAGCACCCAATCATTATTGAAAAGAACGGAAAGGAAACAGGTTCCTTGGATGAAAATGAACTTTTGCATGCTTATTTTGCTGAGAAACAAATTACCGCTAAGATAGGAGACTTGCTGTATCCGTATTAAATTTGAGAAAATAGAAGAACTATGAAGTAGGTAAGGAGTTTTATTGGTGAATGTTGTTGTTATAAATGGAATTGGAAGAGAAAAAAGATATGCATTAATCAAAAAACAAAAGGTCGCAAAGCTTGTCATTGAACAACCTCAGCAGCAGTCGATCGTCGGCTCGATTTATTTAGGAATAGTGGAAAAAGTTTTGCCGGGGATGAATGCTGCTTTTATCAATATTGGTCTTGACAAAAATGGCTTTTTACACCGGGATAAACTCCCGGCTTTTTTCGTGTCGAAAGAAGATAAAGGGATCGCCAACTATCTTCATCAAGGAGAAAAAATCCTTGTTCAAGTAGAAAAAGATGCGACCGGCGATAAGGGACCGAGAGTGACAGGAATGATTGAGTTCGGTGGAGATATGACGGTCTATACACCACAAGGGAAATTTGTGGCCGTATCGAAGAAAATCGAGGACGAATCCGTTAGGGAAGAATGGCGTCAAATTGGTCATGAGTTCAAGCGGGAGGAAGAAGGAATCTTATTTCGCACCGCTTGTATTGAACGTTCCAAGGAAGCTGTCCTAACTGAGTTAGAGCACTTAAGGATGAAATATGAAACAATGGTTCAAACAATAAAATCGATGAAGAAACCTGGCCTAGTGATGGCGCGCGATTTCTTTCTAGAAGAGGTAAAAGGTGTTATTTCGACTCTTGATTCTGGGCAAGTGGTCGTTGATACGTTAAAGATGAAAAAGGAGTTGGAAGCAGTTTGTCACCATGTTGAACTGATTTATCAACAACAGAGCGATGATATTTTTTCTCTCTATCGTTTAGAGCATGAGATTGAGAACGCCTTGAAAAAAGTTGTTTGGTTAGAGAACGGTGCCTATTTGGTCTTTGATGAGACGGAGGCCTTAACCGTAATTGACGTGAATACAGGGCAGTTTTCTGGAAAGCATCATCTCCAAGATACAGTGACGAAGACGAATCTTATAGCTGCAGAGGAGATTGCTCGGCAAATCCGTCTTCGTCATTTAGGAGGGATGATTCTCATTGATTTCATCGACATGAAAGAGCAAAAGGCACGAGATCAAGTGAGAAGGAAATTAGAAGTGGCTCTTCAAGAAGATGACAGAAGAACGAGGATGATTGGCTTCACCCCACTAGGAATTCTGCAGATGACGAGGATGAAAACACGAGTTTCCATTAGAGAGACGTTGACAACGACCTGCCAAGTCTGCGATGGAAGTGGGAAGGTCTTAAGTGCAGAAACGATCGCCTTTCGATTAGAACGAGAGCTATTGGAGTTAAGAGGCAAGGATATAGAAGCGGTTTTAATAGCAGCTACTGCGGATGTCAGGGACATTTTTACTGGAGAAAATGGAAGTCACCAAAAGCTTATAGAAGAAATTTGTGGGATTGAGCTTTATTTTTCTATCGAAGAAGGAGCGAAGCCTTTTTATCGAATAAAACAGATGGGTGAGAAAAGAGATATCGAGAAGAAGAGCTGAGTGCTACGCAATTTCGTATTGACACTAATAGTCGGACTATGATAATATTTTCATGTTATGTTTGTAGCGCACCGTGCTACAACCGCACAGATCAGGTCTTGAAATTTCCCTTGGGAAATACCTGTGATGGCGAGTCTGAGTCTAAGAGGAGGTGCAGTTCATGTACGCAATTATCGAAACTGGTGGTAAGCAAATCAAAGTAGAAGAAGGTCAAGCTATCTACATTGAAAAGCTAAACGCTGAAGCAGGCGAAACAGTTACATTTGATAAGGTTTTATTCGTTGGTGGTGACAACGTTAAAGTTGGTAGCCCTGTTGTAGAAGGAGCTTCTGTAACAGCTAAAGTTGAAAAACAAGGTCGCGCTAAGAAGATCATTGTTTTCAAATACAAAGCGAAGAAAAACTATCACAAGAAGCAAGGTCATCGTCAGCCATACACAAAAGTTGTGATTGAAAAAATCAACGCGTAAGGCGGTTTATGATGATTCAAACAACGATTTATCGTACTGAATCTGGACGAGTACAATCGTTTACTATTAGTGGTCATGCCCTCTTTGCCAACAATGGAAATGATATTGTTTGTGCAGGAGCTTCTGCAGTAACCTTCGGTGCGGTTAATTCGATTATCGCATTAACCGGAGTAGAACCAGAAATTGAGCAAGGAGAGTCAGGATTTCTCCGCTGCGTTATTCCGGATAATCTCCCAGAAGACGTTCAAGAGAAGATTCAGCTATTGCTTGAAGGGATGATCGTGAGCTTACAGACGATTGAAAGAGATTATGGAAAATATATAAAAATAACCTTCAAAAAGTAGGAGGTGGAACAAAATGTTAAGATTAGATCTTCAGTTTTTCGCTTCTAAAAAGGGAGTAGGTTCTACAAAGAACGGTCGTGACTCAATCTCAAAGCGCCTTGGTGCTAAGCGTGCAGATGGTCAGTTCGTAACTGGTGGTTCAATCCTTTATCGTCAACGTGGAACAAAGATTTATCCAGGTGTAAACGTTGGTAAAGGTGGAGACGACACTCTATTCGCGAAAGTGGATGGCGTTGTTAAGTTCGAACGCGTAGGACGTGACCGCAAGCAAGTGAGCGTGTACCCAGTAGCTCAAGAAGCTTAATTCTTTTAAAAAAACTCTAACCGTTTTTGGTTAGAGTTTTTTTGAGTTTTAGGGAGATTTGCGTTGGGTGTGAAATTCAGTTAGACCGATATATCTGCGTAAAGACCGATAAGTTTGGATTTAGACCGATATATTCGTACGAAGACCGATATAATCGATTTAAGACCGATAAATCCAATTTTCACCTAGAAATTTAACCCCATAAACTGCTTATTTTGATATACTAGCAAGAAGAAGGTTTCAGTTCGTTCATTTAGGAGTGCTTATATGAAAAAAGAATGGGATACGATTGAGCTTTTGAGCCATGCGAGGCATGATTGGCTAAATAAAATTCAATTAATTAAAGGAAATCTGTCTTTAAACAAAATAGACCGTGTCAAGGAAATCATAGATGAAATTGTCGTGGAAACGAGACAAGAATCGATTCTATCCAACCTGAACATTCCTCAATTTGCAGCATTGCTTCTAACCTATAATTGGGAAAGTCATTCCATTCACCTTGAGTATGAGATTATCAACGAAACAAATATATCAACACGTCATTTCGTGAAGGATGACGAACTAACAAAATGGACAAACACATTTTTAGAGGAATTAAATAAAGCAATTAAAGCCTTTCATGAAAATCATTTATCGGTGACGATCCAAAGGCAAGAATATGGGGTCGGTTTCTTTTTCGATTTTCGAGGAATAATAACAGATATTGAGCATATCAGGGGCTTTCTTCAAGAACCATCAATGTTTTCAAAAAAAGTGCAAGAGCTTTCAGAACAAGAGCTATCCATTGAAGTATTTATGCCCTATCAATGAGATATTAATGAGTAAAGATGCGTTAGGATGCAGGAAAAGCATTTGATAAAATGCTTTAAGAAGTTATTTTACATAATGACACATCTACTGCAGACGGGAGGACAAAAATGTTTGTAGATCAAGTTAAGATATATGTAAAAGGCGGAGACGGTGGTAATGGAATGGTTGCCTTTCGCCGTGAGAAATACGTTCCAAAGGGCGGCCCAGCTGGTGGAGACGGAGGCAGGGGTGCTGACGTTATTTTTGAGGTAGAGGAAGGTCTTAGAACACTGATGGACTTTCGCTATAAGCGCCATTTTAAGGCACCTCGTGGTGAGCATGGGATGTCGAAAAATCAGCATGGTCGAAATGCGAAAGATATGATTGTCAAAGTCCCACCAGGTACAGTTGTCACTGATGCCGAGACGAAAGAAGTAATTGCTGATTTGATTGAACATGGTCAAAGAGCGGTTATTGCTCGTGGTGGCCGAGGTGGACGCGGGAACTCAAGATTTGCTACTCCAGCTAACCCTGCTCCAGAGTTATCAGAGCATGGGGAACCGGGTATCGAAAAAGAAGTTATGCTTGAATTGAAAGTTCTAGCTGATGTAGGTCTTGTAGGATTTCCGAGTGTCGGAAAATCAACATTACTTTCGGTTGTATCAGCAGCAAAGCCGAAAATTGCCGATTATCATTTTACAACGATTGCGCCAAATCTCGGCATGGTTGAAACAGAAGATAGTAGAAGCTTCGTCATGGCAGACCTTCCTGGTTTAATTGAAGGAGCTCATGCTGGGGTAGGCTTAGGGCATCAATTTTTACGTCATATCGAAAGAACAAGAGTCATTGTTCATGTCATTGATATGGCGTCAACAGAAGGAAGAGACCCTTACGAGGATTACACAACAATTAATAATGAATTAAAAGAGTATAATTTAAGGCTGACCGAGAGACCACAAATTATTGTCGCCAATAAAATGGACATGCCAGAAGCGGAAGAAAATCTTGAAACGTTTAAGAGTCAACTGAAAGAGGATTATCCGATTTTTCCAATCTCAGCTATTACAAGACAAGGCTTAAGAGATCTCTTATTTGCGATCGCTGATAAAGTCGAGGAAACACCAGAATTTCCGCTTGTTCATGAAGAGGAAACAACGGATGTTAACCGCGTTCTTTATAAACATGAAGCGGACCAGAAGGAATTTGTCATTACGAGAGATCCAGACGGCAGCTTTGTTGTTTCCGGAGATGCTGTCGAGAGATTGTTTAAGATGACAAACTTTGCTCACGATGAATCGGTTCGTCGTTTTGCGAGACAGCTTAGAGGAATGGGTATCGATGACGCGCTAAGAGAAAGAGGGATTCAGAGCGGAGATACGGTTAAACTGATGGATTATGAATTTGAATTTCTTGATTAATTTTCTCGAGGAGGAGACGTCAAATAGAATTTTTTTGGCGTTTACCCTTTTCACTGTATAATTAAGTACAGGTTTTAACTTTGAGAATTGTCTAGCTCCAGCGCCTATCGCCTAATAAACTTCAGGTCCCCTCCCTACGGTAAGTCAATCTCGATTCGCTAACGCTCATCGGGTTTCCTTTATCTCAGTCGAGGCTCCTCCAGTTTGTACGGCGAAGAGCAAGGCGCTTGCGCATTTCTAATGGGGTGGGGGAAATGAGTAAAGATAAATTTGATAGAAAATTTTTCTTAGTACGTGAAGATGTCTTGCCTGAGGCTATGAGAAAAACACTAGAGGCTAAGGAAATGATTGAGCGAAAAAAAGTGGAATCCGTATGGGATGCGGTTCAACAGGTTGATTTAAGTCGAAGTGCTTTTTATAAATATAGAGACACTGTTTTTCCATTTCATACAGTTGTGAAGGAAAAATTAATTACCTTATTCTTTCACTTAGAGGACCGTTCTGGTACACTGTCACAGCTCTTGGGAGTGGTCGCCGCTTCAGGATGTAACGTTCTAACGATCCATCAAACGATTCCGCTTCAAGGGAGAGCCCAGGTAACTCTTTCCCTCAACATTACGGGAATGGGTATCGAAATCAATGAATTGTTGGCTAACTTAAAAAAGCTTGAATTTGTCGAAAATGTTGAAGTACTAGGGTCTGGGGCATAGCTTCAGCCCCAAGATTTTGCCTTGAATTATTTGAAATTTTAGACAAACAAGAGATATAGAGGAAGACTTCAGGGGAGGAATATCATAATGAAAATTGCATTTTTAGGACCGAAAGCAACCTTTACAGACATCGCCGTACGTGAAATGTTTCCAGCTGATGAGGGAATCCCGTATATGACCATTCCTGATTGCTTGGATGCCGTTATAAAGAATGAAGTGGATGCTTGTGTTGTTCCGTTAGAGAACGCATTAGAAGGCTCAGTCAATATTACTCTTGATTATTTAATCCATGAAATGCCCCTTCCCATTCTTGCGGAATTAACAGCTCCTATCAGACAGCATTTAATGATTCATCCGCAAAACAAGGGAGATTGGAAAAAAATAGATGTCATCTATAGTCATTCCCATGCGATTGCCCAATGCCATAAATTTCTTCATTTAAATTGCAACGGGGTCAGAAGAGTAAGTGTTACTTCGACAGCAGCAGCAGCCAAACATATTCTTGATCATCCTACAGAACAAGCTGCAGCCATTGCCAATGAATTAGCGGCAGAAGAATATGGGCTAGAAATTGTCGCACCTGACATTCATGACTTTGATTTCAATCATACACGCTTTATTGTATTAGCGAAGGAGCCGATTGAATTATCAGCTAGTCCATTAACGATGGCAGGGAATAAGACATCTTTAATGATCACCCTTCCGGCAGATGATCGTTCTGGGGCTCTTCACCAAGTATTGTCTGCATTTGCATGGAGAAAGCTAAATCTTTCCAAAATCGAGTCTCGTCCAACGAAAACAGGGCTTGGCAATTATTTTTTCCTAATAGATGTTGAAATGAAAATGGATGATGTGTTAATTCCAGGTGCAATTGCAGAACTCGAAGCACTTGGGTGTTCTGTGAATGTTTTGGGGAGTTATCCGTATTTTCAAGTGCAAAAAAGGAGCCGTTAAGCTCCTTTTTTTAGTTATTATCAATTAAGAATCCTTTTTCACGTAGTGCTTTTTCTGCTTGATTTAAAGCTTCTTCAGTTGGAGCAGCGATCGTATGTAAATGAATGCCATCTGTTAGTTCGGATAAATAAGAGGCCTTTGTAGCATTGATTTTTTCGATAAATTGCTCCACTTCTTTTGCTGTTGAGACCATAATGGAGGCCGTTAAATCCCCATATACAGAGTGTTCGATTTTAACATCTAGGATGGTTACCCCGTGATTGACTAGAAGTAATAGTTCCTCCTCCGTTCTCTCAGGGCGATGTACACAGGCGATCGTTCTTTCCACTCTATTTGTCATTTCAGGTCTTTTCATATACAAATAGCCTTGACTTGTAGCGATAATGGGCTCTCCTTTTGCTTTAAGCAATGTGATATCTCCAACAATCACTTGTCTGCTGACATTTGTCTTCACCGCTAATTCACTTCCAGTTATCGGTTCATGGCTTGATTGGAGCCATGATAATATTAATTCCCTTCTTTCATCTCCGAGAATTTTCTGTCCCTTCATCTTTCTCCACCTTTTTCTATATAAAAGTTTTTCTTTATAAGTTCTTCTGAAAATAGTTTATCGTAGTTTATCCTATCAGTCGACGTTCAAGTGAGTTTGTGAACATAACGTTCGTCTTTTTGACAAATTTCAAGCTTGTACGAGAATCTTTTCACCATCTAATAACATAATTTATTTCGATTACGCATAAGTTTTTTTGAAGATTATTAGCAAATTACCTACACAATCATACAATATATGGACATTTGCATAGGAGGGAGAAGTCACAGTGAAGATCCATATCGTACAGAAAGGGGATACTCTTTGGAAAATCGCCAAAAAGTACGGCGTAAATTTTGAAGAGCTGAAGCAACTCAATTCACAGCTCAGCAATCCTGATATGATCATGCCCGGAATGAAAATAAAAGTTCCAACTGCTGGGGGAAGCGTCAAAAAAGAATCTCCTATTAGTGGTCAAAAAGAAGCTAAGCTGAATTTGGGTGTGAAAAAAGAAAAACAGATACAACAGCACCCTTTTGTAAAGGAAAAGAAAAAAGAAGCACCGATTATGGAAAAGCCAAAACCTGAGATTCCGAAAATGGAAACTCCGAAAAAACCATTTGTGCCGAAAATGCCTAAGCCAATTATTCCGGAAATTGACATTAACAATTACTATATGATGAATATGGCTAATGTGAATGTGGAACAAAAGCCACATCAAGCACCACAATTACC
This sequence comes from Robertmurraya phoenicis, assembly GCF_047302285.1. Taxonomy (GTDB): domain Bacteria; phylum Bacillota; class Bacilli; order Bacillales; family Cytobacillaceae; genus Robertmurraya. Next base: position 1,523,823 of record NZ_CP154845.1, read on the forward strand.
ACCGAAACCAACCAATATTTTACCTGAAGCAGAACCAGCAAAACCTTATAAGCCAACAGAAACGGCTTCTATGGAGGAATCATCTTCAATGGAAATGCCGATTAAAGGAGGATTTCAGCAACCAATGAACCCGTTCAAACCTTATCCTGCACCAGGAATGACAGCTCCAGGAGGATATCCATATCAGCAAGCACCAGCGATGCAGCAACCACCTTACTATGGCGGAATGCCCGGCGTAGAAAATGATTTTGGTGAGGAATCATCACCATTTATGCCTAATCAGCCAGCAGGAATAATGGGAGCATATGATCATCCTCAAATGCCGCCTATGCCAAACATGCCAAACATGCCAAACATGCCAAACATGCCGCAAATGGCACCGCAAATGGGCAACATGCCAAACATGCCGCAGATGGCAGCGGAAATGGGCAACATGCCACCAATGCCACAAGTGTCACCAGAGATGGCGAACATGCCGCCGATGCCACAAATGGCGCCAATGATGCAGGCACCATATCCTTGTCCTCCATATCAGGCACCATATCCAATGCCATATGGACCGGGACCAGGATTTGCCCAGCCATTTCCAGCATATCCACCAGCATATGGTCCAGGACCACAACTTGCTGGGGCTTATGACATGCCATACGGACCAAATCAACCAATGCCAGCCGTACAAGGAGCAATGGAGGAGAAAGACTGTGGATGTGGTGGACCTCAATTTGTTGGAAGCTATGGACCTCCTCAGCCACCAGTTGGCTATGGAATGCCTGGAGGATTTGCACCGCATTATCCTGGAATGGCACCGGCAGGGTATGAAGGAGAATACCCAACAGGCTATGAAGCTGAAGGGGAGTATCCAGAAGCAGGAAGCTATGGACCGGGGATGCCAGCACAAGGAGCGATGGCGCCAGGAATGCCAGGTGCGTATGGACCAGGGGTAGCACCTGTATATACTCCACCATATGGTCAGCCATTCGCGAGCCCGCCGTTTATGAATCCTTATGGGCCAATGGGGGCTGGGTATGGAATGCCTAGACCTACAAACGAAAGTGATGAAAGTGACGATTAACGATCACGGAGGAGACGGTTTATACATGGATCGTCTCCTTTTTTATTTAAAAAGCCAGCTGCCTCTACAAGTAAAGTCCATTAAACCAATCCGCAATCATGTTTTTTTGCTTGAAACAGATTCTTCAAAATACGTTGTGAAAGGATATTCATCCTATCGCCGTCTCAAAACTCAGATGAACATAACAGAGGACTTAATGAAAAATGGATTTACCCATACTTATTCTTTTCTTGATCTTACGAATGGTTCTCCTTTATTTTTTGAGCAAAGCTTCTATGGAATCATTGAATATCTCCAACCTTCTGAGAATGTTTTTACCTTCGCAGTACCTCATAATAGAGTTGAGGGGTTAACCCTTTTGCATGAATATCATGAAATCAGTAAAATGCTTGTCCAAAAATATGAGAGTAAATTGAAAAAGCAACATCTATTGCATAAGTGGAGAGGAAGAACAGCTACTTTCTTAAATAATATTTCCTTTATTAAATTTTTTTTGCAAAAAGAAATCATCGAAGACATTTTAAGGTGGACTGATTGGTCACTAAATGGATTAGAACAAGAATACTCAATAAAGGACTCAAATGTTATCCTACATGGAGATTTGGCCCATCATAATTTTCTTCGAACAAAAGGGGAAGAATTACACCTCATTGATTTTGACTTAATCTCGATTGGTGAAACAAGCCTAGATTATCTGCAATATGCCAATCGGATTCTTCCATATATTCATTGGTCGTTTGACAATTTATCCGAACTTGAAAAAATACAACCTTTTTTAGACTCGAAATTATTTTTGTATGGTTTAGCTTTTCCGACGGACATTTTTAGGGAATGGAACCGAGTTATTAGAGAAAAACAGTATAACAATCCTGTCATTATGCGCCAACTTCTTGATTTAACGGCTGGACAGTTTTATGAGAGACAACGGTTTGTGAAAGAATTGCAGGATGCATTAGAAGTACTTTCGAAAAAATAATTGAGATTGGTCGTAACTGACAGGATGAAAATTGAATTCCCCTCACACTCTAATAGTGAGCAAGTATATTGCTCTTATTCGAGTGTGAAGGAGGCGTTCATCATTGAAATATAAATATTTTGCATGGCCAGCCACAGTAGCGATCGCACTAGGACTCGGTGCTTGTGGAAATAATGATGAGGCAGTGGATGGGCAGGACCGTCAGCCACTTGCAGTCGGTTATCATTCCAATGAACATCATGAAGAAGACGGCGGAAATGCTAACTTAGTGAATGAAGATAACGATGGCCCGGTTACAGAAATATTAGATCATACGATTGCAGGTGAAGGAGGCAATCGTAGGCTCCTTCGTATTAATAATGAAGCAGCCCCAGATGGAGAATATAATACGACCTTATTTAGCCGTAGTGACCAAAACTATCATGCCCATTTGAATACGAATAATAGTGGGGCGAGAAGTCCTTATTACACAGCGTATAACGGAAGGCTTGCCCAAAGGGTAGCGTATACGGCGACAACTGTTGTGAATGTGGCAGATGCAAGAGCGGTCGTTCAAGAAGATCAGATCATGGTTGGTGCTGTTTTAGAGGATCCGCAGAGATCTGATGAAACAAAAGCGGCGATTCGTGAAGCTGTAGAACCCCATGCTGATGGAAAAAAAGTTACAGTCACGACAAATGACAGTATGTATAGTCGGATCCGCACCATTGATAATGAACTTCGAGATGGTGGACCTCGCGATGTGATTAATGATGATATCGACCATATTTTTAGAACGATAAGCAATGAAACAAATAGAGCTGTTGAGAATAATCAATAAAGTGAAGGAGCAAGCTGAAAAAGGTTTGCTCCTTTACTTATGGCAAAAGTTTTAATAAAAAAGGTTAATATTTCTATAAATGGTCAAAATAATAGTGGAGTTTAAAAATATTTTACAGGAATTGTATGAATTTACTTATGACTTTTAAAGAGGTGACCGTTGTGAAAATCAAAAGGTCTATGATATGTCTATTGATGGCAATTTTCCTTATCGGATCCATTGGCTTTGACAATGTTAAAGCAAAAAATGAAGAAGCGAAAGAAACGTTACAGTTTGAGCCGCTTGAAGTTCAGGTAGTACTTGAACGAATGTATCTAGACGGGGAATTCAGTCAAGAAACGGTCAAGGAAACGATTTGGTCGATGGAAGATTTTTGGGCAAAATATAATAGCTGGCAGCTTATTGATATGACGGAGGATAAAGTAGTATTTAGAGAATTTGTTGATGATATTTCACCACTCCTTAAGTCCAATGGTTATTTTGGAATTGATAATGATGGGGTATTAACGATATTTAATGGAAGACCACAAACATCGAAAATCATTCATACTTTTTTTCAATTGGACATTGGCAAGCTTGAAAGTAAAAAACATGAACAATTGAAAAAGGGGATCCCGATAAAAAATAAAGAACAGTATGTAGAAGTGTTAGAGACTTTCAAAAATTTCACCCTTGAAGAAAAGATGGCAAATTAATCTGTTAACTAGGAACCGGATAAAATCGGTTCTTTTTTCTTTTACCACGAGATTAGATTTTGAGAAAAACGCCATTTAAGATGTCTTGTCTTTAACTCGAGTAACCGGCAAACTTAAAATAAGCGGAGTTTTTTTGATTAAATCGATTGATGTCTTGTCCGTAACCTCGAGTAATCAGCAACAGTAATATAAGCGGAAATTCTCCGGTTATATCCTTCAATGGAGCTCATTTCGAGGGAAATAGGGGAAGATTTTCCGCTTATGCAGAGAAAAATCACCTATTTTCACGTTTTGGGAAGTGATAGGCGGAAATTTTCCTGCTATTCAAGCTGTTTTTCATGAGATTTACTGAATAAGAGGAAATTTTCCTGTTATATTTGAAAGCGGAACTTAGAGGCTGAGAAAAAGATGAATCAATCATAAAAGTTTATAAGACGTTCTCTTCCCTTTTAAACGACAGCTTTTCTTTATGCGTAGTGGATTGTATGGTACAATGGTGTACAGCAAAAAAGAGGGGCGAATGCAGTTGTTTGAGTTTATTCAAGGGAAGGTCGACTTTGTCGGCCCTGAATATATTGTGTTAGAGACGAGCGGAGTGGGCTTTCAGATAACAACGCCTAATCCGTTTGTTTATGCTAAAGACCAAGGAAAAGAGATAAAGGTTTATACATATCATTATGTCCGTGAAGATTTGATGGCCTTATACGGCTTTCAATCAAGGGAAGAAAAGACTCTTTTCACGAAGCTTTTAAATGTGTCGGGGATCGGTCCAAAAGGGGCACTAGCGATCTTAGCAGCAGGCGAGCCAGAACAAGTTGTTGATGCGATTGAAAATGAAGACGAAGGCTTTTTAGTGAAATTTCCAGGGGTAGGAAAGAAAACGGCAAGACAAATGATTCTCGATTTAAAAGGGAAGCTACAAAATGTCGTGCCAGACTTTTTTCCAGATCTGTTTGCACCAGAAAAAGGTGTTCGGTCTGATCGCTTAAATCAAGACCTTGAGGAAGCCATCCTTGCTTTAAAAGCGCTAGGCTATTATGAAAAGGAAATTAAGAAGATTACACCAGAATTACAGAGAGAAACATTATCGACGGACCAATATATTAAAAAAGGTCTGCAAAAATTATTAAAATAAGTAAGGGGTGAAGATCGTGGAGGATCGAATCGTGTCTGGAGAGGCGGATATTCAAGAGCTTTCAATTGAACAAAGCTTGCGACCACAAACCCTTAAGCAATATATTGGCCAGGATAAGGTAAAAGAGAACTTAGAAGTTTTTATCGAAGCGGCAAAGCTGCGCAAGGAAACATTGGATCATGTCCTCCTTTACGGTCCTCCCGGTCTTGGGAAGACGACTTTAGCAACGATTATAGCGAATGAAATGGGCGTTAATATACGGACAACCGCAGGTCCAGCGATTGAGAGACCTGGGGATTTGGCCGCCATTTTAACAGCCCTAGAGCCTGGAGATGTCTTATTTATTGATGAAATCCATCGTCTTCCAAGGTCGATTGAAGAAGTTCTCTATCCTGCAATGGAAGATTTTTGCTTAGACATCGTCATTGGTACGGGGCCGAGTGCTCGTTCCGTTCGTCTTGAGCTCCCACCTTTTACACTGGTTGGAGCAACGACAAGGGCTGGTTCTCTATCAGCACCTTTACGTGATCGCTTTGGGGTGTTAAGCAGGCTAGAGTACTATCGAGAAGAGCAGTTAAAGGAAATCGTCATTCGAACGGCTGAAGTGTTTGAGGTCGAGATTGATTCTCTTGCGGCCACAGAGATTGCCAGAAGATCGAGGGGAACCCCGCGAATTGCCAATCGATTGTTAAGAAGAGTACGTGACTTTGCCCAAGTTCGTGGGAATGGGGATATTGACCATTCATTGGCGCAAAAGGCTTTAGAGCTGTTACAAGTGGATCGACTAGGGTTAGACCATATCGACCACAAGTTATTAAAGGGGATTATTGAAAAATTCCGCGGTGGACCAGTGGGATTAGAGACGATTGCCGCAACGATTGGAGAAGAGTCAATGACGATTGAGGATGTGTATGAGCCTTATTTATTACAAATTGGCTTCTTGCAAAGAACGCCTCGTGGTCGAATTGTCACAGACTTAGTTTATCACCATTTCGGGATGGAGGTGCCTTCTGGTGAGCGGAATTCCTAAGTTTCTGATGATTGTTGGAGTAATCATTTTTGTCGTTGGATTTCTCATGCAATTTATTCACATTGGAAAGCTTCCAGGAGATATCGTCATCAAAAAAGGCAATACCACTTTTTATTTTCCGATTGTTACATCGATAATCATCAGTATCGTACTTTCCCTTATCTTTTACTTTTTAGGGAAATTTCGTTGATCAAAGTAGTAGATTTTAGGATTGATTCGCAAACTAGGAATATGCAAGCTATGAATAAGGAACAGGGTGACATCATTGAAGGTAGATTTATTTGATTTTCATTTGCCTGAAGAGCTGATTGCACAAACGCCACTAGAGGAACGGGCAAGCAGTAGACTTATGGTCTTAAATAAGGAAAATGGGCAAATTGAACATGATATTTTTAAAAATATTAAAAATTACGTAAAACCAGGTGATTGTCTCGTTCTTAATGATACGAGAGTTTTACCGGCACGACTTTTTGGAGAAAAAGAAGATACAGGAGCAAAAATTGAAGTTCTTCTTTTAAAACAGTTAGAAGGGGACACTTGGGAGACTCTTGTGAAACCAGCGAAGCGAATTAAGGAAGGCTCTGTCATTACATTTGGAAATGGCTTGCTTTCTGCTGTTTGTGTTGGTGAAAAAGACCATGGTGGACGACTTCTACAATTTCGCTATGAAGGAATCTTTTATGAGGTATTAGAGGCTCTTGGTGAAATGCCTCTACCGCCATACATAAAAGAACAGCTGGAAGACAAGGAAAGATATCAAACTGTCTATGCAAAGGAACGTGGCTCAGCGGCCGCTCCAACGGCAGGTCTTCATTTTACTGAAGAGCTTCTTGAAGAATTAAAGGAGATGGGCGTCCATATCACTTTTATTACGTTGCATGTTGGTCTCGGCACCTTCCGTCCTGTCAGTGTGGATGATATTTTGGAGCATGAAATGCATGCTGAATTTTTTCAAGTAACAGAGGATACGGCTCATCTGTTAAACGAGGTACGTAAAGATGGTGGAAGAATCATCTCTGTCGGAACCACTTCAACGAGGACATTAGAAACGATCGCATCAAAGCATAAAGGAAAGTTCGTTGCTGACAGTGGTTGGACAGATATATTTATTTATCCAGGCTATGATTTTAAGGCGATTGATGGCATGATCACGAATTTTCATTTGCCGAAATCTACACTCATCATGCTTGTCAGTGCATTGGCGGGTAGAGAACCTGTTTTACATGCCTACCGTACTGCTGTGGAAGAAAAATACCGTTTCTTTAGCTTTGGAGACGCGATGTTGATATTATAGTTGTCTCTTTGCAACCTTTGCAAAGTGGACATCAGGAGGTACATGAATTTGACTGCAATACGTTATGAATTAATCAAAACCTGTAAACAAACAGGAGCAAGACTTGGAAGAGTCCATACTCCCCATGGCTCATTTGAAACACCCGTATTTATGCCTGTCGGAACATTGGCGACGGTTAAGACGATGTCTCCAGAAGAGCTCGTGCAAATGGGTGCTGGTATTATCTTGAGCAATACGTATCATTTATGGCTCCGTCCAGGACATGAAATAGTGAAAGAGGCTGGTGGCCTTCATAAATTTATGAATTGGGATCGGGCTATTTTAACAGACTCTGGTGGTTTCCAAGTATTTAGCTTAAGTGAGTTCCGCAAGATTGAAGAGGAAGGGGTTCATTTTCGTAATCATTTGAACGGGGACAAGCTCTTTTTATCTCCAGAAAAAGCGATGGAGATTCAAAATGCGTTAGGCTCAGATATTATGATGGCATTTGATGAATGTCCCCCTTTCCCTGCGACATATGAATATATGCAAAAATCCGTTGAACGTACGTCAAGATGGGCGGAGAGATGTTTGAATGCTCATCAACGTCCAAATGATCAAGGTCTCTTTGGAATTGTCCAAGGTGGGGAATACGAGGAGCTCCGCAAGCAAAGTGCGAAGGATCTTGTTTCCTTAGATTTCCCTGGTTATGCAGTCGGTGGATTATCTGTTGGTGAGCCAAAGGATATAATGAATCGTGTCCTTGAATTTACGACACCGTTACTTCCTTCCAATAAGCCTAGATACCTAATGGGAGTAGGTTCGCCAGATTCATTAATAGACGGGGCCATTCGAGGGATTGATATGTTTGATTGTGTGCTCCCCTCAAGAATTGCTCGCAATGGTACATTGATGACAAGCGAAGGAAGACTTGTTGTAAAAAATGCGAAATTTGCGCGAGACTTTGGACCTATCGATGAAAATTGCGATTGCTACACATGTAAAAATTATAGTCGTGCTTACATTCGTCATCTAATTAAATGTGATGAAACATTCGGAATACGACTTACAACTTACCATAATCTCTATTTTCTGTTAAAATTAATGGAGCAAGTCCGAGAAGCGATTCGAGAGGATCGATTAGGGGACTTCAGAGAAGAATTTTTTGAAAGATATGGCTTTAATAAGCCCGACGCAAAAAACTTCTAAAATAGTAAATAGATATGGCTTGAAAGGAGGTTGGACAAATGGAAATGTTAGGTACAATTGCCCCACTGATATTAATGTTTGCGATTTTCTACTTTTTATTAATTCGCCCACAACAAAAGCGTCAAAAAGCAGTTACGCAAATGCAAAATGAACTTAAAAAAGGTGACAAGGTTGTAACGATTGGCGGACTACATGGTATCGTCGACGCAATTGATGAAGGTAAGATTGTTATCAAATGTGGAGATGGAAGTCGTCTTACATACGATCGCGCTGCGGTACGTGAAGTAACTGAATCATCAAGTGATTTACTAGCTAAGAGCTAATTCAATTCACGAAAAGAAAGCGTCGTTCTCAAGAAGAACGGCGCTTTTATAGTTTATGTTGATAAAAGATCAATAATGAAGCGAGCGTTTGCGGGCGGTCTTAAGCATTACGAGTCTTCGGAGTGCTCATATTAACTCCTAAAATACCACCCATCATCGCTGTGATGATATAGCATACATGGTAAATCATTTGCTCCAATGAAAAGAGACTATCGTAACCTAAGTATTGAAATAGAAAAATAATGATTGTGTAGAGAACCCCAGTTAGAGTCCCAATAAGCCAACCCTTTTCCTTTCCTTTTCTGCCCGTGATAAATCCTCCTGCAAATAAGGTGATGAAGGATATAATGGTCGTTATGACCCCTAATGACGATTCTTGCGTACTCGTAAACCTAAGGATAATAGAGAATATAAAACTCGAAATGATTAACAGTAAAAAGATGGCAATTACTCCGTATAAGACAGCAATTCCATGGTTTTTTGACTCTTCTATTTTGACCCTCTCCCTTCGTACGAGAATACATATATTTTTGTACAAGTAGAATGCTCAGTCCAGCGAAAATGCAGGGCTGAACAAGCCTTTTGCTTGTCTTAGTACATGCATATTCATGTGAGTTGAAAAATAGAAGCGAATCTTTTTTAAATTCTATACTCAGGCCGTTTTTATCATGAAATTCTGCTTTTTCATATTTACGAAAAGGATTGAGAATAATAACGAAGGAGTCGGAACAGATAGAATAAGCATGAAAGGGGAAAAAATGTGGCTGATCTTTTTCAGATTGCACTTAGAACGTTATTTTTTTATGCCCTCATCATCCTAATTTTCCGCATGATGGGAAAGAGAGAGATTGGCGAATTAAGTATATTGGATTTAGTTGTATATATTATGATTGCCGAGTTGGCGGTTGCTGCAATAGACAGCCCGAAAGATAATCTTCTCTTTGTCGTAACGCCCATGATTCTCCTGATGACCATTCAAATTGTTTTTGCTTACATTTCATTAAAGAGTAAGAGTTTTCGGGATGTGGTGGAAGGAAAACCAACATTGATCATCAATAAGGGGAAAATCGATGAAAAAGAAATGAAAAAGCAACGTTATAATTTTGATGACCTTTTGCTCCAATTAAGAGAACAAAATGTTCGAAATATCGCCGATGTAGAATTTGCCATTCTTGAGACCTCTGGAAAGCTAACCGTTTTTGAAAAAGAACAAAATGAAGGGAGCTATACAATTCCTCTGATCATTGATGGAGAGATTCAAGAAAAAAATTTAGAACGGATTGACAAGAATATGCTATGGATCAGACAAGAACTAAGAAAACGTGGCTATCGAGATATAAAGAAAATCTCCTTTTGCAGTTATCAAAACGGGGAATTTTTTATCGATCTGAAATAAAGGAGACTCAGTATGGAGTCTCCTTTATTTGAATGCAAACCAAGCTAAAAAATCACCAATCTTTGGAATTCTTTGTAAATCATTTTTTCGAATTAAGCCGAATAAGAGAAGAAGAATACAATAGCTTAAACTCATCACGAAGGTAGCCAGTATAATGTGGAAGGCAAGTGGAACATCTGAAATTTGCTCAAAAGTATAAAATCCAAGCCACCCTGAGAGGCCCATCACAATAAAGGCTTTTACATAATCGAGAATATAAAAAGTAAAGGAAATACGCTTCAAAACGGTGGCAAAATGGAGAAATGTTACCAATACAATGCCGATAATGATTCCAAGTGCAGCCCCGTTTATGCCAAAGCTCGGTTGACTGGCAAGAGCCAAGATGACACCAAGCTTAACAGCGGACCCTATAATACTATTAATCATTGCTGCTCGTGCTAAGTCTAATGCTTGTAACGTTGCTTGAAGTGGTCCTTGGTAATAATAGAAAAGGAAGAATGGAGCCATTATTTTGATAAAAATTGCGCCAGATGTTGAGCCATACATAAATTCCATTAATGGATCTGCTAAAACATATAACAAGACAATAGCAAGTCCACCTGTTAAGAAGACGAAACGTAATGCCTGCTGTAATCGATATTCAATCAGCCCTTTATCATTTTTTGAGTTGGCTTCACTAATAGCCGGTACTAGCGAAGTCGATAAAGAATACGTAATAAACGAAGGAAGAAACAAGAGAGGCATAGCGAACCCAGTAAGGGAACCATATTGTTTCGTTGCTAAGGCCGTTCCAACTCCCGCTAAAGCTAGACTATATGAGACGACAATTGGTTCAAGGAACCAGGAAAAGTTTCCGATTAATCTACTTCCCAAAGTCGGTAGGCCCACGCCCATTAATTCATTAAAAGTAGATTTCCCAGCTTGTATTTGCTTAAAGAAATTTCTTCTAACAGGAAATTTCTTTTTAATTTTGAAGGTGGTAACTAAATAGAGTAACGACATCAGTTCCCCAATAACGGCGGCAAGCATCGCTCCTGCAGCTGCGAATTCGATTCCGTATGGTAAAAACATTTTTGTTAAGACAGCAATGAGAGCGATTCTGATGACTTGTTCAATCACTTGAGAATAGGCAGCAGGTTTCATGTTTTGTCTTCCCTGAAAATATCCTCTTATGACAGCTGAAATGGCAACAATCGGAATGATCGGTGTAATTGCAAGTAATGGTAATTTCGTGCGATTATCGGTAAATAATAGGTCAGATAAATAAGGGGCGCTGAAAAATAAGGCAGGTGTGAACAATAAAGACAAGGAGATGGTTGTCGTGAGTGATACGACTAATATTTTCTTGATTTTCTTAAAATCTCCTTTTGCTTCTGCCTCAGCCACACTTTTTGAGATGGCAACAGGAAGTCCTAATTGTGTGATGGTAATAACAAGCATTAGTGTAGGAAATGCCATCATATAGAGGCCGACTCCCTCTTCTCCGATAAATCGGGCAATCACAATACGATTGATAAATCCGAGAACTCTTGTCACTAATCCCGCTACTAATAAAATAATCGTTCCTTTGAGAAACTTAGACATCTTGCTCCCTGCCTTCTGGATATAAGTTCTACAAGACAATGCTTGGAAAGAAAAATAGTATTTTCATGGAAAGTCGCTTTCAGAATAGTCTTAGATCATATACAATTATCTATATGCATGAATGTGGACAAAGCATGACAAGTTGTTTCGTTTTCTATATGAAGTTTTATCTAGGAGGAGTCTAAATGAGCACTGTCCATGAATACGACCGTTTCCGCAATGAAGTGAAACCGGCTCTCGTAAGTAAAGCGGAAGAATTAAATCTATTAGGTTATGGAACGATTAGGGAGCAACAATTGTGGGATTTTTTAACGAGTAAGAAATGGAAACGAGTCAAAGAGGACATTAAACTATATGAGATTGTAGCTGATATTCTTTCATTAAAACCTGGTGAATATATGAGTTTTGCCTCTGTTGAAGCCTTGAAGCTCCTTGATTTTTCCCTTGAGGACGAAGCAGAGCTAAAAGAACTATTAAAATGAACCTAGCTCTAACATACAAAATTGACACCTATTCTAAACTGTTTCATAATAATCATATTGACTTTCTTGCCAATGAAATAATAGGTTAACAGCACTAAAGAAACGGTTTGTGCGTTCTTTTAAGGAGGATTTCTACATAATGGTCAAACGTAGTAGAATCGTTGCTTTTTTCCTAATTGTCCTCGTATTAGGTGGGATGATTGGAGCAACGACAACAAATATTCTAGGAAATATAAAGCTCGGCTTAGATCTACAAGGTGGATTTGAAGTACTTTATGAGGTCAAAGCAGAAGATGGACAAACGATAGATGACGCTACGATGGCTAGTACAGCTGAGGCGTTAAACAAACGGATTAACGCATTAGGTGTAAGCGAGCCGAGTCTCCAGATTGAAGGAGATAATCGTATCCGTGTCCAGTTAGCAGGTGTTCATGATCAGAACCAAGCAAGGGAAATGCTTTCAACGGAAGCAAATTTATCGTTTCGAGATGTAGACGATACTTTAATGATGGATGGACGTGACTTAGTTGAAGGCGGCGCCCAACAAACCTTTGATGAAAACGGTCAACCAAGTGTTTCGCTTAAATTAAAGAGTGCTGATAAGTTTAGGCAAGTTACGGAGCAGATTGTCCAAAAGGGCAGTCCGAATAATCTACTAGTAATTTGGTTAGATTTTGAAGAAGGAGAGCATACCTTCCGAGGTGAGGCTGTAAAAGAAGAACCTCCTTACCTTTCCGCACCGAGAGTCTCTCAAATTTTTAATCAAGATACGGTTTCAATTACAGGAAATTTTACGATTGAAGAAGCTAGTACTTTAGCAAACCTTTTAAATGCAGGAGCTCTACCTGTTGAGCTTGAGGAAGTATATTCTACTTCTGTAGGAGCACAATTTGGAGCAGATGCATTAGACAAGACTGTAATGGCAGGGCTCATTGGCGTTATCGCTATTTTTATTTTCATGATTGCTTTTTATCGATTCCCTGGATTCATCGCAACTGTTACATTGTCTGTCTATATTTACTTAATTCTTGTTGTCTTTGATTGGATGAATGCTGTATTGACTCTTCCGGGAATTGCAGCGGTTATTCTTGGGGTAGGGATGGCAGTCGATGCGAATATTATTACTTTTGAGCGTATTAAAGAAGAATTAAAGGTTGGACGAAACCTAAAAGCAGCCTTTAAAACAGGTACGAGTGGTTCTTTATCCACTATTTTCGATGCCAATATTACGACTCTACTTGCAGCAACTGTTCTCTTTTTATATGGGACAAGCTCAGTAAAAGGCTTTGCGACGATGTTGATCGTCAGTATATTAGTAAGCTTTGTCACGGCTGTATTTGGCTCAAGATTTTTACTTAGCTTATGGGTGAATAGTAACTTCTTCAATAAAAAGCCTGGTTGGTTAGGTGTGAAGCAATCTGATATTAAAGATATTGCTGAAAACTTTGATACGATTGATTTACCGACGAAGTTTGATAAGTGGGATTTCGTTAAACATCGTAAAAAATACTTTGCTTTCTCAGGGATTTTACTTGTAGCAGGACTCCTTTGCTTAGTGATTTTCCGCTTAAATTTAGGGATAGATTTCTCAAGTGGTACTAGAATAGAGGTACTTTCCGATCATTCCTTAACGAAGGCAGAATTTCAAGAGCAACTAGAATCTGTTGGAATTAAGACAGATGATATCGTCATTTCAGGGGATACCCATAATATTGGAGTAGCTCGCATAAAAGGCGAAGACATACTTAATTCAGATGAGATTGCTGATTTAAAGACAGAATTCAATGAAAAATATGGTCATGAGCCGAATGTAAGTACCGTATCGCCAACAGTTGGGAAAGAATTGGCAAAAAATGCTGTTCGGGCAATACTAATCGCATCCATCGGAATTATCATTTATGTCACGATTCGATTTGAAATGCGCATGGCTATCCCAGCGGTAATAGCGTTACTTCACGATGCATTTTTTATCATTGCGATCTTTAGTATTACGCGTTTTGAAGTAGACTTAACCTTTATTGCCGCCGTATTGACCATTGTTGGATATTCCATCAATGATACGATTGTTACCTTCGATCGGATACGTGAAAATATGAAGAAGAAGAGACGTATCAAGTCAGTGGATGAGCTGGCTAACATTGTGAATGTAAGTTTACGACAAACATTTGGAAGATCAATAAATACGATTATTTCCACTGTGCTTGCCGTAATTGCTTTACTCATTTTTGGAAGTGAATCTATTACGAACTTCTCCTTTGCATTGCTCATCGGTTTAATAGCAGGAACGTATTCTTCCTTGTTCTTAGCAGCACAGCTATGGTATGTGTGGAAGGCGAAGGAATTGAAGACAAAGGGTGCCTTGATTACTTATAAGGAAAAGAAAAAGAAAACGGATGAACCACAAGTATAACGACCGAAACCGCAGGAATTTCCTGCGGTTTTTTATGGACAAATTTAAATAACTTTGAATATTTTACATGGAAAAATGGTTACCATCCTTATGAGACTGCAAGGATTAGGTTACACTGCTAAAAGGTTTGTCTTCTAAAGATTAGTCTGTTCTTTGCGTTTAGGGGGGAGTCAGTTGGAAAAAAGCGAACGCTTTAAGAAAGCGGAGTTTGCGGCCATCATTGGGATAGTTGGTAATATTGTGCTGGCGGCATTAAAATGGAGTGTTGGCATATACGCCAATAGTAAGGCGCTAATCGCGGACGCAGTTCATTCTGCATCAGATGTGGCTGGCTCATTAGCTGTTTTTATCGGCTTAAGAGCAGCGAAGCAACCACCTGATGAGGAGCACCCGTATGGACATGGAAAAGCAGAGTCTATTGCAGCTATCATTGTCGCTGTTTTATTGTTTCTTGTTGGGTTAGAAATTGGAAGAGCCTCTTTTGATGCATTTTTTCATCCAATTGAGGCCCCAAAACCAATTGCGATCTCTGCAGTTTTGATTTCGATTATTACAAAGGAGTGTATGTTTCGTTATAAATTTCGATTAGGAAAGCAGCTAAATAGTGATGCCCTCATTGTCAATGCGTATGAGCATCGCTCTGATGTCTATTCGTCGCTAGCTGCATTAGTAGGAATTGGGGCAGCAGTACTTGGTGACTACTTACAAATTGGATGGCTCGAATATGCCGATCCGGTCGCAGGTCTTGTAGTGGCTCTGATGATCATTAGGATGGCGTGGATTCTTGGAAAGGAATCAATCGGAAATACCCTTGATCGAGTGATGTGTGAAGAAGATACGATTGAGCTTAGAAAAGTTGTTGAATCTGTTTCGGATGTGAAGCAAATTGACGAATTTCATGCCCGTGAGCATGGCCATTACGTCATTATCGACATAAAAATATCAGTTGATCCACATATGACAGTAGAGCAAGGCCATAAAGTGGGAAAAGCCGTTAAGAGAAAATTGTTACAGGAAAAGAATGTAGAAAATGTTTTCGTGCATATCAATCCGTACAATCCAAAATAAGCAAAAAGAAAAATAGGTAAAAGGCAGTGAATCTGTACTGCACCCCAAAAGAAAAAGTCGAATTTATCTTTTGGGGTGTATTTTTATGATTTTTTCAATATTTACGAATACACTCTTAGCTTGAACCCCATATATCCCTCTAGTATAATAGAAAAGTTGAGAGGTGAACGTATGTTAAAGCCGAAAACTAGATGGATTTGCCAACAAGTTGATGAAGGAAATAAGAAAAGACTCGTAGAGGAACTAAGCATTACCCCGCTAGTAGCATCTTTACTTGTCAATCGGGGATTTGAAACTCCAGAGCTTGCCTCATCTTTTCTTTTTGATAAAGATCATGCGTTTCACGATCCATTCACATTAATAGGAATGGATATTGCTGTATCTCGCATAAAAGATGCCATTGATAATCAAGAACCGATCCTCATATTTGGAGATTATGATGCCGACGGGGTGACAAGTACTTCTGTCATGATGCTGACCCTTCAACATTTAGGGGCTAATGTGCAATTTTATATTCCTAATCGTTTTACTGAAGGGTATGGCCCGAACGAAAAAGCATTTCGCCATGCTGCGGAAAGTGGTATTCGTCTCATTATTACCGTTGATACAGGAATTGCCGCGATTCATGAAGCTCAAATTGCAAAGGAAATCGGTGTTGATTTAATTATTACCGATCACCATGAACCAGGACCAGAGTTACCTGAAGCATTGGCGATCATCCACCCAAAACTGGAAAACAGTCCTTATCCATTTCATGATTTAGCTGGTGTTGGAGTAGCATTTAAATTATCTCATGCCCTATTGGGGAAGGTACCAGAGCATCTATTACAATTTGCTGCAATCGGCACTATAGCTGACTTAGTCCCTCTAGTTGGAGAAAATCGTTTAATTGCCAAAAGAGGAATAGAGGCTCTAAAAAGAACGGAAAATCATGGCTTAAAAGCATTATTGAAATTAGCTGGTGCTGATTTGTCTGCGATTAATGAGGAGACGATTGGATTCCTTCTTGGTCCTAGAATTAATGCAGCTGGCAGATTAGAAAGTGCTGATATTGCCGTTGATCTCTTATTAACTGATGATCCATATGAAGCAGAGACCATTGCTGAAGAAATTGATACATTAAATAAAGAAAGACAAGCTCTTGTTACTGAAATGGCAGAAGACGCGATACGAGAGGTGGAAGAAAACTATCCGATCGAAGAAAATTCTGTCATTGTCGTCGGCAAACCTGGCTGGAATGCAGGCGTCATTGGAATTGTCGCTTCGAAGCTTGTCGATCGATTTTATCGTCCAGCAATCGTCTTAAGTATTGATGAAGAAAAGGGACTCGCAAAAGGGTCTGCTCGTAGCATTGTTGGATTTGATTTATTCCAAAATTTATCTACCTGTCGAGATCTTTTGCCTCATTTTGGTGGGCATCCAATGGCAGCGGGGATGACATTAAAAATCGAGGACGTTGGTGAGCTACGTAGTCGTTTGAATCAATTAGCTCGGGAAATGCTTACTGAAGAAGATTTCATTCCTGTCACCAAGCTTGACAGTGAAATAGAATTAAAGAATGTCGACTTAAAGTCACTTGAAGAAATGCAAATGCTTGCCCCATTTGGGATGAGCAACCCGAAACCGAAAGTACTCATTAAGTCATCTCGTATCGCCCAAATGAAAAAAATCGGTGCCGATCAAACTCATTTAAAACTTGTTTTAGAGGACCAAGGAAGTTCGTTAGACGGAATTGGATTTGGTTTGGGTAGCTTATTAGACGAGGTTTCTCCTTACGCTAGCTTAGCGGTTATTGGAGAACTAGCGATTAATGAATGGAACAATATACGGAAGCCACAAATTTTTCTCCAAGATTTAGCCGTTCATGAGTGGCAGCTATTTGATTATCGTGGATTAAAAAGAGTGGAAAAATTGGCTAACAGTCTTTCTGATGCCCTTTGGATTGTATTTAATGATAAGTATGTAAGCAAATTTGCCAATCAAAATAACGAAATAGTTGTGCTCGATAGCTTAGAAAAGGCTCAAAATTTGGAAATTGATGATCGGAGCATTGTCCTATCCGATTTGCCACCTTCAAAGGACTTTCTCTTCTCACTTTTACAAGAAAAGCAACCTGCGAGGATCTATGTTCATTTTTACGGAGAAGAGAGTGATTATTTCTCGACGCTGCCGACAAGAGAACATTTTAAATGGTATTACGGTTTCCTTATGAAGAAGGCACCTTTCGATTTGAAAAGGTATGGAGATGATCTTGCCAAGCACCGTGGTTGGACGAGAGCGACGATTGATTTCATGTCGCAAGTATTTTTAGAATTAGAGTTTATTAAACAACATAATGGATTTATTACCTTAAATCAGGTTAAAAATAAAAAAGATTTATCAGAATCGATCACATACCAGCAAAAGCAGACACACTATGCTCTTGAAGGGGAGTTACTCTATTCATCCGTCGACCAACTAAAAAAATGGTTTGACGAAATGATAACTGGGTCGGTTACCAATGAGGAGGCAGTTGAAGAATGGATTTAAGAAAGCATATTGCAATTGTAGAGGATTGGCCAAAGCCAGGAATTAAATTTAAAGATATTACTCCTTTGATGAATGATGGAGAAGCATATCACTACGCGACAGATCAAATTGTGGAATATGCCCGCGAGAAGGATATAGATATTATTGTTGGTCCTGAAGCACGTGGGTTCATTATCGGTTGTCCAGTGGCTTACTCTTTAGGAATTGGTTTTGCCCCTGTTCGTAAGAAAGGTAAACTACCAAGAGCAACGATTGATGTTGATTATGGTCTAGAGTATGGGAAGGATGTATTAACCATTCACAAGGATGCGATTAAGCCAGGACAACGCGTTCTTATTACGGATGACCTTCTTGCAACTGGAGGAACAATCGAAGCTACGATTAAATTAGTCGAAGAGCTTGGTGGAGTTGTGGCTGGAATTGCCTTTTTAATTGAACTTACTTACTTAGAAGGTAGAAGCAAATTAGACGGCTATGATATTTTAACATTAATGGATTTTTAATTGATTCTGAGCGCTCTGTGCGCTCTTTTTATTTTTATTTCGGTTGCTTCATTTCGTGCAATTCGACAAATTTCTTGCTTTTCTTGAAAAAAGAATGCTTAATCTCTTTACATATCGTTGTTTTTTTTCGATAATAGTAACAATTATATTATTTTATATTTACTTTTTTTACAGTGAATGGTTTAACACAAATACCTCAAATAGATAAGGTGATTACATGGCCAATGAACAAGTTTTGACAGCTGAACAGGTCATCGAAATAACAAGGAAATATTTAAATGATGAACATGTCAAGACTGTTCAAAAAGCATATGAATTTGCTAGACATGCTCATCGTGACCAATATAGAAAGTCAGGGGAACCGTATGTAATCCATCCAATCCAAGTAGCTGGTATACTCGCTGACTTACAAATGGATCCAGATACGGTTGCGGCTGGATTTTTACACGATGTTGTGGAAGATACAGAAGTTACACTTGATGACATCCGCGAAGCCTTTAATGATGAAGTGGCAATGCTCGTTGATGGAGTAACGAAGCTGGGAAAAATTAAATACAAATCTCATGAAGAACAGCAGGCGGAAAATCATCGTAAAATGTTTGTGGCCATGGCTCAAGATATTCGTGTCATTTTAATTAAGCTCGCAGACAGACTTCACAATATGCGCACATTAAAGCATTTAACAGCTGAAAAACAGCGACGTATTTCCAATGAAACGCTAGAGATATTTGCCCCTTTAGCCCACCGTCTAGGGATTTCCAAAATTAAATGGGAACTCGAAGATACTGCTCTTCGCTATTTAAATCCACAACAATATTATCGCATTGTGAATTTAATGAAGAAAAAGAGGGCAGAACGTGAGCAATATTTAGATGACGTTGTTATAGAAATGCGAACAGCGTTAGATGAGGTTGCCATCAAGGCTGATTTATCCGGAAGACCGAAGCATATTTATAGTATTTATCGAAAAATGGCGTTGCAAAATAAGCAGTTTAACGAAATTTATGATTTGCTTGCCGTTCGCATTGTGGTTAATAGTATTAAGGATTGTTATGCCGTTCTTGGCATCATCCATACATGTTGGAAGCCTATGCCAGGTAGATTCAAAGACTATATTGCCATGCCTAAAGCAAATATGTACCAATCCCTGCACACAACCGTCATTGGACCAAAGGGAGACCCACTTGAAGTTCAAATACGTACCTTTGATATGCATCGTATTGCTGAATTCGGGATCGCGGCCCACTGGGCGTATAAGGAAGGAAAAACGGTTGATGATAGTTCCTCAATAGACGACAAGCTCACATGGTTTAGAGAAATTCTTGAATTTCAAGATGACTCTACCAATGCTGAGGAATTTATGGAGTCATTAAAAATTGATTTATTTTCTGACATGGTCTTTATTTTTACTCCTAAAGGGGATGTCATCGAATTGCCAGCTGGCTCTGTTCCCATTGATTTTGCCTATCGAATTCATTCTGAAATCGGCAATAAAACAATTGGCGCTAAAGTAAATGGGAAAATGGTTACCCTTGATTATGAGCTTAAAACAGGGGATATTGTCGAGATCCTTACATCCAAGCACTCCTATGGCCCGAGTCAGGATTGGATTAAGCTTGCGCAAACTTCACAGGCGAAAAACAAAATCCGGCAATTTTTCAAGAAGCAACGCAAGGAAGAAAATGTGGAAAAAGGACGCGAGCTTGTAGAAAAAGAAATTCGCAATATGGAGTTCGAACTGAAAGAAATTTTAACCCCTGAAAACATAAAAAGAGTTGCTGAGAAATTCAATTTTTTCAGTGAGGAAGATATGTATGCTGCCGTTGGTTACAATGGGATAACCGCCCTTCAGGTGGCAAACCGTTTAACAGAGAAATGGCGTAAGCAGCGCGATTTAGAACAGGGTACAACGATTGCCAATGCAGTTAGTGAATTAAAATCATTCCCAACAAAGAAGAAGCGTGAATCCGGTGTTAGAGTAACGGGAATTGATAATCTTCTCATTCGCTTATCGAGATGTTGCAGCCCTGTACCTGGGGATGATATCGTCGGGTTTATCACAAAGGGTCGTGGCGTTTCTGTTCACCGTGCCGATTGCACCAATATCGATACAGCCGATGCGAAAGCACGACTCATTCCAGTCGAGTGGGAAACAGCCTTAAATGACCGTAAAGAGTATAATGTCGATATTGAAATCACGGGATATGATCGAAGAGGATTACTGAACGAAGTGTTACAAGCAGTCAGTGAAACGAAAACGAATATCTCTGCTGTAACAGGGAGATCGGATCGCAATAAAATGGCGACCATCAGTATGACGATCATGATTGTCAACGTTTCCCACTTACAAAAGGTTGTCGATCGCATTAAACAAATACCAGATATATATGCTGTAAGAAGAATTATGAACTAGGTAGAGATAAAATAGTGTGTGAGTGGAATAAAGCTATTGCAAATCCTAAAAAATCCGTGCTGTCGTGTCGATGACAGCTTTTCTTTTTTTAGAGGAGGTTATATGTTTGAGAATCGTCGTGCAAAGAAGCAAGGAAGCTCAAGTAAAGGTTGCAGGGAATGTAGTTGGTAAAATCAATAAAGGGTTCGTCCTCTTAGTAGGTGTGACCCATGAAGACAGTGAAGAGGATGCGAAATACCTCGCTGAAAAAATTGTTCATCTACGCGTCTTTGAAGATGACAATATGAAAATGAACTTGTCCTTACTTGATGTAGGGGGAGAAATTCTTTCTGTCTCCCAATTTACCTTATACGGAGATTGTCGAAAAGGAAGAAGACCGAACTTCATGGAAGCAGCTCGACCTGACCATGCGGAAAAGATATATGAGCATTTTAATCGTTTATTAGTAGAACAGGGGATTCGCGTTGAAACGGGTCAATTTGGTGCGATGATGGATGTACAGTTGACGAATGATGGACCGGTTACACTTATGTTGGAAAGTAAATAAACAAAGAAAAGACCTCAGGAAGGAGATATGGCATCTCTTCCTGAGGTCTTTTTCACTATTTGAAATAGGTTACAATCCCTTGAACAATCCCATTGGTGACTTGTTCTTGATATTGGGACGTGGTAAGCATCAACTCTTCAGTAGGGTTACTTAAATATCCTAACTCTAGTAATGCAGCGGGTTGCTTATTTTCCCGAATGACATGATAGTTTCCTTGGCGCACGCCCCGATCCTTTATCTTTGTCTGCTTAATAGTAGCAGTATGGATGTTAGAGGCGAGAGACTTTTGATTGGAATGATAGTAATAGCTTGTCATCCCTCTTACTGTATGGTTATCAATACTATCATAATGAAGGCTAATAAAGGCATCGACATTTTGATAATGAGCCATACTCACTCTTGAGCCTAGTGAAAGATATTGGTCATTATTTCGCGTCAATAACACTTTTGCTCCCCTAGCTTTCAGTTTCGCTGATAAGAGCTGGGCAGTTTTTAAGGTTAAGTTCTTTTCTAGCGTTCCCTTCGCCCCAGTAGCTCCGTTATCACGACCACCATGACCAGGATCAATCATAATCTTTTTGTTTTTTATGTCCGAACTAGAGCCGAGTTTTTCGACTTGAGGGACTCCGCTACTAACGGTGACGATCCATCCGGCCACATATCCACTTTTTCCATTTGATAACTTAATTTCATACCAATCTTTATGGATATTGACAATGGGAAATTTGTCTCCAGCATTTGCTCTTGCGATAACTTTCGAACTTAAATCAGGACCAGAACGAATATTTGTACCATTCTGATCAATCGTTAAGGTACTATTTTTCGGCGAACCATTTGCCCCAGTGGATTCAGATGGCATTGATTTTTGTAAATACCATCCAGCAATCCAGCCAAATTTGCCTGATTTAAGCTGAATCTTCACCCAGCTGTTCACTTCTTCTAAAATTTGAAAAGAATCTCCTTTCGATACATGACCGATAACTTGTCCATTTAAGGAACCGGAATTTCTTACATTTAGAGAAGTGGCGGTCACTGTACCGATAATGCCAGTTGCATTCGAACTGGATTGAGTTTTCGATGTTGAAGTAGATGTTCCAGTAGTAGAAGTCGATTCCAACTTCACATAGTCATTACTAATCCAAGCTTTTTGGTTCTTGTATGTAATTTCAAGCCAACCATTCTGTTGAGATAGAACGGTTATTTTTTCCCCTTGTTTGAGACTGCCAAGGACTTTCCCTTGTGTTGATGGAGTAGAACGAACATTAAGTGAACTTGCATGAATCGTTCCAACACTTCCTCCAGATGTGGTCTCTGTGTTTGCTTGCACATAATCTTTTGCAATCCATCCCTTGCCTAGTCGTGTATTCACTTGATACCAGGTGCCCTCTGTTTTAAGAATATCAACCGTATCCCCTCTATTTAAAGAACCTAGTACGGAGTTGTTTGTCCCAGGACCTGTTCTGACTCGGACACTATTAGCTGTTACAGACCCCTTTGAGTTACTGGCAACACTAGTTGTACTTTCTTTTTTGGTGACGAGCCAATTCGCAATCCAAGCTTTTTTGCCTGAGCCAATATCGATTTGAACCCAATCGCCTTCTTCTTTAATAAAGGAAAAGGTCTCCCCTTTGTTCACTTTTTTTATGACATTGTAGCTAAGGCCTGGACCTTCACGAACATTGACATTTACTCCACTGACTTGTACAGAGCCTGCTGCGGCAGATTTTAGCGGTGGATGAATAAGTGATAGGGTAAGAAAAAGACTAAGCAAAAGTGGTATGTATTTTTTTGTGTTCATTCTCTGCCTCCCTTCGCAAAAAAAACGATCTCTTCTATTCTAAGGGATCAAGCTTAACTTGTTAAGCACTGTGCCTTCATTTATTTTCCTTTTTTTAAAGTAAAGGATATTTTTTCTCCCTTCCTGGAAACAATAAGGAGAGATAAAACAGGAGAAGGGTGATTCAGATGAGATTTAGCGATAAAGGGATGGCGATTCAACAAGGAGAAAATCAATTGTTTGGAATTGATTTTCATGATTTTCTGCAGAAGGAACAGAATTCAAGTATGGTAGAGCTAGCATCTGAATTTGGCTTAACAATGAGAGATGTGCGAAAATTAAAGAAACAATTAGAACGTTCGTGATTAGTCTTGACAATTGTAGGCATGCTCCGTATTATTATATAAATAAAGTATGAGAACATCATAACCGTTGATGGAGAATAGTAATTAAGAACCATTTGGTTAGAGAGGAAATGTCGTAGGCTGAAAGCATTTCTACATAATGACTTAATGAATGAACACTCCGTAGGCTTCGCTCTGAAAAAGAATTTTTCTTTAGTAGGAGAGGAACGTGAACAGGCGTTAACTGTCAAAGTGGAATGGCGTAATTTTACGTCTTCAATTAGGGTGGCACCACGGGATTATAACTCTCGTCCCTTGTATATTTTATACAAGAGACGGGAGTTTTTTATATTTTTATCGGATATTAGAGGAGGATTTATTGATGTCTATTAATATTCCAAGGGGAACGCAGGATATTTTACCTGGACAAATAGAAAAATGGCAATTGATTGAAAAAAAAGCACGTGAGCTTTGTGAGAAATTTCAATATAAGGAAATTCGCACACCCATTTTCGAACATACGGAGTTGTTTACAAGAAGTGTAGGAGATACAACGGATATTGTTCAAAAGGAAATGTATGAGTTTAAAGATAGAGGTGGTAGAAGTATAACCCTTCGCCCAGAAGGTACAGCTGGGGTTGTGCGCTCATTTGTAGAGCACAAAATGTTTGGATATGCGAACCAACCGGTAAAGCTCTATTATATGGGACCAATGTTTCGCTATGAAAGACCACAAGCAGGGCGCTTCCGTCAATTTGTTCAATTTGGGGTAGAAGCGTTAGGAAGTGCCGATCCAGCAATCGATGCTGAGGTGATTTCTTTAGCCTATAGCTTATATCAAGAAATGGGTTTGAAAAAACTGAAGATTATCGTCAATAGTCTTGGGGACAAAGAGAGCCGAAATGCTCATAGAGAAGCTCTCATTAATCACTTCCAACCTAGAATTGGAGAATTTTGTTCTGACTGTCAAAATCGTCTTGAGAAAAATCCATTAAGAATTCTAGATTGCAAAAAGGATCGAGACCACGAGCTGATGGCAACTGCTCCATCGATTCTAGAATTTTTAAATGATTATTCAAGTGCTTACTTTGAGAAGGTTCAACAATATTTAAAAGCCCTTGAAATTCCATTTGAAGTAGATTCAAACTTGGTTAGAGGATTGGACTATTATAACCATACTGCTTTTGAAATTATGAGTGATGCAGAAGGTTTTGGAGCGATTACGACTCTATGTGGTGGCGGTCGCTACAACGGTTTAGTAGAAGAAGTAGGAGGACCTGAAACACCAGGTATTGGTTTTGGTCTAAGTATTGAACGTCTTATTGCTGCATTAGAAGCGGAGCAGGTGGAACTTCCACTAACTGAAGGCATTGATATTTATTTAGCAGGGTTAGGGGAAACAGCTCAAGATTATACGGTTGGGCTTTTATATCAACTTAGAAACGCTGGTTTTTCAGCAGAACGTGATTATTTAAATCGAAAAATGAAGGCTCAGTTCAAAGCAGCCGATCGCTTAAAAGCAAAATATGTAGCGATATTAGGCGAAAATGAGCTGAATGAAAATAAAATTAATGTGAAATCACAGGCTACAGGAGAACAAAAAGAATATTCGTTAGACGAATTTGTAGAAGAATTCAAGGCTTCAGCTGAATAAGGAGGAATTTTTAGTGTACGGGAGAACATATTTTTGTGGAGAAGTACCAGAGCAAGCGATTGGAGAACAAGTAGTCTTAAAAGGGTGGGTGCAAAAGCGTCGTGACCTCGGTGGTCTTATTTTTATTGATCTACGTGATCGTACAGGCATTATCCAGGTCGTTTTTAACCCTGAAGAATCAAAGGAAGCTTTAGCGGTTGCTGAGAAAATTAGAAATGAATATGTTCTCGATATTAAAGGAACAGTGGTCGCCCGTGAAGAGGGAACCGTAAATGAAAATGTAAAGACCGGAAAGATTGAAGTGAAAGCTCAGGAAGTTACGATTATTAATGAAGCGAAAACTCCTCCTTTTACAATTGATAATAAAGCAGATGTATCTGAAGATATTCGTTTAAAATACCGTTACTTAGATTTAAGACGCCCAGTCATGTTTGAAACATTCAAAATGCGTCATCAAGTTACAAAAGTGGTCCGTGACTTTTTAGATAGTGAAGGGTTCTTAGATATAGAGACGCCAATGTTAACAAAAAGCACCCCAGAAGGAGCGCGTGATTATTTAGTACCGAGCCGTGTTCATCCAGGTGAATTCTATGCCTTACCACAATCTCCACAGCTTTTTAAACAGCTACTTATGGTCGGTGGAATTGAACGTTATTATCAAATTGCCCGTTGTTTCCGTGATGAGGATTTACGTGCAGACCGTCAGCCAGAGTTTACACAAATCGACATTGAAACAAGCTTCCTAAGTCAAGATGACATTATTGCCATGATGGAAGTAATGATGAAGAAAATGATGCAAGAAGTAAAAGGCTTAGATATCTCGATTCCATTTGCTCGTATGCCATATGATGAAGCCATGGCTCGTTTCGGTTCAGATAAACCGGATACTCGTTTTGGACTTGAGCTCGTTGACTTATCTGAAATCGTGAAGGATTCAAGCTTCAAAGTATTTGCAGGCGCTGTTTCTTCCGGTGGACAAGTGAAGGCCATTAATGTGAAGGGAGCAGCTTCCAACTATTCAAGAAAAGATATTGATGCTTTAACGGAGTTTGTAGCTGTCTATGGAGCAAAGGGTCTAGCTTGGTTGAAGGCAGAGGAAGAGGGCTTAAAGGGGCCAATTTCAAAATTCATTAGCGAAGAAGAGGCAACTGGCATTCAGTCAGCATTAGAAGTGGAAACAGGTGACTTATTGCTATTTGTCGCTGATAAGAAAAACGTCGTGGCAGATGCGTTAGGTGCTCTTCGTCTTAAGCTTGGAAAAGAACTTGATTTAATTGACCAAAGCAAGTTTCAGTTCCTATGGGTGACGGACTGGCCACTATTAGAATATGACGAAGAGGCAGGCCGTTATTTCGCTGCCCATCATCCATTTACGATGCCTGTTCGAGAAGACTTAGAATTATTGGACACTGACCCAGGTGCAGTCCGTGCGCAAGCATACGACTTAGTGTTGAATGGTTATGAGCTAGGTGGAGGATCTCTTCGTATTTTCGAAAAAGAAGTTCAAGAGAAAATGTTCTCGATTCTTGGTTTTTCTGAAGAAGAAGCAAGAGAACAATTTGGCTTCCTACTTGAAGCGTTCGAATACGGTACACCACCACATGGTGGTATCGCTCTAGGTTTGGATCGCTTAGTTATGCTGCTCGCTGGTCGTACAAATCTTCGTGATACCATTGCCTTTCCGAAGACAGCAAGTGCAAGCTGCTTGTTAACAGAAGCACCAGGTGAGGTCAGTGAAGCACAGCTTACTGAACTGCATTTATCATTAAAAAAGAAGTAATTGGTAATAACTGCATAGGGGGCTTCCTTGAAAGGGAGACTTAAATATGCTATGATAAGAACAAATAAAGAGTCCTGATGTGTTTGTGGTAAACCCTATGTTTTGACCTAACATACTACCTTCGGGAGTTTGCGTTTCCTGGTGAAGTAAATGCCTAGTCAATAGGACTTACAACCACTCGGAACAGAACACCCACCTGCTGAGTGCGGGTTCAAAACGAAGGATAAACGTACGACGGCACGATTGGGACTCTTTACATACTTAAAAAAAACGTTCATGCGATTAGCATGAATTTTTTTGTTTTAGAGAAATTTATAAATTCCCTCGATTTGTGGATAAGTATTCGATAAAATGTTCGAATAAACAGTAGGAATATCGGTATGAAAAATTAACAGGAAAAATTCCGCTTAATGAGCAAGCATCATGAAAAAGAGCCCAAATAACAGGAGAAATTCCTGCTATTCCCTCAAAAAATGCCAAAATAAACGATTTTGCTCTCCATAAGCGGAAAATCTTCCGTTATTTCCCCTAAAAGGGCACCACCCAAATATTTAACAGGAAAAACTCCTCTTATTTTGTGAAGAGGAGATTATTAATCGACAGTCTCAACAAAAGACCTCTTATACTTGAGCTAGGTCGTGCAGTTAACCTTTTTTTACGTAAAATCATGCTTCTCCCGTCTTTTCCATCCAATCCTTCCCTTCGAACATTCTTGAAACCAGCATCGCAGAAGCATTATCTCCCGTTACGTTTAAGGCAGTTGCCGGTGCATCGATGATCGTGCTGATAGCGGCAATAATCGGTAGTGCTTCCATGGGAAAACGATATAAACTGATGATTAACATTTCAGCAATCATTCCACCGCTTGCGATAGCTCCCATGACAGTTCCGCCAAGGACCGCAATTAACATCGCAAGTCCAATGGTACCTAAACCAGAAAATTCCATATCAAAGACACTGAATAGGATGGCAATTTTTATAATGACACCTAAGACAGAACCCTCTTTATGCATAGAGGCTCCAAGTGGAATAATCGTTTCTCGTATATCTTTTGGAATTTTCATCTTTTTTGTGGCTTCAAGATTGACAGGAAGAGAAGCCATACTGCTACAAGTAAATCTGTCCCAAACGAACCTACTAAATAAGCAAAATAGGCTCCTAATCCAATGGGTGCATAGTACATGACCAGATTTGCTTTCATCATTTTCTCCTCCATGACTTTCTTTATAGGCATTTTCATTGATTTCTCTATCGTACCATATTTTTATGGGAAAATTATTCATATTTGAAATGCTATTATTTTAAACGCTGTTTTCGCATAGATTGTGGTTTTTTGTAAAAATCCAGAAGCCGGTTTTTACCCATATATCATGGGTACTGCCATACATGAAGTTCGCGACGGCACTTTTCGCTTCCTCTTTATCATTTTTGTAGGAGGAACTGTAGGAAAATTGGATCCTTATTACTATCCAAAAGCAGCAATGTTTGCGAAAAGATCCTGTTTAAAAAGGGACCTAATTTGAACCTTGTTGAATCTCGAGATGATAAATGGAGTAAAGTATGGTATATTTTTTACGGGTAAAAATAGAACCAAACGGTTTTAAACTGAATTTGGAGTGGTTAATACATGTTGCATCAGTTTTCTAGAAATGAACTAGCCATTGGAACTGAAGGGCTAGAAATAATGAAAAATAGTACAGTCGCAGTACTGGGAATTGGCGGAGTAGGTTCCTTTGCGGCAGAGGCGTTAGCTCGTTCCGGAGTTGGACGACTTATTCTGATTGATAAAGATGATGTCGATATTACGAATGTAAATAGACAAATTATTGCCCTTCTTTCCACAGTTGGGAGACCGAAGGCTGACTTAATGAAGGAAAGAATTCAGGATATTAATCCAGAGTGTGAAGTGATTGCGTTAAAAATGTTCTATACTGAAGAAACATATGAGCAAATCTTTGAATATGGGCTTGATTTTGTAGTCGATGCTTCCGACACAATTGTCTACAAAATCCACCTTATGAAGGAATGTCTAAAAAGAAATATCCCGATTATTTCAAGTATGGGTGCAGCAAATAAAATGGACCCAACTCGTTTCCAAATCGCTGATATTTCCAAAACTCATACCGATCCAATTGCTAAAGTCATTCGCACAAGACTGCGTAAAGAAGGAATTAGAAAAGGAATTCCGGTTGTCTTTTCAGATGAGAGTCCTGTCGTCATTCGTGAGGATGTAAGAAAGGTAGTCGGTAAAGAAGATGCGCCGATTCGAAAGGCGAAAATGCCTCCAGCATCAAACGCCTTCGTACCATCAGTAGCTGGTCTTATCATGGCAAGCTATGTCGTGAGAGAGTTATTGAAGGATATTAAAATCCAACGTGTGAAAGACGAAAAGTAGGTCAGATTATTTCTGACCTACTCTTTTTTGTGCTGTTTTCGAACAAGCATTTTAATGGGCAACATGCTCACCTAGAAGGGATTCTGTCTCAGTGAGGATTTTGGCGATCGTTTCGTATTTCTGAACAAGTTCTTGGTGTTGTTCTTTCTTCTTATTATACGATTTTTCGAGGGCAGAGGACTGTCTTTTAAGTTCCTCATATTCTTCTTGCAGCTTTTTGTTTTGTTCTGCTAATTCTTCGTGTTGCTCTCCACTCGTTAATGACTGTAAATATTGAATAATCGTATTCAACGTTATGGCCTCTGCTTCCAGAGGTCTATTTTCGTTAGGAGGAGGAAGTTGGAGTTGTGGTGTGGGGGTGGTTGCAGCTGTTCCTTCTTCTTTACTTAAAACATGATTCCAGCGGTGACCGCAAGCAGCGGGTGTTCTCCCTAAGAGAGCTGCGGCTTTTTTAAAAGCGGCTGTTTTTGTGGCCCCCATTTGCACGTGTTCGAGCACTATTCTTCTTAGTAAATGATTTTCTTCGTCTGTCCACTTATCCCTTCTGTTTTTCATGTCATCACATCCTGACTAAATGTATTATTCTTATCGTCACCGAAAGAAATCGAATTATGTAGAGTGGGCTAATTTCCTAACCATGGAAAATAATTGAATATTTATGTTGCATTATAAAAAGTACCGGTGTATTATTTAACTAGAACACTAAGACGTAAGGAGGGAATTAAGTGTTATCTTTCAAAGGTCTCTATTTAAAGGATTTAAAAATCTCTAGAGGTAATTTTCTTATTGGAATGATCCTTTTGTTTTTCGTAACAGTGGCTTCTTATGGGTTAAAAGAATATATGGGAGAGCCGAGTATACCGGTTATATTTTTATTCATTGCATTGGTACTGCATGTGTTTTATCTTCCAGGAATTCTTTTCACCTCTTTACAAGTAGAGGGGCAAAGCCAACTTTGGCTTCATAACCCGAATGGAGGAGCAAAGCTTTTCTTATCAAAGTTGGCAGCTGCAACTACTTATTTTGCCGTTTCTTTGTTTGCCATTCTCCTGTTATTGAAGCTTGTTATATCAGGAATGGCGATTTCAAGTGGATTAGAGGAATTTGCTGAAATAATAGAGGGGAATCTTTTAATATTTATAGGTGCGGTTGCTGTAACTGCATTTTATTTCGGTGTTTGGTTACTTTTTTACTGGTCACTTTATCATTCGCTAAAGGGTATCCCTTTTTTAAGTAGAATTCGCTGGCTAGTTCTACTAGTCGTTTGGATTGTGATTAATATGATCAGTAATTTTTTTGCCGAACTAAAAGTATTTGAAGTATTGAATGAAAAAGGCAGTATACAAGTCAATTTTTCAAGTCCATACTTCAATAATAACTTTACTGAAGAAATAGGTCACGTCAATTTGTTCTCGATAGGTTTGCAAATTCTGATAATCATTAGTGTGTTTCTCGTTTCTGTTTGGTTATTAGAAAGGAAAGTTGAGGTGTAGTAGAAATGGAAGATTTCCAGGCATCAAAACCAATTTATATGCAAATCGTCGATAAAATCAGTCATCAAATTGTTCGCGGAGAACTTAAGCCAGGTGAAAAACTTCCATCAGTAAGAGAAATGGCGATTAAATCGGGTGTGAATCCAAATACCATTCAAAGAACGTATAGTGAAATGGAGAGGATGGAAATCGTGGAATCGAGGAGAGGACAGGGAACATTTGTAACTGAGGCCAATGAGATTATTGTCGATTTAAAGGAGAAACTGCAGACCGATATGATTGCTGCCTTTGTTCACAATATGAAGGAGTTAGGCTTTTCACAGGAAGAGATGCTGAAAGGTTTGCAAAATTATATTGATAGGGAGGGGGAGAAATGATTAAAGTTGAACAAGTCACAAAAAAGTTTGGAAGGGAATCGGCGGTAGAGGATCTTTCTTTTTCGCTGGAAAAAGGTAAGATCTACGGATTTATTGGACCAAACGGCAGTGGAAAGTCAACGACATTAAAGATGATTGCTGGACTAGTTTTTCCATCAAGCGGTTTGATTACGGTAAATGGCAAAAAAGTAAATCGGAAAATTGCTAAAGAGGTCGCTTATTTATCTGAACTTGATTTTTTCTATCCGTCTTTCACAGTAAAAGATATGATCAATTTCTCTGCTACTCAATTCCATGATTTTAATATGGAGAGAGCAGGTGAATTATTAACTTTTATGAAGCTTGACCCCCAGAAAAAATTAAAACAGCTTTCGAAAGGAAATCGAGGAAGACTAAAGCTTGTCATTACTTTAGCTCGTCAAGCCCCCATTCTACTATTAGACGAACCATTTTCAGGACTTGATCCGATGGTGCGAGATTCAATCGTCAAAGGATTATTGTCGTATATAGATTTTAATGAACAAACGGTCG
Source organism: Robertmurraya phoenicis (assembly GCF_047302285.1). Classification (GTDB taxonomy): domain Bacteria; phylum Bacillota; class Bacilli; order Bacillales; family Cytobacillaceae; genus Robertmurraya. Next base: position 1,555,639 of record NZ_CP154845.1, read on the forward strand.
TCATTGCGACACATGAAATCGACGAAATCGAAACATTGTTGGATGAAATAATCGCAATCCAAGATGGACGAATCGTTGCGATTGAAAATGTCGAGGAATTACGAGAATCAAAGGGACTTTCCGTATTAGAATGGATGAAGAAAAATTTGATTTAAAAGGAGTAACCAATGAGTGCTGTAATTGAAATTCAAAATGTAACAAAGCAGATAAAAGGGAAAACCATCATTGATCAAATAAGCTTTGATGTATATCGTGGCGAGGTTTTCGGTTTTCTTGGACCGAATGGTGCCGGGAAAACGACAACGATCCGCATGATTGTTGGATTAATTGGGATTACAGAAGGAGACATCAAAATTGCTGGGCACAGTATTCGTACTGATTTTGAGAAGGCGGTAAGTCATGTCGGGGCGATCGTAGAGAATCCTGAAATGTATAAGTTCATGAGTGGCTATGATAATCTTCTTCATTTTGCGAGGATGTCTTCCAATGTGTCGAAGGAAAAAATTGCGGAAATCGTAGAATTAGTAGGTTTGACTGATAGAATTAAGGATAAGGTTAAAACGTATTCGCTCGGGATGAGGCAGAGACTGGGCTTAGCTCAATGTTTGCTCCATGATCCAGATGTTTTAATTTTAGATGAGCCAACGAACGGACTTGATCCAGCTGGAATTAGAGAAATAAGAGACCATATACGGATGCTTGCAAGAGAAAGAAATATGGCAGTTATCGTCTCTAGTCATTTATTATCGGAAATGGAAATGATGTGTGATCGCATCGGGATTATTCAAAAAGGGAAGCTTATAGATGTTCAAATGGTCCATGATTTTGTCAATGGTGATGCGAAGGTCTATCAATTTGAAATTCAGGAAAAGGAGAAAGCGAGAGATATTCTCTCACATTCTTATCCAGATCTTTCTGTTGACGTAACAGCAGAGGGAATTGCGCTAACCATTTCAAAAGAAGAGATCCCGTCCGTTGTGAAAACGCTGGTTCATGACGATATTTCTATATACGGAATAGAGGAAATAACGCAAACGCTAGAAGAGCGATTCTTAGAGATTACGAAGGAAAAAGAAGGTGTAGCCCATGTTTAATTTGATCCAGAACGAGTTAATGAAAATTTTTAAAAGACCAGGAACGTATGTGATGATTGGGCTCCTGATCTTGATGTCCTTAGTTGCAGGGGCATTTATGAAATATCAGGATAGTGGCGGGACGGTCCCTGATAATCAAGAGTGGAAACAAGGATTACAAATGGAAAATACCGGTTTGCAAAAGCAGATTGAAGAATTGGAAGGTCAGATCCCAGCTTCACAAATTGAGTATTATAAGGAACAAATAGCCCTTAATGATTATCGAATTGAACATGAGCTATCACCAAATGTTGATTATTCAGTATGGGAGTTTGTGAGTGATGTTTTACCGATCATCGAATTCGCAGGAATGTTTACGATTATTATTGCAGCAGGGATTGTTGCTAGTGAATTTAACTGGGGAACGATCAAGCTTCTCCTTATTCGACCTGTGAACAGAGCAAAAATTCTCATTGCCAAGTATTTAACTGTCCTTATCTTTGCTTTTATTGTTGTCGCAATTTGCTTTGGTTTTTCAACTTTACTTGGCTTTGTGTTATTTGGTGGACCAGATAGTGCTAATCCGTATTTAAATTATCATCAAGGAACGGTTACAGAACAAAGTATGTTTCTCCACCTAGTAATTACGTATGGGCTAAATTCTGTCAGCATGGTCATGCTTGCGACGATGGCGTTTATGATTTCAGCGGTATTTAGAAGTAGTTCACTTGCGATTGGAATTTCACTTTTCCTCATGTTTACCGGGGCGCAGCTTACTCAGCTAGTTGCAATGAAATACGAATGGGCGAAATATTCTCTATTTGCCAATACGGATTTAACGCAATACTTTGAAGGATATCCAATGCTCGAGGGAATGACATTACCTTTTTCGCTCATGGTTCTTGCCGTTTATTTTATCTTGTTCCAATTACTTGCTCATTTCGTTTTCAAAAAGCGTGACGTGGCAGCATAAAATAGCAAAAAACCGCCATGAGCGGTTTTTTGTTTTAACCTTTTTTCAAAAGATTTTCATAGACAGTTGCTAAAGCTTGTTCAAATTTTCCTGTCCGTTTTGGTTCATAATACATTTTATTTTTGATTCGGTCAGGGAGATATTGCTGCTTGACCCAACCATTTTCATAATTATGAGGATACAAATATTCTAAGCCACGGCCTAATTCCTTTGCACCCTGATAATGTGCATCCTTTAAATGATCAGGTACCTCTCCGCTAATTCCTTTCCGAAGATCAGAAATGGCTTGATCAATGGCCATAATAGCTGAATTTGATTTAGGAGATAAGCAGAGTTCAATGACGGCGTTGGCCAAAGGGATTCTTGCTTCAGGAAATCCAACTCTTTCTGCTGTTTCAATCGCTGCCAATGTTCTTGCCCCTGCTTGTGGACTGGCAAGACCAATATCCTCATAGGCGATGACGAGCAATCTTCGACTAATGCTCTGTAAGTCTCCTGCTTCAATTAATCGGGCTAAGTAATGGAGGGCGGCATTGACGTCACTACCTCGAATTGATTTTTGAAAAGCGGAAAGCACGTCATAATGTCCATCGCCGTCTTTATCATGGGTAAAGCTCTTTTTTTGCATACATTCCTCTGCAATAGCAAGGTCAATATGGATTGTTCCATCTTCATCCTTTTCAGTTGATACGACGGCAAGTTCTAATGCATTTAAGGAGCTACGGACATCTCCATTCGATCCTGTTGCGAGATGGAGCAGTGCTTCTTCAGTTATATCAATTGAATCCTTCCCAAGTCCTCTGTCTTGATCAACGATAGCCCGTTTTAATGCATCGACAATTTCATTGATTGTTAACGGTTTAAGTTCAAAAATTTGACAGCGGCTTCGAATTGCAGGATTGATGGCGTGATACGGATTACTCGTGGTGGCACCGATTAAGACAATTGAGCCGTTTTCGAGATGTGGAAGGAGAAAATCCTGCTTTCCTTTATCAAGTCGGTGGACTTCATCTAAAAGGAGTATTACCTTCCCAGACATTTTCGCCTCGGCTGCGACAATTTCTAAGTCCTTTTTATTATTCGTTACCGCATTTAACATACGAAAAGCAAATTTAGTACTTCCTGCGATCGCGCTCGCAATAGAGGTTTTTCCAATTCCCGGTGGTCCATAGAGGATCATCGAAGAGAGTTGTTTTGCTTTAACCATGCGGTGAATAATTTTTCCTTCTCCTACGAGATGCGTTTGACCGAGGATTTCATCTATCGTTCTAGGTCTCATGCGAAAGGCAAGCGGCTTAACATTCATTCCAATCTCTCCATTTTCTTAAAGTGTAGACGATTTCTTTCCTTTACCATAACATGTGGAACATACATTTGCATACTGAAGAGAGAGGATGTAAAAACGATTTTTGGCTCTCATTTCAGCTATGCTGAAAGGCGTGCGAAACTATGTTTCGCACGAAATGAGCCAAAAATCAGTTGGTCTTAACCGCATGCCTCTTGAAGTTGTGCTATAATGGCTATTGCCTATCAAATTAATCAGGATTTTGGTAATATTTATATCATAGATCCTTTGCGTTAGATAAAAATGTTCACGGGTCCTTCGGATACGAATCATCTGTGTGAAAAGAATGGAGATATCATCGATGGGGAAACGGCGAAAAGGACAGGTTGGTCCGAGATTTGTAATTTATATTTTAGGTTTATTATTGATGTCTTTAGGTCTTGTCTTATTAATTAAGGCTGAATTAGGAGCGACTCCTTGGGATGTATTGCATGTAGGTTTATACTATCAATTAGGATTAACGATTGGTAGTTGGTCGGTGATTATAGGAATATTTATTTTACTGGCGGCTGCTATCATCTCGAAGGAATTTCCACAAGTGGGAGCGTTTATGAATATGATCCTTGTGGGTCTTTTCATTGATATGTATTTTCTCCTTCCTTTTTTACAAACACCAGAGGGATTGATGGGTAAACTTCTTATGTTTATTAGCGGTATCATTCTTAATGGATATGGAATGGGCCTATATATTTCAGCTCAATTTGGTGCTGGACCGCGGGATAGCTTGATGATTGCGTTGACATCTAGGACAGGTTGGAAAGTACGTAATGTAAGAGGGGTTATGGAAATACTCGTTCTTCTTGTCGGCTGGTGGTTAGGTGGACCGATTTTTTGGGGAACGATTATTATCGGTTTAATGATTGGACCATTGGCAGGTATATGTCTTCCTCAGTGTTACAAGTTGACAGAGCATTGGTTATTGCATTTAAAAGAAAAAAAGATGGTAGTAAAGCATTCACAAACTGAATCAAAACGAGGTGCGAGTTTATGAAAATTTCAACTAAAGGCCGCTATGGTTTAACGATTATGATCGAATTAGCGAAAAAGCATGGGGATGGACCGATTTCTTTAAAAGCGATTGCACAAGCAAACGATTTGTCGGAACATTATTTAGAGCAGTTGATTGCTCCATTAAGAAATGCTGGGCTCGTTAAGAGTATCCGTGGTGCATACGGTGGATATGTATTGGCAGATGAACCTTCCAACATAACTTCAGGGGATATTATTCGCGTACTAGAAGGGCCGATTACCCCTGTTGAAGGAATTGAGGATGAAGAGCCAGCAAAGAGGGAATTATGGATGCGAATTCGAGATGCAGTGAAAGATGTGTTAGAGAATACAACATTAGAAGACCTAGCCAATCACACCGATAATGGCGAGTCTGACGCTTATATGTTTTATATTTAAAGTTTGTTCACTAACTTTTTCAAAAGAATGAGCGAACAAGATACTTATAAGAAAATAGCGATATTTTATGATCGATTATAAAATGGGCAAGTGGAAATAGTAAGTTTAAGAGATAAGTTAGTAGGTGAACGAATATTGGAACGGATTTATGTAGATCATGCTGCCACTGCTCCGATGCACCCGCAGGTGATTGAAGAAATAACAAAGGTTATGGGTCAGCAATTTGGAAACCCGTCTAGCATCCATGCTTTTGGTCGTGAAGCGAGACATATTGTTGATGAAGCGAGAGAGCTGTTAGCGAAAAGCATTGGTGCGCACCCTAATGAAATCATCATTACGAGCGGCGGAACAGAAGCCGATAACTATGCATTACTTGGTGTGGCTGAAGCGAATCAGCAAACAGGTAAGCATATTATTACGACAGAAATTGAACACCACGCAGTGCTTCATACATGCCAGCAACTTGAAAGAAAGGGCTTTGAAGTGACCTATTTACCAGTCGATACGGAAGGAAGAATTTCAATCGACGATTTAAAAAGCGCCTTGCGGGAAGATACCATTCTTGTCTCTATTATGTATGGAAATAATGAAGTGGGAACCCTGCAACCGATTAAGGAAATTGGGGATTTGTTAAAAGAACATCCAGCATTGTTTCATACAGATGCGGTTCAAGCCTACGGATTAGTCAGTATTGATGTGAGTGAAGCAAATATTGATTTATTAAGTGTGTCGGCCCATAAAATTAACGGACCTAAAGGAATTGGATTTTTATATGTTCGTAATGATGTCAAGCTCTCACCACTTATTTTTGGTGGGGAGCAAGAAAGAAAGAGACGTGCAGGAACGGAAAATGTCGCTTCTATCGCAGGTTTTCAAGAGGCGGTGAGTGTAGCCCAATTTGAACGAGATGAGAAGGTAAAAAAGTATCAACAGTTTAAGCAAATATTTATCGATGACTTGAAAAAACACAAAATCGATTTTTCCGTAAACGGATCACTTGAAAATTCTCTCCCTCATGTTTTAAACTTAAGCTTCCCAGGAACGAATGTGGAAGCGATGCTTGTCAATTTAGATTTAGCAGGAGTTGCTGCCTCAAGTGGCTCAGCTTGTACAGCTGGTAGTATCGATCCATCACATGTACTGGTTGCGATGTTCGGAAGTCATTCCGATAAATTGCGAAATTCTATCCGTTTTAGCTTTGGTCTTGGTAACACTACCGAACAAATTCACAAGGTAGCGGAAACAACGGCTGAAATTGTGAAGCGGCTAACAAATAAATAGATTTAGTAGGGAAGTAAGTGAGGTGAAAGAAATTGACGAAGGATCCAAAGAATACACGGGTTGTCGTAGGAATGTCCGGTGGAGTCGATTCTTCTGTGGCAGCATTATTGTTAAAACAGCAAGGATATGATGTCATCGGGATTTTCATGAAAAACTGGGATGATACAGATGAGTTTGGCGTGTGTACGGCAACAGAGGATTATAATGACGTAATCCGCGTATGTAACCAAATTGGCATTCCATATTATGCTGTTAATTTCGAGAAACAATACTGGGATAAAGTATTTACGTACTTTTTAGATGAATATAAAGCAGGTCGGACACCGAATCCAGACGTTATGTGTAATAAAGAAATTAAATTCAAGGCATTTCTCGAACATGCGGTTAATCTAGGTGCTGACTATTTGGCTACTGGTCATTATGCCCGTGTCGATCGGGGAAATGGGGAAGTCAAAATGCTTCGTGGAATAGATGAAAATAAGGATCAAACGTATTTCCTTAATCAACTTTCTCAAGAACAACTAGAAAAAGTCATGTTTCCAATTGGTGATATTGAAAAATCAAAAGTGCGGGAAATTGCCATGGAAGCTGGTTTAGCAACGGCTACGAAAAAAGATAGCACAGGGATTTGCTTCATTGGAGAACGTAATTTCAAGGAGTTTTTAAGTAATTACTTACCTGCTCAGCCAGGAAATATGGAAACCCTTGAGGGGGAAGTTGTTGGCAAGCACGATGGTCTAATGTATTACACAATTGGTCAGCGTCATGGTCTAGGTATTGGTGGCTCTGGTGAACCATGGTTTGCCATTGGCAAGGACTTAAAGCGCAATGTCCTTTATGTTGGGCAAAGCTTCCACAATGAAAAGCTCTACTCAGATTCAATTATAGCGACTGATGTGAGTTGGGTATCGAATGCTTCTAAAGCTGATTCATTTGCATGTACGGCCAAGTTTCGATACCGTCAACCAGATAATAAAGTAACAGTGCAAACGTTAGAGGATGGCAAAGTAAAGGTGATCTTCGATGAACCGATACGTGCTGTTACCCCTGGGCAAGCGGTTGTTTTTTACAATGGTGATGAATGCCTTGGTGGAGGGACAATCGACGAAATCTACAAAGATGGCGAACGATTAACGTATGTTGGATAATATTCAAGAATGCCTCGATTCTTTAGAATCGGGGTGTTTTTGATTTCGTTTCTGACACAAGTAAGATATGCTATACTTTTGACTATAGGAGTGAAAATAGATGGACAAGAACCAACAAGGAATTCAATATATGCAAGAAGGAAAATGGGAAGAGGCAGCAAAAATCTTTATGGAAGCGATTGAAGAAAACCCAAAAGATGCCGTATCTTACATTAATTTTGGCAATGTTCTTGCGGCAGTAGGCGAAAATGAGAAAGCTTTGTCCTTTTTTGAAAAGGCGATTGAGCTTGATAAAAGTGCAGCAGCTGCTTATTACAGTGCCGGAAACCTTTATTTTGAAAATGAAAACTTAGATGCAGCGAAAAATATGTTTGAAAAAGCAATGCAGCAAGGACTAACAACTAGTGACAATTATTTTATGCTTGGCTTAACCTTGGCACAGCTTGAACAGCCACGTCTTGCTTTACCTTATTTTCAGCGTGCTGTGGAACTAAATGGTGTTGATGCAGAAGCTCGTTTCCAATATGGTTTATGTTTGGCTGGATTAGAGTTAATTGATGAAGCAATTGAACAATTTACAGTTTGTGTGCAAATAGACGAAGAACATGCCGATGCCTTTTACAATTTAGGTGTTGCATATGGGTACAAGGAAGATGGCGCTAAAGCCTTAGCGATGTTTGAAAAAGCATTGGAAGTTCAACCTGACCATATGTTAGCAGGATACGGTAAAAAGCTGATGGAAAAAGGTGAATAAGTAAACTTTGCTAAAAGTTTAAAAGGAAGGAGGGAAAGTCTTTGGCAGAGCAGGAAAAGCTGGACCTATTTAACGAGGAGAGCAAGTATATTAAGGGAAAGCATCTCGTGACAATCTTCCATAATGAACAAAACCTTTACACTGTAATGAGAATTCGGGTAGAAGACACGAATGAAAATTACGAAGATAAGGAAGCGGTCATTACAGGCTATTTTCCAAAGGTTCACGAGGAAGAAACGTATATTTTTTATGGGCAGATGAAGGAACATCCGAAGTTTGGACCTCAGTTTCAAGCAGAACATTTTCGCAAGGAGCTTCCGCAAACAAAGCAAGGAGTCATTGCTTATTTATCTGGTGACTTGTTTAAAGGAATCGGGAAGAAGACGGCAGAAAATATTGTCAATACATTAGGCGAAGATGCCATTTCTCGTATTCTGTCCCAGCCTTCCATCCTTGATACTGTGCCGAAACTTCCTTCTGAAAAAGCAAAGGAGCTATATGATACGTTAATGGAGAATCAAGGTTTAGAGCAAGCGATGATTGCTTTAAACCAATATGGATTTGGTCCGCAAATCTCCATGAAAATTTATCAGGCATATAAAGAGCAAACAATAGAAGTGATACAATCCAATCCCTATAAACTTGTTGAGGATGTAGAGGGAATTGGTTTTAGCCGTGCTGATGAACTTGGCTATTTAGTAGGAATTTCTGGTAACCATCCAGATCGAATTAAAGCTGGTTGCTTATACGTATTAGAAAATGAATGTATGCAAGCTGGCCACGTCTACATATCAGCAAAAAGCCTTCTCATCTCGGTGAAAAAGCTATTAGAAGATAATAAACGGGATATGATTGAATTTACGGACATTTCCAATGAACTTGTTAAGCTTGAGGAAGAGGGAAAAATTATCATTGAGGATAAAAAAATCTATCTTCCCTCCCTTTATTTTTCCGAAAAAGGCGTCGTCACAAATATTAAACGAATCCTTCAGCAAAGAGAATATGATGAACAATTTCCTGAGTCTGAATTTTTATTAGCGTTAGGTGAACTTGAGGAGAGATTAAAGGTTCAATATGCACCGACACAGAAGGAAGCCATTCAAACTGCATTAATGTCTCCGATGTTAATTTTAACGGGAGGACCTGGTACTGGAAAAACAACGGTCATCAAAGGGATTGTTGAGCTATACGGTGAATTGCATGGCTGTTCATTGGATCCAAAAGACTACAAGGGTGATGAACCTTTTCCATTTCTGTTAGCAGCACCAACGGGTCGTGCCGCAAAACGTATGACGGAGTCAACCGGCTTACCTGCAGTGACGATTCATCGCTTATTAGGTTGGAACGGAGTCGAAGGATTTAGCCGTGACGAAGACGATCCGCTTGAAGGGAAAATATTAATTGTCGATGAAACTTCGATGCTCGATATATGGCTGGCAAACCAATTATTTAAGGCACTTCCTGATCAAATTCAAGTGATCCTTGTGGGAGATGAGGATCAATTACCATCAGTAGGACCTGGACAAGTATTAAAGGACTTACTTGAATCAAAGAGAATTCCTACCGTAAGGCTAACCGATATTTATCGGCAAGAGGAAGGTTCCTCAATTATTGAATTAGCCCATAGCATTAAGAATGGTAAGCTTCCCGATGATATATTAAAACTCCAAAAGGATCGTTCCTTTATTCGCTGTCATGCTGGACAAATTGGTGAAGTGGTCGAGAAGGTGGCTCAAAACGCGAAGAAAAAGGGCTATACGCAACGAGATATTCAAGTATTAGCGCCGATGTATAAGGGACCGGCTGGAATTGATAAACTGAATGAGATTGTCCAACAAATTTTTAATGATAATGATGATGGTTCACGAAAAGAATTGAAATTTGGCGATGTAAAATATCGCATTGGCGATAAAGTTTTACAGCTCGTAAACCAACCTGAAAATCACGTATTTAATGGTGATATTGGTGAAATAGTCTCGATTTTTACAGCAAAGGAAAATACGGAAAAAGAAGATATGGTCATTGCTTCTTTTGATGGGATAGAGGCCACATACACACGTCAAGATTTAAATCAAATTACCCATGCTTATTGTTGTTCGGTTCACAAGTCACAGGGAAGTGAATTTCCAATCGTCATTCTCCCTGTCGTTAAAAGCTATTATCGCATGTTACGAAGAAATCTTATTTATACGGCGATTACGAGAAGCAAAAGCTCCCTCATTTTATGCGGGGAAGAAGAAGCATTGCGAATGGCGATCGGACGCGTTGATGAACAGACTCGATTAACGTCATTACAGGAGAAATTACAGGAAGCGATTGCTAGTAGTACGGATACTGAAGATACTACGGATTCTGAGATGTCTGGAGTTTCCAAGCCAAAAACGGCTCCGGTTTTATATGAAGATACGATTGTCGATATCGATCCTCTGATTGGGATGGAAAATATGACCCCTTATGATTTCATGGAGCAGGAAAAAATTTAGAGTGCCCAGTATGTGGTGCTCTAATTTTTTTTGTATTTAACGAGAGATCCGCAATTATCCTTAAAACCCCCGCAATTAATGGCAAATTACCCGCAATAACCATGAAAACCCCCGCAATGATCTCTGATTTACCCGCAATAACCAACAAAACACCCGCAATCCCGCCCATAACTACTCGCGCTCCCCTGAAATTGACCACAAACACTCACAATACAACATCCACTGCACTGGTAAACCTTTCTTTTAATGAATCTTTCTATCCTGCGAAAAACTATAACTGTTCGGAAAGGTGGGATATCTCCTGCGAACAGTGTCGATACTAAAGGGTCTGCCAATATATGTGAAGAGTTCCGGAGAGAAATTAGGAGAAGTTTGTGATATTTGCTTATCTGACCATGGTGAAGTTGAGGGTGTTTTAGTAAAAAGAGGTGCTCTGTTTAAAAAGCCATGCCTCATTCCATTAAAAGACATTTCGTCTTTTGGAACCGATGGGATCATGCTGGAAGATAAGATGGAGCTGCAACCAGGAAACGGTTCTTACCATATCCTTGACGGAAAGGAAAAATTAGTGGGGAAATCGTTATTATCAGCAGAGGGTGAGCGACTGGGGATTCTCCAGGACGTATATTTTCATGAGGAGCTGGGCACAATTTTAGGGTATGAATGTTCGGATGGCTTCTTTGCTGATATAACGGAAGGGAAGCGAGTTTTTAAAAGCGATGCTCCACCTAAAATTGGGAAAGACGCCATTATCGTAAATATACAAACATAAATTTTAGATAAGAGGGGTCTTTTTCAATGTTCAATTGTCCTAACTGTCAAAGTAAAGATATTGGTAAGATCGGAATCAATCAATATTACTGCTGGAACTGCTTCATCGAACTATCCGTGTCTCAAGGCATGATCAGCACTCATCAAGTTGAAGAGGATGGATCTTTAAGTTCACTGGACGATCTTTTTGACGAGGATGTACGTCGCTACATTCTTTAATCGATTTGCTCCTCCCTTTTACGGGGGGAGTTTTTTCCCTTCTTAAATGTATATTTTCGCAACTGGCTTCCACACTAACAATAAGGAGGTAGAAAGAATGGACAATCGATTCAGGTGGCTTTATCGATTTGGCTTTCTATTGTTATTATTTGTTCTTTTATATGTTTTTTTGAAGCTAAAGCCGATCTGGGTTCCTTTTTTTCATATAGTTGGCCTGATTCTTACACCTTTTTTGATTTCAGCCTTTATTACTTACCTGTTGCATCCAATCGTGGAAAAATTGCATGAGACATATCTTCCCCGCTGGTTATCAATTCTCATTATTTATTTTCTCTTCTTTGGCGGGATTGCCTTTGTTATTTATAAAGGTCTCCCAGCCTTTATTGTTCAGCTCAGAGACTTAGTGGAAAGTGCTCCAGAATTTGCAAATCAATATCGGAATTGGGTGATCTTAATTCAGGAGCAAACTTCTGCTTGGCCGGAAGGGTTCCAAGATCGTGTCGATGAGGGGATTATTGCGGCTGAAGCAGCATTGGATCGAATGTTAACGAAGGTATTAGATTATCTTGTGGGGATTTTAAATTCGCTGGTGATGATTGCGCTTATTCCATTTATCACTTTTTACATGCTTAAAGATGTGGAATTGATTAAAAAAGCGGCTTGGTACTTAACGCCGAGAAAATGGAGAAAACGAGGAGTCCAGTTTTTAAGAGATATTGATGAGTCATTAGGTGGCTATATTCGTGGACAAATACTTGTAGGAGCTTCCATCGGAACGATCGCAGCCCTTTTGTTTTGGTTTGTAAAAATGAAATACCCTTTATTACTTGGGGTGATTGTTGGCATCACCAATATTATTCCTTACTTTGGACCGATCATTGCCCTTGTGCCTATTACGATTATTGCAGCAACGATGTCGATGAAAATGGTCATTACTTCTGTTATCATTGTGCTTATATTGCAATTTCTAGAAGGAAATATTCTGTCTCCCCTTATCGTCGGAAAAAGCCTTCATATGCACCCATTGATGATTATGCTGGCTCTTTTTGCTGGAGGAGAAATAGGCGGTGTTATTGGGTTAATCGTAGGGGTACCGATTCTTGCCATTTTAAAAGTCACCCTGCTCCACTCTAGAAATCACTTTATTCAGGCAAGAGTAAAAGGTTAAACATTGACAAACATAAATTTTACTCGCTATAATGCGTATAGGAATTAATAGGAAAACATGATGAAGGAACGAAGTATGTTGCAGTCCATCTGTATAGAGAGGAATTTCCTTGGCTGAAAGAAATTCTAGATGAAGGGTAACAGAAAGCTAATCCAGAATGCAGGCTAATCCCTGCCGTAACCTTGCGTTAAAAGGTTTTGAGAGATGAATGAGGCTTTTCATTCGTAATCAGGGTGGTACCGCGGAGCATTGTCCTCGTCCCTGTTTAGGAATGAGGGCTTTTTTTATTTGTATAAAACACATAGGAGGAATAATAGATGAAGAATCTTACTGGTGCTGAAATACGTCGCATGTACTTAGATTTTTTTAAGGAAAAAGGTCATTCTGTTGAACCGAGTGCACCTCTTGTACCTCATGATGACCCATCATTACTTTGGATTAACTCTGGAGTAGCAACATTAAAGAAATACTTTGATGGACGTGTCATTCCTGATAATCCACGCATTACAAATGCCCAAAAATCAATTCGTACGAACGATATTGAAAATGTTGGGAAGACAGCTCGTCACCATACATTTTTTGAGATGCTTGGGAACTTCTCCATTGGTGAATACTTCAAAGAAGAAGCAATTGAGTGGGCTTGGGAATTTCTTACGGATAAAAAGTGGATTGGCTTTGACCCAGAATTATTATCGGTCACGATTCATCCAGAAGACGAAGAGGCATTTGAATTATGGCGTAAAAAAATTGGTGTTCCTGAAGAACGAATCATCCGTTTAGAGGGGAACTTCTGGGATATTGGAGAAGGGCCGAGTGGTCCAAATACAGAGATCTTCTACGATCGTGGCGAAAAGTATGGCAATGATCCAGAAGACCCTGAATTATATCCTGGTGGAGAGAACGACCGTTATTTAGAGGTTTGGAATTTAGTGTTCTCAGAATTTAACCATAATCCTGATGGAACCTATACACCACTTCCAAAGAAGAATATTGATACAGGGATGGGTCTTGAAAGGATGGCTTCTGTTGTTCAGGACGTGCCAACCAATTTTGATACAGATTTGTTTATCCCGATCATTCGTGCAACAGAAGAAATCTCAGGTGTGAAATATAATCAAAACAAAGAAACAGATGTTGCCTTCAAGGTTGTTGCCGATCATATTCGGACAGTGGCATTTGCTGTAGGGGACGGTGCACTTCCATCCAATGAAGGTCGTGGATATGTCTTACGACGTCTTCTCCGTCGTGCTGTTCGTTATGCAAAGCAAATTAATATTAATCGTCCATTTATGTTTGAATTGGTTCCTGTCGTGGGAGAAATTATGTCTGACTTCTATCCTGAAGTGAAAGATAAAACTGATTTTATCCAAAGAGTAATTAAAAACGAAGAGGAACGTTTCCATGAAACACTCCATGAAGGCTTAAATATTTTAGCTTCGATTATTAAGAAGGAAAAAGATAATGGAAGTGTCAAGATTCAAGGGAAGGATGTTTTCCGGTTATACGACACCTATGGTTTCCCAGTTGAATTAACTGAAGAGTATGCAGAAGAAGAAGGCATGAAAGTTGACCATGAAGGCTTTGAACTTGAAATGGAAGCACAAAGAGAGCGCGCTCGTGCTGCAAGACAAGATGTCGATTCGATGCAGGTTCAAGGTGGCGTCTTAGGAGATATCAAATTAGAAAGCAAGTTTATTGGTTATGACAAGCTACAAACAAATGCAACCGTTATAGCAGTTGTGAAGGATGGTCAACTTGTTCAAGCTGCACAAGCAGGAGAAGAAGTTCAAATTATTCTTGCTGAAACACCATTTTACGCAGAAAGTGGTGGACAAATTGCGGATGAAGGTACTCTTGAAGCTGACGGACTGAAGGTATCAATCAAAGACGTTCAAAAAGCACCAAATGGTCAAAACCTCCATCGCGCAATAGTGGAAGAAGGAACATTAACGGAAAATGCTCAAGTAATCGCTACTGTTAATGAACTAAATCGTAATAAAGTGATCAAAAATCACACAGCAACTCATTTATTACATCAAGCATTAAAAGATGTCCTCGGCACACATGTGAATCAGGCTGGTTCCCTCGTCCAAGCGGATCGTCTACGTTTTGACTTCTCGCATTTTGGTCAAGTAAAAGCAGAAGAGCTTGAGCAAATTGAAGCAATCGTGAACGAGAAAATTTGGCGTGGCCTCGCTGTTAATATCGATTACAAAGGAATTGAAGAAGCGAAGGCAATGGGAGCAATGGCTCTATTTGGCGAGAAATACGGCGATATCGTTCGCGTTGTTCAAGTTGGAGATTACAGTTTAGAGCTTTGCGGAGGATGTCATGTTCCGAATACTTCGGTCATCGGATTGTTTAAAATTGTTTCCGAAACTGGAATTGGGGCAGGAACAAGACGTATTGAAGCCGTAACAGGAGAAGCTGCGTATCAACAAATGAATGAGCAGATTACGGTGTTAAAATCTGCTGGTGCTAAGCTTAAAGCCAATCCAAAAGATGTTGTGAATCGTATTGATGCGTTGCTTATGGAAATTAAGCAATTGCAAAGAGAAAATGAATCACTTGCTGCTAAATTAGGCAATATTGAAGCTGGAAGCCTAGTGGATCAAGTGAAAGAAGTGAATGGTGTAAAGGTCTTATCTGCAAAAGTTCAGGGGATGGACATGAATAATCTCCGTAATATGGCTGATGACTTAAAGCAAAAATTGGGCTCAGCGATCTTAGTTTTAGGTAGTGTAAATGAAGATAAGGTGAATATCATTGCTGCCGTGACGAAAGATCTAATAGACAAAGGCTATCATGCAGGAAAGATTGTCAAGGAAGTAGCAACTCGCTGCGGTGGCGGCGGCGGTGGCCGTCCAGATATGGCGCAGGCTGGTGGTAAGGATCCAAATAAACTTGATGACGCTCTTGCATCTGTAGAAGAATTTGTGAAATCTTTTTAAGACAGCGTTTTGAGTTTGTAGCAAAGTAGTGTAAAATGTAGGTAACATATTCGACTTCACAAAATGGAATGCATGTAGATTGTGCACCATTATGAAAATGTTTTTTGAAAAAAATGCAAACAAACTTTACCAATGATCGTGAAAGAAAGAAAAGCGAGGTGCATACCATGAGCTCATTTGATAAGACAATGAGATTTAGTTTTCCGGAAGAGCCCTTTGAACATGACGTAAATGAAGTTCTTCTTGAAGTATATGAGGCTCTTCAAGAAAAAGGGTACAATCCCATAAATCAAATTGTTGGTTACCTACTTTCAGGAGATCCGGCATATATACCGCGTCATCGGGATGCGAGAAATATCATTCGCAAACTTGAAAGGGACGAGATCATTGAAGAACTCGTTAAATCTTATTTGAAACGACAGCGAGAGGGATCGTAATCTATGCGAATGATGGGACTGGACGTCGGCTCTAAAACAGTCGGCGTCGCTGTTAGTGATGAATTAGGGTGGACTGCCCAAGGCTTGGAAACCATTCGCATAAATGAAGAACAAAATATGTTTGGTTTTGAGCAAATTGGAAAAATTATTAATGACTACGATGTCTCGAAAATCGTTGTTGGCATGCCGAAGAATATGAATGGCACGATCGGTCCTAGAGGGGAAGCTAGTCATTTCTATGGAAAAGAATTAGAAAAAAGATTTGGCCTACCAGTCGTTTATTGGGATGAGCGTTTGACAACGATGGCTGCTGAGAGAGTCCTTCTTGAGGCAGATGTGAGTCGTAAAAAGCGAAAAAAAGTGATCGACAAAATGGCGGCTGTTATGATTTTGCAAGGATATTTAGACAGTGGAAAATAAAATGATTTAGAAAAAATTATGAGGTGAAAAAATGAACCACGGTGATAACAATATTACAGTAATTGATGAAGAAGGAAACGAACAGCTTTGTGAAATCTTATTTACCTTTGATTCAGATGAATTTGGCAAGTCATACGTTCTTTATTATCCAATCGGAGAAGATGATTCAGACGATGAGGAAATTGAGATTCATGCTTCCGCTTTCGTTCCATCCGAAGACAACAAAGACGGCGATCTTCAACCGATTGAAACAGAAGAAGAGTGGGATTTAATTGAGGAAATGTTAAATACTTTCCTAGAAGAACAAGATGACGAATAGGAATCAATGAAAAAAGCTGGCCTTTGAGCCAGCTTTTTTTGTGTGAATTGCGCGGGAATGGTGATTTCCGCTCCTGGAACTTAGCTGTTTTTTTTGTTGTCTTGTGGCGAAAATAAGGTGTTTTTTTGTCTTTTATTGCGATATTCTTGAAAAAAATATAGTATAATAATGCGAGATGTATGGATAGTAGAGGAAATGATATCCATTTTGCTGTATAAGAAGTATAAATTTTTACTTTGAGAATTGTCTAGCGCAAGCAGCCTATCGTCTATCAAACTTCGGGTCCCCTCCCTACGATAAGTCAACTATGAATTGCTCCGCAATTCAAGTTTCCTATATCTCAGTCGAGGCCCCTCCAGTTTGTACGGCGATGAGCAAGGCGCTTACGCTTTTCTTTTATTGGGGGGAAATTGATGGCATCTGATGAAAAAAAATCGAAAAAGGAATATATGCGTGAAAAAATGATAGAACGTCAACAAGAAGCTAGAGTCGTACGAAAGATCGTCTTTATTATATCTATTGTTTTATTTTTACTTGTAGCAGGCACATTAACAGGAGGATACTTTTACATAAAAAGTGCATTAGAACCTGTTGAACCAGGAAGCAAAACAGAAAAATCAGTTGAAATCCCAATTGGCTCATCAGTCACAGGAATTTCGCAAATATTAGAGGATAATGGCATAATAAAAGATGCCAAAGTTTTTAAGTACTACGTAAAGTTCAAGAATGAAGCCGGATTTATGGCTGGCGAGTACACAATGACACCTGCCATGACATTCCCAGAAATCATTGAGAGTCTAAAAACAGGTAAGATTGTTGAGGAAGTGGTCTTTCAAATCACGATCCCTGAAGGAAAACAGTTAAAAGAGATCGCGACAATCATTGGTGAAAAGACCGATCATGAAGTGGATGAAGTATTTGCCCAATTAAATGATGAAGACTTTATTCGAAAAATGATGCAGTTATATCCGAATCTGTTAACAGATGAAATATTTAATGAAAATATTAAATATCCTTTAGAAGGGTACTTATTCCCTGCCACTTACCCTTATTATAAGGAAGATCCTTCGATTGAAGAAATTGTTACAGTCATGTTAGCTAAGACCCAAGATGTGATTGAAGAATATACAGGACCGATGGCTGAAATGGAGTATACTCCTCATCAGGTCTTAACGATGGCTTCATTAATTGAAGAAGAAGCGACTCAGCAGACAGAAAGAGATCAGATTGCGAGTGTTTTTTACAATCGTATGGATGTTGGCATGCCTTTACAAACTGATCCGACTGTTTTATATGCACTTGGAGAGCACAAGGATAGAGTGTTATATGAGGATTTAGAAATTAATGATCCTTATAACACCTATGTGAATACAGGATTAACTCCTGGTCCAATTGCCAATGCAGGTGTATCTTCTATCGAAGCAGCTTTAGTGCCAGCAGAAACAGATTTCTTATATTTCTTAGCAACAGGATCTGGAGAAGTCTTATTCTCCAAAACATTAGATGAGCATAATCAAAAGAAAGCAGAGCATATACAATAATTAAGAAAGCGAGGATGTCAATGTACATTCTCGCTTTTTATAGAAAATGAAACATTTTTCTAGACTTGCTTCGATTATTGTGATAATGAAACATTTATGCTAAAATAGAAAAAGTGTTTTATAGGACAGCCGATAGCGTGTATCACAGAAATGCTCGATTCCTTTTGATGGCTTAGCCCGTTTCCTAGCGAATCTACTTTTGTGAACGCTATTTTTTCATGTCTATAGATATGTAATCTTCCGTTTCATTGAAATTGGGAGAACTGAGGTGGAACAATAGATGCATGGAGAAATAGAGAAATATATTGAACAGATGATTCCGAAACGCTCCTCTCTTTTTCAACAGATGGAAAACGAAGCGAAAGAGCATCAAGTGCCGATTATGGAATCGACTGGAATTGAGGCACTTCTACAAATTCTACGTATTCAGCAGCCTCATTCTATTTTAGAGGTGGGAACAGCGATTGGATATTCGGCATTAAGAATGGCTGATGCTCTTCCAAATGCGACCATTGTGACGATTGAAAGGGACGAAGAGCGTTATTTGAGGGCGGAGAGTTATTTTCAGCAATCAGGCAAACAAGAGCAGATCCATCTAATTAAAGGAGATGCATTGGAGGTCGAAGCTGAGGTTAAGAGTTTAGCTCCATATAATGCAATTTTTATTGATGCTGCAAAAGGGCAGTACAAACGATTCTTTGAAATGTATTCAACTTATTTAGCTGAGGATGGAATCATTGTTACAGATAACGTGTTATTTAAAGGACTTGTTTGTGAACCTCATATTGATAATCGGCGAATTCGGAGCTTAGTAAAGAAAATCAATGATTTTAATGAATGGCTTATGGGACATTCTCAATATGATACGGTCATCTTACCTGTTGGTGATGGCGTTGCGATAAGTAAAAAGAGGTGAAAATAATGAAAAAACCTGAATTATTAGTGACACCAACAAGTGTTGACGATATTCTGTCATTGTCTGATGCAGGCGCGGACGCGTTTGTCATTGGTGAAGAACGATACGGTTTAAGACTTGCCGGGGAATTTTCAAAGGATGACATTGTGAAGGCAATAGAATACGCTCATTCAAAAGGGAAAAAAGTCTATGTAGCTGTTAATGCGATTTTTCATAATGAAAAAATTGATGAGCTCTATGATTACTTAAAATTTGTTGATGAAGCAAATGTGGACGCGGTTATCTTTGGTGATCCGGCTGTTATAATGGTGGCAAAAGAAGTAGCTCCTGAGTTAAAACTTCATTGGGGTACAGAAACGACCGGAACGAACTGGTATCATTGTAATTATTGGGGCAGAAAAGGTGCCAAACGTGCCATTTTAGCCCGAGAATTAAGTATGGATGCAGTGATCGAAACGAAAGAGAATGCCGAAGTGGAAATCGAGATTCAAATTCATGGCATGACAGCGATGTTCCAATCAAAGCGCTCCTTGTTAGGAAATTATTTTGAATATCAAGGGAAAGCATTGGAAATCGAAAATCGTAAAGAAAACAAGAATATGTTTTTACATGATGAAGAGCGAGAAAATAAGTATCCCATTTTTGAGGATTTAAATGGAACGCATATTATGAGTCCAAATGATATTTGTATGATTGATGAGCTTCAAGATTTTATCGAAGCTGGTGTTGATAGTTTTAAAATTGATGGCATTTTGAAGAGTTCAGAATATATTGAGGCGGTAACAAAGCTATATCGTCAAGCGATTGATCTTTGTGTAAATGACCCAGATCAATACGAGGATGAGAAGGACGAATTATTAGCCGAAATCGAAAAAATTCAACCACCAAACCGCAAACTCGACACAGGATTTTTCTTTAAGGAGACAGTATATTAAGGAGGTTCACGAATGCCTACAACGATGCAAGATCGAATTTCGAAAGTAATCGACGGAAAGCGTGTCATTGTGAAGAAGCCGGAATTGCTCGCTCCTGCGGGTAATCTTGAAAAATTAAAAATCGCTGTTCAGTATGGAGCAGATGCAGTTTTTATTGGTGGTCAAGAGTACGGATTACGCTCAAACGCTGGTAACTTTACATTTGATGAAATGAAAGAAGGCGTTGAATTTGCCAAAAAATATGGAGCGAAAATCTATGTAACCACCAATATATTTGCTCATAATGAAAATATAGACGGTTTAGAAGAGTATATTTTAGGACTAAAAGAAGCAGGGATTGCAGGTATCATCGTTGGTGATCCACTTATTATCGAAACTTGCCGCAGATTAGCACCTGAAATAGAGGTACATTTAAGTACACAGCAATCTCTTTCAAACTGGAAGGCCGTTCAATTTTGGAAGGAAGAAGGCTTGGAGCGTGTCGTACTTGCGCGTGAAACAAGTGCTGAAGAAATTGAACTCATGAAAGAAAAGGTTGATATTGAAATTGAAACCTTCATTCATGGAGCAATGTGTATTGCCTATTCTGGTCGTTGTACATTAAGTAATCATATGACAGCTCGTGACTCAAATAGGGGAGGCTGCTGTCAATCTTGCCGTTGGGATTATGATTTATATGATCTACAAGGGGATAAAGAGGTTTCTTTATTTGCAGAGGGAGATGCCTCTTTTGCAATGAGTCCAAAGGATTTAAAATTAATTGAGTCCATTCCACGAATGATCGAAATTGGGATTGATAGTTTGAAAATTGAAGGAAGAATGAAATCCATTCATTATGTAGCCACTGTTGTCAGCGTATATCGCAAAGTAATTGATGCTTATTGTGCAGATCCTGACAACTTTAAAATCAAACGTGAATGGTTAGAAGAGCTTGATAAGTGTGCCAATCGTGAGACCGCTCCTGCTTTCTTTGAGGGAGTTCCGGGGTATAAAGAGCAAATGTTTGGAAATCATAGCAAGAAGACGAAATTTGACTTTGTAGGGCTCGTACTTGATTACGATCCTGAAACAGAAATCGTGACACTTCAACAGCGTAACTATTTCAAGCCGGGTCAAGAAGTAGAATTTTTCGGTCCAGAAATAAATAACTTTACACACGTCATTGAGAAGATTTGGGACGAGGATGGAAATGAGCTAGATGCAGCCCGTCATCCACTACAAATTGTAAAATTTAAAGTGAACCAACCCGTTTACCCGAACAACATGATGCGAAAGGAGCTTTAATCAGATGCGCAAGCCTGTTGTCATTGGTGTAACCGGTGGGTCCGGTTCAGGTAAAACAAGTGTAACCAGAGCAATTTATAATCGTTTTAAAGGCCATTCCATTTTAATGATTGAACAAGATTCTTACTATAAGGACCAGTCACATCTTCCTTTTGAAGAACGTTTGAAAACGAATTATGATCATCCTCTTGCGTTTGATAATGATTTGTTATTTGAGCACATACAGTTACTCCAAAATAATCATTCCATTGAAAAGCCTGTATATGACTATGCGTTACACACGCGCTCAGAAGAAGTCATTGTGGTCGAGCCAAGAGATGTGATCATCCTCGAAGGCATTCTTGTATTAGAAGATGAACGTCTGAGAAGCATTATGGATATTAAACTTTTTGTAGACACGGATGCTGATATTCGCATCATTCGCCGTTTGTCCAGAGACATTAAGGAGCGCGGGCGTACACTAGATTCTGTTATCGATCAGTACGTGAATGTCGTTCGACCGATGCATAATCAATTCATCGAGCCTACAAAGCGTTATGCTGATATTATCATTCCTGAAGGTGGACATAATCATGTAGCCATTGATTTGATGGTTACAAAGATTCAAACAATTCTTGAACAAAAATCATTTTTATGACACAATAGGCATTAAATAAGAAAAATGGTTTCAAAGTAAACTCCCGAAAAAAGTTAGGGAAAGTTTCTTCACATATAGGCATCAAGAGTTGATTTTGAAAGCTTATTGGATATAGCAATTTTTCTTATTTACCTTTAACAAGGAGAATGTTTTCTCACTTCCTTTTGCGCGCCCTAAAAAATAAGGGCGCGCTCCTATGCATTTTATGAATAGGGTGGACGCTTGTTACATATAGTATTTTTTAAATTGAGAGTGGAAAAGTCCTCCGATTTAAAAAGATACGATTTGAGTGTAGAGCTGTTCCCATCGTGTCAAATGGGAATGGATATTTTTCCACACGGATGAAATATCCATCGCTCTAATGAGATAAAAATATAATACACACACAATCTATATGGGGGTTGTGAAACTAGAAGGAGTGAAGGATTTTGGCTACAGAGAAAGTATTCCCGATGACTTTGGCGGGGAAAGAAAAATTACAACAAGAATTAGAACATCTTAAATCAGTAAAGAGAAAAGAAGTGGTTGAGAGAATTAAAATCGCTCGTAGCTTTGGTGATTTATCTGAGAACTCTGAGTATGACTCTGCAAAAGAAGAACAAGCCTTTGTTGAAGGTCGAATTACAACGCTTGAAAATATGATTCGTAATGCGAAAATCATTGAAGAGGATGAGTTAAGTGGAGATGTTGTCACACTTGGCCGTTCTGTAACGTTTGTAGAGCTCCCTGATGGAGAAGAAGAAACGTATACCATTGTAGGTAGTGCAGAAGCAGATCCTTTCGAAGGAAAAATCTCTAATGACTCTCCAATTGCGAAAAGCTTACTAGGCAAAAAAGTCGATGATCAAGTAACGGTTCAAACTCCTGGTGGAGAAATGAACGTTCGTATTACGAAAATCCAATAATAAAGCCGTTTAGAGATGGATCAATTTATCTCTTTTAGGTTTGAAACGAAAACACCTCGTCAAAACTCATGATGAGGTGTTTTTTATGTGGAGAAAAAGAATGATTGTCATGATTGTGATTATTTTCTGTTTTGTGGCTCTATTAATGGGGAGACTTGTGCAGTTACAGCTTGTTTCGACCGAACGTTTTTCCAAGCATCAAGTCAATCTGATCGAGTCAAGTGTGAAGCAACGTTCACAAGAAATGATCATTGATAATGGGCGAGGGAGTTTTCTTGACCGAAACGGGGAATATTTGGTGCATAAGAAAATGCCTGTACTTATTCTCTTCCCCTTTTTGAAGAATATGACGTGGGATGTTGAGAAGGTAGCAGAAATAATCGAGGTATCGCCTGCGTCTATTAATCATGCAGTTGAACAAGCAAAGGAGCCGATTGCATTTGCAAATCCTGAGATTGTAACATTATCAGAACAACAAATGCGTGATATTAATCAACTGGAGATCCCAGGTGTATTTGCAGTTGAAAAGAAATATTCTTTGACCGATTATTCGGCAGAACAATTAATTGGCATTACCGGACAAAATCCAAATACGATCCAAAAGCGATATCCAGATAAAGAACTACCTGTAAATACGCTTGTTGGTCTTACAGGACTGGAAAAAAGCTTTGATGAATTTCTACTTCCCGATGGCGAGTCAAAGCTTGTCTATCACGTAGATGGCATTGGGGGGCCATTATTTGGCATCAATGTCAAATATGTAGAGCCAGCGAATCCGTATTATCCGGTGAATGTGAAGACCACTTTGGATAAGGAAATACAAGAGTTAGCTGAAGAACTCGTTGATAAACATGAGATCGAAAAAGGTGGGCTTGTCCTACTTGATATTGAAACCAATTCTATCCTCTCACTCGTTTCAAGGCCGAAAATTAATAAAAAAGCGCCATTCGATGAAGAGGGTATTCATAATATGATGGTCCGTCAACATATCCCTGGTTCTGTTTTTAAGACGGTTGTCGCTGCAGCGGCGATTGATCACGAGCTGGATGATCCATCAAGAGAATTTGATTGCAATAAAACCATTATGGGGAAGGAGGATCCGAATTATCAACATGGGTTGCTCAATTTTACGGAGAGCTTTGCCTTAAGTTGTAATAACACTTTTGGGACGTTAGCAAAGGAATTGAAAGAGATAGATGAGGGGATTATTGAGGAGTATGCTGAAAAGCTTTCACTTCTTGGTCCAGTAGGCTGGGAAGGTGATATTTATCATTTTGATCATTTTAAACAAATTGCTGATGAAGATAAAGGGAGAATCTTTTTAGAAGAGTCTGCAAAAAAAGATGATAATTTTGTGAAAATGACCGGAATTGGACAGCATGAAGTGCGTGTTACTCCACTTGCAATCGCCAATATGATGGCGGCGATTGCACGGGGTGGGCATGGAGAAATGGTACGGGTTGCAACAGGTATCGAATATCGTAATGGAACCTCACTGCTCCCATTTGAAGAAAAATCGCTAGAGAACGATGACATTTCACCTTATACAGCGATGAAGCTACAAAAGCTTCTCCGTGAGGTTGTCGTCAATGAGGAGGGAACTGGAAGAGGTTTGCAAGATCTCCCCTTTGATGTAGCAGGGAAATCTGGTACGGCGGAGACGGGAATTATGGATGGTGATAAGCAACTATTAAATAAATGGTTTGCCGGCTATTTTCCATTTGAACAACCAAAATATGCACTTGTTGCGGTTAATTTAGGTGTAGGTGATAATGGAGGGTCTGTGACTCCCCTCTATGCGGATATGGTGAAAGGCTTATACGAATTGGAGCATCGTACAACGGAGGAAACGCCACCAGAGTAGCTCAGATTCTCATTTTTTTGTTACCTTTGGTCTATTTTCGACAAATGATACGGTCTATTGCTTCATTTCATCTGGGCGATATATCCCTTCAAGTTTTCCCTGAGACATGATAGAATGTTGTCATCCTTAAAAGTGAAAGTAGCATAGATTGTGGTTTGGGGAGGCCGAAGTAATGAAAAATGGATTTGAAGGCTCACGCTATAAGCGACTTACGAAGGAAAGAAAAAAGAATATTATCCTAAATAGTTTAATTGGAGTCGTGTTATTACTTATTATCGTTGTTTCCGTAAATATATTCTCTGGAAATAAGGATGAAGATGCAGCAAAACCAGAAGAAAACGTAACAGAAGAGCAAGCAAAATCGGATGTTGAAAAATCGCCATCTGAGGAAGAAGACCAGGAAGAATCACAAGTAGAGGAGTCTGAATCTGTTACTGAAACAGAGGAAGAAACATCAGGGGAAACAACGGAAGACCCCGCTACTCCATCTAAAGAAGACGAGGTAGTAACAGAAGGAGGGACCGACTCAAATGTGATTCGGACCATCGTTAATCCAGGCTGGGAACCCGTTGGCACGGTGCAAACGGGAGAGCATGTGAATCAGTATGATGGAGTGGACTGGGATGAAATGGTCAAGGCGATCCATTATGCAACAGGACTAGCGGAAAATAATATGACGATTCAATTTCTTGGAAATAATGGACCGAATAAATCTGTCGGAACCGTCTATTCAAAAGATAAATCGCAAATTTATCGTGTCTATATTGAATGGGTCGATGCCGGGGGCTGGAAACCGACAAAGGTAGAAGAATTATCGGAAATTCAATAAACGAAGAAAAAAGAATGGAAGCTGGGAATGAGTAAAATCATTCTGGTTTCCATTCTTTTTTATATTCTGAAAATAGGTAAATAGATTGCTCAGGTATGAACAGTGTGGTACATTAAGAACAGATTTTTCTGTAATTCATAGTATACTCATAGGAATTATTATAATTAAAATATGGATTTGGAGAGTGTGGATATGGGAAAAGAATTTCTCGAGTTATTCGAACAATGGGCAGACCACTACGATGATACAGTTACTGGTCATGACCTTGAATATAAAGAAGTGTTTAAGCATTATGAAAAAATTCTTTCTGAGGTGGCAGAGCGTACGCTTGGGCATGTAATCGAGTTTGGTCCCGGTACAGGGAATCTTACGGAGGAACTGCTTAAAAGAGGGAGAACAGTGACAGCATTTGAACCATCACCTGCAATGAGAAAACTTGCGATAGAAAAGCTCGGAAATCGCGCAGAGATTAAAGAAGGAGATTTCCTTGAGTTTGAGCCTGAAACGGACACGCAATCGATCGTTAGCTCCTATGCATTTCATCATTTAACGGACAAAGAAAAAGCAGAGGCTATCGCTGCTTATGGAAACATCCTCTCTCCAGGTGGTAAAATAGTTTTTGCGGATACAATGTACGAATCTGTTGAAGCATATAAAAGAGCGATTATGGACGCTAAAGAAAAAGCATTTCATAATCTAGCAGAAGACCTTGAGAGGGAATATTATACAACGATTCCTATTTTAAAAGAGATGATGGAAGCCAATGGCTTTACTGTATCTTTTGAAAGAATAAATGATTTTGTCTGGATTATGGAAGCAACAAAAAATGAGAAAGAGGTATGAACATGACAATTGCCATTATTGGAGCTATGGAAGAAGAGGTAACATTACTAAGAGATAAGATGGAGAACAAATCAGTTGAAACGATTGCTGGCTGTGAATTTACTTTAGGAAAAATAGCGGGAAAAGAGGTCATTTTGCTTCGTTCAGGAATTGGGAAAGTTAATGCGGCGATGTCTACATCGATTTTATTAGAAAAGTATAAGCCTGATTATGTCATCAATACAGGATCTGCTGGTGGGTTTCATCCTGATTTAAATGTTGGAGATGTTGTTATTTCTGATGAGGTCAGACACCATGATGTTGATGTTACGGCCTTTGGCTATGAATACGGTCAAGTTCCCCAGCTTCCACCTGCTTTTGAAGCGAACGGAGAGTTAGTTCAAATCGCTCAAAAAGCAGCAGCTGAAATAGAAGAAGTCCAGGTTGTCACAGGCCTAATTGCAACAGGGGATTCCTTTATGAATGACCCACAGCGTGTAGAGGCGATCAAAAATAAATTTGTTAATCTTCAGGCAGTCGAAATGGAAGCAGCTGCCATTGCTCAAGTGGCTTATCAGTTTGGTACCCCATTTGTTATTATTCGTTCACTTTCCGATATAGCAGGTAAGGAATCGGATGTTTCATTTGAACAATTTTTAGAAAAAGCAGCTGTAAATTCTGCTTCGCTTGTTTTAAAAATTGTCGCATCGATAAACTAAAAGGGTGAGATGGTTGAACGTATATAAGAATATTCATGAACTCATCGGAAACACTCCCATGATGGAAATAACACAATTTTCTCTTCCGGAGGGAGTTCGAATCTTTGCTAAGCTCGAATTTTTAAATCCTGGTGGAAGTGTGAAGGACCGCTTAGGAATAGAACTTCTCCGGGAAGCCATTGCTAACGGCAACATAAAGGAAGGCAGTACCATTATTGAGCCAACAGCAGGAAATACGGGAATCGGACTTGCTCTCGCTGCCATCAATTCTGGCATTAAAGTGATCGTTTGTGTGCCTGAGAAATTTAGTCTGGAGAAGCAAGAGTTAATGAAGGCGCTAGGGGCAAAAATTGTCCATACCCCGACTGAAGCTGGGATGAAGGGAGCAATTCAAAAGGCAAACGAATTGCTGCAACAAATTCCTGATTCGTTTTCTCCTCAGCAATTTGCCAATCCTGCCAATCCAAATACGTACTATAAGACATTAGCTCCGGAAATTTGGGACCAGCTAGATGGACAAATTGATATATTCGTTGCTGGAGCTGGTACGGGTGGTACTTTTATGGGGACCGCTCGCTTCCTGAAGGAACAAAACGCGGAAATAAAGACGGTTATCGTTGAGCCCGAAGGATCGATTTTAAATGGAGGAGTGTCGGGTCCTCATAAAACAGAAGGAATCGGAATGGAATTTCTGCCAGGCTATATGGAAACCAGTTATTTTAATGCCATTCATACGGTTTCTGATGAAGATGCCTTTGGATTCGTGGCAGAACTCGCGAAAAAAGAAGGGTTATTAGTCGGAAGCTCTTCTGGTGCCGCTTTTTATGCTGCATTAGAGGAAGCAGAAACAGCCCAAAAAGGTACCAATATTGTCGTCATTTTTCCAGATGGAAGTGAACGATATTTAAGTAAGAAAATATACGAAGGAGGGATTTAGGATGAAGCGTAAAACAAAGTTAATTCATGGTGGTATCTCTGGAGATCCAGCCACAGGTGCAGTTTCAGTACCGATTTATCAAGTAAGCACTTATAAGCAAGAGGGAGTTGGTGGTCATAAAGGGTTTGAATACTCTCGAACTGGAAACCCAACTCGTCATGCTCTAGAAGAACTTATAAAAGACATTGAAGGTGGTCACGCTGGCTTTGCATTCGGTTCAGGGATGGCAGCTATTACAGCAGTGATGATGTTATTTAATAGTGGCGACCATGTCGTCTTAACCGATGACGTATACGGTGGGACTTATCGTGTCATTTCTAAAGTATTGAATCGATTTGGAATTGAAGCAACCTTTGTTGATACAAGTAATTTAGAGGAAATTGAAAAGGCCATTAAGGAAAATACAAAGGCTATTTACATTGAGACGCCAACCAATCCATTGTTGAAGATCACGGATATTCGTGAAGCATCCAATCTGGCGCAAAAACACAACTTGCTTACGATCGTTGATAATACGTTTTCAACGCCTTATTGGCAAAACCCGATAGAACTGGGGGCTGACATGGCTCTCCATAGTGCAACGAAATACATTGGCGGACATTCGGATGTCGTTGCTGGCTTAGTTGTTGTTAATAATGAGAAGCTAGCTGAAGACCTTCATTTCGTTCAAAACTCGACAGGTGGAGTGTTAGGACCACAGGATTCTTGGTTATTAATGCGCGGAATTAAAACACTTGGGATTAGAATGGAAGAGACAGAAGCGAATACAAAAGAAATTGTTGAGTTTCTTGAAAATCATTCGCAAGTTAAAAAAGTGTTTTATCCTGGATTGCCGACACATCCGAATCATGAGATTGCCAAAAGCCAAGCGAGGGGATTTGGTGGAATGGTTTCTTTTGATGTAGGAAGTGAGAAAAATGCAGATGAGCTTTTGAAGAAGGTAAAGTATTTTACCCTTGCTGAAAGCTTAGGTGCGGTAGAAAGCCTAATCTCTGTACCTGCACGAATGACCCATGCGTCCATTCCAAAGGAACGCCGAGATGAGCTCGGAATTACCGATGGCTTAGTTCGTATTTCAGTAGGATTAGAAGATGTCGAGGACTTAATTGAGGATTTAAAACAAGGCTTAGAAGGGTAATCAAGCTTGTTTTTTCAAAAAAAGGGTAAAAAGGGTTTACAATTTAGGAAGTTGTGGATATAATTACCACTAGTAGCGAAATATTCTAAAAAGGAGGTCGAAGAAAATGATGAAGATTAAAGGAATTGCGTTAACTAAATCAACAACTTCATATGCATTATTTTCACATTCGACCAACAAGGAATGGATCGCCTAATTATGTCCTTTTATAAATAAGCATTCATGCCGCAGGGAGAATTGTGTCCTGCGGCTTTTTATGTCCTTTTTTAGCCGTAGAGAAATCTCTGCGGTATTTTTGTGCCTGAAATTGGACATGGGAAAGTATGCAGTAGCAACAATGAGGTTATAAAAGGAGAAGGGAGGGTATTGATAACAGTGAAGATACGTAACAATATGACATTTAAGGGAGGTGATAGTTATGACACTTAATATACTATTTTTTACTGTGACGATTAAAAAGCGCAATATGTCTATCGAGGAAGCTTTGCGTGACCAACAGGCAAGAGAAGCTTATGAAATGGCAAAAACTAGAGCAGTAACTGTACATCGATTATTCTAAAAACGTATTCAAATAATGGGAGAAAGGTGGGTATAATGATGATTTATTTAATGCAAAAGAGAAATGGAGTATTGTGGGTGGAGAAAGATACTGCCTAACGAATTTGTCGCAATGTTAGGAGTGATAAAAATGTATTTAAATGTGTTGTTATTAACACTTGAGTTTCGGAAGAGGAGTAAAAAGAAATAAAAAACGCTTTAACAGAATGTTCACATTCGACCAACGTTATTACGTTATGAATATGATAAATTCAAATTAAGAGAAATCATATTCGAAGCGTGCGAGGTGTGGCAAATGTTTTCCATTGTTATGGGGCTTGTCGTTTGTGCAACAATTGGTTGTATTGTCTTGTCAGAAGTGACAACTGTAGAAGAATGAAAAAGAGGCTGGGGACATAACTAGCTTTAAATAGTGAAAAAGGTGAATTTGAGCGAACTCAAATTCACCTTTTTCTATTTTTCGTGTCCAGCAAGTTTCCGATACGCGCCAAAAAAACAACGATCAGGACTAGAGTTCTTCAGTGCATTATATTTCCGTTCACTTTGGAGCCATATGAACATCTAACAATACCAGAAAAAATCGAAAATATAAGCTTGGAAAATAAGAACGGTCAGATGGTTTTTGCTGCCATTGAGGGTATCAAACGAAATAAGAATGCTGAACAGTTAATTCAAAATTACATTTTTGGAGGAATTATTTTTAATGATGAAAATATCACTAAACTCTCCAAAACGTTAGCGTATATGAATGAACTTAAGGCTAAAATAAACCATATAGGATTACGCTATTTTTTTTGATTGATCAGGAGGGTGGAAGAGATTCAAAATTGCCTGGAAGTCTAACAGACATTCCGAGCAATCTGGAAATGGAGAGATAAATGCTCCAACGTATAAAAAAAGTGAAGCCGTCCCTGGAGGTTCTATGCGCTCCTAAATAGGACGGCTTCTTTTGTGAAATAAGGAATAAGTAATATTAATGTAAGACTTATTTAATACTTTGTTTAGTTGTGTGAAAGATTTACCTTGTATGATGTAAACGTATTGAAAGATATGAAAAAAGGAGAGTATGTACATGAAAAAATGGAAGGTCGTATTTATGTTAATTGCGATGGTAGGGATGTTAGTTTTAACAGCTTGTAGTAAAGAGGAGGAGCCAACCTCCGGAGATATGAAAGAAGAGATGAACGGAGATGAAATGATGGAAGATGCAGACATGGAAAGTGATGGAAAAATGGAAGAAAAAGAAATGAACGATGAAATGGAGACTGGAGAAGCTGAGGGTGATATGTAATTAGGCTTTATAGCATGCGGGCAAATGATAGAATAGAGATATTAAGTGAAAAAGGAATGAAAGAGATTTGAAAAAACAGATTTTGCTCGTAGATGATGAACCTGCTATTTTAGACGTTTGTAAGCGCTATTTGGAACGAGAAGGTTATTTGGTCGTAACTAGTGCTAATGGAGAAGAGGCACTTCAATTATGGCAAGAACATAGATTTCATGTCATCGTCCTAGATTTGATGATGCCCGTTTTGGATGGCTGGAAGGTCTGTGAAGAAATTCGCAAAACAGATGATGTTCCGATTGTGTTTCTAACGGCAAAGGGAGAGGAGTATGATCGTTTAATTGGATTGACCATTGGAGCGAATGACTACATAACAAAACCCTTTAATCCAAGAGAACTAGTATTGAGAATAAATGCCATCTGTCGATTATTAGAATACAGTCAAAAATCAAAAGATGAGGTAGGGATTGAGCAAGTGCTAAAAGTGTCGCCCTTTACAATTCATTCGAAAAATAGAGAGGTTTTTTGGAATGATAGACTTATTGATTTAACAATGAAGGAATATGATTTACTTTTTCTTCTTGCTTCCCATCCAAAGCAGGTTTTCTCTAGATCTCAGCTTCTGTATAAAGTATGGCAAACTGAATTTGATGATGATACGACGACAGTAACAGTTCATATTCGTCGATTGCGTGAGAAAATTGAAGTGAACCCTTCAAAGCCCAAGTATATTCAAACCGTGTGGGGGATTGGATACAAGTTTTTACCGGGGGATCTTGTATGAAAATAAAATGGATCTTCTTCATTGCAAATAGTGTAAGTGTGATGATTATGTTTACGTTTTTATTCATCAGCTATAAGTACATGGTATTATCTAATTCTATTATTTTGTGGTTATCCATCATCACCATTTTTTCATCTATTTTGTCTAGCTTCGTTCACTATTTACTAACGAAACCAGTAGAACGATCGATTCAGTTACTTGTTCATCAATCACAAGAATTAGAACAAGGTAATTTTGGTCATTCACTTCCCGTTGAAGGACCACTTGAAATTAAAGAACTAACAAACCGATTCAACCAAATGAATATTAAATTAGAGAATGCGTTTAGTGAAATTAAAAGAGCAGAGTCCTCGAGGAGAGAGTTGGTGGCAAATATTTCCCATGAT
Organism: Robertmurraya phoenicis; assembly: GCF_047302285.1. GTDB lineage: Bacteria > Bacillota > Bacilli > Bacillales > Cytobacillaceae > Robertmurraya. The sequence continues at coordinate 1,587,928 of NZ_CP154845.1, forward strand.
CTCCGAACGCCTATGTCCTCGATCAAGGCTTTTGTAGCTGCTATCCAGGATGGAGTCGTTGTAGATGAAGAGACCTTTAAGCAGTATCTACGTACGATTAGCCTTGAAACAGAAAGACTCGATCAGCTAATTCAGCAATTGTTTCAGCTCTCATTACTCGATTCAAGCAATATTCATCTTCATTTTGAAGCGGTACGTGTCGATGAATTATTACTTTCAGTTCTTGAACACGAGCAAATTCATATTAAACAAAAGAATATTCACATAGAGGTAGTGATTCCAACACATGTTCCTGTCTTACATGTGGATCGTACTTATTTTCAAAAAGTGTTGTTTAATTTATTGGATAATGCAATCCGTTTTTCTAAAGAAGGCGGTGCTATTACGTTAACCGTTGAAAGGTTCCATGTTGATAAGGTGAAAATCTCTATTCGTGATGAAGGAGAAGGGATTAAACAGGAAGAGCTTTTACGGATATTTGAACGTATGTATCGAATTGAGAAGTCTCGAAATAAAAAATTTGGAGGAGCTGGCCTAGGACTAGCTATTGCCAAAACAATTGTAGAAAGACATAACGGCAAAATTACTGTTACCAGTGAAGTGGGAAAAGGAAGTGAATTTTCAATTATAATGCCAATCAGTCAGAGTGAGGCGGAGAACAAACATGGAATGGAACAATATTTTAAAACGTAAGATAAGTTTTGGGAAGAAATTCGTTCAATTGCATCATTCTAATGCCATATTGTTTTTCTTGTTAAGTTTAACAGGTTTACTTTTGTTTTCGTCAACTTTTCGTTTATCCTTTCCTTCTGTTCGTGTTTTAGTGAGGGATTTGCATGTTTGGATTGGTTTTTTAATCTGCTTTCCTTTAATCTTATATCTTCCTAATATGAATAAACATTTGAAGACTTTAAGGAATAAGCAAAATAAACGGATAAATTTAGGAATAGTCATCGCAACATTACTGATTCTCATTATTTCAGGAGTATTGTTGACCTTTCACAGAATGGTTCCCCCTGTTGTAAGCACTTGGTCGTTAATCATACATGATGTGGCTACTTGGGTAGGGTTACCATATATCATTTATCACAGTGTTACTCGAAGTAAATGGTTTAAGAAGCTCGAAAGACATTTGCAAAAAACAGAAAAGAAAGAAGAGCCGATGCTGATTGAAGCGAATAATCCCATTTATAAAAGAAGGACGTTTTTACGCATGGCAAGCGGCAGTATCATTGTCCTTCTTTTTTCCTCGGGTATTTCAAAGTGGCTTACTTTGCAGTTTCCAACTATTTTTGCTCAGATGTCTCAACCAAAGAGTCAACCATTTTCCCCCCTTCCGCGACCAACTTCAAAATCAATGCCCCCAATTGGGGGTGGAAGGAAAGGGGAATTTCGTTATTTTACCGTCACTGAAACGCCTCAGCTGAATACTTCAAATTGGAACCTTAAAATCGATGGTCTTGTTGAATCTCCAAATGTGTATAACTGGGAGCGATTTCTTCAACTTAAGCGTTATGTTCAGGTAAGTGATTTCCATTGTGTTACAGGTTGGAGTGTATATTCTGGTACGTGGGAAGGGATTTTATTAAGTGAATTATTACGGCAAGTAGGTGTCAAAAAGGACGCCCAATTCGTCAAGTTTTACTCGGCCGACGGTGTGTACACAGATACACTATCCTTGGAGCAAGCCAAGATGGATGATGTGATGGTCGCTGTTTTAATTGATGGTGAATTAATTACTGAAAAGAATGGTGGTCCAGTAAGACTCATTGTTCCACAAATGTATGCATACAAGTCGGTAAAGTGGTTGAATCGAATTGAACTCATAAATCATGAACATATAGGCTATTGGGAGGAAAGGGGATATGCCCAAAATGCATGGGTCAACAACAGTAAAAGTTAAAGTTTGTCTTGAAGCTTTTATCCCAACAGCAGAGTTTATTTAATTTCTGCTGTTTGATGGTGTATGGTCTTGCAAATTATATGAAGCATTTAACATCACGTTAGCCATCTGCTGTACTTCCATTATCTTAATTCTTCTTCCTTCAGCATTTGAATAAGTAATAACTTTAATTTATCAGAAGTGGTCCTTACGTTTGTTCAAAAAATAAGGCTCTTTTCGCAATCATTGTTGCTTTTGGCTCGTAATAAGGGCCCGATCTTCCGACAGACCCTCTTACAGGACTATAAAGAGGAAGCGAAAAGTGCCGTAGCGAACTTAATGTATAGCAGTCACCATGATATATGGATAAAAACCGGCTTCTGGGTTTTTACAAAAAAACGACAATTTATGCAAAAACAGCGAAAAATAATTAAAGCCGGTGAAATTATATGAAGAGTAAAATTTCACCGGCTTTTTTCTACTTAGAGGTGGCTTTTGTCCCAGCCTCATTTTCAAGAAAGTTAATTCGAATCATTTTTCCGTTTTTCTTTTTCCGCTCGATAGAATTCGTGGAACATTTTCATTAAGGCTCTTTTTTCGATTCTTGAAACATAGCTTCTTGATATCCCTAATTCTTTTGCAATTTCTCTCTGCGTTTTTTCCTTTTTTAAATCTAAACCAAATCGACCGACGATGACTTCTCTTTCACGACCGTCTAATACATCGATATATTGCTTCACCTTTTCTAATTCCATATTTAATTGAATGGTGTCAATGACATCCTCTGAATCTGATTTTAAGACATCAATTAGGGAGATTTCATTTCCTTCTTTATCCTGTCCAATCGGATCATGAAGAGAAACATCTTTTTTCGTCTTTTTCAAAGCTCTCAAATGCATCAAAATTTCATTTTCAATACAACGAGCCGCATACGTAGCAAGCTTTGTTCCTTTACCTTCTGAATAGCTTTCAATTGCTTTGATTAATCCAATTGTACCGATGGAAATCAAATCCTCTGAATCCTCACCTGTATTTTCAAATTTTTTCACAATGTGAGCGACAAGTCGTAAATTATGCTCGATTAGCATATTACGTGCATGACTATCCCCTTCAGCCATTAAACGCAAATATTTCTTTTCTTCTTCAGGTGACAATGGTTGAGGAAAGGCGTTGTTCTTTACATAAGAGACAAGAAAGAAAATCTCTTTAATCAAGACTCCAAGTGCAGTCAGAATTCCAGCCATGTTGGCACCCCCGCTATTGTAACATTCGCCTATAACTAATACCTATGTAGAAGGATGTTTGTTTTTGTCTGTCCCATAAAGATATTTTTATAAAAGGCATATTTCGCAAACATTGTTGCTTTTTTATCATTGTTGGAATGATCTGTATGGAAAATCAACAACTGCCTATACAGATGGCAGGCTTTTGCATAGATTATAAAGAGAGGAATAGTGTAGTCTTGATTTAAAGGAGGTTGTGAGATGGCTTACGGATATCCTGGTCCTTATGCGTATTCACCCCCTTATACACCTCCATACTATCCTGGAAGTAGTGCTTGGATAGCGTTATGGATTGTCTTGTTTGTTCTAATATTGATTTTCTTTGGATGGTGGTACTTTGGGGGGTACTGGAACTATCGTTAAGACTGAAGAATTTAAAACTTTTAGCTATATTTAAATTTATTGCAGTAGGCGAAATGCTTACTGCTTTATTTTATTTAGACTAACGAAAGTTATTGTGGTATACTTAAAGAAATTTCTGAAAAAAGTAAATTTTTAATTTAAGGTATATAATGGGGAGGAAAATACATGACGACAAGTACATATTCAGAAGTATGGGATTTAGATGTCTTTTTTGAAGGAGGAAGTAGCTCTCCTCAATTTGCGAATCATTTACAACAAACGAAGCTTCTTGTAGAGGAATTCAAGGCTGTCGTATCTAGTTGGGTACCGAAAAATGCGGTGCTCGAGGATGCTGCCGAACTTAAGGCCATCGTTGATAAATTCGAAGCTGTCACAAAAAAGGTTCGTCAAGCGGGCGCATTTGTAAGCTGCTTACAAGCGCAAAATACGGAAGATGTTAAAGCTGAGAGCTTAAGAGGTAGTGTTACAGGCCTAGGTGCCGATTTCCAAATTGCTTTGACGGAGTTAGGTCAAAAGTTAACGACGATAAACGATGAAATATGGAATGGAGTCGTCGCTCAGGATAGCTTAAAGGAGCTTTCTTTTGTGCTATCTGAAAGTAGACAAGGAGCGAGTGAGAAGCTTTCCAAAGATGAGGAAACACTCATTAATGCTTTAAGTGTGGATGGCTATCACGGCTGGGGGCAAATGTATGATGTCATTGTTGGCACCATTAAAGTGAATGTGGATGATAAGGATTTGTCAGTAGGACAAGCTGCTAATAAATTTTCTAATCCTGACAGAAATGTCAGAAAGAATGTATTTGAGGCGTGGGAAACAGCATGGGGTGATAAATCAGCCTATTTAGCAAAAACGCTTAACCATTTAGCTGGTTTCCGTTTAAAGGTGTATAAACAAAGAGGTTGGGAAGAAGTACTGAAAGAACCGTTAGATATTAATCGCATGAAAAAAGAAACATTGGATACAATGTGGCAGGTTATTGCTGATAATAAAGCCCCTCTCGTGAAATTTTTAGAGCGCAAAGCGAAATTACTTGGGCTTGAAAAATTAAGCTGGTATGACTTGGATGCACCTCTTGGTCAATCCGATAGTAAAATTTCATATCAAGAAGGAGCAGAGTTTATTCTCGAGCATTTCTCGAAATTCGGAGATGAAATGACGACTTTTGCCAAGAAGGCATTCGAAGACGAGTGGATTGAAGCAGAGGACCGCCCTGGAAAACGTCCTGGTGGCTTTCATACGTATTTCCCTGAAGACAGCCAATCAAGAATCTTTATGACATATTCAGGCACCCCTTCTAATGTTTCTACATTAGCTCATGAGTTAGGACATGGTTTCCATACGTATGCGATGAGAGATTTACATACATTAAATCGTAACTATGCGATGAATGTGGCAGAGACTGCTTCAACTTTTGCAGAGATGATTGTTTCAGATGCTTCCGTGAAGACAGCTAGCACTGAAGTAGAAAAACTTGCCCTTCTTGAAGACAAAATTCAACGTTCAGTAGCCTTACTGATGAATATCCATTCTCGTTTCTTGTTCGAAACAAGATTTTATGAAGAAAGAAAAGAAGGAATTGTCGCTGCAGACCGCCTCAATGAATTAATGGCAGAGGCTCAGGCAGAAGCTTATGGTGGAGCACTTGATGAATACCATCCGTTATTCTGGGCATCTAAGCTACACTTTTACATCACCGGAGTACCTTTTTACAACTTCCCATATACATTTGGCTACTTATTCTCACTAGGCATTTATGCACAAGCTTTGGAAGAAGGAAAAGGGTACGAAGAAAAATATATTGCTTTATTAAAAGATACGGCATCCATGACTGTAGAAGAATTGGCCCTTAAACATCTCAATGTCGATTTAACAAAACCAGACTTCTGGCAACAAGCTGTTCAGCAATGCATTAATGATGTAGAAGAATTCTTGCAATTAACTGAAAATAAGTAATCAAGAAGGGGCTGGGACATAACTAGCTTCAAATAATGAGAAAGGTGAATCCTGAGGGTACTCAAATTCACCTTTCTCTATTTTTGTCTATTAATTTTGCTATTAACGCAAGCCCTTCGATTTTCCTCGTACAAAAAAATCGAGTGAAACGCAAATTAGCTTTCTAGAATCCAATTGATTTCCGCTTTGTCTAAATTACTACTAGAAGGCCCTATTTACTCCAACCATCTCTCACCCTTAAGCGGAATTTTTCCTGTTATCTCCTCATTGGAGTCCCTTTTCGGGAAAATAACGGAAAATTTTCCGCTTATGGAGAGCAGAATCGTTTATTTTGGCATTTTTTGAGGGAATAGCAGGAAATTTTCCTGTTATTTCGGCTCTTTTTCATGATGGTTGCTCATTAAGCGAAAATTTTCCTGTTGTTTTTTCATACCGATACGCCAACTGTTTATACGAACAATTTATCCACAAGTCGAGGGAATTTATACACTCCACACTAGAATCAAGAGGTCGTTACCACCGACTTTTTGACCTAGCCTTTTGATCCGGCTAAAATTGAACTGTCCTATAGTGATGGGGGAGAACTCAACGAATGAAAGAAGTATACAGGGTATGATATGATAAAGCAGGTATGATCGTATAGATGATTTCGAATTAGTATGATACAATACAGTTTTGTCTGAACTTCGATTTATAAGGCTCTTTTCGCAAACATTGCTGCTTTTGGAAAGTAATAAGCTCATAAAATGCTTATATCTCCTCTTAGGGATTCAAAAGAGGAAGCGAAAAGTGCCGTCGCACCTTTAATGTATAGCAGTAACAGAGACATATGGGTAAAAACCGGCTTCTGGGTTTTTACGAAAAACCACAACCTATACGAAAACAGCGATTTATGATGATTTAATTATTGGAGGAATGTAGCTTGATTCAATGGTTTTACCGGTCTTTAATCGAATTAACAAACGGAAGGTGGACATCGTTTTTATTAAAAAAATTGGCGCAATCAAAAGTCAGTCGATTGTTCATTCCTTCTTTTGCGAAAATATACAATGTGAATGTTCACGAAATGGCCAGTCCGATAAATGAATTTAACACTCTCCATGATTTTTTTATTCGAAAATTGAAAGTGGATGCTCGGACAATTGATGCTGGAACTGATACGATTGTAAGTCCCGTTGACGCAGTGCTAGAGGATATCGGAACTATTACGGGCGACTTAAAGCTAACTGTAAAAGGGAAGGATTATTCTGTTCTTGAAATGCTTGGTAGTGAAGAGAAGGCAAGAAAATATATCAATGGCACCTACTATCTGCTCTATTTAAGTCCGAGTCATTATCATCGTATACATAGTCCATTAACAGGAAAAGTCGTAGGGGAGTGGACGTTAGGAAAGAAATCGTATCCTGTCAACCGCTACGGTCTTAAATATGGAAGAGATACGTTAGCGAAAAATTATCGAAAAATTACCGAAGTCAAGCATGATTCTGGCGTAGCTGCGATTGTAAAGGTTGGAGCAATGTTTGTAAACTCGATCGAATCGATTCATGTCGGTGAGCAATTGAAAAAAGGCGAGGAAATAGCCTATTTTACTTTTGGTTCAACGGTTATTCTCTTATTTAATCCAAACTCTATGAAACCCCTTCAACAACATTTAACACCAAGAGATGTTAAAGTTGGCGATGTACTTGGGGTTATGGTTTCCGATTAAGAGGGCAAAAAGAAAAGCCCTTTTGGGCATGAGTAAGTTATGAAGAGACTCTAATTTTATGAGTTAAAGAACGACGGTGAATTTCTGTTTCGATTAGAAGGATAAAGTCTTTTGATAAATTTAATTCTTTTGCTTTGAAATAGGATTCAACTAGTAGCTCATCTGACAGCTTTCTCATGTCAGAATCCACCTCCTCAAATACTGTTCAAAAAAAGGTTGAATATACATATTATGTAAGTGGCCATGGCTGTATTCTTACTCTAACAAATATTTTTATGTAGAACAACCGTTCCGATTATCCACAATATCCAGTGGATAAGTTGTGATTAAAATGTTCGTAAGTTGAGGGAAACTATATAAATCAATGTGGGATATGTGAATAAAGTTATCCACAACTGTTGAAAAGGGGCTGTTCGTGTCGAAAAGTTTTTATATTTTCGAGTTTTTGTTCTTCATTTCGACGTAATTTGACGTAAGTTCCTGTTCAGTTGTTAGGTTATGTAGAGGAAACGCCGATACATACATCTGTCTTTTGTAAGTTCTTGCACATATTCTCACTTAAAAGTTAAAATTGGAAAATAAAACCGAGATAAAGAAATTGAGGTGTCTTTATTGTTAAAGAAATTTTTACCAAATCAGCACGTAAAGAGCATTTTTCAAATTACTCCTGAAAGTTTGAAAGAGCAGGGGATTAAGGGGATTATAACCGACTTAGATAATACATTAGTCGAATGGGATCGCCCAAATGCAACGCCTAAATTGACAGAGTGGTTCGAGAATATGCGAAAGGAAAATATTCGTATCACGATTGTTTCTAATAATAATCGAGGGAGGGTACAAGCATTTTCTGATCCACTAAATATTCCGTTTATCTTCCAAGCACGGAAACCACTTGTGAGAGCTTTTCATAAGGCGGTTAAAGATATGGGGTTGAAAAAGGAAGAAACAGTTGTCATTGGAGATCAGTTATTGACCGATGTGCTTGGTGGAAATCGTGGTGGCTTCCATACGGTATTAGTTGTTCCAGTGGCATCTACTGATGGTTTTTGGACAAAATTTAATCGAATGATTGAGAGACAGATTTTAAATTGGTTTCGTAAAAAAGGTATGATTGTATGGGAGGAAAAATCTTGAGTGAGCAATATATTTGTATAGGCTGTGGTGTGAAAATCCAGACAGAGGATAAGGAGCAAATTGGCTATGCGCCAAAATCGTCCCTTGAGAAAGAAGAAATTGTCTGTCAAAGGTGTTTTCGACTAAAGCATTATAACGAAGTTCAAGACGTCAATTTAACGGATGACGATTTTTTAAAGATCCTCAATGAGCTTGGAAAAAGAGATGCTTTAATCGTGAAAATAGTTGATATATTTGATTTTAATGGCAGTTGGCTCCCTGGCTTACATCGTTTTGTTGGCGATAATCCGATTTTATTAATTGGAAACAAGGTTGATCTATTACCACGCTCCGTAAAGCCAAATAAATTAATAAATTGGATGAAGCAGGAAGCAAAAGAACTGGGACTGAAGCCGAAGGATGTGTTTCTTGTCAGTGCTGAAAAGGGTCAGTTTATTAATGAAGTGACCTCAGCGATTGATGAGTATCGTGAAGGTAAGGATGTATATGTGGTCGGATGTACCAATGTAGGAAAATCAACCTTTATCAATCGTATTTTAAAAGAAGTAACAGGAGAAGGAGATGTCATCACGACATCCCATTTCCCAGGAACAACACTTGATATGATTGAAATTCCGCTTTCAGACGGAAAATTTTTGGTTGATACACCAGGAATCATTAACCATCATCAGATGGCCCATTATATTGATAAAAGAGACTTAAAAGTGATCACGCCGAAAAAGGAAATTAAACCGAAAATTTATCAATTAAACGAAGGCCAAACCCTCTTTTTTGGAGGATTAGCCCGCTTTGATTATATAAGTGGTGGTCGACGTTCTTTTGTTTGTCATGTATCGAACCATATTGAAATCCATCGTACAAAGCTAGAAAAGGCAACGGATCTGTACGAAAGACATGTAGGAGAAATGCTGACTCCACCGCGAAAGGAGCAGCTTGATTCATTTCCACCTTTAATCAAACATGAATTTACAATTAAAGAGGGGAAAACAGATATCGTTTTCTCAGGGCTTGGATGGATAACGGTCAATGATCCTGGAGCAAAAATAGCGGTTTACGTACCAAAAGGTGTACATGCTATGCTCCGTAAATCGCTCATATAAACTGAGAAAGAAAAGGGTGAGGAGAATGAAAAAATTATATGCTGTAATTGGAAATCCGATTGCCCATTCGATGTCACCACTCATGCATAATGATTTATTTCAGCATTATGGAATGGACGCCCATTACCATGCCTTTGCCATTAAGGAAGAGCTGCTAGCAGATGCAGTTAAAGGGTTTCGGGCAATGGGCATTAGTGGATTTAATGTGACAATCCCTCATAAAGTTGCGATCATTCCACTGTTAGATGATATTGACCCTTTAGCCCGTTCCATTGGGGCTGTCAATACAGTCGTCAATGAAAATGGACGATTAATCGGTTATAACACGGATGGGAGTGGATATGTGCAAGGACTTTTAGCAGAGATATCCGATCTGAAAAGCAAGAAAGTGTTAATGATCGGTGCTGGAGGAGCGGCAAGAGCGATATATTTTACATTAGCTTATGAAGGGGTTGCCCAGATCGATCTGACCAATAGGACGGTTGCAAAGGCCGAATCCCTTGTAAAGGAATGCCCTTATGAAGTTCATTCAAATGTCCTTGAGCTTAAAGATGCAGAGGTGCAACTAGACCATTACGATATTATTATTCAGACCACCTCCATTGGCATGTCCCCTCACACTGAATGTGAAGTGCTTTCTTTACATAATTTAAAGGAAAGTGCTTTTGTGAGCGATATCGTCTATAATCCGTTAGAAACGCTCCTTTTGCGTCAGGCAAAAGATAAAGGGGCAAGAACGCAAAATGGCATTCAAATGTTTGTTCATCAAGGAGCACTCGCCTTTGAAAAATGGACAAATGTGATGCCTGATATTAATCGAATGACGACTAAAGTGTTAAAACAACTAGGAGGCACAATATGTTAACTGGAAAACAAAAAAGATTTCTTCGCTCTAAAGCTCATCATCTTACACCTATTTTTCAAGTGGGAAAAGGTGGAGTAAACGATAATATGATTAAGCAAATTAGTGAGGCACTGGAAGTAAGGGAGCTTTTGAAAATAAGTGTGCTTCAAAATTGTGAGGAAGACCGAGACACGGTTGCTGAAAAGCTTTCAAATGGGTGTCGCGCAGAACTTGTTCAAGTCATTGGAAACACGATTGTTTTATACAAAGAATCTAAAGAAAACAAAGAAATTAAGTTACCTTAACGGTTTGGAGGTGAGTGAATGAGGAAGATTGGAATATTAGGAGGAACGTTCGATCCTCCTCACCATGGTCATCTTCTCATTGCGAACGAGGTATTTCATGAATTAGAGTTGGATGAGATATGGTTTCTTCCCAATCAGGAACCTCCTCATAAGAAAAAATCGGATCTAATTACGACTGAGGATCGGCTAAACTTGCTTGATTTAGCGCTCAAGGATGTCTCTTATTTTAGAGTAGAAACGATTGAACTCGAACGTTCAGGTCCTTCTTATACATATGATACAATCAAGCAATTAATGGATCGTTATCCTGACAACCGTTTTTATTTTATCATTGGTGCAGACATGATTGAGTATTTGCCAAAATGGCACAAAATAGATGAACTGATTGAAATGGTGTCTTTTGTAGGTGTCAATAGACCGGCGTATCAGGAAAAAACATCGTATCCGATTATTCATATTGATATTCCTGAATTTCATGTTTCATCTAGCTTAATTAGGGAGAGAATCCAAGAGGGGAAGTCGATACGTTACTTGCTTCCAGATTCCCTCATTGACTATTTGAAGGAGAATCATTTGTATGAATCGAAATGAAGCATTGGCGATTGTGAAACCACATTTAACCGAGCATCGATATCAACACACAATCGGCGTAATGGAAACGGCCATTCTTTTAGCCCGAAAGTATGGGGCTGATGAGAAGAAGGCTGAGATAGCAGCTATTTTTCATGATTATGCGAAATTTAGGGCAAAAGAGGAAATGAAGCAAATTATTATTGAGGAAAAGATGTCACCTGAATTGCTTGAGTATAACAGCGAGTTATGGCATGCTCCAGTTGGCGCTTTTCTTGTAAAAAAAGAAGCTGGTATCACGGATATAGAGGTTCTAGATGCGATCAAATATCATACCTCAGGTCGTGTAGGAATGACGTTACTTGAAAAAGTCATTTATTTGGCAGACTATATGGAGCCAGGGCGACATTTTCCAGGAGTTGAGGAAGTAAGAGAGCTGGCAAAAGAGGACTTGCACCTAGCGTTAATTAAAGCAGTACAAAATACGATTTCATTTTTGATGAAGAAAAATCAACCTGTATTCCCGGATACCTTTCACACTTACAATGATCTAATTGCAAACAGGAGGACTGAGTAGATGAATGATAATCAATTATTAACAATGGCAGTAAAGGCAGCGGATGATAAGCGAGCAGAAGATATTGTTGCTCTTGAGATGAAAGGGATTTCTTTAATAGCAGATTACTTTTTAATTTGTCACGGAAACTCTGACAAGCAAGTTCAAGCAATCGCTCGCGAAATTAAAGACAAAGCTGTGGAAAATGGCTATGATGTAAAAAGAATGGAAGGTTTCGATGAGGCAAAATGGATCTTAATTGATCTCGGTGATGTTGTGGCACATGTCTTCCATCGTGATGAAAGAAGATATTATAATTTAGAACGTCTATGGGGTGATGCACCTACTCTTAATATTCAGAGTGAGCTCACATGACTTATGAACGTTTTGCCTATTTGTACGACTCATTAATGAAAGACGTCCCGTATGAACAATGGGTCCGCATCATTAATGAGAGTTGTGAAAAATACAATTTGGCTGGAAAGAAGTTGTTAGATGTTGCTTGTGGGACTGGTGAATTATCTATACGTCTTGAAAAGAGCGGCTATGATGTGACTGGTGTTGATTTATCTGAGGATATGCTCACTGTTGCACAGGCCAAAGCCGCTGACTTGGGAATGACGATTGAGTTTTTTCAACAAAATATGGCCGAACTTGATTTAATCACCACGTATGATATCATCGGAATCTTTTGCGACTCGTTAAACTATTTGCAAACAGAAGATGAAGTGAAGCAAACATTCGCTCAAATTAAGCAGTTTTTAAAAGAAGATGGCTTATTTATTTTTGATGTCCATTCCCTTTATAAAATCAATGAAGTGTTTATGGACCAAACATTTACATATGATGATGGAAATATTTGTTACATTTGGAACTGCTTTGAGGGAGAATATCCCCATAGTGTGGATCATGAGTTAACTTTCTTTGTGGAAGATGCAACAGGTAAATATGATCGGATTGATGAAAATCATTCACAAAGAACTTTTTCGATCGAAACATATGAGCAATGGTTAGATGAGGCTGGCTTTACTGTTCTTGAAAAAATCGCTGAGTTCGAAGGAGAACCAACTGCTCATTCTGAACGTGTATTTTTCATCGTACGTCATAAAAAATGAGGAAAGAGGGGGGCGGCTTGACTCCCTCTTTTTGACACAAAATTGCGATATTTTTTTTATTATTTAAAAGGATTTCGTTATCTAAAAGACGAATTTATATCTTAATACCTCGGGCTTTTATGCTCTTCGGTCCTTGAAAAAGCCGTATTTACCTCTTTTAAATCTTCAGCAAATTTCGCATGAGTAGCCTGAAAAAGATGTTCAAATACTTTCCCGAGTTCATTTTCTAATACGGTAATCCCTTCTCCTGTTACCCCACCTTTTACAGTGACCTTTTCTTGTAATGACTCCAATGTGTAGAATTCTTTACTAAGGAGCGACCCAAGTCCGATCAGCATTTCGCTTGTCATTTTTGTGGCAGTCTTGCGGTCGATATTTGTTTCTGAGACCGCGGCATCGATAAATCTTCTGGTTAAATACGTGAAAAATGCCGGTCCGCAACTAACGATATCAGATGATACGCGAGTTATATTTTCATCAATGACAATAGGTATTGAAATTCGACTAAAGAGTTCACTTAAATTTTGCTCCCAATGTGGCTCGCATTTTTCACTGAAGGTGAGGAGCGAGACACCTGCCAGTGCTCGATTGGTGATGCTCGGAATTGCTCGAGCTGTAGAACAGGGAAGATGCGATTCAAGCAATGTAACACTGATTGGGCTTGTAATGGAAACGACGCATTTATCCTTTGTTAAAAAAGGATGAATTTGTTGAATCACGTCAGACATATTTCCTGGCTTCACACAAAGTAGAAGAAGGTCAGCTTCTTTTGCCACCTCGTCAGCCGAATTTACGACAATTATGTCAGGATAAAGCTCTTGAATGGCAATCGCTTTTGAAATTGTGCGATTTGTAATAATGAGCGAAGAAGGGGATATGGCTTTTCCGTCGATAAATGCCTCGATCACAATTTTCCCCATGTTGCCTGTACCAATGACCCCAATTTTCATCGTTACAACCCTCCTTCTATTTTTAGAAAACCTCACAAAATAACCCATTGCTATAACCATATGAATTTCGCCATTGAATTATGTCAAAGAAAGGAAGATAGCTGATGTTAGAGTGGATAAAAGAGCATAAAAAATATCTTGCCGTTGCTACAGGTGTAGTCGGACTTTTTGGGTACTATCTGTTTTCTACCGTATGGCCAACAGAAAATGAGATAGTAGATGAAGGGTGGGAATCTATCGAAGAACCGCTCCAAGAGGTGGTCGATATCGAAGAACAAGGAGCACAGGAAATATTGGTCGATGTAAAAGGTGCTGTCCATCGACCAGGTGTGTATAAAGCAACTGTAGGTGATAGGGTCAAGGATGTGATTGACAGTGCGGGAGGAATGACAGACGATGCTAACACATCTGCTACTAATTTTGCGATGAGAGTGACCGATGAAATGGTTGTCTATGTTCCGATGATTGGGGAAGAGGGGCTTGAAGCAGAGGCGGATTTTTCAATGGGCGGGACCGACTCTGCTAAGCAAAAAATCAATATTAATAAAGCAAGCTCTGTTGAATTAGAAACCTTACCAGGAATAGGGCCAGCGAAGGCACAGGCGATTATTGAATATCGAGAAAGTAATGGTGGCTTTAAAACAATTGAGGATATTATGTCGATTAGCGGGTTTGGGCAAAAAACATTTGAAAAATTACAGGAAAGCATTACGGTTAACTAGATATTGTATGTCAAGGGCATTGTTTTTTCGTATTTTCAAATTGACGAGCCTTATCTTTTCCCCTTAAACTAAAAGATAAGTCAGAGTAAAGGGTGAGTCATTTGAACGAAAATAGATTAACTTGGGATCAGTACTTTATGCTAAATGCCCATCTTATTAGTATGAGAAGTACCTGCAATCGCTTAAATGTCGGTTCTGTGCTTGTGAAAAATAATCGGATTATTAGTACAGGCTATAATGGTGGAATTAGTGGAGAAGACCATTGTTTGGATGCAGGTTGTTATGTTGAAGATAACCACTGTTTAAGATGTCTTCATGCAGAAGAAAATGCGATTTTACAATGTGCTTTACAAGGAGTGTCAACAAAAGGAAGCCAAATTTACGTGACTCATTTTCCTTGTGTTCATTGTATGAAGAAAATTCTTCAGGCTGGTATTACGAAAATTTATTATAACTACGATTATAAAAATCATGATTACTGCTATCATCTACTTGAAATTAGTCATGTTGAAGCGGTAAAAATGGATGTGCAAATCGAAAACTATGTCGATGATATGAGAAATTCTGCTGGTGGTTTAAAGTGGGATTTTCAACCTTTATAAGAGCGTAGGAGGCACTGCCTCCTCCTTTTGAATGGGGAGGTTTTTGTTGAAAGGTAAATTTATATATATTGGATTGGCATCGCTTTTTGGAATATTATCCGCTTTAGAGGGACTCATTTTTTTAGCTGTTTTTTTACTCCTAATCTTCTTTCTTTTTTTCCTCAAACGATTTTCTCTCACACAGTTTTTTCTCGTCATTAGCATATTCTTTCTTTTCTTTTTACAAGCAAAGACATATGAAAATAAAATTCAATCTCTAATGACAGGTGCAGAAACAGAATTTATCGTCACTCTCCAAAATCCAATGAAAGTAGACGGAAACTTCTTTTCGACGTACGGTCAAGACGTACAATCAAAAGAAAATTTCGTTCTTCAATATCGCCTCTTAAGTTTGAAGGAAAAGGCTGATTTTTCGAAATTGCAAGTCGGCTCGGTTTGTCAAGTGCAAGGTCGACTAAAAGAACCGGAACCACCGGGTAATCCGAATATGTTCAATTATCGGCAGTATTTGCGCTATGATCAAATATTCTGGATTTTGGATGTTGAACAGTTAAATCCAGACCGCTGTCGTGAACAAAGAAGTCCTTTCCTCTTTATTCAAAAAATAAGACAAAATGGAATTCGATTTATCAACGAGCAATTCCCCGAAAATTCAGCTCCCCTAGCAATCGCTCTCGTGTTTGGTGATCGACAATTTATTGAGCAAGATTTAATAGAGGCTTACCAAAGGCTTGGCATTATCCATCTACTAGCGATCTCTGGGCTTCATGTTGGAATGTTAATGGGGATTTTATTTTTAGTTGGCTTACGGGCTCATATTTCTAGGGAAAAGATGATGACGATTTTAATCGTATTTTTACCTATCTATATCATTTTGACAGGTGGAGCTCCATCAGTCATTCGCGCTTGTTTAATGATGTTTTTGGCTTTACTTTTACTTAAATTTAGGAGGAGAAAGCTTAATCCAGCAGACATTATTAGCATTGTGTTAGTCGTATATTTGTTTATATCGCCGTTTGCCATTTATGATGTTGGCTTCCAACTTTCCTTTATTGTCAGTTTTTCTCTCGTTCTTTCGCGTACGATTTTAAGTCGATATATGGATAAACCACTTTTGTTGCTTTGTGTGACCTCTATCATTTCTCAAATTGCTTCCATTCCGATTATGCTCTATCATTTTTATGAATTTTCCCTTGTTTCCTTGTTAGCAAATCTATTTTTTATCCCCCTTTATTCTGTTGTCATCCTTCCATTATCTCTTCTTTGGTACATTTTCTCACTCCTTTTTGGAGAGTTGCTGAATCCGATAGCGTCCTTCTTAGACTTTAATTTTCAGTTGTTAAATACGATTACCTTATTCCTCTCTAAATTTCCTTATAATACACTGGTTCTTGGAAGACCAAACCAGATTTCTCTGATCATCTTCTGCATTGGAATTCCATATGGTTTTTATTTGTGGGAAAAATTAAGAACAAAAAAACAGATGTATATAAGGATCTTCCTTTTATCGATTTTTATTAGCACTCCCTTTTTTATCGAAAAGTACTATTCTCCAGGAGAAATTACAGTGATTGATGTGGGACAGGGGGATAGTATTTTAATCCAATTACCAAAGAATAAGGGAATATATTTAATTGATACAGGAGGAACGATTCAATTTCCGGTAGAAGAGTGGATGAAACGAAGAAAGTCATTTGAAGTAGGTAAAGATGTGCTTATTCCATACTTAAAAAGTAAGGGAATCACCACTCTTGATAAGCTCATTTTAACTCATGGAGATATGGACCATGTAGGTGGAGCAACTGCCGTTTTAAATGAGATGAAGGTGAAGGAAATGGTTTTTCCAGTGGCCGAAAATAGAGCCAATCTTGAAGTAGAATTGCTTGATCTTGCTAAGGAGAAAGATATTTCAGTTCATTTTACTCAAAACGGAGATAGTTGGAAGGTGGATGGTCACAGCTTTCATATTTTGTCCCCCACCTCAAGTGTAGGATTGGCACGAAATGATCAGTCTATCGTCGTTTATACAGAGTTAGGGGGATTGAAGTGGATGTTTACGGGAGACTTGGAGGAAGCTGGTGAGAGTCACTTACTTGCATCATATCCTGACTTACAAATTGATGTGTTAAAAGTTGGCCATCATGGAAGCAAAACATCGACCTCTGATTCGTGGCTTGAGCATTTAAGACCAACTATTGCGCTCATTTCAGCTGGAAAGGATAATCGCTTTGGCCATCCTCATGCGGAGGTGATCAATAGACTGGAAGAGCGTAAAATCGCTATTTATAGAACCGATAGGGATGGAGCAATCCGCTTTTATTTTAAAGAAGAGAAAGGAACCTTTTTAACAGGAAAACCATATGATAAAGCAAAAGCGAATTTTAGTGGGACTGCAAAATAAAAAAGACTACACGAAAAGGTGCAGTCCATGGCAATCCTATGTACTTAAGATCCGATAAATTGAATAATGGTAGCGATAATGAACAATGTTGCAAAGAAACCGAAAGAGACGATAAAGCCTACTCCTGAGTCAATAGCGTCATTGCGTTTGCTTTGTACTTCTTTTTCAAATGGATTCACAATAACCCCTCCTATTTCCATTATAATAGATGGCCCTCATAAAGCAATAAACAATTGGAGAACGAAAGCATGAAAAAGCTTTGTTCGTATTTTAATTTCTTCCTGATTGATAAATAAATACGTAGACGTTTTCTAGTATAAGCCACTTTTCCTATACTGACAAGAGTTGTCACAAATAGTTTGCAATCATCCGGCTACACTATTATTAACAAGGTTGTACCGCTAGTGGATAAGTATCCTAGGCCTTATTTGCTAGCGTTTACTATAAATAGGGGGGTTGGTTGTTAGATAACCAATTCCCTTTTAGTATGGAATCTGGAATGAGATAAATGTTCTCCCTTGTCAAAAACTCCGTGCTTCTATACGATTAACATAAGAATGTAAAAGAACGGAGAGAAAAAATTGGTTTTAGATGTATGGAAACAAATGAAGAAAAAGCAATTCTCCCCCATTTATGTATTATATGGAGCGGAGTCTTTTCTTATCAATGAAACAAAGCAGCTATTAATGAAATATGCCCTGAATGAAGAGGAATTGGAGTTCAATTTTGCTACATATGATTTGGAGGAGACTCCGATTGAAGTGGCGTTAGAAGATGCTGAGACATTCCCTTTTATCGGAGAGCGAAGACTTATTATATTGAATAATCCTTTCTTTCTTACGGCGGAGAAGTCAAAGTCTAAGGTTGAACATAATGTAGCTAAATTAGAAGCCTATTTACAAGAGCCTGCTCCTTACTCGATCGTCGTATTCGCTGGGTCATATGAGAAGCTTGATGAGCGAAAAAAGATCACGAAGGAAATGAAAAGAAAAGGTAGTGTTGTTGAGGCAAAGAGATTAAATGAACAGGAACTAAAACTTTGGGTTAAAGATCGTGCGACCTTAAACGATGTAACGATTAATGAAGATGCCGTCGAGCAAATGTTAGCTCTTGCAGGAACGAATTTATTCATGCTCACGACAGAAGTGGACAAGTTGGCCCTGTATGCTACGACGGAAGGCAATGTCATTACAGTTTCCATGGTTGATGAACTTGTATCGAGATCGTTGGAGCAAAATATTTTTGTGTTAGTGGAAAAAATTGTTCAAAGAAAGATCGATGCTGCCTTTCGCATTTATTATGATTTATTGAAACAAAATGAAGAGCCAATCAAAATTTTATCCATCCTTTCAGGACAGTTTCGTTTACTTTATCAAGTAAAGGAATTAGCGAGGAAAGGCTATGGGCAGCAGCAAATTGCCGGATACATTAAGGTGCATCCATTCCGTGTAAAGCTAGCTGCAGGACAAGCAAAGCTTTTTAAAGATGAGGAGCTAACGGAAATTATGCAACTGCTAGCAGATGCCGATTACCAATCCAAAACAGGTGGAATGAATAAAGAATTGATTATTGAAATGTTCTTATTCCGCTTACAAGGACGAAAATAAAATAAGCTTTAATAACCGGAAAATCTCATCTTATTTTCCGAACTCCTGTTACATGATTTACGGACAAGACCTCAATCATCAAATTTTTCGCTTAAAATTAGCAAATATTAAAAAAAGGAACCACGAAGGTTCCTTTTTTTGTGCAAAAATAAGGGCTATCTTTTTAGGAGATAGCCTAACACAATTACGCGTTTAAAGAGTTTAACTTCTTAGCTAAACGAGATTGTTTACGAGCAGCAGCATTCTTGTGGATAAGACCTTTTGTAGCAGCCTTATCTAATTTACTAGCAGCTTCTACAAAAGTTGCCTTTGCAGCAGCTTCGTCGTTATTTACAACTGCAGCTTCTACTTTTTTAACAGCAGTACGCATTGCAGATTTAACTGTTGAGTTATGAGCGCTACGCTCTTCGCTTGTCTTAGCACGCTTGATAGCAGATTTAATATTTGCCATTCCATTCACCTCCCGAAAAAGCAATCGAGATTATATAAAACTCGATATTTACAATCATAACATAAATTGCAGAACAAGAGATATTTTATCAAATGGATATATCTTTTGCAATACTATCTGTTTATTTTACGGCAAAGTAAATGTTTTTTCAAATGAATGTTTTGTATTTATGACGGTAATGCTAGATATTAGCAATCTTTTTATGGAACTACTAGAAGAATTTACATATGAAGGAAAGGAGAGGTAATAATGGATTTAAGTCAATTTGCTGTCAGAACTGATTTAGCAGTTGAAGCAAGAGAAATGGTTATTGCGGAAAGAGAAAAAGAAAATGTACGTGGACAGGAGAATCTCTCTCAAATTGAGGGTGTGATCATAAAGGAGAAAGAGGAAAATGATATAAAGATTTCCCTAGTAGAAATTACGAAAGAGGGAGCAGAGGCGATAGGGAAAAAAGAAGGGAAGTACTTAACCCTTGAAGTAATAGGGATAAGACAACAGGACACGGAACTTCAGCAAAAAGTGGAAAAAACCTTTGTCTTGGAATTCTCGCATTTTATGAAGGAGTTAGGGATCACGAAGGATGCGTCTTGTCTCATAGTCGGATTAGGGAATTGGAATGTCACGCCTGATGCTCTTGGACCTCAAGTATGTGAGAATCTAGTCATTACGAGACATTTATATGAATTACAGCCAGAAAGTGTAGAGGAAGGTTTTCGGCCAGTTAGTGCGATTGCTCCTGGGGTCATGGGACTGACGGGGATTGAAACAAGTGATATTATTCGAGGCATTGTCGAGAAGACGAAGCCAGATTTCGTTATTGCCATTGATGCTCTCGCCTCAAGATCGATTGACCGAGTGAACTCTACCATTCAAATTTCCGATACGGGGATTCATCCTGGTTCAGGAGTAGGAAATAAGCGAAAAGAATTAAGCAAGGAAACACTGGGTATTCCAGTTATTGCGATCGGTGTTCCAACCGTCGTCGATGCGGTTTCGATTACCAGTGACACGATCGACTATATTTTAAAGCATTTTGGCAAGGAACTAAAAGAAGGAGACCGTCCTTCACGTGCTCTAGCTCCAGCCGGAATGACGTTTGGAAAAAGAAAAAAACTGACAGATGAAGATTTACCTGAGGAGCATCATCGCAAAACATTTTTAGGAATGATCGGTACGCTAGAGGAAGAGGAAAAAAGAAAATTAATATCCGAAGTTCTTTCTCCTCTCGGTCATAATCTCATGGTGACGCCAAAAGAAGTCGATGTCTTTATAGAGGACATGTCGAATCTCCTCGCCAATGGATTAAATGCAGCGTTACACAAATCCATTAATGATGAGAACGCGGGATTCTATACAAGATAATCTGTGCTACTTTAGTTATGAACTAAATAATAGCTTTGGAAAATGGTTCTATCTTTTCTAGTAAAGTCATATGAATTAGTAGACTTACTAAAAGAGGTGGAACCATGAAATATAACAGGTCTTCTTCATTTGTCGTAACTGTACAAGGGACCAGTGTTTTTCAATTTTTGTTAATTGTAATGTTATTGTTATTGCTGATTTTTTCTATTAGTGGTCTCATTACGTCATTAAAACCAGAATATCAAATCAAATCCTCGTCTATTAATAGTGCGACAGGGCATATAACCGGGAAGGTTTTATTTCGTCTCCTTGGCACAGAAAATCATGCCTTTGGACAAGTACTTCCAGAAGAAGAAACAACACCAAGCTTATCAAGCTTAATGTTCAAGGTATCGACGAATGTTAGCCTGGATGATCCAAGAAGTCTTCTAGGGAGAGAACTTCCAGGCTTTTCAATATTTGATGGGAAAATTGTACTTGCTGGAGAAGGAACGAATTACACGAATTTACCGATTGAATCACCTCCACCTCCTGATGCTTTGAAAAAAGAAAATGAAGCATCTTTACAGGGTGTTGAGGGATTAGACGATTCAGATAATGAACAAGATGAAGCATTGCCACCAGAGCAGACGACTGGTGATCGCAAAATGGTTTATATTTATTTTTCTCATACAAGAGAATCCTTTCTTCCTCATTTAGAAGGAGTTACGGATCCGGATAGGGCACAGCACTCAAAAATTAATGTGACGAGAATTGGGGACCATCTTCAAAAACAATTAGAACGTTATGGGATTGGGACAATTGTAGATAAAACGGATATAATGACTAATCTAAATGAAAAGGGACTCACCTACGAAAGGTCATATGATGAGTCAAGAAAAGTGGTTGAGGCTGCAATTACAGAAAATCGGGATCTTACTTATTTAATTGATATCCATCGTGATTCTAACCGAAAGAAAGATACGACGAAACAGATTAATGGGAAATCCTATGCGAAGCTTGCATTTGTACTAGGGGCAGAGAATCCAAATTATGAGAAGAACTTGAAGATAGTTGATGAAATACACAAAAAGCTCCAAGAAAAATACCCAGGCTTAAGCAGAGGGGCTATTAAAAAAGAAGGAGCACACACGAATGGAAAATTCAATCAGGATTTATCTGAAAGTGCAATATTAGTTGAATTTGGTGGAGTCGATAATACGTTTGAAGAATTAAACCTCTCTGCAGAGGCCTTTGCAGAAGTTTTTAGCGAAGTCTTTTGGCAAGCAGAAAGTGTAAATTTCCCGGTTGAGGAGCCGGCTAGTGAGCAATAATGGTAAAGGGGGCAATTGGTACGATAGCCAATTGCCTCAGATTGTTGACAATAGTGGAGTTTGTCCTCATAGAGGGTTCATGAGGACAAACTCAGATAGGTTGAGGTCGAAGATAGTCCTCATAGAGTGTTATGAGGACAAACTCAAGTAGATTTTCAGCAAAAAAACTGTTTTCAAAAAAGGTTTACGAACCATCTCTAAATAAAAACGTGAGTAGGTGAAAAAATGAAGTTGTTTTTTTTGAAATTTTTATTGGTTTTGGCTTTAATGTTTGTTTCCGTTCTTTTTGGAATGCAGCAGGCAAACGATGGGATCGATCGCATGAAGGGATTTGAAGATAATAATTTCAAAGAAGCACTTCACGTTGCTGAAAACGAAGGTGGTCAAGTAGAACTAGCTGTGTTAGGCAATGATATCAATAGTCATGATATACAGGAAAAGAAAGCAAAACTCGAAGAAATGAAGGCATACAATTTTTTCTCTACTCTGGGTAAGAGTCTAGCAGAGGGTGTCTCTTCGCTGACAAATAAGATGATAGAGTTGATCACCGATCTGATACAGTAGGGCCTTCTATTTTCCGTTGAATCTTGCTGAATCGACTGCTATAATCAAAAAATAGCGTATTTAATCAGTTCCAATGGCTATTCGACTGTAAGCGTTTAGTCAAATTGGGATTGATTCTATGTGTCCGAGTATAGTAGGAGTGAACGATATGAACAAAGAAGAAAGACTTGATAGACAATCGAAGATTCGTAATTTCTCCATTATCGCTCATATCGACCATGGAAAGTCGACATTGGCAGATAGAATTTTAGAGAAAACGAATGCTTTAACTGCTCGTGAAATGAAGGACCAGCTCCTCGATTCAATGGATCTTGAGAGAGAACGTGGCATTACGATTAAATTAAACTCAGTTCAGTTAAAATACAAAGCAAAAGACGGAGAGATTTATACTTTTCATTTAATCGACACACCTGGGCATGTCGATTTTACTTATGAGGTATCCCGTAGTTTGGCTGCATGTGAAGGTGCGGTACTCGTAGTCGATGCAGCACAGGGAATTGAGGCTCAGACATTAGCGAATGTTTATTTAGCACTAGATAATGATCTGGAGATTGTTCCAGTTATTAATAAAATTGATCTTCCAAGTGCGGATCCAGAACGTGTCCGTAACGAGATTGAAGAGGTAATTGGCCTCGATGCTTCAGAAGCTGTTTTAGCTAGTGCGAAAGCAGGTATTGGAATTGAGGAAATTTTAGAACAAATAGTAGAAAAAGTACCTGCACCTGTTGGTGACCCTGAAGCTCCTTTAAAGGCGTTAATTTTTGATTCTTTATACGATGCCTATCGTGGTGTTGTTGCGTATATTCGTGTTGTAGAAGGTACGGTTAAACCCGGAGATAAAATTAGAATGATGGCAACAGGCAAGGAATTTGAAGTAACAGAAGTTGGAGTCTTTACACCTAAGGCTGTTCAAACGGAAGAACTTTCAGTTGGAGATGTAGGATTTTTAACGGCTGCTATAAAAAATGTTGGAGACACGCGCGTCGGGGATACGATCACAAATGCAAAAAATGGAGCAACGGAAGCCTTACCAGGTTATCGTAAGCTAAACCCAATGGTGTATTGTGGTCTTTATCCGATTGATAGTGCGAAATTTAACGATTTAAGAGAAGCACTTGAAAAGCTTGAATTGAATGATTCTGCTCTACAATTTGAACCAGAAACTTCACAAGCATTAGGCTTTGGATTCCGTTGTGGATTCCTCGGCTTACTCCATATGGAGATTATCCAAGAACGAATCGAAAGGGAATTTAAGATCGACTTAATTACAACCGCACCAAGTGTTATTTATGATGTTATTTTAACCGACGGTTCGCAATTGAAGATAGACAACCCTTCTGATATGCCAGATCCACAGAAGATTGAACGGATTGAAGAACCTTATGTGAAAGCGACGATGATGGCTCCAAATGATTATGTTGGCGCAATTATGGAGCTTTGCCAAGAAAAACGGGGCAACTTTATCGATATGCAATACATGGATGAAACACGCGTGAGTATCATATATGAAGTGCCGTTATCCGAGATCGTTTATGATTTCTTCGATCAACTGAAATCCAGCACGAAAGGGTATGCTTCCTTCGACTACGAGCTTATTGGCTACAAGCCATCTAAGCTGATGAAGATGGACATCCTTTTAAATGCGGAGAAAGTTGATGCCTTGAGTTTTATCGTCCATAATGATTTTGCCTATGAGCGTGGTAAGATCATTGTAGAAAAATTAAAGGAATTAATTCCGAGACAGCAATTTGAGGTTCCGATCCAAGCGGCAATTGGACAAAAAATTGTAGCTCGTTCTACTATCAAAGCGATGCGTAAAAACGTTTTAGCGAAATGTTACGGTGGAGACATTTCCCGTAAACGGAAGCTTCTTGAAAAGCAAAAAGAAGGTAAGAAGCGAATGAAGCAAGTTGGTTCAGTAGAAGTACCTCAAGAAGCCTTCATGGCCGTATTGAAAATGGATGACAGTCAGAAGAAATAGGTTCACTGTCTAGTATTACAAATGAAAGAGGGGTTAGATAGTCTTGTTGCGGCAAGAACACTAACCTCTCTTTCATATTTTAAAAAAACGAGGTTGTGATTTTTTGATTAAAGCGGCGTATATTCATATTCCCTTTTGCGAACATATTTGCCATTATTGTGATTTTAATAAAGTTTTTTTACAAGGACAGCCAGTCGATGAGTATATAGACTTTATGAAAAAAGAGATGGAGTTAACAATACAAAAGTCGTCAACATCCCATTTGCGCTCGATTTTTGTTGGAGGGGGAACACCAACTGCTTTGAACGAAAAGCAGCTTGAAACTTTATGTCAAGGAATCCGTGATATTCTTCCTTTCAATCATGAAACGGAATTTACGTTTGAAGCGAATCCAGGAGATCTATCGAAGGAAAAACTACAAATCCTACATGATGCAGGTGTTAATCGCCTTAGCTTCGGTGTGCAAACCTTTAATGATGAGCTGTTAAAAAGAATAGGCCGTGTTCATCGAGCCTCAGATGTATTCAAATCGATCGAGCATGCAAAAAATGCAGGGTTTGAAAACATCAGTGTTGATCTCATTTATAGTTTACCTGGGCAAACTCTAGTAGATTTTAAGGAAACACTTGAAACCTCTTTTTCATTAGATATTCAGCACTACTCTGGATATTCCTTGATTATTGAACCGAAGACTGTTTTCTATAATTTGATGAGAAAAGGACGTCTTCCTTTACCTGGAGAGGATACAGAAGCAGCCATGTATGAGGAATTGATGGAACAGATGGACAAGCATGGCTATCGTCAATATGAAATCAGTAATTTCGCCATTCCTGGGTACGAAAGTCGGCATAATTTAACCTATTGGAACAATGATGAATATTATGGCTTTGGTGCTGGAGCTCACTCCTATGTTAATGGGATGAGACGTTCGAATTACGGTCCTTTGAAAAAGTATATGGAACCTCTAGAGCAAGGACAATTTCCCACTTTAGAGGAAAATAAACCGACAAAAGCAGAGCAAATGGAAGAAGAAATGTTCCTCGGATTAAGAAAGAATAAAGGCGTTTCGATCCCAAGGTTTATTGAACGATACAGGGCATCTCCTTTAGATTTATTTGCCAATGAAATGGCAAGCTTAACAGAAAAGAATTTGATTATAGAGGAAAATGATTATATAAGATTGACCAAAAAAGGAAGATTTCTCGGTAACGAGGTTTTTCAATCATTTTTAGGTGTTGTGAAAGGGTGAGTTTCTTAAAGAAATGAGGACAGAATAAAAAATCTTAAATGATTGACACGATCCCCTTATATTTGATAATTTAATATTAGATTTAGCACTCGATATAAAGGAGTGCTAACAGAGGTGATATAAAGTGTTAACAGATCGTCAATTGTTAATATTCCAAGTAATTGTTGATGATTTTATTCGGTCTGCTCAACCAGTAGGTTCGAGAAGCTTGTCGAAGAAGGAAGAAATTCATTTTAGTTCGGCTACAATTCGAAACGAGATGGCAGATTTAGAAGAACTCGGTTTTCTGGAAAAAACACACACCTCATCGGGGAGAATTCCATCCGAGAAAGGGTACAGATTTTACGTAGATCATTTACTATCACCACAAAAACTTGAGATAAAAGAAGTGAACTCTGTACGTTCGATTTTTGCTGAAAGAATATACGAACTGGAGAAGATAGTTCAAAGATCTGCACAAATCTTATCAGAGTTGACAAACTATACCGCTATCGTTCTAGGTCCTGCAGTTAGGGAGAACAAACTAAAGAAAATCCAAATTGTTCCTTTGAATGACGAAACAGCGATCGCTATTATCGTCACAGATACAGGGCATGTGGAGAATAAGATGTTTCATCTTCCTGCTGGAATTGACTCGAGTGACATTGAAAAGCTTGTCAATATCTTGAATGCTCGTCTTACAGGTGTCCCATTGGAAGAATTAAATGGGAAGATCTATAAAGAGGTTGCCCTTGTCTTACGCCAGCACATCCGTAGCTATGATTCCATGTTTACTTCATTAGTAGAGACATTGAAAATACCTGCAAGTGAAAAGTTGTTTTTTGGCGGTAAAACGAATATGCTCAGTCAGCCTGAATTTCATGATATTAGTAAAGTGAGAAATCTGCTGACGATGATTGAGCATGAGGAAGATATGTACGATATCCTCCGAAGAAATCCTTCTGGTATCAATGTGAAAATTGGGAAGGAAAATGGCAACTCAGCAATGGATGATTGTAGTTTAATTACTGCTACTTATTCCATGGGAACAGAGCAGTTAGGTACGATAGCCATTTTAGGACCAACTCGAATGGAATACTCAAGGGTTATAAGCCTATTGAGATTCTTCAGTGACGATCTATCAGCGGTGCTAACAAAACTGTATCAAAGTAAGTAGTGCTGGAAATATTGATAAAGGGTGGAATCACGTTAGTTCCATCCCTTTCCTTGCGTATATATCACTGTAATCGTTATTGGTGATAAAGGACTGACAACAGCGACTAACTTAGTCGGTGCTTACTTTAAGGGAGGTGAAAACGTTGGCTGAGGAAAAAAACACACTGGAGGAAGAAGCAGTGTCTACCAACGAAGAACAAGTAGTACAAGAAGAAATTGAACCTATTTTTGATGAAGAAAAAGAAGAAATAGTGGAAGAACCTTCATCTGCTGAAGAAGATAAGCTTTCAAAGCTGGAAGAGCAGGTTGCAGCTCTGCAAAAAGAGCTAGAAGAGAAGGAAAATCGCTATCTTCGCTTACAAGCTGATTTTGATAATTCTCGCCGTCGAGCTAAATTGGATTATGAAGCGGCGCAAAAATATAGAGCACAAAGTTTGATTTCAGATATTTTACCCGTATTAGATAACTTTGAACGTGCCTTAAACGTTGAAACAGATAACGAACAAACAAAATCTTTACTTCAAGGAATGGACATGATTTATCGTAGCCTTGTGGATGCTTTAAAGAAAGAAGGCGTTGAAGCGATTGAATCTGAGGGTAAGGAATTTGATCCGAATTTCCACCAAGCTGTTATGCAGGTTGCGGAAGAAGGATTTGCCTCGAACGTAGTCGTGGAAGAGTTCCAAAAAGGGTATGTTCTAAAGGATCGGATCATACGTCCAGCAATGGTTAAGGTGAATCAGTAAGTTACTAGAGAAAAATGATTACATACTAAATTTGGGAGGCTATTAACATGAGCAAAATTATTGGTATCGACTTAGGAACAACAAACTCTTGTGTAGCAGTTCTTGAAGGTGGAGAACCAAAAGTAATTCCTAATCCAGAAGGAAACCGTACAACTCCATCTGTTGTTGCATTTAAAAATGGTGAGCGTCAAGTAGGGGAAGTAGCAAAGCGTCAAGCAATTACTAACCCAAATACAATTCTATCAATCAAACGTCACATGGGAACTTCTCATAAAGAAACAATTGATGGAAAAGAGTATACACCACAAGAAATTTCAGCTATCATTTTACAACATTTGAAAGCTTATGCTGAAGACTATTTAGGTGAGCCTGTAACAAAGGCAGTTATCACTGTACCAGCTTATTTCAATGATGCAGAGCGTCAAGCGACGAAGGATGCAGGAAAAATCGCTGGACTTGAAGTAGAGCGTATTATTAACGAGCCTACTGCTGCTGCTCTTGCTTATGGTCTGGATAAAATGGAAGAAGACCAAACCATTCTAGTATATGACCTTGGTGGTGGTACGTTTGATGTATCTGTCCTTGAATTAGGAGACGGCGTATTTGAAGTTAAATCTACTGCTGGTGATAACCGTCTTGGTGGAGATGACTTTGACCAAGTTATCATTGATTACTTAGTAGAAGAATTCAAAAAAGAAAATGGGATCGACCTGTCTAAAGATAAAATGGCGATGCAACGCTTGAAGGATGCAGCTGAAAAAGCGAAGAAGGATTTATCAGGTGTTACTTCAACACAAATTTCTTTACCGTTCATTACAGCTGGAGAAGCAGGACCACTTCATTTAGAAGTAACATTATCACGTGCTAAATTTGATGAGTTGTCTTTAAGTCTTGTTGAAAGAACGATGGGGCCAGTTCGTCAAGCATTACAAGATGCTGGCTTAACTTCTGCAGAACTTGATAAAGTTATCTTGGTTGGTGGATCCACTCGTATCCCAGCAGTACAAGAAGCCATTAAGAAAGCAACTGGCAAAGAGCCACATAGAGGAGTTAATCCAGATGAAGTTGTTGCAATGGGTGCTGCTGTTCAAGGAGGAGTTATCACTGGTGATGTGAAGGACGTTGTTTTACTAGACGTTACACCTCTATCACTTGGTATTGAAACAATGGGTAGCGTATTTACGAAGTTAATCGATCGTAACACGACGATTCCTACTTCTAAGTCACAAGTATTCTCTACAGCTGCTGACAATCAAACAGCGGTTGACATTCACGTTCTTCAAGGTGAGCGCCCGATGGCTGCTGATAACAAAACGCTTGGTCGTTTCCAATTAACAGATATTCCACCAGCTCCACGTGGAATTCCACAAATCGAAGTTTCATTTGATATCGATAAAAACGGTATCGTGAACGTACGTGCGAAGGATCTTGGAACAAATAAAGAGCAAGCTATCACAATTAAGTCTTCTACTGGATTATCAGATGAAGAAATCGATAAGATGATTAAAGAAGCTGAAGCAAATGCAGAAGCAGATGAAAAGCGTAAGCAAGAAGTAGAATTACGTAACGAAGCGGATCAGCTTGTATTCCAAACGGATAAGACATTGAAGGATTTAGAAGGTAAAGTAGATGCAGATGAAGTTGCAAAAGCAACGGAAGCAAAGGATGCACTTAAGGCAGCAATTGAGAAAAATGACCTTGAAGAAATCCGTGCGAAGAAAGATGCTTTACAAGAAATCGTTCAAAACCTATCTGTTAAGCTTTACGAAGAAGCTGCCAAGCAAGCACAGGCTGCACAAGGTGCTGAAGGTGAAGCGGGCGCTGCTCCTAAAGGCGACAACGTCGTAGACGCAGAATTCGAAGAAATCAAAGATGATAAATAGAAAAGCGGAGAGCGCTTGTCCATCGGCGACAAGCACAAGACGAGCCGGCATGGAGGTTGTACTTTAACCTCCTTGATGGATTGGCTTGTGACCTCGAGCCGATAGCGCTCGGAGCTGGACAAAGAAAAGCGGAAGCGGCTTGAACAGACCCGACAAGCGCTGGAAGGCCAGAAGTGGAAGTCGTCCTTTTGGCTTCCTCAGCTGGACTGAAGCGACTCGAGGGTCTAGCCGCAGGAGCTGGACAAAGAAAAGCGGAAGCGGCTTGAACAGACCCGACAAGCGCTGGAAGGCCAGAAGTGGAAGTCGTCCTTTTGACTTCCACAGCTGGACTGAAGCGACTCGAGGGTCTAGCCGCAGGAGCTGGACAATAGAAAAGCGGAGAGCGCTTGTCCATCGGCGACAAGCACAAACTTTTAGAAATATAGAAATGTCAAAGTCACAGTCTTTATGGCTTTGGCTTTTTCTATGTAAGCACGAATATATTTGCACTAGTAATCAAATGAGTGTTAAAATAACCTTTATGCGAATGGATTCGGGGAGTGGTAAGGTTGAGTAAAAGAGACTATTATGAGGTTTTAGGAGTAGGCAAGTCCGCCTCTAAAGACGAAATTAAAAAAGCATATCGAAAGCTATCAAAAAAATATCATCCGGATATTAACAAAGAGCCGGATGCAGATGAGAAATTTAAAGAAGTAAAAGAAGCATACGAAGTATTAAGTGATGACACTAAGCGCTCTCAATATGATCAATTTGGTCACACTGATCCAAACCAAGGCTTTGGTGGAGGTGGCTTCGGCGGAGGCGGTTTCGGAGGATTTGAAGATATATTTGAAACGTTTTTTGGCGGAGGCGGTACTAGACGTCGAGATCCAAATGCCCCTAGACAAGGTGCTGATCTACAATACACGATGACCCTTTCCTTTGAGGATGCCATTTTTGGGAAAGAAACTGATATTGAAATCCCTCGTGAGGAAACTTGTGAAACCTGTAACGGAAGTGGAGCAAAGGCAGGTACAAAGGCTGAGACATGTAATCACTGTCACGGTAGTGGTCAATTAAATGTAGAGCAAAATACGCCTTTCGGTAGAATTGTTAACCGTAGAGTTTGTAACTATTGTAACGGAACTGGTAAGGAAATTAAGCATAAATGTTCAACATGTGGTGGTACAGGCAAGGTGAAAAAGCGCCGCAAGATTCATGTCAAAATTCCTGCCGGTATTGATGATGGTCAGCAATTAAGAGTATCAGGTCAAGGTGAACCAGGTATTAATGGTGGTCCAGCTGGAGATCTCTATGTTGTCTTCCATGTGCGTGCACATGAATTTTTTGAGCGTGATGAGGATGACATCTATTGTGAAATGCCAATCACGTTTGTCCAAGCAACTTTAGGGGACGAGATTGAAGTTCCAACTGTACATGGAAAGGTAAAGCTTAAGATTCCTGCGGGTACACAAACAGGTACGAAATTCCGTTTACGTGGAAAAGGTGTTCCAAATGTGAGAGGTTATGGTGTTGGAGATCAGCATGTCATTATGCGTATTGTGACACCAACAAAGCTGACTGAAAAGCAGAAGCAGCTATTACAGGAATTTGCCGAAGTAAGTGGAAAAGTACCACAAGGGGATCAAGAAGAAGGCTTTTTTTCAAAGGTAAAAAGAGCGTTCAAAGGTGAATAACGTAAGAACTCGCGGTATGTCTAGCATTAAATAAAAGTACGTTATAAAGAAACGGAGTTGGTAGAATGAAGTGGTCTGAAATTGCCATTCATACAACAAATGAGGCGGTAGAGCCGATCTCAAATATTTTACATGAAGCAGGTGCCTCTGGGGTAGTCATTGAGGATCCTTTTGAGCTTGAGAAGGAGAGGGAAGACCGCTTCGGTGAAATCTACCAACTGAATCCTGACGATTATCCTGAAGAAGGAGTTATCGTAAAAGCCTATTTACCTGTTAATAGTTTTTTAGGTGAAACGGTTGAAGAAATAAAAGAAGCGATTAATGGATTAATCCTTCATAATATCGACATTGGGAAAAATACCGTTACCATTAGTGAAGTCAATGAGGAAGAATGGGCAACCGCCTGGAAAAAATATTATCATCCTGTAAAGATCTCGGAAAAATTCACGATTGTTCCAACATGGGAGGAGTACACACCTGTTCATAGTGACGAACTCATTATTGAACTAGATCCAGGTATGGCCTTTGGTACCGGTACTCACCCAACAACGGTTATGTGTATACAAGCACTAGAGAGAACTGTGAATAAGGGTGACCATGTCGTTGACGTTGGAACAGGTTCTGGTGTTTTAACGATTGCTGCAGGTTTATTAGAAGCAGAAAAAATACAAGCGCTCGATTTGGATGAGGTAGCTGTAAATTCAGCTCGAATTAATATTAAGCTTAACAAGGTTCATGAGCGAGCAACTGTTTCTCAAAATAACCTACTTGATGGAATCGAGGGTCCGGTCGATGTAGTGGTAGCGAACATACTTGCAGAAGTAATTGTTCGATTTACAGATGATGCTGCCCGGATCGTGAAACAAGGTGGATATTTTATTACGTCTGGTATTATCCTTCAGAAGAAGCAAGAAGTGAAGGATGCGATTTTGAAGTCAGGCTTTGAAATTGTTGAAACGATTCAAATGGAAGATTGGATCGCATTTATCGCGAAAAAGATATAATTCAAGAGGTGTTAAGATGCAACGATATTTTGTGAGAAATTTCAAGGATGATCGTTTCTATATTTCTGAAGATGATCGCCATCATATTGTGAAGGTGATGCGTTTACAGGTGGATGATGAAATCTATTGTGCGAACGCTGGCAAAAGTGCACGCTGTCGAATAGAAGAAATTACCGATCAACAAGTCGTTGCAAAAGTTGTAAAATGGGAAGAAGCTACTGTTGAAATGCCAGTACAGGTGGCCATTGCGAGCGGTCTGCCCAAAGGGGATAAACTAGAGTGGATTATCCAAAAAGGGACGGAATTAGGAGCTGCTACGTTTATCCCTTTTACGGCATCTCGCTCCATTGTGAAATGGGATGAGAAAAAAGCGTCGAAAAAGGTCGAGCGCTGGAATAAAATCGCAAAGGAAGCGGCTGAGCAATCTCATCGTCATGAACTACCAGAAGTCCATCATCCAGTAACAATAAAAAAACTGGTCGAATTAAGCAAAGGCTATGATTATAAATTAGTGGCATTTGAAGAAGATGCCAAGCAAGGTGAAGCATCTGTTCTTTATTCCATTTTAAAAGAGCTCAAAATGGGCGAGTCCATCCTCTTCGTTTTTGGACCGGAGGGTGGACTAACGGACGAGGAAGTCATTCTTTTAAAAGAAGAAGGATTTCTTTCTTGTGGTTTAGGTCCAAGAATTTTAAGAACAGAAACAGCCCCATTATATGCACTAACTGCTGTTTCCTATCAAACAGAATTAACGAGGTGAAGATAAATGGCATCAGTTGCCTTTCATACATTAGGCTGTAAGGTCAATCATTATGAAACAGAAGCCATTTGGCAATTGTTTAAAGAGCAAGGATACGAACGAACTGATTTTGAATCTACATCTGATGTTTATGTTATCAATACTTGCACGGTGACAAATACAGGTGATAAAAAAAGCCGCCAGGTAATTAGACGAGCGATTAGAAAAAATCCTGATGCAGTTATTTGTGTCACAGGTTGTTACGCGCAAACATCACCAGCGGAAATTATGGCGATCCCTGGTGTTGATATTGTGGTCGGTACTCAAGATCGTGTCAAAATGCTTGAATACATTGAGCAATTTAAAGAAGAGCGCCAACCGATTAATGGTGTCGGCAATATCATGAAAAACCGTGTTTATGAAGAATTAGATGTACCTGCTTTTACAGACAGAACAAGAGCTTCTTTAAAAATTCAAGAAGGCTGTAACAACTTCTGTACTTTTTGTATCATTCCTTGGGCACGCGGGCTCATGAGATCACGTGATCCACAAGAAGTCATTCGCCAAGCACAACAGTTAGTTGATGCAGGCTATCAAGAAATTGTCTTAACAGGTATTCATACAGGTGGATACGGAGAAGACATGAAGGATTACAATCTTGCGAGTCTTTTAAGAGACTTAGAAGCACAAGTAAAAGGATTGAAGCGTCTACGTATTTCTTCGATTGAGGCAAGCCAAATTACAGATGAAGTCATTGAAGTCATTGACCAATCAAACATCATCGTTAGACATTTACACATTCCGATTCAATCTGGTTCAAACACGGTATTAAAAAGAATGCGTCGTAAATATACGATGGAGTTCTTTGCTGAAAGATTAGATCGCTTAAAGGAAGTTCTTCCTGGTCTTGCCGTCACATCTGATGTCATTGTTGGTTTCCCTGGCGAAACAGAAGAAGAGTTTATGGAGACTTACAATTTCATCAAAAAGCATCAATTTTCAGAGCTTCATGTATTCCCATACTCTAAGAGAACAGGAACTCCAGCAGCGAGAATGGATGACCAAGTCGATGAAGATGTGAAAAACGACAGGGTTCATCGTCTTATTGCTCTTTCTGATCAACTTGCAAAAGAGTATGCTTCTCAATTTGAAGATGAAGTGCTTGAAGTAATTCCAGAAGAGGAATTTAAAGATGAACCAACGAGTGGAATGTATGTAGGTTATACAGATAACTACTTGAAAGTAGTCTTTAAAGGATCTGAAGACATGATTGGAAAAATTGTTAAAGTGAAGATTCAAAAGGCTGGTTATCCATATAACGAAGGACAATTTGTTCGCGTTTTAGACGATATGGATGTGCAAGAAGCAGCTGTATAAAAGAAGGGACTGTACATGATGTGCAGTCCTTTTGCATTTAGTAAAAGTCTGAGGTTATTTTTAAGAAAATGACAAAAAATAACCTCGAAAAAGAGAAGCATGAATGATATGATGATAGAGGTACGTACAACTTAATGTGAAATTGGAAGGGGCATGACAAAATGGAACAAACAATTGCCAAATATATTGATCATACATTATTGAAAGCGGATGCTATGGAAGAGCAAATTGAACGTCTTTGCTTGGAAGCAAAAGAGTACGGATTTGCTTCTGTATGTGTGAATCCTACATGGGTTCGCTATGCAAGTGCGATACTTGAAGAGACAGATGTAAAGGTATGTACGGTAATAGGCTTTCCGTTAGGAGCTACAACTTCAGAAACAAAAGCATTTGAAACGAAAAATGCAATTGAAAATGGTGCCACAGAAGTGGACATGGTTATTAATATTGGAGCTTTAAAGAGCGGTGATACAGATTTAGTGGAAGCAGATATTCGTGCTGTTGTAGAGGCTGCAAAAGGAAAAGCACTTACGAAAGTCATTATTGAAACTTCTCTTCTTACTGAGGAAGAAAAAGTGACTGCATGTGAATTATCTGTCAAAGCAGGTGCTGATTTTGTGAAGACTTCAACTGGTTTCTCAACAGGTGGCGCGACAGTCGATGACATTCGCCTTATGAGAAAAGTAGTTGGACCTGAAATGGGTGTAAAAGCATCCGGCGGAGTAAGAAGTGCAGATGATGCGAAAAACATGATCGATGCTGGAGCAACAAGAATTGGTGCAAGCTCTGGGATTGCGATTGTACAAGGATTAACTTCAGATTCTGATTATTAATAGAAAGAACGAAAAATGCCGGCTAAGAACCGGCATTTTTTTATTTTCCGTGAACTTTCAGGATGAAATCGGCAAACTTGTTTGCAAAAGGTAGAACAATTAACGAAGAAACACAGTTAAAAACTAAACTAATATGTGCTAATTGTACATCTGGTTCATTGGCAAGACTTAAAGCTAATTCTGACAAATATGGAATAAATGGATAGAATACGATAACGCCAACAAAATTCAACCATATATGAGCATAAGCACAGAGCTGCGATTCCTTCCCACCGCCGATACTGGCAAGAAACGCCGTAATGCATGTGCCAATATTTGCTCCAAGCATAATGGCAATTCCAGCATCAATCCCAATTACATCGCTACTTAAAAAACCCATCGCAATTCCGGTCGTAGCAGTGCTCGATTGAATCACCATCGTGATCACAATCCCGGCCATAACGCTGACGAATAGATTGTTATTCAATAATGTCGTGTATTCATTCATCCATGGTAATCCAGCAATCGGTGTGGCAAGAATCTCAAATCCATTCATCGCTGTAAAAATGAGGGCTAGTCCAAGTAAAACGAAGCCGATACTTTTAAGTACTGCTTTCTTCATAACAGCTAAAATAGCTCCTGCTATTGCGATTGGCACGATCGCTGAATCGATGTTGAAGGTAATAAATTCGGTCGTAAATGTTGTGCCAATATTTGTTCCTAAAATAATGCCGATGGACCTTTTAAAGGTAAGCATTTTTGCAGAGATGAGACCAATTGTCATGACCATGACAGCGGAGCTCGATTGGAGTATACCAGTGACAATCGTTCCAACGAGTAGTCCCTTAAAAGGGGTATCTGTAAGTTTGACTAACCAATGTTTTAATGAAGAGACTGAAGCATTAAACAATCCTGTTCTCAAAAAAGTCATACCGACTAGAAATATTATAATAAATAAAATAAAAGCTAAAATGTGAAGCAAACTCATCACCCTTTCCATAAACTTTATGGCGTAAAGGAGACAAGCATGCGTATAATTAGGGTAATGAGGAATTTATAGTGATACAAATTACAACAAATAGCTACAGCAATTTTGTAACTGGAATCGAAATGGTAGGGATGTTTAAGGAATGGGAGCGAGAATACTGTTGACCTTGCCCCGTCATTATATTATAATTGCAAAGTACATGGTTTCATGTAGTGTAAGTGTGTTGTGTTCGGAGGGAGGGAAAGAGAATGTCTAAAACTGTTGTTCGTAAAAACGAATCACTTGAAGATGCTCTTCGTCGTTTTAAGCGTACTGTATCTAAGTCAGGTACTATACAAGAAGCTAGAAAGCGTGAATTCTACGAAAAACCTAGCGTAAAACGTAAGAAAAAGTCTGAAGCTGCAAGAAAACGTAAGTGGTAAGAGAGGGTGTATTTATGAGTCTTCTCGAGCGTTTGAATCAGGATATGAAACAGGCGATGAAAAACAAAGAAAAAGACAAACTCTCATCTATTCGGATGATCAAGGCTTCACTTCAAAATGAAGGGATTAAACTTGGTCGCGAATTATCCGAAGATGAAGAGTTAACAGTCCTTTCTCGTGAGGTAAAACAACGCAAGGATTCCCTCCATGAATTTGATAAAGCAGGCCGCGAGGACCTAGTTGAAAAAATTCGTACTGAATTACAGTATGTGGAAGAATATATGCCCCAACAGTTATCTGAAGAAGAAATTTCTAACATTGTCCAAGAGACAGTGGCAGAAGTAGGCGCTACTTCAAAAGCTGACATGGGAAAAGTGATGGCTGCTATTATGCCGAAAGTAAAAGGCAAAGCAGATGGCTCACTCGTTAATAAACTTGTACAACAACACCTTTCATAAACGTATTAAAGACCATAGGGCTTAGGTTCTATGGTCTTTTTACGTTTCTTTCTATAGCAGGGACATTCCTTTTATAGTTAATTGTTTATATATACGATGCAACTGTGGTAGAGTAAATATAGAAATATAACGAAATTTGAAACCTTTTCATGGTCTTACCCGTATTCTTACTATCGCCATTTATGAGAGGGGGGAATATTGTGCAAAGCCATTTGAGGATCAGAAGGGTAGTTACGCTTCTTTCTTTTCTGGCAGCCCTCATCATCTTAGCGCTACCTAACCATGGAAATGCTGATAATGATGTAGTGTACGTTGTACCTATCGAAAACTCCGTTGAGAAAGGACTATCATCTTTCTTAAAACGGGGCGTAGAAACTGCGGAGAAGGAAAATGCGAAAGCCATTATTTTTGAAATAAATACACCTGGTGGAGCGGTCGATGCAGCCGGTGAAATTGGGAAGTTATTTACGTCAACATCTCTAAAAACGGTCTCATTTATTAATAAAGATGCCTTGTCTGCTGGTGCTTTCATCTCATTGAACACAGATGAGATATACATGGTACCAGGAGCAACGATGGGTGCTGCAGCGATCATTGATTCAGAGGGTAATGCAGCTGATCAAAAGGCTCAGTCTTATTGGCTGAGTGCCATGAAAGGGGCAGCTGAACAAAACGGTCGCGATCCAATCTACGCATTAGCGATGGCAGACACGGAAGTAGACCTACCTGAGCTTGGTGCTCCGAAAGGAAAACTTCTAACACTAACATCTGATCAAGCATTTGAGGTCGGCTATTCAGAAGGTACTGTCGCCTCTATTGATGAAGTTATCGTGAAGCTTGGATATCCAAATGCAGAAATCCGTACAGTCGATGAAAGTTTCGCTGAGAAATTGGCTAGATTTATAACGAATCCTATCGTCATTCCTATTTTATTATCTATAGGGAGCTTAGGACTTGTTCTCGAACTATATTCACCTGGATTTGGTATTCCTGGATTTATGGGAATCTCAGCCCTCTTAATGTTCTTTTACGGTCATTTAGTGGCCGGACTGGCAGGTTATGAGACGCTGATATTATTCGTCCTCGGGGTTGGGCTTATCATCTTGGAGTTTTTCCTTCCAGGAGGAGTAGCAGGAATTATCGGGTTTATTTCCATAATGGCGAGTTTGTTCCTAGCCACAGACAATGTGGTTTACATGGGAATATCTTTACTAATCGCTATAGGAGTGTCGATTTTAGCTTCTATCTTAATGATAAAGGTGTTTGGTAAAAAGATGAAAATATTCAGGAAGATTGTTTTAAGAGACTCTACTAATACGGAAAGCGGTTATGTTTCGAATAGAACGAGATCAGATCTTATCGGTGTTGTTGGCCAAACGTTAACAGCACTACGACCATCTGGAACAGTTCTTGTTGACGATGAGCGCCTTGATGTTGTCAGTGAAGGGGCTTTCATCGAAAAAAATAAAATGGTTAAAATTGTGAAGGCAGAAGGAGCAAGAATTGTTGTACGAGAAATACCAAATTTAAATAAAGAATAGCTTTAAGGAGGAAGTAATATGCCTATTGATGCACCAACTATATTTTTATTAGTGGCAATTGTATTAGGGATAATACTAATTGCCGTATTACTTACATTTGTTCCAGTAATGCTGTGGATTTCAGCACTAGCAGCAGGTGTAAGAGTTAGTATCTTTACACTTATCGGGATGAGATTACGAAGAGTTATTCCAAGTCGAGTCATTAATCCATTGATTAAAGCTCATAAAGCAGGAATAAATGTGACAACCAACCAACTGGAAAGTCACTACCTTGCTGGAGGTAATGTTGATAGAGTAGTAAACGCACTAATTGCAGCACAAAGAGCGAATATTGAACTTTCTTTTGAACGCTGTGCAGCGATTGATTTAGCTGGGCGTGATGTTCTTGAAGCTGTACAAATGAGTGTAAATCCGAAAGTAATTGAAACTCCTTTTATTGCCGGTGTGGCGATGGACGGGATTGAAGTGAAAGCAAAAGCGAGAATCACCGTTCGTGCAAATATTGAGCGCCTCGTCGGGGGAGCTGGAGAAGAAACTGTTATTGCCCGTGTTGGTGAAGGGATTGTTTCGACAATTGGTTCCTCATCTAACCATAAGAAAGTGTTAGAAAATCCTGACATGATTTCTCAAACCGTTTTATCAAAAGGGTTAGATTCTGGGACAGCCTTTGAAATTCTCTCGATTGATATAGCGGATGTAGATATCGGTAAGAACATTGGTGCAGAGTTACAAACAGAACAAGCGGAAGCAGATAAGAAGATTGCTCAAGCAAAAGCGGAAGAGCGTCGTGCAATGGCAGTAGCACAAGAACAAGAAATGAAGGCGCGTGTCGAAGAAATGAGAGCGAAAGTGGTCGAAGCAGAAGCAACTGTACCACTTGCTATGGCAGAGGCCCTTAAATCTGGAAACATTGGTGTAATGGATTATATGAATATCCAAAACATTTCTGCTGATACAGATATGAGAGATTCAATCGGTAAAATTACCGATGATGAAAAAGGGAAAAAGAACGACTAAATGATCTGTTTGAGTAAAATTGTGGCTCCTATATTAGGAAGGGAGGTAGCCTCTCTTGCAATTCTTATTAGATAACCCTTTTATAATCATTATTCTTTTAGGGATCCTTTCTTCCCTATTTAAGAAAAACAAAGAACAACCAACGAAAAAAAGTCCTACAAGGCAAGCTGCACCTACAAGAACTGAGGGTCCTCCTCCATCGAATCCGATGGCAGAGGTATTTAAAGAATTTATTGAAGTAGAAGAAAAGACACCTGCCAAGCCTTTCTACAATGAATATATCGATACAAAAAAAGAGGCTGAAGCAAAAATTGCGGCTCTGAGAGAGCAGCAGAAACAATATGCTGAACGAGCAAATAGAATGAATACGCAAGGTCGAATGAATGTAGAAACTAAGCCGATAATGGCTGTTGAGACAACAAAAAGCGGCAGAACGTTTAATGTGGAAGGCGAAAAGCTGGCAGATGCCATTATTTGGTCTGAAATTCTTGGTCCGCCACGGGCAAAAAAGCCCCATCGTTCGATGAACTATCGCTCACGATAAAAAGAAGTGCTAGAACCCCCTTTCATCTCATAAATATGAGATGAAAGGGGGTTCTTTTTTTATGGCAAAAAAATGGGGGCATCAGGTAAAAAGCTGGATGACTAAGCATATGGAGCTTCCTCAGGATGTCATGATGGACCTACCCCGAATAACGATGATTGGTCAAATTCATATATACATTGAGAACCACCGGGGATTGATTGCATTTTCTGATAAGGAAATTAGACTGCTCTTAAAACAGGGGCAGTTATTAGTAAAAGGAAAGGCGTTTGTCATCAAGACAATCCTTCCTGAAGAAATTCTTCTTGAAGGAAAAATCAATCAAGTCATCTTTGTGAAGGAATAGGGCGTAGAAAAGGAAAGGAAATCTTAAAGGGGATTTTCTTTCCTTTAAAAAGAAGTGCAGGAGGCAAAGAGATGAGGAATCATTGGATCTATTTTTATTGGGGGATTGTCACCATAAAAGTAACAGGAAACGGTCTAGAGAGGTTTTTAAATCGTTTAACGACAAATGGGATATTAATTTGGGATGTGAAAAAGCACGGATACGAAGCCATGACCTTTAAAATGTCATTAAAGGATATTAAAAAATTGAAATCTGTGGTAAAGAATTCAGGCTGTAAAGTAACATTTTTAAAACGGACAGGCCTTCCCTTTTTAATTCGCCGTTTGTATAAAAACAGTGGCTTTATGACGGGTGCACTCATATTTTTCGTTGTTCTTTTTATTTTATCAAATATGATTTGGGGGATTGAAATTAAGGGGGCAGACCCTGCTACAGAACACAAAATCAAAAAAGAACTTGATAACATAGGTGTGAAAAAAGGGAAGTTGCAATTTTTTGTTGAAGAGCCAGAAGGGATCCAGCGAGCAGTTATGAATGCGATTGAAGAGGTAACGTGGGTTGGTGTGGAATTACTAGGGACAACCTACCACCTTCAAGTGGTCGAAAAAAATATGCCAGAGGAGCCAGAAAAGCTAGGACCGCAAAATTTAGTGGCGACCAAAAAAGCAGTAATCGTTGATATGTTTGTCGAGGAAGGACAGCCAAAGGTCGATATCCATGATTATGTTAAGCCAGGACAGCTTTTAGTTTCAGGTCAAATTGGGAAAGAAGGGAAAACAAAGTCTGTTTCAGCAAAGGGAGAAGTTCTTGGTGAAACATGGTACAAGTCTGAAGTGATTTTACCATTAGAAAGTAATTTACAAGTATTTAATGGCAATGAAAAAAGAAAATATTCTCTCCAAATCGCCGACTTCTCCATACCAATCTGGGGATTTAAGGATCACAACTACAAAACTTTTGAAAAAGAAACGAAAGAAAACAAATTTAGGTTTTTAAAGTGGGAATTACCAATTACTTATGTTCAAGACACTTATCGTGAGAGTGAACGAGTCAAAAAACTCTATAAGAATGATGAGGCAATTGAGGTTGCAAAGGAAATGGCCAGAGCAGATATAAAGAATGAACTACCTGAGGATGCTACTATTAAGGGAGAAAAAGTTTTGCGTCAAACAATTCAGAATGGTAAAGTATATTTAATAATGCATTTCCAAGTGATCGAGAATATTGCAAAATCATACCCCATCATTCAAGGAGAGTCGGAATGACAGAAGAATTTACAACCATTAAAGTACAATTAGAGAACCCGAATGAAGCTGTTTCTTTACTTGGTAACTCAGATGCAAATATCAAAATATTAGAAGAAGAGTTAGATGTATCGGTCGTTACAAGAGGAGAAACGGTTCTTGTATCTGGCAGTGAAGATCATGTAGAGCTTGTCTCACGAATCATTGAACAGCTGCTCTACGTAGTTCGTAAGGGAATAAGTATTTCGGGACGAGATGTCATATATGCCATTCAAATGGCAAAGAAAGGGCAACTCAACTATTTCAAGGATATTTATGAAGAAGAAATTACGAAGAATGCTAAAGGGAAATCAATCCGGGTTAAAACGCTTGGACAACAGCACTATATTTCAGCGATGAAGAAGAATGATCTTGTCTTTGGAATAGGTCCAGCTGGGACGGGAAAAACCTATTTAGCAGTAGTCATGGCCATTCATGCATTGAAAAATGGTAGCGTAAAGCGGATCATCCTTACGCGACCAGCCGTGGAAGCGGGGGAGAGCCTAGGCTTTTTACCAGGTGATTTAAAAGAAAAAGTAGACCCTTATTTAAGGCCGTTATATGATGCTTTACATGACATATTAGGTACAGAGCATACGGGTAGAATGATTGACAGGGGAACGATTGAAATTGCTCCATTGGCCTATATGCGCGGGAGAACATTAGATGATGCGTTTGTCATTCTAGATGAAGCTCAAAATACGACAAAAGCACAAATGAAGATGTTCCTTACACGTCTCGGCTTCGGTTCAAAAATGGTGATTACTGGTGATCAAACGCAGATCGATCTTCCGAAAGGTGTTCAATCAGGGCTGATTGAAGCAGAGAGAAGATTAAAGGATGTAAAAGGTATTGGCATTGTTCATCTAGAGCAAAGTGATGTTGTCAGACATCCGTTAGTAGCCAAAATCATTCAAGCATATGATACTTAAATCCCATGAGCAAAAAGCCGTTTGGACCATCCAAACGGCTTTTTACTGTACAAATCTAGAAAAGATAGGTGAAACTTGGAAGGAAACCTGTTATCATTTTCATAAGTGTATGCCCGTTGGCCATCTTTATAGGACAAAAGGTCGTAATAAAAGAAAGAACCAACGGTCATGTTTATTTTTATCGTTTATAACCATATACATATAATAGCGTCATATATTTAGTCATCAAATACGTAATAATAGCTGCATTACTTTTGACGATGTAGGAGGATATAAGAATGGAGAAATTACAGCGACAATTGACCAAAATTCGAAATTTATTGGATGTTACATTCTTCAGAGTCGTGTTATTCCTTATTTTGGGCTTTGTTTTATACCTCGTCATGTTTAGTAATGTTAAGCCTGAAAAATTGAATTTAAACCTATTTTCTGTTTCGACAGAAGCGATCAGAGCGCCGGTTACTGTCTCTGATCGGGAAAGTACAGAAAGAAAAAGAGAGGCGGCAGAGGAGCAAGTAGCCGATGTTTACGTTGTAAAAAAAGAAATTAATGAAAATCGAGTTGACCTCATTACGTCTATTTTTGATTCATCTATTGCTGTCAACAAGGAGATCGAGGCATCAGAAGCTGAAACAGAAGCAAGCAATGAAGAAATTGAAGATGGAGCAGCAGAAGGTGATACAGGGGTCGCTGCAACTCCTGAACCAGTATCTACACAAGAAAAAATAGGGATGTTAAAGGAACGCCTAACAGAAGACGTAGCAAACGATGTTTCCGATACTACATTTACAGCCCTTGTCTCAGCATCATCAAACGATCTTTCCATTGCTAAAGATTTAACAGTGACAGCTATTAATAATGTCATGAAGAATAAAATCCCCGCTGATGAAGTAGAGAATTCTAAAAAAAGAGTGGAAGATGAATTAAGATACGCCAATTTAGAAAATAGCTTAAAAAACGCGGTCATTGAACTAGGGCGATATGCCGTCATGCAAAATGAGTTTTTTGATTTGGAAGCGACCCAAGAACTTAGGCAACAAGCTCGAGAAAGTGTAGAACCGGTAAAAATTCTACAGGGGCAAATTCTTGTTGAAGAAAACCAGTTGATAAACCAGGAAATTTACCGACAATTAGAGCTTGTCGGCTTATTGGATAATGAAAATTCTTGGTTGCCGTTTATCGGTTTAGGCTTATTCATTATGATCTTGTTATCTGCCTTATATTAT
Organism: Robertmurraya phoenicis; assembly: GCF_047302285.1. Lineage (GTDB taxonomy): Bacteria > Bacillota > Bacilli > Bacillales > Cytobacillaceae > Robertmurraya. The sequence goes on from NZ_CP154845.1 coordinate 1,632,098, forward strand.
TATTTCTATGAATTAAAGCTAAGAGGGGAAACGAGACAAAATTATCTCCTTTTATTTAGCATTATCTTTATTTTATCAATTGTGCTGTTAAAAGGGATCAGCTTAATTCAGATTGAGTATTCAGAAGTTGGCTACGTATTTCCTGTTGCAATGGGTGCGATGCTGATTAAGATATTGATTGACGAACGCCTTGCTCTGCTTTGGACGGTGTCAATTGCCCTCTGTGCAACGATTATCTTTAATGAGGGAGTCACATCAGCATTAAATTTTCACATTGGGATCTATCTACTATGTAGTGGGATTGCTGGTATCCTATTTTTAAGTAAGCAAAATCAAAGAGCGAAAATTTTACAGGCTGGGCTGTTCATCTCAGCGATTAATTTGATGGTCATATTTGCCCTTGTATTTATGCAAAATGCTCATTATAATGCACTCGAGTATACATTCTACTTCACTGCCGCATTTATTTCAGGGATTACATCAGCGGTGTTAACAATCGGCTTATTGCCATTCTTTGAAGCAGGATTTGGAATCTTGTCGACGATGCGCTTAATCGAATTGTCAAACCCTAATCATCCATTGATCAGGAAAATTTTGACGGAGGCACCAGGAACTTACCATCATAGTGTCATGGTAGCAAATTTATCTGAGTCGGCATGTGAAGCAATAGGGGCGAATGGACTTTTAGCAAGAGTGGGTTGTTATTATCATGATATTGGAAAAACAAATCGGCCACAGTTTTTTATTGAAAATCAGATGAATATTGAGAATCCACATGATCGCTTGCCACCGCAAACGAGTAAGAATATTATTATTGCTCATGCTACTGATGGGGCAGAAATTTTGCGTAAATACAAGTTGCCAAAAGAAATTGTCGATATTGCGGAACAGCATCATGGTACAACCTTATTAAAATTCTTTTACCATAAAGCGAAGGAAAATGGCTTGGATGTCGAGGAGAAGGATTATCGCTATCCTGGTCCAAAGGCTCAGACAAAGGAAACAGCGATTATTGGGATTGCTGATAGTGTTGAAGCGGCAGTTCGTTCAATGACAAGTCCAAATCCTGAACAAATTGAAGGATTGGTCCGAAATATTATTGCCGATCGCTTACAGGACGGTCAGTTAAATGCATGTGATTTGACATTAAAAGAATTAGAAATAGTGGCCAATACACTATGTGAAACATTGAAAGGGATTTTCCATTCTCGGATTGAATATCCAGAAATGACAAATCAGAAGGTGAAGCAAGCATGAGTTTGAATATTGATTTTTTAGATGAAACGAATGAGGTTGGAGATGAATTGATCGGTCAACTTGAGAAATTGTTAGATTTCGCAGCAAAAAAAGAAGAAGTGGAGGCAGGAAGCGAACTGTCGGTTACATTTGTGACGAATGAAAGAATTCAAGAAATTAATCGGGAGTATCGAGGCAAAGACTATCCGACCGATGTCATCTCTTTTGCTTTAGAAGAGATGGGAGATGGAGAAATCGAAGTAAGCGGTGGCGACATTCCACGAGTGTTAGGAGACATTATCATCTCCATTAAGAAAGCTCATGAGCAAGCGGAGGAATATGGACATAGCTTTGAGCGAGAAATCGGATTTTTAGCTGTACATGGCTTACTCCATCTACTTGGTTATGATCATGAAAATGCAGAGGATGAAAAAATAATGTTTGATCGTCAGAGGGTTATTTTAGATGAGTACGGATTACAAAGGTAAACGGCCCTTTAAATCAAAAGGTGTCCTACAATCCTTTTACTATGCATACGACGGTATCAAACATACACTAGTGACGGAAAGAAATATGCGTATCCATATGTTTATTTCTATGTTAGTCATCGCTCTTGGTTTGATCTTAAAGATCACTTCTTTAGAATGGATGTTTATCTTATTCGCTGTTGGGGGAGTCATCTCATTAGAGCTCATCAATACTGCCATAGAACGATTAGTAGACCTCGCTACCAGTGAGTATCACCCACTAGCCAAACAAGCAAAGGACATCGCAGCCGGTGCTGTCCTCGTCTATGCTTTATTGTCTGTTATCATAGGATTGATGATCTTTTTACCGAAACTAATTGAGTTATCAAGCCTGTAGACAAAGTTATTTGTCTACAGGCTTTTTTACTGTCCAGGAATGTACAAATTCCCTTGCTTTAATGTTCGTATAAACAGGATTGGTACGAGAATATAACAGGAGAAATTCCGCTTAAGGGTGAGAGCTGTTTGGAGCGAATGAGACAAACCGAAGCTTCCTATTACTAAAAAGATCCAGATTCAACAATTAAATGGATTAAACTATGTTAAAATTAAATCAATTAAGAAGCAGTATAAGGGAGGGACCTCATATGGGCTTAGCTTCGGAAATTGGTCGTATTTTACTACCTTTTGTAATAGTGTGTGGGATTGCAGTGTTTGTAGTTATAAGAATGAAACATAAATATACAAAAGGCACCTTGGGTAAGAAAAAATCAAAAAACGCTCAAAATTTATTAAATAATTTAATAACACTCGGAATGATGATTGGTTGTGCTCTGGGTGTACTTATTAGCATATATTTCCCCATCCCCTTACTATCCACAATCAGTTTGGGTGCTGGAATCGGTTTACTATTTGGATATTTTGCTTATGAAATTTACAGCAAACAAGAAGAAAGTTATTAGTATATAGTGAAAAAAAGCGCTGAAGTGTGGAAAATCAGCATTTTAACTGCTGTTTAATCAAAAAGCAGTTCTTTTTTTGCATCTTGCTACAGAAACCGATAAAATAACATCACATATATTTTACCCACAAGGTTAAGTTTTTGGAAAATTCTAATTCTTTTATTACATTTTTGCAACAACTAATGAAATCTCAGACAGAATACGGTAAAATATAGGAAGTAGTAGTTTTCGTTACGAAAGGAAGTAATTATTGGTGAATCAAGCAGAACTAATCGAACAATCAAAAATTGCAATGGAAAAAGCCTATGTACCATATTCGAAATTTAAAGTGGGAGCGGCTCTCCTTACTGCTGATGGTAAGGTTTACCATGGATGTAATATTGAAAACGCAGCATATAGCATGACGAATTGTGCAGAAAGAACAGCATTGTTTAAAGCCGTTTCTGAAGGGGTGAAGAATTTTACCGTCCTTGCTGTTGTAGCAGATACGGACCGACCTGTCCCTCCATGCGGTGCTTGTCGACAAGTAATAGCGGAATTGTGCCCAAAAGACATGAAAGTAGTTTTAACGAACTTAAAAGGGGATATTAAAGAACTAACGATAGAAGAATTATTGCCAGGAGCATTTACACCGGAGGATTTGAATGACTAACGTAGAAAGCAAACAGCATAAATCAGGTTTTATTTCCATTATTGGACGTCCCAATGTAGGAAAATCAACATTTTTAAATCGAGTGATTGGGCAAAAAATCGCCATTATGAGCGATAAACCGCAAACAACAAGAAATAAGGTTCAAGGTGTGCTAACAACGAACGATGCCCAACTCATTTTTATTGATACGCCAGGAATTCATAAACCAAAGCATAAGCTTGGTGACTTCATGATGAAGGTAGCACAGAACACACTAAAAGAAGTTGATATTGTTTTATTTATGGTCAATGCCGAAGAAGGTTACGGCCGTGGAGAAGAATTTATCCTTGAGAAATTTAAAAGTGTGAAGACACCTATCTTCCTGGTCATTAATAAAATTGATAAGATTCACCCAGATCAATTATTAAAGTTAATTGAATCTTATAAAGAGAAGCACCCATTTGCTGAAGTAATCCCGATTTCAGCTTTGGAAGGGAATAATGTTGAAACCTTACTCGTGCAAATTAAAAAGTATTTACCTGAAGGTCCGCAATTTTACCCAGCTGATCAGGTCACTGATCATCCGGAACGATTTATTGTCTCAGAACTAATTAGAGAAAAAGCGCTCCATTTGACACGGGAAGAAATCCCTCATTCATTAGCGGTTGTAATCGAAAAAATGGAACGTCGAGATGATAAAGATGTCGTTCATGTAATGGCTACAGTCATTGTCGAAAGAGATTCGCAAAAAGGGATCATAATCGGGAAGCAAGGAAGCATGTTAAAAGAAATTGGTAAAAGAGCACGCATTGATATTGAAAATCTGTTAGGTTCAAAGGTTTTTCTAGAATTATGGGTGAAGGTCCAAAAGGATTGGCGTAATAAAATGACACAATTACGAGACTTCGGTTTTCGTGAAGATGAGTATTAAGCCCATCCCTTTCTAAATTATTATTCAAGCCTTCAGAATATGCCTACTTTGGATCAATTACCTGTCCATCGTATACTAAAAATGGGTCTTTTGCTCCCTATTCGTTGGTCGTATTAACAATATTTACGTAACATGAAATTGAGATGTCAGGGCTATGATAAGGTTAAGGATTTGGGATAGAAATTGCTAGTCGAAAAATTGAAAGGTGGGGTTTTTGATGTTGGATTTTACCTGGAAGATATTCTCAGAGACAGGTAATATTGACACGTATCTTCTCTATAAGGAATTGGAGAAAGAAAATCAAGAAATACCCGAAAATCAGAGCAACGAGCTAGCAGAGAAGTTTCCATATCTCTAGTTTTGTCCTGCTAAAGGATGGATGGTGATGATCGATGCTACAAAAGTGTGAGGGCATCGTCATTCGAACAAGTCATTATGGTGAAGCAAATAAGATTGTCACTTTATATACCCGTGAATGGGGAAAGGTTGGCGTGATGGCCGGAGGGGCGAAAAAGCCCAGTAGCCGGCTTGCAGCAGTCACACAACCTTTTACATATGGATATTTCTTAGTTAAAAAAGGTTCAGGTTTAGGAAATCTTCAACAAGGGGATATTATATCCTCGATGAGAGGGATAAAGGAAGATATTTTTCTTACAGCCTATGCGAGCTACATTATTGATCTAACAGACAAAGCTACAGACGAGAAAAAACCAAATCCTTTTCTGTTTGAACTTCTTTATCAAACGCTAAACTATATGAACGAGGGTATCGACCCTGAAATTTTGATGAACATTTATGAAATGAAAATCCTTAATATGCTTGGTTTGTATCCCGTACTTAATCAATGTTCCGTTTGTGGGAATACAGAAGGTGAATTCTCCTTCTCGATTCGAGAAGGAGGCTTTATTTGTCATCAATGTCTGGAGAAGGATCCGTACCATTATAAGATTTCAAAGGCGACGGTACAGCTTCTACGGTTATTTTATTTCATTGATATATCAAGACTTGGCAATATATCGGTCAAAGAAGAAACAAAAAAAGAATTAAAAACGATCATTTCAGCGTATTATGATGAATACTCTGGTTTAAATTTAAAGACGAAAAGATTTTTGAAGCAAATGGATCAAATAAAAGGGTTGAAGTAAGATAAAAATCTTGACTTCATTGACAAAGTTTTTATTTTTCGATATTATAATTTAAATTACATGCGCGAAGAAGGAAAAGAGTACTTAACATTCCTCTATGAAAGCGATCCTAGGACGGTGTGAGCTAGGAAATAGAGCGTTAAGGAAGGGCGTTCTGGAGCGTTCGTTTGAAAGTGGCTGTCAAACTTGGCAGCAAATAGGGTGGAACCGCGGGTAAACTCTCGTCCCTATGCTTACTAAAAGCATATGGAACGGGAGTTTTTTTGTTTCTATATGCTAGAGAATAGAAAGAAGGGAAGTTACAGATGAATATTCAAAACATGATTTTAACACTGCAAAAGCACTGGTCAAATCAAGGTTGTATCTTAATGCAAGCTTATGATGTGGAAAAAGGTGCAGGGACGATGAGCCCTTATACATTCCTCCGTGCTATCGGTCCAGAGCCTTGGAATGTTGCTTACGTTGAACCATCCCGTCGTCCAGCAGATGGACGTTACGGAGAAAATCCAAACCGTCTTTATCAGCATCATCAATTTCAGGTGATTATGAAGCCTTCACCAGATAATATTCAAGAGCTTTATCTTGACTCTTTAAAAGCGTTAGGAATTAATCCGCTAGAGCATGATATTCGTTTCGTAGAGGACAATTGGGAAAATCCATCCCTTGGCTGTGCAGGTTTAGGCTGGGAAGTATGGCTAGATGGCATGGAGATCACTCAATTTACCTATTTCCAACAGGTTGGTGGTCTAGAATGTAAGCCAGTTTCTGTTGAAATTACGTACGGGATTGAACGCTTGGCTTCCTACATTCAAGAAAAGGAAAACGTCTTTGATCTCGAATGGACAGAAGGTTTTACAGTGAGAGATATTTTCCTTCAGCCAGAGTTTGAACATTCTAAGTACACATTTGAAACGTCTGATACGGAAATGCTATTCAATTTATTTAATATTTATGAAAAAGAAGCTCATCGTCAAATGGAAGAAGGACTTGTTCATCCTGCTTATGACTATGTCTTGAAATGTTCCCATACTTTCAATCTTTTAGATGCAAAAGGGGCTATCTCTGTCACTGAACGGACTGGTTATATTGGCCGTTGCCGCAATTTAGCGAGAAAAATTGCGAAAACATTTTATGAAGAACGGGAGAAGCTTGGTTTCCCAATTTTAAAGGGCAAGGAGGATTTGAGTCATGAGTAAGGATTTGTTAATTGAGATCGGCTTAGAGGAAATGCCTGCACGGTTTGTCACAAGCTCAATCGAGCAATTCACATCAAGAATTCAAAAATGGTTTTTAGATAAAAAGATTGATATTGGCGATATCGAATCTTACTCAACCCCACGTCGCTTGGCAGTCATCGTCAACGAAGTCTCTGAGTCCCAACAAGATATTCAAGAAGAGGCGAAAGGGCCTGCCAAAAAAATCGCCTTAGATGAGAACGGCAATTGGTCGAAGGCGGCGATCGGTTTTAGCCGTGGACAAGGAATGAGTGTTGATGATATTTATTTTAAAGAAATCGGCGGAGTTGAATATGCTCATGTAGAAAAATTCATCAAAGGGGAAGAAACGATCTCCCTTCTCCCTGAACTGAAACAAATCATCACAGGCTTAACTTTTCCGAAAAATATGCGCTGGGCAAATGAGGAAATCAAATATATAAGACCTATTAAATGGCTTGTTGCCATGTTTGGTCAAGAGACTATTCCATTTTCTATTACGAATGTGGAAACAAAGAATTGGACGAGAGGACATCGCTTCCTAGGAGAACAGGTTGAAATCCCTTCACCAAAAGATTATGTCGTCACACTACTTGGACAATATGTTGTGGCCAATAGTGAGGAAAGAAAAGCTGCGATCATCTCACAATTGAAAAAGATCGAGGAAGAAAATAATTGGGTTATTCCGGTTGATGAAGAATTATTAGAAGAAGTCAATAATTTGGTGGAGTATCCAACTGCCCTCTTCGGACGTTTTGAAGAAGAATATCTTGAGTTACCAGAAGAAGTCCTTATCACATCGATGAAGGAGCATCAACGTTACTTCCCAGTCAAATCGGAGGATGGAAAGCTACTTCCTTTCTTTGTAACGGTTCGCAATGGGGACCATCAGCATCTTGAGACTGTTGCAAAGGGGAATGAGAAAGTATTAAGAGCACGTCTAGCCGATGCGGCATTCTTCTATAAAGAAGATCAAAAACTTGAAATTAGTAAGGCTTTGGAAAAGTTTAAAACAATTGTTTACCACGAGGAAATTGGTACTTTAGCTGAAAAAGTTGAACGAGTTAAACAATTAGCTGATAAGCTAACAATGGAACTAGACTTTTCAAACGAAGAGAAAGAGACTACAAATCGTGCTGCAGAAATCAGTAAATTTGATCTTGTTACTAATATGGTTTATGAGTTCCCTGAGCTACAAGGCTTCATGGGTGAAAAATATGCCATTCAAAAAGGCGAGTCTGAGATAGTGGCGAAAGCAATCAATGAGCATTATATGCCTAGAAATGCAGAGGATGACACAGCAAGTTCTAATCCTGGGGCAGCTTTAGCGATTGTTGAAAAGCTTGATACCATTATCTCTACCTTTGCGATCGGTTTGATCCCAAGTGGTTCACAAGACCCGTATGCTTTAAGAAGACAAGCTGCGGGAATCGTGCAAACACTCGTGAATAAAGATTGGGATATTGAATTAGAAAAACTTATCCAGTTCAGTATCGAGTTGATTGAAGAAGCTCAATTTTCAAAGTTAAGTAGAGCAGAATTAGAGAAAGAGCTTATTACTTTCTTTAAGTTAAGATTAAAGTATCTTCTTCAGGAGCGAGGCATTCGTTACGATGTAATTGATGCTGTTCTTTCAGAGAAGATCGGAAGTGTATCAGCTCTAGTACGGAAAGCGGCAACGCTAAATAGTCATAAAGAGGATGAAGGCTTTAAAGAATCGATGGAAGCGTTAAGCAGGGTCATCAATATTGCTCGTAAAGCTGACGAGATTGTCGAAATTCAACCTTCATTATTTGAAAACAAGGAAGAAAGTGATCTCTACAATGCAATCGTCGATTTGGAGCAAGCGTTAGTAGCGGATGTGACTGAGGAAGATTATTACCAAATGCTTGTGTCCTTAAAAACACCAATTAACCAGTACTTTGATCACACAATGGTAATGGTAGAGGATGTAAACTTAAGAAATAATCGATTAAGCTTATTAGCGAAATTGGCACATGTCATTAAAGGCTTTGCTGATGTAACAGAAATCATGGTGAAATAGAGATTTTAGTAACCGTTCAATTAGAAAATTTGTCTACTGTAAGAGCCTGTTCCATTTGAGCGGGCTCTTACTTAATATCAGGCTACTTTCCGATCTAGGATTAAAACTTTCAGTCCAACAATCAGTAGTATATAATATTAGTTATTAAGTATAGCATTATTCACGCAGTTGTTAGGTGGTGAGTACAATAGAGCTCAACAAACGGCAAGAACGAATCTTAGAAATCGTCAAGGATAACGGCCCGATCACAGGGGAACAAATCGCTGAACGGTTAAATTTAACGCGTGCTACCCTGCGTCCTGATTTGGCTATTTTAACGATGGCAGGATATTTAGATGCTAGACCAAGGGTCGGCTATTTTTATACAGGAAAATCAGGTGTTCAACTACTAACTGAAAACCTCAAAAAACTGTATGTGAAGGACTATCAATCTATCCCAGTTGTTGTTAATGAAAATATATCGGTGTATGATGCAATCGTAACGATGTTTCTAGAGGATGTGGGAACACTATTTGTTGTAGATGGGCAAAACCTTTTAGTCGGTGTTCTTTCTCGAAAAGATTTACTCCGTGCAAGTATTGGTAAGCAAGAATTAACGACTCTTCCGGTTAATATCATTATGACAAGGATGCCAAATATTACGATGTGTGAAAAGGAAGATTTGTTAATCGATGTAGCAGGTAAATTAATCGATAAACAAATCGATGCCTTACCAGTCGTCAAAGAAACGGATAAAGGCTTTGAAGTCATTGGCCGTGTCACAAAAACCAACTTAACGAAAGCATTAGTTGCACTGTCTAAGAATGAATAAAATGGCTCTTATAATTGGTTTTTACAAAACAAACAATCTATACAGAACAAAGTAGAATATAGTTGCAGAGGGGATGGTTTTTGAAATGGGAAAAATTCCAATCATCTATGTTGTATCTGACTCTGTTGGGGAAACAGCAGAGCTTGTAACGAAGGCGGCAGTGAGCCAATTTAATGGGAGCAATGCCACCATTAAACGTTTCCCATATGTAGAAGACATTGAGGATGTAGATGAGGTGATTTCTCTTGTGAAAATGGACAAGGGAATGATTGCCTATACGTTAGTTAAACCAGATATCCGTGAATATATGAAAGAAGCAAGCATTAAAGAACAGATTTATGCGTGTGATATTATTGGACCATTGATTGATGAAATCCAAGCAGCGAGCGGTATAAAACCGCTTTTTGAACCAGGACTAGTGAGAAAGCTTGATGAAGATTATTTCAAAAAGGTCGAAGCAATTGAGTTTGCTGTTAAATATGATGATGGACGAGACCCAAGAGGGATCTTGAAGGCGGATATTGTATTAGTCGGAGTTTCTCGTACATCGAAAACCCCGCTTTCACAATATTTAGCTCATAAAAGATTAAAAGTTGCGAACGTTCCATTAGTACCTGAGGTTGATCCCCCTGAGGAGCTTTTTCAAACTTCGCCAGAAAAATGTTTTGGCTTGAAGATTGGCTCGGAAAAACTAAATAGTATCCGACGAGAAAGATTAATTTCTCTTGGATTAAATGACCAAGCGAGCTATGCAAACTTATCAAGAATTAATGAGGAACTGGAATACTTTGAGAAAATTGTTTCTAAAATCGGTTGTCAGACGATTGATGTGACGAACAAGGCTGTAGAAGAAACAGCTAATATCATTTTAAATCAGTATTATAAAAGGAAAATATCTCAATAATGTGAATGACTAGTACGATCTGTACTAGTTTTCTTTTTTTGTAAGAAAAAATAATGGAAAAATACTATTCTTTATACTATAATAAAAAATTGTGATAAAAATGTTTATTATAGGTTTAGACTTACTAATGAACGAATAAACTAATTATGAATAGAAGTCAAGTTCAGAAGCAAAAGAAAATTCGACAAATCGAAGATTCAAAACTTATTCCTTTTTTAAGCAGGAATATGTGGAGTGATGTAGAATTTATAGTACATTAGGAAGACCAAAGGTTATTGTGGATGCAGATTCATGTCCAGTTAAAGCGGAAATTGTCGAAATTGCTCAGAATTTTGATGTGAGTGTTTCCTTTGTTGCATCCTATAATCACGTGACAAACGACACCATAGGTGGAACTTGGCATTATGTTGATTCAGATAAAGAGGCTGCAGACTTATTTATTATGAATCATGTTCATGCTGGAGATATTGCTGTTACGCAGGATATTGGTTTAGCCTCGACCCTTTTAGCAAAAAAGGTGCTTGTCCTTAGTCCGCGGGGAAGCTTGTATGAAGAAAAAGACATCGAATCCGCCTTACATATGAGATATTTATCTGCTAAAGCCCGTAGGCAAGGGAAATATGGAAAAGGTCCGAAACCATTTACGATGGACGATCGAAACCGTTTTAGAAAAAATTTCACAAATTTATTGTCGAAAATTAAAGGTGTTCTTTGATTTTTGCCGAATATCTCTTCAGTGAGCTTATTATGAACATTTTCTTTTTCATGCAAGGGGTTTTACGAAATTAACAATATATGGAGTTGTTTTCAATGCAGGTGCGAATTCCTGAAGAAAAAATAAATGAAATTCGCCAAGCCGTTGATATAGTCGATCTCATTAGCGACTATGTACAACTAAAAAAACAAGGGCGTAACTACATGGGTTTATGCCCATTCCATGGTGAAAATACGCCATCCTTCTCGGTTTCATCAGATAAGCAAATTTATCATTGCTTTGGGTGTGGAGCAGGAGGAAATGTTTTCTCGTTTATTATGGAGCTTGACAGTCTCTCTTTTCCGGAAGCGGCGATAAAGTTGGCTGAAAAAGCGAATGTCGAGTTAGACATTTCGCCAACAGAAGCTACTTCAACTGAGACATCTTTCTCAAAAGAATTAAAACAAATGATTGAAGCCCACGAATTAATACGTAAATTCTACCATCATTTATTGGTAAACACAAAAGATGGTCAGCATGCATTAGAATATCTGCTTAACCGGGGATTTACAAAAGAATCAATCGATAAATTTCAAATCGGATATTCGCTAAAATCATGGGAATTTGTTTATAAATTTTTGACGAAGAGGAATTTCGAACCTGATATATTAGAAAAATCAGGTCTTATTATTAAACGAGAAAATGACGGAACCTATTTTGACCGTTTCCGCGATCGAATTATGTTCCCTATTTTTGACCAAAAAGGAAACACGATTGCTTTTTCTGGGAGATCACTGGGGTCAGATGAACCTAAATATTTAAATAGTCCCGAAACGGCAATCTTTAATAAAAGTAAAATTTTATATAACTTTCACTTAGCAAGACCGACGATTCGAAAATTACAACAAGTTATTCTTTTTGAGGGGTTTGCAGATTGTATTGCAGCAGATCGAGCTGGGGTTGAGAATGGGGTCGCCGCAATGGGGACATCATTGACAAATGACCATGTTGCCTTAATTAGGAGGAATAGTGAATCTGTTACGATTTGTTATGACTCTGACAAAGCTGGAATAGGAGCTGCATATCGAGCAGCTAACATGCTGGTCGAAGCTGGCTCTCAAGTAAGGGTTGCAATGATGCCAGATGGTCTAGATCCTGATGATTATATTAAAAAATACGGGGAAGCTAAATTCAATAAAGAAATCATCGGTTCAAGCATGACCTTCATGTCCTTTAAGCTTTTATACTTCAGAAGAGGAAAAGATCTTCAAAACGAAGGAGATCGCTTGCAGTATATCGAAGAAGTATTAAGGGAAATCAGTCAGCTTGAAAGGGCAGTTGAGCGAGACCATTACCTAAGACAGATTTCAAATGAATTTTCACTTTCTTTAGATGCTTTAAAAGAACAGCAAAAGCAGCTATATTTTGAAAATAAAAGAAAGAATCAAGGCCAACCATTTACAGAGCAGAAACAAAAATTTGTTTCAAAAAGGCAGGTTGAACCATTAAAGCCAGCTTTTCACAATGCGGAAAGAAGATTAATTTACCACATGATGAGAGATCCTAATATTGCTTACAAAGTACAGGATAAGCTCTCAGGTCATTCTTTTAATATTGATGAGCATCAAGCGATTATTACTTATTTATATGGTTATTATGAAAAAGGGATGGAGTCAAATCCAAGTCATTTCATGAATTATTTGACAGATGATAAGCTAAGGCGAACAATTGCTCATATTGAAATGATGTCTGTCAATGAGGAATTGAGTGAACAAGAATTAAGCGATTATATTAATCAGGTGTTGAAACATCAAAAGATGCTAAAGATAAGGGAAAAAGAAAAAGAGCGTCAACAATTAGAGGCAGAATCTGATTTTACTGGTGCAGCGAGAATTGCCATGGAAATCATTCAGTTAAGGAAGTCTCTATGATGAACAGTGGTTTCAAATGAAGGTTATGATGGAAACTTGATAACCTAATTATTATAAATAAAATGAAATATTTCAATCGTTTTCGTGATTTGAAGAAGGAGGGGTACATATGGCTGAAAAGTCGGCCCGTTCAAAAGAGGTTGATTCAGATTTGACCCTAGAACAAGTAAAAGAACAATTAACAGAAGTAGGAAAGAAAACAGGTGTTCTTGCCTATGATCATATTGCAGAAAAACTATCCAGTTTCGAGTTAGATTCGGATTCTATGGATGAATTCTACGCGTTTCTAGAAGAGCATGGTGTTGAACTCGTAGATGAGAATGATGATAGTGATCCAAATGTGCAGGAACTTTCCAAAGGTGAAGAAGAATTCGACTTAAATGACCTCAGTGTTCCTCCTGGAGTGAAGATTAATGATCCGGTTCGTATGTATTTAAAAGAAATTGGTCGTGTTGACTTACTCTCTGCAGAAGAAGAGATTAACTTAGCTGAAAGAATCGAAGATGGCGATGAAGAAGCGAAACGCCGTTTAGCAGAAGCTAACCTTCGTCTAGTTGTTAGTATTGCAAAGCGATACGTTGGTCGTGGAATGCTGTTCCTTGATTTAATTCAAGAAGGAAACATGGGTTTAATTAAGGCAGTTGAAAAGTTCGATTATCGTAAAGGCTTTAAGTTCAGTACGTATGCAACTTGGTGGATTCGCCAAGCGATTACACGTGCGATTGCAGACCAAGCAAGAACGATTCGTATTCCTGTTCATATGGTGGAAACAATTAATAAATTAATCCGCGTTCAACGTCAGCTTCTACAGGATCTAGGACGTGAACCGTCACCAGAAGAAATTGCCGAAGATATGGATTTAACGCCAGATAAAGTACGTGAAATCTTAAAAATTGCTCAAGAGCCCGTTTCCCTCGAAACTCCAATTGGTGAAGAGGATGATTCACATTTAGGAGATTTCATTGAAGATCAGGATGCTACATCTCCTTCAGAACATGCTGCCTATGAGCTATTAAAAGAGCAACTCGAAGATGTTCTTGATACGTTAACCGATAGAGAAGAAAATGTTTTACGTCTTCGTTTTGGACTTGATGATGGACGTACACGCACGCTCGAAGAAGTGGGTAAGGTCTTTGGTGTTACTCGTGAACGTATTAGACAGATTGAAGCAAAAGCGCTTCGTAAGCTCAGACATCCAAGCAGAAGCAAAAGACTAAAGGACTTCCTAGAATAAAATAAAAAAATTATTGCTAGAAAATAGTTTACTTCTTACAATTGAAGTAAGCTATTTTCTTTTTTTTGATAAAGGATGCGAAATTATGGATGACAAACGAAAAACGATTATTATCAACGAAATTTTAACCTGGAAGGAAAATCGAATGCTTCCAGAACATTATTGTGATTACTTGTTAGCTTTGTATACAGAAGGAAATTCTCCTGAACCTGAACATAGTAAATCAAAAGGGACGAAGAAAAAACTTCAGAAATCATACATTCTCCCGCTTCTTTTAATTCCAATATATGTTTTTTTCTTTTATTTTACAGAATTATCTTTCGATTTGCAAATGACCCTAGGAATAGTTTTAATCATCATCGCCATATTAACTACATATTATTTTTTCAGAAAAAGGATTCAATATCAAATCGCACTTGTAATATCAGGTCTTTTTTTACTACTGACGAGCACCGAAATAGCCTCTCATTTTATGGGTGATAATATTTTTATTCTCTACTTCGTTTTAATTCTAAATTGCTTGTTATGGATTTTGACTGGGAAAAAGTTAAAGCTCTTATACTTTATGATTTCTGGTTATCTTGGTGTTGTACTTTTAATCATGTCCATATTTATTCAAATTCTCTAGTTTAGCAAGAATATTTTTTGAAATATAGAGATAATTCACAAAATAACCTCATACTATCATTGTAAGCGATTCCACTGATAGGTCAAGGGGGGATTTACATGAATTTTGATCTCACAACTGAGCAGGATATGATCCGGCGCACGATAAAGGAGTTTGCAGATGAAGTGGTCGCACCAGGAGCAAATGAACGAGATAAGAAGAAAGAATTTCCGAGCGAAATTTTTAAAGAACTCGCTGAAATGGGCATGATGGGTCTTCCTTTTCCCGAAGAATTTGGCGGGGGAGGAGCTGACTCGATTAGCTTTGCGATCGTAACTGAGGAATTGAGCCGTGCCTGTGCTTCAACAGGGATCACTTATTCTGCCCATATTTCTTTAGGTGGGGCACCTCTCGCCTTATTTGGTACAAAGGAACAAAAAGAAAAATACTTAGTTCCAATCTGTGAAGGCCGTTCGCTCGGAGCGTTTGGGTTAACCGAGCCTAATGCTGGATCGGATGCAGGAGGTACTGAAACAACGGCAAGCGAGGAGAACGGGTATTACGTCATTAATGGGAGCAAATGTTTTATTACGAATGCTAGTTACGCCAAGCATCTTGCTTTAACGGCTATTACAGGTAAGCCCAATGGAAAAAAAGAAATCAGTGCGATTATTGTTCCAACGAATATAAAAGGATTTTCGATTCATAGTCATTATGAAAAAATGGGCTTACATGCGTCAAATACGACAGAGCTTGTTTTAGAAAATGTTCAAGTGCCAACTGAAAATATTCTCGGAAAAAAGGGAGAAGGCTTTAAACAGTTTTTAATTACGTTAGATGGAGGAAGAATTGGGATTGGGGCAATGGCGCTGGGCATAGCTCAAGCTGCCTATGAAAAAGCGTTACAATATGCAAAAACAAGGCAGCAATTTGGAACGACTATTTCAAAATTTCAAGCGATTCAATTTAAATTAGCTGATATGGCAATGAAAATCGAGTTAGCACGGAATATGGTTTATAAGGCAGCATGGTTAAAGGATGCAGGACGTAACTTTACGAAGGAAGCATCGATTTGCAAGCTATATGCCTCGGAAATTTGTACGGAGGTAGCCAATCAGGCTGTCCAAATTCATGGAGGCTATGGCTACATGAAGGAATATGAAGTGGAGCGTTATGTAAGGGATGGCAAGCTGACAGAAATTGGCGAAGGGACATCCGAAATTCAAAGAATGGTGATTGCACGTCAAATTGGCTGCTAAGTTTTTGGGAATAATAAATGGAAATCAATCAAATAATAACCATTGAAAACTTCACGATCTCGAGTGGAGTTTTTGACATTTTTATGAACTTACTGTGACAAACTTTACTTTAGGTCTTTTCCTTCTTTCGATTTTCGAGTAAAATAAAGATTGTTTGTAATTATATCTTGTCTATTTCATAGTGACGTACGTACTGTTACTTTCTTATTGTGAAATAGACTCAATTATTTGACTGGTTGTTCTTACATAAGGGAGGTTAACGCAATGAATCGGAATCCAATTATTCCATTTGTTCTAATTATGGTCTTTGGGGTAGGTCTCATGTTCTTAATGTCATTTAAAGGTGTCGGAGACATGAAAGAAATCGCAGCTGAAGAAGAAAATGGTGGAGCAGAAACAGAAGACTTAGCTTCTGCGACTCCAGAAGAGCTTTACCAGCAAAGTGGTTGTGTCAGTTGCCATGGTGGAAACTATGAAGGTGGAATGGGTCCAGCTTTAACAGGTGTTGGTGACCATCTATCTCAAGAAGAAATCCAAGATATCCTAACTAATGGTAAGGGTTCAATGCCACCTGGTTTAGTTCAAGGTAGGGAAGCTGAAATGGCTGAATGGTTAGCAGGATTAAAGTAAAATAAAATATTGCTAAAAGGTCCTTTGCATATGTAAAGGACTTTTTCTATACTTATTAAATGGAGAATGAACTCTATAGTCTTGATAAAGTGGTGAAGGAATGAATATTGATAAACTATCAGAACGCCTACAAACGGTGGCCAAATACATACCTGAAGGAAGTCGTATCGCCGACATTGGTTCAGACCATGCGTACTTACCATGTCATGTTGTTAAGAAGGGACAAGTAAGCTATGCCATTGCTGGGGAGGTCGTAGAAGGTCCCTTTCAATCTGCGAAAAAACAAGTAGAATCGGAAGGTCTCGAAGATTGTATCGATGTACGTAAAGGAAATGGTTTAGAGGTCATTTCCAGCGGTGAAGTCGATTGCATTACCATTGCTGGAATGGGTGGAGCTTTGATTGCGAGCATCCTCGATAATGGTGTCGAGAAGCTTGAAAAGGTAAAGAGACTCATCTTACAGCCTAATTTAAGTGCAAAGTCGATTAGGCTATGGTTAGTAGACCATGGCTGGGAGCTTATTGAAGAAGAAATTTTGGAAGAAGATGGGAAAATTTATGAAGTTCTCGTAGCTGAAAAAGGAGAGCCTCTGAAGCCGTACAATAATTTGGATAGAAAAGCTTTATTATTAATGGGCCCCTTTTTAGTACAACAAAAAACTGAGCCCTTTATGAAAAAATGGGCGGGCGAAGTTGCGAATTGGAAAAGAATTTTAGCTAAACTTGAAGAAGCAGCTAAAAGCGAAGATAATCAAAAGAAAAAAGCAGAACTAATAGATAAAATATTAATGGTAGAGGAGGTTCTAAAGTCTTGAAGAATGCGAATGGCTATGAAGTGATCCAATTATTTGAGCAATTTTCTCCTAAGGCATATGCGATGGAGGGAGATAAGATTGGTTTACAAATTGGAAGTCTTAATAAACCTGTCAGTAAAGTTTTAGTGGCCTTAGATGTGTTAGAGGAAGTAGTTGATGAAGCAATTGCTGAAAATGTCGAGTTAATTATTGCCCATCACCCGATTATTTTTCGTCCTTTACAAAAGATATCGACGGAACAAACCTCTGGTAGAATGATTGAGAAATTGATTAAGCATGATATTGCTGTCTATGCGGCCCATACGAATTTAGATGTGGCAAAAGGTGGAGTAAATGATCTATTAGCAGAGGCGCTTGGGCTCACAAATACAGAGGTGCTCGTTCCAACCTATGAGGTGAAGCTAAAAAAATTGGTCGTCTTTGTACCAGAAGAAAATGTAGAAGAACTTAAACTAGCATTAGGAAATGCAGGCGCAGGATCAATTGGAAATTATAGTCATTGTACATTTTCGGCTAGTGGCATAGGTCAATTTCTTCCAGGAGAAAATACGAACCCATATATCGGATCACAAGGTAAGCTAGAAAGTGTAGAAGAGTCTCGAGTGGAAACGGTTTTTCCTGCCCATTTGGAAAAAAGAGTTCTCTCTGCTATGTTTAAGAGCCATCCATATGAAGAGGTTGCGTATGATATTTACAGCTTAGACAATCCAGGAGAGTCATTAGGATTGGGAAGAATCGGGTATGTTAATGAAATGTCATTAGAGGATTTCGCCGAACATGTGAAAAAGGCATTAGGAGTAACAGGTGTTCGTGTGGTTGGAAACTTGAAAAATAGAATTAAAAAGGTCGCTGTCCTCGGTGGTGACGGAAACAAGTATTTTAGGTCCGCAAAGTTTAAAGGGGCAGATGTTTATGTGACAGGGGATATGTATTATCATGTCGCCCATGATGCGATGATGGAAGGCTTGAATATTATCGATCCAGGCCATCATATTGAACAAATTATGAAAAAGGGCGTTGCTGAGGTTCTAGCAAAAATGTGTGAAGACAAGGGCTTGAACGTCTCGTTTATCGCTTCAAAACCAAATACAGACCCATTTGTTTTTATGTAATAAAAAAACCGGGCAATTGCCCGGTTATACTTTTTTAACCTTCGGTAAGATTTTACTTAAAGGTACTTTTTTCTCTACCTTCCAAGTGGATTCATCTTGTGGATTGAACTGCTCGATAAAAACAATAACCTCTTTTGTGATTGGTGTTGGAGTAGAGGCGCCTGACGTGACTGCGACTGTTTCAGCGTCTTTAATCCAATCGATCTTCAACTCGCTTAAATCACCGATTCGATAAGCCTTTGTCCCAGCAATTTCCTCTGAAACCTGAGCTAGACGATTTGAATTATTACTCTTTGGATCGCCCACTACAATCGTGACATCAGCAGCACCAGCTGTTTGTGCTACAGCTTCTTGTCTTACTTGAGTGGCATTACAAATTTCGTTGTGGAACTCAGCATGAGGGAATTTTTCCTTCAAAAGCTCCATAATATGACCAACATCCCATTGGCTCATCGTCGTTTGATTTGTGACGATTAGTTTATCATGATTCAGTTGAAGATTATTGACATCCTCTTCTGTCTCTACAAGGTGAACAATGCCAGGGGCAACGCCAAGTGCTCCTTCAGGCTCTGGATGGCCCTTTTTGCCGATGTAGATGACTTGAAAGCCTTCTGCCTCTTTTTCTCTTATCAGGTCATGAGTTCTCGTCACATCTGGGCAAGTAGCATCAATGGTCACAAGTCCTTTTTCCTTAGCCAAAGCACGAACCTCAGGAGAGATCCCGTGGGCTGTAAAAATGACTGTTCCTTGATCGACTTTTTCAAGTATCTCTTTTCGATTACTTCCGTCTAATGTAATAATGCCTTCTTCTTCAAAAGCATCTGTAACATGCTTATTATGAACAATCATCCCGAGGATATAGATTGGTCGAGGCAATGTTTTATCTAAAGCAGCATTTCTTGCAATTACCATGGCATCAACGACACCATAGCAGTAACCGCGTGGAGAAATCTTAATAACTTTCATTCAGTAACCCCCTAAAAGCGAAGATTGCTCTTAATCTATTAGTCAATTACACATTTTTATATAAATGTGAGAAATTGATAGAATGCAGTGCAATAAACACAGAAATTATTTAAATATGGTTGATAAATCTCATCCCACGAACTCATTATAAAGGATTTCGCCTAAAACCTCAATTTGAGGAAGATGGAAAAATAAAAGCATGAGTACAACACCGCTTAAAAAAAAGAATGCTCATGAAAGCATTCTTTAAGAAATCGACTTTTTTAGATATATAACTTAGGAGCTGATTGCCCTTTTTCAGGAGAATTTTTTCCTTGGCTTGCTTCTTCATTTTCTCCTGAAGATGCGGTTTTTTTCTTTTTAGTTTGAGTCTTCTTTTTTTGAACTTCTTCTTTAGGGGAGTCATCCTCAGATTCGGAAGGGAGATCTCTAAAGCCTTTATAGAGCTTCCATAATGAAGGTAGATTCTTGACCATTGGACCATACTGCTGAACCATCGGACCAATCTGTTGTGCAGTACTTAACATTTTCTCCGTATTCGCCAGAAATCCATTTAAGGCGTTCGGATCGGTTAACGTTTTTAATAAACCTCCTCCACCGCCTCGACTGGCTGCTTGCCCTGCTGCTGTGGATGTAGGAAAAGAAAAAGGATTTGAACCGCCTCTTTGGTTCTCTCGATTTCCAAATATCTTTGCTAAAAGTCCACCTCCACCGCCTCCTCGTTGTGGGCGTGGTGGTCTAAACCCAGCCCTGTTCATGGAAGGTCCTCCTCTTGTCATCATCGAACCTCTCGGTGGGTTTCCAGGTGGGGGGAAAGGAGCTCTCATTCTAGGTTGCATTACTTTTCCTCCTTTCAATCTGTAGCTCTCTAGACATCTACGTAGATTCTCTCCTATTAGGGTATGCACATAAGCAGGAATCGTTAAGTACTTTTGCAAAAATTGAGTTGAATTTGATATAAATAAAAGCAAAGAATATATGCTTAATTGGCGCTATTGCCAAATCTTTATTATAATGATTAGATGATGTCCAAAAAAGGACGAACATGATGAAGGAGTAGAAGGATGACAGAATCGAAATTTAACATATATGGATTTCAACCATTTGTGATGGAAGCTTTACAGAAAATAGGGTTTAATGAACCAACGGAAATTCAACAAAGACTGATCCCCATTATCCAAAAAGAAGAAAGTGCGATTGGACAATCGCAAACAGGGACAGGAAAAACCCACTCATACATTTTGCCGATCATTGATAAAATTGAGCCAACAAAAAAAGAGGTACAAGCAGTTATTACAGCACCAACACGTGAGCTCGCTAGTCAAATTTATCAGGAAATTTTAAAAATAACAGAGTACAGTGAAGAAGAGATATCTACACGACTATTTATTGGTGGTACGGACAAGCAGAGAACGATTGAAAAACTCAAAACTCAGCCTCATATTGTCGTTGGTACACCAGGAAGAATTAACGACTTAGCAAAGGATCAAGCCCTTCTTATTCATAAATCTACTACACTGGTGGTTGATGAAGCGGATTTAATGCTTGATATGGGCTTTATTGAAGATATTGACCAGATTGCTTCAAGAATGCCGGAAAAGCTACAAATGCTTGTGTTCTCTGCAACAATACCTGAAAAGCTAAAACCTTTTTTGAAAAAATACTTAGAGAACCCACAATATGTTCATATTGAACCAAAGCAGCTAACGGCAGAAAAAATCGCTCATTATTTATTGCCATCCCGTCACAGAAGTAAAAAAGAAATCGTCTATGACGTCCTAACAGCCTATAATCCTTATTTGGCGATTGTGTTCACGAACACAAAAAAGATGGCTGATGAGGTGGCAAATGCGTTAGCATATAAAGGATTAAAGGTTGGACGAGTTCATGGGGATCTTAGTCCAAGAGAACGTAAGAAAATGATGAAGCAAATTAAGGATTTAGAATTTCAATACATTGTCGCAACAGATTTGGCTGCTAGAGGGATTGATATTGAAGGAGTTAGTCATGTTATTAATTTTGAGTTACCTTCTGATTTAGACTTTTATGTCCATCGTGTTGGACGAACAGCTCGTGCTGGTTATTCAGGTGTGGCTCTTACGATTTATAGTTCATCAGATGAAGATGCACTTAATCGTTTAGAAAACCTTGGAATTCAATTTAAAAATGTTGATTTGAGGGATGGGGAGATCGTTGAAATAAGCGATCGAAACAAAAGAAAGAAAAGACAAAGACAGCATGATGAAATTGATGTCATGGCAAAATCGATTGTCAAAAAGCCTAAAAAGGTTAAGCCAGGATATAAGAAAAAGATGCAGTCTGAAGTCGATAAAATTAAAAAGCGTCAAAATCGCTTAAAAAGAAAATAAGTTAGTATTTTTAAATAAGGGAGAGATCATAATGTTGAAAATTGGATCACATGTATCAATGAGTGGGAAGAAAATGCTTTTATCAGCCAGTGAGGAAGCTGTTTCTTACGGTGCTAACACATTTATGATTTATACAGGGGCTCCACAAAATACGAGACGTAAGAAGATTGAGGACTTGAATATTGAAGCAGGGCGTCAGCATATGAAGGAGAATGGCATTAATGAAATCGTCGTCCATGCTCCTTATATTATCAATATTGGAAATACGACGAATCCTGACACCTTTGATTTAGGAGTTCGGTTTTTAAGAAGTGAAATAGAGCGTACAGAAGCAATTGGGGCAAAGCAAATTGTTCTCCATCCAGGTGCTCATGTAGGCGCTGGGGCCGAAGCGGGAATTCAGAAAATTATTGAAGGATTAAATGAAGTGTTAACAGGTCAGGAGTCTTTGCAGATCGCATTAGAGACAATGGCAGGTAAAGGTTCAGAATGTGGAAGAACATTTGAAGAGATCGCCATGATTATCGACGGGGTAACTCATAATGATCGTCTTTCTGTCTGCTTTGATACTTGTCATACCCATGATGCAGGCTACAATATTGTTGAAGATTTTGATGGAGTATTAAATGAATTTGATAAAATTGTTGGAATTGACCGCATAAAAGTTCTCCATATTAATGACAGTAAAAACGAACGAGGAGCAAGTAAGGATAGACATGAGAACATTGGATTTGGAAATATTGGATTTAAGGCGTTAAATCATATTGTTCATCATCCTCAATTAATGGACGTTCCGAAAATCCTCGAAACACCTTATGTAGGAGAAGACAAAAATAGTAAAAAGGCCCCGTACAAGCATGAGATTGCTATGCTTCGTACGAAAGAATTTAATGAAAACCTTCTAGAAAACATCATTTCTGAATAATTATATATAAAGAAATCCACTCGCACCCTGAGTGGATTTCTTTATGCTTCACTTGATAAAACTAACAAATATACGATTGATTTCGTTGGCCTTTTCAGGACCAACTATTTTGGCAATTTCACTAATGACTTTTTTTCTTTCGTCATCATTAAAAATATTGACATTTTTCCCTCTTAAATGAGCGGCTATTGTGTTTGCTTGCTCATTGCTAATACTAACTTGGAATTGCTTACCATATTTGAGTAGTTCTTTTCCTGTAATGGAATTGATTTTATGATTAATGATTTTTTGGAAGATTTTCAAACGTCCCACACCCCTTCTTCTTTACTTTATGAGCATGGTCATCTAGTTGTGACGGACAGCATAAAGCTTTACATAAAGGGCTACATCCTGTATACTACTAAATCGTAATGATTCTATTTTAATTTTAAAAAACTAGGTGATATCATGACTGCCGAGCAACCGATTATCGAAATTAATCATTTGTCCTTTCATTATGAAAAGGAAAATGTTTTAGAAAATATTCAACTAACCATCCCTATGGGATCTTTCTTAGCCGTTGTGGGACCGAATGGCTCAGGGAAGTCTACCTTATTAAAATTGATTCTTGGGCTCCTAAAGATACAACAGGGGCATATTCGTCTTTTTGGCGAGGAGATTCATCGTTTTAAGGATTGGCATCAAATCGGATTTGTCTCACAAAAAGCAAATTCATTTAATACAGGATTTCCTGCTACTGTCTACGAGGTAGTAAGCAGTGGGTTAACAAAGAAAGTTGGCCTTTTTAAGTTTTTGCGGGCAGAAGAACATCGGAAGATTAAAGAAGCGATAGAATCGGTAGGGTTAACCGATTATATGAATAGAAGTATTGGGCAGCTTTCTGGTGGTCAACAGCAAAGGGTCTTTATTGCTAGAGCGTTAGTGAGTGAGCCGAAGCTCCTGATTCTCGATGAACCAACCGTTGGAGTAGACGCTCAGAATGTTCAATCCTTTTACGAGATGCTTGAGCATTTAAATAAAGATCGAGGCATTACGCTCCTCTTAGTTACCCATGATATTGGGACGATTACCGATAAAGTATCACATGTAGCATGCTTAAATAAATATTTACATTTTCATGGGAATACAGAGGAATTTGAGCAGCTACAAATCAATGATATGTCACAGATTTATGGTCATGATGTTCATATGCTTTCTCATGAACACCATCATCATGAAGGAGTTTAAACATGATCCAGGATATACTTCAATATGAATTTTTACAAAATGCGTTCCTAACTGGAATGATTATTGGAATCATTGCTCCATTATTAGGAGTTTTTATCGTTGTAAGGCGTTTGTCCCTTATAGCTGATGCGTTAAGTCATGTAACTTTAGCAGGGATTGCACTAAGTCTTCTCCTTGAAAAAAAATTCATGGTGATGAGTGGCCTCAATCCTTTATATATGGGAATGGTGTTTTCTGTTGGGGGCTCATTATTTATCGAAAAGCTACGCACCGTTTATAAGCATTATCAAGAATTAGCTATTCCGATTATTTTATCAGGAGGAATTGGTTTAGGAGCCATCTTTATCTCACTAGCAGATGGATTTAATACGGATCTTTTTGGTTATTTGTTTGGGAGTGTCAGTGCTGTAAGTCGCGCTGATTTATATACGATTTTGTTGATTAGTGTTTTTGTTATCGTAGCGATTATCCTTTTATACAAAGAGTTATTTTTATTATCCTTTGATGAAGAGCATGCAAAGGCATCTGGTATAGCTGTAAAAAGCATTCATTTTATTTTTATTATAATGGTTGCTCTCGTAATTGCCTCATCGATGAGAATTGTTGGGATTCTGTTAGTTTCTTCTTTAATGACTTTGCCCGTTGCTGCAAGCATACGAATTGCAAGGGGATTTAAAGAGACGATATTCTATTCTGTTCTGTTCGGCGAAACCTCTGTTTTAGGTGGCTTAGTTCTTTCTTATTATTTAGACTTGGCACCAGGTGGAACTATTGTTATGATCGCAGTAATCATATTAGTTGTCACGATTGGCTTAAAAAAGATAAGCTCATCCAGACCTATTAAAAATGGGGTGAAAGCATGAATGTAAATGAAGCATTACAGTTATTAAAGGAAAAAGGGTACAAGCATACGGGAAAAAGAGAAGAAATGCTTGAATTATTTTCCAATAGTGAGAAATATTTAACCGCTAGGGACGTCCTTGATCAAATGAAGGATGATTATCCAGGTTTAAGTTTCGATACGATATACCGTAATCTCTCGATGTTTGTTGATTTAGGGATTTTTGAAATGACTGAGCTATCAGGTGAAAAACACTTTCGTTTCACTTGCTCCCATACGTCTCACCACCATCATTTTATTTGCTTAGATTGTGGGAAGACAAAGGAAATTGAAACATGTCCGATGCAAAGTTTAAGTGAAAATTTACAAGGGTTTGACATATCTGGTCATAAATTTGAAATTTATGGACGTTGTCCTGAATGTAATGCATAGAGTGCAGTTGTTCACTCTATGCATTTTTTTACTATTTTTTAGACCAATCATCTACCCAAGCTTTAGCTTCAAGCCAATTATTGATTCGAATTACACCTTTTGGTAGAGGCTTTTGATTATAAGGTGTATTGAAGAGAAGGACGGGGATTTGACAATATTCATGTATCATAACCGCATTATCATGCTTATCTTCCATAAATATGTCGAGATCGTATTTTTTTACCATTTGAATTTTATCATGTGAACCAGTTAATTCTATATGATGAAAGGGCAAGCCTTCCTTCTTAAACCATTCCTCTGTTACATTTAATAAGTGGCTACTGCGAGCACTAATAAAATAGAGTTCATGCATTTCTTCCCATTGAAGTAGTACGTTTTTTACCTCATCGGCCAAAGGGGATTCTTCATATACCCTCGGCTCAATGTTGAGCCACCACTTAGCAAATTCTGATGCTGAAATGTCCACTAAAAGTGATAAATCATAGTCTAGAACATCCTCTAATGTTAAGGATAAGCCAAACCCTTCATTCATATAAGGGAGGATCGTTTCGGGACGTGTTACGGTGCCATCGATATCGATGCCGAGTCTTTTCTTCATTTTCTGTCTCCTTTTACATGCTTTACTACATCATTTTAACAATTTCGTTTAAAAATATGTAGCGGTATCTTAAGATCCTCCATTGACAGACTTTAACACTTTTAAAATCTCTTCATCTGTAAAACAATATTAATGCTCCTACAAAGAAAGCGAGGGATTTTAAATATGGCAGATCAAGAACGTAACGCCCCTGTTGTCAATTTACAAAAGGACGATGAGGGCTTAGAAACGAGTTATCAATCGAGAACTGCAGATTATTTAGAGGAAACCTCAGCTGAAATGGCTGCGCCAGTCTCTTTTGGAAGAGAGTATAAAGAAGAACGAGATGTAGATGCAGGAGCCGGAGGAACAGGAATGGGCTTTGCTGCGATCATCCTCTCGATTTTATCTTTATTTGTTTCTCCCATTTTGTTTGGGGCAGCAGGTATCGTGCTCGGATTCATTGCACGACGTAGAGGAGCAAAAAGTCTCGGTAGCTGGGCGATCGGGATTGGAGCCGTATCCATTATATTAGGGATGTTCATCCTCCCATTTTTTTAAGCTTTTCAAGTTAGGAGCACTTGAAAAGTTATACAAAAATACGAGGCTCGGCACATGGCCAAGCCTCGTATTTTTATTGGACTGTTTCAGCTTTTGCTTCTTCTTCTTTTTTGGCAAAGTACTCTGCTGCGATTTGGTCGATTTCTTTCTTGAGTTCGTCGACCATCGTTTCTTCAGGGACTTTACGGACAATTTTCCCTTTGCGGAAGAGTAGACCCTCTCCACGAGCTCCTGCAATGCCGATATCAGCTTCACGTGCTTCTCCAGGACCATTTACTGCACAGCCTAGAACAGCCACCTTAATGGGAGCTTTAATCGTTGAAATATATTCTTCTACTTCATTAGCGATGCTGATGAGGTCAATTTCAATCCGTCCACATGTAGGGCACGATATTAATGTAGCCGCGTTTGATGAGAGGCCGAATGATTTAAGTAGCTCTCTCGCAACTTTCACTTCTTCAACAGGATCCGCACTTAAAGAGATACGTAAGGTATTTCCGATCCCTTTGCTAAGGATAGCGCCTAATCCTGCGGCACTTTTGACTGTACCAGCGAATAATGTTCCGGATTCTGTGATTCCTAAATGTAATGGATAATCAAATGCTTTGGCTGCTTTTTCATAAGCTTCGATCGCCAAGTTTACATCTGAAGCCTTCATCGATACGATGATATCATGGAAATCTAGATCTTCTAGAATCTTGATATGATGAAGAGCACTTTCAACCATACCATCGGCAGTTGGATAGCCGTATTTTTCAATAATACGCTTCTCGAGGGAACCTGCATTTACCCCAATTCGAATGGGAATCCCTTTTTCTTTAGCTGCTTTTACAACTGCTTCTACTTTTTCTCTTTTACCGATATTACCTGGGTTGATACGAATTTTATCGGCACCGCCCTCGATTGCTTTAAGGGCAAGCTTATAATCAAAATGGATATCCACAACAAGTGGAATATTAATTTGTTTCTTTATATCTGCAATCGCATTTGCAGCACGTTCATCTGGACAAGCAACGCGAACGATTTGACATCCTGCTTCCTCAAGTCTCTTAATTTGAGCCACAGTAGCTTCAACATCATGTGTCTTAGTCGTTGTCATACTCTGGATTGCAAGTTCATTATTTCCACCAATAGTTAGGTTGCCAACCTTAACGGGACGGGTTTTTGTACGATGTATAATTTCACTCAAAAGTGATTCTCTCCTTTATCTAAAAGAAATAAGCACCTGAACCAATTTCAAAATTTGATTAGGAAATTGAATTCAACTATCATTATAATGCTAATATGAGTTAATTGTATCAGTGAAAGGATTAACTTGACAAGAATCTTACTGGTTTAAATGGATTATTCATGTAATTTTCTATAATCTGGGAAGTGATAAATCTTGCCAACTTGAATTTTATTCGCTTCTATTCCATCATTAAGCTTGCTAAAATCATTCGTTATATCATCTATAGGAACAGGGATGGGCCTGTCTAATTGTCTTTCAATAATGGAAAGGACCGTGTCACCATTTTGAACTTCTTGCTCGAAATAATCGATGATCGGCTCGAGAGTTGTTTCTGTTTCCACTTGAGCTTGCGTACTTGTTTCGATTGCAATAGGAAGCGTTCCTTTGCTCAAATCATAATAAATGGCAAAAATAGTTGCGACGATTAATAGTAGGACGAATAGACGTTTCATGGATCTTTCTCCTTTAATGGGATTTTTCCATGTATATGCTTGTCCAATCCTAAATAGTACAAAAAAACGCAGAAATTTCCGCGTTTTTTTGATTATAATTCTTCTTCTTTTACCGGAGGTATTTCTTTTAAAGCAAGGAATAAAACAAATATGGAAACGAGCCAGTTTAACATAAAACCAAAAGGAACAGTTGTGCGGAAGATATCCATGACCATGAAAAATAACGTTGGTATTACAATACTATAAGCAGCGATCCTCCACATATGTCGATATTTAAGTTTTTCACCAGTTCTTTGGAGAAGCAATCCGATTAGAGCTAAAACAGATATCCCAATAAACTTCATCGCACTAGAGAAAAGGTAAATAAGGATAACTAAGATGGGAATGATAATGCCTAAAAGAGAGTCAAGGGACTGAATGAACAAAGCAATATCCTCTTTAGATAATGCGATATCCATCGCAGAATAGGAAAAATGATCAACAGTCCCACCCGGGATGATGACAGCAAAGTCATTTTTTAAAAGAGCAAGTGAATTTACGGACAGGTCTAAATCGTTTAAGCCCACTTCTCCAGTCGAATCAAATATAATGGAAAAACCATCGTTTTCAATAATAACAGGGGCAGTCTGATCAGAAATTAGCTCGCCATCATTAATGATAAAATCGGGAATTTCCTCTTCAATTGAATCTTTAACAACATTAAATCCATTGATGATATCTGTACTAAGTTGTACGGAAATTGGAATAATCGAAATAAGGACAAGTAAAAAGACAAATAATATTGTCTTCCCTATACCTTGATATCGCCATGATGCGATTGCTTTAGGCGAATATATGCTCAAAATGAGCTGTTTAAAAATATTCATTTAAAACCACCCTTTATGTATTCTTTAATCATTTTAGCCTGTGCCTAGCATCAATACAAGAAAATAATCTATGCTTATAAATAGTCCTTAACATATTGAAATAAATTATAATTAATATAATTTGTAATGTAAATGTAACATAAGACTCTTTTATTAAGGAATTGTAAATTTGCATCATAAATTATTTACATTATGACAATCGATAGAGCATAATGGTAAAGGGTTTTTTAAAGACCTTTCATATTATTTTACATTATAGGGGCTGAAGAGTTTGGATTTTGATATTCAACAGATGATATTTGAGTTTCTTGGTGGACTAGGGATATTCCTATTTGGGATAAAATACATGGGCGATGGCCTTCAAAAGTCTGCCGGAGATAAGCTTAGAGATATATTAGACCGATTTACAACGAATCCATTCATGGGAGTATTAGCTGGAATTATTGTGACTGCACTTATACAATCAAGCAGTGGGACTACAGCTATAACAATTGGTTTGGTAAGTGCTGGTTTTATGACTCTACGCCAAGCTATTGGAGTTATCATGGGTGCCAATATTGGGACAACGATAACAGCCTTTATTATTGGGATTGATGTGGGTGCCTATGCACTACCAATTATTGCTTTAGGTTCGATTCTATTATTTTTCTTCAAAAGCAAGAAGATACATAGCTTTGGACAGATTGTCTTTGGTTTTGGTGCTTTATTCTTTGGACTAGAGCTCATGAGTAGTGGAATGAAACCATTACGAGGCTTAGAAGCTTTTCATGAACTAACAGTAAGTATGAGTTCAAATCCGATTCTAGGAGTAATCATTGGAACCCTTTTTACAGTGATTGTTCAAAGTTCAAGTGCAACGATAGGAAT
Source organism: Robertmurraya phoenicis (assembly GCF_047302285.1). Lineage (GTDB taxonomy): Bacteria > Bacillota > Bacilli > Bacillales > Cytobacillaceae > Robertmurraya. Next base: position 1,662,038 of record NZ_CP154845.1, read on the forward strand.
ATTACAGGGACTATTTTCTGAAGGTTTGATTGATTTAAATGCTGCACTACCTGTATTATTTGGCGATAATATTGGGACAACGATAACAGCTGTATTAGCGGCAATTGGTGCATCTGTAGCAGCAAAAAGAGCTGCTGCAACCCATGTATTATTTAATTTAATCGGGACGACGCTTTTCATGATCTTACTAGGACCTTTTAAGCTTCTCGTTGAATTTTTGCAAGATAAGATGCATTTAAATCCTGAAATGACAATCGCTTTTGCCCACGGGATTTTTAATGTTTCAAATACCGTTATACAATTTCCATTTATAGCAATTCTAGCTATCATCGTAACCAAATTGATTCCTGGTGAGGATTCTGTTTTGGAATATAAGGCGAAGCACCTTGACCCCGTCTTTATTGAGCAATCACCATCAATTGCTTTAGGACAAGCAAAGGAAGAAGTTCTGCGAATGGGACAATTTGCTGTACTAGGGTTAACAGAAACGAATAACTATTTGAAAACAAAATCTTCCAAGCATTCAGATACAGCTGCTCAGCTTGAAGATGCGATTAACAATTTAGATAGAAAGATAACCGATTACTTAGTTGAGCTTTCGTCTAGTTCCTTATCAGAAGCTGAATCCAATGAACATTCTGTTTTAGTGGATACGATTCGTGATATTGAAAGAATCGGTGATCATTATGAAAATGTCTTAGAATTAGTTGAGTATCAACTAGCTAATAAAGTAAAAATTACTGGTTCAGCAATGGACGAGCTTGAAGAAATGTTCCAGTTGACCATTTCGACCGTTAAAGAAGCGATTAATGCGTTGGATCATGATGATAAAGAACTGGCGCGAAATGTTATTAAAAAAGAAGAGCAGATCGATAAGATGGAAAGAAAATTACGGAAGCAGCATATCCTGCGCTTAAGTGCTGGGGAATGTAGTGCCCAAGCAGGGATTGTTTTCGTTGACATCGTAAGTAACCTAGAGAGAATCGGCGATCATGCAGTAAATATCGCAGAAGCAGTTTTAGGAGAAAGACATTAATATAAAATAAATACTCGCCAGTTTGGTATGTTTTGGGCTGAAGACAACTTTGATGTAGAATAAGATTGTCTTCAGTCCTGTTTATTTTGAGTAATCGAACAAAGGAGAATTTAGTATGACTGAATTTTGGGAAACTAGCTTTATCGAAAATCAAATGATGTGGGGATTTGAACCAGCAGACTCCGCAATTTTAACAAAAGATTTTTTCCTTGAAAAGAAAGTTAAGGATATATTAATCCCTGGTATTGGATATGGTAGAAATGCAAAGATTTTTATTGATAGCGGAATAAATGTAACAGGTATCGAGATTTCAAAAACTGCGATTGAATTGGCAAGGGAGAATGGGCTTGATGCTACATTTATTCATGGTTCAGTAACGGACATGCCTTTTGAAAACAAACTTTATGATGGTATATTCTGTTACGCACTTCTTCATTTATTGAATAAAAGTGAGAGAGCTAAGTTTATGAAAGATTGCTATGATCAACTAAAACCAAACGGATATATGATTTTCACTACGATTTCAAAAGATGCTCCAATGTACGGCAAAGGCAAACAATTAGATAAAGATTATTTCGAAATCATGGAAGGAGTAAAAATGTTTTTTTATGATGTCGATTCCATAAAAGAAGAATTTGAAAAATATGGACGAATAGAAGTTTCGAATGTTGTTGAGCCACATAAAAATAATGAAAATAAACCTCCATTCACATTCTTAATGATAAAATGTCAGAAACGATAATATATTATTTGGCGTGCCTTTGGGAAAGTCATCTAAAAAGCTAAACTAGCTGATTGTAGCGGAGGGTGCTTGACTCCTGTGGGATTAGTGGGACAGGCGTGACCCCGCAGGAGCTTGCTCCGAGGAGGCATGGTGCCCACCCCACGGAAAGCAAGTGCCCGGAGCGGAAATCAGCGTTTTACCATTATGAATATTGATATAAATTCCCTTTTGTATTATTGAGTAGAATCTATTTCCATTATATGTTAAAGTTTGACTCGTATAGAAAGAGGAGTTGAAACATGGAGATATTATATTGGACCATTATTATTGCATTGTTCGTGATTTCTTTTATAGGATTAATTTATCCAATTGTTCCAAGTGTCCTTTTTATATTAGGAGGATACATTTTATACGGATTATTCTTCAGCTTTGAACCATTTAACTGGTTTTTCTGGGTCGTGCAAGGGTTACTGATCATATTATTATTTGTAGCGGACTTTGTGGCAAATTTGCTTGGGATAAAAAAATACGGTGGATCGAAGGCTGGAATCTGGGGGAGTACCATTGGTATATTAGTTGGTCCCTTTGTCATTCCTTTTCTCGGGATTATCATTGGTCCTTTTCTAGGCGCTGTACTCGCTGAATGGCTCGTCAATAAAAAAGGATTTAAAGAGGGGATTACCATCGGGTTTGGCTCTGTCATAGGATTTATTAGTAGTGTCGTAACGAAGGGCTTAATTCAAGCGTTAATGATCATTTATTTCTTCGTCATAGCGACATAAATAAAATAAGCCAGATATCGGCAAATTACCTTTCATATCTGGCCATCTGTTATTAATTTATTCCACAAATCTCGTAAGGACAGTTCTGACAATCAACACTTTCTTTTAAATAATTGATATTTTTAATGGTTAGCTTCTGTTGATTATACGAAATGACATCTTTCTCACGAAGCTCCTTTAACATCCTTTGAATCACTTCTCTTGTGCCATAAGTAAAATTGGCCAGTTCTTGATGAGTAAGAGGTAAATCGATGAGAATTCCTTCATCCGTCATCACGCCGTAACTATTACATAATCGGATGAGAATGGAGTAGAGGCCACCCTTTTTCCCATTCATCATTAAATCTTGACATTTCATTTGTGCTTTTAAATAACGTGTGCTTAACCATGAGGATAAAGCATTTAATACAAGTTGATTGCTGTGAACAAAGTCTTCGAAATCAGCACGTTTAATCATCAGCATTTCGCAATCGGTAAATGTCTTCGCATAAAAATGATATTTCGCTTGAGGTTTGAATAGCTGGTATTCGATAATCAATTCTTCGCCAGATAAGATTTTCAAGATGAATTCTTTACCTTTCATATGAACACGGCCAAGTGCAACGCTCCCACGTAATAGTATGAAAATATGATCAACTGAATCTCTTTCATTGAATAAAATCGTGCCTGCTTTATACTTTTGTATCGTTTCTTTATCAATAAATTCTTGTATGAGGAGGCTGTATAGAGAGATAGTGGACTCTTTCATGATCTCACTCCAATTTTCAGATTTTCTTCTTGTTAAAATCAATTGTGATATTCTTCACTTTTGACTTTAGAAAAATATTGCATCACTGTCAATATCGTTAAACACTAGAAATCTCTATTGTTACGGTGTTTATCACTGAAAACGTTGATATGTAGGGAAATATAAACTCTTGACAATTTATTGAACTTTGTAATAAAAACTTACAACTTATTGAAGGAAAAAGAAAATGAATGTGGAATACTATCAAGTGGATAGGAAACAATAGTTATGTTGCCTAAGTCATTATATTTGAAAGGAATTTCTGACTTTGGTAATCTTAACTTAGAACATTGGAAATATTTCTTAATTTAATATAGGAATATTTCTAAAATATTTTATATTACATAGGGAGGAATTTAAGATGGCTTTTGAATTACCACAATTACCTTACGCTTATGATGCACTAGAACCACATATCGACAAAGAAACGATGAACATTCACCACACAAAACATCACAACACATATGTAACAAACTTAAATGCTGCTTTAGAAGGAAATGAGGAATTACTATCTAAATCAGTTGAAGAGGTTGTATCTAACCTCGATGCGGTTCCAGAAGCTGCACGTACTGCTGTACGTAATAATGGTGGTGGACATGCTAACCACTCTTTATTCTGGACAATCCTTTCACCAAATGGCGGTGGCGCTCCAGCTGGAGAACTAGCCGATGCGATTACAGCTAAATTTGGAAGCTTTGATAATTTCAAGGCAGAGTTCACTAAAGCTGCTACAACTCGTTTCGGTTCTGGTTGGGCTTGGCTAGTTGTGAATAATGGTGAGTTAGAAGTAACAAGTACTCCAAACCAAGATTCTCCTTTAATGGAAGGTAAGACTCCTGTTTTAGGTCTTGATGTTTGGGAACATGCTTACTACTTAAACTATCAAAACCGTCGTCCTGACTACATCGGTGCATTCTGGAATGTAGTAAACTGGGATGAAGTAGCAAAGCGTTACAGCGCTGCAAAATAATTTAAAGATTCGTCAAGCAGAGGGGTTCTTCCTTCTGCTTTTTTTGATCGTCTTAATTGTGCATAATCATACTCTGTTTGTTAGAAACTACCCCTTAGATATAAAGGGGAGAATTTAATGAGTAAAATAAATAAACTGCTTGGTGATGTGGAACTAACAAGAGATCTATCTATATTACTAATGATTGGGGGATTATATTCCCTTAGCATTGCTCTATCGAATACGTTTGTAAATATTTATTTATGGAAGCAATCTGGTGAATTTCGAGATTTAGGGATGTACAACCTAGCTGTCGTCGTATTACAGCCAATTACGTTTATTCTTGCAGGCAGGTGGGCTAAGAAAATTGACAGAGTGATTGTGCTTAGGATCGGTGTCATTTTTTTAGCTCTCTTTTATTTGACCGTTTTAATTATTGGTACACATGCATCCAAGTATTTGTTACTACTCGGCGGCTTACTTGGGATAGGCTACGGATTTTACTGGCTAGCTTATAATGTACTCACCTTCGAAATTACCGAACCAGAGACAAGAGATTTCTTTAATGGCTTTCTAGGAATTTTATCTTCTGTTGGTGGGATGATTGGCCCTATTGCTGCTGGATTTATAATTTCTAAGATGGAAAAGTTCATTGGCTATTCAATCGTTTTTGGAATTTCACTAGGATTGTTTTCCTTAGCCGTATTCTTAAGTTTTTCGCTGAAAAGGAGACCAGCACAAGGGAAATATTACTTTGTTCGAATCTTACAGGAAAGAAAGCATAATAAAAATTGGAAGCTCATCAATAATGCTCATTTTTTCCAAGGTCTTAGAGAGGGAACATTTGCCTTTATTATTTCTGTTTTTGTCTTCATCGCAACAGAAAGTGAGTTGTCCTTAGGTACCTTTGGTTTAATTAATTCAGGAGTTGCATTTGTTGCCTATTACTTCGCTTCAAGGATGATTAAAAAAGAAATGAGAAAAAAAGCGATTTTGACGGGAGGAATCATTTTATACTTATCCATCTTTCTCATTGTGTTTGACCCAACCTATGTACGGCTTCTCATTTACGCTGGTGTAATTGCCATCGCCTATCCACTTTTACTTGTTCCATATATGTCAATGACGTACGATGTAATCGGCAGAGGATGGAAAGCTGCAGAGATGAGAATCGAGTACATTGTCGTAAAGGAAATCTTTTTAAATGCTGGCCGGGTTATATCGATTATCTTGTTTATCTTAGGAATATCTTTTTATGAACCTGACAAGGTTATCCCTATCTTGTTGCTCCTACTCGGAGCAGGACACACATTGATTTATTTTTTCATTCGAAAAGTAAAGCTTACTTAAGGAAAGGGGAGCCCCTTTCCTTCTTTCATGATCGAAAATATATCTTTTGAATGGTCTAGCAAAAGTTCTCAAGCGCTAAGTAAACTTCAAATGCTATTATTGGAAGAATCTTTTTGTTGCTTACTAATAGATATTTAAGATTGTTTCATTTACAATAAAAATATTGTCATAATGCACCCGAGGAAGTAGGTTTTACAAAATGGTTCAAAAAGAAAAAAAGAAAAAGAAAGTTATTCCAGTTCGTTTGAATTTACTGTTTTTTGTCGTGTTTTTTCTATTTTCTGTTTTGATTCTTCGTCTTGGAGTCGTTCAAATTGTTTATGGAGATGACTATAAGCGTGAAATCGAAAGAACAGAGGATATTACAGTCAATAACCCCGTTCCAAGAGGAAAAATGTATGATACAAATGGCAAAGTGATTGTTGATAATACACCGAAAAATGCTATTACATACACAAATTTTGGAGCGAGCCAAAGTGAAATGCTTGAGGTTGCAGAACGATTAGCCCAATTAATCGAGCTTAAGCCTGATAAGGTGCAAGAAAGAGATAAAAAAGATTATTGGATTATTAAAAATTCTGAACGGGCAGCAGATAAAGTGTCTGAAGAGGAACATGAAACATTAAAAGAAGAGCTTGATACGAAAGAATATAATAAAGCGGTTTATAATCTTCAGCTCGATCGAATTACAGACGAAGAGCTTAACGAACTATCGACTCAGGATTTAGAAATTTTAGCGATATATCGAGCATTCAGTAGCGGTTATGCTTTGACTCCACAAATTGTGAAAAATGAAGATGTGACACAAACTGAATTTGCCCTTGTGAGTGAAAATTTACAATATCTTCCTGGTGTTGATACGACAACGGATTGGGAACGTTCCTATGCCTATGGCAGCACATTAAGGACTGTTCTGGGAACAGTAACAGACTCGGATAAAGGAATTCCAAAGGAAGAGCTTGATTATTATTTAGCACGAGATTATAACCGTAATGATCGAGTTGGAATAAGCTACATTGAAAAGCAGTATGAAGATGTTTTGCATGGTCAAAAAGCAAAGGTGAAAAATATTACCGATAAATCAGGGAAGGTTATTGAAACTGAGGTTGTATCGGAAGGACAAAGAGGGAAAGATCTCGTATTAACGATTGATATGGATTTACAGCTTGCTGTGGAATCAATCATAGAAGAAGAATTAAGAGATGCAAAGAAAACAGCAAGAACGGAATTACTAGATCGTGCTTTTGTCGTGATGATGGATCCGAATACAGGCGATGTTTTAACAATGGCAGGCAAGCAGATTGGAAAAGATTCGGAGACAGGTAAAACCGAGATGAAGGATTTTGCGTTAGGAAATATTTCGACCTCCTACAATGTCGGTTCAACGGTTAAGGGAGCAACGATCTTAACTGGTTATCAAACTGGTGCCATCAAACCAGGGACAGTCTTTTATGATGAACCGTTGAAAATTGCTGCATCAAAACCAATAAGTTCTTGGAAGAGCTTTGGGAATGTCAATGATGTTCGTGCTCTACGGGTCTCATCAAACGTGTATATGTTTAAGACGGTGATTGAGATTGGCGAAGGACATTATCGGTATGATAAACCTTTACCAATTAATACGAAAGCATTTGATACGATTCGAGATTCTTTCGCCCAATTTGGATTGGGTACAAGGACAGGAATCGATCTCCCCAATGAGTCAACCGGCTATGAAGGCACATTAAAGGGCCCCGCCCAATTGCTCTTTTTATCCATAGGTCAGTACGACACTTACACACCAATGCAATTAGCGCAATACGTTTCAACGATTGCAAATGGAGGAAATCGAATACAGCCACGTATGGTGAAAGAAATTCGCGCTCCATTGATGGATACAAACGAGTTAGGACCTGTAGTACAAGAAATAAGCCCAACGGTTCTAAATCGTCTTAACCTTGAAAAAGGCTGGATGGATATTATCCATGAGGGCTTCCGCCAAGTAACCCAGCATCCTGAAGGAACAGCTTATGGAAAATTCCGTACTGCCTCATATTCTCCAGCAGGTAAGACTGGAACAGCTCAAGGCTTTTACGATGGACCTGAAAGAAGTAGATTTGAGGTTCCACCTGAAGTCATGAACTTAAGCTTTGTTGGCTATGCTCCACATAATAACCCTGAGGTTGCTATCGCAGTTGTCGTCCCATGGGCCTATCAAGGAAGAAGCGGCGGCCACTCTGCTAACACGCAGATTGGACGTAGAGCATTAGATGCTTACTTCGAACTTAAGAAAACGAGAGAAGAAGAGAAGTTGAAGCAAAACTCCGTAGTTGAAAATGGCGAGAGTAGCAAAGAAATTGATGAGCAAGAAGAAACTGAAGAGGAATAACCTTGTACTGCCCTTTCCATGCTGGAGGGGCAGTTTTTTGTTTTTAAACTAACTAATCATATGTTGTGCAAAACAATAGTGTGTCCCAAAAATTCGACTTTTACCTACATTTACTGCATATTTACACAACCTTTACAATTCATTAAAACCCCTTTTACAGTTAAGCGTTATTCTAATACTCGTAGGACAAAACCACCAACACTCTTAGGGGGAATTAAAGAAATGAAAAGTCTTAAAAAACTAGGTTTATTTTTAATCCTAGCAGCGCTAATCGCCGTAGCTGCAGCATGTGGTGGCACAGATAGTGCTGAAGAGCCAGAAGGTAATGATAGCAATACTGGAAACGAGCCTCAAACTGAAGAAACAGCAGATGCAGAAACAGAATTAGAAGGTAGCGTTGTGATAGATGGTTCTGGTACAGTTTATCCATTCATGGCAAAAATGGCTGAGAACTATATGACCAACGAACAAGAAGGTGTTTCAGTAGAAGTAGGACGTGCTGGTACTTCTGCAGGATTTGGTAAATTCTTAGTTGACCAAGGCGGAACAGATTTCAATGATGCCTCTCGTAAAATCAAAGACGAAGAACAAGCAACAGCTGATGATTTAGGAATTGAAGTTCAAGAAATTAAAGTAGCATTAGACGGTTTAACCTTTGTTATTAACCCGGAAAATGATTGGGCGAAAGAATTAACAAGAGAAGAATTAGTTAGCATCTTCTTAGACAGTGAAGGAATTAAAAATTGGTCTGATGTTCGTCCTGATTTTCCAAATGAGCCAATTTCGAAAATGGGACCTAACGAAAACCATGGAACATATGAGTTTTTCTGGGAAACAATCCTTGAAAAAGAAGACATTGATGCTGATACAAATCTTCAACAAGAATACTCAATCTTAGTGGACCTTGTTTCCAAGGATAAGAACGCTATCGCATTCTTCGGTTATGGTTACTATGATAGCAACAAAGATAAGCTTCAAGCAGTGAGTGTAGACTTTGGCAATGGTCCAGTTGAACCAAGCTTAGACACAATTGGTGAAAGCGAAGACTTTGATTATAGCCCATTCACACGTCCAGTATTCACATACTTGAACGTCAATATGGCAAAAGAAAAGCCACAAGTTTTAGACTATGCTATCTACGCTGTTGAAAATGCTCAAGCAATTGCAGCAGAAACTGGTTTTGCACCATTAACAGATGCGGAAATCCAAGCTTCAATTGATGCTTTAAATGGATTGAAATAATTTTAAAGAACTTGAAAGATGAGTGGGGGAATCTCCTCTCGTCTTTCGAGTTTTATAAATACCTTCTTGTATATAAATAGGGTCAATTTTTTCGGAAGGGGAACGTTACGTTGGAAAAGTCGATTGGTCAAGTAAGAAAAATGATCGAAGAAAATAAAAAAACAGCATCATTAACGAATATTGTAGAAAAAATCATTCCCAAAACATTGCTCGTTATTGCAATCATTTCGATTCTTACTACTTTTGGTATTTTAATTACGCTTTTGTCTGAAACGATTGCGTTTTTTAGAGAGATTTCATTTGTCGAATTTTTTACAGGTACGGTATTAAAGCCTCTAGGGCAGAACGCACAATTTGGTGTCCTCCCACTACTTACAGGTACATTAATTTCCTCTGCTATCGCAATGGTCGTTGCAATACCGATTGGCTTAATGACAGCCGTCTATTTAAGTGAATATGCATCTGAGAAGGTACGGAAGGTTGTAAAGCCGATTTTGGAAATTCTCGCAGGAATTCCGACAATTGTATACGGCTTTTTTGCGCTTACATTTGTTACTCCCATCTTAAGATCTATAATACCAGGTTTAGAACCAACGAATATTTTGAGCCCGGGTATTGTTATGGGGATTATGATCATCCCAATGGTGGCATCACTATCGGAAGATGCTCTTGGTGCAGTTCCGAATTCCATGAGGGAAGGTGCCCTTGCATTAGGATCTACGAAACTAGAAGTGACGTGGAAGGTCATCGTTCCAGCAGCCATTTCTGGGATCGTGGCATCATTTGTTCTTGCTATTTCCCGTGCAATTGGAGAAACAATGATTGTAACCATTGCAAGTGGAAGCTCGAAGAACTTTACCTTTGATCTTACACAGTCTATGCAAACGATGACCGCTTATATTGTAGAGGTAACTGGTGGAGATGCTCCAGCTGGCTCTACACTTTACTATAGTCTTTATGCGGTTGCGATGACGCTATTCGTCTTCACCCTTGTGATGAACCTAATTGCCCAATATATCTCTCGTAAATTTAGGGAGGAATACTAAAAATGAAATATTTTGACTCAGGACAAATACAGAAAAAATTAGGTTCACGCTTATTCTTGAATCAGTTTGCAAAAAGATTATTTTTTCTTGCCACTTTAGTAGGGCTAGTGGTACTCGTTATCCTTATTTATCGTGTGTTTAGAGATAGTATTGGATGGATCGATTTTGATTTTTTAACAAATAAGCTTTCAACGGATCCCGAGAAAGCAGGAATTCTTGGAGCGATTACAGGAACTTTCTGGCTCATGCTCGTTGTTGCACCAGTCACTTTCTTTCTTGGGGTTGGTACAGCTATTTATCTTGAAGAATTTGCGAAGAAGGGGCGCTTTCAGTCCTTTATCCAAACGAATATATCCAATCTTGCTGGTGTACCATCAATCGTTTTCGGTTTACTAGGATTGACCGTTTTTGTAAGAGGTCTAGGCTTAGGCTCAGTTGTTTTAGCCGGTGGATTGACAATGGCTTTGTTGGTCCTTCCGATTGTCGTGGTAAGTGCCCAAGAAGCCATACGTGCGGTTCCGCAATATTTACGGGATGCCTCATACGGGATGGGAGCGACAAAGTGGCAAACGATTAAAAATGTCGTTTTACCAGCAGCGATTCCAGGAATTTTAACAGGAATCATATTGGCATTATCTAGAGCAATTGGAGAAACAGCACCATTAGTTGTACTAGGTATTCCAGCGCTTATCATTCCATTGCCAGATGGAATATTTGATCGATTCACAGTAATGCCTATGCAGATTTATTATTGGACGATCGATGCTGCGTTAGTTGCAGAATATATAAACTTAGCAGCGGCTTCGATTATCGTTTTATTGTTCATATTATTTTTAATGAATTCAGTAGCAATCTTTATTCGGAATAAATATCAGAAGAGATACTGATGAAGGGAATGAAAAGAATGGCAGTGATGACAAAATCTAAGAAAAGCTTTGTGAGTGCAGCGAACGTAGGGAACACTGAGCCTGTTCAAATGGATAAAAAGATTGCTTTTCAAACGAAGGACCTTAACCTTTGGTATGGTGAGGATCATGCGTTAAAAAGTATTAATCTTGATATTGTGGAAAATGAAGTGACAGCCATTATTGGACCGTCCGGTTGTGGAAAATCAACTTTTATTAAGACATTGAATCGTATGGTTGAATTAATTCCTGTCGTGAAAATTTCTGGAGATATTTTGTATCGTGAAAAAAGCATTTTAGATAAATCTTATAAGGTTGAAGATTTACGAACTCGTGTTGGAATGGTATTCCAAAAGCCAAATCCATTTCCAAAGTCGATTTATGAAAATATTGCTTATGGACCAAAAATACACGGAATTCGTAATAAAAAGGTATTAGATGAGGTTGTAGAAAAAAGCTTACGCGGTGCGGCAATTTGGGATGAGGTCAAAGACAGACTACATGAGAATGCGTACGGATTATCTGGTGGGCAACAACAACGTATTTGTATTGCACGTTGTTTAGCGATTGAGCCAGACGTTATTTTAATGGATGAGCCGACTTCAGCACTTGACCCAATTTCAACATTAAAAATTGAAGAGCTCGTACAAGAGTTGAAAAAGGATTTTAGTATTATCATTGTAACGCACAATATGCAACAAGCAGCTCGTATTTCTGATAAAACAGCCTTCTTTTTAAATGGGGAAGTGATTGAATTTGATGGTACGAATAAAATTTTCTCTAATCCTTCTGATAAGCGTACAGAAGATTATATTACAGGCCGTTTTGGATAATCATTGGAGAGGATGTAGAATTACATGGTTGTAAGAGAACAATTTCAGCTCGATTTGAATGAATTGCAAGCAAAGCTTTTAGAGCTTGGAAGATTAGCAAGTGTTGCTTTAAAAAATTCAATTGAAGCATTGGAGACCTGCAATATTGAAATGGCGTTAAAAGTCATTGACGATGATTCAGAAGCGGATGCTTTATACGAGGAAATTAATGATTTTGCCATTCTATTAATTGCTAAACAGGCGCCTGTGGCAATTGATTTACGTCGCATCATTGTTGCGATTAAAATTGCAACTGATATTGAAAGGATTGCTGATTTTGCCGTTAATATAGCGAAATCAACGATTCGAATTGGAAATGAAGAACATGTGCAGTCTCTTCAGCACGTTAAGAAAATGTACAATATTACAACGGAGATGCTGGAGCTTTCTCTGAAAGCTTTTAGTGAGGAAGATGTTGTCATAGCCAAAAAAGTAGCAGATATGGATGATGAGGTGGATGAGTTATATGGTTCAACCATTCGTGAACTTCTAGAACTCAATCATTCTTATCCGGACAACATTCCGCAAATAACTCAATTATCCTTTATTTGTCGCTATTTAGAGCGTTCAGCTGATCACGTGACAAATATTGCAGAAAGTATCTTTTACCTCGTAAAAGGTAGACATTATGATTTGAATGCATGATCTTAACAAAGAGGGTGTTCTAAAAAATTTTTAGTACACCCTCTTTCCTATTTGCTTTTCGTGATTATTTTACTGATTTCTTCGTAGTCCATGTCACTGTTAAGTTCAAAGCGTCCGATTTGTACTTTAGTATGATAGCCATTGTCTATCAAATACTGCTCAAATTCTGTTGCGTCTTCAATGATTTGTTCTTCTGCTAAGGTATTTGCGATTTTTTCTGTGCTCATATTCTGTTCGATTTCTAAGGTAAACTTATTTGTTTCCTCGACGGGAGGCTCATCTAGTTTATCTTCCTCTACATCTTTCGTTTCTACACTCGGTTCTGTGTTATCTTTCTCTACATGTTCTATTTCTTCATCAACTGCTTCTAATCTGGCAAATTCATCTTTTGTGAGGATCATAAATCCTTCTTCTGTCAATTTTTCTTTCGCTGTATTTACAGAAATATCTGAATTCTGCTTTAGATCTGTGAATTGGAGTAAAACAACAGCCAAAATAATTCCTAGCGCGAAGGCTCGTACTGTATTCTTATTCATAATTCACACCAACTGAAAATTCACTAATGATATTTTTAACATCCTCGATAGATAATGAGGACTGCTTCGCAATTTGGTCGATTGATACTCCTTGTTGAGCGAGTGTCCAAACTTGATTTTTAATAATGGCATGAATTTCTTTTTTTGGATGCTGATGACGAGTGGGGGACGGTTGAAACTCACGATCATCGATTAATAGTTCTTCCTCTAAAACTTTGATTTTTCTTTTCAACTGGTATATTTCTTGTATTTGCTGCATGGAAAATTGATCAAGCTCATTTTTTATTTCTTTATATGGATCTTTGATAAAGAATGAAATGATAAAAAGCAAAATAGAAAGCCCAAGCAAGATGGGTACTATATAGTCCATATTTTCTCACCTCTATAAATCGTAATTTGATGTTGATGACTAATCGTATGAAGAACATTTTACCATTATAGTCGACGTTTTTCGATTGAAATCATGAAAGTGGCAGAATATCGGTTATTTGCAAGAAGTTTGTTGAATGGAATCGAGTGAGAGTCACCTTCTAAATGAAAACAAAATACGACAAAATGCGTTTATTGTGGCCTTCTAATATCAGTGCTAACATAAATAATAAGACAAATCAGTTAATAACGAATAGCCGCATATATGTGAAAGGAAATACAAAAAATATTTTTGATGAGAAGGGGAAGACATGGAAGCAAATATCACTCTCAGTAATATAACCGGTACAGAACTTGATAATGTTGTGAAGAATGGTTTGATCGTGACACCTGGTATTTGGATTGATGGGAAAATCTATTGGCTCCGTGATTATCGAGAGAAATTTATTTCAGAAGAAAAAATATTTGTTTTTGTAAAAGAAAGATCGATCCATTCAAAAACGAAAATTCATGAAGTGTTCATAAAAAATCATGGCAGCCATAAAAGAAATATTAAAGTATTTTTTATGCATCACTATACAGAGATAACAAGAGAGATACTTACTTTTGTTTCACCCGTGGAAAAATCGATTTTTCATATTATGAATTCATCGCTCTTTTTAGTGAATGGGTATTGTCAAGGGAAGATGATGGACCAAATGACCGTTCAACCTCTTTGGAAGGTGAATACAGAAAATATTTGGCAGTCGCTAGAAAGTGGAATCCTTCAATATCAGCCAATGGCTAAGGGAATGATGGTGAGTGTTTTTTCACTTGAAGGAAGTGTAGAGGTGAATGATACTTGTAAAGCCACTTCTTGGCTGGTGAACGGGGAGAATAAAAGAGAAGCATTACAATTAAATCAAGCAATGAAAAAAGCTTTACAGTTAATGTGAAAGAGAAGTAAAAACACACTAGCATTTCCTCACAAAAAGTGCTATTATAGAAAAGTCGTATGTGAAACAATAGTTAGTAGTAGTTTGGAGGGAAATTCATGCGTGTAAACATTACTTTAGCTTGCACTGAATGTGGAGAGCGTAACTATATTTCTAAAAAGAACAAGCGCAACAATCCAGATCGTCTTGAGCTAAAAAAATATTGCCCAAGAGACAAAAAAAGCACAACACATCGCGAAACAAAGTAAACAGTGGGAATCTATTTCCTACTGTTTTTTTATTATACATTGGGAGTACAATTATGGATGAGAAAAAAGAGTTACGAAAATCGTTGCAAGAGAAATTGAAAAAAATGACAAAACTTGAGTATGAACAGCTTTCATACAAAATTGCGCAAAATTTGTTCACTGATCCGGCTTGGGTAAAGTCGAAAACAGTTGGCATTACAGTTTCTAGAGTACCTGAAGTCGATACATATCAAATTATAAGGACAGCTTGGGAGAACAATAAACAAGTTGTTGTAGCAAAATGCGAGCCAAAAGAAAGAACGATGCATTTTCGAACATTGACAGCTCTCGACCAGCTAGAAACCGTCTATTTTGGTTTATCTGAACCGATTGTCGAGAAAACAATTGAAGTCGAAAAAGAACAGATCGATTTATTAATTGTCCCTGGATTAGCATTTACGAAAGACGGGTATCGCCTTGGCTTTGGTGGTGGATATTATGACCGTTATTTAGAAGATTACAAAGGGCAAAAGCTGGCATTAGCATTTCCTTTGCAGTTGGTTAAGAAACTCCCAATCGAGAGTCATGATATTCCAGTTGACAAAATTGTGATGGCAGAGGAGATTATCGATATCAATGGATAGCTTCTTTTATCTTATTATAATGTTTATATGTGTATACTTAGGCTTTAGATTTCGTTTTTTGACCCTTTCAGGGAGTATTGCGGCAGCGATTGTTGGTATACTAACGGTGTTAGGATTACATTTAGAAGGCCTCATTCTTTTAGGGCTATTTTTTGCTACCTCCAGTTATTGGTCTAAGTATAAAAAGAGTCAAAAAGATAAGGTGGAGGAGAGATTAGAAAAGGGCTCTAGAAGAGATTGGCTTCAAGTCGTGGCAAATGGTGGAGCAGCAGCGATAGCTAGTCTTCTTTATTATTTGACAGATGAACCGGTTTATATGGTGGCTTTTTGTATCTTAATTGCTAGTTCCAATTCAGATACGTGGGCATCTGAAATCGGGACACTTAGCAAGAAATCTCCTATTAGTATCCGGAATTTTCAAAGGGTTCCAAAAGGTACTTCAGGTGCAATCAGTATACTTGGCACAGTAGCAGGGATTGCAGGAGCAGCCCTGATTGCAGTAGCTCTATTCATTTTGTTTGCATTTACGGTGGAGTTAGTTATCTTTGTCTTTCTCTTTGGTTTTCTTGGAAATCTAATCGACACAGTACTAGGGGCTTTTTTTCAAGCCACTTATCGATGTAATCATTGCTTACTGGAAACAGAAAAAATGCATCATTGTGGTCAAAGTACCGAAAAGATTAGAGGTTTCTCTTTCTTAAACAATGATATCGTAAATTTATTATCAAGTTTGATAGCAGCTTTTATAGGAAGTGTTGCATTTCTTTGGATTACATAATTTATGAGGAGGTTTTGCGTTTTGAGCGATCGCGTTAATCGTGTAGTGTTAGTAGGTACAGGTGCTGTTGGTTCAAGTTATGCTTTTGCATTAATCAATCAGGGAGTCACAGAAGAGCTCGTTCTGGTTGACTTAAATAAGGCAAAGTCAGAAGGGGATGCAATGGATCTAAACCACGGAATTCCTTTTGCTCCATCGCCAACAAAAATTTGGTTTGGAGATTATTCTGATTGTCAGGATGCAGATCTTGTTGTCATTTGCGCTGGAGCTAATCAAAAACCTGGAGAAACTCGCCTTGATCTCGTTGAAAAAAACACACGCATTTTTAAAGGCATTGTTGATGAAATCCTTGCTAGTGGTTTTAAAGGAATTTTCCTCGTCGCGACCAATCCAGTAGATATTTTAACATACGCAGTCTGGAAGTTTTCAGGCTTCCCAAAAGAGCGGGTAATTGGCTCAGGGACGATCTTAGATACTGCGAGATTCCGCTATTTACTAGGGGACTATTTTAAAGTCGATACGCGAAACGTACATGCTTATATTATTGGAGAGCATGGTGATACTGAATTGCCGGTATGGAGTCACGCTGACATAGCGGGAAGAAAAATTTCGGACTGGATCGAAACAAAGGATGAATATAAGCAGGAGCACTTAGAAGAGCTATTTTTGAATGTTCGCGATGCAGCGTACCATATCATTGAACGGAAAGGCGCCACTTACTATGGCATCGCAATGGGGCTGGTAAGGTTAACAAAAGCGATTCTGCAAAATGAAAATTCGGTTCTCACCGTTTCCGCCCATCTAACTGGAGAATATGGTCATGAAGATGTATATATTGGTGTACCAGCGGTAGTGAATCGTAAGGGAATTCGAGAAATTGTTGATCTAGATTTAGATGAAGCAGAAAAGGAAAAGTTCGCGAATTCAGTTGCTGTCCTAAAGAAAACTATGGAGCCAGTATTGAAGTAGAAAATAATTCATATTTAATTCGGATAAAAATATGGAAAACATCTCAAACTATTTCCATAGGAGGGATGAAAATGGGTCGTCTAATATCTTTACTTCTCATTGGAATTGGAGGCTACTGGGTTCTGCAGAATCGCTATCGTGTTGTAAGTCTTATATTAGGAAACAGATTTATCCGTAGATTTTTAGTCTCGTCCTTTATGCGTCTACCGATGGTCCGTAATCAAATGTTTAGCAGCATCTTCTCAGGTGGAGCAAGAAACCAATATCAAAGCTAGATTGAAAAAAGTGGCTCAGATTTTATCCGGGTCACTTTTTTGTATGTTTAATTTTTAAAAAAATCAAGCACCTGGAGCAAAAATCAGCGCTTTGCCCTGAACTTAGTCACATTAATTCATTCATATAAAGGGCTTTCCTTATAAAATTACTCAAAAGTTGTTTATAATGTAGATAGTAAAATAAATGAAAGCGACTCTCTAAAAACAAGTAGATTGATGATGTGAAAGTAGGGGGAATTTTGAATAATTTGGAGAGCTACCTATTTTGGAAAATGGCTTATTTTTTAATTGTAGAGCAAGATTACAGAATCGTAAAATTATCGCAAGAACAAAATGAACTATGGTTGGAAAAAAGAGAAAACAAACAGGCTCAAGTGGTTCGCATGCTTAAATATGATATTGATTGGAGTAATTGGTTACAGCAAGATATCGAACGCACGGCCTTAAATGGGGAGCGGATTCGCAGGGAAATAACAAGAGGCGAACTACAAGTCGTAAATATATACCTATCCTCCTATTTACCTGTAGATGATTACCAATTCCGGATTGCTAGGCCCTATGCTCATCCTAACGAAAGCAAAACAAATGTGAATTCTTTTCTTATTTCAAGCGCTAACTATTTGGAGGAAACCGGGCGATTGGCGGAACTATTTGACGCGAATTGGATTTTTTCTGAGCTTGACGATGAAAACGAGGAAATGATTGAAGAACTGAAAAGAGATACATTGAACATTGCCCTTCAACGAGAAAAACAGGAAAAAGCGCTATTTGAACAGGGGAAACCTTTCTTTACGTATATGTTCATCGCAATCCAAGTGATGATGTTTTTAGTACTTGAATTATTCGGTGGCAGCACGGACACAAGTACATTAATTCAATTTGGCGCTAAATTTAATCCCCTTATTTTAGAAGGTGAGTGGTGGCGTTTTCTCACTCCAATGGTCTTACATATAGGGTTTCTCCATTTAGCGATGAATACCCTCGCGTTATTTTATTTAGGAACAGCTGTTGAAAGGATTTTCGGTCGGATCCGGTTTTTATTCATATACATAGTTGCTGGATTTGCCGGCACTGTTGCCAGCTTTATTTTTAGTCCAAATCTCTCAGCTGGTGCGAGCGGGGCGATTTTTGGATGCTTTGGAGCATTGCTTTATTTTGGAGCACTTAATCCTAAATTATTTCTTCGCACAATGGGCTTAAATATTTTTGTCGTATTAGCGATTAATTTATCTTTTGGATTTACAGTACCAGGGATTGATAACGCTGGTCATATAGGCGGACTTATTGGTGGCTTTTTGGCGTCAGGGATCGTCCATTTTCCAAAAAAGAGAAAAATAGTGTTACAACTGGTCTTCTTAGCTCTAACACTAGCAGTAAGTGGTGGTATGGTGAGATATGGTTTTACAAATCCAGAGCAGGTTTTAGATGAAACCTCTACCTTAGTGCTTGCTCAGGAATATGTGGAAGAAGAGAAATATGAACAAGCATACCAGCTATTACATGATTTATCGTACAGTGAGAAGCCTTCTTCGCAATACTATTTTCTTCTATCCTTCACGGAGATTAAATTAGAGAAAATAGATGATGCAGAGAGCTCATTATTAAAGGCGATCGAGCTAGAACCAAATTTTCATGAAGCCCATTATAATCTCGCTCTCGTCTATCTTCAAAAGCAAGAATTTGAAAAGGCAAAGTTACATGCTGAAAAGGCGGTAGAAATCAATCCAAATCAAGATTATCTCCGTTTATTGAACCAATTTAATTGAAATAATACGAGCTTCTTTTGTCTATGGGCGTAAGAAGCTTCTTTATTTTCTTGACGAATAATAGTTCAAGCGGAAATTCATATTTTCACCTAAGCTGACAGGGTATTTTTTCCTGATGGAATGTCTAAGATGATGAAGACATCGTTGGAAAAGGATTTGAGGTGGACTATGGAAGAAAATATGAAGACGCCAGTTCATGCTAGTCTAGAAGAGAACACCAAATTTTTAAAGGAACAACTTGGCGTTGAGAAGAGTTTTGATGTTCTACAACTGGATGTTGAATATGCAGAAAGAAAAATGGCCTTTTACTTTATCGATGGATTTGTAAAGGATGATATTTTACATTTACTCATGAAGGTACTTGTAAAAGTATCAAAGGAAGATCTCGAACCAAATGCTTTACACAAGCTTCTGAAAACGTATATTCCTTATGTTGAAGTAGAAACAACAGATGATTTAGACAAAGTTGTCGATATGGTGTTGGCAGGACCAACTGCTTTGGTTGTTGATGGAATTGCTCAAGTGATTCTCATCGACGCTCGTACTTATCCTGCAAGAGGTCCAGATGAACCGGATATTGAAAGAGTCGTACGTGGATCGAGAGATGGTTATGTTGAGACGCTCGTCTTCAATACAGCCCTTACTAGAAGAAGAGTAAGGGATCGCACTTTAAGAATGGAATATATGCAAATCGGAAGGCGTTCAAAGACGGACATTGTAATCAGCTATATTGAAGATATTGCCGAGCCCGATATGGTGAAAGAAATTAAAGATTCGCTTGCAAAAATTGATACAGACGGGGTACCGATGGCTGAGAAGACAATCGAGGAATACATATCAGGACGCCATTGGAATCCATTTCCAGTCATTCGTTACACGGAAAGACCAGATACAGCAGCAAGTCATCTTTATGAAGGTCATGTATGTATCATGGTGGACGGTTCTCCAAGTGTCATGATTACACCAGTTACATATTGGCACCATATGCAGCATGCTGAGGAGTACAGAAATAAACCCATTATCGGTTCATATTTGAGATTTGTACGCTTTCTTGCGGTTTGGGCATCTATTTTTCTACTGCCATTATGGTATTTATTTGCGATTGATCCTAGTCTTCTACCAGATGCTCTTTCCTACATTGGGCCAAATGATAATGGAAGAATACCGCTCATTCTACAATTTATCTTTGTTGAGCTTGGTATTGACATGCTAAGGATGGCGGCGATCCACACGCCTTCGGCACTGGCAACAGCATTGGGACTTGTAGCAGCATTAATGATTGGACAAGTAGCCGTTGAAGTAGGTTTGCTAACGAATGAGGTCATTTTGTACCTTTCCATTGCTGCCTTAGGGACCTTCGCAACCCCAAGTTATGAAATGAGTTTGGCCAATCGTCTTGTGCGAATCTTTCTATTATTAGCCACTGCCGCTTTTCATGCATATGGTTTATTAATTGCCTCTGTTCTCATTGTCATTATGTTGGCACGGATGAAGTCGTTTGGAGTTCCTTATTTATGGCCGTTTATCCCATTTCATTTTCGAGCATTTGTGGATGTGCTCTTTCGTGCACCAATTCCACTTAAAAGTCGAAGACCGAGCGTTTTACACCCACAGGATCCCGATCGCTGAGCAAAGTGACACACTAGGGCTGTATAACAATTGCTTGAGGACCTTGAAAATTTCAATTATACTTGACTCGATAGATAAATATTTTGAAGTTAAAGAGGTCTAATATGAAAAGCATTTATGATATACAGCAATTTCTTAAAAAATTTGGAACTATTATCTATGTCGGTGACCGGATCGCCACTCTAGAGCTAATGGAAGAAGAACTTAAGGATCTATATCAGTCTCAGCTCATTGAAACGAAAGATTTTCAAACAGCGATTCTTATCTTAAGACATGAAATTCGAATGTTGAAGGAAAAGGAGACGAAACATCCTTAAGAATTTTGGAGCATTCAATTTTTTCGTTTAATAAAGCGTTTACGCACATTTAGCGAATTGACCTCTTAACATTAGACAAAGGAGTTTGTATGATGAAAAAATGGGTAGTAGGAGTAGACTTAGGTGGTACCTCAATCAAAATAGCTTTCATCGATACTTTGGGAACGATGATAACGAAGTGGGAAATCCCAACAGACAATCGGGAAGCAGGAAAAAATATCACAACTGATATTGCGAAAACAATAGAAGCAAAACTAGTAGAACTCGGGCAAACAAAAGAAATTCTTTACGGAGTGGGAATGGGAGCACCTGGACCTGTAGATTATGCGAATGGCATCATATATAATACTGTCAATTTAGCATGGGAGGATAACTATCCACTAAGCGATCATTTAGGAAGGGAGCTCTCACTTCCGGTTTATATTGAAAATGATGCGAACTGTGCGGCTTTAGGTGAAATGTGGAAAGGTGCAGGAAATGGTGCCAAGGACATCGTGTGTGTCACACTCGGTACTGGTGTTGGTGGTGGCATCATTACCAATGGGGAGATCGTCCAAGGAATAAGTGGTTCGGCCGGAGAAATTGGTCATATTACCTCTGTTCCCGTAAATGGTGCTCCTTGTAATTGTGGTAAAACGGGTTGCCTTGAAACCGTTGCTTCTGCTACTGGAATCGTTAGGCTGGCAACAGAAAAACTAAATTCACAAACAAATAATGAAGGACCATTAATGGCTTTGTTCCAGTCAAAAGGGAAAATTGCAGCAAAAGATGTATTTGACTGTGGACGTGCAGGTGATGAACTCAGCCTCGAGGTAATCGAGGAGGTCGCTTATTACTTAGGGTTAGCGCTTGCTAATTTAGGAAATACTTTAAACCCTGAAAAAATAGTTCTAGGTGGAGGCGTTTCGAAAGCTGGGGAAATCCTTTTAGGAAAAGTTCAAGCTTATTTTAATAAGTACGCATTTCCTAGAGTGAAGGAATCAACAAAAATCTCGATTGCTACATTGGGAAATGATGCAGGGATCCTCGGTGCTGGACGTCTAGTTGTAAATCGGATTTAGTGACAGCTTTCATGCAGGAATAAAATACTAAAATAAAGACAAAATTCGCAGAGAATTAAGGTAATATTTTTTGTTAAATATTCTTAAACAGAAATAGATATTTGGAAGAGACAGGTCTCGAAAGGAGTGAATGAACACCTTTTGAGCCTGTCTTTTGTAATGAAAAGAGTAAGAAATGGGCATGATCTATGATGGATAAATTTGGACGAAAATGAAACTTTTTAGCCAGTTGCCCGTCTTAATAGGTGTGAGATATTACGCATGGAGATTACAACATTCTACAAAAGTAATTTTAAATTTAGTTTGATCTTTTGTAAAAAAAGTATTAAGATAGTCTTTGATTATTCGATAAATACCTAATATTGTAAAAAAACGAATAGTTTCATGCGGCCGGGGGAGGAAATTATGCGTTATTTAAAAGGGTCCAAAGTGTCGATTACGGTGATTGCGATCTTATTACTGTGGATTAAAACATACATCGTCTATAAAACTAGCTTTGAAATAAATATTGACAACTGGAGACAGGAATTGATTTTATTTATCAACCCTCTCAGTTTCCTTATGTTTGTATTAGGAATCAGCCTCCTTATCAAGGAGAAAAAAAGAAATCGTTACATTTTAATCTCAAGTTTTTTGATTTCCGCTGTTTTGTTTGCAAATGTCGTTTTTTATCGTTTCTTTAATGACTTTCTAACGCTCCCTGTCCTCATGCAAACGAGCAATATGTCTGATCTAGGTAGTAGTGCAGGCGAATTGATACATTTTCTAGATTTAGCTTATTTTGCTGACTTTTTCATTTTGCTTTTGGTGCTGAAGTTCAAGCCTACTTTTGTGGTGAATCGTAGTTATGGAAAAGTTGGTAAACGGGTCTTTTTCTTAGTGGCTATCGCTATTTCTTTTGCTAATTTAGGATTGGCCGAAACAGAAAGACCACAGCTTTTAACGCGGACATTTGACCGAGAAATGCTCGTCAAAAATATAGGTACATATAATTACCATCTATATGATCTCTTTTTACAATCAAAATCATCTGCTCAGAGAGCCTTAGCAGATGGTAGTGAATTAGTTGATATAGAAAACTATATTCGCGCAAATTATAAGAAGCCAAATGATGAGATGTTTGGAATTGCCAAAGGGAAAAATGTGATTCTAATTTCGATGGAATCGACACAAAGCTTTGTTATTAATAACACGGTGAATGGGCAAGAAATTACTCCGTTTTTAAATGATTTTATCAAGGAAAGTTATTATTTTGAGAATTTCTATCATCAAACAGGGCAAGGAAAGACCTCTGATTCAGAATTTCTTGTTGATACTTCCTTTTATCCTTTAGGGAGAGGAGCCGTCTTTTTTACCCATTCAAGAAATGATTTTGAGGCAAGTCCAAGTATTTTAAAAGAAAATGGATATTTTACAGCTTCGCTTCATGCAAATAATAAGAGCTTTTGGAACCGAGATATTATGTATCAATCATTAGGTTATGAACGTTTTTACGAAATTAATGATTATGAGGTAAATGAAGAGAATTCTGTCGGTTGGGGCTTAAAGGATGACCATTTCTTACAACAGTCGATCCAGCATTTGAAGGACATGCCACAACCATATTACGCAAAGTTTATTACGCTGACGAACCATTTTCCATTTGAATTAGATGAAGAGGATAAGATGGTTGAACCATATACTTCTAACTCAAAAACATTAAATAATTATTTCCCAACCGTTCGTTATCAGGATGAAGCACTCAAGAACTTTATCCAAAGTCTAAAGGATGAGGGCATATATGAAAATTCGATTATCATCCTTTATGGTGATCATTACGGTATCTCGGAAAATCACAATAGAGCGATGAGTGAATATTTAGGAGAAGAGGTTACTCCATTTGTTAGTGCACAACTGCAGCGAGTACCGCTTATTATCCATATTCCAGGACAAAAAGGAAAAACGTTTTCAACTGTATCAGGTCAAATTGATTTAAAACCAACGATTCTTCATTTATTAGGTATTGATACGAAGAGAGACTTCAACTTTGGAAGTGATTTATTCTCAGATGACAAAATGGAGTTTACCGTCTTTAGAGATGGAAGCTTCGTTACAGAGGATTATGTTTTCACCCGTGAGACTTGTTATGACAAATCTACAGGAGAAGTAACAGACGGAAGTGGATGTGAGCCATATTTTGAGAAAGCAAAATATGAACTCGAGTATTCGGATAAAATTATTTATGGGGATTTGCTTCGTTTTTACGAGAATATGGAGACAGAAGGGATTCAACCTTAATTCAAGAACCTGCTACATTAGTAGCGGGTTTTTCGTTTTCTAATAATAGGAGTCATATTATTTAGGTGGATTCATAGGATGTATCGTATTCGTGCATATTCTGTAGTAAGGAGGAGAAGTGAGTGCAGGTTCAAATTCGTTCAGGTGATAGCTTATGGTACTACAGTCAACTTTTTCTCGTTCCTTTAAATCTGATCATCGATTCGAACCCTTCAATAAACCCGCTAGCCCTTCAAATTGGTCAAAATGTTCAGATTCCAGGATTTATTGGCGAGTCCGTAGTAATCAAACAAGGCGATACTTTCTGGAAATTTGCAAGACGTCGCAATGTGAATGTTGATGCTCTTCTTTTATTAAATCCTAACAACGAGTCTAATTTCTTAGAAGTCGGCGATACCATTATTTTACCTCGCAGAGTCATTTCATCTACAAAGATGCGCCAAGTACCCTATAATTATTCTTTACTAAGTGAAGATCTTTCTGAGTTAAAGGTTATTTTCCCTTTTATTCAAATAAATACGATTGGCCAAAGTGTGTTGGGCAAGTCGATTCAAGAGATTAGACTAGGAAGAGGTGGGAAAAAAGTTCATTTAAATGCTTCTTTTCATGCGAATGAATGGATTACGACGCCGATCCTACTGGATGTACTTAACACCTTTTTATTGTCTTTAACAAATGGTTCTTCCATCCGAGGATTATCCTCTTACCCGTTATATGATCAAGTGGACTTATCGATCGTCCCGATGGTGAATCCAGACGGAGTCAATCTGGTCTTAAATGGACCTCCTTCCGATAGAAGGGATGCATTAATTCAAATCAATAAAGGGAGCTCTGATTTTACCGATTGGAAAGCAAATATTAGAGGTGTCGATTTAAATAATCAATTCCCTGCTAACTGGGAAATTGAGAAAGAAAGAAAAGAGGAAAAAGCTCCAGCACCACGAGACTATCCAGGAGATGCGCCACTTACAGAGCCTGAAGCGGTTGTAATGGCTAATTTAGCTTCTAATAAAAGGTTTGACCGCATGCTCGCTTTACACACGCAAGGAGAGGAATTTTACTGGGGCTACGAAGGTTTGGAACCGCCTGAATCTCGTGTGTTAGCACAAGAGTTCGAACGTGTCAGTGGCTATCAAGCAGTCCAGTACATTGATAGCCATGCAGGCTATAAGGACTGGTTTATTCAAGAGTTTCGTAGACCTGGTTTTACATTGGAATTAGGTTTAGGGAAGAATCCACTCCCATTATCTCAATTCGATGAGATATATGAGGAATTTTTAGGGATATTTTTAGCTTCATTATACATGTAATCAAAAAGTCCGTTTTTGGACTTTTTTCTTTTGAAGGAGTACTGTGTATATTAGTATCTATGAGTCGAAAGTAACAATTTGTAACAATTTGAAATATAATTGAAACATTTCGTCTTAGTTATCGTATCATTAAGATAGAGAGTTTAGTTGAATGGGGGGTAGATATGTGGGACAATTTGCAAAGCGGGTATTCTGTTCTAGAGTTACTTCTGTTATCCTGTTTTTCACAGTGCTAATCCTATTAGGAGGCTGTCAAAAGGATTATCCAACGAGTCCATTACCCTCATTAAAGCACGGATTAGACTTACTTAAGGGAACACCTGAAAGTGGAAATCAATCTATTGAACCAATTGATGTGGAAACAGGTTCCCTTCATTCCATTGGAGGATGGTTCAATGATGATACTCTTTTTTACATAACTGATTCTAGCCTTGGTTCAAACGTGTATACTCACCATCTAAACAGTGGAGAAAAAAAGCTGCTGTTCGAAAGCAATGCCCCCATTGTTTCAACGATAGTAAGTCCCTCAAGGGAATTTTTACTTATACACTCTGCACCGTCTTCCAATGAAGCAGTACTCACCGTTATTAATAAAGAAGGTAAAAAAATAATAGAAGAAAGTCTACCTTCATTTGAGTTAAATATTCAGTGGAACCCATATGATGAATCCTTTATCCTTATTACAGCTTTTGCGGCAGATTGGGATTTTACCGTGTGGAATTTAAATATCGAGAAACAATCTTTGAATGAAGTAAATTTATCACAGCCATTTGCTTACTGGGCGGAAAGACAAGATCTCTTGTATTTAGACTGGGATTTAGATGCTCCTTCAATAGAAGCTGACTTAATTGTCTATGATTTGGAATCAGGAGAGCATGTTGAAAAGGAATCGAACGTTTTACAAGTATATACATATCGTGATTTGATGGTTGTAATCAAGGTAGATGAACAAAACGAAGAAATGGCTCATTATTTATTTATGAACAATGACTTTGAAGAAATATTTCGTTTTACAACTCCCCATCTTTCAAGCTATTCAGAATGGCTAATTCCATTTCATGATTATAATCGTGAAACAAATTCTTTCTTGACCTATCAGCCATTGTTTTCATCTGAGGCAGATGTCTATAGCGAAGGGTTTCAGTTAGTCCGTTATGATCTTGAAACGGGGAAAAAGGAGATTATATTGGATGGTATGGACAATGCTCCTATTAGTTGTTCTCCCAATGGTAAAAGCTGCTTAACGGGATTTTACTATGAAAATTTAATTAATTTGGAGACGAAGGAGATACTACCTCTGTCGGACAACTCCTAATTTTGGCAAGTAAAAAAGGACTGAAAAATTCAGTCCTTTTTTTGATAAATTGTATTAATGGCCAGTAGGGAATCCATTTTTTAGTAAAGTCATGATGGTAAACCATCCAAAAACAAGAAATGAACCTGCACCAAATACTAAACCTAGTACATTTTTGTTTTTAAGAGCAGAAATTGTACCATATCCAGCAAAAATGGCTACTAAGCCAAAAATGATCATTAATCCCATTGTATAGCCCCCTTAGTCTTTTTTGTTTCAATTTCATATAGATAGCACGGTGGTCTAACATCTATTTCACAATTAAGTGAAAATAGGCGAATCAGTATGTAATATCCAAATATTATTGCATCCGATTCCTATTTTATAGCTTTTGATCATGTTTGTCGAGGTCAAAAAATGACACTTCCATGAATTTTAAAGATTATTCTTAGGAAAAGAAAGATAACAATCATTGTACCATTCAGTTGCTTTTGTGTAAGATAGTAATAGTATTTCAAAACATGGAGGTGTATATACTTGAACTGGGAGCAGTTACCGCTAGGACCATTACAAACCAATTGCTATCTATTAGCGAATAAAGAGAAAAACTGTATTATTGTTGATCCAGGGGAAGAAGGAACACGTTTAGTGAATCATCTTCAGCAAAGAAAGTTAACTCCCCAAGCAATTCTTCTAACACATGCTCATTTTGATCATATTGGGGCAGTTGATGATATACGCAACGTTTATAATATTCCAGTGTATTTACATAATAAGGAAAAGAACTGGCTGATGGACCCTAATTTAAATGGTTCTCAATTATTCATGATGGGGCCAATAAAAGTGAAAGAAGCAGATCATCTATTTACTTCTGAAGGTGAAATGAAGGTTGGAGACTTTTCATTTGAAGTCTTTGAAACACCAGGACATTCTCCAGGCAGTGTTTCTTTCTACTTTAGAGAAGATGGGGTTGTCGTAGCAGGAGATGCTCTATTTCAAGGGAGTATCGGTAGAACGGACTTACCAGGGGGTAATCATGAACAATTAATTCGAAGTATTCATGATAAATTGCTCTTTATGCCAGAGGAAACACAAGTACTTCCTGGCCATGGAGCGACTACGACCATTGGCGAAGAAATGGATAGTAATCCGTTTCTCAATGGGTTCTAGGAAATATAGAAAAGCCCTTCTCTAAGGAGAAGGGTTTTTCTGGGGGATGTTCTATTCATTCAATGGGAAGGGATAAGTTTTAGCTACTAATTAAAGAATATTATAAAGTTTTCACTGTGTCAATAGTGTAAAGTGGAAGGGGAGACATTATGCTCTCATACATAAAAGAAAAGATCAGTGCTTCAACTTCAAAGATGATTACTTATGCAGATTTTATAGAGGAAGCTCTCTATCATCCCGAGTGGGGATATTATATGAAAGAGGGGGTAAAGGTCGGAAGAAAAGGCGATTTTATTACGACAAGTAATGTTTCTGATATTTATGGTCGTCTGATTGCAAAATGGTTTATACAACAGAAGGAAGAGCTACAACTTCCTTCTGTTGTATGTGAGGTAGGAGCTGGAAATGGTCGTTTTGCCGCAGCTTTTATCGATGAATGGCATAAGAATAGCGAAGAATCTTTATCTTATTTTATTGTGGAAGCGAGCCCCTATCATCGACAACTTCAAAAGGAACTTCTTGGTTCTTGTATTCAACAAGTGGAAAGCATCGAAAATTTGAAGCCTT
This sequence comes from Robertmurraya phoenicis, assembly GCF_047302285.1. Lineage (GTDB taxonomy): Bacteria > Bacillota > Bacilli > Bacillales > Cytobacillaceae > Robertmurraya. The sequence goes on from NZ_CP154845.1 coordinate 1,690,868, forward strand.
TTCACGGATTTATTTTTTCCAATGAATTATTTGATGCATTCCCAGTTCATGTAGTTGAGTGTCATCATAATCAACTCTTTGAAGTGATGATTACGGTAGAGGGCGATCAGCTTGTAGAAAAAAAAGTTCCTTTAAATAATGTGGAAATCGAAGAGTTTATCGAAGAGAGTGGCTTAACTCTACAAAGCAAACAAAGAATTGAAATTCCTTTAGCGATGGGAAGGATGATTCGAAATCTTACAGACGCGGTGGAACGTGGCTGGTTCGTAACCGTTGATTATGGCTACCGTGATGCTGAATGGGGAGAGGCGATTCATCGTGATGGGAGCTTAAGAGGGTATTATAAGCATGAACAAGTCAATGATGTTCTAAAACATGTAGGAGAGATGGATATTACCAGTCATGTTCATTTCGATTCTCTTATTCGAATGGGTGAGGAAAATGGATTGGAATTTGTCCGTATACAAAGACAAGATGAATTTTTCTTATCGATCGGAATTCTTGAGGAACTAGAAAATCATGATGATCCGAATCCTTTTTCCGAAGTAAGTCGTCGAAACCGCTCTATTAAAAGTCTGATTATGCCTTCAGGAATGAGTACGTATTTTCACGTTATCATTCAAAAAAAAGGAATATAAAAAAGCGATGGGATTCCATCGCTTTTTTATATAAAGAAATAAATAAGTGCCAGAGAGCTCTTAGTGGCCCACTCCAGGAGTCATTAGGAATGTCGTATAGTAGGTAAATCCTACGAAAAAGACAGTTAAGTATGCCCCAAAAATATAAATATACATACGCTCAGTTAGTTTTAGGTAGCTTAACAATACGAAAAATCCTGTTTGACCAAAGAAAATTAGAGATGTTATGTACATATCACCTAAGAAAAACATTATGGCAAATATGCCAGTCCAGAATCCCATTACTCTGTACATACGATCCATAGATATTCCCTCCTTTTTCCTATAAGTCCATCACTACCATATTATAAGTAAACGGTAATGAAAAGTAAATATTAGTTTGTTTCAAAAAAGTGAACGCATACATCATATGTAGGAAAAACTAGCATCACCCCTGAGAGAGAAGCTAGTCTTCATTATTAAATATTTTCGCACCTGTTCAATCTTGTGGGACATCTGAAGAGATATTTTTAGTTTGTAACTAATGCATGATACGAGCAAGAGTTACATCCGTGGAGCATATTTTCTTTTTCGATTAACTCTACTGATTCAAAGAGGGCCTCAAACATTCCCCGTAAGAATTCATAATGTGTTTCACAAACTGTTTTTGTATGCTCTTGTGCTACTTCTTTAAATGGACAATTGAAAATTTGGAAATAGATCTTCGTATGATCTTCGTTAGCCTCAAATTCTGGATAAAAGCCAGCCATTGTAGCTGCACTTCTGAGAAAATGAAGCTTTTGCTCAAATGAAAGCTTCGCGCTTTCTTGATTTCTTGTCATTTCTTGTTCGATCATTTCAATTCCAAATCTTTTTCCTGTTTCATACAAAGCTTTTTTGCCTGCTTCTCCAAGATGAATAAATGTTTCCATCGCGATTTTGGAAAGGAGCTGATAATCTCTGAATGGAAAGTTTAACTGAATGATATCCTCAGAGAGGCGATACAATCTACTTGGTCTTCCACCTTTACCTGTTTTCTTCGTTTCAGACAAAAGCATATTGACATCTTCAAGCTTTGATAAATGAAGTCTTGCTACGTTTGGGTGGATATTAAAGTTATCTGCAATTTCTTGAACGGTCACATCTTGATGCCGTTTTGTAATGTATTGATAAATATAGTAACGAGTTGGATCCGATAGTACGTTCGTTATTTTTAATGTCTTCTCCACAAATTTCACCTCGAGGCGCATGATTTATTCCATTATAATACAGTAAACAAAGGTTAACACTGTAATCACTATAAGTTTAGAAAATGTTCACATTTACTTGTCTAAATCATGAACAGAGTATGTGTCTTTTAAGTAGATGTCCGATAATGCTTGATCTGATAAAAGAAAATGAGAATTATGAACATTTTGTGAACGATGATCTTTTTGGAGGAAAAAGGAGAAAGGTGTCGAATTAAAAAATAGACCAAATGAAAAGGTGGTGTTTCTATAGGTGAAATCAATGGAGATGTTAGCTGAGAGGATTGTAAAGGATGCTGTAAAAAACCATGCATCGGACATTCATATCATTCCTCGGAGGGACGATACGTTGATACAGTTAAGGATGGCAAATAGACTCATTCCAAGATACCATTTGCCGAAAGAAGATTGTGAACGATTAATCTCCCATTTTAAATTCACCGCATCGATGGATATCGGAGAAAAAAGACGTCCTCAAAGTGGTGCATTCTCTGTAAAAGTAAACAAGCACTATGTCGGACTGCGCTTATCTACTCTACCTGCTAATCAAAAAGAAAGCCTTGTTATTCGAATTCTTCCTCAACAAGAACAAATTCCTTTTTACAAAATTTCACTTTTCCCTGATACGACAATGAAACTGCTCGCGCTCTTAAATCACGCTCATGGTTTGATCCTCTTTACTGGGCCGACCGGTTCTGGTAAAACGACCACATTGTACTCTTTATTAGATGAGACCTCCCACATTTTTAACCGTAGTGTCATTACACTTGAGGACCCAATTGAAAAAGAAAATGAATCAGTCTTGCAGGTTCAAGTAAATGAGAAGGCAGGTGTGACCTATTCTACAGGCTTAAAAGCGATACTACGCCATGATCCAGATATCATTATGGTTGGTGAAATCCGAGACAGTGAAACAGCAAAAATTGCTGTCCGGGCAGCCCTCACAGGGCATCTTGTGTTAAGTACGATGCATACAAGGGATGCGAAAGGAGCGATTTATCGATTATTGGAATTTGGTGTCGATAGGCTTGAAGTAGAACAAACACTCATTGCAGTAGCAGCACAAAGATTAGTGGAGTTAGAATGTCCTTACTGTCAGGGAGATGATTGCTCACCACATTGTTTTTCGAATAGTCAGTTGAAAAGAGCAAGTGTATTTGAGTTATTAACGGGGAATGCGTTAATGGGCGTGATTCACGGTCAAACTCAGAATTCGTATAAAAGACTGAAGAGTATCATCAGTAAGGGAATCGCACTCGGGTTTATAAAGGAATCAGAATACAAGAGATGGATTATCGATGATGAAAGCTCGTAAATGGACAATTAAGGAGCAGGCTGAATTTCTAAGGAAAACAGGGGAGCTATTATCGAGAGGTTATCCACTTGCTGAAGCGATTGATTCATTAACCTACCAGATGAGAAAAGGGCAACAGGAAGAGGTTGCTAAGGCGTTGTTAGATTTGAGAGAAGGGCATTCCTTTCATCAAATTCTACAAAATCTCAGGTTTAACAAAACACTTATTGGCTATGTATATTTTGCAGAAGAACATGGTTCATTAGCTGATGCCTTTCGTGAAGGCAGTGCCATGGTTCTGAAAAGACAGGGAGATCTCGAAAAACTAAAAAAACTGATTGTATATCCACTTGTGTTGATTGTGATCACTTTGTTTTTGTTTGTATTTGTGGAGAGAGTATTGCTTCCACAATATACAACTTTGTTTCAATCCATGAATCTTTCCCCGAACATTTTTATGAAAATGGTCGCATTAATAGGAGATATCTTTCCTCTTTTGCTCATTTTATTTCTTTTATTAAGTGCCCTCGCACTCGGTTACTATTTTATGACCTTTCGAAGACTCCTTCCTATCGAACAAAGAACGCTAATTTCTAAATTTCCCTTCCTAGGTTCTTTTTATCGTTTGTTCACCACCCATTATTTTAGTATTCAGTTCAGTTATTTATTAGCAGGAGGTCTTTCGATACAGGAAGCGTTAAAGCTGTTTGAAAAACATGTGCAAAGCCCGTTTTACAAGCAAATGGGAAAAGAAATGCAGCAGTTTCTAATGAGAGGAGATTCCTTCGCGGGGGTTTTGAAGGAGTACAATTTCTTTGAAACAGAACTCCCTTTTATCGTGAAGCATGGTCAGGAAAATGGAAAACTTTCAGATGAACTTCTTTTCTTTAGTAAGCATTGTCTTGAAAAGCTAGAAAACAAAACAGAAAAATGGTTCAAAATCATTCAACCCCTTTTATATTCGCTCATCGGACTCGTCATTGTTTCGATGTATTTAGCGATTCTATTACCAATGTTCCAACTATTAGATGGATTTTAGAAAGGAGAAACATATTGATGTTGAAAAAATTAAAAGAGCAGTCCGGATTTACCCTGATCGAAATGATGATCGTCCTTCTCGTAATCTCGGTGCTATTAATCATTACCATTCCGAATATTACAACACACAATTCTACAATCAACACTAAAGGCTGTGACGCGTTAAAGAAAATGGTAGAGGCGCAAGTACAAGCCTATAAAATGGATAATAACACGGAGCCAATTAGTTTGGTAAATCTACAAGCAAAAGGTTATTTAACTGCTGAACAGAGTAGTTGTCCAAATGGAGATATAATCACCGTTGATTCCGAAGGTAAGGTAGAAAGTGGTACCTAAACTGAAACGAGATAAGGAACAAGGGTTTACAATGATTGAGGCATTGTTTGTTTTAAGTATGTTTCTCCTCATGATGTCTTTGTCCTTTCTTTTATTAAAGCCCCATTATTTTCAACAAGAAAGGCAGTCCTTTATTGCCCAACTTAAAGCAGATTTGCTCTATGCTCAGCATTATGCCGTCACGAATCAAAAGGTCGTACGAGTAAACTTCATGCCTTCACAATACTTCTATTATATACGTAAACAAAATGGGGAGGTCTTAATTAGAAGAGATTACTCCACCCATATAGACGTTATACCTGGTACGCAAAAAACAGCCTTCTATTATTATTCAAACGGTAATATTAGCACGATTGGCTCTTTGTACTTTTATATTGGCGATGACGATGCCTATCAATTCATGTTTCAGTTAGGGCGGGGAAGATTCTATGTTAAAAAAATGTAGAGGCTTTTTCTTAGTCGAGCTTTTTCTCTCCCTCACTGTGTGGATGCTAATAAGTTTAACGCTACTTCCTCTGTATATTCATGTCAGCAAACAATCACTAGACATGCAGAAAGACATAACAGCGAATCATATATTATATGAATCACTTCATCGTTCCTTATTAGAAGGGTATTTTGAGAATGGTGATATTAAAAGAGAAGATGAATGGTACAGAATTTTTTGGGAGAAAGAGATCAATATACCAGTAAGGGTGTGTGTAAAATATGAGAATTCTTTCGAACAAGAAAAGGAAAAATGTGAGCGACTTGAATGAAAAAGGATTTACGATGTTAGAAATGCTTTTTTCATTCTCCTTATTTTGTTTAATGGTCACGTTTCTCCCACCCTTATTTCAAATTGTTTTTAACGATCATGGGATAGAAGTAAGAATACAGAAAATGGAATGGGAGTTGTTTATTAGCCAAACAAAGAAGGAGATTCAATCAAGTGATTTTGTTGATGTACTTAATGGAGAATTAACGCTAATTCAGGGGGCTGAAACGATTTCCTATCAAAAATATCAAAATCTTCTCAGAAGACAAGTAAATAAAAAAGGCCACGAAGTCCTCCTACAAAATGTTGGTTCTGTCTCTTTTTCAAAAAATGGAAATGAGATCATGATTGAAGTCATCGATTTATTTGAGCGTTCAAATGTAGCGATCATCTATCCGTTTATTAGCACGACGGAAATGAATGGGGATGGGAGTGGATGAACGACAGAGGTTTTACTTTTCCAATAACCCTTTGTGTATTATTGTTATTTTCGGGTTTTTTGGCGCTGAATTTTCATCAATATTCAATAGAGAAAAGTCTACAATTTGAGCTCGCAGAATTTGAAAGAAATCAGTTTATGTTTATGCAGTCTTTCAAAAAAGTTGAAAATCAGTTAAGTAATACTGAGGAAGTAGAGAAAACCGGTATTTTTTACTTTGAAAATGGCACAGTTACTTATCAAATTAATGAGCTTGATAGCACACAACTTCAAATTCTGTTTCGGTTGGTCACAAGTACAGGAGCAGAACTCGAAGGTTTTGGCTATTATGATCAAAATTTAGAAAAAATGGTGAAATGGCTTGAACGAAATTAATTTGAGCTCGTCTCGTATGAGCCTTTTTAGGTAATAGAATGATCATTTTCGGATATACTGCATACTGATGACGAATTTGTTAGGAGTGTTTCAAATATGAAGACAAATGATTATGTGAAATACATTACCGAGACGGTAGTAAAATATATTGATCAGCCAAAAGATGAGCGAATAAAGATAAAGCAAGAAAGAAAGGAAAGCAAGGCCGGCTTTTGGTTCCGTTGGTTTGGGATCTTGCCCTATGCATTAAAAGATGTCGTGAAGAAAAGAAGGTAGAGTAAAGCGCCTTCTCTTCTTACACAGCCTCTTCAGTTAAATAAAAGAGTCCTCCATTGATGATTGAGATTTTCACTTTCGGTTCGTATTGGTCTTGGAGGGCTTTTTTTTCGTTCTCGAATGTTTCTCCTTTTTCCTCTTCATCTTCGTAAAAATGTTCTAAAAGCTGCAAGTCTTCATTCCATCTTTCTCTTGCTTTGTCTGCCCACCCGTGATCCTCTTGTTCAATCTCCTTCACTAATTGATTCTCAATTCTTGAAACACCACTTTTCGGCATAATAAGTGGTGAAAGCGTAAATGAATAATCAGGGATTTTTGGAGTAAGCTGTAATTTCAATAGACGATCATGGAAATTTTCCACGATTTGCCCATTGATCAGCTGCAGTCCGATCGATTTAAAAACATCTCTTTTACGATCACATTGGTAGGAGATGCGCACATTGATCCCTAACCAGGGTTTTAATGGAACATGCTGTCCTGAAGCAAAGCGATGATTTTCATATAAACGAATGTAAGCCGCTAAATTTTTTGTTGATTGAAAGATTTGATGTAGGCGAGGAGAGCCAAAATGTATGACCTCACCTTTCATATTTTCAAGTGCTGCTTTTTGATCGGTAATAAAGGTAAGTTTCATCGGATTTGGAACGCCACCCGTTTTTTCTAAATAGTGCCAATAAAACGGTCGATTCATCAGTTCCTTGTCCAATTCGATTGTTAATTGTACGGTCATATATCCCTGTTCTTCCTCCAACATGTCACAGCCATTTGCTTGAAAGTAGTTTTTAAGAAATTGTTGAATTTCCTGCTGCTGCATTTCCTTCACTTCCTTTCATTTCTTCGGCAAATTGAATCATCGCCGTCAGATTATCCATCTTAATTTTCATTTCTCCTTCTGAAGTTGAGTGACCAAAGATATCGATTAAATAGTCTTCAAAATTGCCAAATTCAAGTTTTGAGAGAATGTCATCAAGTTCGCCGACCACTTTCTCAAATAATGATATTTTTTCATGAAGGAGCTTTAAGACATGCTCTTCAACCGTTCCTTTCGTGGCAAAATTGTATATGTGGACATCTTGTTCTTGTCCGAGACGATGAATCCGTCCAATCCGTTGTTCGAGTCGCATTGGATTCCATGGTAAATCAAAATTTATAATATGATGACAAAATTGAAGATTGATTCCTTCACCGCCGGCCTCAGTCGCAATTAAAACTTGGGCGTGTTTTTGGAATAATTCCCGCATCCAATCTTTTTTTCCTCGTTTAAACCCACCGCGAAATGGTACGGAGGTGATTCCATTTTGTTTTAAGAACCATTGGAGATACATTTGAGTTGCCCGGTATTCTGTAAAAATAATGACTTTATCATCAATTTTTTTAATAAGTTCTAATGCTTTTTCTGCTTTCGAATTTATTTGTACGGCCTGTACCTTTTCCATCAAAAATTGGATCTGTTGCTGGTAAGAAGGGCTAGGTGTTTCCTTCTTTGTCAGCATATTTCGTAATGTCACAAAGACAGCTTCGCGACTGCTACAAGCCTCTCGTTGTAATGTCATAATCGAAAAAGCGCTGGTGGCCATCCAATTATCTTCTCTTCTCAGTTCAGAAATTGCATTATATAACTCTTGCTCTTCCTCTGAAAATTCGATCGCAATCGTTTCAACATGACGATCCGTCCATTCAATGCCTGTATCGGCACGACGATTCCGAATCATCACCTTGTTCACTAACTCTTTTAAGTGCTCATTGTCATTTAAAGAACGGGAATCCCTTTTGTATTTTTCATAAAAGACAGTCTCATTGCCAAGATGACCAGGCTTTAATAAGGAAACAAGATTAAATATCTCACTAATCCGATTTTGGATCGGGGTAGCCGTTAGCAATAGGCAAAATTTCTTTTTTAAACTTTGTACAAATTCATAGTTTTTCGTTTTGTTATTTTTCAGTTTGTGAGCCTCATCGATAATAATGAGATCGTAATCCTGCTGAAAAATAATATCTCGGTGAGGATTACGCTTCGCTGTGTCGATCGATGATACGACAACATCATATTGTTCCCAAACATAGCTTTTCTTTTGAGCAACCGCCGGGATATAAAATTTGCTTGTTAATTCATTGGCCCATTGTGTGACAAGGGAAGCGGGGACCAATATTAATGCTTTCTTAACGAGTCCTCTAATCATATATTCTTTTAAAATTAAGCCGGCTTCGATCGTTTTACCTAATCCCACCTCATCAGCTAATATCGCTTTGCCATTCATATCTTCAACTACTCGCTTGGCTACTTCTAGCTGGTGAGGTAAAGGTGTCAATTGTGGCAAATGCTTTGGAGCCTGTAATCCTTCAAAATCATCAATGACAGTATGATTCTCTACTTCAATTGCAAGTTTATATAAATCCCAATTGCCCCAAGGACCATCATCTTCAATTTTTTGAAAGAAACCGTCCACCCATGATGAATCGAATTGAATTTCCACCGTCATATAAATTGCTCCTTTTAAATCATCTATAATCTATTCTTTTCCGAAAAAGATATTGCCCTAATATCATGTACATGATAGGATGTATTTGAAAGTTAGAAATTTTGTCACATGTCGAGTATAAACGAACGAATATATGTAATATCGACAATAATAATCGTTATAATGTGAATGAATATGAATGGTTATTATTAAATCGTTCGTTTTTTTGCTAAAGTTGGTCTTTTGTTTTTGGACCGATCTACAAAGCTTTAATTCGTACGTTATAGTATGACCAACTTGGAAAATTTTATAAACGCGAATGAGAACAAGGGGAGAGACTACGTTGTAGCGCCGAAGGAGCAAGCATGAATTTGTGAATCTCTCAGGCAAAAGTACACTTGTTTGACGCAACTCTGGAGAGTGCTTCACTTGCGAATGAAGCCACCAAAGGGGAAAGCCTATTAAGAACTTTTCATACAAGAAAAGGATCCATTAGGTAAACTTTCAGGTGCCAGGACAGAGAGCCCACTTTTTGAAAAGGGGGACCTCTGTCCTTTTTTTGTGATAAATTTCGCTAATTTGGCGGGTTTTGATAAATATCAAGTAAATGTAAGAAAGGGGATCATGTAATGTCTGAGCTAAAGCGTACTCCTTTATTTGAGGTTTACAAACAATATGGTGGCAAAACCATTGATTTCGGTGGATGGGACCTTCCAGTGCAGTTTTCAAGTATTAAAGAGGAACATGAAGCCGTTCGAACAAAAGCAGGGTTATTTGATGTTTCTCATATGGGAGAAATTGAAGTTAAAGGTCCAGGCAGTCTTTCTTATCTTCAGAAAATGATGACAAATGATATTTCAAAGTTGGGTGCTGGTGGTGCTCAATATACAGCTATGTGCTATGTAAATGGCGGTACTGTTGATGATTTGCTCGTATACAAACTTGGTGAGGATGATTACCTTTTAGTCGTTAATGCTGCAAATATCGCCAAGGATTTTGCTTGGCTTGAAAAGCATGTGGATGAAGAAGAGGTAACGCTTAAAAATATCTCAGAAAATATGGCGCAACTAGCACTTCAGGGACCAATTGCTGAGAAAGTGTTGCAAAAGCTTACAGATGAAGATTTAAGCAATATTGGTTTCTTCAAATTTCAGCTTGAGGTTGAAGTGGCGGGGAAGAAGACTCTTATTTCAAGAACAGGTTATACAGGTGAAGATGGTTTCGAAATCTACTGTGCTAGTGAAGATGCGATTGAGATATGGAATGAAATTCTCTCAGTCGGAAAAGATGATGGCGTTCTCCCATGTGGCTTAGGAGCAAGAGACACATTGCGTTTTGAAGCAACGCTTGCACTTTATGGTCAGGAGCTTTCACCGGAAATTTCACCATTAGAAGCTGGAATTGGGTTTGCCGTAAAGCTTAATAAAGAAACCGATTTTCTTGGCAAAGAAGCATTAAAGAGTCAAAAAGAGTCTGGTGTTCCTCGTAAATTAGTTGGTATTGAAATGATTGAAAGAGGAATTGCACGCCATGGCTATCCTGTTTATATAAATGATAGAAAAATTGGAGATGTGACAACGGGTACTCAATCTCCTACGTTAAAGAAGAATATTGGATTAGCACTTATCGATAGCGAATTTAGTGCGTTGGAAACTGAAGTGGAAGTTGAAATTCGCGGCAAGAAAGTAAAAGCGAAAGTGATCCCAACCCCATTTTATAAAAGAGCTCGCTCGTAATCGATTTTCAAAAGACTCATTAAAAATTGCAAGGAAAAGAAAGGGGAATCCGCAATGAAGCATCGTTACTTACCGATGACTGAGGCAGACCAAAAAGAAATGCTTGATACGATTGGTGTTTCTTCCATTCAGGAGCTGTTCAATGATATTCCAGAAAGTGTCCAGTTTAAGGGAGAATATACTATTAAAGCAGCAAAATCAGAACCTGCCCTATTGAAGGAATTGACTCGACTAGCCAATAAAAATGCCGACTTAAAGACCCATTCGAGTTTTCTTGGAGCAGGTGTTTACGACCACTATATGCCTGTCATCGTTGACCATGTTTTGTCACGCTCAGAATTTTATACGGCTTATACTCCCTATCAACCAGAGATTTCTCAAGGTGAATTACAAGCCATTTTTGAATTCCAGACAATGATTTGTGAACTGACAGGAATGGATGTTGCAAACTCTTCTATGTATGACGGGGGAACAGCTCTTGCTGAAGCAGCGATGCTTAGTACTGGCCAAACAAGAAGAAAGAAAGTACTCGTTTCTAGTGCCGTTCATCCCGAGTCAAAAGAAGTGGTGAAGACGTACGCAAAGGGTCAGTATATCGAAGTAATTGAAATTCCTCAAAAGGATGGAATTACTGATCTTGAAGCATTGCAAGCGATGATTGATGCAGATACAGCCGCTGTTATCGTACAATATCCAAATTTCTTCGGAAGAATTGAGCCGATGGCGGATCTTGAAGAGATTGCTCACGGACAAAAAGCAATGTTCGTTGTCTCAAGTAATCCGTTAGCGCTTGGTGCGTTGACTCCTCCTGGAAAGTTTGGAGCGGATATTGTTGTTGGTGATGCTCAAGTCTTTGGAATCCCTTCCGCATTTGGCGGTCCTCATTGTGGATACTTCGCGGTTACAAGTAAGTTAATGAGAAAGGTGCCAGGTCGTTTAGTTGGACAAACCACCGATGACCAAGGTAGAAGAGGTTTTGTTCTTACTCTTCAAGCCCGTGAACAACATATTCGTCGTGATAAGGCGACTTCTAATATTTGTTCGAACCAAGCATTGAATGCCCTAGCTGCATCTGTGGCGATGACAGCGTTAGGTAGAAAAGGCGTGAAAGAAATGGCCTTACAAAATATCCAAAAAGCTCATTATGCAAAGAAAGTGCTAAAGGAAAAAGGATTTGAAATGGTGTTCGAAGGTCCTTCCTTTAATGAGTTTGTCGTGAAATTAAGGAGGCCCGTTAAAGAAATTAATCAAGCTCTCCTGCAAAAGGGAATCATTGGCGGTTATGATCTAGGTCGCGATTACCCAGAGCTTAGTCATCATATGTTAGTAGCTGTTACGGAGCTAAGAACAAAAGAAGAGATCGATACATTTGCACAAGAAATGGGGGATTTCCATGCATAAAGAAGATCAAGCCCTTATATTTGAACTAAGTAAAGCAGGTAGAATCGGTTATAGCCTACCAGAAATGGACATTCCAGAAGTGGATGTGAGTGAGCTTTTACCTGAAGGGTATGTACGGGAAGAAGAAGCGGAATTACCAGAAGTATCTGAGCTTGACATTATGCGCCATTACACAGCATTGTCAAAGCGAAATCATGGTGTTGATTCAGGTTTCTATCCACTTGGCTCTTGTACGATGAAATACAATCCAAAAATCAATGAAAATGTCGCTCGTTTTAATGGGTTTGCTCATATCCATCCATTGCAGGATGAGAGTTCTGTCCAGGGTGCTCTTGAACTGATGTACGACCTTCAAGAACATCTGATTGAAATCACAGGGATGGATGAAGTAACGTTACAACCTGCAGCAGGTGCCCATGGGGAGTGGACCGGGTTAATGATGATTCGTGCTTACCATGAAGCGAATGGGGATACGTTGCGAACAAAGGTCATTGTTCCAGATTCTGCTCACGGTACAAACCCTGCATCGGCAACAGTAGCAGGCTTTGAAACGATCACGGTAAAATCTAACGAACACGGTTTAGTCGATTTGGATGATTTAAGAAGCGTGGTTGGAGAAGACACAGCGGCGTTAATGCTGACTAATCCAAATACATTAGGATTATTTGAAGAAAACATCGTAGAGATGGCTGAAATTGTTCATGGTGCTGGCGGTAAACTCTATTACGACGGTGCAAATTTAAATGCTGTATTATCAAAAGCAAGACCTGGAGATATGGGCTTTGATGTTGTCCATCTAAATCTTCATAAAACGTTTACTGGTCCTCACGGCGGAGGTGGCCCTGGTTCAGGACCTGTCGGAGTGAAAGAAGATTTAATTCCATTCTTACCGAAGCCTGTCGTGACAAAGCAGGGAGATGAATATGTACTAGATTATGATCGTCCGCAATCGATCGGTCGCGTTAAGCCTTACTATGGCAACTTTGGCATTAATGTTCGTGCTTACACATATATTCGCACAATGGGTCCAGATGGCCTTAAAGCCGTTACCGAAAATGCGGTGTTAAATGCCAACTATATGATGAGAAGACTAGCTCCATTCTATGATCTTCCATTTGATAGACATTGTAAGCATGAATTTGTTTTAAGTGGGAAGCGTCAGAAAAAGCTTGGAGTAAGAACATTGGATATTGCAAAACGGTTACTCGACTTTGGCTATCACCCACCAACCATTTATTTCCCATTAAACGTGGAAGAGTGTATTATGATTGAGCCAACTGAAACGGAGTCAAAGGAAACATTAGATTCCTTCTGTGACGCGATGATTCAAATTGCGAAAGAAGCAGAGGAAAATCCAGAGATTGTTCAAGAGGCACCATATACAACGGTCGTCGGTCGTCTTGACGAAACAACTGCCGCAAGAAAACCGATCTTGCGCTACCAAAAACATTAATCTATTAATGAAAAAGAGCTTTGCGTATGTGCAAAGCTCTTTGTTCGTTAATTTTTTGTTTTAATTTTTCCTGTCCATTTTTTGAATCCACCTTTAAGGTGTGACAGATCCTTATAACCTTTGCGATATAGGGTTTGAGCAGCACGACTACTTCTCATCCCGCTTTGACAATAGAGGTAGACAGGCTTGTCTGGACGGATTTCTTTCATTCTCATCTTCATTTGAGATAGTGGAATATTTCTTGCTCCAAGAATATGTCCATTCTCGAATTCATTCGGTTCGCGCACATCGATTAATTGTGCTTTTCGATAACCTGCACGAAATTCTTCTTCAGTAAGAGTTTTCACAATCTTTTTTTGGTATAGCCAGTTGATTAGACTATATACAAGAAATGCAACTGTTAGTATTAGCAGAAAATAAAATCCGGTCATATCCATTTCTCCTTCCACACAAATAATGTGCCAAATAATATTATATAGGGGATTTAATAGGATAGTAAAGGATATTCGCCAAATTTTTCGTTTCCAATTTGAAACGAAATTAAAGATGGTCGAACAAATTTTGTTATAAGCAAAATTTTTCCTCTCATCCCTTGAAGTGGGTAATTTGATAAGGTTCACCTTAATAAGCAGTATCTCTTTCTTTTTTTTTTCGTATCGGTTTGTTATGCTATTAATCAGTGTCTACTTTATAGACATGAATTTTTGTGTTAAAAGAAGAGGGTTACAAATGAAAAAAGAAATTTGGGGTTTTATCGATTCAGGAGATTGCTCTCCCTCCTTCAATATGGCATTAGATGAAGCGTTGCTTGATTGGCACAGTGAGGGAATGATTCCTCCTGTTATCCGTTTTTACGGATGGGACCCAGCGACTTTATCGATTGGATATTTTCAACGGGTAGAAAAAGAAATTAATATGGAAGCTGTGAAAAAGCATGGCTTGGGCTTTGTTCGCAGACCAACAGGTGGTAGAGGAGTTTTGCACGAGCATGAACTCACTTATAGTGTCATTGTCACTGAGGATTATCCAGACATGCCTAAAACGGTAACAGAAGCATATCGAGTCATTTCCGAAGGGATATTACAAGGATTTCATCAATTAGGAATGGATGCTTATTTCGCTGTTCCGAAATCAGAAGAAGACCGTGAATCACTGAAGAACCCACGTTCTGCTGTTTGTTTTGATGCACCAAGCTGGTATGAGCTCGTAGTAGAGGGCAGAAAGGTAGCAGGAAGCGCTCAAACGAGGCAGAAGGGAGTTATTCTTCAACATGGTTCCATTCTTCTTGATCTAGATGAAGATAAACTGTTTAGTTTATTTAATTATCCGAATGATAGAGTGAAGGAAAGAATGCAGCGTGCTTTTAAAAGTAAAGCTGTAGCGATTAATGAAATTAGCAATCATAAAGTAACATTAGAAGAAGCAAAGCATGCCTTTAAAAAAGGGTTTGAAAATGGCTTGAACGTAGAATTAACTCCTTTTGAGCTATCAAAGGAACAGTTAGACTATGTAAATGACTTAGCGAAAAAAAGATACGAGAGCAATGAATGGAATTTTAAAAGATAAGCGAACGAGCTGTTCGTTTTATCTTTTTTCTTTTTTATTACGTGTATCTTTTGTCCCAGCCGAAAAAAAGTGCAAGTGGCGAAATATGTTAAAATTTATCATTTTTTGCTGAAAACATAGGGCGATCTCTATTTTTCTCGTTATTTTAATCGTTTTTGTGTTTGACAAAATTTCTTTTTTTTGCTCGCTACACAATATGTAGTGGTGTTATAAATATTTGACATACTATATATTGATTTTGTTAGGCCGATGTGATAATTTAATAGTAATTTGAATTACAGCTAGATTTAAATAGTGTTCTTCTACTTGAATTCAATAGATTAAAAAGGATTATTTAAAGGAGTTGTGTGTATGTCTGTTGCGCTAGGACAAAAACTAAATATTGATGTGGAGCGTTTGAACAAGGATATCCGATTGTTTCCTCAGGTTCATCCAATCACCTCAGATATGAAAATCACTCATAAAGGTGTTTCAAGATTGGTCATGTTAGACCGCTACACTTTTAAGGATACAGAAAAGATCACTCTTTCGAACGGAGATTTCGTCGTACTTACGATCAAAGAAGATCCGAAATTTCCAGCAAGAGGTATTGGACAAATTCTACAAATTGATTGGGAAGAGAAAAGAGCTCAAGTTCTTGTAGATGAAGAGTATCGAGGTGTACTTGACAATCCGGAAGAAGCAAGCACTGGTGTTATCAATCGTTCATTAGATGTAATTGAAAAGCCATTAGAGCTTTATTATGAGCAAATTGCGAAACGCAACGCAACAGGCTTAGCGTCAGTTGAAACAACGGAAGAAAAGAGACAAGAATGGTTTGAAAAATTCTATCAAGAACTTGTCAATTTGAATTTCATCCCAGCAGGACGTGTTTTATACGGTGCAGGTGCTGATACAGATGTAACGTATTTTAACTGTTATGTAATGCCTTTTGTTCAGGACTCACGTGAAGGGATTTCCGAGCATCGCAAGCAAGTGATGGAAATCATGAGCCGTGGTGGCGGTGTTGGAACAAACGGTTCAACTTTAAGACCACGTAATACCCTTGCACGAGGCGTAAACGGAAAATCATCTGGTTCCGTTTCTTGGTTGGATGATATTGCGAAACTTACGCATTTGGTTGAACAAGGTGGGTCCCGTTAAGACCATGGCGGGATAAAAATCTCGCGAATTGCTGGAACACCCTTAGAGCCTTTTTAACTACAACGTGACTGGTGACGGTGAGCGTGAATGTTTGAAAATAAAAAGGATTGGGCAATCAGCAGCCAAGTATCTTTGGAAACGAAGATTAAGGTTCAACGACTATTGAAACTTCCTAAAGCTCAAGATGAAAGGTAATGTATATGAGAGACATGGAAGAAGTAAACCGTAAGAAACGGAGACGTTCTTATGGGGCGCGAGACAAGGAAGAATTAATTAAATCAATTATAAATCTCCATGATAAAGGTTTTAGTCAAGTAGAAATAGCAAAGTTACTTAATATAAGTCGAGGAACCATTAAGCGATGGAATGATGAACTTCACTTTTTTAAAGCTAGGACTCCTGGCGAAGCTGGGAAGTTGAAATGTAAAGTGTATCATTACAATGAGAATTATTTCCAATCTATTGAAGCTCCGAATCAAGCCTATATTTTAGGGTATATAACAGGAGATGGAACGATTTTCGATCGTATAAAATCTAAAAGGCTGGTATTAACACTGGCCGAGATTGATAAACAATTACTTTTCGACATAAGTGAAGAATTGAATATTTCTGGTGCAATAAAGTTTAGAAAAAGAAACGCACCAAATGAACAAAATAAATATTCATTAACCATTAATTCCACTAAGATGTGTAATGATTTAATAAGATTGGGAATAGGGCCAAGAAAAACAGGCTGCGAGAAGTGGCTTGACTTCGATGATGAAAGACTTCAATGGGCTTTTTTAAGAGGATTTTTTGATGCTGATGGACATATAAGAGTTTATCATAGAAACGGATTCCTTAAAGCAAGGTTAGGTTTCACCGGAAATCAAAAAATGCTTTTATCCATCCTCAACTTTTTAAAATCAAAAGGGTTTGCAAAAAATGTAAATTCCATCACTAAGAAACAAGGTTGCTCGGATCTATATATAAGTAGCATAAAAGATATTAAGCTAATCTCAACAGAACTTTATAAGCATGGAGATATAAAACTGCTCAGGAAATTCGAAAAAATTTCTTCCTTGATGATATAGTCTGACCTTGCATGAAAGTGCAAGAGTGTGGCAGAAATGTCCACACCCCTCAATCGATGAGGAGTAACAATAAGCGTGGAGCTCAGATGATAATGTTGGCGGATTAAGTAGATGCACTAGTCCGCGTCGTTCAGAGAATGAACGACTAGAAAATCGGGTGAATTGCAGGGAACTCCTTAGAGGAAAGCAAGCCACAACGTGACTGGAAACGGTGAGCGTGAAGGCTATAAAAATTGCTTTCATTGGACAATCTGCAGCCAAGCGTCATTGGGCAAAGGTAATGGCGAAGGTTCAACGACTAGAGAGTGAGTCCCAACAATAAACTCTCATTAGCGCCCGACCCCTAACAGTTGTGAAGCTGAGGGTGATGATATAGTCTAGTCCGATTGCGTAATGCAATTAAATATCCTGAAAAGGACGGTAAATACGTGGCATCCAGACATCATCGAATTCATAATTTCAAAAATGCAAAACCCAAGAATTCTTCGTTTCTTACTTGAAACTACAAATGACGAAACGATTAAACGATATGCACAAGAGAAATTAAAATTCACTCCACTAACTGAACAGGAAAAAGCAATGTATCAAGGAATCTTGAACTATAGACATATTCCTGGCCAAGGTGGATTCAGTGAAAACATTATGGCTGAAGCAGAAGAAAAGCTAACTACTGGTGGAAATTACTCCGTTCACAACCCAGAATTTTTAACAGGGGCCAATATTTCTGTATGTTTAACAAAGGAATTTATGGATGCTGTTGAAAACGATGCAGAGTATGAGCTTCGCTTCCCAGATGTAGAGCATTACAATGGACAAGAAATGAAAACTTATAATGAAGAATGGCATAATGTTGGCGATGTACGTGAATGGGAGCAAATGGGTCACAAAGTACGTGTCTATCGTAAAATTAAAGCGAAAGAGCTTTGGAACCTAATCAACATTTGTGCAACCTACTCAGCAGAGCCAGGAATTTTCTTTATTGATAATGCAAACGACATGACAAATGCGGTAAGCTATGGTCAAAAGGTCGTTGCAACAAATCCATGTGGGGAACAGCCTCTCGCGCCATTTTCAGTGTGTAACTTAGCAGCTGTTAACCTAGCTGAAATGGCTGATAAAGAAACAAAAACAGTAAACTTTGAAAAGTTAAAGCGTACAGTTGAAGTTGGGGTACGTATGCAAGATAACGTAATTAACGCTACACCTTACTTCCTAGAAGAAAACAAGAAACAAGCTCTAGGAGAGCGTCGCGTAGGTCTAGGTGTTATGGGATTACACGATTTACTAATCTACTGTGAAACAGAATACGGTTCTGAAAAAGGGAACGAACTTGTTGATAAAGTGTTCGAGACAATCGCGACAACTGCTTACAGAACTTCCGTTGAATTGGCGAAAGAAAAAGGAAGCTTCCCATTCTTAACTGCTGATACAAAGGAAGAAACAAATCGTCTTCGTAAGGCATTTACGGACACAGGCTTCATGAAAAAAATGCCTGAAGATATTCGTGAATCCATTCTAGAACACGGTATCCGTAACTCGCACTTACTAACTGTTGCTCCGACGGGGTCCACTGGTACAATGGTTGGGGTATCTACTGGCCTTGAGCCTTACTTCTCCTACTCTTACTTCAGAAGTGGACGTTTAGGGAAGTTTATCGAAGTAAAAGCAGATATCGTGCAAGAATATTTAGACCGTCATCCAGAAGCGGATGAGAACAATCTGCCACAATGGTTTGTTACAGCGATGGAGCTTGCTCCTGAAGCACATGCTGATGTTCAATGTGTCATTCAACGTTGGATTGATAGTTCTATCAGTAAGACAGTTAACGCACCAAAAGGCTACAGTGTAGAACAGGTTCAACAAGTATATGAAAGACTATACCGTGGTGGTGCAAAAGGTGGAACAGTCTATGTAGACGGTTCTCGTGATTCACAAGTATTAACATTAAAAGCAGAAGAAAATAAATTTGACGAACAACTAGAGAAAAAAGAAACGCCGAAGCAACATGTTGTTCTTGTCGACACGATCAGTGACCTTCGCTCAACAGATGTTACGATTGGTTCTGAAGTGGGCAATACTTGTCCTGTGTGCCGTAAAGGGAAAGTGAAAGAAATTGGTGGATGTAATACATGTACCAACTGCAATACTCAATTAAAGTGCGGACTGTAATTCCTTAAAGAGGTTGGAGAAATCCATCCTCTTTTTTCATGTCCACTGTACTATTTTCGTATGCTCCTGATTATTTATGTAAAAAGCGTATTTCTAAAAAAATGACTATAGTCGTCAGGTTAGCTTTTAAAGGCGTAGCAACTTTAACTAATCGCCCATAACAAATACGTCGAACTCCAACATGGCCTACAACGAAGAAGCGAAAAACATCTAAGGAGTGACTTTATGTATATAGATGGAGTTTTTTCCGGTGGAGGGATCAAAGGTTTTGCCTTAATCGGTGCCTACCAGGCCATTGAGGAGAGAGGATTAAAGTTTAAACGGGTTGCTGGGACAAGTGCTGGCTCTATTGTTGCTGCTTTAATTGCTGCTAACTATACGAGTGAAGAGGTTTATCAGATTATAGATGAAATGGATTTAGAGGATTTTTTAGATCAGAGAAATACATTTATCCCGACGAAGGTCGCAAAATGGTTATTGTTATATTGGAGAATGGGGCTTTATAAAGGGAATAAATTAGAGGAATGGCTTGAAATGAAGTTAGCTGCACGAGGAATTCGAACGTTTGCAGATTTACCACCACAAACCTTGAGGGTAATTGCTTCTGATTTAACAAATGGGCGCTTAATGATCCTTCCTGATGACTTACATAAATACGGACTTAATCCTAATGCTTTTTCGGTAGCGAAAGCGATTCGGATGAGTTGTAGTCTCCCTTATTTTTTCGAGCCAGTAAAACTTAAGAATAGCCTTTCTCCAAGTATTATCGTCGACGGTGGGGTATTAAGCAATTTTCCGATGTGGCTATTTGATAAGGAGAATGTGAAAAAGGTACGTCCTGTATTGGGGATAAAATTGAGTCATCATCTGAATGAACTTCCAAAAAATGAAATTAACAATGCTATTAATTTATTTGAAGCGCTATTTGAGACGATGAAGGATGCTCATGATTCTCGTTACATTTCTCGTAAGCATGAGAAAAACATTATTTTCATCCCAACTGAAGGAGTATTAACGACAGATTTTAACTTAAGTCCAGAAAGAAAGAAATTATTATTTGAACTAGGATACAATCGCACCAATAAATTTCTCAAACATTGGTCCTATTAAAAAAACGAACCTTCTAATAGGAGGCTCGTTTTTTCTTTTTCCCTTTTCTTCCCTCAATTACGGTTAAATGGGTTGCGGATTTTGGTTTAGTTGATGTTCTTTTAAAGCTACTTACGTTTCCAGAAATGGTTTTAGAAGAAGGCTTACGTGTATCCTTTTGTTGTAATCGTTTCTTTGACCGTTTAGCAGCCTTTTTAAAAGCGTGTTGCTCACGTTTCTGTGGGCCTGCACCATAGAAGCGGCGAACTAAAAAGAAAATACCGAATCCAATGATCAGAAATACGAAAATATTGGTCAAAAATGATGTAGGACTAGCGATAAAACGACTAACGATCCCAATGATTGCAAGTACAATTAAACCTGCTACAAAATAAAAAGAAGCCTGATTTTTCAAGAAAGCCACCTCCCTACAAGCATAATTAGCATAAATTTCTAATTTTAAACCATTCAAAATAAATTTCTATGAATAATTTTGTGAACGTCAACATAAAGAGTTTATTCAATTTAGCCATAAGTATGAAAGGATGACGATTTAAAGGTATATCCATATTCTATGCACTTCAATGAAAGTTGGCGAGCTATTTTGAAAATTATGAAATAAATAGATGTTATTAATACTTATTATAATTTATTCTACTAGAAAATCAATAAAACCTCCATGATCAAGTATTATTTCTTGATAAATGATAAAAAAAGAAATCAATGAAAAGGAATGCTCTTGCTAGGACATAATACAAATGGAGGTGGATGGAATGAAAGGAAGTCCGAAATTAGAACAAAACAAAAAAGAAGAACCAATGTCAATGATGACAATGGTCGTCTTAACAGGTTTGGTAGGGGGAATTTTATGGAGTAGCTTTGGGTACTTACTATATGTATTTCATTTCACTAATGTCCATCCAAATGTCATTTTAGAACCGTGGGCATTAGGAGAATGGAAAAAACAATGGCTAGGAACGGTGATTTCGATCGTCGTGATTGGCGTTATTTCAATAGGAGTTGCATTAATCTACTATGCAGTCTTAAAAAAAGCAACGAGTATTCTTGTTGGAATCGGTTACGGCATTGCTCTATTTCTACTCGTCTTCTTCGTGTTAAATCCTATTTTTCCAGGAATTGAGCCGATTGGGGAGCTTAAAAGAAATACGATTATTACATCTGTCTGCCTATATGTCCTTTACGGAATATTTATAGGCTACTCTATATCGTATGAATTTGACGAACTACAATTACGTAAAAAACAGGAAGCTGAAGAAGTTCCTTCCTAAAGAGGACATCTTCAGCTCGTTCTGCAATAATCTCTCTTTCGAACGAGCGGTTTGCATGTTGCTGGAAAAAACAATATGATAGAATATTCTTGTTAAGTATTTTTTTCACTATTCTTACATAGTGGAAAGTAAAAGGAGAGGGAGAAAAGTGGATAAATTACAAAAAGTAAGAGATAGTTTTGAAAAGCTTGGCATCGATGGCTTACTCATAACAAGTGCTTACAATCGACGTTATATTTCTAATTTTACAGGTACAAGTGGTGTAGTGTTAATTAGTAAAAGTGAGGCGAAGTTTATTACTGACTTTCGCTATGTTGAGCAAGCTGCAAAACAATGTGAAGGCTTTGATATTGTCAAGCATACGGGACCAATTCCGGAAGAGGTTGCACAGCAAGTGAAAACTCTTGGCATTAACCGACTTGGTTTTGAGCAGGAACATCTTACATATTCCAGCTTCAAAAACTATGAAGAAGCTGTAAGTGCAGAACTTGTACCTGTATCAGGTGTAATTGAAAAAATTCGCTTGATTAAGACTGATGCAGAGATTAAGATATTAAAGGAAGCAGCAGAAATAGCTGATGCTGCATATAAACATATATTAGAATTCATTCGAGCAGGCATATCGGAGTTAGATGTTTCGAATGAATTAGAGTTCTTTATGAGAAAAGCTGGTGCCACCTCTTCTTCCTTTGACATTATCGTAGCTTCAGGGCACCGTTCAGCACTTCCACATGGAGTGGCGTCAGATAAAATCATAGAAAAGGGCGATTTCGTTACCTTAGATTTTGGAGCATATTATAAAGGCTATGTTTCTGATATTACGAGAACTTTAGCTGTAGGTGAACCGGATGCAAAACTGAAGGAAATTTACCAAGTCGTGTTTGATGCCCAGCAAATGGGAATGGATGGAATTAAACCAGGAATGACCGGAAAAGAAGCCGATGCCTTAACAAGAGATTATATTTCTTCCAAAGGATACGGAGAATATTTTGGACATTCAACAGGACATGGTATTGGGCTTGAGGTTCATGAAGGACCTGCTCTTTCCTTCAAATCTGATCTCAAATTGGAGCCAGGAATGGTTGTAACAGTTGAGCCAGGAATATACATACCGGGACTTGGCGGAGTACGTATTGAAGATGATACAGTGATCACTGAAAAAGGAAATGAGTCATTGACTCATTCAACAAAAGAACTCATTATATTATAGAATTATGTAGTCAGTTTTTATGATGTTTTGGATAATGACTCCATGCTTCCAATTTATATTTTTATCACATTACCTTTGGGAGGATTTTTAGATGATTTCTGTTAACGATTTCCGTACAGGCTTAACGATTGAAGTAGATGGAGGTCTATGGCGTGTAATGGACTTCCAACACGTAAAGCCAGGAAAAGGAGCTGCGTTTGTACGCTCTAAGCTACGTAATTTACGTACTGGTGCGGTACAAGAAAAAACATTCCGCGCTGGTGAAAAAGTAGCAAAAGCACAAATTGATAACCGCAAAATGCAGTATTTATATGCAAATGGTGATCAACATGTATTTATGGATAATGAATCCTATGATCAAATCGAATTACCGGCAACTGCGATTGAATATGAATTGAAATTTTTGAAAGAAAATATGGAAGTTCATATCATGATGTTCCAAGGAGAAACACTTGGAATCGAGCTACCAAATACGGTTGTATTAGAAGTAACGGAAACAGAGCCTGGAATTAAAGGCGATACAGCTTCAGGTGGTACAAAGCCGGCTACACTTGAAACGGGGTTAATCGTTCAAGTACCATTCTTTGTCAATGAAGGCGATCGCTTAATCATTAATACATCTGAAGGATCTTATGTTTCACGTGCTTAATAAAATGTAAAAAATCCCCAGAGGACGATTCCACTGGGGATTTTTTTGTTTTCGCTGTTTTCGTAATGATTGTGGTTTTTTCGTAAATGTCCACATTTTTTTCTCCGAAAAAAATCTGAGGCCGACATTTACCCCTCAAATGGGGTTTTAGAACACACATTATTTTTGCGCGGCACTTTTCGCTTACTTGATACTAATTTAACGAGTAATAATAGGGCTTTATTCTCCTATCTATGACTAAATAGCAACAATGTTTGCGAAAAGAGCCTTTGTTTTTAAACGGTAGTAAATATCGCACTTACGACTGCTCTGAGATCTTGTGTGCCAGGCTCGATTTCAGTGGAAGCCGCCTTGACCATTTGCACTTCATATAAAGGAGCGGGTGCTCTTACTGCCGTTTTTTCTTCTGTGATATTTTTCGGTGTCGGAACGATGTTTATATTCAACGTGTTGGCGATCGTTTGTGCCTTCTGGATGGCATCCTCCACCGCTTTTCTTAAAGCGATTTGGTATACTTCCGAAGGGTTCGAGACTTGAAAAGAAATATTCGAGACCCGATTCGCCCCATGCTCCACCGCTGTATCCACTACAAGGCCAACGTTTCCAATCTCACTTACCGTGATCTGTAACAAATGTTCGACTCGATACCCTCTAAAAACTTGCTTCCCATCTACATAATCATACATCGGATAAATCGTAAAATTGTCTGTTTGAATTTGTTCTGCCGATATTCCGATCTGGTGTAAAGCGTCAATAATTGCTGAGATTTTTTCGGCGTTCTCAGATTGAGCCTTTCTTAATTCTTTATCTTCGATTTCAACTCCTAATTTTATGCTCGCTCTGTCTGGTTGAACCGTAACACTACCTTCTCCAATGACCTTGATTTCATTTTCATGCATCTTTCTTTGGGTTCCTTGATAATATGGCTGTTGGTAATACATCTTCTCCCTCCACCCCATTTTGTCTCTCTATTTATTAATGTTACATCTTATGTTCCATTCGTAAAAATATTTTCTCTTAAAAAAGTGATTATTCCGAACGTAGTCATAAAGTGTCCAAGCAGGCATACATTTTTAATAGGTTCATCTTACAGGCCATGACGAAATAGGAGGAATTGCTTTGGAACAAGTTTTAAAAATGCTCCCAGTCAATATTGCCCATCAAATCGAACTCCTTCCTCCTTATCAAGTAAGCGAAATGGAAGAGATAAGAATTCGCATTAACAGACCAATTGAAATTGCGGTGAAAGGAAATCCTCACTTTCTACCTTATGTTGTCAAGGCAGAAGACGCGATTCATCTTTTAAATAAAATTAGCCATTTTTCCATTTATACGATGGAAGAAGAATTAAAAAGAGGCTACGTAACGATAGCTGGCGGACATCGAATTGGTTTAGCTGGGAAGGTCATTTTAGAGAATGATTCAGTAAAAGCGATTCGAGACATTTCCTCTTTTAATATCCGCATTGCGAGAGAAAAAATTGGGATAGCGGATGGACTAGCCTCATATATATATGACAATGGCTGGCAACATACGATGATCATTGGACCTCCGCAAACGGGAAAGACGACGCTTCTCCGTGATTTTGCTCGCATTATTTCTGGTGGGAATCGTACTTATGCCCCTTTAAAAGTAGGTGTGGTCGATGAACGTTCTGAAATTACAGGAAGTGTAAAGGGAATTCCACAGTTAACCTTTGGACCACGTATCGATGTACTAGATGCCTGTCCGAAGGCTGAAGGGATGATGATGATGATCCGTTCGATGAGTCCAGATATCCTTATTGTCGATGAAATTGGAAGAAAAGAGGATTGTGAAGCGATTTTAGAGGCGATTCACGCAGGGATTAAGCTTTTCACGACAACCCATGGGGTCTCACTTGAAGAAGTGAAAAATCGACCCACACTGAAACCGCTCATAGAAATGGGAATCTTTCAACGATTTATTGAATTAAGCCGTCTCGAAGGACCTGGAACGATTTCTTCCATCAAGAATGGAAACGGTTCAGACATTGTTGAAAAAGTGAGAGTGACCTAAATGATGAAAATGATAGGAGCCATTGTCATTATCGTTGCGACAACATGGACGGGCTTTGAAGCATCACGCCATTTAAATGAGAGACCAAGACAGCTTCGATTGCTTAAATCTGCCCTGCAATCATTAGAAGCAGAAATTATGTATGGACATACTCCATTACATGAGGCATCGAGAAGAATTGCTGCCCAGATGAATAAACCATTATCCTTTTTTTTCGAAACATTTGCGAAAAAGCTTACCAATACAGAAACAACCGTCAGAGATGCATGGGAAGAGAGTTTAAAAGAAATTTGGAAATTGACGGCTCTGAAACAAGGGGAATTTGAAATCATGAAGCAATTTGGCGAAACATTAGGAAGGCATGATCGGGCTTCCCAACAAAAGCAAATTCAGCTCACATTAACTCACCTAGAACGTGAGGAACTAGATGCCTATGATAGACAAGCAAAATACGAAAAAATGGTCAAAAGCCTCGGCTTTTTATCCGGTCTATTACTAGTCATCTTATTAATTTAATAATATTCATCGCAGAGTGATGTGCGATAAGAGAATATTTAATATTTGCGTACTCTCGTTTTCATAATGTGACATCCATTGTGAAACGATTTACCTGAGCACTTAGGGAGGAAAACACATGGGTTTAGAGGTAGATATCATCTTTAAAATAGCTGGAGTAGGAATCGTTGTCGCTTTCCTGCATACCATTCTTGATCAAGTCGGAAAAAAGGAATACGCCCAGTGGGTAACTCTGTTCGGATTTATTTACATTTTATTTATGGTGGCATCGATCGTAGATGATTTATTTCAAAAAATTAAATCGGTATTCCTCTTTCAAGGGTAAAAGGAGGGCTCAAAGATTGAAATTATCCAAATCGTAGGAATCGCACTTGTATCCACTTTTTTAGCACTAATCGTCAAGGAACAGAAGCCCAATTTTGCATTCTTACTAATCGTTTTTGTTGGATGCTCCATCTTTTTATTTTTAATTGATCAAATTTACGCCATTATCCATATGCTTGAAGTCATTGCCGTCAACGCAAAAGTCAATATCGTCTACGTTGAAACCATCTTAAAAATCATCGGCATTGCATACATCGCTGAATTCGCAGCCCAAATTACAAAGGATGCTGGGCAAGGAGCCATTGCTTCCAAAATTGAACTCGCAGGAAAAATCTTAATCCTTGCTATGGCTATTCCGATCCTGTCCGTTTTAATTGAAACGATTATTAAATTAATTCCGAGCTGAAATTTACTTACTCCTAAACGCCTGCGCAAGTCTCACTAATGCTTTTGAATGAGAAGGTGAAAAATATGAGGCAGTGTTCATGGATTTTTTCGATTATTTTATCTAGCATCCTTTTTTTATGTTTATTCAGTGGACAAGCTCACGCAGAGGAAGAAGAACGAGAGGTTTTGGATCCACAAGCTCTCGTTGATGCACAACTAGAAGCTCTGAATTTAGATGAATTGAAGAAATACTGGGAAGATATTTTGAACGAATATGGCGGGTTTCTTCCTGAAAGTCAAAAGGGGAGTTTATATGACTTTCTAAAAGGAGAGAAAAAATTCTCGCTCAAAGAATGGTTTTCAGGCTTTGTGAAATATATGTTTCATGAATTTCTCGTAAACGGAAAATTACTTGGAACATTAATCATGTTGACGATTTTTTCGATGTTTCTACAATCTCTTCAAAATGCATTTGAACAAAGTACGATAAGTAAAGTCGCCTACTCCATCGTCTTCATGGTATTAGTGATTATTGCTTTAAACAGCTTCCATGTTGCCATCGAATATACGATGAACGCGATTCAAACGATGACTTCGTTCATCCTTGCATTAATTCCACTTCTTCTCGCTCTTATTGCAAGTTCAGGAGGAATCATTTCAGCCGCATTTTTTCATCCAGTGATATTGTTTCTCATGAATATAAGCGGTACCTTTATACAGTTTATCGTCTTACCATTTCTCTTTTTATCAGCGATGCTCAATATTGTCAGTACGTTGACGGATCATTATAAAGTCACACAACTCGGAAACTTACTTCGAAATTGGAGTATCGGATTACTCGGACTATTTTTAACGGTATTTCTAGGAGTTATTTCCGTTCAAGGAGCATCTACTGCGATTACAGATGGAGTCACGATTCGAACCGCGAAGTTTATAACAGGAAACTTCATACCAGTTATTGGGCGGATGTTTACTGATGCAACAGATACGGTAATTAGTGCTTCTGTTTTATTAAAAAACACAGTCGGAATTGCTGGAGTCGCTATCCTTCTATTAATTGTTGCGTTTCCAGCTATAAAAATATTAATGATTTCCTTCATTTATAAATTTGCAGCAGCGATCCTACAGCCCCTTGGGGGAGGACCTGTGATTAAGTGCTTGGACATTATTAGCAAAAGCATTATTTATGTTTTTGCAGCGTTGGCGATTGTGTCCTTAATGTTTTTCCTTAGTTTAACGGTGATTATCGCAGCTGGAAACTTGACGATGATGGTTAGGTAACATTTTTTGGCAAAAAAAGTGGCTTAGGGGGTTCACTTTCTAATGGCTTTCATTACTGAATGGATTACGAATATTATTCTGTTTGTTCTCATAGCGACTGTAATCGATCTCTTGCTCCCTAATACAAGTTTGCAAAAATACACGAAGATGGTGGCAGGTTTACTGTTAATCACGATTATTATGTCGCCTTTATTTAAACTTTTGTCTTCAGATTTTGAAGCAGCACTGGCTTCTATCCCCTCAATTCAGTCCAATAATGAAGAAAAAAATATGGAAAATTTAATAGAATTGCAGAAAAAAGAAATACAAGCCTCTAACCATGCATATATTTTAGAAGAAACGGCTGTCCAACTGCAAACGGACGTAGAGGAGGAGTTGATGGAACAGTACGGATTAGAGATTACGAATATCGAAATTGCTGTAGATGAAGATAGTCAAAGTGATTCTTTCGAACAAATTCAGTCAATCGTTGTTCAGCTCAAAAGACCAAATACCGAGACAGACGCAGTTGAAGTCGTGAAAAAAGTAGAGATCAATGCAAGTGAACCTCTTCCATCAAAGGAACCAACAAAAGATAGTCAAGCGATTGCATCTCTTCTTTCTGAAAAATGGGATGTTGAAAAAGAACAAATAGAAATCGTCGTAGAAGGGGGGAGCGATTAACAATGGAGCAGGAAAAGGGGCCATTGTCTTGGCTGAAAAAATTGTTCTCAAAGGAAGGAAAGCTAGATAAAAAATATCAATATTTCATTATCATTCTGCTATTTGGAGCAGCCATTATGATAGTAAGCAATACATTGATAGATGAAGAAAATTCTAGCATTCCCGTGATAAGCAACCAAGATGGAGAAAAAGAAGAGGTAGAAACAATAGGAACAACAAAAGCAGCTGGGAGTAACGAAATCAGTGAATATGAAGCCAGCTACGAAGCACAATTAAAGGAAGCTTTAGAGGGTATCGCTGGTGTTAGTGATGTGATGGTTGTGGTCAATGTGGATGCAACTGAAAAAAGCATATACGAGAAAAACACGGTTACTCGTTCGCAAATGACCGACGAAACGGATCGGGAGGGTGGACAAAGGAAAGTAGAGGATCAGTCTAAAGACAGTCAGCTTGTCATTATCCGTGAAGGGGAAAAAGAGGTTCCGATCGAATTAGAAAAAAAGAAGCCTGAAATTCGAGGAGTTCTTGTTGTTGCTAAGGGAGCTGACAATATTCAAATTAAGAAGTGGATCGTCGAATCGGTAACGAAATTGCTTGATGTACCAAGCCATCGTGTATCCGTAATGCCAAGAAAATAAGTAAACGAAGAACATCGAGCCTGAAAGCTTTCAGGAAACGATTTTATATATGGAGTACCATTATTTGTTAAATTAACGAAGGGGGATTTATAAATGTTATTAAAAAAGCAAACAGTTTGGCTATTAACAATGTTAAGTTTAGTGGTTGTACTTTCGGTTTATTATATGACATCACCAGAGCAAAGACAGCAGGAATTAGCAGGAACAGAAGAACAAGAGGAAGCGGTAACGGAAGGGCAAGATGAAATGACGGGAGAAACAGAAGCAGATGTAGATGCAGAAGGTGATATTGTCTCCAGTGTCGCTAGTGATGAAGTATTTGACGCATTGCGTTTGCAGCTAGATGAAGAGAGGAGCAAAATCAAAGAAGAATTAACAGACATTATGGCTTCAACTGATCTACCGTCAGAACAACGTGGAGATGCATATGAAAAGAGTCAAGAACTTGACCAAGTGGCCCAAAAAGAAGCTGTACTAGAAACGTTAATTGTTGCGATGGGATACGATGATGCCCTCGTTCGCGCTGATGGTGAACAAGTACGTATCACCGTTAAATCGAATGAACCATCTGCGACTGCAGCCAATGAAATTATCCAAGTAGTGAAGACTGAGCTAGGGCAAATGCAGGCAGTAGCAGTAGAATTCCAACCAAATGAGTAAAAAGGCTACATTGTTGGTTTTTAAGTTTAAGCTCCTGTACTAACAATTTACGAAAACAACAAGTTTTTTTCAGATGAAAATAAACAAGCAATAGGAAAACAAATAACGGGGAGCCGCGGCTCTCCCGTTATTTTTGTTCTTGAAGTTCCATTAAATTGTCGACAGATTGGTGAGCTTCGGTAACAGACTGGAGTAAAACTTCATGTTGCGCCGTTTGGACTCCAATTGCAGATGATAATTCCTGTAATGTTGCGCTTGCTTGCTCAATTACAGAGCTAAATTCACTGATTGATTCTTCAATCGCTCTAGAGGAACCGAGCACACTTTTCGTTAAAGCATCATATTTGGAAATATCGTCTTTGAGCTGTCTGAACGTTGATTGAATTTGTGTAAAGGCTTGCTGTGTATCGATGGCAAGCTGTAGATTATGATTAATCTTTTTTCCTGTTAGGGATACGGTTTCAGTTACGGCATGTGTCCCACTCATGACATGATTAAGATTATCTGAAATTTGCGTGGCCGTTTTACGACTGATTTCTGCTAGTTTTCTTACTTCTTCTGCTACTACAGCAAATCCTTTTCCAGCATCGCCGGCACGAGCGGCTTCAATCGAGGCGTTTAAAGCTAAAAGATTGGTTTGATCGGAGATTCCTTCGATTGCCTGTGCAAAACTCGAAGTCTCTTCTACTAATGAGGAGAGTGTTGTCGTCTGCTCATTAATATCTTCCATATTATGATAGGAAACTTCCAGACCATCCTTTAATTCTGTTACGAGTATTTCCCCGTTATTGGTCACTTCTTGTGTAGCAATAGCATCTAGGTGGAGCTTATTAACCAATTCACTTGTTTCGTGAACAACTTGATTGGAGTTTTCTAACGCTTTTGTAATTTCTAAAATAGAATCGGTTTGTGTTTGCATGCCAGCTGCCATTTCGCTAATCGAATGGTTCATTTCTTGAGCGGCTTCATAATTTTCATAGCTTTTATTTTTCACAAAATAAATCAGATCTGATAGACCAACAGTATTATTTCCTACTGTTTTTCTAATTTCACGATCCAGTAGTAAAAGTTCTTCTGTTTGTTGCTGAGCGGCGACAATATTTTCAGATAATTTTTTCGAAATAGATAACTGAAATGCTAACAAGATGGACACTAATAGATAGAGAAGATAAACGGTTGCATAATTCTTTATATCCAGTGGCAACACACTATTATTTTCCCAAATAAAGGCACTTATGGCGATGAAGCCGAGGATCGAACCAGACCATAGTACTTTTTTATCCATATAGATCGCTGCTGTCGCGAGAATAAAGTACAATAAAACAAAGGCAGTTGGAGATACGCTGTTTGCCATAATCACATACATCACAATCGTGACAAGAATAATAGCTAAATAGGGAATCGTAGTTGTGAATCTTTTTGTGTAATGGAGAAGGGAGATGAGTCCAACCCCTAGGCCACCACCGATAATAATAGATAAGATAAGAGCTAAATCTTTTTGCATAACGATGTCGACAATGGTAGCGAGAATGACACAAACAAAAGAAGCTTTTACAACGAGTGAATTCTTTCTTGCTAAGTCATCCTCTTTAATTTCAGTAATCGTTTTCATCATTGTTCCTCCCTAAATTTCCCTCTTCCTTAAATTTCGATATAATACTACAAAAATCCTTCGAAAAATAATAATTTTGGAAGAACTTTATCCACATAAAAAAATGATAATGATTGAACTTTTGTAAGGTCTTATCGTATAGTATTAGTATCTAGTGCTAAATTTTTGTCAATAAGGAGTGTCATTCATGTTAAAAGTACAAGAAATTCGCGAACTAATTAAACTTGTCAATCAATCCAATTTAGATGAATTTGTATATGAAGTAGATGATTGCAAAATTAAAATGAAAAAGAATCAAGGTGGAGCAGTTGCTGTTTCGACTCAACCTGCTGTCCAACCAGCAGCTGTAGAAGCGCCGCAACCTCAAGTAGTTGAAGTTGCAAAAACAGTTGAGGTGAAAGAAGAACCGGCTGTTGAAGCTGCTACTACAGATGAGAGTCTACATAAGATTACTTCACCAATGGTGGGAACTTTTTATCATAAGCCAACACCTGAAGCAGACCCGTATGTGAAAGTGGGTAGCAAAGTAACGAATGATTCAATTGTTTGTATTGTTGAAGCAATGAAATTATTTAATGAAATTGAAGCAGAAGTAAATGGGGAAATCGTGGAGATCCTTGTGAAAGATGGCCAGTTAGTTGAATATGGTCAACCACTATTTTTGGTAAAGCCTGAATAAGGAGCGAAACGAAAATGATTAAAAAATTATTAATTGCCAATCGAGGAGAAATTGCCGTACGGATTATTCGTGCGTGCCGTGAATTAGATATTGAATCAGTAGCAGTCTATTCAGAGGCGGATAAGGATGCCTTACATGTGCAACTGGCTGATGAGGCCTACTGTATCGGACCAATCTTGTCTAAGGATAGTTACTTAAATTTCACAAATATTGTTAGTGTTGCGAAGCTTACTGGTTGCGAAGCGATTCACCCTGGATATGGGTTTTTAGCAGAAAATGCAGCATTTGCTGAGCTTTGCCGCGAATGCAATATAATATTTGTAGGTCCGACACCGGAAGCGATTGCAAAAATGGGAACAAAGGATATTGCTCGTGAAACGATGAAAGAAGCAGGTGTTCCGATTGTTCCAGGTTCACAAGGAATTATTAAAGATGAAAAGGATGCACTTCAACTCGCCAATGAAATTGGTTACCCTGTCATCATTAAAGCAACAGCGGGTGGTGGAGGAAAAGGAATCCGCGTCGCTCGTAATGAAACAGAGTTAATCAAAGGGATTAATATCACGCAGCAAGAGGCACTTACCGCTTTTGGTAATCCCGGAGTGTATATTGAGAAATATATTGAAGATTTCCGTCATGTGGAGATTCAAGTTCTAGCCGATAATTTTGGCCATGTCGTTCATCTAGGGGAGCGGGATTGCTCGATTCAACGAAGACTGCAAAAGCTTCTCGAAGAAACGCCATCACCAGCTTTAGATAGCGAAATTCGTGAGGAAATGGGCAATGCAGCTGTAAAAGCGGCAAAAGCAGTTGATTATACAGGTGCAGGTACGATAGAATTTATATATGATTATCGAAATCGTCAATTTTATTTCATGGAAATGAATACACGAATTCAGGTTGAGCATCCAGTTACGGAAATGGTGACAGGAGTCGATTTAATTAGAGAGCAAATTAAAGTCGCTTCTGGAGAAGCATTGAAGTTTAAGCAAGATGAAATTGAATTTAATGGATGGGCCATTGAATGTCGAATCAATGCTGAAAATCCAGAGAAACAATTCATGCCTTCTCCTGGTAAAATTCAAATGTATCTTCCACCAGGCGGATTAGGGGTCAGAGTGGATTCGGCTGCATATCCAGGATATACGATTCCTCCATTCTATGATTCCATGATTGCAAAGGTCATCACCTATGGAAGCACAAGGGAAGAAGCGATTTCGAGAATGAAAAGAGCCTTAAGTGAATTTGTGATTGAAGGGA
The DNA here is from genome assembly GCF_047302285.1 of Robertmurraya phoenicis. Taxonomy (GTDB): domain Bacteria; phylum Bacillota; class Bacilli; order Bacillales; family Cytobacillaceae; genus Robertmurraya. The sequence goes on from NZ_CP154845.1 coordinate 1,724,541, forward strand.
TTCATACGACGATCCCATTCCATTTGAAATTACTGAATCACGAGAAATTCGTGGAAGGTGATTTCAATACAAAATTCCTTGAGATGTATGATGTGATGAAATCTTAATATAGGAGGACTCGAATATGAGTGAAAATAACATATTGGAAATGAGTCAAGGACAGTCTGGTTTAGGAAAAGTTGAAATTGCTCCTGAAGTGATTGAAGTAATTGCTGGAATTGCCGCATCAGAGGTAGAAGGTGTTTCACAAATGCGTGGAAACTTTGCTACAGGTGTTGTGGAAAGATTAGGGAAGAAGAATCATGGAAAAGGCGTGAAGGTGGAGCTTACCGAAGATGGCATTAAGGTAGATGTATACTGCTTAATGAAATTCGGCATTTCTATTCCAACTGTTGCAGGGAAGGTTCAAGATAATATTCGCCAAGCCTTACTTAACATGACTGCTTTAGAGGCTGAGGAAGTCAATGTCCACATCGTTGGCATTCAGTTTGAAAATCCGAAGCAAACTGAAGTAGAAACTGAACAAGAAATGTAATAAACTACATTGTAAAAACCAGAGACAAAAGTCTTTGGTTTTTATTTACTTTTCTTGATTCATCATCCTCAAAAGGGATTAACCTTTCAAAAAAACGGTTATAGTGAAGGATAGATCAGATTCCCTTTAACATTGTCTTTTGGTTATGCTATTATTTTTAATGACTTATAGAAAAATGGATCGACGGGTTTGTACTTATTTTGCACAACTGCTTTGATTACAAGCACAGGCCACCTAAGTGTTAGCCAATACAACAATATAAGTTCAATATAAATCATCCTATAAAGGGGCAATAAATGAAATGAAGAGAAGAACAGCGAGAGAAAAAGCGTTACAGGCATTATTTCAAATTGATGTAAGTGATGTGGAGCCGAAGGAAGCGATCGCCCATGTCCTTGAAGGCGTACGAAATGATGACTATTTATTAAAGTTAGTTTTAGGTGTCGTTGAAAACAAAGAGGAAATTGACAAGCTTTTGCAACAGCATCTTGAAAATTGGACGTTGGATCGTTTAGCGATTGTCGATCGTAACATCTTAAGACTTTCTGCATATGAGCTTTTATATTGTAAAGAAGACGTTCCTACAAAAGTGGCCATCGATGAAGCGATCGAAATTGCCAAAATTTATGGTGATGATCAATCTAGTCGATTCATCAATGGAATTTTATCAAAGGTAAATTAATTTTCCTGTTTTAAAAGGGGTTTTTTGATGAAGGAAAAGCGCTATCTTACCGTCGCAGCCTTAACGAAATACATAAAGAGAAAATTCGATGCTGATCCTCATTTACAAGGAGTACTTGTGAAAGGGGAAATCTCCAATTTCAAACAGCATTCCAGTGGACATATGTATTTTACCTTAAAGGATGAAAAAGCGAGAATCTTGGCTGTCATGTTTTCCAGTGATGCTCGCTCGATGAAATTTGTCCCTGAGAATGGAATGAAGGTCTTAATTTCTGGCAATATCACGGTGTATGAACAGAGTGGCCAATATCAAATTTACGTTAAAAGTATGCAACCAGACGGTATTGGCGAACTGTATTTAGCTTATGAACAGTTGAAGGGAAAACTAGATAAAGAAGGTTTGTTTTCCCCTACCCATAAAAAGCCTATCCCTAAATATCCAAGAACCATTGGGGTCATTACATCGCCAACAGGTGCAGCCGTACGAGATATCCTGACAACGATCAAAAGGAGATATCCGATCGCCCATATCCTAATAATCCCTGCTATTGTGCAAGGAGATCATGCCAAGAACTCAATCGTAAATGCCATCAATAAAGCGAATGAAATGGATGAAATTGATTGTTTAATCGTTGGGCGTGGTGGTGGTTCGATTGAAGAACTTTGGGGCTTTAATGAGGAAATGGTCGCTAGAGCTATTTATGCTTCCCAAATCCCGATTATTTCTGCTGTTGGACATGAAACTGATTTTACGATCGCCGACTTTGTCGCTGATATGAGGGCACCGACACCGACAGGAGCAGCTGAATTAGCTGTCCCCCATGTGGACGAGCTGATGGAGCGAATTTTAACACGGCAAGCAAGATTGGTGCGCGTAATGAAAGAGCGAGTTCAACTTTCACGGGAGCAACTCAATCGGATTGAACGTTCCTATGCATTTCGATATCCTAGGCGAGCTTATGAGCAGAAAATGGAGCAAGTTGATAAAGCGACAGAACGTCTTGTAAAAGGTGCGGAAAAACATTTTTTAGCTCAAAAAGAGGTTTATTTTAATTTAAATCGACGCATTGAACGTCATAAACCGCGGGAATTGTTAAAAGAGGCTGTGGTGCAGCATGGAAAAATAGAAAAACAGATGAATCGTGTTATGGCAGCTATTTTAGCAGACAAGCAGAAGGATTTTAGACAGATGCTTGTGACACTTGAAGCGCTTAGTCCATTAAAAGTAATGGACCGGGGATACAGCCTTGTTTATGATGACGAAGGAAAACTGAGTAAGAGTGTGACCCAGTTTTCAAAAGAAAACCAGCTAACGGTTCAGATGGCCGACGGTTCAATTCATTGTAAAGTGCTCGATGTTGAGGAGAAGGAGAATCAATAATGGATGAAAAAATGACCTTTGAAGAAGCTATGAAAAATCTGGAAGATATTGTGGAGAAGCTTGAGGAAGGAGATGTCCCATTAGAGGAAGCGATTCTCGATTTATCGAAAGGGCATGGAACTTTCAAAGCTGTGTCACGATAAGCTAAAGGATGTAGAAGAACAATTGACCCAAATTATAACTGAAGATGGAAAAAAAGAAGAATTTTCCATGCAAGAGGAGGAGTAAAGTGGAGCTTTTAGCACCTTTTATTCAGAAAAATAAAGAACTCCTCGAGGAGCAATTAAGAGCAAGTGTAAATCGTATGAATGCTCCTGAAATGATTAAAGAATCAATGTTGTATTCATTAGAGGCAGGCGGAAAAAGAATTCGTCCAATGCTGTTATTTGCGACGATCGATGCCTTTGGTGAAAAAATCGATAAGGGTCTGTTAACGGCAGCTGCAATTGAAATGGTTCACACTTATTCATTAATTCATGATGATCTCCCTAGCATGGACAATGATGATTTGAGAAGAGGGAGACCAACGAATCATAAAGTATATGGAGATGCTTTTGCGATTTTAGCAGGGGATGCCCTCTTAACGTATAGTTTTCAATTAATTGCTGAGACAGCTGACGTAAATGCAGATACAAAGCTAAATTTAATTCGTGAGCTTGCCATTGCAGCTGGTGCTGAAGGAATGGTCGGCGGCCAGGTTGCTGATATGAACGGAGAAAATCGCAGCCTAACACTTGATGAGCTTGAGTACATACATATTCATAAAACGGGGAAACTTCTAGCATTTAGTGCGGTCGCCGGTGCATTACTCGCCGGAGCGTCAAGTACAGCCATTGAACAGTTTAAAAGCTTTGCTCATCATCTAGGACTCGCTTTTCAAATTCGTGACGATATTCTCGACTTAGAAGGAAATGAAGAAAAGCTTGGGAAACGAGTTGGTAGTGATGAGTTCAATCACAAAAGTACGTATCCGTCCCTTTTAACGATGGATGGAGCGAAGAAAGCATTAGCAAGAGAAATAGAACAAGCAAAAAAGATTCTTCAGGAAACAGGACTTAATACAGTTCTACTAGAAGAATTAACGGATTTAGTGGCGAATCGTGATCATTGATGTGACAAAATTCATTTTTACTAAATAGGATTTGTATGTTATAATACAGAATGATTTTGTCTAATTATTAACGTTGTTACATAAAATATACAATAAAAGGTTCTTTTCACAAATGTAGTTGCTATTCGACATAATTGGTGAAAGGAATACCCGTTATAAAAAACATCATTCTATACGAAACATCGATATAAAAAGTCTAAATTGACATGTTGTCAGTTCAGCCGTTATCACTTTTGTGTTAGCGGTTATTTTTTCAAAATAGATATTGGGAATCAATTACAGCCAAAAAGATATGAAAGTGAGTGGTCCATTATGGATCTGTTATCAATAAAAGACCCATCGTTTTTAAAAGCGTTGTCGAATCAGGAACTCGAGGAGCTCAGCAAAGATATCCGTCAATTTTTGATTGAAAAGTTATCAAAAACAGGCGGCCATATTGGTCCGAATCTTGGTGTCGTTGAACTGACGATTGCATTGCATAAATGCTTTAATAGCCCACAGGATAAGATTCTCTGGGATGTTGGTCATCAGTCATATGTTCATAAAATTCTTACAGGTAGAGCCGATCAATTTGATACGCTAAGACAATATAAGGGTCTTTGTGGATTCCCAAAAATGGTCGAAAGCGAGCATGATGTATGGGAGACAGGCCATAGCTCAACTTCATTATCTGCAGCGATGGGCATGGCGATTGCTCGAGATATAAAGAAGGAAAAATCATTCATCGTCCCTGTTATTGGAGATGGAGCTCTTACAGGTGGGATGGCACTTGAAGCATTAAATCATATTGGACATGAACAGAAGAATATGATTGTTGTCCTTAATGATAATGAAATGTCGATTGCACCGAATGTCGGTGCCCTTCATAATGTGTTAGGACGATTAAGAACAGCGGGTAAATACCAATGGGCTAAAGATGAATTAGAGTATATTTTAAAGAAAATTCCAGCGGTTGGCGGAAAGCTCGCTGCAACAGCGGAACGAATTAAAGATAGTTTAAAATATTTACTTGTTTCTGGTGTCTTTTTTGAAGAGCTTGGTTTTACCTATTTAGGTCCAATTGACGGGCATAATTATGATGCTTTGTTCGAAAATTTAGCTTATGCGAAGAAAACAGAAGGACCTGTACTGCTTCACGTTATTACGAAAAAGGGAAAAGGTTATGAGCCAGCAGAAAACGATACAATTGGAACTTGGCATGGGACAGGGGCATACAAGATTGAAACGGGTGACTTTATTAAGCCTGTTCAAGCACCACCAGCATGGAGCAAGCTTGTGAGTGAAACCGTTCGTAGAATTGCTCGTGAAGATGAAAGAGTCGTTGCGATTACACCTGCGATGCCAGTGGGCTCCAAATTAGAAGGGTTTGCAAGTGAATTCCCTGATCGCATGTTTGATGTGGGAATTGCGGAGCAACACGCAACAACGGTGGCAGCGGGCCTTGCAACGCAAAAAATGAAGCCGTTTTTAGCGATTTATTCAACTTTCCTCCAACGTGCTTATGATCAAGTGGTACATGATATTTGTCGTCAAAACTTAAATGTCTTTATCGGAATTGATCGTGCCGGTTTAGTCGGTGCAGACGGAGAAACTCATCAAGGGGTATTTGATATTGCCTTTTTACGACATGTGCCAAATCTCGTTTTAATGATGCCGAAGGATGAGAATGAGGGACAACATCTTGTTAACACGGCTTTAAAATATGATGATGGTCCAATTGCGATGAGATTTCCAAGAGGGAATGGACTTGGAGTTCACTTAGATGAAGAGTTAAAGGAAATTCCAATTGGAACATGGGAAGTGTTAAAAGAAGGAATTGATGGGGCGATTTTAACCTTTGGAACGACGATTCCAATGGCCATGAAGGCAGCAGAAATTCTTGAGAAACAAGGTATTTCGATTAAGGTCATTAATGCACGGTTTATCAAACCACTTGATGAAAAAATGCTTAGTGGACTTCTTGAAATAAATATGCCGATTCTCACCATTGAAGAAGCAGTGCTTCAAGGAGGATTTGGTAGTTCGATTTTAGAATTTGCTTCTGAAAAAGGCTATCATCATGCTGAAATTGATATAATGGGGATTCCGGATCAATTTATTGAACATGGAAGTGTCAAGGAATTGCTAAATGAAATTGGCCTCACAACAGAGAATGTTGTCAATAAGCTCAAAAAATTGGCAAGAAAAAAACAAAAAAGGGCCTAGATGAAGATGAAGAAGGAACGGATAGACGTTTTACTTGTGGAAAGAGGGTTAGCCGAAACCCGCGAAAAAGCAAAACGAGCGATAATGGCTGGTCTTGTTTATAGTAATGAAGAACGGCTAGACAAGCCTGGAGAAAAAATCGGTATTGATCGACCTCTTACAGTGAAGGGGAATGTTCTTCCATATGTCAGTCGTGGTGGGCTTAAGCTTGAAAAAGCCTTGAAAGAATTTGATTTAGAAGTTAAAGATAAAGTGTTATTAGATATTGGAGCATCAACAGGTGGCTTTACAGACTGTGCCCTCCAAAATGGTGCGAAAATGTCCTATGCCCTTGATGTTGGCTATAATCAGCTTGCATGGAAGCTAAGGCAGGACGAGAGGGTAGTTGTCATGGAAAGAACCAATTTCCGTTACGTCACCCCAGCCGATTTAGTAGGAGAGCTTCCTAACTTTGCTTCCATTGATGTTTCATTTATATCTTTAAAATTAATCCTCCCTGTTTTAAAAACGTTACTTGTAACAGGAAGCGATATTGTGGCATTGGTCAAGCCGCAGTTTGAAGCGGGACGTGAGCAGGTTGGAAAGAAAGGGATTGTTCGAGACCCAAAGGTTCATGAACAGGTCCTCGAAAAAATGATTGATTTTGCCCAAAAAGAAGGCTTTGATATCAAAGATTTATCTTTTTCTCCGATAACCGGGGGAGACGGAAATATTGAGTTTTTATTGCATCTAAGATGGAGTGGTCCTAAGGAGTTGGGGGAGAACATCCTACCTCAATCACCTGAGGAAATCGTTTCAGATGCTCATGAACAATTAAAAAGAAAGCAAACGGAGGAATAAGTATATTTGCTTATTCCTTTTTATATGTGTCGGCTTTGGAAAGGATTACCCAAAAATCGTTGTAGAAACAGAAAATGAAAGAGGAAATTAGTCGCTTTTTAGCGAATAATTATACGAATAAGTATACATTTCTATGATTATCAGCTAACATATTATTGAATGACAAGAACGTTTATGAATAAATCTAGAGGTGACTTTTGTGAATAAAGGACAACGTCATATTAAAATTAGAGAAATCATCACGAATAATGATATTGAAACACAGGACGAGCTTGTTGATGAATTAAAATTAGCGGGCTTTAATGTTACACAAGCAACGGTTTCGAGAGATATTAAAGAACTACACTTAGTAAAAGTACCTCTTATGGATGGGCGTTACAAATACAGTCTCCCAGCCGATCAACGTTTTAATCCCCTCCAAAAGCTGAAAAGAAATCTCATGGATGCATTCGTCCGTATTGACCAAGCAGGACATCTCCTCGTCATGAAAACATTGCCTGGAAACGCAATGGCCATCGGTGCCTTAATCGATAATCTTGATTGGGAAGAAATATTAGGGACGATCTGTGGAGATGATACCATTTTAATTATTTGTAAAACACCTGTTGAAACCGAAATTATCCAGTCGCGTTTCCTAGAGATGCTGTAATTTTCCCTTTTTCGGACAAAAAGTACTAAGATGAAATTGATTTAGAGGTGACCATTCATGCTCAGTGAATTATCGATTAAAAATTTTGCCATTATTGAGGCTCTTTCCATCTCTTTTGATAAAGGGCTAACGGTGTTATCTGGTGAAACAGGTGCGGGAAAATCGATTATTATTGATGCCATTCATTTGCTCGTTGGGGGAAGAGGTTCTGTAGAATTTGTTCGTCATGGCGAAGACAAAGCAGAAATAGAAGGGCTTTTTCAAATCGATCAGGAGTCACATCCATTGTTTCAAAAAGTACAGGAGTTTGGAATTGATGTAGAAGAAGGAATGATCATTCTTCGCCGCGATATTTCCAAAAGCGGTAAAAGTGTTTGCCGGATAAATGGCAAGCTTGTTACGATTTCTACTCTGCGTGAAGTTGGTGCAGCTCTTGTTGACATTCATGGTCAGCATGAGCATCAGGAATTAATGGATGAAACTCGGCATTTATCATTACTTGACCAATTCGGTGGAGAAGAAGTGGAAGATGCTTTTCAAGAGTATGTACAGATTTATCAGAGATACGAAAAAACACTAAAAAGTATTAAGCATCTGAGTGAAAATGAGCAACAGGTAGCTCATCGTTTAGATTTACTTTCTTTTCAGCTAGAGGAAATTCAAAATGCGGATTTAAAGCTCAATGAAGATGAAGAACTTCTTGAAGAAAGAAGAAAGCTTAGCAATTTTGAAAAGCTTCATGAAGCGATCAATATTAGCTATTCTGCTTTACAAGGGGATAATAAAGGGCTCGATTGGTTAGGGTTAGCGATGAATCATCTGGAAGACGCAGCATCAATAGACTCTAAGTATCAAGAAGTATCTGATGCGGTTTCAAATAGCTTTTTTGCTTTAGAAGATGTTGTTAGGACATTAAGAAACGAGCTAGATGTGCTTGAATTTGATCCTGAACGTTTAAACCATATTGAGGATAGGCTAAATGAAATCAATCAATTAAAGCGCAAATATGGAAAAACGATTGAAGATGTTTTAGAATACGCCGCTAAAATTGAAGAAGAGCTTGAGACTCTCCAAAATAAAGAAACCCATATTGAAAAACTTCATCAAGAGCTCTCCACGATCAAGAAAGATTTAGCGGTTGAGGCTCGTGAATTAAGCAAAATTAGACAGAAATATGCTGGTCAATTAACAAAATTGATTCATCATGAATTGAAAGAACTATATATGGAAAAAACTATCTTTGAGGTCCGTTTTTTAAGTGACTACGATCATTTTACGATCGCTGGATCGGATAAGATTGAATTTTACATTTCTACAAACCCCGGCGAACCGTTAAAACCTCTTTCTAAGATTGCCTCAGGTGGAGAATTATCGAGGATCATGTTGGCACTAAAGAGTATCTTTTCGAAGCATCAAGGTATAACTTCGATTATTTTTGACGAAGTTGATACTGGGGTCAGTGGGCGAGTGGCTCAAGCGATTGCTGAAAAAATCTACAATGTATCTGTTGGCTCGCAAGTACTTTGTATTTCCCATTTGCCACAAGTAGCTGCGATGGCAGATACCCATCTATTTATTGCGAAAAAAATAACAGATGGTCGCACAAGAACATCAGTGAAAATATTGGATGAAAACGAAAAAATTCGCGAAATTGGAAGAATGATTTCAGGGGTAGAAATCACTGATTTAACGAAGGAGCATGCAAGAGAACTCCTTCATTTAGCGAAAGAGATAAAAATAACTTGAAATGCTATCCAGTATGGGTAGCTTTTTTATCTCTCTAGAGGTTATAAATGCGTCTAATGGAGGCAAAATTAAAGATGTAGCCATTTTAGAGTGAGTGTGTGGACTAGAAGCGAGGAGAGTGAAGATGTTGAATTTTGAACTTCTTAGAAAAATAATTGGTGGAATTCTCCTTGTTTCAGTTGTTGCGCTGGGATTTTCTAAACCTGTGCAACAATATATTCAATTACCAAAGGAAATCACGCTTTTTGAAGGGCAAGAATTTTCCTTTCAAAAATCCCATCCTGTTTCAGCAGAAATGAACAACTCTAACCTTAGTGTCTCAGTCGATGATATAGACAATACCGTTTCCCTTAACGCAAATAAATACGGAAAAAATGAAATGCTTTTAGAATTAGCAGGGTTCCCAATTAAAAAGGTCGATGTTAACGTTCTTAAGGATTTCAAGGTCATCCCAGGTGGTCAGTCGATTGGCGTAAAACTGAATACAGTCGGTGTTCTGGTGGTTGGACACCACCAAGTAAATACGGTAGAAGGAAAGCAGTCACCTGGAGAGGAAGCAGGAATCAAGGTTGGCGATATCATTACGAAAATTAACGGAAAACGAATTGAAAAAATGTCTGACGTAGCTCCATTTGTACAGGAAGCAGGAGATACAGGAAAACCATTGCAAATTGAAATTAGTCGTGAGAGTGGTAAAGTAACAACCGAATTAAAACCGCAAAAAGAAAATGATGAAGATAAGTTTAAACTCGGTCTCTATATTCGAGACTCAGCAGCAGGGATTGGAACGATGACGTTCTATCATCCCGAATCAAAAAAATATGGTGCTTTAGGGCACGTCATATCTGATATGGATACGAAAAAACCGATTGTGGTAGAAGACGGACAAATTGTTCGCTCTACTGTAACGTCTATTGAAAAAGGAAGCAACGGAGACCCTGGAGAAAAATTGGCTAGGTTCTCTTCAGATAAAGAAGTAATTGGTAATATTCAACGAAATAGCCCATTTGGAATATTCGGGAAGCTCAACCGTGACATTGAGAATGGAGTTATGGATAAAGCCTTGCCAATCGCCCTTTCTCATCAGGTGAAAGAAGGTCCAGCGCAAATACTGACCGTCGTAGATAATGATGAGGTTAAACGGTTTGATATAGAAATTGTCAGCACCATCCCTCAGAAATTCCCGGCAACGAAAGGAATGGTCTTAAAAGTAACAGACAAAGAATTACTTGATAAGACTGGTGGAATTGTTCAGGGTATGTCTGGGAGTCCGATAATCCAAGATGGAAAAGTTGTAGGAGCTGTTACTCATGTGTTCGTTAATGATCCTACATCTGGATATGGTGTTCATATCGAGTGGATGCTCAACGAAGCTGGAATCGATATTTATGAAAAAGAGGAAGAAAAGGCGAGTTAAACGATCAACAATGGATGATTTTGGAAGGCGGGAATTTTCCGCCTTTTTTTCTTTTTTTCTCCTTCTATGTGTATAATAATAGTATGAATAAAGATTTTTCGACAAAGTGTACATGTTAGAAAAATCAAGTGACGAAACAAGTCGAAAAGAAGAGAAAATAGAAGAAAATTAAAGATTTCATACATTTTTACAGAAAAAATAAAAAAAGAAAAGGATTTTTATTGGCTTTGTCGAATTGAATATTTAGAATAAAGATATAGAAAATTAAGAGACGAGAAACTTTATGGATCGAGGAGGAAACAGTACGTGAAGAAAATAAAAGTATGCGTAGTTGATGACAATCGAGAACTAGTGGGTCTGTTAGAGGACTATATCTCTTCACAAGAAGACATGGAAGTTGTTGGTGTAGCCCATAACGGACAGGAGTGCCTGGAGGTTTTGCAGGAAACTGACCCAGATGTTCTTGTTTTAGATATTATTATGCCTCATTTAGATGGCTTAGCCGTTTTAGAGAGAGTGCGTGAAATGAAAAAGAGTCATTTACCTAATGTCATTATGTTAACGGCATTCGGTCAAGAGGATGTTACAAAAAAAGCCGTTGAATTAGGCGCATCTTATTTTATTTTGAAGCCATTTGATTTAGAACATTTGGGCAATCATATTCGCCAAGTAAGTGGTCAAGGAGCTCCTGTGATGAGAAAATCTTCTGGATTATCAGGTGCGATCAGACCAGCTGTAGAAGAAAAACCGAAAAACCTTGATGCGAGCATTACCAGCATCATCCATGAAATTGGTGTACCTGCTCATATTAAGGGGTATTTATATTTAAGAGAAGCGATTTCCATGGTGTACAATGACATTGAACTATTAGGTTCGATTACCAAGGTGTTATACCCAGATATCGCAAAGAAATATAACACGACGGCAAGCCGTGTAGAGCGCGCCATTCGCCATGCCATTGAAGTAGCGTGGAGCCGTGGCAATATTGATTCCATTTCGTCTTTATTTGGTTATACAGTATCGATGTCGAAAGCAAAACCAACAAATAGTGAATTCATCGCAATGGTGGCTGATAAGCTTCGTTTGGAGCATAAAGCTTCTTGAAAGAGTGAGCAATGATGAAATGATCGACATTGTTGGTCGTGGTCTTGCAATGAGCAAACAATGGCCAACGATTATTTGTGTGCGTATAAAAAGTTAATTTGATAAAAAGACATATTCTTTTGTGCTTGATAAAAGAATATGTCTTTTTTTGATTAAGTTAGAAATGGTATGCCATGAGAACATAACACATCATATATGGAATTGAGTTGTTCAGTTATAATAAAATATAAGTAAAAGTTCTTAAATTTGTGAAAAAGAATTTTTGGAGGAGGAAGTTTCCTTGACACTTATCTTTGCCCACCGTGGGTATTCATCTAAATATCCAGAGAATACTATGAAAGCTTTTAGAGAAGCGGAAAAGTCAGGAGCAGATGGAATAGAACTCGACGTCCAGTTAACGAAGGATGGAGAAATCGTTGTTATTCATGACGATAAAGTGGATCGTACGACAAATGGGAGCGGCCTTGTAAAAGATTATTCCTTTGAAGAATTAAAGAGACTAGATGCAAATTATAAATTTAAGACGATTTTAAAAAAAGAACCGATTCCTTCTTTAAAAGAAGTACTTGCGTGGCTTCAAACAAATCAGCTTAAATGTAATATTGAAATCAAAAGTAATATTGAATCGTACATGAAAATTGAGGCACCACTTATCGAACTTATTCGTGAATTTAATCTTTCAGATCGAGTGATTATATCTTCTTTTAATCATTATAGTATAGTGTACTGTTATAGACTTGCGCCAGAAATTGAAATTGCTCCACTTTATCAAGAAGGGCTTTTTATGCCATGGGTGTATACTCAGTCGATAAAAGCTAAAGGAATGCATCCAAACTTTCGAGTGGCACCTAATGAAATCATTAAGACTGCTCTTGATTCTGGCATTGAAGTGAGACCATATACCGTAAATAAAGAAAAAGACATGCGGAGATTATTTGAAATTGGCTGCACTGCATTTATTACCGACGATCCTGTTAAGGCGATTAAGATTAGAAAAGAATTTTTATAATAGAAGAGCCTCCTACGAATAATTTTAGGAGGCTTTTTTTGTGAGAAATGAGTTATTTTTCTTTATTCAATACCAGTTCTTGAAGGTCTCTTAGAAGCGTGTCTTCACTCTTGCCATCGGTGGAAATTCCTTCTTCTTTCGCCTTTTCAATCAGCAATGTAGAACGTAACTCTTTTAGTAAGGCATCAAAATCTTTCCCTTTAGTAACTATACCTAGTTCCTTCGCTTTCGCTGAAATTACGTTATATTGAATCTCCTCTATACTGCTCTCAGCTGAAGAAATTCTTGGATCAGTTTGTCTATCACCGAGACGACGAATATCTTCCTCAGGTGCTTCTGGATCTTTTTGATGTTCTTCGAGTTCTTTTATTAAGGCTTTTTCATCTTTTCCTTCCGTTGAGATTCCAAGTTTTTCGCTTTCTGCAGCGAGAACGGCAAATCGAATCGATTCGTTACTCTTTTTCTCAATATCTAGACCTAATTCACTTGCTTTTCGCTTTAGCAGTTCATTTTCAATTTCTTCAATACTCTTTCCTTCAATCGATATGCCCAATTTTTGAAGGAAAGAATCTTCTCTAGGAGCAAGTGTTTTCTCAGCCTCTTTGTCTCCTTCAGAAAAATGATTCCTCCATTCTAATCTGTTAAGTTGTAACTTATCGTTACTATTATCATCACTGGCAAAAAAAGTAGAGGGTAATTGAACAATGCCTAGACATATTCCTCCAACTACGATGGAAGCCACAATTTTTTTATTCATCGTTTTTCCTCCTATATTTTCATTGTTAACTTAATCGAGTAAAAGCTATACCTAAATATTTCTATTCGTTTTACTGTTCAATTTCTTCGTTGTCAACAGGGAGAGCAGTAATGATATATCGTTCCGGTGCATTACCCACGTATGTGAAAGGATAGCATGTCGTTAAAACCAGTTCTTCATGGGGAAACGTATTTTTTATGACTGTCATATCGTTTGCTTCTACTATTCTTGTGTCAGTGATTTTGTAGGTATACCTTCCATAAGGAAGAGAGATTATCAATTCATCTCCTATATTTAGTTCACCCATTCGACGAAATACTGTATCCCTATGCCCTGATAAAACAATTTGATTGTTCTGAGCAGGGTAAGCGGATTCCTTCAAATGTCCAACACCTTTAGCAAGTTCATCTGTGTCTGTACCTTCAATAATGGCTAGATTGGCGTTTATTTGTGGAATATCTAGAACTCCAACTACTTCTCCGTCATGAGGGGAAAAGTCAACTGGTTTTCTAGGACCTTCCTTTTCAACTGGTGCTGCCAAAACATCATAAGCGAACACCAAGCTATCTTTTTGTGCTTTGTTCGTTTTTAGGAACTGATATCCGCTTATCCCAATTAATCCTAGTCCTAAAATGATGAGTATGATCGGTATTTTTCTAATCATGGATATCATCCTTTGAAATCAATTTTATTTGTATTTGAAAGATAAAAGTGTTTGTTTATATCTTTGGAAGTTGAATCGCTTTATAAATGCCGTTCAATTTCTATGAACCACATTGTTCATTATAAGGTATAAAAAATTCATTATAAAATACAAAATAATGAGTAATCAGGAGATAATGGGAGGAAAAGTCTGTTTTCTGTTCTTAATTAAGAAAATTTGGTCGTTTTTGAAGTTTTCCAAAAAATCTTAAATATCATATACTCAATTTGTGAGTTCTTTATAAAGAACGATAAAGAACGAAAAAAAGAATTTGTTGGTTTGAAGTCTCTTATGCCATACATAAGGGTTCAAAATAAAAAAATTAAAATGAAAAAGGAGAGGAAGAAACTTGAGTATCAAAAAGAAATTAGGTTTAGGAGTCGCTTCAGCAGCATTAGGTTTGGCATTAATTGGGGGAGGAACATTTGCATATTTTAGCGACACAGAAGTAACAAATAATACATTTGCAGCGGGTACATTAGATTTAGCAGCTAATCCAACAACAATCATTGATGTTGAAAACATTAAACCTGGGGATACAATGGTCCGTGAATTCCAATTGGAAAATAATGGTACATTAGATATTTCCTCAATCGACTTATCAACAGCGTATACTGTAACTGATGCTAATGGTGATAACGTAGATGATTTCGGGAAACATATTAAAGTTTTATTCCTTGAAAATGCAGATAAGACTGGTGATGGATGGGTTATTGGAGATTACAATGATGTCATTTCAGAAACTACATTGTATGACCTTCAAAATATGACTCCAGATGCTGTTGAAAATTTAAATAGCTTCCTAACTTGGTTATTTGGTTTAGGCGGGGAAGATAGTGGTTTAGAAGCTGGAACTAGTGATGAAATGTATGTTGCCTTTGAATTTGTTGATAATGGTCAAGATCAAAACGAATTCCAAGGTGATGCCTTAGAGCTTCAATGGACATTTACAGCTCATCAAACTAATGGTGAATCAAGATAAATTATAAGTAAAATGGGAAAGTGAGCTTGCCTCGCTTTTCCCCTTCTTTTATTCTTTATCGTGAATTTATAAGCGTATTATAGGATCACGATAACGAATAAATTAATCCAATTGGAGGAGTAATTATATGAGAAAGTCGCGCTTTAAGCAATGTACGAATAATAGTAAAAAGATAAGAGTCATGATACAGCTATTGGCTATCTTATATGGATGCACACTAGCGATTACATACCTTTCATCAAATACAATTGCTGCATTTTCAAGTTCTCAAAAAGAGACGATCAAACTTCAAGCGGGTAGCTGGTGGGACGGAAGTGATCTGGAGTTTGTAAAAAACAACACAAAAAATATTAAATCATGCCCTTCTGTAGAAATTATCGCAGAAATTAAGAATAATGGATTTGCAATGTCCGGATTTACTAAATATGAAGTTTATTACAATAAAGATGATAACGGTAACCCACAGAAAAAGGGTGAATTAATTGCAACTGGAAAAATTGATCCGATAGGCGAAGGTGAAATGGTAAGTCTCTCTTATGTTGCTGAAAATACTGGTTCATATATGTTCAAAGCTTATCAACACCCAGATTACAACGGGAAAAAATCTTCTGAAATATGGAGCCATAAAATTATGGTCAAATGCTCCAAAAATAATGTAACTGAAAAAGAAGTTGGCGAAAGTAAAGAAGTGATAGAAGAGAATGAATCCGCTAAAGAAGAAGTAGAAATACCAAAAGCAGAGGAACCTCAGGAGCAAAAAACGAAAGAAGAGGAGTTAGCTAAAGAAGAAAAGACAAAAGAAACTCCGGAGACTCCTGATATGAGTACTCAAACAGAAGGTAAGTCAAACGAAACTCAAGGCAATCCTGATACGAATGCTCAAAAACAAGAAAAGGAAAAGATAGTAGAACAAATCACCGAAGAACCTGGTTCAGAGCAGACCAAAGAAAAAGTAACTGAGGAAGAGTCTGAATGACTAAAAATGTAGTTAAAGAGGAGGATTAAATAGATGAAAAGAGTGGCAAAATGGGCTAGCAATTTAGTGACGATCGTTCTCTTCTTGATTTTCGTTTTGGTTCTATTTTTAGTCATATCTTCGAAAGCCTCTGGAGGAGAGCCGCAAATATTTGGTTATCAGTTAAAGACGGTTCTATCAGGATCAATGGAGCCAGGAATAAAAACAGGCTCTATCATCGCTGTTAAACCAGGTGGAGATATGACTCGGTTCAAAGAAGGGGATGTGATTACCTTTCAAGAGGAAAGAAATATTTTAATCACACATAGAGTAACAGAAGTAATCAATAATGGTAATCAAGTGATGTATAGAACAAAAGGGGATAATAATAATGCAGAGGATATAAACCCCGTCCTATCTAATAATGTTGTGGCAGAGTACAATGGGTTTACAGTTCCATATATCGGATATTTCATAGATTTTGCAAAGTCTAAAAACGGAAGTGTGTTTCTCTTGATTTTACCAGGTGTTTTACTATTAGGGTATGCATTTTATACAATATGGCAGACCCTTAGAATGATTGAAAATAAAGGAGTCACAACGATTGCTGATGATGAGCCTATTGATGTAAAGCAGTAAGATAGAAATTGCAACAAATAAGAAAAGATGAGATCTGTCCGTCTCATCTTTTCTTATAGATATATATATGAAAATGAGGGAGTCAATATGAGGTTAAAAAAGCTACTGTCCGTTTCTTTTGCTTTCATCATGATGAGTATGTGGAACCCGTTAATTACGAGTGCGGAGGAATTGTCTGGTTTAAATATCGTAACAAATGAAAGTAAAATTATCTTTAAATTAGATAATTTGAAACCAGGTGATATCGCAAAGAGGGAGTTAACGGTTCAAAACAGAAGCAAAGAAGATTTTACATACACATCAGATTCAACATTTACTGGAGGATCAGAGGAATTATATAATGAATTCACACTAGAGATTGCTGATTCAAGCAAGACACTTTTTAGTGGAAAAATGAAAGACTTTGATAGGCTTGATCCAAGATATCTTAAGTCTTTACATGAAGAAGCCTTACTGTTCTCTGTTGAATTTCCTAGTCATTTAGGGAACGAATTTCAAGGAAAAGGATTTGAAGTTCAGATTCGTTTCTTTGCAGAGGGACAGACCGATAACCCTCAAGAACCAAATGAACCGCAGGAACCAGAAACACCAGCAAATCCCAATGAGCCAGTAGATCCGAATGATCCAGAGCCACAGCGACCAATTCCATCAGACGATTTAGATTCCGCCCCAACGGACGGACAAATCCTTCCTGATACTGCGACAAATATTTTTAACTATCTGGTATGGGGAGTGGTTTTTATTGCTCTAGGGTTAATCATCCTTAAAGCATTAAAAAATAGAAGAGTGACAGTTAATAACTAAAATAGATTGAGATAGGGTTATCCTTAGCAAAAAAAGAATACACAAAATAAATGCATGGTGAGTGCTTCACCATGCATTAGTTTTTGTTATCCAATTTAAATCGACCTTGCACCTTATTCTTCTTCCGATCTCGATGAAGAATAAATCCGCCGATAAATGCTAAACCAGCTAAAAATAATAATAAGCCAGAGATAAATTGCAGCCATAATAAAGAAGGAGTGAATGGTCCGAGTGTGATGCCAAAGACCATATCCCGCATCATCTTAATTCCGTATGCTGCAATGGCTCCAGGTATCACTAGGACTAATAAAGCTATAATTCGTATCATCATAAATCCTCATTTCAACGTAATCACCTCTATTATACCATGCTTTTTCCATAAAAGTATGTCCACCTCTTGACATTGCCTTCATGTCCAGAAACATAAAAAAATTTGTCATTATCACTTTTTAACACTAAAATAGGATTATGTGCAAAAAAATTCATTTCCTTTATGAAAAATTTTTCTTACAAGAAGGTAGGGGAAAATGTGCAAACCGTCATGATTGTTGGAGCTGGTATGGGTGGATTATCCATCCTGAAGATTTTAAAAGAAACCGCTGTTCTTGATGTGAAAGTGGTCATCGATATTGATGAAAACGCTCCGGGAATCTTGTTTGCGAAGGAGCAAGGAATTGAAGTTGGAAGTGATTGGAGAGAATATTTATCCGATCAAATTGATGTCGTCATTGAAGTAACTGGGCGACAAGAAGTATTTAGAGAAATTCGAGAACTAAGAGAGCGTAATACCGTGTTAATTCCTGGAAGTATGGCTTATTTAATCTCTAAATTAATTGAAGAAAAAGAAGATTTAATATCTAGACTTAAATATGAGACGTATAAACATGATTTAATTTTTAATGCCACCGGTGATGGCATGCTTGTCGTCGATAAAAATGCGAAGATCACCTTAATGAATCATAGTGCTGTCAATATGATTGGCATGACGAAAGAAGAGGCAATCGGAAAATCCGTTCTCGAAGTAGTGCCGACAAGTCGTTTGCCTGTGATTTTACAAAATGGTCGAGCTGAAACGAATCGAGAGCAAACGCTGGCAAATGGGATGAAAATCATCACCACAAGACTACCGATGATCGATGAAAATCACGAAATAATCGGTGCGTTTGCTGTTTTTAAGGACATTACAGAGGTTGTTAATTTAGCTGAGGAACTTACCAATTTAAAAGAAGTGCAAACAATGCTTGAAGCGGTCATTCAATCGAGTGAAGAAGCAATATCTGTCGTTGATGAAAATGGCTTAGGAATTATTATCAACCCTGCTTACACTAGATTAACAGGGCTCTCTGAGGAAGAAGTCATTGGACAACCAGCAACTGCCGATATTTCTGAAGGGGATAGCATGCATATGCAAGTGTTAAAAACGAGGCGTGCTGTCCGTGGTGTGGCGATGCGATTAGGGCCTAACAAAAAAGAGGTTATTGTCAATGTCGCACCTGTCATTGTTGATGGAAAATTAAAGGGAAGTGTTGGCGTCGTTCATGATATGTCTGAAATTAAGAGCTTGAATCGTGAGCTTAGCAGAGCACGACAAATCATTCGAACGCTAGAAGCAAAATATTCGTTTGAGGATATTATTGGTGATTCTGAGGAAATGCGCTTAGCAATCGAACAAGCAAAACTTGGGGCGAGAACGCCTGCGACGGTTTTACTAAGAGGAGAGTCTGGAACAGGAAAAGAGCTCTTTGCTCATGCCATACATAATGCAAGTGACCGTAAATACAATAAATTTGTTCGTGTGAATTGTGCTTCTCTTTCTGAATCATTACTTGAGAGCGAGCTTTTTGGCTATGAAGAAGGAGCTTTCTCAGGAGCGAAAAGAGGGGGGAAACGGGGCCTTTTTGAAGAGGCAAACAATGGTAGTATTTTTTTAGACGAAATTGGTGAATTAACAGCGAATACTCAAGCGAAACTATTACGAGTACTACAAGAAAATGAAATCACTCGTGTAGGCGGAACAAAGCCGATTTCTATTAATGTAAGAGTAATTGCTGCAACAAATGTGAATATTGAAAAGGGGATCATAAACGGGACATTTCGCGAAGATTTGTATTATCGTCTCAATCGAATGCCGATACATATTCCTCCTTTACGGGATCGAAAAGGGGACATTCCTCTATTATGTGAAAGACTGATCCAGAAGATTAATCAAGATTATGGGCGTAATGTTGAAGGGGTAACAGCCAATGCTATGAAGCACTTAGCTCAATATCATTGGCCAGGAAATGTTCGAGAACTAGAAAACATTCTTGGACGAGCCATTATCTTTATGAATTATCATGAAACAGATATTGACCTTCATCATATGCCAAATTTGAAAATTGCTGAGGAACCGAAAATAGAGAGTACTTCACTTCCAGTGGCACAGGGAGAAACATTAAATAAAATGTTAGAGAAATATGAAGAAAAGATTATTGCTCAAACACTGGAAAAGCAAAAGGGGAATAAAACAGAGACCGCAAAAATGCTAGGCTTATCTGTTCGCAACCTTTACTACAAGTTGGACAAATATGACTTGTAAGGCTAAGATCATGATTGTAAAGATTGGCATGCAACATTTTTCATGATTTTGCAAAATAATTCATGGAATGCAAAATGATGAAAGGTTTTTGAACTCTTTAAACTTGGCATGAAACTTGCGAATGAATTTAATGTCAGAAGGGTATTGTATTTGACCATGAAGAGGGAAAAATAGACAAAGTTTTAGGGGGTTGAATACAGTTTGAAATTAGAAGCACTAATTGAAAAAGCCATCCAGTTTGAATTAATTACCGTAGCCGTAGCAGCTGCTGAGGAAGAGGATGTTCTTGAAGCTGTGGCAGAAGCGGTGAAGAGAAAGCTGTCTCGGTTCCTATTATTTGGAGATCGAGAGAAAATCATGAATCTCATCAATGAAAGATTTCCTGAATTAACGAAAAACAGTGGCATTCAAATCATTCATGCTCAAACGAATCAGCAAGCGGCTGAAAAGGCGGTAAAAGCTGTTCATTTAAATGAAGCGAATGTATTAATGAAAGGAAATGTTCAAACCGCTGTTATTTTAAAAGCGATTTTAAATAAGGAATATGGGTTAAGGACTGAAAATATTCTCTCCCATGTGGCTGTTTTTGAGGTACCTGACTTTGATCGTTTACTCTTTATCACAGATGCTGCGATGAATATGTATCCTGATCTTCAACAAAAAATACAAATCCTCCAAAATGCAGTGGGAATTGCAACAAATGTGGGAGTTGAGATACCTCTCGTCGCTCCGATTGCGGCCGTTGAAGTCGTCAACCCAAATATGCAGGCAACATTAGATGCTGCAGCACTTACACAAATGAATCGAAGAGGTCAGATTCCAAATTGCATTATTGATGGACCACTTGCTTTAGATAATGCGATCTCAACTTTGGCAGCAGAGCATAAAGGGATCAAAAGTGAAGTTGCGGGACAGGCAGATATTTTGCTTGTGCCAACGATAGAGGTTGGAAATGCGTTGTATAAATCATTAACATATTTTGCTAAGGCGAAAGTTGGAGGAGTCATTGCAGGGGCAAAAGCACCGATTGTTTTGACATCACGAGCTGATTCATCAGAAAGTAAGCTCTATTCCTTAGCTCTAGCCATTTGTTCTACTAAACAATGACGAATATTTAATTAAGAGGAGAGATACAACATGGAAATTTTCAAGTATATGGAGTCTTATGATTATGAACAGGTCGTTTTTTGCCAAGATAAACAATCTGGATTAAAGGCGATTATTGCGATCCATGATACAACTTTAGGACCAGCACTTGGTGGAACACGTATGTGGACATATGAGTCTGAAGAAGCGGCGATTGAAGATGCTCTTCGTCTAGCAAAAGGGATGACGTATAAAAACGCTGCTGCAGGATTAAATCTTGGTGGCGGTAAAACGGTTATTATCGGAGATCCACGTAAGGATAAGAATGAAGAAATGTTCCGTGCATTTGGTCGCTATATTCAAGGGTTAAATGGTCGCTACATTACAGCAGAAGATGTGGGAACAACGGTTGCTGATATGGATCTTATCCATGAGGAAACAGATTATGTTACAGGAATCTCTCCTGCATTCGGTTCTTCAGGCAACCCATCACCAGTAACAGCTTATGGTGTCTACCGTGGAATGAAGGCAGCAGCTAAAGAAGCTTTTGGAAATGATTCTTTAGAAGGAAAAGTTGTTGCCGTTCAAGGTGTCGGAAACGTAGCCTATAATTTATGCCGTCATTTACATGAAGAAGGTGCAAGCCTAATTGTCACGGATATTAATAAAGAGGCTGTGCAAAGAGCGGTTGAAGATTTTGGTGCAAAAGCAGTTGAACCGAACGAAATTTACGGTATAGAGTGTGATATTTATGCTCCTTGTGCATTGGGTGCTGTCATTAATGATGATACAATTCCGCAATTGAAGGCAAAGGTGATTGCAGGAGCAGCTAATAATCAGTTAAGAGACACGACTCATGGTGACCTGATTCATGAAATGGGAATTGTGTATGCCCCTGATTACGTGATCAACGCAGGTGGAGTGATCAATGTTGCAGATGAGCTTCATGGCTACAATCGTGATCGTGCGATGAAGCGTGTGGAAACCATTTACCAAAACATTGAAAAGGTTATTGAAATTTCAAAGCGTGATGGAATCCCAACATACAAAGCAGCAGATAGAATGGCGGAAGAGCGAATTGAAAGAATGCGTAATTCTCGTAGCCAATTCCTTCAAAATGGTCATCATATTCTAAGCAGAAGATAATCGAACAAAGCCAAAATGTATGAATAATTTCACTTTGAAAGGTGTCTAGCGCAAAGTTTCCATATTTCAATGTATCATTCGATCAACCAAAAAGAGGAAATTTGCGCTTTTCAGATGGAGGGTTACACAGTGCCAGAGTCAATCAATCGAATTCTTGTGATCAATCCAGGATCCACTTCAACGAAAATTGGCGTTTTCGATAATGAAAAATCAGTTTTTGAAAAGACAATTCGTCATAGTAATGATGAAATTAATCAATTTAACAATATCATTGAGCAATATGAATTTCGCAAAAAAACGATTCTAGAGTCCCTTGATAAAGAGGGGATCAATATCTCCAAACTGAAAGCAGTTTGTGGTCGCGGTGGCTTGCTTCGTCCGATTGAAGGAGGTACGTATCGAGTCAATGATGAAATGCTTTCTGATTTGCGCGCTGGTTTTGCTGGAGAACACGCATCTAATCTTGGCGGGATTATTGCCCATGAAATTGCGTCAGGATTGAATATTCCAGCTTATATTGTCGATCCTGTTGTTGTAGATGAATTGGAGCCAATTGCTCGAATTTCAGGTTTTTCGTTAATTGAACGCAAAAGCATCTTCCATGCCCTGAACCAAAAGGCTGTTTCGAGACGGGTTGCCCAACAATTAGGAAAGAAATATGAAGAACTTAATTTAATTGTTGCCCATATGGGAGGCGGAATTACAGTTGGTGTACATAAAGAAGGAAGAGTGGTCGATGTGAACAATGGTCTTCACGGCGACGGACCATTCAGTCCAGAACGGGCAGGTACTGTACCTGCTGGTGATTTGGTCGCCCTTTGTTATTCTGGACAATATTTCTATGAGGAAATAATGAAGAAGTTAGTTGGGCAAGGTGGACTGGTCGGATATTTACATACAAACGATGCCATTGCCGTTGAAAAAATGATTGGAAATGGCGATGAACAAGCAAAATTAGTGTACTCAGCGATGGCGTATCAGGTAGCAAAGGAGATTGGTTCTGCGAGTGCAGTTCTCTCAGGAAAAGTCGATGCGATCATTTTAACAGGCGGACTTGCTTACGGAAAAGAAGTTGTGCAAGCGATTCGTGAACGAGTGAAATGGATTGCCGATGTGATCGTGCAACCTGGAGAAAATGAGCTTCAAGCATTAGCAGAAGGAGCTCTAAGAGTGTTACGGGGAGAGGAACGGGAGAAGGACTATCCAAACCCGGTGAAAAGCAGTGAGAGGATCTGAAGAAGGAGGGTATTTTTTATGGCAAAGGAATACGATTTAGTCATTCTTGGCGGTGGTACTGGTGGCTATGTTGCGGCTATTCGCGCATCCCAGCTAGGACTTAAAACAGCGATTGTCGAGAAAGGAAAGCTCGGCGGAACCTGTTTACATAAAGGATGTATCCCAAGTAAAGCGTTGTTAAGAAGTGCAGAAGTATATGCAACGACGAAGAAAAGTGAAGAGTTTGGTGTCGAAACAACAGGGGTTACATTAAATTTTGGCAAGGTACAAGAACGAAAGAATAAAATCATTGATCAACTTCATAAAGGTGTACAACATTTAATGAAGCAGGGGAAAATTGATGTGTTTGAAGGAATGGGAAGAATCCTTGGCCCATCTATTTTCTCCCCTATGCCTGGAACCATTTCCGTAGAAATGAACGATGGAACAGAAAATGAAATGCTGATTCCGAAAAATGTCATCATCGGTACGGGCTCAAGACCACGTACTTTACCAGGCTTAGACATTGATGGAGAATCGGTCATGACTTCAGATGAGGCATTGCAAATGGAGTCACTTCCTAATTCGATCATTATTGTCGGTGGCGGCGTCATTGGAATCGAATGGGCATCGATGCTTTCTGATTTTGGTGTGGAAGTAACGGTCATTGAATATGCGGATCGCATCATTCCAACGGAAGATAAGGAAATTTCGAAGGAAATGCAACGTTTAATGAAGAAGCGAAAAATTAATGTTGTGACAAGTGCAAAGGTGTTGCCGGAAACGCTTCAAAAGGGAGACGGCGTTACCATTTCCGCAGAAATAAAAGGAACAGAAAAGCAATTTAAAGCGGATAAAATGCTCGTGTCTGTTGGCCGTATGGCAAACACAGAAGGAATTGGTCTTGAAAATACAGAGATTCAAGTGGAAAAAGGGTTCATTATCACGAATGATTTTTATCAAACAAAAGAATCTCACATCTATGCCATTGGAGACTGTATCGGTGGCTTGCAACTAGCCCACGTTGCTTCTCATGAAGGGATTGTCGCAGTAGAGCATATTGCTGGAGAAAATCCATCACCCCTTGATTATCGCTTGATTTCAAAATGTATATACAGCTCCCCTGAGGTAGCAAGTGTTGGCTATACAGAAGAAGAAGCAAAGGAAAAGGGATACAATGTGAAAGTGGGCAAATTCTCATTCCGTGCGATTGGGAAGGCCCTTGTCTTTGGTGAATCAGATGGTTTTGTAAAAATGATCGCTGATGAAGAAAGCAATGATATTTTAGGAGTCCATATGATTGGACCTCATGTAACAGACATGATTTCTGAAGCTGGCTTAGCACAAGTATTGGATGCGACACCATGGGAAGTGGCCCATACGATCCATCCACATCCAACTTTATCGGAAGCGATTGGGGAAGCGGCTTTAGCGGTTGATGGTAAGGCGATACATGGATAAGATTATTTTCTCGGGAGGGAATGGAATTGACTGAGAATCGTCATAGCGCTCTTGGATTGAGCGATGAAAAAGTGCTGGAAATGTATGAAACGATGCTACTGGCAAGACGGATTGATGAGCGGATGTGGCTTTTAAACCGCGCTGGTAAGATTCCGTTTGTGATCTCTTGTCAAGGACAGGAAGCGGCACAAGTCGGTGCTGCATTTGCGTTAGATAAGGAAAAGGATTATGCACTTCCGTATTATCGTGATATGGGAGTTGTCTTAAGATTTGGGATGACGGCAAGAGAATTAATGCTTTCTGCTTTTGCGAAAGCGGAAGATCCAAACTCTGGTGGCCGACAAATGCCTGGCCATTTTGGTCAAAAGAAAAACCGAATCGTTACCGGTTCATCTCCTGTAACGACACAGGTTCCTCATGCCGTTGGTGTGGCTTTAGCTGGAAAAATGGAAGGAAAAGATCTTGTCACCTTCGTCACCTTTGGGGAAGGCTCATCCAATCAAGGTGATTTCCATGAAGGGGCTAATTTTGCCGGTGTTCATAAGCTCCCTGTAATTTTTATGTGTGAGAATAATAAATACGCGATTTCTGTTCCAATCGAAAAACAGCTCGCTTGTGAACATGTTTCCGATCGTGCGGTTGGCTATGGAATGCCAGGAATTACGGTCAATGGAAATGATCCATTAGAAGTGTATGAGGCTGTTAAAGAAGCGGCTGATAGAGGACGATGTGGTGAGGGTCCATCTCTTATTGAGGCAGTATCCTATCGTTTAACTCCACATTCATCTGATGATGACGACCGTAGTTACCGTGCACCTGATGAGGTCGCTGAGGCGAAGACGAAGGACCCAATTATTACTTTTGGGGCTTACTTGAAGGAAAATGGTATTATGAACGATGAGTTTGAAAAAGAAATCAATGATCGTGTGATGAAGATTGTGAATGAAGCAACAGATTATGCAGAAAACGCTCCATACGCAGAGGCAGAATATGCGATGAAGCATGTGTATGCAGAGTAAGGGGGAATATTGAAATGGCTGTCATTTCTTATATAGATGCAGTGACGATGGCAATTCGTGAGGAAATGGAAAGAGACCCTAAAGTATTCGTTCTTGGTGAAGATGTAGGGAAAAAGGGCGGAGTGTTTAAAGCGACACAAGGGTTATATGAACAATTTGGGGAAGAGAGAGTGATTGATACCCCCCTTGCTGAATCTGCAATTGCCGGAGTAGGAATTGGTGCGGCGATGTATGGAATGCGTCCGATTGCAGAAATGCAATTTGCTGATTTCATCATGCCGGCAGTAAACCAAATCATTTCAGAAGCAGCAAAAATCCGTTATCGCTCCAATAATGATTGGAATTGTCCCATTGTAATCCGCGCTCCATATGGTGGTGGAATTCACGGTGCATTGTATCATTCCCAATCGGTTGAAGCGGTATTTGCCAACCATCCTGGTTTAAAAATTGTGATGCCTTCGACCCCTTATGATGTGAAAGGGTTATTAAAGGCGGCAATTCGTGATGAAGATCCGGTCCTCTTTTTCGAACATAAAAGAGCGTATCGTTTAATTAAAGGGGAAGTACCTACTGATGATTATGTACTTCCAATTGGTAAAGCGGATGTCAAGCGTGAAGGGGAAGATATCACGGTTATCACATATGGCTTATGTGTTCATTTTGCCCTACAAGCGGCTGAACGCCTCGCAAGTGACGGAATTTCTGCTCATATTTTAGATTTACGTACCGTTTACCCGTTGGATAAAGAAGCGATTATCGAAGCCGCTCGTAAGACAGGGAAGGTATTGCTGATTACAGAAGATAACAAAGAAGGCAGCATTATAGGAGAAGTATCCGCGATTATTGCAGAAAATTGCCTCTTCGATTTAGATGCTCCAATTAAGCGCTTAGCAGGACCTGATGTTCCAGCAATGCCATATGCACCGACAATGGAAAAACATTTCATGGTCAATCCAGATAAAGTGGAAAAAGCGATGCGAGAGTTGGCCGAATTTTAAATAGATAGAAAGCTTAAATGAAGGAGGTTATTCGAATTGGCAATTGAACAAATTAAAATGCCTCAATTAGGTGAAAGTGTAACAGAAGGTACGATTAGTAAATGGCTTGTTTCAGTGGGAGATAAAGTCAATAAGTATGATCCGCTAGCAGAAGTGATGACAGATAAAGTAAATGCGGAAATTCCCTCCTCTTTTTCAGGTGTCATTAAGGAATTGATTGCAAGTGAAGGAGATACGTTAGCAGTCGGTGAAGTGATTTGTTCTGTTGAAGTAGAAGGTGGAGCTAGTGAAATTGAGGCAGAGGCTCCTGCTCAAAAAGAAGAAGCTTCAAGTGAAAACGTTCCACAAGATACAAGTAATAAAGCGCGTTATTCACCTGCTGTACTAAAGCTTTCACAAGAACATGGCATTGATTTAAATCTTGTACAAGGAAGCGGTGCTGGTGGACGTATTACCCGCAAAGATATTTTGAAGGTGGTTGAGTCTGGTGAAATTCCAAAGGCTACTTCGCCTGCGAAAGTAGTGGAAACAGCACCACAAGCTCCAGTAGACACAAAACCAATGGCTCCTGCACCATCTGTTCCAGTTGAGGTTGGTGACACTGAAATTCCGGTAACCGGAGTTCGAAAAGCAATTGCAGCGAATATGCTTAGAAGCAAGCATGAAATTCCTCATGCTTGGACGATGATGGAAGTCGATGTTACGAACTTAGTGGAATATCGTAATTCTTTAAAGGATGACTTCAAGAGAAAAGAAGGATTCAATTTGACGTTCTTCGCCTTTTTCGTCAAAGCAGTTGCGCAAGCGTTAAAAGAGTTCCCACAAATGAATTCAATGTGGGCAGGAGATAAAATCGTCCAGAAAAAAGACATTAATATTTCCATTGCCGTTGCGACGGATGATGCTTTATTCGTTCCAGTCATTAAAGCGGCTGATGAGAAAACGATTAAAGGAATTGCTCGTGAGATCACGGAGTACGCAACAAAAGTTAGCTCTGGGAAATTAACAAGTGAAGACATGCAAGGTGGTACATTTACGGTAAACAATACTGGTTCATTCGGTTCAGTCCAATCGATGGGAATTATTAATTACCCACAGGCTGCTATTTTGCAAGTAGAATCGATTGTGAAACGTCCTGTTGTCTTAAATGGAATGATTGCTGTGCGTGATATGGTGAATCTCTGTTTATCCCTTGATCACCGTGTCCTTGATGGCTTGGTTTGTGGACGTTTCCTACAAAGAGTAAAAGAAATTCTTGAAAATACAAGCAAAGACAACACATCGATTTATTGAAAGTTCCTTAAGAAGACCGTTACTTGACTACGGTCTTCTTCTTTTCTCTCCCATTGCTAGAATGAAAATCGTGTACTACAATAGTTGTATCAATAGGTGAATTTTTTTAAAAAGAATAATCGGAATTTTTAATAACCTTACGGAAGGTGGAGAGGAAATGCGAGAGCAGTCGTTTCCAACAGCCTCTATTGAGGATTGGGTTGAAAAAAGCGAGCAATCCATGAAGGGGAAAAAGATTGAAACGCTTGAGAAGGATACATATGAGCAAATAAAATTGAAACCGCTTTATACAAAAGACGACCAAACCGATTTAAGTCAATTTCCTGGGCAATCAGATTTTCGAAGAGGGATTCAGGCTCTTGGCTACTTAGCTCAACCATGGAAAGTAGCGCAAAAACTTTCGATTGAGGGGGATTTGAGAGAAGAGCTGGATTCAGCTTTCATGAAGGGGCAAACAGCGATCGCCTTTGAGGTGAGTGATGCTGTCTTGACGCATTTAAAAGATTTAGAAGAAAAGCATCTCGCATATCCATTTTCTATCAACGCCAAACATCATCATCCGATTTTTATAGACGAACTTCAAAGGTTACCATTTTCACAGAAGAGTCACGGTTATATTGGCTTCGACCCAATTGCCACATTGACAGAAGTGGGGAAAATCAAGATTGAAGAGTCTTATCAGCAATTAGTGGAGACGGTCTACAACGGAATCAGTAATCTCCCACATCTTCGGACTATTTTAGTCGATACTGTACCATATCATAACGGCGGTGCTCAGGCTGTTCAGGAGTTGGCTTTCGCCATTGCCACAGGAGTCGAGCATATTGAAGAGCTTACTGAACGTGGATTATCCCTTCATGCCATTCTCTCAAAGCTTGTGTTTCAATTTTCAGTTGGCACAAACTTCTTTATGGAATTAGCAAAGCTAAGAGCTGCTAGAATTCTTTGGGATAAAGTGACGGAAGCATACGGCGTTGCGGAGGAAAATCGTGGAATGGTGATCTCGGCGTTCACTTCTAGCTTCACAAAAACAGTCTTTGATCCTTACGTGAATTTGCTAAGAGCTGGGAATGAAGCTTTTGCGGCGGTTCTGGGTGGAATTCAATATTTACATGTTAGTCCTTTTAACGAGCCTGAAGGAAAGACAACCGCATTTTCAGAGCGAATTGCTCGAAACACACAATTGATTTTACGAGATGAAACCCATTTGGCTAAAACAATCGATCCAGCAGGTGGTTCATGGTACGTTGAGCACTTAACGACAGAACTTGCGAGAAACGCTTGGGAGTTGTATCTCGAAATCGATGAAAAAGGCGGAATGGTTGAAGGACTCAAACAAGGATGGATTCAAACTGAGATTGCGAAAGTTAGAGAGAAGAGGAAAGCGTCTATTGCAACGAGAAAACAAACGATCGTTGGGACCAATAAATATGCGGACTTACAAGGTGAATCCCTGAAAATCGCTGCGGAAAATGTGGAGCAGCATAAAGGCGACGTTCCACTCATTCCACAAGGAAGATTATCAGAATCCTATGAAGAACTCAGATTTCAAGCTCAGCAACTAAAAGAACGGGGACTCGATCCCACTATCGGATTAATCACTTTAGGAGAATTAAAGTCTCATAAAGTTCGAACTGATTTTGTTATAGGGTTTTTAGCCCCAGGTGGGATTCTTGGGAAAACAAGTGAAGAGATTCATTCATTAGAGGATGCTATTGATTTTGTGAAACAAACTGGCTATAAACATTACTGTCTTTGTGGAGGGAATGAACAGTACGCATCTATGTGGGCAGGTTTTGTAGCGAAGGTGAAGAATGCATATCCTCATATCCGCTTGTATGTAGCGGGTATTCCTGAAGAACGGGAAACGTGGGAAAAGTCAGGGATTGAAGGATTTATTCATATAAAGAGTAATTGCTATCAAACTCTTGTTTCGATTTTAGCTGATTTGGAGGTGGAAAATTGATGACGAAGCCGAATTTCAAAGAACTTTCCTTGTTCGAGTCAAAGAATGGCTCGAAAGAAGAATGGCAACAAAAAGCTGAAGAGGAAATAGAACAGAAAATTGATGATCTTTTATTTGAAACCAATGAGCAAATCAAGATTAAAGCACTCTATACCCAAGAAGATAGAGAAGGCTTAGAGCAATTGGATCACTTACCAGGATTGCCACCATATACAAGAGGCCCGTACCCAACAATGTATGTCAATCGACCATGGACAGTTCGTCAGTATGCTGGCTTTTCTACAGCAGAGGAAAGCAATGCTTTCTACCGAAGAAATTTAGCAATGGGCCAAAAGGGGCTTTCTGTTGCCTTTGATTTGGCCACCCATCGGGGCTATGATTCTGATCATCCAAGAGTCGTAGGGGATGTAGGAAAAGCGGGTGTGGCGATTGATTCTGTTCTCGATATGAAAATCCTATTTGACGGGATTCCTCTTGATCAAATGTCTGTATCGATGACGATGAATGGCGCAGTCCTCCCCATTATGGCATTTTATATCGTAACGGCAGAAGAACAAGGGGTATCACAAGAAAAGCTTTCTGGAACGATTCAAAATGATATTTTGAAAGAATACATGGTTCGTAATACGTATATTTATCCTCCTGATATGTCGATGAAAATCATTGCTGATATTTTTAAATATACTTCTACATACATGCCAAAGTTTAATAGTATTAGTATTTCTGGGTATCACATGCAAGAAGCAGGGGCGCCAGCTGATATTGAGCTTGCTTATACGTTAGCAGATGGGCTTGAGTATGTTCGGACTGGATTGAAGGCTGGGATTGAAATTGATTCCTTTGCACCAAGACTGTCGTTCTTTTGGGCAATTGGCATGAATTACTTTATGGAAGTGGCCAAAATGAGAGCCGCTCGTCTTATTTGGGCGAAAATGATGAAAACCTTTGAGCCGAAAAATCCGAAATCGATGGCATTACGTACTCACTCGCAAACATCTGGCTGGAGCTTGACAGAACAGGATCCTTTTAATAATGTCACACGAACATTGATTGAAGCTCATGCAGCGGCGATGGGACATACACAATCGCTACATACGAATGCCCTTGATGAAGCAATTGCATTACCAACAGATTTTTCTGCGCGAATTGCTCGTAACACACAGTTGTTTTTACAAGAAGAGACAGGAATTACTGATGTCATTGATCCATGGGCAGGCTCTTATTATGTAGAAGCATTAACGGCACAGCTTGTGGAACGGGCATGGGAGCATATTGAGGAAATCGAAAAGCTTGGAGGAATGGCTCAGGCAATTGAAACGGGCCTTCCAAAGATGAAAATTGAAGAAGCAGCAGCAAAAAGGCAAGCACAAATTGATTCTGGAAAAGAAACGATTATTGGCGTCAATAAATATAGGCTTGAAACGGAAGAACCGATTGAAATACTTGATATTGATAATACGGCAGTCCGCTTAAGACAAATAGAAAAACTAGAAAAGCTAAAGTCTACCCGTGATGAGTTGAAGGTGCAGGAAACATTAAGGGCGATTACAGAGGCAGCAGAATCGGGAGAAGGCAATCTATTGCAGTTGGCCGTTGAAGCAGCGAGAGCACGAGCAACCCTCGGGGAAATTTCCTATGCGATTGAAACGGTTGCCAATCGCCATAAAGCAGTGATTCGTTCTGTTAGTGGTGTTTATAGCTCTGCTTTCTCAAATGAAGAAGAAATTGCCGAAGTTCAAAGAATGACAGAGGAATTTTTAGAAAATGAAGGAAGACGTCCGCGAATCTTAATTGCCAAAATGGGGCAGGATGGACATGATCGAGGAGCGAAAGTGATCTCGACTGCCTTTGCTGATTTAGGATTTGATGTTGACATCGGTCCGTTGTTCCAAACTCCGGAAGAAACGGCCCTTCAAGCAGTTGAAAATGATGTCCATGTTATTGGTATGAGTTCATTAGCAGCAGGACATAAAACCTTACTTCCGCAATTACGTGCAGAACTACAGAAGCTTGGAAGAGAAGATATATTAGTCGTAGTCGGTGGGGTTATCCCTGCGCAGGACTATCAATTCCTATATGAAAATGGGGCAGCTGCCATATTTGGACCTGGAACTGTTATTCCCGTTGCGGCGCAGAAGGTCATTTTTGCCATTTACGAAAGCCTAGGCTATGAGGAAGTGTCAAATTAACATGACTGAAGATAAGAAACCAGAATGGATTGATCCGAATAAACCTGACAAGTTCACAACCGTTGTACGAACAGGGGTTGAAAGTGAAAAAGCGGCATTATTTGAAACCAAGAAAGTTCGGTTTCAAAAAAAACGTAGAAGTGAACCATCAATTGATGAGCTATATAAAGGGGTATTAGAAGGTGAACGAACTCATTTGGCAAGATCGATAACGCTGATTGAAAGCAACGCGGAACATCATTTTCATCAAGCACAAAAGCTCTTGCAGAAACTACTGCCTCATTCAGGAAAGGCTTTACGGATTGGCATAACAGGTGTACCTGGTGCTGGGAAAAGTACGTTTATCGAGGCATTTGGTACCTTTCTATGTGAAAAAGGGCTGAAAGTAGCGGTTTTAGCAGTTGACCCAAGCTCTAGCATTAGCGGAGGCAGTATTCTTGGTGACAAAACGAGAATGGAACAGCTCTCAAGAAATCGAGATGCCTTTATTCGGCCATCTCCGTCAAGTGGAAAGCTTGGCGGGGTCCATCGCAAAACGAGGGAAACGATGATCGTCTGTGAAGCTGCCGGATTTGATGTGATTTTAGTGGAGACAGTCGGAGTCGGCCAAAGTGAAGTGATTGTTCGTGAAATGGTCGATTTTTTCATGCTCCTTGTTTTAACAGGGGCTGGGGATGAGCTTCAAGGCATGAAAAAAGGAATTATGGAGCTTGCTGACGGGGTATTTGTAAATAAAGCGGATGGTCAAAATAAAAAACGAGCTGAAAAGACGATGAAAGAATACAATCAAATTCTTCATTTTCTCCAGCCGGCGACGAAAGGGTGGACAACAAAAGCCTATATATGCTCTGCATTGAAGAATGAAGGGATTGAACATGTGTGGAGAACGGTCAAAGCATTTGAAGAAATGACAAAACAATCAGGTGTCTTTGAGGAACGGCGTAGAATCCAGACGAAGGAATGGATGAAATCGATGATTATCGATCAGCTTCAAGCGAATTTCTTTTATCATCCACTTGTAAGAGAGTTGCTACCAAAGTATGAAAATGAGGTTATTGCCGGAGATAGGACCGTCACTTCAGCGGTAGACAGTCTTTTTCAACATTTTTTCAAGACGAATAAATAAAAAAGAGCTACCATCCTACATGGTAGCCAATAGGGGTAATTATGGGATAGATCTTGCTTACGGTGTATTTACCCATATTGAAAAAAATAAAACATCTTTTAAAAAATATTTTTTAAAAAATGTGATCAAGGTCATTTCCGATTCGATTAAATTCAGGGATAATTACGAGTGGAATGGTTGTAAACAAAGTGCTTATATTGGTATTATGGAGAAGAGAGTACAGATTATAAAACATAAAAGGGAGCGATATAGATGAACATGGATTTTAATTTATTCATGAACGATGTAGTTCGCCAAGCTCGGCAGGAAATTGTCGCAGCAGGATATAAAGAGTTATCAACTCCTGAAGAAGTGGATGAAACGTTACAACAAAAGGGAACAACACTTGTAATGGTGAATTCGGTTTGCGGTTGTGCCGGTGGGATTGCGCGCCCAGCTGCTATGCACTCCCTTCATTACGATAAGAGACCTGACAAATTAGTAACAGTGTTTGCTGGACAAGATAAGGAAGCGACAGAAAAAGCTCGCTCATACTTTACTGGTTATCCACCATCCTCTCCTTCTTTTGCGTTATTGAAGGATGGAAAGATTGTTACGATGATTGAGCGCCACGATATTGAAGGGCATGGTCCAATGGATGTTGTGCAAAAATTACAGGATGCATTTGAACAATATTGTGAAGAAGTTTAAGACCTCGGTTTTTTCCGAGGTTTTTTTGATACAATAAGGGTTGCGAATATGAAAAATTGAAGTAACTTCGGGGGAATTTATGAAATTTCGGATAGGATATCGGACAATCAAGACGGCGCTAGGTACGACATTATCGATTTTGCTCGCCCAAACAATCGGTCTTCATAATTTTGCATCAGCTGGAATTTTAACGATTCTTTGTATCAAGCCAACGAAAGTAAAATCGGTCAAGGCGTCCTGGGATCGAGTTCTAGCTTGTATGATCGCCATGGCGTTTTCGACTCTTTTCTTTGAGGGCATTACTTACCATCCCATTACAATTGGCTTAATGCTCTTATTTTTTATTCCGACAGCAGTGATGTTTAGGGCGCAAGAAGGGATCGTCTCAAGTAGCGTCATCATTCTCCATATTTATATGGCGGGAAATGTGACATTTGAACTTATTCTTAACGAATTAGGAATTGTCATTATTGGGGTCGGGATGGCTCTTATCATGAATTTCTATATGCCAAGTGCAGAGAAGAAATTAGTTCAGCTTCAGGCTGAGTTGGAAGAGAATTTTCGAAAAATCATGCTCGAAATCGTTCACTACTTAAGGACCAGTGACAGTAGCTGGGACGGAAGTGAGCTAACGAAGACAGCTAGAGTCATTGATGAAGCAAAAACTTTGGCATTTCACGATGTCGAGAATCACTTTCGCCGCAACGAAAATCTTTACTACCATTATTTTAAAATGCGAGAAAAACAATTCGAGATTATTGAACGAATTTTACCATTAGTTGCTTCTTTACCCGTTACAGTCGTACAAGGACAAATGATTGGTGATTTTCTCGAAGAGTTAGCCGAACACATAAGTCCAGGAGAAGTACCAAAAAACTTTCTTGAAAATTTGTTAGAGATGAGAGAAGAGTTTCAAAGTATGGAACTTCCCCAGACTCGTGAAGAATTCGAAGTTCGCGCTTCCCTTCTGCAACTAACAAAGGAAATGGAACAGTATTTAATGTTAAAAAACTCTTTTAAATATTTGAAAAGAGAAAAGAAAAAATATCGAAAAGGCAGTGTGGAACTGCAATAAATTGCTTTCAAATTAGTTAATTGAAGAGGTATCTTCTTTATAGATTTCCATTATCTAAGTACAGAAAAACCTATTGAATCCCAATAGGTTTTTCTGTACTTGTTTCATTGTAAACATTGAGTTTGTAAAAGTTAGTTCATTCGTAGTTAAAGTCAATGCTCACTTTATTTTCATCTATACCAGTTGCCGTAATCCATGCTTCTAATGTGTAGTCTCCAGGTTCAACAAAGGAGAGGACTTCAGAAAGATCGAGATCAAATTCAAGTTTTTCACCCACTGCTAAAACTTCTTCTTCTACTGCAGCAGCGAACATTTTATCAGCAGAGTAGGTATAAACGATCGTTCCTTCCTGATTCTTAATGGAGTAATCGTAATCTTGTGAAGAAGGGAATGTTAATGTCTCTTCTTTTTCTTTGTTGTTTTGAATGGTGAGTTGATATAGTAAATCACCGTTTTGTTCTATAGAAACTTCCATTTCTTTTGCAACGCTCCCTCCATTCGTGTTTTCATCTTTCGAGCTTTCTGTCGTTCCACAGCCAGTAAGTGCGACAAATATGAGGGCAGTGAGCAAGACTGCTTTCTTCCTCAGGTGAATAAACATCGGAATCACCACTTTTCATTTAGTTCATTTCACTTAATTAGACTTGATTTCTAGGGAAAGGTTACGAAAAAAGAGTAGGGAAAAGTCCCTACTCTTTAAAGTGTTTTGTTGTATTTCCTTAGATAAACATTGATAAACCAAGGAGTAGTGTTGAAGCAAGCATGGCAAATATCATTAAGTAAACAATTACTTTTCTTGTTTTTTTATTTTTCATTTCATTTCCCTCCCAATTTGTACATCCTGTTTTCTATTTTACTAGGTAATTTGAAAATGAACAACCGCTCAATTTAAGGAAGGAATATGAAGTATTTTAGCGAATATTTGTAATATACTGATCGTTTGTTTAACTGGAGGGAGTTAAGTGATAAAAAAAGTAGATCATATTGGGATTGCGGTTAAATCGATTGAGAACGCTTTACCTTTTTATACAGATGTACTAGGACTTGAAGTTCAAGGGATAGAAGAAGTAAAAAGTGAAAGGGTTAAAGTGGCATTTATTAAAATAGGCGAGACGAAGATTGAATTGCTCGAACCAACTAGCTCTGAAAGTGCCATTGCGAAGCATATTGAAAAAAGAGGCGAAGGAATTCACCATGTGGCACTAGGGGTTGATTCCATTCAAGCACGGATAGCTGAAATGAAGGAAAATGGGATTCAGATGCTTCAAGACGAAGCGAAAACAGGAGCAGGTGGGGCTCTTGTAGCATTTATGCATCCGAAGTCAACGGGCAAAGTATTGTTTGAGTTATGCGAAAAAACGGATAAGGGAGAGTAGCAGGATGGACATCTATGAAAAGATTAACGAGTTATATGATAAAAGGAGGGAGGTTGAGCTTGGTGGCGGTGATGAACGGATCGATAAGCAGCATGAGAAAGGGAAATTAACAGCTAGAGAACGGATCGATTTGCTTGTGGACGAGGGGACATTCGTTGAATTAAACCCTTTCATAGAACATCGATCTCGAGATTTTGGGTTAGAAAATCAAAAGGGACCAGGTGATGGTGTAGTAACAGGCTATGGAAAAGTGAATGGTCGTCCTATCTATCTATTTTCACAAGATTTTACAGTTTTTGGTGGAGCGTTAGGGGAAATGCATGCCAATAAAATTGCCAATGTGATGGATCTCGCCGCAAAAAATGGAGCTCCTTTTATTGGTCTAAATGATTCTGGTGGAGCAAGAATTCAAGAAGGGGTCGTTTCACTAGATGGGTATGGAAAAATCTTTTATCGCAATTCGATTTATTCAGGTGTTATTCCGCAAATTTCCGTCATCATGGGGCCTTGTGCAGGTGGTGCCGTATACTCTCCCGCAATAACGGACTTTGTATTTATGGTAGAAAAAACGAGCCAAATGTTTATTACCGGGCCAAAGGTGATTGAGACAGTGACTGGTGAGAAAATTTCTCCTGAAGATCTTGGTGGTGCAAAGGTGCATAATTCGATTAGTGGAAATGCTCATTTTCGCAGTGAGTCTGAAGAAGAGATCATTGAAAATGTGAGAGTATTATTAAGTTATTTACCGCAAAATAGTGAAGAAAAACCGAAGATATTAGAAGTAGATGAGGAAGATGATACCCGTCCGAATTTAACGGATTTGATTCCTTTTGATGCAATCAGGCCCTATGATGTAAGGGTTGTCATTGAAGAAGTTGTCGATCGTGGTTCCTTCCTTGAGGTACACAAAGATTTTGCCCGAAATATCGTGGTCGGTTTAGCGCGGGTAAAAGGGGAAGTGGTTGGCTTAGTCTGCAATCAGCCAAAAGTGATGGCTGGAGGGCTTGATATTGACTCATCTGACAAAGCAGCTCGCTTTATTCGTTTCTGTGACAGCTTTAATATTCCGCTCATTACCTTTGAGGATGTGACAGGGTTTTTCCCAGGGATAAAACAGGAGCATGGGGGGATCATCCGTCATGGAGCGAAAATTCTTTATGCTTATTCAGAAGCAACGGTACCAAAGCTGACCGTGATTTTACGAAAAGCTTATGGTGGTGCTTATGTTGCCTTAAATAGTAAATCGATTGGTGCTGACTTAGTGTTTGCTTGGCCAAACGCGGAAATTGCAGTGATGGGGCCACAGGGAGCGGCAAACATTATTTTTGCAAAAGAAATTCAAAATAGTGATAATCCAGAAGAGACGAGAGCAAAGAAGATTGAAGAATATCGGGAAAAATTTGCCAATCCGTATGTTGCAGCGAGTATGGGAATGGTCGATGATGTCATTGACCCAAGAGAAACTCGGATAAAAATCATTCAGTCGCTTGAGATGCTTCGTCATAAAAAGGAAGAACGTCCGTATAAGAAGCATGGTAATATTCCTTTGTAAAGAAATATTTGCCGATTCTTGGCAGAAAAAGCTATACTGAAGTAGGAAGATATACGAAAAGGAGATACATCAATGATTAAAGAAGAAAGATTATTAAATGAATTTCTAGAGCTTGTACAAATTGATTCAGAAACAAAATACGAAACAGAAATTGCTAAAGTATTAAAGCAAAAATTTTCTGCTTTAGGTGTGGAAGTGTTTGAGGATGACACAACAGCAGTAACAGGACATGGTGCTGGGAACTTAGTTTGTACTCTTCCTGGAACAAAAGATGGAGTCGATACAATTTATTTTACATCACATATGGATACGGTTGTCCCAGGTAAAGGTGTGAAGCCATCAATTAAGGATGGATATGTAGTCACAGATGGTACGACGATCCTTGGAGCGGATGATAAAGCTGGATTAGCAGCTATGCTTGAAGTGATTCGAGTATTAAAGGAGCAAAATATTGCTCATGGTACAATCCAGTTTATTATTACGGCCGGAGAAGAATCTGGCTTAGTTGGTGCTAAGGTTCTTGACTCATCTTTGGTAACTGCTAAATTTGGATATGCTCTTGATAGCGATGGCAAGGTTGGGAATATCGTCGTTGCGGCACCTACACAAGCAAAGGTGAAAGCAACGATTTTAGGGAAAACCGCTCATGCAGGTGTGGCACCGGAAAAAGGAGTTTCGGCGATTACGATGGCAGCCAAGGCCATTGCCAAAATGCCATTAGGACGAATTGATGAAGAAACAACAGCCAATATTGGGTATTTCAAAGGTGAAGGTCCTACCAATATCGTTTGTGACCGTGTAGAAATTTTAGCAGAAGCACGTTCTCTTCTGACTGAAAAAATGGAAGCACAAGTTCAAAAGATGAAGGCTGCTTTTGAATCAGTTGCGTCTGAAATGGGTGGAAGTGCTGAAGTTGAGGTAGAAGTGATGTACCCAGGCTTTAAATATGGTGAAGGGGACCATGTCGTTGAAGTGGCACGTAAAGCAGCTGCGAAAATTGGCAGAAGCTCTGAGCTTTTAAAGAGCGGTGGGGGAAGTGATGCCAACGTCATTGCTGGATTTGGAATTCCGACTGTCAACCTTGCTGTTGGATACGAGGAAATACATACGAAAAATGAACGGATGCCGATTGAAGAGCTAAACAAGCTTGCTGAAATGGTCATTGCCATTATCGAAGAAGTTAGCCAAGGATAAACCTTCTTAAGAGAACCAGTGTTGTGGTTCTCTTATTACTTTTGTACTAGGAATTTCACATAGACAAAGGGCCTATTTGGTGAGTACTATAGAGAGAGGAAGGTGAGGGGATACTCATGCAAGATTCTAATAAATTGGTTGTATTTACAGTAGGAAATGAAGAATATGCGATTCCGATTGAAAATGTTTTATCGATTGAAAAACTAGAAGGAATTACACCAATTCCCCATTTACCAGCTTATGTGAACGGGATTATGAAGGTCAGAGGCGAGTTGATTCCAGCCATCGATACAGAAAGGATTCTCTATAATCGTGAAATGGAATCAACTGATGCTGTACGCGTCATCGTCCTACATACAGATGATCTATCATTAGGGGTCCTTGTAAAAGAAGCAAAGGAAATCTTGGATATCCCATCTGAATTGATTAAGCAGGTAGGGTTGGTTGCTTACCAGAAAACGAGCTATTTTACTGGAGTTGCCAATCTAGATGGCCGACTGATTACCATTATCTCTCCAACTGTGTTAGTGAGAACACTGGACGGTATTAAGGAAATACAGGAATTTATGGAGAACGAGAAGCAAAAGTAGCCTAATATTGGGCTACTTTTGTTTTGTCATTACCCTCTATAATATTTTCGAATAGACGACCATTGTACTTGGAATTGATATTGCCATAATACAAAAAAGGACGATGAGTACTTGAGTTGCATCTAATGTTAAGAACCCAAAAGAACCTGTAGATAGAAACAAAACAAATAATGAACCAAAAAGAATAAAATAGTTCACCGTCATGGACTTTCCCATAATTTCCTTGGCACGTTCATCTCTTGGGAAAATATGTGGTGAAAGATATGCAAAAAGTAACTGATTTATCCCAAGTGCGAGTAACATGATCGCAACTGGAAAACTCCCCTTTGTAACTTCTTCATAATTTAAATAGATCCCCATGATCGTAAATAAAATCCCTAAACATAAATGGGTGATTTGATTTGATTTTTTAAATCCAACCATAGTTATTCCTCCTCATAAGTAAAAATTTCTTCAATTTGACAATTGAATACTCTTGCAAGTTTGAAAGCAAGCGTTATAGATGGATTATACCGTTCCTTTTCAAGCGAAATGATCGTTTGTCTTGAAACTTCTAATCGTTCAGCTAATTCATCCTGAGTTAAGTTATGAATTGCACGCAAATCCCTAATATTATTTTTCACTATATCACCCACATAAGTAAAGTTAACTTTACGTTAAGTCTACTTTACATTGTTTTCTCGCTATAAGTCAAGTTAACTTTACATTTTTAGTAACTTTTGTGGAAATGACTTATGAACTTTTATTGAAAGGAAAGCCACGAACGTTGCCATTCTAGATGACCAACTAATCTCCAACTATGTTAGTGATATTACTCGATGTTGTAAAAGAAACACAGGAATATATGGAGAACGAAGCACAGAAAGCTGATTCCAAAAGTCATAGTTAATAACTTTTGGGATCAGTTTTTTTATTGTCCAAGAATTTATAAATTCCCTCGACTTAATGTTCTTATAAACGGTAGGAGTATCGGTATGAAACATAACAGGAAAAATTCCGCTTAATGAGCAGGCATCATGAAAAAGAGCCGAAATAACAGGAAAATTTCCTGCTATTCACTGAAAAAATGCCAAAATAAACGATTTTGCTCTCCATAAGCGGAAAATCTTCCGTTATTTCCCCTAACAGGGAGTCCATTGAGGATACAACAGGAAAAATTCCGCTTAAGGGTGAGAGATGTTAGGATCGAATGAGACAAACCGAAGCTCCCAACATTTTGTAGGAGTTTTTTTCAGAAAACTTTCTATTGTATATATAGTTAGTACATTGAAATGATCAGAATTCAAAAAATTCCAAAAAAAATTCACATATAATGTGTAGGTTTGTTTCAAAATTATGGAATGATGAGAGTAGTGCTAGTCGATAAAGTGTAAGTAGTGAAACAGTCTTTATAAAAATTCCCTTTTATTATTTCATTTTTAATTTTCTTAATAAAAAAACAAGAGAAAATTCGAGAAAAGAGCGGGAAAGCTTTTCAAAGATATTAAATTCCACTCAAGATACAATTAACGGAATTAATACGATAAAAGTTTTTAGTAAAGAGTCTTTTTTTACGAGAATGTTTGCTCGAAAGCTTGATCATCATTTTCGTTTTGTTCAGCATCATCTTTTTTTTCAATGTAAATTAAAAGTTGAAGGGGAGCTTATCACGCTCTTCTTTTTTATGCCGATAAACGAACGTGTGCTAAAATAAACCTATACGAATCTCTATTCTTGGAAGTGTTGACGGGATGAAAAACATGTATCCGAAAAATGGTCGCGTGATCTTGCATGTGGATATGAATAGCTTCTATGCCTCGGTGGAAATGGCTTATGATCCTTCATTGAAAGGAAAGCCTTTAGCGATTGCAGGGAATCCTGAGGAAAGACGGGGAATCATTGTTACTTGTAGTTATGAGGCGAGGAAATTTGGTGTGAAGACGACAATGCCCCTATGGGAGGCAAAAAAACTTTGTCCGCAGTTGATCGTGAAAAAACCAAATTTTGATCGGTACCGAGCAGCTTCGATGGGTATGTTTGAGCTATTGAATCAATTTTCTAAGCTTGTGGAGCCTGTATCGATTGATGAAGGCTATATGGACATAACAGAAAGCTATGAATTAGGAACGCCACTTGAAATTGCCGAGCAAATTCAAAAGCGCCTCATTCGTCAGCTTGATTTGCCATGTAGTATCGGCATTGCTCCGAATAAGTTTCTAGCCAAAATGGCTTCAGATATGAAGAAGCCTTTAGGGATTACCGTCTTAAGAAAAAGGGATATTCCAACTGTGCTTTGGCCGATGGAGGCAGGGGAAATGCATGGGGTTGGCAAGAAGACAGCGGAGAAATTAAAAGGAATAGGGATTTACACGATCGGGGATTTAGCAAAAGGAAATGAAATTCAGCTTAAAGCCTTACTAGGGATCAATGGAATCCGTTTAAAAGAAAGAGCAAATGGGAACGACAATCGCCCCGTTGACCCTGATGCTATCTCAGATTTTAAAAGTATTGGAAATTCGACAACATTGCCAAAAGACATTTCCAATCAGCAGGAACTTTTTCGTGTGTTAGAAGGGTTGGCAGAAAAGGTATCCGTACGCTTGAAACGGAAAAAAGTCATGGCGACGTCATTAGGAATTACGATTCGTTATAAGGATCGAAAAACGGTGACGAGAAGTAAGAAATTATTGAATCCCGTTTCTGCACAAGATGAAATTTTACAATTAGCGAAGCAAATGCTTGTTTCAAACTGGACAGGGGATGCTGTTCGCCTTTTAGGGATTACAGGGACAGATTTAGTGGAACATGATCATGCCGTGAAACAGCTCGACCTTTTTTCTTATGAAAAGGATGCGAAAAAGGAGCCGCTAATAGAAACAGTATCAAAGCTAAAGGAAAAATTCGGGGCCCACATCATCGAGCAGGCTAGCCATCTTTCCCATGAGCAGAAACGCCAGATTGGAACGGAAACGAGTTTCAATAAAGATTTTCTGCAAATCGAAAAAAGGAAAAAGGATTCTCAATAGGCTTATTTTTCAGCAACTTTATGACAAACTAATGATAGGAATCTTATATTTTTGCATCTTTGCGTATTTCTTGCTAAAGTAAAGTGGATTCACGATGCAATCGTATTTCAAGGTAAGAAGGGAAGTAACAAGAATGACAAAACAACAATTTGGTGTAATGGGACTCGCCGTAATGGGAAAAAACCTAGCGATGAATATTGAAAGCAGAGGATATTCCGTTTCTGTTTACAATCGTTCGCGTGAAAAAACGGATGAGATG
The DNA here is from genome assembly GCF_047302285.1 of Robertmurraya phoenicis. GTDB lineage: Bacteria > Bacillota > Bacilli > Bacillales > Cytobacillaceae > Robertmurraya. The sequence continues at coordinate 1,767,877 of NZ_CP154845.1, forward strand.
CTAAAGGAAGTAGAAGGCCGCAATTTCGTTGGTACATATACAATTGAAGAGTTCGTAGAGTCACTAGAAAAACCACGTAAAATTATGTTAATGGTTAAAGCGGGTGGACCTACAGATGCGACAATTGAACAATTAAAGCCTCATTTAGAAAAAGGGGATATTTTAATCGATGGAGGAAACACTTTCTTCGTTGATACGCAAAGACGTAATAAGGAATTAAGTGAGCTTGGCATTCATTTCATCGGAACAGGAGTTTCTGGTGGAGAAGAGGGTGCTTTAAAGGGACCTTCGATCATGCCTGGTGGGCAAAAAGAAGCGTATGAATTAGTTGCACCTATTTTTAAAGATATTTCGGCAAAAGTAAATGATGAGCCTTGTACGACTTATATTGGCCCAGATGGTGCAGGTCACTATGTCAAAATGGTTCACAACGGAATCGAATATGGAGATATGCAGCTTATTTCTGAGTCCTACTTTTTATTAAAAAATGTCCTAGGACTTACTGCAGAAGAGCTTCATGAAGTGTTTGCTGATTGGAATAAGGGAGAGCTTGATAGCTACTTAATCGAAATAACAGCAGATATCTTCAAGAAAAAGGATGATGAAACAGGAAAACCAATGGTTGATGTCATCCTTGATACAGCAGGTCAAAAAGGAACGGGTAAATGGACAAGCCAAAGTGCTCTTGACTTAGGTGTTCCACTGCCAATTATTACAGAGTCTGTGTTCGCTCGTTTCATTTCAGCGATGAAGGATGAGCGTGTGGCAGCAAGTAAAGTATTAAATGGCCCTGAAGTAAAGCCGTTCTCAGGTGACCGAGCAAGCTTTATCGAGTCCGTTCGTAAGGCACTTTACATGAGCAAAATTTGTTCTTATGCACAAGGATTTGCACAAATGAGAGCAGCTTCTGAAGAATACAATTGGGATTTACAATACGGAGATATTGCCATGATTTTCCGTGGTGGCTGTATTATCCGTGCTCAATTCTTACAAAAGATTAAAGATGCCTATGATAGAGAAGCAGGTCTAAAGAATCTTCTTCTTGATCCATATTTCAAGGAAATCGTCGAAAGCTATCAATACGCTTTACGTGAGATTATCGCAGTAGCCGTTCAAAACGGAATTCCGGTTCCATGTTTCTCAGCCGCATTATCTTACTACGATAGTTACAGAACTGAAACATTACCAGCTAACCTACTTCAAGCACAACGTGATTACTTTGGTGCTCATACGTATCAACGTGTTGACAAAGAAGGTATTTTCCATACGGAATGGCTGGATTAATATCAATAAACACGAACAGCTCAATTTGATTGGGCTGTTTTTTGGTGTAGTTTTTAAAATTTAATCGATAATATGGAAATAACTTCTATATTAGGCTATGCTAGATTCATAGTTTAACCTAGCTTGAAAGATTATCGGGGGACAATTCACTTGATGGGTGGGGAGAGGACATGCTCGTAATATTCGTGGTTGTTATATTAATCGTTTTCTTATTTGATTTTGCTAAAATGAGGGGGCAGAATCAAACTTTAATCGATCAAAACAAAAAAATCATCGCCTTGTTGGAGGAAATGAGAGAGCAGAAAAAGAACTAGGCGTGATTTTGTTAAGTTTTTTCTAAGAAAAAATTTGAACTGCTAGGCTGGACGCTTAGTAGTTTTTTTAATGTCATTTTTACTATTTAGAACATTAGGACTTGTATAACGAACAAAACAAGCTTATACTTTTGTTATATTGTTCTTAGTAAAGAACTTAATGTTCTTTGTCATTTTTAAATTTAAAGGGGGGCTTATGATTAGGAGAACCTTCAAAATCATCGCAAATTTATTTTCACTTTTACTCGTAATCGTTCTATTACTCTCACTCTATTCCTTCATTCAATCTACTAGGGACTCTGATTCATTGCCGTCCATTTTGGGATTCAATTTGCTTACTATTTTAACGGGGAGCATGGAACCAGGGTTCGCTCAAGGAGATGTTATCATCATTCGACCGTACTCTTCAGATGAACCGATGCTCGATGATGTCGTGACTTACCGAAAAGAGAGTGGGACATTTGTGACACATCGTATAGTGGATGTTGTGGATAGCAATGGGACAAGCCTGTTTCAAACAAAAGGGGATGCCAATAATGTAGTTGATGGAGATCTAGTTTCTCCCAATCAAATAGTTGGTTCCGTTATGTTCAAGATTCCGAAATTAGGTTTACTACTAAACTTTTTAAATACCCCATTAGGTCTTATTACATTAACTAGCATACTATTTCTTTCGGTGATTGTAAGCATCATCAAAAAAATGGTAACAGCTAAGAAACAAGAACAAGTTACTCGATGAGCAATTTTAGGAGGTGATGGCAAAGGAAACTTCTATTATTTTTTTGGGATTTTTTGTTCTTTATTAAGGTTTTTTTGTGCTTTATTAGTTTTTAAAAAATATCTGTAGATAGGAGAAATGATGATGAATTTTATTAAAAAGCATAAGTTAGCCATTAGTCTTGTTGGAGTGTTCATGTTAGCCATTGCAACGATTGGAACGATTGCATACTTTAGCAAAAGTTTTACGAGTGATAAAAACGTAGCAGTTGCAGCCAAGTTTGATGTCGATGCTGTGAATGGAAATGGGGAGACCATTGGAAATCGCCAATTTGACCTAGGAGAAGATTTATTCCCTGGAATGGATACGATAGAGGCTTATAGCTTTCAAATTAATAAAAATAATACTAGTCTACCAGTGGAATATATGGTGAACTTAGAACCAAGTGGAAAACTGTTTGGAAACAACTCTCCTATTGAATTGACACTCCAAAGAGCCATTAATAATCAGTGGGTGGATGTTGATTATTCAACGACATTTCTTCCAGAAAGTGACACAGAGAGTTATAGAGTACTAGTTGATTGGCCACATAGTGACAATGATATTGATTTCCAAGGAGCAAAAGGGAATATTAAGTTAGAGGTTGTCGCTTCACAGGTTGACCCTGAAGAGGTGCCGGCAGGACCTCCATACTTTACTGAAGAAGTTATCTTTAAAACAACACCGAATGGTGATACAAGAACTACTTCAAATAAAGAAGTTAATTTCTATATAAATGATCAGGGCTACAAAGTTATTGAAGTAACTATGGGTGACGGAACAGGTGAATTTGAAAATAAAGTCGGAAACTTTAAAATCATTGAGAGTGTTGAAAATGGTACAACTTGGTATCGAGTGTACACGGACAAAGAGTATTATGCTAGTGAGAGCCAGATATGGAGAGTAAGTAGTGTCGATACTTCAGTAAACGGAAAAATTAGTTTGAATAAAATATTAGGCCCATATCTCTCGATCGATTCACAAGTTCTATATGACTGGTTTTTAGAAAACTAAGTTGAATCATAGAGTAGGCAGAGCATATCTGCCTATTCTATGAAACTATTAATACATATAAAATTGTTCGAGGGGGTACTAGTAAAATGAGAATGCTAAAAAAGGTTTTTAAAATCATCGTCTTTATGGCCATTGTTGTTGCCCTTTTCATGACAACAACTCAGCATTCCTTTGCATTATTTTTTACATCGTTTCAGGAACAATTTGGGGTTTCCTCGGCCTCTGCAGAGAATTTAATTAAGAATGTTAAGGTCACCGAGAAAGAAGATAAAAGTTTAGTCATTGAAATAATGAGAGATAGTGAATATGGGTATAGACCAGACGTAGGATTTGCACTAGAAGGGGATATTCAGCAATATATTTTGCACATCAATCCTGTCAAAATTGATAAAAATGGCATCTATCACATTCCCATTGTACCTAATATCAATATGCATCAATTTTGGGAATTAACGAAGATGAAAATCTTACAAAATAAAAAGTCTATTAATGGCTCTGTAATACTGAAAAACTTTGATGGAAAAGTGATTGAACAGCAACCGATAAAGATTGATATTAATTACCTACTAAGCAGAATTAATGAGGATATGATAAAAAGTGGAACTGAGTTAAAGCAAATCGTGCATGAGGATGAGGTGAGAGATGAAATCGTTATCTTTATTAACGAGCTTGCCTCTACGATGAATTGGGAAGACTCTTCACTGACAGAGGAGAAGAACAGTATTCTTCGTGTTATTGCACCTAACTTAATCGGTCAACTTGACACTTTAGAGAATGAACGTCAGACGATCACCGAAGAAAATGAGCGATTAAAAAAGGAGAAGGAAGAATTGGAAAGGAAAAGTGCTGAACTCCAATCATCTTTAAATGAACAGATTCAGGGGCTTGAAGATGAAAATGAACAATTAAGAAAAAAACTAGAGGAGCTTGAAAAAGCTGAAACTAGTAAAATAGATTTCGAAGAGATTAGTGTAGAATCAAATATTTCTGACACTGACTATTAAAAGACGCTACTACACCTGTCTTAGCGGGCCTCCTTTTAGGTACCATTGATCTCTTTGGCATTGTTCTCATCGATTTTTCGACCTTTTTAGTGGCGACGGCTACTCTATTATTTGTCAAAATTCCTGATGTAAAGGAAAAAGAGGAAAAGGAAAGAACTTCAGCATGGAAAGAGGCCGCTATTGGATGGAAGTATATCATTGAACGTCCAGGCTTGAAGTGGTTACTTGTTTTTTTCGCTTTATCAAACTTTCTTTTAGGCTTTTTCAATATTCTCCTCCAGCCTTATATTTTGTCTTTCAGTAATGAGAAGGTATTAGGTCTAGTTCTATCGTGCTTTGGAGTTGGATTGCTCTTAGGTGGTTTAGTTATGGGAGCATGGGGAGGACCTAAACAACGAATTAAAGGGCTGTTAGGTTTTGGTGTATTATCAGGTCTAGCACTTACGATTGCTGGATTTCAGTCAGAAGGTATTCTAGTGGCCGTGTCGATTGCCTTAACAGGGATTTTCATACCGTTAACAAATGGTTGTAGCCAAGCGATTTGGCAAAGCAAAGTTCAGCTTGAAATTCAAGGGAGAGTTTTTGCTTTACGGAGAATGATTGCGATGTCACTAAGCCCACTTGCTTATGTTTTAGCCGGACCGCTTATTGATTTTGTTTTTGAGCCATCTATGCAGGTAAATGGAATGCTTGCCGAATCACTAGGGCATATATTTGGAGTGGGTGAAGGAAGAGGAATGGGCGTATTCATCACGATCATCGGCCTTGGATGGGCTCTCATAGCCCTCGTCGTCTATTTACATCCACGAGTACGAAATTTAGAAACAGAACTACCTGATTATGATGCGAATCAGAACATGGTTGTGGCTCAGGTTGAGTAACAAAAACTTTATTTTGAATTATCAACCATTGCTATATCGATAATGCTATTAGGCCGTTCAGCTAATGAAGTGATACGAGTGGGATACTTTTAGAAGGAGAAATAAGAGTGGACACTGAAATTAAAAATTCGAAAGCCATATCAAATACATAGGTTTAGTTTACTAACAAATTGTAGTGAATCAAAAAAAATTACCTGGAGGTATAAGTTGTGAGAATAATGCAAGCAAATTCTTCCTTTAAATTAATAGAAGCAAATGAGGTAGCTTATAGTGAGGCAAACGGAGGACCTAGGCTCACTAAGGGAAACTTTGTAATGGAATATGTCGGAGAACTTCAAGGAAAAGGCGAGCTACAAGAGTTAAAATGTTATCTGATAGACGGTTCGGCAACAGTGTATGGCTTTGAACGAATTACAGGCCGTATTGGTGATAAAGTAGGGAGTTTTGTTTTGGAACACATAGGGAAATATGAAAATGGTGTACTGACATCCAAGAGGACTGTTGTACAAGGTTCTGGAACGGAAGAATTAACAGGTATCTTAGGAGAAATAAATTTTGAGTCTGGAAGTGCTGAGGAGTTCAAAATTACTTTAAATTACTATTTTGAATAAGGAATTCTAGGAGGTTTTTGATGATGCAGAGGGTTGGGGGTGGATTTCAATAGAGGGAGAAGATGATGCTTGGGTTCATTTCAGTAGTATTCAATGGGATGGATTTAAATCACTTGCCACAGGTGAGGATGTATTATTTGACCTTGAAGAAAACCCAAATTTAAAAGAGCAGTCACGTCGAGCAGTTAATGTTAAGAAAATTGATTATAAACCTAACGAAGGGGCAGTTTAGCATCAAACAGGTTTGTACCATGGTAATAGTTAGGAGGGGTGTAATGGCTGCTTATAAAGAATAAATAAAAACAACAACGTTTGGAAATCGTTGTTGTTTTATTTGGTACCTATTCTTTTTCTTTTCCATCTAAAAAGTATCGGAACTACTGACTTATTGAGACGTGTCTCTATTACTTTTAACAGTTATCGACATCTAAATTGGTTACAGGCCACCAGAAGTAGCCATCTTTTTCTAGGAGTTCATCGGAGCATTTTGGTCCCATTGTTCCAGATGCGTAGTTCGGGAAGCTTTCGTCAACCGTATTTTCCCAAACCTCTGATATTTTATCTGTGAAGCTCCAAGAAAGGGCAACCTCATCCCAATGGGTAAAGTTTGTTGCATCACCACGCATGCAATCATATAGAAGCTTTTCGTATGCTTCAGGCGTATTGATGCCGTCAATTCCCTTATTGGAGTAATTTAATTTAATCGGTGTCGCTTCCATTCCTGTTCCGGCTTTTTTCGCATTCAGATGAATGGTAACTCCTTCTTCAGGTTGAATATGAATCACGAGTAAGTTTGGATTTAATTGCTGTTCGGTCTGATAATAAAGATTCATTGGAATATCTTTAAATTGAATCACAATTTTTGTGGATTTCGTTTCCATTCTTTTTCCAGTGCGAATATAGAATGGGACACCTGCCCAGCGGAAATTATCAATTAATAGCTTACCAGCAACAAAGGTTTCTGTGTTTGATTTTTCATCAACCATAGGCTCTTGACGATAGCCTGGCACAGCCTTGTCGTTAACCGTCCCTTCATTATATTGGCCTCTAACAAAGTATTTATTTACCTCTTCACCTTCAATTGGTCGCAACGCTCTTAACACCTTTACCTTTTCAGAGCGAATTTCTTCTGTATTTAAGCGAATAGGTGGTTCCATTGCAAGTAATGCAACCATTTGGATTAGATGGTTTTGCACCATATCTCGTAGGGCACCGCTGTTTTCGTAGTATCTACCTCTTTCTTCTACACCAAGAACTTCACTTGATGTTACTTGGATGTTAGAGATGAAGCGGCTATTCCACAACGGTTCAAAAATCGCATTCGCAAAACGAATCACTTCTATGTTTTGCACCATTTCTTTTCCAAGGTAGTGGTCAATTCGGTAAATCTCATCCTCTGAAAAAGCCGTTCTAATTTGGTCATTCAGTTCTTTCGCTGACTCTAGGTCATGGCCAAATGGTTTTTCAATGACTAGACGTTTAAATCCAGTTACATCGGTAAGCCCATCCGATTTTAAGTGAAGAGCAATTGGTCCGAAAAATTCTGGAGCCATTGCTAAGTAAAAGATGCGATTTCCATTTAATTGATAATGGTTATCTAAATTTGCCGCCATACTTTTTAATGTCGCATAGGAAGCTGAGTCAGTCACATCATGAGAATGGTAGTAAAAATGGGAAGCGAATTCGTCTATTCTGTCTTCCTTTTCAATCGCGGTTTTAACAGAATCCTTAATAGACTGTTGAAATTCTTCGTTCGTTAATGGACGTCTTGCTACACCGATAACGGCGAAATTTTTGGAGAGCTTGTCCTTTTCAAACAATTTATATAGAGATGGAAATAGCTTGCGTTTTGCTAAATCACCAGTCGCTCCAAATATCATGATGAGTGCTGTTTGTTTATCGTTCTGGTTCAAGATACTAGACCTCATTTCTCACTTTATGTATGAATCATTTATCTTCTAGTTTAGACTTTACTTGAAAGAAGTTCTATTAATTAGGCTCAAATATGAATTTTATAGTTTTCTGACGCAATTCGCAAATATTTTAGCACATTCTCCACTATTTTTTGCCTTTTAAGATGGAACTATCCAAAACGAACATAAATTGCACCATATGGTATAGTAAGTAGATAAGATGAGCCGAAAGGAGTTTTTTTGTGGAAGTTTTATTTCTTGGGACGGGAGCGGGCATTCCAGCAAAGCTCCGGAACGTTACGTCCATCGCTTTAAAATTGCTTGAAGAACGTGGAGCTGTTTGGTTGTTCGATTGTGGTGAAGCAACTCAGCATCAAATTTTACATACATCTCTAAAACCGCGAAGAGTCGAGAAAGTATTTATCACGCATTTGCATGGCGATCATATTTACGGTCTGCCAGGCTTTTTAGCAAGTCGTTCCTTCCAAGGTGGAGAATCGGATGTAACGATCTATGGACCGAAGGGAATTAAAACCTTTGTAGAAACGAATCTTTCTGTTAGTCAAACCTATTTGAAATATCGTTTGCATTTCGTTGAAGTGGGAGAGGGAATCGTGTTTGAAGATGCTCAGTTTCAAGTGGAGGCACGCTTGCTAGAGCACGGAATCGATTCTTATGGCTATCGAGTGATCGAGAAGGATCGCCCAGGGGTTTTACAGGTCGATAAACTAGGAGAAGTAGGGATTAAGCCAGGTCCGATTTATAAGCAATTCAAAAATGGAGAGAGTGTCACTCTTGAGGATGGAACGGTTGTCGATGGAAAAATGTTTACAGGTCCAGATATTAAGGGAAGAGTCGTGACGATTTTAGGAGATACGAGATTCTGTGAAGCTTCAAAAGAATTAGCAGAAGCTGCTGATCTCCTGATTCACGAAGCAACGTTCGCTGCTGGCGAAGAAGGGTTAGCGCGTGAATATTTTCACTCTACGACATCTCAAGCGGCACTGGTGGCGAAAGCGGCAAAGGCGAAGAAACTATGTTTAACCCATATTAGTTCGAGATACGACCGAGCAGATTGGGACATGCTTGTGAACCAGGCAAAAGAGATTTTCCCAACAACAGAAATTGCTTTAGATTTTAAAGAAATTGTTATTCCATCAAAGAAATAACTGGATAAATTGTAGAACAATACCATAAAAAATTGACTGAGGATGAATTGGAACCATTGTTTGCATCTTTTTTACAATGGACAGAAGGAAGTCTACCATATTATGAATTAACTGAACACATTCATATATTTCATCAAATTAACCAAAAGATATGGACGAAATTTAACTATGATGATGGCTGGAATGATGAATTATTGATTTTTCAAGCAAAGAAAGAGTTAGATTTATTGATAGACGAGGAAAAAGAGGACTATAAACATTGCCTATAAAATGTGAAAGAAAGGGATTGTATCATGACATTATTAAAGGTCAGTGAATTAAAAAAGGAACTGAAATCAATTGAACAAAAAGAGTTAGTTCAGTTAATTACAGAATTATACAAGCTAAATAAAGAGGTTCAGCACTACTTGTCTAATAAATTTATAGGAGAGGCAGCAATAGAAGCATTGTATAATGATACCGCAAGAAAGGTGCGAGATGAATTTTTTCCGGACCGTGGCCATGGAAAACTACGTTTACAGGAGGCAAAGAAAGCGATCTCGAATTTCAAGAAACTTTCATCAGATGAAGTGAATACCATGGATCTGATGCTTTATTATGTTGAATTAGGGACAGACTTCACACTTGCATATGGAGATATTGACGAAAGATTTTATATGAGCATGGAATCAATGTATCATAATGTTGTGAAGGAATGTAACAAAAAGAAAGAGTACTATGACGAATTCAAGGATAGACTGTATTCTATAGTTGAAAAAACGGACGGTATTGGTTGGGGATATCATGATATGATAATAGAACATTATTATTCTTTAAACTGGTTGGATGATGAGGAGGAATAAAGAACTCTTCAATGCTTTTCCCACTAGAGTTTTTAAATACATCTTCTCTATCAACAAGTTCAATATGGGTTTCTAATATTATGTCAGAAATGTTGTAGCTATGTTACTGACCTCTCCTATGTAAAAAAGCATATCAATTCATTGTTGAATTGATATGCTTGAAATTCAAATAAACCACTTACCATCCACGATCATATTGCTTAGGAGGCTCAATTGTCACGCCTAATTCTTTCGCAGCAGTTCTAGGGAAATAAGGATCACGTAACAGTTCCCGAGCAAGGAAGATGAGATCCGCTCGATTATTTTGTAAAATTTCTTCTGCTTGTATGGCGGTTGTGATTAAGCCGACAGCTCCTGTTGCAATGTCCGCACCATGTTTAATTTTTTCAGCAAAAGGAACTTGATAGCCAGGATAGGTATGAATTCTTGCAGGTACGACTGCTCCAGAGCTGACGTCTATAAGGTCAACACCTTGTTCCTTCATCCATTGAGAAAGGGTAACATAGTCCTCTGGTTTCATGCCATCTTCTTGATAATCAGATGCCGATACTCTAACCAATAGCGGGCCGTCCCAAACTTCTTTCACCGCATCGATGGTTTCTCGTAAGAAGCGATAACGATTTTCTGCTGAACCTCCGTATTTATCGGTACGTTTGTTGGAAAGAGGGGACAAGAATTCATTGATCAAGTATCCGTGTGCAGCATGGATTTCAATCACATCAAAGTCTGATTTATTTGCTCTTATGGCCCCTTGTTTGAAAGCCTCAACCACTTCATGAATGTCATCTAACGTCATTTCCTTCGGTGTCTTCATGTTCTCGTTAAAAGGAATTGCCGAAGGAGCCAAGATTTCTCCATCCACTGTTGCTTTTCGACCAGCATGTGCAAGCTGGATTCCTGTTTTCGTACCATAGCTTTTGATTTGGCCTGTTAAACGAGATAATCCCTCAATATGGTTGTCGCTCCAGATACCGAGATCCTTTGAAGAGATGCGCCCTTGAGGTGTAACCGCAGTTGCCTCTTGAATAATTAAACCAACTTGCCCAACAGCACGGCTTACATAATGGGTAATGTGAAAATCTTCAACTTTCCCGTCCTCATTTTCGCTAGAATACATGCACATTGGTGCCATCACGATGCGATTTTTTAAGGTTAAATCTTTAATGGAATAAGGTGAAAATAGCTTAGTTTCCAATAGGTTGCCTCCTCTGTTCGATATGTTAAAAGTATAACAATGGAAAGGGAAATTCGAAAAATATATGCTTGCTGAAATCGCTCTTTTTTAAGATTCAAAAACAATAATTGCTAAGAATGAATAATAGATTAAAACCTTTTTCTTGATTTAACCGTGCTATAATATAAAAAAGAAATCGGAGTGATTTTTAATGGAAGAAACATTAAAATTAATTCTCAATGAATTAAAAGAACTGAAAGAAGGACAGCAAAACCTAAAAGAATCCCAGCAAGAATTTAAAGAAGACCTGCAAAACCTAAAAGAATCCCAGCAAGAATTTAAAGAAGACCTGCAAAACCTAAAAGAATCCCAGCAAGAATTTAAAGAAGACCTGCAAAACCTAAAAGAATCCCAGCAAGAATTTAAAGAAGACCTGCAAAACTTAAAAGAATCCCAGCAAGAATTTAAAGAAGACCTGCAAAACTTAAAAGAATCCCAGCAAGAATTGATAGAAGGCCAGCAAGAACTTAAGAGAGATGTTTCTAGTATTAAAGATAATCTTATCAATGGTCTTGGTCCTTACTTTGAACAGATAGAGAAACATATTGATGAACAGACTGTAGAATTAAAAGAAACATTAGAAGACCAACAAAGGGTTATTGATACTTTGGCAGCTCGTTCGGTGAGGCATGAAAGTGAAATAAAAGACTTTAAACGCATATTGAGGAACCAATAAGCCCATTTGCTTCTATTTTCCAATAATTTCTATTTTATGTTTTTTCTAAGCAATACACAGTTCGAAAAAAATTTAATGATGAAGAAGAACGAAGTCAATCCTTTGTCTCCGTTCTTTTCTTTTATTTTAAAATGCTTATATCCGTCTATTTTTTTCTAGATTTTCCGCTAAAGCAAGGCCAAGTCTTTTCGATTGGGAAGTCGCTTCTTTAATACATTGAATAAAAGCTTCCTGTACTTGGTGCTCCTTTAAGATTTTTAACCCTGCCTCGGTTGTGCCGCCAGGACTCGTTACTTCTTTTCGTAACTGTTCTGGTGGCTTTGTTGTTTTTGAGACCATCCCAGCCGCTCCAATTAATGTTTGTACGATGAGCTTTTGTGCCAATTCACCTTCAAGTCCGATTTCAACGGCACTTTTCTCCATTGCTTCAATTAAATAATAAATGTAAGCTGGACCGCTTCCCGACAATCCGGTTACTGCATCTAATTGTTCTTCCTCGACGTAAACAGTCAGTCCGACGGTGTCAAACATCGTTTTGATTAAATGGACTTGTTCTTCGGTTGCAATTGAATTGGCAGCAAGAGCTGTCGCTGATTGGCCAATGGCTGCAGAAGTATTTGGCATCACCCTGACAAGCGGAATGGAATGCTCAGCAAGCATTTCGATACTTTGCATGGATACTCCAGCAAGCATGGAAACGAGAAGGGTATCATTTTTTAAGTAGGGGTTAATTTGTTCTACTGCTTGGGCAACATCCTTTGGTTTCATCGCTAACATAATGACAGTAGCATCTTGAAGCATTTCTTCAAAATCATATGTTGGATTGACTCCGTATTGCTCATGGAGTTGGTTTAGTTTTTCCTTATTACTTCGATTTGTCACCCAGATTTGCTCACCTTTAATAAATTGTTTTTCGACCATGCCAGAAATCAAAGCTTCTGCCATTGAGCCAGCTCCGATCATTGCGATTTTTTCCATGTCATCATCTCCTAATCCAATTAAAAAAGACCTTTCATCCTATAAAGGACGAAAGGTCTTGCTTCCGTGGTACCACCTTTTTTCACCTAATCTTAAAAATAGGTGATCTCAATATCCGTTAACGCCGGTCGACGGTTAGGGTTGCTAACAGCTCATCAGGTAGGTTCAATGGTCAAGTGGATGGTGAAGCCTTTCAGCCGCTGGGCTTCACTCTCTTTCATCATTTTCCATTTACTAGTCCTTCGTCATCGCTTTGTATAAAATATTATAGAGATTATGCAAGATCTATAGCTTGTCTGTCAAGTGTGATCGGAAAATTAACTAAATTTCTTTTGAGGTAAGTTATGTGAAAATAATGACAATTTTTGATAATAAAGGTAAACTATTGATTATATAAGTTTAATTAATCGGGAAACGAATATAAATATTTATGTAAAAATAATGTTTAAGGAGAATGGAAAATGACGGAATGGAAGAATAGAATGGCGAAAATCATCCTCCCCACTCCCTTTGCGGTTGGGGATGTGAACGTTTATGTGATTAAGGGGGAGGTACTAACATTAGTAGATGTTGGACCGAAAACGGATGAAGCATGGCAGGCATTAACGGACCAATTAAAAGAATTGGGTTTGCGCATTTCCGATATTGACCAAGTAGTATTAACTCATCACCATCCAGATCATGCTGGTCTATTAGATTATTTTCCAGCTTCCTTACCTGTATACGGGCATCCATTGAATAATAGATGGTTGAGACCAACCGAAAGTTTTTTAGCTGAAAATGATCAGTTTTTTATAAAAGCTTTTCAAGAATTTGGCATTCCAAAGGATTACTGGCGATTGGCCGGAGCGATCAAAAAAGACTTGAAATATTCGTGTAATCGCTTGTTGACGGGGTTTTTAGTTGAGGGAGATTCTCCGAATGGGTTGTCAGACTGGAAGGTGATCGAGACTCCAGGTCATGCCCAAAGTCATATAGGGTTGTATCGGGAAAAGGATGGCTGTTATATTGGTGGAGATCATTTAATCGCTCATGTCTCCCCGAATCCTATTTTAGAGCCTCCGTTGCCAGGTGAGCTAGAACGACCAAAGCCAATGCTTCAATACAATGCTTCTTTGAAAAAGTTGTTAGAACCCCCGATGAGTTTGGTCTATTCAGGACATGGTGAAGAAATCATTGATAAAAATGAACACATCCATAATAGATTATCTCGGCAGCATGAACGAGCAGAGAAGGTGAAGAAAATGCTAGAGAAGGAACCGTTGACGATTTTTGAAGCGTGTCAGCTTCTTTTTCCTAAGGTGTATGAACGTCAGCTATCTCTCACAATGTCAGAAACCGTTGGCCAAATTGACTATTTAATGGCGCAAGAGGAAATCGATGTAATCATTGAAGATGGAGTTTTTCGGTATAGGACAAACTGATTTTTATAGTAATGGAAATGGATCTCTATGCCTGGGGTCTTTTTCCTTTGTTTATTGATGTACTAAGACTTGCACAAAATATGTAGAATATGTGAATTGAACATCAGGGTCCTTTACAAAATTTTTTTACATCGTATAATACCCCTATAGGTATAAAATTCGCAGGGGTATATTAAAATTTGGAGGAATTTCACATGACAAAAAAGATTATTATCGTAGGTGGGGTCGCTGGTGGAGCAACAGCTGCAGCAAGGTTAAGAAGGATTAGTGAAGATATTGAAATCATACTTGTAGAACGTGGTGAACATATTTCTTTTGCAAATTGTGGATTACCCTACTATATTGGCGAAACTATCCAAGATAGGAGCAAATTGTTAGTTCAAACGATAGAAGGAATGTCTGAACGTTTTAATCTTGATATACGTAATTTAAGTGAAGTACTGAGGATAAATCCCGAAGGTAAAAATGTACAGATCAAAAACTTACAAACAGGAGAAGTTTACGAAGAATCATATGACAAGTTATTGTTGTCACCTGGAGCAAGACCTATTATCCCACCAATTACAGGGATAAATGAGAATAAAACGTTATTTACTTTAAGAAATATTCCGGATACTGATAAAATTAAACACTATGTTGACACTAAAAGTCCTAAGAAGGCTGTCATCATTGGTGGAGGATTTATTGGGATAGAGATGGCTGAGAATCTTGTAGACAGAGGCATGGATGTTACAGTCATTGAAAAAGGGACTCAAATTATGTCTCCTATTGATTTTGAAATGGCTAGCATTTTACACGTACACTTGAAAGAAAAAGGAGTAAATTTAATTTTTGAAAATGGTGTCCAATCTTTTAATCATCAAGGAAAAAAAGTGATCCTTGATGACGGAGTGGAATTAGATACTGATATGACTATTCTTTCTATTGGCGTAAGGCCAGAAAATGAATTAGCAATTGAAGCTGGACTAGAGTTAGGCCCGCGTGGAGGAATTATCGTTAATGAATTTCTGCAAACATCTAACGAAAATATTTATGCGGTCGGAGATGCAATTGAAGTAGTCGACTACATTAATAGTACTAAAACAATGATTCCGCTAGCTGGTCCCGCAAATCGTCAAGGACGAATCGCTGCGAATAACCTAATGGGTAAAAAGGAAAAGTATCAAGGTACTTTGGGTACAGCCATTGTTAAAGTGTTTGACTTAACGGTCGCTATGACTGGAAACAATGAAAAAGTATTAAGAAACTTAGGTGTGTCATATGAAGTTGTGCATATTCATCCAAGTTCTCATGCAGGTTATTATCCGGGTGCAGCTCCGATATCCCTAAAATTAATTTTTGATAATGATACAGGAAAAATCTATGGTGCTCAAGCAGTAGGTGCTGACGGGGTAGATAAACGTATGGACGTAATCGCTACAGCTATTATGGGTGGACTTACGGTGGAAGATTTAACAAATTTGGAATTATCCTATGCACCACCGTATTCTTCAGCAAAAGACCCTGTCAATATGGCAGGTTATGTTGCAAGTAATATCTTAAATGGAGAATTTGAGCATATCCAGTGGCATGAGGTTAAACAAATTATTTCAAATGGTGAACTTTTAATTGACGTCCGAGAACCGATGGAGCGTGAATTTGGATATATAGAAGGGTCGATCAATATTTCCTTAAATGAGCTAAGAAGTAGATTAGATGAAATTCCAAAAGATAAAACGGTGTACGTTAGCTGTCAAGTTGGTTTAAGGGGCTATTTGGCAAGCCGTATTCTAAAAAATAACGGTTTTAGTGTTAAAAATGTTGATGGTGGATGGAAAACCTATTCCTCTGTTTATGGGAGCAATATAACCTGAAAATTATAAACAATACGAATAAAATAAGAAGGCTCTTTTCGCAAACATTGTTGCTATTTAGTCATAGATAGGAGAATAAAGCCCTATTATTACTCGTTAAATTAGTATCAAGTAAGCGAAAAGTGCCGCGCAAAAATAATGTGTGTTCTAAAACCCCATTTGAGGGGTAAATGTCGGCCTCAGATTTTTTTCGGAGAAAAAAATGTGGACATTTACGAAAAAACCACAATCATTACGAAAACAGCGAATAAGAAAGAAGAAATGTGAAATAGTCACCCTTTTTGTGCTCTGTTTTCTTTAATTACCATTCATCTGAAAAGGAAACATAAACAGTAAGAACGACACATTTATAAGATCAAAGGACCGCTTTCCATATTGCGGTCTCTTTTTATAATCGAAATGGCACAATGGCAGGATGTAAAACTTGTAGCATGTACGATGACAATGGATCTATTGGGCCTTCAAAAGGAAGAACTTTTAGAGAATATTGAATATGCAAGTGTAGCTGCATATTTAGCAGATGCACAAGATGGAAATGTTAACTTATTTATTTAATCTGACTGAGTGCTTGCCTATAATTTATTAGGAGGAAGGTAAAATGAAAGAAATCACACCGAAAGAAGTAGCTGCTCTAATCAAAGAAGGAAAAAATTTGAATATCATCGATGTCCGTGAGGTGGATGAAGTAGCATCTGGAAAGATTCCCGGCGCTGTAAACATACCATTAGGATTAATTGAATTTCGCATGACTGAATTAGATAAAACAAAAGAATATATTATCGTTTGTCGTTCCGGTGGAAGAAGTGGTAGAGCTTCACAATTCCTGGAAAGCTATGGATTTAATGTAATCAATATGACTGGTGGAATGCTTTTATGGAAAGGTAAAGTAAAGTAGATTTTTTTAAGATAAAATATACCCATAAAGGTATTTACGGGAGGGTTTATTGTGGAAATGATTAAGTCAAATGTGAAACTAGATGCTAAGGGATTGGCATGTCCTATGCCAATTGTAAAAACAAAGAAGGCCATGAGTAGTTTAGACTCAGGGCAAGTTCTAGAAGTTCAAGCAACAGATAAAGGCTCAAAAGTCGACTTAAAAGCTTGGGCTGAGAGTACAGGTCACCAATATCTCGGTACAGTCGAAGAGGGAGACGTTCTGAAACATTATCTTCGTAAGTCTTCAGATGACGAAAATAATGAAAAAAAAACACTCAAATGTTACAAATAATGAAGTAGTTTGTCGTACAGGTAGTCGCAGTGATTTAGCAGCGCAAAAATTAACGGAAAAAGGCTTTACGAAAGTCATGAATGTGGTGCCGGGCATGAGTCAGTGGAATGGACAAACAACAGGTATTGACAAATAGGGGAATGGCTAAGGATGAGCTTTAACGTTTTAATATAGAAAAATTTTTTACTGAAAATAATACCATAGGGGGTAAAAAACATGACAGTAATGGAAATGACATCAAAAGAGCTTACCACTAAAGTTTTTAATAAAGAAGAACTATTTATCTTAGATGTTCGAAATCAATGGAAAAATCTCAACCGGTCAAATTGAAATTCTTCCTTCACTTATTATGGTCATTGCCAGTCTTATTGCCTCACCTTTAGGAGCTTTTACTGGGAAAAAAATAAATACAAAAGTATTGCAAATTATTATGGGAGTCCTAATCTTGGCCACGGCAGTAAAGACTTGGATGGATATCTTATAGCCCTATGATATACTAAGGGTTCTAAGAGTTATCGAAACTTTGAATGATCAAAGTTTGGTCTGATTATTTGATTCAAGCCGTCCAAACTTCTATTTGAGCATATTTTTTGAGGTGGTTAAATGGGAAACTTATTCAATAAAACGATTGTGATTACCGGTGCTTCTTCAGGCATTGGTGAAAAAGTGGCTCTTCTAGCTGCGGAAAAGGGTGCGAGACCAATCCTGTTAGCTCGTTCGACAGAAAAATTAGCAGATATTTGCGAAAATATAAATCAAAAAACGGCTGTTGATGCTGTGTATTATCAGCTAGATGTCAGTGATTATGAACAGGTGAACGTCGTTTTTCAAAAAATTCTCAATGAAGTTGGCCCAATTGACATTCTTTTAAATAACGCAGGCTTCGGTGTTTTTGATTCATTTCATGAAGCAAGCTTTGAAGATATTGAACAGATGTTTCATGTCAATGTGTTGGGACTGATTGCTTGCACACAGGAGGTTCTTCCTTCCATGCTTGAGAGGAATAGCGGGCATATCATCAATGTCGCTTCACAAGCAGGAAAGCTTGCTACTCCAAAATCAAGTGGGTATGCAGCGTCAAAGCATGCGGTTCTTGGATTCACGAATAGTTTGAGACTGGAACTTGCAGACAGCGATATCTCAGTTTCCTCTGTTAATCCAGGTCCGATTGAAACGAACTTTTTTACGATTGCTGATAAATCAGGTGGGTATGTCGATAATGTGAAGAGGTTCATGCTCTCATCTGATTACGTG
The DNA here is from genome assembly GCF_047302285.1 of Robertmurraya phoenicis. Lineage (GTDB taxonomy): Bacteria > Bacillota > Bacilli > Bacillales > Cytobacillaceae > Robertmurraya. The sequence goes on from NZ_CP154845.1 coordinate 1,786,313, forward strand.
GCCGAGAAAATCGTTCAGCTCATGATTCGTCCTAAGAGGGAAGTGAATTTGCCTAGATGGATGAATATGGGCAGTGTTCTGTATAATCTCTTTCCAGGTGTGGCGGATAAATTATTTGGGGGAGTATTGAATAAAAAATAATTCAAGTGAATCAGAAGACACCGATTAGAATAGGTGTCTTCTCAACACAATGGTTAGCTGATTTCAACTGCTAAGATGTTTTTAAAGGGGAGGTTTAAAATGTCCTCATCATTTACAACTTTTAAGCATCCTTCCATTGTATCTACTTTTTGAATCCATCCCCAGAATTTTGTAGGTCCATATTTCTCCGCATAGGTAATCGTAACTGCTCGTGTTTGTTCAATGGAGCTAACAATTACACGATTCATTTCCTCAAGTTGATCACGATCTAGCAAAGGAGGGATAAACTCTTGTTGTTTGCGCTTTTCCTCTAATAATTGTTCGCGATGTTCAGGTAACATCATTCGACTTGACTCCCATCGTAAATTATGACCCTTGCTTAATTTATTCACTTTCATTTCCTACACACCCTTATTTATAGTGGCCACCTATTTTTCTAGCCCGCTCAGAGGCTTGCCCTGCTTGAGTTAGGGAAGAGGCACGGAAAATGGCCGTCCGTCCATATTTATCCCATATTGTATCTAAAGCATGATTTAATTGTTCTCTGTCCAAATAGTTATCGAATAAATCGATTTGATAGCAGTCAGATGTCTGCAAATTGGTTAATGAAACACCAAGGCTTCTTACGGGTTGTCGATCCCAATACCTTAAAAACAATTCATAGGCTGCATTAAAAATATCCATGTCAAAATTAGTGGGGACTGGCAATGTTATCTGTCTATGGAAGCCAGTGGGGGCATCAAAATCAGCGCCTCTAACTCCGCATGCAACGGTGACTCCCATATAGCCCTTATTTCTACATCTTCTAGCAACTTCGGTACAAAGCTCCAATAATACAATCTTAATTTCTTCGAGCTTAGTATAATCTCTTGGTAATGTCATATGATGACCAATTGCTTTTTGCTGGTCATGGGTTTTAACGGAAACAGGGGACTCGTCAATTCCGTTTGCTGTTTGCCAAAGAACTTCTCCATTAATTCCCCAGCGTTTTTTCAGGATATCAACGGGGAACGTAGCTAACTGTCCAATCGTAAAAATCCCCATGCCTTGTAAATTTATCTCCATTCTTTTTCCAACTCCGAACATTTTTCCAATCGGCAGTTTCCAAAGTTTCTCCATATTTGTGTCATCAAGCTTAAATATGCCATTCTCATTTTTCTTTGCAAAGTTATCACAGGCCATTTTGGCAAGAATCTTATTTTTGCCGATGCCGATCCTCGCATATACCCCGATATCATTAAGAATCTGCTGCTGTAGTTCACGAGCAATTTCATATTCATCTCCTAAGATGCTTAGACTTCCAGAAACATCTAAAAACTGTTCGTCAATTGAAAAGGGTTCGACTAAATCGGTAAATTGCTCGAGAAGCTTACTAATAGCTACTGAGACATTTATATAGTCTTGCATATGCGGTTTCACAACAACTACATTGGGACATTTCATTTGAGCTTGCCATAATAGCTCCGCTGTCTTAATCCCAAATTTCTTTGCAATAGGACAGGCTGCTAAAATAATTCCTGATCTTCTCTCAGGATCTCCAGCTACAACTAGAGGCTTATTCTCATAAGCAGTATTTTTAACTTTTTCAACAGAAGCATAAAACGATTGAATATCTGCAAGAAAAAGCACTTTATCCTTCATTAAGGCTATCTTCCTTTCTAAAAAAACGAACATACTTTCGTATTCATTATATACGAAAGTATGTTCGTTTATCACCAGGAAAAAATTGTTAGTTGGAAAATATTTTTTAAGGTGGATTCCATTAGAAAGGGGAAGATGGTTGAAATCATCCTTCAGAAGAAAGAAAATGGTAACCTTTCTGAAGTGAGGAAGCTTAATTTTTTAAGGTGTTACGAGTGAGAGTACGTAGCTAAACGCCAAACTGTTTTAAATGGTGGTCAAGATGTTTGTAAATGCCTTTTCCCCATTGCTCAGGAGTCAGTTTACCAAAAAAAGGGTGGGGATGAGTTGTGCAATTCTCTGGCCCATTTATTTGGAAAGCGGTAATTTTTTGCTTTAGTCTTTCCTTTTCTGTTTCGAACTCTTTGCCATCTTCAATTAAAATGGTTGGAATGGTAGACATATTTTTGGCGAAGGGCTTGTCGTTATAAAAAACAGGTTTCGCTAGGTTTCCTACTAATATTCCTAATAAGCCTCTTGGAGGAAGAGAATTCCCCATCGCAATATCTTGAAAAGATGAGCAATGTGCGAGCATTTGAGCAACATCCATTTTCCCCCATTGTGGTGTTGAATTTGGGTTTAAGTTGTCAATCCGCTCTAAAATCTCCTCTAAATGCAAGTGGTTAAAGATATTTTTCATTTGAGTACGTCTCTCCCTTCACGACAACAATTATAACATAATAATCTGATTTTTCTGGTAAGCATTATGTGAAAATGATAAAGAAGCACACATCAAAGGGACATGTGCTTCTTATATTGAGAGTGGGCTTGATACGTTCAATTAGGCTCTACATGAACATTCACTTCATATACTTTGTAGTCATGAATTAGGATGTTTTCAATAGAGGTGGCAATATCATGAGCTTGTTTAATATCTAATGTTGAATTGACAAAAATGACGACATCTAATACTTCGTTATTCCCGTAATTTCTTCCTTTAATTTCTTTTAATCCTTTAACACCGTATATATTTGAAATGACATCTTGATACAGCTGCAACTTTTTTTCATCAAAACCATCAGAAAGTTCATGGGCAGCCTGCTTAAAAATATCCCAAGCCGTTTTGCAAATTAAAAGCCCGACGAAAAGAGCGGTTAATACGTCTAACCACGGCATATTTAATTGAGAACCCAAAATACCGATAGCCGTTCCAATACTTACCCACGCATCAGAAAGGTTATCCTTTGCGGCTGCCATCACGGCTTTGCTATTAATTTTTGTCGCTAACTTTTTATTGTAGCGATAAACAAAATACATCGCTATTGCACTAAAAACACCTGTATAGGCAGCGATAATGTCAGGTGATTGTTTGGCACCTTCGAACAAGGAGGTAATAGCATCAACTAGTACCTGAATCCCAACGGCAAGCATAATAAAGGATGCAATCATGGAGGCGATCGTTTCACTTTTCCAATGGCCGTAGCGATGGTTCTTATCCGGTGGTTTCCGTGCCAGTTTAAGTCCAATGAGAACAGCAATAGACGCGATGATATCGGTTGTATTATTTAGGCCGTCTGCTTTTAAAGCTGCAGAATCACTTATATGGCCAACCATTAATTTGATGATGGACAGAACAATATAAGCAATAATGCTCATGATTGCTCCTCGTTCCCCTAATTTAAGATTTTGATATTTTTCAGTATCCATTTTAAACTCTCCTATAAATAACATACTACTAGAATAGCAACTGCAAAACGGGTGGGTCTACAGCAATCTTATTGAGCGATTCTATATTAATAGGTAAAGTGAAAAAATGTTTCACTGGGGAAAGTTGTTCTCTACTAGATAGGAGAGGGCAATTAGTAGAATGAAAAGAATGGAAAGTTCTAAAACTCACTTCATATGAGGAGATGTGAGCACTTAAATCGTGGAAGAAGAGAGGAGTTATGCTACAATATCAGCAGTGGAGGGGATGACAGAATGGAAATTACCATTACAGATATAGCAGCAAAGAAGATTGAAGAGAAGAAGGGGCAGCAAGAAGGCTTCCTAAAACTGAAATACGATACGGAAGGCTGTGGTTGCGTCGTAAGCGGTGTAACAGCACTTTGGCTAGTTGATGAAATTAATGAAGATGATCGAGCAATTGAAACATCTATCGGTTCAATCTATGTGGAAAAATCAAAAGAGGTTTTTCTAAATGAAAATCTTAAAATTGACTTTTCTCCAAGTTCAAATAGCTTCCAGTTAAAGAGTCCGAATGAATTCTTGAATCCGAGAATGAGTTTTTTGAATAAAATCAATTAAACAGGCCGATATGGTCTGTTTTTGCTGTAAATAGTAGTTTTATATTAATCAATTTTGTCTGATAAAATGAAGTTAAGTATAAGCTGAAAGGAATGATTTGATGGCCATTCCAAACGAAAAAGGGAGATATTCCTATGTCGATTATCAACGATGGGAAGAAGACAAACGGGTCGAGTTAATTGATGGTGAAATATTTGTTATGATACCCACTCCATCACGTAAGCATCAACAGGTTCTTAGAGAAATCTCTACAGCTTTTTCTATTTTTCTGAGGGATAAGAATTGTGAAGTTTTCTTTGCTCCATTTGATGTAAGGTTATTAACAGAAAACAAACAAGAAGAGAATATAACAGATGTCGTTCAACCAGATTTAGCCGTTGTGTGCGAACAAGGAAAGCTGGATGAAAAGGATGTAATGGCGCGCCAGATATGATTGTTTGAGATCCTGTCTCCTTCTTCTGTGAAGATGGATCGTTGGAATAAATATCAGCTTTATGAAAAAGCGGGGGTGAAAGAATACTGGATTGTTGACCCTAATAATGAGTCTGTTGAAGTACATCTTTTAGAAGGTCAATCCTATAAATTTGAAGGTGTTTTTACAAAAGGAGATACAGTACCTGTCCATGTATTAAAGGGGTTGGAATTAGAATTGAATCAAATATTTATATAAAAATGGCTGGCACAAAAAAATCAATCCGTGTCAGCCATTTTCTTATTGTCTTTGCCTGTCACAAATACATAATCCTCTAAAAACTCATCTACTACTTTCGCATAATCTTCCTTATTCTCATTCAATGATTGGGCATGAACCCCTTTTTCGGCGATAAAGAGCTTTTTTGGTCCTTGTTTTTGTTCGTAAAGAGCTTCTGTCATCGTAGGCAAGATAAAATCATCTTTTTTACTATGGATAAAGAGGATAGGTTTTTCGATATTATCAATAACTGAAATAGGGGAAACATCCTTTAAAGAGTATTTTTGCCGCATTTTAATAAAGAGATCGGCTACTGGTAATAGAAGCTTTGCTGGAAGCTTTAATTCAGCTTTTAAACGATAAGCAAGTTGTTCTTGGAAATCAGAAAAAGGGCAATCAGCAATATAAAAATCGGCCGCAACTTCAATCATGCCTGCATAAAGAAGCATAGTGGCAGCACCCATGGATTCCCCGTGAATGCCCAAAAGCAAATCAGGTCCACGATCAAGCCTTAGCCAATCAACAATCGTCTTTAAATCAAATTTCTCGTAATAGCCATAACTCGTTGTTTTTCCACCAGATTCACCATGCCGTCTATGATCATAGATCACTGCATTAAATCCTCTTTCTAAAAAAAGATTCATATACTTAATGGAATTGAATTTATTCTCTGTCACTCCATGACAAAAAATCACATATTTATTTGTGCGGTGAGGTTCGACAACGAGTGCTTTTAAATGGTAGCCAAAGTGGGAGGGAATCAGAATCTCTCGTTTCGGTAGCTGTTCAAAGGCATTTGTATCAAGCCTTCCAGCGGACTTTTCGCGGTCGATGATAAATTCATCATCCTTCTTTTTCATATACATAATGCGATTGGAAAAATACAAGCCAACAGTCAGAAAGGCAAATAGAAATGATACGATGAATCGCAACGCCCTTTTCATGACCATCCCTCCAAAATCAGATTTAGTATATTATCAATTTACTCAATTTTACCATCTTAGAAACAGTAAAAACGAATGAACGATATAAAATTTACGGTCTTAATGACCAAGGAGTAACGGCGCCAATAATTTTCTGGTCTTTTGAAGAGTGAATAGCTTCATTGACTCCGTTGCAGATTTCTTGATGTGTAAGCCCTCTCGAAGACACGCCATCTATGTCGTGTTTTTAGTGTGACTACTTCCATTTTAGGTCTATTGCGAAATCAACTCAAGGAAAGAGGAAGGAATTTCAGGATGAGAATGTCACTCCGCTGATTCATAGGTGTGACGAAAAGAGCATCACTGGATAGAAGTCCACGTAACACAACAAGAGACTTGGCATAAAAACCAAGTCTCTCATCTTTCTATTGTTTCGAGTTCTGCCTTTTTGTAGGGTGAATGGCTTGTTCTAAGTCTTCTACAGCAATGTTCTGTTTGACATTTTCAGCATGAGGTTGTCCTTTTTGACTATTCCCTTTTTCGCGCTTCTGACTCATACTCGTTCCCTCCTTCTAATAACATCTTCCATAGAATGAGTTAAAAGTGAGGAGGTTATACGTTGGTTAATTTTCAAGGAGTCATAACGGAAAAACGTAGGGATTAGTGATATAATATTTTTATGAAAAATGAGTGAGGGATAGACATGAAGAAAAAGAAACAGAAGACACAACCAAAAAATGATGACAAACCAGTAACACTTGGGGATATGCTAAATGCTGACTTACTAAAGCAGTTAAAGGACCAAAAGCAGCAGTTAAAAGATGCAGAAACAAAAAAGCAGATTGAAGAAGAGGAAAGAAAAAGAGAAGAGCGCCGCTTACGCGAAAAAAATAAATCGTTTGAAGAATTACTAGACGAAAGCCCGATGGACTGGAAAAAGTTCAAATAAAACCTGATACTCTAACTAAAACAGCCTCTATTAATCAAGGTGAGATGCTTGACCACGAACAGGATATCAGACTGATAAAAGCCTATATTGATCAAGAAGGTTTTCATATTTTAGGGGATTGATAGGGGCGAATCGTGTTCAGACTTCAAATCTTACTTTTGTGGGACAGATCAGTACTCCTCAAAAAACACCCGAACAAGTTTTGTTTGGGTGTTATTTATGGGGATTTGGGAAACCTTAAGGCGGCTGGTTTTAAAATCCACTTAATTTCACATATAATGAATGATAAAATAACTTGTTGGTTTAAATAATATATAGACTATGATATTAATAGAATTTGGTGGTGTGGATAAATTGAAGGGAAATAAAGAGTGGGTTGTAGCAGCTATTGTAATCATCGGGTGTTTCCTTCTTTATATATTTTTTCCAGGACCAACTCAAACTGTGTCTGAGGAAGAAAGTGTGAGTGTTGTATCAAATATGAATGATGCGCAAATAGAGGAGCATGATGGCGAAGAAGAGCAAGAAGGGGAAACTGAGCAAGAACAATCAGTGGCAGTGGTGATTAAAGAGAAGGTTAGGGAAATAATCGAAGGGGCAATTCGTTTTTTTAAAGATGATAAAAAAATTGTTGCGATTGGTGATTCACTTACTGAAGGTGTTGGAGATGAAACAGCAAATGGCGGTTACGTCGGTATTCTAAACCATACGTTTGAGAATCAGAACATTAACATTTCGATTGAGAACTTAGGGAAAAGGGGCAATCGAACGGATCAATTATTGCTCAGGTTGGAAAATGAAGAGATTGCAGCATCGATTAAGGAAGCAGATATTGTCCTTATCACAATTGGTGCAAATGATATCATGAAAGTGGTTCGAAGTAATTACACGAATCTTAATATCGAACCATTTGAGACAGAAAGAGTAGATTATGTTGAGAGACTAAGAGCTATTTTTACGAAAATGAATGAGCTCAATCCAGACATGCATATCTATTTGATTGGTTTTTATAATCCATTTGAGCGTGTCTTTGGTGACATTGAACAATTAGAGATTATTCTTGATAATTGGAATCATGCAGGTGAATTAGTGACAGCGGAATTTGATAATGTATCTTACATTCCTACTAAAGATTTATTCACCAATTCAACGATCGACCTATTATCTGATGATAATTTCCATCCTAATACAAGCGGTTATAAATTGATGGCTGAGCGTGTGCTTGAGTCTTTGGATGATGTTAATGAAGAAACAGAGCTACCGAGTGAGGATACAGAAGAGTAGGTGAAAAAATGGGAGTACAGTTAAAAAGAAAACCGACATGGAAGCAATTATTCATAGGTTTGGCTGGAGCGAATGGTATTTTGTTGATCCTTTTCTTCGTTCTATTGCTTTGGCCGGTATCTGAATCAGAGGTCCCTGAGAAAGCTTTTATTGAAGAAGAGCCAGGAGCCGAATTTACGGTCAACTCAAGCAAACAGAATTTGAATGAGTTAGTTAATGAATATGTCGATAAATTTATGAAGGATCAAGACGATAAATATACCGTTGACTTTGGTGGTGAAAATGTTAGATTACTAGGGTCAATCGATGCTTTTCACACTGAAATTCCGATCTCCATTACCCTGGATCCCTTGGTACAGGAAAATGGCGACCTTGTTTTATATACTTCGGAAATGTCGCTTGGATTACTACAATTACCAGAAAAAAAGATCCTTGAATACGTGAAAAAAGAATTAGAAACACCAGATTGGGTTAACATTGACCCGAGTAGCCAATCGATCTATATTGGAGTTACGCAAATGGAAGTCAAAAGTAACTTCAAGGTCAAGGTTCAGAGCTTTGATTTGAAGAATGATCAGATCACATTCAGAATAAAAGTTCCGAATAAAACGTTAGGGTTATAGAGGTAAACGGTTCTTGTGCTGCTAATTGAGAATTGGCAGTATGAGAACCGTTTGTTTTCAAGGGTTCTTTATTATCGGCTGGGGGAGCAAGCTAAGCCCCGAGTGTGCTGATTAATAGACGGTCTCAAAACTCCGCTTATTTTCTCCGAAGACAGCCCTAATAAAGCAATAACAGGAAAAATTCCGGTTAATTAGCAAATATCGTTAAAAAAGGCTTAAATAACAGGAAAAATTCCGCCTATTGACTTCAAAAACGTGAAAATAGGTGGTTTTTCTCTGCATAACCGGAAAATCTTCCGTTATCCCCCGACAATGAGCTTGAGCAAGTCCTATAACAGGAAAAATTCCGCTTATTTTACTATCACAAATTAAAAGTGATGCTGCTCAGAAAAACACCTTACATAAATTTCCACTTATACCTTTTGCTAGTCTCAAAAAGGAAACTCGTCAATAGCTATAGCAAGTTTCCTTTTTTATATCCCAAAAACGATGCCGATACGACTATCATTTCGGCACGTATTATCTCAGCGCTTTTACCGATGTGCCAGATATGTATGTGCGGGCACAATCTTTTGAATCAGTGCCACTTCTTCTGCAGTTAGTGGTGCAGATTTCACAGCTTTTACGTTGTTTTGCAGTTGCCCAATGGAGCTTGCTCCAACGATGACCGATGCAACAGCAGGATGGGCTAGATTGTAGCGTAAGGCTATTTCGGTTAATGGGCGAGAATGGGCGACTTTTTTCTGTAGTTCTGTGATGATCTGTTGCAGATCTTCATAGCTATGTTCTAAATAACCGGATGCAGACGCTTTTTCAAGACCTATTTCACTTAATAGCCCCTTCGCGACAGAGCCGCGTGTGACGACACTGATATTATGTTCATGCAGGAGGGGAAGTGCCTCCTCTTCAGGCTTTCGATCAAGAATGCTATATTGCATCATGACCGAAACAATATTCGATTTTTTCACGTATTCACGAATGACATTTGGTCGGATTGAGGAAATGCCATAATAGCGTATGAATCCTTCTTCTCGTAATTCTTCGAAAGCTTCAATCGTTTCATCAATATGGTCTTCAATCGTCCCGCCGTGAAGTTGGTACAAATCAATATAGTCAGTATCCAATCTCTTTAAGCTTTGTTTCACGGCTTCTTTTATATACGTTTTTGAAGGGTCCCAGCTCCAGCCCTCCTTTTGCTTATTCCAACGATTTCCTACTTTTGTCGCAATAATGACTTGGTCACGTACATGCTTTAATGATCTTCCCACGATTTCTTCATTTACTCCAAAGTCATATAAATCAGCCGTATCAAAGTAGTTAATCCCTTCGTCTAGGGCGGATTCCACTATTTTTTGAGCATGAGCTTTGTCTGTTCCAAGGGACATACATCCAAGACCCAATTCGGTCACCAGTAAATCCGATGTTCCTAATTTATTTTTCTTCATCTCATTTCACCTCTCCTTTTATTTTATTAAAAGATCGAGGGAAAGAACAAATTATGTGTCTGACTTACAAGGTTTTTCATTTTGCATGAATTGAATCCAGTCATGAAGACGATCATAATGTTGGTAGTATTCTTTTAATTTCGCTCGAATCTCCCAAGCCTTGCCGATGAGAATAACCCCTCTATCATGCACATATACCTTCATCCATACTCCTCCAATTTAAGTATGCTACACTATATGTACAAATCATTTAGAAATAGAACTGGAGTGAACAATAATGAAGAGTTTAGAGGAAAAAACAATCAAGTCAGAACCTATTTTTTCAGGTAGAATCATTCGTGTCCAAGTGGACGAAGTTGAGTTGCCTAATGGAAAAACATCAACACGAGAAATTGTGAAGCATCCGGGTGCTGTAGCGGTTCTACCAATCACAGATGACGGAAAAATCGTCATGGTTGAGCAATATCGTAAACCGATGGATAAGGTGTTGGTTGAAGTCCCTGCTGGAAAGCTTGAAAAAGGAGAGGAACCTGCGTATACGGCAGAAAGAGAGCTTGAGGAAGAAACAGGATATGAGTGTCAATCATTAGAATGGCTTATCTCCTTTTACACTTCACCAGGTTTTGCAGATGAAGTAGTTCATGTATATGTGGCGAAGGGATTAACGAAAAAAGAAAATGCGGCAAGCCTTGATGAGGATGAGTTTGTCAATGTGCTAGAGGTGACATTGGAAGAGGCTATCGAATTAGTGAAAGAACAAAGGGTTTATGATGCAAAAACCGCATATGCAATCCAATATTTACAACTTCAAGAGGCGTTGCAAAAGTGAATGACTATTTTGTCGATTTACATATCCATATTGGCAGAACGGAGACGGGTAGAGCGGTCAAAATTACCGGTGCAAAAACGTTAACTTTTTCTAATATTATTGCCCATGCAAGAGATTTAAAAGGGCTACATATGGTTGGAATCATTGATTGCCATTCACCTGAAGTGATCATTGAAATGGAACGGCTTTTAAATGAAGGGAAATTAGTTGAGCTTGAGGATGGTGGCCTTTTTTATGAAGGACTCACGATTATCCCTGGTTCAGAGCTAGAAATATATGATGAGGGAACGAATGGGCCGATCCATGTTCTTTGTTACTTCTCCAATCTAAAAACGATGAAAGCTTTTTCCGATTGGCTTGTGGGGCATTTGAAGAATATTCATTTAAGCTCACAACGTGTCTATGTCACAGGACGAGAACTACAAGAAAAAGTAAGAGAATTAGCAGGCTTGTTTATCCCAGCGCATGTATTCACTCCGTTTAAAAGTTTGTATGGAAAAGGAGTGAAGGAATCATTCAATGAGGTGTTTGATTCTTCTTTAATTGATGGAATTGAACTGGGATTAAGTGCCGATACCCAGATGGCATACAAAATAAAGGAACTCCATGATTATCCGTTTTTAACGAATTCTGATGCTCACTCTTTAGGGAAAATTGCAAGAGAATATCAAAAAATTCGCATGAAAAACGCAACCTTTACTCATTTAGAAGAAGCGCTAAAAGGGGTAGATGAGCAAAAAATAGTAGAAAATTATGGGCTCGATCCTCTTTTAGGAAAATACCATCAAACGGTATGTGCAAAATGTTTTTTGAAGGTAGATGAACATCAGAAAGAATGTCAACAATGTGGTCATAGAAAACTTATCAAAGGTGTGGCAGAACGAATTAGGGAATTAAAAACAGCAGAGCAACATCCAATCAATCGTCCACCGTATATTCATCAAGTCCCTCTTCAATTTATTCCAGGACTTGGTCCAAAATGGTTTGAGAAGCTATTGAATCATTTTGGCACAGAAATGGCCATTCTTCACAAGGTACCCGAAGCGGCTTTATTTGAGGTTGTACCTGAAAAGATTGCCGGGTACATCATTCAGGCGAGAACAGGAACCTTATCCTTTGATGCAGGTGGCGGAGGAAAATACGGAAAAGTTTCCGCAAAATAGAAATGGTTGATAGAGCTTAATGGATGAGGTATATAATTAGTAGATTACTTATTTTTAATAGATTCTCATGTCATATAGAGGCTAGGACAGGCATACATATTACTGTAAGTCTATTTAGAACTCTAGGAGGCCATGGCATGAAGAAAAAGAAGTACCAGGATATCGTCTCTAATCATTTTCGTGAACATTCGTCCATATATTTGTTTGTGGTCGTCCTCTTTCTTATGGGAGTGATTTTTGGGGCCATTGTGGTAAACAGTTTGAGTCTAACGCAAAAAGAAGATTTATTTTATTATTTATCGCAATTTTTTGGCCAAGTATCAGATGGGAAGGTTGCAGAACCCTATGATTTGCTATTACAGAGTTTTTTTCATAATAGTAAATTTGTTGGCTTGATGTGGATATTAGGAGTGTCCATTATTGGACTACCGGTCATTCTTGTATTATTGTTTATTAAAGGAATGGTTGTCGGTTTTACCGTTGGTTTTTTAGTTAATCAGATGAAATGGAATGGATTTCTACTTTCCTTTGTATCGATATTGCCACAAAATTTAATTATCATCCCCATCTTTATTTTCGGAGCGACTCTATCGGTTGCATTTTCTATCAAAATGATTAGAAGGCAATTTATGAAGAAAATGGGACAACCGGTTTTACCGTTACTTGGTCGCTATGTTCTTGCTTATTTAGGGGCTCTTGTCATCTTAATACTGGCTGCAAGTGTGGAGGCTTATGTATCCCCAGCCTTAATGAAGTTTGTGGTAAATGCAGTTCAATAAGAGGATTAGAAAACCTTTAATGATAATTATTATTATATAAAAATCATTTTCTTTACTTAATTGTAATGATTTTATTTTGAAATTACTCGGCTCTCTGTTATAATAAAAGCGTGACAGTGGCGAGGAGGACAAACGTAATGGAAACAAGAATTGAGAGAATTAAGAAACATTTACATTCATCTAGCTATAAGCTAACACCTCAGCGTGAGGCTACCGTAAGAGTTTTGCTAGAACACGAAGAGGATCATTTAAGCGCTGAAGATGTCTACCTCCTTGTTAAAGAAAAGTCACCAGAAATTGGTCTAGCAACTGTTTATAGAACACTAGAGTTATTAACTGAGTTGAAAATAGTAGATAAAATAAATTTTGGAGATGGCGTCTCCCGTTATGATTTAAGACAAGAAGGAGCAGCGCATTTCCACCATCATCTAGTCTGTATCGAATGTGGGGCAGTGGATGAAATTCAAGAAGATTTATTAGAAGATGTCGAAGCGGTTGTGGAACAAAGATGGAACTTTAAAATTAAAGATCATCGTTTAACATTCCATGGCATTTGCTATCGTTGTCAAGATAAAGAAGAATAGAACAAAAGCCTTTTTCAACATAAGAAAAAGGCTTTTTTACGTTTAATGGGATCGTTCGTGCGATCAAATCGTCAATACATCTGTATAGTAGGTATATTTCTTGTCCTACTTGGCATATCTTTACTATGAGGATTGTTTTCTCTAGAATTGTTCTCGAAAAATGAATGAGATCATTTCTAGAATAAACAACCATACATATATGATATGTTATGGAGGACACGAAGAAATGAAATCATGGATTAAACTTGTATTAAATACATTTAAAGTATTTTTACTATTCACTGCATGCACAATTCTTTTTTACTATGGTATCATGTGGGTAAATGAAGAATATCAGGATTATCACCGCTATGATGAACCGAATGGTACGGCGATTAAAGTATCGGCGAATGTCAATGAGGAAGAGCCATCCTGGTTCAATCGGTTAATTTTGTTTTACTTAAACGGGGAGTAATGAGAATGGAGTTTCAACTAAAGGATTTTATGCATTTTTTATTGGTCGAAAAGGGACTAGCCCAAAATACGCTTATTTCTTATGAACGAGATTTGAAAAGCTATATTAAATTTCTGCAAACAAATGAAGGGATTTCGACCTTTCAGGACGTTCAGAGAACGCAGATTGTGCAATTTTTAGGACACCTGAAAGAGCAGGGGAAATCATCAAAAACATTGGCACGGCACACTGCTTCGATCCGCGCTTTTCATCAATTTATGTTACGGGAGCGGGTCGTTGACCAGGACCCATCGATTCATATTGATACACCAAGGCTTGAGAGAAGTCTCCCTAAGGTTCTCAGCATGAGTGAGGTGGAGCGATTACTAGATTCACCTCAAACTACCGACCACTATGGAAAAAGAGATAAAGCGATGCTTGAACTTCTATATGCCACAGGGATTCGGGTGAGTGAATTAATCAACTTAAATATTGATGATGCTCATTTAACGATGGGGTTTGTTCGTTGCATTGGAAAGGGGAATAAGGAAAGAATCATTCCTCTAGGAAAATCGGCTACAAATGCCATTCAGCACTATTTAGATGAGGGACGCCCACAATTTGTATCAAAGAAGCATAAAGATGATGCCTTGTTTTTAAATCATCATGGGAGAAGATTAACAAGGCAAGGCTTTTGGAAAATTTTGAAGCGACTCACGAATGAGGCAGGAATTCAAAAAGAATTAACGCCCCATACGTTACGTCATTCTTTTGCCACTCATTTATTGGAAAATGGGGCAGATTTGAGAGCAGTTCAAGAAATGCTCGGGCATGCTGATATTTCAACAACACAAATTTATACTCATGTCACAAAGACTCGTATGAAAGATGTATATAGTAAATTCCACCCACGAGCTTAATGATAGAATAAGAGAGTTTATTTTGCGAAGCTGCTTATGAATTTATAGGTAGCTTTTTCTTGTCTTTCCTTGGTACTTTTTAGTAAAATATAGATGTCAGACTTCTGACAAATTAAAGTTGATTGTATTCTATGTTCATGCAGGGAAAAGTAAGCAACATAGATGTCATAGAAACGAATTATTTATGTCTAGGGATGAATGACTTCCCAAGGAGGAGATTGAATGACTTATCAGTATAAACGAATTTTTTTAGTTGTGATGGATTCTGTAGGAATCGGCGAAGCACCTGACGCTGAACAATTTGGTGATTTAGGGGCAGATACATTAGGTCATATCGCAGAAAAAATGAACGGCCTAAACATGCCAAACATGGGAAAATTGGGTTTGAGTAATATTCGTGAAATTAAAGGAATAGAAAAGGCTGAGACACCACTTGCTTTTTATACAAAAATGCAGGAGGCTTCAAGCGGAAAAGATACAATGACTGGCCATTGGGAAATCATGGGTTTACATATTGATACCCCGTTTCGAGTATTCCCAGAAGGATTTCCTGAGGAATTAATTTCCGAGCTAGAATCAAGAACAGGCCGCAAGATCATCGGAAATAAACCAGCAAGTGGCACAGAGATTCTTGTCGAGCTAGGCGGAGAGCATATGAAAACAGGAGACTTAATCGTCTATACCTCAGCAGATTCAGTACTCCAAATTGCTGCACATGAAGATATTGTTCCGATCGAAGAACAATATAAAATTTGTAAAATTGCTCGTGAGTTAACGTTAGATGAGAAATATATGGTTGGACGTGTCATTGCTAGGCCATTTGTAGGCGAACCTGGAGCATTCAAAAGAACAGCTAATCGACATGATTATGCACTGAAACCATTTGATCGAACCGTTATGAATGAACTGAAAGATGCTGATCTGGATGTGATTGCGATTGGGAAAATCTCCGATATTTATGATGGAGAAGGGGTAACTGAATCGTTACGAACTGTATCCAACATGGATGGTATGGATAAACTGGTGCAAACATTAGATATGGATTTTACCGGTTTAAGTTTCTTAAACTTAGTGGACTTTGATGCCCTTTTCGGCCATCGAAGAGATCCACAAGGATATGGAAAGGCGCTAGAAGAATATGATGCAAGACTTCCAGAGGTATTTGCAAAAATGCGGGAAGATGATTTGCTCATCATCACAGCCGATCATGGGAATGACCCTATACATCATGGAACTGACCATACACGTGAATATGTTCCATTGCTCGTATATGCGAAGAATTTAGAAGGAAAATCATTGTCGATAAGAGAGACTTTTGCAGATATTGGGGCAACAGTTGCTGACAACTTTAATGTTAAGCTTCCGAAATATGGACAGAGCTTTCTTAGCGATTTAAAGTAATGGAGGAGAATTTGAATGGATTATGAAAAAATTGTAGCTGCAGCTGAATATTTACAAAAAAAGATGGACGTAAAACCTGTGGTAGGCCTTATTCTTGGTTCTGGGCTAGGAGTTCTTGCAGATGAAATTGAAAATGCTGTCCGCACACCTTATCAGGAAATTCCGGATTTTCCTGTTTCAACAGTAGAAGGACATGCGGGCCAGCTCGTTTTTGGTCAATTAAATGGAGTACCCGTTGTCGCAATGCAAGGTCGATTTCATTTCTATGAAGGCTATAGCTTTGAACAAGTGACATTTCCAGTTCGTGTCATGAAAGAGTTAGGAGTCAAATCTCTAATTGTGACAAATGCTGCTGGTGGTGTAAATGAATCATTCGCTGCTGGGGATCTCATGCTAATTTCTGATCACATTAATAATATGGGCTCTAATCCGTTAATCGGAAAAAATGATTCAAGATTAGGTGTTAGATTTCCTGATATGTCAGAAGCATATTCAAAAGAATTGATTCAAAAAGCAAAATCAGTTGCATCTGAGTTAAAGATCAAGCTTCAAGAAGGTGTTTACGTTGGCAACACAGGTCCTACATATGAAACGCCAGCTGAAGTAAGAATGTTACGTGTAATCGGTGGCGATGCTGTCGGAATGTCGACAGTACCAGAGGTAATCGTGGCGCGTCATAGTGGTCTTGAAGTATTAGGAATATCTTGTATTTCCAATATGGCTTCAGGTATTTTAGATCAACCTCTAAACCATGAAGAAGTCATAGAAACAACAGAAAAGGTAAAAGAAAACTTCCTTCGCTTCGTCAAAGCGATGATCAAGGAATTAAATTAGCTTATTATTTCTGAAAAAAGTGGTGATTAGTCTATGAGAATGGTCGATTTAATTGAGAAAAAGAGAGACGGAGAAGAACTAACCACAGAAGAAATTCAGTTCATTATTAAAGGATATACAAAAGGAGAAATTCCAGATTACCAAGTAAGCGCGTTGACGATGGCGATCTTTTTTCAAGGGATGACGGAAAAAGAACGAGCAGATCTCACAATGGCCATGGTTCAATCTGGTGAACAAATTGACCTTTCTGCAATAGAAGGGGTCAAGGTCGATAAGCATTCAACTGGAGGAGTTGGTGATACCACTACTCTCGTATTAGGTCCTCTTGTCGCAGCGGTTGGAGTCCCTGTGGCGAAAATGTCTGGTCGTGGTCTCGGTCATACCGGAGGAACAATTGATAAATTGGAATCCATTTCGGGATTCCATGTTGAAATCACAAAAGAAGAATTTATCCGCCTAGTCAATAAAAATAAACTGGCGGTCATCGGTCAAAGTGGGAATCTGACACCAGCAGATAAAAAGCTTTATGCTTTGCGAGACGTGACGGCGACAGTTGACAGCATTCCACTTATAGCAAGTTCGATTATGAGTAAAAAAATTGCCGCAGGTGCCGATGCCATTGTCTTAGATGTAAAAACAGGTGCTGGGGCATTCATGAAAACGATAGAAGATTCCCGTGAACTTGCAAAAGCAATGGTTCAGATCGGTAATAACGTGGGCAGAAAGACGATGGCGGTTATTTCTGATATGAATCAGCCACTTGGTTTTGCCATTGGCAATGCGTTAGAAGTGAAAGAAGCAATTGATACGTTAAAAGGCGAAGGACCAGAAGATTTAACAGAGTTATGCCTTGCTTTAGGAAGTCAAATGGTTCTGTTAGCCAATAAGGCGAACAGCTTAGAAGAAGCAAGAGAAAAGCTTCAAAAAGTAATGAAAGATGGAAGTGCTCTGAAAACATTTAAAACATTTCTAGAGTCCCAAGGCGGAGACCCTTCTGTTGTAGATGAATCATCAAAATTACCACAGGCAAAGTTCACGTTTGAATTAGAAGCAAAAGAAGGTGGCTATGTCACAGAAATAGTAGCCGATGAAATCGGAACTGCGGCCATGCTTCTCGGAGCAGGGAGAGCTACAAAAGAATCTGATATCGATTTAGCAGTAGGCTTCATACTCAATAAAAAAATCGGAGACAAGGTGACCAAAGGCGAATCCCTCGTCACCATCTACAGCAATTTTGAAAACGTAAACGAAGTCAAAGAAATGTTATACCAAAACATAAAAGTATCCCAGACCAAAGTAGATGCCCCAACACTAATCTATGAAGTAATTACAGAATAAACGAAGTATAGAACTTCTAACTAGACCATGAACAAACTCGATGAAAACCGAGCTTGTTCATGGTCTTTTTTTGATTTAATGAAGAAAAAATTAGTAAGCAAATATATAAAACTGAATCAACCGAAAGACTGCTCTAAAACGCAAACCAGCTGATTGGAGCGGAGGGTGCTTGACTCCTGTGGGAATAGCGGGACAGCCTAGACCCCACAGGAGCTTGCTCCGAGGAGGCTTGGCGCCCGCCCCACGGAAAGCAAGGACCCGGAGCGGAAATCAGCATTCTCACTACCATTTCAGCCCAAGAGTTCTTTTAAATGAAAAATCACTAATTAAATTTTATAAAGCACAACTTTTTTTTGTATATTTTTAGTTTTAATGGTGAAAAATGGATCTATAAAGAATGGAGGGTTATGTCATGAAAAGGTTTGTATCTATGTTTTTAATAGCAATACTGGTTACATCTTTGATTACCCCTGCTGTGTTAGCAGAAGAAAAAACGGGTGTTAATTTAGCCGATGATGCAAAATCAGCCATCTTAATTGAAAGAGATACTGGCACAGTACTTTATGATAAAAATAGCAATGAACAGCTACCCCCTGCAAGCATGACGAAAATCATGACGATGCTCTTGATCATGGAGTCTATTGACAGTGGAAAGCTAAAAATGGATGAAAAAATCCGCACAAGTGAATACGCTGCTTCCATGGGAGGTTCTCAAGTATTCCTTGAACCAGGCGAAGAAATGACAACCGAAGAAATGCTAAGAGCGATTGCGATCGGTTCTGCGAATGATGCATCTGTTGCAGTAGCGGAGAGAATTGCCGGCTCAGAAGAAGCATTTGTTGAAGAAATGAATAAAAAGGTCAAGGAACTTGGACTTAAGAATACATTATTTCAAAATACCACCGGGTTACCTGCAGACAATCATTATAGTACTTCCCATGATATGGCCATTATCGCTAAAGAACTTTTGAAATATGATGGAATTACAAAGTTTACAGGTACATATGAATCCTATTTACGAGAAAATTCGGAGAAGAAATTTTGGCTGGTGAATACCAATCGACTGGTTAAATTCTATCCTGGGGTTGATGGTTTAAAAACTGGATTTACAAGTGAAGCCAAATATTGTTTAACAGCGACAGCTGAGAAAAAAGGGATGCGAGTGATTGCGGTTGTATTTGGTGCACCGACTTCAAAAGCAAGGAATGCACAAGTGACAAAAATGCTCGATTATGCCTTTAGTCAATATGAAACACATCCATTATTTGAACGAAATGTCTCCATTGAAAAAGCGAAGGTGAGCAAAGGAGACATGAAAAAAGTGGATGCTATTACAAGTGAACCGATCTCCATTTTAACGAAAAAAGGAGAAAGCGTTGAAGATGTGAAACAAGAAATTGTGATCAACGAGGATATTAAAGCTCCTCTTAAAAAAGGTGATGAAGTTGGTCACTTAAAACTGATGAAAGATGGCAAAACGCTGGTGCAAAGTCCTCTAGTTGCGAGTAAAGATGTAAAAGAAGCAAGCTGGTGGGTATTATTCAAACGTTCTTTTGGAATGTTTACAAAGGCTGGTGATTAACCAATTTTTCAAAATGAGTGAAAGCACATTAGTGTCAAAAATGCTAAACACATCATTTGTCGAAATCTCTAATATTCCAACTTTTTTTAGCGAATTGTTACTAGTTTTGTCCATAAGAAGGAAATCAAGGTTCAAATAACGAATTGACTCACTATGAAAGACTAAGGAGGTTTGATTAGTGAGTCTAGACATTGAATTAGAAGTCAAGCAAGATGTTTTATGCATTCGTCTTAGTGGTGAGTTAGATCATCATTTTGCAGATGAATTGCGTGAACGAGCAACAAAGGCAATTGAAGAACATCAAATTCGTCATATTGTCTTGAATTTAGAATCTTTAACCTTTATGGATAGCTCAGGTCTGGGTGTGATTCTTGGTCGATATAAGCAAATTAAGCAAAAGCATGGTGAAATGGTCGTATGTGCAATTTCCCCTAGTGTCCAAAGGTTATTTGATATGTCAGGCTTATTTAAAATAATACGTCTTGAGCCGACAGAACAATTTGCTTTGGAAAGATTGGGGGTAGCATAATCAATGAAAAATGAAATGCATTTGCAGTTTAATGCTCTAAGTCAAAATGAATCATTCGCTAGGGTTACGGTTGCTGCGTTTATTGCACAATTAGATCCAACGATGGATGAATTAACAGAAATTAAAACAGTTGTATCAGAGGCTGTGACGAATGCGATCATACATGGATACGAAAATAATCCTGAAGGAATCGTCTATATTTCAGTAAAGCTAGAAGACGATTTTATCGATATGTCGATCAAAGACACGGGCTTAGGTATTGATAATATTGATGAAGCACGTCAGCCCCTTTTTACTACAAAGCCTGAGTTAGAAAGATCAGGCATGGGTTTCACCATCATGGAAAACTTCATGGACGAAATTGAGATTCACTCAAAGCTAGGAGAAGGTACAGAGGTTCGATTAAGAAAGCATTTAACAAAGAGTAAAATGTTATGCAATTAAGGGAGTCTTGCCTATGGATGTGGAGGTAAAATCAGACAAGAGTAAAAACTTTTTAAAAGACCATGAAGTCAAGGAGCTAATTAAGAGAAGTCAAGATGGTGATGGCGACGCAAGAGACATGATTGTACAAAAAAACATGCGCCTTGTGTGGTCAGTCGTGCAACGATTTCTTAATCGAGGGTATGAGCCTGATGATCTCTTTCAAATTGGTTGCATTGGATTATTAAAATCAGTGGATAAATTTGACCTATCATATGATGTGAAGTTTTCCACTTATGCGGTACCCATGATCATTGGTGAAATCCAACGATTTATTCGTGACGATGGAACGGTGAAAGTTAGTCGTTCCTTGAAAGAACTGAGTAATAAAATTCGCAAAGCGAAAGATGAGCTTTCGAAAAACTTAGGAAGAATTCCAACCATTAATGAGCTGTCGGAGTTTTTAGGTATCCCTGCTGAGGATATCATTCTTGCACAAGATGCGAATCGTACCCCTTCCTCCATCCATGAGACCGTCTATGAAAATGATGGTGATCCGATTACATTATTGGACCAAATTGATGATGGAAATGAAGGAAAGTGGTTTGACAAAATTGCTTTAAAGGAAGCGATCCGTGAGCTCGACGAGAGGGAAAGATTAATTGTCTATTTACGCTATTATAAAGATCAAACACAGTCGGAAGTAGCTGAACGATTAGGGATATCTCAAGTACAGGTATCGAGGCTGGAGAAGAAAATACTGTTGCAAATGAAAGACCATATGGATGTCTAGTCCATATGGTTTTTTTGCGCTTATCACCCATTTTCCCACTTTTTGGTGTTCATGAAGGAAATAGCTGTTACTCATACTATTTATACAAGGAAATCAATGTGTGGGATGTGATTGTAATGGAAGAGACCATTTATATTCGAATGCGACATCGAGTCCAAATTCGTCCGCACGATACGGTTCACTTAGGAGACGTAGCCCAAATTATTGCAGATGAGAAAATTTTCAAAAGGTTGCAGGAACTACCGATTTTTCAAGACAAAGCACAGGATCATAACATTATTATTATTGATGTGATGAGGGTCATCCAGAAGATTACAGAGGTTGTTCATCAGATCGAGGTTCAACCCATTGGTCCTTCACAAACAATTGTGGAGGTCATCCATAAGAAAAAAGGAGTGTCCATCCCTTTTTTTATTTTGATTTGGTGCTTATTGTTCTTCGGCTCCGCCTTGGCCATCATGTATTTTCATGAAGATGTGGCCATGCAGGAAACACAACAACGTCTTTATACGATTATTACAGGCAAGGTTGTAGAAAAACCGTTATTGTTTCAAATTCCATATTCGTTCGGTTTAGGTATTGGAATGGTGCTCTTTTTTAACCATGTATTCCGTAAACGTTTAAATGATGAGCCAAGTCCCCTTGAAGTAGAAATGTTTAATTACCAGCAAGACTTAGACCGATATGTAAGTTTGACAGAAAACAAAGAAAGCATGAGGAGAATTGATGACGATTAAAATTGCCTTCATCATTTTCATTGGTCTTGCAGGGGGACTAGCTGTTGGATCAGGATTCGTTGCCTTTTTAACTGTACTCGGGATCATTCCAAGACTCACGCAATTAACGAAAACCATGAAAATGATTATTTGGTATCAATGGGCTGTGGTGTTTGGTGCAATAGCCGGCGGTTTTGTCAGTCTTAGGGATTCAATTTTACATTTTTCTCCTTATACATTGATCCCTATGGGGGTGGCAGGAGGGATTTTTGTAGGTATGATGGCCGCAGCTCTTACAGAAGTTCTAAATGTTTTTCCCATTCTAGCAAAGCGGATTGGTTTAGAGGAAAAGATCGTCATTCTTATGATGGCTTTTGTATTTGGAAAAATCTTTGGTTCATTATATCAGTGGTTGTATTTTGTAGGTGATTAGATATTTGCCAATCCTATCTACACATGAAAGGAAAGGATCTATGGGTGAACGAAAGCGCATCATAATCATTACAGATGGGGATGAGTACGCAAGAAAAGCAGTGGAGCATGTGGCAAAGGAGATAGGAGGTCGTTGTATTTCCATGTCACACGGAAATCCCACGGCGATAACAGGCTCTGAAATCGTAGCCTTAATTAAGAAAGCTCCTCATGAACCAATCCTTGTTATGTTTGATGATAGCGGCTTGGTTGGAGAAGGATATGGAGAAAGTGCCCTGAAATTTGTGGCGAAGCATCCAGATATTGAAGTATTAGGTGTTTTAGCGGTGGCGGCAAAAACGAGGCAAGCAGAGTGGACAAGGATAGATGTCAGTGTCGACCGCTATGGAGAATTGACGCCATATGGGGTTGATAAATATGGGGAACCAGAACTAGAGATAGGGAGATTAAATGGAGATACCGTCTACAGCCTTGACGAACTCGATTTACCAGTAGTTGTGGGGATAGGGGATATTGGAAAAATGTCAGGAAAGGATTCATATGAAATCGGTGCACCGATCACCAAAAAAGCGATTGAAATAATCCTAGAAAGGAGCGGGTTTCATGAAAACTAAAGGTCCTACGGAGCATAAGAAATCAATCCCTACTAATCCTGAAGAAGTGAAAAATTATATGGAAGATAGGATAGGTTTAGGTGAAAGCTTTGATCTAGGTGTCAGAAAAATAAAAGTTTTAAATAAAGAAGTTCAGTTTTATTATGTAAATGGGTTATGCGATTCAGAATTTATCATCTATATATTAAAAGAGCTTGTCGATTTGAATGATAAAGAAAAAAAATCCGGAGATGTCTTTAAAATAATAGAAAATCGTCTCCTTCACCAATCCGTATCAGTTGTGAAAACGATGGATGAGTTAGTCGACCAAGTACTTGCTGGATTAATTATGGTTGTAATGGAGGGAGAATCTGAAGGTTTTGCTGTTGATGTAAGAAGCTATCCTGGTAGACAACCACAAGAACCAGATACAGAGAAGGTTGTCAGAGGGTCAAAGGATGGATTTGTAGAGAATATTATTATGAATACAGGACTTACCCGTCTGAGAATAAGGGATGAAAGATTAAGATTCGAAATTTTGAAGGTAGGGGAACGATCCAAAACAGATGTGGCAATTGCTTACGTAAAGGATGTAGCAAATAAGGATCTCATAGATATCATCAGAAAAGAACTAAATTCCATTGAAGTTGATGGTTTAACGATGGCTGATAAAGCAATTGAAGAATATTTAGTGAAACAGGGGTATAATCCGTATCCGCTCGTGCGATATACAGAAAGAGCAGATGTAGCAGCGACTCATTTATTAGAAGGTCATGTTTTGATCTACGTTGATACATCGCCGAGTGTCATTATTACTCCGACGACCTTTTTCCATCATTTGCAGCATGCGGAAGAATATAGGCAGTCTCCAGCTGCTGGAACGTTTATAAGATGGTGTCGGTTTTTAGGGGTGTTTGCTTCATTATTTTTAGTTCCTCTTTGGCTCATTTTTGTGCTAGAACCATCGTTATTACCAGAGAAACTTAAATTTATTGGTCCGAATGAAGAGTCGAATATACCGATCATCTTACAAATTTTTTTCTCAGAACTAGGTTTAATGTTTTTACGATTAGCGGCTATTCATACACCAACACCCCTAGCAACAGCCATGGGTTTAATTGCCGCTGTTTTAATCGGACAAATCGCCATCGATGTAGGTTTATTTGTCCCTGAAGTGATCCTGTATGTAGCGGTTTCGGCGATGGGGACTTTTTCTACTCCGAGTTACGAACTAAGTATGGCAAACAATATTATGAAACTGATATTGTTAATTTTAGTTGCTCTTTTCAAAATTCCTGGGTTTGTGATTGGAATGACCGTTTTCATTGTATTCTTAGCAAGTTTGCGTTCTTTAAGAAGTCCATATCTGTGGCCGTTTATTCCGTTTAGCCCAAAGGCCTTCCTGCAAATTATTATTCGTAGTTCAACGCCTGGCTCAAAGATTAGACCGAGTATCGTAAGGCCACGGAATCGACAAAAGCAAGCAACCAATCCTTAATATTGAAATTTGCATCAATCCCTAGTTTAGTTATAGGAATTGAAGTTTCCCCTTTTATATGGTAAAGTAATTTTTATTCGTATGATTTCACAATATTGAGAAAGAACTAATTCACGCTCTAGAATGAGGGGATACATGATGTTTTTGCACGGGACTTCAAAAATTAATGATAATGGTCATTTAGAAATAGGTGGCGTCGATACAGTTGACATGATAAAGGAGTTCGGTACTCCTGTATATGTGTACGATGTTGCGCTTATAAGAGAACGAGCTCGCGGATTTCGAGAGACCTTTGAAAAATTGGGTGTCAATTCACAGGTTGCATACGCTAGTAAGGCATTTTCGACAATAGCAATGGTTCAATTGGCTGAGCAGGAGGGATTATCTCTTGATGTCGTGTCTGGTGGGGAACTCTATACAGCTATTTGCGCAGAATTTCCAGTGAAGAGAATTCATTTTCATGGAAATAATAAGAGCCGTGAAGAACTGTTAATGGCAATAGAACATGAAATCGGTTGTATTGTCGTCGATAATTTTTACGAACTTCATTTGTTAGAGGAACTTTGCAACGAGAAGCGCGTAAAGATGGATATCCTTCTTCGTGTGACACCTGGAATTGAGGCTCATACGCATGACTATATTTTAACAGGACAAGAGGACTCAAAATTTGGCTTTGACTTGCAAAATGGTCAAGCAGACAGTGCTGTTAAACAGGCACTTGAATCTGAAAGTTTGAATTTGCTGGGGATTCATTGCCATATTGGTTCTCAAATTTTTGAAACGACTGGCTTCATTTTAGCCGCAAGAAAGATCTTCTCAAAGCTACATCAATGGTATGAGGATCATCGCTTTGAGTCTGAAGTACTCAATCTCGGCGGCGGCTTTGGAATTCGCTATACGGACGAAGATGCTCCAATTCCAGCTGCCCAGTATGTAGAGGAGATCATTTTAGAAGTAAAAGAGCAAGCACAAGCTCTTAATATGAAAGTACCAGAAATATGGATTGAACCAGGACGCTCTTTAGTAGGAGATGCAGGGACAACTTTATATCAAGTGGGTTCACGAAAAGAAGTGCCTAACGTACGTAATTATTTGGCTGTAGATGGCGGGATGAGTGATAATATTCGTCCAGCCTTATATGAGGCAAAGTATGAAGCGATATTGGCAAATCGGCCATTAGATGAAGTCGAAGAGACGGTATCGATTGCAGGAAAATGCTGTGAATCTGGGGATATGTTAATTTGGGATCTACCGCTTCCAAAGGCCGGAAATAATGATGTTTTAGCCGTGTTTTGCACAGGAGCATACGGATATTCCATGGCAAATAACTATAATCGCATCCCAAGACCACCTGTCGTTTTTGTCGAAAATGGGCGAGCCCAACTTGTAGTCAGAAGAGAGACATTTGAAGATATTGTCCATTTAGATGTTCCGTTACTGGAACGTATAAAAAAATAAGTTGCCAATTGGCAACTTATTTTTTTTTAATTATTTCTTCCGCCAAAGAAACTCTTAATGGCGTCAATGACACTTACGAAGAATCGTTTTAAACTTTCTAAGAAGCCTTGCCCTTCTTCGCTTTCAAGAAAGTTTGAGATCTTATCTTTTGCTTGATTGATTTGTTCTCCAACTTGGTTCCAGTCAATGTCTAGATCTTTAAGTTTGTTAAATAACCCAATCAAACTAGCCATTTCTTCTTCAGTTAAGGTAATCCCGAGTTCGTTGGCAGCCTGTTCAATAATAGCACGTAAGTCTGCGTCTGTTTGAGGAGCATTTTTGGCAATTTCCTCTTTTATTTTGGCGATTAAGGCTGCAGCATTTTCTTGACCAACGGATTCACCAAGCTCTGCTGTTTCCACCATTTCCTCATTAGCAGCCTGTTTTACTTCTTCAGGTATCGTTGTATCTGCTGAAATTTCATAAGCTTTAATGATTCCAGTTAAAGCAGCTGTTCCTGATACAGAAGTAGGTGCTGTAATATAAATACTTGCATCCTTCACTCCAGCAGTAATCAGTGCGTTAATATACATTTCATCTGTAACCCAGTTAATGTTTTTCGTTTTTACTTCAAGGCCTGAGCCACTTTTTCCCACTGTTATCGCAGAAGAAGATATAGCCTTTGTCCCAATTAATGATTTGGAAATGTAGTTCCCAAGATATTGATGTTCTTCAGCATTAGAAACGGAAATAATTTGGGCATCCTCTGGTGCATCCATTTCAGCAAGCAAAAGGTTTTTTTGTTCAGATGTTAAGTTCTCTCCGAGGGTGATTATCATGTCTCCTTCTACCATATCGGCAAATCCTTGCAGTGGTAGGATGAAGAAAGCGCAGAGAAGAGCTATAGTGATTTTAAGTTTTTTTAGCATGAAATTTCCTCCTAGTAAAAGGTTCCATTTTTATTTTCTAGAAATAGCCTTCCCACTGATAGACGAATGAAGTTCTAAGAAAGTTTCAAATTTATCTAAAATGAAGGCTGTGTATAATCATTTCGAATGGTTCATTACTTGAAAAAATGGTTCTATATGGAATAAATATATTATAGACTACCAATAAACAGATGCAAACTTTTCTTTCTTGCTAATTGAAGGATTGAAGAAATTCAATAAATCTTGTATGATAGTAACGATTAATCATGACTTTTTATTGGGTAAATTTTTTCGCAAGAAGAACCAAAATTTTTAAAATATCATACACTACAAAAAATGAAATCAAGTTTAGATGGAAGTGCCAACAGGTGCTTAGTGCACTACTAGTTTAAAAAGAGAAATAAATGGAAAAAATAGGGGTATATGTTTTTTCCATTAATGAGGGATCTAAATGTTAATTCGTTATAAAAAAGGTTTTGAAAAAATTGCTATGGGTTTGTTATCTTTCATGCCAAATGAAAAAGATTTAAAGAAACTACAAAACACCATGAAGCAATATGAAGTTTCGGATGATTGGCAGCTTTTTCTGTGGAAAGATGAGGATGTCATTGGGTTAATAGGAGTTTTAATAAACGATGATAAACACGTTCAAATACAGCATATATCCGTAAATCCATCCCACCGCCATCAAGGAATTGGAAAGAGTATGGTGAAAGCATTGAAGAATATTTTCCCTGACATGGAACTGCAGGCAAATGATGAAACAGCTAAATTTATAGATAAATGTGATTTAAATGAGGACATGAAAGAAGACAGTGAATAACTTATTCGCTGTCTTTTGTTTGTTTGAATTTAAGTGCGTCTTCTCTTTCTTGAATAACTTCACTACGATCCCGAAGTAAATGGCGGTGAACAATCTCATCGTTTGATAAATCACTAACTACGCACCAACTTAACCCCTTTTGTTCACATGCCTTTTTACATGCTTCTATAAGTGAGGAATCGTAAATAGGGAAATTCAAGCTTTTATATTCTTGACGCTCTTCAATTCGGACAAGTCGTTTCTTTAAAAGGGGTAAAAATTCACTTTCAGCTAAGCCGTACGGTTCAAGCTCGTACTGTTGAAGTATAGCGATTGCCTTTTTCAATGTTCGAGCTGCTCCGCTGAAATTTTCTCTGCGATGGTGATAATTTGAAACCGCAAGGAGAATGAATCCTACTAAAACAGAATTTTTATTGCTTTTATCAACTTTTTTCCAATATTCCTCTAAAACTTCGTGGCACTCAAAATAATCACGGTCACCGTGAAAGTGAACTAAGTACTCAATATACTCTTTTGGGTACATTCGTTTCCTCCTAAGCCGTTTTACATCAGTGTACCGTAGATTGATACGATGGTCGACCAATAACTATGTAATAAAAATGCCCAGAGCGTTTCTGGACATTTTGTATAAAAGTTTTTTAAGCTTTTATTTTATAACCAAGAGGCACCAACGATAATGAGTAGAATAAACAACACCACGATTAACGCAAATCCTGATCCAAATTCATGTCCTGCAGACATATTAAATCCCTCCTACTTGCTTATCTTTGTATTACAGTACTATCGTATGTAGGGGTGATTTGATCTGTATAGGCATTTATCCTAAAGGAATTGGCACAGGTGATGGAAGTTAGTGGAAAGCGCATGCTAGCACTAAATTTTTATTGGATATCCTTCGTTAATCCTCTATACTTATAATAGTATTTATACGAATCTATAATGAAAAGCTTTGGTGGAAAAAATATGGATCACTACAATGTGAAGATTGATGCATTTGAAGGACCACTTGATTTACTCCTTCATTTAATCAATCGTCTTGAAATTGATATTTATGACATTCCTGTTTCTGAAATTACGGAGCAGTACCTCTTTTATATACATACAATGAAAGAGCTTCAGCTCGATGTAGCAAGTGAATATTTAGTTATGGCGGCAACTCTTTTAGCGATTAAAAGCAAAATGCTTCTCCCGAAACACGAGGAAACGTTAGAGGATGAGTTCGAATTTGATTTCGAAGAGGATCCGAGGGAAGAATTAGTTGAACGCTTAATCGAATATCGAAAATACAAAGAAGCAGCATCTGACTTGAAGAATCTTGAAATAGAACGAGGTTTAATGTTTACGAAGCCCCCAAGTGATTTAGCTGATTTTTCTACTGAACCGGGTACGGAGAGAAAAGACCTAGATGTATCCCTTTATGATATGTTAGGCGCTCTGCAAAAACTTTTACGACGAAAAAAGCTGCAAAGACCTCTACCAACGAAAATCTCACGCCAAGAAATTCCGATTGAGCAAAGAATGGATGAAATATTGAAGGATTTAAAGCTAAATAAGGGTAGAAGAAGCTTTTTTGATTTATTTCCTTGGCAGGAAAAGGATCATATCGTCATTACTTTTTTGGCCGTTTTGGAATTAATGAAGCGGAGAGAAATCATTGTTGAACAAGAAAGTAATTTCTCGGAAATTTTTGTGATGGGGAAGGAGTAACATTTTTGGAAGTTGTTAATTGGAAAGGAATTGTTGAAAGTCTTCTTTTTGCCGCTGGTGATGAAGGCTTATCAATTAAACAGATTTCACAAGTATTAGAAATAGAAGAAGCATATGCAGGAGAAATTCTCCTACAACTTACAGAGGATTATGAAACTGATCAAAATCGTGGCATAACTGTCGTACAATTCGCAGGCCATTATCAGTTGGCGACAAAGAAAGAGAACTCTACCTACTTAAAGAAGCTTGTAGAGTCGCCTACGACAACGACTTTGTCTCAGGCAGCCCTTGAAACATTGGCGATTATTGCCTATAAGCAGCCGATAACAAGAGCGGAGATTGAGGAGATTAGAGGTGTCAAAACAGAGCGACCAATTCATACATTAGTTGGAAAAGTATTAATTAAAGAAGTGGGTCGAGCTGAAGGAACCGGACGAGCTATTTTGTATGGAACAACGAAAGAGTTCCTTGATTACTTTGGATTGAGAAGCATTGAGGAACTTCCACCTCTTCCAGAGAAGGTCGATGAAGAGTATATTCAAGAAGAAGCGGATTCTGTTTTTTGAGAAATTCCAAGAAACGCTCGATCCTTGATTTTCTGACACAGAATAATGAGAATATGGTAGAATAAGAGTAACATTAACTTGCTGTGACAACTTAGGAGACGATAAATCACAAAACAAACAGCTAAATAATGAACACAATCATCATGCAGTAATAAATCTTATAGAACAAAGGATGATTTTATGTTTATTACGGATTGTAAAGGGTATGAATTAGAAAAAACGAAATCAAATACTTCAGAGGATTTTTTTAATAAAAGTGGAGTCACTTTTAAAGATGAGGGAATCGAGAAGACGTTTCAAGTTTTGTACTTGCGGTACTTTGACGATTTTTTTTCTGAATTTACGCCTTATCAAGAAGAACCTATCTTTGAAGCTGGCAGCATGTCAGTTGATTTTAAAGATATCGTTGCGCTAGTGTGTCTCATTAAGCATCCAGAATTTCGTACTCGTAAGCGCGTTTACATTAATACAAAGGTTGAATTCTCATCGCTATTTAAAGATTTGGATTTCGGAAAAATAGAATCTATTTTTGAATCACTAGCAAATGGGCAAGGCTATGAGCTTCGTTCTTCAATGGAGTTTATCGTACAACCGCAGTAAGTAGATTGGTAATAAACTGATGGAGTAACTTTTCAAAAACGGTTTCATTTCTTCCGTGAAAAAACAACTCGTCTGTCTAATATATTCATAGGGGTGTATGAATTGGCAAATACAATGGTCAAATCGCAACTTGAGGATGTAAGAAATTTTCTAGTAACGACTGTTAATACGCTCGAGGATTATCTTAATCAAACAACATTGTCTTCTCTAATAGAAGAAGAGCAAGGAAACGAAGCTTACTACAAAATGGTTTTGTCTAATGTTCGTAAGCTATTGGTTTATTGTGAAGAGGGCTTAGAAGCTTGTGTCGTCATTCTACAAACTGATACCTTCCCAAAAGGGGCAGCGGAAAAAACACTTTATCGTATTTATCATCAATGTGTAGAAGAATTTTTCCAACCGAAAAGTGATGCATGGTTTGAAGACAGTCGTGCAGCCTATACAGGACGCAATTCGATTAAGTTTCAAGAGAAAGTTCCGACAAGTGTCATTAATCTATTAAAAGGATTAGAGGGAAGCTTCCAAAGCATTCGAGAAGAACTCGAATATTACGAAACAGATTATCGTACCAAAATGATTCAATCTAAATAATGACAACCATACAACCAACCCTATTCTGAATGGAATAGGGTTTTTTCAGTTTCACTGATTCACACAAAAATTCGCCTAATCATACGATATGAAAGAATATGGGATGGTCTTATCATAGAAAAGAAATGAGGGTGAATAATGGGGAGATTTGAAGAATACGTAAAAGAGGTCATGGAATGGAATGAGGAAATGAAGCAATTTTTACAATCGGAGCAAATTGAGCGAGATGATGAAATGTGGACAAAACTAGATAGACTAACAGAAGTAATGGATCATATCGAACAGCCAGGTCAACTAACGAGTGAACAATTAATGACACTTCAGGCAAAGGTCGAGGAACTCCATGACGACATGGAGGATTACTTCATTAAACGTCAAGCGATTGGTTCCATCTATATGAAGGAGCCCTATGTAGAAACCGGAAAACATGAGTTGCCTCCACTTCCTTACGCTTATGATGCGCTCGAACCTGCTATCTCAGAGGAAATTATGAGACTCCATCATACAAAACATCATCAATCTTATGTCGATGGTCTGAATAAAGCAGAGAAAAAACTGGATGAAGCACGAAAAAAGGGAGACTTTTCCCTTGTTAAGCATTGGTCTAGAGAGCTAGCTTTTCATGGATCAGGTCATTATTTACACACGATTTTTTGGAATAATATGAGTCCAAATGGTGGTGGGAAGCCCTCCGGTAAATTACTTAAAGAAATAGAAAAGTATTTTGGTGGTTTCGAATCCTTTAAAAAGCACTTTACAGAGGCAGCAAATGCGGTTGAAGGTGTCGGTTGGGCAATTCTCGTATGGTCACCGAGAGCGAGACATCTTGAAATCCTTCAGTCAGAACGTCATATGCTACTAACCCAGTGGGATACGATTCCTTTATTGGTACTAGATGTTTGGGAACATGCCTATTATTTACAATATAAAAATGTACGTGCTGACTATGTCAATAATTGGTGGGAGATCGTCAATTGGAATGATGTTGAACAGAGATTTTTGAAAGCGAAACAATTAGTGTGGAAGCCTTTTTAATCAATTAAAGCATGTAAGGCTCTTCTCTGAAGGAAAAAGGATTTATCCCGATGAATAGAGCCTTCAAATTTTCTCTCACTTTTAGTTTTTAGTCATATCATACCTTGTCCCGCATAAACTTGTACAAACAAATAGTGCGAGGTTATGCATAATGAACATGAAGTGGAAGCTCATAATAATGACATTGATTTTTTCGCTATTGCTATCGAATATTCCCCAGAAGATTGAAGCTTCTGTTTCGGTTAGTGCCAGAAATGCGATCTTAATGGAGCAGGAATCTGGGAGGGTCTTATTTGATAAAGGTGCCCATGAAAAACAAAGAATCGCTAGTATTACAAAGATTATGACAGCCATTTTAGCAATTGAATCAGGTAAACTTGATGAAATGGTTACCATTAGTGATCGAGCAGAAGGGACAGAAGGCTCGTCTTTGTATTTGAAAAAAAATGAAAAGGTAAAGCTGGAAGATTTAGTATATGGTTTAATGCTTAGATCTGGAAATGATGCAGCCGTTGCTATTGCTGAGCATGTAGGAGGAAGTCTAGAAGGATTTGTTTTTCTAATGAATGAAAAGGCAAAGGAAATTGGGATGGCAAATTCACATTTTGCCAATCCACACGGATTAGACGATTCAAATGAGCACTATTCAACGGCCTACGATATGGCGATTTTAACACGCTACGCCATGGAAAATGATACATACAGAAAAATTGCAGGTACAGAGATTCATCGGGCACCAAATCCTACTGAAAAATGGGACAGAGTTTGGCGTAATAAAAATAGGCTGCTCACTGGACTTTACGACCACTCAACTGGAGGAAAAACAGGCTATACAAAGCTAGCAAAGAGAACGTTAGTAAGTACCGCCATGAAAGATGATATGAGCCTAATTGCTGTAACCTTGAATGGACCAGATGATTGGAATGACCATATTGGCATGTTTGAAATGGCATTTAAAAATTATGATATGGTTCAAGTCATTGAAGAAGGAATTATTAAAGAAGTTGATGATGATTTTTATAAGGAGAAGGTGTATTTGGAGCATGGTTACACTTATCCCGTAACCTCCGATGAAAAGGAAAAGTTCCAAGTGGAAATGAAGCTGGAAAAACCGAAAAATGAATGGGATGAAATGAGGAATATTCCATCTGTTGTAGGAAAGGCCATTATTACATTCGAGAATAAGCCAATTAAAGAACTTCCTATTTATTATAAGGTTGATGAAGAGAAGCCTCCATCATTTTTTGAACGATTCAAGAAAATCTTTACGGCGATGATGGGTGTGAATAGAAATGGTTAATTTAATTTGGGTTTTTATGACCGTATTTGGCGTCGTTTTTGCTATCTTTAATGGCACGATGAGCGAGGTTAATGAGGCTGTTTTTTCTGGGGCAAAGGAAGCGGTCACTTTATGTATAGGCTTAATTAGCATTCTCGTATTTTGGTTAGGGATGATGAGAATAGCTGAGGATGCTGGACTACTGAAAATTTTGGCTAAACTCTTTCGTCCACTTGTAAAAAGATTGTTCCCTGAGATACCAAATGACCACCCTGCAATGGGTTATATTCTCTCTAATATGATGGCGAATATGTTTGGATTAGGGAATGCCGCTACTCCTTTAGGAATAAAAGCGATGGAAGAAATGCGTCAGCTAAACGGAGGATCCAATGAGGCGAGCCGCTCCATGATTACTTTTCTAGCGATCAATACATCTAGTCTTACTTTAATCCCTACAACTGTGATAGCCATCCGCATGAATTATAATTCGGCAAATCCCACTGATATTGTCGGGACAACCCTGATTGCGACCCTTTGCTCAACAATAGGGGCGATACTAATTGACCGGTTCTTTTACTATCGAAGAAGTCGTAAAGGATGAATGATATATGGGTATTGTGTCTTTAATTTCTTTATGGTTTATACCAGTGTTAATAGCCTTCATATTGATGTACGGCACGTATAAACGTATTCCTACCTATGAGAGTTTCGTCGAAGGAGGGAAGGAAGGGATCCAAATTGCGGTCTCGATTATTCCTTTTTTAGTAGGGATGCTAGTAGCCATTTCGGTTTTTCGAGCGTCTGGGGCTCTCGATTTTCTCATGGGCTTCATTCGTCCAGGTCTTGAAGCTTTAGGGATACCAGCCGACATTGCGCCACTTGCAATCATTCGTCCTATCTCTGGAACAGCTGCTCTCGGTATGACGAGTGATATCATGGCAACTCATGGACCAGATTCATTCATCGGTCGTCTCGCCGCAACCATTCAAGGAAGTACAGACACGACATTCTACGTGCTAACCGTCTATTTCGGAGCCGTAGGAATCAAAAAAATGGGTGACGCATTAAAAGTCGGCTTATTAGCAGACCTTGTCGGAATAATCGCAGCAGTTATCGTCGTCACACTTGTGTTTGGATGATATGTTCTGAAGATACCTGTTAAAAGGTATCTTTTTTTGGTTTTCTAAGAAGATCTAGTAGAGATATCAATAAGGTTTACTTTGAAAATGGCGTGACTTATGTCATAATTCAGTAGGAAGTATAAATGAAAGAATCAACTAACTGAGGTGGCAGAAATGGAAAGATTGCAGAAAGTAATTGCCCACGCTGGTTTTGCTTCACGGAGAAAAGCAGAACAGCTCATAATAGATGGACAAGTGAAAGTAAATGGCAAAGTAGTGAAAGAATTAGGAATCAAAGTTTCTTCAACAGATAAAGTAGAAGTAAACGGAATCCCCGTAGAGGGAGAAGAACCTGTTTATTTCCTTTTTTATAAGCCAAGAGGAGTTATCTCCAGTGTAAAAGATGACAAAGGACGAAAAGTGGTAACCGATTTCTTACCAGAAATTAAACAAAGAGTTTACCCTGTAGGCCGACTAGACTATGACACGACGGGCCTCCTTTTATTAACGAATGATGGGGAATTTGCAAATTTACTCATGCATCCAAAAAACGAAATCGAAAAAGTATATGTTGCAAAAATTAAAGGCATTCCTTCAAGGGAAAAAGTCCGTGGTCTTGAAAAGGGTGTCCAGCTAGAGGATGGGAAAACAGCTCCAGCAAAAGCAAAAGTCATTAGCATTGATAAGAAAAAACAAACATCAATCATTGAATTAACGATTCATGAAGGAAGAAATCGCCAAGTGAGAAGAATGTTCGAAGCGATTGGTCATCCGGTTATGAAATTAAAGCGAGAAAGGTATGGCTTTCTAACATTACAAGGCTTAAGTGTGGGAGACATGAGAGAGCTATCTCCTCATGAAGTGAAACAACTTCGTGCTCTAGCATCAGCAACCGAAAAAAAGTAGCTCTAGATATCGTATTTGAGATGTGAATTAATTCACTAAATATATGGAAAAATTCATAGAAGTGTCACACATACTGACAAAGATAACAATGTCTATATGTTGAAAAATGTTATAATTATTCCAACTTGTGTTCATTTTGCTTGCAATTCGGAGGGGAGAATACATATGAAAAAGCAGCGTTTATTCATTCGAACCGTGATTTTACTAGTTTTAGGAGCTGCTGTCGTTTATACTCTGTATGCTAATTTTACGAAAGATGATATTCAGAAAGTAGCCGTAGGAAAAAAAGCACCAGATTTTGTTCTCACTGATATGAATGGGGAAAAGCACCGCTTATCTGAATATGAAGGTCAAGGAGTACTTTTAAACTTTTGGGCGACATGGTGTAAGCCTTGTGAAAGAGAAATGCCTTATATGGATAAACAATATCAAGAGAACAAGGACGACGGTATACAAATTTTAGCCGTAAACATTGGCGAATCGAATGTAGTAATCAATGAGTTTATTAAAAAGCACGATTTAACATTTCCAATCTTAAAAGATAAAAATGCAGAAGTAGTTGGAGCTTATGGAGTTGATCCACTGCCAATTACGTTCCTCATTGACAAGGATGGAACGGTCGTCCAAATCCATAAGGGTGAAATCATTAATGAACAAGTCGTAATTGACATGATAAAAGAGATAAAACCATAGGGTACGAGGAGTTTTTATAATGAAGGAAGTAAAATGTGAATGTGGTCATGTGAATCCACATGGTACAGTACTTTGTGAATCGTGCGGGATAACATTAATGGAAGAAAAAACACAGGGGAAGCTCCACGATATGAGATATGAAGGGAGCGCACGTCGTTCCCAAACCTACAATAAAACAATCATCGATAAGATTTGGAACTTTTTCTCTTCAGTAAAAGTTGGTGTTTGGTTAATTGTTATTACTCTAATTGCATCTGCAGTAGGAACCATTTTTCCTCAGGAAATGTACATTCCCAACATTATGACTACTGCTGAATATTATGAAGATCAGTATGGTTGGTTAGGAAAACTCTATTATGATCTTGGCTTTCATAATTTATATAGCTCTTGGTGGTATTTAATCTTAATTGCTTCAATCGGTGTTTCTTTAGTTATTTGTAGTATTGATAGAGCCGTGCCACTTTATAGAGCTTTAAAGAAACAAAGGGTTACTCGTCATGAAAGTTTTTTAATGCGTCAACGTTTGTTTACGGTTTCTACTTCTGAGAATATAGATGATTCTTTTGAAAAGGTAAAAGAAAATCTCAAATTAAAGCGTTATAAGATTCGAGAAGAGGAAGGGAATATTCTCGCAGAAAAAGGACGTTTTTCCCGTTGGGGTCCGTATGTGAACCATTGTGGATTAATCATCTTCCTCTTAGGCGGGATGCTTCGATTCGTACCGGGGATGTATATTGATAGTATGCTCTGGTTAAGAGAAGGAGAAACAAAGGTAATTCCTGAAACGAACGGGGAGTATTACTTAGAAAATAAAGAATTTACTCTAGAGGTTTATGATAAGGAAAAAGATAATGAAGCTTTCAGTGAAGCAATTGAAAGTGCAGGGATGGTTCCGAAAAACTTTCAATCTGATGTCATCCTTTATAAGAAGGCAGATGATTCTCTCCCTGGTGAGGAAGCAAAATTAGAAGAAATTAAAGAACATTATATTCGTGTAAACCAACCTTTAAAATTCGATGGGTATGCTCTCTACCAAACAGAGTATAGACTTGGTGAACTATCGACGATGTCATTTACGCTTGTAAATAAGGTTAGTAAGGAAGAATTCGGTAGTCTCAAGATTGACTTGAACGAACCGCAAAAGAATTTTGATTTGGGCAGTGGGTACGCAGTTGAAGTGATGAGTTATTTTCCAGATTTTGAATTTAACGATAGCGGAGAACCGACGACGAAATCACGGATCCCGAATAATCCAGCATTCGTATTTAAAATGTTCTCTCCAGAAAAACCAGATGGTGAAATCAGTTTCGTAGCGATTCAGCAAAACTTGGAACCTTTTGGAGATAATGAATACCAACTTCGATTCTCAGGAATTGAAACGAACGATGTAACGGGGTTAACCGTTCGCAAGGATCTGACCCTTTGGTTATTTGCTGTAGGCGGTTTTATCTTCATGGTAGGGGTTGCTCAAGGCTCATATTGGAACCATAGAAGAATTTGGTTGAGAAGAAAAGACGATGAAATTTGGGTGGCTGCTCATACCAATAAAAACTGGTATGGAATTAAGCGGGAAATTAGTACGATTTTAGAAGGTTCAGGGATAGAAGAGCCATTAGATCAACTTCAAGAGAAAGAAGACGCAGACTCCCAATTGAAAAAAGATCGTGAGAATGAGTAGTGAATCACTCTCGAAGTAAGGAGGAATTAGGTTGGCTAATTTAAGTGCAAACCTTCTATTAATAGCATTCATTTTATACTTAGTAGCAATTCCCTTTTTCGGAGGAGCTATCAGGCAAAAAAAAGGATTGGAAGAAACGAAATCCTTTGCGAAGTGGGCAAAAATAGGGATTGTCATTACCATCATTGGTTTTCTTGCCCAACTTGGATTTTTCATTACAAGATGGATCGTTGCTGGACACGCTCCGTTAAGCAATCTATTTGAATACACCACTTTCTTCGGAATGTGTTTAGTAGCTGCGTTTATTTTAATCTACTTTATTTATAAAACATCTATCTTAGGGATGTTTGTTTTACCAATTGCACTTTTGATCATTGCATATGCGAGCATGTTCCCAAGAGAGATTTCTCCATTAATACCAGCATTACAGAGTCATTGGTTACAGGTTCACGTTTCAACAGTTGCTCTTGGAGAAGCAATCCTTGCTGTAAGCTTTGGTGCGGCACTTATCTATTTAGTTAAAGCGATTGATCATACAAAGCGAAGTAAAAGTACAATCTGGTTAGAAGTCATTATGTATTCAATCGTGGCCGTTGTTGGTTTTATTGCCGTTACTTCTACGTTTGCCATTACCGATTATCAAGCATCTTATAGCTATATAGATAAAAATGGTGCTGAAGCACAAATGGATTATACGATGCCTGCCGTTATCGGACCTAATGAGTGGCAAGTGATTGATGAAGGAACATTTGAACCATGGGTTCAAGTGCCTGGTATTATTAATGCGAAGAAGTTAAATACAGTGGTTTGGTCATTAGGAGCTGGTTTAATCCTTTATCTATTGATTAGACTCATTTTGAGAAAAACAATCGGTGCTGCACTTCAGCCATTAACGAAAAATATTAAACTTGATTTAGTGGATGAAATTAGCTATCGTTCTGTATTGATTGGTTTTCCAGTTTTCACTTTAGGTGGTCTAGTATTTGCGATGATTTGGGCACAAATTGCATGGACTCGCTTCTGGGGTTGGGATCCGAAAGAGGTATGGGCACTCATCACATGGTTGTTCTATGCTGCATTCTTGCATCTCCGTCTTGCAAAAGGGTGGCATGGTGAAAAATCAGCCTGGTTAGCCGTAATCGGTTTTGCAATCATCATGTTCAACTTAATTGCGGTAAATCTAGTCATTGCTGGATTACATTCATACGCGGGATAAGACATTGCTGTAATATCCTTTGTAATAGTTTAAGTTTTTATTATATGCCTTCACTATTTGTGGAGGCATTTTTCAAAAATCAAAGCGGAAGATTTTCGATATGTTCGATTTGAAGAAGCAAAGTGTCTAACTTTTCGACAATCGTTTATAATGAAGATAACAACATATTTTTCATGCTAGGGGGAGCGGTAAATGGATAAAGAAGTAAGAATTTTAGTTGTGGATGATGAAGAAAGAATTAGACGTCTTTTGAAGATGTATTTAGAAAGAGAAGATTATTTGATTGATGAAGCAGAAGATGGCAACGAGGCATTGGCAAAAGCGATTGCAAATGACTATGATGTGATTCTTCTCGATTTAATGATGCCAGGTAAAGATGGAATTGAAGTATGCCGAGAACTAAGAGATAAGAAAGCGACACCTGTTATTATGCTTACAGCAAAAGGCGAAGAAGTAAATCGTGTCCAAGGATTTGAAGTCGGCACAGACGATTATATTGTTAAGCCATTTAGTCCTCGTGAAGTGGTTCTTCGCGTAAAAGCTTTACTAAGAAGATCTTCAAGTACTTCTTACTTACAAACAGAAACAACGACGAAGGATGTCATTGTGTTTCCTAGTTTAACCATTGATAATGACGCTCATCGTGTAATTGCAGAAGGAAAAGAAGTGAGTCTCACTCCAAAAGAATATGAACTTCTCTATTTCTTAGCGAAAACTCCAGATAAAGTTTTTGATCGGGAACAGCTTTTAAAAGAGGTATGGCATTATGAATTTTTTGGAGATTTACGTACAGTTGATACACATGTAAAACGTTTACGTGAAAAGTTAAATAAAGTTTCTGAGGAAGCTGCGAGTATGATTGTGACAGTTTGGGGTGTAGGCTATAAGTTTGAGGTTGGCAATGAATGATGTTCTGGCGTAGTGTTGTAGGTAAACTATGGTTTACCATTCTTTTTCTCGTTATATTTGTCCTGTTTATTTTAACAGTGATGCTTCTAGAATTCTTTGAAAACTATCATATTAATGAAACGGAAAACAACCTGCAAAAATCAGCTACACGTATTTCGCACTTTTTAGAAGAGCAGGATGAAAAAATTGGTCTTCAACTAGCATGGGAACTTCTTGATGATAAAACAGAAGCAATGATTATTTTTGATGAAAATGATTATATTTCATCACCAACAATAGAAAAAAATGTGGGATTACCAGTCCATTATTTTTTGAACGATCCAGAGTTAGAAGATGTTTTTACAGAAGGTAAACAAGTGAAAAAAATGGCTACTTTTCCAGTCTCCAATTATGATGAGGATTCACGATTATTAATTATCGGAGCTCCCATTCATATGGAAGGCAGGGAAAATGGTGCTGTATTTATCATGCAGTCATTAACAGTAATGGAAGAAACGTTAAATTCGACGAAGAAATTTATCTTGCTTGCTGCTGGTGTTGCCATCATTTTAACGACTATTTTTGCTTTCTTCTTAGCAACAAGGATTAATGCCCCACTTCGAAAAATGAAGGAGGCAGCATTTGAAATTGCACGAGGAAAATTTGATACAAAGGTCCCGATTTTAACAAATGACGAAATTGGAGAACTTGCGACTGCTTTTAACCAGATGGGTAGACAATTAAAGTTTAATTTGAATGCTTTAAGTCAGGAGAAAGAACAACTTTCTAGTATCCTGAGCAGCATGGTCGATGGAGTTATAACTTTTAATCGTGACGGAACCATTCTGATTACGAATCCTCCTGCTGAAAGATTTTTACAGGACTGGTATTTTGAACAGGATGGTAAATCAAAAAGTACTGAAGAAGTACCCTATGAAGTGATGGAACTTTTCAAACTAGCTGTTAATACTGAACAGGAGCAAATAGGTGAAATTTCTGTTCAAGGTCGCTTTTGGGTCATTATCGTAAGCCCATTATATAATAATACCTTTATTCGCGGTGCTGTAGCGGTTGTTCGGGATATGACTGAGGAGCGTCAACTTGATAAATTGCGTCAAGATTTTATTGCCAATGTTTCTCATGAACTCAGAACTCCGATTTCAATGATGCAAGGATATAGTGAAGCAATTGTCGATGGAATCGCGGAGTCAGAAGAAGAAAAAATGGAAATGGCAAAAGTCATTTATGACGAATCGTTAAGAATGGGCCGGCTTGTCAATGAATTATTGGATCTCGCTCGGATGGAAGCAGGGCATATTCAGCTTGATATCAGTTTAATAGAAGTGAAACCATATATGGAGCGAATCATTCGTAAGTTTCATGGGCTGGCGAAGGAAAAGGGAATTCATTTAAATGGAGAATTCGATCAGCTTGAATTTACCTATTATTTTGATGGTGATCGGATTGAGCAAGTTTTAACCAATTTAATTGATAATGCAATCAGGCATACAGAGGATAATGGAAACATTATTGTTTCAGGGAAGCTCGAAGAAAAAGGACTACATGTCGAAGTATTTAATTCTGGTAAGGGAATTGCAGAAGAGGATCTCCCATTCGTCTTTGAACGCTTTTACAAAGGGGATAAGGCAAGAACAAGAGGACGTTCTGGAACCGGATTAGGTCTGGCCATTGCTCAAAATATCGTAGAGGGCCATAAAGGTCATATATCCGTCCATAGTAAAGACGGACATGGAACGACATTTTCCTTCTTTATCCCTCGAAATTTATAAAAACAACAAGAACCCTGACGACTCATCTTGATTCACGAGGAACATCGAAAAGCGGAGAGCGCTCGTTCATCGGCGACAAGCATAAGACGAGCCGACAGGGAGGTTGTACTTTAACCTCCTTGGCGGAATGGCTTATGACCTCGAGCCGATAGCGCTCGGAGCTAGCCCGATCGAAAAGCGGAAGCGGCTCGTTCAGCCCCGACAAGCACTGGAAGGACAGAGGTTGAAGTCTGCCCTTTGACTTCAGCAACTGACCTGAAGTGACCTCGAGGGGCTAGCCGCTGGAGCTGGCCCGATCGAAAAGCGGAGACGCCTTGTTCATAATTTACATCTTCAAAAGGAAGGAGTTTTTCAAAACTCCTTCCTTTTTTAGTTGAAAAATACTATATTAGTGATATTGATAACAAATTTAATAAGCAATTTTTTCGAATTTTAATCAACATAATCAAGAATAAGTAATAACGACAAGAATACATACTTAATTTCATGGATATGGGTGTAACTTTTGTCGATAAACTAACGACTAATAGGTTGAACGGGGAGGGAAACCAATGGACTCCGTTTTTGATGAGCTGTATTCAAAATATCATCATGACGTTTTTCAATTTATTTTTTATATGGTGAAAAATAGAGAACAAGCTGAAGATCTTGTTCAAGAGGTATATATCAGAGTATTGAAATCCTATGATCGTTTTGAGGGGAAAAGTAGTGAAAAAACATGGCTATTTTCGATTGCCAGAAATGTCGCCATTGATCATTTCCGTAAGCAAAAGGGATGGCGGCAAAAAATTGCCGAGAAATTTGATTGGTCTACGGGTCAGATAAAGGATGAAAGTCCTATCCCTGAAGAAATTGCTCTTCAAAATGAGGAAATTTCGTTAATATATCAATGTTTAGAACATTGTACAGTGGATCAAAGGATGGTAATTATTTTGCGTTATATTCAAGAATTAACCATTATTGAAACGGCTCAAGCTTTAGGATGGACAGAGAGTAAGGTAAAGACGACCCAGCATCGTGCATTAAAAGTATTGAAAAAGGAAATGGAAGAAAAAATGGCAAAGGAGGGGACATCAAGTGAGAAAATCAGAGTGGAGCGATGAACAGCTAGAAAAATTACTACGTGAAATGCCTAAAATCGAAGACCATCGTGATCCTCGAGATATTTACCAGGATATTTCGATGAAAATGGCTAAGAAAAAGCAACGCTCTTGGATCATCCCTTCTGTTGCCACTGCTGCAGCAATTTTAATATTAGCAGTACTTTCTCCCAATCTTTTAGGTGGAAATTTTTCATCTGAGAGTTCGATGGAAAGTCGAAGCGTAAGTGAACAAGCAGATCAAGCTGAAATGAATAT
Organism: Robertmurraya phoenicis; assembly: GCF_047302285.1. Classification (GTDB taxonomy): domain Bacteria; phylum Bacillota; class Bacilli; order Bacillales; family Cytobacillaceae; genus Robertmurraya. Next base: position 1,829,760 of record NZ_CP154845.1, read on the forward strand.
AATGGTAGAAGATAAACAAGAGCTACCTCAAGACAGTAATGTTGAGGAAAAAATGGATATAGAAAGCAATGAAGAAGTAGACGAAGAATTTGAGATATCTTCTGATAGTGGTCTAGAAGAAGCGTATACAGCATTATATGATGAAGATGTGGCAGATGAGAATGTCTTTACTTTTGCCATTCCAGATCCAGAGGGACAAAATATCGTTCCGATTACCGTACTCGTCCCAAAGGAAAAAGGGAAATCTCTATTTGAACAGTACATTGAGACTATGCCAAAATTACTTGAAACAGAATGGGGCCTCCAAGAGTATTTCCCGTTAAAAAATGTAGAGTTATCAGTAGTTGAAGACGGAATTTTAAAGGTGAACGTTCCAAGTGGGCAGACGTATCAAGGATCTACAAATGATATTGTCTTTACTTCTATTATTAAGAGAACGGCTAAAACATTAGGGTTTAATAGAATTGAATTATTTACGGATAATCAACCTGGGATTGAAATCGGGAATTACGGGAATACCCCGTCATTAGATCTTTCAGATGACGGAAATTTTGCCTATTTTTTTTATTACTCGAATATGAACCAAGAAAAACCATATTTAGTCCCATTTGGAGAACCCTTTAACAATATTGAATCTGCGTTAAGTGCAATGAAGGAAAATATTGATACACATAAATTAAGTGCCTCAATACCAGAAAATATAGACATAGAAGAAGTACATTCGGATGAGAAGGGGATGTTAACTCTTCAGCTTAATGAGGAATCAGAGGTTTCTAACACTCCTACTGTCATTCAAACCATCGAAGCGATAATACTAACAGCAAAAGAATTTGATTTTGAGAAAGTGAAGATTGAATATAAGAATCTTGAAAGTATTGGGAAATTTTCCTTTAATAAGGAGATTGATGTTCCCGTCGCACCTAATAAAATGGAAATACAGAACTAGGATCAGCTAAATGGCTGATCCTTTTTAATTCTTAAAATATTTTTTGTATAAAAAAACGAAAGCTATCCAAATAATAACAAATGTGTCTTTATAAAGTGCTATTGCTTAGTGGGGAGAGGATTTGACAGGTTTTTCATTTTACTCCGCTTAATTCGTAGTTCTAACAATGTACATGCTGTCATAACGTGTAGGGAAAAGCTCAAATTAAGGAGGATACTAATGAGAGACTTTGCAAAACGTTTATTAATTGCTGGGATAATGGCCTTTTTTATAAGCCTGTTATTTATAGGAGGAAAAAATATTCAAGCTGAAACCATTGATATACAGGAAGCGGCAGCACATTGGATGTGGCCAGCGGATGGAGTTATAACAGATACTTATGGTACGAGGAACGGAAAACATAAAGGGATTGATATTGCAGGTGGACTTGGAACGCCGATTCATGTCGTAGACGAAGGGATTATCACAAGGTCCTATTACTCCAGCTCATATGGACATGTAGTATTCGTTAAGCACCCGAATCAATTTGAAACCGTGTATGCACATCTCAGTAAACGTAAAGTAAGTGAAGGACAGAAGGTAAAACAAGGAGATATAATCGGAGACATGGGAAGTACAGGCAGGTCTTCTGGTGTGCATTTACATTTTGAGATACATAAGAACGAATGGACTGTAAATAAAGAAAACTCGCTTAATCCTGTCGCCATTCTTGGAAAAGTTGGTGTAGGAGAGACTGTTCAAGCGATGGTGGAGCAACAAGGAAATGTTCAGGTTGCAGGGATAATGGAAGAAGCAGTCAAAGATAGTAAAGTAGTTCAAGAAAAACAAGAGAGTAAGGCAAGTGCAGACAGCCAAGAAAATCAAACAATTGAAACAGCATCAATAGATGATTTGTCAAAATATTTACTAAGCAGCGATTACCAATTATTGATGGGGGAAGAAAGTGAGGAAAGTGGAGAAGAGGTATCAGCGGAAATAATTCACATCGTTGAAAGTGGAGATACATTATGGGATTTAGCTGAAAAATATGAGTCATCTGTCATTAGTATTATGGAATCGAACCAATTGACCAATGATGTCATTCTTCCAAATCAACAATTAATTATAGAAGACCTCCCTGATGAACAATATATCGTTCAGCCTGGAGACTCATTGGAAATTATTGCCGAGGAAGTGAATTTAACGGTTGAAGATCTGAAGGAAATCAATCATTTAAGTAATGAAGTCATTCATCCACAACAAGTACTAACCATTAAGAAACAGTAAAAAATCGGAGGATTTACACTCCTCCGATCCATAAAACAAAAAAATTAAAGACTAATTTGATTCATTAATACAATATCATCTAGTTTAGAAAGCAATTCGAAAGCAGTGGATTCTAGGGGCTTATCAAAGGATAGAACCATACTGGCTTCACCACCTGCTTCTTTTCGACCCACTTGCATGGTCGCTATATTAATAGAATGATCACCTAATATTTTACCAACACGGCCAATGACACCAGGGCGATCCATATGTTGAATATAGAGTAAATTTCCTTCAGGATGAAAATCAATATTAAAATCATTCATATAAACGATCCGAGGACCGTAATGATCGATATAAGTACCTCTTAAGGTAAACTGTCTGTTTTCAATTTTAGCAGTGACGGTAATGCTGTTCGCATAGCCAAAAGAGTTCGTTGAAATTTTTTCACCGACGGTAATGCCTCGTTCTTTTGCGGTAATGAGAGCATTTACCTCATTTACATGTACATCAATTCGGTTCTTAAAGAAACCGGATAAAAGTGCTTTTGTTAAGTAAGATGTTTCAAGATCTGAGACGCTTCCCGCATAGGTAATTGATAATTCATGAACACCTTCTTTTACACATTGTGATAAGATAGCGCCGATCTGTTTTGAGAGATGGTGGAATGGGCGGATCTTATCATAAATATCTTTTGACATAGCTGGAAGATTGATCGAGTTTGTGACCGGTGTATCTTCGAAATAGGTTCTTACTTCTTTAGCTACTTGTGTTGCCACGTTTAATTGTGCTTCTTTCGTAGAAGCTCCTAAGTGTGGGGTTACGATCACATTTTCAAATTTTAAAAGTGGGTGCTCTCCTGGTGGCTCTACTTCAAATACATCAAGGGCAGCGCCAGCAACATGTCCGTTGCCAATATAGACAGCTAATGCTTGTTCATCAATGATCCCACCGCGGGCACAATTTAGAAAATAAACACCCTTTTTCGTTTTTTCTAATGCTTTTTCGTTAATTAACCCTTTTGTTTCACTTGTTAGCGGGGTATGTACAGTGATGATATCAGCCTGCTCAAGCACTTCGTCAAGTGTACAGCTTTGGACATTTAGACTTTTTGCTCTTTCTTTTGTTAGAAATGGATCAAAGACGAGTACAGTCATTCCAAATACTTTTGCTCTCTTTGCAATTTCTGATCCAATTCTACCTAATCCAACGATCCCAAGTGCCTTCCCAAATAATTCATTTCCAACATAGGTATTTCTTTTCCATTCCATATTTTTAACAGAAGCATGTGCTTGAGGGATATTACGCATTAAAGAGGCCATCATCGCAAAAGTATGCTCAGCAGTTGAAATCGTATTTCCATCTGGAGCATTGACGACAATAATTCCTCGTTTCGTCGCTGCATCAACATCTATATTATCAACACCGACACCTGCTCTGGCGATGATTTTTAATTGGGGCATTTTTTCAAGGAGTTCTTCGGTCACTTTGGTCGCACTTCTTACAAGAATGGCATCAATTTTTTCTAAGTCTACATCCGGATCTGTGACCTTTTTTTCTATTAATTGAGCGTCTGCATAGTCTAATAATGGTTGCAAGCCTTCTGCATTAATTGCATCAGCTACTAAAACTTGATACATTTGAACATCTCCCACTAATTATCAATTTTCTGATTATTTTACAAAACGAATATTAATCTGTCAATGAAGAATTAATGTTCGTATAAATATGAAAACGTTTTCCTTGTTAGGTGTCATATATAAGTAAAAATCGTAGGCCATCTTTAGACCTACGATCCTTTGCCTTCTAAATTATCTTTTGTTTAAAACATCTGTTAAAACTGGGACGATTTGTTTTTTACGAGAAACTACCCCTTTTAATAGGGCTGTATTGTTTTCTAATTTCACACCATAGGCTTCTTCTACAGCATCAACTGAGTGACCTAAAGCAATAGCAGTTGAATCACTATTTAAAATATCAGTGATAACAAAGACAAATAAATCTAAGCCTTTCTTGTCGATGACAGCTTGAAGAGCAGTTTCTAATTCTGTCTGTCTTGATAGTACATCTTGAATATCAACTGTATTAACCTGTGCTACTTCGACTTTACTCGTTCCCATTTGAAATTCTTTAGCATCTAGGGAGATTAATTGTTCAACTGATTTCTCGCTTAAGTCAGCTCCAGCTTTAAGCATGTCTAAGCCATACTTTTCCACGTCTACGCCAGCGATTAGAGCTAGTTCACGTGCAGCTTGGATGTCTTCTTCTGTACAAGTAGGGGACTTGAATAATAAAGAATCGGATATGATTGCTGATAGCATTAAGCCTGCAATATTCTTTTCGATTTCTACGTTATTTTCTTTATAGAGTTTTTTAAGGATAGTAGCAGTGCATCCTACAGGCTCTGCACGATAGTATAAAGGCTCACTTGTTTCAAAATTGGCGATTCGGTGGTGGTCAATGACCTCCAAAACACGTACATCGTTGATGTCATCTGCACTTTGTTGACGTTCATTATGATCGACTAAAATGACTTGCTTAGCTTCAGAAGCAACAGTAGAAATGAGGCGAGGTACCTCTTGATCAAATGATTTAAGAGCATATTCCGTTTCGCCGTTTAACTCGCCTAAACGAACTGGCTCAGTATCTAGTCCAAGTTGATTTTTTAAATGAGAATATGCGATTGCAGAACAAATCGTATCCGTATCTGGATTTTTGTGACCGAAAATAAGAATTTTATCCATGTTTATCTCCTTTTACATAAAATGTTGATAGGTTTCTTTCAAAACGATAAAATACCTATCTTTTTATGAAATTCCTATTATAATTTACCATAAAATCGTTGAAAATAACAAAAATAACGAGTATAAGGTTAAGTTCTTCACAAAGAAGCTTTAGTACGCTATAATAATGGTGTAATTAAATATTGGTCTATCTTCGGGGCAGGGTGTAATTCCCGACCGGCGGTAATGAGATATTTTCTCTAAAGCCCGCGAGCCAGTAATAAGCATGAAGATGTATTTGGGAAGCATGCTTCTTGAATACGATGGAAATGCTTTGGCAGGATTTGGTGCAATTCCAAAGCCGACAGTATAGTCTGGATGGGAGAAGATGGAGGTTCTGCAAACGTTCAAATTATGCTAGTTTGAATGTTTATTAAGCGTGCCGTAATTCTCCCTCAAGTTCACTTGGGGGAGTTTGTGTTTTTTGGGGAAAATAGGATGATGTTTAAAAAAAAGTATACGTTTTGTGGCATAGAACGAATTGTTTTATGGACATCATTGTCTAGTTCTCATTAGGCTAGCTTAGTAAATGCTGAACCTTTCTTCTTTAGGAGAGATGGATCCTAAAAAGGAGAGAGGAAAATGAAGAAGTACAATGTCAAAGCTTTAGTTTCAATTGGAATGTTGAGTAGTATTGGGTTTGTTCTGATGCTCTTAAACTTTCCACTACCACCTTTTCCAAAGTTTCTAATGGTGGATTTTAGTGATATTCCTGCTTTAATTGCAGCATTAATTTTTGGTCCAGTTGCAGGGGTCTTGGTTGAATTATTTAAGAATGTTCTTGACTACATTTTGACAAGTAGTGATACAGGTATTCCAGTTGGCCATTTCTCGAATTTCGTGGCAGGAGTTCTATTCGTAGTCCCTGCGTATTACATCTATGAAAAACTGAAAACGAAAAAGGGAATGACCTATGCCTTATTAACGTCAACGATTTTGATGGCTCTTGTTATGAGCGTTTTGAATTATTTCATCTTTTTGCCAGCTTACACTATGTTTATGGGATTCCCAGCAATGTCAGGGGAGGAAACACGTCAAATGATCGTGGCAGGTATTCTTCCGTTTAATATTCTTAAAGGAATCATGATTTCAATCGTATTCATGCTTCTCTTTACTAGAATGAGTACGTGGATTGGTAAACAGCGGCATATTGCTTTTAAATAATGCTTCCTGAAAGTGATGGAAATTCCTTTATATAAATCAAAAAAACTCCTCTCATAAATTAGAGAGGAGTTTTTTGTATTCTATTCAAACTTTAATGCATCTCCATCAAATGATTCGTCAGCAACTTTAATGGAATCAGTAGGGCAACCTTCAAAAGCGTCCATCATATCGTCTATTAAAACATCTGGAATTTCAACGATTCCTTCGTTATCATCAAGTGTAACGAATGCGATGCCTTCATCATCGTAATCATAAATATCTGGTGCCGCAGCTCCGCAAGCCCCACATGCGATGCATGTTTCTTTGTCAACAATTGTGTATTTTGCCATGAAAAAACCTCCCAATGAATTAAACATTTATTTTTATACATTTCATAAAGTATCTGAAACGTATCCCTCATCCTTTATTGTAAAACTGTATGAGCAACATTTCAATAAAAAAATAATGATAATGCTTATCATAACAACGTTTTCGAATGGAATATGATCCTTGCCTTCGTTTTCATGGTAAAATAAATGGAGAAACAAGTCGAATTATAGAATTACTTATATCGTTGATTATTGACTCTTTTAATCCATCATTTTTCAAAATATAGTAATAGGGTGATAGAATGCCAACTCCTTTTTTATTTTTGGTCGTTCTTCTATGTTTACATAAAATAAATAATGAGAGAACGATTTACTCTTTATATCATCTCCTATGCGGAAAGAAATCTTCCCAAACCATTCAAGATGCACATCTTTTCCAAATTACTCGATTTTATAAAACATATAGTGCGTTAACTAGACAACAATTCGAGGCAATCATTATGGAGCTTGAAAGGTTAAATTTAATTGTTCAAACAAATGAGCAACATTATGTTCTTACAGATAGTGGAAGAGCGTTTATGAAGAAAGAATCGAAAAATTACCCTTTTTTATCTTATTTAAATGGCTGGAATTATCAGTATTCAGAGGTGTTTTGGCAAAGATTATCATTGGTGGTTCAAGTAACTTCCCATTTAGTAAATGAAGATCGGAATTATATCCCGATTCAGAGAAATAGACAGTTGCTTAGCTGGTTAAAAAGCTTTTTCTTAAATAATCGGCTTAATCGCAAGGAATTTAGTCGAAAGCTATATGAAGAACTCATCCTTGTGTTGGACGAGTGTGCTGATATCAGTCCAAGTGTGTTAATTATTCGCTTAACTGGTTATGAAACCATCGGATTAACGGAAAAACAAGCATTTGATTATCTAGACATGGAACAAACGCTGTACCAATATCAATTTCAAGCATTAATACATTATATTTTGGAAAAAGTTCAAAATGATCCAAAGAGATTTGTACTTTTATTCTCTCTAATAATGGATGTGCAAACCTCACTGCCGATTACAGAATCGAGTAAAAAAACGTTAGACCTCTTAGATAAAGGATTTTCAATTGAAAAAATAGCTCAAATAAGAAAATTGAAGGTCAGTACCATACAGGATCATATTGTGGAGCTTGCTCTTCAAGTGAAATCATTTCAAATTGATCCTTTTGTGGACAAGCAAAAAATGAAACTGATTTTGAAAGCGAACGAAGAGGCAGCATCTAAACAATTAAGATATATACGTGAATTAGTACCAGAAGCAACATATTTTCAAATACGGTTAGTGATGAGCAAATTTGGTGATAACAATGAATCATAATTTGGAGAAAAAATTACAAGACCATTTCCGTTTTTCTTCATTTAGACCAGGGCAAAAAGAGGTTGTGTCTTCTGTTTTGGACAACCAAAATACGGTAGCTGTTTTGCCTACTGGTACAGGCAAATCTTTGTGCTATCAACTTCCAGGATATTTATTGCCCGGTGCAGTGGTGATTGTTTCTCCGCTTTTGTCATTGATGCAAGACCAGGTCGAACAGATGCAAATGCAGGGAGAAAAAAAGGTGATTGCCCTTAACTCATTTTTAACAGGAATTGAGAGAATTAGGGTACTAAACCAACTCGAAAAGTATAAGTTCATCTTCATCTCTCCTGAAATGCTAAATCTCCAGGAAATAAAGATAAAGCTTCGAGCTTTGTCCATTTCCTTATTTGTCATAGATGAGGCTCATTGTATTTCGCAATGGGGATATGATTTTCGCCCAGATTATATGAAACTCGGTTCGGTAAGAGAAGAGCTGGATAATCCGTTAACGTTAGCACTGACGGCGACTGCCACGAAAGAAGTAGTGACAGATATTGTCAAAGCCTTACATTTACATTCTTGGGAAGAGCATATATTTTCTGTCGATCGTCCTAATATCGCGATTAAGGTAGAAGAAGTAAAGGCTCCAGAGGAAAAAGAACAGCGACTTTTGGACTTAGTTTCATCCATGCAGGGTCCAGGAATCATTTATTTTTCAAGTCGTAAAAGGGCAGAAGCGATTGTTGAACGTTTGAAGTCTGAGGGAATAGCCAGAGTAATGGCTTATCATGGAGGGATGGACCAGGAAAGCCGTATCCTCATTCAACAGCAATTTATCCATGGTCAGCTTGAGATCATTTGTGCTACGAGTGCTTTTGGCATGGGAGTGAACAAAGAGGATATTCGTTTTGTAATTCATTATCATATGCCATTACAAATTGAATCCTATCTGCAGGAAATTGGTCGTGCTGGTAGAGACGGAAATAACAGCTTGGCTATTTTGTTATATTCACCAGGTGATGAAGCTCTTTCCTATCATTTAGTCGAAAATGAATTACCGAACGAGTTTCAAATTGAACGTGTCAACCAATGGGTGAACGGTTCTACTGTTAAGAACATTAAACATTATGAAGAAGAGGTTCGGAACTTTGCTGGCCTTAATGATATTCAATGGCGATTAATAAGTGACTTTATACAAAGTGTGGACGATAGCGAACATTTGCCATCCAATTTGAAAGAATTTATGCACTTTGTTGAAGAAAGAACAAGCTTAAAGAAGCAAAAGATTGAAGAACTCAAGAGTTGGATACAATCGCATCAATGTCGAAGAGAAAAAATCTTGAATTATTTTGACGAAGAAAAGAAAATAGTGATTAAGGATTGCTGTGATGTATGTGGGATTGATTTTGAGCCATTTAGGAAAAAAGAGGAGAAAACAGAGGCGAAAGCTTTTCCTTTTGATTGGCAATCCTATTTATCCACCATTTTACTAAAAGAGTGAGCGTGAATTCATGAAAAACAAATATACAGAATTAATTCAAGGGTTATCAGATCGGGAAATCACGTTTCACCTTATTGCAACGCAAGTGTTATTGCTAGTCATTGCACTAGTGATGGGGTTTTTTCTATTTGAAGATTTTTCATCGTTCTGGGCTCTTTTCGTTTGGAATGATTGGAAGATTTGGTATGTAGGAGGAGTTGCTGGATTAACGATTGTTATTTTGGATGTCTTATTAATGAAAATTTTGCCACCATCCTATTATGATGATGGTGGTTTGAATAAGCGGATGTTTGAAAATAGGACGATTTGGCAAATTGCCGGAATTGCTGCCATGGTTGCAGTGAGTGAAGAGATTTTATTTAGAGGGGTCATCCAAACTCATTTTGGATTAGTTGTCACAAGTATTCTCTTTGCACTTATCCATTATCGTTATTTGTTTAATAAATTTCTTTTTGTCAATATTATGCTTCTCAGTTTTTTTATTGGTTACATTTACTTCGTGACGGAGAATCTTCTCGTCACGATTGTTCTACATTTTATTGTCGATTTTCTATTAGGTTTGACGGTGCGATTTAATAAACAACTACCTCAGGAACAGGAGGGAATTAATCATGAATAATGAGAAACCATACCGTGATCAAGCGGAACGTTTAAGAAAACGAATTACAAAGAAAGAGGAACTCGAGCATATAGAGTTATCTAAAGAGCTGCCACCAAGAAGCAGAGTGCATTATCAAAAGGCGAAGAGGACAAGGGTAAAGTTGAAATACCCGCTTATTCGGCTATTAGCTATCTTTTTTATCCTGTTACCGATTGTTAGCTTCAGCATTTATTCCATCAATGAAAGTAAGGCGAAGCGGACTGCATCAGTTGAGCAAAACTTATCAGGGAATATAGAGTCAGTCGATGTTAGAAATGATGACCCAGTTGAGCGAGTGTTCGAGGACGAGGAAGAGCCGACGGAGATAGTCATTGAGGAAGATGAAGAGGAGGAAAAGGAAGAGCTTGAAGCAGAAGTTGCTCCTGAACTAGAAAAAGTTGAACCAGTGAAAGAGGAGATTACGCCTCCTTCATCAACCGTGCCAGATAAGGATTCAAACAATGATAAAGCAACTGTACAAGAAGAAATCATTTATCATAAAGTACAGAAGGAAGAAACACTGTACCGGATTGCCATGAAATATTATAAGTCGCAAGCGGGAATTGACATTATTAGACAAGCGAATGGCATTCAAGGAAATGAAATACAGCTTGGACAAACATTAAAAATACCAATCCAAAAGTAAGGATGAAGACAATGTTATTTTCAAAATAGCATTGTCTTTTTTATCATAAATAGAAGGACAAGATCATATAATTTTACAAATGCAACTCGGGATTTGTAGGTAACAAGGAGGACCACAATGGAGACATCGATTAATATGCTTGATGATCGTACAGATAAGGCAACGAAGCAAATGCTCCAAAAAGTAGTGGAAAGAAAAAGAAAGTTTGATACCTTTACATTCAGACATTTTATCGTTATCTGGTTGACTGTATTTTCGTCCTTTATATACCTTTCTATCTTATATAAAACACTTATGATACCGTATTCATATTCTTTTGCAGCGATGTTTTCGGCATTCGTTGATCAATCCTATAATCTATATGCTCTTGTTTTAATAGTAGGCTTGTACGGGTTAATGAATCTATTAAAAGAGAAGAAGGATAAGGCGGAAAAAGAATACCATGCCTTGCGATGTGAAATCATTGATAAAAGCAAGGACTTATGGAAGCCAGAAGAAGCTTGGAAAAATCGCCATCTCGTTTTTGAAATGATGAAAAAGAATTATGATATCAATCTTTATCACGAGAATAAATAATTTCAGGCAAAATTAAAAGAGGCAGTGTTTAGCCACTGCCTTTGACAGATTAAAAAAATATCTTCTTATCCCGCTCTTCCTTAAGAATTTCTACAGCTTCCCGGAAACGCTGGGAATGAACAATTTCACGTTCTCTTAAAAATCTCAAACCATCGTTCAGGTCAGGATCGTCACTAACATTAATGATCCATTGGTAGGTAGCTCGTGCTTTTTCCTCTGCCGCAATATCCTCATAAAGATCGGCAATCGGATCCCCTTTTGCTTGAATATAGGTTGACGTCCAAGGTGCTCCGGCGGCGTTATGATAGAAGAGGGCATTATCATGATTTACATAGTGGTCGCCAAGTCCTGCAGCTTTCATCTGTTCAGGGGTAGCATCCTTTGTGAGCTTATAAATCATAGTTGCGATCATCTCTAAATGGGCAAATTCCTCGGTCCCAATATCAGTTAGAAGCCCAATTACTTTATCTGGTATCGAATAGCGCTGGTTTAAATATCTGAGCGCAGCAGACAATTCTCCGTCGGCTCCTCCATACTGTTCAATCAGAAATTTCGCGAGCATCGGATTACAAGTACTAACCTTAACTGGATATTGGAGCTTTTTTTCATAAATCCACATATGAATCTATCCCTCCTATTGTTGAAGTGTTTGCTCTATTAAACTTGCCACGGCCATGGGGCGTCGTCCCAATTCCATGGTTGCCCGGAATAGCTGTGCCCGAACTGCATTAATGGACCATACACACTTTCAACCGCTTTTTTTAATTTTTTTCTCTCCTTTACGTAATGATTAAATTGATTGATGGCTTCTAAATCGTTGTTATGGGTATCTAAATACAAGCTTAGTTCGACAAGAACAAAATCAACTGCTTGAAGCTGCTCCATCAGTTCATAAAATTCTGGTGGCAATTGTTTACTCATGATGGTTTTCCTCCCTTAGCAGCTAATTCACGAGAATTGTAATAAGGGTCGTAAAATGGCTTCCATAGAGTTCCAGCCCGTAATGCTTCCATTGGTGAGAATTGGGGAAAATTATTTGGTTGAAATCCGATATACAAATTAGGTGGTGTGGAATATTTTTTAACCTTAATCGGTGGACAAGGATCAAATGGACCAACGTACGGGGAATAAGTTTTATAAGGTGTAAACATAGTTGACCTCCTTTATGGATATATCATTCAATTTTATGAAAAAAAACGGCAGACATGACAGTTATTTTCATTATAAGGAAAGGAGTTCTTTCTAATATTGTAGAATATAGTAGTGTACATATTAATACGGAGGTGAAAAAAATGTTTGTTAAGAATATTATGATACCGAAACATCAAACATTTACCGTCCGGGCTGATGAACCGTTAAGGGTTGCCTTGGACAAATTAGAAGAGCATAAAATCGACGGATTACCAGTGTTAAAAGGTAATCAATATGCAGGTATAGTGACAAGGTATAATCTCTATGAGAGTTTTTTTACCTCGAACCTTTCTAGAGAAGATTATTTGGAGAAAACGAGTTGTGCAGATATCGCAACGTACCAAAATAAATATTTGCAAGGACAAGAAATTTTTGAGAAAACCTTACTTGAACTGAAGGATTTCCCGTTGCTAGCGGTTGTAAATGATAAAAATGAATATTTAGGTGTTGTGACAAGATTCGATGTATTGGAGCAATTTCAATCTGCATTTGGAGTAAAGAAACCTGGAGTGAGGATTGCTTTTACATCGATTGAAACAGAAGGACGCCTTGCGCGCCTTGCCGAAATTGCCCATCAATTCCATGAACACATCATCTCTTTGGTTACCTTTGATGAAACGGATAAACTCGTGCGTAGAATTGTGATGAAGATCGAGAAAAAAGACAATGTCGATAAATTTGTGAAAAAACTGGAGGATACTGGTTTCCGAATTTTAGATATTTACGAAGATTAAAGCAAGAAAAAGCCTCCCTCTCATAGATTGTTTATGAGAGGGATTTTTTCTGTTTTTTATGGCGATATGGTATGATTTTTAAAATAGTAAGGCAATATGGGAGGAACTATGGTTTACATTTTTGCATTTCTCATTTTGAGCTTTGGGTTCGGACTTATCACATATATGTATAAAGTAGCCCATTCTGATCCTGTCTTGTATCAAGAAATCACATTTCCGAACTTTCCTGGCAGCTTAGGTGAAGTAAAGCTGTTTTTTATTTCCGATATTCATCGACGAGTTATTTCTGAGGAGATTGTAAAAGAAGTGAAGGGGAAAGTAGATTTAGTGCTCATTGGAGGAGATCTTTTAGAAAAAAGGGTACCGATTGAACGAGTGGAGCAAAATATCAAATTATTAACCGAAATCGGCCCCACCTATTTTGTTTGGGGTAATAATGACTATGAAATTAACCCTCGGTTATTAGATGGGTTACTTTTAAAATATGGAGTCAAAATTTTGGACAATACGGCGGTTTCTTTTGAATCTGAAGAAGGGGAACGTTTTGTTTTGTTAGGGACAGACGATATATCCAGGGAAAGGGATCGACTCGATTTAGCTCTTCAAGATTCTGGCGAAGAAGGATTTAAGGTATTGGTCAGCCATGATCCGAAAATTCAGCATCAACTAAAAGAAGAAGATCACATCTCGCTTGTATTAAGTGGACATACACATGGAGGTCAAATAAGAATATTTGGAATCGGTCCGTATGAGTTAGGAAAATTGAAGAGACTAGGGAAGACAATAATGCTGGTGAGCAACGGTTATGGAACTACCTCATTGCCACTACGACTAGGTGCTAGCCCGGAAACTCACGTCATTACGTTAAAAAAAGGAAACGAAGAATAGTAAAAACCCTTTTTAGACGACTCACCATCCCTCTTTATTTACATAAACTAAAGCAAGAGTTGTCACAGTAGGGGGCAAAAAATATGCGCATTGAGCGATTGAATTATAATAAAATCAAGATCTTCCTTACATCAGACGATTTAATGGAACGAGGATTGACAAAAGAGGATATTTGGAAAGATTCCCTCAAATGGCATCAGCTTTTTCATGATATGCTTGAAGAGGCAAGTGATGAGTTTGGCGTGAAAATTGAAGGCTCAGTTGCAGTAGAGATTTTCTCTATGCATGCACAAGGAATGATCATGATTGTGACGATGGAAGAAGAGGAAGAAGAACAATCCCTACATGATGGGTTTATAGATATGGCGGTAACGGCTAATAATAATGAAGACATACTTTTTGAATTTAAGGATTTTGAGGATGTTATTCAACTAACACAACATTTAAGCAACTTAAATGTACTTGGTGGAAAACTATATAATTGGAATCAAAAGTATTTTTTATCTCTCAAAGAGGACTCGCTACACCAATCGGATAGTGTTATCGCGATTTTATCAGAATTTGGTGATGTATCGTTAAGGAGCATACATTGGCTTGAAGAGTATGGTCAGAACGTGATAAATGATCATGCAATTGAAACGATTATCGAGTATTTTTTAGCTAAATGAACGGAACAAAGACTTCCTTAAATAAGGGTAGTTACTCTTATAGAAGTCTTTTTCTGTCTTTTATGAAGTAATTAAAGGAAAGTGTCTTTAAAATAAGAATGGCAACGTTTACATTTTAAATTAATTGTATGTAAAAAAGGCTCTCATTCATCTTGCATTAATTATCCAAACGTGTATACTTGTGACTGAAAGAGGACAATTATTGAAAGCGATTTTAGGAGGTTTATTTTAGATGGTAGCCGAGAAAGGTACTGAAAATATAAATCAAGAAGACAAGCTTGATGTCTTAAAGTCTACTCAAACTGTCATACACAATGCACTCGAAAGACTTGGATACCCTGAAGAAGTCTACGAGCTATTAAAAGAACCTTTAAGATTGATGACGGTCAAAATTCCTGTAAGAATGGATGATGGATCTGTAAAAGTCTTTACTGGCTACCGGGCCCAGCATAACGATGCCGTAGGTCCTACAAAAGGTGGAATTCGTTTTCACCCAAATGTAACTGAAAAAGAGGTAAAAGCACTCTCCATTTGGATGAGTTTAAAATGTGGAATTGTGGATCTGCCATATGGTGGCGGTAAAGGTGGAATCGTCTGTGATCCACGAGATATGTCATTTAGAGAACTGGAACGTTTAAGTCGTGGTTATGTTCGAGCGATCAGTCAAATCGTTGGTCCAACAAAGGATATTCCAGCTCCTGATGTTTTCACCAATTCGCAAATCATGGCTTGGATGATGGATGAATATAGCCGTATTGATGAATTTAATTCTCCTGGCTTTATTACTGGAAAGCCACTTGTTTTAGGAGGTTCTCATGGGAGGGAATCTGCGACAGCAAAGGGAGTAACGATTTGTATTGAAGAGGCTGCGAAAAAGAAGGGCATTGAAATAAAAGGGGCACGAGTCGTTGTTCAAGGATTTGGAAACGCAGGAAGCTTCTTATCAAAATTCATGCATGATGCAGGTGCCAAAGTAGTTGGAATCTCAGATGCATATGGTGGCTTATATGATCCAGATGGTTTAGATATCGATTATTTACTTGATCGTCGTGATAGCTTCGGAACGGTAACAAAACTATTTAATAACACGATTTCAAATAAAGAGCTTTTGGAATTGGATTGTGATATTCTCGTTCCGGCAGCCATTGAAAATCAGATAACAGAAGATAATGCCCATAATATTAGAGCGAAAATCGTGGTGGAGGCTGCAAATGGCCCAACTACTTTAGAAGCTACTCAAATCTTAACAGATAGAGGAATTCTTCTCGTACCAGATGTACTAGCTTCAGCTGGAGGCGTGACTGTATCTTATTTTGAATGGGTTCAAAATAATCAAGGTTATTATTGGACTGAAGAAGAAGTAGAAGATAAACTTAGAGCTGTTATGGTAAAATCATTTGATAACATCTACAACACAGCTCAATCCCGTCGAGTCGATATGAGGCTCGCTGCCTACATGGTAGGAGTCAGAAAAATGGCAGAAGCATCCAGATTCAGAGGCTGGATTTAATTAGAAAAGCGGAAGCCGCTGAAGCTGGATAATAATAAGCGGAGAGCGCAAAATATATAAACTTTATAACGGAGAGGACTTACCACTAGGTGAGTCCTCCTTAGTTATTGTCGTTAAGGAGTGGTTTTAACATGAAACAAGAAGAGGTTATTGTTGTTGGAGGAGGACCGTGCGGAATTGCTGCGGCTATCTCCTTAAAGAAGATTGGCATAGAACCAGTCATTATTGAAAAAGGGAATATTGTAAATGCTATTTATCATTATCCAACACATCAAACCTTTTTTAGTACGAGTGAGAAGCTCGAAATTGGCAATTATCCTTTCGTAACAGAACATTATAAACCAAAGCGGAATCAAGCGTTAGTCTATTATCGTGAAGTCGTAAAGAGAGAACAGTTAAGAGTAAATACGTATGAGAAGGTACAATCTGTTAAAAAAGAGGAAAACGAAACCTTTACTGTTGTGACGGATAAACAAGTTTATAGATGTCAAAATGTTGTGATCGCAACAGGTTATTATGATAATCCCAATTATATGAATGTGAACGGTGAAGACTTGCCTAAAGTATTTCATTACTTTAAAGAAGCGCATCCTTACTTTGATAAAGATGTTGTTGTCATTGGAGGGAAAAACTCAAGTGTAGATGCAACGCTTGAACTTGTTAAAGCGGGGGCAAGGGTAACGGTTATATATCGTGGATCTAGCTTTTCTACAAGCATCAAGCCATGGATTCTCCCAGAGTTTGAATCTTTAATTCGTAATGGGATTGTAACAATGGTGTTTAATGCACACGTCAAGGAAATTACTGAAGATAAAGTGATCTATGTGAAAGATGGTCAACAAGTTGGAATCAAAAATGATTTTGTCTTTGCCATGACAGGTTATCACCCCGATCACCATTTTCTTAAACAAATGGGTGTGGAGATTAACGAAGAGTCAGGTAGACCAACCTTTAACGAAGAGACGATGGAAACGAATGTACCAGGTATTTACATTGCCGGAGTCATCGCCGCAGGAAATAACGCTAATGAAATCTTTATTGAAAATGGACGTTTTCACGGAGAGAAAATTGCGAATGCGATAAAATTACAGAAGAATTGAGTAAGTACTCCTTTGAATCTGGGATTTATATTATGAGTTGTGTGTGGGAAGCGAGGATGGGATATTGAATAAGGGTATTCATATCTTATTTCTAATCCTTTTTTCATTTACTGTAAGTGGTTGTTCTGTTTTTAGTTAATGATAATTGCTAATTAAGTGGAATTCTTCCGTCTACTTATTCGTCACATCAAATCTGGTCCTCAACTTAACCCCAACCGAATTGACGTATGACCATTCATACGTCAATTCTTGTGTATATTAATAAACCCGAAAACGAACCTTTTGATTATAATCTCCATGCATTTTCTAAATGTTCAAATCAAATCGCAAAGGCTTGTTCGATTTGATTCCTGTCTGAAGTAATCGCCAGTAAGATTAGAAGTTTCAAACGAGCTTTCTGTCCGTTAAGTCCATTGGAAAAAATGACGCCCATTTCTTTCAATTGTTTTCCCCCACCCTCATAGGCATACGTATCTTGCGCGATTCCATTAAAACAGCGGGACACAAAAACAACAGGGATATTATTGATAATTAATGCTTGGATTCCTGGTATTGTTGCTGGAGGAAGATTTCCTTGGCCAAGAGCTTCGATGACAATTCCATCACAAGGTAATGCATTAATGGCATCTAGTAAGGTTGAATCCATTCCAGCATGCGCTTTTATCAGAACCACCTTTTTGGAAACATCTGAGATCGGATAACATTCTGTACGAGTTGGACTATGATGGAAGACAACTCCTCGCTTTGTTACAATCCCAATCGGTCCATACTGCGGACTTTGGAAAGTACTAATATTGCTGGTATGAGTCTTTGTCACATTTTCTGCTGTATGGATTTCGTCATTTAATACGACGAGAACCCCTTTTCCATGTGCTTCTTCACTACTTGCTACTTTTATCGATGAGATTAAATTATATAATCCATCAGCACCTATTTCATTACTAGAACGCATTGCCCCTGTAACAACGATTGGTATCGTGCTGTTGAGCGTTAAGTCTAGAAAATAAGCTGTTTCCTCGAGGGTATCTGTACCATGGGTAATCACCACTCCATTTATTTCATCCGATATGTTTCGTTGGGAAATAAGTTCTCGAATTTTTAGCATCTCGGTTGGAGTGATATGTGGAGAAGGCAAGTTAAATGGTTCTTCTATAATTAAGTGAGCAAAATCCACTAATTCCTCTGTTTTTTTAGTCAAAGGGTTTGACTCATTAGGTGTGACTGCACCGGTTTTTTCGTCTTCGCTCATTGAAATGGTTCCACCGGTATGAATGACAAGTATCTTTTTCTTCATTATGAAGCCTCCGTGTGTATTTCTCATTTTCATTCTATCTATTCCATGATACGATTAAAGGAGGGATTTCCTCAAATCTTTTTATTTATTTTGGACAAAAATAATAACTTTTGAATGATCTATGTAGATGGTGGATTTGATTTATATTGAGATATAGAGAGCTTTATAAAAAGCCTTGAAAAGAGGAACATAAATGTTGGGGATATTATCAGCTGGGATAGCGCCTGGATTGGCCCTATTAAGCTATTTTTATTTGAAAGATGAATATGACTCGGAACCAGTTTCTTTTGTTTTTAGGGCATTTATTTATGGAGCGATTCTGGTGTTTCCGATCATGTTTATTCAGTATGTCCTGGAAGTAGAGAATTTGGTTCAATCAGAAGTGATTCACGCTTTCTTTTCAACCAGTCTTCTTGAAGAATTTTTTAAATGGTTTATTCTCATTTATACCGTTTATCAACATATAGAATTTGATGAGCCATATGATGGTATTGTTTATGGAGCGGCTGTATCATTAGGGTTTGCAACTGCAGAAAATATATTTTACTTGGTTGGAAATGGACTAGAGTATGCAATGGGAAGAGCATTATTGCCAGTGTCTAGTCATGCACTTTTTGGTGTGATTATGGGTTACTATTTAGGAAAAGCAAAATTTAATCAAAAATCAAAAGTGAAATGGTTTATTCTCTCCTTAATGCTTCCGTTTCTTCTGCATGGAATTTACGACTACATCTTACTTTCTTTAAAAAATTGGGTTATGTACATGTTTCCATTCATGATCTTCTTATGGTGGCTTGCACTAAGAAAAGCGAAACACGCAAGAACACTACACTCACAAAATCATATAGAAGTAAACAAGGGCCTTCCATTATAAAAATGGAGGGCTTTTTTATGTTTGTCACTAGAGTTTTAAAGCTTGTTTTAAGAAAGCACTTTGATTTTTTGAATAAAAACCCACTTACTACAAAAAATAGGCTCAAGTGGAGTACATTGCCTTTTAAAGTAAGATTACGGAACAAAGTTCATCTTAGGAAACAAATTCAATTGGGGGTGCATTCATTGAGCAAGAAGCTTTTATTATCAAAAGTCTTCCTTATTATTTCAATTTGTATAATTTGTGTTCCATTGAGTATGAACGAGAAGACTGCAGACGCTTTCTCCAACCAAGTCATCCAGCATGGAGCTGTTGGAGATGATGTTATCGAATTACAGTCAAGGCTCCAATATTTAGGGTTTTACAATAAGAAGATTGACGGAGTTTTTGGCTGGAGTACTTATTGGGCACTTCGAAATTTCCAATATGAATTTGGCCTGCCAATTGATGGTTTAGCGGGTCAGAAAACGAAGAACATGCTAGCAAGAGCATCGAAATATCATGAGCAACACGTGAAGGAACAAATTAATAAAGGAAATAAATTCACGCATTATGGTGGTGTTGATTTAAACAAGCAAAAGGGTCCAGATAAGTCAGGTGGTGGTGCCAAAGGCAATACAGGTCAGAAAGCACCAGCACAAAAGGCACCAGCACAAAAAGCGCCATCTAAGCAAAATACAGGGCAAAAAGCTCCCGCGCCACAAAATACGGGCCAACAGGCGCCTGCTCAGCAGAATCCCGGCCAGCAAGCACCAACCGAGCAAGCGCCGGCTGGGCAAAATAACCAAGAAAACGAACAGCCTCAACAACCGACAGCAGCAAATGTACCAAACGGTTTCTCCCAAAATGATATTCAACTTATGGCTAATGCTGTCTATGGGGAAGCGCGAGGTGAAACTTATACAGGACAGGTTGCCGTCGCAGCTGTTATTTTAAATCGTGTTGAGAGTGCAACTTTCCCTAACACGGTCTCAGGAGTCATTTTTGAGCCACGGGCATTTACAGCGGTGGCTGATGGGCAAATTTGGTTAACTCCTAATGAGCAAGCAAAAAAAGCGGTGTTAGATGCGATCAATGGCTGGGATCCGACTGGAGAAGCCATCTATTATTTTAACCCTGATACAGCAACGAGTGGTTGGATTTGGTCAAGACCACAAATAAAGCGAATCGGAAAGCATATATTCTGTAAATAGAGGGGTGAGACAAACATGATTCGAGGAATTCTTATCGGAGTACTAGCTCTAGGTGTCGCAGGAACTGCTTTTTGGGGTTATCAGGAGCATCGAGAAAAGAATGCGATTCTGATTAATGCTGAAAACAACTACCAAAGAGCCTTTCATGATTTATCCTATCAAATTGATCTGTTGAACGATAAAATTGGAACAACATTGGCAATGAACTCTCGTACATCTCTATCTCCTGCACTTGCAGAGGTATGGAAAATAACATCACAGGCACATAGTGATGTAGGGCAACTACCTCTTACCCTCCTCCCTTTTAACAAAACAGAGGAGTTTCTAGCGCAAATAGGAGATTTTAGTTATCGTGCGGCAATTCGAGATTTAGACAAAGAACCATTATCAGATAAAGAATACAATACGCTTAAAGATTTATATGCCCAATCGGCTGATATCCAAAAAGAATTAAGGGATGTTCAGCACACGGTAATCAGTAAGAACTTGAGATGGATGGATGTTGAGCTTGCTCTAGCTACGGAAGAACAACCTCTAGACAACACGATTATTGATGGATTTAAAACAGTGGAAAAAACAGTTGAAAGCTACGGAGAAACGGATTTTGGTCCTACTTTCGTTAGTTTAAAAAAGAAGGATAATCTTTATCAGTATTTAGAGGGCGATGAAATTACAAAGGAAGAAGCAGAAAAAACGGCTAAAAAGTATACAGGTTTTGGAGAAAATGTAAAAGTTCAAGTTACGGATAATGGCAAAGGCGCTGATATTGGTTTTTATAGTGTCTCGATTATGGATAAAAAGACAAAAATCGAGGCTGACATGGATATTACGAAAAAGGGCGGCTTCCCAATCTGGTTTATCGTTTCAAGAGATGTGGAAGATCAAAAGCTCAGTCTAAATGATGCAAGTAATAAAGCAATAAAATTTTTAAAGGAAAATAACTTTGAAAACTTGGACTTATTTGAAAGCAGTCAGTATGATAATATCGGAGTCTTTACCTTTGTCACAAATGAGAAAGATGTCCGTGTTTATCCAGATGCCATCCATGTAAAGGTAGCTTTAGATAATGGGAAAATTATCGGATTTTCCGCAGACGACTATTTGAAAGCACACCATACAAGGGAATTTGCTAAACCGACGATGACTGCGGATGAAGTAAGAAAGGAAATCAATTCAAATGTAAAGATAATGGAAGAGAATTTAGCCATTATCATCAATGATCTAAACGAAGAAGTTCTCTGCTATGAGTTTTTAGGTACATTAGGGGATGACACATATAGAATCTTTATAAATGCCAATAGCGGTACAGAGGAAAAGGTTGAAAAGTTACAGAATGCAGAACCAATATATGAAGATGTCGTTTAGTAGAAATAACGTCTAGAATATATGGAATTAGAGGACTATCCTAAAAGTTTATTTGGGGTAGTTCTTTTTAACTGGATAAGTGAGTCAAATCTTTATTTTTAATGTTGCGAATTTATTCACGCTCATGTCATAATTAGACATAACATAATCCCTTAAGTCAATTTTGCTGTATTTGAATCGTGCTTTTCGATTGATTTGAGATAATATGCATTTTATGGGAAGTGTGATTAGATGATAAAAATCGGAGACCCACTTACGTTAGAATTAAAAAATAGAGATAAAATAGAAAAATATAAATGTAAGCTAGTTGAAAGAAAAGGGCAGCAGCTGTATATTGACTACCCTATAAATGTAGGGACAAATAAGACTGCTTTTTTTATTGATGGTACTCAGATTAAGTGTTCTTTCGTGAAGAAGGATGGAACAGTGTATTCCTTTGAAGCAGAAGTGGTAGGACGTATTAAACAAAACATTCCAATGATGATCCTCTCCTATCCAGGAGACGAACTTCTCATGAAAATTCAGCGACGCCAATATGTGCGTATTGAAACCCCTGTCGATGTTGCCGTTCACCCTAATAATTTTGAATTTAAACCATTTGTAACGGTGACAGATGATATTAGTGCTGGGGGATCCGCGATTATCGTTTCCAGTGATCTGAAATTTGATATTGGCCTTACCGTAACGACGTGGATGGTATTTCCGATGAAAAATGGTGAGTATCACTACTTCTATTTTCACGCGAAGGTTGTCAGAATCATTCCTCTGGACGAACGAAGAAATAAAGTCTCCCTTGAGTTCAAAGATGTAGATTCACATCAACGTCAAATATTACTTCGATTTTGCTTTGATCGACAAGTAGCGTTAAAGAAAAAGGGACTGCTGGAATAGTGTAAAATGGAATAAATTTCATCTAAAACTCCCATAATGCAAATATAGAGCATAAAAAAGTATTGGTGGGATACGATGAAAACGATAGAAAGAATTATTATAAAGATTATTGTCATTCAATTTCTATTTCTCTTATTAACACAGGTTTTCTTACATAGGTGGAATGTCTTGCCTGAGTTAAAAGAGATTACTCAATATGAAGGTGTAACAGATACGAATTTCTCCGATTTATTGGAGACATTTAACGGATTAAAGTGAAGCAGGAGACTGCTTTTTTTTGATCATGTAAGTGTAAACATATTTCTTAGAGGGTTATGAAAAAATAAAAATAGCTGTCTTTTTTTAATATCATTTGCGATACATATGTTAAAATAGAGTCAGCATGAGATTTGGACGTGAAGATTTCCACGAAACTATTTCATAAGCAGATTTACTGATATTTGGTGAACAACTAGGAGGAACTATGAACAGAATATCCATTGCAATCGATGGTCCTGCGGCTGCGGGAAAAAGCACAGTTGCAAAGATTGTGGCTAAAAAATTGAATTACATATATGTTGACACAGGTGCTATGTACAGAGGGTTAACCTTTCAGGCATTACAAGAAAGGGTAGACCTTCAAGATGAATCTAAATTAATAACCCTTCTCAAAAACACAGAAATTTTATTAAAGCCTTCTGAGAATGGTCAACGTGTCTTGGTAAATGGACGAGATGTTTCAACCGAAATTCGAAATTCGGAGGTAACGAATCAAGTGTCCATCGTAGCAAAACATCGTCTAATTCGAGAAGAAATGGTGAGGAGGCAAAAAAACTTGGCTGCTGAAGGTGGCGTTGTGATGGACGGTAGAGATATCGGAACACATGTCATGCCAACAGCTGAAGTGAAAATTTTTCTTTTAGCAAGTGTAGAAGAAAGAGCCCAAAGACGCCATGTTGAAAATTTGGAAAAAGGTTATCCTTCCGATTTAGAAATATTGAAAGAAGAAATTGCCGCGAGAGATAAGCTTGATTCGGAGAGAGAAGTAGCTCCATTGAAAAAAGCTGATGACGCTATTGTAATTGATACAACCTCAAAATCAATTGATGAAGTCGTTGAATCAATTATGGAGTTGGCAATAGAAAGGATCGGATAAGATGTCTTTTTATACATTTGCAAAATCAGTCGTTTATGGAATTTTAAAACCGATCTATCGTATGGAAGTGATCGGAAAAGAAAACTTTCCGAAAGAAGGCGGGGTTTTGCTTTGTGCAAATCACATTCATAATTTTGACCCTCCAATAGTCGGAATTGTTGCCCCAAGAACGATTCATTTTATGGCGAAAGAAGAATTATTCTCGGTACCTGTATTAGGGAATCTTCTTCCGCATTTAAATGCCTTCCCCGTTAAACGAGGAATGAGTGATAGAGAAGCACTACGTAAGGGACTTAAAGTATTAAAAGAGGGCAATGTATTAGGTCTTTTCCCTGAAGGAACGAGAAGTAAAACTGGGGAACTAGGCAAAGGGTTGGCAGGGGCTGGCTTTTTTGCTTTAAGAACAGATGCAGATGTTGTGCCCTGTGCCATTATTGGTCCTTACAAAGCTTTTTCAAGGTTAAGAGTTGTCTATGGCAAACCGATAGATATGAAACAATTAAGAGAGAACAAAGTATCTCCTGAAGAGACAACAGAAGTGATTATGAATGAAATTCGTCTTCTAATTGAAGCACATAAGAAGAATAGATAGTTCTTCTTTCTTGACAAAAAGAAGCATTTGTAAGAAGTTATAAGAAAAGTGCAAGTTGCCTTGTACAAAACCATTGAATAGGATTACTTTTGGTAAATCCTAGGGACTATTATTTGGGAAATGAATTAATTCATTATTATTTTTCTTTTTAGGAAGTAGCGATTGGATTAAGGAGGAGTACATATGTCCGAAGAGATGAATCAAGTAGAAGTGAAAAGTTTTGAAATCGGTGATCGTGTCACCGGTACTGTTTCAAAGGTTGAGGAAAAGCAGGTAATCGTTAATATTCAAGATAGTAAACTAGATGGAATCATTCCGATTAGCGAGCTTTCGAGTCTTCATATTGAAAAAGCAAGCGATGTTGCAGAGGTTGGCCAAGAGCTAGAGCTTGAAGTGACAAAGGTTGAAGATGATGCGTTCATTTTATCAAAAAGAAAAGCAGATGCTAAAAAAGCATGGAGCGTTCTTCAGCAAAAATTTGAAACTGGAGAAGTCTTTGAGGCAGAAGTGAAAGATGTCGTTAAAGGTGGTCTCGTTGTTGATCTAGGAGTAAGAGGATTTGTACCAGCATCACTAGTTGAAGCTCACTTCGTCGAAGATTTTTCAGAATACAAGGATAAAACGTTAACCTTCAAAATTGTTGAGCTGGACCAAGAGAAAAATCGATTAATCTTGTCCCACCGTGCTGTTGTTGAGGAAGAAATGGGTCAGCAAAAGCTTGCACTTCTAGATTCTCTTCAACCTGGGCAAGTAATAGAAGGAACTGTTCAAAGAATAACTGATTTTGGTGCATTTGTAGATATTGGAGGTATCGATGGATTAGTACATATCTCTCAATTATCACATGAACATGTTCAAAAGCCATCAGATGTTGTACAAGAGGGTCAGCAAGTAAACGTGAAAGTTCTAAGTGTTGATCGAGATAACGAAAGAATTTCACTATCTATCAAGGAAACCTTACCTGGACCTTGGCATAATCTTGCTGAAAAAGCACCAAAAGGCTCTGTTCTTGATGGTGTTGTGAAACGACTTGTTTCTTACGGTGCTTTCGTAGAAGTATTTCCGGGTGTAGAAGGATTAGTGCATATTTCGCAAATCTCGCACAAACATATCGGAACTCCACATGAAGTTCTTCAAGAGGGGCAATCTATAAAAGTGAAGGTTCTTGAAGTGAATGAGGATATTCAAAGATTATCATTAAGCATTAAAGAACTTGAAGAGAAAGAATCAGAATTTGCTGATTATGAACTTCCTGAAGAATCAAAAGGATTTCAATTAGGCGAAATGATTGGTGATCAACTAAAAAAAATTAAAGAGTAAGATAAAAAGGTGATATAGGTGACGAGAGCAAAAAGGAAGTCAGAGCATATTCAGCATGCTTTAAAAATAGGACAAAGCAGACTCACTGGTTTCGATGACATCACTTTTATTCACCAAAGCTTACCTGATTGTTCTATAGAGCAAGTGCAATTAAGTACAAAAATTGGCGAACTTACCTTAAGTTCGCCAATTTTTATAAATGCAATGACAGGTGGTGGCGGTGAAGCAACATTTCAAATTAACCGAAAATTGGCCATCGTAGCTAGAGAAGCAAATATTCCTATTGCCGTTGGTTCGCAAATGTCTGCTTTGAAAGATCCAGCAGAGGAGCGAACCTTCAGAATTGTGCGGGAAGAAAATAAAGATGGATTGGTGTTTGCGAATTTAGGGAGTGAAGCGTCAGTAGATCAAGCAAAAGCAGCGGTAGACATGATGGAAGCTGATGCGTTGCAAATTCATTTGAATACCATTCAGGAATTAACAATGCCAGAAGGGGATCGGAGTTTTGTTGGTGCACTTAACAGAATCGAATCAATAACTAGCCAAATTGGAATACCCGTTATTGTAAAAGAAGTTGGTTTTGGCATGAGTCGAAAAACGGTTTCTAAGCTCCAATCAGTTGGAGTGACCGCAATTGATGTCGGTGGGTTCGGAGGAACCAATTTTGCAAAGATTGAAAATGAAAGAAGAAAGAAGCTTCTTTCCTTTTTTAATGACTGGGGAATTCCCACTGCTGTATCCATTATAGAAGCAAATGAGGCCGATAGAAATGTTTCGATTATTGGGTCTGGGGGCATTCAAAACAGCCTCGATATTGTCAAAGCACTTTCGCTCGGTGCATCGGCAACAGGCCTTGCTGGGCAAATATTAAGAATGCTCGTCGATCATGGATATGAAGCCCTAATTGAAGAACTTCAAGAAATGGAAAATGAGATCCGAATCATGATGACCGCACTAGGTGCAAAGACTATTGCAGATCTAAGAAGGGTTCCGCTCCTTATCTCAGGAAAGAGCCATCATTGGTTAACAGAAAGAGGTATTGATACAAAAGCGTATAGTCAAAGAAAGTAGAAAGAGGCTGGGACATAACTAGCTTCAAATCATGAAAAAGGTGAATTTGAGGGGACTCAAATTCACCTTTCTCTATTTTTGTATTAATGCAAGACCTTCGATTTTCCTCGTACAAAAAATCGGGTGAAACGCAAATTAGCCTTCAAGAATCCAATCGATTTCCGCTTTGTCTAAATTTCTACTATCAGACCCTATTTTGCTGCAACCATCTCTCACCCTTAAGCGGAATTTTTCCTGTTATCTCTTCAATGGACTCCCTTTTAGGGAAAATAACGGAAGATTTTCCGCTTATGGAAGGCAAAAATCGTTTATTTTGGCATTTTTTGAGTGAATAGCAGGAAATTTTCCTGTTATTTCGGCTCTTTTTCATGATGGTTGCTCATTAAGCGGAATTTTTCCTGTTAACATACCGATACGCCAACTGTTTCCACAAGTCGAGGGAAATTATACACTCCAAACTAGAATCAAAAAGTCGTTACTACCGACTTTTTGACCAAGCCTTATTTTTACTTGCCATCGTTAAGCTTTTCTGCTTCTTCTGGGCTCGACATTTTGGTGGCACCAGGGTAATGGAGAGCTTGATCTCTATCAGATTCAACTTGTTTGCTTTTTTTTAATTTTTTTTCTTGGCGATCCTTTCCCACGCTAGACACCTCCTAATCTATAACATATATCATCCTCCCTTGTTCTATACAGGATGTATCAAATTCCTAGCAAAGTCAGGTATGGTAAAAGTTAAATAAGTGAAGGGTTAAAGTACATAACGATGAGCCATAATGGAAATGATAGGAGGTAGTGGAATGGAAGGGATTATCTTTTTATGGTTATTTTGGATGTATTGGATATTGGCCACTTTTTTTATGGCTAAAAACAGAACTCGTCTTTTTATCTCGATAACCATCCTTATTGCTATTATTTTTTCTACTTATTCAATCGAAGTACTCGGTATGAAAATAACGTTAACAACCTTGTATTTGCTATTAATATCATATATTTTTATGGCAAAACAAAAGGAACGGAAGGGAATTTACCTATTTATTGCTTCTTTCATTATCATGCTTGCATTTACAACGTTCCATTTGTTTGAGTTATATGATCCAGTTTGGATTATTTTCAACCGAAATATGATGTTGGCCTTTCTTTTAACCTATCTTACTTTGCTTCTGTACAATGATCTTAAATTCCGCATCGTTATTCTTATTTGTGGCACGATTCATGGAGAATTTTTGTATGCGTTTGTATTGAAAAATATTACCTCTTCTTATTTGATAGGGTCGTTTGCTTTTTTTGATGTCATTGCCCTCTCTGTAGGAATCATGCTCATTATACATGCCTTTAAAAGGGTTTCACTGTATTTTGAATATCAAATTAAACATCTTGAAAGGGGAAAGCAAAAACCATCATGAGTGAATATACATACCCCATATTACTTGGTCTAATTATTGGTACGCTAACGAGAGTCTATATGCTAAGAACAGACTATCGCCAATATCCCACTTATCTACATGGAAAAATCATTCATATTGCGCTTGGCTTTATTGCAGCTGGCTTAGGGACTCTTGCAGTTCCATCGATTATGGAAGAGGACTTCACGGCCGTTACATTCTTAACTATTGCTGCATCACAATTTAGAGAGGTGCGGAATATGGAGCGAAACACGTTAACTGAGATGGACAGCTATGATCTTGTACCAAGAGGAAAAACGTATATCGAAGGAATTGCGATCGCTTTTGAGAGCCGCAACTATCTCGTCATTTTCACCTCACTTCTCACTACACTTGGGTACTTACTCACGAATATTTGGGGTGGTCTTATCGTCGGGATCATTGCTTTTTTTCTTTCGAAGATGTTAATGACTGGTGGGAAGCTTAGTGACATTGTCGATATAGAGTATGTGGAACCTAGATTTGATGGGGCAGGGCTATATGTTGACAATATCTACATTATGAATATCGGTTTACCAGAGAGACAAAAAGAAGTATTACGTTATGGCATGGGCTTTGTTTTAAAACCGAAAAATTTTGATTCTCGTTCGACGATTGCAAATCTAGGTCAAAGACAAGCGATACTTCACGATGTCTCTACAGCGCTTGGGGTCTATCGAGATTCAGGAACTCCGGCATTAGTTCCTTTGGCCAAAAGAGATTTAGACGATGGCAGAATTGGCGTGTTTGTCCTACCCCAGGAAAGAGATGTAGAAAGAGCAATTGAAATTATTGGCAAAGTTCCAACGCTCGAAAATGCCATTAGGATGCCATCAGAAAGAAAGAAAAAGGAAGAGGGGATGTAATCAGTATGGCTCTTGATAAATTCATTCTGGCAGCGATCACGACAAGCCCGAAAAAAGTACCCTCTGGGGTGGCCGTGTTTCATTGTGATAGTAAAGAAGAGATGGATAAAATTACAACCAATTTAGAGGCTATTTTGGATGGAATTGCTCATTCTTTAGGAGAAGATTTATATGTGATTGTAAAACACTAATTTACCTATTTGTGAAAACATCTGCTTACTCCATTGACGTCTTGTTTAACACAATCAACTAGTTCTTCCGATCTTTTCATTGCGAGGAAGTTTTCACTTTGTTAATATAATTAGGTTAGGCCCTTCTAATATGGAAGGGTTTCTTTTCTAAGAAGAGTAGCTCTAATTAAAAAATATTCTAATTGAAATTGAGGATGTAAACACTCCTGAGAATAAAGACAGGGTGTGTTGGTCTATAAAGAAGGAAAGGGTGATGTTCATGGTGAAACCAGTAATAGCCATAGTTGGACGTCCAAACGTTGGGAAATCCACGATTTTTAATCGTATAGTAGGAGATCGGGTTTCCATTGTAGAAGATATTCCAGGAGTAACAAGAGATCGTATATATAGTGGAGCAGAGTGGCTAAATCATGATTTTAATATTATTGATACAGGCGGAATTGACATTGGTGACGAGCCATTTTTAGATCAAATTCGCCAACAGGCAGAAATTGCGATTGATGAAGCTGATGTGATTATATTCTTAACCAATGGTCGAGAAGGAGTCACGGGTGCCGATGAAGAAGTTGCGAAAATATTATATAAGGCTAAGAAGCCAGTAGTGCTAGCTGTTAACAAAATTGATAACCCTGATATGCGCGATCAGATTTATGACTTCTATGCTTTAGGGTTTGGGGAACCATTTCCAATTTCAGGTGCACATGGATTAGGCTTGGGTGACTTACTAGATGAGGCAGCAAAGCATTTTCCAAAAGACGAGGGCGATAATTATGACCCAGATACGATTAAGTTTTCCTTAATCGGGCGCCCAAATGTGGGGAAATCTTCACTCGTAAATGCAATCCTTGGTGAAGATCGCGTGATCGTAAGCAATATCGCTGGAACCACTCGTGACGCGATTGACTCAATGGTAACGGTAAACAGCCAAAAATATGTCATCATTGACACCGCCGGGATGCGTAAAAAAGGAAAAGTGTATGAAAGTACAGAGAAATATAGTGTTTTGCGTGCTTTAAGAGCAATTGAAAGATCTGATGTGGTTTTAGTTGTTCTTGACGGGGAAGAAGGCATTATTGAACAAGATAAAAAAATTGCTGGTTATGCTCATGAAGCGGGACGAGCCATTGTTATTGTGGTGAATAAGTGGGATGCAGTCGAAAAAGATGAAAAAACAATGAAGGATTTTGAACAGAAAATTAGAGACCATTTTCTTTTCTTAGACTATGCTCCAATCGTGTTCTTGTCTGCTCTAACAAAAAAACGGATACATACGTTAGTTCCCATGATTGATATGGCAAGTGAAAACCATATGAGAAGAGTGGAAACGAGCGTCTTGAATGATGTGATCATGGATGCAGTTGCGATGAACCCAACACCAACAGATAAAGGAAAGAGATTGAAGATTTACTATACAACACAAGTGGCCGTGGGCCCACCAACTTTTGTTGTGTTCGTAAATGACCCAGAATTAATGCACTTCTCGTACCAACGATTTTTAGAAAACCGGATTCGAGACGCATTTGGATTTGAAGGAACACCGATCAAAATATTTGCTCGTGAACGTAAATAATTGCTTGATAAAAGCTTACCTATTTAAGCATTGAACTTTTTCTTAATAAAAGTTAAGGACGTGATCTTGTGGAAAGAAAAAGAGAAATAATTTCCGTAATCGGTGCAGGTAGCTGGGGTACAGCATTGGCAATGGTACTAGCAGATAATGGGCATGAGGTCAGATTATGGGGACATAATCCACAACAAATTGAAGAAATCAATGAGAAACATAGTAATGAGAAGTATTTACCTGGGGTTGAACTACCGCAGGAGATCGTAGGTTATTCTTCTTTGCAAACGGCACTAAGCAACACTGAACTCATTCTTTTGGCAGTTCCAACTAAAGCGATTCGTGAGGTGCTCAAGAAGATTCAGGAGGTTCAAGAGAACCCACTTACCATTGTTCATGTGAGTAAGGGAATCGAACCTGATACATTAATGACCATTTCAGAAATGATCGAAGATGAAATGGCAGAAGATTTGCTAAAGGATGTCGTTGTACTTTCTGGACCAAGCCATGCAGAAGAAGTGAGCAGACGATTTATAACAACTGTAACTGCTTCTTCGAAAAATCTGGAAGCAGCTGAAAGAGTACAAGATTTATTTATCAATTCCTATTTTCGAGTCTATACAAACCCAGATATCATTGGTGTGGAAATTGGAGGGGCACTAAAGAATATCATTGCCCTTGCTGCAGGGATTACGGATGGGCTTGGCTATGGTGACAATGCAAAAGCTGCTCTTATAACAAGAGGTTTAGCTGAAATTGCCCGTCTCGGCACTAAAATGGGGGCAAGTCCTTTAACCTTTTCTGGGTTGACGGGGATTGGCGATTTGATCGTTACGTGCACTAGTGTTCATTCAAGAAACTGGAGAGCGGGAAATTTATTAGGAAAAGGGCAAAATCTTCAAGAAGTATTGGACAACATGGGAATGGTCGTTGAAGGGGTTCGAACAACGAAGGCAGCTAACCAGCTAGCTGATAAATTTCAGGTGAAAATGCCGATTACAAAAGCTTTATACAATGTTCTTTTCAATGATGCAAGTCCGAAAGATGAAGTGGATTCATTAATGTCCCGAGTAAAAACACATGAAATGGAGGACTTAGCGAACGTACTTTCGAATGAACAGTTAGAATCGTGATTAGTTTTTGAAGTCGTCTGTATGTCTATAATATTTTCAAAATATAGGCTTTCGAGGATGCGATATATCTCAGCAATGCATACAATGGGAGCGAAGCAAACTGGTGAAATGAACAGGGTGTATGGTGTATTTAGTCAATTTGGCTAAAGTAAAGAGCGGCCCCCTACTTTACTTTAGCTTTTTTTAGTTCCTATGTTATAATATTTCGGAAAATGGCATCTGATGGCACTATTAGATCCATCTATTAATTGAGTTTATAGTCTTTCGAAGGAGTTGGGTATATGTCACCAGGTATGTTAAAAATGTGGATCTCGATCGCTGGAATGGGGTTTATGTTTATCTCGATTATGATGATTTATTTAAGCCGTTTTAAAATTAAAAATAGTGTAATCAAATTCATTACAGCTCTAATTGCATACGTCTTAATGATTTTAAGCGGAATTATTATTTTTCTTGTTGTTATTAGTGGCCCAACAACATAAAGGTTTTCATCATTACATAGAATAGAAGGATTGATTCATATGAAAAAAGGAATGCGTGTATTGCTCATTTGCCTGATCACATCCGCTATTTTAACGGGCTGTGCTTATCCACAGGACAAGTTAGCTCAAAATCAAACACCTTATCAAGACCAGGTTGTAGCTGTACAATCAGCAGTTGAAAGATTTCAAGAGGATAAAGGCGGAATTCTTCCGATAAAAACGAAGGAAAATGATACACCCATTTATCAAAAGTATTTGATAGATTTCAAGCAACTAGTTCCACAATATATGGCTGAGCCACCAGGAAATGCGTTCGAATCAGGTGGTATTTTTCAGTATGTCCTAATTGATGTAGAAACAAATCCAACTGTAAAAATATTTGATTTAAGAATGGCAGAAATGATTCGTGATATTAATTTACGCATCTCGATGCAGGATTATCCACCTTATAAAGAAAGAGTTGCTGATGGGCTATTCTCTTTAGATTACGAAAAGCTTGGTTTCAAAGAGGAGCCAGTAGTCATGAGCCCCTTCTCAAACCAAGACTTGCCGTTCGTGATCAATGGGAATGCGGAAGTGTTTGTAGATTATCGAAAGGATCTGTACCAGCTTTTTCAAGATGATCCATCACTTTTTGAACCGGGGACTGACGTTAGGCCCCTTTTACTTGAGGATTCATTATTTGTTCCAGCCTACTCTCTTCCTTATACGATTGATGCCAAAACAAATGAAATCATTTTTAGACCTTCTTGACCATATTTTCATACCGAAATTTACAGTCATAACCCTTTTCTTACGGAATATATTGTAGGAGAAGGGTTTTTATTATACTTAATCCGTTTCATTTTGAGTAAAGAAGAGAACTTAAGAAATGAATTTTTCTCATAATTCCTTTTAACTGGAATGAAGAAATTCACAAATAAGGAGGTAATTTTTAAGAAAACTGTCATAACGGAGTAGGACAACGTCATACACATATATTGTCAAAGTATCGTAACAAATTCGATATGAAGGTTTCAAATGGTAATAAATTAGGATAGCTATTATCCCACTAACTCATGATTTCGGGAGGGGATCACTTGGAAAAGGTAGATATTTTTAAGGATATCGCTGAAAGAACGGGCGGTGATATTTATTTAGGTGTTGTAGGAGCAGTTCGAACAGGTAAATCAACTTTTATCAAGAAATTCATGGAGCTTGTCGTTCTACCTAATATGGATAACGAAGCAGAGCGAGCTCGTACCCAAGATGAACTGCCTCAAAGTGCAGCGGGAAGAACGATTATGACGACAGAACCCAAGTTTGTTCCTAATCAAGCAGCAACTGTTCATGTCAGTGAAGGATTGGATGTCAATATTCGTCTAGTAGATTGTGTAGGGTATACGGTCCCAGGAGCGAAAGGATACGAGGATGAAAATGGTCCCCGAATGATTAATACTCCTTGGTACGAAGAGCCGATTCCGTTCCATGAAGCTGCTGAAATTGGCACAAGAAAGGTCATTCAAGAGCATTCTACTATTGGTGTTGTTGTGACAACAGATGGGACAATAGGAGAAATCCCAAGATTCGATTATATTGAAGCAGAAGAGAGAGTCATAGAAGAGCTAAAAGAGGTTGGAAAACCATTCATTATGGTTATTAATAGCGTTCAGCCACATCATCCAAATACGGAATCTCTTCGCAATGAATTGGCTGAAAAGTATGACATTCCAGTACTTGCGATGAGTATTGAAGGAATGCGAGAAGCGGATGTATTAAATGTCATGCGAGAAGCATTATATGAATTCCCAGTACTTGAGGTTAACGTTAATCTTCCAAGCTGGGTCATGGTATTAAAGGAAGACCACTGGTTACGAGAAAGCTACCAGGAAGCTGTGAAGGATACAGTAAAAGATATTAAGAGACTACGTGATGTAGATCGGGTCGTTCATCTCTTCAGTGACTATGAATTTATTGATCGAGCAGGTTTAGCGGGCATCGAAATGGGTCAAGGGGTAGCTGAAATTGACTTATTTGCTCCCGATGAGCTTTACGATGACATCTTAAAAGAAATTGTCGGTGTGGAAATTAGGGGAAGAGACCACTTGCTAGAATTAATGCAAGATTTTGCACACGCCAAGCAAGAATATGACCAAATTTCAGATGCGCTGAAAATGGTGAAACAAACAGGATATGGAATTGCTGCTCCAACACTTGCTGACATGAGTTTAGACGAGCCGGAAATCATTCGTCAAGGTGCTAGATTCGGAGTCAGATTAAAAGCTGTTGCTCCATCTATCCATATGATTAAGGTTGATGTTGAATCAGAATTCGCACCAATTATCGGTACAGAAAAACAAAGCGAAGAGCTTGTACGATACTTAATGCAGGACTTTGAGGATGATCCGTTATCGATATGGAACTCTGATATTTTCGGTAGAAGCCTAAGCTCTATCGTAAGAGAAGGAATTCAAGCTAAGCTTTCCTTAATGCCAGAAAATGCAAGATATAAATTAAAAGAAACGCTTGAAAGAATCATTAATGAAGGTTCAGGCGGCTTAATCGCTATTATTCTGTAAGCATCAAGACTCCAAAAATGGGGTCTTTTTTTTGTCTCAAAGTATTCAATTTCATCGACAAAATCATGCAAAAGCCTCTTTAAAAAGAAAAGATTACCATCATTTCGCTAAATTTTCTTGATAACATCAAATGATTGTGATAATCTTTTAACAGAATTACTGATGAAAGCGACTAAAAGCCTTATAAATTAAGGTTTTTTAACAGAAAAGCGTTGAAATCTTGATTTTTATCATTTAATATATGGAAAGAGGTTCATTCAATTTGCATCGTGAGAACATCACATCTACTTGAGTGGATAAGCCTTTTTTTGTAAAAATTCCTTTGTTTTTACCTATTGACCATGTAAAATGGCTGAAAATGGGGATAAATACTAGTCGCTACGTATAGAAATCAGTAATTTTGTTTACAAATGATGATAAGAATGCAATTTTCAACTAAAATGAGTCGAATTCTTTGGGAGGAGGTGAAAGGCATGAACAAGACAGAACTAGTTAATGCGGTTGCAGAAAGCAGTGAACTTTCTAAAAAGGACGCTACTAAAGCAGTTGACGCAGTATTTGATTCAATCTTAAATGCTTTAAAAGATGGTGATAAAGTACAACTAATCGGTTTCGGAAACTTTGAGGTACGTGAGCGTGCGGCTCGTAAAGGTCGTAATCCTCAAACTGGAGAAGAAATTGAAATCTCTGCTAGCAAGGTACCTGCTTTCAAACCAGGTAAGGCGCTTAAAGATGCAGTGAAGTAATTACATAAAGTACTTTATACTTTAGATAAGATATTTTGCTCAGATTCGAGTGGGTATTCTTATCTTCTTTAAAAAGGTCCACGTTTATACGTGGCCTTTTTATTTTTTTGTCGATAACGCGATTTTTGGCTCATTTCGTGAGAAACCTCGGTTTCTCACTTCTTTCAGCTATTCGCTGAAAGGTAGCTCTGAAACGATGAAACGCTTGGGGAAAGCTAGCTTTCCTCCGCGTTTCATCGTTTCAGAGCAAAATGAGCCAAAAATCAATAGCACATATTATATTTCAAAGTTGAATTCCTTCTTTTTGCCTGTATTTCGTTAGTTGTGCTAAGATGTTAATGTTATATTTATTGTTACTAGAAGAGGATTAGGCTGAGGAGGATTTATCATGTCAAACGTCAATCGTGCCCAAATTGAAGAGGCGGTACGTTTAATATTAGAAGCAGTAGGGGATGACCCGAATCGAGAAGGAGTATTAGATACACCGAAACGTGTGGCAAAAATGTATGAAGAAGTATTCCAAGGAATAAACCAAGATCCACGTGAGTATTTTGAAACGATTTTTAGCGAGGATCATGAAGAATTGGTTTTAGTTAAAGATATCCCGTTCTACTCCATGTGTGAACATCATCTTGTTCCTTTTTACGGGAAGGCGCATGTAGCTTATATTCCAAGGAATGGACGAGTAACAGGCTTGAGTAAACTAGCAAGGGCGGTTGAGGCTGTTGCGAAAAGACCACAGCTTCAAGAACGAATCACGTCAACAGTTGCTGATGCGATGATGGAAAAACTTGAACCACATGGTGTGATGATTGTGGTAGAAGCTGAACATATGTGTATGACGATGCGCGGTGTCAAAAAACCGGGAGCGAAAACGGTGACTACTGCAGTAAGGGGCACTTTAGCAGAGGATAGTACTGCTAGAGCTGAAATTTTATCGTTAATTAAACAATAAGGGACAATCCAGTATCGACTAAATTGTGAAGTTTAGTCGATACTTTTTAAAATAGTTGAAGTAGAATTAGCAAAAGTTATATGAAAATGAAGGCAATAATTGTTATGATGATTGTACGGCAACTTTTAAAGCCATAATAATCATGATTAAATGGAGATGTGGTTCGGATGGATAACAAACCAAATGGTGAATATTTAGTGATAAAAGCAATTGAAGATGGTGTAAATGTTATTGGACTCACACGTGGAACGGACACGCGTTTTCATCACTCTGAGAAGCTAGATAAAGGAGAGGTCATGATTGCTCAGTTTACAGAGCATACTTCTGCTATAAAAATAAGAGGAAATGCTAAAATCATGACTTCGTATGGAGAAATAGAAAGCGAACAGAAAGAGAAATAAAAAACGTTTCCAAGGTGGTAATATAGTTAATATCAAACAAAATACTGAATTATCTATATTTTTATTAAAAGGACCATAGTAGGGCCTTTTATGATATAATTGTCCAAGTGTTTTATTTTTGCGAGTAACGGCTAAAAAGTGACAATAGAATCTAGCGGATACAAGGGTGATTTCATGCTAAACCTTCAACAAAAACTAGAATATGTTCGGGAAAAA
This sequence comes from Robertmurraya phoenicis, assembly GCF_047302285.1. GTDB lineage: Bacteria > Bacillota > Bacilli > Bacillales > Cytobacillaceae > Robertmurraya. Next base: position 1,867,274 of record NZ_CP154845.1, read on the forward strand.
ATAGAAGGAAAGATCCATCATCCCTTCTTAGCACAAAATATTGAAGCACCAGTAATTGATGAAGATAAGCTTTTCTTTCTTGTCTCTTTTCTAGATGATCTAAATGTTTCCATTGAAGACATTGAACACTATGTTGTACCTACGATGTTATTGCAAATTGCTCTTGATACTCATGATTTGGTGACGAATGACCTTTCAGGAGATGCTAATTTAAAGAATCGGCAATTAACGGTACTCGCAGGGGTATACTATAGTGGCCTTTATTATAAAATTTTGGCAGAAAAGGATAATATTGAAGTGATCCGCTTACTTGCTGAGGGAATTGAAACGATTAACGATCAAAAAATTATCGTTTATCAGCAAGAACTTGATGGAATCGAAAAACTTATGGAATGCCTTAAGAATATAGAAGCATCGTTACATAAGAAACTAGTCAAGCATTTACATGCAAACGGTTGGGATGAAATTATTTCCAACTTCTTATTAATAAAACGATTGAGCAAAGAAAGAGACCTGTTTGTGAAGTCTCAAACATCCGTTGTATTTGATGGTATAAAGAAATTGGTTTTTCCAAGGCATGAACAAACACTGAAAGAATTATCAAATGAGCAAAAAAATCATTTGGTTTTTATTTGTGATAAATATATTAGCTTTTATAAAGAAATGTTAGTGAAAGCAAAAAATAAATTGCCGCTTGTCAATGAAGCGGTTGAAAGTAGAATCGAAAAAGTATTAAAGCAACATCAAATCGTTGTGAAATCGCTTGTGGAAGAAGGGTAAGGAAATGAACCAGTCAAAAGAACAACGTGTGCATGGCGTTTTTGAAAAGATCTCTGATAACTATGATAAGATGAATTCGGTGATCAGCTTTCAAATGCATAAAAAATGGCGTGAAGACACGATGAAAAAGATGAATGTTAAGGCCGGTTCTAAAGCGTTAGATGTGTGCTGCGGTACAGCTGACTGGACAATTGCCCTAGCCGAAAAAGTCGGTCCAAGTGGAGAAGTGATAGGCTTAGACTTCAGCAAAAACATGCTCAAAGTTGGCGAAGAAAAAGTGAAGGATTTGCATTTGGGTAATGTTCAGCTTGTACATGGGAATGCGATGGAACTTCCGTTTCCGGATCATTCATTTGATTATGTAACGATCGGTTTTGGTCTTAGAAATGTACCAGATTACCTACAGGTTCTAAAGGAAATGAATCGTGTCCTCAAGCCAGGCGGAATCGGAGTTTGCTTAGAGACGTCTCAGCCGACAATGTTTGGTTATCGACAGTTATTCTTTTTTTACTTTCGATTTATTATGCCGTTTTTCGGAAAACTTTTTGCGAAGAGCTATAATGAATATGCTTGGCTGCATGAGTCAGCAAGAGATTTCCCAGGGATGAAAGAACTTGCGAAAATGTTTGAGCAAGCAGGATTCAAAAAGGTAAGCTACAAGCCATACAGCGGTGGAGCTGCTGCTGTTCATATTGGGCATAAGGAATAAGCTTTAAAGCTCCATTTATTACGTGTTAAAGTTTTTAGGATTGGTGACGTCATATGAAACTAAAAATGGTGTATTCATTTTTGAGCTCTGATATAAATACTATAGAAAAATCATTAGAAGAAACGGTAAAAGGGGAATCACCACTATTGCAGGAGGCTTCCTTGCATCTATTGCAGGCAGGCGGCAAAAGGATTCGCCCTGTTTTTGTCTTGTTGGCCGCAAAATTTGGACGTTATGATATTCGAGTCGTTAAAGATGTTGCTGTAGCTCTAGAACTTATTCATATGGCTTCTTTAGTTCATGATGATGTCATTGATGATGCCGATTTGCGCCGAGGAAGACCAACGATCAAGAGCAAATGGGATAATCGATTTGCGATGTATTCCGGGGATTACATATTTGCGAAGTCATTGGAATTAATGACAAATGTGCAAAATCCAGAGGCTCATCAAATTTTATCCAATACGATTGTCGAACTGACAATTGGTGAGATTGAGCAGATTAAGGATAAGTATCGTTACGAACAGAATTTACGGGATTATTTGCTGCGAATTAAAAGAAAGACAGCTTTATTAATCGCTGCAAGTTGTCAACTAGGAGCGATTGCTGCTGGAGTAGAAGAAGAGATTCATCGTAAGCTTTTCCGTTTTGGATATTTTGTAGGGATGAGCTTTCAAATTACAGATGATATTCTCGACTTTACAGGTACTGAAAAAGAACTTGGAAAGCCAGCTGGAGGAGATTTGCTTCAAGGTAATATCACACTTCCTGTTTTATTTGCGATGGAGGATGAAAAGCTCCATGCTGAAATTGTAAAGGTTCACGAAAATATGAACTCAGAGGAAATGGACTATATTATTCAGCTTATAAAAAATTCAGACGCAATTGAGAAGTCTATTAAAATGAGCGATCGTTATTTAGATAAGGCCCTTGATGTGCTTGCGGAATTGCCTAATAATAGAGCAAGAAAGACGTTAAGAGATATTGCGCTCTACATCGGAAAACGAAAATCATAAGTTTCAAAAACTGCTAAGAAAACACGCTCTAGCTCCTATACTTCCCGTTGTCAAAAAGGAAAGTACCCACTAAACTTAAATCTCTTAACTCTGTTGCCATTATGTGAAAATAATGGTAATATTTTCGTGGGCTGTCTAATCGTTTTTTAGTCCGTACATACAGACAAACTTTAGGAGTGGAGCTTATGGAAAAGACTTTTTTAATGTTAAAACCTGATGGTGTACAGCGCAGTTTAATTGGTGACATCGTTTCTCGTTTTGAAAGAAAAGGATTTCAGCTAGTAGGTGCGAAGCTAATGAGTATTCCTCAAGAATTAGCAGAGCAGCATTATGGTGAGCATAAGGAACGCCCTTTCTTTGGTGAGTTAGTTGATTTCATTACTTCTGGTCCAGTATTTGCAATGGTTTGGGAAGGCGAAAATGTCATTGCGACTGCACGTAGTATGATGGGGGCAACAAATCCAAAGGATGCGACAGCTGGAACCATTCGTGGAGATTATGCAGCTACAGTTGGAAAGAATATTATTCACGGTTCAGACTCTCCTACGAGTGCTGAAAGAGAAATCGCTTTATTCTTCAAAGAAGAAGAGCTAGTTACTTATTCTAAGCATATTAGTGAGTGGATTTATTAAGTATAAGTCTATTACTTATTCTGAAAAAAGTAAGCGCTTGTATTATCTGCAAGTGCTTTTTTCTTTTCTTTTTAAATTTTGATTTTTTAAAAATTATACTCTTTTTTTCCATTTTTACGCTATACTTACACTATATTAAGTTGATTGCATAGGGAGAAAGATATGGCACAGGACTACGAACAATTTGTTGCAAACATTAAGAAAAAAACTGGAATTGATCTCTCATTATATAAAGAGGCACAAATGAAGCGAAGATTGACATCCCTTTATGAAAAAAGAGGATATCACTCTTTTAATGATTATTATTTGGAACTTAAGGAAAATAAAACACTCTTAGACGAATTTTTGGATCGAATGACCATTAATGTCTCGGAGTTTTATCGAAATGGTAAACGGTGGGAAGTGTTGGAGAAAAAAATTCTACCTAAGCTATTAGAAAAAAATAGTCGCTTGAAAATATGGAGTGCTGCATGTTCAACTGGGGAAGAACCGTATACAATTGCCATGATTATGTCAAAATTCATGCCGCTTTCCGGGGTGCAAATTCTTGCGACAGACATTGATGAAAATGCCATTTCTAGGGCGAAGATAGGTGCTTATCCAGAAAGGTCTTTGAATGAAGTTCCAGACGATATGAAACGTAAGTTTTTTAAACAGGATGGGAGTTTCTATCATCTATCAGAAAAAATTAAAAAAACGGTATCATTCAAAAAACAGAATTTACTAGCTGATCCATTTGGAGGCCCATTCGATTTAATCGTATGTAGAAATGTGCTGATTTATTTTACAGAAGATGCAAAAGATATACTGTATACTAAATTTAGCGGTGCTTTAAAAGAAGATGGAATCTTTTTTGTTGGTAGCACAGAGCAAATTTTCAATCCAAGTCTATATGGATTTGAAACCGAGGATACCTTTTTTTATCGGAAACGATAATTGACTATATAGGGTAAAACCGACTTTCTGGGTTTCTAGACTAAACAGCGATCGGAAAAAGTAAAGAGCGATGATGCTCTTTTTTTTCTACCCATGAATATGATGGAAATGCATGGAGAAATAAGGAGTATGTTTGAAAATTGACAATCGTACAATAAGAACGAAATACAGACAAAATTTTAAATCTTTTACTATTCTTCTTTACGTGCGTATGTTATATTGATACATAATCCTTTAATGAGTTGAAGGAGGAAAGAGTTATGAGATACTTAACAGCGGGAGAGTCACATGGCCCCCAATTAACAACGATTATCGAAGGATTACCGGCTGGAATGCCTCTATTATCGGAGGATATTAACGAACAATTAGCGAGGCGTCAAAAGGGATATGGACGAGGCCGAAGAATGCAAATTGAAAAAGATACCGTACATATCGCTAGTGGAGTTCGACATGGATTAACACTAGGCTCACCGGTTGCTTTAGTTGTGGAAAATGACGACTGGAAACACTGGACAAAAATTATGGGACAAGAGCCACCAGAGCTTAATGAAGGTGAAGAAGTAAAGCGAAAAATTACTCGCCCCCGCCCTGGTCACGCAGATCTCAATGGTGGAATCAAGTATGGACATCGTGATTTGCGTAATGTTCTGGAGCGATCATCTGCCCGTGAAACGACCGTCAGAGTGGCGGCTGGAGCGGTAGCAAAGAAGCTTCTTTCACTACTTGGAATCGAAGTAGCATCACATGTCATTGAAATAGGTGGAATTAAGAGTGAAGTTAGAAGCTATGAATCAATCAACTCATTAAAGGATATTACTGAAAATTCCCCTGTTAGATGCTTAGATCCAAACGCTGAAAAGGCAATGATGAAGGCGATTGATGAAGCCAAAGAAAATGGAGATTCTATCGGTGGAATCGTTGAGGTAATCGTGGAAGGAATGCCTGCTGGAGTGGGTAGTTACGTCCATTTTGATCGTAAGTTAGATGCAAAGCTGGCAGCAGCAATTGTTAGTATTAATGCCTTTAAGGGCGTTGAGTTTGGAATTGGTTTTGAAGCAGCTAGAAAACCTGGTAGTGAAGTACATGATGAGATCGTTTGGGATGAAACAAAAGGATATTCTCGAAAAACAAACCGCTTAGGTGGATTTGAAGGTGGAATGACAACAGGGATGCCGATTGTCGTTCGGGGTGTAATGAAGCCGATCCCAACATTATATAAACCACTTCAAAGTGTAGATATTGATTCGAAGGAACCTTTTTCAGCAAGTATTGAACGATCAGATAGCTGTGCTGTACCTGCAGCAGCTATTGTTGCAGAACATGTCGTCGCATGGGAAATTGCCTCAGCCATCGTTGATCAATTTTACTCTGATAGACTCGACACTTTGAAGAATACGATTGAACAGCAACGTACGTATGCGAGGGAGTTCTAATGGAACCGATTCTCATTCAGACTGAATCTCGAAATTATTCAGTTTTCGTTGGGGAAGGGGTTATTTCTACCCTTCCAACTTTTTTAAAGGACGAGTTTCCTTCCTTAACGAAGGTGGTCATTATAACAGACGGGAATGTTGGAGAAAGATACTTGCCAACTCTGAAAAGGATCCTCTCGGATTATCAACCTTTAACCTATATTGTTCCAAATGGTGAATATGCAAAAACCTTTGCTGTCTATCAGGAGTGTTTAACCTTTTGTTTGGAAAAAAAATTGGACAGAAAATCGATTGTTTTGGCCTTTGGTGGAGGAGCAGTCGGTGATGTAAGTGGCTTTGTTGCCGCAACGTATATGCGAGGAATTCCTTTTATTCAAATCCCTACTACCATCCTAGCACATGATAGTGCTGTCGGAGGAAAGGTTGCGATCAATCACCCTTTAGGAAAGAATATGATCGGTGCTTTTTATCAACCAGAAGCGGTGTTTTATGATTTAAGCTTTCTTAATAGTCTCTCAATTGGTGAAAGAAGATCAGGATTAGCTGAAGTAATAAAACATGGATTGATACAAGATGAAGCTTTCTATCATTGGCTACTTTCGAACATTTTAGATTTGAATCATCTTACAACTGAACAATTAGAGTATATGATGAAAAAAGGGATTCAAATAAAAAATGCTATCGTCTCCCGTGATGAGAAGGAAAATGGGATTCGTGCTTTTTTGAATTTCGGTCATACACTTGGGCATGCGATTGAAGGGGAAGCAGGATATGGAAAGATTACCCATGGTGAAGCTGTTTTAATAGGAATGCTCTTTTCATTGAAATTAAGTAAGAGTATTTTTGATCTATCTTTTGATGAGGAAAGGTTTATAAGCTGGGTCAAGCAGCTTGGCTATGAAACATCGATCCCGAATCATTTGAATGTACAATCCTTGCTTGAGCGTATGAAGCAAGATAAAAAATCCGTTGATGGTCATATTCAATATGTCTTAATAGAAAAAGTTGGGAAGCCTGTCACGATACCGTTAGAGGATCAATTTTTACTAGAACAGTTAGAGCAATTTCAAATAGGAATGACCTAAAGAGGTGATAAAGGATGATAAGAGGGGTAAGGGGAGCTACGACAATTGAGGAAAATGTAGAACAGGAGATTGTAACGTCGACAGAAACGCTCATTCGTGAAATGATCGCTGTCAATGAAATTGAAGCAGAAAATGTAGCATCTGTATTCATTTCAGTAACAGACGAAATTGACGGTACTTTTCCTGCGAAAGCGTTACGAAGCATAGAAGGTTGGACATATGTTCCTGTCATGTGCATGCGAGAAATCCCAGTTAAGAATGCTTTGAAAAGCTGTATTCGAGTGATGATACATATTAATACAGAAAAGAGTCAAACAGAGATAAAGCATATTTATTTGGAAAAAGCGATTAGCTTAAGACCAGATTTAAAGGCTTAAAGAAATTATTGAATTGAGTGGTGAAGACAAGTGAGATGGAAGGAAGATATTCTCCAATTGACTCCTTATCAGCCGGGAAAATCAATTGGTGAGGTTAAAAGACAATATGGGTTAGAAAAAATCGTAAAGCTTGCTTCAAATGAAAATCCATTTGGATGTTCAGGACAAGTTCTGGAAAAAATACACACGTTCGATGGTTCATTAGCTCTTTATCCTGATGGCTATGCAACAGAAATAAGGGAAGCCCTAGCAAGCAAATTAGGAGTTTCAGAAAAGCAAATAATATTTGGAAATGGCTCTGATGAGAATATCCAGATTATTTCTCGTGCTCTTTTGAGACCGGAGTTTAATACGGTCATGGCAGCTCCTACCTTTCCTCAATATAAGCATAATGCAGTGATTGAAGGGGCTGAAGTAAGAGAGGTCCCGCTCGTAGGTGGCGAACATGATTTAGAGGGGATGTTAAACAAAATTGATGAAAAGACAAATGTTGTTTGGCTATGTAGTCCAAATAACCCAACTGGTGCTTATATTAATGAAGAACAGTTATTGTCCTTTCTGAAGAGAGTACCGACAGAAACGCTTGTTGTATTAGACGAGGCGTATTATGAGTATGTGGTGGCAGATGATTATTACGATTCTATCGAACTGATAAAACAATTTGAAAATCTTATTGTATTAAGGACTTTCTCAAAAATTTACGGATTGGCTAGTCTTCGCATCGGATATGGTATCGGGAATGAAAAAGTGATTCGAGCCCTTGAACCGGCAAGAGAACCTTTCAATACGAGTACATTTGCCCAAATGGCAGCTAAAGCAGCTCTTGAGGACCAAGCTTATGTAGAGAAGTGCAGACAGCAAAATCGTGAAGGCTTACAACAATACTATCAATTTTGTGATGAACAGCAATTATCTTATACGAAATCACAAGGGAATTTCATTTTGATTGATTTCAAAGTGGATGGAAATGAAGTGTTCCAATATTTCCTTGAACGAGGGTATATTGTTCGTTCAGGTGTAGCCCTTGGTTTTCCAACTTCCGTAAGAGTAACGATAGGCTCTAAAGATGAAAACGCAGAAATGATCGAAATTATGAGAGCATTTATTTCAGAAAAAATCGCCACTCGATAGTATACCAATACAATTCACCCATAAATAGTAGAATTAACCTTTATAGCTCCTGAATTTTAGTGCCTAGTTGGACTTTCAGGAGCTTTTACCCATCATGAAAGTAGGTGATCCCTTGAAAGGTCGTGTATTGATTGTCGGGCTAGGACTCATCGGGGGTTCATTGGCTCTATGTATTAAGCATGAGCATCCACAAGCAAAAATCATTGGTTATGACGTAAATAAGAAACAAGCGAGATTAGCAACAATGCTTGGAGTTGTTGATGAAACAGTGGAAGATTTGGAGATAGGTGCGGTTGATGCTGACCTCATCTTAATCGCCACACCAGTGAAAAAGATTGAATATATGATTGAATTTCTCTGTGGCCTTTCACTAAAGAAAAGTGTCATTATTTCTGATGCAGGAAGTACAAAAATGGAAATTGTGAAAAGAGCAGAATGTCTTAGAGAAAAAGGCTATACTTTTATCGGTGGTCACCCGATGGCAGGCTCCCATAAAAGCGGGGTTCAAGCTGCTAAATCAATCCTTTTTGAAAATGCTTTTTACTTACTGACACCAGAGGCTGACACGGACCAAGAAGCAGTCGAAGAATTAAAAGTTTGGCTAAAAGGAACAAAAGCTAAATTTCTTCAGGTGTTGCCCTCTGAACATGATTACTTAACAGGTGTTATTAGCCATTTTCCTCATGTCATTGCGGCTTCCCTCGTTCATCAGGCAGAAAGAACGAGTCAGCAACAAAGTCTAGTTACACGACTTGCAGCTGGGGGGTTTCGTGATATTACGAGAATTGCATCCAGTAGCCCAGACATGTGGAGGGATATTTCCTTACATAATAAAGATGTTCTTTTACAGCTATTAACGGAATGGCAGGAAGAAATGGCAAGGGTTACGAATATGTTAACGACTGAAAATGAGGATGAGATCTATCAATATTTTTCTCGAGCAAAACGTTTTCGCGATGAAATGCCTGTGAAAGAAAAAGGAGCGATTCCGGCGTTCTATGATTTATTTGTTGACGTTCCCGATTACCCTGGGGTCATTTCTGAAATTACTGGTTACTTAGCAAAAGAAAAGATCAATTTAACGAATATCCGTATTCGCGAAACGAGAGAAGAAGTATATGGAATTCTCGTCATTAGTTTTCAAACAGAAGAAGATCGGGAGCGCGCGGAAAAGTGCATTCGCCATTACACCAATTATGACACATCTACAGGGATATAAGAGGGTGATAAGATGAAAGCAACACCGTTGAAAATAAATATAGAAAAACTTCAAGGTCAAATTGTCATACCAGGAGACAAGTCGATTTCCCATCGCTCCATTATGTTTGGAGCCATTGCAAACGGAACTACATCTGTTACGAACTTTTTAACAGGAGATGATTGTTTAAGTACCATCTCGTGCTTTCGAAAACTTGGAGTTGAAATTGAACAACAAGGCGATCAAGCCACGATTTATGGAAAAGGGTTTAGTGGACTAAAGGAGCCAAGAGGAGTGCTTGATGTAGGGAATTCGGGTACAACGATTAGGCTTATGCTTGGGATATTAGCAGGACGTCCATTTTTTTCTACGCTTATAGGCGATCAATCTATCGGGAAGAGACCGATGACAAGAGTGACGAAACCTTTATTAAGCTTAGGAGCTAAGATTGATGGAAGAAGCGGTGGCGAATATACGCCAATCTCTGTTCGAGGAGGAAACCTCAAGGGAATTGAATATCCATTACCAGTGGCGAGTGCACAGGTGAAGTCCGCAATTCTATTAGCCGGCTTGCAAGCGGATGGGCAGACGACTGTCATTGAAACCTCTAAGACACGGGATCATACGGAAAGAATGATTAAGCATTTTGGTGGAGATATTGAAGTGGATGGTCTTTCTGTCACAGTGCAAGGAGGGCAAACATTAAAAGGAATGAATGTTCAAGTACCGGGTGATATTTCATCTGCTGCCTTTTTCCTTGTAGCAGGAGCCATCGTTCCAAATAGTGAAATTACGCTAAAAAATGTAGGCCTAAATCCAACGAGAACAGGCATTATCGATGTCATGAAAGAGATGGGTGCCGACTTACAAATAACAAATGTAAAAGAAGAGTTTGAGCCAACTGGCGATCTAATAATTAAAACTTCATCGCTTAAAGGTACAACGATTGAAGGAAGCATGATTCCGCGATTAATTGATGAAATTCCAGTCATTGCTTTACTTGCGACACAAGCAGAGGGCGTAACCATCATTAAAGATGCCGAAGAATTAAAAGTCAAGGAGACAAATCGGATTGACACGGTGGTTCATGAGCTACAAAAACTAGGTGTGAAAATAGAATCAACGAATGATGGCATGATCATCTACGGAAACCAAAGGTTGTCAGGCGGAATCGTTAATAGCCACGGTGATCACCGAATTGGGATGATGCTGGCGATTGCTTCATTAATTTGCAAAGAGGAAACAAGTCTAGAAAACACCGAAGCAATTTCTGTTTCTTATCCAAACTTTTTCAATCATTTACAGAGCCTGCTGGGTTAAGCGTGGGCTCTTCTTTTTTTGTTGATTTTGTTCAAGTTAAACCTTTGCTCTTTTGGGTTCGGTAATGGAATAAATATATTTGTACAAGCATAGTTTGTCATAAGACTGATTAAAAGGGTGGTTTTATGACCTATATCATCGAAAATGCCAATTTGCTAAAAGACGACAAACTGGAGCAGAATTCCTTATTGATTAAAGCGGATCGAATTGATTCCATCAGGCCCTCTTTTGAACGATTTTCTTATATGAGAGTAAATGCGAGTTCTTATGTGATGACCCCGCCCCATATCCTTTTTTGTCCTCGATTTCCATGTGATTATTCTTTTCAAGATATGAAGAATTTTTTTATCAATGAACTTATTACAAAAGGAAGTACGATGTTTTTAACATATGTGGAAATTGACAAGGAATATTTATTACAGTCTGCATTTACTAAGATAAAAACAACACTACTAAATAGTCCGGTTGATTATACCGTTGGTGTGAAAATTCCGATTCGACTTTTAACGACAAATTTTCTGATCAAATGTAAACGGGCAAAGATTCCAGCTATATTTGTTGAGGTAGAAGACGAATGCCAGCTTAAAGAAATTCCGTGGGGATGGTTAAGGGAAGCGATGTTTCCGTATAATAGTCCGCTTATACCCATTTTTGCCAGTGATAATGAGAAAAAGAAAAATCAGGTAGAAGCTTTTTGGGGAGAGCTTTTACATAAAGAGAAAATCCCATATATTGAGCATGAGTTAGTAGAGAATGCTCCGATTTCTCACGAGAATTTATGTAAAATCGGTATTTATCCTGTTAAGTCAGCCATCCATCATGGTGGAGAAGTCAGTTATAATCTATATTTAAAGGATGATTCTGAGAAAGAAATATGTGAACGAGATTTGTTTCATCAATCGGATAAGCGGCTGCTTGTAACGGTTCATAAAGGTACGGTCATTCGAGCAGGAAAGGACGTACAATTCCGACCAGGATTCGGGGAATATGTTGTCATTAAAACACCAGCTTTTTTTCGAGTAAATTAAACAGGCTTTTTTCGCAATCATTGTTGCTTTTGGATAGTAATAAGGGCCCAATCTTCCTACATGTCTATAAAGAGGAAGCGAAAAGTGCCGTCGCAAACTTAATGTATAGCAGTTCCCATGATATATGGGTAAAAACTGGCTTCTGAGTTTTTACAAAAAAACTACAATCTATGCGAAAACAGCGATTAAAAAGTCTTATTATGAGTAGAATTTAGCAAATTCCATTATAATGTAGAGAGAAAGTAAATTTGGAATTGTGAAAGGATTGCTAAATGGACAAGATTAGTAAAATTATAACACTATTAGAAAATGGTCAACACGAAGAAGCCATTATAAAATATGAAGCGATATTAAAAAACGGGACAAATGATGAAAGGCTGCTCCTTGGGGAAGAGTTATTTCATTATGGATTTCTAGATGAAGCAAAGGCGCTCTATGAGAGACTTCTTGAAGCGTACCCTGAAGAAGGAGAAATTCTTGTTACGCTGGCTGAAATTTGTTTGGAGCAAGGTAAAGAAGATGAGGCCCTTCAAACCCTTGATAAAATTAAGGAAACAGACCCCAGTTTTCCGGAAAGCTTGCTTTTACAAGCAGATCTTTATCAGATGGAAGGACTTTATGAGGTCAGTGAACAAAAACTGCTTAAAGCAAAATCTGTGTTACCAAATGAAGTCATCATTGAGTTTGCTTTAGGAGAACTATATTTGGAACAAGGTAGATTTATTGAAGCCATCAAGTCGTATGAAAAAGTCTTGCCTGTGGAACAGGATATAGCTGGTGTCAGCATTCATCAAAGACTAGGAGATGCATACAGTGCCGGTGGTGCATTTGAAGAAGCGCTTCCTCATTATGAAAAGGCATTGGAGGAAAGCTTAGAGATTAATACTCTTTTTCATTATGCATTTACAGCACTTCAAGCTGGAATGAACAAGACAGCGATTGAGAAATTTACAGAGCTCAAAGAGCTTGATCATGAGTATCATTCCCTTTATCTGTATTTAGCAAAGGCTTATGAGAGAGAAGAAGATCTTGAGCGAAGCTTTGAAACGATTCAAGAAGGCTTGCGCTATGATGAATACAACAAGGAACTGTATTTCATCGGTGGGAAAATGGCTCTAAAGCTTGGAAATGAAGACGAAGCTGAGGTCTTTTTAAGACAAGCATTGGTACTGGATCCTGAATTTATTGAAGCAGGTCTTACAATCAATAAACTCTTCCTGCATCAGGAAAGATACGAAGACGTGTTGGAGATCGTCGGAATTTTTGAGTCTAATGGAATTGAAGAACCCCATATTATTTGGGATGAGGCCGTTGCCTTACAAAATTTAGAAAAATATTCACAGGCATTAAACAAATACCAACTTGCATATAATTTTTTAAAGAATGATCAAGAGTTTCTCACAGATTATGGATACTTTCTAATCGAGGAAGGAAAACGAGATGAAGCTGCCGAAATATTTAATGTACTATTGGCAAACGATCCATCGAATGAAGAATTTGCTGAAGTCGTGCAAAGACTGTCTGATGAAGGATAGATTGTTTATTCGTACATTATATATTAGAAAGTATGCATATTTCGTTCACAGCCATTTTTACCATTCGTAACGGTTAATTAAAAATAGTTGTACGCAGAGGAGGGAAAATGATGAAGACCCCTGTATCTGTCAACGAGAAAAAGGATTTTATTCGCTGGTTCCTCAATCACTACCAACTGAAGAGACGTGAGTGTGTGTGGATTTTAAACTATTTAATGAGTCATGATGGTCTCATGGAAAAAGTCCATTTTGTTGAGCAAGCTCAGTATTGTCCCCGTGGCTTAGTGATGTCAACTCATTGTGTTGATGAGGTACCGTTCCGTTTTTACAAAGAGAATGTAATGACAACAGATGCAGAAAAATCTTTCCATGATATTCGTTTGAATAGGGATGAAGAAATCTATATTCAACTTAATTTCCATGCATCAAATAAAGCCCATCAGTATGCGGCTGTATTGGAAGAGAATCCTTTCATGCCTAAAAGCCTGCAAATCAGTGAAAAGGATCGACTTATAGCTGAAAAATTTCTGTCATCTACTCTGAAAAACTTCCAGAGGGAAAAATTGCTTCATTTAATTGATGAGGCTCTAGACAATCAAGATAAGGCAGCGTTTGAGGAATTAACAAAAAAATTAAGTCGACTAAAGTAAATTACTCCATACGAATAAAATATGATTGGGTAGCCTGCTATTTTTGCAGGCTATTATTTTTGCGTTCATCTTTGTCCAGCTAACATTGAAATGATATGATAGGAAGGAATTTATTAGCTTGGAGTGATATGAATGAAATGGGTTTCAAATGATATTGACATGTATTTGGGAGCGAAAGAATACGTAGACACGGTCGTGCTACCACTGCTTCCCATATCGTTTGGCGACGATATGAAACAATCGGCAGCAATGACTGAGTTTATCTCTCTTTTAAACATTCCCCTTGAGCGACAATTTAAAGGGAGGCTCATGATGCTTCCGGGTTATACATATTTAAAAAGCGATTCTGATGATAGGCGTTTAGAGGTGATCAACCACTGGGAGACTGAGTTTAAGAAGAATGGATTTAAGCATATTATCTATATAACATCTGACAGTGACTGGAGAACGACAGAGGAGAAAGTAGATGGAACGCTGATTTGGTTACCATCCCTGCCATTAGAAAGCATGGATGATAAGTATAAAAATCAAATTTTAGAGGATCAAATTAGTCAACTGATTCATTTATTTGTGAAAAAGTGGCAAAATAATGACTAATGGAGATATTAATCACACAGTTACCATCCTTTAGCAATTTATTATATTGACCTAAAGTATAGATTGATATATCATTGTTATGTCCTAGTTTTATATTGTGTTTATTTATGTCCGTTGGACTACCATTTCATGATAGAGGGGGGAAAGGTATGAGCAAACAACGCGTAACAAGACGTCAATTCCTAAACTATACTCTTACTGGTGTAGGTGGATTTATGGCTGCAGGAATGTTAATGCCAATGGTCCGATTTGCAGTTGACCCTGTTTTGAAGCACAATGCAGCTGGTGATTTTATTGTTACAAATCAAAAAATTGATGAATTAACAAATGAACCAGTTCGTGTAGACTTTTCTTTTGAACAAAAAGATGCTTGGTACACTTCTGAAGTAACAAATACTGCTTGGGTATACAAAGATGAGAATGGTGAAATTATCGCATTATCTCCAGTATGTAAGCATTTAGGCTGTACGGTTGACTGGAATAAAGATGAAACACACCCTGAACATTTCTTTTGTCCATGTCACAATGGATTATACACAAAGGATGGTACAAACGTACCTGGTACACCACCAGCAGCACCATTAGACGTGTATCCTTACAAAGATGCTGACGGTTATTTAGCTTTAGGTAAAGCAGAACCGCGAAAGGAGGCGTAAATCTTGTTAAACAAAATTTATGATTGGGTAGACGAACGTCTAGATATTACGCCTTTGTGGCGGGATATTGCGGACCATGAAGTACCTGAACATGTAAACCCTGCACATCACTTCTCTGCATTTGTTTACTGTTTCGGTGGACTAACGTTCTTTGTTACAGTAATTCAAATTTTGTCTGGTATGTTCTTAACAATGTACTACGTTCCAGATATTAAAAATGCATGGGAATCCATCTATTATTTACAAAACGAAGTAGCTTTTGGACAAATTGTCCGCGGGATGCACCACTGGGGTGCTAGCTTAGTAATCGTAATGATGTTTTTACATACGTTACGTGTTTTCTTCCAAGGAGCTTATAAGAAACCACGTGAGCTTAACTGGATTGTTGGAGTCCTTATTTTCTTCGTCATGCTTGCCCTTGGTTTAACAGGTTATTTATTACCATGGGATATGAAAGCGTTATTTGCAACAAAGGTTACGATTACAATAATCGAATCAGTTCCATTCATAGGTGAGTATTTGAAGATCCTGATTGCGGGACATTCAGATATTATTGGTGCACAGACAATTACTAGATTCTTTGCAATCCATGTATTCTTCTTACCTGCTGCATTGTTTGCATTGATGGCTGCCCACTTCATGATGATTCGTAAACAAGGTATCTCAGGTCCATTGTAAAATCATAAACGTGCATGATTTGTGAATGACTTAAAGGAGGGGAATTGCTCAATGCATCGTGGAAAAGGTATGAAGTTTGTGGGAGACTCACGTGTCCCTGCTTCAGGTCGAAAACCGAATATCCCGAAGGATTATTCGGAATATCCTGGTAAAACAGAAGCGTTTTGGCCAAACTTTCTTTTAAAAGAATGGCTAATTGGTGCTGTTTTTCTCGTTGGATTCTTAAGTTTAACTGCGGCGCATCAACCACCGCTCGAAAAAATTGCAGATCCAAGTGATACAGCATATATTCCATTACCTGACTGGTATTTCTTATTCTTGTATCAGTTATTGAAGTATTCTTTCGCATCAGGTCCTTATAATATTATTGGTGCCTTAGTTATTCCTGGACTAGCATTTGGTGCGTTATTACTTGCTCCGTTCTTAGATAGAGGACCAGAGCGTCGCCCATCTAAACGTCCATTAGCAACAGGTTTTATGCTTCTTGCACTAGCGGGTATTACTTATCTTACTTGGGAATCGGTAGACCAGCATGACTGGGAAGCTGCGAAAATCCAAGGTCAGATTGTGGCAGAAGCAGAAATTGATACAGAATCTGATGGTTATAAGATTTTTGAAGCAAATGGCTGTGTGACTTGCCATGGAGGAGATCTCCAAGGTGGAGCAGGTTCACCACCACTTATTGATACTGGTTTAACACCAGAAGAAGTTGCTGAAATTGCTCAAAACGGTCGTGGTGCTATGCCAGCAGGATTGTTCCAAGGTACTGATGAAGAGCTACAAACATTGGCTGAATTCATCTCTACTCTTGAAAGTGAATAATAGTATTTTAAAGCTGACGATAACTTCGTCAGCTTTTTTCTATCTAGTTAAAAGGGTGATAAAACAATCGGTATACAGGGGAAATATGTTACTATAAGAAAGATGTGGAAAATATAATGAGGTGAAATATATTGAAATGGATTTACTCGATTTTAGCTAATCGCTCAATTCTATCTTTACTATTAATCATTAATTTTTTGGGAACGGTTTACGGATACTATTGGTATAAAAGCCAATTAGCAGATACTCCACCCATTTTTCTCGCATTTGTACCAGATAGTCCAACCGCCAGTTTATTTTTCTTATTTGTGCTCGTGGCATTTTTACTCGGAAGAAATTGGCCACTATTTGAAACATTAGCAATGGTGACACTTTTTAAATATGGCATATGGGCTGTTGTCATGAATGTATTGGTGTTTATGATTAATGGAGAAATAGACGGAATCGGAATGATGCTTGTACTATCACACGGTGCTATGGCGATACAAGGGATATTATATGCTCCATTTTTCCGATTCAAGTTATGGCATCTAGTAGTTGCAGCCATTTGGACATTACATAATGATGTGATCGATTATGTCTTTTTCATGATGCCTAGATATCATATGCTAGATGAATATATTCCGCAAATCGGTTACTTCACTTTTTGGTTAAGTATAACTTCTATTGCAGTTGCTTATTTTTTTGGATTAAGAAAAAACCGTTTTACACTACAGATAAAGTGAAATAGCGGTAGGTTCACATATTTTTGGTCTAACCTTGTCCAACCTCTCATACCATTTAATAGTAATGTGAGGAGGGACAAGTATGAAGCTGAAAGCCGCTATATTTTTAATTGCAATCCTAATACTTACACCGGTAACTATACAAGCAAATCATCATATTTCCTCTATTGAAAAGCTTGATCATATTTCTGATGAAGCACTACAATTGGTGAAATCATCCAGATACGAGGATGCAAAAAAGCTTCTTGAGTATTTTTCCAATGAGTTTCTTGCCTATACAATGGAAAATCATGGTTTCTCAATAGATGAATTACGTATTGTCACCCTTGCGCAAGATGAAGCCATAGCAGCAATGGGAAACGGAAGTATGGCTCATGATGAACGAATCAATCGAGTGACCAAATTTCGTTTGGCGATGGATGCTATCACCTCTGGTAATGAGCCGTTATGGACAGAAATGGAAGGTCCGATGATGGCTGTATTCGAAGGAATGAAGGATGCAGCATTTCAGGGAGACTCAAAGAATTTCCACTCCCATTTAAACTCTTTTCTGTCTCTTTATGAAGTGATTTATCCAAGTATGAAGCTAGATGTTCCTGTACAAAGAGTCCAACAAATCGACGCCAAAATTCATTTTATTGATGAATACCGGCCACGGGTATTAACAGATGAAGCAAGTCAACAAGAGCTAGTCTCTTTAGAAACTGATTTAAAGGACTTGTTCAATCAGATGTCTGAGGATGAAGCAGATCCTTCTCTGTGGTGGGTGATTATTACAACGGGGAGTATTATTATTGTTACATTATCCTATGTAGGCTGGAGAAAGTATAAAGGGGACAAGGAAAGAGAACGAGAGAAGAAAAGAATGTAATGAAGTGAAGTAGAGTATGCTAAATAATTGACTCCCTATAAAAACCTCTTTACAATATAATTAAAGCATATTATCCTTACGTTTTTACTGGTAATGGATAATTTTAGATGTCTTTAGTGAAATAACTCATTGTCCATCTTGAGTTAAGAAGTTCTACTACAAAAGTAATGGAGGAATACAGAAAAAATGGGATTTGGTTTTCTAATCTATTTTGCCCTCATCATTTTAATTCCGATATGGGCTCAGTTGAAGGTAAAAGGTGCTTATAAGAAATATTCAAGGGTTCCCTCTTCATCTCACATGCGTGGTGCCGAGGTAGCAAGAAGAATTTTAGATACAAATGGTTTATACGACGTAGCAGTACAAGAAACAAGAGGCCATTTAACGGATCATTACGATCCCCGTTCAAAAACAGTTCGATTATCTTCTGAGAACTATCATGGACATTCTGTTGCTGCAGCAGCCATTGCTGCCCATGAAGTCGGGCATGCGATCCAGGATCAAGTCGACTATGCTCCTTTGCGTATTCGCCATTCGCTAGTTCCTGTAGCAAACATAGGTTCTAACTTTTCTTGGATTCTCATCATTATTGGGATGCTAGCAAGTATGACCAATTTAGTGTTACTTGGTATTATCTTTATGGCAGCAGCTGTCGTGTTTCAGCTCGTCACATTACCAGTGGAGTTTAATGCATCAAATCGGGCAATGGATCAAGTCGTTTCACTTGGAATCATTCGAAATGATGAAGAAAAAGAAACAAAAAAGGTACTCAATGCAGCCGCATTAACCTACGTCGCAGCAGCAGCCGTAGCAGTATTAGAACTAGTTCGACTGATTTTAATCTATACAGGCATGCAGAGAAGCGAATAGAAGAAAAAGAGGCAGGAACTTAACTAGCTTCAAATCATGAGAAAGGTGAATCCTGAGGGTACTCAAATTCACCTTTCTCTATTTTTGTATTTACGCAGGATTTTCGATTTTCCTCGTACAAAAAAATCGAGGGAAACGCCAATTAGCCTTCAAGAATCCAATCGATTTCTGCTTTGTCTAAACTTCTACTAGAAGACCCTATTTTGCTCCAACCATCTCTCACCCTTAAGCGGAAATTTTCCTGTTATATCCTCATTGGAGTCCCTTTTAGGAGAAATAACGGAAGATTTTCCGCTTATGGAGGGCAAAATCGTTTATTTTGGTATTTTTTGAGGGGATAGCAGGAAATTTTCCTGTTATTTTGGCTTTTTTTCATGATGGTTGCTCATTAAGCGGAATTTTTCCTGTTATTTTTTCATGCTGCCACTCCAACTGCGAGGGAATTTATACACTTCAAACTAGAATCAAAAAGTCGTTATCACCGACTTTTTGACCCAGCTTCTTTTTTGGGGTTTTATCTTTCAATCGGTCTCTTATTTTCATCAAGTGTAAAACCTTCACCAAGCACATCATGCACGATGCTCACCGATACAAAAGCATGTGGGTCTACCGACGTAATCAAATTTTTCAATCGAACAATTTCATTACGTCCAACTACACAGTACAATACATCTCGCTCTTGTTTTGTAAAAGAACCATGCCCCTTTAGGACAGTAACACCCCGGTCCATCTCCTGCATAATTTTTGCGGAAATCTCTTCATTTTGTTCAGAAATAATCATCGCTCCTCTAGCAGAGTAAGCACCTTCCTGCATAAAATCAATGACCTTAGCCCCGACAAAGACAGCGACTAATGTGTACATTGCTTCACGATGAGACAAATAGAAAATAAGTGAGAGTGTGATGACGACAGCATCAAACATAAACATCGTCTTTCCCATGCTCCAACCGATATATTTTTGGGCAAGCCTTGCAATAATATCGACACCACCGGTTGTGCCACCAAAGCGAAAAATAATTCCTAGACCGATCCCGATAAATACCCCAGCAAAAAGGGCAGCAAGCGCTAAATCATCATGTAAAGGGATTTGAAATTGGTAACGCTGGAATAACCAAAGAAAAACCGATACACTCACAGTACCAATGAGCGTATAGATGAACACATTGCGACCAAGTAGTTTCCAGCCAATTAAAAATACAGGAATATTTAAAAGTAAATTTGTGTAAGATGGGTCGAATTTATATAGGAAGTAAAGCAACAGGGTAATACCTGTGAAGCCTCCTTCTGCTAGGTTATTTTGCATATTAAAGTGGACAATTCCAAATGAAAAAATAGCAGAACCTAGTAATATAAAGAATATATTTTTAATTTTAAGTCCAAAAGGCATTTTGGTATTCCTCTCTTTCGCAAACTACGTTCAAAACGCCTTAATTATAAGGGAAGCAAATAAAAATGACAACAATTGGAGAAAGAAAAAATATTTGTAAAAGCTACCGTTATTATTTAATATTAACTTTAATGACTAACATTTGTAATGGGAGTGGGTTTCACACGTGACAAAGAATAAGACGATAAAAGAGCTTCAATTAGAAGTAGATACATACATAAGCCAATTTAAAGAAGGCTATTTTAGCCCTTTAGCGATGATGGCAAGAATGACAGAAGAATTAGGGGAATTGGCTCGTGAAGTCAATCATCATTATGGTGAGAAACCAAAGAAAGCATCAGAAGATGAAAAAACGATTGAAGAAGAATTAGGTGATTTACTTTTTGTGATCACTTGTTTTGCTAACTCTCTTAATATTGATTTAGAAGAGGCTCATGATCGAGTGATGCACAAGTTTAATACGAGAGATATAAATCGTTGGACAAGGATAGAAAATACAGAGGAGTGATGTTTGGTGAGCAGTATTACAGTAATTATAGCTGGACCAAGAGGGCGAATGGGGAGAGAAGCTGTACAACTGGTTGAAAGAACAGAAAACTATCAACTGGTGGCTGCGATTGATTATAAATATGATGGAAAACTACTTCAAGATGTTGAAGGATTCGGCTCTCTAAAAGTACCGGTTTACGGAGATATTGAAAAATGCCTTGCTACAGTTGAGGCAGATGTATTAATCGATTTAACGACACCTGAGATAGGAATGCATCACACAAAAACTGCTCTATTACATGGTGTTAGACCAGTGGTTGGGACAACTGGTTTTTCGAAAGAGGATTTAGAAGAGCTCCAATCGATTTGCGAAGAGAGAGAATTGGGATGTATTATTGCGCCTAATTTTGCTATTGGGGCTGTACTTATGATGAAATTCTCGCAACTGGCTGGAAAGTACTTTAATGATGTTGAAATCATTGAGTTACATCATGATCAGAAGCTCGATGCACCATCTGGGACTGCTGTAAAAACAGCACAAATGATTTCCGATGTTAGAGAGCAGAAAATCCAGGGTCACCCGAATGAAAAAGAAACCATCCAAGGAGCAAGGGGAGCGGACTTTGAAGGAATGCATATTCACTCTGTTCGCTTACCTGGTTTAATTGCACATCAGCAAGTGATGTTCGGTTCAGATGGACAAACACTCACGATTCGACATGATTCTTATAATCGGGCGTCCTTTATGTCAGGTGTCAAGCTTGCAGTTGATACTATAGTAAAATTAGACACTTTTGTTTACGGTCTTGAAAATATCATCGAATAAGTAGAAAAGAGGAGATCGCAATGAATATTGCATTAATCGCCCATGATAAGAAAAAAGACGATATGGTACGATTTGCAACAGCCTACGAACATATTTTGAAGGAACATACCCTTTTTGGAACGGGAACAACAGGATTGAAAATAATGGAGGCAACGAGATTACAAGTGCATCGATTTCAGTCAGGACCACTTGGTGGGGACCAAGAAATTGGAGCAATGATCGCCAATAATCAAATGGATGTTGTCTTATTTTTCCGTGATCCGTTGACAGCTCAGCCTCATGAACCAGATGTTTCAGCATTAATTCGATTATCTGATGTTTATTTAGTCCCCCTTGCGACAAATATGGGAACGGCTGAAGTAATCATTAAAGGATTAGAGCGTGGAGACCTTTCATGGCGTGAAGTGATTGCAAAACGAAATGGTGAAGTTGAATGATTGAACAATTAGATATTTTAGCTTTTGGTGCCCATGCTGATGACGTGGAAATTGGTATGGGTGGTACGATTGCGAAATATGCAGCAAACGGAAAACAAATCGGTATTTGTGATTTAACTCGAGCAGAATTATCTTCTAATGGTACGGTTGAAGGAAGACAAATGGAAGCTAGTAGAGCAGCGGAGTTATTAGGAGTTCAAGTCAGAGAAAATCTCCAGCACCGGGATCGAGGGCTCTATTTAACAGAGCAAGCAATTAGAGATGTGGTTACGATCATTCGAAAATATCGTCCAAAAGTGGTTTTTACTCCTTACATAGTCGATCGGCATCCTGATCATGGGAACTGTTCAAAAATTGTGGAAGAGGCCTTTTTTTCTGCTGGGATACGCAAGTTTCATACAGATGATGAATATCCTCCCTTCCGCCCAACAAAACTGGTATATTATATGATTAATGGTTTTCACAAGCCGGATTTTGTCATTGATGTCTCAGATTTTATGGAACAAAAATTGGCAAGTTTGAATGCATATGAAAGTCAATTTCAAAGCTCAGCTGAAAGCGTGGATACACCTTTAGTTAATGGTTATATTGAGACGGTGGAAGCGAGAGAAAAGCTATTTGGGAAAGAAGTTGGAGTTAAATTTGCGGAAGGCTTTAAAGTAAAAACACCAATTATGTTAAATAGGGATTTATTAGGAGAGCTATGATGACGAGGAAATTAAAAATAGGAATTACCTGTTACCCAACTGTAGGTGGTTCAGGAGTAATCGCCACAGAGCTTGGAAAAATGTTGGCTGAAAAAGGACATGAAATTCATTTCATTTCGTCTAGTCTCCCGTTCCGCTTAAATAAGATGTATCACAATATTTGTTATCATCAGGTTGAGGTTAACCAATACTCAGTTTTTCAATATCCACCATATGATATCGCACTTGCAAGTAAAATGGCAGAAGTGATTCAAAGGGAAAACCTAGACATACTTCATGTTCATTATGCGATCCCTCATGCCGTTTGTGCGATATTAGCGAAGCAAATGAGCGGCAGGGATATTAAAATTGTCACGACTCTTCACGGGACGGATATTACGATTCTTGGCTATGACTTGACATTAACAGATGCGATTCGATTTGGAATTGAAAAGTCAGATGCAGTTACAGCTGTGTCTAATTCATTAATCCAGCAAACCTATGACTTAATTAATCCAGATAAACAAATTGTGCCGGTCTATAATTTTATTGATGAGCGAGTCTATCGAAGAACAGATGCTGCTTATTTGAAGGAAGAATTTGGAATCAAAGACGATGAAAAAGTATTGATCCATGTTAGTAATTTTCGTGCTGTAAAACGTGTTCCAGATGTCATAAAGGTATTTGCTAAAATAGCGGAGCAGACAAAGGCGAAAATACTACTTATTGGGGATGGACCAGAAATGCCTTTTGTCTCAAAACTCGTAGATCAACTGAATATTAAAGACAAAGTTCTCTTTTTAGGGAAGCAGGATAATTTAGAGGAACTGTATTCGATTAGTGATTTAATGCTTCTATTATCTGAAAAAGAAAGCTTCGGACTTGTTGCTTTGGAGGCAATGGCTTGTGGAGTGCCTTGTGTTGGAACGAATATTGGCGGTTTACCAGAAGTGATTATGGACGGTGAAACAGGGTACATATGTGAGTTGGGAAATATCGAGGATATTGCCAAAAAGGCATTGCAATTATTGACTGATTCTAGCTTACATAAACGTTTTTCACAAGCCTCTATCGCAATAGTATGGGAACGTTTTAGAGCGGAATTGATTGTAGAGCAATACGAGGAACTATATTATGAGACGATTCAAAAGGGTGAAAAATGATGAAAACCCCTTTTATAAAAGCATTACCGATTTTAAAGGCAATAGAAGATGCAGGCTATGAAGCTTACTTTGTCGGAGGATCCGTTCGAGATCACCTACTTGATAGACAAATCGATGATGTAGATATTGCTACTTCTGCAACCCCAGAAGAGATACAAGCAATTTTTCCTAAAACGATTGATGTAGGTATTGCTCACGGAACTGTTGTTGTTCTTTATCAGGGAGAAACATATGAGGTTACCACTTTTCGTAGCGAATCGGATTATGAGGATTTTAGAAGGCCGAATGAAGTGACCTTTATTCGTTCTTTAGAGGAAGATTTACAGCGCAGAGACTTTACGATGAATGCCATTGCGATGAATAAAGAAGGGAAGATCATAGATCCTTTTAACGGTCAGACAGCTATTCAAGATAAGCTCATTAAAACAGTTGGGAATGCTGGTGAGAGATTTCACGAAGATGCCCTTAGAATGATGAGAGCTATACGTTTTGTCAGCCAACTCTCTTTTTCTCTAGAGCTAGAAACGTATCAAGCCTTAAGGGAGCATAAACAATGGCTAGAAATGATCGCCGTTGAGAGAAAAGCAACTGAATTTGAAAAGCTGTTACGAGGAGAAAATTATCAGCAAGCACTGATGATTTTAATAGATACAGGAATTTATCAGTACTTACCTGGCTTCGAAGGGAAGGAAAAAGAACTTATCAGTTTTTCAAAGTTTAACCTTTCTAGTCGATTTACCATTAGTGAGTATTGGGTGTTTCTTCTTTACCATTTTAAGCTAGCACCAACAGAAGTTGAGGCATTTTTAAGATGCTGGAAGCTTCCGGTCAAACAAATTCGCAGAGTGAAAACAGGGTTAAGTTGGCTATATCGACGATTAGAGCATGAATGGAAACTAGAGGACTTATATCGGGCAGGCGAGGAGCTTGTCATTAGTACGGAACAACTGTTTAACGTCTTGAAAACAAAGGTAATCGATGAAAACATTCAGACGTTAAAAGACATGCTGGAACAGTTGCCGATAAGAGAGAGAACAGAACTAGCGGTGACCGGTCAAGATTTACTGCAATGGTATCAAATAAAGGGTGGACCATGGATTGAAGAAAAACTTTTGGCCATCGAAAAGGCAGTCATTCAGCGGGAAATCGCCAATGACAAGGGACCGATAAAGGAGTGGCTATTTAGATGCAGTCAACCTTAAGAAAAAAATTGCTTGATGCATTTACTGAACATGATGGTGAGTTCCTCTCAGGACAGTATTTGGCAGACTTAATGGGATGTTCACGGACAGCTGTTTGGAAGCATATTGAAGATCTCCGCCATGAAGGCTTTGAACTTGAAGCTGTGAGACGAAAAGGTTATCGAATCATTCAAAAACCAGAGCATGTGAGCTCCAACGAAATTCGCTTAGGGTTAAAAACAACGATCATCGGTCAGCAAATTCATTATAAAGAATCAGTTGATTCGACGCAAAAAGTGGCCCATCGTCTTGGTTTGGATAATGCGAAAGAGGGAACGGTCGTCATTGCGGATGAACAAACAGGTGGGAAAGGGAGAATGGATAGACCGTGGCATTCTCCGAAATCTACTGGTGTTTGGATGAGTGTTATCTTAAGACCGAAAATTCCCCTTCCAATGGCACCTCAATTAACGTTGTTGACTGCAGTCGCAGTCGTACAAGCGATCGTAGAAAATACGGGACTTGAACCTCATATAAAATGGCCGAATGATATTTTATTGCACGGAAAGAAAGTGACTGGAATTTTAACAGAATTGCAAGCAGAAGCAGATAGAATCCATTCGGTTATTATCGGCATTGGGATCAATGTCAATCAAACAGAGGCTGATTTTCCAGAAGAGTTGCGGTCAATAGCCACTTCACTTTCTATTGAAAAAGGGGAAACGGTCAACCGTGCGAGCTTGATTCAAGAGATATTTTCAAAGCTTGAAAAGCTATATCTGATCTATTTAGAAAAAGGCTTCAAACCGATTAAGCTTTTGTGGGAAAGCTATGCGATTAGCATCGGTCAAAACATCACGGCTCGGACATTGACTGGGAATATAACAGGTAAAGCACTTGGGATAACGGATGATGGAGTCCTACAAATAGAAGACGAAAAAGGTGTCATCCATCATATTTATTCCGCTGACATTGAGCTAGGATAAATTTATCCTAGCTCTTCTTTTATGAGAAGTACAATTTAGTAGTAATTATCCTGAAATTTGATATAATTTCTTTGCGGGCAGTATCATTTTGAACTGCACCTTGTTTGAAATCTTTTTAAAATGAATAATTATCTGCCTAGATCCAGATGGACAGGGACAGAGGGATGAAACAAACATATCGATACAAAGGGATCCTTCTGCCATTTTAAGGATGCCTTTTTTTGTTTATCTCCTCTTCCGACTTGAAAAGGAGGAAAAAAGATGAGAAGTACGACCGATTTTCAAAAAATGAAAAAGGAAAAAGAAAAGATCGTCATGTTGACTGCCTATGACTCTCCGTCAGCAAAATTAGCGGAACAAGCTAGGGTGGACGTAATCCTTGTCGGCGATTCTCTTGGAATGGTTGTATTAGGCTATGATTCAACTGTTTCCGTCACAATGGAGGATATGATTCACCACGGGAAAGCGGTAAGAAGGGGAGCAAAGGAAACAAGCATTATCATTGACATGCCGTTTATGAGCTACCACTTATCAATAAGAGATACACTTCTAAATGCCACAAAGCTCATTCAAGATACCGGTGCAAATGCAGTCAAGGTAGAAGGGGCAGAAGACGTTATTGAACATATAAAAGCGCTAACACTAGCGGGAATTCCTGTCTGCGCACATCTTGGTTTAACGCCTCAGTCAGTAGGTGTTTTAGGAGGCTATAAGGTGCAAGGGAAGAACGCAACTGCAGCTAGGAAGCTGATAGAGGATGCGAAAAAATGTGAAGAGGCTGGAGCATTCATGCTGGTCCTTGAATGTGTGCCGAAGCAATTAGCAAAAGAAATCTCACAAGTTTTATCGATTCCGACGATTGGGATTGGTGCTGGAGTAGAGACCGATGGCCAAGTCTTGGTTTATCATGATTTGTTAATGTATGGAGTTGAAAGGCTTCCAAAATTTGCGAAGCCATATGCGAATATGAATGTAGAGATCCAAAAAGGAATAGAAGATTATATTTCAGAAGTAAAACAGCAGAGCTTTCCATCCGATCCCTATAGCTTTACGATGAAAGAGGAAGAATTGATGGGGCTTTACGGGGGAAAAGCATGAAGATTATTACACAATTAAACGAAATGCAAGCGCTTGTTAAAGAGCTAAAGAGAAACAATTCAATCGGTTTTGTGCCGACGATGGGCTATTTACATGAAGGACATTTGCAGCTGATAAGAACTGCTCGCGAGTCAAATGACATCACGATTGTGAGTATTTTTGTTAATCCGATTCAATTTGGTCCGAATGAGGATTTTGATGCCTATCCAAGAAATTTTGAAAGAGATAAAAATATTTGTCTTGCAGAAAGTGTTGACATTATTTTTTATCCTGCAGTTATAGACATGTATCCAAACCCACTATCTGTAAAAGTACTCGTGCAAGCTAGGACTGACGTTTTATGTGGTGATTCACGTCCAGGCCATTTTGATGGTGTAGCGACTGTTTTAACGAAATTATTTCACTTAGTCTTGCCTGATCGAGTGTATTTAGGGATGAAGGATGCTCAGCAAGTAGCAGTTGTGGAAGGATTAATCTCCGATTTTAATTTTCCGATAGAACTTATACCAGTTCCAACTGTTCGAGAAGAGGACGGATTAGCGAAAAGTTCTCGAAATGTAAATTTGTCGCCAATGGAACGGGATCTGGCACCTGCAATCTATCAAGCGTTAACAGAGGCAAAAGACATGATCGAACATGGAGAGAAAAACATTGAGTCAATCGTTTCGGTGATCAGAAATAACATTGAAACGAAGACGAACGGAACGATTGATTATATTGAAATCTACTCCTTTCCCGAATTACAAAGGATCGAAAAAGTGGAGGGAAAAATCATTATTGCTGTTGCTGTCCAATTTACAAAAGCTCGCTTAATTGACAATATCGTCTTAACAATTGAATCGTAAATAATATACAACCATGAATGGGGGAAGCATCATGTTTCGTACGATGATGAATGGAAAAATTCACCGTGCTCGTGTAACAGAAGCAAATTTAAATTACGTGGGAAGCATTACAATTGATGAAGAAATATTAGAAGCCGTTGGAATGGTACCAAATGAAAAGGTGCAGATCGTCAATAATCATAATGGCGCACGCTTTGAGACTTACATTATACCTGGAAAAAGAGGAAGTCGTGTGATTTGTATTAATGGTGCGGCTGCTCGGCTTGTTCAAGAAGGAGATGTGGTCATTATTATCTCCTATGCGTTAGTGGCAGAAGAAAAACTATCTACACACCAGCCAAAAGTGGCGATTATGAATGAAAACAATGATATCGTAGAATTACTTCATGCGGAACCAGAAAAGACCATACTTTAACTAAACAAGCCTTTGTCAGTTGCACTTTTCAATGTATAACTGGCAAAGGTTTTTAATTCGCTTTCCTGTTGATAACTGTTTATGATAAAGTGGAAGCACAGATGCAGTTTACGATGATAAAACGGCAATCATATTAAAAAGTACTCCTTCAAAATGTATATTTATGAGATTTTGAAGGATAGAGGTGTATAGAATTGAGTAACAAGTTTGTAGTAGTGGATTTAGAAACAACGGGAAATGCTCCGAAAAAAGGGGATAGAATTATCCAATTTGCTGCCGTTGTTGTTGAAAACGGTCAAATTACGGAGCAATTTTCTTCCCTCGTCAATCCAGGAAGAGAAATTCCCCTTTTTATAGAAGAATTAACAGGGTTAACGGATGAGATGGTACAAGATGCACCTGACTTTTCCGAGATTGCTCCAAAAGTGTTAATGCTACTTGAGGATGCTTATTTTGTTGCCCATAATGTTTTATTTGATTTATCCTTTCTCCAAGAAGAGCTAGTCGAAGCCGGTTATGAAGGATTTTTAGGACCTGTACTGGATACTGTGGAAATGGCGAGATTTCTATTTCCAACATCGGATAGCTATAAATTGAATGAGCTTGCCCTAAGAGAAGGATTGAATCACGAACGTCCCCATCAAGCAGATAGTGATGCATATGTGACGGCAGAATTGTTATTGATTTTATTGAACCGTCTATGGGCTCTTCCGAACGTTACTCTTCAGCAATTATGGAGATTATCAGGTGGGTTAAAAAGTGATGTTGCCCTTCTTCTCGATGATTTAATAGTGGAAAAGGAAAGTCTTATTGAAGAGGTTCCCTTTGCATTAGAACTACATCACGGGATCATGTTAAGGAAGCTAGAAGAAACAAAAGACATAAACGAGAGCTATTCGATTTCTTATCCAGAACGTGAGGAGGAAAAGGAGAAGTTATTTCTCGAAGCGTTCGAAGGCTATGAAAAGAGAACAGGGCAATTTCAAATGATGGATACCATTTTTTCAGCCTTCACAAATGAAAAACATGCCCTCATTGAAGCGGGGACAGGTGTTGGAAAATCAATGGCCTATCTATTACCAGCGGCAATATTCGCGAGCGATCGTAATGAAACGATTGTCATTAGTACGTATACAACTCAGCTGCAAGAGCAACTTTTAAAGAAGGATATTCCCTTACTACAGAAGATGCTTCCCTTTGAGATTAAAGCTGTACT
This sequence comes from Robertmurraya phoenicis, assembly GCF_047302285.1. Lineage (GTDB taxonomy): Bacteria > Bacillota > Bacilli > Bacillales > Cytobacillaceae > Robertmurraya. Next base: position 1,897,052 of record NZ_CP154845.1, read on the forward strand.
ATTAAAGGGTAGAAGTCATTACATAAGCTTGGCTAAATTTGAACAATCGTTAAAGGAAGAAGACGATAATTACGACGTTAGCTTGACGAAAATGCAAATTTTGATCTGGCTTTTGGAAACTGAAACAGGTGATCGGGATGAGCTTAATTTATCAAGTGGAGGCATGCTCTACTGGAGCAAAATTAAAAATGATGAGAGTGCGTATTTTCATGGGAAATCATGGTTGAAATATGACTATTATTTGCGAGCACGTAAAGCGTCTCAAACAGCCAATTTTATCATCACAAACCATTCGTTCTTATTGTCCGATCTGGTTTCCGATACTGCGATTTTGCCTCATTATCAATACTGTGTATTAGACGAGGGTCATCATTTTGAGAAAGCAGCAGGAAAATACTTTGGACTGACATTAGATTATTTACATATTCGACTTTTACTAAGTCAATTTGGTCAATATGAGCAAAGGCAATATCAGTATGAACTAGAGAAAATTTTAAAGGAAAAAGGCTCAGAGGTGAGTGGAGACATTCCCCACTCCTTTGAAATCAATCAATTATTTACTGATCTGAATCATGAGATGGATGAGTTTTTTAGAACCCTTGCCCTATTAGCACGAAAACGGCAAAACAAAAGTGCTACAACAAATAGAGTAACTTATCGTCTACAAAAAGAGGAACACGCTCAAGATTGGTTTCCTGTTCATGCGATCGGAGAACGCTTTTATTTTAGCTTAAAAGAGTTTAGTTCAAGTGTAAAAAAATATGTTGAGGCTTTGACAAATGAGCATATTGTTCTTACGAATTCACAAAAGCTTGTTTTACAAGAAGTGTCTTCTTTTCAAAAGGAATTAGATACAGTATGTGATACGATTAAACAGCTTATTTTATTTCCTTCAGAAGAGTTTGTCTCATGGGTCGAAGTGGATGTAAGATCTGCTCAAAATGCCACGACCATGTATGCACAACCGATCACAATTGGTGAACAGTTACGGAATGAGTTTTTTCAACGTAAAAAGAGTGCTGTCATTACCTCAGCGACTTTATCAGTAAAAGGTTCATTCCAGTACATGTTACGAGAACTCGGATTGGATCAGCAGGACTGTTTTTTAGAACAGATTGCATCCCCATTTCCGTATGAAAAGCAGGTTCAATTAGTGATTCCAAATGATTTACCGGAAATTAATACAGTCTCGATTGATGAATATGTGGCGGCTATCTCAGAGCATATTATTTCGATTGCAGAAGCAACAAAAGGAAGAATGTTGATTCTTTTTACGGCTTACGACATGTTAAGGAGAACGTATAATCTCATGAAGGAGAGCGGTCTTCTAGAGGACTTTGTCATTATGGGTCAAGGGATCACGGCAGGAAGTAGAACAAGGCTGACTCGAAATTTCCAACGCTTTGATAAAGCAATACTACTTGGAACGAGCAGTTTTTGGGAAGGGATTGATATCCCTGGAGAGGATTTGTCTTGTCTTATTATGGTCAGACTGCCATTCTCACCACCAAATGAGCCTTTGACAGAAGCAAAATGTCATCTCATCAAACAAAAGGGTGGTAATCCTTTTTCAGAGCATTCACTTCCAGAAGCGATCATTCGTTTCAAGCAAGGATTTGGGCGTTTAATTCGCACAAGTCAGGACCGTGGATTTGTCGTTATTTTTGATAAGCGAATTTATTCGACTTCTTACGGTAAGGCGTTTTTGCAATCGATTCCTAGTGTTCCTGTGAAAGAACTAAATATCAACGAAACCTTAGACTTAATTGAGAGCTTTTTGTGAAATTGTATACTAATGAAAAATACCGCGCATCTGTAGCGCGGTAAAAGTGTGTGTGTGGACTAAAAGTTATTATATTTTTGTGAAATGGGTAATTCTTTTTCGACGAAACTGTTATAATATTTTTAGTGAAAATTACTTTAAAAAGTGTTATGAACTGACGGTTACTTAATCTTATTGTTACCTTAAAAAAGACAACTATGATTAACAAATTATGTGTAAGTGAGGAGAAATCATGATGGAAAGTAAGATTGAAGTATTATCCACTATAAAAATCGAAAATAGCCCTGATTTATACAAAATTGTCGACTCCTTAAATCGAACATTAAAAGATCGAGACTTAATGTTTGGATTATCCTTGGATCAAGAAGATCAAAATAAAGCTGTATTTACTATTTACCGTACATAAAGAGGGAATTTAAATGAAAAAATGGATTTGGATATCATGTATTTTTGTAATTGTCTTGATCGGAATCGCCGTTAACATATATTTGAATGCACTTAAACCATTACAAAGTGCCGAAGCAAAGGCAGAAGGAATCGCCTTAGCAGAAACGGATATTGTAAAAACGACGGATTTTACGTTATACAACGGTACAAGTAGCTATTATATCGTAAAAGGGACCGATCAAGCAGGAAAACGACTAATTGCCTGGATACCAGAAGAAGATAAAAACCGAAAAATTGTCGTAAGAAATGAAGAAGATGGCATTAGTAAACAAGATGCAATTGATACACTTTATCAAGATAAGCAACCGGATGAAGTGATGTCAGTGAAACTTGGGATCGAGAATCAAATTCCGCTTTGGGAAATCTATTACCGTTCAAATGATGAATTAATCAATTATTATTACATTGATTTTAAAACAGGTGAATGGTTAAAAGATATACAAAACCTATGAGGTTTATTGGGAGGAAAATGGTATGGATATTCAATTGGCTCAAAGAGTGAAAGCATTAACCCCTTCTGCAACCCTTGCGATTACAGCGAAAGCGAAGCAGTTAAAAGCGGAAGGCCATGATATTATTGGTCTTGGGGCAGGAGAACCGGATTTTAATACACCTAGAAATATCATCGAGGCAGCGACCGTTTCTATGAATGAAGGACATACGAAATACACTCCTTCAGCAGGGCTTGCGAAGTTAATTGAAGAGATTGCAAAAAAGTTCAAGAATGATCAAGGGATTGAATACAAGCCAAATGAAATCATTGTCACGAATGGAGCGAAACACGGCTTATACACTCTTTTTCAAGTATTACTCAATCAAGGGGACGAAGTGATCATTCCGGTTCCATATTGGGTAAGTTATCCAGAGCAAGTCAAACTTGCTGAAGGGACTCCATTATTCGTTGAGGGACTTGAAGCAAATGACTTTAAAATCACTCCTGAGCAACTTTCAGCAGCGATCACCGCTAAAACAAAAGCAGTGATCATTAATTCCCCAAGTAATCCAACTGGGGTGGTTTATAGCCGTGAAGAACTGCAAGCTTTAGGCGCTGTCTGCTTGCAAAAAAATGTGCTTATCATTTCAGATGAAATATATGAAAAGCTTATTTATGGAGATCATCAGCATGTATCGATTGCAGAATTATCACCGGAACTAAAAGAGCAAACGATTATCATTAACGGGGTATCAAAATCTCATTCGATGACAGGATGGAGAATTGGTTATGCAGCTGGGAATGCAACGATCATTAAAGCAATGACAAACCTTGCTAGCCATAGTACATCAAATCCAACGACAACTGCCCAATATGGGGCAATTGAAGCATATGCAGGACCGCAAAATGCTGTGACAGAAATGAAAACGGCATTCGAACATAGACTTACGATTATTTATGATAAACTAGTGGCCATTCCAGGTATTTCTTGTATTAAGCCACAAGGAGCTTTCTACCTATATCCAAATGTGAAGGAAGCAGCAAAGCTTACTGGTTATGACAGTGTGGACGGATTCGTTGAAGGCCTGCTTGAAGAAGCAAAGGTAGCGGTTGTGCCAGGTTCAGGCTTTGGTACTCCAGATAATATTCGTCTTTCTTATGCTACTTCATTAGAGCTACTTGAAGAAGCAGTAGCAAGAATAGCTCAATTTGTTAAGAGCAAAATGTAAAGGGCCAAGTTAGAGAACGGACAGACCAATCGATGGTCTGTCCGCTTTCCTTATTCGAAAGAACAGACACTATTCGTCGAAACACCGATAAGCGGGTGCCTACATTTTTCTTTATTGATTGTCCAATATCAAAAAAGGTATAATAAGATGATAGTGCATTTTAACCAATTGTTTATTGGATATGATGATAGTAAGTACATACACAGCAAGTGGGTAAGTTTTTGGAGGGAAAAGACAAGTGATTAAAACAACCATTACAGAGGTACACAAATATGTAGATCAAGAAGTGAAAATAGGGGCATGGATCGCTAACAAACGTTCTAGCGGGAAGATTGCCTTTTTACAATTACGAGACGGGACAGGCTTTATCCAAGGTGTTGTTGTGAAGGCTGAAGTTTCAGAGGAGTTATTCCAAGCAGCGAAATCGGTTACGCAAGAGTCATCTGTTTATGTGACAGGGGTAGTTCAAAAGGATGAACGATCACCATTAGGTTATGAATTACTTGTGAAAGGGCTCGAGGTGCTTCATCAAGCTGTTGATTATCCGATTACACCGAAAGAGCATGGAACAGAATTTTTAATGGACCACCGTCATTTATGGTTGCGTTCACGTCGTCAGCATGCGGTCATGAAAATTCGTAACGAAATTATCCGTGCTACATATGAATTTTTTAATGAAAAAGGATTTTCTAAAGTTGACCCACCAATTTTAACAGGAAGTGCTCCGGAAGGGACAACGGAACTTTTTGCAACGAAATACTTTGATGAAGATGCATATCTATCTCAAAGTGGACAATTGTACATGGAAGCAGCTGCCATGGCTCTCGGAAAGGTATTCTCATTTGGTCCTACGTTCAGAGCGGAAAAATCGAAGACACGTCGCCACTTAATTGAATTTTGGATGATTGAACCTGAGATGGCATTTGTTGAGTTTGAAGAAAATCTAGAGGTTCAGGAACAATATGTATCTCACATCGTTCAATCTGTTCTTAAAAATTGTCAAATCGAGTTGAAGACGTTGGGAAGAGATACAAGTAAGCTTGAAAACATTCAAGCACCATTCCCGCGTATCAGCTATGACGACGCGATTGCTTTCTTAAATGAAAAGGGATTTGATGATATTAAATGGGGAGATGACTTTGGTGCTCCACACGAAACGGCGATTGCTGAACACTACGATAAGCCGGTATTTATTACGAAGTACCCAACAAGTCTAAAACCTTTTTATATGCAACCTGATCATGAAAGAGAAGATGTCGTCCTATGTGCAGACTTAATTGCGCCAGAAGGATACGGAGAAATTATCGGAGGATCTGAACGTATCCATGATGCTGAATTACTAAAGGCAAGAATTGAGGAGCATCATCTTCCGCTTGAAGCCTATCAATGGTATTTAGACTTAAGAACATACGGTTCTGTACCTCATTCAGGCTTTGGTCTTGGTCTTGAGAGAACCGTTGCCTGGATAAGTGGGGTCGAACATGTTCGTGAAACCATTCCATTCCCGCGTTTATTAAATCGTCTATATCCATAAATGTTTTTCAAAAGAAAGCTTGCTACCTTGTGAGCTTTCTTTTACTTTTTTATACTAGCTTGACTAATTTCTCCATACCTTGTTTACAGAACTTCATGATATACTTAGTGGGAGGTGTCTATCAAATGAATAAAAATATGGTGAAATGGGTCCAAGAAGGGAATATTTCCATTCCAAGGGCTTTATTACTTTATTATAAAGAAATGAATATTAACGAGAATGAATTAGTCTTACTTTTACATGTCATCTCATTCCTTGAAAAAGGGAATGACTTCCCAACGCCTTCTGAAATTTCCTCAAGGATGACGATTTCGACCAGTCAATGTACTGAAACCCTTCGAAAATTGATCCAAAAGGGGTTTATTGAAATCGAAGACGGCCAATCAAATGATGGTATCCGTTTTGAAAAATATTCAATTGAACCACTTTGGCATCAGCTTGTAAATGAATTTTTGCTAAGTCAGAATGATCAAAGAAAAGAACAGCAACAGAAAAATGAAGTCGATTTGTATACAGTCTTCGAGCAAGAGTTTGGGAGACCACTGTCTCCTTTTGAATGTGAAACGCTCGCTTTATGGCTTGATGATGATCGCCATGAACCACTCATTATTAAAGCGGCTTTAAGAGAAGCGGTTATTTCTGGAAAGCTCAATTTTCGCTATATAGACCGAATTCTCTTTGAGTGGAAGAAAAATGGGATAAAAACGATCGAACAAGCGAAAAGCTATGGAAATAAATTTAGACAACAATCAAGGCAACAAATTCGCCCAAATGAAGAGGAGCAAACTCCCCGTTCTGAGGCTGTGCCATTTTATAATTGGTTAGATCAATAAGGCACTTTTCAAAAATCACAAACCGTACGAAAACAGCCATCAATAAATAAGTGAGTGAAGCGAATGTTAAATAAAACACAAATTCGATACTGTTTAGATACAATAGGGGAAATGTATCCGGATGCTCATTGTGAGCTTGTCCATGCCAATCCATTTGAATTGGTTATTGCCGTTGCTTTATCAGCCCAGTGTACAGACGTATTAGTTAATAAAGTAACGAAAGATCTTTTTCAAAAATATAAAACGCCAGAAGATTATTTAAGCGTATCTCTAGAAGAGCTACAAAATGATATTCGCTCGATTGGCTTATATCGTAATAAGTCAAAGAATATTCAAAAGCTCTGTAGAATGCTGTTAGATGATTACAATGGAGAGGTTCCAAGAGACCGGGATGAATTAACAAATTTACCAGGGGTCGGCCGAAAGACAGCGAATGTTGTTGTATCTGTGGCTTTTGGTATTCCGGCGATTGCGGTTGATACGCATGTGGAAAGAGTGAGCAAACGATTAGCCATTTGTAAATGGAAGGATTCGGTATTAGAGGTCGAAAATACATTAATGCGAAAGATTCCTGAGGATGAATGGTCGGTTACCCATCATCGTTTAATTTTTTTCGGTCGATATCACTGTAAGGCACAGAATCCCCAATGTGATATTTGTCCATTGCTTGAGCTTTGTCGGGAAGGCAAGAAGAGGATGGGGAAGAAGAAATGAATGAGAATAGGTGGACAATACCTGAGGAATTAGTACATCCTTTCTTTTTTCCAGAAGGGAAGGAGATAGGAGTCGAGCCACAGTATGAGAATCAACTTAATTGTCAAACTCCTTTTATTCATGATGCTGCCTATTTCATGGGGAAAGACACTGTGAGACCATGGGAAACTCCTGAAGATAGCATTTCCACACTGCTATATGAATGGTTGTTAGTGAAAGAACAGCTGCAAACCTATTTTGAAAAAAGAAATAAGGATGAAGCTTTAATTTTCATGAGAAGAGGCATAAGCTACTTTATTGAATTCCTCCATTGGACAAATGGAAGACCTGTCATACTGCATCCTCAAATCGAGTATGAGAGCCTACAGATCAAACCAGTGAACATTAAGGAAAGATTTGAATTCATTATGAAAAGACCTAATTTATTCCATTCTTATATGCAATTATGTGAGCTTTTTCTAGAACAAGAAAAGAGTTTTACGAAAGCCATTGCGATGAAAAAAATGAAAAAACCATAAGAAAAAGCGTCTAAGCATTTGCTTAGACGCCTTTTCTTATGGTTGGTTACCTTGGTTTCCACCATTTTGATTGCCTTGACCTTGGTTTCCACTCTGTTGTTCTCCGTCATCCGAATTCTCATCTTGACCCTGGTCTTCATTTCCTGGATCTTCGTTGTTTTGCTCATCCTCTTCTTCATCGTCATCATCACGACCCCAAGGTGGCCCATTATCGTTGCCGTTACCTTCGTCATCTTCATCACCATCAAAAATAAATGGGTCAGGAATCTGAATTTCAGCGGTAGCTGGATCACTCTTTTGTTCATCACGAACAGCGACAACTTTGAAGGTGTAGTATCCACCATAATCAGCTTTCATTCTAATCATTTTTTCAGCTTGAGCGGTTAAGAGTTCTTCTGCACCATCATCCTTCTTAGCATAGATCTCAAACTCAACACCATTAGCGTTCTCTGCGACATAATTCCAACTTAACACAATTTCATTTCTTTCTGTATCATAGTCAGCTTTTATATCTACAGGTGTTTCAAGTTTATTATACTTCTCGGACACTTCTTTTGGAGCATTCCCTTTTACGGCATATTCTGTAATGACCATGTCTTTTGGCGTGTATTCACTTGCTAATTTTGCTGGAATTGTTCCTTTTTCAATTTGGACTTTTTCAACTGTGTTAGGGACTTTAAAATCTGCTGTTTCTTTGTCGTTATGAACATGTTCCATGATGTTTTTGAACAATCTTTGGCCGATTTTTTGTTCATCGCCCACTAAATAATTTTCATTTTTATTGTCATATCCAGTCCATACAGCTGCTGTGTAATTTGTTGTGTATCCAACGAACCACGCATCTGGCACAGCTCCATTTGGAATATTGTATTTCTTTTTATCTGCATCAGGATAGTTCGTTGTTCCAGACTTTCCTGCTAGTGGTAAGCCAGAAATATTTGCTCGAGTACCAGTACCTGTTCGTACGACATCCTTTAGCATATCGGAAATCATAAAAGCGGTATAATCTTGCATGACGACCTTAGACTCAGGCTTCATATTTACCTTTGTATCATCGCGAAGCTGAATTTCAATGACAGAGTAGGGCTCTGTATAAAAACCATTATTTCCAAAGGCGCTATATGCACCAGCCATTTCAAGTGAAGAAACTCCTTTATCCTCACCACCAAATCCACCGATCGAGTATGATTCATGGATTTCCTTAAGTGGAATACCTAAGCTAATGGCAAATTCCTTCGCTTTATCTGCTCCAACTTCCTGGAATGCTTGCAAAGCAGGGATATTTCGTGACAATGCCAGTGCAGTACGCATCGACATTACACCCATATGCTTATTATCCCAGTTGCTAATCTTATCACCTGTTGAATAGGTGTATGGTTTATCATCCAAAGTGTGATAAGTACCCCATTTTAAAAATTCAATTGCAGGACCATAGTCAAGAACAGGTTTGATGGTTGAACCAGGCTGTCTCTTCGCATCAGTGGCATAATTAAAGCCAAAGTCAACCGTTTGGTTACGTCCACCACCTAGAGCTCGAATTTGCCCTGTCGCTGTATCTAAAAGGGTAATACCTGCTTGGAACTTTTCATCTGGATACTCAATGATCTCATCCCCGTTTAGAATGTCTTCTACATATTGCTGTGCATCCGGTTCAAGCGTCGTGTAAATTTTAAGCCCGTCTGAAAAAGGATCGAGGTCTGGATACTTTGCCTTGATTTCTTTTACGACATGGCCAACAAAAGCATCGTATGGGATATCCCCAGTTGGTCGTTGGTCTTCAGGAACTAATGTTGATGCAACATCAACATTTTTAGCTTCTTCCATTTCTTCCTGTGTGATAAAGCCGTGTTTGTGCATCAATGTTAGAACGATATTACGGCGTTTTTCGGCTTTATCTGGATTTTTAAATGGATTATAGTTGGCTGGACTTTGTGGCATACCAGCAAGTAATGCCGTTTCCGCTAATGTTAATTCATCGAGTTCTTTTCCATAGAACACTTTTGCAGCAGTAGCAACTCCATGTCCACCTGAATCCATCCAAATTTTATTGACATACATCTCAAAGATTTGTTGCTTTGTGTATTTCCTTTCTAATTGAAAGGATAGCCACGCTTCTTGTGCTTTACGTGATAACGTTTTTTCAGGTGTTAAAAATGAGTTCTTTACGACTTGCTGGGTAATGGTGCTCGCACCTTCTGCTCCAAACCCGTCTGTTATATTGGCAACTACAGCACCACCAAGACGTATCAGGTCAATCCCGTTATGTTTATAAAAGCGGGTGTCTTCTGTAGCCAATATCGCTTCCTCAACCTGCTTCGGAATATCTTCATAATTCACATAATCCCGTTTTTCTGAGCCAATCTCCGCAAATAGATCACCGTTAATATCATAAAGCTCAGACGAGATTGGATCCTTTAATAATTTTTCATCAAGTTCTGGCGTATCTTTAACCATATAAGCAAAAGTTCCAGCACCAATAAGCAAACCTGCAATTCCTAATGCAACAAGAAAAAGAAAGATACGTTTAATCGATAGCTTTGCTTTTTTATTGCTTTTTCCTTTTTGTTGACTAATTTGCTTACGGCGCTCCTCTCTTGATTGGTATTTTTCTGCCATATATGTTCATCCTTCCTTTTACTACTTACGATTACATCAGATTATAGAGCTTATCTATGACTTTAATATAGTCAATTCGGGGTCGAAAACCAAGTGAAATTTTATGTCCATATTGTTCAACTTCAGAAAAAGTAATTGACTTTCTTCCACCGTTATCCATTCTTTCCCAAAAGAAAAGTAGGTCTTTGCCCTCAAGTAAAAATACCTCTTCAATGGTTGCAAAGCGAAGAATGACGAAGGCGATTCCAGACTGATATAATACCTGCCTGATATGCTCAATTTGGTGCTTATGAAAATTTTGCAGAGGAAAGGATGTTTTAAATCGCGTTTCCTTTGCTTCAAAATCAATATATTTTCCTTTGTATACCCCATTATAATCAGTAGTTGATGCTTGCTTAAAATAAGCTTCTGTAATTTTATAGGCATGAATTTTAAAGGGCGAAAAATAATATTCCTTGTGACCGTTGTACTATTGCATTTTCGCCCTTTTGAAACAGGCGAAAATTTTTATCCTACAAGCTTATTTTATAATAATTAATTACTCTAAGACACTATTTTACATCAAATTTGTCATTTGAACACAAAAACTTTTATTAATTGCTACACAGGGGCAGACTTTATATAGAAAGACCACTTGAAGGATTACCTTCCATTTTCAAGTAGGCTAATAAAACCATTATATAAAATGGTGTAGATTGACCTTAGTCCTTCATTTATTTACAAAATAATGATATACCACAATTAATAATTTTATCACAATTTATCCGAGAAAAATCCTTGGTCTTATATTTCAAACAACTCCAAAGCATAGTTATTATATCACATTTGTATCCAGCATTTAATTGAGTACAGAAGAAGCGTTGGTAATAGGTAGGAGCATTAAAATAGTAGAGAACATCTGTTCGGGATTACAAAGGCTGTGAATAGTTCATCAATCCTGCTTTAGTGTTTGGAAGAAGAATTTCCCGAAAAAAACCAGTTATCCCAGTTATTGATTGGAAATGTAAAAGGAGAGAAAGATGTTTGAGAAAAAGCTAAAAAGGAATATGATTAGATGTAAGTACTGCGGTGATGTTATAGAATCAAGAAGTCTGTATGATTTTAAAAGATGCAAATGTGGAAAGGTTACTGTAGATGGTGGATTAGAGTACGCTAAACGTTCTTTTTCAAATAACCCGCCAGAGAATCACTTTGAAGAGTTATCGGAATTTGAATAAACATTTTTAGATAAAGATTTTGGTAATCCTTGTTTGGCTGACTTATTCTTGCTAAATAAAGTAATTCATAACAATGAATTTTTAAAAAGATTTTTTTGGGGAAATAAAATTAGCTGATACAGTAGAAGTGATGGGAGATATTAAAATAAGGGCCATTATATGTAAGTCATTGGCAAACTAGCTTTTGTATTGTTTAAAAAAGCCAGAAGATACTTAGTAAGTATCTTCTGGCTTTTTGTGTTCTTTAATATAATTTGAAACAGTTAATTGATTTTCTCCCCCTCCATCGTAGTTGGAAAAACCAAATTTATTATTAGGTGTATAGTCATTATACTCAACATCTAAATCATGAAGGATTCGGTGGATATATATAACGGAGTTTGGGTCTTGGTTATCTAAGCTGATTTCGGCTAATTGCAAAATGCGTTCTAAATCTAATTCCATAGATGGTGGGTAGGAATCTTGATTGTTTAACAAATTTTTAATTTCATTTGACATATTTTCCTTTATTGACTTCATACCAAGCCAATCTATATTTTCGTATTTATCATAAGAAGTTATTTCATTTAAGCTTTCATGGTATTTTGAAATAAATAGCGATATTCTTTCATTTTGTTTTTTTTCAGGATTTTCAATTTCGGTTAAATTATCGGCATCATCATTGATACTTACTTGTTTATCTTCATCGTTTGGAACTTCTTTATTTTTTTCAGTTTTTATTTCCGCTATTTCGTCATTGCTTTTTATAACATCTGTTTGTCCGTTCGGTTTTTGATACATTATTATGAAAACAATAAGAATAGAAATAAAAACGAGTAAAGATATAATTAGTTTCATTTTGGTTTTCATTGGTATCAACCCTTTTCAATCATTAGTTTATATAGATTACAAATATAGCTGATTTAAATATACAGGATAATTGGTATTGTAACAATGGGGAAGAAGAAAGTCTAAAAACTTCCAAAAATCAGGGCAATTAAATTTATTGATAGTTTGAGATTCGGTGTTTTAAACAATTGAAACTTAATATTGATTTAGTATTTATTCTCTAATGGCTGGGACATAAGTGATAATATTGAGAACCATTTATCAAAAAATCGCATAAAATAAAGGAACTTTGAATTCATGCGAGTATTTATTTTAATAGAGTTTTGTCATAACCATTTTATTTTACTTACCTTGATCGACGTAATACAGGATTTTATTATAAAAAGCTACAGCGATTGCTTCTAATTCACCTTCACTAAGATTTAAATCTCCGATTAGTTCTTCTCTAACAATTGCATACTCTATACCGCCTGTCATAACTTCTACAACGTCAATTAATAATTTTGCTCTATCACCATTAAAACGTTGATTGAAAAACCTAGTAAAACGAGTATTTACTAATCCTAGTGTATAGTAACTTGGGAAAATTTCTGCAATACTCACATTTAGTTTTTTGGCTTCGTAAGCAATGTTATATGCATCAACATCACCTAATAAGTCATCCAAATCAAATAGTAAATCATCAAAAGGTTCATTTTCAACCATGCCTATTAAATCGTAAGCTGCTGCATACGTTTGATCAATTAAGCTTCCTTCATATTGATCTCTGTACATAACTACATTTCTTGCCATTGTAATTAAGTCACCTGCCCAGCCAGTTATATCTGTAATTTCAACAGAGTCTTTAAAGTTACCATAGTAACTATTCACAACAGCAAACATATGCTGAACGCCAATAGGATGATTTTCGATTGGGTCAATTAAGTCGATGAAAGGGTCTAGGGGTTGACCAACTAAATTCTCTAAATATAACTCGAAGAATAATGGATAAAAACCAGCTAAAGCTGCCCATCGTGGACCAGTATATACACCCTTCCTATAATAACCACTTATATTATAATTCAAATCATCAATATTAGAGTTACCTTCTTCGTTAGCGTATTTGGAAGCACCTAATGCAATAATTTTAAATTCATTGTAAGACAAATTGTTCGGGTCTTCTGGTAATTCGCTTGGGACTTCAACACTATCATCAATAAAAGAAGCACCTGAATCCCTACCAGAATTTATATTATTATCGATATTTATCACTCCCGAACCTGATCCGATTGTAATAGTTGATATTTGATCAAAAGCCCAATTGTCTGGTAAAGGATAGCCTAAATTCCCACTAAAACCTGTAGAAAGTCCACTAACAAAACTATAATCAGCTAATCCCCTATTGGATACTTGAATGCACGCATTACGTGGCCCGTAGATTCCAATGTTATATTGGTTCCCCATATCATTTTTTGCTTCATTTAAACCTATAAAGTGGGGAATTATGGCATTAGAAATTTCGTGACCTAATACATCGAAGTCTACTGCAAAATAAATTGTTGTTCCTTTAGGAAAACCATAGGATGCGGCTGCTCTAAAGGCTTTCTGATAATCCTCATATCCTTGATTACGAGAAAAGTTACTCGCATTTGCATGACTTTCCTGAAATATGGGGTACACAGACAGTCCAGCGTTAAAAATAGTCTGTAGTTCGCCCGGTTGTATTCGTTTATTTAAGCCACCCGGAACGTTAGTTAGATACCGACCAATAATTACATAACCTTCATTAACAAGTGTCTGTGCTTTTGCAGAAGTAACTTGTGTTATCCCATCACATGCTGTACCTTTTCGATTTGGATCACCTGTGCTAACTAATAATGACATCCATGTTTGATAATCAGCTTTACCACTTTGGTTTAAAAGAGTAAAAGATTGGAATTCTCGTAAAACATTACTCAACTCATTATCAAAGGTTCCATTAATATTACTTAGAGTGTATCCGTTAAAAACAATTGCATATTTTAATAACCTAACAAAATTACTTTGACTTGAACCGATGGTTAAATTAGGCAATCCTGCTCTCGTCGCAGGTCCAACAGTTCCTGTTTGTTGGTGTGCAGGGATGCCGATTTCAGTTTGTAAAGCATAAATTAACGCTCGGTTTGTTTGTCTTTGATAATGACCATCACATGGTTGAACTCCTGAGTATTGATAGTATTTATTATTTAATGTTCTCTGAATCTCTCTTATTTGTGGATCTCCACCAGAAGTTAGTACATATGCATCCATTGTTAAGAAGGCTTTGAAGACGTGTACATATACTACTCCATCTTGTTGAGGCAGTCCTGCGTCTTGTTGTAACTTTATAACTGCACGTTCGGTAGCTGGACCAAAAATGCCATTAAACGCTCCGGGATTATAGCCTTTACACCAACATGCTCCCTGAAGAATTTTAACGATATTTCTTCCTTGTTCTGTATTAGGTACATTGTCAAAGGACATTTCGCCAAACGCTTTATATGCGGCTTCAGTGGAAGGTCCGAAATTATTAGCTGTGTTAGTTATACCTAATTCAATTTGTAATGCACGCGTTAATGCGTACACAGTAGACCAACCTGTTTTACCATTTTCAGGAATTCTGCTGGATCCGGGATGATCACCGTACTTTTCATTAACCCATTCTTGTACTGCTAATACCATCTCATCCATCTTTATCTTCCTCCCTTTCATTTACTTTAAAGTAAATAATTCAGTTATATCTTTGAAGAAATTACTTAATTATTTATCCATAGTCCATCCATAGAAATTGTGTTGTACATCGATCCTTTATCTAGTCCAATATTTACAAATCCATAATTTGTATTAGTTCCACTTGTTACCCTGACCCATTGTCCACTTGTACTACGAACATAGTGGATTAATTGCCAATCTGGCCTTGAACTACCATTCGCTGTAGAGTTCGTAGCAACATACTGTCCTGCTGCAACACTTCCCCAACGGCTACCATCTGTCCGATAAACGCTTTCTGTACGCGTCATTTTAAAAGTATTGTATGTGGTTCCTCCAAGTGTTACAGTTCCATATCGATACCTTGATTGGTAAGCGGTGGTGTATACGCTGCTAGGATAATTGTATTCGTTGGTATTTAAACAACCCTGTACTACATTTCCACTAGGGTTCCTAAATACAATAAAATCAAATACTCCATCTCCTCCCCAACCCGGTGCAAAACCAAATAGTTCTAGGTTATAGATTGTCCCGATTTGTTTTGTCACATCATAATAATCATAAACAGGTACTGCTCTACCACTTCGGTTAATACATACTGGCATACTGTTCATCCTTCCTTATTTTTTTATAGTGTTGTCTATTGATTGAAAAGAATTATTGGCTCTTCAATAGACATTAGTAAAGTATATTAATAATGATAAAATCTGGAAGGGTACTTGTACCAAAACAGACAAAACTGTATGTTTGACCTTAACAAACATCCTGTTGCGTTTAAATTTAAATCTTTTGGGCATCGCAGTGTGGCTTTTTTCAAGAAATCATTCTTTATAAGGAGGTCTTAAACTTAAAACGGTATGGTGGAAATAAAAAAGTGTAAAAAAATTATTAATCATATAGAATCTAACTGAAACAAATAAGATTATTGAAGAGAAAAAGGGAAATACAAGGGGACTTATTAGAAGTACGTTAATGAATAATAATTAAGAAAATCAGCAGTAATGATAATTTGGATGTATATTTTCATAGGTATTTGAAGTAATATAAAGTTGGAGAAACTTTCAAGCCTTGAATAAATGAATACACATTAACATTCATTTATTCAAGGCTTGAAAGTGTAGCTACATACTTTTTTAAATAATTGGATATATAAGAGGCTGGCTTATTGCGCGATTGTAATAAGAATTAAGTGTTTAAAATTGCTATATAAGTATAAACAAGCTTAATGAAAAGAAGGGAAGATAAAATGAATGGAGAAGACGATTACATCTTAAATAAGCAAAAAGCTAAACTTTTTACAGGAATTGGCTGTTTTTTTGGGATAGTTATTCTAGTGCTTGTAGTTGTTTTAGTACCGGTTTGGTTATATTTTTCATATCCTGAAGAAACTCAGTTGATGGTCAGTCATTCTCCTAATAACATAAATACAATTGAAATTGTTAGGATAGATGAATTTCCTGACCCAACCCTTAGAATTAACTATGATGATAAATCAATTATGAAAACTAAACTACCTGATGATTTATCTGTAGAATGGGAAAATGATTATGAAGCTAATGTTATCCTAATTAGGCAAAAAAGAGAACCAGACGTTGTTAAGATTAAGTTTAATAACTAATTATTGTAAAAATGTCTAAAATTGGACAACCTTACTTATGGGTAATTAGGGCCACTGAAATGTAATTATCCTTGACATAGTTTTTTTCTTTTAATAGCAAAGAATTTATCAAAGAATGACATGCCATTTATCACTTCAATCTTTTTGGCAATAACAGATATAGAAAATAATTTTGAGAATCAACAAAGAGCAAAATTGCGCAACATTCCAATACCGATTAGTATAGCAAGAAATATGAGTATTTGAAATAAGATTTACCTAAGTATAAATTTTATATAGCCTAAGCCTAACCCATCAAATATTTTTAATGTGAAAGTATTCAATGGGTTAGGTGAGCTTATATTTATAAAACTAAAAAGTGAAAAGTGCTATATTAAGATGTTATAGTTGTTAGAATTTTAAAAGTATAATTTATCAACAATTTTTATATAATCTATTGCTGGACGATATCCAATCTTAATTTCATTCCCCTTGTCATTGAATACTTGTATAGGAATTGATTTTCTTCCACCGTTAGATTGATTTTTCCAATACTCAATGATTACTTCTGCATCCAAAAGAAAAATCTTATCTAAGGTCTTAAAATAAAATATTGCAAAGCAAATTCCACCATGTTTTTTAACTCTCTCCATATGCTCTATTTGATGCTGATGGAAATTACTTAGTGGAAATGATGTTTTGTTGTTTGTTTCTTTTGCATCAAAATCTAGATGCTTACTTTTATATACGCCACTATAATCAAGAGTAGAGGGAGTCTGATAATAGGCCTCATTTATCCGCGTAGAAGCACGACGACTATAATCTACAGAAACAACTGTTATGGGTGTAGGTTTCTTATGTACAACACAAATATCCTGAGTAAGATAGAACTCATTACTTTCATTTATCATTTCCTCTAATTGCATTCCTCGGTTAGAATACGAAGCCTTTTTTTTGGTAATCTTATTTTGCTTAGTTTTATTTTGATTCCTAATGAATGACTTGCCATTAGGATACTTTATATCCATTTAAAACACCACCTAAAAGGTTTTATATTAACATAACTTTTCTATTCAGCCCTAAACTTATTTTTAAAGGACTTTTTACTTTCGATTGAAACAATATTTTCTTCATTGAACATTTGATTTGAATCATTATCGCTTTTTTCTTGTGTATGCATAAGAATTTCCAAAGGGTTTTTAAAAACATTTTGTAGGGCTGATAGAGCAAATTCTTTAGTTTCGCTTTTATATTCCTTCATAATCATTCTATAAAGTTCAAACACTAGATTTTGTAGTTCCTCTTTTTCTGATAGCAACTCTTTTTTTGATAATTTTATATTGGAAATTTCCACCTCTAAACTTGCAACTTTTTCTTTTAAATTAATTTCCCGATTAATTGAATTTCTTAGGTGATTTTCCAATGGAACTAGGGCTTCTAATAGCTCTTCTTTATTTTTGTGTTTTTTTTCAACTAAATCAGTCACATTTGGTATTGTAATCTCTTTACCTTCCGAATTGGTTAACTTTACTGTGTCAATTCTATTTCTTTGTTCAATCAACTGTCTTCCAAGCCGATTCTTTTTTCTTCCAAAATTCATAAGAAGGTAGGGAGGGAATTCTTCCTTGATTGTATAACTCTTCTGTGAATTTAAACATTTCCATCGGTTTAATCAAACCAGAAGTTTTTCTTTCAGCTTTAAACATCCCGATTATTCCGTTTACTTGATCCTTTGATAAGGTTAAATTTCTTCCTCGTTGTCCCACGATGTAATTTTCCCTCCTAGCATGCCAACTTTAGCTTGTATCATTGAAATTTGCTTAATTTTTGCATTTAAACGATTAATCGTTGTCATATGTTTAATTTGAAACGAAGGATCATATCCACTCAATTCATTGGTTAATAATTGTCTTTCAATGTTCTCTAGTACGGAAACAACTTCCTTAATTTCGGTTTGTCTATCAAATAATTTCTTAACAATGACATCGGATTTTTCTTCTAATTCATCGGGTGAAATACCCCAATAATCACATAAAATGCATTCTTTACTTTGACAACGTTGAAGTCTATCTGTACAATATCCAACCTCTTTTAATTTCATTTTGAAACTAGGTGAGATAGCTGAGTAGGCCTTCTCCTTTATTTTTTCAGGGATAAAGACAGGGGATTTCTGATCCTCTTGAACTCTATTTTCTACACCCCAATTTTGATATTGGATCATTAATTTAAATACTTCTGTGTCTACCCATTGTTCAATATGATAAGAGTAGTGAAATTGTGCTGTAATTGTTTGATGCCCGCCTAATCTTGCTCTTTCAATTGGTGGAATCCCTTGTAGCATTAAATTAACAAAAGCAATATGACGAGTATGTATGGGTGTTAATCTATTTTCTTTCTTTACTAGAACATTATATTTTTGTTCTACGATTTCATTATAAAATCTGTTTAATAAATGATAGAGAGTTTGATTTGAAAAATAGTTTAAATTCTTTTTTTGATTATTTCTCTGCCAGTGATAATTTTTATCTAATGCTGCCAATGATTTATAGGAAATCAGTGTTTTCGTTTCTCCATATTGGTTAGTAAAATTAATATAATTATTAATCTCATAATATATTTCCGGACTAATCATGATTTGATCCATAATTTGAATACTTTTTTTGTTTACTTTTTTTAATTTTTTTCGAGGTAATTTTATATAATAAAGTTTACCTTCAATTGTTTCCGTAAATGACAGACAATTACGTTCAATTAAACAAAATTCAGAGGGACGAATTGGAATTATTGTTGTAAGATTCCACCATAACCTAATCGGACTATATAGACATCTTAACCTGCTTATTTCTTCTGATGGTTCAAGGGTGTCCAGCTTATTGAAAAATTCATTTAATATCCTATCGAATTCAAAAATCCAAAAAGGAGGGGGAAGCATTCTGACACCTGAGCGTTGACCTAATTTGGACTGATATTTTTGCAATATAGCCATTACATCTTCCACATTCATTAACTCGGAGTAATCTAAAAAGTTATAAACTGCAGTTAAAAAAGTTTTCTTTGTAGAATTTTCGCGGTCACTATCATCAATTTTATTTAAGAATTCAACTACTTTATCAGCTTTATAGCCAGATGTTTCAACTGTAAATTTTATTACGTGGTTCAATGTAGCTTGGACAGTTCGATAAGAGTAATTATCTAATAGATAAGTTGTCCAGCATTTAATAACTTTTTTGAGATGTTTAGGTGAATTTTTTATGAATATTATAGAATTTAATTTCTCAAAATTTAAGTGAATATAGTTACCTTTGTTAAATTCATGTTCAACAATCCATAAATCTTCGTCAAATTCTCCCTGTATTAAGCTTTTTTCTTTTCTTAATCGATTTAAGACCTTTTTTGCATATATAATGCCATCAAGATTAAAAGAACTGTCAGCGGCCAGATTAAGTTCTTCTACTGCATTATTTTCTTTCATTTCTTATGCTCCTCGTTAAACATATTTGGGTTCATATGAGAGATAATAATCAATAGGTTTATCCCCAAAATTTACTAAATCAATTAAATCTAGATAATCGTTATATTCCTTTTTTCCACCTTCAAAGAATTCATATACAATATCTCCGAATTCTTCCTTAGCGCTTAAAAATTCGTCCAAATATATATATAAATGATTGATATTTTTTCTTCGTTCAAACTCATATCCTTCGGCATCCTCAAAAGCTTCTTTTAATTCTTTGAGAGTTTCTTTAATCCTATTTACAAGAGATGCTATTGAATAAAAATTTGGAATTGCATACGGACATCCATGACAAGGATTATAATCATCATCTTTATTAGGCTTTAAACACCCGTTTTTACCATTCAAACACATTATATTTTCCTGCCTACTAGGGAGTATATTAGTATTAATTTCAAAGAGAATTTTCCTTGCTTCCTTTTGATTTAAGCTTAAAATTTTATCTGCAACAGATATCTTTTCTGAAATAAGGTGATTTAAGAATCCACTAGTAGCTTCAATACCATGAACCCCATTAAATACAGTTTTAATAGCTTTAATTTGTTCTGTTTCTTTTTGAAAGTTATCATCTTGTTCTTTACTTAGTACAACTTTGGATAACAATTTTGGTATGTATCCAAAACTACCTCTTCTAAACAAGTGATCTACTAACAAATCTAACTCCTCATCTGGTATTGTTAGATAAATATTTGTAGTTTCATAATCATAGTGAGACCTAAGCCTTTTTGAAACTTCCAGTGCATGGGAAGATAAACCATTTTTTGAAAGAATTAAATACATAAAAACGAGCAAAGTTCTATTCATCTTTTTGCTTTCGAATTTAATAGTATCTTTAAAGGCGAAAGAATCGAAAAACCCATTATACGCAGTTCTTAGAGGCTTTAAATTTTTTGTATTAAAGTAAAATAAGTAATCCTTTTCAAGTCTAGAATTGTCATCATTTATTTTTTCAATTTCTGGATATAATTCATTTGCAACGAGTGTACAAATTATTGCAGAAGTAGCAAAAGCTATTGTTAAAAAATCTGAGCAATAAAATCTATTAAGACTTCCATTTTTATTCATTAAATAATCCTTAATTTGATACTGATAAACAATCTGTTTTGCTTCCTTAGAGTCCAAGACTTTAGTTTTAAACTCTTCTAATGAATGAATCCCTAGCCGTTCTAAAACCACCTGTTCGATTCTAGGTAAGGAGGTAATAAAATCCATAGCCCTCCAAGCGTTATTTAAGTGAACAAGCGTATATAACCACATAGAAGCATAATGTACAGATTTTTGTTTATTAATCTTTTTTATAGCATCATCGATTGCTTTATTTTTATGTTTTTGAACATCTGCAACATAAGAAAGTAATCCTTGATATTCTTCATAGTCATATATATCTTTTTTGGGACTGTTGATTGCTGGGATTTGATAAGGATTTATCAGATGTTTCAATGTATAAACATTCTTTCCTAAATATATTTGTCTTTTATGATAATCTCTGAAAAAACTATATAGTTTCTGCTTTACAATAAGTTGTATATCTGTGTTAAAGATATGTGTATTAATATCGTTTGCAGTACAGTTATTTAGTTCTTTATCATTGAGATATTTAACTAATACCTTTTTACAATTAAATATTGTATTAACAAGATCTCTTAAAGATTTGGTATTTCTAGAAGACCCCTTAAATTGCTTTTCTACAAAATCTTCCCAAGCTATCATTGTCTCCTTGCTTTTATCAGAAAAATAAACATTTGCAGCTGAACACAATAAATTATAAGATGATAGTCCATCATCACTAACTAATTGAGACTTATATTCTTTTCTCTTTTTTCTTTTTACATATTCATCAATATCTTTCTTGTAAAAGAATGTTACCGTTTGGCTCCCTTTATATCTAACTGCTGCTTTTAATAAGATTGTTGGTTGAATAGGGGCAGGCAGAATAAAATGAGAAGGTGGGCGATAGCCAATAAGGTCAATTACTTGTTCTGAAGAATAATATTTATCTTTGTATTCTTGTTGCTTTTTCTCTAAGTTCTTAATATCCTCCTTCAAATAATATTTTCTGTGATATCGGCCATGACCAAACGAATAATATTGTAGTCCTTCTTCATCTCTCAATGTAGATAAAAGGTGTGAATCTGCAATCCCAAGTCTTTCTCTTACTTCATCTGAGCTAAAAAAATTATCAGTTTCTAAATTTTTTCGGATTTCTATGGCATCTATTATTTCTTGTCTTGGATGAAAAATCTTTCTGCCAATTTTAATAGTTTCCATATTCTTATAAAGACCATAGTTTCGAATCTTATATAATTCTCTGTAGGTAATACCATACGTCTTTACTAGTGAATCAGCTGATATGTATTTTTCAAGAAAGGTGTCAACGTCAGAAGACTTAAAGAATAGTTTATTTCTATTAATAAAAGTTTCAGTTTGAATAACCTCAATATTATTTTGTTGGCAAAAATCTATTATTTCTTCAATTTGCTTCTGCTCTGGATGTTTTTTATAGCCAAGAGACCGTGCCATTTGACCGATATTTATGTAATCTTTTTCAATTATAGATGTACTTATATTTTTAATAGTATTCAATTTCAACTCTCGATTCTCCATAAATTCTCCCTCTTGCTTTAATTTCCTTTAACATATCTTTATCAAAAATACCATATTGTTCGTGTGATAAATTATTCAGTAAGTTCATAGCTGTTTTTGTTGCTTCGTGGGAAAGTTTTGAATCTACATATTCCATTGCTGAATCTATATTTGTATCGCCTCTTGCTATTGCTATTTGTGTAACGGAAAAACCTAAATCCATTAATAAATTAGTGAAGCAACCTCGCCCAATGTGCGTACTCCAACTACTTTCTTTGAACAAGAGGTAATCCTCATGCATTTTAATCTTTTCTAAGAAGGCTTTTTTAACTTCTTTAAATCTTTTTTCAAAAACTTTAGCTGACATTGGTTGTCCATAGGAGTCGTAAAATAAAGGCTGAAACATTTTATATGTATTTAACTTACCATTTTTTAAATCTATGTCCATTTGTTTTAAGTGTTGATAATATACTCTCCAAACCAATTCATTCGTGTATATCTGTTGCCTTGCCAATGATGGATCTAAATATCTTAATCGTTTAGGGTATTCGTTACTCGTATCTTTTAATCTTGAAAATAATTTTTTTCGGTTATCTCGGATATCGATAACTAATGATTTTCTTGGCTTTTCGTGAATGTTTGCTCTGGTAATATTGACAACTTCACCTCTACGAAGGCCACCAAAAAATTCAAAGCAAATGCCAAGAGCAATGTCAGGAGCTACCTCAGTAGCAGTTTGCACAAAAAGTGGTACTAAACTAAATCTATTTTTACCGAAATCTTTTAGTTTATGGGCCTTTCGAATAACACCCGTCTCAATTTTACTAGGTATATACCTTGTTAATCCATTTACATCATTAAATATTGTAGTTACATTATTGTTTTCATTTGTTTGATAGGTAAACTTTTCATCTAACCATCCTTTTTTTAGAAGGAAAACAAAGAACCTGCTTAAATGATAATCGTAGTCTTTTACTGTATTTCTTTTCCTTTTTTCAGAAGTTTTATGATTCAAAAATTCAACCCCATGAAACCTTTTTAAACCATATATTCCTTTTTCTCTAAGGAATTGATAGTCTTCTACACCTTTTTGAATCCTTGAAATTACAAAGTTCATAAATCTACATACAGTTCGTGCAAACGCAAGATATGTATTAACAGAGCCATCTTTATACTCAAATTCTTGTAAAATAAAGTAAGAAAGGGGATGAGGCAGTAATAAGGAAGTATCTTTTCTTTTTATACAGATAAGTACAGTTTCCCTTTCCGAAACTGTATTTACTATCTTGTCTTTTACAATTACTTTCCTGCATACAAACTCGACATTGGATAGTTCATTCATTGATATGTTCTTCATCTTTTTCCTCCGGGCATATTGATTTTTTGTGCTATATAATTAGTCTTCTAACCAATTATAAAAAGGAATCTTCCTTTCCGGTTGGGATTGTGGAACGGATTGAATTCTTGCCACATTTCTATTTTGCTTAATGGGTACGGTATCAGTGGTCCAACCTTTGCTTATTGCTTTTTTAATAAATGCAGGAGGATTCTTAACTTTTGTAGGTGAGAGTTGCATAATTAATAATATTTCAAGTGTTCTATGAATACCAATATGTGATAAAATCCCAACCAATTCTTCAGAAGGGTCAGTTAAAGTAACAGCTTTATAAGCTAAAGCAACTGTCTCACTAACTTTTTCATGACTTGTACCTGCTGAGTAATCATTAGGGTATTGAAAATTTGTACTTTTTTCCTTTGAAGGAATCTTTTTCAAATCATCTATAGGTATTCTCCATCCTTGTGTATCGGATTCTTTTTTTGCATTTGGGAAATCTCCTTTACGTAGATAACGCCTAATTGTTTCTTCACTTTTGTTTAAATACTTGGCAGCTTGTTTTACAGTCAGAAAATTATTCAACATTTTCACCCCATTTTTATGCTTTCAAAAAAGGTCACTTTTTTAATACTTCTCTACAACAACACTACTACAAAAAAAATACTAAAATGTTGTAGTTGTAGTAGAGTCTACTTAGAGTCTATACAGAGTCTGTAAAGTAATTATGATTTAATAGTATCATTTTAAATAAATTTAAAACACCCCTTTATTTAATAAAGGGGTGAAATACTCTTGTGGCTATATTCATTGTTATATCAACGTTTATAAATATTTTTTTATTGAATAATATAATTTAGCCCTATACTGTACCTATAATTTATGACAGCAGCACTTCTTTTCGGATAATCGACTTGAACGATTTGAACAGGAGTTGGTTTTTTATGAATGACTGCCTTTCTACTCAAGAGATAGAATTCATTCGTTTCGTTTAAGTCCTCTTCTAGCGTCATTCCTCTTTTGCTGTAAGTAAAATCCTTTTCTTTCTTTTTCTTACTCGTTTTTTCTTCAGGTGATATAGGTTTAATAAATTTCTTTCCGTTTGGATAATGGAATTCCAAAGATAAACACCTCACAAACTACTCTTTATCATATCAGAAGTCCACTATTTTGGGTTGAATAAAAAGCACTAAATAACGAATTCTAAAGATAGCTGTTGAGGAAGAGGTGATTTTTATTGCTGTCAAAGTGTTTGAATTATCAGCTACTGAAAGAAAGATAATACACTCAATTCAGGACCTTGTAAAGCGAAACAACATTGATAATATTGCGCGGACAGAGGCTTATTTTCGTTATTATCAAGAAAATAAAGAGATCAAATGGTCCTTTTTAGCTCATATGGTATCCCGCAATGCAGGATGGAATATGTGTGACTTAGAAGGAAAATGGATTCCAAAAGTCATTGATAAGCATGAAAGAGATGTATTATTTCATACTTATGAAAAAGCAAATTGGCTTATATTTCAAGATGCGTTCCCTCAACTCCTTCTCTACCAATATTCGACGAAAAACAAGGAGGCTATGTTTCATCTTCTTCCATTTTTTCATGTTTCCAAGTTTATGGAGCAAGAGTGGGAGTACTACTGGCATTCGAAAGATCATGTAAGAATATTAATAGCATTAATCATTAATGAACAAAATATGATTCAAAAACCAGTTATAGACAACCCCTTTTATAGAAGGAGTGTATTTCGTACATCTTTATTTTCCTTTCAAGATTGGTTTCATTACAGCTGTGTCTTATTGCCAACCGTACACGGCGAATTATTTGGTGCAAGCGTTAGCGGTTTTCGTATTGTCGATAAAAGAATTGACTTAGGGAAAAGACTTGCCTCCATTCTATTTCATAAAAACCTATACCCATATTTCTATGAATTTGCAAAGAAAACCATACATACAGGTTCACGAGATGATTATGAACAGTATTTACATGACTATCCTAGGAGCAAGACAACACCTTTAAGACGAACGTTCCCAATCATCAATCATCACGATCAACGATTAAAAGATTGGTCTAAGTTGAAAAAAATAAAGCCAAAATGGTTTTCTCATACGATTCACCATCGGCATCCAGTCTGCATAACGAAATGGTTTAAGGGAAAGCAAAAAACATTGCATAAAGCCATTTTAGTGAAGGAAATATTCGTGAGGAAGTTTCACTTTCATAAAAATAAAGAAGAGATTGTGGAGGATTAGACGAATCTCCATAATCTCTTCTTTAGTGGATGTTACGTTGATGGTCTGTCTGGTCCTTCAAGTTTCTTATCACCAAAGCCAGCTTTTGATTCTTCAAGTTTTTTTGGCTGAGCATTTGTTTGTTTCTTTTTCTTTTTCATTTTTTAGCACCTCCATTTTTAGTGTGTTCAAACAAGTACATTTCATTCGTGTCGAATTGACGACAAAACCGTGAGAAATAGTACTATCTTTGCCGAATAACAACTAGTTTTGTCAATGTTGAAGGATGTATTTGATGAAGGGAGAATATAGTGCATATACATTAACGAAAATCGAAAGAAGCGACCTTTAAAATGAGGGAAATGGTGAAGATAAATAGGAGGAGGTAAGTAACATGGAAAAGGAACATGTACAGAAGGAAGAATTACTTGAAAAGTTAACAGAAATTTATGACCAGTTAGAGGAATTAGAGAAAACACTAGATACAAATTTAGCAGAAAACCGCAACAAGATTCTAAATGATCAATTTTCAAGATTAATGAGTTTGGATAGTCGAATTACTAAACTTGAAAATGCTTTTGATAGTGGTCCACTTAAATTTATTGAGAAGAAACGAAAGGCAAGTTTAACTCAAAGCTCAAACATGAAACTTGAACTTGGTTACTAATGTAAATACAATAAAAATAAAGTGGCTTTTAGCTACTTTATTTTTTTGTAGGAGGAAAACCAGTTTGAATGAGACTTTATTAGAGTTGACCGAAAAATTATTAGCATATATTGAACAAATTTCCGATAAATTTGAAGAGGTAAAGGAAACGAAAGTAAAGGGAGACTTTTTTCTTGAGGTGAAACCTTTTGCAGATGAAGTAAAAGGAGTAAAAGAAGAGTGGCATAATTTGGCGGTTAAGTGGATTCTGGAGAACAAACCGAAGTATTTACATGTTAAACAAATTGAATCCACATCGGAACAAATGGAATTACTATCGATTCAAGCATTTTTCCCTGAGACGAGTAGGACCCGTTTTATCAATTATTTGCAATCTGCACGTTTTATTCTGACGAGTCTTAACGATTTATTGAAGGGAAAATAAAATGGGAGAATGTGGCGATTCTCCCTTGGAAAAATAATATTAATATTGGGATTGGTTCTCGGTCTCTAGTTGAGGCATTTTTGCACCTTGAGATTCAAGCTCACGAACTAGTTTTTTATACTCACTCGACGTTATTTCATTAGATACATAAGCCTTTTTAGCGAAATCTAATAAATCGTTGACATCTTCAGTTTGATACTGCTTGTGGATTGAAAACTTTTCTTTCAGCTCGTGAACCAACATCAATATTCCTCCCTTTTTTCTTACAAGTGCTTTTCCTATTTCTATGTTTAATCGTATCATGAAATGAAACGGTCCTTTAATTTTTCTAAAATTGAAACTTCCGACAGTATGTCTCATCGTTTGACAAGTTTCTCTAAAGTCAGGGAGAAAGACTAGAATAGTCACAACATAGGCTGATCTATCATAAATTATCATGATGGATCAGTCTTATTTGTTTGATTAGTCATTTAATGCAGTTGAAGGTAAGGAGGGGAGATATAGATGTTTGGTCAAGTAAATTCATATCAGGTTTATCATCAAGCTCCACCTCATAGTTTTCCATCTTCATGGTCAATGGAGCAAGGGGGCGGGAATGCTATGCGGAATCAAAACTATTATTATACACCATACGCAAATCAAGGATGGCAGCCTTATGGACAAATGTATCAAAGCCCTCAACAGTACCCTTATGGACAAACGAACACTGGCCAATATCCTCCGTTCCAAGGGGAAGTACCCTTTGGACAGGAGCAAACCTATCCTGTTGAATCTATTTTACAAAATCCTTTACAACCAAAGAAAAACCAGGGAGGAATGAACCCATATATGGGATATACGAATCCATATATGCATCCTTATCCTAAGCCAGGGATGGGTGGGAATAAAGCACCTTCTGGAATGAACTCTTTCATGAACTCTTTTAAACAACAAGATGGATCATTAGATTTTAATAAAATGGTTGATACAGCTGGCCAAATGATGAATGCAGTAAACCAAGTTTCAGGTTTGGTAAAGGGCTTGGGAGGAATATTTAAGGTGTAGTTTCATACAAACATAAAAAATACGACCTCAGAGCGGGTCGTTTTTTTATGTTCGATTATTACTCTCCATCAGTAATGAGGATTTGCTTTCCTTTTAGTTTTGGCACGCGAATTTTTAATAGTCCATTTTGATAACTGGCTTTAACATTTTTCTCATCAATTACATGACCGAGATAGATGTTACGACTTAACTGTTGCGTCGATTGGCTCTTTTTGTAAGTATTCTTTTTTTCATCCTCTTCGATGACCATTTCTACGTTTTTAACGGAAATGTTGATAGAACGTTCAAGAATATCAATACTGATTTGCTCTTTTTTTACGCCAGGGAGCTCAGCTGTAATAATGATTTTTTCATCCAATTCCTTTACTTGGACAGGAAAGTTACTTAAAGGTAGTTGAAAAAATTCGTCCATGCTTTGGAGAAAACCCTTTACTGGTCTTTTGTAAAAAAAATCATTCATGAGATTTCTGAAATCACCGAAAGGATCCTGGGAATTTTCCGGCTCTTTAGGAAGTTTCGAAGACATGTTGAACAACTCCTCTTTCAAAAAATGGTCAGTATAGTGTATTCAGAAGGAGCAGAGCTGTTCATGAATTCTATAAGTTGAAGTGTGCAGGAGTTTACTTAAAGAGTGCATGTGCAAATTCTGAACGTTTTATGAAGTGTGATTTGGCTCACTTGATCGCAACTAGATGAAAGTTATATTGATACCGTAATGTAAAGAGAGAGGGGAATTGCGCAATGTTTTGTTATCAATGTGAACAAACTCCTACAGGTGGATGTAAGGTCATTGGAGTTTGTGGAAAAGATGAAACGATCGCGAGTTTGCAGGATACAATTATTTTTGGCTTAAAAGGAATTGCTGCTTACCGTACTCATGCCAATCAATTAGGAGCAACAGACGCATTTGTTGATGCAACAACACATGAAGCACTGTATATGACATTGACGAATTCGAACTTCAATGTTCAAGAGCATATTGATATGGCGATGAAAGTAGGTAGGTCAGCTGTACGAATGATGGAAGTTCTCGATGAAGCTCATACAAAAAGATTAGGAATTCCAGAACCGATTAGAGTCTCACAAAACAAGGTTGAAGGAAAGGCGATTATTGTTACAGGTCATAATCTTTTCGCCCTAGAAGAGCTTTTAAAGCAGACAGAAGGGAAAGGAATTAACATCTATACCCACTCTGAAATGCTTCCAGCACATGGCTATCCAGCTTTGAAAAAGTACTCCCATTTAAAAGGAAATCTAGGGAAGGCTTGGTATGACCAACGAAGATTATTTGAAAAATTCAACGGCGCCATTCTTGCGACCACAAACTGTGTAATGCCCATTAAAGGAAGCTATGCAGATAGAATGTTCTCCTATGAAGTAGCTGGACTTGAAAATGTTCAAAAAATTGTGGGTGATGATTTCACTCCATTGATTGAGAGAGCGTTAGAGCTACCTGAAGCTTATATTGATTCGGAAGAAACATTATTAACAGGTTTTCATCATGAAACCGTGTTAGGGCTTGCTCCAGAAGTGATAGCTGCAGTAAAGGAAGGGAAGATTAAGCGTTTCTTTGTCATTGCAGGCTGTGATGCACCAGGTAAAGGTGGAGAATATTATCGCGAACTAGCAACTTCATTACCACCAGAAACAGTAATTTTGACCACTTCTTGTGGCAAATTCCGTTTTAATGATGTAGATTATGGAACAGTTCCAGGAACTGACATTCCTCGTTACATAGACCTCGGTCAATGTAATAACTCTGGTTCTACGGTGAAGATTGCTAAAGCGTTAGCAGAAGCATTCGAATGTGAAATAAACGAATTACCAGTTAGCATCGTCCTTTCTTGGTTCGAACAGAAAGCTGTTGCGATTCTACTTGGGTTATTCAGTCTAGGCATCCAAGATATCCGAATTGGCCCAAAACCACCAGAATTCATTTCAGAAGGGGTCATGAACGTTCTTCAAGAAACCTTTAATTTGAAACTAATCGGAACTGCTCAGGAAGATATGGCAGAAATGCTTGGCAAATAAAAAAATCGTTCTTTTAAAAAAAAATCCGCCAGTTAACAAATCTGGCGGATTTTTTTATATTAGTTCGTCCATTAGTGTATCTGGGTTTAGTAGAAAGTTTCCTTTATCATCGACTTCGATTGTGCCTTCTTTTTTCATCTTCGTTAACGTTCGGCTAACGGTTTCACGCGTTGTTCCAATCATATTTGCTAAGTCTCGATTCGTGAATTCCCCTTTTAAGAGAAAAGAGCCATTATCTAATTCCTGACCGTGATTCTTTCCTAATCTAATCAGCAGCTTGACAATTTGTTCATATGTATTATTGATAATTTGTGATTCGAGTCGCTCTTGTAGCTCCACAATTTTTTCCCCTAGAACTTTAAATACTTTGATCGATAGTAATGGGTTTTCAATTAGGACATTTTCAAACTTAGAAATCGGGACCACGACTAATACCGCGTTCTCCACCACTTCAGAAAAAGCCGGATATCCTCCTTTTCTAAAGAAGCCCACATGTGGGAACATATCTCCCTTTTTTAAGAATGCTACAATCTGTTCTTTCCCTGTGACATCACTTTTATATATTTTAATTTTGCCATCATAAATAAAATAAACATTTTCTAAAGGATCGTCCTGCATAAACACATAAGTTCCTTTTTTCCATTCTCTAGAAATAGAAATATCAACGATTTTGGCTAACTCATCCTCATTTAAATCACGAAAAAGCGTAAATTTTGATAAAATTTCTTTTATATCTTCCTGTCTCATATTACACCTCAAATTTAAGTCATCTCCCTCTATTGTACATAAAATACATCTCTATTTCTAAAATCTTTGAGGCTGTTTTCTTACAAATTTACTTCGAAAAAATTTGGTAATAAAAATATCATTCAAATCTCTTTTTCTACGAACATTTATTCGATACAATAAAGAGATAAATAGTAGAGGTGAAAGCAATGAAGGTTCGAAAAAGCCTGAAGCATTTTTTAGAGGAATTAAAGCTTGAGGAAAACTTTAAAGAAAATATTGTCCATTGGCATACAATTGAGGAAAAGGAAGCTAAAACAGTCGAAATACCTTTTCATATAAATGAAAATTTAAAAAATGCCTTACAAAAACGAGGCGTTAACGAGTTATATACCCATCAGAGGTCTGCCTTTGAAGCTGTACAGAGGGGAGAAAATATTGTTGCGGTAACTCCAACTGCATCTGGGAAAACACTCTGTTATAATCTACCAGTCTTGCAAGCTATTACCGAGAATCCTCAGGCAAGGGCTCTCTATATTTTTCCTACAAAAGCGTTAGCTCAGGATCAAAAGAGTGAAATTAATGAGCTTATTGGTGAAGCTGATCTAATGATTAATAGCTATACATATGATGGGGATACTCAGAGCTCGATTCGGGAAAAGGTTCGTAAAGCAGGACATATCGTCATTACGAATCCAGATATGCTACACTCAGCAATCTTGCCGCATCACACGAAATGGGTTTCTTTATTCGAGAATTTAAAATATGTCGTCATC
This sequence comes from Robertmurraya phoenicis, assembly GCF_047302285.1. Lineage (GTDB taxonomy): Bacteria > Bacillota > Bacilli > Bacillales > Cytobacillaceae > Robertmurraya. Next base: position 1,928,840 of record NZ_CP154845.1, read on the forward strand.
GATGAGCTTCATATTTATCGTGGCGTATTTGGTAGTCATGTCGCAAATGTCATTCGAAGATTGCAGAGGATTTGTCGATTTTACGGAACAGATCCAGTTTTTATCTGTACATCGGCGACTATTGCCAATCCATTAGAACTTGCAGAAAACCTTACAGGGAAGAAGATGACGTTAATTGATAATAATGGCGCACCGAGCGGAAAAAAACATTTTCTCTTTTACAATCCACCGATTGTCAATAAGCCGTTGAATATTCGTAGAAGTGCTACCTTAGAGGTACGCAAACTGGCAGGGGAGTTGTTGAAGAATCGGATCCAGACGATCGTCTTTGCCCGGAGCCGTGTAAGAGTAGAAATTCTCCTTACCTATCTACAGGAATTAGTCAAAAACCAACTCGGTCCGAAGGCGATTCGTGGCTATCGTGGTGGTTATTTACCGACTGAAAGACGTGCGATTGAAAAGGGACTACGCAATGGGGATATTTACGGAGTTGTTAGTACGAATGCATTAGAGCTTGGGGTTGACATTGGACAACTTCAAGTTTGTATTATGACAGGATATCCAGGTTCGATTGCAAGCTCATGGCAGCAAGCAGGTCGGGCAGGGAGAAGACATAGCGAATCGTTAGTCATTATGGTCGCGAGTTCAAGCCCGTTAGATCAATATATCATCGAGCATCCCGATTATTTTTTTACGAGAAGTCCTGAAACGGCAAGAATCAATCCAGATAATCTTATTATTCTTATTGATCATATAAAATGTGCAGCTTACGAGCTTCCTTTTAAAAAAGGCGAGCGTTTTGGTGCCTTCGAAACAGAAGATGTATTAGAGTATCTAGTAGAGGAAAGAGTTCTTTATCAACGAGGCGATAAATGGTATTGGATGAACGATTCCTTTCCAGCTCATAATATTAGCCTTCGTTCTGCTTCACAGGAGAACATCGTGATCATTGATCAATCAAATGTAGCTAATGTGAGAGTAATAGGGGAGATGGACCGTTTTTCAGCAATGACCCTATTGCATGAAGAAGCTATTTATCTTCACCAAGGAGTCCAATATCAAGTAGAAAAGCTTGATTGGGAGGAGAAGAAGGCTTTTGTCCGCGAGGTAGATGTCGATTATTTCACAGATGCCAATCTTGCTGTAGAACTTAAAGTGCTTGAAATCGATAAGCGTCGTTCGATAAATCATACAGAAGTTGCCTATGGCGATGTGAGTATACTGGCGAAGGCCACGATTTTCAAAAAAATTAAGTTTGATAGCCATGAAAATATCGGTTCTGGTCCAATCTCCCTTCCAGAGGAGGAGCTACATACGAGCTCTGCGTGGATCTCGATTGAGGAAGGGCTAGAGTTATCCGAATCAAGAATGGAACAAGGGCTAATCGGCGCTGCCCATGCTCTCCGTTATATCGCTCCTGTTTTTGTGATGTGCGATTCCGGAGATATTCATGTTGTGCCACAGGTAAAGGCGGTACACAATGAGAAACCAACGATCTTCTTTTATGACCGTTATCCTGGGGGAATCGGATTAAGTGAGAAAATCTATGATGGGATCGAAAGTGTTCTCAAAGAGGCTAAAGGGATGATTAACCGTTGCCAATGTGAAAGTGGTTGTCCATCTTGTATTGGCACAGATCCAACGAGCGAACATGCCAGAAATGACGCTTTGCAAATTCTTGAACGATTTTTAAGGTGACCGAGTTAGAAGAGGGAAGTGTGAACATGTCTTTTCGTAGTAAATTGAATCGCCTAAAACCACATATTCGAAGTGAAAAAACGGATGATATAAAAACTTCTTTGCAAGGTGAGCAGCTTGGGGGAGTTGTTCCACATCAAGAGCAATGGGAACGAAATTTTGTCAGCCCATACTATTATGACGGTGATTTTTGTTTGATCCGTGAAAAGGAATATCCTTTGGAGCAAAAGTATGGGAAGTATACCTTTTCTCAATTTCTTGATGCAGTTAGGGCTTGGAATCATAGCTCTGTTGAACACCCATTGTCTTCAAAGGGATATGATCATGAACAATTATTTTTCTTTGATACCGAGACAACAGGTTTAGGAGGAGGAACGGGAAATACGATTTTTCTGCTCGGCTATGCCTCCGTAAAAAATGATAAGGTCGTCTTACGTCAGCATTTTCTTCCGCATCCAGCAGCAGAGGTCCCATTGTATCAAAGCTTCCTTGAGAACATCGATTATCGAACGCTCGTGACCTATAATGGCAAAGCATTTGATTGGCCACAGGTAAAAACAAGGCATACACTAATAAGAGAACTCGTACCGAAGCTGCCATCTTTTGGCCATTTTGATTTATTTCATGGGGCGAGACGATTATGGAAGCATAAATTAGATAGGCTTAAACTATCAATCGTTGAAAAAGAAGTACTTGGGATTGAACGGGAGGAAGATGTACCTGGTTATCTTGCACCGATGATCTATTTTGATTTTGTTGAAACAGGGAAGCCAGATGGAATGCTTGGTGTTTTGCAGCATAATGAAATGGATATCTTGTCTCTTATTACGCTGTACACTCATATCACCTTCCAGCTTTTAAATATTGATCAATCAAGGACGGTTTCAGAAGGCTATGAGGTGGGACGGTGGTATGCTTCCTTAGGAGAAAGCACAGGTGCATTAGAAAATCTTTCTTTGGTTGCAAACGGAACAGAAGAGAGTGCTTTAAAGGCAAAACTAGCCCTCTCTTTGGAACGCAAAAAATTAAAAGAATGGGATTCGGCAGTTGTTCTTTGGCGAGAGCTTGCCGATGGTAACAACAAAAGTATGGCATTTGAGGCTTGCATTGAGTTAGCGAAGTACTATGAGCATCGGCAGAAAAATTTGCAGGACGCCCTCTCGTATTCGGAAAAAGCCCTTCACATTTTGCAAGAAAAAATGGCGATTTGGAGAGGAAAGGATTCTACTACATTTGCCGAGGTGGAAAAAAGAATTGAACGAATTACAAAAAAAACAACTACAAAGAAAAAACCACTAATTCCCTAGTTGTCTAATCACTTTGACACAGTTACAATATGTATTATACGGTTGGCTTAAAAGAGCTTGCCAATGAATAAAGTTAAAGTGAGTGAAGAGCATTGCAAAAGGTGATTTTACTTTTGTTTTTTATTATCATCGGTCTAACAGCGATTATTTTTACAAACATTAAACATTATGCGTTATTTTAAATAAGGCTCCAGTTTTTGGGTCCTTTTTACATAGGCTGTTTTCGTACGGATTGTGGTTATTGAAATGGTCCTAATGCCGACGATTTCGATTTTATATGGAGCACCGTACCACGGATGGAATAAGCAAGCTCTTTTCTCTGTTATTTTTTGCTTACCCGTATAAATAAGGATTTTCTATTTGATGTTATTGATAGGTAGCAACAAGTACTTTGAAAAGAGCTTTTACATAAGGAGTTTCTAAAATTTGAGTAAGGTAGCGGTTATTTCTGGATATAAACCACATGAGCTTGGATTATTTAGTCATAATGATCCAAACATTGAATACATTAAATTAGCGCTAAAAAAACAATTGCTCGCACGACTTGATGAAGGGCTAGAATGGGTTATGATTAGTGGCCAACTAGGAACTGAACTTTGGGGAGCAGAAGTTGTTTTTGACCTACAGCTTGAGGGATATGACGATTTAAAGCTTGCAGTTATTACTCCTTTTTTGAATCAAGAAGAAAACTGGAAGGACGAGAAAAAAGAGTGGTATGAATCAATCCTAATCCAAGCAGATTTTGTTGATTCTATTACGAAAAAAAAGTACGAAAATCCTTGGCAGTTTCGTTTGAAAAACCAGTTCTTAGTGGAAAAGAGTGATGCACTAATTCTTTTATACGATTCTGAAAAAGACGGTAGTCCTAAGTTTTTGTATGAAACAGCACGGAAATATCAAGAGAATCATCCGTATGAGATCGATTTAATTGATTTTTACGATCTTCAAGCTATTGTTGAAGAAGAACAGATGAAAAATAGCGATTTTTAATAAAAAATCAGTAGAACTTGGCATATTTGAAAAGAAAAATTGACAAAGTTGCATATTTTTGAAAAAATAATGATAACGATTGGCGTTTAGAGGTGAATATATGCATTCAGATAAAATAAGATTATCGGCAAAAGATATTTTGGAAAAAGAGTTTAAAACAGCAATGCGAGGCTATAAACCTGAAGATGTAGATAAATTTCTAGATATTATCATCAAGGATTATGAAACGATGCAAGCAGAAATCGAAGAGCTCCAACAAGAAAACATCAAGCTCAAAAGGGTTGCAGAGGAATCGGCCAAGCGTCCAGCTCCAGCACCTGCTCCACAAACAACGGGTACAACGAACTTCGATATATTAAAGAGATTATCGAATTTAGAGAAGCATGTGTTTGGAAGCAAGCTGTACGACTGATAGAAATTGAAACAATAATTTCCATTGCTATTCTTTTCATTCTTTCATATAATAATTCTTGTAGTTAATAACGTTCGGGTAATCGCTGCAATAAGCTTTTAGCGAATTGTAGAGGAAAGTCCATGCTCGCACAGGCTGAGATGTCTGTAGTGTTCGTGCCTAGCGAAAAAATAAGCTAGGGCATTAAGGAAGAGGCGTAGCTTCTTCTTTTTTGACGGCAGGGAAAATGCCTAAGTCATTGATGATATGGCATGAATACCTTGAAAGTGCCACAGTGACGGAGCCTCCTCAGAAATGAGTAGGGTGGAACGAGGTAAACCCCACGAGCGAGAAACCCAAATTATGGTAGGGGCACCTTCTTTAAGGAATTGAACGAGAAAGAAGGACAGGTTCATTGTAATCTGTAGATAGATGATTACCACCGGAGTACAAGACGAAGGTCGTTTGCAGTACAAAGGAACAAAACATGGCTTACAGAACGTTATTAAGGACTTTAAAACATGATTATGAAGTGAAAATGACTTGTTTGGAAAAGCTCTCCACAGTGGAGGGCTTTTCTTATGCTTTAGGAAATTATAGATTTCGCGGTTGTGTATAACGTTGTTACGAAGTGTATCTACGTCTAGCTCCAGCGCCTATCGCCTAACAAACTTCAGGTCCCCTCCCTACGATAAGTCAACCAAGAATTGCTATCGCAATTCAGGTTTCCTATATCTCAGTCGAGGCCCTTCCAGTTATGTACGGCGATGTTCAAGGCGCTTGCGCTTTTTTTATGTGTTTTAATAAAATTTACTTTTTAACATAAATGACATACATATGTTTTTTATTGACTGTCACCATATGATTTAATAGAGATAGAAGAGTATAAACACAGCAAAGCGGAATCAGCAATGGGGGTTTTTTTGTGGCTGAGAAGAAAACTGGTCATTACTTGATAAAAGATAGGTCAAAACAAAAAGATTTTCAAAATGAAAGGCAAATCGCTGCCAAAGTATTAGAAAACATTAGTGAGGGTGTTATCATTACAGATAAAAAAGGTAATATCCTGGCTGTCAATCCTGCTTTTGAAATCGTAACAGGCTATTTGGAAGCAGAAGTTATTGGACATAATCCACGTATTTTCCAATCGGGGATTCATGGCCCAAGCTTCTATCAGGAGATGTGGAAAAATGTTTTGACACTTGGAAAATGGCAGGGTGAGATTTGGAATAAAAAGAAAAACGGGGATGTCTACCCTGAATGGATCACGATAAGTTCGATTAAAGATAAGTTGGGTGAGGTGACAAATTTTGTTGCCGTTTTCTCAGATATAACCGATCGAAAGCATGCAGAAGAAAAACTAAGACAACTTGCTCATTATGATTCTTTAACAGGAGTTGCGAATCGGTACACGTTGAACAAGCACTTGGACAGTCTAATTGAAACCGCATCAAAGTATAATCAACAACTAGCTGTTTTATTTCTAGATTTGGACCGTTTTAAACAAATAAATGATACACTTGGACATAACTACGGAGATCAGCTTTTAAAGGAAGTTTCTCTTCGTCTAAAAAGATTGATTAAAAATAAAGATTTAATCGCAAGACTAGGTGGAGATGAATTCGTCATCGTCCTCTCAAATATAAAACATCCAAAAGAGGCTGTCAGTGTGGCAGAGGATATTATAGATGCTCTTTCTTCATCATTTATCCTCAATCATCATGAGGTGTATGTAACAACGAGCATTGGAATCAGTTTGTTTCCGCTTGATGGAAGTTCGCTTGAAACCCTGTTGCGAAATGCAGATAAGGCAATGTACAAAGCAAAATCTAATGGGAAAAATCAGTATGAACTCTATCATGAAGAAATGCATAAAGACGAATCGAAACAAATGAAAATGGAAGTCAATCTTCGGAAGGCTCTTGAGCATAATGAATTTTTTCTTGTTTATCAACCACAGATCAATCTTAAGACAGGTAAAATTATTGGAATTGAAGCGTTAATTCGCTGGAAACAAAATGAACAAGGTGTTATTTCACCACGCCAATTTATCCCATTGGCAGAAGAAACGGGATTAATTGTACCGATAAGCGAATGGGTCATAAACCAGGCGTTTTCGGATATACAAAAGATCCATTTACATGGACATTCAAAGATGATGGTAAGTATTAATATATCTGCCCTTCACTTCAATCAAGAAAACTTTGTGAAATCAGTGGAAACGACTCTGCAGCATACAAACGTCAATCCGCATTCAGTTGATTTTGAATTAACTGAGAGTACGATTATGCCAAATGCCTCTGAGACGATTACCAAACTGGTTAAGCTCAAAAAATTGGGAATTAAACTCTCGATTGATGATTTTGGGACAGGCTATTCGTCTTTAAGTTATTTAAACCGCTTTCCGTTGGATACACTGAAAATAGACAAAAGTTTTATAAAGAATATTGATAAATATCATGATGATTCTAGTATTGTAGAGGCGATTATATCGATTGCCCATCGATTAAATTTATCTGTGGTCGCTGAAGGTGTGGAAAGTAAAAAACAAGTATCCTTTTTGAAAACAGGAGACTGTGATCATATACAAGGCTTTTATATAACAAAACCACTCCCATTTGAGGAACTGATCGATTTTCTTGAATACTGGGACGAAGATCAAATAATTAAAGGGTGAAAAAATGTCTAAATATCTATTAATCGCCACATCTGCAATGGGCTTGGAAGCAATTGTGGCAAAGGAAGTAAGAGAACTTGGTTATGAATGTGAAGTAGACAATGGGCGAATTTATTTTCGCGGTGATGAGCTTGCCATTGTACGCAGCAATTTATGGCTAAGAACAGCAGATAGAATCAAATTAGTAGTAGGCGAATTTAAGGCAACGACCTTTGATGAGCTGTTTGAAAAAACAAAGGCATTGCCATGGGAACAATTTTTACCTGAAAATGCCGAATTTCCTGTTTCAGGGAAATCAGTAAAATCAAAACTTTTTAGTGTATCAGATTGTCAAGCCATCGTGAAGAAGGCAATTGTAGAACGACTCAGAAAGAATTATAAAAAAACAACATGGTTTGAGGAAAATGGTCCACTTTTTAAAATCGAAGTGTCAATATTAAAGGATAAAGCGCTATTAACGATTGATTGTAGTGGAGCAGGACTTCATCGTAGGGGCTATCGTGTTGGACAAGGGGAAGCGCCAATTAAAGAAACTTTGGCTGCGGCTTTAGTGTTATTAACGAATTGGACCCCTGATCGTCCTTTTGTTGACCCATTTTGTGGTTCTGGAACGCTGACGATTGAAGCTGCGTTAATAGGTCAAAATATCGCGCCCGGTTTTAACAGAGAGTTTGTTTCTGAAAATTGGGGTTGGATAACAGATAAACAGTGGGACGAAGGTAGAATGGAAGCCGAAGATCTCGCTAAGTATGACCAGCCTATCGATATTACTGGTACGGATCTCGATCATCGAATGGTCAAAATTGCTAGTGAAAATGCGATTGAAGCAGGACTTGCAGATTTGATTGCCTTTAAGCAAATGCAAGTAAAGGATTTTACGACAACGAAGGAATATGGTGTTATTGTTGGCAATCCTCCGTACGGGGAAAGACTTGGGGACAAAGAAGCAGTGGAGAAAATGTATCGCGAGATGGGACAAGCTTTTGCCCCATATGATACATGGTCTGTCTACATGCTTACTTCAAATGAAAACTTTGAAGCTTGCTACGGGAAACCAGCGACAAAGAAAAGAAAACTGTTCAATGGCTTTATTAAAACGGATTACTACCAGTATTGGGGGAAAAGACCTCCGCGAAATAAAGATTAAGGTATAAACCAAGCAACGATAGAATAGAATACTATTGTCATTAATTGGATTTGGAGGAGTGGCAATGAGATATTCTACTATTGATTTTAATACAATTGAACGTGCCTTATCTTACTCGATTGAAGCACTTGGGAATGAGCAAAATGAAGAGCTTCAATCTCCAGCAATCGAAAAACTTGTGAACGCGAAAGAAGAATTAAAACGAGCGTTGTCATATTCTTTATCACGGATTAACGGATAGCTTAAACACAAACACATAAAGTCAAAGGGCTGACTCTACAGTGATTCAGAGTTAGTCTTTTTTCTTGTGGGTAGAGAAGAAAAATGGAGGATGAACATGCAAAAGACCAAATTGCCTTTTACGGTTTCAAAGACGGAAACCTTTATGGATAAATTAGGAGAATGGATAGGGGATGTCTTTTACGATATTTTACCTGAGGCGGGCTTTGAGCTAAGGGATGAACAGGTCTATATGGCCTTTCAATTAGAGAAGGCTTTCAAGGAGAAAAAGGTTATTTTTGCTGAAGCGGGGGTTGGAACTGGAAAAACAATCGTATATCTTCTTTACGCGATTTGTTATGCACGATATATGAATAAGCCTGCAATCATTGCCTGTGCCGATGAAAATTTAATTGAACAGCTTGTTAAAAAGGAAGGCGACATTGCTCGTCTTGAAAAAGCGCTAGATTTAACGATTGATGTTCGATTAGCGAAATCAAGAGATCAATATTTATGTTTGAAAAAATTGGACAAGTCAGTTTTAGACGGAGAACCATATAGTGAAGTATACGACCAGCTCCCAGCATTTGTCCATCGAGATACTTCCATGCAGGCTTTTGCCCATTATGGAGATCGAAAGGATTACCCGCAATTAACAAATGAGGAATGGCTAAATATTGGTTGGGATCCGTTGCAAGATTGCTTTTCATGTGAAATGAGGCATCGTTGCGGCCAAACGTTACACCGGGATTATTATCGGAACGCAACAGATTTAATTATATGCTCCCATGATTTTTATATGGAACATATTTGGACAAAGGAATCGAGAAAACGGGAAGGCCAGTTGCCGCTTTTACCAGAAAGCTCATCTGTTGTGTTTGATGAAGGACATTTGCTTGAATATGCAAGCCAAAAAGCCCTTACGTACCGACTTTCAGAGCTGACATTGGAAACCCTTTTGACGAGATTAATGGAAAATGATGTACGTGAAAAAACGCTTCATATTATCGATGAAGCGATCATGGAAAATGAACATTTCTTTGCTGAAATCACAAAAGCGACAAATAAAAACAGCGAATCGGAAAAACAAATGCTCACGAAGACCCCTGCAGTGATGGCGCAAGCAAAAAAACTACAACACCTACTGATGGAGCTTGAAGAAGAGCTTGTATTTGAAAGTGAAATGTATATCATTAATGAATATGATTTGAAAATTGTTGAGGAATATTTAGAACAAATTACGTATTCTTTATCTTTATTTTTAAAAGAGTTAAAAGGGATTATTTGGTTCGAGGAAACGAGCGAAGAAAGAACGCTCGTGATCATGCCAAGAATGGTTGAAGATATTATGAGAGAGGATGTTTTTTCGCAAAAGAAACCATTTATTTTCTCATCGGCAACTTTATCAGAAAACGGTTCCTTCCAATATATGGCGAAGAGCTTAGGTATCGATGATTATCTTTCATTTTCAGTCCAATCACCATTTGACTATGAGGAAAACATGGTCATCAAGATGCCTTCGTTTAATCGAGAGAATACTCATGCAAAGTATGAATATACATTGGAACAACTTCGTTCATCAAATGGTAGGGGACTCGTTTTATTCACTACAGAGGATGATTTGAAGCAATTTAAAGCCTTTTCTGCTGGAAAGTCAGACTTTCTGATTTATTTTGAGGGAGATGCAGAAATTAGTACTTTAGTTGCCCGTTTTCAAAACGAGGAAGAGTCTGTCCTCTGTGCTACACATCTGTGGGAAGGGCTAGATATTCCTGGCAGCTCTCTTGAAAATGTCATTATATTTGATTTGCCATTCCCGCCCCATGATCCTGTATTTACAGCAAAGCGTGAAGGTTCTAAGGATCCATTCGAAGAAGTGGATATGCCCTATATGCTTTTACGTTTACGCCAAGGGATAGGGCGCCTTATTCGTTCACACGAAGATAAAGGAATTGTTCATATATTAATCAAAGATGATCTGAACGGGAATGTGTTGGAAAAAGTAAAGCATGTTCTACCTATTGAAGTACAAGGAATTAAATAACAAAATATTTCCCCTTTCGATGACAAATGAAAGGGGATTTTTTGTATTACACTGATTAAAGTTTGATGATTAATGAATATCCAAAAGCTTATCGCTCTCGTAAAAGTGTTATAATTTTAGCAATATGACTATACTCGGAGGGAATAGGGGATGCACTTGTTCGTTTCTGAAATAGAACAGAATTTACACAAAGATGAATTATTTCGTGTGAAAAATTGGATGACTCCAAGTCCATACTTTATGAAACCAGGTCAAAGTTTGTCAGAAGCATCAAAAAAAATGGTACAGTTTCATTTAGACTACGTGCCTGTTATCGATGAAAACAACCGCTTTGTAGGGATCATTACCTCAGGGAAGCTCCTGAATTATTTTGCTCATGGCAATAGTGGGGATGCTTATGTCGGCAACATCCCAAAGACGAATTTGCCCAAAATCCGTCCCAATGACTCGATTCTTGATGTCATTTCATTGCCATATGATCAACTTCCTGTTATCGATGACGATGGCAAATTACTTGGTATTTTAACGACTAGAGATTTGCTTGATGGACTCACTAAATATATTTATCGATTGAAACAGCAACAAAACGTTGATGGTGTACTTGGAGCGATTTTGGAAAGTGCCTATGAAGGAATTGCTGTTGTGGATGAGAATGGGATTCTGCAAGAATTTAATGAGGCTTATAGTCGATTTACCGGGATTAAAAGAGAAGAGGCAATTGGAAGGCATGTAACAGAGGTCATTGATAACACTCACCTCCATGACACGGTGAAAACTGGTATTGCCGAAAGAGGTGTTCTTCAAAATATACAGGGGCACGATATGGTCGTTCACCGGATTCCTATTTGGAGAAATAACAAAATTGTTGGAGCCATTGGGATGCTTATTTTTGAAGGAGTATCAGAGGTTTATAAAATTTATGAAAATTTACAGAAAAACGAAAAGAAAAATTCGGACAATCTGACAACAAAACAGGAACGAGACAGCCGCATGACACTCGATCAAATCATTGGCACAAGTGAAGGAATAACAGAAGTGAAGCGACTAGCAAGAAAGGCAGCTCGAACAGCGGCCACTGTCCTCATTACAGGGGAAAGTGGAACGGGAAAAGAGATGTTTGCCAAAAGTATTCACCACCTTAGTCCTTTTTCCACTGGTCCCTTTATAAGCGTAAACTGTGGCGCTATCCCTGAGCAATTAATTGAATCTGAACTTTTTGGGTATGAAGAGGGAGCCTTTACCGGAGCGAGAAAAGGCGGTAAGCCAGGAAAATTCGAACTAGCTCATAATGGGACGATCTTTTTGGATGAAATTGGAGAAATGCCACTTGTGATGCAAACAAAGTTGTTGCGAGTTCTTCAAGAAAAGGAAGCAGAACGAGTTGGTGGGGTCAAAAAATACCAAACCAACGTAAGGGTTGTTGCAGCCACAAACCGTAACTTAATGCAAATGATTGAAAAAGGAGAATTTCGAGAGGACCTATACTATCGGCTAAATATTATTCAGTTACATATTCCACCCCTTCGCGAGCGTAAAAAAGATATTCCAGTTTTGCTCGTTCATTATCTAAAGGAGATATGTGATCGCTATGAGATGCCAGGAAAAATTTACACATCAGAAGCCGTCGATGGATTAATCTCTTATTCTTGGAGAGGGAATATCAGGGAATTAGTCAATACAGTCGAACAACTCGTAACTCTTGTTGACGGAAAAGTGATCGACTATCAACATCTCCCAGAATCGATAAAAAAGACGGAATCTTCTATAAATGCGGAAGTATTGCAAATATCTGCAGTGGGATCGATTGAAGAAGCAAAGTACCTCGGTCACAAAAGGGAGGTAGAGTTGATCATTGAAGCGCTTAGAAAGGCTGGCGGAAATAAATCAAAGGCTGCAGAACTACTTGGTATTCACCGTACCACTCTATATCAAAAATTGAAAAAGCACGGGATATCTTAAGTGTAGTGAGTTGACTACAAAAAATCTACATCTGTAGTGGTGTATCTACATAATTAAAAGTTTAAAAGGTTGATATAACTAGATTTCGAAGTTGGCATGCTCCTTGCAAGAATAAATGTGACTATGTAAAAGGGGTGAATGTTTGATGGAGAAATCAGCCGTTTTCCGTGCACCGGAAGCTATTTTTTATGGAAGAGATTCCATGAAAAAAGTAGGAGCAGAAGCTGCACTAAGAGGGAAAAAGGCATTAATTATCAGCGATCAGATCATGAATCAGCTTGGATATGTAAGCGAGTGCATAACAAATCTCCAATCGCAAGGCGTACAGAGTGAAGTATACCTCGGGGTGGCGTCTGAACCAACAGACCAATATGTTGCGGAGGGTCTGGAGCTTTTTCAGAAAGAAAGCTGCGATCTCGTTATTTCTCTAGGTGGTGGCAGTTGTATTGATACGGCGAAGGCGATTGCCGTATTAGCAACAAATGGGGGATATATTGGTGATTATATGGGGGGAAAAAGATTAGCTCAATATGAGTCCATTCCCCACATTGCCATTCCGACAACAGCGGGTACGGGTTCAGAGGCAACCGATGTAACCGTCATCACGAATACTTCTAGTTCTGTCAAAATGATGATTAAGCAGCCGATCTTTATGCCGAGGGTAGCCATCGTTGACCCATTGCTGACCATTTCCTCACCTAAGAGTGTTACATCCGCAACAGGAATCGATGCTTTAAGTCATGCAGTGGAAGCCTATCTATCAAAAAAGGCCCATCCGATGACAGATACGATGGCACTATCAGCAATGAAGCTAATCGTAGAAAATATTTTAACCGCTTACAATGATGGAGAGGATGTCGATGCCCGAGAGGCGATGAGTCTGGGTTCTCTTCAGGCAGGAATGGCTTTTACAAATGCTTCTGTATGCCTAGTGCATGGAATGAGCCGTCCAATCGGGGCATTGTTTCACGTTCCACATGGGATTTCAAACGCAATGCTTTTACCAGCTGTATTAGAATTTAGCCAAAATGAATGTGTGGAGCGCTTAGCTGACATCGGGAAAATTTTTCAAGGCAATGATGAAAACCTTTCCAATCAAGAGGCAGCAAAAGTAGCCGTGCAATCGATTAAAGACCTATGCTTAAAATTAAATATTCCGAATTTAAGAGGTTGGGGAATTGATGAAGAGGCATTTAAGACAGCCGTAGATAAAATGGCTAGTGACGCTCTCGATAGTGGCAGTCCTGGAAATAATCCAAGAGTTCCGTCCCATCGTGAACTCATAGAACTGTACTATGAGTGCTATGATTATCAGTTTTCCTCTGAAACAGAGAAAGTATAACAGAGGACGGAGGTCTTATTTATGATCGGAATAATTGGGCTCATTGCCTCGCTAATTCTCTTAATGTATTTAACGATGAAGGGTATAAATATTATTATTGCGGCTATTATCAGCTCAGTATTGGTTGCTCTTACAGGTGGATTAAATCTTGAGACCGCTATGACCGGATTTACCAATTAGTTTTATTTTTGGTTCTGGAAGCTCTTGCAAAGGTGTGGAATCACAGGATCTGCCTCTGGGGGACTCGGAATTGCCTTACCGATTTTAGCACCAATGTACTTGTCTCAAGGTTTGGATCCAGGGGCTATGCATCGAATTTCTGCACTTGCTTCTGGTGGTCTAGATTCATTGCCACACAATGGTTATGTTGTGACGACGATTCGAGCAATTTGCGGAGAAACGCATAAACGGGCCTACTGGCCAATATTTATCATAAGTGTAGTAATGCCAACCATCGTTCTATTTTTAGCCGTATTCTTGTATTCGATATTTTAACTTTGAAAGGGGATTATGTTGATGACAACGACAACAACAAAAGTACTAAAAAACTATATTGGTGGAGAATGGGTGGAGTCTAATACAGAGAAGTATGAAATTGTCCCAAACCCAGCAACCGGAGAGGAGCTTGCACAAACACCAATTTCAACCAGTGAAGATGTTGATAAAGCAGTCCAGGCTGCTAAAGAAGCGTTTAAAACATGGAGTAAAACGCCAGTCCCAAAGCGAGCAAGGATTCTATTTAAATATCAGCAATTACTAATAGAAAATTGGGATGAACTAGCGAAATTAATCACTCAGGAAAATGGGAAAAACTATAAAGAAGCATATGGTGAAGTTCAACGTGGAATTGAGTGTGTAGAGTTCGCAGCAGGAGCACCAACTCTTATGATGGGGAAACAGCTACCAGATATCGCAACCAATATTGAATCAGGTATGTATCGTTATCCTGTAGGGGTAATCGGTGGGATCACACCTTTCAACTTCCCGATGATGGTCCCTTGCTGGATGTTTCCACTAGCGATTGCCTGTGGGAATACTTTTATATTAAAGCCATCAGAAAGAACACCCATCCTTGCTAATCGCTTAGCTGAGCTTTTCAATGAAGCGGGTCTTCCAGCAGGCGTTCTTAATATTGTTCATGGAGCTCATGATGTCGTGAACAGCCTAATTGACCATCAAGATGTACCGGCGATTTCATTTGTTGGCTCCCAGCCTGTTGCTGAATATATTTATAAATCTGCGACAGCAAAGGGCAAACGTGTTCAGGCATTAGCAGGCGCAAAGAATCATTCCATTGTGATGGCAGATGCAGACCTTGAATTAGCTGTAAAAGAAATCATTGGTGCTGCATATGGTTCTGCTGGGGAAAGATGTATGGCTTGTTCTGTAGTCGTGGCAGTTGACTCAGTTGCAGATGATCTTGTTGCTAAATTGAATGAGCAAGCGAATCAACTAAAGATTGGCAATGGCTTGGATGAAGATGTATTTTTGGGTCCAGTGATTAGGCAGGAAAATAAGGAGCGGACAACAAAGTATATTGAAATCGGGGAACAAGAAGGTGCTACCCTAATAAGGGATGGTCGACAAGATGAGGCTTACCATGACAAGGGCTACTTCGTTGGACCGACCATTTTTGATCACGTGAACCCTTCTATGAAAATATGGAAAGAAGAAATTTTTGCACCAGTCCTTTCCATTGTTCGCGTTAAAAGTTTAGAGGAAGCTATCGAGCTTACCAATAAATCCGATTTTGGAAATGGAGCGTGCTTATTTACTCAAAACGGTAGCCATGTGCGTTATTTCCGTGAAAACATTGAAGTTGGAATGCTTGGGGTTAATATTGGAGTGCCAGCTCCAATGGCTTTCTTCCCATTCTCAGGTTGGAAAAATTCCTTCTACGGGGATCTCCATGCGAATGGAACAGACGGTGTAGAATTTTACACAAGAAGAAAAATGCTTACTGCCCGTTGGTAGGTGAAAGGAACCCGCGTCTTGTTTTAGACGCGGGTGTTGCTTTCGTCAAATATGTTAACTTGTTATCTCCCAATCGCCTTTAATCCATCCTCTGTCATTCTTTCAGGTGTCCATGCAGGCTCCCATACGAGTTGTACGTCGACTTGGTCTATTTCATCAAGCTCTAGTACACAATGTTTCACTCCGCCAACAATACTATCGTGGAGTGGACATCCAGGGGTCGTTAAGGTCATAGTGATTTCGGCCAAATTTTCCTCAAGCAAGGAAATATCATAAATAAGTCCCAAGTCAACGACATTTATATTTAATTCTGGGTCCAATACTTTTTTTAATTGCTCACGAATTTTATCCACTAAGGCAATTTGTTCTTTTAAATCCATGATCGGTTCCTCCTATTTTTTCATGACTAAAATAATTGCTATTCCGAATATGATCGATGCCATCGTAATGAGTATCTGTCCGATATAGAAAAGCATTTGCCCGTTTAAAGCAATCGCAACTGACACTAGCAATATGCCTAAAACAAAAAACAGGAAGATCGGATGGGCTAATTTTTCATTGATCATATCTTTTAAAGCTGGAACATCCCTTTTTCCAATGACATGAGAGTATTTATGCGTCCACCATAAGAATGGAACAATTTTATAAAGATATCCCATAATGCTAATGGCAATCCACAGCATTAAGTAAGCAACAATGAGGGGAGCCGCATAAGTGGCAAATTGATTACTCATTACCGTGAGAAATGCTAGTAAATGGATCCCTGCTCCAAAAATAATCGCGAGTAAGGCAAAACGAAATGGAAGATCAAGTGTTTTCTTGACTCGTTTCTTAATGATCAAGTAAATATGCGATAAAAAACAGCAGAATCCAACTAAAAGAAGAAGAAATCCACTTTTTAATAGCCATGATGAATCGAAAATGAATGACAACAATACAGTCAGTAACCCAGATATATAGAAACCATAAACATACTTTGCAAGTTTCATATCATAACCGTGGGCAAGGGAAAACATCGGTGCCATTTTATAAGAAAATCCGAAGATTAATAGAGTAAACCAACCAGCAATTCCCAATAATAAATGGCTATGAAATAGAGTGGAATAATAAGTACTTGCAAATCCCGTTCTCATACTAATGACTAAAGAAATTCCCATCACGATCGTTATAAGCAAACAGATTAAGGCACTCCCTACGAAAAGGGTAAGAATATTTGGTTTGGTCTGTTTTCTTAATGTCATCCCCATTTGAACAAGGAACATGAGTATGCCAATAAGCATCATGATTCCTGGGATAAGAGCTTTACTAGGCATGACGTAAAGGGTGATAGCGAACCAGACAATTCCAATCGCTGTTACACTAAATTGGATAAATCCAAATTTCTCATTCCAAATCGTGGTCAGGAAAGCGACAGGTACCAATTGGTACATCGACCCCATCGCAATCATTAATGCCCAACCTAAAATGAATAAATGGGAAGCTGACCAAATCGCAGGAATACGAAAGCTTCCATTTATAAGTGCTTCTCCATTGAAAAGAAGGAGGAATTGGGAAACGATAATGGCAATGATGCTGAACAGAATAAATGAAAATGGTAATTTAATATTCGTTTCACTACCAATGTTCTTAGCTATCATGAAGTTCACTTTCCTTACTTTGTTATTTTTATCGTAAAGCTTCCATCTTCGTTCGGTTCCGTCATATGCTTGTAACCTAGCTCATCTAATTGTTCATAAAGAAACATAGGTCTACGATCATTGATAATCTCTAACGTATTACCTTCCGCCAATGTCTCGAGAGCTCGAAGGGTCCTCATCATCGGATTAGGAGGCTCTAGTCCACGATTGTCTAATTTCATTTTGCCCCCGCCTTTTTTGTGAACGTAATTTTCCAATGTTTTTTCTCTATTTCTTCAACCTCATGCTCAAAGCCTTTCGCCTTTAACACAGCGAAGAGGGGAGTGGGTTTAAATGGGGCATGAAGAATAAAGACATCTCCACTTTCTAATTCTTTAATCGCTTCCATGATTTTTTGGAAGGGTTCAATTTTATTTTTTAGATCCTCACGAACATCTAATTCTATAATGCGATTTTCCATCTTCATCTCTCCTTCATCATTTTCTATAATTCAATGATAATCATTTTCACTAGGGTATATCGTGATGTAAATCACAATCTATGAATAATTTTATTTTCTAGTGTGATGGTGTTCACTACTCCATAAAATCACAAGCCCTATACTACAAGAGTAAGGACGAAATTTAAGAGGAGTGATTGAATATGATAGATTTTACAGCTGAAGTCATTGCACCAAATTTTCCACCGAAAGAAAAACATCCGAAGATCCTTAATACATTTGATTCCCTTAAGTCAGGTGAGTTTATGTTATTAATAAATGACCATGACCCAAAACCATTAAGGTATCAATTTATGGTAGAAAGAACTGACACATTCACTTGGGAGTATCTAGAAGAAGGACCGGATCTTTGGAGAGTAGCAATTGGGAAAATATAGTAGTATGATAAAGAGGTGCTCGTTTTAAAAACGACCCTCTTTTTCTATTATTTGGGGTTATTATTCTGAAAAATATGATAAAATAAATTGGTATTTTGAAATTTGCATCAGGTCTAAATTAATATAGACTCTTTTACTACAGTTTTGGGGGGACCAATAATGAGTGAAAAAATTAAGCAAATAGAGCAAGAGTTTACCGCTTATGTACAAAAAATGACTGCATATAATGAAGCCCTATCATTAGTTTATTGGGATTTACGTACGGGGGCACCGAAGAAAAGTGTAGAACAACGTTCGCAAGTAATTGGCACTTTGTCTTCAGAAGTATTCAAGATGTCTACGTCTGAAGAAATGGCAGCTTACATTGCAAATTTAACTACAGATGAAGCGAAAGAGGTGATCTCTGAGATTACGAGAAAGACTGCTGAGCACTGTAAAAAAGAATATGATCGTAATAAGAAAATACCGGCAGAAGAGTATAAAGAGTATGTCATTCTTCAGTCAAAGGCAGAGAGTGTATGGGAAGAAGCGAAGGATGCATCAGATTTTGAACTCTTTAAACCATATTTAGAGAAGTTAGTGGAAACGAATAAACGTTTTGTTACATACTGGGGTTATGAAGGGAATAAATATAATACATTGCTCGATATGTACGAGCCTGGAATTACCGTAGAGATTTTAGATAATGTGTTTGGAGAACTACGTGAGAAAATTATTCCACTAGTTAAGGCGATTTCTGAATCCGCCGACAAACCAGAAACAAGCTTCTTATTTGAGCATTTTCCGAAAGGTAAACAAAGAGATTTTAGCTTAAACATTTTAGAACAAATGGGCTACGATTTCCAAGCAGGTCGATTAGATGAAACGGTACATCCATTTGCCATTGGTTTAAACCCAGGAGATGTCCGTGTTACGACGAAATATGATGAGAAAGACTATCGTGTCGCTGTATTTGGAACGATTCACGAAGGGGGACACGCCCTCTATGAACAAAATATTTCTAAAGATTTAGTGGGAACTCCACTATGTACAGGGACTTCCATGGGGATTCATGAATCTCAATCGTTATTCTATGAAAATTTTGTTGGACGAAATTATTCATTCTGGAAGAAAAACTATGACCTTTTAAAGTCGTACTCAAATGGTCAATTTGATCGCGTTTCTATTGAAGATTACTACCGTGCGATTAACGAATCAAAGCCATCACTCATTCGAATCGAAGCAGATGAATTAACGTATCCACTACACATCATTATTCGCTATGAAATTGAAAAAGGGCTTATCAATGGTGAAATTGAAGTAAAAGATTTACCGCAAATTTGGAATGACAAATATGAAGAGTATTTGGGAGTAAGACCTGATAATGATGCAAACGGTGTTTTACAGGATGTTCACTGGTCAGGAGGCTCATTTGGATATTTCCCATCCTATGCTCTTGGATATATGTATGCAGCACAATTCAAGAATTCCATGATAAAGGACATTCCAAATTACGATAGTTTGCTTGCAGAGGGGAATTTACAACCAATAAGGGAGTGGTTAACGAAAAACATCCATCAATACGGATCCTTGAAAAAACCATTGGAAATTCTAACTGATGTAACAGGAGAAGGTTTAAATGCTCAATTCCTGGTCGACTATCTATACGAAAAATATAGTCAGGTTTATAGCTTGAATATTTAGTACAACAATCTAGGGATGACCTTTAATAGTCATCCCTTTTGTGTGGAGGGGTTATGAGAAAAGTATTGCCATATATCATGATTGCTTTCGGTGCAGCGTTATGGGGATTAATCGCCATTTTTGTTCGAGAATTAAAAGAGGCTGGTCTGACAGAAATGGAAATTGTGACAGTACGGGTGACGTTTGCGGCTATTTTTCTCTTAATCATAGGGGCAGTTTCATATAGAGATCAATTGCAGGTGAAGATTACGAAGCTTCCTATCTTTCTTGGAACAGGAATATGTAGCATTGCTTTCTTTAATTATTGCTATTTTTTTACGATAAATGAAATGAGTGTTTCCATCGCTGTGATTCTTCTATATACTTCACCAGCATTTGTGACGATACTTTCGTTTATCTTTTTGAAGGAGTCGATTCATAGGCAGAAAATCATTGCCGTTATTGGAACGGTTTTAGGATGTATCTTGATTGTCGGTCTAGGTGGTGAACAACGGGCAACCATTACTGTTTTAGGGGTTCTAACAGGAATAGGTTCGGGGCTTGGCTATGCTTTATACAGCATTTTTGGAAAAGTTGCACTAAAACAGATTAAGCCTTTCACTGTTACCTTATATACATTTATAGTAGCTGCTATAGCATTGCTCCCGTTTTCTGGATTATGGGGGAAACTAGATGTGCTTTTGTCGCCAAAAGTGTTTTTAGTAAGTGCAGGACTTGGGTTAATCCCGACAGTGATCGCCTTTTTGGCTTACACTTGGGGGCTTGAAAAAACTGAAAGTAGTAAGGCAGCTGTAATCGCAACGGTGGAACCAGTTGTTGCGATGTTGATTGGCCTCGTTGTTTTTCAAGAAACATTAGGGGTGTCCCAAATGTTTGGAGCACTATTAATCTTCGCTTCTGTAATTATCGTAAATCTTCCAGTCACAAATGGGAATTATCAATTTAAACAAAAAAGAAACACTGGTCCAATAAGCTGAACCAGTGTTTCTTTTACAATGGAATGATTACCAAAGTTTATATCCTTTTGCTCCTGGTGGTGCATTTTGAATCAGGTCGATAAGTGGAATGGTGTAGGCAAATAGAATTAAAAGTACGGTAATTCCAAGCCACAGCTTCCAGTTTTCGAACACCATTGGTGCTTTTTCTGCTGGGTTTGCAGCTTCACCAACTGGGAATTCTTCTTCTCCTTTTGGAGCAAAGAATGCAAGATTGACAAAGATATAAAGCATTAAGATGATCGCAATAAAGAGAATCGAGCCACCAACCGCTTGAGCAATTTGATACGGAATCCATTCTGTTGCTTGTGCAGCACCACCGTATTCAGAGTATGCTGAACGGCGAGGGGCACCAAGTAGACCAGCAGCATGCATCGCACCTGACATGAAGGTCATTCCGATTGCCCATAGATAACCTTGAATTAAGGCTAGCTTATTGATTTTCTTCGTTAATTTTCTACCAGTTAAATGTGGTACGAGCCAGAAAGAAACACCAAAGAATGTTAGAACAACGGCTGTAGCAACAGTTAAATGGAAATGTCCTGTTACCCAAATGGTGTTATGGACAACTTGGTTCATTTGGTGAGAAGCATTGACGATACCACCAGCACCAGCTGGAATGAAAGCAAGCATTCCGATAAATGGAACTGTAAAACGGGCATCCTTCCAAGGAAGTTTCTTAAACCATCCAAATAATCCAGTTGCTCCTTGTGAACGTCCATAGCTTTCAAATGTTGCGAATAAGGAAAATGCCGTCATTAAAGATGGAATGATGACTAAAAATGTTAAAATAACTTGTAAGAACTTCCAAGCAGGGTCAATACCAGGCTCTAATAGCTGATGGTGGAAACCTACTGGAATCGAAAATAATAAAAATAGAATAAAGGACATTCTTGCTAATGAATCTGAGAAAATCTTTCCACCGATAATCTTTGGAATCATGACATACCATGCCATATAAGCAGGGAGTAACCAGAAATATACGAGTGGGTGACCGAAGTACCAGAATAGGGTACGGCTCACACCGACGTTCACTGTTTCAACCCATCCTAATGACCAAGGTAAAAGTTGAATTAATACAGTAGCTGCCACACCGATTGTGGCTACTGTCCACATCATCGTATTAACAAGAGCCATGAAGGTTAGTAATGGACTTGGTTGTCCAGGGTTAGCTCTTCTCCACTCTGCGTACTTTAAAATAATTGTTGTACCAACTGCCCAGCTACCTACGACCACAAGTGTCAATCCTAAATAGAAAACAAAGTGAGCTTGTAGAGGTGCATAGAATGTATAGAGTACAGATGCTTCATTTAATAGAATCATAACAGCGGCAGCTACAGTACCGATTGTCATAATCCAGAATCCAACCCAGCCGATCACTCTTTGCTTATTTGTAAAAGTTCCAGCTGTTTTGCTTACGGCTGCAAGCTGAAATCCCATGATGAAAAATGTTGTTAAGACGAGTCCTAATACGACTCCGTGAACCGTTAAGATTTGATAATAACCAATACCAGCAGGCAATTGGAATTTTCCTGAACGAACCAATACTTGTAAGAGCCCTGCGAGTCCACCGACTAATAAGGCAATAAATGCTACATAAAAATGAGCCATCACTAATTTGGCATCACGACGATCAACTTTTAGATTTAAAGACGTTTTAAGCATTTATTATTCCACCACCTTAATCATTGAGGTCATCATATGGTGTCCTGATCCACAATATTCGTTACATAGAACTAGGTACTCTCCGGCTTTATCAAATGTTGTTACGATCTCACTGATATAACCTGGCTCCACCATCATGTTAATATTTGTTCCGGCTACCCCAAAGCCGTGAATTACGTCCTTAGAAGTGACAATCACTTTCACTTTTGCTCCTAGTGGAACTTCGACTGTACCAGGAGTATAAGCAAAGGCTTGAGCTACATATACAAGCTCATAATCCCAATCTTTTCCTTCAACTTTTTTCAAACCTGGCTCTTTAAATGTTTCATGTTCGTCCACCTTTGCAGGATCAATAACAGCTAAACAGCTAGGTGGTTGATTACCAAGGTAAAAGGCGCTCACTCCTAGAACGGATAGGAACACAAGAAGAGCCGTAACCCCGAAAATCAGCCATATTTTTTCAAATTTATGGATATGCATGGCCTAAAATCCCCTTTCATTTTTAAAACCGATCTAAGTATAAGAAGTAAACGCCAACCCAAAGTACTATGATGAAAAAGCCGACAAAGAAAACGGAAGCTAATGTGCCTTTTAAAGAAGAGCTATCCTCAATCTCTGTTCTTGTATCGCTCTTCATTTCCGCTTTAGCCATAACACTCACTCCTTTCGAAAAAATAGAAAATGTAAATGATTACATCTACATCATACTAGACAATTTTTGATAATCCATATGGATATAAGGATTTCACAAATTGTTCAATATTCATATATTTACTATCTTAGTAGTGGAAAGTTAATTTCACAGTGATTTTTGTCACAAATCATCGCTGGTAAATGTGAACATTTTATGAATGCTAAAAAGACCCCTGAAACCACTCCCAAAAAAAAGGGGGTTCAAGAGCCACAGGGCTGTTTTAGACAATAGTTATTTTTGGTAATAAATGGATGTTTTAAGTAGCTTACTTACGAAAGATATTGCTGGTGAGGTCATGTTGAGATTTATGTGGATGATTCTTATCAAAGAAGTTTAACAACTCTTTTGCAATCGCTAGTCTACCTAGCCAATAATCGCTATTGTGCGCTTTAAATGATTTATGATAAGCCACCTGATGTTCTTCATTTATTCTTTGGATTAGGTTTTTTAGGGCAGTATTGCTATCCATCAAAACATCCTCATTTCTCGTTTCTTTAAAAGGAATTGTATCAGAGAAGCAAATGTAGCCATATGATTTACATCACTTTCAATTGTGAAATTAATATTGTAATAGAATCTCTTTTGTTCACATATTATAGTTTTACCCCCTTTGAACGATTCGCTTTTATGCACAATATGCCTGTTTAAAACGTCACCATTTTCAGAAAATAAAATAATATGAAGTATTACAAGTATTCCGGAAGCTTGTCCTCCTGGTACGATTCGTTATAAATATAGTGAAAGAAGTGAATATTCTTTATGGAAAAGTTTTACTGTGAAAATTGTAGAATATTATATGATGGAAAAGATATATGTAGAGTGTGTGGCAATACTGTTTTAAACAAAATATGGATAGAAGTTCAAAACCAAAATGGGTCAAGTGAAATAACACCGGAATAGTCCTAATCCGGTGTTATTTTCTTTCTAATTCTTCTCATTTTTGATATGTTGAAAGGTGTAGAAATATTTAGAGAAGGGTGATAATTGTGTATTTGCCTTCATTTCGATTGGATGAGCAAAAGGTAATTGTAACAGGTGCTGGGAGGGGAATTGGAAGAGCTCTTGCAATTGGTTTGGCTGAAGCTGGGGCAGATATTGCCTTGTTATCAAGAACGAAAGAAGATTTAGAGGAAACGGCTAGATACATAAGTAAATTAGGAAGTGAAGCTCTAGTAATTCCGACAGACGTCACGAGTAGGGATGAAATTAATAAAAGTCTAGAGCTCATTACAGAAAAATGGGGTCGAGTTGATGTTCTTATTAATAATGCCGGTATGAATATCCGCTCAAAGGCATTAGATGTAACAGATGAAGAGTGGCAAAAAATTATGGATACGAATCTTAAATCCGCCTTTATCATGTCTCAAGAAGTTGGAAAAGTAATGAAAGAAACAAATACAGAAGGAAGAATTATCTCAATCTCTTCTGTCGCTGGGACGGTTGCTTTAAGGACAGGAGTTGTTTATGCAGCCACAAAAGCTGCAATGATTCAAATGACGAAAGTGTTAGCAATGGAATGGGGTCCATATAATATTCGCGTAAATTCGATTGGTCCTTGGTACTTTAGAACACCATTAACAGAAAAATTACTAGCAGACAAAGAATATTTGAATGAGATCTTATCAGTTACCCCGCTGAATCGGGTGGGTGAACTCAGGGAACTTGTAGGCCCAGCTGTATTTTTAGCCTCGGAGGCAGGAAATTATGTGACAGGGCAGACGTTATTCGTTGATGGAGGCATGACTATTAAAGGTTTTTAATGATAAATGACAAATAGACAAGCATTGCTTGTCTATTTCCATATTTCCAAAAACAATCTTTAAGCATCAAGCTCAACTGCTAATATAATCCCCAATGAGCCTACATTTACCATATTAATAGGAAGACGAAGGGCTCGATCAAAACCATAAATCTTTGTTTGACCAATCAAAACCGTTGGGGGAGTGATGTCCATTTCGAAGCCCCTTTGGGAAATTGAAGTAGAGAGATTGCCAGCAAGCATATTACCTAATTCACCTGCAAATGATTCCAGCATTTCTCCTTCGAGAAACATTCCAAACATACCTTCGCCAATTTTTCCGAATGTCTTCTCTTCACCTTCAATTATAACGCGACCTCGAACATCGCCAGTCATTCCGATTAAAACACCGATTGAATGCTGGGTAAAAGATTGTGTAAACAATGATGGTTTTTCTACTGTTACTTCAAACGGTATGACGGCTTTGACTGATTCGATCGTCCCGTTTAAGATGTCCGTTACACTTTTTGTTAAAGTCACTAATCATTCCCCCACTATATAATTACCTTTTATATTACCATAATTTCAACTTACGGAAAGACTAAATTCGTACGTAAAAATAGGTCTATTGACCTAATAATGTACAACAATAGTAATTGGAAATGTTTGTGTGATGAAGTTCAAAGTCATTCCATTTATAATAAAGGAGCACAACAATCCTTCAAAACGATGCACTTCCTTCAATTTCATTATTGAAGGAAGTTTTTTTATGCCTTAAGCGTGGGGAAGTAAATACATAGTTTTTTCAAAAATGGTAAAAATAACCTCACTTAACTGAAGGAGTGGTTTTGAACATGCCTCAAATCGTCTCTGTTGCAGAGGTGCACCCAACTTACGTGATCAAGCAGCAAGAAGTCATGAACTTTGCTCGCAATCTTTTCAACAACTCCTTTAAAGATATCGACAGATTGCTAAAGGTTTTTCAAAGTGGGCAAATTGAAAAACGTCACTTCGTTAAGGGGCTAGAGTGGTTTGAGAAGGAGCACTCATTCGCGGAAAAAAATGATATATACATCGATAATGCAGTTGAATTAGGAACCGAAGCCATAAAGAAATGCTTACAAAGTGAAACATTTTTAAAGAAACAACTTGCTTTTGAGGAGGTAGACGCAATCTTTACGATTTCAAGTACCGGTATTGCAACACCTAGTATTGAAGCGAGGATTATGAATAAACTTCCATGTACTCCATTCATAAAACGAATTCCGCTTTGGGGTCTAGGGTGTGGGGGAGGAGCTTCAGGCTTATCAAGGGCGTATGAGTATTGTCTCGCTTATCCAAATGCGAAGGTGCTGATATTGGCTATCGAATTTTGTAGCCTTACCTTCCAAAAGAATGATCGTTCAAAAAGCAATCTAATAGGGACATCCTTGTTTGCTGATGGAGTGGCATGTGCATTAATGGTAGGAGATGGAGTCAATAGACAAGAGTTTCAAAAAATATCAAGCGTTCCGTCCGTGCTTTCAACCCAATCGACAACCTTAAAGAATTCCCTCGATGTAATGGGTTGGCAGGTGAAGAATGAAGGTTTTTTTGTTGTATTCTCGAAGGATATTCCGACCATTATCGAAAAAGAATTAAAGCCAGCAGTCTTTCATTTTCTAAAATTATCGGGCCATCACATGAGTGAAATTCAGCATTTTATCGCTCATCCAGGAGGAAGAAAAGTATTAGAAGCATATGAACGGGCCTTATCAATCCCATCTGCCCAAACTGAAGTTTCTGCGAATGTGTTGAAAGAATTTGGAAATATGTCTTCTGTTACCATCTTTTACGTTTTAAAAAGATTTATGGAAGTAGGAAAAGAGGATGATTTAGGCTTGGCTACAGCACTAGGACCAGGTTTCAGTTCTGAAATGCTTTTATTAAGGTGGGTAAAATGATGAAACTACTGATTGTATTTCTCATTCTTCAAAGAGTAGCAGAGATGTTTATTGCGAGAAGGAATGAGAAATGGTTAAAGAACCAAGGGGGATTAGAGATTGGTCAGTCCCATTATCGTTATATGATTATCATTCATGTGTTATTTTTTGTCAGTTTGGTAACTGAAATCGTACGATCGAATAGTAGCGTCCATCCGATTTGGCCGTTCATACTGGTTTTATTTCTCATGACACAACTTGGCAGGGTATGGGTCATTTATTCATTAGGACGTTATTGGAATACGAAGATTATTGTTGTTCCCGAAGTACAACTCGTGAGAAAAGGGCCGTACCGTTTTCTGAAGCATCCTAATTACGTAATTGTCACGCTTGAATTTATTGTCATTCCCTTATTATACGAAGCGTATATAACAGGGCTTATATTTACAATATTAAACATCTGGATATTATCAATCCGCATCCCAGCAGAAGAAAAAGCCCTTCATTCGTTAACGGAATATGAGAAAGTATTTATGGGAAAAAATCGCTTTCTACTTTCTTTTTTGAAAAAAGTTTGAACATTTTGACTGAACTATTGAAAGTCGTCATGAAACATGATACATTGAGTATGAAAATTATTCTCAATTAAAAGGACGTGTTACATATGGTTTCGATTTTTATTATTTCGACCATTGCTGTCTATTCCTTTGTGATGAAATATGTGTTAGATCATGTATGTAAGCAGGTAGAAACTAAATAATTATTTATTGCCAGGTCCAAAGGGGTCTGGTTTTTTATTTATTTGTACGACATTAAACTGATTCAAATATCTTGAAAAATCAGTTAAAATGAATGAGTAAACGAACATACAAGGGGTTATTAAAATGATGGAGACGGCTTCACAGCAAGACTTAAAAGAACTTACAGGTAAAATAGCAATGCTACACCATTTTTTTTTACATAACGATGATACTGAGCTAGCAGCTAAAGCAAAACAATTGCTATTGAAGCTTCATCATCAAGAATATGCGATTGCGTTTTGTGGGCATTTTTCAGCAGGGAAATCAAGCATGATTAATCAATTGATGGGTGAAAATTTACTCCCTTCAAGTCCGATTCCTACGAGTGCGAATTTAGTCAAAGTTAAAACGGGGGAAGAATATGCGAAAGTGTACTTTAAAGAAGGCAATCCGCGTATGTACCCAGCACCATATGATTATGAAAAGGTAAAGTCCTATTGTAAGGATGGGGATGCCATTCAATCAATAGAAATTAGCCATCACACGAATGTTCTTCCTACAGATGTATGTATTATCGATACTCCAGGCATTGATTCTACTGATGATGCACATCGGGTTGCAACAGAATCTGCTTTGCATTTAGCTGATCTTGTCTTTTATGTAATGGATTATAACCACGTCCAATCAGAATTGAATTTTCTTTTTACAAAAGAATTAACAGATGCAGGCAAAGAACTTTATTTAGTGATTAATCAGATTGATAAACATCGTGAGGAAGAGCTAAGTTTTGATCACTTCAAAGAGAGTGTGAAACATTCCTTTGCTGATTGGGGTGTGGAACCTGAACGAATTTTCTATACCTCGTTACGGGAAGAAAGGCATCCATATAATGAATTCAAAAGTTTGAAGCAATTCATTCAATCAAAATTCGAAGGCAAAGGAAATCTTTTACCTTCATCTATATATCGTTCCTTGACCAATCTTGTGGATCATCATCAACTGTTCCTGAAAGAAAAGAATCAAGCAACTTTGGAAAAATACGAAGAAAAGCTAGAAAAAATTCCACAAGAAGTTCAAGACCAGCTACCAGAGCAAGTAGCGAAGGTAAACAAATCGTTACAACAGATTTCTTCTTCAAAATGGGAGAAGGAAAAAGAGTTTGAAGATGGGTTTGATTCCATTTTGAATAGTGCCTACTTAATGCCATTTGAAACAAGAGCGTTGGCAGAGAGTTTTTTGCAAGCAACTGATCCGGATTTCAAAGTAGGTTTATTTTTTTCTAAACAAAAGACTGAGCAAGAGAGGCAGGAACGGCTTGAACGATTTTTCATCGATTTCCAAGAGAAGATTAATACACAAATCACTTGGCATCTAAAGGATTTTCTGTCAAAGAAGTTTAAGCAAGAAGAGATTCAAGACATAGACCTTTTAAGCAAGGTCCAAGAGCTTTCAGTGAAATTCCCAAAAGAAGTGCTTGCGAATGCTGTGAAAAAGGGTGCACGTGTATCTGGAGAATATGTACTCAATTACACAGCGGAAGTGGCTGAGTTGGCGAAAAAATCTGCAAGGCAAGCAATTAGAGACATGAAAGAGAATTATTTAGAAATTGTAAAGAGCAATCTTCATAAGGAAGAACAGCGTTTACAACAAGAGCTTGATAAATGGAGCCAATTCCTTCAAGCTTGGCAAAAGAAAGAAGAGATTGTTGGTGCTCAAACAGCGAATTTGATTGCGATGGAGCAAATATTAACTGGTGAAAATCAACAAATCATTCAAGAAGAAGCACTATTAGACCTATTGTCAGAAGAAAAGAATATGGAGGTTATTAAAGAGACAGCTCTTAAACCGGAGACGGTGGAAAAGAAACCAGATAAGCAGGCGGAACATTTAAAGGAACAAGATATGCCAATTCAAATAAATAATAAGGAGCGAATGGAAGCGGTAGTTAAGAAATTACGTTTTACATCGCAAAAGCTTGAGGATGTACCAGGCTTTAAGAAAATCTCGGTGATCTTAAATAATAAAGCAGAGAGATTAGAAAAAAAAGGGTTTACAGTCGCATTATTTGGTGCATTTAGTGCTGGGAAATCCTCATTTGCCAACAGCTTAATCGGAGAGAAGCTGCTACCGGTTTCCCCGAACCCAACGACAGCTGCCATTAATAAAATTATGCCAATTGATGAGAATCATCCTCATGGATTGGTCAAGGTCCAGTTTAAACAAGAACAGGTTTTATTTGAAGATATTAACCGTTCTTTAGGAGTATTTGAAGTACAAGCACAAAATTTTGATGAGGCATTAACCCAAATTAAAGAGATTCTTGAACATAAAACCGAATTGGATGTGTACGAGAAGACCCATTATTCTTTCTTAAGTGCTTTCTATAGAGGATTTGATGTATATCGTAAGCAGTTAGGTAAAGTGTTAGAAACGAATATGAAGAGCTTTCGAGATTTTGTGGCAAACGAAGAAAAATCATGTCTTGTGGAAAGAATAGAAGTTCATTATGACTGCGAGATTACTCGTAAAGGAATTACTTTAGTGGATACACCCGGAGCAGATTCCATAAATGCTCGCCATACGGGAGTAGCTTTTGACTATATTAAAAATTCAGATGCGATTCTTTTTGTTACCTATTATAATCATGCGTTTTCAAAAGCAGATCGTGAATTTCTTATTCAATTGGGCCGTGTGAAAGACGCCTTTGAAATGGATAAAATGTTTTTTGTTGTAAATGCCGTGGACTTAGCAAATAGTGAAACGGAGAAGGAAGAGGTATTGAGCTATGTAAAAGATGAACTTGTTCGCTTCGGTATTCGAAACCCGAGCCTTTATCCAGTATCTAGCTTACTAGCCATCCAGGAAAAACGGGGACAATTGCCATCATCGCAGTCAGGGATTCGCTTGTTTGAGGACCATTTTTATTCCTTTATCACGAATGATTTGACCCAGATTGCCATTGACGCGGCTAATGCTGAGTGGGAAAGGGCGTTGGAGCAATTACGAAGCTATATTCATTCAGCGAAAGAAGATAAACATTTAAAGCAGACAAGGATCGCTTCACTGAATGCTGAACTGGCTGAAGTTGAAAGAAATATTTCCAATCAAACGACGAATCGAATACAGCCAAGGATATCACAAGAAATAGAAGAATTAATTTATTATTTGAAGCAGAGAGTGTTCTTGCGCTTCCATGATTTTTTCATAGAGTCATTCAATCCATCCCTTTTGAGAGATGACGGCCGTAATTTGAAGAAGACGTTAGAACGAGCGTTGGAAGATTTTCTCACAAGCATAGGCTTCGACTTTTCCCAAGAATTAAGAGCGACAACGTTAAGAATTGAGACGTACATGGGAAAGCTATTGGAGGAATCCTATCAGACAGTGACAAAGGAATTACTAAAACTGAATGATGATCTATCATTTACTCAGTATCAACTCGGGCAGATAGAAAGTTTAGACTTCAAAAATGCTATCGTTGAGCTGGATAGAGGGATGTTCAAAAAAGCAATAGCCTATTTTAAAAATCCAAAGTCATTCTTTGAAAAAAATGAAAAGCGTTTTATGGAGGAATCACTTCAAGAAATCCTCCAAGAACCGGTTGATACTTACTTAGAGAATGAGAAGAATCGATTCATGTCTCACTATGAAAATGCTTTAATTCATGAATTTTCGCTGCTCCTCCAGTTGATCCATGAAGATACAAAGGAATATTACCAAGGGATGCTGGCTACTTTGAGTAATCATCTCCCGATAGAAACATTAATAAAGCTTGAGGAAGAGATTACCCATTTTGAATAAGAAAAACTTTAAAAGAGGGCCTAGACAATGGAAGAATGGTTTAAGTCACTAGAAAAGGAATGGAATATCGAAATATTATTTGCCTGTGAAGCAGGGAGTCGTTCATGGAGGATAGACTCTCCTGTCTCTGATCAGGATGTACGCTTTATATATCGCCATCAGGATGTTCGTTCCTATCTTTCGTTAAGTAAACCAGTAGATGTTATCTCTATCGGTGTACCATATGATGCTCAAGGATGGGATATTTTTAAGGCATTGGACCTGACCGCAAAATCAAATCCAAGTATTTATGAATGGGCCTATTCTCCAATCGTTTATGTAGACAAAAATGATTTTTCATGGAATATGAAAGCGATCATTTGCGAACATTTCTCAAGTTTTTCCTTAGCGAAACATTATTTAAGCTTAGTGACAAGGAATATGCGAGATCTAAGTCGAAAAGAAGAGTTAGGAGAAAGACAACAGAAACAGTTAATTCAAGTTTTAAGAGCAGAAGTTATAGTGAAGTCAATTATGGATGTAGGGATTGAAAAAGGACCATATGTTTTGGTGGAGAAGTATGGAGGAGAAGAATATCATTTAGTAGTCGAGGCAAAGAAACAAGGGAATCTCTTACCCACTAATAAACTCCAAAATATGATAGAGCGAGTAGAAGAAGAGTTGGTCGCACTAGAGAAAACATGTCTTCATCTTCCTAGAGCAGAGCCCTTTAAAAATGAGCTGAATACATGGTTGTGGAATCTTTTGGAATGTAGGTGAATGTAAAATGGGGAATCGGTTTCATGCTTGTGCAAGCTGCATTCATTTTCGAGCATCTCGAGAAAAGCAAGGAATGAAGTATCATTGTAGTCGATTAGGCTATGAAACGAAGCCGAATTTTCAATTCAACTGTTGGTCACCGAAAGAAAATGTACGCAAATTAATGGAGAAAAGAGAGGGAAATGATCGTGAAAACTTTTATTAGTAAGGATGTTCTATTGGGAAAACTTGAGGACAGTCATATTCGTATCGTCGATTGTCGATTTCAATTAGGGAATCCAGACCTAGGTCATTCTCAATATGTGAAAAATCATATTCCTGGTGCTATTTATCTTCATTTAGAAAAACAATTATCTGGTGTTGTGACTGAGCACGGTGGAAGACATCCAATACCTAATATTGATGAGTTTAAACAAACATTGCAAAAGGCAGGAATTTCAAATGAAACAATGGTTATCGCTTATGATGAGGGAGAAGGATCCTTTGCAGCACGATTTTGGTGGTTGCTCAAATATGTTGGTCATCAAGATGTGTTTATTTTAAATGGAGGATATACGGAATGGCTGTCTAGCGAATATCCTATAAGTGAAGAGGTTCCTACATATCCTTCAGCAAGTTATGATATCCATATTGACGACGAAATGATAGCAGATGTAGAAGCTGTCAGAAAGGCGATTTCTGACAATGTTACGCTAATCGATTCAAGAGATGAAAGTCGATATCTAGGATTAGTCGAACCAATCGATAAAAGGGGCGGCCATATTCCAACAGCTGTTAATAAAGTATGGACGGAAGGTTTTAAAAATGGACACTTTAAAGATAAAGCGGGGCAAGAAGCACGGTTTTCGGAATTTAAAAAGGATGAACCAGTTATTGTGTATTGTGGCTCAGGAATTACGGCGGCACCCAATTATATTGCTTTGAAAGAGGCTGGCTTTACAAATGTGAAACTGTATGCAGGAAGCTTTAGTGATTGGATTTCTTATCCGGAAAACAAGATTATCACACGTGCCTAAAGGTAAATTTTTTAGGCTTGCTAAATCTTGATGAACGGTGTAATATATTTACAACTGACTTGAGAAATATGGATGTAAGAGCCTTCTATCCAGCCAAATGTTGGATGGGGTTTTTTTTTTGATGCCATATATGAGGATGACAAAGGGGTGTCAATATGACGAACGATCAAAGGAAAAAATTATTTATTTTAATGATAAATATGTTTATTGCAATTGGAAGCTTTGGGATCATCATCCCTATTTTACCGGCATATTTAGAATCAATTAATCAAGGTGGGACGGCTGCTGGCTTAATGATTGCCATTTTTGCAGGTTCACAGCTCGTCTTTTCGCCGATAGCAGGTAAATGGGCAGACCAGTATGGACGGAGAAAAATGATCATTTATGGACTAGTAGGTCTAACGGTATCCATGTTCATTTTTTATCTATTTGATTCGATTTGGTTATTATATTTGTCTCGTGTTATTGGTGGGATTGGTGCGGCATTGCTCGTTCCAGCTATCTTCGCTTATGTAGCAGATATTACAACGATGGCTCAGCGTGCCAAAGGAAACAGCCTTGTATCAGCAGCGATGTCACTTGGAATCGTTATTGGACCAGGGGTTGGAGGATTTCTAGCTGATTTCGGTTTAAAGATGCCGTTTTTGGTATCCGCACTTGTCTCTGTTGTCGCTGTTCTGTTTTCCATTGTAGTTCTGAAAGAAAGCCAAGTTAAATCTGCTGAAGAAGATCATCTTTTCGTAGCTGATGAAGAAACAATGATACGAAAAATGGCTCGTTCAGTTAAAATGCCTTATTTTGTTCCACTAATTATTACATTGGTTATGAGTTTTGGCTTAATGGCATACGAATCTGTGCTCGGGCTTTTTGTTGATAATCAATATGGGGCATCTCCTCGAGATATCGCCATGATGATAACCTCAACGGGAATCATCAGTGTCATTGTCCAGCTTTTTGTTGTGGATAAAATTGTGAATCGCTTTGGAGAAAGCTCAGTACTCGTTATATTTATTGGAGTTGCGGCTGGAGGATTCCTCCTTTCGTTATTTGCGTCGAACTACTCTCTGTTCTTTGGAATTACGCTAATTATTTTCTTGGCAACTTCCATTCTTCGCCCAGTCTTGAATACATTAATATCGAAAATGGCAGGAAACGAACAAGGCTTTGCGATGGGTATGAACAATGCCTATATGAGTATTGGTAATGTACTGGGACCAACATTAGCTGGTGTATTATATGATGTGAACATTACGTATCCATTTATGCTTGGCTTAGTTCTACTAGTACTGACCTTTATTACAGCGTTGATTTGGCAAAAAAGAGTACAACGAAATAATCAACCACTTAACGTAATGGAAAACTAGTCTTCGAATAATTTTAAAACAGGAACTCTCTTACTGGGGGCTCCTGTTTTTTTGGTATTTTTAATCATTATATTTTAGAAGAGATTGAAAATACTTTGTTATATAATATGACAAAGGAGTATACATAAGAAGAATATTATACTAAACTTCTGTTATCCCAAAAAACGATATTATCATTCCGAATTTCGGTATTGATTTTCGGAAATAGACAAACGAAAGAAGGCCCTTTTCATGTTCCATAAATTGGACAATATTTTAGTAAAAATACTGCCTATCATGACACCGATATGTTTACTTATCGGCATGATTGTGGGAGATAGTTTGGAGAAATTCACTTTTTTGATTGCATGGATATTTGCTTTTATGACATTTTCAGGAAGCTTAGGGTTAAATTTTAAGCAATTTAACCATGTGATCTATCATCCTTTTCCTCTTATTATCGCACTTTTAATATTACATATATTGGTGCCACTTTGGAATTGGGGATTAGGCCATCTGTTTTTCCCTGGTGATCAGTGGATGATCACTGGATTTACTTTATTAGCAGTAATTCCAACTGCCATCACAAGCTTTTTGTGGACTTCAATTTATAAAGGGAATATTCCGTTGGTTCTTTCTATTATTCTTATAGATACGTTTCTTGCTCCAATCCTAGTTCCTATTACGCTGAAACTTCTGGTAGGTCAAAGTCTCACGATTCAATTAGGGGAATTAGTTCAGGATTTAATTTTTATGATTGTTTTGCCTTCCGTTATAGCTATGGCTTTGAATGGTTTGACAAAAGGAAAAATAAAAGAAGTGTGGGGTCCTAAGTTATCACCTTTCTCCAAAATGGGCATTTTTGTCATTGTTTTTATTAATGGAGGTGTCATATCTGCTTACATGGCAAACTTCAGTTGGAAAATAATGTTGACCATTATTGTTGGATTTATTGTTGTTTCTTCTGGATATATATTTAGTTGGTTAATTAGTAAAGGGCTAAAAATGGAGCATGAAACGAATATTGCACTGACATTTACCTCTGGAATGCGAAATAATGCGTTAGGTTCGGTTCTTGCCGTCACTTATTTTCCGTCAGCGGTTGTTCTTCCTGTTGTACTCGGTATGCTCTTTCAACAGGTTATGGCTTCGATTGTCGGAGGCCTTCTCTATGGTAGAAATAAAAAAGGTATTCAGAAAGCTAAATCTATGAAAATAGCCAAAAATAAAAATCTAGCCTAATTAACGAATAGGGAGTGATGTATATGTTAGCTAACAGATTAGAGAATATTGGTTTCAGTGAAATCAGAAAAGTATATGAGGAAGTTACTAAAAGACAAAAATTGGGCCTAGATACATTAAATCTTCTTCTAGGTGAGCCAGATTTTGATACTCCTCAAAAAATTGTTGAAGCTGCCATTCATTCTTTAAACGATGGAGATACCCATTATACATCTAACTTCGGCTTGAACGAATTACGCTCTATCCTGGCAAAAAAACTAGTGAAGGAAAATAAAATCGATGCTTCTGCAAATGAAATTCTCATCACGGCTGGTGCTAGTGAGGCTATTTTTCTTGCAATGATGGCTTTAATCAATGAAGGAGATGAAGTATTAATTCCTTGTCCAACATGGATGAATTATGCCTCTTCATGCCGTATTGCTGGAGGGATTCCTGTTTTCGTTCCACTTGATGGGGAGAAAAGTGCATTTAGCTTACATGTCGAAACTCTCGAGAAATATGTTACAGCTCATACCAAAATGCTAGTCATAGTGAACCCTGGTAACCCAACAGGGATGATTTTAAATATAGAAGAGCTGGAGGCCATTTCTAAATTTGCAATCAAAAATGATTTGATTGTCCTTGCCGATGAAATCTATGAAAAAATCATTTTCGATGATTCAGAACATGTTTCGATTGCATCCTTGCCTGGCATGAAAGAGAGAACGATTACGGTCAATGGTTTTTCAAAGGCATATGCGATGACAGGCTGGAGACTAGGATTCGTACATGCATCAGAAAATATCATCAATGGACTTGTCCGGATTCATCAAAACAATATTTCGAGCTTGTCCGGTTTTACTCAAAAAGGAGCGATCACTGCATTAATCAAAGCGGAGGAAGATGTTCACGAAATGAGGGCCCAGTTTAACCGAAGGAGAGACCTCGTTATTAATATTCTGAATCAATCTCACTGCTTCGATATTCGTCCTCCGAAGGGAGCGATCTATTTGTTTTTAGATATTAAAAACATAGGTAAAAGTTCTAAAGAGTTTGCCTCCCAATTACTGAAGGAAACTGGAGTGGCGGTTGTACCAGGTGATGCCTTTGGAATATTTGGAGAAGGTTATGTCCGTCTTTCCTTTGCTGCAAGCGGAGCCATTTTACATGAGGCTTGTCATCGAATCGTTGCTTTTTCAGAACACATCATGAAAGAAGGAAAGGCTATACAATGAAGAGAAATCAGATAGATGAAATGAAAGTGAGTAAGACAGGAAAGCCAACGATATTACAAGTGTTGCCTATGTATCATCATAAAGGAGAACAGTACTTACAAGAATATGCCCATGTGATTCAAACAGATGATTATCGAGTCGAACATCTTTGCAAGCTAGTTAAGAAGGTAGACGCAATTGTGCTACGAGCACCTGCTCAAATTACGAAAGAAGTGATTGATGCTAATCCACATTTAAAAGTGATTTCAGGTGCTGGAGTTGGTTTAGATAATATCGATGTCAATTATGCAACCTTAAAAGGGATTCCAGTTGTCCATGCACCAAGCGTGAATAAAGTATCTACAGCTGAGCATGCTGTTATGTTTATTCTGGCATTAAGTAAATCTGTGATTTCTTTTAATAAGGAAATGAAAAAAGGAAACTATCATTCACGTAATTTGGTCACTTCTATGGAATTAAGAGGAAAATCTGTTGGGCTCGTTGGCTTTGGGGGTATTTCACAGGAAGTGGCAAAACGATTAATCCCCTTTGGTTTAAGAGTAAAAGCATGGGTGCGTATATATAATGAAGAAAAACAGAGAATCGCGAACGATTTACAGGTAGAATTAACGACAAATATAGAAGAGGTTTTTTCAGAATCTGATTTTGTGTCTTTGCATATTCCATTAAATGATGAAACAAGAGGATTAGTGAACAAGTCTTTACTTTCGCTCATGAAGCCTTCGTCGTATTTGGTTAATACAGCACGTGGGGCTGTCGTCAATCAAGAGCATCTGTATGAATTATTAAAGGAAGGGAAAATCGCAGGTGCAGCCTTAGATGTATTTGATCCAGAACCACCACCGAAAGACTTATCCTTATTAAAATTACCAAATATTATCGTCACACCTCATGTTGGAGGGACAACGGTAGAATGCAATCAAATTTCTGCTATCGCAATTGCGAAAAATGTAATCAACATTCTTAATGGAGAAGAGCCAATGTATTTGGCAAATCCTACGTATAAAGAGGCATTATTTTCTACAAAAATAAAAGGTGACGGTTAAAAGGCAATGGGCTAAGAACCGTTGCCTTTTGTTTGCTTAGGTTGAAGTGATGCCATTTTGAACCAGTCTATTTCGCAGATCAGTTCTGAAAATATATAAAAGGTTTGTCAGAATATTTAACACAATCATTTACATTCTGTCTTTATCAACCTACAATTAAAATAATTCCATTTTTAAGAATTGGTATACCGAATTTCGGAATATGAGAGTTTGTTCAAAAAAGGGAGGTTCGAACTTGAGTAAAATTAAGGTTGGTATCGATATTGGAGGCACATTCACGGATCTTGTGTTTTTAGATGAAGAAGGAAATCGCTATTATGGAAAAACATTAACAACATATCCTGATCCTTCTAATGGTTTTTTAAATGGATTAGAACAATGTTTACAGAAATATGGGTTTAAATACGAAGATATATCTTCCATCGTTCACGGAACCACATTAGTGATCAATGCCCTTATTGAGCGTAAAGGAGTGAAAACCGCGTTAATTACAACAAAAGGGTTTAAGGATCAATTGGAGATAGGAACGGAAAGCCGATACGACCTTTATGATTTATTTTTAGAAAAACCAGAACCATTAGTACCAAGATTTTTGCGCTATACTGTTACTGAACGACTGCTTTCGAATGGGGAGGTTCTAACAGAATTAGATGAAATGGAAGTAAAAATGGTTTTTGAAGAACTACAAAACCAGCAGGTAGAAGCTGTTGCAGTCTGTCTACTACACAGTTACAAAAATTCTGTTCATGAGAAAAAAATTCGAGACATTGCAAGTGTTGTCGCTCCTGAAATGATCGTTTCGATTTCCTCTGAAGTGTCGCCGGAAATACGGGAGTATCAACGAACTTCCACAACTGTTGCAAATGTTTATGTAAAGCCATTAGTAGAAAAGTACTTAAAAAGATTAGAAAACGAATTACAAACGAAAGGATTTGAAGGGAAGTTTCATATGATGCTTTCTGGTGGGGGGACATGTACGATTGAAACAGCTTGTCAGTATCCAATCCGTATTTTAGAATCAGGTCCAGTAGGCGGTGCTATGAATGCTGTTTTTTATAGCAAACTTTCTGATATTTCAAATCTTTTAGTCTTTGATATGGGCGGTACTACGGCAAAAGCAAGCATGGTTGATCGTGGAAAAGCGCTTATTACGAATGAATTCGAAGTGGCACGTTCCCATCGTTTTGCTAAAGGAAGTGGAATTCCAGTTAAAGTTCCTGTAATTGAAATGATTGAAATAGGAGCTGGCGGTGGAAGTATTGCTTATGTAGATGAACTGGGGCTTTTAAAGGTAGGGCCAGAAAGTGCTAGTTCTCAACCAGGGCCTGCCTGTTATGGACAGGGTGGTAAGAATCCCACAGTAACAGATGCTGACCTTGTTTTAGGATATTTGAATCCAGACTACTTCTTAGGTGGGGAAATGAAGCTGGATAAAGAGGCGGCAATTACGGCGATTGAAGAGAAAGTGGCAAAGCCTTTAGGGATTTCAGTTGTTGAAGCTGCTTGGGGAATCCACCGAATGGTCAATGAAAATATGGCGAGTGCGGCGAGGATTCATACGGTCGAAAAAGGGAAAGAAATCGGGAATTATTCCATGTTTGCCACAGGGGGAGCCGGTCCTGTACATGCTAGTAATGTTGCGTCTATTTTAGATTTGAAAGAGGTAGTATTTCCAGCAGGCGCAGGTGTAGCATCGGCGTTCGGCTTCTTATCGTCCCCGATTGCTTTTGATTTTGTTAGAAGTTATCATTCCAAGTTAACGAGCATTGATTGGAATCATGCGATGAAAATATTAAATGAGATGGAAAGTGAGGGAGAAAAGTTACTTTTAGAATCTGGCATTAAGAAAGAAGCAATCGAAATTGTCCGCACTTGTGAAATGCGATATGTGGGACAAAGTCATGAGATAAGTGTTCCTATTGCCAATGGGGAACTAAATGAAAATTCGCTGGAAAACATGAAGAAGAGTTTTGAAGAAAAATATGAGGAGCTATACTCCGAATCAAATAAAAGCTTTGCGATTGACACGTTGAATTGGAGAGTAGTTGTAAAGGGACCTGAGCCAAAAATTTCATTGCATTATACTTTTGCTCCGACTAAAGATATGATTAATGCAAAGGGAGAGCGAGAGGTTTACTATGGTGAATATAATGATTACCACTTAACATCAGTATACAGACTTTCTGATTTTCGTAATGGCCATATGATCGAAGGTCCTGCGATTATTGAGGATGTTGAATCAACTTTAGTGGTTAGTCCTGGGTTCAAAGTGACAGCTGATCCATTTGGGAATTTATTGTTAAAGAAAAAGGGCATAGAAGGAGGTATACAGAGTGGCGAGCAGTTGCAAAAAGACTATGCTTGATTCCGTTCAAGTGAAAATTATGTGGAATCGATTAATTACCATTTTAGAAGAACAAGCAAAAACGTTAATTCGCACCTCCTTTACGAGCATTTTAGCAGATTCAGAGGATTTGTCTGCAGGATTATTTGATACAAAAGGAAATATGATTGCCCAAGCAAATACAGGAACACCTGGGCATATTAACACGATGGCAATTGGGGTTAAACACTTCCTCGAAAAGTTTCTACCTCATTCTCTAAACCCTGGGGATGTACTGATTGGAAATAATGCATATGAAATTTCAGGTCATTTGCTGGATTTAACGATTGTCACACCAGCTTTTTATAAAAATAGATTGGTAGGTTTCTTTGCTTCAACTTGTCATACAGCCGATATTGGAGGAAGGGGGTATAACCCTGAAGCCGATAGTATTTTTGAAGAAGGGTTACAAATCCCTTATATGAAGTATTATGAACAAGGAAAGCTAAATGAAACGCTACAGAGTATTATTGAAATGAATGTCCGTGCTCCATATGAAGTATTGGGTGATTTAAAAGCACAGGTGCTTGCAAATGAAGTTGCAAGCAATCGATTAGTTGAAATGTTGGAAGAGTTTCAATTAGAGGAAATTGACACGCTAGGCGAAGAGATTATGAACCGCTCAGAAAAAGGAATGCGTCAAGCGATTTCAAAGGTTCCTGATGGAGTTTATGAAAATGAAATTTATACAGACGGGTTTGATGAACCGATTAAATTGAAATGTACTGTTACCGTGGCTGGTGATGAAATCACTGTTGACTATGGAGGATCTTCACCTGCAAGTTCAAAGGGGATTAACGTTTCGGTATATTATGTAACAGCTTATACAACATACGTACTAAAGGCGGCTATTGCTTCGAATATTCCTAATAATGAAGGGAGCTTCCGGCCAGTTCATGTATCTGCACCAAAAGGAAGTATTGTCAATGCAGAGCCGCCTGTTCCGACGGCTGCGAGGCATGTGATCGGACATTTTGCTCCTGAATGTGTATTGGGTGCTCTTTCTCAGGCGATACCAGAACGAACAATTGCAGAGGGTGCTTCCTCCGTTTGGAGCTTACCGATTAGTGGTGCAGGATTTACGACTACCCCATTTACGGCAGGTGGAATGGGAGCAAGACCAAATAAGGACGGTTTATCGGCAACGGCCTTCCCATCTGGGATAAGGGGAGTGCCAATTGAGATTATTGAAACAACGAGTCCTGTTGTCTTCCTCCAGAAAGAGCTTCGAGTAGATTCTGGTGGAGCAGGGAAGTTTAGAGGCGGTTTAGGGCAAACGATTGAATTTACTGTCCGAACGGATAAACCTTGGACGTTCGCAAGTATGATAGACAGACTAAATAATGGAGCAAAAGGATTGCAAGGAGGAAAATCAGGAGCTAAAGCAGAAGCTTATATTAATGGAAAGAAAGCGACACGTTCAAAGGCGATGTATAAATTAACTCCTGATGCAGTTATTAAATTACAGCTACCAGGTGGTGGTGGATATGGAAATCCAGCAGAGCGAGAGAAAAGTTTAATATCTCGTGACGTCAAAAATGGATATATTACACCTGAAGCAGCGCTAAAGGATTATGGAGTAAACGTAGATCTAGATTCATGATTTCATCAGGATCAAGTCTCTATTTTTCTAGCAATCATGGAGGTGGTGTGAATGGAAGT
Organism: Robertmurraya phoenicis; assembly: GCF_047302285.1. Lineage (GTDB taxonomy): Bacteria > Bacillota > Bacilli > Bacillales > Cytobacillaceae > Robertmurraya. Next base: position 1,971,004 of record NZ_CP154845.1, read on the forward strand.
GTTGGATAAAACCGTTACGTATACAGTAAGGAGAATGGGTGAGAGAATTATCACTCTTACCTATCCCCAAGAGATTTCAAATGAGATTCGTTTCCAAATTAAGTATTATCATGATCTTTTTCACACCATTCCTCTAACCGGTGTGCTTCAAGTCATCCCAGCTATGAACACAATCTCGATTCGCTACAATCCACTTATCATTACTGAATCAGAAATACTTGATTTTATCGAAAACCATCCGCCTCGTAAAGAGGAGAACCATGCTATGACTTCTAGAAGGGTGTATGTTCCTATCGTTTTTGGTGATGAGTACTCTTTAGATTTAAATGAAATAGCGAATAAATGTGGGCTCTCACGAGATAGAGTGGTAGAAAAAATGATTGATCGAGATTTCTATGTTTATCTTACAGGCTTTATCGCAGGCACACCTTATATCGGAGAAATTGATGCTGATATTGCTTTACCGAGACGAGCTATGCCCAGGTTGAAAGTGTCTGAAGGAAGCATAGCGATTGCTAACAATATGTGTACGATCTACACAATTGAAAGTCCTGGGGGATGGAATATTATCGGGTGGACCCCAATGAAGCTCTTTAATGCATTCAAAAGCATTCCTAACACGGCAAATATGGGAGATTGCATTCACTTCAAAAGAATAACACCAGAAGAAGCAAAACACTGGGATGATAATAGGCAAGAAAAGTGGGATCACCAATGGAATCAATAACAATTGAAAAAAGTGGAATGTTGACAACTATCCAAGATTTGGGACGTGAGGCGTACCAGTCATACGGAATTTCCATTGGTGGTGCGATGGATAAATGGGCATTTAGAATCGGCAACATTCTCGTTGGAAATGATGAAAACACAGCAGCCATTGAATTCGCTTTAATAGGACCTAAATTAAGATTTCATGGAGAGGGATATTTGGCGATCACTGGAGCAGACTGTTCCCCTAAATTGAATGGGGAGAAACTAGCGATGTGGAAGGTGATTCATGTTGAAGATGGGGATATTTTATCCTTTGGGCGTAACAAGGATGGTTGTTATACGTATGTGGCCATTGCCGGAGGAATTGATGTTAATGAAGTATTAGGAAGTAAGTCGACATCTTTACGTGCAGGATATGGAGGGTACGAAGGCAGAACATTGAGACAAGGGGATCGTATCGTTTGTAGGAATGATGAACACCGTAAATTTTTGAGATTAAAAGGAAGAAAGCTTCGTCATGATCGGATTCCAACATACCAGAAAAAAAATGTCGTTCGCTTTATTTGGGGTCCTCATGATGACTACTTTGGGGATAAGACGAAAAAGAGTTTTACCTCTAAACCATATAAAATATCAAAGGATTCGGATCAAATGGGCTATCGATTAGAAGGCGAGAAGCTCGATCGCATCATTAATACAGACATTTTAAGCTATTATATATCTCCTGGTGCCATCCAGATTCCTCGAGATGGATCTCCTATTCTGTTAATGCCTCATTGCGGCATGTCAGGAGGCTATACTGTAATTGGTACAGTTATTGAAGTAGATATGCCTTTTGCTGCTCAAAAGAAACCAAATGAGACGGTTATATTCGAGCCTATTACGGTTGAGGAAGCAATATTAGAATTCAAGCAGCAAGAAAAGTGGATCAATATATTAAAGCTAAATAATTTATAACCAATTAAGCGATTGCATGAAGGAAGGGGCTTGTCAAAACATGACCATTAAAATTGATATATGTTCAGATTTAGGTGAAGGATACGGACGCTACGAATTAGCAAATGATGAAGCGCTAATGGAAATCATTTCTTCTGCCAATATCGCCTGTGGCTTTCATGCGGGTGATCCTCGAACGATCCAAAAATCGGTACAATCAGCGCTTAAAACGGGAACGGGAATTGGTGCTCATCCTGGATTTCCAGATCGCGTCGGATTTGGCCGAAGGGATATGACATTAAGCTATGAAGAGGTTTATACGGACGTGCTTTACCAAATAGGCGCAGTTTATGCGTTTGCAGAAGCAAATGGAGCCAAACTACAGCATGTAATGGCTCATGGACAATTGCAAAATATGGCGCAATTTAATGAAGTTTATGCAGAAGCGATCACAGATGCAGTCTATAATTTTGATCCGAATACAATATTAATCTGTTTGCCTGGGAAATTATTGAAAATGGCAGAAAATAAAGGTTTAAAAGCGGCAACCGTTATTTTTGCTGATCGTCGCTACAATGACGATACATCATTAGTATCAAGAAGAGAAAAAAACGCCGTCATAACAGATGAGAATGAAGTCATAGAAAAGGTGCTGGATTTAGTGATCCGTAAGAAAGCAACATCGATAAATGGAAAAGAACTTGAAATTGTCGGGGATACGCTACTACTTCATGGGGATACTCAAGGTTCTCTTTCGCTTGCAAAGAAAATTAAAGAAGCGTTGTTAGACGCAGGAGTTGAAATAAGCCCGCTAGGAAAATGGCTCTAGAGTATTAAGCTAAGTAATAAAGAAACAGCCATTCATGCTAAAGATGTAAGCAAAGCATGAATGGCTGTTTTTGTTTTTATACAAGGCTTTCATATCCCAGTTTAGCGGAAAGTTCCTTTGCTGTATCTTTAACCTTTTCGATCACCGTTGGGGTTTTCTCGTCCGTGAAATGAGTATGCAACCCAGCAACGGATAATCCCGCTATTATTTTTCCTTTATGATTAAAGATCGGTGCAGCGATGCCGACTCCAAGATTTTGAATCTCTGATAAGGAGTAACAATATCCCTTTTTCTGAGCTTCTTCTAACGAACGAAGAAGTTCATTTTGATCGGTAATCGTATCATCAGCGAGCTTCTTCAGAGTAGTTCTTGCTAAGTATTCTCTTATTTCATCCTCGCCTAAGTATGCAAGGATGATTCTAGATGGTGCTCCGGCGTAAAGGGGCGTTCGTTCTCCTATTTTAGAACGTATCTTTACTGGCTGGTCAGATTCGATCGAAGCAATGTTGATCGATTCATCTCCTTCTCGGACCGTTAAAATAATATTCTCGCCAATTTGTTCGTAAAGCGATTTCATAAATGGGTAAGCAACTTTGTGAATGTCGAGTCTTTCTAACACCAGTTGTCCATATTTCAAAAAAAGTAGACCCAATTGATAATGGCCTTCTTCATCCTTTTCGAAGAATCCGATTTCTTCAAACGTTTTTACTACTCGATGGATGGATGTTTTTGGTTTTCCAGATAATTCTACCATTTCGTTTAAACTTAGTTTTGGATATTTTGTAAAAAGATTTAAAATATCCATCGATTTAATAACCGTCTTATTCATTTCTTCATCTCCTACCTATTTGGCTTTTGTGTAACGAAACTTACAAACAAAATTATGAATATTCAAAATCTGTGTGAGATTATCTAACATATTCGTTGTTTCATTCTGATTATTCATATAATATCGCATTATACCAAATATTAGAATAGGTATTCGTAAATTTGGAACAAGAAATAGTGAGGGTAGCAATTTTTTAGAAAACAATTATATTTTGATGGAGGTAGAAGATGAGAAAATTTGGTTTGATGGTAAGTATATTACTCTTGGTATCTAGTATTTTAGCTGCGTGTGGAAGTAGTGGACAGTCATCTTCTGGCTCTAGTGAATCCGTTACTTGGCTTGTCAATTCTGGTTACCCAGAGAGCAATCATATTGGGCAAGGAATTGTATCATTTAGTAATAAGGTCAATGAAGCAACTGACGGAAAAGTTAAATTTGAACTGCGACCTGATGGACAATTAGGATATGAAGGTTCTGAAATGTTAAAGGTGGTACGTGACGGAACGGTTGAAGCATCGGACGTTCTTTTGGGAAGTGTAGCTGGAGACGAGTCACTGTACGGACTAACAACATTACCGTCACTATTTCAAAATATGGAGGAAGCAAGAATATTATTTGATATTGCCCGTCCTTATTTTGAAAAAGTAGCAGAAGAAAAATGGAATCAAAAGTTACTTTATATCGCACCATGGCCATTATCAGGCTTCTGGACAAAAAATGAAGTAAAAACTTTAGATGATTTGAAAGGCTTGAAAATGAGATCATTTGATGAAATGAGTACTCTAGCCGTTCAAGCGGTTGGTGGTACGCCTGCACCATTGGCATTCAGTGAAGTTTATTCTGCTTTATCGACAGGTGTAATTGATTCCGTTTTAACTTCGTCTGTATCTGCAGTAGATGGGAAGTTCTGGGAAGTGTTAGGGTATCATGTCCCAGCTGGGGTATTGGCAGGTTCAAATGCTCTCACGATTAATTTAGACAAATTTAATTCATTAGATAAAGAATCACAAGATGCCATTTTACAGGCAGCCAAAGAAGTGGAAGAAGAGATTTGGAACGAAGTGAAAGAAACAGATGAAGAAATGCTTTCTACTGTGAAAGAGAATGGAATCACGATTTTAGAACCTAGTGACGAGTTACTGAGTGATATTGGTGAAGCAACGAAGAGTATTAGAGAAGATTGGTTAAAAACGGCTCCAGATGAAGCAAAGGAAATAGTTGAAAAATTCTATGAGGCAGTAGGTAGATAACTGATAGGCAGCCGTTAAATAACCATTTTAACGGCTGATATTTTTAAAGTCATTATTTTCAGAATTGGTTAACAACCCCCGTTTTGATACTGAACGGCTCTTATTTCTTAATGGCGAATCCTACTTAGGAGGAATAGATTATGGAAAGTTTTGTGAAGATGGTTCATCAAATCAATAAATTTTTTGCAAACATAGCAGGAGTTCTCATGATTTTGAGTGTCGTTTTGATTATTACAGAAACGATTGTTCGAACCGTTTTTAATAGCACGATTTACATCACATCTGAATACACCGGATATTTTCTTGTAGCCATGACCTATTTAGGACTTGCTTATACATTAAAAGAGAAAGGACATATTAAGATGGCATTTCTTTATAAAGTCCTAAAAGGAGAAAAAAGTCGTATATGTTTAGACTTATATACCTATATCGTAGGATTAGTTGCCTTCTCTATCATTTTGGTTGCCACTTTTCAGTTCTTTATGGATTCAGTGGTTTCAGGTACACAATCGATGCAAATTTCAAAAACCTATTTGATGATACCGCAATCGATTCTTCCAATTGGATCATTATTAATGATTTTACAGTTTTTATCTGAAATTATCCTATCTCTACAAAAGTTAAAATCGGGAAACATCAAGCAGGTCGAAGAGGCCAAAAGTGAGTTTGATGAGTTTGAAGTATTAGGTCGATAACAAGGATTATTATTCTTTAACGTAAGGGGTGCATCAAAGATGGGTGTAGGAGTTATATCTTTAACGATATTAGGACTGTTGATTTTGTTTTTAGGAAGTGGTATTTGGGTAGGTCTTTCACTTTTTCTAGTGGGTTTCTTTAGTTTCCTGTTTTTCACCGACACCCCTGCATTAAATGTTTTAACCAATATTTTATGGAACGAAACAAACAGTGCCACGATGGTTTCTCTGCCACTATTTATTTTTATGGGAGAGCTTCTTTTCAGAAGTAATATTAGTGTTAATTTGTTCAAAGGATTAACTCCATGGATGTCCTTTTTGCCTGGAAGATTACTTCATGTCAATGTCGTGGCAAGCGCCTTGTTTGCGGCAGTTAGTGGCTCATCTGCTGCCACTACTGCAACGGTTGGGAAAATCACCATGCCGGAGCTGACGAAACGAGGCTATAATCCTTCGCTAAGTATTGGCAGTCTTGCAGGAGCAGGAACTTTAGGTTTTTTAATTCCTCCAAGTATGCTGATGATCGTTTATGGGATTTCTGCAAATGTAAGTATAGGTCAATTGTTCATTGCTGGTGTTATTCCTGGTTTTTTGTTGGCAGTAGCATTTGGAAGTTATATCATCATTCGATGTCTACTTAATCCAACTCTTGCACCAAAAGGGGATACTTTTACGTGGTCAGACCGTGTAAAGGCACTTCCTCTTATTGGACCAGTCATCCTTTTAATGGCTTTGGTTTTAGGAAGTATTTATTTAGGATGGGCTACGCCGACAGAGGCAGCAGCAATTGGGGTAGCAGGAGCGCTCATCATAGGAGTTCTTACAAAAAGCTTAACAAAGGAAAATTTTTGGGATGCTGTTATCGGATCGATTAAAACAAATTGTATGATCATGCTAATCGTGATTGCAGCTGCTTACGTGTCAGTGGCCGTTGGATATTTAGGTCTTCCGGCAAAATTAACTGAATTTATTGGTACGCTTGGTCTGTCAAAATATGAACTCATTATCATTTTGGTCATCATGTATATTATTCTTGGTTGTATTTTGGATGGATTCTCGATGATTTTAATGAGTTTGCCATTAGCATTACCTTTAATTACAGCGGCTGGTTTCGATCCACTATGGTTTGGGATTTTCTTAATCATCTTAATTGAAATTGCACAAATTACCCCACCGGTTGGATTTAATCTGTTTGTTATCAATGGGCTCACGGGTATCAACGTTGGGAAAATCGCCAAATACAGCCTTCCATCGTTTGTCATTATGTTAGTAATTGTTGTGGTCATTACCGCTATTCCTGAAATCGTAACATTTATTCCAAAATTAATGGTGGGATAAATCTGGATGGAATCATCAAAGAAGCACGGAGGAGAGAGAACAGTGAAAATATTATTAATGCTTCGTGATCCTTTTTATGAAGCGTATCCTGCATTCATTGAAGCGGTCAGCTTGATAGGTGAAGTGAAGACTCTTTATCCTGATAGTGGGATTGAAAAAGAAGAGATCATAAAAGAGATCGCAAATACTGATATTTTAGTTGTGGCTAAGGTGAAAATTGGTAAAGAAGTGATAGATGCGGGACCGAGGTTAAAATACATCATTAAATATGGTGCAGGATATGACAATATTGATATTGACTACGCAAACCAGAAGGGAATCGCTGTTACAAACTCTCCTGGACAAAATGCAGAATCGGTTGCAGATAATGTATTTGGTTTAATGTTGGCTGCATCAAGGAAAATAACAAAAAAAGATCATGAAATGAAGCATAATCAGTGGGAATTATCGGTGGGACATGAGATTTATAAGAAAAAGCTAGGGATTATTGGATTTGGTGCTATCGGTAAGGCAGTAGCGCGAAGGGCAAAAGGTTTTAGTATGGAAACGATCGCTTATGGTCATTACCTTGATACGCTTGCAGCTAAAGAATTAAATGTTTGTTTTGTAACATTAGAAGAACTTTTAGAGACTTCTGATTACATCATTATTTCTACTGCATTAACAGAAAGAAACAAAGAGTTGATTAAAAAGGATACAATTCGTTTGATGAAATCATCTGCATATATCATCAATGTTTCTCGTGGTGGATTAATTAATGAGATTGATTTAATAGATGCCTTACAAAATAAACAAATTAAAGGTGCTGGATTGGATGTCTTTTCTGCTGAGCCTCCTCAAAATGAGTTGCCGCTATTAGACAATGTGGTCGCTACTCCGCATATTGGTGGTGCAACCTATGAAGCATTGGAGAGGATGGCAGATGTCACCATTGCTAATATTAAAAGATTTTTAGCTGGTGAAGAATTACTTTACAGAGTTTATCCTCGAGAAGTAATTAAATAGAATTTGAAAAATAGGAGAGAAGTTATGAATTCGAAGTTATCACAAAGGGCAGCCAATGTAGAAGGCTCAAAAACCTTAGAGTTAACGATGAGAGCTAGAGATATGCGGAAGCAGGGAATCGATATTTGTATTTTCGGGTCAGGGGAACCAGATTTTGATACCCCTGAACATATTTGTGATGCGGCTATTTCGGCGATTAAGGATGGACAAACAAAATATACTCCTGCAGGTGGGATCATGGAGCTTCGTCAAGCCATTAGCGATAAGCTGAGGGAGGAAAACGGTTTGAATTACTCTCCTACTCAAATCGTTGTATCTGCTGGAGCTAAACATTCATTATCAAACATTTTTTTAACCGTTTTAAACCCTGGTGATGAAGCGATTATTCCAGTTCCAGCTTGGCTTAGTTATTGGGAACAGGTTAAACTCGCAGGAGGTATTCCCAATCTAATAAAGACAAAGTCAGACAATGAATTTAAACTTACCCCTGAAGAATTAGAAAGTGCAATTACAGCAAAAACAAAGATGGTATTATTGACTTCTCCCGTTAATCCAACAGGTTCTGTTTATAGCCGAAGCGAGTTAGAAAAGCTTGCTGAAGTTATTGTCAAACATGATCTCATCGTTATTTCAGATGAAATTTATGAAAAGCTGATTTACGATGGGGAAGAACATGTAAGTATTGCAAGCCTTGGTCAGGACATATTTGAGCGAACCATTGTCGTAAACGGTTTTTCTAAAGCTTTTGCGATGACAGGATGGCGAATGGGCTATGCTGCTTCATCCCCTGAAATTGCGAAAGCGATGTTTGATATTCAAAGTCATTTGACTAGTAATCCTACAACCTTTGTTCAAATTGCCTCCATTGAAGCTTTAAAAGGCAGTCAAGAGCCTGTGGAAAAAATGCGAATCGAGTATGATCTGCGGAGAAAACGTATCGTAGAATTGTTGCGAGAAATACCAGGACTAACATGCCCTATGCCAAAAGGAGCTTTCTATGTATTTCCTAGTATGGAAGGATTGATTGGAAAACAAGCTTTTGGAGTGACCATTGACAGTGACGACATCTTATGTAAATTATTGTTAGAGCATGCGAAAATACTTATCGTCCCTGGTAGTAGCTTTGAAATGGAAAATTATGTTCGCCTGTCGTACGCTACAGACATGGAAACGATAGAAGAAGGAATGAAGCGATTTAAAGAGTTTGTCGTAGATCATGTTGAAGAGCATACTCCAATCTCATAAGTACCTAAAAGGAACATTTTTAAATGGAATATACATGTCAAATAATTCCCTACATCATATTTACATCACACAATCAGTGCTTATGTAGTATAATTAAACTAATTTGCTTACTACAATGAGTTAATTTGAAAAAGGGGAGTTAGAATTTTGACAAATAAACATTTAATGTTAGTAGACGGGATGGCACTCTTATTTCGTTCATTTTATGCTACTGCTGTAAACAATTATTTCATGATAAATAGCAAAGGGACACCAACGAATGCCCTTTTTGGATTCGTCAAGCATTTATTTGCTGCAAAGGATCAATTCAATCCTACTCATATTATTTGTTGTTGGGATATGGAGGGGCCAACGCATAGAGCGAAACTTTTTCCAGATTACAAGGCTAATCGTTCTGAGGCTCCATTAGAACTTTTACCTCAATTCAGTTTAGTAAAGGATTTGGTGTCTTCATTAGATATTCCAAATGTTGGGATTAAAGGGTATGAAGCAGATGATTGCATCGGTACGATCGTAGATGAATTGAGCAATGATACGAAAATTACCGTTGTCACTGGAGACAAAGACTTGCTACAAATCATAAATAATCATGCCTCTGTTGCGATATTGAAGAAGGGGATTGGCAATTATGATGTATTTACAGTAGATAAGTTTGTTGAAGATTATGGGATCCTTCCAAGCCAATTTAGTGATGTTAAGGCGTTAATGGGTGATTCATCTGACAATTATCCTGGAGTAATGGGAATTGGAGAAAAAACGGCACTTAAATTAATAAAAGAATTTAAATCCATAGACGGATTATTAGAAAATCTTGATAAATTAACTAAAGGGCAAAAAACAAAGATTGAAAAAGATCTACAGAGTCTTGAACTTTCAAGGGTATTAGCAAAAATACACAACCAGGTACCGATTGAATACAACTTAGAGCATTCAGAACTGAAGATAGATAGAAGTAAAGCAATGAATATGTTTGAAGAACTAGAGTTCAAAGGATTAGAAAAAGTAATTAGTTAATTAAGCTTTTTAGGAAGAATCGAGAACGATAATAAAAGACTGTCTCTTTTTATATACTCTGACGTTATTGTCGTAGTAGTTTGAGACAGTCTTTTTTTATGTCATTTAGATTTTTGTATTGCTTTTTTTGGCTCTGTTTTCGAGCTCGCTTTTTGGATTTTCGGTTAATTCAGCGTCTTGACCGTACCCTTGAGGGTTTACTCCTGATGCCTTTTTGCCTCTTTTTTCTTGATCATGCTTGGCCATGCAAACACCTCCCTTACAGTTTTTAGTATTTACGGCTCTTTTGAAAGTCATGCAGTGAATAGTTTAATCTAAGAGTCATCACACTAAAGCTAGAGGTGAGATGATGAATAAAGGTGTTTATGTTGCGTTGTTAAGCATTGGACTTGCTCAAGGGTTAAAAATTCCCATTCATTATGTGAAGGAAAAAGAATGGCGTCCTGAACTCTTTTTTGAAACTGGCGGAATGCCGAGCTCCCATTCTGCGGGGGTTTCTTCCTTAACGACCTATATTGCATTACAAAGAGGGATTCCCACAATTGATTTTGCTTTATCTCTTGTTTATGGCTTAATTGTTATGTATGATGCTCAAGGGATAAGACGTCAGACGGGAGAGCTTACCCTTAAAGTGAATGATTTAGGGGAATTAATCGATAAGGTCCACCATGATGAAACTGTAAAATTTGAACAAAAAACACCCAATAAGCTTAAAGAGATGTTAGGGCACCAGCCAGAAGAGGTAGTAGGTGGTGCGTTGCTTGGGATTTTAACTGGGACTATCGGCCATTTATTCACAAAAAAGAATAGAAAATTGTCGAATTTTAAGATAAAATTTTAGAATGAGAGTTAATTGTGGGAGAGGAAAGTGGTTGTGGGCTTAGAAGATTATTTACAATTATTAAGTAGTAAAGGTTTTCAATTTGGTGAAGATGCAATCGGCTTTATTTATTTTGGAAAGCAATATACCAATGCGTCTGATGAACTTGCTCGTACAGCGCTAGAGTTAACGTTAAAGGCTCAAAAAACATTTGATGGCAGCTTCTATGTATCTTTATTAGAGCTATTAACATCAAATCAAATTACATCAAGAGATGAAGCACTTAAGTTTATTAAGAAAGAGAATATATTAACAGTATAGTTTTGAGGCACACCAAAGAAGGTGTGCCTTAAATTTTATATGGAGTGCGTGTTTTCCTTATTTCTTTTTTCTTTGAAGGAGAGCTTGGCAGATGGAAGTTCAGCGAAAATCATTCCAGCGAGAATCAGTAAGCAACCGGCAAGGGCACTTATCGATAGGCGATCATTCGCCCAAATGAAGCCGGTAATAGCAGCGAATACAGGCTCCATCGCAAAAATTAAGGCAACTCTAGTCGGCGTAGTGAATTTCTGAAAATTTGTTTGTGCTAGAAATGCGAGAGCTGTTGCAAATACTGATGTAATAATGAGAGCATTAAGTACTTCTTTGCTGAACAGGACAGAAGGTTGTAGGGCTAATTCCCACTCTTCAAAGAAAAAGGAATAGATGATGGAAAGAACTGCTACTGTTGATATTTGGATGATGGTTAACAACAGCGCTGGGTATCGACTACTATATTTTCCTGTGAAAGTGATGTGTAGAGCAAAGCCGATGGCACAAATAAAAACGAGTAGATCTCCTCTATTTAAAGCAACAACATCAGTCATCGTTAATAAATACAGGCCAATTGTTGCGATTAAAACCCCAAGAATGGCATTTTTACTAGGGTGAAGTTTCAGTAAAATAAAGGAGAATAATGGAACGAGAACGACACTTAATCCAGTAATAAATCCAGCTTTGGAAGAGGTTGTATATAATAGTCCTATCGTTTGTGTGGCATAACCTAAAAATAGCCAACCACCAATCATGATCCCAGAAAGGATGAATTTTTTATTCAATCCCATTAGCTGTTTTCTTTCAAATAGTAGTAGCCAAATTCCTAATAAAACCGCCGCAAAAAGGAAGCGAATCCCATTAAAAGCGATAGGTGGAAGCAAGTTTATCGCATTTTGAACAATGACAAAGGTCGCACCCCAAACTAGTGCAACCATCAATAAGGAAATATCCGCAAAAATCGTTTTCTTTTCCAAGTTCTTACCTCTTCTCTGTATTTTTCCTTATGGCTTCTCGTGCTAATTGATCAGCCTTTTTATTTTCTGTATTTGGTATCCATTTGATAAAAAACAAATCGAATTTTGCAATTAGACGAAGGGCTTCCTCGAAGTAAGGAATAAACACTTTGTTCTTTACAAATTCTTTTTCGATAGCACGACTCACGAGCTGAGAATCTGTTCGAAATGAAACCACTTTATAATCTTTTTCTAAACAGAGGTGGAGTGCTTTAATCAATGCTTCGAATTCTGCTTCATGATTATTTAAATTCCCTAATGGAATAGAAAAACTAGCTGTCTCCCCGTTCCCTTTAATGAAAATCCCAGCACCGCTTGGTCCAGGGTTACCAGCACTTGCCCCATCTATGTAAACTTCAATCAAGCTGAAACCTCCTTGAAGTGAATAATCTGTTTTAAAAATAATAAATATAGTTTACCATAAATATTAGGCACCTGTTTAGGTGCCTAATCACTTTTAACCATTTTTCGGAAAGCGTTTTGCGATATATCCAAATGGAGTATCTAAAATTGAGACGAGAAACTTCAATAAATAAGTAGTCAGGAATATTTGCCACCATTCATTCATTGGATAAACGCCTAAAAAAGCAATGCTTGTGAACACGACAGTATCCAGTAACTGGCTAATCATCGTACTTCCGTTATTACGAATCCAAAAATGATGATCTTGAGGAAATTTCTTTCTCAAATAGGAAAAGATATAAACATCTGCAAATTGACTAATTAAATAGGCACATAAGCTACCTAAAGCAATTCTTGGTAAAATTCCGAAAATCGTTGCTAAAGAATCATGGGCAAAATCGATTTCATGAGGCTGGAATAATAAGACCATTTGCATAATAACGGTCATTGCTAATAAGGTAAAAAAACCTAACCAAACGCCCTTTTTAGCATCGTCTTTGCCATATTTTTCGTTTAAAATATCAGTAACAAGAAATGCAGTGCCATACATGGTATTTCCTAGTGTGGCTGTTAATCCAAAAATTTCAATTGTTTTAACAACCTGAAGATTAGCTAGTACAGTGGAAAAACCTATCCAGACAAATAAACCAGTTTTTCCAAAGAGACGATAAATAGCGAGAACAAAAACAAAGTTGACAATAACAAAGATGAGGCCAAACCATTCATTAAACATATTACTTCCTCCTGTAGTTTTGATAGTGCGGGAGTTCACGAACCGCATAGGGTTATTCAATTGTCTTTGCCTATTATAGCGATCTTTATGCTAAGTGAAAACAATTAAGCCATAAAAAAATGGGGAATTTTGAAAGGGTTTGATTCGATGGATTACAAAATTGAGATGACGTATAAATTACGTGGCAGCAAACCTATTGCGTTTACATCAGAGTGGTTAGACGCAGATACGGCGATTCGTCTGGGAGAGGAATTGGAAAAAATGGGGAAGGTTTCACAATTTTCATTTCTAGATGAAATGAACCATTCCTGGTCCATGAAAGAGATGCGTAAGCTGACAGTGGAGATAGAAGAGGAACCCCATGATATTACGTTATATTTCGATGGTGGCTTTAATAATAATACATATGAGGCTGGTTTAGGAGCCATTATTTATTATAAGCAAGGGAAGAAACAATTTCGTTTAAGAGCCAATCAATTAATTGAACAAATGGAAACAAATAACGAATCTGAATATGCAGCATTGTATTTTGCTTTAGATTTACTTGAGGGGCTTGGTGTTCATCATCTACCGTGTGAGATTAAAGGAGATTCCCAAGTAGTATTGAAGCAATTAGAGGGAGAATGGCCAGTCTTTGAAAATAATTTAAGTCGCTGGCTCGACCGAATTGATGAAAAGATTAACAATCTTGGCATCAAGGCGAAATATGAACCTGTGCCGAGAAAAGAAAATAAAGAAGCAGATAAACTTGCCACACAGGCATTGGAAGGGAAAATCATTCATAGTACAATGGAACTTAACTAGCTAAATGGCTTGCATTCGAATGACGAAAAATCGATGAGAGGGGTAGAGCGTTTGAAGCGGAAAGACATCCTATTAGAAGTTGAAGAACTGCTAAGCAGCTATTGCAAGGACTGTTTTTTACATAGACACCATAAAAAAGAGATGGGAAGGACCTATGCTCATCGTTTTTGTATTACCCAGTGCACAGTTGGTGAGAAGATAAAAGATATTGGAAAGAAACTTGAATAACGGACATTACGAAAGGCTGGTGAAATTCACCAGCCTTATGCTTATAATTTATTGGATTATAGCTTAACTACGTTAGAAGCTTGTGGTCCACGGTTACCTTCAACGATTTCGAAAGAAACTTCTTGACCTTCTTCTAGAGATTTAAAGCCATCTCCTTGGATAGCTGTGAAGTGTACGAATACATCGTCTCCACCTTCAACTTCAATGAATCCAAAGCCTTTTTCATTGTTGAACCATTTTACTTTACCGTTTTGCATAAAAAAAATTCCTCCTAAGCCTTTAAGGACACAAAAAAGTGCCAAGTAATATTATCATTAATCGAGTTTATTTTAGTGCCAATAGTTACCAATGGCGGAAATAAATTCTGTTTAATGATGTCTATAATATACATGATTGAATCTTAGTCGTCAAGAAATGTAAGCCTTTTTACGAACTATATACTAAAAATTCAGATTAGGGAAATCATTGAAAATCCCTATAATTAATCTTTTATATATTCCCATTTTTTGTTATGCTTTGGATAAGTTTAATAGAGTTAATTCGATATATTTACTGATCATAATCTGGAAAAGTAGGTGAATGAAATGAAGAAAGACCCACCTTTTTTTGAGCAAAAAACACCTATGACTACTTCCGAAAATGAACAAAGGCTATGGAACGAGCCTTCCCAACACTTAACCATCCCAGAAAAATACGATCCGTTGCTACTTAAAAGAGTTGGAGAAAGAATTACAGAAGCATCGAAGCAAATGGAGTCCATATTTTTTCAAGTGAGGGGAGGTAGAGAGGTTCCGCTAGTGGAAATAAAAGAGAAAATTATTCCAATTATTAAGAAAGCAGCCGAGATTCCACATATCTATCATCTCTTCTTTGAATTAAATGAAAAAGAACGCTATACATATAGACATCCGATCGGTGTTGGAATCATTTCAAGAGTAATTGGCAAATGGTTAAAATTAAATGAACAAGAGTTAGAGGATTTAACTTTAGGAGCTACCTTATATGATATTGGAAAAGCATCAGTCCCTTCCGATATATTAAACAAAACAGGGAAACTAACGAGAGAAGAATATGAAATCATGTCCAATCATACGGTGTATGGCTATAATCTTCTCAAAAATACGGATCATATAAATGAAAATGTGGCCTTAATAGCGTTGCAGCATCATGAACGAGAGGATGGAAATGGCTATCCAATTGGGATTAAAGGCTCTCAAATTAGTTATTTAGCAAAAATTGTAGCTGTTGCTGATGTATTTCATGCGATGTCCTCACCAAAAATTTATCATGAAGCACTCCCATTTTATGGAGTGATCAAACAAATGGAGCAGGATACGTTTGGAAGGCTAGATCCGAAGATTGTATTGACTTTCTTAAACAAAGTGATGGATAGCCTAATAGGAAGAAAAGTTCTTCTTTCAGACGGAAATATCGGAACAATTGTCCTCATAAATCCTTACGAACCGATTCGATGTCTAGTCCAAACAGAGGACCATCTTATTGACCTTAAGTATAATCATCATCTGCAAATTGAAAGAGTATTAGAAGATAATTAAATACAGAATAATTTAGCAAAGGTTCCTAATTGAAGGAACCTTTTTTTATGTAAAAAAGGAAATGTGAAACTTTTTGTATTTTTTGGTTGACTTTTTTTTGAACTCGCTTAAAATGTTGCATATAGGAAACTTTTATTGATTAAACTAAAAAACATGTCCTAAGTTTAAAAAAGTGGTCGTAGTTAATAAAAGTGCATGAGGACAGAACACAAGAAATTGAAGAAAGGATGGAGAGGAATATGAAAAAACTGATGTGGTTGCTTGTTGTTTTTTCGGCTGTTCTATTAGGGGCTTGTTCAAACGAGAGTAGTAATGCTGAACAGTCCAATGAAAAAATCATCGTGACGACAACGATTGGACAGATTGCTGATGGGGTCAAAAATATAGGGGGAGACAAAGTGGAAGTAGTCAGTCTCATGGGACCAGGAACTGATCCCCATCTGTATAAAGCTACTCAAGGAGATATGGAAAAGCTTGAGAAAGCGGATATTATTTTTTATAGTGGTCTTCATTTAGAAGGGAAAATTCTCGATGTTCTCGAGAAAATAAATGAACAGAAACCGACCTATGCGATTGGTGAAGTGTTATCTGAGGGGGATTTGCTTGAGGGTGCAGAGGATAGTAGTACGATTGATCCTCATATTTGGTTCGACGTTTCTTTATGGAGGCAAGCGCTTGAAAAAGTAAGGGATGGTCTCATTGAAATTGACCCTGACAATGAAGAATATTATAGCAACAATGCACAGGAATATTTTACAGAATTGGATGCTTTGAAAAAGTATACGGAAGAAGAAGTGGCAAAAATTCCGCCAGAGCAAAGAGTACTGGTCACTGCCCATGATGCTTTCGGATATTTTGGAGCAGCGTATGATATCGAAGTAATGGGTTTACAAGGCCTTAGTACGGAATCAGAATATGGTCTTGGAGACGTTCAGAAATTAGTGGATGTATTGGTTGAAAGAAATATTAAAGCTGTTTTTGTGGAGTCTAGTATTTCAGGACGGTCCATAAATGCGGTAATCGAAGGAGCAAAACAAAAAGGTCATGAAGTCACGATTGGGGGAGAACTATTCTCAGACGCGATGGGTGAAGATGGCACGGAAGAAGGAACGTATATTGGAATGTATAGGCATAATGTGAAGACCATTACAGAGGCATTAAAGTAGGAGTGAGTAAAATGAATCCAATCGAAGTGAATAATTTAACTGTTGCCTATCAAAAAAAGCCAGTTTTACAGAATGTGAGTTTTACTGTCCCTGAAGGAAAGTTAATTGGTATTATCGGCCCGAATGGAGCGGGGAAGTCGACATTAATCAAGGCCATTTTAGGATTAATTCCGAAGGCAACTGGTGAAATTAAGGTTTATGATAAATTATATCGAGCAAAGGATCGAATTGTTGGATATGTTCCCCAAAGAGGTTCAGTTGATTGGGATTTCCCAACAAATGCCCTTGATGTTGTGTTGATGGGGAGATACGGTCATGTTGGTTGGTTTAAAAGACCAAGCAAAAAGGATGTAGAATATGCTCTTAGCTGTTTAGAGAAAGTAGGCATGTCAGAGTATGCCAATAGGCAAATAAGCCAACTATCAGGAGGCCAACAGCAAAGAGTTTTTCTTGCAAGAGCACTTGCCCAAGATGCGAAGGTTTATTTCATGGATGAACCATTTGTTGGTGTAGATGCGGCAACAGAGAGAGCAATTATAGAGTTATTAAATGAATTGAAGCGACAAGGGAAAACGGTTCTCGTTGTCCACCATGATCTGCAAACGGTCAAGGATTATTTTGATCATGTTATCTTGCTTAATGTGAATGTGATTGCAGAAGGGCCAACCGAGGATATCTTCACATTAGAAAATTTACATCATACTTATGGTGGAACATTAGCTTTTTTGGATAAAGGTCATTTTATGGTGGGACAGAAATGAGGTGCGAAGGATGGACGATCTAATAAAAATTAGTCTAACCGATGCTAATACACAATGGGTTCTTCTTGGAACGATGTTGTTAGGGATATCAAGTGGTGTCCTTGGAAGCATCGCTTTATTAAGAAAACAAAGCTTAATGGGGGATGCTGTCGCACACGCTTCACTACCAGGTATATGTATTACTTTTCTTCTTTTAGGGGAAAAATCATTATTCCCTTTATTGATTGGAGCGGCTATTTCTGGATTATTGGCCACTTTTTGCATCCAGGCAATATCATCCTACTCTATTATTAAGGAGGATACGGCCATCGGGTTAGTGTTATCCGTTTTCTTTGGGCTTGGAATTGTTCTACTAACGAAGGTGTCCCAATCAAGTGTTGGTAATAAAAGTGGACTAAACGATTTTATTTTTGGGCAAGCGGCATCTCTTGTTGGCAGTGATGTAAAGTTAATGGCAGGCGCAGCAGCTTTCTTAACCGTTATAACGTGGCTCATTTTCAAAGAATTAAAGGTATTAACCTTTGATCCTGAATTTGCGAAGGGGTTAGGGTTGCCTACAAAGCTATTAAACTTTGTCTTTCTTTCCTTGCTGGTGTCCGCAATTGTGGTAGGAATTCAAGCAGTTGGTGTCATTCTAATGGCAGCGATGCTGATCACGCCAGCAATCTCAGCCCGTTATTGGACCAATTCACTATCTAGAATGATTATCGTATCCGGGGTCTTTGGTGCCTTGTCTGGAGTGTTTGGTACTTTATTAAGTACATTAGGAGAAGGGTTAGCAACAGGCCCCTTTATCGTCGTCACAGCAACATTCATATTTTTAATTTCCATACTGTTTGCACCTGAAAGAGGATTGATTACGAAGTGGGTTAAGAGACTGCGGTTAAATAAACGCCTACAACAGGAGTTAATGGTTGGAGAAGAAAGGAAGAGCTATCAATGAGCTACGAAGCGTGGATTTTAATAATAGGTTCGCTGGCGGGTATTAGCTGTGGAATTACAGGCTGCTTCCTGATTTTACGCCGTCTCGCAATGCTAGCAGATGCTATTAGTCATACCGTATTGTTAGGCATTGTTTTAGCCTTTCTGTTCAGTCAAAGTTTAAACGGATTTTATATGCTCATAGGAGCTGCAGGGATTGGCGTGTTAACAGCCGTATTCGTACAGCTTTTAAACAGTTCTGGAATACAGGAAGATGCCTCGATTGGAGTTGTGTTCACATTTCTATTTGCGGTGGGAGTGATTCTCTTAAGCTTGTATGCTGATCATGTCCATTTAGACGTCGATCACGCTCTTATGGGAGAAATCACCTTCGTACCATGGGATTTAGTCCAGTGGGGTTTTCTACCAGAATTACCGAGGGCATTTATTATGCTATCAGCAGTGTTAATTATCAATTTGGTGATCATAATTCTTTTCTATAAAGAGTTAAAATTAACATCTTTTGATCCGCAAATGGCCGCGGCGATTGGAATACCAGTTCTAGTCATTCATTATATTTTGATGGCAATGGTCTCCATGACGACTGTCGCCTCTTTTGATAGCGTTGGAGCGATTTTGGTTGTTGCGATGCTTATTGCACCAGGTGCTTCTGCTTACTTATTAACGGATAAATTAAGTATCATGCTCCTACTTAGTGCATTCCTCGGCGTTGCCGCAGCGATCATTGGCTATTATCTGGCAAGCTGGCTAGACGTATCGATTTCAGGTTGTATGGCAACGGTTAATGGAGTGATTTTTGCACTCGTCTTTCTATTTGCTCCTCATAAAGGAGTTTTGGCGAAAAAATGGTCGCAAAGGGGATTGAAATTAACTTAGAAGTCTCACATTTTATGTGAGGCTTTTTTTTCTATTTATGAAAAAATGATGAAATGTATTCTCGTAGCTAGCGGAATCATGTACAATAGGAGAGGCGTTTTATTTTGTGAAATTGGAAGTGAGTCCCATAATGAAACTCATTATCGCGGAAAAACCAGACCAGGGTCTGACGTTAGCATCCGTTTATAAAATGAAGAAAAAGCAAGGCTACATCGAAATTCTACCAAATGAAATATTCCCCAAAGGAGCATATGTCACTTGGGCAATCGGACATATTACACAGCTCATTCCCCCAGAAAAATACGACTCAAATTGGAAAAAATGGTCCCTTCAAACCTTACCGATGATTCCAGCTCAATTTCAGTATGAAGTTTCCAAAGACAAGTGGAAGCAATTTGCAATTGTCAAACAGCTTATCTCGGATCCAAACGTGACGGAAATCATTCATGCAGGGGATGCTGGTCGCGAAGGGGAGTTAATCGTTCGCAATATTCTCAGACAAACAAAATGTCATAAACCGATGAAGAGACTTTGGGTTTCTTCATTAACTCCAAAAGCAATTCAAGAAGGATTTCGATCATTACGTTCAGAGAATGATACGCGTAATCTCTACTATGAGGCTTATACGAGGGCATGTGCTGATTGGGTAGTGGGAATGAATGCTTCAAGACTTTATAGCATTCTCCTTAAACAAAAAGGGTTTGCAGATGTGTTTTCTGTTGGTAGAGTACAAACCCCGACTCTAGCCCTTATTGTCAAAAGGGAGCATGAGATCGATTCATTTGTTTCTGAGCCTTTTTGGGAGGTTAAAGCGAAATTTAATATCGATAAAAAGAAGTATGAGGGCAAATGGGAAAAAGACGGTGTGACGAGAATTGACACGAAAGAGATGGCAGAAAAAATAGCCGCTTTTTGCGAAGGCAAAGAGGCGAAAGTAGCTGAAGTTCATTCGGAAAAAAAGGAATATTTACCTCCGTTTCTTTATAATTTGTCTTCCTTACAAGCGGAAGCGAATAGGCGTTTTAAATTCTCGCCAAAGAAAACACTGGATACGGTTCAAAAACTCTATCAAAAGGGTATCGTTTCTTACCCGCGTTCTGACTCACGGCATGTGACAAAGGGAGAGGCTGAAATGTTTCCTGAAATACTAGGAAAACTGGAGAATTTCCCTGAATATCAAGAGCTCTTTCCTCTACCTAACGCTTCCATATTGAAAAATACCAGGTACGTGAATGATAAAAAAGTAACCGATCACTATGCGATTATCCCTACAGAGCAAGTTCCTACTAAGTCTAGGCTTAGCCCTGATGAACAAAAAATGTATGATTTGATTGCAAGAAGTCTGATTGCTGCTCATTATGGAAAGTCTGTAACGGAATACACAACAGTTACGACATTAGTCGATGAAAGAGCAACTTTTCAATCAAAGGGCAAAGTTCAGAAGGAGGAAGGCTGGAGAAAGGTCATTCCTCAATATGAAAAAGACAAGGATCCGAGTCTTCCGAGTTTAGAAAAAGGGGAAGTAGGAAAGGTTGCGAAAGTGGAAGTGAAGGAAAGCAAGACCCAGCCTCCGAAGCGATATACAGAAGGTCAATTAATCACATTGATGAAAACAGCCGGAAAGCAGATTGAGGATAAAGAGCTTGAAAAAGTCCTGATGAAAACGGAAGGTCTTGGTACAGAAGCTACAAGAGCTGGAATCATTACGATGTTAACAGAACGAAAATACATTGATATCCGTAAAAACTTAGTTTATGCAACAGCAAAGGCAAAAATCCTTATTCAAGCAATAGGGGATGAAATATTAGCTTCTCCTGAGATGACGGCAAAATGGGAGCAACGATTAAAAGAGATTTCAGAGGGACAAGCTATTCCGAAGCAATTTATGGAGCAAACGAATAAAATGATCACTCATCTTATCACGACTACAACAGAAGCATCGGAAAAATGGAAATTTCCTGAAGAACTGGTAGATGGATTTATTCCGGGGAAACAACCGGGTAAACAAAGAAGACAACCTATGAATTTAGGAACATGCAAGAAATGTAGTGGAGCTGTTATCGATAAAGGGACTTTCTATGGCTGTTCCAACTATCAAAAGACGAATTGTGATTTTACGATTTCAAAAAAGATTCTCGGCAAATCGGTTACGCAAAAGCATATTAAAGCTATATTATCTGAAGGAAATACCGAATTGATTCAAGGGTTTAAAGGGAAGGAAAAAACGTTTGATGCAAAACTTGGTTGGGATGAGACTGCGAAAAAAGTGAAATTTATTTTCTAAGTTAAAGTTTCATTTTGTTCTTTCTTGTATCCCCTTTCTTAATATAGTAAACTTTGAGTATAAACTGAAAAAACTTTTGTATTAGTGCAAAATTATTGGAGGGTGTACTGATGGCAACACCAAGTATGGAAGACTATATCGAGCAAATTTACTTATTAATTGAACAAAAAGGTTATGCGCGGGTTTCAGATATCGCTGAATCTCTCTCGGTTCATCCCTCATCCGTAACGAAAATGGTTCAAAAATTAGATAAAGATGAGTATTTAGTTTATGAAAAATATAGAGGATTTACGTTAACATCAAAAGGCAAAAAAGTTGGTAAACGTCTTGTTTATCGCCATGATTTATTAGAGGATTTACTGCGAACGATCGGAGTTATGGAAGAAAATATCTATAATGATGTAGAAGGAATTGAACACCATTTAAGTTGGAACGCCATTGATCGCATCGGCGATCTCGTCCAATTTTTTGAGGAAGACGAAACTAGAGTACTGGCATTAAGAGAAATACAGAAGAAAAATGAAGAGCAAGAATAACAATTCTCTTTTCACGAATAGAACAAAACTCATACAAAATGTTTGAAGTTTCCGGTTTGTCTAATTCGATCCAAACATCACTCACCCTTAAGCGGAATTTTTCCTGTTATCTCCTTAATGGACTCCCCTTTTAGGGAAAATAACGGAAAATTTTCCGCTTATGGAGAGCATAATCGTTTATTTTGGCATTTTTTGAGTGAATAGCAGGAATTTTTCCTGTTATTTCGGCTCTTTTTCATGATGGTTGCTCATTAAGCGGAATTTTTCCTGTTATTTTTTCATACCGATACTCCTACCGTTTATACGAATATTAAGTCGAGGGAATTTATAAATTCCTGGATGGACAACAATAAAGGCGACCGAATTTTCGGTCGCCTTTATTAACATGCTGTTTTCGTATAGATTGTGGTTATTTGTAAAAACCGAGAAGACGGTTTTTTCCCTTTATATCACGGTTATAGCTATACATGAAGTGTGCGACGGCACTTTTCGCTCCCTAAATCAGGCACTTTGTTTCTTATTGCTTTCCAAAAAAACAATGGTTGCGAAAGGAGCCTAGTAATAAGATGGGAGATTTTCAAATGCAGCGTGATCAAATAATGTCTCTCCATTCTCATATTCCACAATATTGACATCTGCGAATTTCTCATCAAAGGCTTCCAATAATGCTTTACGATAGGAAATGATTCTTCCTTGAGAAGTTTGGAAGCTAATAATATCTCCCATATGATTTCGATAGACGGATACGATTTTTTCTTTTTCCATTAAAGAGGTCTCCTTTTTTAACTTTCTTATTATTGTTGTTGGTAAAACAAGGATTTATTCGTTAAAAATAGAAATATAATCTGTGAAGGTTATACGATTAAAAGAATGGTGAAAATATTCATAGAGGAGATGATATTTGATGAGTCGATATTCAATGAACGAATTTGTTAAACAAACACAGCAGCAGGATAAGGAAGAAGGCCTGTTTGAACTTGAAACACCGCGAATGCTTGAAATCAATCTCAATGGACAAATTTGGGCAAAGGCAGGGGCAATGGTCTCTTACAGGGGTAGTATTAAGTATGAGAGAGAAGGGATTTTTGAGCATGGACTTGGAAAATTGTTTAAGAAGGCTTTTACAGGTGAAGGTACTTCATTAATGAAAGCGACAGGAAAAGGGAAGCTCTATGTAGCTGATCAAGGGAAGAAAATTAGCATTTTACATCTTCAAGGTGAATCTATTTTTGTCAATGGTAATGATTTATTGGCATTTGAACCATCGATTGATTGGGATATTAAATTAATGAGAAAAATTGCGGGCATGATGTCTGGAGGATTATTTAATGTTCGTTTAGAAGGTCATGGAATGATTGCGATTACTTCTCATTATGAACCATTGACTCTTCTGGTAACACCTAATAATCCAGTATATACGGATCCGAATGCGACTGTAGCATGGTCAGGCTCTTTAACACCGGAATTTGTGACAGATGTTTCGTTTAAAACCTTTATCGGAAGAGGGAGTGGAGAATCGATTCAAATGAAGTTCGCTGGAAATGGATTTGTCGTTGTACAGCCATTTGAAGAAGTATATTATTCTAATCAGCAGTCCTGATTTATTTATTATGACGGAAAAAAGCAGTCTGACTTAAATAGCCAGGCTGCTTTTCCAATTTCTATTCCCACACATAAGGTGTTTCTTGATAAACATAATAATTCAGCCAGTTTGAAAAAAGTAGATGGGCATGAGAACGCCAACGGTTCAGTGGTTGTCTGTTTGGATCGTTATTAGGAAAATAATGGACGGGCAGATGAATGTCTAATCCTCGTTGACGGTCACGATTGTATTCCTCACCTAATGTACAAGCATCATATTCAAAATGGCCAGTAATCATTATTTGTTTTCCGCTGCCAGAACTTATAATAAAAGGTCCTGCTTCTTCAGAAAAGGAAAGAAGCTTTATGTCAGGATGATGATTGATTTTTTCTTGATCGACATCAGTATATCGTGAATGAGGAGCAAAGAATTCATCATCAAATCCTCTTAGTAACTTTTCACTCCGATCATGTACAATATGAGAAAAAACTCCTGAGCACTTACGAGGTAATTCGAATTTTCCGATTCCAAAGTGATGGTAAAGGGCTGCCTGAGCACCCCAGCATATATGTAAAGTAGAAGTAACATGTGTAGTTGACCAAGTCATAATTTCTGCCAGTTCATCCCAATAATCTACTGATTCAAACGGGAGCATTTCTACTGGAGCGCCAGTAATGATCATGCCATCAAATTTTCGATGCTTGATATTCGGGAATGTCGTATAAAATTGATCAAGATGGAACTGACTCGTTGTTTTCGACTGATGTGTCGCCATTTGTAAAAACGAAATATTGACCTGTAAAGGAGTATTTCCCAGCAATCTCAGCACCTGAGCCTCGGTTTTTTCTTTTTCTGGCATTAAATTTAAGATAATGATATTTAAGGGTCGAATATCCTGTGTATTTGCCCGAACTTCATCCATAATAAAAATATTCTCTTTTTCTAATACTTCACGTGCTGGAAGAAGTTTCGGTATTTTGATAGGCAAACGATCACTTCCTTGTTTGAATTTTCAATATTTTATATTATATAGCCCTTTAAATGATGTATCAATCTTTTTGCAAAATTAATTCCGAATCTTATGTATAAAAGATGATACAATATAGTTGAAATCACCAATGAATCGTAATGGGGGTAAATGCTATGAGTGTGAATGTGAAATTTAAGACTGACATCGAAATTGCCCAAGAGGCGAAAATGGAGCCCATTTTAAAAATTGCAGAGGAATTGGATTTAACTGAAGATGATCTTGAGCTTTACGGCAAATACAAGGCCAAGCTTTCGTCTGAAACGATTAAAAGAGTTCAAACGAAGGATTCTGGAAAAATCATTCTTGTAACAGCGATTAATCCTACACCAGCCGGAGAAGGGAAATCTACTGTTACAGTCGGTCTTGGAGATGCATTACATAAGTTGAATAAAAAAGTGATGATTGCTTTACGAGAACCGTCTTTAGGCCCGACGATGGGAATAAAAGGTGGTGCGACAGGCGGCGGCTATGCACAAGTCCTTCCAATGGAGGATATTAACCTACATTTCACAGGTGATTTTCACGCGATCACAACGGCGAATAACGCGTTAGCTGCTCTAATTGATAACCACTTACAACAAGGAAATGAACTGCACATTGACCAAAGAAGAATTGTCTGGAAGAGAGCAGTTGATTTGAATGATCGAGCATTAAGAAAGGTTATTGTTGGACTTGGTGGACCTATTCAAGGCGTGCCTCGTGAAGATGGATTTGATATTACAGTCGCATCTGAAATTATGGCAGTATTATGCTTAGCAACAGATTTGCAAAACTTGAAACAAAGATTATCCAATATGATCGTGGCCTATAATGTAGATAAAGAGCCTGTAACAGTAGCTGACCTTGGTGTAGAAGGAGCATTAACACTACTTCTAAAGGATGCCATTAAACCAAATCTTGTACAAACGATTGAGCACACACCAGCACTTGTACATGGTGGGCCATTTGCAAACATTGCACATGGCTGTAACAGTGCGATTGCAACCGTTACGGCATCGAAATTAGCAGATTATGTAGTGACGGAGGCAGGTTTTGGTGCGGACTTAGGAGCAGAGAAATTCCTTAATATTAAAGCAAGAGCGGCAGGTTTTAAACCAGAAGCGGTCGTCATCGTTGCAACGATTCGAGCATTAAAAATGCACGGTGGTATCTCCAAAGCAGAGCTAACAAAAGAAAATATTGCAGGCTTAGTAGCAGGGTTTGAAAACTTAAGAAAACATGCGGAGACGATTCAAAGCTTCGGACTTCCATTTGTCGTCGCCATCAATAAATTTGTCTCAGATACGGATAAGGAAGTAGAGACTCTTCTTGAGTTGTGCGCAAAATTCCATTTACCAGTTGAGCTAACAGAGGTTTGGGAAAAAGGTGGAGAAGGTGGAATTGCCCTTGCCAAAAGAGTTCTAAAAGTCGTTGAAGAAAGTGAGTCTAATTTTTCTCCACTATACGACTTATCTGATTCCCTTGAAGAAAAAATAACAACCATTGTTCAAAAGGTATATGGAGGAAACAACGTAGAATTCTCCTCAAAAGCGAAAAAACAGTTGGAGGATTTTGAACGCTTCGGATGGGGCAATCTACCTGTTTGTATGGCGAAAACACAGTATTCATTATCAGATAATCCTGCCATGCTAGGTAGACCTACTGACTTTACCGTCACCGTTCGAGAACTAAAGCCATCGATTGGAGCTGGATTCATCGTGGCATTAACAGGTGATGTTATGACGATGCCAGGTCTACCTAAATTACCAGCCGCATTAAAAATGGATGTAGACGCAGAAGGAAACCCAATCGGATTATTTTAAGTTTATAACTTGAGCGACGGGAGATTTTCCTGTCGCTTCTTTCATGAGGAGTGAATAATATGTTTGACCCAACCGCATTTGAAAACATGAAGGTAGTTCTTGAAGGTGCTTTGTATGACCGGGATTTAGAGGGGAAAATTGCGATCCTTGACCGGAATGATGTAATGAATCTTGCCAAGTTATCAAGGCAATACGATGTTACTTTTTCCAACCGGAACTCCTCCTCAATTCAGTGCACACTCGTGTTAAAAGCAGCATTAGAAAATCTCGCTTCCGAACTTCATCCCCAATTACAAAACGAACGATTAGCTGGTGCAAATATTTTTGTCATTTTCAAAATGAAGCATGAAAATAATCAAGAAATGCATCAGGAATTGGGGAAAATCTTAACTAGTATTTGGGGTTCTGAGCGAACATTTACGCAAAAAATTAGTTATGATCTTTTCGAAGATAATAATATGATTACAAAAGAAATTACGCTTGAATTTAATCGGTTAATCCGCGAAGAGCAGATTGATGATCTTTTAACTATGATGGATTATATGCTCGAGTCACTTCAAAAAATAAATCGGCTTTTATAATTGTTAGGCTAGCGCTCTACCTTAAGACCGTGTAAAATGAAATTAGTATCTAATTTTAGTATCAGGTCTTAATTTCTTTTAAGGGGGAGAGAATATTGAAAAGAATAGCTTGGGTGACCGATAGTACAGCAAGCTTAGACGAAGAGATAAAAAAGAATCCAGATTTGTATGCGGTTCCAATGTCGATATTATTAGATGGAGAGCAATTTCTAGATACGATAGATTTAACACCAGAAGAACTATATGAAAGTTTGAAAACGTTAAAAACTCCACCCAAAACGTCCCAACCATCAGTTGGGGAATTTAAGCAACTGTTTGATAAGCTTAGCCATGAATATGATGCTATCATCCCGATTCTCGTTTCAGCAAAACTAAGTGGTACCGTATCATCCAGTGAACAAGCAACTCAATTAGTTGACATTCCAGTGATGACCATCGATTCAAAAATATTGTCTTATCCGTTAACGGTTCAAATTAAACAGGGGATGAAATGGTTAAAAGACGGTTTAAGTATTGAATCGATTAAAGAAAAAATTGAAAAATTAAGAGAAACATATGAAGTTTATGTGTTAGTAGGTAGCCTTGAACAACTTCATCGCAGTGGGAGAATGTCAGGAATGAGATATTTTCTTGGCAGTATGCTAAATATAAAGCCTATTATTCAAATATCTGATGGCGTACTTTCGATAAAGGACAAAGCGCGTAGTGAGAAAAAAGCAAAGGATAAAATCCTCGGTTATTTACGTGAGTCGTATGAAAAATTTAACTTTAAAGAGGTATACATTTTGTACGGACTTCATCAGGAAGTAGCTTTAAAATGGAAAGAAGAGCTACAAATCCATTTTCCTTCTCTAAGCTTTAGTTGTCATCCCATAGGGGCAACAGTCGGTGTCCATGCTGGAGAACACACAATTGGAATTAGTTGGTATAATGGTTTGGAAGAAAGCTAGTCAAATATCATTCATTAGGGATTCAGAGTGATTTCATTCTGAATCCCTTTTGCTCTTAATGTAGATCGCCTCATGTACAAGGACTGCTCGCTTTATGATAAAATGGAGGACGGATAATACTTGATGATTGGATTGGTTTTACATGAAGATGTTAACGATTGATAATTTGACGAAGACGTATGGAGAAAAGGAATTATTTCAGGATATATCATTTACAATTACGGAGAAAGAACGAATTGGCTTAATCGGAGTTAATGGTACAGGTAAATCATCCTTGCTGAAAATTGTGGCAGGTATCGATGACCCGGATGCTGGAGAAGTGACGATGCCAAAGGATTATAAAATTGCCTATGCTTCACAATCCCCAGTACTTGATGAGAACTTAACGGTTCTTGACCAAGTGTTTGCAGGAGAGTCACCTATTCTACGAGTGGTGAAAGAATATGAGAAAGCACTGCTCGCTTTAGAAGAAGATCCAAATCGAGCTGAAAATCAGGAAAAACTATTTGACCTACAAAGAAAGATGGATGCTATTGATGGCTGGGATGTGGGTACAAATGCGAGAACGATTTTAACGAAGCTAGGAATTTCCGATTTCAATAAAAAGATTGCAGAGCTTTCAGGTGGACAAAAGAAGAGGGTGTCTTTAGCGCAAGTCCTGATTCGAGATGCTGATTTGTTAATATTAGATGAACCTACCAATCATCTTGACTATGAGTCGGTTAAGTGGCTTGAGGAATATTTAAGTAGGTATAGTGGTGCATTGTTACTCGTTACCCATGATCGTTACTTTCTCGATCGTGTTACGAATCGAATGTTCGAATTAGACGGTGGAAAGCTATATAGCTACAAAGGAAACTACGCAGCATTTCTTGAAGCGAAAGCAATACGTGAAGAAAATGAAGCTGCAACTCTCGAAAAACAACGAAA
The DNA here is from genome assembly GCF_047302285.1 of Robertmurraya phoenicis. Lineage (GTDB taxonomy): Bacteria > Bacillota > Bacilli > Bacillales > Cytobacillaceae > Robertmurraya. Next base: position 2,000,167 of record NZ_CP154845.1, read on the forward strand.
TTTATTTCGTAGAGAGTTGGAATGGATTCGCCGTGGTGCAAAGGCACGTACAACGAAACAAAAAGCGAGAATTGGCCGATTTGAAAACTTAGATGAACAAATTTCCTCAGTGAAATCTACGGAAAAGCTCGATATATCTCTTTCAGGAAGTCGGTTAGGGAAGCAAGTCTTCGAACTAAAGGATGCCTATAAATCATACGGAAGCCAAGTTATCTTAAAGGATTTTGATTTATTGGTGAAGCCGGGGGATCGAATCGGAATTGTAGGTAGAAATGGAACAGGGAAATCAACATTGTTAAACACGCTAGCTGGCAAGCTACCATTAGATTCTGGAGAATATATGATTGGTCAAACGGTGAAAATTGCCTACTATACTCAGGAAAACGAAGATTTAGATGAGAATAAACGGATGATCGAGTATTTGAAGGAAACAGCTCAAGTCGTTACTACTTCAGATGGAAAAACAATCTCTGCAACACAAATGCTTGAACGATTCTTATTTCCAACCTATACCCATGGAACGCAGATTCGTAAGCTGTCAGGTGGAGAAAAACGCAGGCTCTATTTATTGAAAATTCTTATGTCTGAGCCCAATGTTTTATTACTTGATGAGCCAACTAATGATTTGGATACGCAAACTTTAACGGTGCTTGAGGATTATTTAGAGGACTTTCCAGGGGTGGTCATAACGGTTTCCCATGATCGCTATTTTCTTGATAAAGTCGTAGAGCAACTTCTTATTTTGAACGGAGACGGAAACATTGATTCTTTTTATGGCAATTATACGGAGCTATTAGAGAGTCAGTCAGCAAAACAGAATGTAAAGGAACCGACCATTCAGAAGGAAAAAGTAGTGACCGAGGACAAACCAAAAAAGAAGAAATTGACGTACAAAGAGAAATTGGAATGGGAAACAATCGATGACGATATAACTGCTGTAGAAGAACGCCTAAAACAAATATCAGAGGAAATGACCCAAACGGGAAGTGATTTTGAACAGGCGCAGGCTCTGATGAATGAAGAAAACACTTTAAATGAAAAGCTGGAATATTTAATTGAAAGATGGAGTTACTTATCTGAACTTATTGAAAATGGGTAATGATAAAGCTTGAGCACAATCTTGTGTGCCATCTAGGTACTTATGTTACGATAATAAATAATTAAAGTGATACAGTAAAGTGAAAAATTGCCAGTAAAAAGGGTGAAATTATGAAAATCAAATCTATTGAACCTACTCCAAGTCCAAATACCATGAAAATTAATTTGGATGAGCAACTTCCAATGGGGAAGAGCAATAATTATAAGAAAGAGACAATGGAAGGGGCTCCGAATGTAGTACAAGAGATTCTCAATATTGAAGGAATCAAAGGTGTTTATCATGTTGCTGACTTTTTAGCGGTTGAGCGCAATGCCAAATTTGACTGGAAAGATCTTCTTCCACAAGTTCGAAAGGCTTTTGGAGAAGATGAGGATGGAAACCATTCTTCTCGTCAAAGGATGAATGAACATTTTGGGGAAATCCAAGTTCAGGTTCAAATGTACAAGGGGATTCCTCTTCAAGTGAAATTGACAGATGGGACAGAAGAAAAACGATTTGGGATGCCTGAACAATTTACGAAACTCGTTGCAGAACTTCAAGACGACGAAAACTATATTTTACAACGAAAGTGGAAGGACCACGGAGTTCGTTACGGTGAGTTTGATGAAATCGGACATGAAGTGGTTGATGAGCTAATCGCAGCGTATCCAGAGGAACGCTTGAAGGAAATCTCGGCTCAAGCGAAGAGTTCGGATTCTGTAGTGCAACTACAGCCACGGAAAAAAATAAAGGTTGCACCAGAAGATTTAAATGAACCGGATTGGCAAAAACGTTATCAGCTGTTAGAGCAAATGGAAGATCCGACGATAGAGGATTTACCTCTCCTAGATAAGGCTCTAGCAGATGAAAAAGCTTCTATCCGAAGACTTGCAACCGTTTATTTAGGAATGATCGAAGATAAAAAGGTTTTACCTTTTCTATACAAGGCATTAAGGGATAAATCCGTTACCGTTAGAAGAACGGCTGGTGACTGCCTATCTGATTTAGGCTTTGAAGAGGCAGCAGATGAAATGGCAGAAGCTTTAACAGACAAGAGTAAGCTTGTGCGCTGGAGAGCGGCGATGTTCCTCTATGAGGTGGGTGACGAGAAAGCACTGCCTGCATTAAAAGCTGCCGAAGATGATCGAGAATTTGAAGTTAGCATGCAAATTAAGCTAGCAATTGAAAGAATCGAGCACGGAGAAGAGGCAAAAGGTTCGGTCTGGAAGCAAATGACGGAAATGAGAAATAAATAAGACATCATAAATAAAGCACAGCTCCAAATTTTGGAGCTGTGCTTCGTTTATGAATGAATCTGAAATTGGACAGGAATATCTTTTTCATTAATAGGTAAAAACTCATAACCTAAATTTTTAAGAGACTCAATGATTGTCGGTAACGCTTTAGCGGTAACTTCTTTATCATGGAAGAGGATAACAGGAACTCTGCCGCTTTTGTATAATTTCTGTACTTGGTTTAGGACCGATTGGGTAATTTTCTTCTCGCTATGGTTATTCCAATCATTACTGTCTACATTCCAATCCCACATCACGTAATTGGCTTTATCAAGTTCAGCCTTTTGGGCAGTTGTTAAGTGGGGAAAGCTACCGAAAGGAACGCGAATAATATTCACGGATTCACCTGTAATAGATTTCACTGATGTTTCACATGTATTCATTTCATCAAGAGGAGACAAATTAGTCTTATAAAATTTAGAAACCTGGTGAGAAACTCCGTGGCAACCAATAGTATGACTATTCTCTTTAACAGCTTGGACGACTTCAGGTTTATTTAAAATATTATTGTTTAACATAAAAAAAGTAGATTTTATTTCAAATTTGTTGAGGATCTCTAGAATGTCATTTGTATACTCAGTAGGTCCATCGTCAAATGTCAAATAAATCGGTTGAGTCACTTCGTTTTTCAAAAAGCGTTTAGTAAAGACGTCACTTTTTATTTGGAGTTCACTTATTTTTTTCCTATGAATCCGATAAGAGCTTTTATTTAGCGTAGTAGCTTCTACTTTAGATTCGAATGTTAAATGTCTTCCTAGAATAATAGAAGAAGAAAAAATAAAAAAGGAAATACAAAACAAAGTGGAAAATATGATCAGTCTTTTTCTAGGTGTCATGCTGCGGACTTCCTCTCCTACAAAATATCTTTCTATTATAATAGGACAATAGTAGACAAATTTATAGTGGAATTCGACAAATTTTGGAAGTTATAATATTAAGAATATTCAGTAATTAAACATTATTCAATGCTCGTAAATTGCTTCACTGCTGTAAAATATAGTATGCTAATAGTGGAAATCAATTTAGGAGGGATGTTCATTATGTCAATGGCATATGAAGAATATATGAAGCAAATGGTACGCCCTATGCGTGAAGAGCTTGTTCAAGCAGGGTTTCAGGAACTACTTACACCAGATGATGTGGAAAATTTCATGGAAAAGGCAGAAGGTACAACTTTAGTCGTGGTTAATTCGGTCTGCGGATGTGCTGCAGGACTTGCTCGCCCAGCTGTTACTCAGGCTGTCCTGAGAACTGACAAAAATCCTGACCAGCTCGTGACGGTTTTTGCAGGACAAGAAAAAGAAGCAACAGCAAAAATGCGTGAGTACTTTGAAGGGTATGAGCCTTCTTCACCATCAATGGCGATTCTTAAAGGTAAAGAGGTCGTTCACTTTATCCCTAGAGACGATATTGAAGATAACGCAATGGAAACGATCATGGAAAACCTATTAGTTGCATTTGAAAACCATTGTTAAAAATGATGAGAAAGGATGTCGCTGGGCATCCTTTTTTAATTCGTTGATTAGATTAATAATGAGAATTTAGGTGGATATATGTTTGTGACTACAGCAGGACGCACAAATGAGATAATGATAGATGAGGCTAAGAATGTAGCGAAGGATTTAGAAATTGAATATATACCTAGACAGAAGCGTTCTGTTTTAGCACTTCAAGAAATGTACGATGATGATTGTATTGTAGTAGGGAAGGAACGGTTAGAAATGTTTCCTTATGGGGAAGGGCAACCATTTTTCTTCCATCCTAATTCAAGTATGTTTCGTCTTAAGCGATTAAAAAAGGGAGAGAGCGATCCGTTTATCGATGCTTGTCAGTTGAAAAGAGGTTCTCAGGTTTTAGATTGTACATTAGGTCTAGCCTCAGATAGCATCGTGGCAAGTTATGTGGTAGGGAATGAAGGGAAAGTGGTCGGAATTGAAGGGAATCCCTACATTGCATATATTGTACAAAATGGATTACAAACCTGGGAAACGACGATACCAGAAATAAATGCAGCGTTGAACCGCATTGCAGTCATAAATCACCGCTCACTTGACCATTTAAAAAACTTGGATAATTGTAGTTTTGACTGTGTGTACCTTGATCCAATGTTCGAGGAAAAAAATCTAGAATCGGATGGGATTAAAGGCCTAACAAAGTTCGCTTTATACGAGGACATAACGGAAGAATTGATTAACCATGCAAAAAGAGTTGCGAAAGATAGAGTTGTATTAAAGGATCATTATAAAAGTGAGAGATTTGCAAAGTTTGGCTTTCACGTATTTAAGCGCAAAACAGCTAAATTTCATTATGGGGTCTTACAGATACGGTGATTAATTACCACTGTATCTGTAAGTAAATTAATCAGCTATTGCTAAATAAACGAAATATGCGAGCAAAAGTAGGCTGCTTAAAACAATAAGAATCGTCCAATCCATAACTCCACACTCCTTTCATTATAATAAATATCAAAAAAATGAAACTTCTTTTCCCATATTTCCGTAATAAATGTATAATTTATTCTATAGCAAAATTCTATTATTATACATTCGAAATTCGTTATCTGATCATTTCTGGGGGAATTCGTGATGGACATACATAGTGCTAGTCGAATGCAAGCTTTCCAAGAGAATATTTTCACGGAGTTAACAAATGTCAAAAATGCCAAAGCGGCACAAGGCATTGAAATAATCGACTTAAGCATTGGGAGCCCAGATCTGGCACCTCCTGAATTTGTTCTCGATATTCTATCAAATACAACAAAAAATCCAAATAAGTATGGATATGCGATAAAAGGGACAGAGGAATTTCATCAGGCGATAAAGAATTATTACATAAGAAACTATTATGTCGACTTGGACAGTGATCATGAAGTCCTTTCATTGATGGGTTCGCAAGATGGGATCGTTCATTTACCGATGGTCCTTTGTGACCCTGGAGATTATATTCTCGTTCCTGATCCAGGATATACGGCTTATTCAACTGGTGTATCGATGGCGGGAGCTACGATTTATCCAATGCCTTTGAAAAAGGAAAACGGGTATTTACCGAACTTTGAGGAAATTCCTCCAGAAGTTTGTGAAAAAGCACGACTGATGATCATAAACTTTCCGGGCAATCCGATTCCAGTCGTTGCCACAGAAGCTTTTTTTACTGAGTCCATTGCTTTTGCGAAAAGACATAATATTGTGATTTTGCATGATTTCGCCTATTCTGAGCTTTATTATGATAAAAAGCCTTTAAGCTTTCTATCATTTGAAGGAGCAAAAGATGTCGGAATTGAAATGAATTCCTTGTCGAAGAGCTTTAATATGGCGGGCTGTAGGGTTGCATATGCAGTAGGAAATCGTGAGGTTATTAAGCTATTAAGGATGTTGAAATCGAATTTGGATTATGGCGTATTTTTGCCGATCCAAGCTGCTGCAACAAGGGCGTTAGAAGATACATCCGAATTTTTACAAGAAAATCGTTCCATTTATCAAAATCGAAGAGATATTTTAATCGAAGGGTTTAAAAAAATAGGGTGGAATGTAAAATCTCCTGAAGCGTCTATGTTTATATGGGCAGAAGTTCCTCCGGGATTTACATCGAAGGAATTTACTTTTACATTAATGGAAAAGGCAAAGGTTGTTGTCACTCCAGGAAATGCATTTGGAATATGGGGCGAGGGTTATGTAAGAATTGCGCTTGTTCAAAAGGATGAAATATTAAGAAAAGCGTTACAACAAATAGAGAAAAGTGGATTATTTCACTCAGTAAGGGAGGGATAAGCATGCCAAAGTGGTTACGTAAATCATTTGTTGTGTTGGTGACAGTTTTAACTTTTGGACTTGTTTCTCCTTCACAATTATATGATCTTGTTGATGATAAGCCTGCGAAACGTGATACGATTCAATCGAAAGCTCAGGAAAGTTCTCCAACACATAAAGAATTCACTCTTGTTCACTCTCCGTCGAACGACGATGTAATTGATCAATTATTAAGGGATGCAGAGTCACAGTCTTACATGAAGTTTGGGGAGAGAATTAGACCGGTTATAGAAGATGAATTCAAAGAAATCATTTTACCGAATATTGAACAGGCCATTCAATCTATCGCTGCACACTATGAAGAAAGTCAAATTCAAAATCTTGTCATATCAGAAACTCCAACAGGAGGAGACTCTGAGAAAATATTCCATATCGCTGACAGGGAGAAAAATGAAGAGATTATTCGTTTTCATGTGAGGAAAGACCATCCCCCACAGGCAGGATATTGGTTTAATTTTCATTATCATACGAGTGTGGATAGTTTTGAGGAACACCATGAGTTAGGTTCTATTTATTGGGCGAAAAACACGCCACCAAAATGGATGAGTTAAGAAATTACGGTGAGGGTGCTGAAAAGTTATATATAATCAGTCTCAATAATTGAATTTCATCGTCATTTATGAAAAAATAATGACATGTTTTGAAACTTTAAAGAGTGGATAATCGTAATACTATAATAGGAAATGAAAGAACTTCTATATGGTAGAGAATAAAATGTTACAAGTTGATAACATTTAAGAAGTGAAATCATTAAAAAATGGAGGTAATGAACATGGCAATTAGTTTATCAAAAGGACAAAAAGTTGATTTAACAAAAACGAATCCAGGACTTACAAAAGTGGTCGTTGGATTAGGCTGGGATACAAATAAGTATGATGGTGGGAATGATTTTGATCTTGATGCTTCCATCTTTTTATTAGGAGAAAATGGTAAAGTGGCCTCTGAAAGTGATTTTGTTTTTTACAATAATACAACTGGTGGCAATGGTTCAGTCGTACATACTGGAGATAACAGAACAGGTGAAGGAGACGGGGATGACGAGCAAGTGCAGGTTGCCTTAAATGATGTCCCGCACGGCATACAACGTATTACTTTTACCATTACGATTCACGATGCTGATGCTCGAAGCCAAAATTTTGGGCAAGTATCTAATGCATATGTAAGAGTTTTAAATGGAGATACTAACGAGGAACTTATTCGTTACGACCTTGGAGAAGACTTCTCGATTGAAACAGCTCTTGTTGTTGGAGAATTATATCGTCACAATGGTGAGTGGAAGTTCAGTGCCATCGGTAGTGGCTACCAAGGTGGACTAGGAGCACTTGCGACAGACTTTGGTTTACAGGTTGGATAAATAACCATATGTTAGACAAAAAGGGCTCGGCTGATGCCGAGTCTTTGTAAAGAATTCATTTATATACCATTTTGGGAGGAACATCTTGAATGTCAATAATACAAGGAATCTTAGATACTTATGCCCAATTTTTTGATTGGCACATGTGGGTGGAGGCATTAAGTAATCCTGTATCATGGGGATTAATTGGAACACTTATCATTATGGAAGGTTTGTTATCTGCTGATAACGCCCTCGTACTTGCAGTAATGGTAAAGCATTTACCAGAGAAACAAAGAAGAAAGGCGTTATTTTATGGATTACTAGGAGCATATATCTTCCGGTTCCTTGCCATTGGTGTTGGGGTTTACCTGATTGAATTTTGGTGGGTTAAAATACTTGGTGCTGGATATTTAGCATGGTTAGCCATCAAGTACTTTATGGATAAAAGGAAAGAAAATGAAGAAGAAGATGAACTGGAAGGAATTAACAAAAGTGGTCTTCTTATCCGTTTGTTTGGTAATTTTTGGGGAACGGTCGCTGCGGTTGAATTAATGGACATTGCTTTCTCAATCGACAGTGTATTAGCTGCCTTTGGAATTAGCCAAGAAATTTGGATTCTACTTTTAGGTGGTATGCTTGGAGTACTTATGATGCGTGGTGTAGCAGGTGTATTCTTAAAGCTCATTGATCGTGTTCCAGAGATAGAAACGACAGCATACGTACTTATTTTAATTATTTCAGTCAAAATGTTACTAGGTGTCTTTGATATTCATATCGACCATATCTACTTCTTCATTATTTTACTTATTGCTTTTGCAGTAACGTTTATCATTCACTTCAGAAACAAGAAAAAGGAATCTGAAGCTCAAAATTCTTAAATACACACATAAATAAGGCATATACAGATGAGAAAGGGAACAGACACTTTAGTCCGCTCCCTTTCTTTTTATAAAATAATAGGAGGAGAACGTAAAATGAGATTATTTTCAAATTTATTTAATGATCAATTAAAGCGATATTTTTATAAAAGCCCTTCTTCTTTTACTAAATATTCTCCTCGTGAAATTCTTTCATATGGGCTAGGTGGAACTTTGTATATGCCAGCAACAAAAAAGAATATCAACGAGGATATTTTGACAAAAAAACATGTCGGATTAACGTCACTCGTCATCTGTTTAGAGGATGCCATCGGAGATAATGAAGTGGAGAAAGCTGAGCAAATGCTCCTCCATGAATTGTCCCAACTGTACGAAGGAATTGAAAGAGGGTATATCGATATCGAGGAGCTCCCTTTGATCTTTATTCGTATAAGAGATAGACAACAGGTAAAGCGTATAGTTAAGCTACTTGGAACAAGAAGAGAAGTGTTAACAGGAATTGTCATCCCGAAGTTTCGTCAGGAAAATGGGGAAGCCATTTTAAATGAAATTGCTCATTTACATAGTAAAAGTTCTCCGATGTATGCCATGCCGATTCTCGAGACAAAAGAAATTATTTATAAAGAAACAAGAGGTCAAGAATTGCTGGCTATTAAAAGCCTCTTAGACCAGTATAAAGACATAATTTTGAACGTTCGAATTGGGGCAACTGATTTCTCCGGTCTTTTTGGTATTCGTCGCAATTCGGATACAACGGTTTACGATATTGCGGTGATCAGAGATTGTATTGCGGATATTATCAATATGTTTGTAAGATTAGATAGTCCTTATGTCGTCTCAGGCCCAGTTTGGGAATATTTCTCTTCACCTGAAAGAGTACTAAAACCACAAATTAGAGAGACTCCTTTTCTAGAGAAGTATGGAAAAGAAGGATTAAAGCTTCGTCAGGAAATCATTGGAAGTCATATTGATGGCTTCATAAGGGAAATCCTAATGGACATTGCAAACGGGATAGTAGGTAAGACCATTATCCACCCTACACATATTCAAGCTGTACAAGCATTAAATGCCGTATCGTATGAAGAATATACAGATGCTGCACTTATTCTTGCTGAAGGGAACGGAGAAATCGGGGTATTAAAAAGCTCATTTGCCAATAAAATGAATGAACTTAAACCTCATTTATACTGGGCCCAAAAGATCATGTTAAAATCGGAAACTTATGGGGTGCTACAAAATGAATACACATACGTCGACCTTCTCAAACAAGACAATTACGTATAATATTTTAGACGAGTTAAAAGTGAATTTATCCATTCAAGAAAATCCTTATCAGTTATCATTAGATGATTTATTTGAAATGGCGGCAAGAATTAATAAAAAACGTGCTTTTTTATTTGTCAGTAAAGTTCTTGGCAAGCATATTCCCATTCTTCCTCAAAAGGGTATTCACGTAGGAGCCCTTTTAGCAGCAAGATATTTGGAGGTTGTTAAAGGGATAACACCTAAGGGACTTCATGAATTACGTAAACAATTTAATCAAAATGATTTTCCAGCAGACATCCCCGTAATTGTCGATGAGAGCAATCATCCACTCATTATCGGCTTTGCTGAAACAGCAACCGCTCTTGGACATGCCTTTTTTGAAGCATTTCGAAATGCTGAATACTTTCATACAACTCGTGAGCAATTATTAGACGTGGAGCCAATTATTACGTTTGAAGAGGAACATTCTCACGCAACCTCTCATCGAGCCTATCTGCAACCAGAATGGTTAGATCGTAATAATGAGATTATTTTAGTAGATGATGAAATTACAACCGGAAAAACAACGATAAACATCATTCGCTCCATCCATGAAAAATTCCCAAGGGATACTTATACAATTGTTTCGATTTTAGACTGGCGTTTAAAAGAGCATGTGGAACAATTTCAAGCATTGGAGAAAGAACTAGGGATTACGATTCATTCAGTAAGTTTAATAAAAGGTACGGCTGATGTAAAAGGAACAATTGAACAGGCGAATGTGCAAGAAGAAGTAACAGATGATGCATTACAGGTAAATCAGAATATCATTTCTATTCCTGTTTCATTACCATCAGCTATTTACATAAATGGTCTTGAAAGTGCCCCATATACCCGTTTTACAGGTAGGTTTGGTATTACTTCAGAAGAACAAAAAGAGGTAATAAAGTGGACGAAAGAAGTAGCCCAGATGTTAAAAAAATACAGAAATGGCTCTAAAACCTTGGTTCTTGGTTCAGGAGAATTTATGTATTTACCGATGAAAATAGCCGCCTATATGGGAGAAAATGTGTACTATCAATCTACTACAAGAAGTCCGATTTACCCACTTCATCGTGAACGCTATGGGGTCAAAAATCGTTTTTCCTTTCTAAATCCAGAGGATGATTCAGTGCAACATTATGCTTACAATATTCATCCGAATCAATATGATGATATCTTTCTATTTTTGGAAAAAGAAGTTGAATTTGAACAATTACGTCCAAAGTTAGACGAATTGAAGAAAACACAAATTACAGATATCAAAATAGTGTATTTAAGTGAGAAGGAAGGTGCCTCTAAATGGATCCAGTATTAGCAACGTATCGTAAAATAGGTTCCTACTCTGAAGAAGATGTGAAATTCCTATTAAAGGACTTAAGTGAACTCCATTTAGAAGGCTCCACAGAATCGAGGGAAAAAAGAATCCAATCAGGCGAGCATTATAGTGAATCACTACCAGTTGAGTACCAACCGCCAAAAGAATATTTAAAGCTTTTCCATGATACATTAGACGAATATAAAAAGATCGTGGCCCTTAATGTTGGATTGGTTGCAGAACAAATCGTACGTTTAAAAGGAAAAGATGCCGTTCTTGTATCTCTAGCAAGAGCGGGGACACCGATCGGTATTCTCATTAAAAGATATATTGAATGGAAATATGATATAAATTTACCGCATTATAGTATTTCGATCATTAGAGGCAGAGGTCTGGATGTTAATGCCATTAAATATATTCTCCATCATCAACCAGAAGGAAAGCTACAATTTATCGATGGTTGGACTGGAAAAGGGGCTATCTCTATTGAGCTCACAAAAACATGTCAGGATTTAAAAAACAACGAAGGGATCGAGCTAGATGATACATTAGCCGTACTCGCAGATCCTGGGCATTGTACAACGCTCTTTGGAACGCGTGACGATTTTATCATTCCTAGTGCTTGTCTAAATTCGACTGTTTCTGGTCTTGTCAGTAGAACCGTATTAAACCGTAAGTATATTGGGCCGAATGATTTCCATGGAGCGAAATATTACAAGGAATTAGAATCGGAAGACTTATCAAATGAATATTTGGAGACGATATCGGCACAGTTTCCGTCTATTATAGATGAAGTTTCTCAACGAATGGATCATTTTTCAGAGACAGAAGAAGTTACCTTTTCAGGAATTGAAACAGTAAAGCGAATTATGGAAGAGTTTGATATTGATGATATTAATTTTGTGAAACCAGGAGTTGGAGAGACAACTCGAGTCCTATTAAGAAGGGTACCGTGGAAAATTCTTGTGAAAAATTGGGAAAGTCCATACGTAAAGCATATCTTGATGCTCTGCGAAGAACGGAGTGTACCGGTAGAACATTACCCGGACATGGATTATACTTGCTGCGGACTAATAAAGAATGTGAGGTAAAAAAAAGTATGATGTTTGCATCAGACCTCGATCGAACGCTTATATACTCAAAACGTGCGATGGAAGAATATTCGCTAGTAGATGAGTTAGAGCTAATTGCAGTAGAAAGGAAAGAGGAAAAAGAAGTTTCGTTTATGTCAAAAAAGGCGCTAGATTATCTTGGTAAACTATCTTCTAAGCTAATGTTTGTTCCTGTTACAACCCGATCACTTAGCCAATATAAAAGGGTATCCTTTCAGGGGATTGTACATAAGTATGCTGTGACAACGAATGGAGCGATTATTCTTTACAATGGGAACCAGCTCTCAGAATGGAACGAGAAAATCTCGAAAGAAATAAGAAGCACTTCCGTATCCATGGGGGAACTAGTTGATTTGCTTTTAGGCCATTTCACGATAGATGGAGACTTAAGATTTGTAGAGGAGCGATTTGTTTATTATTACTTAGAAAAAGATATAACTCCTGAACTCCTGTCTGAGGTCACCAAATTTTCCGAGGAAAAGGGCTGGCGTGTTTCCTTACAAGGAAAAAAACTTTATTTCGTCCCGAGACCTTTGTCAAAAGGGAGTGCGATTAAGTACATTCAGGAACGAGAAGGGATATCGACTTTAATTGGAGCGGGTGATTCGTTGTTAGACGATGATTTTCTTCAATTTTGTCAGCATCCATTCGTTCTTGGACATGGAGAACTTAACCGTTATCCCCTAAAAGAGCATTATAACGTAATTGAACAGCTCGGTGTTAAAGGTGGAGAAGAACTGTTAAAATCCATACATGCGATCTTGGAAAATGAACAAAGCTAAACATTTATTTTTTATTTAATTTGTCGTGCTTCCACAATCCTAAAATAGAATAGAAACTAAAGCATAAGAAACCAAATCCAATAAAAATGAGTAGAGCTAAAACAAAAGACTGATGCAATGGGTAGAGCATATAGGAAAAAATAAACGACAAAAGGAAAAAATCCAAATAAACAAAAATCCGAGAAAACATAATATCTTCTATTGTGGTTAACTCCTTTTGGAGGTCCCCGGTTGCTTTCAGACGATATAGTAATCGCATAATAAGTTTCACCTTCCTAATAAATCCTTTTACTTCCTGTTGGATTCCTACAACATATGCGAAGACAAGAAAAAAGGTGAAATGGGGGATTGGAAGGTTCTTATACGGTTTTCTCTGCAGGAACATGACTCAAGGATGTCCATTTGTCTATCCTAAATCAATACTCCATCTTAAATAAAAAATGAAACTTTTTTCAACATTTCTCGTAATAGAAAATATAGCATTCTTAGAAATCGAAACGATAACTGTGATATGATGGTAGTATACATATATCATTGAAATGTAGAAGAGCTTTGTTAAAAGGGAAGGGATTTCATGAATCCATCTTACAGTCATTTAGTTGCACATATAGTGCCCTTGTCTTTAGAGACATGGGTATCAATGCTTAAAAGAGCGAATTCGGAACGGCCTCGATTTCAGGCTGAAAAAGGGACAATCCACATTGGCCAAGTGGTCGCTCGGTTTTTAGGGATTGCGATAGATGAAGATGAGTACTATAACCAGCTATTCGAATATGTTCATGGGGAAGAGAAGATTGTAAGTCTTCTTAGCGAAGAGACGCTTGATAAAAAAATAGATAATCAGCATTTTCAAGCGATACAGAGAGTATTGAATATCAATCAAGAACAAAAGCTGTCCATAAATCGATTTGTCGCATTTTTAGACGGAGAACAGCTCCTCTTAAAATCAAAACAATCAGCCCTTCATCGCAAGCTTCGAGAGGCGATGATTGATACGCTCAAGCTATTTGATGAAAGGGAAGCTCAAGGTTTAAAAAACCATGAACTACGGCGAGTGTTAGTGGATTTAGTGAAGTGGTCATTTAATCATCTACAACCAGAGCTAGAGACAAGCGAGCCTGAGAAGCATCTACCGAAATTTCTTTGGTATGGTGACTTTAAGAAAAGTCATTTTTACTTTTTCTATTATTTGCTAAAGGTAGGCTGTGACCTTGTCGTCTTTAACCCTAATGGAAGCGATATTCTGTCTGAAATAGATCCAAATGGAGAGTTAACCTTTGTTCATCATTATCCAGGGCAAAAGGCAGTGGAAGCATTCCCGGTTGAAAAAAGAAGTCGCAAAGCAACGGTTGCCTACAGAGCCTCAAGAGAAATCGAATCGATCCTTAACCATGAAGGATCTGGTTTATATAAACCATGGCAGCTCAGAGACTACACACCAACTTCCATTACGTTAAAAACAACCTATGACGAACTGTTTATTTTATCAAAAGAAATCGCCATGATCCGACCAGATTTTGAAGTGAGTAATGGTGTTGTTAAGATTCCGACTGTATTTGCAAAGGTACAAGGAGTGAGTCGCAATCGAAAGGAATATTGGGATCGCATACATGGGATTACAGAAGGGGAAGCGAGTTTACTTATTAAACAATTCCCGTTTTCAAGTTCAGTAAATAATGACTTTCGCTTTCATTATCGAGATGCTTTAGAACGAGATGGTCTATTGAGTGTCGAAAAAATGACTCGAAGCAATTATTGGAGATACAGTCATCTTCCAACGGGGCTGCAAATGGGAATTGCTAATGCGATCCGAAACATTTGTGCGAAGCCGGCTCTAAAGCCTGTTTATAAGGAAACAATGGATGATGTGAAAATGTATCTATTTACCCAAGGAATGCAGATCCCTCCCAATGTTTTACAGCTCCTGCAACAGTTCGATTATTCTCAAACTGTTCCGAAGATTATCCTTTTTAATAATGAATTAAACGGAACGATGACGAGAACCGATGCAGCATTATTATTGCTTCTAAATCAATTTGGGATCGACATCATTTTATATAATCCTCCTGGTCATAATGATATTGAAAACTTTGTAGAAGACCATTTGTATGACACGCACTGGCTAGAAGATGTCGTCTTTAATTTAGAATTTCGAGAACCTTCCATTGTGAAGCGACTGTTTCGCCAAGGGTTTAGAAGAACTTAAAATACATGTAAGCAAAAAATATAGAAAAGGTGGATGAGCATATGAACCAAATTGAAAATGCACAGCTTGATTTACTTGTGAAGGAACCTGAAGATAAATTATCAGAAACAAAGGTATCCGAGATAAAGCTGGCACTTCGAAAAGAACCAGAAGTTCAACAGCTAGCCCGTTCAATTGATGAAAAAGATCAGATTCAAGTGCTAGAATTTGGGAAAGAGCCAGCAGTTCAAATTTCAAGGTTTTCTGATCAAATTTTAAGTAATATGAGAGCTACCAAATTAGAGGATTCTGGTGAGTTATTAAAACAGCTTGGACGAATCATGGATAAATTTGATAAAAAGGATTTTGAACAAACTTCTGGTGGCCTTTTTGGCAAGCTGTTTAAACGTGGCGAAAAGTTAATTGAGAAGCTATTTGGTAAATATCAAACAATGGGTGGAGAAATTGACAAAATTTATGTGGAAATTTCTAAATATCAAGGTGAAATGGTAGATTCCACTCAAATGCTTGACCAAATGTACGAGCAAAACTACCAATATTACTTTACATTAGAGAAATATGTAGTAGCTGGCGAAATGAAGGTCGAAGATTTGAAAAAAAATCAGCTACCACTGCTTGAATCAAGAGCTCAATCAGGAGACCAAGTAGCCGCTATGCAACTTGACACATTAAGAAGTGTGATCGAACTACTAGAACAACGAATCTATGATTTAGAAATGGCTAAAATGGTCGCTTTGCAAACAGCACCACAAATCAGATTACTCCAAAGAGGTAATACAAAACTAATTGGGAAAATCAATTCAGCATTCGTTACCACTATTCCTATATTCAAAAATGGACTGATTCAGGCAGTAGCTGCGAAACGTCAAAAGCTAGTGGCAGATTCCATGAGTGAACTTGATCGTCGCACAAATGAAATGCTTCTTCGTAATGCGCAAAATATTTCTCAACAAAGTGTGGATATTGCAAGACTTGCCGGAGGACCAAGCATCAAGATTGAAACGATTGAGGAATCTTGGAATGTGATTATGAAAGGGATGCAGGAAACAAAATCAATTGAGGAAGATAACAAGCGCTTAAGAGAAGAAGGTACGAAAAAGCTTGAACGTTTACAGGATAACTTTAAGAAGATGAAGCTTCAAGGGAATGCTTAACTGCGATTCATTTGAAGGGTATAGCAATAACTAGAAATTATTAAAAAATACATATAGAGGTGAATGAAATGGCGATAAATTTACAAAAAGGTCAACGAGTTGATTTAACAAAAGGAAATCCAGGTTTATCTAAAATTTTAGTAGGACTTGGTTGGGATCCAGTGGAAAATCGTGGAGGCGGTCTGTTAGGTTCATTATTTGGAGG
The DNA here is from genome assembly GCF_047302285.1 of Robertmurraya phoenicis. GTDB lineage: Bacteria > Bacillota > Bacilli > Bacillales > Cytobacillaceae > Robertmurraya. Next base: position 2,016,621 of record NZ_CP154845.1, read on the forward strand.
CGGGGGCGGTTCTAATATTGACTGTGACGCCTCAGTTATCATGCTTGGTGATGGAGATAGACTACGAAATAATAATGATGTTATTTACTTTGGAAACTTGAAAAGCAGTGATGGAAGTGTTCAACATACGGGTGATAATTTAACTGGTCATGGTGATGGAGATGACGAACAAATTAATGTTGATTTAAGTAGAATCCCATCACATATTCAAAAGCTTGTGTTCGTTGTCAATATTTACGATTCTGTGAAGAGAAGACAACATTTTGGCATGATTCGAAATGCATATATACGTGTTGCGAATCCAACAAATGGGCAAGAATTAATTCATTACAATTTAAGTGATGATTATAATGGGAAAACAAGCTTAATTGTGGGAGAAATATATCGGAATGGTGCTGATTGGAAATTTGCTGCCGTTGGAACAGGTACAACAGCTGCTAGTCTTGGAGAGTTAGTAAGATCATACTCGTAAGTATTAAAACTTAGCAATTTCCTTCATATAAAATCAATTAAGAGGTGAGAGAATGAGTAGTATTAACTTATCAAAAGGACAACGTATTGATTTAACGAAAACAAATCCAGGTTTAACAAGAGTAATCGTTGGATTAGGCTGGGATACTAATCGCTATGACGGTGGTCAGGATTTTGATTTAGATGCCTCTGCCTTCTTAACAGACGAGAATGGAAGGGCTACTCAAGATTTAGATTTTATATTCTACAATAATTTAGTCCATCCTTCAGGTTCTGTCGAGCATACAGGAGATAACCGTACTGGTGAAGGAGATGGAGACGATGAACAAATCAAAATTGATTTCAGTAAAGTCCCAGTAAACGTTAGCAGAATTGCGATTACGGTAACAATCCATGATGCAGAACAGCGTAGTCAAAACTTTGGTCAAGTATCAAATGCCTTTGTACGCGTCGTAAATGCAGATTCGAATGAAGAGGTTTTACGATATGACCTTGGTGAAGATTTCTCTGTAGAAACAGCCGTAGTCATTTGTGAGCTATATAAGCATAATGGAGATTGGAAATTCAATGCGGTTGGAAGCGGATTTTCTGGAGGACTTGCAGCCCTTTGTCGTAACTTTGGCTTACAAGTGTAATCGAATCTTAAGTACCATTGAAACAGGCTACCACATGATTAGCCTGTTTTAATTTGCAATAAAAATCAAATGAGAAGGACATTTACAATCAGTTGAACCAAATTTTTTGATCGGAAATCTCCCCTCGCTTTCTTTCCTTAATTTCTCAGCTAACTGACACTCACTGATGCTAGTTTCATATGTTATAATTTTCGTAATAGCACCGTGTGGACGTAAATAGTCAAAATGCCATTTTTGTACTTTTTCTTCCTTTTTGTGGCGATTAATTCGTGCGAGAATGTTTCGTTTGGCACTCCCAACATAAATGTAATCCCCCTTTTCAAAGAGAAAGCTTCCAAGTTTCCCAACATCAATCTTTATTTCACTAGATAGATGTAAGTGAATAGCATAGAGCGTATGGGATGGATCGATTAATTCAACCATGACAACCTCCTAATGATAGAAAGGGGAGTAGCAGAATGAAAAAAAGGGTCTTCGTCATAGGTATTTCCGTTGTGATGCTGATTTTATTGGGGAATTCGAAGCAATCCAATGATGGTATTCTTTTAAAATACTACCCTAGTAACTCCCCTTTAAAAGAATTGCTTTATTTAGATGATAACTCCCCTATAAATGAAATTGTGATTTTACCCGAACAGCATTTTGATGAAGTGAACACTGCTTCGATTATTGAAAATTTACAACAGCTTCCTCCTACTCTATTAGCTAAAATACAGCAAAATGAGATTTTTATAAAGCTATTTGTAGGAAAATTGACAGATAATCCTACAGCTAAACATTTAAAAGGGATGATTCCAAGGGGTTATACAAGTAATAAAAAGTGGGATGAAGTACCTGGGATTGGTGGAGGTAAAGTCGTACTCGTTAAGATCGGTTATAGTGAAAAAGGAATGGGGCATGGATCCGTCAACCTAGAGCTACACGAACTAGCTCATTCTATCGATCAAATTATCTATAACAAGCTTCGATTTGATCCATTTTTTCTTCATGTGTGGATGAACGAGAAGCATGCCTTATTCCAAAACCGAACCTACTTTATCACATTACCGGAAGAATATTTCGCTGAAGCCTTTGCAATGTATTATGTAAATAAAGAGAATCGTAGCATATTAAAGGATAATGCTCCTTTGACCTATGAATTTATTAAAAACCTAAAATGATTTTTAATAGGATGAAAGAAATTCAAAATCGTTTGGTTATCAAATTGTGGTAAAATAAAAAACATATTTAGCTTCGTTGCTTTTTTGAGGAAATGAAGAACCTGAAAAAAGTAGATAAGGCGATTGAAGAATGAAGTAAGGATGTGGTTTTTTGAAACAGTATTTAGATTTATGTAAGCACGTACTAGAAAGTGGCGTCCAAAAAGAGGACAGAACTGGAACGGGAACCATTAGTACATTTGGCTATCAAATGCGCTTTGATTTAGCAGAAGGGTTTCCACTAGTCACGACGAAAAAGCTTCATTTAAGATCGATCATCCATGAATTGCTTTGGTTTCTAACAGGTGATACAAATGTGAAGTATCTTCAAGATAATGGTGTACGAATTTGGAATGAGTGGGCTGATGAAGACGGAAATTTGGGACCAGTATATGGTCATCAATGGAGATCTTGGACTGCAGCGGATGGCAGTACAATTGATCAAATTAGCCAGCTGATTGAACAAATCAAAACAAATCCTGATTCTCGCAGATTGATTGTCAATGCATGGAATGTAGGGGATGTTGAAAAGATGGCTCTACCGCCATGTCACTGTCTATTCCAATTTCATGTAGCAGATGGGAAACTCTCTTGTCAATTGTATCAACGTTCAGCAGATATCTTCCTTGGAGTTCCATTTAATATCGCTTCTTATGCTCTGTTAACCTTAATGGTGGCACAAGTATGTGATTTGGAGCCAGGTGAATTTATCCATACACTAGGGGATGCCCATATTTATAATAATCATATTGAGCAAGTAGAATTGCAGCTAACAAGGGAGCCATATCCACTTCCGACAATGAAAATTAACCCAGCCGTTAAGGATATTTTCCAATTTACATTTGAAGATTTTGAGTTAGTCGACTATGTCGCTCACCCTCATATTAAAGGAGTCGTAAGTGTATGATTTCCTTCATTGTCGCAATGGATGACAACCGCGTAATCGGTAAGGAAAATCAACTTCCATGGCATTTGCCAGAGGACCTGAAATTTTTCAAAAAGGTGACAATGGGGCATCCGATCGTCATGGGGAGAAAGACTTTTGATTCCATTGGACGACCTTTACCAGGAAGAGAAAACATTGTGATAACAAGAAATACGAATTTTCACCATAAAGGTTGTACCGTATTTTATGAACTAGACCAATTTTTAGCTTATTGCCAGCAGAAGCCTGAAGAGGAGTTTTTCGTCATCGGGGGAGCTGAGATTTTTAAACAATTGTTGCATAAAACAGATAGACTTTATATCACTGAAATCCATTCAAACTTTGAGGGAGATACTTTTTTTCCAGCAATTGAAATGAATGACTGGAAACTGACTTCAAAAGAACAAGGCCTGAAAGATGAAAAAAATCCATATGATTATGAATTTGTCATTTATGATCGGAAATAAACAGCAATGCCCTCCTGAATCTCAGGAGGGTCTTTGTTTGCGATTTAAGAATTTACCGAAAAATGATAATTTTATAATAACAGGCTTAATAAATCAGGTAGAACATGTTATAATAATCAAATTAAATTAAGCATGAATTTTTTAAATTTTGTGTGATTAGAGGTAGGGGAATGATATGGAACAGAATGTATTAAAGAAGAAATGGCTGCATGTGGAAGACATCATTATTGCGTATCAACAGCTTAAGGATATCGTTGCCCATACACCGTTACAAAAAAATGAACGGTTGTCAGAGAAATACTCGTGCAATGTATACCTGAAAAGGGAAGACTTACAGCATGTCCGTTCCTTTAAACTGAGAGGAGCATTTTATAAAGTAAAATCTCTTAATGAAGAACAATTAAAGAATGGTGTTGTTTGTGCGAGTGCTGGTAATCATGCACAAGGAGTGGCATACGCATGTCGTCATCTTGGCGTACATGGGAAAATATTTATGCCCACTACGACACCGAAGCAAAAGGTTGGTCAAGTAGAGTTATTTGGACGAGAATACGTTGATATTATTTTAATTGGTGATACGTTTGACGATGCGTATCATGAATCTGTCATATGTGCAGAAAAAGAAAATCGTGCATTTATTCATCCCTTTGACGATGAAATGGTGATGGCTGGTCAAGGAACGGTTGCGGTAGAAATTCTTAATGATTGTGAAGAACCGATTGACTTCGTTTTTGGTAGTATTGGTGGTGGAGGCCTACTTTCAGGCTTGAGTACATATGTGAAAAGCATCTCACCAAATACAAAAATGATTGGGGTCGAACCAGCGGGAGCCCCTTCTATGAAGGCTGCCTTGGAAGCACAGAAAGTCATTTGCCTTGATAAAATTGATAAGTTTGTCGATGGAGCAGCAGTAAAAAGTGTTGGAAACAAAAACTATGACATTTGCCAAGAGTTGGTTGATGACATCATCCTTGTTCCAGAAGGGAAGGTATGTACGAGTATACTAGAATTATATAACGAGCATGCGATCGTTGCTGAACCTGCTGGTGCGATGCCGATTGCAGCACTTGACTTATACCGTAATGAAATTAAAGGGAAAAATGTCGTGTGCGTTGTCAGCGGGGGGAATAATGATATTGGGAGAATGCAGGAAATTAAAGAAAAGTCCCTTTTATATGAAGGATTGCTATATTATTTTATTGTGAACTTTCCCCAGCGGGCAGGAGCATTAAGGGAATTTCTTGACGAAGTATTGGGCCCAACCGATGACATCACTAGATTTGAATATACGAAGAAAAATAATAAGGAAAATGGACCCGCTTTAGTGGGAATTGAATTGCAAAGAAAAGAAAGCTATTGTGATTTAGTTGAACGCATGAATAAAAAAGGGTTTTCTTATAAAGAAGTAAACAAGGATCGGGACTTATTTAATCTTCTTATTTAAGTTAACCGCTCGCTTTTCAAATGTGAATTTCTTATGAACAATCGTGAATAATACCCCTATTGAGGATAAAAAATACTATAATCATAATAAGAAGGGTTAATTCAATTTTTTGCAGTTAATTGCGTTTTGAATTCTATCGTAGTATAGTCATTTTAGAATTAACCATTCATACCAATGATACAAAAAAGGGGATGTTCTACCATGTTATCAAACATCGGAGTACCTGGTTTAATTTTAATATTAGTGTTAGCTTTAATCATTTTTGGACCGAAGAAGCTTCCTGAAATCGGAAGAGCATTTGGTCAAACGCTACGTGAATTCAAGAAATCGACAAAAGAATTAACAAGCGATGTTATGGATGAATTTGAGGAAGAGAAAAAAGAAATTAAAGAGATGACTAAGTTGACAAAATAAGGTGTAAGATTTCTATCTTGCACTTTTTTTTCTGAAATATTCTTGTAAGAGAGTTAAGAATCAACTGTAGAAATATGTTATACTTTCCTCTAACGGCCTTTCGTTTAGGTATATTAAATTTTGTAGTTGGTAGGGGACTTTTATGGACGATAAAGAATTAAATTTAGTAGATCATTTAGATGAATTAAGAAAAAGATTAATTTTTACGGCAGTGGCCTTTCTTGTTTTTTTTATTATTGGATTTGTTTATGTAAAGGATATATATGAATGGTTTGTTCGTGATCTAGACGTAAAGCTCGTCGTTTTAGGTCCAGGTGATATTATTTGGATTTATTTTATGATTGGTTCAATCATTGCTATTGCAGGAACGATTCCAGTATTAGCTTTTCAAATATGGTCGTTTGTTAAGCCAGCTTTAAAACCAGTTGAGAGAAAGGTCTCCCTTTCTTATATCCCTGCATTATTTATTTTATTTATTGTCGGACTGGGCTTTGGGTATTTTATCATATTCCCAACTATTATGAATTTTTTAGTTGAGCTAGGCGGAGACATGGTTGCAACCAATTTTACAGCGGATAAATATTTCCGCTTTATTATGAGTACAACCCTTCCATTTGGATTTTTATTTGAGCTTCCGGTAGTGACGATGTTCTTGACATCATTAGGAGTCATTAACCCATATGTGCTACAAAAATTGCGGAAATATGCATACTTTATTCTCGTCATTATAGCAGCACTTATTACACCACCAGATCTTATATCAAATATTTTAGTGGCCATTCCATTGTTTCTCCTTTATGAAATCAGTGTGAACTTATCAAAAGTTGTTTATAAACGTAAGTTAAAAAAGGAACAAGAATGGGAAGCTGATTTTTCGGAGTAACACAAAACCGGGCAACTGCTCGGTTTTTTTGTTCTTGCTTTTTACCTTATTTGAGGAAAACATATGAGTCATCCGAAATATTTTTAGAAAAAATGTCAATTTACCAATTTTTCAATAAAAACGTATGTTTCCTACTGTTTTTGGCTATTTCCTAAGTATTACTATCTATTATGTCTTTTTTAATGAACTTTATTGTTCGTTATAATGCACATATATGGGTATAAAAGGAGATAATGAAAATGGTAGGTGAGAGAATTAAAGAATTGAGAAAAAGAAAAGGATATTCTATATCTGAGTTAGCTAAACATGCAGGTGTATCCAAATCCTATTTGAGTTATATTGAAAGAGATGTACAAAAAAACCCTTCTTTACAGTTTTTATCAAAGATAGCTAAGACACTAGATACAAATATAGAATTTTTATTAGGTCAAGAGATAGAAGAAGAGTTAGATGAAGAATGGATTGCGCTCATAAAGAAAGCAATTGATGATGGGGTTGATAAGGGCGAATTTCAGAAGTACTTAGATTTCATCAAATTTAAAAAATGGGAAGAACGGGATAGATCCCTGTGAAATGATGAAAATAAGTACATTATTACTATACTTGTCCTTTTTCAATCTTTTCGATGGATTAATGACTTTCTTCGGTGTCCATTTTGAAAAAATTGAAGAATTTAATCCTTTGATGGAGAGTGTGATGAATGTTGATTTGTGGCTATTTCTATTCTTGAAGGGGACTCTCTCTATCATTTTAATTATTCTTGCTCATTTTCTTCGGAGCCTACAGGTTTCACTATACGTCAAACAATTAATTATATTCTCTTTGCTATTATATTCAATGGTTACGCTTGTTCACATTTCATGGATGGTTCTTTCGATCTAAAATGTGAACAAAATAAGCTACGAGTACAAGGACATTTAAAAGATGACTTTAATTCTGTCCCCTTCAATGTGTATAATAGGGTGAAGAGCAACATGAAATGGAGGAAGTGATGGGTTGGGTAAGGTTAGAGTTGTTACAGATTCGACAGTAGATTTACATGATGAGGTATTAGAAAAATATGGAATTGAAGTTGTTCCCTTATCTTTACATATAGATGGACAGAGCTATATTGACCGAAAAGATATAACAGCTGAGGAATTTATGAAGAAAATGAAGGATGCTGATGAATTACCGAAAAGCTCACAGCCGCCTGTTGGAGAATTTCTAGAGCTGTATGATCGTCTTCATGATGAAGGATTTGAAGTCTTGTCTATCCATATGACCGGTGGAATGAGTGGGACTGTACAATCTGCAGAATCAGCTGCAAGTATGGCAAAAGGGAATGTAACAGTCGTTGATTCTCGCTTTATTTCTAGAGGATTATCCTTTCAAGTCTTGGAGGCAGCCAAAATGGCTCAAAAAGGAAAATCGATGAGGGAAATTTTGGAAGTTGTTGCAAAAATTCGTGAGAACACAAGATTATTCGTCTGTGTTGATACATTGGAAAATCTGATTAAAGGTGGCAGAATTGGAAAAGGAAAAGGGCTCATAGGTTCTTTGCTAAACATAAAGCCGATCGCATCTTTAGAAGATGGTGTTTATACACCGGTCACAAAAGTAAGAAGTCATAGCAAGGCAGCAAAATTTCTCGCAGAGGAATTTGCAAGAGATGTGAAAGGCAAGACGATTAAGTGTGTAAGTATTGCTCATGCAGAAGGTCTTGAACTGACACATAAAATTAAAAAAGCAATATATGAATTTACAGGTTACGATCAAATAGATGTTGTTTTTACGACACCTGTTATTAGTACACATACTGGTCCTGGTGCGATTGGTTTTATGTACTATTTCGAATAAAAAGAGGACTAGCATAGAATATAGAAGAAGCCGATGGAAAAGTGATGGAAAACAACTTTTCCATCGGCTTTTTTTTTATATGTTGTTTATTAAAGAAAATGGTATAGATTTGTATGTTGTTCTCTTTTTTTGTTAAGTGCTGTAAAAAAATCCTAAAGAATTAGAAGGAATCTCACTAATTGTGTCGAAAAGGAAGTACAAATAGATTAACTGGGAAATTCGAGGGAATGACATGTGGAAATTATTTAGAAATATTTCTTTAAATAGTAAAGTTATGATACTAACACTTTGTATCACTTTTGTAGTAGTCCTTGCTACTGGTGGGATTGCCTTGTCACTGCAAATGAAGGAAATGAAAGAACAATTATCCCAGCAAGTCGTTGGGTTTGCATCATTATGGAGTTCCACAATAGAAGGAGAAGAAATAAATAAAATCATTCAAGCTGGAGATGTCTCAGATCCGATCTATAAAAAAATATATGAGCATTTAAATTTGATTAATGAAAAAAATTCTACCTTATTCCACGGTTTCATTCTAATGCCCGCAGATGAGAATGACCAGCTGTATTCGGTTGTTTCCTCGAAGAGTAGTGAAGAAGTAATGGGCATTGAAGCATTTCAACCTTATGTGGCATCTGAAGAGTTTCACAAAGCTTTGCAGAATACGATTGTGACGAAAGAAGTTACTTCCAGCAGTCTGTACGATGAAGAAGGTGATAGCTGGATTTCAGCTATTGCACCTATAGAAGATCGAAATGGAAATGTTATGAGTCTGTTAGCGATACATGCTGATGCATCAACGATTGATCGCTTTCAATCAGAACTTATTTTTTCGTTATGTTTTGTATTTCTTTTGATTACCATCATCGTTTATTCCATTTTTCAAAAAGGGTTAAACAAAGTACTTGAGCCTGTAAATGAAATTATATATGGAATTAACGAAGTGAGTAATGGAAATTTTCAAGTGAAACTCCCGATTAAGGATCAATCAGATTTAGGTCAGTTAACTTCTCGATTTAATTATATGACCGAGCAATTATCTCAGTTATTTGAACGTGTTACCTTAACATCTAAACACTTTGGAAAAAACTTTCAAGAAGGGGGACAAAGTTCTAAATTTGAAGATGCCATTGATGAAATGGAGAATATCATTCAAAAGACGAAAATATTAAAAGAACTTCAACGTGCTGAGAAAATGAACGCGATAGGACAGCTTGCGGCCTCGGTCGCTCATGAAATTCGCAATCCGATGACAGTCGTAAAAGGATTTTTGCAAATCTTTAAGTCTAAAAAAGAACTTTCAACTGAAGAGCAAATGTTTGTCAAACTAATGATAGAAGAAATGAATCGAGCAGAAACAATTATTAACGACTATCTTTCATTAGCTCGGCCAGATATGGAGAATACAGAAAAGGTTGATGCTGTCGTACTCGCCCATAAAGCGATGGATTTAATGAATTCATATGCAATGATGTCTAAAAATATAGAATTAGAGACCATCATCGAGGATGAAGTTACCGTCATCGGTAATAGAAGCGAGCTTATTCAAGTGTTAATTAATATATTGAAAAATGGGATAGAGGCGATGAAGGACGGTGGAACATTATGCTTAAAAGTTTATAAAAAAGAGGGCTATGGCGTCTTTGAAATAAAGGATAGTGGTATCGGGATGACAGAAGAGGAACTTGCTAGATTGGGGACGGCGTTTTACTCATTAAAAGAAAAGGGAACAGGAATGGGGCTAATGGTATGTTATCAAATCATTGAAAGAATGAAAGGTAATATTGACGTAGTCAGTGAGAAATGGCAAGGGACAACCTTTACGATAAATGTTCCATTAGATGAACAGAAGAAATAATGAAAATTCATATCCCTTTCTTATTTGCCCATGCTTTGTTACAATGTACCTTGAATGAATAGGGGATTGTAGGTGAAAAAATGAAGCTTCGTAAAAGCTTTTTCGGAATTATATGCGTTTTATTGTTATCAGCTTGTGGTAATACTGGAATCAACGATGCATTAAATTGGCCGTTAGAAGATTTTACTTTTACAGACCAAAGCGGGAATGAGTTTGGCAAAGATGATTTAAAAGGGAAAATCTGGGTGGCGGATTTTATTTTTACAAACTGTACTTCTATTTGTCCTCCGATGACACACAATATGACTAAGATTCAGAAAATGGCAAAGGAAGAAGGAATCGAAAATGTTGAATTTGTTTCCTTTTCGGTTGATCCTACAATCGATTCACCAGAAGTATTGAAGGACTATGGTAGCAAGTTTGAATTAGATTTTAACAACTTTCACTTTTTGACAGGATATGACCAATCGTTCATAGAGACGTTTGCTCTAGAGAACTTCAAAACGATAGTAAAGAAGCCTGAAAACGAGGATCAAGTCATTCACCAATCCTACTTCTACTTAGTCAATCAAGAAGGAACGATCATGCAATATTATTCTGGAGCAAGTGATGTTCCATATGAGGACATTATTAACGATATGAAAGCTTTACAGTAAATGGGAAGTAGACCTTGGCTAATAAGGTCTACTTTTGTCTATTGAGAGGGATGTTCTTTTCGTTTCCTTTAAACCTTGTTATAATGGAAAAAGCTTTATAGGGAAGGTGAAAAGATGGAAAAAATATTCACCTCTTTTATTCTTTGTTTAAGTTTTTTCGTTGCTTGTAACCATGATTCAATAGGAAATCCAATTTCTTCTAAAGAGACATTCTTAACACTAAAAGAAAATATCCCATATGATTTTTTGCCAAGAACATATCATATCGTTTCTGTTGGAGACTCACTGACGCAAGGAGTGGGAGACAGTACGAAAAGGGGCGGTTATGTACCGTATTTACAAGAGCAGCTTGAAGGAGAAAAGGGAATAAAAGATGCTGTTTTTTATAATTTTGGTGTGAGTGGGAATCGTACCTCTCAAATTTTGAATAGGCTAAGGACAAACGAACTAAGAGCCGCCGTGAAAGAAGCAGACATCGTTTTAATCACAACTGGCGGAAATGACATCATGAAGGTAGTTCGAGAAAATTTCTCAGGTCTAGATATGAGAGACTTTGATAGAGAACTTATTAATTATGAGAAAACCATAACCTCTGTAATGAATACCATTAGAGAAGAAAATGAAGACGCTATGATTGGCATGATTGGTCTCTATAATCCTTTCTTTCTTTTTTTAGCAGATGTGAAAGAAATGGACATGGTCATTGAAAAATGGAATCATGTCAGTCAAAATGTGTTAAAAAAATATGAGAACACGCTTTTTGTGGAAATTGCAGACGAGTTTAAAGATAGTGAAGAAAACTTGCTTTATACCGATTACTTTCATCCAAATGATAAAGGGTATGAGCTGATGGCTGATCGTATATATAATGTTTTACAAGAAGTTGCATTACAGCAAAAGCTTGTAGCAGTAAAAAAGGAGAACGAACAAGATGACAGATAAATGGAAAAAACGATTTTTTCTCCTTCTAGGATTGATTATACTGTTTGTTTTTGTCGTTCTGATCATGGTGAATATGCCGATTAAAGACAAGACATTACCACCAACAGCTGATGAACAAGAAGAGGATGTTCAGTTCCAAATTCAAGCGACCAAATCTGACTTAAATAAAATTATTAATCATTATATTGAGGAGGAAGGGTTGACAAGCCCAATTGCTTACGAAGTCCTACTTAACGATGAAGTAGAATTATATGGCACAATGAAGGTATTTACACAAGATATCGAAATGAAGCTTACTTTTGAACCGGAAGCTCTAGAAAATGGAGACATTATATTAAAGCAAAAGTCTATCTCCATAGGTCAAATTCAACTTCCTGTATCATATGTATTAAAGTTTATCCGTGATCAATATGATTTCCCTGAGTGGGTGAATATTCACCCAAATGATGAACTCATCTATGTATCTTTACAAAGAATGAAATTAAAAAGTGATGTAAAGGTAAGAGTGAATAAATTTGATTTAGTAAATGACGATATTCAATTTTCGTTGTTGGTTCCGACCAATTAAAAGGTGGCATTTGCCATCTTTTTTAGTAAGAAAACAGCTTATTTGCATTTATGAATGACATTCCTTTACTCTATAAGAAAACGAAGCGGACGGTGATACTAAAATGGAGAATCAGCAAATGGGAGTAGCAACTTTCGCTGGTGGATGTTTTTGGTGTATGGTGAAGCCTTTCGATGAGCAGCCAGGAATTATGCAGGTAGTTTCTGGATATACAGGTGGACATACAGAAAATCCGACATATGAAGAGGTTTGTAGTGAGACTACAGGTCATCACGAGGCGGTACAAATCACATTTAATCCAGAACTATTTCCATATGAAAAGTTATTAGAGGTTTATTGGCAGCAAATCGATCCGACAGATCCAGGTGGGCAGTTTTACGATCGTGGCCAATCCTATCAAACAGCTATTTTTTACCATAATGAAGAACAGAGAAAAATAGCGGAGGAATCGAAAAAGCAATTACAAGAAAGTGGTCGATTCCAAAAACCAATTGCGACGAAAATATTGCCTGCACAACCATTTTATGAAGCAGAGGAATATCACCAACAGTTTTATCGAAAAAATCCAACAAGATACAATGCGTATAGTCAAGGATCTGGGCGAGTCGATTTTATTAAAAGAAATTGGGGTGACAAAATTGAAAAATAAAGAACTGAAAGAAAAATTAACACCGATGCAATATGAGGTTACGCAAAATAGCGGAACAGAACCGCCATTCCGGAATGAATATTGGAATGAGTTTTCAGATGGAATTTATGTGGATATCGTCTCAGGAAAGCCATTATTCAGTTCAATGGATAAATTTGATGCGGGTTGTGGTTGGCCGAGTTTTACGAAACCAATTGAGGAAGAAGAAGTTATTGAAAAAGAGGATAAGAGCCATTTCATGATCCGGACTGAAGTGCGTAGCAAAACGGCTGATTCTCATCTTGGTCATGTTTTTGACGATGGTCCTGGACCAACAGGATTACGCTACTGTATTAACTCTGCAGCCACACGCTTTATTCCAAAGGAGAAACTTGAAGAGGAAGGGTACGGAGAATTCTTAAAATTATTTGATGAAGAGTAAGTAAGGAGCAGCCAGCGTGCTGCTCCTTTAATTCTTTTTAAAACACATTGTACAAATTGGGCAAATACACATACGGGTCAAGTACCTACTACATACATTAGCAGTGATAATAACCTAAATTGATTTCCAGATGCAAAGTCATTTTTGAGCATCGAACTTTCTTATTGAAATCAATTGACAAAAAAATGAAGGAGTGGAGATAGAATGAATTACGGATATGATACTTGTGGGTACGATCCTTGCTATCCTGGATATGCTTATCCAGCAGTAGGTGGAGTTGCAACTGGTGGCTATCGCGGAGGATTTGCGTTAATTGTGGTTCTCTTCATCCTATTAATTATTATTGGTGCTAGCTACTGCAAGTAACTTGGGGAAAAGTGGAATTACCTTGTCTAGGGTAATTCCATTTTTTATTATTTTATAACTGACATCGCAAATGTAAGAAAATTAGAGGAATTGTCTATTGACGAACGATTTTAATAAAAATTAATTTTAAAGTTCGTATTTTATTGTTGACCACCTACTTTTTCTCTGCTATATTATTAAAGGATTTGAAAAAACACGAAAAACGATAAAATGAATGCACGACAGGGGGAAAAACGATGAAAACGAACTATGATGTAATCGTTGTTGGAGCAGGACCTGCCGGAATTTTTACATGTTATGAACTAACATTAAAGATGCCTGAAGCAAATATTATTTTAATAGATAAAGGACACGATATTTTTAAAAGAAATTGTCCGATTTTACAAAAGAAGATTGAAAAATGCCCACCTGCGGCTGGAAGAAAAGAATTTGCAGGATGCTTACCAGCATGTTCAATTACGAATGGTTTTGGTGGAGCGGGTGCTTATTCTGATGGAAAGTTTAATATTACAAGTGAATTTGGGGGATGGATGACGGATTACTTGTCAGACTCTCAAGTGATTGAATTGATTAAATATGTCGATGAAATAAACCTTAAGCACGGCGCGACGACAAGTATTACGGATCCATTAACACCAGCAGTGAAGGATATCGAAAGACGTGCATATGCAGCTGGACTAAAACTACTTCGCGCTCAAGTAAGACATTTAGGAACCGAGCAAAATCTACAAATCCTTCAAGATATTTATGGATATTTAACGGAAAAGATTGAAATGTCTTTCAAAACGGAAGTGGAAGATTTAATAACAGAAAGAACTTCCGAAGGTCATAAAGTAACTGGAATTAAACTGAAATCAGGCGAATCCATTTTAGCAGAGAAAGTAGTCATTGCACCTGGAAGAGATGGAAGTGTATGGTTAGCAAAACTATTAAAATCTCGCCGTCTAAAGATGATAAGCAACCAGGTTGATGTAGGTGTCCGTGTAGAGACTTCTAATATAGTAATGGACGAAATTAACGAACATTTATACGAAGGAAAATTTACATTTAATACTTCGGTTGGGACAAGAGTTCGTACGTTCTGTAGTAATCCGTCAGGCCATGTTGTTGTTGAAAATCATTCTGGTACGATGCTCGCGAACGGTCATGCTTATAAAGATCCAAAACTAGGAAGCCCGAATACGAACTTTGCTTTACTTGTTTCACATACATTCTCAGAGCCTTTTGATAAACCGAATGAGTATGCAATTGCGATTTCTAAGCTGGCTAATGCTTTATCAAATGGTGGAATCATTGTGCAAAAGTACGGGGACATCTTAAAAGGAAGAAGATCAACGGAAAAGCGAATTAAAGAAGGGTTTATCGAACCAACGATGAAGGAAGCAGTTCCTGGAGATTTAGGACTTGTTTTACCTTACAACACGTTAAAAAGTTTAGTGGAAATGACAGAAGCCTTGAACGTTGTTTCTCCTGGCCTTGCTTCTGAACATACTTTATTTTACGGAGTAGAAGCGAAGTTTTACTCAGCACGGCCAAAGTTAAATGACCGTTTTGAAACAGAAATCAGCGGTCTCTATGTTGGTGGAGATGGTGCTGGTGTGACAAGAGGTCTTGCTCAAGCAAGTGCTTGTGGAGTTTGGATTGCCAGAGATATTATTGAAAAAAGTAAAAATACAACAAAAAAAGAACCAGTAACTGTATAATTTTATCTAAAAATCTGCCTATTAAAGGGCAGATTTTTTTGATCAAGGCATAATGACTTAATTAAATGGTCGGACTTTTCAGAATCACTTATTTCCGTTACAATTTAAATAGTAAAAAAATGAATGGCGAACTGAAAAAGATAGAGGAGGATGGAGAAAATGAAGCAATCTTTATGGATTAATGGGGAATTAGTAGAAACGAAGGAATATTCGAAATTATTAAGTCCTTACGATCAAACGCTTATTGCTGAGGTTGCGATGGCAGAAGAAAAAGATGTCTTAAAGGCCATTGAGGTAGCTTCAGAAGCTACAGTCATCCTTCGTTCTATGCCAGCACATAAACGGGCTGAAATTCTTGAGAACGTGGTTGAACTTATGAAAGAAAATAAAGAAGAATGTGCTCAAATCATTGCGAAAGAAGCAGCTAAGCCACTATCTGCAGCTCGAACTGAAGTGGAGAGGACGATAATGACGTATAAGTTTGCCGCTCAAGAAGCGAGAAGAATCTATGGAGAAACAATACCGATGGATGCTGCTCCAGGAGGGGAAGGAAGAGTTGCTTATACGGTGAAAGAGCCACTTGGTGTCATTGCGGCTATAACTCCATTCAATTTTCCTATGAATCTTGTTGCTCACAAGGTTGGACCAGCGATTGCTGCAGGAAACACAATCGTATTAAAGCCTGCGACACAAACACCTTTATCTTCCTATAAAATTGCCCAATTTTTCCATGAAGCGGGCTTACCAAATGGCGCCTTAAATGTCGTGACTGGAAGAGGTAGCACGGTTGGAGATGTAATAGTTAAAGATGACCGTGTCAAAATGATAACGTTTACAGGTAGTCCTGAGGTGGGCAAACAAATTCGTGAAAAGGCTGGTTTAAAACGGGTAACGCTTGAGTTAGGTTCTAATTCAGCTGTAATCGTTGATGAGAATACAGACTTAAAAGAAATTGTTCCACGAATCGTTGCGGGGGCTTTTGCGTTTCAAGGGCAAGTGTGTATTTCTGTTCAAAGAATTTATGTTCATGAAACTATCTATGATACTTTTGTCGAGCAATTTATCGAACAAGCAAAGAAATTAAAGGTTGGAAATCCACTTGATGAGCAAACAGACATCTCTGCAATGATTTCGAGAGGGGATCAAAAACGGATTTTGGAATGGATTGAGAGTGCTACAAAAACGGGTGCAAAGCTTGCACTGGGTGGTAGTGGAGAGGATGGGCTCCTACATCCGACAGTACTATTAGATGTTCATCCTGAGGAAAAAATCTCCTGTGAAGAAGCTTTTGCCCCAGTCGTTCATATTAATCGAGTCAGTTCATTTGACGAAGCAATTAGTCTCGTAAATCATTCGAAATTTGGCTTACAGGCCGGTGTTTTTACGTCTGATGTCGGGCGAGCGTTTAAAGCGGCAAAAGAACTACATGTAGGTGGAGTGATGATCAATGATTTTCCAACATTCCGAGTGGATCATATGCCATATGGTGGCGTGAAGCTAAGTGGAATGGGAAGAGAGGGCATTAAATATGCGGTAGAGGAGATGACAGAATTAAAGCTTATAAGCTTTAAATTGTAGATTGGTTTTTAAAAGGGGAGAAAAAATTGACGGCTACAAGTACAGTTATTACTGGAGAGAACTTTGTTATCGAGATATTTAATGATCCGTATAATAAAAGAATTCGAATTGAGGACATAAATGGAAACATTTTTGATGCGATCGCAAAAGCGGAAGAAATAGCAATAAACTCAAAAGCTGATAAGTTAATCGTTAAGAGTAGAAATGAGCAGCTTTTTCCACTGCTTGAAAATGGTTTTCAATGCGAAGCCGTAATTGAACGCTTTTTTCTAGGATCTGACTGCTATTTTTGCTGTAAATATTATACGAATGAGCGGAGAAACAGCGACTCTTATACGAAAGAGGACGAGATTGTAAAAGATGTCCAATCATTAGAAAAGAGCACTGGTTTAAAATCACCTCCTGAGGAATACAAACTTGTTTTGGTGCAAAAAGAAGAGGTAGAAAGGCTGGCGCAATTGTATCAGCAGGTATTCAAGATTTACCCTACTCCATTGCACGACCCATCATACATCTTAAAAACAATGGATGAAGGGACGATTTATTTTGCGTTTACAAAGGGGGAAGAGATGGTAAGTGCAGCGTCAGCTGAAGTAAATCATTTTTATAAAAATGCTGAGCTGACTGACTGTGCTACCCTGCCTGAACATCGAAAATATGGATTAATGAAGATTCTATTAGCAAAGCTTGAAGAAGAACTTCTGGCTAGAGGGATCTATTGTGCCTATTCGATTGCTAGAGCCCAATCTTTCGGGATGAACGCAGCCTTACATCAGTTGGGGTACCGTTATCGTGGAAGATTAACGAATAATTGCTATATATATGACAAAATTGAAAACATGAATATGTGGGTAAAAGATTTATCTTTTCAGAAAGATATGTGAGAAAAAAACTGATTTAAGACGGACGACATGCCGAAAAATCGTCTATTACTGCCGATTTTTCGGCGTGTCATATGATAATGAATGAACTGGTAGGTGATGAATATTGCCACAGGAAATGGCAATTTCAAATGAAGTATTAAAAGCTATTCTTTCTAGAATTGATGAGGGCATTCATGTTGTCGATACAAATGGAAAAACGATATATTATAACGAAGTGGCAGCGAGGCATGATGGATTAAAAATTGGTGATGTAATTGGAAAGCCACTACTTCAAGTGTTCCCCTCTTTGAACGAAAACACAAGTACATTAATAAAAGTTCTAAAGTCAAAGAAGGCTATTTATAATCAGGCACAAATTTATACAAACGTTTATGGAAAAAGAATTGAGACGATGAATACGACGCTCCCGATCTTTGTTAAGAAGCATTTTATAGGAGCGATGGAAATTGCTAAGGATCACAGTACAATGAAAAGACTGTCGGAACAACTCGTCGATTTGCAAAAACAGTTGCTTTCAAAAAAAAATTCCTCTAAAAAGCCAAGTACGGTTTCCTATACCATGCAAGATTTATTAACGAAAAACCCTCTTTTTGAGCAAATGAAAATAGAAGCAGAGAAACTGGCCCGTTCCCACTCTCCCGTATTAGTCTTTGGAGAAAGTGGAACAGGGAAGGAATTATTTGTGCAAGGAATACATCATGCTTCTACTCGTGCTATTGCTCCATTTATTGCCCAAAATTGTGCGGCTATTCCTGAAAATCTCCTTGAGAGTATTCTCTTTGGTACAGCAAAAGGGAGTTATACCGGTGCTGTCGAACGACCTGGTTTATTTGAGTTAGCAGATGGTGGAACCCTTTTTTTAGACGAAATACATGCGATGCCGATTGATCTTCAAGCGAAGCTTCTACGCGTATTGGAAGATGGTCGTTTCAGAAGGATAGGAGGTGCTACAGATGTAGGTACTAATGTGAGAGTGATCGCGGCAATGAATGTTCATCCTACAAAGGCTCTTGAACAAAAGATGCTTCGTTCTGATTTGTTTTACCGGTTGAATGTTTTAACGTTTGAATTAATATCCTTGCGAGAAAGAAAGGAAGATATTTTATATTTGGCAGAGGTCTTTATTGATCATTTTAATCAGAGCTTAAATAAGAATGTTATAGGTATCTCTGAGAGTGTAAAAGAGGTGCTCCTGAGCTACGCATGGCCAGGAAATGTAAGAGAATTGAAACATGCTCTTGAATATATGATGAATATTTGTACTGGTGATCAACTGGAAATAGACGATCTCCCGATTATGTTAAAGGAATTTATTAAGAATGGGAAAAGGCTGTCAAATAATGAATCTATATCATTTCGTGAAAAGATTGCAACATATGAACAGGAATTAATTTTGCAAGCTTTAAAGGAAACGGAAGGGAATATTTTACAAGCAGCAACTTTATTACAGCTACCTAGACAAACATTACAGTATAAAATTCAGAAGTTTGGACTTGATGCCGAATAATCGGCATTTTTTTTATGGGTAATAATTCAAAAGCCTTTATTTTCCCTATTTACGAGCTTTGGCATGCTTTTTGCATAATTTATTATAAATACATTTCTAGGGGGATAAAGCGTGAAGCAAACATTGTATAAGCCGAAAAGGCATTGGAAGGAAATAGAGCTATGGAAGGATGTTACGGAGGAGCAATGGAATGATTGGCTTTGGCAATTAACCAATACAATTCGGACGCTCGAAGATTTAAAGAAAGTCATTCATCTAACTCCGGAAGAGGAAGAAGGAGTAAAGATTTCTACAAAAACGATTCCTTTAAATATAACTCCATATTATGCCTCTCTCATGAATCCAGATGATCCCCGCTGTCCAATACGGATGCAGTCGGTACCCATTTCAAAAGAAATCTATAAGACGAAATATGATCTAGAGGATCCGCTACATGAAGACGAAGATTCTCCTGTACCTGGTTTAACCCATCGTTATCCAGATCGAGTGCTCTTTCTCGTCACCAATCAATGTTCCATGTATTGCAGATATTGCACAAGAAGAAGATTTTCCGGACAAATTGGCATGGGTGTTCCAAAGAAACAGTTAGATGAAGCGATCAATTATATTCAAAATACACCTGAAGTTAGAGATGTTCTCATTTCGGGCGGAGACGGACTGCTCATTAATGATACGATCTTAGAATATATTTTGAAAAAGTTACGTGAAATCGATCATGTGGAAATCATTCGAATTGGGACCCGTGCACCAGTGGTCTTCCCGCAACGCATAACAGAAAATCTATGCAATATTTTAAAGAAATATCATCCTATCTGGCTCAATACCCATTTCAACACTTCAATTGAAATTACCGAAGATTCTAAGAGAGCATGCGAAATGCTGGCAAATGCTGGAGTTCCAGTTGGGAATCAGTCAGTCATTTTAGCTGGAATTAATGACAGTGTGCCGATTATGAAAAAGCTGATGCACGATCTAGTGAAGATTCGAGTTCGCCCATATTATATTTATCAATGTGATTTATCTGAAGGTATTGGTCATTTCAGAGCACCTATTTCAAAAGGATTAGAAATTATTGAAGGCTTGAGAGGGCATACATCTGGGTATGCAGTACCAACATTTGTCGTCGATGCTCCTGGAGGTGGTGGAAAGATCTCATTACAGCCGAACTACTTAATTTCCCAAAGTGCGGATAAGGTTGTGCTTCGAAATTTTGAGGGTGTGATTACGACTTACCCAGAGCCAGAATCATATACTCCAGGTACGGCAGAAGGGTACTTTAAGGAGCTCTATCCAGAGATGGAGGAGAAACGTTCGAATGTGGGAATCTCAGCTCTCATGAATGACCAACAGTTTAACCTCGTTCCGGAGGGAATTGAACGCTTAAATCGTCGTCAAACATACGAAAGTAATCCAGAGCATGCCTCCTTAAAAAACAAACGAGAAAAACGGGATCAATTGAAGGAGAAAAAGTTTCAGGCTCAGCAAGAAAAATTCAAAAAAGTGGATCCAGAAACGAAGGAGGCGTAGTTATATGGCGTATTGTGATTGGTGTAGCAGTAGTGAGATTCGTGAAGATCAACAATCAGTGTATTGGGAGTTACCAGATGGCACTAAAGCGATTGAAATTAGAGAAACTCCAACAATTGTGTGCAAGGAGTGCGGGATGACCTATCAAGACGACTCCATTGTCAGGGATATAGAAGATCAGCTTTTTCTAATTGACACAAAGGCAATCGAACGTTCCATTAGTTTTAAAGAACTAATAGAACTCCCTAAATTGTTGAAGAGAAATTATTTTGATTTTTCTTCTTAGAAATAGAACTTGAGGTATACTAGCATCCATAAAATGGTGCTAGTTTTCTTGTGTTTATGTGTTATTTCCCTTTTAAAATCCAAAATCCAAATAATATAACCGTGACACCAATTGCCGTGCGCCAGCTGGGTAATTCTTTTAAGAAAAGGTAACCAATTACTACGCTAACGAAGATTTCTAACCCTTTTGAGACAATTAGTGAAAACGTTAAGCTATTTGCGACTTTTGCTAGAGACTTAACTCCATATCCAATCATTAAACTTGCAGATAAGAAAAATGGAAAAGATTTTATATAGTACAATAGAGTGGATAAAAAATGTGAATCAATATGTTTTGTGTGATAGGCGTAAATGGAATTAATGATGAATAATCCACCTAACATGGATAAAAGGGCAAGAAAGATCATAGCGTATAAACTCCAATTTGTTTGTTTCTATAATTTTTGCCTATAAGCAAAATATTTATGTGCTATATATAAATACGTTCAAATTGTCTAGATTTTTTAATAGACTACTTCCATGAAAATAAGTTATAGTAAAAGACAATATCAAAAACAGAGGGAGAAAAGTACGTGATGTTGAAATCGTTCTATCATTTTTTGATGAAATATCGTCATCCTAAGCCGCCGAATGAAATTAGTGTTTTTGCCAACGCTGCCTATGCTGACCATAGTTTTCCAAAAAGTAGTGAGGATTACGATGAACTAAGCAGTTATTTAGAATTGAATGGTCATTATTTATCGAGCATGGTGGTATTTGATGAGGCATGGGAAATTTACCTTTCAACAGAAAAAAGGGAAACCAATGAATGAATTGGATTCCCTTTTTTTTTGCTCTCCATCTATACTTCAGTAGAATGAGATTTAATGACTTCTGAACCAAATTGAAGGCATTCGCTACAAATAGAAACTCCAGGCCCCAGTGCCAATATGAACTGTGTCCCTGTTTTGATTTGGAGTAGATGTCTTTTCTAAAGCACTATAGAGTTCATCAATGACATTTTTTATTAGAAAGTTAAATGTTCATATGAACAAAATGGCCAGTCTTACTGCTGAAAGATATTCACATAAAGTACGGTTTTTCTTAATCGAGCATATAATATCTTAATAAATTCACGACTCATCATGTGGGAGATGGAGGCTATGAAAGAGAAGAAAAAACCAAAATTTAAGATCGGTGATACAGTCGTGATCACAATTTACGGTACCGTTGGAAAAGTTACAGATATCAAATGGCTGGATGGCATGCATGTATACGGAATCAACGGAAGTGAAGGCTTATTTATGGAATCAAGCCTTCAGAATTTGTCCGAATATGAAGGTAGTATCATGGAGAAAGAGCAAATTGATATTGAGTATCGTTACTTTATTGGTGACCTTGTCCAAGTAAAAGGATATGGGGCTGACTTGTTTAAAGTGGTTGGCTTTAGAACCGAAATTTGGAGATATAAAGAGGACGCGTGGGAAGACGTTATTTACGAGCTTGCACGGATCAAGGATGGAGAATGGCTTGAAGCCGGTGAAGAAGAATTAACTTTAGTAGCCGACGCAGAAAATGCAGAATCCTTTATTCAAAAATTAGGTCTCTTATTTTTAGCGAATAAGAAAAAGCCATTGGAACTGCAAAATCCAATCCCAACACATAAAAAAGCAGAGAAACAGTTTCTTGACGAACAAAAAGAGCAAAGTCAAATCATTGATGCCCTTTTAGATATCTATAATGATTACTCGATTCTTTTTGAACTTTTTCAAGATGATGAATACAAACATATGATGAGAATGGTTGTACGAAAACTCCAGCTTATTGTGCGTAAATCTCGATCACTTCATCAAAGCAGTGACAATAGTTAAATAAAAAGAAGCATCACAAACAGAAGAGGAATCCCTAAAATTAAAATAGTTTTAAAATGGATAGATGTCATTTTTTTAAATAAATGCAATGTAAGGCTGTTATCCTCGTTTAAATCTTTTCTCCATGTTTCAATTGCTTTGGGAATGGTTATCATTTTGTCTTCCTCCTTTTTCATCATTCTATGCTTGTCCATTGCTGATATATGACGAAAAAATTGAAGATGGATGATGAATTCTCTGTCGTTTCAACATTGTCATGAAATTTTTCACTAGTAAGAATGAAAAGGAGTTTGCCATCATACATTTTGTACAAAGGGGGCGATTCTGTGAAGGAAATTGAAGTATTTATTGATACGGATGAGATAGGAGATTTTTTCTTCCAAGAGTTACTAAGGAGAGGATACGCTCCTTCTGATGGGGAAGTAGAGGAACTTGCAGATATTACGTTCGAGTATTTATTAGCTAAATGTATTATTGATGAAGAAGAAGAAGTTTAATTAGACCTAAATATGAGAAAAACTTGATATGAAAGAGAATGGGCAACACAAAAAGTCAGTTACGCTTTTTGTATTGCCCTATTTCTATTAGGTGTTTTTTCGATCTTTTGCCGTATTTTCTTTCCCGTGTGCTTCATGCTCTGCGACGATTTGTTCTGGTGGAATATGATTATTCTTTTTTGGTTGATTGATGCGACTTCTATGCTTTTTACCCATAATACCCTCCTAATTGTCCTATTTTTTATGTTGTCTTTTAATCGATAACGAAGTGTGAGGCTCTGTATTTGATCTAGAAGATGGATTGGTTTCGTTTGCATGTTGTACTGCTTGCTCGAGCTTTTTACTCATTTTTCCTTTTGACAAGATGAATTCCTCCCTTATAAAAGTTCTATTTATTTTTCCCGAACATGATTGAATCATTCGTAATGAAAACTCATGACTCTACAAACAATAAAATTAACGCTATAATAGGACAAGAAAGATCGTGTACATGTTATACTTGTTTTTCATAAAGGTTAAGGAGGATTTTTTCATGAGTGTACATATTGGTGCTAAAGAAAATGAAATTGCAGAAACGGTTCTTTTACCAGGTGATCCGTTAAGGGCAAAATATATAGCTGAAACTTTTTTAGAAAATCCTGTTTGCTATAACGAAGTTCGTAATATGTTTGGATATACTGGTACGTATAAAGGGAAACGTGTATCTGTACAAGGAACGGGTATGGGTGTTCCTTCTATTTCTATCTATGTGAATGAGCTTATGCAAAGCTATAATGTGCAAAACTTGATTCGTGTAGGAACTTGCGGGGCTATTCAGAAGGATGTAAAAGTGAGAGACGTTATATTGGCGATGACCGCTTCAACTGACTCTCAAATGAATCGCATTACCTTCGGTGGTATTGATTATGCACCTACAGCTAATTTTGATCTTCTTAAGAGAGCTTATGATGTAGGGGTTGAAAAGGGGCTGAACCTCAAGGTAGGGAATGTGTTTACTGCGGACATGTTCTATAATGATAATGCGGATCATGAAAAATGGGCTCAATATCAAATCCTTGCGATCGAAATGGAAACAGCCGCACTATATACATTGGCAGCGAAATTTGACCGTAACGCATTATCTGTTTTAACCGTCAGTGATCATTTATTAACTGGAGAAGAAACAACTGCTCAAGAGAGACAAACAACTTTCAATGAGATGATTGAGGTATCTCTAGAGGCTGCAATAAAGTAAGACATGTAACAAAAACACGCAGCTTCGCGATCAACATGTGAAGCTGCCTTTTTCACATTCTTTCCTGTTTTTTAGGCGAAATTATTGTAAAATTGATTTGTCTTAGTTTGAGCGGACAAATAAGTCAATGAAGTATTGGTGGTTATCATGAGAAAAATGTTCATAACAGTATACGTAGTAAGTATCGTTCTTATCATGAGCGGTTGCAATCAATTTGATGCTCTTGTAAATAAGATCCCTTTTATGAATCAAAGTGATGGGGGACAACATGGATTCGAAGAGAATGAGGAAATAGTAGAGAATGATGAGCCAACTGCGGAGGAAGAAGAGATTGCTCCAGATATTCTTACTTTAGAGGCACAGTTTTTTAATGAAATTGAAGAAGTTGATGGGAAGTTAACGATCCAAAACCCGCTCAATATATTGGCTTTAGTCAATAAAGAATTTGCTCTTCCTGAACAATACGCACCAGAGGATCTTGTTCGACCAAAGGTTCCATTCTCTTTCGGTGATCTGGATATTGAAAAGAGTTATATGCGTAAAGAGGCAGCAGACCATCTTGAATTATTGTTTAAAGCTGCGAAAAAAGCAAACATAGAAATATTTGCTGTCTCTGGTTATCGCTCCTATGACCGTCAAGTTGACGTCTTTGCAGCAAAGGCCAGCCAAGTAGGAGAACAAGCTGCCGCTACTGTTGTGGCGGTTCCTGGATTTAGTGAACATCAATCAGGACTAGCGATGGATATCTCAAGTAGAAGTATAAATCTTGAGTTGATTGAGAAATTTGAGGAGACAAAAGAAGGTAAATGGTTAGCAGACAACGCCCATAAGTTTGGATTCATTTTACGATATCCAAAGGGAAAAGAGGAAATTACAGGTTATCAATATGAGCCCTGGCATTTCCGTTACATCGGAATTGAAGCTGCGACGCTCATGTATGAAAAAGATCTAACTTTGGAAGAGTATTTTAACATCGTGGAGAAAATTTAAACTGTGTCATATTTTGTTCATATTTTAAATATACAATTAATTTCGTATCAAAATGGGTTTAATGACTTTGTAAAATTATTGATTTAAATGACATGCTAATTATCAAAGGGTTTTTGAGCTTAGCAAATGTGCTTCTAGCGCGAGCATTCTATGGAATTGAAAGTGGTGACAATATTGGAAAATGAAGAATTGAATAAAGAGTCGAATGAAAACCAATCTGGATTTATTCAGATGAAAAAATTTCACTTCGTCATGCTTTTGTTCTTCGTTGTGTTCTTATCAGCAGGTATCACAACATTTGCACTTGCATTTGGAGACGAAAAGGCAGTTCCGGTTATAAGCGGGGAAAGAAAAGAGTTCGAAAAGTTTTACACTGCTTATGATACGATTAAAAAAAGCTATTATAAAGAAGTGGATGAAAATACATTAGTAAATGGAGCCATTAACGGGATGATTGAATCTCTAGAGGATCCCTATTCTGATTATATGAATGAGGAAGAGGCTGCTAGCTTCCATCAGAGTATATCATCTTCCTTCGAAGGAATCGGTGCAGAAATACAAGAACGAGATGGCTATATTGTCATTGTATCTCCACTTAAGGGTTCTCCTGCTGAAAAGGCAGGTATGCGACCAGAGGATAAAGTTCTTTCGGTAGATGGAGAAAGCCTTCAAGGGATGAGTTCAACGGAGGCAGTCCTTTTGATTAGGGGAGAAAAAGGGACTAAGGTTGAACTTGAAATTGAACGGTCTGGTATAGAAGAACCTTTAATGATGACGATCGTCCGTGATACAATCCCGATTGAAACCGTTTATGGAGAAATGATTGATGACGAAATTGCGAAAGTGCAAATTACATCATTCTCTGATAATACGTCAAAAGAATTGATTGAAACATTAAATGAACTGCAAAAACAAGGTATGAAGGGCTTGGTATTAGATTTACGACAAAATCCAGGTGGACTTCTAGATCAAGCTATTACGATCTCTAGCCTTTTTGTTCCAGAAGGAGAAATATTATTCCAAATTGAAGACAGAGATGGCAATGTTGAACAAATGAAATCGAATAGTAAGAATAATCCTGAAATCCCACTTGTTGTCGTGATCGATAAAGGTAGTGCAAGTGCTTCTGAAATCCTTGCTGCAGCTGTAAGTGAATCAGCGGACATTCCGTTAGTTGGTGAGAAATCTTTTGGTAAGGGTACAGTGCAAAGAGCACAAGATTTTTCCGATGGTTCAAACATTAAATTTACGACTGAGAAATGGTTAACACCAAATGGTAACTGGATTCATGAGAAAGGGATTTCACCAGATTATGAAGTAGCGTTACCTGAATATTCAACATTAACGATTTTAAATCCAAATGATGAATTAAAGCTTTCCAGTTCATCAGCTCAAGTGAAATCAGCCCAATCGATGCTAAAGGCTCTAGGATATGACCCTGGTCGTGAAGACGGATTTTTCGATGAAAAGACGGAAAATGCCGTAATCGAATTCCAAAAAGCTGAAAAGTTAGAGGAAACAGGTGTGCTTACAGGCGAAACATCATTGAAGCTGATGGAAAAGCTAAGAGAACTGATTACCAAAAACGATACCCAAATACAAAAGGCTGTTGAATTATTAAAAGAACAGCTTTAAATTGAGCCCTCCGTTATAGGAGGGTTCTTTCGATATTGTAAAATATTTGTATGCAGGTAGGAAATAGGCTAAAATGACTTCTTAGAGAATATAAACAGCATTAGAAGGAGCTGTATTTGAGGTGAGGATTTGCGACAGATTGTGAATTTCAATGAACAGCTTAGAGATGAAATCGTGAATTTTGAACTAGCATGTGAGAAGATGTGTGCATCCTTTGAAGAGAAGTACCAACAAGCTTTTCAAGCTTATAATGCACGATTATTAATCGAATTTATGAGGACTTTAAAAGGGAGTTTGGCCAACCCAACTGATGTATATCAAGATTGTTATGAGTCGTTTATTGATATTGGAATTGAAAAAGATGAAGAGTATTTTCCTAATGCCCACATACCTGTTTGGCGTTGCAAAAAGGAGTTTTTTCAGAAAATAGGGTATTTCACCAAATATGATATTGAAGGAATACAGCAGAAAATAGCTTTAATCATTGAAGAAATGCTACAGGAGAAAAAAGAAGAGTCGAAATAGTCATGCATGCTCTTTATTTAATAGGGGAAAACTCACTATATGTAAATTTTGAAAATGAGTGAGTATAAATGAAAACTTTAAGAGCACTGTTCATATCCATTTTAATCATAGGGGCACACCATCATGTAAGGGCTGAAAAAAAAGTAGAGGAAGAAATAGAGCTAATCCCTTGGGAAGAAGTAAATCAATTCATTCCTAAGTACACAAAGTTCACGGTAAAAGATGTATCAAGTGGGCTGGAATTCAGGGTGCAAAGACGAGCAGGAAGTAAGCATGCTGATGTACAGCCTTTGACATCAGAAGATACTAAGATCATGAAGGAAATTTATCAAGGAAAATGGAGCTGGAAACGAAGAGCGATTATCGTCATCCATGACGGTCGACAAATTGCTGCGTCTATGCACGGGATGCCTCATGGGGCAGGTGCATTAGAGAATAATTTTCCAGGCCATTTTTGCATTCATTTTTACGGGAGTACAACACATCGGAAAAACTTTATGGATTTATCCCATAAACTTATGATTCTGAAGTCTGTAGGGAAATTGTATGAGCATTTGCAACGGTCAAACCCTTATGAAGTAATCAGTGCCTTTATTGCAGGTATTAAAGAAGATGATGAAGAGATTATTGATATGGTGACGATCCAAAACGCTGAGTGGAAGAAATCTTTGTCATTAATAGAAACAATCGCTATCTCGAAGATGCCACAGCTCCCAGATGAAGATTTAACTTCATACTTAAATCTATCCGTACCGATACAAATCGAATGGTATATGAAAGATGTGGGAATTAGAAAGGTTAATGGGGAAATTCACCTTTTTAAATTGACTCCAGCTGAAGGTTGGAAAATTGACGCACTACAATTTAAAGAAGACTTTTTTGAAGATAAACCTCGAGAAAATAACGCTTGAGAATTGTTTCTCAAACGTTATTTTTTTCACCAAATTTAATAAACGTTTTTTCATCTTCTATTAAACCGCATGCAGCACATTGGACTCGTTTCTCTGGTCCATTGTAGGCCATGTGAAAAGGACTTAATTGCTCGCTTGCGTATTCTTCTAGGAGATCTCCTGTACGTGGGTCCATTTTTACAGACTGTGCATCTTGTTTTATGATATTGAATCGACTACGGTTCGTTTTACAATTTGGACAACAATAAGGGGTATTCATTTTCGTACTCCTTTCAGATTTTAGATGGATTTCTTTTTATTTTTCCCTTAAACGAAGGAAACATACGATATAACCAATGTAAGTGACTTGTTTGTCCATTTTAGAAAGGGTGTTTGTTCATGGAAAATCACTTTGATGAGTTATTAATACATTATCGTATACTATGGAATAATCGAGTGCTAACTGTTGAGGAGAATAGTAAGAAAACGTTATTGGATACCATTCAGAGGGAACTAAAGGATGAAAATTCACATCCTCGCATTCGCAAAGGAATCCATGAAAAGTTTTATCTCGCCATTAGAAGAATCAACCACTCCTCATTACCAGAAGACATTCAATCGCAACTGATTACCTTACATATTAAAATAATGGAAGAGCTTGTGTAGAGATTTGCAAAACATCTGTGGTTTTAGAAATTTTCGTCTATTGTTCACAGATTACTTGTTCAGGAGCGTTATAATGAGAATGGAAATATCAAAATTTCAAGAATAGGAGAGAAGTACATAATGGGTAAAAATCAAATTAGATTACTGGCTATGTTTATATTTGTCATTATGCTAACCGCATGTTCAAAAAAGGAGAGTGAACTTCCATATGTAGAAGTAGATTTATCTGTTACCCCTGAACAAGCAGATGTTGGTGAAATGGTGACAATAGAGGCAAAAGTAACTTATGGTGATGAAGTAGTTACAGATGCTGATGAAGTGTCATTTGAAATTTGGAGAGCACATGATGAAGAACATGAAAAGATTGAAATTGAACATGCAGGAGAGGGCAATTACCGATTAGAGAAAACATTTGAGCAAGAGGGCACTTATTATGTCATTTCACATGTTACGGCAAGAGATATGCATAATATGCCAAAAAGGGAGTTTGTCATTGGGGAGGCAAGTGAACCTGAAGAAACACCATCATCATCACATATGAATCATGAAGATTCAGAGGAAGACCATTCTGGAGAGCATTGAGAGGATGACATGAAGGGGAATGATTCTGAGTCTGTCAATTAGTAAATGACCTTTTGACCGATAAAATGTTCATTCCCACATCATTACTCATACTCCCTAACATCAATCTCTGTGTATTGCATGTGGATGGATTTAGGGAGTTTAATTTCGAGAGTCCCTTCCTTAAAGGAGGCTCTCGACCCCTTTTTCTTAACAATCGCTGGAAGTGTGATTGTTTGTTTGTCTTCAGCTTCTGGAAAATGCTCAATAATAAGCTGATTAGAAGTATGATATATTCTCATATTATTGACATCGTTTCTATCTTTGACAGGGATGATGACGTATACATCATCATGTGTTTCAAATACCTTCACTTGAAGTTCAATATTTCTCTCTTCTGTCGGATTAGCTGAAATATTAAACGGATTGCTTCCCTTGGAAAAATTCATTCCTTGCATATCTGTCGGCATCATTTTTCCAAGCATCTCATTTACATACTTCTCGATTTCCTCTGGTTTCATTTGTTGAAGTTTTTTAATTGTATCTTTATTAAACGGAGTAAAATTCCATGGAAACATTGAGTTCTTCCTTTCTAAACAAAGCGCAAAAGATCTATTTTTGCCAGTAGAATATAATACCATCTTATGCAAAAAAGCGGGTTTGGGTTATTTATTGACGGATTCAAAATGAACGTTGAAGTTGGAAAAACAGACGGATTGTTTGCATATCTTTCATTTTCTTTTTAGTATAGAGGTAGGAGTCCGTTCATGAAGGGACTAATGATTAAGTATATTCATATTGTGAGGTTAGTCATTTGAAACAAAGAACCGCACTTATAACCGGTGGAACGACGGGAATTGGAAAAAAAACGGCGTTAGAGCTTGCCGGGAGTGGCATGAACCTAGTAATTAATTTCCGAAGCAGTGCAGATCAGGCAAAAGAGCTTGCAAATGAGTTAAATTCTTACGGAATAAAGAACATCGTTGTCCAAGGTGATCTAACAAAAGTGGAGGATTGTCAAAAGCTGGTTGAAGCTGCCTTAAACTTTTCTCCGACGATTGATATTCTCATTCATAATGCCGGGCCTTATGTACATAAACGAAAAGAGATGGTTGATTACCCATTTGAGGAATGGAATTACATCATCAATGGAAATTTAAATGCGGTATTCTATTTATCGAAGTTATTAATACCAAAGATGAGGGAGCAACAATGGGGTCGTATCGTAACGGTTGGCTTTGACCGTGTTGAATCTGCTCCTGGATGGATGTATCGTTCGGCATTTGCTGCCGCTAAAACAGGGCTTGCTTCCTTGACGAAAACCATTGCCTTAGAAGAAGCAGAAAACGGAATTACAGCCAACATGGTTTGTCCAGGTGATATTGTAGGTGAATGGAAAGAAAGAGACATAGCAGACGCTCTAAATGTTTTTGATAAGGATACTCCAGTCGGACGTCCGGGAACAGGTGAAGATATTTCTAGAGTGATCTCGTTTTTGGTGTCGGAGAAATCAAGCTTTATTACAGGGAGTATTATTCCGATTACAGGCTCAAAAGATGTCCTCGGGAAAGTGA
This sequence comes from Robertmurraya phoenicis, assembly GCF_047302285.1. Lineage (GTDB taxonomy): Bacteria > Bacillota > Bacilli > Bacillales > Cytobacillaceae > Robertmurraya. Next base: position 2,048,264 of record NZ_CP154845.1, read on the forward strand.
AAAATTTGCATAACAAACCTTCTAATATGTAAAAAAACAGCGAGACTTCATCTCCGCTGTTTTTTTCTATCATGCTTGTAATGGATGTTTAAATTTTCTTTTTTGAATATAAATAAGCCTCATACTTAAGGTCAGAGCCCCAATCGCTAATCCACTAATTAATCCAATCCAATAGCCTATCGGACCTAAGCTTGTAAATGTCGCTAAACTATAGCCGACAGGTAAGCCGATCACCCAATAAGAAATGAATGACATCATTAGCGTCATATTGACATCTTTGTAGCCTCTTAATGCTCCTTGTATCGGTGCTTGAATTGCATCTGACAATTGGAAGAAGAGGGCGAATAATAAGAAATGGGCGGTTAATTCTAATACTCTTGCATCGGTTGTGTAGAGACTAGCAATTTCAAAACGGAAAATAAGTAAGATGAGTCCACATAAAATCGCCATCATGACACCCATTGATACGCCGAGCCAGCTATATACTTTAGCGTCTTTTAATCTTCCTGCTCCTACTTCAAAGCCAACTAAAATGGTTAAGGCCATCGATATACTTAATGGAACCATGTACAAAAATGAAGCGAAGTTAACAGCAGCTTGATAGGATGCAATCGTAATCGTATCGAAGACACTCATTAACAGAGTAACGGCTGAAAAAATACTGGTTTCAAAAAAGATCGAAAAGCCTATTGGTACACCAATTATTAATATTTCTTTCCATTTTTCAAAAGATAAACGATGGAAAGATTTAAATAGTCGAAAAGAGGAGAATGGCTGTTGTTTTGCTGTCACAAATAATGCGATCCCCATAATTATCCAATAGGTGATCGTTGATGCATAACCAGCTCCAACACCGCCGAGCTTTGGTAAGCCTAATTTTCCAAAAATAAGGACGTAATTAAAGAAAACATTAATCGGTAATGCTGACAAAGTGATTAACATGGAGACGCGCGTTTTTCCCAGTGCATCAATAAAAGAACGAAGAACATTATAGACGAATAAGGGAAGGATTCCAAAACTTAGTGCCGTTAAATAATCTGTGGCAATCCGTCGTACTTCTGACTCTAGGCTCATTACATTAAGCAATGGGTCTAAGAGAATGACACCGCTAATAATGACAGCTAGTCCGATTAAGAGACTTAAATAAATAGCTTGGATAACATTATAAGAAACCTCATTTTCCTTTTTTCCACCAATGAGATGCGACACAATTGGTGTCACCGCTAATAAAATTCCACTTAGTCCAGAAAACACAGCCACCCAAATAGAAGAACCGATGGCAACGCCTGCTAAGTCATTTGGACTGAATCTTCCCGACATCATGGTGTCAAAGAAATTCATGGAAAACATGCCGAATTGAGTAATTAAAATCGGAATTAAGATATGGAGAAGTTGTTTGCTTTTTTCTTTTTTACTATAGGTTTGATCCATGTCGTTACCTCTTCTAGAAATTTCTGCTACAAGAATGGATTATATCATAACTAGCGGAAATATACGCATGCCGACAACGATCAAATTTGCTTCATTTAACATATAAGTGGTTTTTTTCACATATAGTGTAGGAACATGCGTTACTGAGAGGAGAATGAAGGTGGCTTATCAAGGATCAAAGGGCTGGTATGTCCAAAAATTAAAAGAACTAGGCGTTCATTATCATCCGGTTGAGCGAAAAAAGCTGGAGTTATACAAAGCATATGTATTACGAAATATTTATCTCCAATTGACGGAAAAGAAAGACTAAAGGAAGCACACCTTTTTGAGGTGTGCTTCCGACTGTAGAAATATTCGATAATAAATAATGGGTAGACGTTACTTTCCTTATGCTTCTAACAAATGATTCGCTTCTTGTTGCTCATGTCCATGTCGTAACACATGTAATGTATATAGATCCTTTGGAATTTCATATAAGTTGTAGATGTGCTCTGAACCATTCAGTTGTTGAAAAATATCTTTTCGCGTTTCATTGGCATGGATCACATAAGGGAGCTTTTCAGCTGCTTTCTGAGAACGAACATTTTCCTTACGAATCCGCATATAGACTGTTTCGATATTTAAACTGTAAAAGATCTCTTCAAAAAAGGTATCCTTTGCTAACTTGTTATAGCCTTTTCCATGGAAAGGTTTCCCAATCCATGTTCCAAGAAATCCTGCTTGGTCTTTAATATCAAATAAATTAATCGTCCCAATTGGATTTCCCCACTCATCGAGAATCGTACGCGAAATGAGTTCTCCACGTTCCTCCGCTTCAATTGTTTGCTTTGTGAGGAATAGAAATTCGTCCATTGAGTTAGCCTTATGGCGCACAAAAGGGAAGACATCAGGGTGGATCATCCACTCATATAATGCGTGACTGTCTTGAAGTTCGCGTTTTTTAAGCATGAGTAATTCCCTCCATTAATGAGGACAGTCTTATTCCATGCGTAAAGAGACTAAGACCCACCCTCGAAATTTTTTATAATGTTGCTAAAAAATTTCGGGGTGGGAATCGAACCCACTAGAACCAGCACATACAAAATATCACTGGTGGCGCACCATTTGCCTTCCCTATTGCTTTTTGTTTTAATACGTTCAGTATTCTTTCTGTATAATACAAGAAATTATCGAAAAAGGAAATAGGTTTTTTATGAAAAAATTTTAAGATTTTTTTCCTTTTTCTTTTATAAATGTAAACACAAAGTAAAGGATGATTCCAACGATTGAAATCCCAATGATCGGGAGTAAAAACGGGCGTGAATATTCTTCAATCATCTTCCAATGATCACCTAGTTCTATCCCTAGCAAAAGAAATAATATCGTCCATGGAATCATCGCTCCAATCGTAAGCATTGTAAAATGGGAAATTGGCATTCTTGCAATTCCAGCCGGAATGGAAATGGCATGGCGAATGACAGGGATGAACCGCGCAGAAAAGATCACACCAGTACCATATTTTTTGAACCAATGCTCTGAGGCATCAAGATGCTTTGGGTGAATGAAGAGATATTTTCCATACTTCTCTAAAAAGGGCCTACCACCGTAAACTCCTAGCCAATATAAAAATAACTGCGCCGCCGTGCCTCCTATGACCCCGCATAGGAGAGCCCCGAAAAAATGAATTTGGCCACTACTAATTAAATAGCCTCCATAACTCAAGACAATTTCACTTGGAATAATTTCAATCATAAGGCCAAATAAGATCCCGAAATACCCAAGCTCTGACAGCATATCGAAAATGTTCGATATCATCTCATGCATAAAGACCCACCCCTAAAAAACGCCAGTTAGTTGAAACGTTAAAACAGCTAAGCCTAAAATCCATACATATACGGCAAAAACCTTTAATGATCGTTTCTTCAAATAATTGATCATCCAAACGATCGCAAAATAGCCGCAAAGTGCAGAAGCGATTGTTGCAACGATAAGGCTACCGAGAGTCACAGCTTCCATGTTTCCTGACACTAATTCTCCCATCTCTAATACAATTCCACCTGAAATCGTCGGAATAGAGAGTAAGAATGAGAAATAGGCAGCAGTTTCTCTGTCAAGCTTTCGAAATAGTCCTGCAGCAATCGTTAGACCGGAACGTGAGACTGCTGGAAAAATAGCCGCAGCCTGAAATGTTCCGATAAATAATGCATCCCCATAGGTAATGTTGTCCATTTTTTTTGCGCCTTTTTTGACACCGTCTGCCATCCACAGAATAAAACCAGTAAATAAAAATTCCCAACCAATCGTGACCCCTGTTTTGGAAATAGAATCAAATAAATCATTTAAGAGAAGACCCACAATAACAGCAGGAATTGTTCCTATTATCAGCAATGAGGAGCGTTTTCCTAAGGGGTTTTTAACGATGTGAAGCAGCTCGTCTTTGTAGACAACGAGAACGGCAAGCAAAGTGCCGACATGAAGCATCGTATCGAGGAATAACCCAGCTTCATCAAGTCCGAACAAATGCCGACCTAAATAAAGATGCCCAGTGCTAGAAATGGGGATGAATTCAGTTAGACCTTGGATAATACCAAGTATGAATGCTTCTAGTTTTGACATCACAATGTTCATCATCCTTTTTAAAATTGTCCTCTTATAAAATGTATTCATCATGTCCAAATCGAGAACATAAACATGAATAGTCATCACTTTGGTCACAATATGAAGAGGGGAAAGTAGAACTTTTTTTATTTTCAATCGTATAGTATTTATAAGGTTCTTTTGACGACCTTGGGTTCAGTTAAAGAAGGGGGAATGATGATGCCAAGTCAAGACGAACGATTATTTGCTGCACTTATATTCGTGGTTAGTTTTTTCACAGTTTTTATTGGTCCATTAATAATATGGCTAATAAAAAAAGACGACTCTGCCTATATTGATTATTATGGAAAAGAATATTTCAACTTTTTTATTTCCTATGGAGTATATACCCTTTTAAGCACCATTTTGATGATTGTCCTAATTGGATTTATTACGATTTGGATTGTGGGAGCACTATATTTCATCTTTACGATTGTGGCAGCAATTAAAGCATATGAAGGTACCACTTACAAAATTCCGTTAGTGTTCCGATTAATTCGATAGAAAAAAGTCTAGGGACATACCTAGGCTTTTTTCTATCAAAATTTAAGATTGGTAGCCGTGAAAATAGAGAAACCAACAACAAAATTAGAATGATTAAGAGGAATCTGAATATAGTTATATTAGAAGACCTTAATACTAGATTGAGGAAGGAGCCTTTCAATGTGGACGTGGCTTACAATAATGATCGTCGTATTTATAGTGCTAGTGTTTTTGGAAGAATTGATAGAATTTCTTGTTAATCGCATAGTGCTTGGTCCAGCACCGTGGGAAGGCAAGTTAAAGAGTTTTTTTGATAGAGTGATAGAGTGGTTCAAGAGGAAAGTGAAGCGGCATCCATCAGTTGACTGAATTATCCAGATTTGAATAGATCATTGACTAAAAGAGGAGATTTTTCTGATGAATATCCAACAATTTTATCGTTCAGCGGCAACCACTTCCTTAAATGGAAGTATAGCTGCACTTATACCAGTCATTATCCTGATCATCCCGTTAACGATTTTAATACCAGGAAAAGAAGTGGTGTGGACAGCGCTACCTTTTTTTCTGTATAGCATTTCCTCTTTTCAATCATATCTTCTGAATCAGGAGCGTTCATCGCAAATAGAGGGGAACCTACATATAGGAGAAAATCATCTATCCTTTCATCGTGAAAATGAGTTTCTCCTCACTTTTATGCCTGCCCCATCATTGCGCTTGCTTCTGTTCAGCCCTAAAGGAGTAGTACTAGGAGAATTAAGAGATGTTCGCTATACGAAGCTAAGATGGTTTCTTCCTTATTTTCTTGATAAGTTCATTCCAGCAGAGTATGGATTTTATAATGCTGAAAATCAATTAATGATGAAATTCAAATGGAAAAGAAATCAGGGAAACGTATATGATCGAAACGGAAAACTGCAAATGACAATTCAAGAGCGGGAAGGGGAGGTTTTTGATGTCATCCTTCCTCATTCTTCCTTTCCGATTATGATCCATTCAGAACGCTTATTTACCGATGTTCAATTCAAAAACATGAAAAAGAAAACGATTGGACGTGTACGAAAAGGCTGGATGCCGATTGAATGGGAAGAATTATTTAAAGACGTGAACATACCTGTATTTTCCTTTGACGATGAGCTAACGGAAGAGGAACGCTATGTGCTCCTTGCGCTTCTCGTAAAAATATATCGATATCGCAATCATTGAAGCTAAAAAGATGGCTTCCTTCTTTTAAATTCAGTAAAATAGAAAACGACAAAAGGCGTTTAGTAAAGAAGGAGTTTAACGAATGAAGAAATTTTTACTGATTTTCGTATCGATCATTATCCTTCTCGTAATCATCGATAGGACAATCTTAAAAAAAAATAGTGGAGAAAATGACTCAATTCAGAGTGCACAATATGAAAGAATGGAAGACCTTGAATCCTTACCGGTCGGACTTAAAATAGAGGAGAGAGCCCCATCCTTTTCCTTAACGACACTTGATGGAAAAGAAGTGACATTAGAGGATTTTCTAGGGAAGAAAATTCTCCTGAATTTTTGGGCGACTTGGTGCCCACCATGTAAAGAAGAAATGCCAGACATGCAGGAATTATATGTGGAACATAAGGAAGATGATTTTGTTGTATTAGCCGTAAATGTAACAATTACAGAAAAAAATAGAGATGATGTCAACAAGTTTGTAGAGGAGTACGAACTAACCTTTCCGATCCTGATGGATGAAAGCGGGAAAGTGGCTAATCAATATGAAATTCTTTCCTACCCAACTTCCTATTTTATTGATTCTGATGGGGTTGTGAGAGCAAAAATAGTCGGTGGTTTAAGCAAAGAAGTGATGTTTAAAGAAATGATATTACTACCTTAAATCATCAATAAAAAAGAAAAATATGCTTGTCATACAAACTTCGACAGCATTATTAAAAATACTTCTTTAAAATGACTATAGTCAACAATGATTATTTTGTCGGAGGGAAGAAGAATGGAAGTATTTGTTGCCAAGCAGCCTATCTTAAATAGAGAAAGAGAAAATATAGCATTTGAGCTTTTTTACCGTAGTGGATTAGAGAACTCTTTTCCCAATATAGATGGTGATCAAGCTACAGCAGATGTCATTATTAATAGTTTTTTAAATATTGGCATTGAGGAGCTTTGTAGCGGAAAGCCTTGTTTTATAATTTTTACAAAAAAACTTCTTCTCCTTGGGTTGCCTACCTATTTTACACCACAAGAAATTGTTGTTGAATTTTCAGAATCGATTTATGCAACGAAAGAGATTCTGTCAATTTGCCATGATCTTAAGAATTTAGGCTATCAAATCGCTTTGGATGATGTTGTATTAAAGAATGGGAATCTCTATTCTGAGGAGCTAATTCAATATGTTGATATTATTAAGGTAGATTTTCTCGTTACATCGAAGAATACACGCAGGCGAATTGAAGAACGAGCGAATGAACGAGGGATTAAGCTTCTTGCGGAAAAGATTGAAACGGAGGAGGCTTTTAAAGAGGCAAAAAAATATGGCTATGAGTTATTTCAGGGCTATTTCTTTGCCGAGCCATCGATTGTTTCGACATATGATATTCCTATCTATTTTTTTGCTTATTACGATCATTTGCATGAAATTATTATGAATGAAACGAGCATTGACGTGATTTCTGACTTCATTGAAAAGGATCTTTCGTTGTCCTATAAACTCTTAAAATTAGTAAATTCTCAGTACAGGCTTACAAAACATAAAATTTACTCAGTCAAACAAGCGGTTATACTGCTTGGGATCATGGAAATCAAGAAATGGTTATATGTCCTTTCTGTTCGGGAAAGAGATATGAGCAAAAGTGAGTATGCGAAAGAAGTGGTCCATTTATCGTTAACAAGAGCAAAAATGTGCGAATCGATTGAACGTTTGAAGAGAAATCGAAAGGCTCCATCCACTTATTTTACGTTAGGATTATTTTCACTTATGGACAAGCTTGCAGGCGTTCCGATGGAAAAAATGGTTCAGGATTTACCATTACATGATGATCTTTGTGATGCATTGTCTGGAGTTCAAAACCCTTTAAAGGATGTTCTTGATTTGGTAATGGCCGTGGAAAAGGCACATTGGGTGAGAATAAGTGAGAAATGCAGGGATTTGAGAATTGAGGAGAAGGAGCTATTCAAAATCTATGCAGAATCATTAACATGGTCCAATCATATAATGGAAAAAGAAGATAAGGTGATTATCTAAAGGAAAGTTACTTAACTATGGAGATTCATATCGTATTAATATAAAATAAGTTAGTATAGATAATTAATTATTATGGTTTATGATCAGTTTGATATTGTGGGGGTTTAAGAAAAGTGGAATTAGAAATCATCAAATGTCATGGCTCAGGAAATGATTTTTTATTAATAGATGAAATGACAAATAAGTATGTTTTTTCAGAACAAGAACGATGTGAATTAGCGATTGCTCTCTGTAATCGTGAAACAGAGCTTGGCGCAGATGGGATTCTGTTTGTGATGAAGAGTGACAGAGCAGATGGGAGAATGCGTGTGTTTAATGCAGATGGTTCGGAAGCTTCCATGTGTGGCAATGGCCTTCGTTGTGTAGCAAGATATGTTTGCGAACTACTTGACAAAGATTCTGCTCTAATCGAAACGATGAAAGCGGACCTAGCCGTTCGTAAGGAAACCGATATTTTCCCAGAGATCCCAACTTATTTAGTTGAAATATCTCCTGTTTCCTTTCAAGTTAAGGATTTACCATTACATATTCAACAAGATACCCTTTTAAATGAGAAAATCCCAACCCTTTCTGAAGAAATTACCTTTACAGCGCTTGCTGTTCCTAATCCTCATTTAATTGCGATTGTCGATAGTGAGAAGATTCACTCTACTGTTCAAAAGGAATTAAGTGAATATGTCAATGGACCAAATGAATTATTCCCAGATGGTGTTAATGTGAGCTTTGTAAAAGCTATACAGCCTGGTCAAATCTATGTGCGTACGTTTGAACGAGGAGTTGGCTTTACGAATGCCTGCGGAACAGCAATGTCAGCTTCCACTTTGGTAAGTTGCCTGAATGAGTTGAACAATCTAGAAGAACCAGTCGAGGTTTTTAATAATGGGGGAAAGGTACGTTGTATCGCCCATCAAAAACAAGATTCCTACACGATCGATTTAATCGGTAATGCAACCTATGTGTATGAAACAAAGGTAGAAGCTGATTTACACTCTCCATCTACATTTACTTGTACAACTAAAAGCGAATTCTCAAAAGAAATCGCACAATACACAAAACTTCAAGAAGAAGTATCTTCTTATTTAAAGGATGTACTATAAAAAGGAGCCGATCTTAATTCGGCTCCTTTTCTATTTTTTTTGCAAAAATTGTAGTACGGCGTCAAAGTTCTGTTCTTCTTTCGCTTGGAAGAAATTTCGAAACGGATCTCCTTTTGATTTTACTCTTGGAATGATTTGTGGCATTTGAAATTGTTCAATTCTAATGTTTTCAGATACTTCATCCCAAAATAAAGGGGTTGCAACGGTAGCTAATGTAGTTCCCCTTAGTGAATAGGGGGCAATAATCGTCTTTCCTTCTGCATGCTGTACATAATCAATATAAAGCCGGTTCCCACGTTTTTTTTTCATTCGTTCGGTTGTAAAAGAATCAGGATCTTTGGAAACTAGATAATCAGCAATGAAAGACATAAATAACCTTGTATCATCGTAACTATAGCGATTGTCTGGGAGAGGAAGATAAATTTGTAATCCTTTATTTCCAGAAGTTTTAATAAAGCTTATTAAATCTAAATGGTCGATTACCTCCTTTATCATTAAGGCTGCTTTAATTGCTAAATGAAAATGTTCTTTTGATGGCGGATCTAGATCGAATACAATCTCGCTCGGGCCTGTACTTCCGAGCGTTTGAAATGGTATATGGAATTCGAAAGCTAATTGGTTCCCCAACCAAAGAAGAGTCTGCAAACTATTGCAAACCGTATAGTTAATATCATCCGCGAGTTTCGTCTCGACAAATTCAGGTGCATAGTCTGGGGTGTTTTTTTGGTAAAAGGATTCACCGAAGATGCCGTGAGGAAAGCGAATCACCGTAAGTAAACGATTTTCTAAAAAAGGTAAGAAATAAGGCGAGATCTCTCTTAAATAATGAATAAAATCATGTTTTTGAATAACAGGTTCTTTCCATAAAGGTTTTTCTGGATGAGAAATCTCAATTTCTGTCGGGAGATTATTTTGTTGCAGGAGAAAACGTTCATATGTACAGTCAGTCGGATGCAATTCAAATTGAAACTCATCAAAATGCGGTTCACGTAATTGTTCCTCATAGATCTCTAAATACTTGATTTGCACACAAATCGCTGGATTTACATAGATAAATTGCTCGTCCTCATCGATTTTATTTTCTTTCAATGTCTTATAAAGTACTTGCTTTTCATCAGGGTTAATGCCAAATAAAAATTGCCCGATCGGGACAATCTTGCCTTGAGCATAGACGCCTACATAGAAGTATCCATTAGATTTTTTAAAGGAAGTAATGAAACAGGAAACATACTTCCAGTTTTTAAATTTCAACCATGTCGTCGTCCGCTTGCCTTCCTCCCAAAGATGATTCCTTTTTTTGGCGACAACTCCTTCTCCATTAAAGAGGGTGACTTTATCCCAAATGGTTTTGTAATCATCATAAAATGGAACCATTTGAATGAGCTTGTTACTCTTATGATCGGGCCGCGTTGGCCATCCTGTTTCTTGAAAAAAAGATTTCAATAACTCCTTTCTTTTACCATAAGGTTCAGAATTAATTTTTTTTCCTTTTAGAACTAACACATCAAATAAAAGTAAATGGCAAGGTGAATGATTTGCTCTTTCGGTAATTTTCGTTTGCGATCGCATTCTACCCCTCGTTTGAACATGGCTAAAGTTAGACTTATAATCATTGTCTAAAAAGACGAGCTCTCCATCAAAGAGCAAAGGAAGAAACGGTTCAATCTTTTCCCTCTCTCTGTTAAGGAAATCACTTATCTCAGGGAAGAGTGCTAAGAGCGGTTTTTCATTTCTGCTTTCGAGTTCCACTTTTTCATTCCATTTAAGCAATGCACGAAAACCATCATATTTCACTTCGTATTTCCATTCTTTTCCCTCTGGAATTTCAAATGTTAAAGTTGGCAACATGGGTTTCAATTGGATTCTTCCCTTCAGATAATACTACTAGTAGTTTGTCTCTTTTTTTCATTTTCAAAAGTGTCTTTCCATATCTTTAACAGGATGAAGAATGAGCAGTGACATAAAATATTTGTAAAAAAGAATGGAGCAATGTCAATGCATACAATATGGAAAGGGAGTATAAGCTTCGGTTTAGTCAATATTCCGATCAAGCTTCATGCTGCAACTGAAGATAAAGATATTAAGCTTCGCAATTTACACAAGGAGTGTCATTCACCGATTAAATATGAAAAAATATGTCCGGTTTGTGAAGTTGAAATTAAAAATGAAGATATCGTGAAGGCGTATGAGTACACGAAAGGAAAATTTGTCGTCTTGGATGATGAAGAGCTTGAGAGCTTGAAAAAGGAAAAAGAGGACAAGGCTGTTGAAATTATTGATTTTATAAAAATGGAGCAAATTGATCCCATTTTTTACAATCGAAGTTATTTCATGTCCCCGAGTGAGGGAGGAGGAAAAGCCTATTCTCTTCTAAGAAAAGCGTTAGAAGAGTCAGAAAAGGTTGGTCTCGCAAAAATTATCATCCGTTCTAAAGAACAGTTAGCGGTTATTCGGGTGTACGAAAATACATTAGTAATGGAAACTCTCCATTTCCCAGATGAAGTAAGGTCTGCAGGTGATGTCCCCAATGTACCAATGGAAGAAAAAGTGACAGATAAAGAATTGAGTACAGCCATCCTTCTCATTGATCAATTAACCAATGATTTTGAACCGGAAAAATATACAGATGATTATCGTAAAGCTTTATTAGAGTTGATTGAATCGAAGAGAACCGGGAAGGAAATCGTTACACCAAATGAAAAAGAGAAAACATCGAATGTGACCGATTTGATGGCAGCTCTTCAAGCTTCTATTGATCGAACGAAACCGAAGGTAGCAGCTACGAAGAAAAAGAGAACCACAACAAAAAAGAAAAAAGAAGCATAAGCTGTTAAGTCGGTATGGGCTAGACGATACCGACTTTTTTTAATAAATATGTTAAACTAATAGGAAGGAAGCAGTTACATAAGGGGGAGCTAAATTTGAAGATTTTAGTTGTCGGAGCAGGGGCTGTGGGCGGTTATTTTGGCGGTAGGTTATTAGAAAAAGGGGAAGATGTCACATTCCTCGTTCGCGAAAAACGTAAAAAACAACTTGAGGAAAAGGGGTTAAAGATTCACAGTGTACATGGGGACATGCACTTACAACCAAAGTTGATTGTAAGTGGTGAGAAGTCTGTTCCATTTGATGTGATCATTCTCTCTACAAAGGCTTATCACTTAAATGAAGTGATAAAGGATATTCGGCCCTTTGTGGAAAAGGGTACAATGGTCTTGCCTTTACTAAACGGTATCTCTCACCTCGAGCTTTTAATCAATGAATTTGGGGAAGAGCAAGTCATTGGTGGTCTCTGTTTCATTGAATCGACCTTAGATGGAAACGGAGCTGTTGTACAAACAAGTCCCATTCACAATCTTGTCTTTGGTGAACGAAGTGGAATAGAAACAGAGCGCATTGTGCAATTAACGAAGTCCTTTGCTGATACGAAAGCGAATTTTATATATAGTGGAGAAATTATGAAAGAGATGTGGCAAAAATATTTATTTATTTCCTGTCTTTCAGGAGCAACAACGTTAATGCGTTCACCTATTGGGCCTATTCGGGAAACGAAAAGTGGATTTACCGCAATCGAAGGAATCGTAACCGAAGTAGTGACGGTGATGGAGAAAACAGGTGCACCGATTACTAAAGAAAATATTCAACCACAGTTAGCGAAAATAAAAGAAATGGGCTATGAAATGAAGTCTTCTATGCAGCGGGATATGGAAAAGGGGATGCAAACAGAGGCTGACCATTTCTTCTTATATTTACTTAAAAAAGCGCAAGCTGAAAATATTAAGACACCTTATTTAGAACTTATTTATGCAAACTTAAAAGTATATGAAAAAGCAGTATTGGGGATAGAATCGTGAATCAAAAGATTTTACCAGCTTCAACTAACATGAAAGAGTTTGAATTGTTTTTGAATAGTCCATATGAAATTGGGATCATACTCGAAGTTCATATTGCACAGTTGAAAAACATTAACCAAATGGCAAAGCAAAATGGAAAACGAATGATTTACCATATTGACATGATTCATGGAATCAAAAATGATGATTATGCGACAGAATATATTTGTCAAGAGTATAAGCCATATGGGATTATCTCAACGAAATCAAATGTTATATTAAAAGCAAAGCAAAAAGGCGTTATCGCTGTACAAAGAATATTTTTACTTGACTCACATGCCCTTGAAAAAAGTTATCGTCTGATTGAAAAGACGAAGCCTGACTATATAGAAGTTCTTCCAGGTGCCATGCCATGGATGATTAAAGAAGTGAAAGAACGATTAAAAACACCGATTTTTGCTGGTGGACTTATTCGTACACAGCAAGAAGTGGTTAATGCTTTAGAGGCAGGAGCATCTGCTATTACGACGTCGAAAATAGACTTATGGAAAAATTGATTGAGTAAAAAGAGTGCAAATCGGATTTATTTATGTTACGATTTACTTAAGTTAATAGTTCGGTAGGAGAAACGGAGAGACCACAATACATTATCGTATTAAGATAATGGTATTTGTGGTCTCTTTTTTCATACTTAAATTCAATTCCACGTTTGTAGAATTAATACTGTATTGATTGTGCAAACGTGGAATTGAAAACGCAACTACTATTTGATGATAAAGGGGATAGGTACCATGAACTTTTCAAACAAAAACAGAGTAAATGTTATAGAGCAATTGAAAAATACTCATTTTGATGTACTTGTAATTGGTGGAGGTATTACTGGAGCTGGAATTGCGCTTGATGCTTCTACACGCGGAATGAAAGTAGGTCTTGTTGAAATGCAGGATTTTGCCGCTGGAACTTCTAGTCGTTCCACTAAACTTGTACATGGGGGATTACGCTATTTAAAGCAATTCGAAGTGAAGATGGTTGCAGAAGTAGGAAAAGAAAGAGCGGTTGTCTATGAAAACGGCCCGCATGTGACAACGCCTGAATGGATGTTATTACCTTTTCATAAAGGTGGCACTTTTGGCAAATTTTCAACTTCAATCGGATTAAGAGTATATGATTTCTTAGCAGGAGTAAAAAGAAGCGAACGTCGAGTGATGCTTGATGCTAATGAAACACTGCAGAAAGAACCACTTGTAAAGAAGGATAATCTAAAAGGCGGTGGTGTTTATGTGGAATACCGCACAGATGATGCAAGATTAACAATAGAAGTTATGAAGGCTGCTGTCCAAAAAGGAGCAGTCGCTCTAAACTATTCTAAAGTTGAAAATTTGGTTTATGAAGATGGTATAGTGGCTGGAGTGGTTGTGAAGGACCGAACCAATGGTGAAGAGTATGAAGTTCGTGCGAAGAAAATTGTCAATGCTGCTGGTCCTTGGGTCGATAAGATTCGTGAAAAAGACCAATCAAAAACTGGAAAAGTGTTACGTCTCACAAAAGGTGTTCACGTTGTGATTGATCAATCTAAGTTTCCGCTTAAGCAGGCTGTATACTTTGATACACCGGATGGTAGAATGGTCTTTGCGATTCCTAGAGAAGGGAAAACATATGTGGGAACGACAGATACATTTTATGACAAGGACGCAGCTATCCCGAAGATGATCTCAGAAGATCGTGAATACATTTTGAAATCGATTCATTATATGTTCCCTGGAGTGAACGTGACGGAAGATGACATTGAATCAAGCTGGGCAGGAGTCCGTCCATTAATTTGGGAAGAAGGAAAAGACCCTTCTGAAATCTCTCGTAAAGATGAGATTTGGGAATCAAAATCAGGTCTTATTACAATTGCTGGTGGAAAGTTAACAGGTTATCGTAAAATGGCCGAAATGATCACTGATGTATTAGCGAAAAAATTACAGGATGAATACGGTCAAGCTTTTCCTAACTGTCAAACGAAAAATCTACCTATCTCTGGTGGAGATGTTGGTGGATCAGCTCGCTTCGAACAATTCGTCACGGAACAAACGAAAGAAGGACAAAAAGTCGGTCTCTCTAAAGATGAAGCAGCTCATTTAGCAGCTAAGTACGGCTCTAATGTTAAGTATCTTTTTGAAATAGTGTCACACGATGCTGAAAAAGCAAAGGAATATCAATTACCGATTACTTTGTTTGCTAAACTTCAATATGCTCTAGAGCATGAAATGGTCTTTACTCCGGTCGATTTCTTTAATAGAAGAACAGGTGCGATTTTGTTCGACATATCATTAGTACGAACATATAAACAAAATGTCATCGACTACATGTCTAATTATTTTGCTTGGACAGGAGAGACTAAAGAATCATATCAAAACGAACTAGAAGCAGCACTGATCGATGCATCAGTCCCTGTTGATCTTCAGAAGTAATGAGCATAAAAACAAGACAATTCTAGCTGGAATTGTCTTGTTTTTATATTAGGAGTTGACAAAAAATGTATTTCGTTATATGATGGTATTTCGATATATTTTAGGTACAGTGAAAAGGTAATAATACGGATATATAGGTAATAGACTTTTTCCGAGTGTTTTTAAAGAAGAACACCGAACCTTATGGCTGCAAGGTTTCCCTCTCAAATTCCTTCTTTTAAGCTACACTACAGAGTTGATTTCATAAACACTAGTTGAGTCAAGACACGCTCATTTTAGTTTAATATCTTGAAGTGTTATGAAATCATACAGCATTATGAATTTCCTATTATAAATTTGCTTCATTACGAAATATCCAGCATTCTACTACGAATGAACGAATAAGGAGTTAAGAAATTGAATAATATTATCTTTGCACTTGAACTTTTGAAATCCTAATTCTAAAAAGGCGCGGTCAAGGAACCGTATTGATGGAAGAGAGGCAGGGCTTTCGTTGTTTTAGGTCAAAGCTTTTGTTTAAACTATTGCTGCTAGTGTGAGACTAAATAAGTAGCTTAGTTCAGAAAATATGATGATTTTAGAAACTATAATAAAAAGGTTAATTTTTATCGTCAGATTCGACCTTAAATATATCATTCAAGGCAACAACAAATCGTTGTTGCCTTTTCTAATTTTCCCAAAGTCTATCGTAAATAATATTGTTAAAAACTAAAAGATTGAATTAAGCCGTTTTAAGGAATATAGCAGAAGTGCGAATATTATTAACGAACATTATAACGAAATCTCCATTGTATTATATGTGTTTTCTGATATAATAAAGGAGGATTTAGCACTGTTTTTACGTGAATCCTGTTTTTTCTTAAATATCGTAGTGACTGACGACTTGGGTGGAATAAACCACAAGGGAGCTACGTCTATGTATAGCCGGTCGTCTGGGCAATAAATTACATACTTTTTATCTCAGAGGAGGTATATACATGGAAGAAAAGTTAATTTTAGACGGACAAAAGGTTGCAGGCGATGTAAAGGAAGGGCTTAAGCCGAGAATAGCAGCATTAAAAGAAAAGGGGATTACCCCGAGCTTAGCAACAATCTTAGTTGGCGATGATCCATCATCTGCTACATATGTAAAAATGAAAGGGAATGCTTGTGAACGATTAGGTATCCTTTCACAACGAATCCAGCTGCCGAAAGAAACGACTACGGAGGAATTACT
The DNA here is from genome assembly GCF_047302285.1 of Robertmurraya phoenicis. Taxonomy (GTDB): domain Bacteria; phylum Bacillota; class Bacilli; order Bacillales; family Cytobacillaceae; genus Robertmurraya. Next base: position 2,064,616 of record NZ_CP154845.1, read on the forward strand.
TCATACAATTCAAGGGTTAAATAACGATCCAAAGGTACACGGGATCCTCCTGCAGCATCCTGTACCATCTCATATAGATGAAAGAGCAGCTTTTGAAGCGATAGCACTTGAAAAGGATGTTGATGGTGTTACGAGCTGGGGCTATGGTCAAACAGCATTAGGATTTGGTCTTTTTCCATCATGTACCCCTGCTGCGATTATTCGAATGATGGATTATTATCATATTTCTGCTGAGGGAAAACATGCAGTTGTTGTTGGCAGAAGCCCGATTCTAGGTAAGCCGGTCTCCGCTTTACTTCTAAATCGGAATGCTACCGTAACGACATGTCATTCTCGTACAACAAATTTACAGGAGATTATCAAGCAAGCGGATATTGTCGTCGCCGCAGTTGGGAAACCAGAATTCATTAAGGGTGACTGGCTTAAAGTCGGTGCCATTGTTTTGGATGCAGGCTATAACCCAGGTAATGTTGGTGATGTGGAATATGCTTCATGCTATGAGAAATCATCAGCCATTACGCCAGTGCCTGGTGGAGTAGGACCTGTAACCATCTCCATGCTATTGAAGCATACAGTCGATGCAGCTGAAAGGGTTTAAGTACAACGAAAACAAATAGGTTTGGGAAAAATAATTTGAACAAAAAAATAATCCTGAAAAAAATATCAAAAAAATGATTTAAAATCAAATTTTTAGGCAAACTATAGATGTGATACGTTAGTTATCATCAAATGCTTTTGATTTTTAGGAGGATTAGAATGGCAACTGGTAAAGTAAAATGGTTTAACTCAGAAAAAGGCTTTGGATTTATCGAAGTTGAGGGTGGAGAAGATGTATTCGTACACTACTCTGCTATCCAAAATGAAGGGTTTAAAACCCTAGACGAGGGTCAAGAAGTTACTTTCGACATTGAAGAAGGTCAACGCGGACCACAAGCTGTTAACGTCAATAAGGCTTAACAGTCAAATATGAAGGAGTTCCACTAAGTGGACTCCTTTTAAATTTGTCTTCATTACATTTCTCTCGTCCATTGGTAGATTTTTTTGCTGATTCCGCTAGCGCTCTCTTCGTCTACTATTTTTAACAGCGTTTTGTACATTTTGTCTTCGATTAAATTCTCTTCATATGTAAAAGATGTACTCCAATTGATATCAGGAATGGCAACGAGAATATATTCTTCTTTCTTGTTTTCATATATAAAAACTTTTTGTTCCTGACCACTGGAAAAATTCTTTCTGATTTTCATAAAGTTGTCACCTCTATTGTTTTTATTATGTTGGTTTGTACATACTAACAAAAGTATAAATCAGCCTATTCAATCTGTCATCGGGGATTAAAAAAATAGGGGTGAAGGTTTTGCGATATATATGGGGGATCGTTGGTATTCTCGTTGTATTAGCTATCGGTTATTTGTTTTCTACTCATAAGAATAGAATTAACTTCCGTACTATATTAGGTGGATTAACGATACAACTTATCTTTGCCTTTCTTGTTCTTAAAACGACTTGGGGACAGAAAGGGTTAACGATTTTATCAAATGGTGTGAGTCAAATTATTAATTATTCAAATGAAGGGATCAGTTTTTTATTTGGGGGAATTTACACTGAGGAGTCAAATATCGTACATATTTTTGCCTTCAATGTGCTACCCATTGTTATCTTTTTTTCTTCACTTATTTCCGTTCTCTATTACATAAAGGTGATGCAGTTTTTTATACGCATTATTGGAGGAGCACTTGCGAAATTACTTGGAACGAGAAAAGCTGAATCAATGTCAGCTGCCGCCAATATTTTTGTTGGACAAACGGAAGCTCCGTTAGTGATTCGTCCGTACATTTCAAAGATGACTGAATCCGAACTGTTTGCAGTCATGACTGGAGGCCTTGCTTCTGTAGCTGGTTCCGTTTTAATTGGGTATTCCTTGCTTGGTGTTCCACTTGAGTTTCTATTAGCAGCTAGTTTTATGGCTGCTCCAGCAGGTCTTGTGATGGCAAAATTATTTTTGCCAGAAACAGATGAAGAACCAGAGCCAAATGAATTTAAGATGGAGATGGATAAGGAATCAACGAATGTCATTGATGCAGCTGCGCGCGGAGCGAGTGTTGGATTACAGTTAGCATTAAATATTGGAGCCATGCTTCTTGCGTTTATTGCCCTTGTAGCGTTAATTAACGGAATTTTAGGAGGGATTGGTTCCTTATTTGGTTTCCAAGGGTTATCGTTACAGCTTGTTTTAGGTTATGTTTTTGCACCTCTAGCTTTTATTATCGGGGTTCCGTGGGAAGAGGCGGTTTTAGCAGGGAATTTTATTGGTCAAAAGCTTGTCATAAATGAGTTTGTAGCCTATTCTTCTTTTGCTCCGGAAATTCCTAATCTATCTGAGAAGACGGTAGCGGTTGTATCATTTGCCCTTTGCGGTTTCGCTAATATATCTTCTTTAGCTATTTTACTGGGTGGTTTAGGGAATTTAGCGCCGAATCGACGAGCGGATATCGCAAGACTAGGAGTGAGGTCAGTGATTGCGGGAGCACTTGCGTCCTTGCTAAGTGCAGCGATTGCAGGTATGTTTATATAGTATCACTAGAGAAAGTAAAGTAGAGGAGCGTTTAGATGAAAACATTTACAGTTCATTTCCATAAGGAAGATCAAGTTGACACGATGACAGTACAAAAGTTATCTGAAGAAGATTTTTCAAAAGTAACCGAGGGTGGAACACGACATTTATTTGAGTTGGATACGAATATTGGTTTTTTTGTTTTTTTTGATGCCGAAGATGAAGAAGGCAAGGAATCTTACTTAGTTCTCCATTATGAGGATGAGCAAGAGGAGCCAAGTGGTTGCTACGGATTTGAATTGAAGGACTTTTATCAATTTACAGCATTGCATTTAAATGACCTAGAGTTTCGTGATGAACAAGTGGAAGAAGAGGAATATGGACCGATTCATCATCTTGCCCATCTTATGTATCATATCATTGAAGAAGGGAAAAAAATAGAAGAATAGGAAGCGGTATGCTTCCTACTCTTCTTCTTCGGTTTGAAATGCTTTTGCTTGTTCAATACAATAAAATTCTACGAGTTTCTCTTCGTCCTCTTCAAGTTCAAAATCAAGAATTTGTTCAGTTGTGTTCTCAATGATATGATAATGGGAGAGGTGATAGCCCTTATCATCCTCTATTAATAAGGCTTTGATTTTTAGGCCTTTCTCCGTGAAAAGTTCATCGTCTTCCGGTACTTCTATATGTAGAAACAATTCATAACGGTTCCCTGATAAAATACCAAACGGATCTTCAATTTGCTCGATTGTGTGAGACTTTATTTCCATCGTGGTTCAATCCTCTCATATTAGCGTGCAGTTTAGGTATCATGCCTATCATATTTTACCCTACTCTTTAAAGGAGTAAAACAGAAAAGACTTAATTATCCTCCAAAAGGTACTTGTTTAATCACTTATTGAAAAAAATCTTCATCGCTTCATACCCAAAATAAAGACCGAATCCGATAAGGGAGAGGGAGGAAAAAATAGCAATTATTCTCAGAACTTTTATTGATAATAGTTTTTTTGCGCTACTCGCTACAAAAGCCATTGTGATATCCCAAATAACTAACCCTAATATGATGGCACTGCTATATATCAATAAGTCTTCTGCTCCATATATTGTTGCAGTTTTTGCAAGCACGGACCCGTATATACCTAACCAAAAAAGAATGGTTAATGGGTTTGAAATAGACATAAGAAAGCCTGTGAAAAAGGATTTCCACAAAGACTCATTTTCTCTCTGCTGAGAAATATGGACTTTTCCAGCATTTGATAAGCCTTCAATTCCTGAATAGATGAGAACGAAAAAGCCAAATAACCATAGAAAAGCCTTCACTATGGGGATTTGAATAAAGTGACCTACCCCTAAAAAAACAGCTGACATATAGAAAATATCAGCTAAAACAGAGCCAATACCCAAAATCCATGCATGAAGAAAACCATGTTTAATGCCTTTTTCCATTTGTGCTGCATTGACAGGTCCGATGGGAGCAGCTAGTGATAACCCGAGAAAGATATAGCTCATAAATATCATCATTGGTTGTTGCCTCCTATAACATGTTAGAGAAAGACACTTCTACCCATTTTATTCAGGAGGTAAAGCTTGTACCACACTTAAATCAATTCGGAAGGAAAAACTATTTTACAGTCTCTTTACAGAGTTATTACTATACAGGATTAAAAAAATATGGTATGATATCATTAATTATTGCATTTTGTTTGTAATTCATATATTATAAAAAGTTATATCGTTTTTAAAACTTTTTATAATAGTTTTTTTTATTTTTGGGATAACTTTTCCCTTTGCTTTCTTTAGAAGGGATCTACCCTAAATTTAGGAGTGAGATGAATGAGCTTTGGACGAAGAAATCAAGAGGAAATAGTTACTGAGGAAACGAAAATTTGGGTTTGTAAAGCTGATGACTGTAACTGTTGGGTACGTGATAACTTTAAGAGTAGCGCTGTGCCGACTTGCCCCATTTGTAAAAGTGAAATGGAACAAACGACTCGTGTTATTGAAGTCATCAATAATCCAGGGAAACATTCTTAATTCAATAGAAGTGAAATGTGAGCACTATTTGTAAAAGAATAGTGTTTTTCTTTTTTTTCTACTCTTTTACTACTCATTTTTGGACAATGATCATTCAAAGACGATATAGTTGATAAAAAGGATTTTGTTAAAATATGAAGGGGAGTGGGAAGAAAAGTGAGAAGAATCATTTCTCAGCCTTATGTGAAGGTTGAGAGAACTATTAAAGATTTTGAACAGATTACAAAAGAATACCGAGAGCATCTTCACTTATATGAGGATCGCATCGTCACTCGTGAACATGTGTTTCTAATAAAGAATGTTCATGACATGTCTTTTAGGCTATTTTCCTCAACAGAGGGGGTACTATATTTGCATACCAATCAAGGAGTGTTTCCGTATTCTGTACCAAAGGAGCCGAGAGGTTTTATGGATGAATACAAAAAGCTGCGTCGATAATTCCATGAATTACTAGCAGATTTCTCTCCAGTTTCCTGTATAATTTTTGGAGGAAGGGGAGATGTAATGAAGCTTATCGTTTTGTTAGCGTTGCTAGCCTTAATTAGTTTCAACATCTATAAAGCCTATCGAAATACAAAAGATATAAAAATAAATAAAATCGTCGTAGAGAAAAATAATGGTAATCATCCAGTATTACGAATTCTCCATTTATCTGATCTACATTTAGAAAATATATCAATTACACCTAAGGAACTATATCAAAAGGTTAAAGAGGAATCATTCGACATTATTGCTCTTACAGGTGACTTTTTAGATAGAAAATGGACGATACCAAAGCTTATTCCTTATTTGGAAGTATTTAATCAATTACAACCTAAATATGGGATTTATGCAGTCCTTGGAAATCATGATTACGTTTTGAAGGGGAAAAATCTTGAAAATCTCGTGGATACACTTAAACAGTATAATTGTCAGGTGTTGCGAAATGAGAATGTTGAAATTTTATTTAATGGTAGAAGAGTTAATATCATTGGCATTGATGATTTTAGCACAAAAAGGAGTGATTTAGACGCTTCTTTTAAAGGGATAAAGTCTGGATATCATCTCGTATTAACCCATGACCCTAATGTTGTACTGCAAATGAAGCATTACCATTTTGACTATTTATTAGCAGGTCATTTCCATGGAGGTCAAATATGCTATCCTAAAGCATATCATCTTATTAAAATGGGAAAACTTGTCCGAATGAATATGATTAAAGGCTTGCAAATGGTTGATAATAAGCCATTTTATATTAGTGAAGGGTTGGGACAAACTGGGGTAAATATCCGAGTAGGAAGCCGGCCTGAAATTACGCTCCATGAATGCAGCTTAACAGATAGTTCTGCTGTTCAAAATCGTACCGCCATCTAAAACCGTCAGCATTGCTTGACGGTTTGTCTTGGAATTTATAAATTCCCTCGACTAGTGGATAAGTGTTCGTATAAACAGTAGGAGTATCGGTATGAAAAAATAACAGGAAAAATTCCGCTTAATGAGCAAGCATCATGAAAAAGAGCCGAAATAACAGGAAAAATTCCTGCTATTCCCTCAAAAAATGCCAAAATAAACGATTTTGCCCTCCATAAGCGGAAAATCTTCCGTTATTTCCCCTAAAAGGGACTCCATTGAGGATATTAACAGGAAAAATTCCGCTTAAGGGTGAGAGATGTTTGGATCGAATTAGACAAACCGAAGCTTCCTACATTTTGTAGGAGCTTTTTTCTTATTGGAAAAATCCTCTTATACATAGTGTACACCTAACTTTAACTGTTATTTATGGTAAAAAGAGATAGCGTACGATTTACATAAAAAAAGGCTCGTTCAATCATTCTATAACAGAGAGAAACGATTTTCTCTCAGGAGATTCTTCTTTACCCATTTTAAGGAGGAAGATTTATGAACACAAAGCAATTTAACAAACTTTTTTCAAGAATGGGTGGGAGAAACATGTTTCGGTCATTTGGAAAACAAAAAAGCCGAAATAAAGGTGGTTGGATGTTTTTAGCTCTCAGCGGAATCGCTGCATTTATTACAGTCATGTTTCGTCGAAACAACACTGAAATGAATGGGAAAAGAGCAGAAACTGTTAATCAAGGAAAGAGAGATATGTCATTTCCTCCACTTAATCAAATGTTGACGGCAGAGTTTGCGGAAGAGTTTATTAAGAAAAACAAAACGTCATCAACACCTAAATCCATTGACGAGACGGCTAATCAAAATCAGGGCCATAATCCTTAATTTTTGTACTAGCTTGTCTGTGTTGAGTGTCTAAATGGATCAATTTTATATACAGGAGGAGTCAATATGATGAAAAAAAAGCTTCTTATAACGACGATCACTGCTACTCTATCTTTAGGTATACTTGGGGCATGTGGTGCCAATGACAACAGGTTGAATGATGATGATGGTGTAAACTACAGTCCTGTAAGATATGATCGTCAAAATGATACAGGTGTATTTGATCGTGATCGGGGAAACAACGGCATTGAACCAGTACGTAACCGCTCCAATAACAATAACCGTGGGATTTTCAATGATGTAAATAACCGTACAAATAACAACGGTATATTCGACACGAACGACAACATAAACACAGATTTAATGGATAATAATCGTGGTGCTAATGGAATTGATCCTGGAACAAACGGAAGAGGTAATGTAAACGGACCCACTGGAGGTACAATGAGAGGCGGTTCGCGTTAATAAAGTAATAAACCTACAAAAAAGGACATCAACGATTCGTTGATGTCCTTTTTTATGTAGGTATAAAGACCTATTTGCAGAATACCCTTCGCTTTTGATTGTAATTATTTAGTATTGAATATATAATTCAAAATAAGAACTCTACATAATACCATATAAAATTAATGAAATGTAACTTTTGAACATTAATTCACATGATTGTAATAAATTTTTTACAACAATGTGAATGCGGTTTTTGAAAATATATAGGGGGAGGAATCGAATCATGATTAGAATGGTTGCTGCTGGTGTTGGGGGATTTTTACTTGTATTTATCGAGTCATATATTGTCTTACTTTTGAAAGGTTATCAAACGATTGAATTCGGTGGATTTACACCATTTATAAGTGTCTGGGCAATGAATTTCTTCTTACTATTTTCTATCTTTACCCATATTAAAATGTGGCATGAAGAACGTGAGGCCGCACGTGAAAGTTCATTGAACTAGTTATTAGAATATAAATACTAAGTAAAGTGCTAAAATGTTAAACATTTTAGCACTTTTTTTGCGGGAATTGGCAATTTTTCACATGCCCATACGCTAGCATTCCTTGTCGCATAAGATGTCACGAAAAGACAAGGAGGGAATGATATGCTAAAAGAGAAACTGATACCTCTCGTAGTGACAGCATTTTTTATCGTCGTCATCTCCGTTTTTTCCTTCTCGCTAATGAACCCAAGCCCAGCTGAGCCCGTGACAGGAAAAGTGTCTGCTGATGGCACGGAAGAAAGTGAGCCAAATGGGAATGGAGACAGTGCGGTTACGAACAATGTTGAAAATAATATAAATGGGGAAAATGCAGAAGTAAATAATGCAATAAACAATCATGTAAAAAACGGTGAAAACAACAATGTAGATAATAATGTCAGTAATAATATAGAAGTTAACGTAAATGTTAAAATAAACAATGATATCAGCAATAATGTAGAAGGAAATATGCCAAGTTCAACGAATGGAAGCACTGACAGTGGCGAAAATAATCAAGATGAGAATTCGAATAGTAATGAAAACGGTGACGCGAGTGCTAGTAATGATACCTCAAATGATGAAATCGTTTGGGGTGTCGATTCTGCAAGTCATACGACTTCAGACATGTTAGCTTGTGTAAGAGAAAACTTTGGAGAACCTGTCATTTGGGGTAGGTATGTAGGTGAAAAAGAAGGCGTTTCCGAAGGAATAACCACTGATGAGGTAGAGCTTCTTCACACCAATGATATAAAAGTTCTTCCTATTTGGAATCATTTTGTGGATGCAACTGGGTATGAAAATGGAAGAGATGAGGCCGAACAAGCCATTGCCAAAGCAGAGGAGCTAGGCATACCTGATGGAGTAGCGATTTTTGCCGATGTCGAACCAGATTATCCTATAGATTCGGATTTCATTCGAGGATGGTCTGAGGTCATGTTCAATTCTAACTATGAATCAGGGATTTACGGTGTCTTTGATGCTGAGGCAGATTTAACGCTAGCCTTTGATGAGGCGGCTCAAAATGATAGCACGATTCTTGAAAAAACGTATATTTGGACAGCAGCCCCAAGCGTAGGTGTTACTTCAGAGTCTAATGCCCCAGAATTTGCACCAGAGGCTCCTGAAAATTCGAATGTTGCTGGTTGGCAATACGGAATCGATGCGCAAAGCTGTAATATCGATACAAATCTCTTTCCAGCAAATATGACAGAAGTACTTTGGTAAAAGATGGATGCTGTGTGAATCCATCTTTTTTTTATGTTCAGGAGAAATCCTCTTATTGTCTTCTTTAGACGCTTTAGTAAAAACTTTCATGAATACTTAAAATTAGAAACACAAAGTATAGAAATAAAGGAGGTAAGAAAATGTTTGTACGATTTCTAAGAGAAAGTAATATTGCTGCAGCTCTCTTATTGATTTTAAGATTATATTTAGGCTATAAATGGCTTACAAGTGGTTGGGGGAAAATAACGGGTGGTGAATTTGACGCAAGTGGTTTCTTACATGGTGCAGTAGCAAAAGCCACAGGTGATAATCCGACCGTTCAACCATGGTGGAGTTCTTTTTTAGAAGCTGTGGCAATCCCGAATGCTAACCTTTTTACTTATTTAGTCATGTGGGGAGAAGTTTTGGTTGGTGTTGCATTAATCCTAGGTATTTTTACAACCTTTGCTGCGTTAATGGGAGCGATTATGAACTTCGCTTTCTTATTTAGTGGAACAGTAAGTGTCAATCCGCAAATGTTATTATGGACGATCTTTGTATTAGTGGCCGGATATAATGCAGGTCGTTTCGGATTAGATCGATACATCTTTCCGTTTTTTAGACAGAGGTTCAGTAGAACTGAAGGTCCAATTGGGCAAATCTAAAGGACAAGCTAGTCAAATTGAATAGTTAAATTTTCTTTGAAAGGAGCTCAGAGTGGGCTCTTTTCTTTTTGGTAGCCCCTTCGATATTTTCATGAAAAAAATTGTATCAACAAGGATAGAAATGATTTCTAAATTAGAAACTATTTAAGAGAAACTTACTTCATCTTTGTATTAGTCCAAAAGGAGCGACAATGAGTGAGAGCCTATATCCTATCAGTTTGGCATAAACTTGATCCTTATTATTTTTCTTGTACTCGGCTGAAATATGTAACAGAAGACAATATTTTCAGAATCCGACTAACGAAATATAAAGGGAGAAATATCATCCTGTCAGACGGAACGGAAATCAATAAAAATGATATGTTGGTAAAAATTCATCTGCATAATGTTCGACTTTTAATGGAAGTACGAGAGATAAAGAGCGAGTTGAAAAAGGCAAAATTGATTTATCGCTATGTTCAAAACTCCCTTCCAGGCTTGGAATTATACATTCATAACCATTTTCAATCTTACAATGTGAAAGGAATTGTCGGGATTACACTTTTAAGTAAGGGTTGTGAGCGACTTGGGTTTGAAATGATAGAAATCATCAATCCGATTTATTTGTGGTATAAAACGTTTAGTTTTCTTCCAATTGGCATCCTATCACATGACCGATCAAAATGGAGTCAAATGATGGGTCAAAAACCCAATTATTTATTTATGTCTACGGCTAGATTGACTGAATTGTATGGGCAGTAATCAAGTCAATTAATTTTAAAGGGGAGTACAATGGAAAACTCGGAGAAGACAGTGCTTTTCTTACCTTTTTTGCAAATCCCTTCGGGGCATCATCAAGTGGCAAATGCATTAATATACCGTCTTCAGAAACTAGATCCTACGTTAAAGTGCGAAAAGAGGGATATCCTCGCCTTCAGCTATGGAGGTGTTGAAAAACTCGTTTCAAAGACCTATATCAAATGGTTCTCGTTCTTTCCTCAATTTTATAATAAGATTTACCGAAAAACTGTCTATAAAGATCCACTTAAAGATAAACGTTATAGGATGTATGAGCTTCTTTTTTACCCTTTTATGAAAAAACTTATTGCTGAGATACATCCTGACCTAATTGTATGTACTCATTCTTTACCAGCATATATTCTCAATTTAATGAAGGGAAGAGGTGAAATACAAGCACCAATAATGAACGTGTATACTGACTTTTTTGTGCACCGATTATGGGGAGTTCTAAATATTGATTGTCACCTTGTTCCAAATGTTCAAATTAAGTCATTTCTAATCAAAAAAGGAGTGAGAGAGGAACACATTTTTGTTACGGGCATACCAGTACACACCAATATTAAAGAACAAGAAAAACCTTTGTTATCTTCTTCCGATGATGCGATTACAGTTCTAATTTCAGGTGGAAATTTAGGTGTTGGATCCATCGATGGCTTGATTGATGATTTTTTAAATTATCACAAGAACAATCTGAAGTTAATCGTACTTTGTGGAAAGAATGAGGAGTTACATAAAAAGCTCATTTCACTAAATAATCAACAGATCCAGGTTCATTCTTTTATAGAAAGTATGGAAAGAATGAATGATTTGTATGACGAAGTGGATGCGATTGTAACAAAACCAGGAGGGGTAACGGTTAGTGAATGTATGTTTAAAAGGAAACCTATTTTCATTTATCATGCTCTACCAGGACAAGAGCAGATTAATTTAGAGAACTTGAAAAAAGAAGGACTTGTTTTTCATTTAAGAAAAGAAAGAGTTTTTGAGCAAATTTCTTCTGTGTTAGGAAAAAAGTCAATGCTACAAAATTATCATCGAAAAGTTGAGGAATATCATCAGGAGATTAATGGAGCGATACCAGAGCAGATCATGATGGATTTTTTATCAAGTTGAACATTAGCAGGTATTGAAAGCGAATGAAATGGTTCCTATTCCCCTACATAATAAAAAGTTCAATGTGAATAATAATTTGGGATGATATGGGGAGGGACATCTTTATGGAAATACCAGAACGTGTAGGGAGCCAAACAAATAATAACGACGGTTCCGGTTCGGAAAAGAATGAGAAAAAAATGGCCTGGTGGCAACTTTCTTTGGTTGGTGTCGGCTGTATAATCGGAACAGGTTATTTTCTTGGATCTGGAATTGGGATCAAGATGACAGGATCATCTATCCTTATTGCTTTCATTCTTGCAGCTTTAGGAACATTTATCGTTTCGGATGCCTTAATGAAAATGTCTGCAAAGGATCCACAAAAGGGATCGTTTCGTTCTTATGCTAAGAAAGCGTATGGAAGTTGGGCTGGTTTTAGTAGTGGATGGGTTTATTGGTTTTCCGAAATGTTAATCACAGGCAGCCAACTAACAGCTCTCTCGATTCTTTCAAGGTTTTGGTTTCCTAATCTACCACTTTGGGTATTTGCTGTCGGTTATGCTGTGCTCGGAGTTATTGTCGTCGTCATTGGAACAAAGGGATTTGAGCGAGCTCAAAATATATTTGCAATTGTAAAAATAGCGGCGATTTTTATGTTTATTATTTTAGCGATAGCCGTATTATTTGGGTTGTTTGGAGGAAGTAAAAATGATTTCTCCATCCCGGGATCCATGGAGGAATTTTTACCAAAAGGGATGATGGGGTTATGGGCGTCACTTATTTACGGGTTTTATGCGTTTGGCGGAATTGAAATTATGGGAATTATGGCTCCAAGACTTAAAAATAAAGAGGATGCAAGGAAGTCTGGAGCGATCATGCTTATCATGCTGACCACGATTTATCTTATTTCCATGGTCTTAGCTACTGGGCTTGTTTCAATCGATAAATTTAATGCTGATGAAAGTCCATTCGTTAGTGCGCTTGAGAAATACAATTTAGATTTTTTCCCCCATGTTTTTAATGGAGGAATTATCATTGCTGGGTTTTCGACAATGGCAGCCTCCTTATTCGCTGTTACAAGTATGCTTGTTACATTATCAGAGGACGGAGATGCACCGAAATTTTTCTCAAAGAAAGGCAAGCTGAAGGTCCCACCTTACGCACTAGGATTAACCATTTGTGGTCTCATCGCATCCATTATCCTGTCATTTGTGATGCCTGACAAGGTTTACGAGTACATAACAACGGCAGCAGGATTAATGCTTCTTTATAATTGGTTCTTTATTCTTATTTCCTTTCCAAGACTTATTAAAGTAACTGGTTTTGATCATGTTAAGCGATTTACGGGGATGGGATTAATCTTACTTGCGGTTAGTGGTACGATCATCCATGGCTCCAGCCGCCCTGGTTTTTTTGTAAGTATTCTATTTGTTGCACTTGTACTCGTGGTTCTTTTTATAAGGCATATAAAAAATAAACACGAAAAGTAGTTTTTTCTTTAAGGATAATGACTTTGTTTTGGAAAATACTATATTTGTATGTATATATGATTATGACTACAGCTGTCTAAAATGAGCGGGAGTGAAGTGAATGTCTATATTTGTTTACCAGACATTTGAGGTTAAACAGGAAAAATTCAAAGAGGCTATAACTTGTGCGAAGAAAATAAAAAAATATCGCAATGATAAATATAATCATCATGTCGAAATCTTGACACCGATAACTGGACAGGACTATACATACGCATTATTGGCGAAGTATGAGGGTCTGGCAGAAATGGAATTACAAAATAAGAAAATGTTTGATGATGAAGAATATCTTAAATTAATTGGAGAATTCTTTTTAGAAAATATTGTCCAAGGAAGTATGAATACACAAATTTTTCGAGCAATGAATGACATTATAGAGGAAAAAGAAAATGGGAAAGAAAAAGAGAAGGAGAAATGAAAATAGGGGACTGGGATGGAGGATATGTGAACCCAGTCCATTTTTTATAAAATTTCTTTGATCCCCTCATACACAAAATAAAGGCCAAATCCTATTAGGGATAATCCAGAGACAATCGAGATCGCTTTAAGACTATACGTATTTAAAAATCTGCGCATCCCCGTTGTTAAACCGGCTATGAGTAAATCCCATAATGTTAGCCCAAGAAAGATCATGCTACTGTAAAGAAGCAGGGATCCAGGCGCATTAACTTGTGCTGTTTTTGCTAATACTGATCCGTAAATCCCGAGCCAAAAAAGAATAGACAGTGGGCTTGTAATGGACATAATGAACCCAGTTAGGAAGCATTTCCCTAAGCTATCTCTTCCACGCCGTGCGTCTAGTGAGACGGAACCAGCACTGTTTATTCCTTCAATTCCAGAATAAACGAGAATCAATCCACCAAACAGCCATAGAAATATTTGTACGATGGGAATCTCAAGAAATTGCACCATTCCTAAATAGACAATTAACATAAAAATTCCATCTGCAATCATCGAGCCAGCTCCGACTATCCATGCATGCCAAAAACCATTTTTAATGCCTTTATCTAAACGAGCAGAGTTAACTGGTCCAATTGGTGCAGCCAAAGTGAACCCTAACAAAATATAACTAAATAAAAGACTTATACTCAAAATAACCACTCCACAACAACATAGCTTGTACATTGTATGTAGGAAATAAATAACTATGAGCACTTGTTTCGAAAAAGATGAAAAAATAGTGCTTTTGATAAGAAACATGACAAACTCTTTAGGATTGACATATAAGAATATTTACCATATTCTAAAAATAGATATTAGAGTCGATTGAAAAACCGTGCAAGGAATGCGGTTTGAAATGGATTTAGAGAAGAGAATAAGATTAGTGAGTGGTTGCCAATGGCTTTGAACAAAGAACATCGAATCGGACGCCACGCCACCTTACTTTTACTAGCAGATGAACGTAGCGATCTATCTAAACTGACAACTCAATTAGGATGGAAAAGCTGTTTAGGAAAAGTGGGTTCAATGGAGTCGCAAAAAGTTGTTGCTGCAATTGAAGTAGCAGCAAAACAACAAGGAGTAATTAGTCAGGAGCTATACCGAGAAACACATGCTTTATACCATGCGATCATGGAAGCACTTCATGGGATTACACGAGGACAAATGCAGTTAGGTTCTGTGATGAGAACAGTCGGTTTACGCTTTGCGGTGGTCCGTGGAAATCCATATGAAGCTGAAGCTGAAGGTGAGTGGATCGCTGTTGCTATCTATGGAACGATTGGAGCACCCGTTAGAGGTTTAGAGCATGAGACATTAGGTCTTGGAATTAATCATATTTAAATTGAATAAGAAAGCCCAGAGCTATTAGATACTAGGGGGCTATACGCTCAAAATCAAAAAAATGATTTTGAGCGTATAGCCCCCTTTTTATGTGGCACTTTATCTTGGTAAAGGAATACAACGAAAGCAGGTGGACATATGGTGGTATTAACAGGAAATACATTGACACTAGAGGAAATGAAAGAAATTCTTTTTGATGGAAAAATAGTTTCTGCTTCTGATGAAAGTTGGGAACGGGTTGAAGAAAGCCGCAAAGCGGTAGAACAAATCGTACAAGAAAACCGTGTTGTATATGGGATCACGACAGGATTTGGCAAATTTAGCGATGTCTTAATTGAGAAAGAAAATGTTGAGGATCTCCAGTTGAATCTCATTCATTCACATGCAGTGGGAGTGGGCGATCCTTTTCCGGAAATGGTTTCCCAAGCGATGCTTGTCCTTAGAGCTAATGCCCTCTTAAAAGGGTACTCTGGTGTTAGAAAAATCGTGATTGAGAGATTACTTGATTTTGTCAATAAGGACATTCTTCCAGTTATACCTCAGCAAGGTTCATTGGGGGCAAGCGGAGATTTAGCGCCTCTTTCGCATTTAGTTCTTCCGTTATTAGGCGAAGGGGAAGTATTTTACAAAGGACAAAGAGTAGAGGCACTCGATGCAATGACAGAAGAAGGGATTTTCCCTATTACTTTAACGGCAAAGGAAGGGCTTGCGCTCATTAATGGGACTCAAGCGATGACGGCGATGGGAGTGATCGGATACCTAGAGGCAGAAAAATTGGCCTATCAGTCTGAAGCGATAGCGGCAATGACGATGGAGGGTTTGAATGGAATTATCGATGCTTTCGATAAGGATGTTCATATCGCCCGTGGCTACCCTGAACAAATTTTAGTAGCTGAGAGAATGAGGGAGCTTCTAGAAGGAAGCAATCTTATTACAAAGCAAGGGGAAAAAAGAGTGCAGGATGCTTATTCCTTAAGGTGCATTCCACAAGTTCACGGTGCAACTTGGCAAGTTTTGAATTATGTTAAAGAGAAATTAGAAATTGAACTGAATGCTGCTACGGATAATCCGCTTATTTTTGATGGTGGGAAAAAAGTCATTTCTGGTGGCAATTTTCATGGGCAACCAATTGCTTTTGCGATGGACTTTCTAGGTATAGCGATTGCTGAATTGGCTAATATTTCTGAACGTCGGATTGAACGGTTAGTGAATCCGCAATTGAATGACTTGCCACCTTTCTTAAGTCCTGAACCGGGACTGCAATCAGGAGCGATGATCATGCAATATTGTGCAGCTTCACTCGTTTCTGAAAATAAAACATTGGCCCATCCAGCAAGTGTAGATTCGATTCCTTCTTCTGCTAATCAAGAGGATCATGTAAGCATGGGGACAATCGGTTCAAGACACGCTTATCAAATTATTACCAATACAAGACGTGTTTTAGCGATTGAATTAATCTGTGCGATGCAGGCAGCTGAAATAAAAGGGAAAGAAAAGATGAGTCCAATAACAAAAGAAATTTTGGAGGAAGGGAGAAAGCGATTTCCTTTTATTGAAAAAGATAGAGTCTTTTCCAAAGATATTGAAATTGCTGAAAATTGGTTGAAAACGTCTGTTTCGTTTGCGAAAAAAAAAGTGAATTTTGAAGTCGAATTCTGTTGAAATAGAAGAGATTTTGAATTTAAGGAGGAGAAAAAATGGTAACTACAAATAAAGTTATTCGCTACCGAGGAACAGAATTAAATACAAAAGGCTGGCAGCAGGAAGCGGTCCTTCGCATGCTGATGAATAATTTAGATTCAGAAGTAGCAGAAAAACCAGAGGATTTGGTTGTATATGGTGGAATCGGAAAAGCGGCACGAAATTGGGAATGCTTTGATGCTATTGTTGATTCACTTAAAAGACTGGAAGCAGATGAAACATTAATGATTCAATCAGGTAAGCCTGTCGCGATTTTTAAAACACATGCCAATGCACCGAGAGTCCTTATCGCCAATTCCAATCTTGTTCCAGCATATGCGAACTGGGACACCTTCCATGAATTAGACAAAAGGGGCCTAATGATGTACGGACAAATGACAGCAGGAAGCTGGATTTATATTGGCTCTCAAGGTATTGTTCAAGGAACATACGAAACATTTGCCGAGTTGGCTAAACAGCATTTCAACGGCTCTCTCCGACATACGATTACAGTAACAGCTGGATTAGGTGGAATGGGAGGAGCTCAGCCTCTAGCTGTGACGATGAATGGTGGAGTGTGCATTGCCATCGAAGTGGATGAAACGAGAATCGATCGGAGAATTGAAACGAAATATACTGATATAAAAACGAATTCCTTAGAGGAAGCTTTGCAATTAGCACAAATAGCGAAAAAAGAAGGGAAAGCACTTTCCATTGGATTATTAGGGAATGCAGCTGACATGTTACCAGAAATGATTAGAACGGGATTTATTCCTGACGTTTTAACTGATCAGACTTCTGCTCACGATCCATTAAATGGCTATATTCCTTCGCAAATGACTCTAGAGGAAGCAGCGTGCTTAAGAGCGGAAAACCCTGAAATCTTTGTGAAGGCTGCGAAAGTTTCAATGGCGACTCATGTAAAAGCAATGCTGGAAATGATGGATAAGGGCGCTATTACCTTTGACTACGGAAATAATATACGTCAAGTAGCGAAAGATGAAGGGGTAGAAAATGCTTTTGACTTCCCTGGATTTGTTCCAGCTTATATTCGTCCACAATTTTGCGTGGGAAAAGGTCCATTCCGTTGGGCGGCTTTATCTGGAGATCCAGAGGATATTTTTAAAACCGATGCAGCAATTCTCCGAGAATTTGCCGATAACGAACATTTATGTAATTGGATTCGTATGGCTCAGGAGAAAATTCAGTTTCAAGGTTTACCTTCTCGGATATGTTGGCTTGGATATGGAGAAAGGGCACGTTTTGGAAAAATCATCAATGACATGGTAGCGAGTGGTGAATTAAAGGCTCCTATCGTGATCGGGCGTGATCATTTAGATTCTGGCTCCGTTGCCTCACCGAATAGAGAGACAGAGTCTATGCTTGATGGGTCTGATGCTGTATCCGATTGGCCGATTTTAAATGCGCTCATCAATGCTGTTGGCGGGGCGACTTGGGTTTCCGTTCATCATGGTGGTGGAGTCGGAATGGGCTATTCTCAGCATGCTGGAGTCGTGATTGTAGCGGACGGTACGAAGGAAGCAGAAGAACGAATTGAACGAGTGTTAACAACAGACCCAGGAATGGGTGTGGTCCGACATGCAGATGCAGGCTATGAATTAGCAAAGAATACGGCTCGAGAGAAAGGGATTCGCATGCCAATGCTTGACAAGGATGGTGGGCAGTAATGTCAAAACCATTGTGGATTAAACAGGCATCACAATTAGCTACCCTTGCAACAAAACATGAAGGACCACGTTCAAAAGAAGCGATGTCTGAGCTTGGTTTAATCGAGGATGGCAGCCTCTGGATTGAAAATGGAATCATACAAGCAGTTGGGACGACAAAAGACATAGAAAAACAATACGAAAAACGTTTAAGTGAGGCAGAAGTCTATGATGCAAAAGGGTTATTAGTCACACCTGGATTAGTCGATCCTCATACTCATGTCGTATATGGAGGAAGTAGAGAGCGTGAATTTGAGATGCGACTTGAAGGCGCAACTTATATGGAGATCATGAATGCGGGTGGCGGGATTCATGCGACAGCAAGGATGACTAGGGAAGCATCAGAAGAGGAACTAATGGAGCAGACTGAAAAGAGACTAGATTCCTTTTTACGGCATGGAGTGACAACGATTGAAGGTAAAAGTGGCTATGGAATGGATCTACAGACAGAACTAAAGCAATTAAGAGTGATGAAAAAACTTCAAAAAGAACATCTTATTGATATTGTTCCGACTTTTATGGGGGCTCATGCAGTTCCACCTGAATATAAAGGCAAGGAAGATGAATTTGTCACTTTTCTAATAGAGGAAATGCTCCCGCTAGTAGCACGTGAGAAGTTAGCGGAATTTAATGATGTTTTTTGTGAGAAAGGGGTCTATACTCCTAAGCAGTCTGAAAGAATTTTAGAAGCTGGGAAGAAGTACGGATTAATTCCGAAAATACATGCAGATGAAATTGAACCATATGGAGGGGCAGAGCTCGCTGCAAAGGTTGGAGCGATTTCTGCTGAACATTTATTAAAAGTGTCAGAGGAAGGGATTATAAGGATGGCGGAAGGGGGCGTTATCGCTTGTCTTTTACCGGCAACAGCCCTTTACTTGAGAGAGGAAGCGGCAAAAGGAAGAAAATTGGTCGATGCAGGTGTAGCTGTTGCGATTTCTACAGATTGTAATCCTGGCTCATCTCCCACTACTTCAATGCCATTAGTGATGAACCTTGCCTGTATTTCGATGCGGCTAACACCAGCAGAAGCCTTAACTGCAGCAACTTATAATGCAGCATGTGCGATAAAGCGCCAACATCTCATAGGGTCTCTAGAAGTAGGGAAGCAGGCAGATATCGCAGTATGGGATGTAAAGGATTATCGCGGATTACAATATTTATTTGGCGTTAATCACGTCAAAGCTGTTTGGAAAAAAGGGGTTCAGGTGGTGAACCAAGGATGAGTGAGCATTGGCTCCAAGCGCCTGAATGGCGTTGGAATAAAGGCAGTGGGGATGTGGAATTTGTTCATCAGTGGGTCCTTCCTCTTGAACAATCAACATCTGCACCTGATATCGTACTGTATGGGGCACCTATTTCCCGTTCTTCTATCAGTGTTTCCGGAGCCTCTCAATACCCAGAAGAATTTCGCAGAATGTGGAAAAAATTCGCGACTTTTCAAATAGAAGAGGATGTTGATTTAACGAAACTCAATGTGGCAGATGCAGGGGATGTTCAAATGCACACGACTGATATTCTCCTCTCTCACCAACGAGTCGAAGCTACAACTTCCTATTTAGTTGAAAAATTCGCTCGTTCCACAACTTGTCTCATTGGCGGCGACCATTCTGTTACCGCCTGCGCCATTCGCGGAATTAAGAAGAAATATCCAAATGAGAAAATAGGAATACTTCAATTGGATACCCACCTTGATGTAAGAGATCCGGCAGAGCTTGGCCCTGCCAATGGAACACCGATCCGGCAACTAATTGATGGAGGAGTCGTTGAAGGAGAACATATCGTCAATGTGGGACTACATGGATATTTTAATGCGAAGTCCCTTGTCGATTATGCTAAAGAGCGGAAAATTCAAGTTATTCCATTAAACAAGGCAAGAAAACAAGGAGTGGTGCATACGATAAAGAGGTCGCTCGAAGATTTAATAGTCCGAGTGGATCGAATTTATGTAACGGTTGATATGGATGTCCTAGACATCTCTGTTGCTCCTGGGGTCCCTGCTTCAACACCAGGCGGTATGAGTTCTCAAGAATTATTTGATGCTCTTTTAGAAATTGGGAGACATGGAGAGGTAAAGCATATTGATTTTGTTTGTCTAGATCCGACGAAGGATTCCGACGTATCAGAAACGGTTAAAATCGGACTATATGCTTGGTTACAGTTCTTAACTGGAATCGCACTACGGAAGTGAAAATATTTTAAACGATCTATTTCTAAAATTGACCTACGACCCATAAGCGTTTAAAATTACATATGGTTACTCATAACATTTGCTTACAGGTGGGGATAGAAATGGCAATTTTGACACTAATAATATGTATATTTCTTGCCTTTATTTTTATTAGGTATCTTCCTGTTTGGGGGGCACGTTGTATACAAATGTTAGAAATAGATGAGAAAAACATGACGATTGTCGATGTTAGAGATTATAATCAATCCTACAAGGATCCTACTCAAGCAACGATTAACATACCAGTAGCTTACTTAAATAGATATTTTCACGAAATTCCTGGGCAACAAGTACATGTTGTCGCTGCCAATACGCTTGAAAAGAATATAAGTATTCGCTTCTTACGAAAAAAAGGGTATGCTGTTCATAGCTATACATTAACAGAATGTCAATGTAATAATGAAAATCTTGCATAGTTAGACCTACAGAACTTTGTCTAACAGGTTCGGTTTTGAGGTACAAAATTTATATTAGCATTAAAAGAAGAGGTGCTATTCGCACCTCATTTATTTATCATTTAGCAATTGAATTAGTGTTAGAATTAAATGTTTTTGTAGACAAACTCTCGATATTTCACAAAGTCATTCTTCTTATAAAAGTTCTTTGCTATTTCGTTATTAAACCAATAATCTAATTCTATCTTGTTAATACCGTTTACTTTTGCAATGTCCGTAATTTCGTCCATCAGATTAGAACCATAGCCTTTTTTTCTTTGGCTTTCTGTGATGCTTATTTGATGTACATATACCGATTTATACGCGTTTTTAAAGGCGTTAGCGGGATAATTCTTAAATTCAATCCAAGCATAGCCTAAAGGTTGCTCATCCTCTTCTAACAGTAGGAAAGCGAAGTCCTCTTTATCAATAATTTTTTGGAAGAAAATCTCAATTTCCTCATAATTATATTCTTTGAAATACTCAGGATAAATCTGCGTGTAAATCGTGAACATATTTGTTCAATTTAGCGACTAATTCAAAATCTCTTGTTCGACTTATTTTCATATCGGTTCTCCTTTGCCAGAAAATTCCTATATTCATACTAACACAAAAATCTATTTCTTAAATAAAAAACTTCCCTTTTCAAGACGTTTGGCATAAGTTGCTAATCAGTTTGAAATTAGAAACATAATTAGCAAACAAAATTGATACTTAATTTGGTATAAATTTCAGACGGATGACATTAGCTGTTGTCAACCTGTTAAAAAGAATGCTAATTTCAGTGCTAATTGTTAGGTCAATTTTAAAAAAGCTTTTTATATCGACAATAATAAGAGGTCCAAATCATATGCGATTTGAACCTGAAATTGATACTCTAATTTAGTTTTTGTACTCCTAATCCGAACCCTTTAAATTTTGTTTGTAGGTTTTTTGTTTTGTTTTATTTACTTGTAAACATTTGTGTCCAGTAATTTCCACTCTCTACATAGCCAACACCGATATAGGTAAAGGAAGAATTTAAAATATTGGCACGATGTCCTTCGCTATTCATCCATGCTTGTACAACTTCTTCTGGTGAACGTTGTCCCATCGCAATATTTTCTCCTGCAGAACGATAAGATATTCCGAATTGTTTCATCAAATCAAATGGAGACCCATAAGTTGGGCTTGTATGGCTAAAATAACCTTTTGCTTTCATATCTTCAGATTTTGCCCGTGCAACCTTGCTCAAATTAGTGTCAAGCTTTAAAGCTGGAAGACCTTGCTTTGCCCGTTCATCATTTGTTAAATCTACAACTTTTTGTTCAAATGCACTCACCTGAGAAGTAGCTACAGCTTGCTGATTTTCATTCACAGGTTTTTCAACCGGTTTTTGCACAACAGGTGCAGGATTTGACGCTACAAGCTTGTCCGTTTTTGATGTCGTTTGTTTATTTTTTATTTGCTGCTTTTGAATATGCTCAAGGTTAATCTCAAATTTTTGAAGATACTTGGTAAGTAAATTATTTAATTGAGCTTTATCGATGTCACCAGATTGATAATAATTAACGTTCTTAACTTGCTTTGGTTCCAGATTGGCTGCATCTGCATTGATTGTAGTTCCTGAGGTAAAGAGAAGCGCTGCTGTTGCTACGATTGGTACAATAAATTTCTTGTTCATTTGGTGTAACCTCCTAGAAAATTGTTATGTTTAGCTTGCCTCTACATGGTAGCATGCGTTTTTTGTCATATTTAAGGAAGATTTTTCCAAATAAACAATATATAATAAATGGTCGAGTATTCTAAATAAATTTAAATCAGTAAATATCTATGCTTTTATTAAAAAAATGTTTGTAAGTATAACTAGTTAAAAATGGATTAATTTCCATGAATTACATCGAATATGGGGTTGACAGCTTGTAAAACGAGGAGTGTTTATTACATCTATAACGAAGATGTAACTAAATTTAATGAAAAATGGCAAGAAGGGTAAGTTACATTTATTTACTAATATACTATCCATTTACCGTTTTTATTAAATGCTCTTTTCCAATTAAAACGATGTTTACCAGCTATATTTTAGTTCTCATCAATTAAAACTAAGGGAGTAGTTAGTACATTATAAAGGAGGAGTTTTGATTGATAAGGAAAACATCGAGTGTTGTACTGACTTCTGCTTTACTTTTCAGCCTTGCAGCATGTGGAATAGGGAATGATCATGTTGCCTATGACCCATCCAATGACGGTAGAGCGGGGACGATTCCAGTTCGTAATGACGTAAACAATAATCGCGGTTTTTTTGAACGAAATTTGGAGGATGGTAATAACTTTTTCGACAATGTCGTAAATGACAACCAATTTCAAGGTAGAAATAGAACCAATCGTGGCAATGACAATGTTGACATTTCAGCATCCAATACGAACATTAATAGTGACAAATATCCACATACAAGAGCAGTGTTGATTCAAGATGCAAAGTACTCGTTCACATCAGCCAATGGAACTGACATTGCTTCGATCCAAAAGCAACTTGAGGAACAATTAAAAGCAAGATTTGGCCAATTAACACCGCAATTACGTCAACAAGCGAAGCAACAAGCACAACAGCAAGTTCAAAAGCAGCCAGCGCAACAACAGCCGACGCAGCAACAACCGGCGCAGCAACAGCCAGCACAACAGCAACAACAACCTGCTGAACAGCCAAAAAAACAGGAGCAAACTCAAGCACAAACAGGAAATATTAGTGAATTTGCACAACAAGTCATCGATTTGACGAATCAAGAACGGTCAAAGGGTGGTTTGGCAGCATTAAAGGCTGATACTCAATTAAGTGGTGTTGCCTTGAAAAAGTCTCAAGATATGCAAGCCAATAATTATTTCTCTCACACCAGTCCTACGTATGGTTCCCCATTCGATATGATGAGGGATTTTGGGGTAACTTATAAGTCAGCTGGTGAAAACATTGCTCAAGGACAAAGAACGCCTCAAGAAGTTGTTCAAGCTTGGATGAATAGTGAAGGTCACCGAAAGAATATTATGAACGGCGATTTCACCCATATTGGTGTAGGCTATGAACAAAACGGTAACCATTGGACACAAATGTTTGTTGGAAGATAATAATGATTTTGGGAGTCTTATTGTCAACAATAAGGCTCCCTTTTATGCATATTTAAATACGTAAGTTAAATTAAGCAAAAAAATCCGTTCCTTAATGAATGGAACGGAGACAAGAGACGGTATTCGAGAAGGAAACCAACCTATATGTAGTGGTGACTGAGATGAAAAAATCAATATGTTGATTCGATTTTATCATACCATTTCTAGATAAGTAAACCAATTCTTTTTTATACTTCCTTTAACTCAGATATTTCAACGGTTGTACGCTCTTCTAATGGCCCTCTTAAATGAACAGTGGCAGTTTGGCCATCTTCATTTAGTTTATCAATCCAGACAGAAGCACCGTTATACTCCACTTCAATATCTGCAGAAGAAGATAGTATCTGTTTAATTCGTTTTGTATCCATCTTATCCCTCCTCAAATTTAGTTATCGTTAGTTTGTGGGGAGATAGGGTTTTTTATGCTCTAAACAGACCTGAATTAATTATGACGTCAGAAATACAGCATAAGGAATGATGATGAAAACTAGAGATATGGTTAAAAAGGTGGAAAAGGATTTTTTCGTTAATTTTTTTCCTACCCGTTTTATCGGTAGTCCATTTTTATAAATGATGTAAATAATCCCTAGCATTCCTAAAGCTTGTACACTAAATAGAAACTTATGAAATAAAGACGTTTCCATTAATTCTTGCGGGCTTGAATTTGAAATGACCTGAATGAATCGATCGTTTATGGTTCCGAACAGACCATAAAATAGAATGAGTAGAATAAGGATGATGAAAAATTCACGATAAAAGATTTTTATTTTAGACATGTATGGACCTCTCCTAGAAGTTGATAAATCATATACATGCTATCACTTCTTGATGTTGGATACAATCCATCATTAAATTTTCGAGTGCGATTGAATGTTTTTGATTAATTTTGAAAGAAAATGATTGATTTTGGTAGGTTATTGGGGTAAGATAAAAACATAAAGATGTAAACGCTTCACAAGGAGGTGCTGACTTGTTAGAAACTGAGAGACATGACAAAATTTTAAAGCTTTTGAAAGAGAAAAATACAGTAAAAATTCATGAGCTGGTTGAGCTTACGAATTCTTCAGAATCAACGATACGTCGTGACTTAACATATTTAGAAGATAAAAAGTTTTTAAAAAGGGTACATGGTGGAGCAGCTAGACTTCAAGGGAAATTACAAGAACCAACAATGATTGAAAAATCATCCAAAAACCACCAAGCAAAGCAAAAAATCGCTCAATATGCTGTTGGACTAATAGAAAAGGGTGATTCCATTTATTTAGATGCAGGTTCAACGATTCTTGAAATGATTCCTCATCTTCCCGAAAGTATCGTCGTCGTGACCAATGGAACGACACATCTTCCATTATTATTGGAAAAAAATATAAAAACATATTTAATTGGCGGGTTTGTTAAGCCTTCGACAAAAGCCATGATTGGTCGCGATGCCTTGGCAAGCCTTCAGCACTATCGATTTGATAAGTGTTTTATGGGAGTAAATGGGATTCATCCGCATTTTGGATTTACGACGCCCGATCAAGAGGAGGCGACCATAAAGGAATTAGCCATTTCATTATCAAGAGAAGCCTTCATCTTAGCAGATGATTCTAAATTTACAGAAGTGGCATTCGCAAAAATAGCAAATATTGATGCAGCAACGACCATTACCAATGATTTAGATCAAGATGTCAAAAAGCAATATGCAGGGAAAACAGAAATAAAGGTTGTGACAGCATGATATACACAGTTACGTTAAATCCGTCTTTAGACTATATGGTCAAACTGGATGAGTTTCACCTTGGTGGCTTAAATCGTTCCATTGCGGAGTCAAAGTTTCCTGGGGGAAAAGGGATTAATGTATCACAGGTTTTAAAAAGAGTTGGCGTTGACAGTAAGGCATTTGGGTTTATAGGAGGCTTTACAGGAGTATATATTGAAGATTATTTAGAGAATTACGGAATTACTACGGACTTTGTGAAGGTGCAAGAAGATACACGAATTAACGTCAAACTAAGTGCTCAAGATGAAACAGAAGTAAATGCTATGGGCCCAACGATTTTAGCAAGTGATTTTGAAGCATTAAAAAATAAAATAAAAAAACTGTCTGAGGAAGATATTCTGATTTTAGCTGGAAGTATCCCTAGCTCAATGCCAAGAAGTACTTATGAGGAGTTAGCTAAAATTTGTTTAGAAACCAAGGTTAAATGTATTGTCGATGCAGAAGAAGAGTTGCTAAAGAGTATTATCACATACAAACCTTTTCTTATTAAACCAAATCATCATGAACTAGGTGACTTTTTTAATGTAATAATTGAAAGTCCAGAGCAGGCGATTCCATTTGCACGGAAATTAGTAGACATGGGAGCACAAAATGTAATCGTGTCTTTAGCAGACAAAGGAGCTATTTTTGTAAACGAGAAGGTAACCTTTATTTCAAATACACCAAAAGGGAAGCTCCGGAGCTCTGTTGGTGCAGGCGATTCGATGGTTGCTGGTTTTATTGCAAAATATGAGCGCGGTGGAGATTATGAAGAATCTTTTCGCTTTAGTGTCGCATGTGGGAGTGCTACAGCCTTTTCATTAGGTTTATGTACGAAAGAGAAAGTAGAAGAAGTATTAACGCAAGTAAAGATAGAAGAAGTAAAGGGGGAACTATCATGAGGATTACTGAATTATTAACGAAACAAACAATTAAGCTTGCACTCAATGGAGAAGAAAAAATAAATGCGATTGATGAGCTTGTTGAGGTCCTTGATAAAGCAAATAAATTAGAAGACAGCGAAAGTTTTAAAAATGCGATTCTTGCTAGAGAAGAACAGAGTACAACAGGAATCGGGGAAGGTATTGCCATTCCGCATGCAAAGACAAAAGCCGTTAGAGAACCTGCGATTGCATTTGGACGTTCTGTTACTGGAGTTAATTATCAATCATTAGATGGTGCACCTTCTCATTTATTCTTTATGATTGCGGCAACGGAAGGAGCCAATAATACACATTTAGAAGCCCTTTCAAGACTTTCGACTATACTCATGAATAGTGAAGTGAGAGAGCAATTACTGAAAGCAAACACAGAAGATGAAATTATAGAAATTATTAATCGTTATGATGAAGAAAAAGAAGAAGAAGTGCAGTCTATGAGTGGGAAAAAAGATTTTATCGTGGCGGTTACAGCGTGTCCAACGGGAATTGCCCACACCTATATGGCGGCAGATTCATTAAAACAAAAAGCAGAAGAATTAGGGGTTGACATCAAGGTCGAAACAAATGGTTCTGGTGGGGCTAAAAATATTTTGACTGAAGATGAAATTGAAAACGCTGTTGCGGTTATTGTGGCAGCAGATACAAATGTGGAGATGAACCGATTCAATGGAAAGCATGTAATTGAAGTGCCAGTTGCCGATGGAATTCGTAAATCTCAGCAGTTAATTGAAAGAGCGCTAAAGCAAGATGCACCTATTTATAGAGGTCAAGGTGGAGCAAAAAAAGAAACGAAACAAGAATCTAGAGGCATTGCCGCAACGATATATAAGCATTTAATGAGCGGTGTTTCGAACATGCTCCCATTTGTTGTCGGTGGGGGAATATTAATCGCCATTAGCTTTATGTTTGGAATTAATGCAGCCAATCCATCTGATCCATCTTATCATCCAATTGCTGAAGCGTTAAATACGATCGGTGGTGGGACAGCTTTTGGTTTAATGATACCGATTTTAGCAGGATTTATTGCCATGAGCATTGCTGACAGACCAGGATTTGCTGCTGGTATGGTAGGCGGTATGCTTGCTGCTACTGGTGGGGCAGGTTTTCTCGGTGGTCTCGTTGCTGGTTTTCTCGCAGGTTATTTAGTTGTAGGTTTGAAAAAGCTATTGTCAGGCATGCCAGCTTCACTTGAGGGAATTAAAACGATATTACTATATCCATTATTAGGGATTGCTTTAACTGGATTTATCATGCTCTATGTCGTAAATAAACCAGTTGGTGCTTTAAATACGGCCATTTCTGATTGGCTCTCTGGACTTGGAACAGGGAATGCAGTGCTATTAGGAATTATCCTTGGATTAATGATGTCATTCGATATGGGTGGACCTGTTAACAAGGCTGCTTATGTATTTGGTACAGGACTTTTAGCAAATGGAGTTTATGAACCGATGGCAGCGATCATGGCAGCAGGTATGGTTCCTCCACTAGCAATCGCTCTGGCAACAACCTTTTTCAAAAATCGCTTTAATAAACAAGAACGTGATGCTGGGAAAGTTAACTATATTATGGGGCTGTCCTTTATAACTGAAGGTGCTATCCCGTTTGCAGCAGCCGACCCAATTCGTGTTATTCCTTCATTGATGGCTGGTTCAGCAGTTGCAGGTGGTCTATCGATGCTTTTTGGAATCGGTCTTCAAGCACCACATGGTGGATTATTCGTAATTCCACTCGTTAGTGGAGGATGGTTCATGTATTTATTAGCCATTGTTATTGGTGCGATTGTATCATCTGTTTTACTTGGTCTACTTAAAAAACCAGTGAAATAATAGAACATAAACGAACAAAGTCTAATGGGCTTTGTTCGTTTTTTAATTTAGGCTTTTTTCGCATACTTCATATTTAAGCAGCCATTATAGAATTAGTAAAGACTTAAATACGTTATCTGTACCAATTACGATTAAAGTCTAATTCTAATACTTGACCGAACTTATTGGCGAAGTCGATAAAATAGGCACCTTTTGCAGTCAAAATTCCTTTATCGAAGACATAGGGAGCATCGACATAACCTTTTTCTGAAAAGACGCCTAAAAACTCTCGAGCCTGTTTGGAAATTCCTGTCGTATAAAATCGATCAAGTAAAATACCAGCTTTCGCTAATAAAAATGGTGCACTCGAAATCGCACCGATGACGGCATCTTGTTCATATACTTTCCGGATAAATTCAAAGA
Organism: Robertmurraya phoenicis; assembly: GCF_047302285.1. Taxonomy (GTDB): domain Bacteria; phylum Bacillota; class Bacilli; order Bacillales; family Cytobacillaceae; genus Robertmurraya. Next base: position 2,093,564 of record NZ_CP154845.1, read on the forward strand.
GCGCTTCTTTCTCCATTAAATGCTGAAAGTCGTCTACACCAGGTAATACAAGGCTTTGAATTTGGTCCAGATGGACGTTATCAATGGTCGCTTCCGGTAAACATGTTAATCCAGCCTCACCCTTTACTGGATCGTCATTTAGACCGATGAATATTTTAGGATGATTGGCTTGTGTGAGAACAGAAAGGATTACAGATAGCTCGTATTCGCTAAATCTTGGATAAAGTAAGATGCCAGTTGTCATCACTTCACCTCCTAAGAAAAAGATCATCTTCATTCATACAATTTCTACATATTCTTTAAAATACCTTCAAAATTCATAAAATTACAAAAATAGATCAATTATCATAATGTGACCGAATTGACTCTATATATTTTAAGAGGAAGAAATTGAAAAATGAGGATAAATTTTGATAAAGAAAGGAAGGGGAATATTATTATGGCAAATTATGAACATACTGCAAAGTTTGAGCATCGTTTTTGGCTTCAAGTACTAGGGGATCATTCCAGATTTATTCATGATTCACTTGGTCCAAATGAAAGGGAGCTAATCGAACAAGCAAATGCTTTTATCTCCACTTTTGATGGATTATTAAATAGAGTAGACGGGGCGGATTTAATGAAGCTAAGTGAAGAGGCTGAGGTAGAGGCAAAGAAGCTTCGCCAATTCAAACTAGATATAATTGAGCGACATTTGACAGGAAAGATAACGATTCATTTAGGTCCTGCTTTTATTAGCCATATGGTGAATGAGTTAGAAGAATATTTGTTGGTATTAGGTTATCTAAAAAAAGGAGAGGTTCCTCCTGTATTTCATGAACTCCATCATCACTTGATTTGGCTATTAGATGGGGCCGGTCATGCAGGAACGATTTCCGATAATATGGAAACCGTTGAGAAGAAAATAAAACAAAAAAGCGATGAATTTACAAAGGGTTTTGAAGCTTTTTATTTAAAAGCAGTTGAGTTGACGGGGTTTTTACGAACGAATTTATCAACTTTTCCTGCTCTCGAGAAATTCAACCATGATGTCCAGCTAGAAATGAATTTATTTATGGGATTTCTAAATGAAATTGAAGAACTAGAACTAAGCAAAGAGGCTTTAGGCACATTTGCACCGCTAATGGCAGACCATATGATGCGAGAAGAATGCTACTACCTAACGAAGCTTGCTGAAGCAACGGACCTTGAAAAGCCTAATTGCGATCCAACTAAACCGAGATTAGAAGCGTAACTTCCTGTAATCAATCCTGCATTTTATGACTCGAAATAAAAATTAAAAAAATGCGGTCCAGCGTTCCTGGATCGCATTTTTTTAATCTAACCTAGTTGTTTAATAAACTCCCTCATAAACCCAGGTAAATCTGGCCATGCATGTCCTGAAACAAGATTCCCTTCAACATGTAGATGTTCCTCAATATATGTAGCACCTGTTGCCTCTACATCAGGTTTACAAGCAATATAAGCTGTAAGCTCACGGTCTTTTAAATATTCCTTAACGGTCGTTAATATTAGGCTCGCGTGACAAATTGCTGCAATTGGTTTATTTGTTTCAAAAAAATGAGAAACGATCGCTGGGACATTATCATTTAGACGGATGTATTCAGGAGCTCTCCCTCCCGGAATAATCAACCCATCATATTCCTCAGGCTTCACATCTTCAAATGTTAAATGAGATTCGATTAAATATCCTTTACTTTCCGTGTAAGTATCCCACCCAATAAAATCGTGCACGACTGTTTGTAATTGCTTCTTTGATGGAGCGGCAATTTGTACATCATAACCTTCTTCAAGACATCGGAAATACGGGTAGTAAATTTCTAATGCTTCTACCGCATCTCCCGCTAGAATTAGTACTTTTTTTGACATCATTTATTCCTCCTCTCCAAATATAAAGGGTTAGACCCTTCGATTATATATTCGCAGAAGAGGAGAGTAATTCCTTTTCGTTCACAAAAAATTCATTTCATTTTTACAATTTTGTATGAAGGATTGAATAGCAAGTCATATTAACATGGAGTGATATGTAATTCATGGGGAGGTTGCTATGCCGATTTATAATAATGAAGATTTCAATATGTATTATGATGATCTTGGTTCAGGAATTCCAATCGTCTTTATTCACCCACCTGGAATGGGTAGAAAGGTATTTCTTTTTCAAACAAGTTTGCAAGAACAGTTTCGAGTCATTTTTCCTGATCTAAGTGGGCATGGAGACTCGGTAGGAACTCATTTAGACATCTCTATTGAGAGCTATGCCATTGAAATAAAATTACTTCTCGATCATTTGCAAATTTCAAAATCAGTGATTTGTGGGTATTCAGCAGGTGGAATTATTGCACAAGAATTTTCCTTAACTTTTCCAGAGCGTACATCTGCAACCATCTTAGTAAGTAGTTATCCAAAAGTACAATCCCTCGTTTTAAAGGATGAACATTTGATAGGGATGTTTTTAGTGAAAAAATTCCCTCATTTTCTTGCTAAATGCATAGCAAGTAGTCATACAAATCGTAAAGATATTAGCAAGGTGTTTTTTGATCATATGATAAAAGCAAACAAGGAAACATGGTTCCAGTATTATGAAAAGACATTAGCTTACTCTTGTGTCGAACGTCTTACACAGTTGAAAAGTCCATTATTATTAGTGTATGGTTCGAAGGATTTCGCCAATCAGCATATAAGATCTTATCGAGACATTCCTCACCAGTTGAAAGTGGTAGAAAAGGTCTCCCATCAAGTATTAACCAAAAAATGGGAGATTTTCAACCGATTAGTAACGGATTTTATTTCAGAAACGGTTCATTAAGGAAAATTCAAAGCCAGCCAGTTTGTCGAGTTATTTTCATAAAACAAAATCCTGGCTGGGACTTATTCTTTCTTCTTATCAGGTTTAATGGCTAATAAGGTAAGTAAAACAGCGGAGATGCCAACTACGGCTAGTATATAAAAGAGACTTCCCTCAACATGTTTCAGTAAAATAGCCATTACTGGAGGTCCCGCTGCTACCCCAATGAAGCGCATCGAGTGGTAGATCGATGTAATCGTTCCCCGTTGATCCTTTTGAATTCCTTCCGTAATAATGGCATCAAGACAGGGCAGGCTTGCTCCTATGCCAATTCCACTTAACAAGAACATGATGATCATAAACCAGAGTCCTTTGGAAAAGCTTAAGCTTGCAATGGATAACGACATTAATAAAAGTGCCGCAAAAGTAATCCATTTCATCAATACTTTATTTTCTTTGATGATCTTCCCTGTAATGAGCGAGGTAAGACATAAGGCGCCCAAAGGTAAAGCAAGATATAAGCCTTTTTTTACATTCATAATTTGATGATCCCTCTCGAGAATTTCAGACAGATAAAAAAGAACCCCAAAAAGGACAAACATTAAAATAATCCCGATCGCAAAAATAGCGATTAACCATCTGCCGTTATTTTTAAAAATTTTCTTGATTTGGTGAATAAATTCCTTAAATGGAATGGGTTCGTATTCGGTTTTTCCTCGTCTGACAAAGATTGCCATTAAAAGGATCGAGATGAAACAGAAAATTGGAAAGGACAGAAATGGAATGAACCAAACAAAGGTTGCTAAAAAAGCTCCCAAAATGGGACTAATGACCTTCCCAAGTGTATTCGATGTCTCGATGATTCCGAGGGTGCTACTGACTTTTTTTTCGCTTTTAAACATATCGCCAACGAGGGGCATAACGATCGGTGCTGCACCAGCAGCTCCAATTCCTTGAAGTGCTCGGCCGATGAGGATAATCCAATAAGGATCAGTTATTTTCCAAGCAGCCCATCCGGAAATCATTCCACCGATAGCAGCAATGATGAGACTTGGAATGATTACTTTTTTACGGCCGATATGATCAGATATAAACCCAGCAATTGGGATTAAAATAATCGCGACAATGGAATAAACAGTAATGATCATACTTGATTGGAAAGATGTAATATTCAATTCTTCTTTCATTGCTGGAAGAACGGGAATAAGCATTGAATTACCTAATGTCATGACGAGAGGGATCGATGCTAACGCTAAAACACTCCATTTACTACCTTGCGAATGTTGTGTTTTTTTGCTATCCTCTTTCTTTGATAAAGAATTTTCAATGAAATCCATCTTTTGCTCCGCCTTTTTTATTATTGGTTATAAATTTTAGCAAGTAGAAGACTTCATATCTGATTAAAAATTGATAACTCCCTACATTAATATTTACATAAATGACGAAAAACTAACTGAAAAACGATTAACTATTTATGGATTGAAGTAAAAATTAATAATTAGAATTTTTCGATAAAAATAGTTGACTTTGATGCAATATGTGTATATGATAATTAACAATAAAGCAAAGCGTTGACGAAGAAGAGTAACTTAAAAGGATTCTTTAGAGAGCTGATGGTTGGTGCAAATCAGTGTTGATTTTTAAGTGAATGGGCTTCTGAGCTTCCAAACCGAACCGATTTTTGTAGTAGGCTTTGGCGAATGAGTCTCATCGTTACAAGAGACAGGTATTAAATGGCAAAATGCACATTTGATACTATGAGCGAGCTAATATTTTAGCTAATGAAGGTGGCACCACGGGTTTCTCGTCCTTTTCCCAGGATGAGAAGCCCTTTTTGTATGGTTAAAAAATGAATAGTGAACATCGTCGAGTAAGAAGAGTACATGGAAGATTGGTTTTTACAGAGAGCCGGGGCAGGTGTAATCCCGGTAAAGTCAAATCCATCGAATGGGCTTACGAGAGACAGCTTGAAATGTTAAGTAGGGCTGTACGGAATTCCACCGTTAAAAGGATAGGATTTACAAAGAAATTTGCGAATCCGAAAAAGTGGGAGCATTGATGAATGCTCTAACGTGAGGTGGCACCGCGGTAAAAAACTATCGTCCTCTATAAGCACAGCTATGCTTATAGGGGACTTTTTTATTTTAAAAAAGAAGGGGTGTTTTCAATGGTGAAATTGGACGAAAGAATCGTTTTAACTGAGTCAATTCAAGGGGATACGCTAACACCGATTTCCATTTATCAAAAGCTTGCAGGGAGTAAGAAATTTCTTTTAGAGAGTTCATTAAAGCATGAGGATTCGGGCAGGTATTCATTTATCGGTGCAAATCCTGCTTTTGAAATAAAAGGATTTCAACATGAAACCATTATTGTGAAAAATGGCGTAGAAGAAGTGGTTCAGGAAAGACCTCTTGATGTTTTAAAACGCTATATGCCACAGGTTGGCGAAATTGAAATAGAGGGTATCCCTTTCATCGGAGGTGCAATTGGCTTTGTAGGCTATGATGTTATTCGTCACTACGAAAAGATTGGAGAGGTGCCACGTGATGATTTTTCAATACCAGATGTGCATTTTATGATGTTCGAAGAAATCATCGCTTTCGATCATTTAGAGCAAAAGGTTTATTTAGTGGGGCTTCCCATTCTAGAAACAACAACAGAAGCAGTGCTTTCGAAACGTTTACAAATAAGAAAGAAAGAAATTTCTGAACGGGATGAAATAGGGGAGCAATCATTTAAACTCACGTCATTTGAAGCTGCCATGACTAAAGAACAGTTTGTAGAGAAAGTGAAAAAAGCAAAGGAGTACATTGTTGAAGGGGATATTTTTCAAGTCGTATTATCGCAGCGGATGACCGCTAAAATGAGCGGAGATCCTTTCTTATTCTATCGAAAGTTACGCGTACAAAATCCTTCTCCATACATGTACTATTTAGATTTTGAAGATTATATCGTAGCAGGTGCATCACCTGAGAGTTTGATTAAAGCAACAAACGATACAGTAATTACCAATCCAATTGCTGGAACAAGACCAAGAGGAAGCACTCCTGAAGAAGACGAAAGACTTGCCGAAGAGTTGAAACAAGATGAAAAAGAGCTTGCCGAACACCAAATGCTTGTTGATTTGGGGCGAAATGATATCGGCAGAGTGAGTAAATTTGGAACGATCAAAATTGAAAAATATATGGAAATTGAAAAATACAAGCATGTCATGCATTTAGTTTCAGAAGTCAGCGGAATATTGACCGAAGATTACAGTCCGCTTGATGCTTTAATTGCTTGCTTACCAGCAGGTACCGTTTCTGGTGCACCGAAAATTAGAGCGATGGAAATTATCAATGAGCTTGAAGAAGTGAAAAGAGGCGTATATTCAGGTGCGATTGGATATCTTTCAGCAAACGGCAATATGGATTTTGCCTTAGCGATTCGAACGATGGTCATGAAGGGTGAAGATGTCTATATTCAGGCTGGTGCTGGAATTGTGTATGATTCCATCCCAGAAAAGGAATATGAAGAAACTTTACACAAACTAAGGGCTTATTTGGAGGAAGAGAAATGATTTTACTGATCGATAATTATGATTCCTTTACCTTTAATTTGTATCAATATTTTGGCGAACTAGGCGAGGAAATCATCGTTAAGCGTAACGATGAGGTAACGATTGATGAAATTAAGGCACTGAATCCAGATGCCATCTGTTTATCACCTGGACCAGGAAGACCAGAAAATGCAGGAATCTGTGTGGAGTTGATCCAGGCTTTGTATCAAGAAATTCCCATTCTCGGAATTTGCTTAGGCCATCAGGCGATTGGGTACGCCTTCGGAGCCAGTGTTGTGAAAGCGAAAAACATCATGCATGGAAAAAGGTCATCTTTGACCCATACTGGAACAGAGCTATTTCACGATCTACCAGTCCCAATCGAAATTATGCGCTATCACTCTTTAGTGATTAAAGAAGAAACCTTGAGTAATTCGTTTACCATTCTTGGAAAGTCGCTAGATGATCAAGAAATTATGGCGATTAAACATAAGGATTATCCTTTATTTGGTCTTCAATTTCACCCTGAATCAGTCGGAACGGAAACTGGAAAACAAATGATTGAAAAATTTCTTGAGAGTATCAGGAGGGGAAAGGGAAATGAGAAATTATCTACAACGGTTGGTTGAGAGGGATTCCTTAACAAAGGTAGAGATACAGGAGGTAATGAACAATCTTTTTTCGGAGGAAACAACAGATAGTGAGATTGCTGCTTTTATGGTCGGGTTAAAAACAAAAGGGGAAACAGTTGATGAAATTGTAGGAATTGTTGAAGCCCTTAGGGAAAAGGCATTACCTTTTCAGTCGGAAATTCCCAATATCATCGATAATTGTGGAACAGGAGGAGATGGCTCGAAAAGTTTCAATATTAGTACAACCTCGGCATTTGTTATGGCAGGAGCAGGACTAAAGGTGGCAAAGCACGGAAATCGAAGTATTACGAGTAAAACAGGAAGTGCCGATGTGTTGGAATACTTGGGTGTGAATTTGGACTTAGAACCAAAAGTTTCACTGGAACTATTGCAAGAAGTAGGAATTACCTTCCTTTTTGCTCCGTATGTTCACCCAAATATTAAACGAATTATGAAAGTTCGCAGAGATCTTCGAATCCCGACCGTGTTTAATTTAATTGGTCCGTTAACAAATCCAGTTGATTTGGATTATCAGCTCCTTGGGATTTATCGAAGGGATTTAATAGAAATGTTTGCAGAAGTGTTAAAAACATTAGGAAGAAAACGAGCGGTCGTACTAAATGGAGCAGGATTTATGGATGAAGCTTCTTTAGCAGGCGAAAATCATTTGGCCATCTTAGAAAATGGAAACATACGATATCGAGTTCTACATCCTGAGGAGCTTGGCTTTTCTATTTATAGCAATGAGGAGATAAAAGGTGGAGATTCAAAAGAAAATGGCGAAATTCTCTTAAACGTTCTAAAGGGAGAAAAGGGGGCAAAGCGTGATACGGTTCTCCTCAACGCTGGAATAGGCATCTTTACGAGTGGGGTTGCTTCTTCGATTGAATCAGGGGTCAAACTTGCAGCTGAAAGCATTGACTCAGGTGCAGCCATAGAAAAGCTTGAAAAACTTATTGAAAAAAGTCAAGCAGGTAAGGCAGAGGTGATTTAGATGGAAACCATTTTAGATAAGATTATTGCTGTGAAAAAAAAAGAAGTAGAAGTGTTGAAGGAGAGTATCCAGTCTGAAATTAAGGTCGCTTTCCCAAGAAATTCACTTGTTGAAAATCTTGCCCATGCTAAAGAACTAGCCATTATCGCGGAATTCAAAAGAGCCTCCCCCTCTAAAGGGGATATTAATCCACATATAGAACCTGCCTCACAAGCACAAAGATATGTCGGGGCAGGGGCTGATGCAGTATCGGTCCTAACAGACGAAACCTTTTTTAAAGGCTCCATGAATGATTTAGAGAAGGTAAGAGCGGCGATTTCTAACCCGATTTTATGTAAGGACTTCATCATTGACAGAATTCAAATAGATGCAGCTAAAAAAGCTGGGGCTAATGTCATCCTCCTCATTGCAGCGGCATTAGATGACGAGCAGCTTCACGGGCTTTATCAATATGCACAAGAGCAGCAATTAGATGTCCTAATGGAGATTCACAATGAAAAGGAAGCAGAAAGAGTTTTAAAAACAAATAACCGTTTGATTGGTGTCAATAACCGTAACTTAAAAACATTTGAAGTCAATCTAGATATGACAGAAAATCTTGCGCCACTGATCATAAGCGAGGGCAGATATTTAATTAGTGAAAGTGGAATCCGTACGATTGATGATGTGAAAAGAGTGATTGCTGCTGGAGCGAAAGGCATTCTCGTCGGAGAAACATTTATGAAACATAAAAGTCCAGATGTAATTTTAAAGGAAATGAAGCTTCCATTAAGTGAGGTCTTGAACTGATGAAGGTTAAAATTTGTGGAATTAAAGATGTGGAAACGGTTCGCTATGCAATTGAACAAGGTGCCGATGCTGTCGGATTTGTGTTCGCGGAAAGTAAAAGGAAAATCACTTCTGAAGAAGCTGGGGAGTTGATCGACAGCTTGCCTGCAAATGTACTTAAAGTAGGAGTATTTGTTAATGAAGCTTTAGAAGTAGTCCAAGAGATAATTGCTCAAACAGGTATAAATGTTGTGCAACTCCACGGGGATGAATCCCCTGAATACTGCCGGCAATTAACTGTGCCTGTCATTAAAGCTTTCAGCATCGAGTCGAAAGAGGATTTAGAACAAATTCATCAATTTGATTGTGACTATGCTCTACTTGATAGTCCTAAAGGTAAGTATCGTGGAGGAAATGGGGTTAAATTCGATTGGAGCTTGTTGTCGCAATTCGATAGAAGAGGGAAGAAGATTATTTTAGCTGGAGGATTAAATCCCAATAATGTCGAGGATGCCATTAAAGAAGTAATGCCTTATATGGTCGATGTAAGCAGTGGAGTTGAAACGGATGGAAAAAAGGACTTCGCTAAAATACAAACGTTTTTAAGAAAAGCTAAAAATCGGGAGGAAGTAAAATGAACACGTACGCATTACCGAATGAAAAAGGTCATTTTGGCAAATATGGTGGGCGGTTTATTCCGGAAACGCTTATGCAAGCGGTGAAAGAATTAGAGGTAGCATACAAGGAAGCGATCAATGATGAGAGCTTTCACAAACAATTAAATACACTGTTAACAGACTATGTCGGAAGAGAAACACCTCTATATTATGCTGAGAATTTAACTGAACACGCAGGTGGGGCGAAAATCTATTTGAAACGTGAAGATTTGAACCATACAGGTGCCCACAAAATTAATAATACAATTGGGCAAGCACTTTTAGCGGTAAGAATGGGTAAGAAGAAAATTGTTGCAGAAACAGGTGCTGGCCAACATGGAGTGGCAACGGCTACAGTTTGTGCACTCTTAAATTTAGACTGTGTCATCTTTATGGGAGAAGAGGACATCAAACGTCAGCAATTAAATGTTTTTCGGATGGAGCTATTAGGTGCAAAGGTTGAAGCGGTCACTTCAGGGAGTAGAACTTTAAAGGATGCTTGTAATGAAGCTCTCCGTTACTGGGTTTCAAATGTTCATGATACGCATTATATTTTAGGATCTGTGATGGGACCTCATCCATTTCCAATGATGGTACGTGATTTTCAAAGTGTGATAGGGAAGGAAACAAAGAAACAATTTGTGGAGAAGGAAGGAAGATTACCAGACGCGTTAGTAGCCTGTATTGGCGGCGGGAGCAATTCAATGGGAATGTTTTATCCGTTTATTGAAGATGATGGGGTAAACATGTACGGGGTTGAAGCAGCTGGTCTTGGAATTGATACAGCAAAGCATGCTGCCTCATTAACGAAAGGAAAACCAGGTGTTTTACATGGAGCACTTATGTATCTTTTACAGGATGAAGCTGGCCAAATTCAAGAGGCTCATTCCATATCGGCAGGCCTAGACTATCCTGGGGTTGGACCAGAGCATAGCTATTTGAAGGATATTGGCAGAGTAGAGTATCAATCGATTGCAGATGACGAAGCATTAGAAGGATTACAACTTCTTTGTAAACTAGAGGGAATTATTCCAGCGTTAGAAAGCGCACATGCAGTCGCCTACGCGATTAAACTTGCGAAAACGATGAGCTTGGAAGAAGGCATTGTCGTTTGTTTATCCGGTCGTGGTGATAAGGATGTTCAAACGGTAAAAGCGAGATTGGAGGGAGAACAAGGATGAATCGATTAAATAAAACATTTGAACGTTTAAATGAGAAAAAGGAGAAGGCCTTTGTTCCTTATATCATGGCAGGTGACGGGGGGCTTGACTCCTTAATGGAACGGATTGTTTTTCTTGAATCTTGTGGGGCAACCGCTGTGGAAATAGGCATTCCATTTTCTGATCCAGTGGCGGATGGACCAACAATTCAAGCTGCCGGTTTGCGAGCTCTTGAAAAAGGAACCACTTTAAAGGCTGTACTTCAAACGATTTTAAATGTAAGACCGATTGTGTCAATTCCCATTATCGTTATGACTTATATGAATCCGATCTATGCTTATGGAATCACTTCTTTTATAGAGGATGCTAGTAAAGCGGGAGTGGACGGATGTATAATCCCAGATTTACCAATTGAAGAAGAGGACTTAGTAATTTCTCACTTTGATGTTGCTGACATAGAACTCATTCGCTTAGTGACATTAACAAGTTCCAATGAGAGAATTAACGAAATTGCAAGTAGAAGTAGAGGCTTTCTCTATGCGGTAACAGTAACCGGTATAACGGGTGCTAGAGCAAACTTTCATCAAGATGTTGAGAGCTATTTGAAAAATATTCAGGAAATCAGCTCCATTCCCGTATTAGCAGGTTTTGGAATTTCTACACCAGAGCAAGTGAAGGAATTCAGCCAATATTGTGACGGTGTTGTAGTTGGAAGTAGAATTGTGGATTTATTTCATAACAACAATCTAGAAGAAATCGAAGAACTGATTAAGTCGATAAAAACGATTGAGGTGTAAGCGAGTGGACTCCACTCGTTTTTTATCATTTTTAAATGGATTTTTAATGAAAAGATTGATATATTCAGGGAGAGGAAAATATTGGACAGATGTAGGATGTGATTTTTTTAATGGCGTTAATGGAAAAAAGATGGTTCAAAGTAATGATTGCGATCATACTATTTTTGCTTATTGTGTTATTACTGAACATTAACAAATTTCTGCTCGTACCAGTAGTGGTACTGCTACAGACGATCTTTCTCCCGTTTGTATTGGCGGGAATTTTGTATTATTTATGCCGTCCATTAGTGACATTTCTTGTGAAACAGAAATGTCCAAAATGGTTGGCAGTAATAGCAGCATATGTTGCGATCATTTTATTTGTATACGGGGTTGTTAAATTAGTTGCTCCTGCTATCAATGATCAGCTAGAAAGATTTGTTGCTAATTTACCGACAATGATCTCAACAGTTATGGAATGGATCACTTATGTACAAGAAAATCGTACTACGTTTCCAAGTTTTGTGCAGGATGCCATGCTATCAGCTAGCCAAGATATTGAATCAAAACTCCAAGAAAATGTGGGCAATATCGCGAACGGGATTTTAGGTGTTTTCGGGGTTATTGGTGGATTTATTAATATCATTTTTGGCTTAGTTCTTGTACCATTTATTCTTTTTTATATGTTGAAGGATGGACATCGTTTTGCACCTAGTGTTTCCGTGTTCTTCCCAAGATCGAAAAAAGAGAATGTGTTATCAATCCTTAAAGATATGGACAAAACGATTGCTACCTATATTCAAGGTCAAATGATTGTTAGTTTAATTGTTGGTATTCTGTTACTGATAGGCTATTTGATTATTGGCTTAAACTATTCATTAGTTTTAGCTGTATTTGGAATGTTCACAAATGTCATTCCCTTTTTAGGTCCATATATTGCGGTCATCCCAGCGTTATTGGTTGCCGTTTTTCAGGATCCGATGATGGTTTTATATGTGGCCATAATCATGTTAGTTGCCCAACAAATTGAAGGTAATATTGTCTCACCTAATATTATGGGGAAAACACTGAATATCCACCCTTTAACGATTATTGTCCTCATTTTAACGGCAGGAAGTTTAGTGGGAATTGTGGGTGTGATTTTCGTCATTCCGCTCTATTCAATTGTGAAGGTGATTGTCGTTAATGTCGTGAAAATCTATCGAACTGCATAAGAAAAAGCATGTTAATTCAATTAGAGTTAACATGCTTTTTTCTTATACTTGATACTTTTTCATCGTTTGAATGAGGTTTCGCAGATCTTCAATTAAAATCTGTCCAGGTGCTGAAGGTCTATCTCCAACAGCAAAAATAAGTTCGGAACCAAAAATCCATCCAGCCATACGACTTATAGCGCCGATATCCCCCATCGCCATTGTGGCTATTGATATAGGTAGACTCTTTTTCGCTTCTTCAGTTACTTGAAGTAATCGTATGACATCAGCATGATCATTCGGCATAACCGCGATTTTACCGATATCCGCATGTAATGAAGCGGCTTTATTTAAGATTGCTAGAAGTTCTTCTTTTGAAGGAGTCGATTTAAAATTATGATACGATAAAATAAGGAGCTTTCCATGTCTTTCAGAAACTTCACGAATATGAGAAATCACTTCTATCGTGTTGCGTAATTCATAGTCAATAAGATCAATAGATGTTTCTTCACAAATTGTAACTAGTAATTTATTGATTTCATTTTCAGATAATGAAACAGGATTTCCGCCCTCTGCCTCTGACCGGATCGTAAAAAGAAGGGGAATGTCTCCTAGGTTATCGTGTAGAGTGTTAGCGAGTTTGAGAACTTTATCTACATGATGTAATTCCTCAAAAAAATCAGCTCTCCATTCGATCAAATCAGGTTCTTGTCCTTTCACACGTTCGATTTCTATTAGCAATTCATTTTTCGTTTTTCCAACGATCGGTGCACATATGTAAGGATGGTTCTTAAATTTCATTTCTTTTAGCATCTACCTGTTCTCCTTATTGTCCGAATGAAACTATACCTGAAAAAAGCATACCATTTACAGCTGATTTTAGCTAGAATCAGTAAACAAATAGGTCGAAAAAAAGCGCCAGAATAGGCGCTTAGTGCAAACTGGTGTGTGGCGAAGAGTCCATTTTAGTTTAGTAGCCCATATAGCTAGCTCCGATGATAACTAACAAAATAAATAAAACAACAATTAACGCGAATCTTGAGTTGTTGCCTCCGTGTTCGTAGCTCATTAAGATCACCTCCAGTTCACAACTAACAGCATTGTGAAAGCTGTCGCTAATATCATATGAAAATCGTTAACGGAGGGTTGGACAAGTAGACGACTCCAATCGCCCAAATTAAGAGAAAAACGTGAAATTCTTGTTAATTTGCTATACGAATAAATTGTTAAATTATGGTTTAACTGAAAAAAATAATCCGAATTAACTAGAATATTTATAATTCTTTGAGTCCTCGGTCACTATCCACAGAATTCATTCCTATGATAAGTTTAAAATACATCAAGAATATTCAGAATTTATATACTTTTTACTAAAAGGAGGACTTTATGAAGAAGTTAAAAGCACTATCGATCTTATTATTAGTTCTACTCTTGTTTAGTACTTCTGTATCAGGGGCATCCCTTCCTCAACAAAAGGAAACTACACAAAGGAGCGTAACAGCAACTAAGTCCATTTCAAAGTCTGAGCTCGATAAACAATACGCTCCATCAGATCCGGTACGTGTTATCGTTGAAATGAAATCAGAGCCTGTTGTTGAGTATGCACAAAAGCGAGGCAAACGTTATAAAGAACTCCCGGAAGCAACAAAGAAAAGCTTAAAGGCAGAAAAGCTTCAAGAGCAGGGAAAAGTAAAAGAGAAAGTAAAAAAGAAGAAGATTAATCTTCGTGAGAAAGAATCCTTTACGACTGTTTTAAACGGTTTTAGTGCTGAAGTGAAATATGGGGATATTCAAGAAATCGAAAAGCTTCCGGAAGTAGCGGAAGTTCAAATCACTTTGGAGTATGAACGTCCAGATGAATCTCCAGATATGGTATACAGTAAAGAACTCGTTCAAGCCCAAGAAGCATGGAGAGATTATGGTTTCAAAGGTGAAGGAATGATTGTCGGAGTTATTGATACAGGGATCGATCCAGCCCATCGTGACATGGTTCTATCTTCGAAAAAAGATGCAGCACTGAAAAAGAATGATGTTAAAAAGTACATAAGAGAAAACGGGCTTAATGGTCAATATTATTCCGATAAAGTCCCTTACGGATACAATTATATGGATGAAAATAATATCATTCGTGATATTGCTCCTGGTGCTTCTATGCATGGAATGCATGTTGCTGGGACGGTAGGGGCAAATGGAAATGAAGAAAATGGAGGCATTAAGGGAGTAGCACCTGAAGCTCAGTTATTAGCCCTTAAAGTATTTGGAAATGATCCTAATATTACGACAACTTACGGGGATATTTATGTAAAGGCAATTGACGACGCGATTATTTTAGGTGCCGATGTTTTGAATATGAGTTTAGGTTCAACAGCTGGATTTGTGTCATCTGAAACGATGGAGCAGAAAGCCGTCACAAGAGCTGTTGAAAATGGAGTACTTATGTCAATTTCTGCAGGAAACTCTGCTCATCTAGGAAACGGTTGGGCAAATCCGTTAGCCTCAAATCCGGATATTGGCGTTTCTGGTTCTCCTGGAGTCGCTTATGACTCTCTACAGGTCGCATCTGTAGAAAATACGTTTATGGATTTGGATGCGGTAAATTATGTAATTGATGGAGTAGAGAATAATGCCCCATTCCTCTCTGCTGGAAATACTCATCCAAATGATGTGGAAACAAAAACATTCGATATCGTGTATGGTGGCTTAGGTTATCCTGAGGAACTTACGAATGTAGATGGTAAATATGCGTTAATCCAACGCGGAGAGCTTGCTTTTGTTGATAAAGCATTAAATGCTCAAAATGCAGGAGCTGCAGGGGTTATTATTTATAATAACGCCGATGGCTATGTCAATATGGCCACAGATTCAGCAATCATGATTCCACAGCTATTTATGCTGAAATCAGATGGAGACCAATTAGCTACAGCCCTTCAGGCAGGACAAGTTGTTTCCATTACATTTAATGGAGAAAAGACGACGGCTCCAAATCCTGAAGGTGGAAAAATGAGTGCCTTTACGTCTTGGGGCTTAACTCCGAACTTAGATTTTAAACCGGAAATTGCAGCACCAGGGGGGCAAATTTACTCTACCCTTGAAAATAATCAGTATGGAATGATGAGTGGAACATCGATGGCAGCTCCTCATGTTTCCGGAGGGGCAGCGCTTGTTCTAGAGAGAGTAGATAACGAATTCGGTGTAACTGGCTTTGAGAGAATAAATATTGCCAAAAATCTACTTATGAATACATCTAGTCCAATTAAAGATCAGGGCTTTGTCAATGGCGTATTTGGTTGGGATAATCCATATTCTCCAAGAAGACAAGGTGCGGGAATCATGCAACTTCATTCAGCCTTGAAATCCCCAGTTATTGTTACGGAAAGCCGTACCAATGAAGGGAAAGTTGCCTTAAAAGAGATTCACGATCAATTCGAGTTTACATTAACTGCGCTAAACTACAGTGACGAAGCTGTTAGCTATAATGTTTCAGCCAATCTTCAAACAGATTTTGCAGGTTGGGGAGAGTTAGGCTATGAAGCAAACGTACTAGAGGCAGCTCCAATCTATGATGCTAGTATACTTGTAAATGGAGAGACAGCAACAGAAATCACGGTCCTTGCTAATGAATCTGTAACCTTAACAGTAACGGCAGATTTATCGAATGCAACAGTTGTAGAACCGTCAACTGGAGCGTTAATCCCTGCAACGGATGTCTTTATCAATGGCTATTTTGTTGAAGGATTTGTCACCTTGACTGATTCTACAGACGTCAATCCAACATTAACCGTGCCTTATGTTGGCTTTAATGGAGACTGGGATCAAGCTCCAATTATTGATGGCATGGTCTATGATGAACAGTCTTTTTATGGCATGGGTGGAGCTGTATACGATGCAGGAGAAGATAGCTACAATTATTTAGGATATGATCCAATCTCAAGTACGATTACAAATGAAAATATTGCGTTTTCTCCAAACGGAGATCATATTCAAGATGAAATCATTCCGATTCTCTCTTTCCTTCGGAATGCTAAAGAAGTAGAGTTAGCGATTCTTGATGAGAATGGAAATGAAGTTAGAAAGCTACGCACGGAAAATGAAGTACGGAAGAATTACTATGATGGAGGATTAAACCCTCATTATACATTGAACCCATTATGGGAGTGGGATGGAAAGATTCAAAATGCAACGGCAGAAGATGGACAATATTATTTTGAAATTCGCACTGTCATTGATTTCCCTGATGCAGATTGGCAAACTGTTTCAATCCCAGTTAAAGTGGACACTGTAGCTCCTAGTATTGAAGCTGAATTAACAGAAACCACGTTAGCCTTAAATGTTGAGGATAACGAAAATGGTTCTGGAATTGCCTATATTGATATATTAGTAGACGGAAATTCTATCCTTGCAACACCGCTTCCAGGTGATACGACTGAATATACATTACCTGAGGATGCTGCATTTGATGAAGTGACAGTGGTTGCATATGATTATGCTGGTAACATAGCGGAGGAAAAAGTGGAAGCTAGTAGTAGTGACAAAACGATGCCTTTTGTGTATTTAGTAAATCCAGAAGCATTAGAGGTTTACAATTCTGGTGAACTACAGGTAAATGGATATGTTGTTGAAAATGAATCAGGTTTGAAGGAATTGACGATTGCTGGTGAAAAAATTCCATTCCAGTTCAATGAAGCAACAGCAAGATATGAATTTGATTCAACCATTGAAGTTGAGGATAATTTTCACCGTCTAGATGTAAGAGCCATTGATTATGCTGCTAACGAATTTTCAATCAAGCGTGACGTGTTTGTGGATAGTACAGCCCCAGTATTGGAAGTAAAAGGACTACCTAAAGACCAATACATTAAGCATAACGCTAAAAATCCAGTTGTAGACCTTCAAGTAACGGACAACTTTGATGAAATTCGATTTTATTACAATGGAAGTGAAGAGTTTTACCAAGAGCTAAAAGCTCCTTATGAGATGAGAAGCTTTAACAAAGTTTTTTCCGACTACACATTAATACTTGCAGATGGATGGAATACCTTCACCTTTGAAGTTGAGGACCTTGCAGGAAATAAAACGATTGAAACAATTGAGCTTTATAAGTTAAAAAAGGGTGAGAAAGCACCAAAGAAAGACAACCCAGGAAAAGGTAAAAAGTAAAAAATTAGAAAGCAGATTGAATGAGTCTATAAATGTCGGAACGGTTTTTAACGAGAGCGGCGAAGGTAGATGAAGAAGCTGCTTTTCCCTTTGAAAATATTGAAGAGCTAAAAGCTTCAGGATACACTCAATTAACGGTTCCAAAAGAATTTGGAGGAGAAGAGATTTCCTTATATGAACTCGTTCGTTTGCAGGAACAAATAGCCATTGGTGATGGAGCGACTGCCTTATCGATCGGCTGGCATATGGGGATATTGAAAAATTTAGCTGAAAAACGAATCTGGAGTGAAGAGATTTACAAAAGAATACTGGAAGATGTCAAAAAAGGAGCCTTGCTTAATGGTGCTGCCAGTGAACCTCAAACAGGCAGTCCAACAAGAGGTGGAAAGCCGACAACAACGGCGACAAAGTCGGAGAATGGCTGGATTCTTAACGGTCGCAAAACGTTTACAACGATGTCACCAGTACTGGACTATTTTATCGTCAGTGCGAGTGTAAAGGATTCTGATGTAGTAGGAAATTTCCTTGTTCAACGTTCCCTACCAGGTGTTGACATTGAAGAGACTTGGGACAGTATTGCGATGCGGGGCACAGGAAGTCATGACCTTGTATTAAAGGGTGTTGAGGTAAAGAGTGATGATTTTGTCGAGCGTTTCGTTCCAGGAAAGAAATCGGCTAATGGCTGGATGTTACATATCCCAGCCTGTTATTTAGGAATAGCCCAAGCAGCTCAAAAATACGCTATTACCTTTGCAAAGAGTTACTCACCGAACAGTATATCAGGAACGATTAGTGATATCCCTAGTGTTCAACAGCGGATCGGAGAAATGGAGCTAAATATCTTGGAGGCAAAACATTTTCTCTATTCGGTTGCCAAGCAATGGGATTCCTCAACAGAAGAGGAGAGGATGAGATTAAACGCTGAACTTGGAGCGGTCAAACATTCAGTAACAAATAAAGCGCTCCATGTGGTCGATCTAGCTATGCGTGTTGTGGGAGCAAGAAGTCTTTCGCAACAAAATCCTCTTCAACGTTATTATCGAGATGTGAGAGCAGGGCTTCATAATCCACCGATGGATGATATGACGATACAAATGTTAGCTAAAAAAGCAATTGCATCAAATTGAACAAAAAACCGCCGAACGAAGGCGGTTTTTTTGTTTTCTAGAAATTTACAAATTCCCTCGACTTGTGGATAAGTGTTCGATAAAATGTTCGTATAAACAGTAGGAGTATCGGTATGAAAAAATAACAGGAAAAATTCCGCTTAATGAGCAAGCATCATGAAAAAGAGCCGAAATAACAGGAAAAATTCCTGCTATTCCCTCAAAAAATGCTAAAATAAACGATTTTGCTCTCCATAAGCGGAAAATCTTCCGTTATTTCCCCTAAAAGGGACTCCATTAAGGAGATAACAGGAAAAATTCCGCTTAAGGGTGAGAGAGGTTTGGAACAAATAAGGTCTTATATTAGAAATTAGACAAACCGAAGCTTCCAACATTTTGTAGGAGCTTTTTTGTTTGCCAAACTATCTAGAAATTTTTGTAACATTTATGTAACTTTACCAATGCTATTGAAGTCAAAGAAAGTGAACACAGTTTTTACATATACAAATTCTAGTTCTTGTTCCATATAAAAGTTAACGCTTACTATTTAAGGAGGGTTTTTTATGAAAGGGAAATGGTTTTTTTATCCGGGCGTGGCTATTTTACTCCTATCTGCAACTATTTATTTCTCTATCACTCGGGATAACGACGTTCAACAGGCTGAAGCACTTCCGTCAAAAGTCAATAATGCAGACACTCCATCTGTTATTTCATCAAAAGAAAAGCTGAATCAGTATTTTAAAGAATTGATCCGAGATGAAAAAGGAACTCGTCTATTTATGACAGAAGAATCACAATCAATCGCAGAAGATAGTAGTGGAGCATTTGAGAATAGTAGTGAGAGCTATGATGTTTCCGAAACAAATATTCAAGTACAAGGTGTCGATGAAGCAGACCTTGTTAAAAGCAATGGCAGTCATATTTTTCAAGTAGTGGATGGGAAAGTGAATATCGTTGAAACGAACGGTGGCAATGATATGAAGTTACTCCATTCTCTATCCTTTCCCTATAATTTTTATCCTACAGAGTTGTTTCTCCATGATACTAAACTACTAATCGTAGGATATAGCCATGAAGAATGGAAAGAGCCGAAGATAACAGAAGGGGCCAATAAAATCATGATCGCTCCTATCAATGAGATGACGAAGGCTCTCGTATACAATATCGAGGACCCTAGTAAACCGATCGAAGAAAGAACGATTTCTCTAGAAGGACATATTGTTTCCATGCGAAAAATTGATAGCAAAGTGTATGTTGTGACAAATCAATTTCCTCAATATTGGTTATTGCGAGAAAATGAAGATGTTGATTTAAGACCACGCTATAGTGATAGCAGTGTCAGTACTGAAAGCCTCATCGTAGACTATGATGAAATTCAAATTTTCCCTGAATCTAAGGAAGGGAATTATACCAATATCGCAGCTTTTGACTTAGCTATTCCGCAAGAAGAAGCTCATATTACGACCTATTTAGGTGGTGGGAATCAGTTATATATGTCGAAGGGGAATTTGTATCTTGCCCTACAAAATTGGGCTGTTAGACCATTAATGGATGGACCAGTCGATTCAGTAAGTACGACCGTTTATAAATATGCCATAAATGATTTGGACGTAACATTCCATAGTTCCACTGAAATTGAAGGCTCAATTCTAAACCAATTTTCAATGGATGAACATAATGGTTATTTTCGAGTTGTCACAACAAATGGAAATACGTGGAATGATGAGAACCCATCTTCAAACCATCTATTCATATATGACGAACACTTAAAAAAGATTAGCTCGATAGATGATTTAGCAAGAGGAGAAAGAATTTATTCAGCGCGTTTTATGGGAGAAAAAATCTATATGGTTACATTTAAAGAAACGGATCCTTTATTTGTCATTGATGCATCCAATCCAGAAGCACCAGAGGTTCTAGGAGAACTGAAAATTCCCGGATTCAGTAATTATCTTCACCCATATGATGAAAATCATTTAATTGGTTTTGGTCATGATACAAAGGTAGTTCCTTCGAAGGACTCTAGTGAACCATTAATTTTAACGGAAGGTGTAAAGCTATCTTTATTTGATGTTTCAGATATGAAAGATCCGAAGGAAAAGTTCACAAAAGTGATTGGTGGAAGAGGAACTTACTCTCCATTAAATTACGATCATAAAGCATTGTTATTTGATCAGGAAAAAAATCTCTTTGCTTTCCCTATTAATATTTATGAAGAGGTAAAAGGGAAGGAATTCGAGCAGAATTTCATCTTTCAAGGCGCTCAAGTTTACAACATAGATCTCAATCAAGGCTTCCGATTAAAGTCTGAAATAAGCCATATGAAGGGCAATCAACCATATGAAGAATGGGAAAATGAAATCAGGCGTCTTCTCTATATAGACGATACCTTGTATGTCCTTTCTAATTCAAAAATTACTTCACATTCATTAACGGATTATAAGTTAAAAGGCGAACTATTACTGAATTAGGTCTAATAATAAAAGCTCAAATCATGTGATTTGAGCTTTTTTTCCTTTTTTGAAACTTTTTTCCCAGTACATTTGTCTAAAAAAATATGAGCTCATAAAGCATGTGTGAAGGGGATTAGGGATGGAGTTTATTAGTAGGTTCGTTTTATATATTGATAATCATTTTTATTTGAGTCATTTTAGCAAAGGGATCATTATCTGGTCTCTGACTGCTCTTGCTATATACGGAATACTTATTATTTTTTATCAGAAATGGAATAATACAAGATTGGCCACCTATGTTGGATTTACGGTACGGTTCGTCTTATTAATTGGTCTATCAATTGAAATGTTACATCAAGCAAATATCACTGAAATTACTGCCGTTTACTATGATCGGCAGCCATCATTACGGCAATTCTTACATTTTTTATTCTTTGGTTACATTATCGTGATTGGCTTTTACTATATTGTTACTCTTAAGCAAAAGAAGATGAAAGGATTGTTTTACACCTTTGACATTGCTGTTCTTACACTTCCGTCTTTACAGTTAATCACTAGTATCATCTTGTTTATCGTAAATGGAGATGTAAACCGTTCAGACATTTTAGGATTTTTTAATATCCTTTTGATTGTCGTTGGAAGTCTCTATTTATTCTTTTTAAATTATTGGGAGGCCCGCTGGTTTACAATTGTTCCCTTTTATTTCATTGTAGTGAGTGTTAGTTTAATTGGATTTCTAGTAGGTGTAAAAATCATGGAGTTGTCCAATTTATTTGTCTTCTTGGGCTTGTTAATGACCTATCACCTCATTAAAAAGAGTGAGTTCAAGTGGTTAGAAAAGCTGAAACGTCCGTTTTCGCTATGTGTCGCAGTACTATTTCTTTTTTTATGCAACCCTATATATAATTTGGGGGATGCAGCTCTTGCTAGTACGGATGCGGAAGTGAGACTACGATATTTTGATTCCACCAATTTAGTTCAATTAGAGGAAGCAAAAGAACTCGCAAAGAAAATTACAGGGGATGAACATTTTTCATTTCAACAGCCTGAAACTCAGGACTTTCATAATCGATATTGGCTTAAGTCAAAAAACTATGCAGTAGATATCGACGGAATCTCAGGAAAAATTATATTTGTCCAGCGCCAAACAGCAGCGAAGGGTCAGAAGCATTCACATGAAGAATATGTGAAGATGTCTAAGCAATTATTAAAAAGAATGGGAAGGACTTTACTTAATGACGATCAAATTGTCAGTACGGTCACAGAGGAAAATAATCAAGTACTTGTTGAACTGGCTCCGAAGTTTACCGATGGAACTGTTTTAGGTGAAGATAAGAAAGAACAAAGCTTTGAATTTGTAAACACAAGCTTTAAATGGGAAAAGGATTCACTTATACATTTCGAAGAACGATTAAACTTGTACCCAATTGAGAGTATGAAGGATGTACAATTATCATCAGACGATATTGAAAAGATCTTGTCGGATTGGTATCAACTACTTGGTCAAGAGATGCCGGGTTATGTTATTGATGGTTTACAATATGGTTATAGTAATCGAAGGATCGAGATCAATATCTCTACATCGAAGGATGACATCATACAATTAGATGGACTTACAGGAGAAGTATTGTACTTTGGCGGGAATCTAGAAAATTATCAACAGGTGGATTTTGAGGAGCTAGAAACTAAAGTACTAGTTAGCAAAAAAATGCAGTTTGAGCACTGGAAGCGAGAACGTATATCAAATTTTTGGGAATGGCGAGAAAAGAATCCAGTAGATACGAAACTTCCCTATGTGCATCAATTTGGTTACACAAAAGGAGAACCACTTTTCACATATGATAAACGAATTGATTATTATATAAAGGTAGATCGTAATGTGAAAGTAGAGTCTAGTAAAGAAGCCTATGAGACTGTCGCCAAAGAACTTAATTATACACCGTATGCGTCAAGGGCTAAACTTACTGAAGTCATAGATGAAAATGACAAAATAAGATTAGCGTGGTTAATTGTCATTCAACCTTATAAACAATCAGAGCATCGCCTCTACTTAGTAGATATAGAAACGAAAGAGTGGGTCTCTCTTTATGAATAAAAAAGATGAGTGTGCAATATTTCAAGATTTGTATGAATTGTATGTGGATGATGAAGTAGAGGAAGAAACAAAGAGTTGGATGAGGGAGCATGAGGATAAATGTGCCCAATGTCATAAAGGAAATGTTGAAAGGGAAGACATACGAATTGATGATGAAGAGAATGGGAAAATATGGGGAATTCGAATGATGACGATGATGATGTATAGCCTGTTTATTTTTCTTTCAATATGGATGTCCATTTGGTACTGGTGGTAAATGAGCGGCTGGAAAACGTTAGAGGAGTTATACGCCCTTTACTATGAAGAAATTTATCGATATTTACTCCAACGTACGCGAAAAAAGGAATTAGCTCAAGATCTAACCCAAGACACATTTTTGAAAGCATTTAATGGATTAGCCACATTTAAAGGAAAATCGAGTATAAAAACATGGCTTTATACGATTGCTCATCATACCTTTATCAATTGGTATCGTCGTGAAACAAAATTTAGTCAACATTCCCTTGAAGAAACTTACTCATTAGAGCAGAAAACATACAAAAACCCTGAAGATGCCATTGTCCAAAAAGCGAGACAAGAACAAGTTATGAGTGCCATCCACTTATTAAAAGAAGATTACCAAGCAGTTTTAATATTACGAGAATATCAAGATCTTTCCTACGATGAAATCGCTGAAATTCTGGGCTGGAAACTTTCCAGGGTAAAGACGAATTTGCATCGAGCAAAGCTTGAACTGAGAAACCATTTAAGCATTCAAGAGGATGATAGAAATGAAGTGTAACTTAGTTAGAGATCTGTTGCCGCTTTATGTTGAAGGAGATTGCTCACTGGTCACGAATAAGTTAGTTAAGAACCATTTACAAAGTTGTAAAGAGTGCCGGGAATTATATGATTTAATGAAGACACCAATTGAAATCGATACAGCAGTACCAGATGAGGGGTCGGAAGAATTAGATAACCATCAAAGAAAGCTTTGGAAAAAATACTATGGTCGTCTTATTATGAAGGGGAGCTTATTATTTGTTGGTGTTTATACAGTAGTGCTCACCATTATTGAGTTGTTAAAATAGTGATAAAAGCTTGAGTACATAACTGATGCACTCGAGCTTTTTTTTTGCATTTGTGAAAAGTTCTGAAAAGAAAGAATATAATTTAATTTTCAATCTAGAATGATTTACATTTTCATTTGGCATGGTTATGATATATTTTAGTAGTTTACTAACATGTAGATCGGATTTAAAAAATAAGTTATTCAGAGAGGATTTACAATCATGATTCGTCGTTTTATATCTTATTATAAACCCCATAAGAAATTATTTACCCTTGATTTTAGCAGTGCCATTATAGTAGCTTTATTGGAGTTGGCATTTCCACTTGCAGTCCAATGGTTCATTGACGATCTTTTACCTGATGAGAATTGGTCGATGATTGTATCGGTGAGTGCAGGGTTGCTTGCGCTTTATTTAATGAGCATGTTCCTTCAGTATATTGTGAACTACTGGGGACATAAACTAGGGATTAATATAGAAACTGATATGCGTCAGGATTTGTTCCAACATGTGCAAAAGCAATCTTTTCGCTTTTTTGACAATACAAAAACAGGTCATGTGATGAGTCGTGTAACGAATGATTTATTTGATATTGGGGAATTAGCCCATCATGGACCAGAAGATGCTTTCATCGCGGTTATGACTTTTGTCGGTGCCTTTTGGATTATGCTCACGATCAATGTCCAACTAGCGCTTGTAACCTTCTTAGTTGTACCATTCCTTATTTGGTTAATTACGTACTGTAATATCCATATGAATAAAGCTTGGAAAAGAATGTACGGTGAAATCGCAGATATCAATGCTCGTGTGGAAGACGCTGTTTCTGGAGTACGTGTGGTTCAATCATTTACAAATGAAAAATTCGAGATTTCTAGATTTACGACAAATAACCAGAGATTTCGTATCGCAAAATTAGCCGCCTATAAGGTTATGTCCTATACTTCAGCTGGAATGTATATGATGACTCGCTTGTTTATTTTAATTGTATTAGTTTTCGGCGCATGGTTGAGCTTTAAAGGAGAGCTCTCCTATGGAGAACTTGTCGGATTTGTTCTATACGTCAATGTTCTTTTCAAGCCAATTGACAAAATTAGTGCATTAATGGAGCTTTATCCGAAAGGAATGGCTGGATTTAAACGCTTTACAGAACTGCTTGATACAATCCCAGAAGTACAAGATAAAAAGGATGCTATCGAAGTAGGGAATTTACATGGAGATATCACTTTGCAAAATGTAAGCTTTGCTTATGATCAAAGTAAGCAAGTACTGGAGGACATTAATTTACAAATAAGATCAGGTGAGACTGTCGCTTTTGTAGGTCCTTCTGGAGCTGGGAAAACAACGATTTGTTCTTTGATTCCTCGTTTCTATGATGTCGATGAAGGAAGTATTAAAATAGATGGCATCGATCTTCGAGATATGACGAAGAATTCTCTTCGTTCCAATATCGGGATTGTGCAACAGGATGTGTTCCTATTTACTGGAACATTAAAAGAAAATATTGCATACGGTAAGCTTGATGCAACAGATGAGGAAATTAAAGATGCGGCACGTCGCGCGCATTTAGAGGATTTCATTCATTCTCTTCCTGATGGTTATGAAACACAAATCGGGGAGCGAGGATTAAAACTTTCTGGAGGGCAAAAGCAGCGAATTGCGATTGCCCGTATGTTTTTGAAAAATCCACCGATCCTCATTTTGGATGAAGCGACATCTGCTTTGGATACAGAAACAGAATTAATTATACAAAAAGCGTTGAATGATCTCGCCCAAAATAGAACGACGTTAATTATTGCCCATAGACTGGCAACGATTCGAAATGCTGATCGCATCGTAGTCGTGACAGAGGATGGAATTGCTGAAGAAGGCGGCCACGATGAGTTGATTAGACGGGGTGGAATATTTGCCAATCTTCATAGCGTACAATATCAGCAAAGTTAAAGCCCTTTTCTATTTGCTGGAATGGAATGGCTAGTACAAAATGACTAAATTAAAGGGGGAATTTATGGTGAAGCTTCGTGTTTCAGCTGTACAATACCAACTTCAAACAGTAAGCTCGTTTGAAGAGTTTGCCAATCAATGTGTTCATTATGTCAAAACAGCTCAAGAATTTGGAGCAGAATTTGTTCTTTTTCCAGAGTTTTTTACAACACAATTACTTTCTATTGGAGATGAAAATGGTACTCCATTAACGATAAATGATTTACCTCGCTTTACTGAACTATATCTAAGGTTGTTTTCGGAATTAGCGAAAACGACCAATATGCATATCATTGGTGGTACCCATGTGATTGAAAAAGGAGGCAAGCTTTATAATGTTGCTCACCTTTTTTATCCCGATGGAAGAGTGGGAGAACAAGCGAAGCTTCACATTACACCAACAGAAGTAGAAGAATGGAATATGTCTGCTGGTGAAGATTTCAAAGTATTTGATACGGATAAAGGTAGAATTGCGATTTTAACTTGTTATGATATTGAATTTCCTGAGATTGTTCGGATGGCAAAGGCGAAAGGGGCAGACGTTATTTTCTGTCCATCTTGTACAGATGATCGCCACGGTTTCCATCGTGTCCGTTATACCAGTCACGCGAGAGCGATTGAAAATCAAGTCTATGTTGTGTTGACTGGTACAGTTGGTTCATTGCCAACGGTTGACTTTATGAGAGCAAACTTTGGTCAGGCGGCAATTATTACTCCGAATGATATACCATTTCCGCCTAAAGGAATTATGGTTGAAGGTGAATTAAATGATGATATGATTGTTACAGCTGACCTGGACTTATCTCTACTTTACGAAGTTCGTGAAAGAGGAGCGGTAACAACTTGGAGAGATCGTCGTACGGATCTATATGTCGATTGGGAAAAATCAAGCAAGGATGAAATAAATGAGCTATAGAAGTGATTTCTATGTCTTTGATGAAGGGAAAACACTGCCTGCAGTTATCAGGAATTATCATGTGAATGATTTTGATGAGCTCATCCAAATCCAATCAGAATGTTTTCCTCCACCATTTCCGTCTGACCTATGGTGGAATAAGGAACAATTAAAGAATCACACGACATTGTTTCCTGAAGGTGCCATTTGTATGGAAATTGATGGGGAAATAGCAGGTTCATTAACTGGTTTATTGGTTGATTTTGACCCGAACCATCCGAGCCATACATGGGAGGAAATCACAGATAACGGTTATATCAAAACGCATTTATCAGATGGGAACACCCTTTATATTGTTGACATAAGCGTGCGTCCTAAATATCGGAAACTAGGAGTAGGTAAAATGATGATGCAGGCGATGTATCATCTAGTGATCCAAAAAGGACTAGAACGTTTACTCGGTGGCGGTAGAATGCCAGGCTATCACCACTTTGCAGACCGTTTAAGCCCACAACAATATGTTGAAGAAGTGGTCTCAGGAAAGCTAAAAGATCCAGTTATATCATTTCTCTTAAAATGTGGAAGAACACCGATCGCGTTAGCCGAAAATTATTTAGAAGACGAAGAATCACATCATTACGGGGTTCTAATGGAATGGAAGAACCCATTCCAAAAAATGTGATTGAAAACCTATGGGGATGATTCCCGTAGGTTTTTTAATTTGGGAATATATGTTAAGATTACATTATTAATAGAATAGTAGGTGGTTCCAATCGAACATCAAAGTGAAGTTGTTTTATCCATAAAGGAGCTTCGAAAAAGCTACGGGTCAAAGGAAGTATTAAAGGGCATTGATCTAGAAATAACTGCGGGTCAAATCATTGGATATATTGGTCCAAACGGAGCTGGAAAAAGTACTACCGTTAAGATTTTACTAGGATTAGAAGAAGGTTACTCTGGGGAAATCAAAGTACTTGGCGAAAATATCATCAATAATGTAGATTACAAACGGAAGATCGGCTATGTACCTGAAATTGCGGAAATGTATGATAACTTAACCGCGTATGAATATTTAACCTTTATCGGTGAGTTATATGGACTTGACTTTGAAGAAGTAGAGCAAAAATCGGAAAAAATGATGGACTTGTTCGGTTTAAGTGGACAATACCATGCGAGAATATCCTCTTTTTCAAAAGGAATGAGACAAAAGCTTCTGATTATCTCTAGTTTATTACACAACCCAGAGCTACTCTTCTTTGATGAACCGATTAATGGACTTGACGCCAACAGCGTCATGGTATTCAAAGAAATTCTATCTCAGCTTGCCCTACAAGGGAAAACAGTCTTTTATTCTTCACACATTATGGATGTCGTTGAGAAAATTAGTAGTCGTATTATCTTGCTTAATGGTGGAAAAATTGTGGCAGATGGTAGCTTTCAAGACTTAAAGGCACAAAATACAGAAGGTACACTTGAGGAAATCTTTAACCAATTGACTGGTTTTCACGAGCATAAGGGAATTGCCGAACAATTTGTACGTGTCATTCAAGGTGAACTAGAATGAGAGAGTTTCAAACATTAAAGTTCCTAGATTTTTTCAAGTCTATTTTCATTAAGTTTGGGATTGATTATGACGTCATGCGGCGAATTCTTCAAGTTAAGCTCCTTATGGACCAAAGAAGAGTTCCAACGATATTTAACCAATCGAAAAAGAAAAATCCAGATCAAAATCATTTTTTAAAATCATTATGGATGTATGTTTTATTAGGGGCTCTATTAATTCCCTTTATGATTTTAGGAGAGAATTATCTTTTTCAAGCGAGCATTATTTTAGGAGTTGTCATGTTTTTAACGATGACTTCAATGATTTCTGATTTTTCCTCAGTATTATTAGATATTCGAGACAAAACAGTGCTATCAACAAAGCCAGTAGAACGAAAGACGATTAGTATGGCGAAAACGATTCACGTCTGCATTTATCTCTTTTTTCTATCGGGTGCTTTAACATTTCCTAGTATGATTGCTGGTCTAATTAAGCATGGGATTCTTTTTACGATCATCTTTTTGCTTGAAATTGTCTTAATAAATATGCTGATCGTTGTAATAACGGCCATGATCTATTTTTCGATCCTTAAATTTTTCGATGGGGAAAAACTAAAGGATCTCATCAATTATGTACAAATAGGATTATCGATTATGATTGCAGTTGGCTATCAATTTATTGCCAGATCCTTTGATATTATGAATCTTGATATTGTCTTTGTGCCAAGCTGGTGGCAGTTTTTGATCCCTCCAATCTGGTATGGGGCTCCATTTGAATTGTTATTAAATGGCCAATACTCACCATTTTATTTCGGTTTATCGATGTTAGCACTCTTTGTACCGATAATGGCTATAATGATCTATATTAAGATGATGCCAGCCTTTGAAAAGCATCTCCAAAAGCTGTCCAATCATCATGGAACGAAGGGTAAAAAACAATCTAGATGGAAGCTTTGGATTATGAACATTCTTTGCTTTAGCAAAGAAGAGAAGGCGTTTTATCGTTTTTCTGAATTGATGATGAAAAATGAACGGGAGTTTCGTTTAAAGGTTTATCCGAGTCTAGGATTCTCTTTTGTTTTCCCATTTATTTTTATCATGAATCAATTGACAATAAATACTTTTTCGGAGATTGCCTCAAGTAAATGGTATTTATCGATTTATTTTTGCTCGATCGTGATTCCAACTGCAGTGATGATGATCAAGTACTCTGGTAAATATAAAGGGGCATGGATCTATAAAGCAGCACCGATTAAAGATTGGCATGCATTGTATCATGGTACGATGAAGGCATTTATTGTGAATC
The DNA here is from genome assembly GCF_047302285.1 of Robertmurraya phoenicis. GTDB lineage: Bacteria > Bacillota > Bacilli > Bacillales > Cytobacillaceae > Robertmurraya. The sequence goes on from NZ_CP154845.1 coordinate 2,123,649, forward strand.
TGTATTTGCCTGTATTTTTGTCAGTTAGTATGATATTTATCTTTATTTTTGGGTTAAGAATTATCCCAGATCTAATCATCGTCTTATTAAGCTCTCTCTTATTTGCTTATTTTTGTATGAAAATTCTACTGAAATCACTTCCTTTTTCAGAATCATTTGATGATGCACAAAAGGAAATGGGGTTAAAAGTGTTGCCATTCATGTTATTAATTGGCTTATTATGCGGAATTCATTACATCTCTTTACTGATCCCGTGGGGAGCATGGCTCTATACAGTCATATTAATTTTTGTTCAGGTTTTAATATGGGCAAACCCTTTCCGATCCCGAAGTAAAGTTCTAGGTAAACAACATCCTCTTGACATCTGACACTGAACCCGGCATAATATATAAAAATATTGAACGTTAAATGAAGGAATAGTACGCAGTATGTTGAAGTGTTAGAGAGTGGAATTTATGAGCTGAGAGATTCCATCACTTAAAGCTTTGCGGAACCTACCTTTAGAGTCCTATGCAAACATAGGCGCAATCTTCAGCGTTATGAGTTTAAGTGGAATGTAATTACATTCAAGCAAGGTGGTACCACGGAAAGTTCAACCCTTTTCGTCCTTATTATAAGGGCGGGAAGGGTTTTTTGATCTTTAAATAAAGGAGTAAAGACAATAATGGATAAGAAGCGAATCGTAATCAAAATTGGAAGTAGTTCTTTAACGAATTCAAAAGGGGAGATCGATGAAGCGAAACTAGTCGATCATGTGAATGCGATCGTTTCTGCCAGGAAGGCTGGGCATGAACTCATCCTTGTTTCATCTGGAGCAGTAGCAGCTGGCTTTACAAAGCTTGGTTATCCAAGTCGACCTGTGACATTAAAAGGAAAACAAGCGGCAGCAGCAGTAGGGCAAAGTTTATTGATCCAAACTTATGCAAGAGAGCTCTACCCTTTTGCGATCACGCCAGCGCAGATCCTTTTAACGAGAAATGACTTTTCAAAAAAAGATCGTTACCGAAATGCTTATTCGACGATTTCGGAACTTTTGGCGCGGGGAATCCTTCCCATTATTAATGAAAACGATTCGGTTTCCGTTGAGGAACTCACCTTTGGCGATAATGATATGCTATCAGCACTCGTCAGTGGCATGATGCATGCTGATCAGCTCATTATTTTGACAGATATTAATGGTTTATATGATCGCAATCCTCGAGAAAACCGTGATGCGAAACGATTTGACTCTTTAGAAGACGTAACTGCAGAAATGTTAAAGGGAGCGGAAGGGGCTGGTTCCAATGTTGGAACCGGAGGGATGAAATCAAAACTGCTCGCAGCAAAAACAGCCATCTCATTAGGGGTAAAAGTATTTATCGGCTTAGGAAAAGGAGAGGATAAACTCCTTCGCATTCTAAATGGAGATGGTGATGGAACGTATATCGGTAAGGAATTCCTATCGACTGTGAAGAATCATAAACAATGGATTTCTCTACATTCGCCAATAGCAGGGAAATTATTTATTGATCAAGGTGCGGAAGAAGCTCTACTTTCACATGGAAGTAGTCTTCTCCCTGCAGGAATTTATGGAGTGGATGGAGTATTTGATAAAGGAAATGTTGTTGAAGTATATGGACGAAGGGGCCTTTTAGGAAAAGGAGAGGTTTTATATTCTTCTGATGAAATACGCAAACTGATGGGGAAAGGGAAGGAAGAAATCCAGTCAGAAAAAATATATACGACAAATGAAGTGATCCATCGGGACCAATGGGTTCAATTATATGAAGGGAGAGATGAACATGAGTGAGGTTATTTTAAAAGGTCAAAAAGCAAAAGCAGCTAGTTATCAATTAGTGGGAGTCACTACTGAGGAAAAAAATGGAGCTTTATTAAAAATTGCTAAAAAATTAATCCTTGAAAAAGAGCAGCTAATTGCAGAAAATCAAAAGGATTTACACACTGGTAAGGCAAAAGGTTTATCTGACAATGTACTTGATCGAATCATGCTTAATACGAAACGAATTGAGGATATGGCAGAGGCGATAAAGCTATTAGTTCAGTTAAAGGATCCAATTGGAGACAATCTCGAAACAATCGAGAAAGATAATGGTGTATTGATTAAAAAAAATCGAGTCCCAATCGGAGTAATTGGCATGATCTATGAGGCTCGTCCGAATGTGACCATTGATGCCGCCACTTTATCTTTAAAAACAGGTAATGCCGTTATTCTTCGGGGAAGTTCCTCGGCCTATTATTCAAATAAAGCTCTCGTTCAAATTATTCATCAAGCACTTGAAGAAACCATTATTCCTCTTGATGCTGTACAACTGATTGAGGATACAAGTAGAGAAACGGCGAAGGAATTGTTCACCTTAAATGACTATTTAGACGTACTTATTCCCCGAGGTGGTAAGGCGTTAATTGATACGGTTGTACGAGAGTCTACCGTACCGGTATTAGAAACTGGGGCAGGGAATTGTCATGTCTATGTAGATGAGTCAGGAAAGTATGAGATGGCTGAGAGTATTATTTTAAATGCAAAAACGCAACGTCCATCTGTCTGCAATTCCATCGAGACCGTACTGATTCACGAAAAGTGGTTTGAACATTACGGTTTCAAATTACTAACTGCATTATCAAAACACGGGGTAGAAATTTTTGGAGATGAAAGAGTCGTTCAACTTTATGGCGATTCAAAGGAAGCTAACGAGGAGGATTGGGCAACGGAGTATTTAGCACTTAAAATCAGTGTGAAAGTGGTTGGTGATGTGCATGAGGCGATCGAACATATTAATCAATATGGGACAAAGCACTCTGAATCGATTGTGACAGAAACAATTGAAAATGCTAAAGCCTTTATGATGAAAGTGGATGCAGCAGCAGTGTATCATAATGCTTCTACTCGATTTACCGATGGCTTTGAATTCGGCTATGGAGCAGAAATTGGGATTAGTACGCAAAAATTACACGCTCGAGGCCCAATGGGACTCGAAGCGCTAACATCAAGCAAGTATTATATTTATGGTACTGGGCAAATAAGAGAGTAAAGTAGTCGTTGACTACAAATCAACTATTTGAAGGATTTTTCCTTCATGTTCGTACCTTTATTCTGTAATAACTGTAATTCTAGACGGTGATCTTCTAGCGAAAGAAACCCTAAATTGCTGTCCATTTCCACGATGGCATTGTTCGATAATGTGTACGGCTGAATGAACTCTTTCCACAAGTATGACTTTCCCTTAGAAGAATTTTTTTGATGATAGAGGAGATTAAAGGTGGAGTCACATGAGCGGTGGAGTTCATTCTTTCCTTTTAATAAATGATAACCCTTCAGAATCCGTTGTAAAAAGAATTTGGACAAAGTAGAAAAGCTTTCATTTTTAAGTGGACTACTTGTCAATTGATGTACATATCTAGTTTGTTCGTCCTCAAAATTTACCTTCGTCTTTAAAGCTGAAGCAATATGAGTATCTCCAGATAATATGATACATTGATTAGGATTCCATTGTGCAATGCGCCGATGGAATTCATAAAAACCTTTCCCATTGAATCTCCAAAGTTCCAAATCAAAGGCAGTTTGTACGGGGAGGAGGAAACTTTTTAGTGGCATGACAAAACTGAATAGTAACCTTTCTAATAATCTGATACCATAAAATGGAACAGGAGAGACTAAGATAAGAGGGCTGTTACTTTTCCATCCACTTTCTTGAAGTTGTTGAGAAAGTATATCCCAACCTTCATCATTGATTAGTCGTGGTCCAGTTGTCATTTCCTTTGAGGCTTTTAAAGGTTGGACTGGTTTCGGTGTGAGGTCATAGGATCGTTTCGTTCGGGTATCTAGGAATAAAGCCAATGGATTAGTTGGTGCTAAAAAAGACCATTTATCAAATTGAAGGATCATCTCTATCCAGTATTGGTACGTAACTGTGTGATGTTGAAGAGTGTTTAAATACTGCTCAATATGAAACGTAAATCGATGGTCATACTGTTCTGGATCATTGCCCCATCCTTGGAAGGCAAAAAAAGCTGTTAAACCGTTGGCGATGACATGTTTACCTAAATTAGTGTGTTTTACATTTTCACTCCACTCTAAGGAAATATTCCAATCGTCTGTAATATCATGGTCATCAAAGATCATATAGGTGGGGATATTGGCTAATAATCTTCGAATCTTTGGTAATGATTGTTGGAACCTTATTATTTCCTCTAACTGTTTATCGTACTGTCTTTTTTGGTCAAGGAACTCTCTAGCATGTTCCTCCTCATAGCCATTTTCTTTCGCATAAATAAAATAATATCTCTCTTTCTTTACGAGTTCGTCAAAGGAAGGGATCAGTTGCTCTTCATTTGCCACTTTCCATATTTCTGGACTTAAGCTTAACAGATACATCGCTGCAAATTCTCCGAAGGTTAGTAAATGATTATGCCCTTTACTCGATGTAAACTTACAAAAATTCTCTATTATAAATTGTCTGCCGTGAACTTGTTTGAGTGCTTTCTTAAAGTGCGCGGTCTTTAGTCGGTCATCTATATTCGTTACATTTTCTAGATGGTTTGTTAGTTCCGATGCTACATCAGAAATGAAAGGCATGATGGGATCGGCTACATCATCTGCGTAAATTTGATCCCCAATTAAAAATAGTGAGCTAGGTCTGTTCTTTTTATCAAAATAGGTTTCTTTCAGCTTCATGTCACCACTCTCTAACGCATCTTTGCCTTTCCCATGAAGTTTCCGACATGAACCAAATAATATTTTCTTATGTTGATGCGTGAGAAAAAAAGTAGGATAATTTACATGATGATATGTGATAGAAAGCTCATTTTTCGATGAAAGTAAGCCTAAACTTCCTAAATCAAAGGTTTCATCAGGACGAGTAAAATGAAGATTATAACCGAATAATTGTTCCAATGGGAACAGACCAGTCCTAGGTGAGAGTTCAATCAAATAAATATATAGATTCTTACCGAGTTTCATTGAATTAACTTTCGTGTAAATCGAGACTGGCTCATATTTATATTCGAATTGAAAGGAAGTATGCTTGATCTCAAATAATTCGCCAACTATTTCATAGGACTCGCTCATGGCAATCCATATATACGCTTTTGTAGGCTCAACTCTGCGAATAATCGGTCCTGCTAAAAGTTTTGGTAGTTCCATTGAATATCACAGCTCCAATAAGTTAGAGTTGTGATAGTATATTCATCTTTGGCTATTCCGTGTGCTCTCGCCTATTTTGTGATAAATCTCCATTGAATTGAATCCTTCTTTTATCATACATAATGAATTATTCTTATTACAAAAATTCAAAAAAAGAAACTTTTTCCATATATTTTTAGTCTAATATAGAGAAGAGTGTTTGGAGAGGAGGTCTCATATGTTTCCGGAAAAAAAGAAAAAGAAATCCAATGCTCCCTTCCGTGTTAATCTCTTATTTTTTGCCGTTTTTGCCTTGTTTTCATTACTTGTATTACGATTGGGAGTCGTTCAAATTGTTCAAGGAGAAGATTATAAGAGAGAAATCGAAAAAACAGAAGATGTTATCGTCAGTCAATCCGTGCCCCGTGGTAGAATGTTTGATCGAAATGGAGCCATTATTGTAGATAATACTCCGAAAAATGCCATTACATATACGAATTATGGGGTAAGTGCGAAAGAAATGCTTGAGGTAGCAGATAAGCTTGCTTTACTCATTGACTTTGAGCCAAAAAGAGTGCAGGAACGAGATAAAAAGGATTATTGGCTGACAAAAAACCCTGAACGAGGCGATGAAAAAGTCCCTGACGAGGAACGTGAAAAACTTAAGGATGAACTTGATCAGAAGGAATATGACAAAAAGGTATATGACCTAAAGTTAGAGAGGATAACTGAAGAAGACCTAGCTGAATTAACAGAACAAGATCTCGAAATTATTGGCATTTATGCAATCTTTAGCAGCGGCTACGCCTTAACACCACAAATTGTTAAAAATGAAGGAGTAACCGACGAGGAATTTGCGATTGTGAGCGAAAATCTTCAATATTTACCTGGAGTCGATACAACGACAGATTGGGATCGGACTTATTCATTTGATAAAACGTTAAGAACGATTCTAGGTGGGGTTACCAATACGAACGAAGGATTGCCGAAGGAGCGACTAGACTATTTCCTAGCAAGGGATTATAGTCTAAACGATCGCGTGGGGAAAAGCTATCTCGAGGCACAATATGAAGATGTTTTGCACGGACAAAAATCAAAAATCAAAAATATCACGGATAAAGCAGGAAATACGTTGAGTACAGAAGTAGTATCAGAAGGTCAAAGAGGAAAAGATCTTGTATTATCGATTGATATGGATTTGCAGCTAGAAGTTGAGAACATTATCAGTGAAAATTTAACTAAAGCGAAGCAAACTGCGAGAACTGGTTTTCTCGACAGGGCCTTTGTGGTGATGATGGATCCTAATACGGGAGAAGTCCTTTCGATGGCAGGGAAACAACTTGTTAAAAATGAAGAAACAGGGAAAATGGAAATGCAAGATTTTGCTGCAGGAACGATCACAACATCCTATAATGTCGGTTCATCTGTGAAAGGAGCCACCATATTAACGGGATTTCAAACTGGCGCTATTACACCAAATACGTATATTCGTGATACGCCCATTAAAATTAAAGATACCCCTTTAAAAGGTTCCTACAGTAATAATTTAGGAACACTTGATCCGGTAGGAGCTTTAAGAGTATCTTCAAACGTTTATATGTTCCACACAGCTATCAGGATGGCGGGAGCAAGGTATGAATACAATCAGCCGTTAAGAATTAGTCCTGCCGCATTTGATACGATGAGACAGTCTTTTAGCCAATTTGGTTTAGGGACACGAACTGGGATTGATCTTCCAAATGAACAAATTGGTTTTAAAGGAGAAGCCACTAAACCAGGTTTCCTTTTAGACTTATCAATTGGACAATACGATACGTATACTCCGATGCAGCTTGCTCAATACGTTTCAACGATTGCCAATGGAGGAAATCGTGTTCAAGCTCGACTGGTGAAGGAAATTCGAGAGCCGGTTATGGAAGAAGATAAGCTAGGTCCTTTATTTGAAGAAATTCAACCAAAAATATTGAATCGTTTAGATTTAGAACCAGGCTGGATGGAAACGGTGCAAAATGGATTCCGTCAAGTTACAACCTCAGGTACGGCTAGTAAATTTTTTGCTGGTAAAGAATATTTACCTGCAGGTAAGACAGGTACGGCACAGGCCTTTTATGATGGACCAGATCGAAAGAACTACGATGAGCCACCTAGTGTTATGAATTTAAGCTTTGTTGGCTATGCCCCTTATAATAATCCAGAGGTAGCAATTGCAGTCATTGTCCCTTGGGCTTATACTGGTTCAAGTGGTCACCAAGCAAATCTTACCATTGGTGAAGATGCACTAGACGCTTATTTTAACTTAAAGAAACAACGTGAAGAAGAGAAGTTACAAACTGTAAACTCAAATTAAACCTTTTATGTATCGGAGGCACTATTTTAGTACCTCCGATTGCTTGTTTAATGATGCTCATTATTTTGTTGCAATTGTTGTTGACCGAGTCGGACGAGTCGTTTCGTCATTTCTCCCCCAACTGATCCATTTGCACGCGCGGTCGTATCTGCACCAAGCTGTACCCCAAACTCATTGGCGATTTCCTCTTTCATTTGGTTAAGAACATTTTCAGAACCAGGAACCAAAAGTTTGTTTCTTGCCATGATACATCACTCCCTTGCATGATTTGAGCAATGAAATATTGCCCATTCTTAATGTTTCCGTGATGATTTAATAATATTCAAATGGTCTCAGGCCTCATCCTCAGTAGTTTCATTAAGGAAGGGTTTATTGACATAGTAATACATGAAGGCCATTAATACACTTCCTCCGATTAAATTCCCTATTGTAACAGGTACCAAATTATGAATGACCCCACCAAAAGAAATCGTTCCTGGGTGATTCAATACGAGCGCAATCGCAAATGTACACATATTGGCAATGCTATGTTCATAGCCAGAAATGAAAAAACAGAAGACGAACAAAATCATAACAAATAACTTTGCTCCATCCTGCTTTAACGTCATCGGAATAAAAAAGGCAAGACATACAAGCCAATTACAAAGAATCCCACGAAAAAATAACTCGGTTGTAGGGATATGCATCTTTTTCTCTACAACATCAAGTAAATAAGCGTTTACTGATGATTCAGCGTATAGCTGAGTCGTGAAAATCAGCAAGGCAAACATAGTAGCTCCAATGATATTTCCGATATAACTCCATATCAAAAGAATGGCGACATCTACCCACTTCATTTTTTTACGTAAAGCAGCGAAGGTAAAGTAAAATGTATTGCCTGTAAATAAATCTCCTCCTCCATAAGCAATTAAAATGATCGCGGCCCCAAATGTGAAAGCAGCCATTGGATAAGCAACAGGTGAATGTTCATTATAAAAATATCCCCCTGTTTTAAAGGCAACGATGACTCCGAACCCAATAAACATACTGGCTAATGCAGCTCTTAATATATAATGAATCGGATTAATTTGGTAATATTTCTGTTTTTTTAACGCTAATTTTTCTACCTCTAATAACGGCTTTACTTCCATCAAGACCATCCATTCTGACAAAATGTTATATCCTATTTTTTGTTTGTCATGAAGAAATATGTAGTTTATTTGCTACAAAAATATTCTGTCTTCATAGAAAAGGAAGTATTGGGGATATTATGAAAAAATGGATAGTTTAATCTTTTTATTTGGGGAGGGGAGTTTGTGCGCCGTTTGAAAAAACCAAAAAAACTAAAAGAGAGCATAGAAATACAGAATCAAATTGAGGAGAAAGTTGCCGAACAACTTAGCGACAATATTGACCTTCTTAAATCAATATTTGCTGACTGTTCAGATGTGAAATTTCGTCCTTTAAAAGTTAAAGAAAGAACCGCTTACATAATTTTTATTGACGGATTAATTGACAATACAAGTATCCAGTTTAACGCTTTGCATGAGTTATTATCTGAAACGAACATAGAAGATTTAAGCGCAGATTATATCCAACAAAAAATCGTTTCGATTAGTGATGTGGTGGAATCAGATAAATTAGATGAGATTGTAAAGCAAGTATTAGATGCTAACACGGTGCTATTGGTTGATGGAATCGAAAAGGCCCTCATTTTAAATGCAAAAGGTGGCGAGCGAAGGGCGGTTGCTGAACCTGAGACGGAGACAACGGTTCGTGGTCCAAGAGAAGGTTTTACAGAAAGTATTGCTGTGAATATTGCTTTAATTAGACAGAAAATTAGATCAAGTCATCTCAAATTGATAACGAAAGAAATCGGAACAGAGACAAGAACAATTATAGGCATAATGTATCTAGATAACCTCGCTTCACCAGATTTAGTAACAGAAGTCCAAGCGCGCCTTGACCGAATCAATATTGATGCCATTCTAGAAAGTGGATATATAGAAGAATTAATTGAAGATGAACCAAGAAGTCTTTTTCCTCAACTTCAAAATACGGAACGGCCAGATACAGTAGCGGGGAATCTTTTAGAAGGAAGAGTGGTTATTCTTGTGAACGGAAGCCCGTTTACTTTAATATTGCCGACCACCTTTTGGCAACTATTACAGGCAAATGAGGATTACTATCATCGCTTTCATATTTCCGTTTTTATTAGAGCTTTACGGATACTGATGATCTTTTTAGCCTTAATGCTCCCGGCTATTTATATTGCGGTTACGACCTATCATCAAGAAATGATCCCAACCAATTTATTATATAGTATTGCCGCCAGCAGGGAGTCAATTCCATTCCCGGCGTTTGTTGAAGCAATGATTATGGAGATAGCCTTTGAATCGTTACGTGAAGCAGGTTTACGTTTACCTAAAGTGATTGGACAAGCAGTCAGTATTCTCGGTGCTCTTGTCATTGGTCAGGCTGCTGTTGAGGCAGGAATTGTATCTGCTCCGATGGTAATCATTGTTAGTCTAACAGGTATCGCTTCATTCACGATACCTAAATTCAATCTAGCTATAACGGTTCGTATGCTCCGATTTCCTATGATGGTTCTTGCCGGCCTTTTTGGATTGTTTGGTATTTCAATTGGTTCCATCATGATCGTCACCCATTTATGTAAGCTTCGCTCATTTGGAGTTCCATATTTTTCTCCACTAGGTCCATTAAATTGGAAAGAGTTAAAGGATGTATTCATACGTGCGCCATGGTGGGCGATGGATAGACGTCCTACTCAGACTATAGGAGAGAATGTTAAAAGGCAATCTGATCATTTAAGACCATCCCCAATGAATAATGAGTAGTTCTACATTAGAGGTGTAACCGGATGAAAAAGAGTTGGCAAGTAATCATATTGTTCATTTGTGTATTCTTTTTAAGCGGATGCTGGGACCGTAAGGAAGTAAATGATTTAGCTTTCGTCATTGCAACCGGGTTTGACAAAGAAGGGGAAAATGACTTTCGTATTTCTGTCCAGACTCCTTTGCCAAGTGCAATGGGGGGTCCAGGTGGAGGTGGTGGAGGAACTAGTGGGAGTTCTCCATTTTATGTTGATTCAGGAAAAGGGAGAAATATAAGAGAGGCTGATGATAATCTGCAAAAACGAGTATCACGTGAGTTATTTTTAGCCCATCGACGTGTTTTTATCTTTGGTGAAGAGGTCGCATCAGGGGGAATTGAGCGCTCATTAAACTATATATTAGAACATCCAGAATCTCGTTTATCTACTTTTTTGCTCATTGCCAAAGGTGAAGCCATTGATATTTTAACGGCATCACCCCATTTTGAACAACTTCCTTCAGAAGCGGTAAGGGAGATGGCAAAAACAACATTAAATATCGATACTCGTGATGTTCTTAATGATTTGCATCTTCCTGGAAAGGACCCTGTTATTCCTGTCGTTAAAACAGTAAAAACACAAAATAAAGGGAATGACGAAAGGAAGGAAATTCAGCTGGACTCAGTCGGGATTATGAAGGATGATGCCTTAAACTTTATAACAAATGAGAATGAAACGACTGGGGTTTATTGGATAAATAATAGAATGAGGCAAAAGGATGTCACTGTGACAATTGACAAAGATTCCGAACTAAATTTAATCATTCGCGATTATAAAATTAAACCAAGCTACCAGGTACACAATCACATTCCGGAGTTTACCATTAATCTTTATGTAGATGGAATACTTTTACAAAATGAAGCGGAGCTTGATTTAGAAGATACAGAAGTTTATAGAATGGCAACAACTAAATTTGCAGACCAAATAAGTAAACAAGTCGAAGGAATTATCGATCACGCGAAATCAGAAGGGATTGACCCTTACGGATTGGGATTGTATATATACAGAACAGATAATATTCTTTGGGAAAAACATTTGGCAGAGCAATGGAGGGACCTTCTACCGGAGTTAAAAGTCCATGTTGTTGTAAATGCAGAAATTACAAGAGTGAACAATAAAGGAATTAAAATAAGGGAGGCAAAGTAATGCGGATACTTTTAATAATTGTTCTCTGTTTAACGATTTATTTTATAAGACTTCGGAAGGAGATTCTGAAGGATAAAAAAGAACGCCGCGCATTCTTTTTCTTCTCATTTTTATCCATCACAATGGCTATTCTCATTTTAGTGGAAGTTCCAATTGAGCGACTCACGGCGTTTTTTAACCAAACATTAGGCGAAGTAACTAAGCACGTGATAAAAATATGATTAGACAACAACTTTCTACCTTTCAAATCGCCTGTCTGGTTGGAAATTTTATTTTTTCAGGAACACTTATTTCATTACCACAAATCATGATTGAAATTTCCAAGCAAAATACGTGGATCGTTGTCCCGATCACTTATTTTCTCACAATAATCTTTATTTTCTTACTTTGTAGAAATACGGAGAAATTAAAGAAAATGAGAGGGCTGTTTAATTCTGATAAAAAAACGTGGCTTCAGAACACTTTTCTAGTCCTCTTCTTTATCTTCATTTTATTTATGTTTATCCGAGATTTTCGTGCCTTTAACAGTTTTATAGATGGTGTTTTATTACCTGATACACCAATCGAAATTATCGCTTTATTGACAACAATCACATTAATTTATATTAGTTTAACAGGAGTTGAGGTGATTTCAAGAATAACCGTCATTCATTTTATTACCATTTCAGCAGTGGTTATCGCTTTGCCATTCATGCTCTTAAATGAGATTCAACTGCCTAATCTTTTACCATTAGGTGGTGTAAACTCCGTTCCCGAAATCTTAAAATCGACTTATATTTTCTTTCCATGGATGATGGAAGCCATTATTATTGTTTTTTTATTTGTTTTCCTTAATCCCATTGAACATTTGAAAAAGGCAGGAATGATAGGCACAAGCGTTGGTTTTTTACTGCTATTCATTCTCATTGTATTAAATATTACTGTTCTTGGAGTTGCAGTTTCTTCAGAGGCCACCTATCCAAATATCGCCTTAATTCAACAGATTAACCTAACTGATTTTCTTGACCGTTTAGATTTGGTCATTGAAGTAGTGTGGATTCCCACGATGCTCTGCAAACTTTCGTTATTAATGTTTTGCATCAATAAATTAATGAATGTGTTTAGAAGGACAGACTCTGATCTTAGCTTAGTACCACTGGCTTTATTGTTAGGGTTAACGATTCATTTATTTAACAATAATCTTGATTCCATAGAATACTCATTCTTCACTTGGCCAACAAAAGGGCTCCTACTAGAAAGTTGTATTGTGATGGTCTTTATCCTTTTAAAAAGAAAACAGCTAAAAGGGAAGAAAAAGGCAGAGGGTTAGTCCTCTGTTTTTTCCATTAATCAAAGCGATTCCTTACTTAAGTCCATAATTAATCTATATAATTTTTATAAATTTTATTATATGAAGCAGTTTGAAGGTTATTTTTTCTTTCCTTATTTCCTACAATAATAGTAAGCTAAGATCATTTATGTTGTCAGGTAAGTTTCGTATGAGTTAAAATGTTTACTAGTCGAAACATTTTTATATATATGCATAGAATCAATTTAATTATTTAAATAGGAATGAGAGCACTTAGAGGTAAGTAATAAAATTAAATTTTCTCTGTAAACAAAAAATGGGAAAGTCAATGAGAAGGAGAATGAGAAGTGGATGAAAATTTATTGCTTGCATTTGGACTCACATTAATGGCTGGTTTGGCAACTGGCATCGGTAGTGTTCTCGCTTTCTTTACGAAAACAACCAATACGAAGTTTCTCTCACTTGCCCTTGGTTTTTCTGCAGGTGTTATGATTTATGTTTCCATGATTGAAATCTTTGTAAAGGCGCAGGATGCACTTGTGGGCTCATTAGGTGAAACATCTGGAAAATGGGCAACCGTTGGTGGATTTTTCGGAGGGATGCTTCTCATCGCACTTATAGATAAATTTATACCGAAGCAGGGAAATCCTCATGAACTGAAAAAGGTCGAAGATATGGATTCCAATAAAAAAGCAGTTCAAGATCAAGCTCTTCTGAAAATGGGTACTTTTACAGCGCTTGCGATTGCCATTCATAACTTTCCTGAGGGGATTGCCACATTTACATCAGCTCTTCAAGATCCAGCACTGGGAATTCCCATTGCGATTGCGATTGCTATTCACAATATTCCAGAAGGGATCGCTGTTTCTGTTCCTGTTTACTTTGCGACAGGCGATCGAAAAAAAGCATTTAAGCTTTCCTTTTTATCAGGTCTTTCTGAACCAATTGGTGCGGTAGTAGCTTACTTTTTGCTAATGCCATTTTTAAATGATGTCATGTTTGGTATCATCTTTGCTGGAGTAGCAGGAATTATGGTCTTTATTTCTCTCGATGAATTATTGCCAGCCGCTAAGAAATTTGATGAAGCCCATATTTCCATATACGGATTAATAGCCGGAATGGTTGTAATGGCCATGAGCTTACTCTTAGTCATATAAGAGGTGAAGATGAAGCTGACTTAAGATTGATTGAGTCAGCTTTTTCTATAAAAAGCCCAGACTTTCCGGATTGCTACTAGAAATTAACGGTAATTAAAATTATAATGAGATTACTTGAGCAAATGGTTGTTCCAAAATATTTGCGAAAAGCTTGCTAGAGGAGTGTAGAAGTTGGGAATAAGAGATATCCCTCTTAGAGAAAAAAGTATTATTTTTATTGGTTTTATGGGTGTAGGCAAAACAACCATTGGAAGTGAAGTGGCCAAAAAACTATATCGTGATTTTTATGATGTCGATGCAGAAATAGAAAAAGAATACGGGATGTCTGTAAGGGAAATATTTGCAACCTTCGGTGAAGAGGAGTTTCGTAAGAAGGAAAAGGAAATGATATTCATGCTATGCGAACAGCGCTTAAACATCGTTTCATTAGGTGGGGGAGCTTTTTTGCAAGAGGATATTAAAGAATGCTGTTTAAAAGAGGGAATCGTATTTTTCCTAGATTTATCATGGGACTCTTGGAAGGATAGAATTAGCTTGCTCATTGATAGCCGACCAGTGTTACAAGGACGGACGATAGAAGAAATTGAACAGCTTTTTTATGATAGACAGGAAATCTATTCAGTCCATCATTCAAGAGTGCAAACAGATCATCTTGAAATCGAAGAATTGGCTAATTATATTGTGGACTCCATTAAACTAGCTTGGGATTTATATGAACCACAGAAATAGCACAAAAGGAGTGATTACCTCGTTGAGAATAAGACTTATAAAAGCGATTCCCAATATGTTTACACTCGGGAACTTATATTGCGGTTTTTTATCAATTGGATTTGCATCATATGGCGAGTATAAAAATGCGGCAATCCTTATTTTAATCGGGATGATGTTAGATAGTATGGATGGTCGTTTGGCAAGAATGTTAAAAGCAGATAGCACATTAGGAAAAGAATTAGATTCATTAGCGGATATTGTATCATTCGGTGTAGCACCATCTTTTTTAGTGTATTATACATACTTTCATCAATTTGGTTTAATTGGTTTACTCATTGCAGGATTGTTTCCGCTGTTCGGTGCCTATCGCCTAGCCCGTTTTAATATAAGCACGGATAAATCCTCACTCAATTATTTTATTGGTGTTCCAATAACTGCGGCTGGTGGAATTCTTGCTCTCTTGACTTTATTTGGGGGCAGATTACCTGATATTATTACAACAGTAGTATATACAGCACTTTGTTTTCTAATGGTCAGCAGAATTCGAATTCCTAGTCTAAAGGAAGTTCCACTACCTAAATATGGAACCATTGTCACAATCTTTTTAGGTTGCCTTCTCTATGTTATATACAAAGGAACATATGGAAAGTTTCCTTATTTAATTTATATTGCTGCACCTTTATATGTAGCGTATTTAGCGTACCGCTTTGTTAAGGGTAGACATAAAAAAGATATTGAATAAATTTTAACCAACTCTCATGATATGAAGGAGTTGGTTTTTTTTATCTATCTTTTTCTTGACAACAAAATGAAGGCTAATTATAGTTAATCTTATGTATAGTTAAACAGTTGAACAATTAAAGAGTTTAAGTATTAGGAGGTGATGAACCAAATGTCTAATGAAGACATTCAGAAATTAGTTGATCGATATGTAGATGTTTCTTTTTCAGTGACTAAAAAAGCGGAAGCATTAATTACAGAGCAGTTAGGAAGTAATTTAACCCATGATCAACTCTATATATTAAGGTATATAAATCGAGTAGGTTCATGTACTTCAACCGCTCTTTCAGATGAATTTGAAGTGAAAAAAAGTGCAATTACAGCGATAATCAACCGACTTTGGGAAAAAGGTTTCATTCTGAGGACTAGAGATGAAAAGGACCGTCGAGTTGTCTACTTAGCTCTGACAGAAAAAGGTGAAGATTTATTTTGGAAAATTGACGAAAGAATTCATCATTTAGTTCAAGGGCTAATTTCTCAGTTTGAACCATCTGAAATTGTACAGTTTATTGAAACATATGAGAAGCTAAATCATGTTTTAATTGACTTAAAGAATAAAAGTTAGAACTTCATTTAACATAACTGACTGATTGATGGGGGAAGGAATATGAATTTTATTATTAAAAATAAATGGTTAGTCCTGATCGTGTGGATTATTGTTGCTGTTGGTTTATTTTTTGCAGCACCAAATATGAGTGATCTTGTACGGGAAAAAGGGCAATTAAAAGTGCCTGATGAGTACTCATCCGCCCAAGCTGGGAAGATTATGCAGGAGGTTCAAGATCAGGAAGGTGGAGAAAAAGAAACAACGGTAGCATTGGTATTTCATAATGAAGATCAATTAACGAATGAAGATATAAAAGAAGCAGAGAGAGCGATACGCATTCTTGAAAACAAGAAAGAAGAGCTTAGTATTACGAATATCTTAACTCATTTTAATGAGGATCTTCTTAAAACGCAGCTTGTATCAGAGGATGGGAAAGCCATTCTTGCATCCATTAGTCTGAAGTGGGAGGATCGAGAGCAAAAAGAAGTTAAGGAAGCTTTGTATCATACGTTAAATGATGTAAAAGTGGATCATTACTTTACAAGTGAATGGCTCATCAATGAAGATTTAGTAAATAGCTCCCAAGAGGGATTAAAGAAGACAGAAGGGATCACAGTTGTTTTCATATTATTGGTGCTACTCCTTGTCTTTAAATCATTTATTGCACCAGTTATCCCATTGGTTACAGTTGGCTTTACTTATTTAACGTCCCAATCGATCGTTTCTTTTTTGGTGGACCAAGTGGATTTTCCAATTTCCACCTATACACAGATTTTCTTGGTAGCGATTCTTTTTGGAATTGGGACCGATTATTGTATTCTCTTACTAAGTCGATTTAAGGAAGAATTATCGCAAAAAGAAACGGTTGCAGAAGCAATTGTTGAAACGTATCGGAATGCTGGAAGAACCGTTCTGTTTAGTGGGATTGCTGTAATGATTGGTTTTGCCGCAATTGGTTTTTCCCAATTCATCTTATATCAATCTGCCGCTGCTGTTGCGGTAGGGGTTGCAATTTTACTATTGGCTCTCTTTACGATTGTTCCGTTTTTCATGGCAGTGCTTGGAGGCAAGCTTTTTTGGCCATCAAAGAGTAAAGGGGAGCATGCTGATAGTAAACTTTGGGCATTGGCAGGGAAATTCTCTCTTGGAAGACCGTTCGTCTCTTTACTTCTTGTTGCTATTATTTGTGTTCCATTTTTAATGACCTATGATGGAGAATTATCCTTTGACTCTATGGAAGAAATAAGTGGTGAAGTGGGCTCTATTCAGGCTTTTGATGTAATCGCCGATAGCTTTAGTCCAGGCGAAGCAATGCCAACAAACATTGTCATCAAGAATGATGAAGCGATGGATTCTGTTGAGTATATTGCACTTGTGGATCAAATAACGAAAGAATTAGAAAAGATTGAATTGGTACAAACGGTTCGTTCCGTTACGATGCCAACAGGAGAACCAATTGAGGACTTTCTTGTGGCAAAACAAGCAGAAACACTTGGAGAAGGGCTTGGAACTGGAAAAGAAGGGATTTTGAAAATCAGTGACGGTTTACAGGATGCAAGTCAGGAATTATCAAAATCTGAACCAGAACTGAACAAGGCAACAGATGGGATAAATGAATTGATTTCAGGTACAGGTCAACTTCAAGAAGGTTTCACAGAGATCCAAACAAATTTGGCGAAAATAGAAGATGGTATTCGTCAAGGATCAGCTGGTTCAACAGAAATTATAAAAGGACTGGAACAAGCAAAATCTGGAGTCGAGCTATTACTTGATAAGTACAGAAGTGAGCTTTTAGCAAACTATGATTTGATAGGGGACAATATTTCACAACTAAGCTCTGGTTATCAACAGCTAGGAGCGGCAATTGGAGGGCTAGCTGATACGACCGATTCATTATTTATTTATCTAGACAATCAATATGAAGTCCTTGCTACTGATCCACAGTATCAAGTATTGAAAGGTACGGTAAATGGATATCTTCATGGTATTCCGGATCAACAGTCTGGTTTATTGGATTCTATCAAACAATTAAATGAAGGTCTTTCAGGAATTAATGAAGGGATGGATAAAGCGAATACAGGCTTTGATTTGGCTCTTCAAAAAGGGAGAACTGAACTGGGTACAGGTCTTCAACAATTGCTGGAAGGAATTGAAGCTCAACAAGCCGGATTAAACAAGTTGGCTGATGGTCAAGATATGATTGTGGGAAATCTACCGCAGCTGACACAAGGGATCGTGAGTGTAAATGATGGACAAAAGCAACTCCTTGATGGCTTTGGGGATCTTGGTGAACAATTATCGCTTCTAACGGAGGGGCTCGATCAAAGTGCAGATGGGCTTTATCAAGTATCGGAAGGATTAGGTTCTGCCCAGGATTATCTTTCTGGATTATCAGAAGCAGGAGAAATGAGTGGGTTGTACCTTCCTGCTGAAGTACTAAAAAGTGACGATTTTATTCAAGTACTAGATACGTATATGTCAGAAGATCGAAAAGTAATGACGATGGATGTCATTTTTGATGCCAGTCCATATTCGAACGAAGCGATTGCTCAAGTAGATGAAATGAGCGAAGCAGTTGAGCGCGCAACGAAGGGAACGAAGTTAGAAAATGCGAAAGTGGCAATAGGTGGAATTACAAGTACTAATGCTGATTTAAGTACAATGTCTGGAAAAGATTATTCTAGAACAGTGGTATATATGTTAATAGGTATTGCCATTATCTTAGTCTTTCTTTTCCGTTCGTTAATCATGCCTCTTTATATCATTGGTTCATTAATTCTCACATATTTTACATCAATGGCGATAAATGAAGTGCTATTTGTCAATATATTAGGATATGGTGGTATAAGCTGGGCTGTTCCGTTCTTTGCCTTCGTCATTCTAGTTGCTCTTGGGGTAGACTATAGTATATTTTTAATGGATCGCTTCAATGAGTATAAAGACTTATTGATTAGTCAAGCAATGTTTATGGCTATGAAAAAGATGGGGACAGTTATCATTTCAGCTGCTATCATATTAGGAGGTACATTTGCAGCAATGATTCCTTCTGGTATGCTGTCATTAGTACAAATCGCATCCATTACCATTGTCGGATTATTATTGTATGCTTTTGTTGTGTTACCTCTGTTTATTCCAGTAATGGTGAAAAACTTCGGAGAAGCAAACTGGTGGCCATTTAAAAGAGTATAAATAGTATGAAGCACGAAAATACTCGTGCTTCATTTTTATGTTGTATAGAAAATATTTCGAATTCTAAAATAATATGACTTAAGAATGAAAAAAACTCTTGATACAAAGAAACTGAAGGTATATGATAAGAGAAAATCTTTTTTAAGATACAGATAATTTAAAAAAATTATTGTGCATTCTCATATCTTATGGAATGAAGTTGGAACAACATTTTTTAAAAAAGGAAGGGACCCAAATGGAATATTTATTCTCAGAGCAAACTAAACACTTTAAATCATCAGCTGTACGAGATATTTTAAGTGTCATACAACAAGGAAATGTCATATCTTTTGCAGGAGGACTACCATCTGATGATTACTTCCCGATTGAAGCCGTACAAAATGCATATGAAAAAGTGTTTGCTTCTGGAAAATCAGCACTACAATATGGCTTAACAGAAGGTTTTACGCCACTAAGAGAGTCTGTACAAACTGTAATGGCACAAAAAGGAATTCAGTCAACAGTCGAGAAGATCTTATTAACAACGGGTTCCCAGCAAGTTATTGACTTATTTTCAAGAATCATGCTTGCAGAAGGTGATGTTGTTCTAACAGAAGATCCTACATATTTGGCTGCTCTGCAAGTATTTCGTTCCTACGGAGCTAAGGTGGTTGCTGTACAGGGTGACGAAAAGGGTATGGATCCGCAAGATTTAGAAGAAAAAATGCGGATTTACCAACCTAAATTCGTCTATATTGTACCAACATTTTCAAATCCAGAAGCAAAAATTTGGAGCGAAGAGAGACGTCAAAAATTAGTGGAACTATGTTATCAGTATAATGTTTTAACACTAGAAGATGATCCATATGGAGAATTAAATTTCACCAATGATACATTCCGTCCAATTGCTTCTTTTGATGAAAAGGAAAGCCATATTCTTTATACAAGTACCTTTTCAAAAACGGTTGTTCCTGGATTGAGAACAGGTTGGGTGACTGGTCCAGCTGAAGTTATTGCGATGATGTCACAGGCGAAGCAGATGACTGATTTACATTCTAGTTCCATAGACCAACAGGCTCTATATTTCATTATGAGGGATTTTGATTTGCAAAATCATATTGAAACATTGAGGAAAGAATATTATTTCCGTATGACCATTATGAGGGATTATCTAAATAAACTTGACCGTGGCTTATTTAAATGGGAGGAGCCAAAAGGTGGCATGTTCATGTGGATTGAAGGGGACGAGAATCTGGATGCGACCAACCTTTTAGCTGAAGCGGTTAAAAATGGAGTTGCGTATGTACCAGGTACACCTTTCTATGTAAATGAGCCAAAGCTAAATACATTCCGCTTAAATTTCAGTCACTCTACTCCGGAAAATATTAAACTTGGTATGGACCGCCTTGTTTCTGTATTAACGAAACAAGTGACGGTTTAATGAAGAAGAGTCAGTGAATATTCGCTGACTCTTTTTAGTAGGTTATTATTTTTAAAAAGTATTATAAATATTTTCACATTCTTCTGCTGTTGGTTCATAAAAACAGTGTAGTTTGAATCTACCTACAAGCGGTTGGTTATACCACTGAGGCGGGCAATCTCCTGGAGGTCTAAAATACCACAAACTAAATTTAGACGGCCATACACGTTCGCCAGCTATTACTCGCCGTGCTAATTTTCTTTCGACCTCTCTTGCAGGCTGATAAAAATACCCTTTTTGTGTAGCTTCGAAAGCGTGTGGTTGATGGATCATTTCTGAAATCGTGCGAATTCCTTCAAAATCAGAACAATTTCCTCTTATACGATTTATTCCTACATTTCCAACCATGAGCATCCCATCTTGACCTTCTCCTTCAGCTTCTGCTCTAAGCAGTCTTGCTAACAAATCAATATCTGCATTTGTTGCCTTCACAACTGCCATTACTTCACCCCCTGGTAGTGTTCATACACCTATCGTATTCTAACTTTAAGTGATGTTTCTTCAAAAATAGGGATTAATCTAGAAACTTATGAATGATGAAATGAGTGGAAAATTTAAAATAAATTTACAATAGAAGCTATTCTTTTTATTAATGATAATAGTACAATGAAAATATAGATAAGTAATTTCCTTTATCAGGAAAAAACGAGGGGACTTATAAATGGTGGCTTTAACAAATCATTTAATTGTTATTTCATTGGATTGTTTATCTGCTAAGGACTATCCAATCATAAAAAAATTGCCAAATTTCAAAAAGATTCTAAAACATGGTTCATTTGTACGAGAAGTGGAGACCATTTATCCTTCTTTAACATATCCTTGCCACACAACGATTGTCACAGGAAAGTTTCCTAAAAATCATGGCATTGTCAATAACACTTTATTGCAACCTGGGAGACATTCTCCTGACTGGAATTGGTTTCGGAGTAAGATAAAAGGGACAACTCTTTATGACGAAGCGTATAAGGCAAATTTAACTACTGCTGCTTTGCTTTGGCCCGTTACAGGAAAAGCAAAATCGATTCAGTATAATTTACCAGAGATTTTTGCAAATCGACCATGGCATCATCAAATTATCGTTTCATTAATGAACGGTACACCCATGTACCAATGGGAATTGAATAAACTTTTTGGCCATATTCGTAATGGAATAAACCAACCTGAGTTAGATGATTTTGTTTTAGAATCAACCGTACATACAATCCGGACGAAACAACCGAATCTATTGCTTGTTCATTTCACTGACCTTGATGCAATGAGACACTACTATGGTGTCAACTCAGAAGAAGCAATAGAAGCACTGCATCGTCATGATGAACGATTAGGTGTTATTCTTGATGCTATTGAAGATAAGGGTAATTATGATGAAACGACCATTGTTGTACTTGGAGATCATGCTGCATTAGATGAAAATAAAGCTGTTAGTGTGAATGTTGCCTTTCGAAACAATGCATTGATCACTGTTAATTCCAATGGGAAGATGACAGATTGGAAAGCCTATTGTAAAGGGTGTGATGGTTCAGCATATATATATTTAAAAGACAGGCATGATAGCGAGACAAAGGAGAAAGTCGAGAAGGTTCTTTATCATTTGATGAAGGAACCAGAAAATGGTATCGAAACCGTGATTACAGGAGAAGATGCTTCTGAATTAGGTGCCGATCCTGAATGTAGTTTTATGCTAGAAGCAGCACTAGGATTTTATTTTATTGAAGACTATCAAGGTGAGTATCTACGTTTCGTCACATTGGAGAACAGACCCGAAAATGCTAAATATATGCTAGCTTCTCATGGCTATTCCCCTGAAAAACTAGAATATAAAACATTTCTTTTCGCTTCTGGTAAAGGGATCCGTTCAAATTCGGAGATACCATTTGCTCGTCTCGTCGATATTGGGCCAACATTAGCAAAATTATTAGATTTAGATTTAGGCAATACAGATGGAAATGTCATTCAAGAGTTATTAGAGGGGGATTAATGTGGAGAAGAAATTGAGCACTCCTGAACAAAGTTGGGCGTTGTATGATTGGGCCAATTCTGCGTATACAATTGTTATTGTTACAGCTATTATGCCATTATATTTTAAGTCTGTTGCGACAGAAGCAGGAATTTCGGCGTCTACATCTACCGCTTATTGGGGTTATGCGAACTCCATTGCTACATTGATTGTTTCGATTCTCGCACCGATATTAGGAACAATTGCTGATTTTAAAGGATTTAAGAAACGCTTTTTTGTATTCTTTACTGCTCTAGGTGTTGTTTTCACCTTATTATTAGCTGTAGTTCCTTCCGATCAATGGTTACTATTATTAATTTTCTTCGTCATCACATCGGTTGGCTTTGCCGGAGCAAATATTTTTTATGATGCCTTCCTTGTGGACGTAACATCAGAGGAGAGAATGAACAAGATTTCGGCTCATGGCTATGCCATTGGCTATATTGGAAGTACCATTCCATTTATAATTTCTATTGCGATTATCCTACTTGCTCAAGAAAGTATCATTCCATTGTCGGTAACGGTAGCTAGTCAAATTGCCTTTGTGATCACGGCACTTTGGTGGGGGCTCTTCACGATTCCAATGTTAAAAAATGTAGAGCAAAAATATTATGTTGAGAGGGTGCCAAATCCTGTTCGAACAAGTTTTAAAAAGTTATTTGGGACAATCAAAAATATCAAAATGTACCGCCCATTATTCCTATTTTTACTAGCGTACTTCTTTTATATTGATGGGGTTCACACCGTCATTAAAATGTCTACAGCGTATGGCTCTGATTTAGGAATTGGTTCCTCAACACTACTTATTGTTTTATTCGTTACACAAGTTGTGGCAGCTCCATTTACGGTTCTATTTGGGAAGTTTGGAACCAAATATGGGGACAAGAAAATGATTATGGTTGGTATACTGATTTACATCTTTATTTGTTGTTATGCATTCTTTTTAGATTCTGCTTTAGATTTCTGGATTTTAGCAATGCTAGTTGGTACAGCTCAAGGTGGAATCCAGTCATTAAGTCGTTCCTATTTTGCAAAACTTGTACCTAAAGAGTCTTCAAACGAATTCTTTGGATTCTATAGTATTTTTGGGAAATTTGCTGCGGTGGCAGGACCTGTTCTACTAGGGGTAACTGCTCAAATTACTGGAAACACGAGCTTTGGAGTGTTTAGTCTCGTCGTCTTGTTTATTATTGGAGCGATTATTCTCCTACGAGTACCTAACCCAGATGAAGTGACGTTGGATCAAGGGATAGGAAAATAATTTTGAAAGGAGCTTGGGAGATTTCCCTAGCTCCTTTCCCATAAGATATTTTATGATAAACATCGAAAGGATTGAAAAACTTGACATATGTAATTAGGGAATCTCAAATAGATGATGTGAAACAAATTCAAGAGATTGCTAGAAAAAGTTGGCATGCAACGTATGAAGGCATCATTCCTTTAGAGATTCAAAATCAATTTTTAAGTTCTGCTTATAATGAGGAGATGTTGCAAAGACGTATTTCCCATTCTCTTTTTCTAGTAGCTGAAGAAAAAGAGAAAATCATAGGTTTTGCTAACTTTTCTCCAGTAAAAGCTGAAGGAGAAATGGAATTAGGAGCTATTTATCTTACACCTGAACACCAAGGAAAAGGGGTTGGTGGTGCTCTACTCCATAAGGGTGTGGAATTATCTCCAGATGCTAGGAAAGTCTTTATTAATGTGGAAATGGATAATCAGATTGGGAAGAGGTTTTACGAGGCAAAAGGTTTTAAAGTGATCTCAGAATTTGATGAGAACTTTGATGGACATGTATTAAAAACAGTGCGAATGATGTTAGTGTTGTAGTCCCAAGAAACAGGAAGTGAAAAAATGGACAAATTGGAAAGAAAGAGCTGGAATGAAAATCATAAAAAATTGAAAGAGATTATAGTAAATCCTGCTGAATCTGTATTTGCTACTGAGCTGTTTTTAACACAACATGGGTTGTTACATAACTCAGCAATTAGTAATAGCTCCAAAGAGACACTTGAAGATGCCCTTATAAAGGATTTAGACGAAGTGACCTTTAGGAAGTATCCAGTATCAACACCGGATACGAAAAATTCAATTGCGTGGCATTTATGGCATATTACTAGAATTGAAGATATGACTATGAATATATTGGTAGCCAATAGAAGCCAAGTTTTACATAGGGGAAAATGGTTAGCGAAAATGAATGTCTCTTATCCCCATTCGGGAAATGATATGGTAGATGAGGATATTGCTAAGCTAAGTGCAAATATTGACTTTGAATCATTACTAGCATACAGAGAAGCTGTAGGAAGGGAAACTCGATATATTGTTGCATCACTAAAGCCGGAACAATTAATAATGGAAATAGATAAAGAGAGGATAGAGCAACTATTTCTGGAGGATGCTGTTCAGAAACAATCTGAATGGTTAGCCCAATATTGGGGTAAAAAAACGGTTGCCGGATTAATTCTCATGCCAGCAACGAGACATATTTTTTTGCATTTGAATAAATGCCATAGAATAAAGAATAAACACCAAAGAGAGTGAAGAAAGAGGCTGGGTCAAATAGTTGGTGGTAACGACTTTTTGATTCTAGTTTGGAGTGTATAAATTCCCTCAACTTGTGGATAAAGTGTTCGTATAAACAGTTGGAGTATCGGTATGAAAAAATAACAGGAATAATTCCGCTTAATGAGCAACCATCATGAAAAAGAGCCGAAATAACAGGAAAAATTCCTGCTATTCCCTCAAAAAATGCCAAAATAAACGATTTTGCTCTCCATAAGCGGAAAATCTTCCGTTATTTCCCCTAAAAGGGACTCCATTGAAAAGATAACAGGAAAAATTCCGCTTAAGGGTGAGAGATGGTTGGAGCAAAATAGGGTCTTATAGTAGAAATTTAGACAAAGCAGAAATCGATTGGATTCTTGAAGGTTAATTTGCGTTTCCCTCGATTTTCTGTACGAGGAAAATCGAAGGTAGAAAACGAAATGGGTCTTGCGTTAATGGCAAAATTAATAGACAAAAATAGAGAAAGGTGAAGCTAGTTATGTCCCAGCCTCTTTCTCTAATATTAAAAAATCTTCAATTTACCAATCCGATTAATGGCTTCGACAAGGCGTTCTTCATCAACAAGGAGACCGACACGCACATATCCTTCGCCATATTTACCGAAGCCATTACCTGAAGCTACTACAACGTCAGCTTTATCAAGGAGAAGATCCGCAAATTGTTCACTTGTGTAACCTGCTGGAACAGGCAACCATGCAAAAAAGGAACCTGCAGGGGCTTCGACCTTCCAGCCAATTTCAAGACATGCTTCAATCAAAGCATTTCGCCGATTTTCATAGCGTGAGACTAGCTTGTCCACACAATTTTGTTCCTCAGTTAAAGCGGCAACAGCTGCCTTTTGAATGGCAGGAAATAGACTTACATAGAGATGATCATGAATCAGATTTAATGCTTCAATAATTTGAGCATTCCCAACAGCAAAGCCAACACGCCAGCCAGCCATATTATAAGTTTTTGATAATGTATACATTTCAACCCCAATATCCTTTGCACCTTCTGCCTGCAGAAAACTGATTGGTTTTTTGCCATCAAAACCAATTGCTCCATAGGCAAAGTCATGAAGAATCGTGATTTCATTTTCTTTGGCAAAGCGAACTGTTTCTTCAAAAAAATTCAGATCAGCAGTAGCCCCAGTAGGGTTATTCGGATAATTTAAATACATCAGCTTTGCTGCATCAGTCTGCTCTTTCGGAATGGACTGGAAATCAGGTAAGAAATGATTCTCTGCCTGAAGTGGAACTAGCTCATGAGCCACGTTTGCGAGTACAGCGCCTGATAGATAATCAGGATATCCCGGGTCAGGGAGAAGCATTAATTCACCCTCATTTAGTAAACAAAGGGGGAGCTCGACAAGCCCGGTTTTGGTGCCAAATAAAATGGCCACCTCTCGATTCGGATCGATTTCAACACCATATTGGGATTGATAGAAGGATGCGGCTGCCTCTCTCAATTCCTGGAGACCACGAAAGGGAGAGTATTTATGCATATTTGGATCCTCGGCTGCCTGTTGAAGCGCTTTAACAATATGTTTTGGGGTCGGTTGGTCTGGATTTCCTTGCCCTAAATTGATGATATCTCTTCCTTCTGCTAGCGCTTGATTTACTTTTTCAACAAGACTAGCAAAAAATTGAACGGGTAGTTTTTTAAGTTTTTCTGAATATTCCATATGTTCCACCTTTAAAAAGTATTTGCGATTTTAAAACAAATTCTATAGTCTTTAATTAAAAATGTCTAGAGGGAGGTTACTATGAAAATTGCATGTGTGCAAATGAATATTGAATTTGGAGAACCAGAAAAAAACTATCAAGCTGTGGAGCATTTTATAGACGAGGCGGCAAGTATGGGTACTGACACGATTGTTTTACCTGAGATGTGGAATACAGGATATGCCTTAACGGAACTTAATAGATTAGCAGACGAAAATGGGGAAAAAACAAAAGCATTATTACAAGAACTTGCTCGTAAACATCGTGTAAACATTGTCGCTGGTTCTGTTTCAACGAGACGAAACGGTAAATTCTATAATACGATGTATGTTGTTAGAAAAGATGGGGAGCATGCCGCCGAATATGATAAAGCTCATTTATTTAAGCTTATGGATGAACACCTTTATATGGAGCCTGGTCAAAAGCAGAATCGGTTTGCTTTAGATGGGATTGAATGTGCAGGAGTTATTTGTTATGATTTACGATTCCCTGAATGGATTCGAGCCCATGTTTTGGATGGGGCGAAAGTCATTTTTATTCCTGCTGAGTGGCCGAAAAAAAGAATTGATCATTGGCAATTATTACTTCAGGCAAGAGCGATTGAAAATCAATGTTATATTGTCGCTGTAAACCGTGTCGGAAACGATCCGAACAATGAATTTAATGGTCATTCCATGGTCATTGCCCCATGGGGAGAACTTCTCGTTGCAAATGCGGAAAAAGAAGGCATCTACTATGCAGAGATTGATATAGAGCAAGTCGAAGATGTCCGTCAAAGGATTCCTATTTTTCAAGACCGAAGAGAGGAATTATATGATCGAAAAAATTAAATTTCTTTACGATAACTGATGTAGTCAATATGTAAGCGCCTTTCATAAAAGTAGAGTGTAAATTTACTATTGACAGATAATTTTTTGCCTAGTATTATCTAAATTACAATCCAATTTATAATTTTCAAACTTATCCAGAGTGACCGAGGGACATGGCCCTATGACGTCCGGCAACCCCCTTATTTATGGGAAGGTGCCAATTCCTGCAGAATGATTTTCATTCTGAAAGATAAGTCGAGATATAGTATTTCGATGCGTCTTTCAGTTGAAGGGCGCATTTTTATTTTTAGAAAAATGAGGTTTATGTATGATACAAATTCAAAATCTTTCGAAGATATACAAAACGAAAAATGGAGAAGTGAATGGAGTTGACAATGTAACTCTCTCGATTGAAAGAGGAGAGATTTATGGAATCGTCGGATATTCTGGTGCAGGGAAGAGTTCTTTGCTTCGCTGTATTAATTTACTCGAACGACCTACTTCAGGTCATCTGACTGTAGATGGGAAAGATCTTACTTTATTACGGGGTGAAGACCTACGACTAGCCAGATTAAAAATCGGCATGATCTTCCAACATTTCTATTTAATTAGTCAAAAAACAGTCTATGAAAATATTGCGTTTGCCTTAAAGGCAGCCAAAGTACCATCTAAGGAAATGACGATCAGAGTTGAAAAGCTTCTTGAAATGGTTGGTTTATCTGATAAACGCGATGTTTATCCTTCTCAACTCAGTGGTGGTCAAAAACAAAGAGTAGCGATTGCGAGAGCATTAGCCAATAATCCGAAGGTGTTACTTTGTGATGAGGCAACATCTGCCCTTGATCCTACAACGACGAAATCGATCCTAAATTTACTTAAGAAAATCAATCAGGAATTAAATATCACGATTGTTTTAATCACTCATGAAATGAATGTCGTCAAGGAAATCTGTAATCGAATGGCCATTATGCAAGATGGAAGAGTGATAGAAGAAGGAGCTGTTTATAACATCTTTGCTAGTCCGAAAACGGACTTAGCGAAAGAGTTTATTGCCAGTGTTGTTAATTTTGACGTTCCAGATACCATTGCGAATAGCTGTACGGGGCCGATCGTTAAAGTGACGTTCCGAGGGAAAGTAGCTGGAGAAGGGGTCATTTCAGATACTTTACAGCAATTTCAAGTGAAAGGTAACTTTTTACACGGTTCCATCGAGTACATTCAAGAGTTGCCACTAGGGATTTTTGTAATGGAATTAAAAGGTGAAAAGGACGAGATTAAAAAGGCGCTAAGTTATATCCAAGAACGAGACGCACAGGTGGAGGTGTTACAAGATGCTATTTGATTTTGGACACTTCGTGGAGCTTCTACCAGATATTAATACAGCTTTTCTCCAGACGATTTATATGATTTCTATTTCCCTTGCTGTTGCTGTTGTGATAGGTCTTCCAATTGGAATCCTTCTTTATATAACAGATAAGGGCTTGTTTTGGGAAAGTCGAGGCATTCAAAGCGTCTTAGGGTTTATCGTCAATATGGTTCGTTCGATCCCCTTTATCATTCTATTAGTAGCACTTATTCCGCTTACAAAAGCGATTGTTGGCACGACAATTGGTCCAACAGCGGCAAGCGTCTCGCTATCGGTTGCAGCTATTCCGTTTTTTGCCCGAATCGTTGAAACGGCTTTACGTGAAATTGATAAGGGAGTCATTGAAGCCGCGATTGCAGCGGGTGCGACTCCCTGGATGATTATTAAAGATGTTCTTCTTTTAGAAGCGAAGTCAGGAATTATATCTGGAATTACATTAACGTTGATTAGTTTAATCGGGTTTTCGGCTATGGCTGGAACCGTAGGTGGTGGAGGAATTGGAGATTTAGCGATTCGTTTTGGTTATTATCGCTATGATAATACGATTATGATAGCGACAGTCCTCATTCTAATCATACTGGTTCAAGTCATTCAAATCTTTGGTGATTTTATCGCTAAGGTAGTAGATAAAAGATAGCCTCAAATAAAAAATAGATAATAAAGAGAAAGAAGGAAAAATAGGATGAAAAAGTGGTTAACAGCAGGATTAATTTTACTCGTAATCGGATTTTTAGCAGCGTGTGGAGGTAATGATAACAACTCAAGTTCTGAAAGTGAAGAAACAAAAGAAATTACTGTTGGAGCAACTGCAGGTCCATACAGTGATATGTTAAAGAAAGCCATTATTCCAAATCTTGAAGAAAAAGGTTATACCGTTAAGATCATTGAATTCAGCGATTATATTCAACCAAACAATGCACTAGATAATGGAGACATTCAGGCAAATCTTTTCCAACACACGATTTATCTAGAAAACTTTGCGAAAGAAAACAATATGGATTTAACCGCTTTAATTACGGTTCCAACGGCACCGATGGGAATTTACTCTAATACATTCGATTCGATTGAAGATATTACAGATGGAGCAACGATTACGATTCCAAATGACCCTACAAACGCAGCTCGTGCGTTTAATACGCTTCAAGATGAAGGTCTTATAGTACTAGATGAAAACGCAGATCCGTTAACTGTTTCGGAGAAGGATATTGTAGAAAATAAGAAAAATCTTGAATTTCAACCAATAGAAGCAGGACAGCTTCCACGCTCAGTAGAAAGTGCTGACCTTGCAGCCGTTCCAGGAAACTTCGCCCTCGCAGCAGGGATGGATTTATTAAGTGCTCTTGCTTTAGAAAATATGCTCGACTCCTATCGTAATGTTGTGGCTGTGAAAACGGAAAATAAAGACGATCAGCTTGCAAAAGATATTGTAGAAGTTGTTGAATCTGATGCCTTTGAAAAAGTGATTGATGAAGAGTTCCAAGGTTTCGGAAAACCAGAGTGGATGAATTAATCGAGCAAACATTTGACCCGCTCTTTTAAAGAGTGGGTCTTTTAATAGGAGGAGGGACAGTTCATGCAAACTTTTTCCGTGCATGGAGCACCAAGTGAGTACATATTACAGGAAGGTGCATTGAAACTTCTGGAGCAAAAGCTTTTAGAAAGAGGGTTAAAGAAGGTACTAATCGTACATGGGACAAAATCGTGGCAGGCAGCACGGTCCTACTGGCCAACACTTTCAGAAGTAATTTATCATGAGTATACGTATAATGGAGAGTGCTCGTTAGAGGAAATAGAGGAGTTAGCTGAAATCATCCATGAACATAACTATGATGGAGTCGTTGGTGTTGGTGGTGGGAAGGTACTCGATCTGGTGAAAGCAGTATGTGATAAGATGCGCCTTCAAGCTGTATTAATCCCGACCCTTGCGTCTAACTGTTCTCCTTGGACTCCACTAAGTGTTTTGTATGATCAGTCAGGAGCCTTTATTCGATATGACGTTTATCCTGTATGTACGAGCTTAGTTTTAATCGAACCGAAAATTTTACTTCATGCTCCAATAGAGTTGTTTATTGCTGGGATTGGTGACACCCTTGCGAAATGGTATGAAGCAGATGTTCAAATGGGAAATATTCCTAGAAAATCAGTGCCATTACTGATATCTCATTATACAGCAAGACAATGCAAGGAGATTATCGTTGAGCATTCAGTAGGAGCTATTCAAGCCGTACATGAAGGCGTACTAAACGAAGATTTTATCAAAGTGGTTGAGACGATTATTGTTTTTGGAGGGATGGTCGGAGGCTTTGGTGACCATTACGGCCGTATTGCTGGTGCCCATTCAATTCATAATGGATTAACGGTTTTAGAGGAAACTCATCATGTGTTACATGGTGATAAAGTTGCATATGGAATTCTTGTTCAGCTGATATTAGAAGGGAAACAATCTGAAATCGACTACTTACTTCCATTTTATCGTCGTCTTGGTCTACCGAGTTCACTAAAAGAGTTGGGCATACAAGAGGTTACTGATGTAGTGGTTCAAAAGGTCGCAGAAAAAGCGACACTAAAAGAAGAATCTATTCATGTAATGCCAATTGGAATCATTGATGAAAATAGGGTGAAAAAAGCGATTTATGAATTAGAGGGAATAGCTAAGTAATGGGTAATACAAAAACGCTTGTGAATGACAAAGAAAAGGCACTAATGCCATCATCACAAGCGTTTTAGTATTAATCTACCACTTCAATAAATTGTGTGTATATACGGATAAAATACTCTTCTAATAATCGTTCCCACCATAAAAAGTTATAGTGTTTAATTCTACTTTTTGAACTTACTTTCCTTCTTTTTGGAACGAAGATGAGCCATCAAATTGTCAACGGAGTTCTTTGTTGAATTCGTCTCTTCTTCATCAATCTTCATTTCCATAATATCATTGTCTTTGAGTGTCACCTTTAACCATGTTCCTGGCAAAGCTCCATTAGGGAGTTGATCAATCGGCTTCGTAAACTGTTTCTTGATTTCTTCGATTATAATAACAGCAAGATTTTCTTCAAAACGATCAATATAAGCCTTCATGTCAATTTCCTCCTATGCAAGCTAATCCTTCTTTTTTAATGTCATCGACTCTTGCTTGCCCAATTCCATTGATTTTTGTTAATTCTTCAATTGATTGATACGGTCTTAGTTCAATTAAATCTTTTGCTCGTTCTGGACCAATATGGATGATTTCTTCAACTTCCTCTGCTGAAGCCGTGTTTATATTGATACAACTATCTTGATTTTCTACTCGATTATTTGTATCGATCTGTTGCTTAGATTTTCTTTCTTCGATATATCCATCTTTTTCTGTCTCAATTTGATACGTTTTTCCATCTGTTGTAACAATAATCGTTCCGTGAACGTCTGTTCCATAGAGAGGAATACCTGATTCTTGAATAAGTGATACGACTTCTTCATGGGGGTGCCCATAAGAATTATCCATTCCAGCACTATAAATCGCCACTTCAGGCTGAACGGCTTGCAAAAATTCTTTACTTGTAGAAGTGGTTGAACCGTGATGACCAAGCTGTAAAAAAGTTGCCTCTAACTGAGAGCCACTTTGAATCATCTCAATTTCATTTGCTTTTTCTGCATCACCTGTAAAGACAAAACTGATTTCACCATATGTTATTATGACAGAAATCGATTCTTCATTCGCTTTTCCTGTAATCTCCTTTGGATATAAAACCTCCAAATGAAGAGGACCTATTTCGTATGTATCGCCCGTTCTTGGCTCGACATAATCTACGTCATTTTCGCTTATCTCCATCAATACACGTTGAAAGGTGTCTGATTGACTAGTATTACCTGATAACCAAACCTCATCGACCGGAAATGTTTGAAGAACCTGATCCAATTGGCCAATATGATCGGCGTCAGGATGAGTTCCGATCGCAATATTAATATTTTTCACCTTGTTTTTTTGAAGGTAGTCGACAACTTCATCTCCAGTAAAGTCTCCACTATCGATTAGTATCGTATAGGATTGCCCATCTTCTGAAACTTGAAAAAGGGTAGAGTCTGCTTGACCAACATCTAGAAAATGAACTTTCAATTCTTCATTCATCGTTTTGTCTTGTTCAATTGCTGGTGGACTTGAAGATGCGTCATTATCTGTTTGTTCCGTAATAGTTGGATTTGCTGGCGATTCAATTTCTTTTTGAACACTTGAAGGTTGTTGGGCATTACATCCAACTAAAAATAATATGGTTGCGATAGTTATAATAAAATTTTTCAATGAAATCCCCCTGAAAGACTTTTGTTTTTATTATGCTCATGGTGTTAAGTTACATCAACTATTCTATCATAAAGAGGAGTTTTGAGATGTTTAAAAAATGGGTTTCAATTATGTTCATGTTGATAATTATCGTTGGCTGTACAAGAAGTGGCTTAAGTGGAAATATGCCTCCTAATGCGAAGGTAGTCGTCAATGACCAGGAGTATGAAACGGTATTAGGTACATATTGTTGGAGTGGAGGGTGGAATAGCGGAATCTGTGTAGATACAGCTGGCCCAACGGAGCTTTTAAAAGAGAAAGAAACCATTACGGTAAAAGGTGGGGAAAGGGTTACAATAAAGATTGACTTTGAGCCCCAGCCAACGGAAATTCATGTCGAGCAATTCATCAATGAAACCGGAATCGAAGTACCACTCGAAGGTCTCCAATTTAGTGTCCCAGAAGAGCCTGGCGTATATTATTATTCGATTGGTGCATGGTGGTTGGATGAAGAAGATGAAAATGTATCCTTAGGCGATGCTTTCTATGCGATTGCTCTTGAAGTTTCTAATTGACACTTTCTCATTTATATGATATTTAAATTATGAATATTAGCACTCGAGAGATAAGAGTGCTAAACTATCATTAGTGGATATTTGGAAAGGGGAAAGATGTATGGAAAAAAGACAATTTCAGGCAGAGTCAAAGCGATTACTAGAAATGATGATTAACTCTATTTATACTCAAAAGGAAGTGTTTTTACGAGAGTTAATCTCCAATGCAAGTGATGCGATTGATAAAATCTATTACAAAGCATTAACAGATGATAGTTTAAGCTTTAACCAGGATGATTACTACATAAAAATTGAGACA
This sequence comes from Robertmurraya phoenicis, assembly GCF_047302285.1. Taxonomy (GTDB): domain Bacteria; phylum Bacillota; class Bacilli; order Bacillales; family Cytobacillaceae; genus Robertmurraya. Next base: position 2,157,837 of record NZ_CP154845.1, read on the forward strand.
GATAAAGAAAATCGCATATTAAAAATCAGTGATACAGGTATTGGGATGACAAAGGAAGAACTTGAGAATAACTTAGGGATTATTGCCAAAAGCGGTTCTTTAGCTTTTAAAACAGAGAATGAAATAAAAGATGGACACGATATTATTGGTCAATTCGGAGTCGGTTTTTATGCTGCTTTTATGGTAGCTGATGTAGTGACCGTGATAAGTAAAGCCCTTGAAAGTGATGAGGCTTATAAGTGGGAATCAAAAGGAGCAGACGGATATACGATCGAACCGACAGAAAAAAGTGAAGTCGGAACTGAGATCATTTTGGAGATCAAAGAAAATACTGAAGATGAGTCATACGAAGAGTATCTTGAGGAATACCGTTTGAAATCAATTATTAAAAAATACTCAGATTTTATTCGTTATCCGATTAAAATGGATATAACAAAGAGCAGAAAAAAAGAAGACAGTGAAGATGAGTATGAAAGCTATGTTGAAGAAGAAACGATTAACAGCATGGTACCGATATGGAGAAAAAATAAAAACGAATTAACTGATGAGGATTATGAGAAATTTTACAATGAGAAGCATTATGGTTTTGATAAACCGTTAAAACATATCCACATTAGTGTTGATGGTACGATTCGCTACAACGCCATTCTTTATATTCCAGAAAGCACGCCTTTTGATTACTATTCGAAAGAATATGAAAAGGGGCTTGAGTTATATTCAAACGGTGTTTTAATTATGAATAAATGTGCGGATCTACTTCCTGACTACTTCAGCTTTGTAAAAGGACTAGTAGACTCAGAGGATCTCTCCCTCAATATTTCCAGAGAGATGCTCCAGCACGACCGTCAATTAAAGCTGATAGCAAAGAATATAAATAAGAAGATTAAAAGTGAACTTCAAAGTTTATTGAAGAATGAACGAGAGAAGTATGAAGCCTTTTATAAGTCATTTGGAAGACAACTGAAATTTGGTGTTTATAATGACTTCGGTGCAAATAAAGAAACTCTACAGGATTTACTCATGTTCTATTCTTCAAAAGAAAAGAACATGGTTACACTCGATGAGTATACTTCTAGAATGCCTGAAGAGCAGAAGTTTATTTATTATGCGTCTGGTGAATCGATTGAGCGCATCGAGAAATTACCACAGGCAGAGATTGTCTCTGAAAAAGGTTATGAAATTCTTTATTTTACTGAGGATATTGATGAATTTGCGATAAAAATGCTCATGAGTTATAAGGAAAAAGAATTTAAATCTGTATCAAGTGGTGATCTTGGAATTGATGAAAGCGAAATGGATTCTGAGACCAAAGATGAAGAGAATAAAGAACTCTTTGAGGAAATGAAAAATATCCTTTCTGGCAAGGTAAAGGATGTCCGTGTATCAAAAAGGTTAAAATCTCACCCAGTATGTTTAACAGCAGATGGAGAAGTGACAATTGAAATGGAGAAAATCCTTAATGCAATGCCAGATAATCAAAATGTAAAAGCGGATAAGATTCTTGAAATCAATCCGAATCATGAAGTATTCGAATCACTGAAAAATGCCCTTGCTAGTGATAAAGAAAAATTAAGTTTATATACGAATCTTTTATATAATCAGGCTCTTCTTATTGAAGGGTTACCAATTCAAGATCCAGTCGAATTTACGAATGATATTTGTAAAGTAATGGTATAAAAGGGTAGAAACAGCCTCTTGTTCTCATGGGGGCTGTTTTCTCTTTTCTAACACATGTTATTGGCTAATGATAGAAATAGAAAAGTGTGATATAACTGAAATAAGTGAATCAAATAATAGATATGGAGGAGATGGGATGGCTGTTCTTCTGTCGAAGGGGCAAAAGGTAGACTTAACAAAAAAGACATCGAATTTACATAGCATTTTAATTGGATTAGGCTGGGATATTAATCAATTTGGTGGCCAGAGCTTTGATTTAGATGCTTCAGTTTTTCTGCTTGATCAAACAGGAAAAGTTAAGGGTGAGCAAGACTTTATCTTTTACAATAATCCTGTTGGTGGGAATCAATCTGTTTTTTACAGTGGTGATAACCGTACAGGAATAGGTGCCAATGATGATGAACAAGTACGAATTGTGTTACCATCTGTTCCTCCATATATAGAGCGAATTGCTTTTTCGATAACCATTCATGATGCCCAGTTAAAGGGACAAAGCTTTAGCCAAATTTCTAATGCGTACGTTCGAATTATGAATGAACAAACGCAAGAGGAATTGTTGCGCTTTAATCTACAGCAGTTTACTGTGGAAACAGCTATCGTTGCAGCAGAACTATATCGTCACCAAAACGAATGGAAGTTTAACGCTATTGGTAGTGGATTTCAAGGGGGATTAGCAGCTCTTTGTCGTAATTTTGGCTTAGAAGTAGAAGAAAGTCAGCCTTCACAGAGTGGAGGATTTAATCAAGCCCAAAGTAGTTCATATTCCAATCCGTCACAATCGTTTGGAACACAGCCAACTCAGCAATCGTCTTTTGGTGCTCCGACAAATCCAAATCAGTCGTTTGGACAATATAGTCAAAGTCCACCTAATATACCTTCTAGTCAATACGGACAGCCATCTACGAATACTTTTGGCCATTCATATAGTAATCAAACGAGTCGTCCTATAAATGATGGCTACCAAAGAATGGGAAGAACGTCTTCAGGTGATATGGCTTGCCCTCGTTGCCATTCAGACTATATCTCTTCTGGAAAAAAAGGCTTTGGATTAGGAAAGGCAGCCGTTGGTGGCTTAGTTTTGGGACCAGTCGGACTATTAGGTGGATTTATTGGTGCAAATAAAATGGAATTTCGCTGTAATTCATGCCAATATAAATGGTCATTAGATCAAACTGACTTTCGTCGTATGTTCCAGGAACAAAAGGATAATGCAAGAAGAGTACTTCAAAAATACAACAATAATCATTCTGTGTTAGACGCTTTAATGGCATCCTGTGCATTAGTTGCTATGGCGGATGGACATTTAGATCGGAGTGAGCAACAGAAAGTATATGATTTCATCCATCAAAGTGATGAATTACGTTCCTTTAATACCCAACAGGTAATCGCACGCTTTGACCACTTTGTACGTGGCTTGCAAATGGATCCAATCGTTGGTAGAGGAGAAGCATTACGAGCTGTGGGGAAGGTACGTGATCAATATGACTTATCACGATTAGTGGTTCGATACGGTATTGCTATTGGTTTTGCAGACGGTGAATTTGCTCGTGCTGAGCAAGAAACGATCCGTGATATTTGTAATGAATTAAGACTTAATCCAGGTGAATTTTTGTCTTGATGTTTTGATAAAAGTCTTTCCTTGTATATTAAAGGGAAGACTTTTAACTATTTGACTCATTCTTTTACTATTTGTAATGCTATTATTAGCTGGTAAATGTTGAAGATAATGACTTTCGCTTACGAGTGAATACTATTCATTTAATAAAATCTTGAAATAGTGTTTGTAAAAGGATTTAGAACGACCAATACTAGATTGTGTTGGAAAGATTGATATAAATCTGCTATATTAACAAAGAAAAAAATTGGAAACGTTTCATTTTCAAAAAATTAAAAATTTATTAAAAAAACAGTTTATATTCTGACAAGTCTAATTTATAATAAAAAAGAATTACATAAAACTAGGGGGAATTATATGGATGCTTTTGTTAGTTGGCTAAATGGAGTGATTTGGAGTCCTGCGCTAGTGTACCTATGCTTAGGTGTAGGACTAGTATTCTCTATCGCTACAAAGTTTTTGCAAATAAGACATATTGGCGATATGGGTAAATTAATGTTTAATCGAGAAACATCAGAATCAGGTATTTCATCTTTCCAGGCGATCTCTATGTCGCTAGCTGGTCGGGTAGGTACAGGGAATATTGCCGGAGTTGCAACGGCTATTGCGTTTGGTGGTCCTGGTGCCGTTTTCTGGATGTGGGTTATCGCTTTCCTCGGGGCTAGCTCTGGATTTATTGAAGCTACACTTGGACAGGTGTACAAAACGAAGCAAGATGGCCAATTCCGTGGGGGTCCAGCATTTTATATTGAAAAAGGACTTGGAATCAAATGGTATGCTGTACTATTTGCAATTGTAACGGTTATTGCAACTGGTGCTCTATTACCAGGTGTGCAATCCAATAGTATGTCTACCGCTGTAGATACAGCATTCGGAATTAGTCCGTGGGTTTCTGGTATTGCTGTATGTGTGATTTTAGCTATCATTATATTTGGTGGAGTAAAGCGTATCGCAAGAACAGCAGAATTTGTAGTACCAGTGATGGCTGTAGGTTATATTTTCGTAGCTCTTATTATACTTATTATGAATATTGATAGAGTCCCAGAAATTTTTGGACTTATTTTCTCTAGCGCATTTGCGATGAATTCTGCATTTGGTGGGATTTTAGGTGCTGCTATTTCTTGGGGAGTAAAGCGTGGAGTTTATTCAAATGAAGCAGGGCAAGGTACTGGTCCACATGCTGCTGCCGCTGCGGAAGTTTCTCACCCCGCAAAGCAAGGTCTGGTCCAAGCATTTTCTGTTTATATCGACACTTTATTTATTTGTTCAGCTACAGCATTCATGATTCTTATCACAGGGATGTACAATGTTACCCCTGAAGGTGAGGAAGCAATTGTAGTGAACTTAGCTGAAATGGAACCAGGACCGGGGTATACTCAATCAGCAGTTGAATCTGCTATGCCGGGATTCGGTGCACCATTTGTTGCTATCGCTTTATTGTTCTTTACATTCACAACGATTATGGCATACTACTACATGGCTGAAACAAATTTAGCTTATATTAATCAAAAAGTGAAGCGAGTATGGTCAGAATATCTTTTGAAATTTGTGTTTATTGCGATGGTTTTGTACGGTTGTGTGAAGACAGCTGACGTAGCTTGGGCTCTTGGGGATGTCGGAGTTGGAAGTATGGCATGGCTCAATATTATCGCGATTCTCCTTCTTGCTAAACCTGCTCTTGCTGTTCTGAAGGATTATGAAGAACAGAAGAAGGCTGGAAAGGATCCAGTATTTGATCCAGTTAAGCTTGGCATTAAAGGTGCTGATTTCTGGGAAAAAGAATACAAGTATCCAGGTGTGGAAGCGGAAAAGACAAATTCAACATCTGGAACGACGTTAGACAAATAAAGTTATTCAAAAATAGAGAAAGGGCGCTCATTTGAGCGCCCTTTCTTTGTCGGAAAAAATCTTTTTGTAAACGGTTAAAATTAAGACTTTACTTTTAATTTTCGATTATGTTTATCATCAATTAATCGCTCAATACGCGCAATTTCTTTTTTATCTGTTAAGATTTCCTGTTTATTTCTGCTTATTAACGTCTGCATTGATACAAATTGTTTTCTCATTTTTGTAAGCTCCTTTCTGCCAAGAAAAATGTCGAAACTTAGTATATAATAAATATATCAAAATTTTCAGAAATAATCAAATGCTTTCTTAGTAAAACAAGAATATTTAATAACTGTCATAAAATCATTTCATTATACCCAGGTGTCTGTGTCCATAAACCTAATCAACGAAAGAGACAGAGTTTTTTTACCCTGTCTCTTTCATTATGTCGCCATTACTTGACCGCCGTTTACATGAAGTGTTTGCCCTGTAACGAATCTTGAATCATTAGATGCTAAATAGACGAAGGTAGGAGCGAGTTCAAATGGTTGCCCTTGACGCTCCATCGGATTTCCAGCAAGAGTAACTTCATCTGCGGAAAAGCTCGAAGGAATGAGAGGAGTCCATATTCTCCCTGGTGCCACTGCGTTGACACGAATTCCTTCCTTTACAAGACTATTGGCTAACGCTCTGGTAAACCCAACATTCGCTGCTTTGGTAGCCGTATAATCGATTAACTGTTCAAATCCAACATAGGCGACAACAGATGCTGTATTAATAATCGAACTGCCAGGTTTTAAATACGGCAAGGCTGCCCTTGTTGTATAAAAATGAGAGTAAATATTTACTTTAAAGGTGTCATCAAATTGCTCATCACTTATATCGAGGAGACTTAGCTGTTGAAACTGAATTCCAACATGATTACATAGTATATCTAACTGACCAAATGCTTCAATCGTGTTCTCGACAATATCGATGCATTGTTGCTTTTTCCTTAAGTCTCCCGGTAAAAGAATACATTTTTGTCCTAGTTCTTCAATTCGTTTTTTCGTTCGATTCGCATCTTCATGTTCATCTAAGTAGGCAATCGCTACATTTGCACCTTCTTTAGCAAAGGCGATGGCGGCAGCTGCACCAATTCCACTATCTCCACCAGTAATGAGTGCGACCTTTCCTTTTAGTTTTCCACTACCTTGATAATTAGGGTTTTCTATAATTGGTCTAGGAACCATGTATTTTTCTACCCCGGGCTGACGAAATTGACGCTGCTCTGGGACGGTAAGGGGAATCTCTTGATATTGCGTAATTTTTCCATAGTGAGGATACATAGGGTATTCATTCGTATTATCTTTTTTTGTCATGATGGCCTCCTCAAATCAATTGTTCTGAGTTACTGTATGAAATTTTAGCAAATTAAGTGCATTCGTACGGGCTCTTTTTCAAAGGAGAACGAATACCGTAAATAAAAAGTCCAATGAAAGTGGGGATCACAATGTACGAATACAATCCAGAAGTAACCTATTTGCTCATAAACAATTCTGAGGAGAAAGTCGAGATGTTTTATCAAAACCAATCATTTAAATTACCGTTAATTAGCAAAAGACCACCATATTATGCTTATCCAAAATACGAGCAATATTATCCAATCATATAAGGAAAACGTATTATTTTTTTCGCTTGTGAAACTTATGAAAAAAAAAGTAGAGTATGCGCCACAAACGAGATATTTTTTGGCTATCGATAGCTATCTTCGAAAGATGCGGTTGAGATTTTTTACAAATCGGCTTCGATGGGTAGTGTAAAAATATCACCTGAAGAAAAGGAGCTCTTTCTTATGGAGTTAATGAAGAGGGGCCCTCATATTGAGATGGACATTCCAAATATGAAAATTATTCATTAAACAGCTCCATTTTCAAAACGATGAATATCGTTATTTTCACCAATAACAATAAGTATGTCACCTGAATAAATGACTTCTTCAGCAGAAGGGGATACGATAATGTCTCCTTCTCTTTGAAGTCCGATAATATTGCAACCATATTTCGAACGAACATCTAATTCTGAGAGCGTTCTTTCATGGATTTTCGTAGAAGCTAAAATTTCTACAATACTATGTTTTTCTGAAAGCTCGATATAGTCGATGACTTTATCAGATATCACATGGTGAGCAATTCGTTTTGCCATGTCCCTCTCAGGCTGTATCACCCGATCTGCACCGATTTTCTCCAAAACCTTGCGATGATAGCTATTCGCCGCTTTTGCCCAAACTTGAGAAATGCCCAAGTCCTTTAACAATAAAGTAATAAGGACACTTTTTTCTATGTCGTTTCCTAAGGAAACAATGGCATGGTCCATATTTTTAATGCCTACTTCTTTTAATCTCATTTCATTAAGGGCATCTAAATGGACAGCGAACGTCGCATATTTTTCATATTTTTCAACCCGTTCCTTATTCTTATCGATCGCCAAAACATCGATTCCAAGGACGCTGAATTCCTCTACAAGACTCCCACCGAAACGGCCTAATCCAATAACGGCAAATTGTTTTTTCATTTTATTCCTCCAAAGCATGGTTTTTCAATTAGGATTTCCAAGCCATTACTATATTATTTAACATTAAATTATTCTGAATATTATAATATAAAGAGAGGAGGGGATTGAATGGAACCATCTATACAAGAGGGCGGTTTATTATGGGAGCCATCAGACCAGTTAAAAAATGAGTCAAATATGATGAGTTTTATGAAATGGCTAAAAACAAATAAAAATCTACAATTTAATAAGTATCAGCAATTGTGGAATTGGTCTGTCACAGAAATAGAAGATTTTTGGGAATCATTATGGGAATATTTTCAGATTAAGTCCGTTTCACCTTATACATCTGTACTGTCAGAGCGAAAAATGCCAGGGTCTAAATGGTTTGAGGGAGCGACATTAAATTATACAGAGCATGTGTTTCGAAACAGGGATGAACATGAAATAGCGATCCTATCAAAATCTGAAACACGACCCTTAGAAAAAATGGATTGGGGAATCCTTGAAAAAAAAGTAGCCGCCTTTGCATCCGCACTTAGAGATTCAGGGATACAGAAGGGAGAACGGGTTGCTGCCTATTTACCGAATATTCCTGAAGCAACGATTGCCTTTTTAGCATGTGCAAGTATTGGGGCTGTTTGGTCAGGTGCTTCTCCTGACTTTGGAAGCCCTACTGTCATTGAGCGATTCAAACAGATCGAACCAAGAATCTTAATTGCTATCGATGGTTATCGTTATGGAGGGAAGAATTTTGATCGAACTGAAACAGTGAGAGAAATAAAGAAAGCGATTCCATCCATCGAAAAGACAGTGCTTATTCCTTATTTGAATGAATCGTCTTTAAATGATCAGTTAGAGAACATGATACTTTGGGAGCAGTTCGTCGCCGAACATAGCGATGCACGACTGCAGTTTACACCATTGCCATTTGACCATCCTCTATGGATTTTATTTTCATCAGGGACGACTGGAATTCCGAAAGCGATTGTACAAGGACACGGTGGAATCTTACTTGAACACTTAAAACAATGTGCGTTACATATGGATTTAAAAAAGGGAGATCGTTTCTTCTGGTATACGACGACTGGCTGGATGATGTGGAATGTCGTAGTGAGTGGACTTCTCGCTGGCTCAACGATTCTTTTATATGATGGAAACCCAGGCTTTCCTACAGTCGAAACTCTTTGGAAATTTGCTGAAGAAACGGGAATGACTGTATTTGGGACGAGTGCGAGCTTTATCCTTTCATGTATGAATGCACGAATAGAGCCTTCTAAATTTGAGCTTTCAAACTTGAAAGCACTTGGTTCTACAGGGTCCCCATTACCACCAGAAGGATTTTCATGGGTGTATAACAAAGTCAAAAAGGATCTATGGTTGGCTTCGGTTAGTGGAGGAACGGATGTTTGTTCTGCTTTTGTAGGAGGGTCCCCGTTATTGCCTGTATTCGCAGGTGAAATTCAATGTAGAGAATTGGGGGCGAAGGTAGAAGCTTATAATGAAAAGGGTGAAAGTGTGATCAATGAAGTCGGGGAATTGGTTTTAACTGAACCATTGCCATCTATGCCCCTTTATTTTTGGAACGATCCAAGTGGAAAACGCTATCGTGATAGTTATTTTTCGTTGTATCCCAATATTTGGAGACATGGAGATTGGATTAAAATTTCAACGAAAGGAAGTTGTCAAATCTATGGCCGATCCGATTCAACGATTAATAGGGGAGGGATCAGGATTGGGACGAGTGAAATATATAGTGCAGTCGAAGGAATGGAGGAGGTTGCCGATAGTCTCGTCATAGATGTAAATAATGAAGTCATGCTATTTGTTGTCTTAAAAAAGGAAACAGATTTAACGTCTTTTCTAGAATCAGCTATTAAGCAGCAGATTCGTCTATCCTGTTCGCCAAGGCATGTACCTGATCAGATTTATTTGATTGAGTCAGTCCCTCGTACACTAAATGGAAAGAAACTTGAAGTTCCGGTTAAAAAAATTCTTTCAGGAACACCAGTCTCTAAATCAGTTAACATTGGATCATTGAGTAACCCGACTGCTCTTGAGTATTTTGTAAAGCTGGCAGCGAATATTCAAAGCCCAAATCCATAATAAAATGGATCTGGGCTTATATGAATTATTTCATTTCTGCAACGACATAATCGGGATGAAGGTTAACAAAACGGTTTATTGCTTCGATATAGGCACTAGCACTTGCAAAGATGATGTCAACGTGAATGGCTCTGCCCTGATATAATGAATCTCCATGTTTGATTTTAACAAAGACTTCACCGATCGAATCCTTTCCTTTAGAGATTGACTTAATTTTATAGTCAATTAACTCTGCTTGGATGTTAAGGCCTTGGTCAATTCCCTTATAGATCGCATCAACGGGCCCATTTCCTTCGCCAATTCCTTCAATGATTGTCCCGTCCACTTTTACTATATGAATAAAGGCACGATAGTCTTTGTTGGCTAACACTTGAAGACTAAGGTCTTTAAATGTGTATGTTTGGCTATTTACGGTGGATTTTGATTCCAATAATGCGATGATGTCTTCATCAAATATTTCTTTCTTTCTATCGGCAAGCTCCTTATATTTACTAAAGACTTCCTTTAACTGTTCTGCGTTTATCGCATAGCCAAGCTCTTCGTATCGTTTTTTTAGGGCATTTCGTCCAGATAGCTTTCCAAGAACAAGCTTCGTTTCCATAAAACCAACACTCTCAGGCTTAAGAATTTCATATGTGGTTTTGTCCTTGATGACCCCATCCTGATGGATGCCAGAAGAATGAGCAAATGCATTTTTACCGATGACTGCCTTGTTTGGAGGAACACTAATTCCCGTCAATCTACTAATCAATTTACTTGTTTTAGCGATTTCTTTAAGAACAATGCCTGTTTCTTTTTGATAATAGTCCTTGCGGGTTTCTAGTAAAGCGGCAACCTCTTCTAGGGCAACGTTTCCAGCACGTTCACCAATTCCGTTTACACAGCCTTCAACCTGTAGTGCTCCAGCCTTTATCGCAGCTATACTATTGCTTGCAGCTAGACCTAAATCATCATGACAATGGCAACTTAGTCTAACCTTTTCAACTCCTTTTGTATGCTCGAGGATGTATTGAAACAGGTCAGCATATTCTTCTGGGGTCGCATAGCCGACTGTGTCTGGAAAATTCAATACGGTTGCTCCAGCTTCAATAACTTCCTCTGAGATTTCTCGTAAAAACTCAAGCTCTGTTCTGGTTGCATCTTCACAAGAAAATTCGACATGTTTAAAGTGTTGAGCTGCATATGAAACGCATTCAACTGCTTTTGCAATCACTTCTTCCTTTGACATAAATAATTTCTTCTCTCGATGAATAGGAGAGGTTGCAATGAAAACATGGATTCCAACATTTTCAATTCCACGAAGGGCTTCAATAACAGCATCAATATCCGCTTTATTTGCACGGGCTAAGCTGACAACTAGTGGCTTCGTAACCGCTTGGGCAACTGCTCTGACTGCAGCAGCATCACCTGGAGAAGCTGCTGCAAAACCAGCTTCAATGACATCAATTCCAAGCTGTTCTAGGCGTAGTGCTATCTCCACTTTTTCTTCTTGATTTAAGTTAACACCAGGAGTTTGTTCCCCATCTCTTAAGGTTGTGTCAAAAAAATAGACTTTGTTACTCATCACTAAAACCTCCTAATTGATATGTGAATTTTACCGAAATAAAAAAACCTTAACAACGACCAGAGGGACGAGAAAACTCGTGGTACCACCCTCATTTGCTGCTCCTCACGGAAAACAGCCTTCGTAAGTTAAGGTTTAACTTCACAAATTAACGATTGTGAATCGTTTCTTCCTACTTTTTTCAGAAGAAAGTCTCAAAGGCGAGATAGAAAGATTCTCCACCTGTTTTCACCAACCACAGGCTCTCTTCAGAAGAAATACTTCCCTTGCTCCTTATCATCAACTTTTTAACAATATTTAAAATTCGAAATTTTAAAATAGAATACTACATAATAAATAGAAATGCAATACCTTGTTCGTTTAAAGTGATAAATTATTTTTTTTTGTTTATGAAGGCATTAAACTTCCCTCGAAAAAGAGGTATATAAAAATATTCTAATATAATAGAGAAAATATTGAATTGTTAGTAAATTAGTGTTATACTAAATAAAAGTTAAGGAGTTGATTTCCATGAATAAGGATTTGCTTAAGTTACCCGAACCGTCAATTGAAGAGCAGTTGTCAATGTTAGCAGAGCAGGTGTTAAACGAATCTTTGGTTTCCTACAAAAAAGAAAAGCTAAAGAAGGAAATCGACAAATCCTTAAAAGAACGAAATAAAAAGGAATTCCTTCGCTTATCTACTGAACTAAATAAAATTTCTTAAACCTTTCGACAGTCTGTTTTCCAGGCTGTCTTATTTTGGGTATTAATTGTTATTTTATGGGAACACTAGCCGTGAGGTGAGCGCATGGTTAGAAAAGTAATTGCATTGGTTTTAGTTACCCTTTCCGTTTTCAGTTTTCAAGTACAAGCAGAGCCACTACAAATTGAAATTTTTCACATTAATAAAGGGAAGATTACAAAAGAGGTACCTAGCAACAAGGTAATTGAGCAAGAAGTTGCGACAATCCTCGCTGGCATTACGGATTTATACCGTGGTTTTGAACCCATCCCACCAAAAGGGCATATGATTAAAATTCCGTTAGAAAAACCAGTTGAAGTAAAAAACGAGTGGCTAGATGACTTGATTAATGAAGTCATTTTGATTTTTCCAGAATATGAAAACCCTCATTTAATGGTATTTGGGGATGAGAATAGTCACTATTTTTTCCAGTTTGATGCCTCAGTTGATGAAATTCTCTCACAATTAGATGTGAAGTTCAAAGGACAGCGAAAAGAATAAGGTCATATATGAACCCATTAAATATGCCCGTCATGAATAACGACGGGCACAATAAGGAAACCTCTTAATCTGGTAACACCATTTTTAATAAATAATGTGCGAAGGCTTCAGCCAATTCCTCTCCTGTTTTCTCTCCCTCAGGGTTGTACCATTCTTGAATCCAGTTTAAGGCTCCTAATATAATCATCCTGACCATTTTGACTTCAATGTTTTGAAATTCTTTCTTTTCGATTCCTTCTTTTAATATGTCATCGAAATATGAGGCATATTCATTTCTAGATTTCAAAATTTCATGTAAATATTCATTTGTGAAGTGTTGATTTGGTTTATCCATCACCATAAAGATCGATCTTTCATTTGTTGCTAACATGATATGAGCTTTGACAGCTCTGTCAAGCTTTTCCTTAGCAGATATAGGACTACTCGTAATTTCCTCCATATTTTTAATACTTTTATTCATAATCATTTGGTGACAATGAAAGAGGAGATCGTCTTTATTTTTAAAATAATAGTACATCGAACCCTTTGTCATCAAAAGTTTTGCTGCTACTTCCTCCATTGTTGTCCCATGATAGCCCTTTTCAGCAAATACGGCAGCGGCAGAGCGGAGGATCTCTTCTTTTTTCTTGGCAATTTTTCTTTCTTTAAAAGAGGACATCTTAACTCTCCAATCTTCTATTAATTTTTCCTTTACTATATATAAAACCATATTAAAATCGTTTATTAAAGCAAAATATAGAAAATTATCTGAAATGGCATCATTTTATGAAAGTTCGACATAAAATTAACTATTGGTTTAAAAAATGGCTACTTGGAAAAACGTTTGAAAATTCATCTAATCATACTTAAAAAATATGAAGGAGTGGTTATGCTTGACTATGCCGCCGTTAACTGGGAGATGCGTCAAATCGCAAATCCGATTAAGCTTTCAAGAACAAAGGCAAAAACGATTAGACAGGCACCTGCACTAGGAGAACATAATAAGGAAATATTCGATGAACTCGGATACACCCAAAATACAAAAGAGTAAAGCGATTAACTAGATTTGTAGTTTATAGAAAATAGAAAACAAGCCGACTAAAAGCTTTTACACGGCTTGTTTTCTTAATAGTTTAATGCCTCATTTTTACCACCATTTCCACCAGTTTTTTCTCTTTGTTTTTGCTGCAGCCACTTCTCGATAGCTTGATAGCATCCCTTGAAAAGCTTCTTCACGATCGCGGATTTCTTCGGTTGATTGTTGCAATTCACTGACCTTATTAAGAATCGTTTCCTGCTTGGCTTCGAGCGTACCGACCATTCGTTTCAGATCTCTTTTTGAATCCGTTACCGTTTTTGATACCTTTTTCCAGTTAGTGTTATGATCCCTTGAAGTTAAAATAGAGGTATCATGCATCTTTTTTGCGATCTTTTCAAATGTATCTTGTGACGATGATGATACATGTTCAGATAGGGCTTCGAATGATTCGGAAGATTGTTCCGAAACTTGATTGATGACACTTGAGAGTTCTTGAAGTTCACCCTTTCGTTTGTCATTTGCCCTTTGAATGGACTTTGAAATTTCCTTAATTGAATGGAGTGAAGAAGAAGCGATCTCAGTTTTTAGATTTTCGGTAATTTGTTGTTGATTGTAAGTCAGTTCTTGCTTGATTTCATTCACAATATCTTGCTTGTACATATCCATAATGGAATATACATCTGATTCACTTAATTGTGGATGAGATTCCTTTTCGTTATTTTCAACGAGTGGAACAGATAGTCCGGTTTCGACCGTTTCGGAAGAGGGTTCCGAATTGCTAGCAAAATGCTTTTGTAATAGCGAACGGATCATATCCTTACTGACGTTTTGTTCACGCATTTCCTTTATTTTTTTCAAAAGGTCAATTTCATTTTCAGTGAAGAACCTTGCTCCTTGCTTTGTACGAGGAATAACTAAAAGTCCATTAAGATCTTTCTCCCATTGTCTGATCGTTCCAGTAGGGATATTTATTTTCTTCGATACCTCTTTGATTGAATACGCTCTTACCATTTTATTTGTTTGCATAATTTCAATCCTTTCATCTTTGTTTGTCATTTATATTCTGTCACGAGGGGTTCTTTTTCCTGCTATATGACAAAACCTATCAAAAGAAGAAAAGAATCTGCAAAATATTCATAATTTCTAGTACAGAACGAGGCAATAAGGTAACTTTTTATCCAGCTTCTATAGCAATTTCATATATTTATTTCTCGGGAAAGCGCAAGACTTGACATTTCCCGCACTTTCTGTGTTATTTTCTGTGGGTTTTATCAGATTTACGGCAATTGAATGTCAGAATGTGACTACTATTGTCAAGAACGGTGTCCTTTAGGATTGTGTATATAAATCTGTCGATGATTGTATCCGATTACAAAAAATCCGCAAACTACAGTGCGTAACATTTTTTTTCTGAAGCTATTCAGAGTATCATATAATTAGAAACTTATTTTTTCCTAAGGGGTGACATAATGAAAGCATTGGTACATGTAGATAAAGTCGGAATGGACGGCCTTTCTTATCGCGATATAGAAGAAGAAACGCCAAAGCCAGGGGAGGTTAGAGTGAAATTACTGGGGGCTGGGTTAAATCATCGTGATTTATTTACTTTAACCCGTCATAAAGAAACTGACCCACCACTTATTATAGGATCTGATGGAGCAGGAATTATTGATGCAGTGGGTGAAGGCGTTACAAACGTACAAGTTGGTGATGAGGTGATCATTAATCCCGGATTAGGATGGAAGGAAAAAAGTGATGCTCCACCACCAGGATTTGAAATTGTCGGTCTTCCTTTTCATGGGTCGTTTGCTGAAAAGATTGTCATACCTGCTGAAAATGCTGTACATAAACCAGATTATTTATCATGGGAAGAGGCAAGTGTTTTATCGTTAGCAGCCTTAACTGCATATCGTGCACTATTTACAAGAGGAAAGGTTCAAGAAGGGATGAAGGTGTTCATTCCTGGAATCGGTAGTGGAGTTGCGACCTTTTTATTACAGTTTGCAAAAGCAGCTGGAGCAACAGTTTACGTAAGTTCCCGTTCAAAAGCTAAATGCGAGTGGGCTCTTCAAATAGGAGCTTCAAAGGCGATTGATAGCAATGAAGACTGGAGCGAAGCCTTTGCTGGTGAAAAAATGGACTTAATCATTGAGTCTGTTGGTGCCGCTACGTTTAATAAGTCTCTTGATCAGCTCCGTCCTGGTGGAACGATTGTGACATTTGGGGCTTCTGCAGGAGATGTCGTACAATTTGACTTACGCAAGTTTTTCTACGGACAATTTAATATGTATGGCTCCACGATGGGAAGTGGCGAAGAATATAAAGAAATGTTGCAATTTATGGAAAAATACCAATTAAAACCAGTGGTTGATAAAATCTATAAGCTTAGTGAATTTAAGGAAGCCTTTGATAGAATGGAAAAAGCAGAGCAACTTGGAAAAATAGGCTTTTCGATTGAATAAGAAGGCTCTATTCGCGAACATTGTTGCCTTTTCGAAAGTATAAGCACACAAAAATAACAAGGGGACTTATTCTCTTGTTATTTTTTTTGAAGTGAGTTAATGGAAAATTTGTATCTTTCAGTATATTATAAGTGAATAGATTATGAACTGTGTTCTAAATAAATTCTACTTTAGAAGAAAGGGATGGCTATACGTGATATCTTTAAAAAATGTTTCTCTGATTCGGAACGGGACACCGATCCTGACCAGTTTGAATTGGCATGTTGTAAAAGGAGAGCATTGGGTTCTTTTTGGTCTCAATGGAGCTGGGAAAACGGCAATACTTAATCTCTTAAATGGATATCATTTTCCTACAAAGGGTCAAGCGATCGTAATGGGAAAAGAGTTTGGCAAGGTAGATATTCGAGAATATATCCGTAGAAAAATCGGACTTGTTTCTTCATCCCTTCAAGAACGTTTCTATAAGACAGATAGTGCCTACGAAATCGTGTTAAGCGGTGCCTTTACGTCAATCGGATTGTATGAAACGCCAAATGATGATATGCGTGAAAAAGCGATTAGTCTATTAGAAAGTCTCGGTAGTATTGATTATGCAAACAGACAATATGCAACCCTTTCACAAGGGGAGAGACAACGCATTTTAATTGCACGCGCCCTCATGAATGACCCTGAGCTACTTATTTTAGATGAACCTACTAACGGTCTTGACTTTATTGCAAAAGAGCATTTATTAGAGGTGATTGAACAAATTGCTACGAAACCGTCTGGGCCAACTTTACTTTATGTCACTCATCATGTCGAAGAAATATTACCTGTCTTTAAGAAAACATTGCTTTTGAAAAATGGGGAAGTTTTTTCATCAGGAAAAACGGTTGAAATGATTTCTGAGAAGACTTTATCTGCGTTTTTTAATTTAGAGGTGGACGTCCACTGGCATTACGGTCGACCATTCCTTACAAAAAGAGAGAAAGCTATCCCTCGCTCATAGGATAGCTCGTTTTTATTCTCTATTCGTTCTTAAAATGATTAAATAGATTAATATCGAAATGAATACTGATACGGCTGATACCATATAAATACTGTTATAGCCAAACCAATGGGCTATTTGACCAAAGCAGATGGCACCGACACCAACTCCTAAATCAAAGAAAGAGAAAAAGGTTGCGTTCGCCATCCCTCTTCGATGTGGAGGAGACCCTTTCACAGACCAAGCTTGTAGGGCTGGCTGGACAGTGCCAAAGCCCAATCCATACAATATTCCCGCAAGATAAAGGATGTAGCTGTTAGGCAACCATGCCAGTAGGATCATGGCAATGATAATCAGGGAGGTACCTGGGATGTAGACGGCACGATGCCCTTTCCGGTCATATAGTCTGCCTGCGAAAGTTCTAGAGACAAGCAAAGCCAGTGCATAAAATAGGAAATACCATTCTATCCCTGAAATCTCTTTTTGCAAGGCATAAATCGGTAAGAACGATGCGATTCCACCAAATGTAACGGTAATGAAAAAGAGTAATAGAGATGGGGGAATAGCTGTTTTTTCAAAAAGATCTCATTTTTTAGGAGCTGTCGTTACAGGTTCAATCTTCTTATAACGAATAAAAGATGCAAGAACAAGCGAAATGAGTCCAAGAAGAGCACAAATTAGGAATAACTGGGTAAATGATATTTTTCCAGCTAATGCCAGTCCTAGTGTTGGGCCAAATGCTAAAGCAATATTTCCTGAAAGCCCATAATAACCCATTCCTTCTCCCCGTTTATTGGCAGGAATTAGGTCTGTTGCGATCGTTCCAGAGGCAGTTGTCGAGAAACCCCAACCGACTCCTTGAACCATCCTCATTGCGAAGAGGAAAAATAAACTGTGAATAAGGCCGTACGTACCAACTGACAATATAAAAATAGTTAGACCAATCAAAAAGACGAATCTTCTTCCTCTCGTCTCAAGAGCCTTCCCGGCAAAAGGTCGCATGATGAGAGCTGAGAATGTGAAAATACCAACAACGAGTCCGATTAATTGATCGTTTCCGCCTAACTCTTCAACAAAAAGGGGCAGAGTCGGTAAAGTCATCTGAAATCCTAGAAAAATAAAGAAGTTGGAAAAAACGATTAATGTGAAATCTTTCGTCCAAATTTTCTCTGATTGCACATATTCTTTCGGTGCTTCTTTTGAAACCGATTGACTCATAGAAAAATCCTTTCTAATAATTATTTAGCAACACTAAATAATAGTTTACATCATTTACAGTAAAAATCCATTATGAGAATAGAATTTTTATTAACTCTTCAAATAGTACACGGTAAAAATACAAATGTCCACATGAGAAGAAAAAACTCTTGATTCTTTATTTGTTTAGGCTGATAATAAATACTAAATATTATTTGTTTGAAAAGTCAAAAATTAAATTAACAGGGGTTGTCTGTCATGAAGGTCGTGAAGTTTGGAGGCTCTTCCTTAGCAACAGGTTCACAGCTTGAAAAAGTTCTTTCAATTGTCGAATCAGATTCAACTCGGAAAATTATTGTCGTTTCAGCACCTGGGAAGAGGTTTGCAGGAGATATTAAGGTAACAGATTTATTAATTGAATGTGCTGAAAAAGCATTAAATGGAGAAGACGTCACGGAGAACGTATCTTCTGTAATTGAGCGATATGAGAGCATTGCTCTTGAACTCCAATTATCGTTAGAAATTGTTGAAGAAATCCGCAATCATCTTCTGAAATTATTAAATGGTGATCAGAGAAGCCGAAACCATTTTATCGATGCTATTAAGGCAAGTGGTGAAGACAATCATGCAAAGCTAGTGGCGAATTTTTTTCAGAAAAGGGGACTCGAAGCCCAGTACATTAATCCAAAGGATGCCGGATTATTTGTGACCAATGAAACAGGCCATGCTCAAGTATTAGCAAAATCATATGAACGTTTGTATTTGTTAAGAGAAAAAAATGGAATATTGGTTTTCCCAGGATTCTTTGGCTATACAAATGAAGGCGTGATTGCCACTTTTTCGAGAAGTGGTTCAGATATTACAGGTTCTATATTAGCAAATGGAGTTAAAGCGGACCTATATGAAAATTTCACCGATGTGGATGCCGTTTACTCTGTGAATCCGAATATTGTCGAGAATCCGAATGAAATTTCAGAGTTGACTTATCGGGAGATGCGTGAATTATCCTATGCCGGTTTTTCTGTTTTTCATGATGAAGCTCTTATCCCTGCATTTCGTGCTGGTATTCCGGTAAATGTGAAAAATACGAATAATCCTTCTGCACCTGGAACAAGAATCGTTAGTCGAAGAGTTCAGTCAAATGGACCTGTTGTAGGGATTGCGAGTGATAAAGGGTTTTGCAGTATTTACGTTAGTAAGTATTTGATGAATCGGGAAATTGGCTTTGGGCGGAAGCTTCTTACCATATTAGAGGAATATGAAATATCGTATGAACATATCCCATCAGGAATCGATGAGGTCACTATCATATTGAGACAAGACCAGCTCCATTTAGAGACTGAAGAGGATATATTGGAACGGATTAAAAGTGAGTTAAATGCAGATGAAGTGAAAATTGAGCACAATATTTCACTTATTATGATTGTTGGAGAAGGAATGAAACAGAATGTTGGAATTACAGCTAGAGCAGCAAAAGCGTTAGCAAGCGCTGGGGTCAACATTGAGATGATCAATCAAGGTTCTTCTGAGGTCAGCTTGATGTTTGGCGTGAAGGAAGCGAATGAGAAAAGAGCTGTAAAAGCAATATATGAGGAATTTTTTGCACCAGTTCTTATATAAAAGGGGCCACAAAGACAACACGATATCGTGTTGTCTTTTCGCGTTTATCTAAATCAAATACCTAGGTAATAAAAAACGGCCATAGACTATGTAACGTTACAAAACAACTTTAGCTAGAAACACTTCGTTCAATCGCACTATCCCAATCTGGAAAATAGTGAAGGGCACTTCTCATTAGATGTGGGTTTGCCTTCTTGATGAACTTTTTGCTTAGGTTAGAGCCACTCGTATTCAAACGTCTAATCTCATCAAGTACTTCAGCAGAGCTCATTGTAACCTCCATTCCATGACCTCCTTTCATTCATTGATATCTATATCATCACCTATCAAAAAAATATTTATTCAAGTTTCTGTATTTTTAGTTAAAATTATCTCATAATGGAAGAGGAGTCTAAAAGTGAAAGGAAGCTAATAAGTGACACAAAAAATATATTATAAAGACGCATACATAAAAGAATTTATCGCTAAAGGATTGGAGCAAAATCAAGATCATCGTGGTAAGTGGTATATTGTTTTAAATGAAACAGCTTTTTACCCGACTGGTGGTGGACAACCTCATGATCTTGGAACACTTAATGGTGTAATGGTACTAGATGTGGAAGAAATTGAAGGGGAAATCCGTCATTATGTGGAAGAAAGACTAGAAGATATAGAGAAGATTGAGGGGAAAATTGATTGGAGCAGAAGGTTGGATCATATGCAGCAGCACGCTGGACAACATATTTTAACCGCTGCATTTGAAGAACGATTTCAGATTAGCACAGTTAGTTTTCATCTTGGGAAAGATTTCTGTACCATTGATCTGGAAACAGAGAAATTATCAGAAGAGATCCTATTTGAAGTAGAGAGAAGGGCCAATGAAATTATCCTTGAGGATCGTCCAATTGAGACAAAATGGGTCACTCATTCTGAAGCAACCAATTATAAGCTAAGAAAAGAATTGTCTGTCACAGAAGATATAAGACTTGTTATCATTCCTGATTATGATTATAACGGATGTGGTGGAACGCACCCAACATCGACAAGTCAAGTTAGTGCGATTAAGATCCTTGATTGGGAGAAGCAAAGAAACAAGGTTCGCGTACGCTTTATCTGTGGAAAAAGGGTCCTTATTCATTTACATCAAAAGCATTTCATATTAAAAGAGCTAGGTCAGTTACTAAGTGCTTCTGAAGAGCAATTACCAATGGTTGCTCAAAAACTCCTAGAAGCAAACAAAACACAAGCGAAATCGATCGCAGATCTACAAGAAACGCAATTACAAATAGAAGCCGAACAATTACTGAAAACAGTGAGTGAATGGGCCGGTGAAAAAGTGATTGAGAATGTGTTTGAAAATAGAACGGTTCAACAGCTTCAAAAACTAGCTCGCCTCATAACGGAACAGAATTTAGGAATCAATGTGTTTTTTGTTGTGGGAAATGGTGATAAATTGCAATTCGTGTTTTCTCGTGATCAACTTGCATCCTTTAATATGAAAGCGATCGTTAAAGAAATTCTTCCAGCTATAAATTGGAGAGGGGGAGGAAGCGAATCATCTGCACAAGGCGGTGGAGATGCAATCATTAGTGGAAAAGAAATCCTTAGTCGAGTTCAGGAGCTAATCAAAACTGCAACATCTCACTGAAGAAATAAAGATCCATTTCAGTTTAGAGATTGAAATGGATCTTTAAAGGAATGAAACTAAAGCTCAAAAAACTCTATAAAGTCTACGTTCTTCAACCAAAGCTTTGCGTTTGAACCATCTACATCAGCGATCCAAAGATTGCGATTTTGATCGGTAATCGATGTACCACGATACCAAATTAATTTATCGATTGACTTAAGATAATATGGATCATAATCACCAAGACCATTTGAGGCTTCAGTGATTTGCACTTGTTTTTCGTTATTCAATTTAAGTGAATAGAGAGAAGGGAATGGATGCTCAGAAAACTCATTCGACCATTCTTTTGCCTCGACTCGAGAGGTTACGATTGATTGATCATCAGTCCAGGTAAAATTTAGTTCTGCAAAGTTCGATGGTGTTAACGATGAAACAGGAAATTCTTTGTATTTCAGGTCTTTCCCTTTAAAACCGAAAACGATTCTGCCACCACCGGCAATATAGGCTAAAATATCTTTATTTGGTGCCCATTTCGGTGCCCCAACACCATAGATGATCTCATCTAAAATCTCAAATTTCTTTCCGTCACTTGATAGAACGCAAAGCATATTGCTATCCATCGCTAGCGAGGCAGTAGGGGATACAATCATTGGAAGCCGTTTGCCACTAGGAGAGATGTTTAAGAAATCAACATTAATTGACATAATATATTTATTGTCAATTCTTAAATCCTTAGGAACTACAAAAACCTCATCAATACCTCCAAATACATTCACTTCACTTATTTTTTTTGGCAATTTTTTCTTATAGATTATAGGACTAGTCCAACCGTCGGGCTTTAAATCTGCTTGGGAGGAGAGGAGGAAACCTTTTCCATCTGGTAACCACATATAGCTGAAAACTCCAACAGCGCTATTATGGAATTCTTTTAAATCAGATATATTTAAAACACCATTATTTATAAATGCGACTATATTTTGATTAGGAGCCCAATGTGGTTGATAGCCGTCATAAAAAATTTTCTTTTTCTCTTTTGTTTCAAAATTGTACACCCATATTTCGTGTTGAATTTCGTTATTTTGAAGAGCAGCGGTCGTTTCCTTTTGATAAAGTAACCATTTACCGTCATGTGACCATTGCGGATGATCAATTTTGCCAGTCTGTGTGATTTGAGTTTCTTGATTATGGACTAAAGTCCACAGATTTCCATCCCTTATAAATGCAGCTTTTATATCTTTAATAGAAGCTGCAGCTGTATGATTGCTTAATGATAACAAACAGAGAAATAACATGAGCAAGGACCATTTTTTCATAGCGCACCTCATATGTTTTTGTCCCTCATAATTTTCGATCATTTCCCTTATATTATACAAGTGTAAAGTAATCACTACACAAATAGTGAGAATTGAGCTATACTGTATGAGACAAATGGATAGCGGAAACCACAAGGGGAGCTAAATGGCTGAGAGTGAACGTTTCGTTCTGACCCTTTGAACCTGTTAGTTAATGCTAGCGCAGGGATGTGGATTATGATTTTAGAATGATCTCATCTTGTTCTCCCTTGTGTTTTCGTGTGGAAAAAAGGGGGATTTTTTTATGAAAAAATTAAGCTTATTGGCGTTGATTGAGGCCTCTTTCTTTGCTGCTTTTGCCTTGATCCTAGACTTACTTCCATCGATCAAACTTGGTCCGTGGATATCAATTTCTTTTGCCATGGTACCTATTTTTATTCTGGCTTTTCGTTGGGGTTTTAAGGTTAGTTTTCTAGCCGGCTTTATTTGGGGACTGCTCCAGTTTGCGATGGGAGATGCCTATTTTTTAACGCTCATACAGTTTTTAATTGAGTATTTTATTGCTTTTGCCTTTATTGGATTTGCTGGACTTTTCTTTAAACCAATTCAAGCCGAATTTCTAAAAGAGAATAAGAAGAAAGCGCTTGGTTGGGTGGTCATTGCCATCTTTGTTGGAAGCTTGGCTCGATATTTTTGGCATTTTATCGCAGGAATCATCTTTTGGGGAAGCTATGCACCAGATGGAATGTCACCGATTGCCTATTCATTAGTTGTGAATGGAGGAGCTATGTTAGGGTCGGCCATTTTATGCGCTATTGTAGTAGCGGCACTATTATGGAACGCACCAAGACTAATTAAAGTCCGAATAAACTAGATAATTGACAGAATGCCGGATGTGTTTTATAGTATTCCTATAAATTTAATATGATTAATTTCACTTATCCAGAGAGGCGGAGGGATTTGGCCCTATGATACCTCGGCAACAGACTCTTTTAAAGAGAACTGTGCCAATTCCAACAAGCTTTAAGCTTGAAAGATAAGATGAGCGGCTTAAATAAAAACCTCTTCTTATTGATTAAAAATAGATAAGAAGAGGTTTTTTGTCGCTTTGAAGGAGGAATCTACATTGAATAAAAGAGATATACTGATTGAAAAATTGATCGACTTTGGCATTTTCAAGATTAATGATAAGCAACTGTTTGAATTACCGATTGATGATTTAGAACAAGAATTAAAGAGGGTCATGCAAAATAAAACTATACGCTAATAGATGATTTTCCGAGGCTGATAATTAATATCCTCAGAAGAATAGACAAATACGATCACCATTCCACCGACAACCTTGGCCCGAATCAAAATAGGTTGATTGTATTCATTTTTAAAAGAGAAGTCTGGTCCATACCAACTAACTGTTGCATCTCTTCCAGGCGGAACATATGGCACATGTTTGCTATGAGAATAACGTTCGACCATCGTAACACCGGAATAGTCGACAGCATTGAAGAGAGTGGAGGACACTTGACAGATTCCTCCACCAATACCTTCAATCAATTCACCTTTCACTATTTCAGGGGCTTTCATATACCCTTTTTCAACTGTGCGCATGCCAACAACTTTATTAAATGAGAAGATTTCGCCGGGAAACACAACATGGTTATTAATCGCCTCAACAGCTAACGCTATATTGTTGGATCGAGCTTCATTCCGTGAATTAAAATAAGTTATATATTGTCCTATTCTTTTTGTCCGGATGATCGAGAGGAGTTCGCTATCAACTTTCGGATAAACCATTATTTTTGGTACTTCTAATGTGGATAATCGATTATTAAAATAATATTGGAAAAATTGCTCGGTAAATGCATGGCGATTAAGTTTGTATCCAATCTTTTCTGGAATAATATTCCCTGAGTCACTGAGGGTAGCATCTTCAGGTTTTACCTTTATTTGTTGTTCAATTTGACTTAATAATTGTTCATACTTGATCGTATCTACCAGTTCTAATCCAGGCACTTGCAAGGTGATATCCTTTCGATTAACAATCGCAAGAGTATCATCATTCTCTTTAATTTGAATTGGTAGTCCGTTTTGAGGGTGAATTAATAAAAGTATGCTTAAAATCCATGAAACGTGCATATTGTTCCTCCTCAAATTGCTTACTTCCCGAGTATTACTCCATCGAAACAATAGAGGTTAACTCAGTCTATTTTTTAAATATTGTTAGGAAATTATTCTTGACCGTAAGAGCTTTTCCTAGCATTCTTTTATAAAGTTCGAAATAATGAGATGAGAATAAAAGAAAAAGGTGTCTTGAATGAATGCACATGATTTTACAAAAGGAAACATCGTTAAACAGCTTTTTTGGTTTTCAACTCCGATTATGTTTACCAATCTTCTTCAAGTTTCCTATCAATTTATAGATAGTCTTTGGGTTGGAAATTTATTGGGGGCAAACGCACTTGGTGCAATTACCATTGCAAGTACTGTCATTTTTACCGTACTTTCTTTTATTATTGGCATTAACAATGCAACATTAACGATTCTATCCCAACAAAAAGGGAAGGAAGATATTACCGGTTTAAGAAACTATTTAAATGCATTTGTCGTTCTCTTAACGACACTCGGCTTGTCGTTAGGGCTGGTGGGCTTTTTCTTATCAGAGAGGATTTTAAGCTGGCTACAAACTCCGACCGAGATGATCACAGAAGGCACAATTTATTTACAAATAAACTTTATAGGGATATTGTTTCTTCTTGGCTATAACTTTATTGCTACCGTTCTTAGAGCTGTAGGGGACAGTAAAACACCATTAAAGTTTGTTCTGCTGGCAGTTATATTGAATGCTGTACTTGATCCGATATTTATTTCTGGATTAAATTTAGGGATTCATGGAGCAGCAATTGCTACGATTTTGGCACAGGGCATAGCATTTCTATATGGATTATTGATTGTCCTTCGCAAAAAATTGGTGCCATTTTCAATTCCTTATTTACCAACAAAGACAGAGGTCGTACTTATTTTAAAGCTAGGAATTCCATCAGGATTACAAATGATGGTCATTTCCGCTGGTGTCATGGCGATTATGAGTGTAGTCAATTCGTTCGGTACGGATGTTGTAGCCGGATTCGGTGCTGCCCAGCGAATAGATAGTTTAATCATGCTACCAGCAAGTGCACTTGGCACAGCGGTTAATAGTATGGCTGGCCAAAATATTGGGGCCAATCAATGGGAGCGAGTGAAGAAAATTGCTACATATGCGGTTCTGTATAATTTTACAATGATGCTAATTATAGCTGGTTTGGTTGTTTTCTTAGCTCGTTTAGGGATAAGCTTATTTATTTCTGAAAAGGATGCCGTCCAATTTGGAACAGAGTATTTGCAAATGATTGCATTTTTTTATCCTTTCCTTGGAATTAATTTTGTTTTAAATGGCATTGTCCGTGCTTCTGGTGCTATGTTTCAAGTGCTTGTGCTTAACATAATTTCTTTCTGGATATTGCGCTATCCGCTCACCTATTTGTTTTCTTCTTTTTTTGGAGAAAAGGGGATCGCTCTCGGCATGGGTGCAAGCTTTTTCATGAGTAGCATCATTGCTTTTTCATATTATCGTTTTGGGAAGTGGAACCAAAAAACTATCTTTAGTCAAGAAAAATAGCTCAGCCCCTTAAAAAAAGTTTGACAAATTTGTGAACTTTTCGTTAAATAATGGTAAAGGGGATGAATTGGATGACTGAAAAACAACTTAAGAATTTGCTTTTCTTTAGAAAAATTACGATGGTCGGGATCCTTCTTGGTTTTCTCGTTTTCTTATCTAGCTTCTTTGTAAGCGGTCCCAGTGCTCCTTATCAATTATCAATCGGAATTAGCATAATGGTTTCGTCGATGCTTTTATTTGGATTTGGAATGTTCTTGCCGTTGATGGAAGAGGTAAGTAGTGAAGAAATAAATGAACAGGAAAAAACCTCTAGCTTATCATAAAAGCTAGAGGTTTTTATCTTAGTGAGTAGAATGACCTGCTGTCATGACCCAAATTGAACCTACGACGATGACAACGGTCATGAATACTCCATAGATGATATTAATAACATTCGTTTTCCCGTCTTCACCTTCACGCAAATGCATGAACATAAAGAGTTGAATCCCTGCTTGGAGGACAGCTAGTGTTCCAATAATCCACATGATGACTTTAAAGGATAGATTCGTTTTTAACGCAATGAATGCTGCTCCAAAGGTAAGGATTAAGGAAAAAATGAATCCAAGCAGATGGCTGATTGGAAAGCGATTTGTAGTTTTTCCCATTTAACCCACCATCCCTTTTAAATACACAAACGTAAAGATAAAAATCCACACAACATCAAGGAAATGCCAGTACAAGCCAATAATAAATGTTTTTCTTGCTGTAGTTGGCGTTAAGCCTCTGCGCACTAGCTGAATAATAACCATTGACGCCCAAATGATTCCGAATGTGACGTGGGCACCGTGTGTACCGAGTAATACAAATAAACTAGAGAGAAACGCACTTGTTTGCATCGTTGCTCCTAAATGAATATAATGAATGAACTCATTTATTTCCATATATAAGAAGCCAGCCCCAAGTAGAAGGGTAATCACTAACCATATAATGAGCCCTTTTAATTGATGACGACGCATCTCAAAAATCGCTATTCCCATCGTAAAACTACTTGTTAAGAGAAGGACCGTTTGAATGAGAACATCCTTGATCATAATGATATCTTGGTGTGTAGGGCCACCAGCATAGCGCTGGTATAGAACCCCATATACACCGAAGAGGGTAGCAAACAAAACAATTTCTGCTCCAAGGAAGATCCAGAATCCGAGGATATTTAGCCGATTTTGCTCGGTTTGATATTCTAATGGCAAGGAATGATCGATCTTACTTGACATATTTATGCACCTCACCTTCCACATTTCGCCACTTGCGTTCTGTTTCTTTAATTTCATCAACTGGGATATGATAGCCTTCATCATAATCGAAGGAGCGATAAATCAAGCCAGCGATAATTCCAATTGCAGCAATCGCCGCAGCAATATGCCATTCAAATACAAGGAAGAAACCTGCTACTCCAAAGGCAATTCCCATGAAGAACGGAACGCCGGAGTTGGATGGCATGTGAATTTCTTCAATTTCACTATCTTTTATTGTTAAACCTTCATTGTGTTTCTTCATTTTCCAGAATGGATCAAGTCCATCTACTATTGGTAGTTTCGCAAAATTATAGGGTTGAACAGGGGAAGCAGTTGCCCATTCAAGTGTACGAGCGTTCCAAGGATCTCCTGTAATATTACGATCAGCATGACGAATGCTCCAATAGATGTTATAACAGAATGCAATGAAACCTAATGCCAATAGGACAGAACCTAAAGCCGATACTAGGAATAATGGAGCGAATCCTGATTCCACAGAGTACGTGTAAGAACGACGAACTGCACCGTCAAGTCCTAAGAAGAACATTGGCATGAATGTTGCGTTAAAACCAATCACGAACAACCAGAAATGCCATCTACCAATTTTCTCATTGAGCGTAAAGCCAAACATTTTTGGCCACCAATAATAAAGAGCAGCAAAGACAGCAAAGACAACACCAGGAATAATCGTGTAGTGGAAGTGAGCAACAAGGAACAGGGTATTATGATATTGGTAATCCGCTGCACCCATTCCAAGCATAACCCCAGTCACACCACCGATGATAAAGCAAGGAACAAAAGCTAACGACCATAGCATTGCATTGGTCATCTTAATCCGCCCTTTACGCATCGTAAAGAGCCAGTTAAATATCTTAATCCCCGTCGGAACGGCAATCGCCATCGTTGTAATGGAGAAAATAGAGTTTACTGCAGGTCCAGATCCCATTGTATAGAAGTGGTGAACCCATACGACCATACTTAAGAAAGCAATGATTAAGATTGATAGAATCATTGATTTATAACCGAATAGTGTTTTCCGAGAGAATGTTGAAATAATCTCCGAATAGATCCCGAAAGCAGGGAGAACTAAAATATATACTTCTGGATGCCCCCATAACCAAAATAGGTTTGCCCAAAGCATGTCAAGGCCGCCACCAGATAATGTAAAGAAGTGAGCCCCGTAAAGGCGATCAAAAGTCATTAATGCTAACGCAACGGTAAAAATAGGGAATGCTGCAATAATGATGACAGAAGCAATGAAGGAAGTCCATGTAAACATAGGCATCTTCATTAATGTCATCCCTTTTGTACGCATTTTTAGAATCGTTACAACAAAGTTAATCCCTGATAACAATGTCCCGATACCTGCAATCTGCAAAGCAACCGCGTAATAGTTGTTTCCGATCCCTGGAGAGAACTCTTTCCCAGCGAGAGGGAAGTATGATGTCCAACCAGCATCTGGAGAACCACCGATGACAAACGAAATATTAAATAACATCGCTCCACCGAAAAACAGCCAAAAGCTCAATGCATTTAATTGTGGAAAAGCAACATCTCGTGCTCCAATTTGTAATGGAACGACAACGTTCATAATCCCGATTAACATGGGCATTGCCATGAATAAGATCATGATAACACCATGAGTGGTAAAGATTTCATTGTAGTGCTGGGCATCTAAAAATTCCATTTCTGGTCTAGAAGTTTGAGCCTTCATTAAAAGTCCATCCATTCCACCACGGAAAAACATTAATACACCAGCAATAATGTACATAATCCCAATTCTTTTATGATCAACGGTTGTAATCCATTCAGACCAAAGCCATTTCCATTTCTTTAAATAGGTGACTCCAGCTACGATTCCAACCATTGTTAAAACAATTGCAATTTGTGAACCTAAAATTAATGGATCGCCAGTAATAAAAAATTCATCCCATTTAATGTCCACTATGGTCACCTCCGTCTTCTGTCTCTTCGTGATGATCGTGCTCTTTCGTCATATCATCATTTTCATTTTGGTAGTTATCTTCTTCTTCAAATATTTTTCCTTGGTAACCATGACCACGATATAGCTCAGGGTTTGTATACGTTTTTGAATTATGATCGGCATGGTTTACCCATTCCAGATGAGTGTTTGAAAAAGTCAATCTACCTAAATGAGTTGGTTTCAATAGATCTTCATATTCTTCTTCAGTTAGCTTTGGTGCAGTTTCTTTTACTTCCTGAATCCATTTGTCGTAATCAGCACGTGTTTGTGCCAATACTTCAAATTTCATATCAGCATAACCACGTCCATTAAAGTTCGTATTTTGTCCTTCATATGAGCCTGGATTGTCAGCTACTAAATACATCTCAGTCTCCATTTTTCCCATCGAGTATTTTTGCCCACCAAGTGCCGGTACCCAGAAGGATTGCATCGTACTAGCAGATGTTAATTTGAAAAGAACCGGTGTATCTGCAGGTATATTCACGTAGTTTACTGTTTCAATTCCTTCTTCTGGATAGCTAAAAATCCACTTCCAGTCAGCAGATGTAACATGTATAGTGACAGGTTCCTTATCTTCATAGCCTTGTGGAACTTCTTCTAATGCATATAGCGTTTTAACAGTAGGAATTGTTAAGGCAAGAACAATAAGAATCGGTATTGCTGTCCAGATGATTTCTAATATCGTACTTCCATGTTCATCAGGTGGCTCGTAGTCCAAATTATCCTTTCTTTCACGATACTTCCACACAATATAACCAAATAATCCAAATACGACTACCACTACAAGTAGCATCCAAATCAAAGACCAATTGATTAGATCTGTAATACTTCGTGCTACAGGACCTTGTGGGTCAAACACAACTAATTTTGACTCACATCCACTAAGGAATAACAGGGGTGCGGTTGTCAAAAAGGCAAATATTCCTTTTTTCATTAATTGTCAACTCCTTATCAGTAAAGTTTCTTTTCCCGAAAGTGCTTGGAAAGAATCAAAAAAGATTCGAAAAATTGTCACAAAATGTTCATAAATTCACAAACTTTTTCAAAAATAAAACATGTCTGACGTGTTGCAACAGACATATCGTTTCACTATAACTATGAATCTCTACTTTTTTATGTAGAAGCTATGAAGTTTTTTGTAGGATAATGAAACGGAATTATTGTTCATTTATTCACATTTGTCTAAAAATACTTACACCATCGAGAAGAGAGGGTTCTTTTTTAATATATTAACACTGTGTATATGATGATAACATAATTATCGAATGATAATTGTTACAAAAATAGTAAGGAATAAATTTACATTTTTGAGGAGGGGTTTTCGAAAGATAGATGTGGACGAACGTACAAGCAAAACCTCGCTTCATCTCATATAAGATCATGAGGTGATTAATATGGTAAAAATATATTTAGATCCTGGTCATGGAGGAAGTGATCCAGGTGCTCAAGGGAATGGACTACAAGAGAAAAATTTAACATTGGATATTGCCAGAAGGATAAGAGATATCCTTGTAAATGAATATGAAGATGTGGAAGTAAGAATGAGTCGTACAGGAGATGCGACGGTTAGTTTGGAGCAGAGAACGAATGATGCAAATTCGTGGGGCGCAGACTATTTTCTATCTATTCATATTAATGCTGGTGGCGGTACAGGCTTTGAAAGTTATCGTTTTACGAACTCTTTCTCACAAACCGCTAGATATCAAAGTGTTATTCACCCAGAAATTGTCCTAGAAAGTTTATTTCGTGATCGGGGGATGAAGGTAGCTAATTTCCATGTCCTTCGTGAAACGAGAATGTCTGCTCTATTAACGGAAAACGGTTTTATCGACCATACAACAGATGCATCGAGATTACAGGATGCAAGCTTTAGAGAAAGTATTGCACGAGGACATGCCATTGGGCTCGAGAAGGCTTTTCAATTGAGAAAAAAATCAAATCCTGATCCGGGGACATTATATCGAGTTCAGATTGGTGCTTTTGAAAGTGGTGAAAATGCACTACAATTAGCAAGACAAGCCGTAACGAATGGATTTACGACACATATATTTGAAGAAAATTCTCTTTATAAAGTTCAAATTGGTGCGTTTTCGATTAGGGAGAATGCTGACAATATCGCTCAAGAAGCACGAAATAAAGGCTTCGAAGTTATAGTCGTTCAGGTGAATTCATAAAAAATAAGCACCCTTAACGGAGTGCTTATTTTGCGAAGATATGATTTCCGATTTTAATGGTTGTTGTTTTTGAACGTAACCATGTGTTAGTCGTTTTTGCAGGGTTATAGAAGTAGAGAGAGCCACTTCCTTGACCACGGAAGGCAAGAGCTTCGTTGACTGCTCTTTTTGATTCAGAACTTGCAGCCTTGTTGATTTGCCCATTACTTACAGGTGTAAATTGGTCAGATTGATAAATAACAGCATTTACTGAATTGGGGAAATGCGAACTATCAACGCGATTTAATACAACCGTTGCAACAGCTACTTTTCCTGGGTAAGATTCACCCTTCGCTTCAGCTTCAACGAGCCTTGCTAATAATTCTTTTTCCGAACTTGTCATAGAAGTGGCTGGAATAGTAAGTTTTTGCCCAATTGATAACATACTATTTGTAGCTTTGTTTGTGGACGTTAATGATTTAACTGGAACACCATACTGAATCCCAATTTTCCAATACGTATCGCCTTTGTTCACGGTGTGTGTTGCGGCGAGGCTACTACCTACACCTATAAACATGATCGTTAAAAATGCCATGAAAGAAATGATTTTTTTCACTTTTCTTACCTCCTTCAACATTCTCATATACCGTATCATGATAGTTTAATAGGAACATCCTCTATTATTTTCCAGTAGTGCAAAACCATTGATAGGACTGGAACAAGTTTCAAAAGTGTAAAGATTGTCATGGAATAGAAATATAAATAGTAGTTTTTAGACTTAAAATGAAAAAACTCATAAACCTCTGTTTGATACCGTATACATAATATAGGTTGAAATTTGTAGGCTGTCAGAGGGGTGGTAAAGTGGATAACGAAATCATTCAATATTTTGTTGTGAATAACGATTTGAAGATGGAAGCGGGGAAGGTGGCAGCCCAAGTGGCCCATGCTGCAACAATTTCTACGATTAATATGGTAAGTGCGAGTAATTGTCAATTCCCTGACTACTTTGACTATTTTGTGGAATGGTACCAATCTGGCATGAGTAAAATTGTCTTAAAAGGTACTGAAGATGAACTCTTTAGACTGAAAGAAAATGGCTTTTATACCATTAGAGACAGAAGTTATCAAGAGGAACCAAATGGTGCACTTACTGTTGTCTCCTTGCCTCCAATGCCAAGAATTATTGGGCAAAGATTTATTGGAGAATTCTCATTATATTAATCAGGAAAAAGGGAGAAGCTTTACTACGGCCTCATGAAGTAAAATAAGGGGGTAGAGGCGAATGGGTTTGTTTTTTAATCGCTGGTCCTTTTATTTATCTTTCATTAGTATAGGCTTTGTCTTAGTTGTTTCATCTAATTCGATGAAAGAGCGGATAATTAATTGGAGCGGTATTCATCCTCTACAAATATTGTTTTATTTTACGATATTAGTGCTTGTACTTGGAATTATTGGATTTACCGGTGTAAATAGTTGGAGCAGTGCGCTTCGAAGTATCTTTACTGTAGGTTTTACTTTAGTGCTTACTGTTTTTCTAGCATACATTATTTTTGTCGGGCAATTACTAGAATAAAGTCCAATGCAGTTTATTAACACTGCATTGGCTTTTTATTGTTGTAGGAAATTATAGATTTCGCAGTTGTGTAGAACTTTGTGGCTGAGTGTATCTACGTCTAGCGCAAGCAGCCATAGCCTGACACACTTCAGGTCATCTCCTACGTACGATAAGTCAACTAAGAATTGCTATCGTAATTCAGGTTTCCTTTATCGAGAGAACAGGCCCTATGAGTTTGTATGGCGATGAACAAGGCGCCCCGCGCTTTTGTTCTTGTCTAGGAATTTACAAATTCCCTCGACTTAATGTTCATATAAACAGTAGGAGTATCAGTATGAAAAAATAACAGGAAAAATTCCGCTTAAGGAGCAAGCATCATGAAAAAGAGCCGAAATAACAGGAAAAATTCCTGCTATTCACTCAAAAAATGCCAAAATAAACGATTTTGCTCTCCATAAGCGGAAAATCTTCCGTTATTTCCCCTAAAAGGGACTCCATTGAGGAGATAACAGGAAAAATTCCGCTTAAGGGTGAGAGATGTTTGGATCGAATGAGACAAACCGAAGCTTCCAACATTTTGTAGGAGCTTTTTTTTTATTT
The DNA here is from genome assembly GCF_047302285.1 of Robertmurraya phoenicis. Lineage (GTDB taxonomy): Bacteria > Bacillota > Bacilli > Bacillales > Cytobacillaceae > Robertmurraya. Next base: position 2,191,762 of record NZ_CP154845.1, read on the forward strand.
TGCTTTTCACCCCTAATTAGAGATTGTGCAATGCTTAACAAAATTGACACAATATCGTCATCGTCTCACAAAACCTTTTATATCAACGTTTTCAGAACCTTTTTTTAATCATAAAAACCCCTGAATTACCGACTAAGGGAATTTCCCCTCCTCAGTAGGGAGATCTCCCGATACGAGAAAAAGAGAACTGATTTTACAATATAGCTAAGCAAATGGAACAAGGAGGAACAATATGAAAGCAAAAATGGTTTCAACTCAAAAAGCAGAGCACTCACTCAATCATGCCTTTGCATCAAAATTTGCGAAATCAATGTTTTTGTCAGTTTTAGTGCTCATTATTTTAACATTTATCGGAACAAGGATGTTTACTCATGTCGATTTAAATTTATATGGTTACATGGTTGGAACAATTGTATTTCTTGGAGGTTTTTTCTACCGCTTTATTGCATGGGGAGAAAGACCACCGACAAAAATCATTATTAAAAAAGGAATCAAGCTACTATTTAGAAAATCAACACCGAAAACTTCGGTTGAGCAGTTAGCGACGTATCGTTTTATTTGGAATCGGGGAATTTATCGCTGGACACAGCACTTTTTAATAGGTTGGGGTTGCTTGCTATCATGCTTTGTAACATTCCCACTTGTTTTTGGCTGGATGTACTTCACGATGCCTGAAAATGGTTATTACACGATTGTTGCAATGGGAATAGACATTATGACAGTGAAGGCAAATGGATTAATTGCCAATCTATCATATAACGCCTTAAATATTTCAGCGCTGATGGTTATTGCAGGAGTTTGCATGGCTTTATATAGACGAATTAAGAATATGCAAGCGAGAGCGGAGCAAAAGTTCATCTATGATTTTTTACCTCTATATTTATTGCTTTTTATCAGTATCACAGGATTACTCTTGACGGTAAGTAATATGTTTCTCCATGGCTGGGGTCATTATGCGATGAGTCTGATTCATCAATATTCGGTGGTCGTTACATTAATTTACTTACCATTCGGTAAGCTCGCACATATTCCTTTCCGTCCGCTAAGTGTTTTTGCTCGAAATTACCGTGAACATTACGGAGAGCAGTCGATGAAGTCTTGTAAGGTCTGTGGGCACGAATTTGTTTCAACAGAGCAATCAAATGATGTTGTTCATGTACTTGGAGTCAACCAAATGGAATTTAAGAAAGAAGATTTCCATTTAGCAGAGTTATGTCTTCCATGTCGAAGAAAATATCGAATCGCCCAATTTTCTGGGTTCCCTACACATGAAGTCAAGGTTAAGGAGGCTAACCAGAATGCAAAGGGATAAGTTTTTTAAAGAAGTAGAGAATTTACAACATCCGAACGAAACGCTTGTTAGAACCCATTGTAGTTATTGTGGGATGCAGTGTGGCATGAATTTAAGGGTCAATACAAAAACGAACAAAATCATTGGGGTCGAACCTCGTTACGATTGGCCAGTAACAGTTGGCAAGATGTGTCCTAAAGGGGTAACGGCTTATCAACAAACGAATCATGATGATCGAATTCTTAAACCGTTAATTCGTGATGATAAAACCTTAAAAGGAACAAAATTAGGCTTTCGGGAAGCATCTTGGGAAGAAGCTTATGATCTCATTGCTGATAATTTTTTAAAGCTGCAAAACGATTATGGAAAAGATACCTTATCTGTTTTCAGTGGAGTTTCCATGACCAATGAAAAATGTTATTTAACAGGAAAATTTGCTCGGGTTGCCCTTGGTACTCGCTACATCGATTATAATGGTCGATTTTGTATGTCTAGTGCTGCTGGTGGTTTTCTCCGTTCTTTCGGAGTAGACAGAGGGTCAACATTACCGTGGACGGATCTTCATGAAACCGACTGTTTGTTTATCGCCGGTAGTAATACAGCTGAGTGTCATCCAACTTCCATGTTTCGAATTTGGAATGTCCAGGAAAGAGGTGGCTATTTAATTGTCGCAGACCCACGTGAAACACCGATTGCGAGAAGAGCAGATGTACATTTAGATTTAAGACCCGGTACAGATTTGGCACTGGCAAATGGAATTCTCAATTTATTGATTGAAAATGGCTGCGCTGATAAGGAGTTTGTTCACCATCACACAAACGGTTTTGAAGAAACGAAAGAGCTTGTCAAGCAATTTACGCCAGAATATACGAGCGAACTGACAGGAGTTGCCCCAGAAAAAATTATTCGAGCTGCTGAACTTTATGGCAAAGCACCAAATGCGGTCGTTATGTTTGCCCGCGGAATTGAGCAACAGCATAAAGGTGTCGATAACGTGTCGGCTTATACGAATATGGCGCTTGTAACAGGGAAAATTGGTCGACCAAAATCAGGTGTGGCAACTTTCACTGGACAAGGAAATGGTCAAGGTGGTCGTGAGCATGGCCAGAAATCAGATCTACTTCCTGGTTATCGAAAAATCACGAATCCTGAGCATGTGAAAGAAATGAGTGAATACTGGGGGATTTCACCAGAGGAAATGCCTCAACCAGGTGTTTCAGCTTATGAATTATTTGAGCTAATGGATCAGAAAGTGATTCGTGGTTTGTACTTATTATGTTCGAATCCAGCCGTATCCGCTCCAAATCTTAATTTTGTAAGGGAAGCATTAAAAAACTTAGACTTTATGGTCTGTTCTGACTTTTATTTATCAGAATCAGCGGAATTTGCAGATGTCATTTTACCAGCCGTTACATGGTCTGAGGATGAAGGAACAGTCACGAATCTAGAAGGACGTATTATTAAAATTAACAAAGCGCAAGAGCCGCTCGGAGAATCAAAACCAGATTGGCAAATTCAAGTGGAGTTAGCTGAAAAGCTAGGGAAAGGCAAGTATTTTTCCCATTTAAAAACAGCCCGTGATGTTGCGGACGAATTTAGAGGCGCTACTAAAGGTGGTTATGCTGACTATTCTGGTGCTACTTGGGAAAAAATCGATAAGCAAGACGGTGTCTTTTGGCCATGTAAAAGTGAAGAAGATGAAGGAACACCCCATATGTTCCTTGATAAGAAATTTTACCATCCTGATGGAAGAGCGAAAATTTGTGCTTTGCCTTATCGACCACCAGCAGAGGAACCTTGTGAACAATATCCTCTTCGTTTAACGACGGGTCGAGTTGTTTATCACTATCTATCAGGAAATCAAACGAGAAGAATTCAATTTTTAAGAGATATGTGTCCAGAGCCATATGTGGAAGTCCATCCGGAAACAGCAAAAAAATACAAGATTGAACATGAAGAGAAGGTACGCCTGTTTACACGAAGAGGAGAAGCGATTTACAAAGTAAAGATTACAGAAGCGATTCGTATTGATACCGTATTTGTGCCGTATCATTTCGGACATGAACAGTCTATTAATCTCTTAACGATTCCAGCCCTTGACCCGATGTCTAGAATGCCTGAATTTAAGGCATGTGCAGCGCAAATCGAAAAACAATCAATAAAGAAGGTGCAATAAATGAAGAAGAGGCTCTATTTAGAATTAGAAAACTGCATTGGCTGTCGCTCTTGTCTAGCTGCTTGCACACAGTGCGGAGGTCATGAAGAGAGAAATAGAAACTATGTCTATGACGTCAATCCTATGGTTAATCGGCAAACGATGCCTCTCATGTGCCTTCATTGCGTCAATCCTGCTTGCGCACGAAGCTGTCCGGCACAGGCTATTCAAATACATGAAACAGGTGCTGTCCTTTCTGCATTAGTAGAGAAATGTATTGGATGTCAAAACTGTACGATTGCTTGTCCATATGGAATACCAAAGTTTGATACTGAACAAAATCTGATGTATAAATGTGACCTTTGTATTGACAGAACGAAGGATGGCATTCCACCAATGTGTGCAAGTGTTTGTCCGTCTAATACATTGCAGTGGTTGACAGATGAAGAGATTGAAGCAAAGCAAAAGCAATTTAACCTAGACAATGGAAAATGGGTAACAAGCTTGCCTTACTTAGAAAGTGAAACAAACGTCCGAGTGAATTTACCAGGAATTCTGCAAGGTGTCACGAAACTGTTTTAGGAGGGATCGTCATGTCAGGAGAAAATAATAAAATCCCCTTTCCGGAAGATAATTACACACATAATATTCATCGTAATGATGAAAGAAGACTAGATAGACGCGGATTTATGAAAACATTGGTCGGTGCTGCGGGGGTATTTGCCATATCGTCCCTTCCGTGGGGAGCTGTCGCCGCAAAGGAATTAATGGGATTAAGCGAAAAAGAATATCCCCATAAAAAGATTATAGATATCGACAAAATTGGGATTGGTGAAGCAAAAGATTTTAAGTTTCCCGGTGAACACGATGACGCCATCTTAATTCGTCTTTCAGAGAACAAGTATGTCGCTTATAACAGCGCATGTACACATCTTCAATGTCCAGTATTTTGGGAGAAGGAAGAAGGAGAAATGTTATGTCCTTGTCATCATGGGAAGTTCGATGTTGAAACGGGGAATCCAACTGCAGGACCACCAAGACGACCATTGCCAACCATTGAAGTGAAGGTAGAAAATGGAGCGGTTTACGCTGTAAGGGTGAAGCGTTATGAATCATAGACTAGTAAACTTTGTATTGTTATTAATCTGTCTCATGTTAAACATTGTATTTACACAAAAAATGGTCCATCAATATAAGTTTGAAAACTATGATACCGCCATTCTATTTTGTGTGTTGAATCTTATTGTCTTTCCTATCGCTCTTTTCATCTATAAGCGTGATAAGAAGCAAAGTGAAGTGATGACAAAATGATTAGTGAAACATTTTTAGATTTTTGCTTTATTCGAGAGGAAAAGGGAAATTTTCGAAATGAAATCGAACAATTATTTACCTCTCTTTTTAAAGGAACAAAGCTGCACTGGTATTTAGATGAAAAAAAGGTTGAAGAAGTAGAAGTAGTTGTCGCTGAAGTAAAAGGAATGAGTAGATGGCAATCTGAATCTGAAGTTATTCAATTTTTGGAAGAGAACGCCTCAGAGAAATTTTGGGAGTTTTTACAAGGCTATCAAATGTATGTCTATCCTGTACAGAAGGGATGTCATAGCTGTGGTTAATATTGGATTATTGGAACAACAATATCTAGGTAGCACAGTTGAAGTAGCGATACAGGATGAAGAGGGTCAGGACCTTGCTCCCTTTATTCCAAAAGAAATAACGAAGATTGGGCTCTGTCCAGATCAAACGCATTTACGAATTTATTTTGAACAAAATAAGTTTTTTGCCATCCCTCTTCATGCAGAGGTTATAATGGAGGGCGATGATTGGACGGCCACTGATCTACTAGGGAATCTAAAATATATGATAAGAAGGGTAAGAGAGTCATGAGTAAAAGTGCACGTATTATAAGTTGGAACCCAGAAGATCCGAAGTTTTGGAAAGAAACTGGTCGCAAACATGCAAAAAGAAATCTGTGGATTTCTGTACCTTCCTTAATGCTAGCTTTTGTTGTCTGGCAGATTTGGTCAGTCGTCGCTGTCCGTTTAAATGATATCGGCTTTACTTATACAGATGAGCAATTATTTACATTAGCAGCTATCCCTGGTTTAGTGGGAGCGACTTTACGATTTTTCTATACATTTGCTGTTGGAAAATTTGGTGGTAGAAACTGGACGGTTATTTCCACAGCTGTTTTAGCTATTCCAGCTATCGGAATTGGGATGGCTGTGCAAAATCCAGAAACACCATACTCTGTCATGTTATTATTAGCGGCACTTTGTGGTTTAGGAGGCGGGAATTTCTCATCATCATCTTCTAATATGAGCTTTTTCTTCCCAAAAGCAGAAAAAGGTACGGCTTTAGGAATTAATGGTGGATTAGGCAATATGGGGGTTTCAGTAGTTCAGTTTGTGACCCCACTTATCATTGCAACTAGTACGTTCGCATTCATGGGAGAGGGACAAGTTTTATCAAATGGCGAAACCGTTTGGCTTCAAAATGCAGCTTATATTTGGGTTATCCCCATTGCTATTGTAACGATTGCAGCCTATTTTGGAATGGATAATCTTCCGAATACAACCCAGTCTGTAGCGGATCAATTTGTCATTGTGAAACGGAAGCATACATGGATTATGACAGTCTTATATGTGGCCACATTTGGCTCATTTATCGGTTATTCAGCGGCGTTCCCGCTTCTTTTAAAATCGCAATTTCCAGAATATATCTCATTAGCATTTTTAGGTGCATTATTAGCTGCTGCAGCTCGTCCAGTTGGTGGTTGGTTGTCAGATAAGCTAGGAGGAGCACTTGTCACTACCTGGGTCTTTATTGTGATGACAATGGGCGCACTTGGAGTCATCTATTTTACAAATGCGAAGACTTTTTCAGGCTTTCTAGCATCATTCTTAATCCTTTTTCTAGCATCAGGAATTGGCTCGGGTTCAACTTTCCAAATGATCCCAACTATTTTCCCAGTTAAGGAGGCTGCACCAGTATTAGGATTTACGGCAGCTTTTGCGGCATATGGTTCATTCTTTATCCCGCAACTTTTTGGGTGGTCTACTAGTACAACAGGCTCACCTGTATCAGCCTTCTATTTCTTTATTGCTATCTATATCATTTCATTCGTCCTTAACTGGTTCTATTATCAACGTAAAAAAGGTCAGGATGTAAAAATCAAAAAAGCTTCCTAATTTCATGAGCTCACTCTCCTATTAGAGTGGGCTCATTATAGTATTTCGCGAAAATGGTCAGCAGATGATATATTTATATAAGAGAATATGGTGAAACGTTTAGAGGTGAGATGAAGATGATGGAATCTGTGCCAAAGAAGGATATTAATCGATATTTACTCCAGTCTTCAGAGGATGAAATTAAAAGAATTGCGTTGGATCTTCATGAAGGTGTAGGTCAAACTTTATACAGTGTATATACAGGGATTCAATTTCTTGAATCAAGCACCGAAGATGCAAAAATGAAAAATTATATTCGTGAGATGGCGGAAGTTTTAGAAAGAACGATTCAAGAGGTTCGTTATTTGTCTGTAGAGTTACATCCACCAACTCTTTCAACGATCGGGTTATTTCCAGCATTGCAAAGCTACTTGAAATTATATACTTCCACATTTGGTATCGTTGTAGAGGCTGAACAAAAAGGTGAAGAATTACCCTTACCTGTAAGTCACCGCATTGGACTGTTTCGCGTTTGTCAAGAAGCGTTGGCGAATATCGCCAAATATGCAGATTCTGACAAAATAAAGATTCAGTTGATTTGGGAACATCATCGAATTCAAATCATGATCGAAGATTTTGGGATAGGCTTTGACGTGAAAGCTCATCTACATAGTCATGGGTTAGCAGCGATGGGAGAAAGAATGAAGTTAATCGGTGGAGAATGCATTATTTCTTCCGAATTAGGTAAGGGTACGATGATAAGGCTAGACCTCGGTGTACCATCGGACGTTCGTCGAGAGGAGGAGAGAGCTTGATTAAAGTATTGCTTGTAGACGATCATGCTGTCGTAAGAATGGGATTAAAGATGCTCTTGGATCACCATTCAGAGATGGAGGTTGTTGGTGAGGCGTCTGAAGGAAATGAAGGAATTCATAAGGCCAACGAATTAAAACCTAATGTTGTGGTGATGGACTTAAGTATGCCTCATGGTAAAGACGGCCTTTCCGCGACTTCAGAGTTAAAAAAGCAAATGCCGGAAGTAGCAATTTTGATATTAACGATGCATGATGATGAAGAATATTTATTTCGCGCAATTCAAGCAGGTGCCTCTGGATGTATTTTAAAAAGTGCACCTCATGAAGAGCTGATTCAGGCGATTAAATCAGTCTCAAATGGAGATGCCTACCTCCATCCATCGGCGACAAAGAGATTGATGGAGGAATACTTAAGTAGTACGAAGGACGAGGATGGAGATTTAATCCATTTATTATCAGACAGAGAAAGGGAAGTGCTTACCTTAATTGCAAAAGGCTATTCCAATAAAGAAATTGGTGAACGGCTAGCGATTAGTGTCAAAACAGTAGAAACACATAAAGGGAATATTATGGAGAAGCTACGCATGAAAACAAGACCAGAGCTTGTTGCCTTTGCTCTAAAAAAAGGGCTTCTAGGTCATTTTTTGTAAACACTTTTGGTGTTTGTTTTCAGGTGAATTGAGTCTTTATAAAGGAAGGTTTCGATGTTTAATAATAGTAAAAACTATGAACCCATTTTAAGAGAGTGTGAGCAGATCAAAGATCAGATCCATTGTGATTTTGTAGGCTTCGCTTTTCAGAATACGATTGGACCAGACATTAAATGGCATATTGCAGCCGGTAACCATAACGAAAAATACAAGTTGATTTCTGTTCGTTATGGAAAAGGGATTGCTGGAAGAGTAATATCTACTGGGAGCGCCATGACCATTGAAGATTTCCCAAATGATATCATCGGAAAGGTATTGGAGTATCCGATTATGCTTGCGGAGAAGCTTATCTATTCCTTTGCAGTACCTGTTCAATTTAAGGGGATGGCAAAAGGCGTGTTGCTAATAGGAAATCGTTCAAACAAGTCCCTTTCTGCTCAAGATAAATTGTTGGTACAAGCGGCCTCAAGTAATATTGAGAAGATTATTAGTGCTAAATAAGATTGAGGTGGAAAAATGAACATTGATTCGAATTTTTCACAACCATATAAAGAATTATTAGATTTAAAATATGCATTAGATGCATCTGCAATTGTGGCGTATACGGATCAAAGAGGCGTTATTCAATATGTAAATGATAAGTTTTGTGAAATCTCGGCCTATTCAAGAGAGGAATTAATTGGGAAAGATCACCGGATCGTGAATTCACAATTTCATCCGAAGGAATTTTTTCGAGAAATGTGGAGGACCATTTCTTCAGGGGAAGTATGGAAGGGTGAAATTCGAAATCGAGCAAAAACAGGAAAGTACTATTGGGTTGATACCATCATTGTTCCATTTTTGACCGAAGAGGGTCGACCATACCAATACTTAGCGATTCGTTATGAAATTACGAAGCGAATGAAGATCGAAGAAGAGTTGAAGCAAATGATGACAAGATTAATCGACGTACAGGAGGACGAAAGGAAGAAGCTTTCTCGAGACCTTCATGATGGGATTGGACAAAATCTTTATAGCCATTTGATTACGATCAATCTTCTCCAATCGGAAGTGATTCATCCACTCATTGATCAACTTCAACACGAAGCATCAGAATTAATAGAAGAGATTCGAAAAATCTCATGGGAATTACGCCCCTCCGTACTAGATGACCTAGGGCTCATACCTGCGATTCGCTCTTACTTAACTCGCTATTCAAAGCATTATGGCATTGATGTAGAATTAGATTGTCATATAAATAGAAGAATCTCGTCTAACAAAGAAGTGGCTATTTATCGAATCATTCAAGAAGCGCTGACAAATACGCGTAAGTATGCAGAAACGGAAAAAGCGGTCGTCACGATAAGAGAATTAGACAACTCGATTAGAGTATTAGTAGAAGATTTTGGAATAGGATTTGACCATCAGAAAGCACAACGTAGAGTCGGGCTTTTTAGTATGGAAGAAAGAGCCCGTGCCGTAAATGGAATGTTACAAATTCAATCTACACTAGACAAGGGAACGAAAGTGATTTTTGAAGTGCCGATTTGAAATTAAATGAAAGGACAGTCACCATATAAATGATAACTGTCCTTTATAATTACTCTTCTACGATATGAAATTCCTTTAACATAGCATCGAATCGTGCTCCATGACCTTCTTCGGCTTCAGCGAAGTATTTTTGCTGAATAACAAAGCTACCACCAGAACCATTATCAAGAACATAAACCTTTGTTAGTTCATTATCCCAGTCTGTACCGTTCTTCTTGGCCATAAGCATAAATCCGCTAAGAGGCTCGTTCGTTTCTTCTTCAAGTATAGTAATAGGATACTGTGCTAAAATCTCTTCTTTTATCACGGTAAAAGCTTCATTGACTGGTTGATCTTTACGTTGCGTAATGGTCATGGAAACTTCTGGATAGCGGTCTTCAAGAGGCTCTTTTGTCGTAATGACATCTCCGGCATCTGTTTCTTCCATCACATACCGTTCTTCATCTATATAAATAACATATTCTGCTTCTTTTCCTTCATTTAAGGTAAGATTTGTGTCCTCATCTTGTCCTTCGATACTTTGGATAATTTCCTTTTCAGGTTCAAACATCGATCTAACTTTGTCAACTAAGGCACTCCCCGTTTCTGTTTGTGAACCAAATGCAACAAACATGACGGCTGCAGCGCCAACTAATAAGCTCCATTTTCTCTTTTTCGGTTTCAATTTTTTGACCTCTCCCTTTTTCTCATTAGCAAATAATTCTTCTTCGATGCTTTTCCAGATCTCTTCTTTTTCATTAGGGTGGAAGTTTGACATTTCTTCTAAGCTCTCCTCAATTTTTTTATCCTCATCCTTAAACATGCTTTTTCCCCCTATCCTCAAGATCATTTAAATAATTCCTTAATAATGTTCTGCCCTTGTGTAGTCGTGATTTGATTGTGTTTTGATTTGTCTCTAATACAGTTGAGATTTCCCGTTCTGAGAAACCTTTGAGATATTTTAAAATAATAGGGGTCCTGTACAGCTCATTTAGAGACTGGATGGCCTCATTTAATTCGGAGAAATCTTCAGTCTTATTAGTTGAATCTTCTACATCACCTTCTAAATAATCTTGCTGATAGCTAATTTTTGACTCCTTTTTCATGATTCGATTACATTCATTTGTGAGAATGCGATAAAACCAAGGATCGAAGGGTCTGCTTGAATCATAGGAGGATATGTTTCTATATACGCGAATAAAAGTCTCCTGGGTAGCTTCCTTCGCTAGTTCTTGATTTTTTGTAATTAATATCGCTACGCGTAGGGCTTTATCAATCTGTTGATTATATAAGGTTCGAAAAGCTTCTTTATCACCTGACTTAATACCATGAAGCAAAGATGGATCCATGGAATATTTCCACTCCTCTCGAGAACTTGCTTGAAATGCATTTCTATCTATTAATACCAATAGGTTGATAAAAAAGTTTGCTCATTTTGAAAAATAACGTAGAAAATTTTAGTGTTAGATGCAATCGTATTGTCAACTACCATGTAGAAATGTTGAAAAATCGTCAACGATTTAGCTTATTATTGTAACAATATTTCTACTGTGTAAATGTTACAATGTCTATATTGGAAGGGAGCAATTGAAAATGGAGAAGGAACTACAGGGAATTATGGATTTATTGAATCAAATGAATTCTAATTTAAATACGAAGTTTGCGGTAATAGAAGAGAGACTTTCCAAGCTAGAAAAAATAGATAGCATTGAACACCGCGTGATTGTTAATCAAATTGATCTAACTGATATAAAAGATATTCTTTTTCGATTGGAAGGTCAACCAACAGAAAAAATGATAATGGTCATTAATGAAGCGATAACTAGATTCGAAAACTCCTATCAACTTCATCTTCAAGAAGTAAATAAAAGGCTAGATAGCCAGCTGTTGAAAATTGCTAAAACGGAAGAAGATATTTTAATGCTAAAGGTAAGTCAATAGTCATTTTGATTTTCAATATTTGTTATCTAGTTCATGAAAGGTCTAGAGAGAATAGTTTCTCCGGATCTTTTTTGTTTGTTATTATTGTCAACTTCTAAAAGAAAATCTCACCTTAGAATGGGCAATTTTTGACATGCGTGCACTTTGTTACAGTCAAATTACTAAAAATGCTATATAATTCAATTCAGATAATAATTTTTAAAATGGAATGTACTCCAAGAATTTTAGAAACTTGAAGGAATGGGCTTAATCATGAACATGTATGAGATGATAATTGATATTTTAGAAAAAAATGGACCTGTTTCTTTCCACGCAATTTGTGAAGAAATGAATGAAAGGAACTGGACAAGTAAAGGAAGTAAAAATCCAGTTCAAGTATCCCATGTAAAATCCGTGGTCAGTAGAAAAAAAGATTTATTCACTGTCAGTAATGATATTGTTTCGATAAGGGAAGAGAAGGAGCTTCTCTCTTTATCGGCTATGATCGGGGGGTTTCCCGGGCCATCTTTTAAAGTAGAAGTGGACTTTATTCATCAACGGTTTTTCATGTTTGAATGGAATAATGATGGCTTTATGAAAAAAGTTCGAGAAGAAAGAACGATTTACATTGGTGATGTTGAAAAGTTTAAAAAAGAAATCATACGATTAAAAATTTGGGATTGGGAAAGAGATTATCAACCTGATTCCCTTTTATTAGATGGAACCAATTGGTCAGTTACACTGAGAACAAAAGGCAAAGTGTATGAAAGTGAAGGACTTCAAACTTTCCCTGGAAATTGGAAAAAGTTCTGTCATGCCATTTCCCACCTCGTCGGGATAACGTTTGAATAGTTATCAATCCTTTATGTGAAATTCCCTTGAATAAATTCATTCATGTAGGTGATTCTATAATTAATGAATGACTAAGTGAGGGAGTGATTTCCATGAATAAAAAAGAACCATTTCATTGTCAAGAAGACATGGATGTAGTGCATCATCAATTAGTGGAACAAATCGCTCGGATTAGTGTTGATGAAGAGGAAGAACGTATGCGAGATGAACTTGAATTAACTGAACAAGATGGAGCTAACAAGAAAGATGGTTAGCTCTATTTTTTTTGGATTTAGTATAAACACGTTTAAATGGTTGACATTGTTGAAAAAACACATATAATAAAACCATGTATTCCGAGTATTATGATAAGATTTATTAGAATAGGTGAGAATTTATGTTTATAGACATCAAAAAAATTGATAAACAATATTTAAATAAAGACAATCAGCCCGTTGATGTTTTAAAGGATATCAATTTATCAATTGATAAGGGTGAGTTTATCTCCATTCTTGGACCATCTGGATGTGGAAAATCAACTCTTCTTAACATTGTCGCAGGTTTAACAAAGCCGACAGATGGAGTCGTTCAAGTGAACGGGACAAAAGTGATGAAGCCAGGGAGAGACAGAGGGATGGTGTTTCAGCAGGCAGCACTTTTTCCATGGTTGAATGTGTTAGAAAATGTTATTTTTCCACTAAAAAAGATCATGTCCAAAAAAGAAGCAGCAGAAGCGGCCATGAAATATTTGCAAATGGTCCAACTTGGTAAATACACTGAACATTATCCTCATGAACTTTCAGGTGGAATGCAACAACGTGTCGCGATTGCAAGAGCGTTAGCGATGGACCCTGAAACGTTATTAATGGATGAGCCATTTGGGGCTTTAGACGAACAAACTCGTTCGAGATTGCATACACAACTCGAAACCATTTGGATGGAGACGAAGAAAACCATACTTTTCGTTACACATAGTATCTCCGAGTCTATTAAGCTATCTGATCGAATTATTGTGATGGGGACAAAGCCAGGGCTTATTTTAGAAGATATTAAAGTCGATATTCCAAGACCGAGACAAGAGCATAAGCAACAAGTGATAGAGCTTGAAGAGCATATCATGAGCTTCTTGAAAAAGGAGATTGACAAGGTTGTTAGTGAGGAATTAGCGATATGAAAAAATTCACAAGACAAATAATCTTTTTTGCTGTTGTTATCTTCCTTTGGGAGCTAGGTTCCCGCCTTGAATTATGGATGCCGATTATTCTCCCATCTCCAACGATGGTTTTTAATGCTCTTGTAACAGGGTTTGAAGATAAAACACTCATTTATGATTTAGTGGCCAGCTTCAAACGATTATTTATCGGTTTAGGAATTTCGCTTGTCCTTGGAGGAGCAATTGGCATTCTTCTCGCAAAATCAAAATACGCAGATGATACCCTCGGCTCACTTATTTTAGCTCTACAAAGTGTACCAAGTATTGTTTGGCTCCCACTTGCCATTATGTGGTTTGGGATGAATGAAGTATCTGTCATATTTGTAGTTGTCCTTGGAGGAACCTTCGTTATGACCTTAAATATGCGGATGGGAATAAAGAATGTTTCCCCATTATATATACGAGCGGCGCAGACAATGGGATCAAAGGGAATGGATTTATTTTTCCGGGTCGTATTTCCGGCTTCCATACCATATGTAGTTACGGGGGCTAGACTTGCTTGGGCCTTTGCATGGAGAGCATTAATGGCAGGGGAATTATTAAGCACAGGTCCAGGATTAGGTTACACTCTTCGATATGCGTCAGATTTTGGAGATATGAGCCTTGTAATAGGTGTTATCGTGATTATCGGAGTGATTGGCTCTGTTGTCGACCAGCTTATTTTTAACAGAGTCGAGAAATCGGTAATGAAACGATGGGGACTAGAATCATAGAAAAAAGTTTACTAGGAGGGGAAAAGATGAAGAAGAAATCTTTATTAATATTCATGACGTTTATGTTATTTGTAGGAATTTTAGCAGGTTGTGGAACGAATTCTGCAAACGGCTCAAAAGAAAAAGTGGTGATTGGATATTTTCCGAATATTAATCACGTTCCAGCAATGATCGCGAAGGATAAGGGATATTTTGAGCAACAATTAGGCGATGGAACAACAGTAGAATATAAAACATTCGCAGATGGTGCAGCATTTATGACGGCCTTGAAAACAGGAGAGATTGATGCAGGCCTAGTAGGTCCTGGACCGGCGATGAACAACTATTCGACTGGTGCTGATGTAAGAATTATCGCAGGAGCTTCAACAGGTGGGACAGTCGTTTTAGCAAGAGAGGGAAGCGGGATCACGACTCCTGAGGATCTGGCAGGAAAGACCTTTATTACACCAGCTGTAGGTTGCACACATGACGTACAATATGAAACCTATTTACAAGACATTGGTATCACTTCTGAACGGATTGGTGGTACGATGAAGCATTTAACAGGAAATCCAGCACAATATTCAGCTATGCTTCAAGCCGGTAAAATTGATATTGCGGTTGCACCAGAACCTTGGGCAGCGCAAATTCAGATGGAAACTGGAGCTGAAGTGGTTATCCCGTGGAACGAAATTTCTTTTGGTGAAACATTACCTGCCTCAATCCTTGTGACAAGTGGCGACATGATTGAGAACAATAATGAAACAATTGAAAAAATCGTAGAGGCTCATAAAGAAGCCGTTAAATTTATTGAGGAAAATCCTGAAGAAGCAAAAGAAATAACCATTAAGGATATTAAAGAAACAACTGGTCAAGAGTTAGACCAAGAAGTTGTCGATCTTGCTTGGGAACGAATTGGCTTCACATATGAAGTAGATAGAGATGCTGTTCAAGCTTTTGCAGATAGCTCTTACACATTAAAGTTCTTAAAAGAACAACCAAATTTCAGCGAATTAATTGACGACCAATTTATTAACACAGCGACAGCAAGTCGTTAATAAATGCAAATGAGATAAAAAAAGGGTGTTAAAGAAGTGAATTCTTTGATACCCTTTTTTATGTGAATTAAATTTACTAAAGACAATGATCTATGGCGTCTATTTATAGAGGAGAAGTGGAAATTTTGCAAGGACTACATGATATGAGCACCAAGTGGAAAAAAAGGCTTAGCGGAATGATCCTCGTGGTGTTGATTGCGGTCGGTGCTAACTATTTGGGGGGTCTCTTTCCTTTAATAGGGAGTATTCTTTTTGCCATTATTATCGGGCTTATGATCCGAAATTTATGGGCAGTACCTATTAAGTATGAATCAGGTTTGAATTTTGTCATTACTAAGTTGTTGAAATTAGCTGTAATCTTTTTAGGTGTCAGCTTGAATTTAAATGCAATCGTCAAAATTGGCCAACAATCTCTATTTGTCGTTATCACCTCTGTGATAGTAGGAATTGGCCTTACTTATTGGTTTGGTAGATTATTAAAATTGGATCGAACACTTACACTAATGATCGGAATCGGGACGAGCATTTGTGGGGCTACAGCTATTTCTTGTGTAAAAGGGGTTTTAGAAGCGAAAGATGATGAAACGGCCTATGCCATTTCCACGATTGTCTTTTTTAATTTGATTGCTTTCTTTGTTTATCCTTTTGTGGGACATTTACTCAACTTTGATTCAATGTCCTTTGGTATCTGGGCTGGGGCAGCCGTTCATGATACATCTTCTGCCGTTGCCGTTGGATTTGCCTATAGCAACGAAGCAGGAAATATAGCTACTACCGTAAAGCTAGCGAGAACATTGTTTCTATTACCAGTTATTCTAATTTTGCCATTTCTAATGGGTAAACAAAATAAGGGGAATATCAAGCACTCTTTAAAAACAGCATTCCCTTGGTTTATTGTTTGGTTCTTATTGATGAGTGTTTTAAATACGATAGGTTTATTTCCAACTTGGCTCCAAAGCTTAAGCAATGATCTCGCAAAATTTATGATCGTGATGGTCATGGCTGCAGTCGGATTACAGGTGAACATTAAAGGATTTGCTAAGCTTGGCTTCAAGCCGTTTTTAACTGGACTATTTGCCTCTACTTCAGTGTCTATAATCAGCTTAATTATGATTTATTATTTCATATCGAATTGATTTCGCTAGGGAGGTATCTTCTTAGCGTTTTTTTCTGTATTGAAATATGATAATTTTATACAAAATTCAGCAAAAAGATATAAAATAATAGTTAAAATTTGGTTTGATTTTTAAAAAATAGGGAAAATAGTAGAATTGATAGTTTAGATAGAGAAAATGTAAAATTAGATAATCAAAACACTAAAGGGGTTTAGTAAATGAAGTACACGACAAGATTATATATTGGATTTGGATTAATGATCTTAGTGTTAACGATGATTATCACCTTAATTGTGGGAATTCTCAATATTCAAAATCAAGATATGAACAATTTGGTAGAAGATCGGTATGAAAAAATAAAACTGCTCAACCATATTCGACAAGGAGCAAAGAGTATTGATAATGAACTAAATAATCTTCTACAGAGCGATGAGACTACAAATGAAGACCGTATAGAGACCATTCGTACAGAAATGATTAGCATCAATGACGATATTAGTATATTGAAGGACGTCATTCAAGTGCCGGAGGCGAGAGAGATATTAACGAGCACGGTCTCGCATTTCGATACATATGAAAAAACTGTCGAACAAATCATATCACAAATATTATACGATAATCAGGCTCAGGCTCAAAGTATACAAACTAATGTTAATGAACAATATCATCAAATTATCACCGTTATCGACCAGTTGATTTCTGTTCAAGAAGGAATTATGGAGGATACTCTAGCAAGCTCAAAATCTAATTATAATCTCTTTATTAAAGTTAGCATTGTGTCGATCTTTGTCGCCCTCATTCTCGGCTATATTGTATCCAGATGGGTGATTAAAGATATTAAGACACGTTTTCGCAGTATAAGAGATGTCATGAAAAGTATTCAATACGGTTCGGAGGATCTTCCACGTTTAGTAATGGATGGAAGAGATGAAATAGGGGAAATTGCTTTAGCGTATAATGAAATGGCACAAGCTCTTGAGGACCATGAACGGATGGAAAGAGAGTATACAGAAGAAGTCGAGGAACAAAATTGGTTATCAAAGCGATTGGCGGAATTATCGATGTTGTCGCAGGAAATATTGGATATTTTAAAATTGGGCGATACATATCTTCAAGAAATGGCGCCGATGGTAGATGCCACGTATGGTTCCTTATACATAGTAAAGGAAGAAGGTTCAGAACAAAATTTATCACAGGTTTCTGTATATGCAGGTTCAGCAGATGAAAAATTCCCTGAAAAAGAAAAAATTAAATGGGGAGAAGGATTAATAGGTCAATGTGCAAAGGATGGAAAAATTAAACAAATACATCAGGTGCCAGAAGATTATGTTTCGATTTCATCAAGTATTGGAAAGACAAAACCAAATTCGATCATGATTGTCCCTATTCATCTTGATGGAGACGTTGTTGGAGTTATGGAACTGGCAACACTTACGGAATTTTCTCCACTTCAAGAGAAATTGCTCATGGAAGCGACAAAGCAACTTGGAATTACGATTTATCGAATTAATCAACAAATGCAAGTAAGACAGCTTTTAGAAGAATCCCAAACCTTAAACGAAGAATTGCAAAGTCAATCTGAGGAATTACAGTTACAGCAGGAAGAATTGCGGACAATGAACGAGGAACTCGAAGCACAATATCGACATTCTGAGCAAAAAACGAAAGATTTAGAGAATACAAAGCAAGAATTAGAGGAAAGAACGAAACAGCTTCAATTAAGTTCTAAGTATAAATCAGAATTTTTAGCGAATATGTCACATGAATTAAGAACGCCATTAAATAGTTTATTGATTCTGGCGCAAATTTTACTTGAAAACAAAGAGGAGAATTTAACGGATAAACAACAGGAGTATGCTAGTACGATTTATGCATCTGGAAAAGATTTGCTCAATTTAATTAACGATATTCTCGATTTAACAAAAATTGAATCGGGAAAATTGGATATTCACGAAGCACCATTGAACATGAACGAGTTGGAACAATTTTTCAAGAAGCAGTTTGAGCCTATGGCAGAAAAGAAGGGAATTCAATTTGAAGTTGAAATTGATGAAGAGCTCCCGAATACATTTCGTACTGATGAGCAAAAGGTGTATCAAATTTTAAAGAATCTTCTTTCGAATGCCATAAAATTTACGGAACGGGGATATGTCAAGCTTCAAGTACAAAAAACGATTGGGAGTCGCGGGGAAACATATGTTTTATTTGAAGTTTCAGATACTGGAATTGGGATTTCAAAACAGAATCAACAGCTTATTTTTGAAGCCTTTCAACAGGCTGACGGTACAACGAGTCGCAAATATGGTGGTACAGGATTAGGGCTTTCGATAAGCAGAGAACTGGCAGCTTTATTAAATGGATATATAACGGTTGTGAGTGAAGAAGGGGAAGGTAGTGTGTTTACTTTTTATCTACCAATCTCTAAATTACGAGAAAAACAGGATGGAGAACGAGAAGTTGCCGTTACAGTTGAAGAGATGAACCCTCAGTTAATTATGGCCCCTGCTCTTTTATCAGAGCCCGTTCAGGATCAATATCTAGTAGGAAAAAAGGTTCTCGTCGTTGATGACGATATGAGAAATGTATTTTCACTTACTACGGCTCTAGAAGCGGTCGGAATGAAAGTCTCTTTTGCAGAGAACGGGAAAGATAGCATTCAATATTTACAAGAAAGCGAAGATGTAGATATCGTTTTAATGGATATTATGATGCCTGAAATGGATGGCTATGAAGCGATGAGGACGATACGAGAGAATGAGCGCTTTTATAACTTACCGATTGTGGCTTTAACGGCAAAGGCGATGAGTCATGATCGGAAAAAGTGTATCGATGCAGGCGCATCCGACTATATTACGAAGCCGGTTAATTTAGAGCAATTATATTCTTTATTAAAAGTGTGGCTCTATAAATAGAGTTTCGTTTTTAATCGACTGACAGTCTGTTACCAAATTTGTAGTCTCTTAAAAGACTTGCGGATGGAAGGTAGATGAAATGAATATCCAGCAGAGTGACAAGTTAGAAAATATTGAAGTGAAACTGTTGCTAGAGGGAATATATCAATGTTATGGACTCGATTTTAGAGATTATGCAGTGACTTCTATTCGGAGAAGAATTTTATATCGTATGAAAGTAGATAATATCGAAACCATTACACAGCTATTAGATAGAATCTTCCATGATCCAAAAATGATGGAGAAGCTCTATTTTGACTTCTCTATTAATGTGTCGGAGATGTTTCGCGATCCAAGTTTCTTCTTGATAATGAGAAAAAAACTCCTTCCTGAATTAGCTAAATATCCACTTATCCGAATTTGGCATGCTGGATGTTCAACGGGTGAGGAAGTCTATTCAATGGCGATTTTATTAAAGGAAGAAGGGCTTTTTGATAAGTCGAGAATCTATGCGACCGATATTAATGAAAAAGTATTGGAAGTAGCGAAAAAAGGGAAATTTCCATTAAAGAAGATGCAAGAATATACGAATAACTATGTGAATTCAGGAGGAGTACAAGATTTTTCTGCCTATTATACAGTTCAAAATGACTTTGCGAAGTTTGACACAGACCTATCAAAAAATATTACCTTTGCACAGCATAATTTAGTGACAGATGGTTCTTTCAATGAGTTTCATATGATCATCTGCCGAAATGTACTTATTTATTTTAATAAATCATTACAGGAACGTGTTCATACTTTATTCTTTCACAGTTTAAGTAACAATGGTTTCCTTGGTCTTGGGAGCCGTGAAGGACTATTAAATAGAATGAAAGATTTATCCTATCAAGTGATCGATCAAAAAGAAAGAATCTATCAAAAGGAAACGGGGGTGTGAGTACTATGGAGGATAAAAAAGTCAACATCCTATTAGTAGATGATCGTCCAGAAAACTTATTAGCATTAGAAGCCGTGCTCAATTCACCTGATTATTGTCTCATACAGGCAAATTCAGGCATGGAGGCCTTGAAGTGGGTTCTTAAGAAAGAATTTGCTGTTATTTTGCTGGATGTTCAGATGCCTGAACTTAACGGATTTGAAACAGCGAAAATGATTCGTGAACGAGAAAAAACAAAAGATGTCCCGATTATTTTTATTACAGCTTTAAGTCAAACACTTGAAAATATTCTTTATGGATATTCAGTTGGAGCAATCGATTACATATTAAAACCTGTGGACCCAATCATTTTAAAGTGTAAAGTTGATGGATTTGTTTCCATGTATTTACATAAGAAAAAGGTAATTGAACAGAATGAGTTGATCACAACTAGAACAAAGGAATTAGAAACCGTTTCAGCTGAACTTCGAAAAAAAGAAGCAATGGCTCGCGCGGTGGGAGAGACTTCGATTGATACAATTGTTTCCTTTAATGAAGAGGGGGATATTCTATCTGTTAATCCTGCCGTAACATCCATGTTTGGTTATTCAAATCATGAATTGATTGGTGAACGAGTCGATATTTTATTTGAATTTTCTATTGATGATATTCCGAAAAGAGCCAATGTTGACACGATCGGATTAAGAAAAAACAAGTCCGTCTTTCCAATTGAAATCCACCTTGCAGATGCAGCAGTTGAAAACGAAAAAATATATGTATGTACGATCCGAGATATTACAGAAAGAAAGCTGTATTTTGATCAGTTAGAAGGCTTAGTAGTGGAAAGGACGAAAGAACTTTATAAAATGAATAAAAATCTTCATCGAGAAATAGATGAAAAGAAGGCAACGCTAAAACAACTGTATGAAAGTGAGGAAAAATATCGTCTACTTGTAGAAAAAGCACCAGAGACCATTATCGTTAGAAAGGTGAAGAGCGACAAAATTACGTTCATTAATGAAACGGGGGTACAGTTATTAAAAGGTAGATCCAAAGATGATATTGTTGGTATGAGTATGTATGATTTGATTCATTCATCTTATCATGAACGGGCAAAAAAGATTTTTAAGGAATTACAAGATGGATTACCAGTACGGCCATATGAAGAGAAATTTGTATGCTTAAATGGTGATATTATTGATATTCAGGTGAAGATTATACCGTTTGTTTATGGTGGAGAGGAATCATTACATATTGTCATTCGAGATGTAACGGAAATCAAACGCAATCAGGAATTTATACAGCAAACGGAAAAGTTAAGCGTGGTTGGAGAGCTTGCGGCAGGGATTGCTCACGAAATTCGTAACCCTTTAACTAGTTTAAAAGGTTTTACTCAATTATTAGATCATGAATTTTCAACTGAAAGTGGTTATGTGGATATCATGATTTCCGAAATCGAACGCATTAACACTATTGTTGGTGAACTATTGCTGTTAGCAAAGCCAACACAGGATGAGTTTAGGCAGGTTTGTTTAGAGGGTTTATTAGAAAATGTGCAAATGCTTATGAGTGCCCAGGCCAATTTACATGGCGTCGTGATCGAGCAAAGCTACGATCGACCTATACATAATCTCCGTTTTAACGGTGTGGAGAATAAAATTAAACAAGTTTTTATAAATATTATAAAAAATGCGATCGAAGCAATGGAAAACGGCGGGAAGATCACCTTAGAAACGATAAAAATGGATTCTAACATTCTAATTGCTTTTCACGATACAGGTTCCGGAATCCCTTCTCATGTATTACATAAAATTGGCAATCCTTTTTATACAACAAAAGAAAAAGGGACTGGACTTGGTTTAATGATTTCAAAAAGCATTATTGAAAGTCATGAAGGGGAATTGAGAATCAATAGTGAAGTAGGAAAGGGAACAACAGTGGAAGTGTTACTTCCGGTTTGTGAGTAAATACTAAAGTTAGAGAGCAATAAAAAGAGTACATGTACATATATGAATCAGGCAGATTTAAATAAAAAGCTGACTCCACATAAAAAGGAGACAGCTTTTTTAATAGTATAATGGATATTTATTTTTTTCAAAAAATAGTATCGTTTCCTTATCTATTCTATCGTCTGTCACGACGCCACTCACTTCCTCGGCATGGCAGATTTTGATCATCGCATGCTGACCGAATTTATGATGATCGGCTACAGCATAGATCTGATTGGCATTACGGAACATCGCTGTTTTTACCTCATACTCGTCAAAACCATAATCCATAAAGCCAAGCTCGGGAGTGAAGCCGGATACACTCATGAAAAAGGTATCGATTTGGAAACGCTCGATATATTGGATCGCAGAGGCGCCACCGATAAAAAGTTCCCCATTGTTTATTTCTCCGCCGGGAAGCAGAACCGTCCATTTCGTATTGAGAGCCATCTGCTGTGCATTGAGCAGGTCATTCGTCAAAACAGTTAATTGCTTAAAATGGTTCATTAACTCCTGAACGATGGTGAGGTTTGTCGTGCTCGCGTCAAAAGCGATGAAGTCACCTTCTTTCACCAACGGCACACAGTTTCTCGCGAGGTTTTGTTTTTCTTTTATATGTACCGTTTTTCGTTCAATAAAGTTCTTGGCCTGGGTATTCTTTTTGATGGCAATTGCTCCGCCATACACTCTTTTTAAAAATTGCTCCGCTTCCAGTTCCTCCAAATCTCGACGAATCGTTTCCATGGACACGTTAAATGTCTCACTTAAATGCTTTACTTGGACAGTTCTGTGTTTATGCAATTCCTCAAGGATGATATTAAATCTTTCGTTTTTTTTCAAAAAACCAACTCCTTTATCCAGATCTTATACGAATAATGTGGGATTGAAAAGAAAAATGTGAGTTTAGTGTGATTTATTTACACAAACACAATATAAAGTTATCGAATCCTACATAAAAACAGATTTTTCTTGTGGTATTCTGAAAATGGATTAAGAAGGGGAGTGAAAATATGCCCATTATCGAATTGAAAAAAATTTCGAAAAGCTATGATCAACATTCGAATGTCATCGAGGATTTCAATTTATCTATCGAACAAGGTGAGTTTGTTGTCTTCCTTGGACCGTCTGGCTGTGGAAAATCAACAACATTACGTATGATTGCCGGACTTGAATCGATTACAAATGGGGATTTGTTTATTAAAGGAAAGCGCCAGAATGATATTCCAGCCAAAAATCGAGATATTGCCATGGTCTTTCAAAGCTATGCACTTTATCCGCATATGACTGTTTTTGAAAACATCGGCTTCGGCTTACGGGTACGAAAAGTGAATAAACGCCTCATCAAGGAAAAAGTCGAACAAGCAGCAGAGCTTTTAAATCTGACTCCTTTCTTAAAGCGGAAGCCGAAGGATTTATCTGGTGGACAGATGCAAAGGGTCGCATTAGGAAGAGCGCTCGTTCGCGATACAGATATTTTCCTAATGGACGAGCCGTTATCCAATTTGGATGCTAAGCTTCGAACGACGATGCGCGAAGAGCTTGTTCAATTGCATAGAAAACTAGGAGCAACTACTATTTTTGTCACGCATGATCAAACAGAAGCGATGACGATGGGTGATAAAATCGTTATTTTGAACAACGGCAAAGTCCAGCAAATTGGCAAGCCAACAGAGATCTACCATTACCCGGCTAATCTCTTTGTCGCAAGCTTTATCGGTTCGCCAGCCATGAATCTGCTATCGGTGAAAAAAGAAACCGATCGCTTTGTTTTCGCAAGCTATCCGCTGGAAACTCCTGATTTCACGAAAGAACCACAGGATCTTATTCTAGGAATTCGTCCGGAGGACTGCCACATTTCTACAATAGAAGGTTATCCTCTTGAGATTACTTTTATCGAAGAAATGGGCTCAGACCAATTTATTCACGGGATTGCAGACGGCCAGAAGGTGATTATCAGAGAACTGCCAGATAAAAAATTCCAGATTGGCGAACACATTTTCTTTACGGTCAATCCAGAAAAAATTAGCTGGTTTGACAAGGCGACCGGTGAACGTTTGCGGCTAAAATTGGAAAAAAATCGGAGCAAACAATTGAGGGCGAATTATGGATAATAAAGCAACGATCTCGCAGATTCTTCTATATGTGTTGATTCCATTGATTCCGCTAGTCATCTTTTGGATCCTTCCATTAATCGTTTCGGTCTGGCTGAGCTTTACAAACTGGGATTATATCAGTCCAAGCTATGAATATGTGGGAATAAGCAATTACACGAACATACTTACGGACAAAGCGTTTTTGCAAGCATTAGTCAATACGATCTTTTTTGCCCTTGCAACCGTTGTGCCGATTTTATTTTTTGGCTTTGTGTTTGCGGTTATGTTGAACAGGCTGAAACGAAACGTTACGTTTCTTCAAGGGATTATGTTTGCCCCTTGGATTACACCGATGATTGGAATGTCGATCGTCTGGTCTTGGATGTTTGATCCGCGAATCGGGCCAATCAATCAATTTATTGGAATGATCGGACTGTCGGAACCGAAATGGCTAACTGATTCTGAAACGGCGATGTGGGCTGTCGTCATTGTGACAGTCTGGAAAAATATTGGCTGGGCAATTCTTTTCTTCTCTGATGCCTTGTCTAAAATTCCAAAAGGATTATTTGAAGTGGCAGATGTTGAAGGCGCCAGCTGGTGGTACCGCCTCCGGGATGTATTGATTCCGCTTGTTTCACCGACAACACTATTTTTATTTATCATTTTAACCTTAGACTCCTTGCAGGCTTATGACCAAATCAATGTGCTAACCCAAGGCGGACCAGCCGGTAGCACAAGAACTTTATTGTACTTATATTATGAAATGGCCTTCCAGCAATTTAACATGGGGGCAGCGACTGCGGTCGCTGTGTTGATTCTGATTATTTCCGCTCTTCTGGCATTCATCTCAATGAAGATCTCGAAAAAATATGTATTTTACTAAGGGGGTGGAGAAGAGTGCTAAAAGCAAATCGATTCGAAAAGCTGAGCTTATTTTTGATCCTTTTAGTGATCGGTCTCTTTATGGTCTATCCGATGGTCTGGATGCTGCTTAGCTCATTAAAAACGACAGAGGAAGTTTTGGGCAGCACGATGACAATTCTACCGAGTAATCCGCAATGGTCGAATTTCTCTGGAGCACTGGAAATGGCCCCATTCCTGCGTTATATCTGGAACAGTTTTTCAACAGCCTTCGTCATTGTCCTGATGCAATTGTTCCTATCCAGCCTGTTAGCATATTCTTTAACGCAAATGGAATTTAAAGGGCGCAACTCACTGTTCATGGTGATTTTATGTACATATATGCTTCCAGCGGCCGCTACCTATGTTCCTAGTTATGTGATTATTTCAAGGCTTGGCTTGATGGATTCTCTCTCGGGCATTGTTGTATCCAACCTCGTTAACGTGTTTACGATCTTTCTGCTCAGACAGAATTTCCTGAAAGTGCCGCGAGAATTGATTGAAGCAGCTCGCGCTGATGGATCCTCTGAGTGGACAATTCTTTGGAAGGTTGTCGTGCCGATGTCAAAGAATGCGATCATCAATGCTTCGATTCTTAGCTTTATCGGCAATTTTAATAATTATTTATGGCCTTCATTAATTACTAATAGTCAAGAAAACTACTTGATTTCCGTTGGACTTAATCGATTTTTCAACAGTCAAGGGGCATTCGGTGATACATTTCCATTGATTATGGCAGCAACAGTCATTTCGGTTCTGCCATTGTTGCTGGTGTATTTCCTTTTACAAAAATTCTTTATTGGAGCAGTCAGTTCCTCTTCGGGGGTGAAGGGCTAGAATACGTAAATTAAACAATTAAACAAATAAACAATTATTCAATTTAAAAAAGGAGAAGTGAAATTCTATGAAAAAATTAAAATCGTTCATGATTATCATGCTTTTGCTTTCTTTATTAGCTGCTTGTGCAAGCGACGGTTCAAGTAATTCTGCATCGTCCGAAGATAAGCAGGCGGGAGCTGGCAGTGGCAAAGCAGTAGAAATTGAATTTTGGTATGGATTAGGATCTGTGGCTGGAGAAACGATGGAATCGATTATTGCTGATTTTAACGCTTCCCAGGAAGAAGTCGTTGTCAAAGGTGTACAGCAGGCCGATTACAGTGAAACATGGCAGAAAGTTCAAGCAGCTATAGCGGCGAAAAAAGCCCCGGCTGTGTTTATTGCTGATGTAGGGATTGCCAATGCATATGGCGGGGAAGAAGGAATTTTACAATCATTAGATGAGTATATGGATGCTACAGATTTTAATAAAGAAGATTTGCTTCCAGTCTTTACTGAACCAAATATCGTTGATGGAAACACGTATGCTCTTCCAGCTTATGGGACAACACAAATCATGTATTTTAATAAAAATGTGTTTGAAGCAGCTGGTGTAAATCCTGATGACGCTTTCGTTTCATGGGAAAAATTAGCCGAAAGTTCAAAAGCAATACAAGAAAAATCAGAGGCTGAATTTGGTCATATGATTATGTGGGGTTCTGGAAATTTAGTCGATATAGCCTTAAGCAATGGTGGTCAAATAGTAAGTAAAGATGGCAAAGAAGTAGTAATTAATTCTCCTGAATGGGTTGAGGCATGGGAATTTGCCCGTAAAAATATTCATGAAGAGAAAACGATGGGGCTTATTTCTGGCGGTCAAGGTTGGGAGTATTGGTACAAAACAATTGACCAAGTCATGAATGGAAATGCTGGCGGCTATACAGGTTCTTCTGGTGACCGCGGAGACTTAGATTTCTCCTTTATTGATGCAAGAGAGCAGCCAGGTCTGAATGGTAATATAGGAAAACCGATGGCTGGCGCATTAAGTATGCTAATCCCAAAAGCGAAAGAACAAGCCGAAAAAGATGCAGCATTTAAATGGATGCAATATTTTACAAGTCCTGAAGTTCAAGCACAATGGTCGATGAAAATCGGTTATATCCCTGTCCGTGAATCAACGATGGAAGTAGCAGAGTATAAGAATCATGTTGAAGAAAATCCTTATGCAGGCATTCCTTATAAGCAAGCCTTGCATGCTTCACCTAGCTTTATTGATCCAACTGGTGGCAAAATTACGGATGCCTTAACGATTGCTGCAGATAAAGTGGAATTACAAAATGTTCCTGCTAAAGAGGCGTTAGATGAAGCACAAGAGGTCGCACAAAAAGCATTAGATGAAGTCAATAAATAAGAGAGATTCATAAGGAGAGATTTACCTATCTCTCCTTCATTCAAATAGGAGGGAATATTGAATGAAAAGTTCTATTATCATCCCGATCAAACCATTTGCTGTTAAATTAGATCAATCTATCGATAAAAATAGATTGAAAGAACATGTGATTCATAGAATGAGCTTTGAAGTCGATAAACGATATGAACAGCTAGTGATTACTTTTCAGGGAGATAAGATCAGGTGGTTTACATGTAATGTTTATCATCAAAATGAAGTGCGTGGACAAGCGTTGCAAACGATGAAAAAACCAATGGAGACGATCTGCATCGGGAGTGAAGAGACATTTAATTCCGCAACATCGGTTCCAGGAATGATTATGCCGGGTTCTTGGGAAGTCGAATTTGAGTTTTTCCCTGATGCGGCTGAAACCATTGAATTAGAAGTAAATTATGAGTTGCGTGAGCGGGGGGAAGTATCTCGCGATTATCTGGAAAATCAGCGCGATATTTATGTGCCGCTGGAGTTAATTCACACGGCCAAAAAATGGTATAAAGGCGATTTCCATACCCATACCCATTATAGTGATGGGGAGATGACAAGAGAACGGAATTTAGAGAGTGCGAAAAATCAAAAATTGGATTTCTTCGTGGCAACCGATCATAATCTAGTTACCCATTATTGGCCAAACGAAGAGGATGTACTGCCATTTCCAGGGACCGAATTGACTGCACCTGGCGGCCACGGGAATTTTTTATTTGCTGAAAAACCAATCTTTCGAAATTGTTGTTTAGCAGATATGTACTCTGAAGAAGGGGTTAATAGAATTATTGAATGCAACTTGGACAATGGATTATTCTCTATCAATCATCCGTTTTTGTCGCCATGGGCATGGTTAATGCGCGAAACGAAATTGGACATGGTCACTTCATTAGAGCTTTGCAATGATCCAACCTATTCAGAGAATCGTGTAGCGACAGAAAAAGCATTAACTTTTTGGTCAGTCTTATTGAATGATGGCTACCATATCACTGGTATCGGCGGTTCTGATAGTCATTTATTGCCTGAAGAGAAGTATCCAGAAGCAACAGAGCCTTCGCTGATCGGTGACCCGGGTACATATATTTATGCGGACGGTTTAACAGCAGAAGCTTTAAAGGCAGGAATCCAAGCAGGGCATGCCGTACTAAGCCGAGATGGATTTATTGATATTAAAGTAAGTGGAGAAGAGCTGCTGCCAGGAGATACGCTTTTGAAGGGAACTGGTGTCTTCGATGTAATATTGGAACGAGTAGCTCCTGCAAAAATTCAATGGGTCGTCGATGGAGAAATTGTAAAAGTTGATGAAAGTAACGAAGCAAGCTATGAATATCAGTTTGAAGACGGAAGCTATCATTGGATCAGAGTCGATGTCCGTGATACTGAGGATCGCTTTATTGGGACATCAAATCCCTTTTATTGGGGGAAAAAACAAACATCATTACGAACTTGGGGAGACGCGCTGGATGAATGGAATCGAAAAAAAAGCAATACTTTTTGATAAAGATGGTACTTTGATCGAATACAATTCGATTTGGCCAGATGCAACACGGGCAATGATTCCGTACTTTCGCGAGAAGTTTGAGGTAAAAGAGAATATCGGTGACGAGGAATTATTGAAAAGACTTGGAGTTGACGAGGAAAAAGTGAAGGATTGTACTGCAATTGCTTCAGGAACGTCTTTTGATATTGCTGAAGTATTAAAACAATCATTAAAAAATAGCAATCAGGATACACTTCGCTTTGTCCGGGAGTATTTTTATCAATACACAATTGAAAACAATAAGGCAATTAAAGCCATTGGAGATGTAAAAAAATTGTTTGCTCGTTTAAAGCAAGCAGATATTCGAATCGGAATTGTGACGGCGGATGACTATGATTCGACGCTGTTCGCCCTTAAGCAGTTAGAAGTTGAAGAGCTAGTTGAGTTTATTGCGACTGGCGACCGCTATGAGGCAAAACCAGCTGTGGAAGCAATCGAAGCCTTTTCTGCTGTGATCAAGATCCCACGCGATCAAATCCTTTTCATCGGAGATTCAATCATTGATATGCAGTTTGCCCGCCATTGCCACAAAGGGATTGCTGTCTTATCAGGTGTCGGTGAGGAAGGAGAACTAATTCAATATACTGATGCGATCTATCCGACGATACATGAAATCCCATATGAACGATTTCTAGAGAGGGAATTTTAAGAGATTATTTGGGTTAGATTTAACGGGTGCCTGTCACCACTCGGATTAAACTCAAAGGCTCTTTTCACAAACATTGTTGCTATTTAGTCATAGATAGGAGAATAAAGCCCTATTATTACTCGTTAAATTAGTATCAAGTAAGCGAAAAGTGCCGCGCAAAAATAATGTGTGTTCTAAAACCCCATTTACGAAAAAACCACAATCATTACGAAAACAGCGAACTCAAAAGTGTGTTGGTAAGGGTACAACGGAAGAATATTACTGCCAAATAGTGAATAAAGCGAAAGCCAGAGAATCAGTAAGTATCTCTGGCTTTTGTGCGCTTGGCAGCGCTTTTCTCTAGAGGGTGTAAATCCCTTACATGCCGTTGTGGCGGAAATGTTAGCTGATGGACAGTGCGAGTATCGTGAGGTTTCGTGCGGAGGGACCAAAGGCAAAATTCGGAACAGGTGGCATTCACCGTGTTGGCTGGTAGGATTGGAGAACCTTGCGAAAGATGGGGCAAACCAATACCACAAAAGAAATAAATCCTACAAGTTATGAGGACTGGAGTCGAATGAAAGAGAAATGACGTGACCCAAGGAGGTCTCATCTTCTCCACTACAAAGTGGTAAGCATCGTTCAAAACCCGAATGGACAAGAAGTGTGTGAAGGAAGGTGAGAAGTCAGAGCAGGGGATAGTAGTGAATAAGCTTACCGGAAAGGCCACAAAGGTAAGTGACTTGTCACGAGTTGATAAGGCAAACATTGACCCAAAAGGCAATGATTTGTGCGAAGCCCGTCTGTCCATGAAAGAGAAGGAAAGTCCTTATAGACTCAGTGTGTACTAAACAGAATACCGATGAGGCAGATAGCCGTAGATTCGGGACCGAATAGAAAGTAGGTTGTTTAGGGCGGAGTACTAACTTAATGACCATCCAGTGACGATTGTCTATTCAGATGGGTAAGGAAGGATAGGAAGATACGAATACATGAATGAATCTAAAAGACCGCAGAACTTGCGTGCAGGAGAGAAGAAAGACAAGAAAAAGAAATGGTATAGCCTCATTGATAAAATCTGGTCTATCAAGAACCTTGAGTTCGCTTTTGAAGAGGTAAAGAAAAACCGTGGAACTCATGGAGTAGACAAAGTATCCATTAAAGACTATGAAAGAGAGCTGGAACACAACTTAAGAGTGCTCCAACAATCTTTAAAGGATAAAACCTACCGAACGAGACCAGTAAGAAGAGTCTACATCCCAAAGACGGATGGAACACAGAGACCATTAGGAATCCCGACCGTACAAGACCGAATCGTACAGGCCGCAGTAAAACGAAGCCTAGAACCTATCTTTGAAGAGAAGTTCCTCGATTGTAGTTATGGTTTTCGACCAAATCGCAGTGCCCATATGGCGATTGAGAACATCCGAAAGGATTTAATGGATGGATATA
The DNA here is from genome assembly GCF_047302285.1 of Robertmurraya phoenicis. Lineage (GTDB taxonomy): Bacteria > Bacillota > Bacilli > Bacillales > Cytobacillaceae > Robertmurraya. The sequence goes on from NZ_CP154845.1 coordinate 2,222,837, forward strand.
CGTTCGTCATTGACGCTGATATTAAGACATACTTTGATTCCATCCCACATGAGAAACTAATAGAACTCGTAAAGGAAGAGGTAGTAGATAGTAGCGTATTGTCCCTTCTGCTTCAATTCCTCAAATCCGGAGTTTTAGAGAATGGAGTTGTGCATGAAAGTGCGCATGGGAGCCCGCAGGGAGGCGTGATTAGTCCACTACTGGCTAATATTTATTTACATCCATTAGACGAGTTATTGACAGCACGTGGACATCGCTTGACTCGATATGCGGATGACTTTGTCATCTGTTGCAGGTCAAGAAAAGGGGCAGAAAGAGTCTTAAAATCCGTTAAGAAACTTTTAGAGAAAGAGTTAGGATTGGTCGTACACCCAGAGAAAACGAAAATTGTGGACAATACGAAGGAAGAGTTTACGTTTCTAGGCTATTCCTTTAGTAACGGCTATTGGCATAAACCTTCAGAGAAATCCATCAAGAAATTTAAAGATAAAATAAGGAAAATAACCAGAAAAAAATCTAACCATAAATATGGAAGAATTTATCAAACATAAGGTGAACCCCGTCATTAGAGGATGGGGTAGGTATTTTGGGATTGGATTTTCTTCAAAAGTCTTTAGAGAACTCGACATGTGGATTAGACGAAGGCTTAGAATGATTCAGTTAAGAAGTTGGAAGAAAATAAAAAAGTTCCATAAAGAATTACGGAGAAAGAAGTGGAAGGGAGAACTTCCTCGATTGAGAATGAATCGATGGAGGAGTTCAAAGTCGACACCGGTACACACGGCTTTGCCAATTGAATGGTTTCGTGAACAAAAGCTAGTTTTTCTTGTCGATATTCATAAAGAACTGCATTCCCAAGGGGAATAACATGGAGGAGCCGTATGCGATGACCCGCACGTACGGATCTGTGAGAGGCGCATGAAATTTTCATGCGCCTACTCTATTGCATTCAGCTAGCTCATAGTACATTGAAATACCTAGCCTCCGGATGGGCAAATACGATTGCCGTAACAGATGCCTCTGGCTCCATCATAAACCCTTCTGTTAGCTGGATTCCAATATCCGTAGGTTGAATGAGCTTGAATAGTTTACTTTGATCCTCTAAATCAGGACAAGCTGGATAACCAAATGAGAAACGCTGCCCTTGATATTTTGCCGTAAAACGTTCTTGCATCGTCATGTTCGCCGGATCTGGGAATCCCCACGCATCTCTCATTTGACGATGGATTAATTCAGCAAATCCTTCAGCCGATTCTAGAGCAAGAGCCTGTAGGGCGTGGGACTCTAAAAATCTCCCAGCCGTTTTAAGTTTTTCTGCTTGTTCACGAATTCCTCTTCCAGCCGTTACGGCAAAAAATCCAACATAATCGACTTCACCAGAGTTTACTGATTTGATGTAATCCGCAAGACATAGGTAAGACCCCTTATGTTGACGAGGAAATTCAAATGTCTCAATGATTTTTGAATGATCATTAGGGTCGTATATATAGATCCTATTTTCATCAGACTGAGCAGGAAAAAATTGATAGACTGCAGCAGGTTTGATCCATTCGTACTCTTTCGCTTCCATGAGTAATTGATTAACCGTATCATTTACTTTATGTGCTTTTTCATCTTTTGCTGCTAAAAGTTTTTCAATTTTTCCTTTTACCCCAAGGTGATGTCCAATTAGCATTTGTCTATTGATATAAGGTTCAAGATGATCTAATGAATAGGACTTTAAAATATGTCTCTTCAAGTCTCGTGGAACATAAACTGGAACGGTTGTCGAAACTTTTGGTTTTTCGAGTACTGCTGTCGTTACAGGACGTTCATAAGCAATGGAAACAGCCTCTTTTAACTTCTCTTCTTTTTCGTTTATAAGGATTTGTTTTTCTTCTTGATTCTGTATTTGATTGGCAAGCGCTAAACCATTCATTGCATCCTTTGCATAAAGAACAAGACCATCATATTCTTTAGAGATCTTTGTATCAGTAAACTTTCTCGAAAGAGCAGCTCCGCCTACTAAAATCGGAATATCAATCCCTGCTTGCTTCAGGTCATGGGCTGTTATGACCATTTGTTGGGCAGACTTTACGAGCAGTCCAGATAATCCTACCATATCAGGCTTTTCCTTTTTAACTGCTTCAATCAATGTGGTAGGAGCTACTTTAATTCCAAGATCTATGACATCGTAACCGTTATTACTTAAAATAATGTCCACTAAGTTTTTCCCGATATCATGGACATCTCCTTTAACGGTCGCTAAAATAATCTTGCCTTTATTCGAGCTTGTATCATTTTTCTCCATATAAGGCTCTAAGTGAGATACAGCTGCTTTCATGACCTCAGCACTTTGCAATACCTCGGCAACGATTAACTCATTGTTATTGAAAAGGCGACCAACTTCCTTCATCCCTTCCATTAAGGGGCCATTGATAATCTCCAGTGGGGAAGGGAAGGCGTTCAAGGCAACATCTAAATCCTTTATTAAACCTTCTTTTGTACCTTCAATCACATAATAAGCTAATCTTTCCTCAAGAGTCATATCAGGAATGGAGCTTCTCGTTTCTTTTTTCTTATCACGATAGAATTCGGTGAAAGTGGCTAAGGAATCTTTTGTTGTATCGAATAAAAGCTTTTCCGCCATTGCTACTTCTTCCTTTGATATGGAAGCAAATCGTTCCAGCTTTTCGGTATTGACGATCGCATAATCAAGACCTGCCAGTGTGCAATGATAAAGGAAAACGGAATTTAAGATTTCTCGACCGACAGGAGGTAAACCGAAAGAAACATTGCTTATTCCTAATATTGTTAACGTTCTTGGGAATTCTTTTTTAATCATCCTTATCCCGTCAACCGTTGCTTTAGCAGAGCCAATATACTGTTCATCACCAGTACCTATCGGAAACACTAATGGGTCAAAAATGATGTCCTGTGGTGGAATATTGTATTTATGAACGAGGAGATCATAAGATCGTCTCGCAATTTCAAGTTTTCTTTCGGCTGTGACGCCCATCCCTTTTTCATCAATTGTCCCAACAACAACTGCTGCACCAAAACGATGAATAAGGCGGGAGATTGACGCAAACCTTTCTTCGCCATCCTCTAAATTAATTGAATTGATAATCGCTTTACCTTGTGAAAAGGAAAGGGCCTTTTCTATTACTTTTTCATCGGTTGAGTCAATGACGAGTGGTGCTTTAATCTTTTTCGTTACTTCTTTTAAAAAGTTTTCCATATCCTCAAGTTCATCACGGTCAGGATCGGCTAAGCAAATATCAATGACATGGGCTCCACCCTTTACTTGGGCTCGAGCAATTTCTGCTGCTTCTTCAAACTTCCCCTCTGAAATAAGGCGTTTAAATTTCCGTGAGCCAATGACATTTGTTCTTTCGCCGACCATAATTGGACGGAGGGTAGGATCATCATAGATAAAAGGTTCTATTCCTGATACCATATGATGGTCTTGAATGGTAGGTTTCCTTGGTAGATATTGCTTCATTTCTTCAGCAATGGCTCTAATATGTTCTGGTGTTGTCCCACAACAGCCACCGACAATATTGAGCCATCCTTCTGCTGCAAAGCCACCTAACTTTTTCGCTAACGATTCAGGAGTTTCGTGATAGTTTCCATCTTCATCTGGTAGTCCGGCATTTGGATAGCAACTAACGGCTGCTGTCGACAGTTGAGATAGGGAACGAATATGGTCCTGCATAAATTCTGGACCAGTAGCGCAATTTAAGCCAACTGCTAGAGGTTTCATATGTTCAACGGAGATATAAAACGCTTCAATAGACTGTCCAGCCAAAGTTGTACCCATTGGCTCTATCGTTCCAGATAGAATAATAGGCAGTTCGATTTCTCTTTTTTTAAAAGCTTCTTCGATCCCTAGAAAACCAGCCTTTACATTTAAGAGATCTTGACTTGTCTCGAGAAGGAGGAGGTCAACACCGCCGTCAATTAAACCAAGTGCTTGCTCTTCATACGACTGTTGGAGTTTCTCAAAGGAAGTGCCACCAGTAACAGATAGTGTCTTGGTAGTGGGTCCCATTGATCCTGCAACAAATCGAGGCCAGTCTAGTGTAGACATCTGGTCAGCTGCTTTTTTTGCAATGAGGGCGGCATTTTTATTAAGTTCATAAGCTTTTTGTCCGATATCGTACTCATCTAGCACGATTTCCGTTGCACCGAAAGTATTTGTCTCAATAATATCTGCGCCTGCCTGTAAATATTGTAGATGGATGGATTTAATAACATCAGGACGGGTAAGATTTAATATTTCATTACAGCCTTCGAATTCCTCACCGCCAAAATCCTCTGCAGTTAAGTTTGCCTGCTGAAGCATCGTTCCCATCGCACCGTCCATGATGAGAATCTTTTTAGTTAATTTTTCAGTTAGTAATGCTTTTGACATCTTGCTTCCTCCTCGTAATCCTGTTGCTACATTCATTTGCATAGCGAGCAAGCTCAACTGTTAATTCATAGCGCAGAAATGGGGTGATCAAATAAATTCCATTAAATAACTCAGCAGCTGCATCGATTAGGTTCTTCGTAATCGCGATACCTTCTCGGGCAGATTGGATCGGATCGTTTTGTAGTGAAGCCATTTGATCGCGAATCGTTTGGGATATTTTAATCCCTGGTACTTCATTATGGAGAAACTCAGTGTTTTTGCTACTTGTAAGAGGCATGAAACCAATGTAAATCGGTGTATCTAAATGCTTTGTTGCTTCATGAACTTCAAGTAATTTTTCCTCTGAATAAATAGGTTGGGTAATGAAATAATCTGCTCCATATTGGATTTTCTTTTCCATACGGACTACGGCTTTTTCTACAGAACGTACATTTGGATTAAAGGCAGCTGCGACTGAAAAGGCTCCTTTTTGTCCAAGGTCTTTTCCAGAGGTTGATAATCCTTCATTAAACTGCTTAATCATTTGAATCAGTTCAAAGGAAGAGACATCATAGACTGAAGATGCCCCTGGAAAGTCACCTACACGCGCTGGATCTCCCGTAATGGCAAGGATATCATGTAATCCTAGTGTGTGTAATCCCATTAAATGGGATTGAAGTCCGATTATGTTGCGGTCTCGACAGGTGATATGTACTAATGGCCGTAAGCCTACTTCTTTTTTTGTTAAATAGCCTAGAGCTGAATTCTCGATTCGAGGGGAGGCGAGAGAGTTATCTGCCAATGTAATGGCGTCAATCCCTGCCTCCTTTAATGCTCTTGCCCCTTGGAAAAATTTATCGGTATTAAGCTTCCTAGGTGGGTCTAACTCCACAATAACAGAATGTCTTTCCATTGCAATCGTTTGAAGTGGAATTTCATCTCTTTTACTAGGAGCAAAATCTATTTTAATAGTAGCTTGCTTCTTATTTTCTATTTTCTTTTCTGTTATCGGTGTTACTCCTTTTAATTCCGCTGTAAAAGAACGAATATGAGCAGGGGTGGTTCCACAGCAACCGCCGAGGAGTCGGATGCCTTGTTCACGAAATGCTTTTGCGGAATTTTTGAAGTAGTCAGCATCGCCTTCATAATGAAATTTCCCATCTGTATAAGTAGGGAGACTTGCGTTAGGAAAAGCAGATAAAAAAGCCGTATTCGGAATTTGTACTTCTTCTAAACTTTTAATCATATGATGAGGACCGAGGCGACAATTTAAACCAACAACGTTTGCCCCTAATCCTTCTAGTCTTACAAAAGCTTCATTAATATGTGTTTGATTTTGCATAATCCCTGGCTCTTGGATGGAAACTTGGGCAATGATCGGAAGTGACGTTTCCTTCCTGGCTATCGATAGGACTGTTTCAAGTTCCTCCAAATCGTAATAGGTTTCAAGGAGGATCCCATCTACACCTTCTAATAGAAGACAATAAAGCTGTTCACGAAAACTTCTTTTAATTTCTTCCATTGAGATCGCTTTCGGATTGACACCACGGTTTCCACCCATTGTACCTATGACATAAGTATCTTCTCGAGCAGCTTCTTTTGCGATTCTCACAGCAGCACTATTAATCTCTTTTACAGAGTCTTCTAAGCCATATCTTTGCAACTTCAAATAATTCGCTGCATACGTATTGGTTTGAATCATATCTGAACCAGCTTTGATATAAGCTTGATGAATTTTTTTGATTTCATCTGGGTGTGAAAGATTAATTTCTTCAAAACAGCTATCTGTTCCGTAAGAATATAGAAGGGTCCCCATGGCGCCATCTGCAATGAGGATTTGCTTTTTTAATTTTTCTAGAAAACTCATTTTTTAATACTCCCTTCTATTTTACAGGTGAATAGGTATGATTTAAGGCATTGGAAAAATCAGCAATGAGATCATCAGGATTTTCCAAGCCAACGGATAATCGTAAGAGACTATTACTAATCCCTCTTTTTTCTCTTTCTGATTTCGGCATTGCTCCGTGAGACATTTTGGCAGGGTAGGAGAGGATCGATTCAACTGCTCCTAAACTAACAGCAAATACTGGAATTTTTACATTTTCGACAAAGCTCTTTGTCAGTTCCTCTGATTCAAGTTCAAAGGATAGAACGGCACCTGCATTTTTCGCTTGCTTTTTCTGTAATTCGAATTGCGGGTGATCTTCAAGACCAGGATAATAGACTTTTTTTACTAATGGGTGATGCCTAAGGTAGTTTGCTAACTTTGTAGCACTTAGTACAGATTGTTGTAATCGAACAGATAGTGTCTTTAATCCTCGCATCACGAGCCAACAATCTTGAACACCAAGTATTGCACCAAAGGAATTCTGTAAAAAAGCTAATTGTTTCCCTATTTCTTCATCCTTAACAATAGCTGCGCCTGCGACGACATCACTATGCCCAGAAAGGAATTTGGTGGCACTATGGAGTACAATATCTGCACCTAAAGTTAATGGCTTTTGTAAAGCAGGGGTGAGAAATGTATTGTCGACAAATGTATAGGCACCATATTTCTTCGCTATTTGACTGATAGCTGATATGTCAGTCACTTTTAAGGTTGGATTAGACGGTGTTTCTACATAAAAAACCTTCGTGTTAGCTTGAACAGCATTCTGTACCGCATGTAAATCAGTCATATCTACGAAAGTATAGTCAATCCCAAATCTAGAGAGAACTTCTGTGACCAGACGGTATGTGCCCCCATATACATCTTCGGTGATGACGACATGATCACCCTTCGATAAGAGAAGAAATGCTGTTGAAATGGCTGCCATTCCAGAAGCAAAGGCAAACCCTCTGACACCACCTTCTAATTCTGCTAGATGCTCCTCAAGTGCTTCCCTAGTCGGATTTAAACTTCTGCCATAATCATATTTTCCATACGTATCAAAGCTGGTTTGATGAAAGGTGGAAGCATGTTGAATGGGTACGCTAACTGCACCTGTTGAGATATCAAATTTTGATTTGTTATGGAGTAATCTCGTTTCAAAGGAAAAACAGTCACCGCTCATCATTCTACCTCCTGTTTTGCATTTGTTAATGCTTGCTGCAGATCATCGATTAAATCTTTTACATGTTCAATCCCGACTGAGAAACGTAATAAACAATTATCAACGCCAGTCTCAATCCGAACCTCCTCAGGAATATCTGCATGAGTTTGGGTTGCTGGATATGTAATGAAGCTTTCTGCTCCACCTAGGCTCTCAGCAAAGGTAATTAACTGGAGATTTTTTAAAAGGGGATTGACCCATGCTTCGTTCTGAACTCTAAAGGAAATCATTCCACCGCGTCCTGGGTAAAGAACATCTTTAATATCGTTATGCGCTGATAAAAACTCGACAAGTTCCTTTGCGTTTTGTTCATGTTTATCCATTCTTAAGGCTAGTGTTTTCATCCCACGCATTAATAGCCATGAATCGAAAGGACTAAGAACGGCACCATTGCCATTATGATAGAATGCTAGAGACTCACAAAGACTTTTCCCTTTCACGACGATCAGTCCAGCGAGAACATCATTATGCCCCCCTAAATACTTTGTGGCACTATGGATGACAATATCTGCACCTTCTTTAATTGGTTTCTGAATGTAAGGGGTGTAGAAAGTATTATCGACAATCAATAAAAGATTATGTTCCCGTGCCAACTTTGCTACTTCATTTATGTCGGTTTGTTCCATTAATGGATTTGTAGGTGTCTCAATAAAGATCGCTTTAGTATGTTCAGTTATACTTTGTGAGATGTTGAATACATCACTTGTGTTTACATATGTAACGTTTAAACCCCATTTTTTAAAGCTTTCTTCAAGAATTCGATAGGTTCCACCATATAAATCCTTTGAAACAATCCATTCATCTCCTGATTGAAAAAGAGAAAGGACAGTTAAAATAGCTGCCATTCCTGAACTACAAGCAAATCCAGCGTCACCTTCCTCGAGTTCAGCGATCGTTTGTTCGAGAATTTGTCTTGTTGGATTGCCGGTACGGATATAATCAAAGCCCGTCGACTGTCCAATTCCTTCATGACGATAGGCGGTTGATAGATAAATAGGGGGATTGACTGTTCCGGTTGTCTTTTCGCTGCGATTGCCGATTTGAGCTAAAGTAGTTTCAGGTTGATACATTCGTAAACACTCCTCAAATAAAAAATAAAAAGTCTCCTTTTAAGAAGAAGACTTTTTTGATAACGTATTTAGTCATTCTTCTTATCTTTCAAGTTTTATCTAAAAAAAACTTGTCGGAATTAGCACCTTGCAATATCATTCTGCAGGTTGCTGAGGTTTCATAGGGCCAGACCCTCAACCTCTCTTGATAAGAAATTAGATTTAATTTTCTAAAATTTACTACAATCACTCAATAAAGTCAATGAAAAATTGAAAATTAAATCTCTTCAATTAGGTTTAAAATAGGCACATCCTGCTCATTTTCAGGATTCTGTTTCGAATAAATTCTCGCCATTTTTGTTTCCTCATCAACATGCTGTATGATCACGGGTACACCTTCATAGGTGACGTTGTGAACTTCAGCACTTTCTACTATTTCCCTTGCACGACCAATATTCACGAAAAAGTTCATCTCCTCCATTTATGTTCTATCATAATTTGCCTATTCACACTCAAATTTATCCAATCAATGTAATTATTTAAACAGGTGTTAAAATTTTCTTAAAATAGGTTATTGCCTAATCAAGTTTTTACTATTTACACAGTTAAAACCTTTGTAGTTCTTACATGAACGTGTTAGAATAGCTTTGAAAACGTTATATCCTCTGAAAAATAATATTATTCTAACATTTGAGTTTTCGAAATGAAAAACAGAGGATAAGTTGATCAATTTCTTAATAGATTTTGGAGGTATTATACATGAAGAAGCCATCAGATGGTCAAGGACCAGTATGGCAAGGGTTTCACGGGCCGAATTTAGGATATGTCATTGAGATGTATGAAGCATTTTTAGAAAATCCTGATTCAGTGGACAAGGAAATGAAAGCATACTTCGCAGAACATGGACCACCAACTTTGAAAGAGGAAGAAACAATCAGTATTCCTCCTAATGTTACACAGGTTGGGACACCTATTGAGAAAATATTGGCGGCAGCAAACCTTGCTGACAAGGTAAGAGGATATGGCCATTTAGCAGCTGATATTTATCCATTAAAAAATCAAGAACCTGATAAAGAATTGATTGAAATGGACTACTACGGGCTAACAAAAAAGGATCTAGAGGAAATACCAGCCCATTTCATTTCAACGGATATTCCAAAGCATTTAAAAAATGGTTATGAGGCCATTGAGTACTTGAAGAAGGTTTATACTGGGAAAATTGCATTTGAAATTCGCCATGTAAATAATAATCAAGAAAAAATGTGGATTCGTAATAAAATTGAAAGTGGGGGTCTACTTCCAACATTTACCCCTGATAAAAAGAAAAAAGTGTTACAACGATTAACAGCGGTTGAGGAATTTGAAAAATTTATTCATAAAACCTTTGTCGGTCAAAAACGCTTTTCTATAGAAGGTTTGGATACGTTAGTTCCGTTAATTGACGAGATTATATCTGAAACTGTTCGAAACGGCGCATCTACGATCAATATCGGCATGGCTCATCGAGGGCGCTTAAATGTACTTGCGCATAATTTAGGTAAGCCTTACGAAATGATTTTTGCGGAATTTCAACATGCACCGAATAAAGAGCTCGTTCCTTCTGAAGGTTCCATTGGCATCAATTTTGGTTGGACAGGAGATGTAAAATATCACCTTGGGCTTAACCGGGAACTACCTCAAGCAAATCAACGTAAGGCAAGGGTGACACTAGCGAATAATCCAAGTCATCTCGAATTCGTCGGAGCAGTTGTGGAAGGGTTTACTCGTGCTGCTCAGGATGACCGTATGAGCAAAGGATATCCAAAAGAAGATTTGAACTCAGCATTAGCGATTCTAGTTCATGGTGACGCGGCATTCCCAGGTCAAGGGATTGTGGCTGAAACATTAAATTTAAGTCGCTTAAAAGGATACCGTACTGGTGGAACGGTCCATCTTATCGCCAATAACTTAATCGGTTTTACGACGGAAAGAATGGATTCTCGTTCAACGAGATATTCAAGCGACTTAGCAAAGGGCTATGAAATGCCGATTTTACATGTCAATGCCGATGATCCAGAAGCAGTTTTAGCAGCTGCTCAATTTGCTTGTGAATATCGAGAAACCTTTAAAAAAGATGTTCTCATTGATTTAGTCGGTTATCGTCGCTTTGGTCATAATGAAATGGATGAGCCGATGACAACGAATCCATTAATGTATCAACTTATTCAGCAACATCCAACTGTAAAGGAATTATATGCTCGAAAATTACTTAGTGAAGGCATCCTTTCTCAAAATGAGATAGAAAAGCTCGATCAAGTAGTACTTACAAGGTTACAAGAAGCATATCTCAAAGTGCCAGAAAAAAAGGAGAAAGAAGGAGATCCTAAACCTCCTATTACAGTAGAAAAAGGAATTCCAAAGATTGCTACAGGTGTTCCGATAGAAAAGCTTAAAAAAATGAACGAAGAGCTTTTACAATGGCCTGAAGAATTCCAAGTATTTAGTAAATTGAGCAGAATTTTGAAGAGGCGTCTTGATGCGTTTAAGGATAATGGAAAAGTTGATTGGGGATTAGCTGAGACACTTGCCTTTTCATCTATCATAGCTGATGGAACCCCTGTTCGTTTGTCTGGACAGGATTCTGAACGGGGCACATTTGCTCATCGGAACATCGTTTTATATGATCAGAATACAGGAGAAAAATTCTCTCCATTGCATCGTTTATCGGATGCAAATGCTTCGTTTGCTGTATACAATAGTCCACTATCAGAAGGTTCGGTGTTAGGTTTTGAATATGGTTACAATGTGTTTGCACCTGAAACACTTGTATTATGGGAAGCGCAATTTGGAGACTTCTCAAATGCTGCACAAGTCATTTTTGACCAATTCATCTCATCTGGAAGAGCGAAGTGGGGCGAAAAATCTGGACTCGTTATTCTTTTGCCGCATGGATATGAAGGGCAAGGACCAGAGCATTCAAGTGCTCGGATGGAAAGATTTTTAACATTGGCGGCTGAAAATAACTGGACAGTCGCGAATTTAACGTCTGCTGCACAATATTTTCATATTTTAAGAAGACAGGCTGCGGTTTTAAAAAGGGAAGAGGTTCGACCTCTTGTGATTATGACACCAAAGAGCTTGCTTCGAAATCCAGGCGTAGCATCCCACCCAAGTGAGCTAAGTGTAGGGGAATTCCGTTCGGTTATTGAACACAAAGATTTAGGGAAAAAAGTCGATAAGGTTGAACGTGTCATTTTGGGAACAGGAAAAATGATTGTCAATGTTCTCGAACAGCTTGATTCAGCTGAAAATACAGACTGGTTACATGTTGTGAGTGTGGAAGAAATTTATCCATTCCCAATGGAAAGTCTCCGAGAGATTTTCGAGAAGTTCCCTAACCTAAAGGAAATCGTTTGGGTCCAAGAAGAACCGAAAAACATGGGAGCGTGGACATTTGTTGAACCACGTATTAAAGAAATTGCCGAAAGCAATGTAGCTGTACGCTATGCTGGACGTAGACGTCGTTCAAGTCCTGCTGAAGGAGATCCAGACGTTCATAAGATGGAGCAAGCCTGTATCATTGAGAAAGTAATCACCCGTTCGGTAGAAGGAGGAAATTAAGGTGGCGGAAATTCGAATTCCAGAGTTAGCAGAATCAATTACAGAGGGAACTGTAGCTGGATGGCTAAAAAAGATCGGAGACAAAATTGAAAAAGGCGATTATCTTGTTGAATTAGAAACAGATAAGGTCAATGTTGAAATTATCTCTGACTATAGTGGAATCTTAACAGAAATGAAATACAGCGAAGGGGACACGGTTAATGTCGGTGAAGTGATCGCCATCGTTTCAGAGGAAGGCGAAGCACCAGTTCCTGTCCAGGAAGCTCATCCAATCGAAAATAATCAAGAGCAGCAATCTTCTGAACAGCAAGAAGATAAGAAAGAGCGTCCGATTGCATCTCCATCTGCGCGCAAACTTGCAAGGGAAAAAGGAATTGATTTAAGCCAAATTCCAACAGTGGACCCATTAGGACGGGTAAGGGCTCAAGACGTTCAAGGTTTCAATCCAGGTCAACCAACAGTTGAAAAAGCGGCACCTACACCAGCGCAAGTACCGAAGCAAGAGATTGCCACTGATCGTAAGCCTGTAGAAAGAATTCGCATGTCCCGCAGACGTCAAACGATTGCTAATCGCCTAGTCGAAGTACAACATACGGCAGCGATGTTGACTACTTTTAACGAAGTTGACATGACAAATGTATTAAATTTAAGAAAGCGTCGGAAGGACAAATTCTTAGAAGAAAATGACGTAAAACTTGGATTTATGTCATTCTTCACGAAAGCAGTAGTTGCTGCTCTTAAGAAATCACCATTATTGAACGCTGAAATACAAGGTGATGAAATCGTCCTGAAAAAGTTTTATGATATCGGAATTGCCGTCTCTGCACCAGAAGGACTTGTTGTTCCAGTCGTGCGTGATGCAGATAGAAAGAGCTTTGCAGAAATTGAAAAGGATATTTTAGGTCTGGCAGATAAAGCTCGTCAAAATAAACTTGCTCTTAATGACCTGCAAGGAGGTACCTTTACGATTACAAATGGTGGAGTATTCGGTTCTTTACTATCCACTCCAATCTTAAACGGGCCACAAGTTGGAATTTTAGGTATGCACTCAGTCAAGCTTCGTCCAGTGGCCATTGATGAGGAAAGAATGGAAAATCGTCCGATGATGTATATTGCCTTATCATACGACCATCGTATTGTTGATGGAAAAGAAGCTGTTACATTCCTTAAGAGAGTGAAAGAGCTTATTGAAGACCCTGAATCATTAATCTTTGAATAGAAAAAAAACCACCGTTTATACTTTTAAACGGTGGTTTCATGTTTTGAGAAAGAAGTCAAACGTATAATTCTTTAGTTCTTAAAGGGTTTTAATCCACGCTTTCTAATTTCGTCCTTCAAAATCTTCGCCCATTCTTTATCCTTTTCCGACTTTAATGCATCACGATACGAGACAACTAACAATTCATTACTCATAATCTTCATTGTGCATACCTCCAGGTAAAAGGATTGTAAATCTATGTTTATTCATTGTAAAGGATATTTCTCCCTTTGAAAACCCATTTCGCAAAATTTTCGAAAAATAATGAAGTCTGAAATTCATTCAATCTTCAGATGGAGATCTTTTCGTTCTCACTCCCAATGTGAAGGAGGGAATGTAAAGATATCATAGATGTATAAGGGAGGATTGAAAAATGAACTATGACTATTATATCCATACAGAGTTAGCTAAACTTAAGATAAATGAACTAAGGAAAACTTCATACAAGTACTCGTTGCTCAAGAAGGAGAAAAGAACAAATATTGTAAGCAGAATCGTAGATTTGTTTCGAAATTAGTATATTCTCTCATGCAGATGTAAGACAAACCGAATCTCTTAAGTTAAAATAGAGATATCAGAAAAGTCTTAAGATTGCGGGAGGACGTTGAAGTGAAGGTTTTCGTTTACGGAACATTAAGGAAAAATGAAGGAAATCATAGGCTATTACAAAGCGCTGATCCTATTGCAGAGCAAGCATGGACATTTGGAGAATTATTTGAAACTGGGCAGGGCTACCCGGCAATGAAACGATCTGAACAGGGAAAAGTATATGGAGAATTATATGAGGTCGATCTAGCCACCTTAGCAAAGTTAGATCATCTTGAAGATTACGAGGCTAACAGGGAAGATAATCTATATGAGCGAGTGGAAGCTCAAATCTTTACAGATAAAGATGAGTTTACTGCTTTTGTTTATATAGAGAAACAAGTAGGTTTGAGTAAGGAACTGATCCCTCATGGAGATTGGAAGCTACATCAGCTACTGAACAAAAAACCAGCTACCATTTATTATTTTGCTTATGGCTCCTGCATGGACGTGGAAAGGTTTGAGATGGCACAAGTAGCTCGTTTTTTTGAAAAGGTGACAGGTGCTTGCACCCTTGAAGAGTATTCTATGAAGTATCTATTTACTGCACATGATGGAGGACGCGCTGATATTATTGAAGATGGTGGTGTGACGGAAGGGATCTTGTACGAAATTCCTTTTGAAGGCCTGCAATATCTTTTTGATAGGGAAGGCTTTAATCTCGGGTGGTATCGACCTACATTTGTTGATGTGAAAATAGGTGAAAAACGGATGTTGGACGTTTTAACTTTTCATGTATATGAGAAACAACCGGAGTTAGCACCACCCCTTCACTATGCAACAGAAATTCTTCGAGGCTCAAAAGGGAGAGTTAGTCAAGGATATTATCAAAAATTGGAGGAAGAACTTGTCAGACTAGGGTGTAAATTGTAATACTTTCTGAGAAAAATGTTTCAAACAAGTTCAAAGGGTGGTAAATAGGAGTAACACCGTCTGGAGAAAGAAGGGTACTCTTATGAAGGTATTCACGGAAAACGGCTATTATGAAGTGGTGTACGAAAATAAATGCTATCAATTTCTTGAATTCATAAGACTTGATACAATTTGTGAAAAAACATATATAACATTAAAAAATGTACTTACAGGAGAATTATTCACCTTTGATGAGGGTAAAATCGTGAAAATACGAAAAAAGCTATTTCATTTTCAAAAAGAGTTGCGCCACATAATGTAAATTCCCTATAATGATGTAGTAATAAACGTTGAAGGAGTATAGAATGAGACATCTAACATGGAATAATTCAGAAACAATCAAAACGGTTAAGTGTGTTCATACAAATGCTGAAAAGTATATCGTGAATCGTGCACTAACTGTTGGTCAGTCTTACGAAGTTAAAAATGAAACAGAAGAATTTTACTTTATTGTCGACAATAGCGGAAAAGTTGGCGGATTTTATAAGGATTATTTTGAAGTGACGAAGGCTTAGGACTGTACAATACAGTCCTTTTTCTAATGCAAAATAAGGACAAGGATATCATTTTTGATATCGACAAAATCTGATTGGAATGTTTACATATTTAGGCGAACTATTTTCGAGGTGTATAAAATTGAAGACTTATCTATATGTCGGGATCGGTGGAGCTGTCGGAAGTATGCTACGCTATTTAGTTTCATTAATAACGCTACATTTTTTCGGCAATGGTTTTCCTTTCGGTACCGTCGCTGTAAATCTACTAGGTGCTTTCCTTTTAGGATGGTTCACAACCCACATACTTTATCAGACGAATCCTCCTCTAGCGGCCGCCATAGGTACAGGGATGATCGGTTCTTTTACAACCTTATCGACCTTAAGTGTGGATGTTCTTTTTTTAGTCGAAAATCAGGATTTCGTTTCTGTTTTTTTGTATGTGATGATTAGCGTTTTTGGTGGTTTTCTTCTGGCTCTTGCAGGACTTAACCTTGGAAAAAAGAAGGTGAAGTCTCAATGATAATGTGGGGATTAGTAGCAGTAGGTGGATTTTTTGGGGCCATTTCTAGATTTTCAATTAGTAATTTTGTCAAAAAAAAGAAGCAAACTAAATTCCCAATTGGAACCTTAATCGTAAATCTCGTCGGTTCATTTTTTCTGGGCTATTTGTTTGCAGGCATACCAGAGCATATCTATGCCATATTAGGTGTTGGCTTTCTTGGGGCCTTTACAACCTTTTCAACGATGAATGTGGAAGCCATGCAACTATTAAACGAAAAACGAGTTTCTATTGGGATACTTTATTTGAGTATTACCTATTTTTTCGGTGTCATTTTAGCCATTTGCGGCTATTTTTTGGCCATAAGTTAAGAGGGTGTCAGTTTGACACCCTCTTAACTTATTTTTATTGCTGATTTGTAATGACAAGATTTTCTTCGTTTTTATATAAATATCTTGCTAACAGTGTTTGTAGAATTAAAAAGATTCCACCAATCGTCCAATAAAGAGGTAGTGCAGCAGGAGCATTTAACGAAACGAAAACAATCATAACAGGTGAGAGTATGCCCATAAACTTCATTTGTTTTTGTTGATCATTTGGCATGTTTGAAAGGGAAACTCTAAATTGGAAATAGTAAACAATACCAGCAATCGCCGTTAACCAAATGTCAGGCTGCCCAAGGCTAAACCATAAAAAAGAATGACTGGCTATCTCAGCAGAGCCTCTTATCGCATAGTAAAAGCTTAATAATATAGGCATTTGAATTAAGATTGGCAAGCATCCCATTGCTAATGGATTGATGTTATGCTTTTTATATAAAGCAAACATTTCCTGTTGAAGCTTTTGTTGTTCGCCAGCATCTTTTGTTTGTTTGAGCTTTTTTTGAATGTCTTCAAGCTCTGGTTTCATAACATCCATTTTTATTTTCATTGCTCGCTGTTTTTTTGTTTGCTTGAGCATCATTGGCATAAGGAGAAGTCGAATAATCAACGTAATAAAAATGATTGATAAACCGAAATTTCCTCCAAATAGATTGGCAGTCCCATGGATTAAACTTTCAAAAGGCGAGACAAGAAAAGTGTTAAAGAAACCTTCTCCATTTCCTTCTTGAGCAGAACAGGCAGATAGTAAGACTGTACTAAGCAACAATATGATCAAAACTTTATATTTATTTTTCATTCAATATGAACCTCCAGTATGAGTAGACTAGTATGCTATAAATGTAGAAATAGCATAGCTGTCGTCTTCATCTGGGGATCCTGTTTTTTTTCGGATATATTGCATGACCCAAATCACGATATAATTAAAGGTGCGATTGGTCTTTCTAAAATAGTCACTAATAGGGAGCAAGCTGCCCTCAGGATCTAGTTGATGAGAAGCGGTAAATTGATACTCGATATTCCAAATCCACACAAGGTTAAGTAAAACAAGGAATAAACCAGCATACATCGTATATAGAGCTGATAAGCTTATAAAATCAAATAAGGATTCTAACATTAGTTCACCTCAAAATATAAAAGCAACATCTTTCAGTATAAGAGGTGAAAGATGTAAATGCAACTTTACTTGTTTACGATTTTATGCGTTGAAAAGTTTCAAATTTACCAGTTAAACAGATTGATTTATATTCGGATTTGAGGTAAATAGTAGTCTTGCTTGAATCAAGCGTTTTCTAACAAGGATTCCGATCCATGAAGCGAGAACGGCTTTGATGACTCCAACAATCAAAAAAGGTGTAAAGCCGCTAGTGAAAGCAGCAGTCCATGATAATCCTGCAGAAATTTTTAACCACGTCGTTCCAAAAAATAAGGTAATAATCATGCCGATAATATTCGCTATAATGGCATTCTTAAATGAGAAGCCGAGTTTTTCCAAATAGAAGCCCATGATAAAAGTAGCCGGAATAAATCCAATCAAAAATCCTCCAGTCGGTCCGATTAGTTTAGAGATACCTGCTGAGAATTCGGCGAAAACGGGGACACCAGCAGACCCGATAATTAAATATAATAGGACAGATAGAGTTCCAAACTTCGACCCTAATATCGTAGCGGCGAGTCCAATCGCTAATGTTTGTCCTGTAATGGGCACTAGTGGAAGAGGAATGGTTAATTGGGCTAGAATTCCAATGATTGCTGCAAATAGGGCGGTTAGTATCATAGATCTTAATTTTATACGTTCTTTAGTCATTATTTATGCTCCTTTCAATATGTTAACTTATATGTAATTTTGGTTTACAATTAAAATATATAGTTTAATGAAATATTTGTCAATCATAAATCTCATAGCTTAAGTGAGGAATGATTGTTAAAATTTCGTAAATACGATAAAATGGTTTACAAAACATTCGGGGAGGGAGAGCTTTGAAAAAAGCGTTAATAAATATCGATTATACAGTTGACTTTGTAACAGGAGCTTTACCTTGTGGGGAACCAGGAGAAAAAATTGAAGATGAAATTACGAAAGTAACAGAGGATTTTATTAACGAAGGTGATTTTGTCGTTTTTGCGATCGATTTACACAAGAAAGATGACTTGTATCACCCTGAAACGAAGCTGTTTCCACCACATAATATTGAGGGGACTAGTGGCCGCGATTTATTTGGAAGTCTAGAACTGGTTTATCTTAATAACAAAGATCATGCTCATGTATATTGGATGGACAAGACTAGATATAGCGCTTTTGCAGGTACTGATCTGGAAATTAAACTTAGAGAAAGAGGGATCACCGATTTACATCTTGTAGGAGTTTGCACAGATATTTGTGTTCTCCATACAGCGGTTGACGCCTATAATAAAGGATTTAACATAACTGTTCATGAAAATGCTGTCGCTAGTTTTAATGAAGTCGGACATATTTGGGCATTGGAACACATTAAAGGTTGTTTAAATGGTAAAATAGTATAGATTTTTAAGAATGACTCTATTTCATATCTTTTTTATGAAATCGATTTGGATAAGAAAGAAGGACAAAGTTTATGAGTAACCACTATCAAGATGATAGCTTAACTTTACATACAGATCTTTATCAAATCAATATGGCAGAAACTTATTGGGAAGATGGCATTCATAATCGGATGGCTGTCTTTGAGGTGTATTTCCGTAAGCTTCCATTCGGGAATGGGTACGCAATTTTTGCAGGACTTGAGAGGATTATTGAGTATATTCAGCAATTTCGCTTTACAGAAAGTGATTTAGCCTATTTAAAAGAAGAGGGCGGTTATAAAGAGGACTTTCTAGAATATTTGAGGACATTACGCTTTACTGGGAATATTCGTTCTGTCGTCGAAGGTGAAGTAGTTTTTGGGAATGAGCCATTAATACGTGTTGAAGCTCCGTTAGCCGAGGCTCAATTAATTGAAACTGCCTTACTCAACATTGTGAATTACCAAACATTAATTGCTACTAAAGCATCACGAATCAAACATATTGTTGGCGACGAAATTGCGATGGAATTCGGTACAAGAAGAGCCCATGAACTTGATGCGGCTATTTGGGGGACGAGAGCTGCTTTTATTGGTGGCTTTAATTCTACTTCCAATGTACGAGCAGGCAAAAAATTTGGCATTCCTGTTTCGGGAACACATGCTCATTCATTAATTCAGGCCTATAAGGATGAATACACTGCCTTTCATAAATACGCACGTCGACATAAGGATTGTGTGTTCTTAGTTGACACGTATGACACCTTACGCTCAGGTGTTCCAACTGCCATTAAGGTTGCAAAAGAGTTAGGGGACAAGATTAATTTTGTCGGTATTCGTTTGGATAGTGGGGACTTAGCTTATCTTTCAAAAGAGGCGCGAAAGATGCTTGATGACGCTGGATTCCCGCATGCAAAAATCGTTGCTTCCAATGATTTGGATGAGTATACGATTATGAACTTAAAAGCACAAGATGCTAAAATTAGCGTATGGGGTATCGGTACAAAATTAATTACTGCCTATGACCAAGCTGCATTAGGAGCAGTTTATAAGCTTGCTTCGATCGAAGATGAAAATGGCGTCATGCAGGATACGATAAAAATTAGTGGCAATCCAGAAAAAGTATCAACCCCAGGCTTAAAGAGAGTGTATCGGATTATTAATAGTATTAATCATAAATCAGAAGGCGACTATATTGCTCTAGATGATGAAAATCCGCAAGAAGAAGAGCCATTAAAAATGTTTCATCCTGTTCACACGTATGTAAGTAAATTTGTCACCAATTTTGTCGCAAAAGAATTACATCAGGATGTTTTTACTGACGGAAAGCTTGTTTATGAGTCTCCATCTATTCGAGAGATGCAAAAGTACGCTGAAGAGAATTTAGAACTCCTATGGGAGGAATATAAACGTACGTTAAATCCAGAAGAATATCCAGTCGACTTAAGTCAAAAATGCTGGGATAATAAAATAGAAAACATTCAGGAAGTCCAGACAAAGCTTAAAAGGGACGCTTTTTTAAAATAAAGAACTTTTCATTGAAGATTCAGATCCATTTAAAGTGTTGGACGATGTTTATAATAGAGCATTAGTTACAATATAAGGAGGAGAGTCATTTGAGAGAGCTACAAAAACGGATTATGGATGAATTGTCTGTCCAATCAGAAATTGACCCTAAAGTAGAAATCATAAAAAGAGTCGACTTTCTGAAAAATTATGTAAAGAAAACGAATGCAAAAGGATTTGTGTTAGGAATTAGTGGTGGGCAGGATTCTTCATTAGCGGGTCGCCTTGCCCAGCTTGCCGTAGAAAAACTGCGAGATGAAGGAATCGATGCTAAATTTATCGCTGTTCGTCTACCATATGGTGTTCAAAAGGACGAAGAGGATGCTCAACGAGCTATAAGATTTATTCAGCCTGATGAATCTTATTCTTTTAATGTGAAGGAAGCAGTCGATGCTGTTAAAGTCGAATATGACAAGAGTATTGGTGGAGAAGAATTAAGGGATTACCATAAAGGCAATGTGAAGGCGAGAATGCGCATGATCGCACAATATGCGCTAGGCGGACAAGCGAATCTTCTCGTTCTTGGTACGGATCACGCAGCAGAGGCTGTTACAGGATTCTTTACAAAATATGGTGATGGCGGTGCTGATTTATTACCGTTATCAGGTCTTACGAAACGTCAAGGTAAAGCTCTTTTAAAAGAATTGGGTGCAGAAGAGAGCATCTATTTAAAAGTTCCAACAGCAGATTTACTTGATCAAAAACCAGGTCAAGCGGATGAGACAGAACTTGGAATTTCTTATGATGAGTTAGACGATTATTTGGAAGGAAAAGATGTGTCAGCTGAGGTAGCTGAGAAAATAGAAAATCGTTATCTCTTAACAGAACACAAAAGACAACTTCCGGCAACAATGTTTGATGACTGGTGGAAGTAAAATAGCATATTGAATCACAAATCTAAAATAGAAACGCCCATTGTCTCTTGTAATAGACAATGGGCGTTTCTTATTAAGACAATTTTTCTGTCAAAATTCTTTGCGCATAAGCAGTTTTTTCTTCACTTGGAGGTTCGATATCCTTTAAAGGATACTCCATTCCAAGAGCTTCCCATTTATAGACCCCGAGCTGATGATAAGGGAGGACTTCAACTTTTTGAACATTGTTCAGAGTGCCAATAAATTCACTTAGTCCTTTTAAATCCTCTTCGTCATCTGTGACAGAAGGTACTAATACGTGACGAATCCAAACAGGGACATGGTTATCAGACAAAAACTTGGCAAATTCAAGTATATGGTCATTTGCCATTCCAGTAAGGTTTTTATGTTTTTTTCTATCAATATGTTTTAAATCGAGTAAAATTAAATCTGTATACTGGAGCAACTCTTTTAAATTTCTTTGAAATAGCTCAGCATGAGAATAACAGCCACCAGAAGAGTCGATGGTTGTATGAATACCAAGCTTTTTACATTCTTTAAATAACTCAATTAAAAACGGTAGTTGTAAAAGAGGTTCACCGCCAGAAACAGTGATTCCTCCACCAGAAGATTCAATAAAGGGTAAATAGGACTTTAAATCATCGATGATTTCGGAAACAGACATTTGCTTGCCAATTCCTATTTCCCACGTATCGGCATTATGGCAAAACTGACAGCGAAGAAGGCAGCCTTGTGTGAAAATGACATAGCGTATACCAGGGCCGTCTACTGTCCCAAAAGTTTCGATTGAATGAATGTTTCCGTTCATGATGATCAAACTCCCTTCAAATTAGCATGAGCATTATTTTCGTACTCATTATTTTGCGAGGAGTTAGAGCACAATCTAACTCCTCTTTTATTTCTTACAAAGAACCGTGGAAGGTTCTGTTAATAACGTCTAATTGCTGTTCTCTTGTTAACTTAATGAAGTTAACCGCATAACCAGATACACGAATGGTTAATTGTGGGTATTCCTCAGGATGCTCCATTGCATCTAATAATGTTTCTCTATTAAAGACGTTGACGTTTAAATGGTGACCCTGTTTAACGGCATAACCGTCTAAAATACTAACAAGGTTATTAACTCGGTTTTCATCCTCTTTTCCTAATGCTTTCGGCACAATGGAGAAAGTATTAGAGATTCCATCCATCGCATAACTATAAGGTAATTTCGCCACAGATGATAGGGACGCTAATGTACCTTTTGTATCACGGCCATGCATTGGGTTAGCACCAGGTGCAAACGGTTCACCAGCACGACGACCATCTGGTGTATTTCCAGTCTTTTTACCATAAACGACGTTAGAAGTAATCGTTAGGATAGACATTGTATGAAGAGAATTACGATAAGTTGGATGCTTACGTAGTTTCTTCATGAATGTTTCAACAATTTCAACTGCGATGCTGTCTACGCGGTCATCGTTGTTACCGTATTTAGGGAAATCTCCTTCTATTTCAAAGTCTACAGCTAAGCCATTTTCATCACGAAGTACTTTCACTTGACCGTATTTAATCGCACTTAAGGAGTCTGCAACGACACTCAATCCAGCGATACCTGTTGCCATTGTGCGTAAGATTTCCGTATCATGTAATGCCATTTCAATTCGTTCATAGCTATATTTATCATGCATAAAGTGAATGATGTTTAGCGTATTAATATATAATCCAGCTAACCATTCCATTGTTTGATCAAATTTTTCCATCACTTCTTCATAATTTAAAATTTCAGAAGTGATAGGGGAGGACGCTGGTCCAACTTGAATTTTATGCTTTTCATCTTTATTACCGTTAATAGAGTAAAGTAGGGCTTTTGCTAAGTTTGCGCGAGCTCCAAAGAATTGCATTTGTTTACCGATTTCCATGGCAGATACACAGCAAGCGATCCCGTAATCATCGCCATATTCAGGGCGCATAATATCATCGTTTTCATACTGTATTGCACTTGTTTCAATAGAAATCTTTGAGCAAAACTTCTTGAAGTTTTCAGGAAGCTGAGTGGACCATAATACGGTTAAGTTTGGCTCTGGAGCTGGTCCGAGATTTCGTAATGTGTGTAAGAAACGGAAAGAGTTCTTTGTTACAAGTGGACGACCATCCATTGCCATACCACCAATAGATTCCGTTACCCAAGTTGGGTCACCTGAGAATAGTTCATTGTAATCTGGTGTCCGAGCAAATTTGACAAGACGTAGCTTCATGACAAAATGATCGACTAATTCTTGTGCCTCTTGTTCAGTTAGAACACCATTTTCTATATCTTTTTCGATATAGATATCTAAGAATGTAGAAACACGTCCTAAGCTCATTGCTGCACCATTTTGCTCTTTCACAGCTGCTAAATATCCGAAATAGAGCCATTGGAAAGCTTCTGTAGCATTTTGAGCTGGTTTAGAAATATCGAAACCATAGCTTTGTGCAAGTGATTTTAATTCTTTAAGGGCACGATATTGCTCAGATAATTCTTCTCTTAGACGAATGACATCCTCGCTCATAACTGAAGTCATATTATTAAAATCTTTCAGTTTTTGCGCCATTAGGAAATCGATACCATAAAGGGCAATACGACGGTAGTCACCAATAATTCGTCCGCGGCCATATGCATCAGGTAAACCAGTAATAATTCCAACTTTACGAGCTAATCTCATCTCAGCCGTATAAGCATCAAAAACACCTTGGTTATGAGTTTTACGGTAATCAGTAAAAATTCTTTCAACTTCTTTGTCCATCTCATAACCGTATGATTCACAAGCCTGACTTGCCATTCTAACACCACCAAAAGGTTGTAAAGAACGTTTGAACGGTTTATCAGTTTGGAAACCGACTACTTTTTCTAAGTCTTGATTTAAATAACCAGGACCGTGAGAAGTGATGGTGGAAACAATTTCTGTATCCATATCAAGTACGCCACCATTTTCACGCTCTTGCTTTGTTAAATCCATTACTTGATCCCATAGTTTTGTAGTTGCTTCAGTAGGTCCTTCTAAAAATCCATCTTCCCCTGCATAGGGAGAAAAGTTTCTTAAAATAAAGTCACGAACATTTACCTCTTCTTGCCATCTACCTTTTGCAAAACCTTTCCACTGTTCCATCATAAAACACCTCTATCAAAGAATTTTGTTTATATAACAGTTAATACAATTTAACTATATTCAAAGTATAACAGATTTCATGTGAATATCATCACATGGGAATGAAGTTTTCGTGAACTTATTGTGAACAAAAGATTTTATTGCTTTTTTGTTTTTAGGAAAAATTGAAATTTTTGATTCTGTACTATAACTTTTTTGATATTGACAGAAACTGTTGTATAAAAAATAACTCTATTAACATCATTGTAACGTTAAAAATACATTTGAGATCAAAAAAAAATGTAGATTTTTTGAAATGTTTTATGAAGGAGTAAAAAGTGGATAGAAAAATGTAGTAAATAGAAGGAGGGAGGAGAAAAACATCCTCCCTTAAAATTAATCAACGACAATATTAGCAATCATCGGTCCATTACTGCCCATATCTGGATGAGTTAAACAAACAAGGCGGTAAACTCCTTCTTCCTTAAGTTGCAGTTCAACGGTTGTTTCTTCTCCTTTTTTTACAACGCCTTTAATATCAGTGCCTTCGATAATGAAAGGATGCTCATGTCCATTTATGCCGTATAAACGAAGCAGCACCTTTTCATCCTTGCCAACATAAACCGTTCCCGGATCCCATCGGTACGCTTCAATTTCTTTGCCATCTTCTGTTTTTGTCTTAAACTCGGTTGTAACGAGATGGATTTCTCGAAGCTCTTCGGTTTGAGCGATCGTTGAGATCGCGTCCTTTGAGAGAAGTAGCCAAATAGAGCTCGCAGCGATAGTAGCAAGAATAAGCGCAAATAACACGATCGAACGTCTTTTTAATACAATGAATTGCATTGCAAATACCCCCTTTATAAGTTGTCCACTACTACTATATGCATGACTTTAGTGAGAACTTGTCTAAAAACTAATTTTCTCATGAATTTATCTTTAAATTTTTTATAACGTTGAAATGTGTGAGAGTTTATGTTCATGAAAAAGAAGACTAACCATTTTTATTAGTCTTCTCGTTCCATTGCTATTTAAGATTTTGAAATACTTTTTCGCACACTTCATCGGCAGACAGTCCATTTGCCTCAATAACAGGACCTGGAATGATGGTATCGTTCATTCCCATCACATTTGAATCTATTCCTGTTACGACACAACAGTCACATCCTCTAGCATCTGATTCCTGATGTAGTTGAACGACGTCATAACCCTTATCACGAAGAGCTTCTTGAATATTGGTTAGAGAATCTTCCACTCCAATTTTCGTCATCTTCACACCTCCTCCAATTAGTAGAATGAGTTATAGGGGTTAAAAATATTCTGATTACCTTTAAATCATTTCTTGTAAAAATGTATGAATGTTGACGAATAAAACAATGATTAAAAAGAGAAGGTAAGCAATGGAGGTGTGATAGATGAAGAAACGAAAAGCGGATCCGTCAACCGTTGGATTAAATTCAAGTCAAGTAGAGGGACAAGGCACGACAAATATGGAGTTAGATGGAAAAAGTGCTTCATCGGCGCGTAAGAAAACGAAAAAGCAATAGTATATTGATTAAGCATTAAAAGGAGATGGGCTAAGGAAAACCATCTCCTTTTATATTTAGGATCTTTGCTATTACTTTTAGTATAATGGAAGCAAATGCAGCTTATGTAAAAACAAAATGTAAAAGGTGGGTACAAAATTGATAAAAGCAATTATTTTTGATTTTGATGGAACGCTAGTGGATACCGAGACAATGTGGTATCGAATGTATAAAGAAGTGTTACTTCATAAATATGAGATTCATTTACCACTAGAGGAGTTTGCTAAAGTAATAGGGACAACAGATGAGGCTTTATATGCTTACGTAAATACTCAAACGCAAACAAAGATTGATTTTATTCAATTAGAAAAAGAGATTCATAGTAAGATAATCGCACAAAAAGAGCAACTTGTTCTTAGAGATGGGGCAGAGGAATTAATTAAAATGGCTCAAAAAATGAACTTAAAGATCGGTATTGCCTCAAGTTCTCCACGAAAATGGATAGAAGATCTTTTGGAACATCTTCACATAAGAGATTATTTTTCTGTCATTAGATCGAAAGATGATGTCTCAGAAGTAAAACCAAATCCTGAGCTCTATGTTAAAGCGGTAGAGGCTCTAGATGTCCTTCCTCAAGAGGCCATTGCGATAGAAGATTCGGCAAATGGGAGTATGGCGGCTATTGAAGCGGGTCTTATCACAATGGTTGTCCCCAATGAAGTAACCAAATTTCTTCAATTTGATAAAAGGGCATTCGTTTATGAACGTTTTGCCGATATTCAACTAAGTTAATAATAAAAAAACGGCTTTGAACCTATTGTATAGGAACAAAGCCGTTTTTATGATCGCTTTTCTCGTAACTTGAGTAAAGGTCGTATTAATTATACATAGCAGCAATTTGTTTTTGTAATGGTTCATCTTCTAAATACTCATCATAGGTTACTTGTTTATCAACCATTCCGCTTGGTGTTAACTCAATAATGCGGTTGGCAATCGTTTGAATAAACTGATGGTCATGAGAAGCGAAAATCATGGAACCTTTAAAGTTAATTAAACCGTTATTTAAGGCAGTAATAGACTCAAGGTCTAAGTGGTTCGTTGGTTCATCAAGAAGAAGAACATTGGAGCCACTTAACATCATTTTCGAAAGCATACAACGGACCTTTTCTCCTCCTGAAAGGACACTTGCTTTCTTAAGCACTTCTTCACCAGAGAATAACATTCTTCCTAGGAATCCACGAAGGAAGCTTTCACTTTGGTCATTAGGTGAGAATTGACGCAACCAATCAACTAAAGTGAGATCACTGTTTTCAAAGTACTCTGAGTTGTCCTTTGGAAAATAGGCTTGAGACGTCGTAACACCCCATTTAAAGCTACCACTGTCAGGCTCCATTTCACCCATTAGTATTTTGAAAAGCGTTGTTTTTGCTAATTCGTTCGGTCCTACAAGAGCAATTTTATCGTCCTTATTCATGACAAAGCTGATATTATCAAGTACTTTCACACCATCAATGGTCTTTGTGACCCCTTCAACTCTTAAAAGGTCATTGCCAATTTCACGCTCAGGTGTAAATCCAACATATGGATATTTACGGGAAGAAGGTCTAATATCATCTAATTGAATTTTATCAAGCAATTTTTTACGTGAAGTTGCTTGTTTCGATTTTGAAGCATTTGCACTAAATCGAGCGATAAACGCCTGTAGTTCTTTGATTTTCTCTTCTTTTTTCTTGTTTTGATCTTGGGCCATTCTTGAAGCCAATTGGCTAGACTCATACCAGAAATCATAGTTTCCGACATAGATCTGAATTTTTCCAAAGTCTAAATCGGCAATATGTGTACAAACTTTATTTAAAAAGTGACGGTCATGGGATACAACAATGACTGTATTTTCAAAGTTAATAAGGAATTCTTCTAACCATTGGATTGCCTTAATGTCTAAGTGGTTCGTTGGCTCGTCCAAAAGCAATACGTCAGGCTTTCCGAATAAAGCTTGGGCAAGTAAAACCTTTACTTTTTCGCCGCCGGATAAATCAGCCATTTTCTTTGTATGAAGATCTTCTTCAATACCTAGACCTTTTAAAAGGATTGCGGCCTCAGATTCAGCTTCCCAACCATTTAATTCAGCAAATTCACCTTCTAGCTCAGCTGCTTTCATTCCGTCCTCATCGGTAAAATCAGCCTTCATATAAATCGCGTCTTTTTCTTGCATCACTTGATAGAGGCGAGCGTGTCCCATGATCACGACTTTAAGAACTTCTTCTTCCTCGTATTCAAAATGATTTTGCTTTAATACCGCTAATCTTTCTCCAGGACCTAAATGAACAGTTCCTGTTTGAGATTCGATTTCACCAGAGATTATTTTTAAAAAAGTTGATTTTCCAGCACCGTTTGCCCCAATTAAGCCATAACAGTTTCCTGGAGTAAACTTGATATTTACATCTTCAAAAAGCTTCCGATCACCATATCGCAAACTTACGTCAGTTACAGTTAACATTTACTACCTCCAAATAAGCAATATCTCTCATTATAACATTTTCTAAGGTACAAGTGGAGTCTTTTTATTTCCAATCGAAAAATGAAGGAAGGATTTTTCCTAATAATCAAGAATATTAAAGAAAAGTCTTAAATAAAACGCTTTCATAAAGTAGCGAAGCTGGACATGGGAAAGGCAGAGAAGGGGGAAGACGATGGAAGTTGCAGTACATTCAGAGGTGAAAAGGGGAAAACGCTGGAAAAGAATTATCGCGTGGACAATAAGTATTGTTATGGTGTTATTGTTAGCGATCGCAGTTGGATTATATACCTATATTACAAGGGCGCATCCAAAGCTTGAGGGAGAAATCAAGCTATTTGGATTACAAGAGACAGTAGAAGTCATTCGGGATGAAAATGGTGTGCCTCATATTCAGGCGAGCAATGAGGAAGATTTATATTTAGCTCAAGGTTATATTCAAGCGCAGGATCGTCTATTTCAAATGGACTTAAGTCGCCGTCAAGCTTCAGGTCGATTAAGTGAAGTAGTTGGAGAAGCGGCTTTAAATAATGATAAGTACTTTCTGACATTAGGCCTAAGACGTGCAGCTGTTGCATCCTATGAACAGTATTCGGCTTCAGCAAAGCATGTACTCGATAAGTTTGCAGAAGGAGTGAATCTTTATATTCATGAACTTCGCGAAAATGGGAAATGGCCGATTGAATTCAAACTTCTTGGGTATGAGTCAGAGGATTGGACGCCCATTGATTCTTTAACAATAGGCAAATATATGGCGTTTGACTTAGGGGGACATTGGGAAAATCAAGCCTTTCGCTACTATCTCCTGCAAAATTTTCCAGAGGAAAAGGCGTATGATTTGTTTCCAACTTATCCGGATGAAGCGCCATACATCATTAGTAAAGAAGAATTAGATATCGAAAAAAGCTTTGCACAAGCAGTCATTCCTCATGAATATAATGGAAGCAATAATTGGGTTGTAAGTGGATCGAAGACGGCTTCAGGAAAACCAGTCCTTGCTGATGATCCTCATCTATCGTTAGCAACGCCTTCAATTTGGTACCAAATGCATCTTGAGGCACCGACAGTAAATGTGAGTGGCGTTATTTTTGCAGGAATTCCTGGCATTATTCTAGGACAGAATGAACAAATTGCATGGGGAGTTACCAATACAGGTCCTGACGTTCAAGATTTATATATTGAAAAAAGAAATCCAGATAATCCTTATGAATTTCTTTACAATCATAGTTGGGAAGAGGCAACGGTCATTAAAGAAGAAATTCAAATAAAGGATGAGAAGTCTGTAGAATATGAAGTAGTTATAACGAGGCATGGCCCAGTCGTATCAGAGTTTGCTGCTGATAGTGGAAAAGAGACAGTTTTGTCCTTACAATGGACTGCACTTGAACCTTCTTCAGAACTTGAGGCAGTGCTTAATATGAATAAGTCTGGAAATTGGGAAGAGTTTGAGGAAGCACTTGAAGGGTTCCATACTCCTGCACAGAATTTTGTCTTTGCTGCAACAGATGGAACGATTGCCTATAAGGCGAATGGAAAAATTCCGATTCGTAAAAAAGGAAATGGGCTATTGCCGGTACCTGGCTGGACCGATGAATATGGTTGGGTAGATTATATCCCATATGATGAGCTACCGCGTACTGTCAATCCAAAGGAAGGCTTTATATCAACAGCTAATAATAAAGTAATGGGGGATGACTATCCATATCATATTAGTCATGATTGGGCACAGCCCTTTAGACAAATGAGAATTCAAGAGGTTCTTTCAGGTTCAACTCAAATTACTGCTGAAGATATGATGGACTTACAAATGGATCAAATGAATTTACAAGCAAAAGAGTTTGTCCCAGTATTTATCGAATTATTAAAGTCTTCTAATGATGAACAAGTTGCTAAAGCCATATCTATATTAGACAAATGGGATTTTATCGATGACCCGGAGCAAGCAGCACCACTACTTTTTAATCTATGGATGGTCGAGATCCAAAAAGTCCTTTTGGAAGACGAAATTCCTCAAGAAACGCTCGATTTATTTGGAGGCAAGCGACAGGCTGTTGATCAACTGCTTAGAAGAGCTATTAAAGGTAATCCTGGCCCATGGATGGAGGAGCACGGGGGGATCGTTAACGTATTGGTAGAGTCTTTACTTCGTGTCATAGAGGATTTAGAAGGTCAGCAAGGAAACAATATGGAGAAATGGCAATGGGGAAACTATCATCAAATCTATTTTCCTCATCCTTTATCTAGTGTGAAGCCATTACATCTTTTATTTAATCAGGAAGGGAAAATACCTGTCGGTGGAAGTGCTGTTACGGTGCAAGCAGCGGCATTTAAAGACGATGGGACCGTTAACCATGGAGGCTCTTGGAGATTCGTCATTGATATGAATGATACGACGACTAGTTATCATCTCGTTGGCCCAGGTCAATCTGGACATGTGCTTCATAAATGGTATGATGATCAATTAAAGAGCTGGGTCGATGGAACTTATCATAAAACAAGTATTCAACAAGTTGCAGGAGAATCTTTAACGTTGTACCCCGAAGATGAATAATCCGATTGAAAATAAACTTCAAAAAATTAATTTTTTTCGATTTTTTCATAGTTTATTCATATTTGTTCGTTACAATAGACTTAACCAAGAACGGAAAAGGAGTTTTTCAAATGGATAAAAAGAAGCTAGTAGAACTTGTTGATCGTTTAAAAAAGTCCGGAATAAAAGCTAGCATTACAAAACCTCGGAAGACTTTATTAATGCTTCAACAACAAACAGCACCAAGCAACTAATAAACAATTAAAAAGGAAGTGGTGATTGATTTGAATTCACCGCTTCCTTTTTTCGTTATGGTGCACTTCCGCTTATATTCTTCTACTTAGTTCGCGATAGAATCGCCTTTTAATCAATCTTCTTCATGATTTTGTTAAACATGTCTTCTCGATTGAATTCTTCTCCCATTGGGTATTTCTTTATATAACGATTATTTTCATCTAAAAGGTAGACGAAAGTAGAATGAATAAAGAAACCGTCGCCTGGGTCTCTATATTGAAATTGGAAGGTTCCTGCTAGTTCTTCAATTTCTTTTAGATCTTCTTTAATATTATTTTGGTCTCCTGTTAAAAAGAGCCAATTCCCATCATCTTCGACTTCAAAGTTATACATATATTGCTGAAGGACTTCTGGTGTATCCTTGTACGGGTCAATCGTAATGGTGATGAATTGAACTTTGTCACCAAACACACCTGCATCTTGTAAATCTTTCTTTAGCAGATTCATTTTAAGCGTTGTTGTAGGACAGATATCAGGACAGTTTGTATACATAAATTCTACTACTTTTAGTTTTTTATCGGACTCAGAAAATTTGTATACTTCATTGTTCATTGTAACTAAATCAATATCCTCTGGTATTGTGGCCATCTTATCACGAATTAAGAAAAAGGAAATCCCCGCAGTAATCGCGATGGCTACGATTACACTACATAAAATATATATTTTCTTCATTTTGTAACCTCCCATATTAAAGATAAAAAAATAGTAAGGAAAATACTATGGATATATTGTGAACTTATTAAATGGGAGAGAGAAAACGCTTGAAATTGTTATGAATGGCGTATTTTGTCGAAATATTAGGAAATTTCTATCGTTAAAAATGATGAAAAACAGGATATTTATAGTAAAATAGAAATAACCGAAAAATTAGGGGGATTTGTATGAATAGGGATAGAGTCTTAATTGTTGATGACGATCCTGATATTCGGAATATTTTAAAACTATATTTAGAAAAAGAGGGATTTGAAATTGTTTCTGTAACAGAAGGAAGCGTTGCCATTAATACAATAGATGGATTTAAACCGGATTTAATCATCCTAGATATTATGATGCCAGGAATAGATGGATATGAGACGTGTCAGGGAATTCGGGAAAAAACAGATGCTCCTATTCTTTTTTTAAGTGCCAAAGAGGACGATTTAGATAAGATCCTTGGCTTAAGAATAGGAGGAGATGATTATATAACAAAACCTTTTAGTCCAGGTGTATTAGTGGCTAGAATAAAAGCACATTTAAGAAGAACAAGGATCTCTCGATATAAAAAGGAAATAACGGCTGAAAGAAGTGTGATTGAGTTTCCTGGGTTAACGATTGATTTGGACAGTTGTCATGTTCGCAGTGAAGGAACAACGGTATCTTTAGCAGCAAAGGAATATCAACTATTGTCCTTGTTATGTCAAAATGTTGAAAAAGTGTTTAGTGTAGAGCAATTATTTCAGCTGATTTGGGGTGAAAACAGTCTTGGTGATAATCGAACCGTCATGGTCCATATTAGTAATTTACGAAAAAAGATCGAGCCCAATCCTACCAAACCTATTTATATTTTGACGGTCAGGGGAATAGGTTATAAATTTAATGGTTACATCCATGATATTTCACAATCAATTTAATTGATTCTTAACGTTCACCATTTGAAAAACCAGTTTAGGATATATGTATCATTTATTACACAAGAAATGCCTCACCTCTTCCTTTGTTAATCCTAAACGTTTTGCTTCTAAAATTAAACATAGCCATTCTTCATCTATACTATTCGGCAGAATGGCAATTGTCAGTTGCTCCAATTCGGTGACTTTTTCCATAATTACCTCCAGTTTATTCACGAAATATTCACAAAATAATAATAGTATATGAACTATAAGTACAGTTCAAACTTAGTTAAAGTTTTATTAAAGTTTTAATTATGAAAAAATTCAACTTGTGTTTTTTCAAGTTATTAATGGGTGTGAGATGGATGTTGCAAGTACCAGGATATGAGATAACTCGAATTTTGGATTCGACGAATAACCTAGACTATTATGAAGGAATTAAACAAGAAAATGGTAAAAGAGTAGTAATCCTGCATTCAATCTCTTTTACAAAGCTAGGTTACGAGAAGAAAGAATGGACAGAACAGCCATTTCTCATCGAACCAATTGAAATTCAGTCATATGAGTATCATCACTCTATTGTTTATGACTATTTCCCTTTTGAAAAAACACTTGAATCCCTTATAAGACAAAATCTTCTTTCTATCGAACAAATTTTATCTATATCTATTGAATTAGCTACTTTCCTTGTGAAAATACATCAGCAGAAAGGATTATTTGGAAGTTTTAACCCTGCTAGTATTTTGGTCCATCTTACTGACAAGAAGTTATATGTTGCGACTCCCATTTGGGCAATGAATCATGGGGAGCTACAACGTATTCTGTATAGTTCACCTGAGCTAACAGGAAGAATGGAGAAAGATGCGGATTCCCGTTCTGATCTATATTCTTTTGGGGTTGTACTGTATGAGATGTTAACCGGTCAATTACCGTTTCCAAAAGCTGATCTTATCGAAATTGTCCATGCACACTTTACAAAGATTGCTACTCCACCATCGAATTTCAGCTCTGAAATTCCCGATCAATTGTCACTTATCACTCAAAAACTTTTAGAAAAATCCCCTGAAAAGAGATACCAATCGGCTTTTTCATTAAAGAAAGACCTAGAGAGATGCCAATTCGAGTGGAAAAGAGAAGGGAAGATCTCCAATTTTTTACTTGGGCAAGAAGATGCTGTCAATAAAGAAAAGGAGAAAAAGTTATTTGGACGAGAAAAGGAGCTCCAGGAACTTAATACGTTATTTAGTAAGGCAGAAGCAGGAAACACTGAATTTGTACATATAAGTGGAAATTCTGGTAGTGGAAAGACGGCACTTGTAAACGCATTTATACAATCTTGTGAAAAGAAAGACGTCATTGTTGCTACGGGAAAATGGGACCAATATGAAAGAAATGTGCCGTACGGTCCGATTATTCAAGCATGGAAAAAGATTTTCCGTACAATTCTTTCTCAAGGTGAGAGTTCCACTACAAAATGGAGGAAACTGTTTCTTGAAAAACTCGGTCACCGTTGCCAAATACTTTCCGATCTGATTCCTGAGTTTACTTGGATTATTGGCCAGCAAACATTTGCTGAAAAAATTGGAGCGCTGGAGAGACATAACAGTATCCTTATCACGTTTCAGCAATTTTTATCAGTGTTAACGGAAGAATTTACACTTCTCCTATTTATTGATGATATCCAATGGGCAGATCAACCTACTCTAGAACTCCTTCGTTATTTAGCGAAAGATAGAGAGTTCCCTAAGCTTCTTGTTGTTTTAGCTGGCAGAGATGAAATGGAACAAAGTGCAAAATCCTTGCAAAATATAAAACTCGTTCAAGATTTAAATGGGAAAAGTATTTATGTAAGAGCTCTTAATAAAAAGGAAGTTTCGGAATGGCTCGACCAACGTTACCATTTTCAAGGTGATTTTAACAATTTAACCACTTATACTTACAATCTTTCGCAGGGGAATCCTTTTTTTCTAGAGCAGATCTTAATCACTTTAGAAAAGGAAAACTATATAACGTTAAATACTCATACTAATCGTTATCAATTTCACATAAGTAGATTTCCTATTAATTTGATTGGCAATAACATTGTCGATCATATAAAAAACAAGCTTGCTCAGTTATCTTCACCTGTGACAAAGACGTTGAAATTCGTATCTTGCCTTGGGACCAATTGTACTTTTAATGAAATGGTACAGGTCACGAAAAGTTCCAGGAATGACCTGTTAATGGATTTGTATTTGCTCATTGATGAGGGATTCATTTGTTTTAGTAAACAACAAAATATGGAGAATGATATCGTACTAGAATTCATCCACGATAAGGTGCAACAGGCTGTTTACACAAGTATGACACAAGAGGAACAAACCTTCTTGCACTACCAAATCGGCTTGAGTAAATGGGAAGAAGAGAATAAATTAGATAATCCCAATCACCTCTACAAACTCACTGATCATCTAAATTTAAGTGTCAGCCTTTTGAATGAATCACAACAAGAAGCGCTTATACGTATTAATGAGAAAGCAGGCGAATTTGCCAAAAATGCGGCAGCTTTCGATATGGCGTACCACTATTTTTTACAAGGAAGGAAATTACTGAAAGAGGGCCATTGGGAAAACAACTATCAACTATCGTTTAAAATTTTCGCAGGGTTAGGGGAATGTGCTTATTTAAATAGTGATTTTGAGGTAGCGGAAAAATCATTTGAATCGCTCTTGAAAAATGCGAAGACGAACAAAGAAAAAATGAGTGTTTATAATCTTAAACTTGTTATGTACACCCATTTAAGCAAGTTAGACGATGCGGTAAATTCTGGAGCGACTGGATTGAAGCTATTTGGATGGAAGCTTGACCGTCCGATTGGAAAGATAATGATCGTGAAAGAATTGTTCCTTATCCAGTTATTGACGTTCAGAAAGAAACCGGAGGAATTCCTTCAGTTGCCACCAATGAAAAACGAAGAGAATCGTCTAATTATGGAGAGTCTTATTAATATGAATGCACCTTCATACCATGTCAATCAAAATTTAGCTACTTACTTAATGCTTCGTGCTTTACGTTTTACCTTAAAGCACGGGGATACTGATATTACGGCTCTCGTTTACAATAATTATGCCTTAATTCTGAGTGCTGGCTTCGGCAATTTTGATAAAAGCTATCAATTTGGAAAACTTGCACTCGCACATATCGAGAAGAGACAAGTAAAAAAACTAAAGGCAAGAGTTTATTTTGTCTTTGGTAGTTTTGTGAACCATTGGAAGAACTCTATTTCAACTAGTTTGGATTCGCTTCAAAAATCACAGAATTTAAGTTTGGAGACAGGGAATTTTCATCTAGCAGGTGCTACAAGTTCATTCATTATTATTACGAGAATCATTAAAGGTGATCCATTAGAAGTAGTATTAAAAGAAATCAATCAACAATTAGCATTTGTAAATAAAATTCAATACTATCTTTCTATGAAATTTTTGCTAGAAATAAAAGAATGGGTGGAATGGTTAATAGACGAACAGAATCCACCCCCACACCAACTTTACGAATTACGAGAAGACCCATCCGCTTTTATTATGCATAATACGGTTCGTTTACAAATGTCCTATATCGTAGAGGATGAAGAAAAGGCAAAAGTGATCATCAATGCTTTAAATAGTACTGTTACGAACAGCCTTGTCCTCGTCATTGCACCAGAATTTTATTTTTATCATACTCTTTGGTTATGTCGTTTATTTAATAAGGAAACAAAAAGTGAACAGAATAAAATGAAGAAATACTTAAAACGCAACTTAAAGAAAATGGAAAAATGGGCGAAGCAATCAGCAGAAAACTATGAACACAAGTATCTGTTAATGAAAATGGAAACCGATAATCTTTTCAGTACGAATAAATTGAATGAAAGTAGTTATGAGGTTGCTTTGAACAAAGCGCTCGAAAATGGATTTTTACAGGATGCTGCTATTATCTGTGAATGTACGGCCCGTTATTATCAGGAACAAAAGATACTTCGTCTTAGTAATTTTTATATAAAAGAGGCTTACCAAATCTATAAGCAGTGGGGAGCAGGGCGGAAATTATCGATTCTCTCAAAACAGTTTCCCAATCTTTTAGTTCGTAAAGAAAAAAACTTGCAACTCGAAGGAGGACTCGATGTTATAGATTTGGAGGCGGTGATGAATACATCACAAGCATTGTCAGGGGAAATCGTTTTAGAAAGCCTCATTCAAAAAGTTATGGAAATCGTGATTGAAAACGCTGGAGCAACAAAGGGTATATTGTTGTTGCAGGATGGAGAAGAACTTTCAATCGTTAGTGCACCTGATGAAGTCAATAACGAAGAACTCAATGAGGAAAATTTGCCTTTGCAAATCATCCAATACGTACAAAAAAGTCATGAGCCGATTATTTTACATCAAGCATGTGTTGAAGGACTATTTAAAGCAGATTCCTATATACAAACAAAGAAGGTCATGTCCCTTATGACTATCCCATTATTACATCAAAGTCGGTTATTAGGCATCTTGTATATAGAAAATCACTTGCTTCCCTATGCATTTACAGAACGAGATTTGTTAGTGGTTACTACGATTGCTTCACAGGCAGCGATTTCCATTCAAAACGCATTTTTGTATATGAGCTTAGAAGAAAAGGTTAAGGTCAGAACAGAGGAATTGGAAATTGTGAACAAGAACTTAGAACAAGCGAATGAAGAGCTCGCTGATGCACAGAGAGTAAGAATGGAGCTCTTGTCCAATATCTCGCATGATTTAAGGAACCCACTCACTTCGATTCAAGGATATATTGAAGCGATGCTAGATGGAATTGTAATTTCACCAGACAAACAAATGACCTATTTAAAACGCAGCAAGGAGAAACTCACTGGATTAAATCGATTAATTCAGGATCTCTTCGAATTGTCTAAACTTCAATATGGAAATATGACTTTTTTGAAGGAGATCGTGAATATCGAAAAGCTTTTTTATCACTTATGTGATCAGCATGAATGGGATATTCGTCAAAAAGGGTTGAGATTTAATTACGCTATAGTGGAATCAGAGGGTTTAAACCAGTCTCTTGTAAATGTCGATGTGGATAGGATTGAACAAGTGGTTACGAATATCGTTTCAAATGCAATTAAACATACAAATGAAGGTTCAATCACCATTACCATTAGGCTTCATAAAGAGCAATCGCAAGTGGTTTTCTCCATTATAGATACAGGGAGCGGTATATCCCCTAAAGATCTAGAGAGGATTTTTGAGCGTTCTTTTACGGGACAAATGAATTCGTCCATAATTGGTAATGGACTGGGGTTATCAATCAGTAAAGAGATCATACATCATCACGACGGTGTCATTTGGGCTGAAAGTATTCAGGGAGAAGGGACGACGATTTTCTTTACACTCCCGATTGTTGAAATTGAAGAGGGAACAACTGAAGAAATGGAAGCGATGGATGAATCTCTGTCATTACGTCATTTATAAGCAAATTTTGAGAGTGGTACGCATTTACCACTCTTTTTCTTTTTCCCTTATTATAGAAGCCCATTCGGGACAACTTTCCTATTCATAGTATAGGTGTAGAGATAATGGGAGGTGGATAAGAATGAGCGCAGGAGCTGGACACGGATATGGTGCTGGATTCGCTTTACTCGTTGTGTTGTTCATCCTTCTTATTATAGTTGGTGCTTCCTACATCGGCGGATGGTATTAATTTAGGAAAGCATCCGAATAAGAAGAGTTTAGACAAGAGGGCCGAGCATGATAAATGAAACGGCTCCATATTTTACACTATTTAGGAAGGGAGTGGAGTAATGGGTTACGGATATGGAGGATTTGGTGGATGTGGCTATGCTTACCCTGCAACTGGATACGGTACCGGCGGTTTCGTATTAATTGTCGTATTGTTCATCCTTTTAATCATTGTTGGTGCAGCTTGGTTATAAGCAAAACAAACACAAAGGACCTGCTTCACGCAGGTTTTTTGTGTTTAGCGAACGCTGTTTTCGTATAGATTGTGGTTATTTGTAAAAACCCAGAAGCCGGTTTTTACCCTCATATCACGGTTATGGCTATACATGAAGTGTGCGACGGCACTTTTCGCTCCCTAAATTAGGCATGTTGTCTCTTATTGCTTTCCAAAAACAATAAGTTTTTTTCGAAAGAAAATAAACAATGTATGCGAAAAGAGCCTTAACGAAAAAAATCAACTTACCGTTCAATTATCAAAAATTTTCAATTAAATGCGTGAAATCTATATATTTTGCCCATAATAAGAAGAAGAAAGGTGGATGAACTAATTGTATCGAGGGTGAAATGTAAAAGGAAGTCTAATTTTATGATGTAGTTGCATTTATTCACTTTGCATGAAATAAATGTAAGTTATGTTTGGATTCTCCCTATACTAAGACAATACTTATTAATTCTCACGAAGGGGGCGTTTATCATTTTCTTTAATAGGAAATCACAAGAAGAAAAAGAGGAAGAAATTTTTCTGGATACAGAGGTCTATGCCTGTATGGACGATGGATGTATAGGTTGGATGAGAAAGGATTTTGCAAGTAATGATTTGAAATGTCCATTATGTGGTAATGATACTTCAATGGAGGTCAGAGAACTTCCTAAAATCAATTAAGGCTCTATTTGAAATTTTATACATATTAACTTCACGAAAAAAAGGCTTTCTCATTTGACATGACGAAAGCCTTTTGTCTTGTTTGAATTTCAGTTTTTATGAATGGAGTGGCTTCTGAATGAAAACGTTCACACGACTTTCACAAATCATGTGGGTAATCGAATGGAAAAAGACTTATAATAAGAGTGTAAACAAAATTGGTTGTGACATTTTAGGAGGCTCAACCATGGTGCTCGTTCCGTAAATGAAAATAATATTTTCGTGAACGTAAGCAAATGTTTTCCTTTATCACTTTGATTGGAAAGCGGATTACAAAAAAGGTTAGGAGATTGTAAACGACCAAATTAAACTTTTAACTGTTAAACCATTTTAATACGGTTTCTCGCCTCACTAAGCGTAGTAAATAGTTGTTTAATCCACTTGGGTTAAGAATGGATGTTCTACCTATTAGGAAACATTAACAGTACGTAGGACGAAAACTCTTACCCAGAAGATTCTAGAAAGAATTGGGATTGGTCGACAGTAAAAGTAAAATGGTATTGTTTAAACAATCCAATTTGGCACCTTTCTAAAGTAAGTTCGAAGCATTCTATCAAATATAGGGATAAAGGAATGAGTAATTAAAATTGAATATGTTTGAACCAAGGTACTGCTTATTAGTATAAATGCTAAATAAGTAGTGTAAAGCCTGATTAAACGGAACAAACACAGATTCAGTTAAAAGATAATCCTTACAAAGGAATATCTCGATAAACTGATGAAATGGTTGGGTCTCCTAAGTTGTCACAACAAAAACCTCTCTACTAAAAACGGTAGAGAGGTTTTTGTTGTTTAACTATTTATAGCTTTCTTCGAGGATATCTATAAGTGAACCTACATAGGCAACGGCTTTGCGAATCGGAGCAGGTTGAGACATATCAATGCCTGCGTGTTTCAATAAATCAATTGGTCTCTTCGTGCCGCCAGCTTTTAGTACTTCTAACCAACGATCAACTGCAGGTTTGCCTTCTTCCTTAATCAATTGGGACATCGTTGTAGAAGCAGTTAAACCAGCAGAATAGGTATATGGATAAAGCCCCATATAATAATGAGGTTGTCTCATCCACGTTAAAGTAGCTCCTTCATCAATCTTAACCGTGTCTCCCCAGAATTCAGACAGAACATTTCCTTTTGTCTCACTAAGTACTTTTGCTGTTAGAGGTATTCCATTTTCAGCAAGTTCATACACTCTTCTTTGGTATTCTCCCTCTAGAAGATGTGTAACAAAGTTATGATAATAAGTACCAAGCAATTGCAATACTACCCATCGTTTCATTTGTGGATCAGTCGTGTTTGATAATAGATGATCTCCAAGCAGCATTTCGTTCATCGTTGAAGGGGCTTCGATGAAATAAGTTGAAGGTCTAGTGTTCATAATACGTTGATTTTTATTGGCTAAATAGAAATGGCCAGCATGTCCTAATTCATGGGCAAGAACAAATGCGCCTCTCATTGTATCCGTCCACGTAATTAAAATGAATGGATGGGAACCATAAGGGCTTGAGCAGAACGCTCCAGTTGATTTCCCAACATTATCAGCAAGATCAACCCATCTTTCTGTTAATCCTTTTTCCATAATGCTTAAATACTCTGGACCCATTACCTTTAGTGCATCTAAAATCACTTGGCTTGCTTCTTCATATGTTGTTTTTGGATTGAATTCTGGATCTAGTGGTGCCTTTAAATCACAAAAATGGAGCTCGTCCAACTGTAATACCTTCTTTTTTAATTGGGCATAGCGACGCATATGCGGTGCTAACTCTGTTTGGATAATATTTAATTGGTTTTCATACATTTCCTTTGATACTTGCTGAGGCTGTAAAAGCATGTCTGTAACAGAGTCATAGTTTCTTAGACGTGATAGAGTGACCTGTTTCTTCACCTCTGCTGCATACGTAGTAGCAAATGTATTTTTATATTCTTTTAATGTATTCGCAAAGGACTCAAACGCTTTTCTTCGTATATTTGTGTCTGGAGTGAATTCGTAACGATCTTCATATAGAGCAAATGAGTTAGGTAACTCATCACCATTTTCATCGATGATGGGATCAAATTGCATATCCGCTAATTTACTTGCTTGATAAATCGCGTATGGTGCAGCATGTACATCACCTAGAGCTGCCAACACTTCTTCAGTCTCAGGGGAAAGTCGATATATTTTTTCTTCCAATAAATCCAGTAACATTTTTTCAAAAGGTTTTAAAGCTTCTTCATCTTGGATGTATTGTTTTAATGTTGCATCTGGAATCTCAAGTATTTCAGATTGAATAAACGATAGAGCAGCCCCTGTTTTTGAACGCAAATCGGCAATGATCGATGCATTTGCTTGGTTTACTGGGTCTGTACTATCTCCAGATTGAAGTAGGGAAGCGTATGTAGCAACTAATATTAATTTCTCAGTTAATTTTTCCTGTAACTCGAGGCATGCTAATAATGTGCTTGCATGCTCATGGAGCTTACCTTTAAACACTGAAAAAGAGGACAACTCCTTTTCAATACTTGCGATTTCGTTTTCCCACTCAACAGTTGATGCAAATAAATCCTCTAGCTTCCAGGTTAAATGAACTGGGACTTCTTCACGTTTTAGTCGTGTAGCTATTGTTTTCTCCATAATTCTCCTCCTCAATTCGGGCGTATTTATTTCGATGCCCTAATTAAAATAATAACATGGATAATCAGGAAATTAATATAGTTTTCTAAATATTTTACATAATTGTTATCACAGCATTAAAAAAGCTCTAGCGTACAAACATTACGCTAAAGCTTATAATTCTAAAGACTATTATTCGGATTTCTTTGCTAAACAGCGGTCACATTCCATTAAATAACTTTCTGCTTGTTCCTTCATGGTCTCTCCACATTGTGGACAGATCTTTTTTGGTAACATACGAAAAAATTCAACAGGACTTTTGATCAACAAATTCACCCCTTTTCTAATACAGAAATAAAAAATATTTACTGTTATAATACAGTATACAACATCTTGAAAAAATGTGAACCCATTTTCGCAATTTTTTTAAAAAATATGAGTTGAATCTATTTATGTAAGCGATGGTAATCAAGGTTCATATCCTTTTTTCAAAAGTCTTAAGAGGATTTTGAAATATTTCTTTTAACTGGGGCAGGTTTACATTACAATCATAGTAGAAACTTTTCTTTGAAAAGGACTGATATATGTTGACTGTATATTTATCTTTAAATCCTATATTAATTATTGCGGCTATCTTTTTAACCATGATGGCTACATATTCAGCATTAGATATGTTTGCCATGCTCAGATCTTCTGAACGAAATAAACCACTTCTTTTTATCGGTGGAACTCTCTCGCTAAGTTTTGGAATATGGGTCATGAGCTTTCTTTTTGCACTGGATATTACAACATTATCGAACTACAATCTTCCTGTTACGCTTTTAGCTATTATGGTAGGAATATGCTTTACTGGAATGGCTTTTTATGCCGTCTCACTCACTAGGCTTACTTCGAGAAATCTTATTGCGGCAAGTTTTTTTATGATGAGTGCCGTGTTTTCCATTTATATCATTGGAATGTTCGGTTTACAGCTAGTCTTTACCTATAATTGGATCATTTTAGTTATTACAGGTTTATTGGTTTTTATTTCCTTTTATTTTGCATTTTGGTTAATTTATGATTCGAAGACATGGACGAAAAACGTTTGGATAAGACCATTAAGTTCTCTCATTATTACTGCGGCAATTGTTGAAGGACATTTCTTATTATTGAAAGCTTCTACAATCACATCGCGTACAGATGCTATTGCTATTAATGGAGATTCTTTTCAGGAGACATTTTTGATCTATGCCATTTTAATTGTTGCGGTCATGATTTTGAGTGGATTAATTGGTTCTAGTGCTCTTGTAAGTAAAAGACTTGCAGTGTCTGATTCTAATCTGAAAGATATTAAAGCAGCACTTGATGAATCATCGATTGTTGCCATTACTGATGCAAAAGGTAATATCACCTACGTAAATGCTAAATTTGTTGAAATCTCGAAATACACGGAAGAAGAATTACTCGGAAAAAATCACAGAATTTTGAATTCTGGTCATCATTCAAAAGAATTTTTTAAATCCTTATGGAGGACCATCGGGAGTGGACAGGTTTGGAAAGGAGAAATCCAGAATAGAGCAAAGGATGGAAGTACGTACTGGGTTGACACGACAATTGTCCCTTTCTTAAATGAAAAAGGGAAGCCGTATCAATATGTTTCTATTCGTACAGATATTTCCAATCGTAAGCAATCAGAGCAAATGCTCAGAGAAACATTAAAGGAAGTTAATGATATTAAATTTGCGTTAGACCAGTCATCGATTGTTGCCTTTACAGATGCGAAGGGCATTATAAATCGTGTAAATGATAAATTTTGTGAAATATCAAAGTATAGCAGGGGCGAAATAATTGGAAAAGATCACAGCATTCTAAACTCTGGTTTTCACAGTAAGCAATTTTTCCAAGACCTTTGGAAAACGATTGGAAATGGTTCTGTTTGGAAGGGAGAAATTAGAAATAAGGCGAAAGACGGTTCTTATTATTGGGTAGACACGACAATCGTTCCATTTATGAATGAAAAAGGAAAACCATATCAATATTTAGCGATAAGAAATGATATAACGGAGCGTAAAAAGACAGAGGAAATCCTCCATCGACAAGATAAGCTTGCTGCTGTTGGACAGCTTGCTGCAGGTGTGGCTCATGAGATTCGCAATCCGCTTACTTCTATGAAAGGTTATGCTGAATTTCTGCTTGAAGATGAAACAGATGAACAGAGAAGAGAGTTTGTAGACATTATTTTAGATGAAATCAACCGAGTTAATCAAATTGTTGAAGACTTCATGGTACTTGCAAAGCCAAAAGTAGTTGATCTAAAAGAGAAAAATATTATCCCGATTATCAAAAATGTTCTATCTTTATTGGAGTTTGAAGCACGAAAAAAGAAAGTGCGTATGCATTTCGAAGCCAATGATGACATTATCCAAATTGAATGTGATGAGGATCGTTTAAAGCAGGTGTTTCTAAACTTTGTGAAAAACGGGATTGAAGCAATGCCTAACGGAGGAGACATTATTGTTCGGGTCAATGTGACACATGATCAAGTTCAAATCTCTATTCAGGATACAGGCGTAGGAATACCTGAAGAAAAACTAAAGAAAATTGGAGAGCCATTTTATACGACCAAAAAAGATGGAAATGGGCTTGGACTCATGGTCAGCTATAAAATTATCGAAAGTCATAATGGCAAGGTCTTTATTGAAAGTGAATTAAACAAAGGTACAACCTTCAATATTATATTACCAGCTCACACAGCCTAAAAAAGCTGATGTGGGCTTTTTTATGTCAATGATTTTTTGCAAAGTTCAAAATAAGTACTAAAATTCGACAAATTTTTATTTGATTTTTCGCTAGAATGAGAGTAAGGGAAAAGGAGGGAATGAAATGGTAGCTACAGAGATAAACACTGTAAAAACGATTTGCGGTTATTGTGGAACAGGTTGCGGTCTTC
Source organism: Robertmurraya phoenicis (assembly GCF_047302285.1). GTDB lineage: Bacteria > Bacillota > Bacilli > Bacillales > Cytobacillaceae > Robertmurraya. The sequence goes on from NZ_CP154845.1 coordinate 2,267,802, forward strand.
TTGTAGAAGTAAAGGATAACATCATTACTAAAATTAGGGGAGACAAAGAAGCTCCAGTTAATAAAGGACAGACCTGTGTAAAGGGTGCATTTGCCTATAAATATGTACATGCTGATGAGCGATTGAAAAATCCGCTCATACGTCAAGAAGGAAAGTTAGTTGAAACTACATGGGATACAGCTCTTCAATATATAGCTGATAAGCTTTCGCATATTAAGGATCACTTTGGTTCAAACGCCATCTCAATGTTCGCTTGTGCCCGTTCGACAAATGAATCGAACTATGTAACACAAAAATTTATGAGGGCAGTTCTTGGCAGTAATAATATTGACGGATGTAACCGAACATGACACGCACCAAGTGTTGCCGGTCTGGCAACGATGTTTGGCAGTGGTTCCCCGACGAACACACTAGACGATTTTGAAGAAGCGGATGTTCTTTTATTAATGGGTTCTAATACAACAGAAGCCCATCCGATCATTGCGAACAAAATGAAGAAGGCAGCAAAACAGGGCTTAAAGATCATCGTTATAGATCCTCGGAAAATTGATATGACAAAAGTGGCCCATAGCCATCTTCAAATTGAGGTTGGAACGGACATTGCTTTAATGAATGGGATGATGCATGTCATTATTGAAGAAGAACTCTTCAATACAGAATGGGTAGAAAAGCATACGTCTGATTTTGAAAAATTAAAAGCTCAAGTAAAACCATTCACTCCTGCTTATACATCCAAAATAACGGGTCTGAGTGAATTAGAAATTGTCGAGACGGCAAGAGAATATGCCTCCTCTAATAATGCCATGATTGCTTATACTTTAGGAATTACCGAGCACCATTGTGGTGTTAATAATGTTTTTGATATTGCGAATCTTGCATTGCTCACAGGTCATATCGGCAAACTCGGAAATGGAATCATGCCATTACGAGGTCAGAACAATGTTCAGGGAGCAGGAGATATGGGCTGTCTGCCGAATATGATTACAGGTGCCCGTCCGATCACTGATGATGAATATCGAAAAAGATTTGAAGACCATTGGGGCGTCACGATCAATAGTAATGTTGGTGATACGCAAACAAGAACATTTGAACGGATGGAAAATGGAGAAGTTAAAGCTTTGTATATTATTGGGGAAAACCCTTTACTTGCAGATGTACATTTGAATCATACAGCAAAGTTGTTCAAAAACCTTGATTTACTTATTGTCCAGGATATCTTTTTAACAGATACAGCTAAACAGGCGGATGTTGTCTTGCCAGCTAAATCATGGGGTGAAGTTGAGGGAACCTATACGAATACGGATAGGCGTATCCAGCGTGTAAGGGAAGCGGTGAAAGCAGCTCCAAATGTAAAGGAAGATTGGGAAATCTTATGTGATCTAGCAAATCGTCTTGGCTATGATATGAATTATCAAAATAGCGAAGAAATATGGGAAGAAGTTCGCTTATTAGCTCATGAAATGTATGGTGGAATCACGTATGGTCGTTTGGAAAAAGAATATGCGATTCATTATCCATGTCCAAATGAGGAGCACCCAGGGACATTTATCCTTCACGAAAGATTCCATCAATCGAATGAAAACACACGTAAATCTTCATTTGTACCAGTGACGTATACACCACCAATGGAACAACCTGATGAAGATTATCCATTTACCTTAACTACCGGAAGACGGTTAGAAAGTTATAATACCCATACTCAAACAAGACATTATGCACCTGGAGTGAAGATCAAACAAGCGGAAGAGACTGTGGATATACATCCTGATGATGCAGCGGCTTTAGGAATCAAGGATGGAGAAGTAGTCGAGGTACAATCAAGAAGAGGTAAGCTATCCGTAAAAACGAAAATTACAGAGCAAGTAGTACCTGGTCTAGTATTTATGAGCTTTCATTGGACTGAGGTTCCAACCAATGTGCTGACCTTAAATGAGTATGATCCCATTTCGGGAACGGCAGAATTTAAGGCGTGTGCAGTCAATATTTGTAAACTAAACGCAGTTTAATGTGATAATGAGTGTTCCGAAAGTCTGGAACTTAAAACCCCCTTTCTTAAAACTTTTGAAAGGGGGTTCACTGTTATTTATCAACTTTCTCTTTATCTTTCACATCAGTATTAATAAAATATCTTTGGATAGGCTTCGTAATTCGATTAAAATGGCCCTCTAATTTTTCTAATATATGGGAGGTTCTCTCGAATATAATCGATCTTACATTATCTAACTCGCCATTTACTTTTTTGATTAATCCTTCCTGTTGATCAAGACGCTCCATCACAGTTGTATGGTACACCTCTTGAACCTCCAATTTCTTTGAAAAGTCTTCATACAACTCTTCATGCTTTTTCAATTGCTCTGCCACTGAATCTTGTTCTTCAATATTAGCGTTAATTTTTGATAAGACATCATCATGTGTTGATTGCTGATTTAAAATCGCTTCCGTTAAAAGACTGTCTGCTTCCAGTTTCTCCATTAATGCCATACTTGTTTTCTCGATGGTCGTAATTCTTTCTAAAAGGTGTTTCTTTGTCTCCTCCTGTTGAATTAAGTATTCTTTAAGTTGATTGGAGAAATTTTCTTGTTCCTGAAGCTTCATATTCATTTGATTGAGCGTATTTTGATGATTGTCATTGTTTCTTTTGAGAGACTGATTCACTTTTTCAACTGAATGCGTCAATGTTTTATTAATTGATGATTGCTCCTCAAGAATATTCTGCAAATAATTCAACTTAAATACTTGTTGATTGGAAGAGAGCGGTACCTTTTTCTTTGGAAGATATACTTGAGGGTTGACCTCTTGATTTAACATATTGTTGTTTCACCTCTTTGAATATTTTCCTTCCGACTTATAGTTTATTAGCGGTTAGGGAAGAATGTAATTTTGACTGTGTCCTACACTATGTTATGTAACAACACGAAAAAATGAAACCAATGCTTGCTTAACTAAGGAAGGTGTCATAATAAACGAAGATTAAAGCAATTAAAGGAGTTGAAAATATGGGGGCTATTGATCGAAACGGGTATAGATTTGAGCCAGAATATAGTGTCATTAATCAAGATGGGGCCATTCATGTGTATCAAAACGGGGAATTGATTGAAGAAATCACCTTTCATTTTAATGGTAAGTATCCTGAACCAAGCTTAATTGAAGAAATAGTGGAAAACTATTGTCAAAAGCATAACATCTAAAATCGGGCAAATATGAATAGTGAAAACTTGCTTTCTCATAATAGAAAAGAGGTGGTAATAGTGAAAAAATACCTGTTTTGCTTAGGAATTCTTTTTCTCTTTTTTCAGCCAATACATAGTAATGCTAAAGAAAGCGAGATATCAGAAGAATGTAAGAAGATGGTTGAGGAAACGAAAGCTGAGTATATCAATTTAGTGAATAATGATGTTTTAGCAAGCTTTGGTTTATTGGAAAATAAAGTTGAGAATAATCTATTGTATTTCACGGCAAGTGATTTGTGGAAGAACGAAATGCTCACTGGTAAAAACGAGATGTTTGATTCATTAAAAGAATTGATGGCTGGTAAATACCGAGGTGAAAAGAGATTGTATATATTAAATCATGATCCGAGCACAGGCTATATTCTCTATAAAGATATTAACAATAATAATGTTATGTTAACTATAAAGAAAGAATCCAACAAATGGGTTTTAGCAGATAAGGAAGTAAAAGAAGGAAAGGACATCGTTTTACAGACGGCAAAATGCAATGACCAGCACTTTATGCAAAAAATGTTCGATAATTTATATCCTTAAATCATCCAAGATGGAAAAGTCGATAAGGATACTTAAGTTAACAAAAAACTTTCTACTGGCTTCAAAGTAGAAGGTTTTTTTGTGTAATTCGTTTCATGAATTTTGGAATAGTATCCAAATGATTTGTAAACGATAAACCTACAAAGCTAGGGTTTTGGAAAGAGAATTGCTTTTGCTAAAACTGGATCATCTTATCAACAATCAGACTATATGTAATTAGATTAGAATTTGTTACAGCACATATCGTTTTGAGGTGTAACATGAAAGGCCGATGGAGATTAAATGAAAGACGATTAATCATTTTTGCACTTACGATCATCACTTTATATTTGTCACCGCTATTGATTCTAGGTGAGAACGCTCATATTAGAGTACATGATAATTTAGATTCAAATTTAGCTTGGTACAAGGTTCTGTCAAACAGTGGTGAAATGTTCGGTACAATAGATTCAACGATTCCGCAAGTGATTAACGGATTACCAAGAAATGCTTTAGGCTCTGAATTAACAGTTATTGTTTGGTTCTATCACTGGTTTCCAACGATGATTGCTTACATATTAAGCCAATCCTTAACAAGATTTATAGCTTTTTTTGGAATGTACCTACTGTTAAAAAAACACTTTTTACCTGAGCGTAAATGGTTCACTATTTGTATCGGAGTAGCTTTAGCTTTTTCCCTCACTCCATTTTGGCCATCTGGAATGCTGAGTACACTCGGGATGCCGCTCGCCTTATGGGCATTTTTGAATATACGTAAGGGAGAAAGAGTTTGGCGTAATTATGCTGTACTGACACTTTTGCCATTCTATTCGAGCTTTGTATTAGGTTTCTTTTTCTTTTTATTTGCTATGGGGATATTCTGGCTTGTAGATGTATTTCGTAGAAGAGGGATAAATCTTCGCTTCTTTATATCGATCGCGTATATGACTTTACTATATTTACTAGTCGAGTATCGATTAGTAGGTTCTTTTTTCTTGATTACAGATCCGAATAGTCGGGATGAGTATTTCCATGCACGACTTCCTTTATGGAGAGTTATTCGTCTTACATTCAAAAATTTCATATTGGGACATACCCATGTGATGACCGTTCATGGACTCGTCATTTTACCTGTGATCCTTCTTGCCCTGTATATTGTTTTAGTGAAGAAATTATGGAAAAAAGAACAAGTGTTTTCAGCACTATGCGTTCTTAACTTTGCTTTATCAACTTGGTATGCATTTTGGTTCTATAAAGGTTGGTTACCGTTGACGGAACGTTTCCATGTTCTAGATACCTTTAATTTCGCTCGCTTTCACTTTATAAGACCACTGGTTATTTATGTGAGTTTTGCACTCGCTATTAAATTATTGGCAGAGCATATTGTTCGTTTAAAAAAAGTTGTCCATTTATTTATCATTACTCAATTGATTATTCTTTTTCTATTTAATGATGAAATTGTCTATCATCGAAAACCAACAGTAAAAGAGTTTTATTCAGTAGAGTTATTTAATGAGATTAAAGAACATATTGGGATACCAGTCGATCATTATCGAGTTGCGAGTATTGGTATTCACCCAGCTATTTCACAGTATAACGGCTTTTATACACTCGATACTTATAACAATTTTTACCCTCTTTCCTACAAATATCAATTTAGAAGAATAATTGAAAAAGAACTTGAAAAAAATAAGACGATCCGAACGTATTTTGATGAATGGGGAGGCCGTTGCTATCTATTTTCATCTGAATTAGGAAAGCATTATATGTTTAAGAAACATTCTAAGAAGAAGCTGAAAAATTTAGAGTTAAATATCGAGGCTTTTAAAGATATGGGAGGAGAATACATATTTTCTGCAATCCCTATTGAAAATGCAATTGAAAATAGGCTCCATTTGGATAAAACCTTTTCAAATAAACAATCACCGTGGAAGATTTATTTATACAAAGCATTGTAAGCATCTAGGAGGTAAACATGAACGAACCAATCCTTACAATTGTCGTCCCTTGTTATAACGAAGAAGAGGTTCTCCCTTATACCTTTGAAGAATTAAAAGTGGTTATGAACGAAATGGTCAAGGAGGGACTCGTTTCCAATAGAAGCAAGCTTTTATTTGTCGACGATGGTAGTGTTGATCAAACTTGGACGCTCATTTATAAAGAAACGATCCAAAATGAATTTGTGAGAGGTTTAAAGCTATCAAGAAATGTTGGTCACCAAAATGCACTATTAGCTGGATTATTTAAAGCAAAGGAATTATCTGATTGCGTTGTCTCTATTGATGCTGATTTACAAGATGATAGTGCTGCTATTAAAGAGTTTCTCAAAAAATATAAAGAAGGTTATGAAATCGTTTATGGGGTAAGGAACAAAAGAGATTCGGATACCATTTTTAAGAGGACAACAGCGCAAACTTTTTATAAATTGATGAGAGCAATGGGTGTGGAATTAGTGTACAATCATGCTGATTTTCGTTTAATGAGTAAGCGAGCGATTGAAAAGCTTGAAGGATTTGAAGAAATGAATTTATTTTTGCGTGGAATCGTGCCATTAATTGGCTTTAATTCGACGAATGTCTATTATGAGCGAAAAGAGCGAGTAGCTGGTAAGACGAAATATCCACTTAAGAAAATGCTGTCCTTTGCCTTTGACGGGATTACGTCGTTTTCCGTTACGCCAATTCGTTCAGTCTTGTTTATAGGTTTGATCTCATTTCTAGGAAGCTTTGTATTCGCACTCTATTTTCTTTCTTTGAAATTCTTTGGAGATACTGAGATAGGATGGACCTCATTAATTACCTCTATTTGGTTAATTGGCGGTCTTCAACTCATTGCGGTAGGACTTATCGGGGAATATATTGGAAAAATTTACAAGGAAGTGAAACGTCGTCCTAAATATATTGTTGATATTGATGCCTTTACGGTTCCGATGGCAGGTCATCTAGGAGAGAGTGGAGGAATAGAAGATGAATCCATTCTCCTTGATCATGGTGAAATATCTAACTCTAACTAACCCTTTTGTTCGTTTTTTACTGGTTGGTTGCGTAAATACAGTTGTTGGTCTTTCTACGAGTTTTGTGCTATTAAAGGGGTTTGGATTCAATTATTGGCTTGCTACATTCTTTGGTATTGGAGTTGGGGCAATATGTAGCTTTGTTCTTAATCGTACCTTTACCTTTCAGAGTAATGCGGCGCTCAAAAAGGCTGGTGTTCGTTTTATTATCGTCGTACTTTCTTGTTATTGGGTATCCTATTCATTAAGCGCGATTATTGCAGGATTTTTCAGTTTTAATGGACCATTTACAATAAAAGAGGTTGCCGTTTTTATAGGTGCTGTATTTTATACAGTTACGAATTATTTTGGACAAAAATATATGGTGTTTACTAGTAGTAGTAAAATTAAAAGCGAAAAGGACTTCCATTAAGGAAGTCCTTTTCTTCGAAAATTGCGGCGAATGACTGCACTCCACATAGTGCATCTCCATAAGGAATGTCAAATCGTCTTACGCAATTCAGCTCATCGCTCAATTAATATAGCACGAATTTCAGCGAAACACAAGTTTTTCAATAGAGAATATGTTTGAAATATTTCGAAAAAGGTGAAATAATATAGTTATAATTTATTAGATTGATAGGAGCGACACTTATGTCAGTGAGAGAAGAATTGAATCATTTTGTTGAGAAAATAAACTCAAATCCTGACCATATCCAAGATGAGAAGGATCGCGTCTTTCAAATTAGTTTAGATGAAAGCGATGCCTTTCAAATTGTTATTGAAGGGGGAAGAATTTCAATTGCTGATGGGGAAAGGTATGAGGCGAATGTTACGTTACGGACTTCTGAAAAGAATTTCTCAAAGCTATTGAAAGATGACTTGAATACAACGATGGCATTCATGACTGGTACCTTAAAAGTGGATGGGAATCTGGGCCTAGCGTTAAAGTTACAAGAAATCGTAAAAAAATATCAATAGTAGCAAAATAGATAACAGACACTCTAAATTTTTCAGTTTATGAGTGTTTTTTGATTTTATTGAAAGATTCTCGATAAATTAGGACTTGAGTTGGTGAAATCTGTGATAATATGTAGATATAGCAGTTAGATAGTAAACTGCTAGCAACAAGATAGCAAAGTGATAGTAAAAAGATAGCGTCTGCTAGCAGATTGATAGGAGGATTTAAATGGCTAATAATACAAGAAGTCAATTGAATGTCAGAGTCTCACATGAAACATTAAAGAAGTTAGATGAAATTGTTGAATTTTATCAGGAAAATACAAAACTAGGAAAAGTGTATAAAGGTGATGTGCTAGCTGATATTATTGATAAATCATATGAGGTAATGACAAAACAAAAATTAAATAAGAGACCTCATTTATCATAAGTAGAAAAGTGTTCGATTTTTATCTCTAGTGGATTTTATGAGGCCTAGAAACACAGACGGACCTAAAAGCCAAAAATGGTGTGAAATACAGTCTTCTTTTTTTGTTTTTTGCTTAACTCTCGATGGGGTTCTGTTTGAACGTTAACGTGGCTAGGTTGTTGGTGGAGTAAAGTGTGAAGTTCATCGATTTGTTTGGTTAGTTTTTCAATCTCTCCTTTCAATTCTTCAATTTCACTTCGATGCTGTAGTAATTGATAGGTGACGACAGAGTCTGCTTTGTTTTCTATGCTTCTTTCTAGCTTATTCACTTTGTCTGAAAGGCTGTAATGCTCTTTCTGAAGTTTTACGGAACCTCTACGAGTCTGTTTCTTTACTTGGATTTGTTGAATAGGAACCCCGTTTTGAATCTGTTCTTTAAATTCGTTCAATGTCTCTAAATCAGCTTCGGTATATTGATAATGCCCAAATTCATTCCGCTCCATTTCCAGTCCTAAATGCTTCACCCATCTTTGCACAGTACTGGATGAAACCCCTAATAATTTTGAAACAGCACCTGTATTCAACTTGTTTTCACCTCCTTTTGATTATCAATTCTCTCTTTTACTGAATTTTCCTTTGCAGCTGACAAAACAAGTATGTATTCGCCAAAGAAAGTGGTTATACTACTTTTTTAGCAGTGGAAAATAGCAAAAATTCGCCTTGATTTTCATTAAATTGCTTACAAATATTGAAACAAAAGAGGGAATTGAACATTGAAAAACGAACTATTTATTTGAAGCATTTTTAAGTAGGAGGTAGTTATGAAATCAGTCGTAAAATCCCTATACCAAGGTTGTGCGAATTATCCTCTTAACGAGAAGATTATGGTGGTTGATACATATCAAGTGGGGGAACAAATTTTAGAAGTTTATATTTCTGAAGGTTTTCCAGCAATAAACTTAAAAATTAGAACCGTGTATGATTTAGCACAAGAAATCGTTGAAATGAATACCCTTACTGATTGGAACATGATTGAGCCGGTTGTGGCAGAGCAAATTTTGTACACTTTATTAAAAGAGTTAAAAGATGAGAATAGACTAAATTATTTTTCTAAAATCGAGATTACACCTTCCTTCACTAAGTCGATCTACTCGACAATAATGACGCTTCGATTTTCTGGTTATTCCAATGAAAATTTCCCCTTTGATTCCTTTATTAGCAAAGATAAGGCTACAGATCTACATGCGATTCTTGCTAAGTATGAATCCTATCTAGTTGGAACGGATCGGAAGGACAAAGTAAACATTTTTCAAATGGCCTTAAATTATGTGAAACAAAGGGATGATATCGTCTTTTTTCTTCAATCAAACTTGTCTTTAACACTTCTAGAAGAGGAATTCCTTCGTCGTATTCTTTCAGAAAACACGTCTAAGCTTTCGGTGGATCTTGTTCGTGGACTCAATCTGCCTGAAAAATCAAACCTACAATCAACTAGTTGGGGGGAAAGCACTTCTCTTAGTTACTTATACGATCTAGAGAATGCAAAGGGTGTTCCCAACCTTAATTGCTTTACAGCGAAGACAGAAGAATTAGAATTGAAAGAAGTATTGAGAAGAATCAAAGCGTCAAGTGCAAATTTAGATGAAACCGTCATCTATTACACCAATAGAGATGCCTATGTTACGCTTCTTTCTCATTTATCCCAAACGCAACAAATTCCGATCACCTTTGGAGAAGGATTGCCTATACATATTAGTCGACCTGGACGATTAATGAGTGGACTCGTAACGTGGATTAGAACAAACTATAGCGTTCAATCTCTAGTTGAAATCTTGCAAGAAGGTCTACTGGACTTTGAAGAGAATGCCCCTAAAAAAACAAAAATCATTCGCTATTTAAGAGATTTAAATATTGGTTGGGGGAAAGAACGATACATGTTGATACTTGAGGATGAAATAAACCGACTCAAGTATCAGAGAATATCTGAAGAAGAACAGAATGAATATTTGAAAGTTAGACTTAATGAGCTAACGTGGTTATTGAAGTGGATTCAAACGATATTTAAACATTTGCCTGATTTTGGCGAGCGGATGAATTATGAAAATTGTCTTCGTGGCCTAGCTTTTATGCTTAAATCTTACTGTACAATCAAAGGGCAATTACATGATGACGCTGGAAAAACAGCCTTGTTAGAAGTTTTTGAACAAGTTGTACCATTTACGAATGATAACCTCTCCATATATGAAGTATTTGAGCGAGTTAATGATTTACTTCAATCCGTACGTATTCAACAATCAAAACCAAAGCCCAACCATCTTCATGCTTCTTTATACCGAAATGGGGTTTATGGGAATCGAGAAAATATCTATATTGTTGGACTAAATAATCGCCATTTTCCAGGTGGAGCAAAAGAGGATCCCCTTTTATTGGATGAAGAACGTCTTCGTATCGGGAGGAATATTCCGATCTTAAGGAATTCTGGACAAGAGAATCTTTATGTAATGCTTCAGCTTTTGGCTCATGCAAAAGGTGAAGTAACGGTCAGCTATTGTCATTTTGATGTGAATGATAATCGCTCGGTAAGTCCTGCTCATCTTTTCCTCCAATGCTATCGATATTCAACGGGGAACATAGAGGCTGACTTTAAGGAGTTGAAGACATTTAGTGCTTCTTTAATAAGCGAAGATATCATGGAAAAAAAGGATTACTGGTTTCAAAAGCTTGTGCTTGACGATCCGAAAGATGTTGATCTATCACTTTTGGAACATTATGAGAATTTATTGAATGGCCTTGAAGCTGAAAAGTCACGTCTTGAGCCTCAGTTCACAGAATATGACGGATTGATTCAAATTGATGAGGATGTGTATGATCCGAGACTTAATAAAAAGAATCAAGTATCTGCGGCTAAGCTTGAATTGCTTGCGAAGTGTTCTTATGCCTACTATCTCCACGATGTACTAGGAATCCGTCCGGTTGAGGAATTTGCCTTTCATCCGTATAAATGGTTAGATCCAGCAACGCGTGGGAGCCTTCTTCATAGTATTTTTGAAGGGTTTTATAAGGCAATTCCAGGTGAAACTCCATCGGTTCAAAAGCACGAGCAGTTATTACAAGAATTAGCCAATATACTCATTCAAAGGCAAAGAGAGATCATTCCACCGCCAAATGAACGAATTTTTAATAAAGAGGTAAAGGATATACTAGACTGCTGCAACATCTTTTTAAAAGAAGAAGAAGCCCACTGTCAGTTTTATAACCCTTTACATTTTGAATACAGTTTTGGTTTAGATGGACAAGAACCTGCAGTATTGACCCTGCCTTCAGGGGCTACCATTCATGTTGCTGGAAAAATTGACAGAGTGGATCAATCAGCGGACGGGTATTATCACATTATCGATTACAAAACAGGAAGTACATATGACTACAAAAACAACCAAATATTTAAAGGTGGACGGCAGCTGCAGCATATGCTTTATGCCTTAGCAATTGAACAACATCTAGACCTTGAAGAAGGAAAAGTACAAGAGAGTGCTTATTATTTTCCTACAGTAAAAGGAATGGCAGCACGAGTTGTTCGCAAACAGGATCAGGTAGTGCGGGAAAATGGGCTCGATATATTGGAACGATTAATAGATTTATTAAGGACTGGAACTTTTGCGATGACGAATGATGTAAATGACTGTAAGTTTTGTGATTTCCAATCTGTTTGTCGACGTCAGTTCTATGATTCAGATGTACTCGAAATGAAACAAACTGATAACAGCAAGGAATCTTTGAAACGTTATTTGGGGGTGAAAGCCTATGAGTAAAATAATTGTCGATCAATCTTCCCGTGATAAAATCAAGAATCAATTTCATACTAATTTTCTTGTTGAAGCTGGTGCAGGCTCTGGAAAAACAACAAGTTTAGTGGAGCGGATGGTCAATCTTATTTATACCGGTACAAGTAAAATTGAACAAATGGTCGCAATTACTTTCACAAGAAAGGCTGCTGATGAATTGAAGGTTCGTTTTCAGTCTGAATTAGAAAAGAGCTGGAGACAGGAAGAGAATGAAGACAAGAGAGTTCTTTTGTCAGAAGCCTTACAAAATATCGAGCGTTGTTTTTTAGGGACTGTTCATTCTTTTTGCGCCCAACTTCTTCGTGAAAGACCGATAGAGGCCAACATCGATCTTTCATTTAAAGAATTAGAAGAGACTGAAGACCTAGAACTTCTAGATGAAGCGTGGAGAGTGTATTTAGCTGAAATTGAAGAGAATAACCCTGAACAAATGGATGCTATTGATAAATTAGGGATTGCGGTGGATGAACTTTTTCAATGTTTAAGAGATATGAAGGACTACCCTGATGTCAATTGGATAACGGCATCGGATCTCGCAAAACCGGACTTGAAAACACCATTTGAAACGTTTATGAGGCTTGTTAAGGAGGCGAAAAAAGCGATCCCTGAAAGAGAACCTGAAAAAGGATATGATTCGCTACAGAAAGCCCTTTTACAGGCAGTTCAAAAAGAGCGGTTTATCGATGTAGAGAAGGAAAAGGACCTGTTAGCAGTTCTTGCCCTATTTGATAAGAAGCTGAAGGCAACGCAAAACCGGTGGGATTCTAAAGAAGATGCTAAGTTTTATGAGGAGAAAATATCCGCTACCTTCGATGACCTGATAAAGCCGCAAATCCAAGCATGGAAGGAATATAGCCACCCCATTATTACAAGTTTTTTACAAGGGGCTATAAATGAATATACAAAGATTAAGAATGAAAGATCTCTTCTTAATTTTCAGGATCTACTAATTAGAGCAACTGCGTTACTTCAAGCGAATAGTGATGTTCGAAGTTATTTTCAAGAAAAATATCGTTTTTTGCTTGTAGATGAGTTTCAAGACACGGATCCCGTTCAAGCTGAGTTAATGTTTTATTTAACAGGCGAGGATATCCATGAGAAGGTATGGAGTAAATGCAAGCCGAGGGCTGGAACACTATTTGTGGTAGGAGATCCGAAACAAGCAATATATCGCTTTAGACGGGCAGATATTGATACTTATAATCGTGTCAAAGAGTTAATCGTCGCTCACGGTGGAGAAGTATTGCAGTTAACGATGAATTTCCGAACCCTTGATTGTATTACCAATCAGTTAAATCTAGTGTTTCAAACCTACCTACCAGAACAGGAAACGCCTTTTCAAGCTGCATTTCGTCCTTTGAATTCTTATCATCAAGATGATGGAAAAAGGTGGACTGGAATTAAGAAGTTGGTCGTTGCTTCAGAATACTCGAAGAAAGATGAAATCATTGCTGCAGATGCTCATAATATAGCCTATTGCATTCAAGAGCAACTCAAACAAGGCTATAAAGCGAAGGATTTTATGGTATTGACAAGATATAATGACGGGATTGAGAAATATGCTGAAGCAATTGAAGCGTTACATATTCCAGTCAGTATTAGTGGCGAAGTGATCATTGGCGAAACAAAGGAGTTTCAAGAATTAAGAACATTATTAAAGGCTTTTGTCGATCCATCTGATTCATTAAATTTAGTAGCAGTACTAAGAGGGGTATTTTTTGGTTTTAGTGACAATGACTTGTACCAGTGGAAAAAGGGAAAAGGACAATTTTCAATGTACAGCCATATCCCAGAGGGGTTACCACTTCCTATAAAAAGTAAATTTGATAAGACGTTTCGTAAGCTCCGTATGTATCAAAACTGGGTTAGAAGTTTTTCCCCAACGGTGGCAATCGAAAAAATGATCGAGGATGTCGGATTCTATCCGCTATTAATAAAAAATAATCGCAGTAAGCGGACATATAAAAGCTTAATCCAAATAATTTCTTCTTTACGCAAGTACGAATCAGCTGGTCAAACAACCTTTAAAGAAATTTTTGAGCAATTAAGTCGTTTTGTGCTTGAAAAAACCGTTGTTTTAAATATAGAAGAAGAAGCAGATGCTGTCCGTGTCATGAATGTTCATAAAGCAAAAGGACTTGAAGCACCAGTTGTGTTCCTTGCCCATCCTGCAAAAGCTGTAAAGCCAGAAGCATTTGTAAAGAAACATATTAAAAGAGAAGGTTATTATTCTGAAGGATATATCACTTTTTCCATTCGAAAAGGTTTTCAAGACCATGAAGTTGCTTTACCGATAGGATGGAAAGAACTGAAGGAAAAAGAGATTCTCTATTTAACAGAGGAAGAAGTACGTATTATTTATGTAGCTGCAACAAGAGCGGAGCAAACCCTTATTCTTAGTTCTAGTGCAAAGAATAATAGTAAAAATCCTTGGAATATGTTGTTGGGGTTGGATACTATCGAAGAAATTGAAACAGGCGAGATGGAAGAATTGAAGAATAATGCTACAGAAGTCGTTAATCTCGATGAGTATTTGGAGAAAACGAGCTCAATTTCAGCATGGTTGGAAGAAGGGAAGAAGAAAACGTATGATTATTGGAGTCCAACAAAGGAAAAGGATTATGCGACTGTTTCTACAATTGAAAGAGTAGAAGGTGGAGGTTTAGAATGGGGAACCATCGTGCACGAAGTGTTAGAAAAGAGTGTGAAGGGCTACGATGTGACACGTTTTATTCAATCCATTCTCCATAAATATCAATTGCCATTAAATAAAGAGGATGAACTGATTGAGATTGTTCGTAAATTCCAAAACTCTAGCATTTGGCAAGATTTAATGACAGCTGATGAAGTTCATGCTGAAATCCCATTCGCTGGATTGGTATTGAAAGATGAGCCGTTGTATCAATGGTTTGAAAATGCTGAAGCAGAAAAGATGATCATGAAAGGCGTGATCGACTTAGTATATAAAACAAAAGCTGGCTGGGTGATTGTCGATTATAAAACAGACAGACCAACACATTACGAAGATTTTCAAAAGCTAAGTGATTTCTATAGCAGCCAAATACAATTCTATCAAACGGTCTGGGAAAAGTTTACGAACGAAAAAATCGTCGAATCTAAACTGTATTTTGTTTATCAATAAAGAGGAGGAGCTTTAACTGCTCCTCTCATGTTGCTTAACTTATAGCAATATCAGCACCAAGCACACCTACTAAACTTTCATCCTTATAAATGGGGAAAGAAAGGGTGATACAAGACTTCTTTGTTAGTGCAGAAATATAAACCTCAGAAACATATGGTTGACCTGATAGTGCTTGAGTAAACCACGGACGTGCCTTTGCGTTGACGAGACCAGCTGGCGGATTTGAATAGACAAAGGTTCCGTCTAGGTTATTGCTCCAAAGCGCTTCTAGATCTTGAAATTTATGAAGCGTTTCATCAAAGATTGATTGATGGCTATCTGCATTCATTGATTGAATTTCATCGCTTTTTAGGATCTGGTCTAGATTATTTCTCGTTTTTTCGATGACGGAAATATCGACAATTTTTGTTGAGTTTTCATTATGATGGACAAGGCTTTCCAGTTCAGTGGATGTACTCATTAACGAATCACTAATCGTTAACATTTGTTTGACGTTTTCATGTTGGGCATCCATATCATGATTGACTCGCAAAACACCATCCTTTGTTTCGACCGAAAGTTCGGTAATGCGTTCAAGCAATTGAACAATCTCTTGAATATTCTCAGACTGTTCGCCAACTGCTGTAGTTGAGTCTGATACCATCTTTGTTATTTGTGTTAAATTTCCTTTGAAAGATTCCATATAGTTTAAGATATTTCGTAACTCTAATGTACCTACCTTGACTTCTTCGGTCTCGTTTTCAACCATTTGTGTTGAAATCTTAATTTCTTCCTGTATTAGATTTAAGTTTTCTCTCGTTTCTTCTACAGCTAGTGAAGTTTGATTCGCTAGTTCGCCAACTTCGTTTGCCACGACAGAAAAACCTCTTCCATGTTCTCCGGCTCTTGCAGCTTCAATGGTAGCATTCAATGCTAGTATTTTTGTCTTTTGTGAAATCGACCCGATTGTATGTACAATTTCGTGGATTTTCTCAGAAAATTTCACAAGGTGATTCATTTGTTGTAGTAGCGTGTTATGACTTTGACTTAATTCCTCGAATTTTTTTTGTAAAGCATGAAATGAGTTCCAAGAAATATTTAAATCGTCCTGTGAGGCGCTTGCTTTAGAAAATATCTCTTCGGAGGAAGCAGATATATTTAATGCTGAAGACTCAATGGTTTGCATTTTCTCTGCTACTTGCATCGTATAACTAACTGTTTTTTCACTGTGAGCTAGTAATTGACTAGTACTATCTTTACTCGAATCAGAAGTTTGCTCTAGTTCCTTTGTGGCGATTTTTACTTGTTCGACTACTCCATTTAATTGGTCAACAGCTACTTGGATTTGCCCATCAATATGGAGATCTAGCTCGTTAACTTGCTCCATTTCATTCTCTTTTACATTCTTTTTAAAAAAGAGCATTAAGACCCCTCCTTCATGTTACTTTTCCTAACATAAGTATAATACAAAAAGTTACATAAAGGATGAGAATCTTTCTAATATTTCGTTACTATTTGATAAACTTCGACTTTTATCCCTATTTCGTATAACGATTGGCATAACTTGATGCGACAAAAGAGTTTGGCTTGATTTTCGGTTCTAGCCCAAGTGATTCTATTCTTGCCACCATTTCTTCTACGTAAATGCGTGTTTTATTACGCTTGCCCGCACCGATATCAATGTGACCTTCCATTGAGAACGTAGCCCCTTGGTAGATAAAGGGGAGAATAATATCGATCATGTTATTCTTCCTGTCTTCAGTAAACAAGGCTACTACTTCCTCTGTTAAAGATGTTTCCTTTGAGATTCTTTCATGTAAATGTTCCATTCTTCTGCGAATATATACTCTTCGGATACATGCCCACGCACCTTTCCCCTCATTTTGAATGACGATTCCTGTAATAAAAAGGGTATAATCATGATGTACCTGTGAATCAGTGCCAATCATTAAACGGTAATTACCACGAGGATTCAATTTCATAAACTTTAAAATTCGTTCGAAGACTTGTTCAAAGGACATTTCTTTTTCTTGAAGGTTTTGAAACAGTAAGTGATTCAAAAGTATCTGTCCTTTCATAAAGGATGTTTTCGTACGGTTGTGATTTTTCGAATGGTCCTAATGCCGACCATTCCGATTTATACGTAGCACAATACCACGGATGGAATAAGAAAGCCCTTTTCTCTGTTGTTTTTTGCTTGTCAGTATAAATAAGGGTTATCTAATTGATTTTATGATTAATCGCTACAATGTTTGAGAAAAGATCCTACATAAATAACTTGTTTCTATAAACTTATGCAAGAAAGCGTTAAATTTGTTTGTGTATTGTGGAAAGATATTGTTAAGTTCATTAAAGGAGAGAGTAAATGTCACATTTAGAAGCGTTACATCCAGCGGCCATTGAACATACAAAGAGCAAGGTTTGGGAGGATGTATATCGCTACCTTGGAAGTAAGGAGCGGGTACCTTCCATTGAACAATTTCTTGTTGAGCGAAAGAATTATTTGGCTCAAATTTGGCTCAATGTATGGTTAAATAAAGCATCTAATCAGATCCCAAGAAGGGAGAAAATGGAGTGGCTAGAAAATTTAGGATACGAAGTCGAGGGAGTTGATCGGAAGTTCATCAATCACTCTTTTCGCCAAGAGATCCGCGAATATCAACCTTTTGACGTATGGTCGTGGGTTCAAGAAAGATTTGATGATGTAGAGGAATGGAATGAAATTTATAAAAAAGCACGGGAACAATTCTTGGCTGAAGAAGAGAAAAAGTTAAGTCAGGAAGAACAAATGAAACTGTGGCAGAAAATAGACGCAATTGTTGATGAAAGTTTAACTGACAATTATCAACTTTTTTATTTACATACCCGTTATTACATTGCTACTAACCTTGTAAAAATCATTAGAACGCAATCGAAGTATGAAAAACTTGAACTGTTCTCACTTGAAATTCCCCTTCGCAATATAGGTCATTTTCATGCAGGAGATTACTCCACATTAAATACTTTTCTAGAGGAATTAACCGGTGATCTCAAAAAAACGAGATACAAAGGGAGATATCTCTATCAATATGAGACGTATCATACTATTTTTGAACAATTTGTTCGTGAAAGTGTGTATGACAAAGTGCCTGCCTTCATCTTTGGAGAGATCGATGAGAAGTTTCTAAATGGAGCTAAAAGAAAGAGTGCAAAGTCGATAAAATTGGCGGAAATTGAAGAATTATTAAGTGAAGAATTACCTGAAATCACACTCGATTTTTTTAACTTAATAAAAGAAGAATATGTAGATGATCTACTAACTTTGGCTGCTGTGCCATTTGATCCTGACAGGCATGAGCAAATCCTCATGGATGATTTGGCGCAGAGAGATAAAAGGAAGGAAGAAGAGTTAGCTGCATTAAGAAGAAAAGAAGAAGAAGAGGAGCGTAGGATTGATGAAATTTTTGGACAAGAATATCTGCCACAACTAGGGAGTAATATTCGCTATGTGCTTCATATAGGTGACACGAATACTGGAAAAACGCATCATGCTTTAGAGCAGATGAAAAACGGCGCAAGCGGACTTTATTTAGCTCCTTTACGACTTTTAGCCTTAGAAGTATATGACAAATTAAATGCTGATGGAGTACCTTGTACATTAAAAACAGGTGAAGAAGAAAAACTAACAGTAGATGCAAAGCACTTTTCTTGTACGGTTGAAATGTTTCATGAGAGTGAATATTTTGATGTAGTCGTTATTGATGAAGCACAAATGATTGCTGATAAGGATCGAGGTTTTTCTTGGTATAAAGCGATCACGAAAGCAAATGCACGAGAGGTTCATATTGTTGGAAGCAAAAGCTTAAAAGAAATAGTTTGCGAGCTTCTAGGCAATGCAAATATAGAAATAAGAGAGTATAGTCGAGACATCCCATTACAGGTGGAGAAGCGCCTTTTCAGTCTTGAACATACGAAAAAAGGTGATGCATTAGTCTGTTTTTCACGAAAGCGAGTGCTTGAAACGGCATCAAGACTACAAAATTCTGGCTTTACCGTTAGTGTCATTTACGGAAGCATGCCGCCAGAAACAAGAAAAAAAGAAATGCAACGCTTTATTGATGGTGAAACGAAAGTAATTGTCTCAACAGATGCAATCGGAATGGGATTAAATTTACCGATTCGGCGTATCGTCTTTTTAGAATCGGAAAAGTTTGATGGTACGAAAAGAAGAAGGCTTACTTCTCAGGAGGTGAAGCAAATCGCAGGGAGAGCTGGGCGAAAAGGGTTATATGACGTAGGAAAGGTTGCGTTTAGCTCTGATATTAAAGTGATGAAGAATTTACTCAAAATGGAAGATCAGCCCGTAGCATCATTTGCAATTGCACCGACGGCATCTGTGTTTGAACGATTTCAAAAATATTATCGTGAGCTTGAAATATTTTTTGAACTCTGGGGAAAATTCGAAAGCCCACAAGGTACAGAAAAAGCAAGTCTTTCACAGGAAAGAGAGCTTTATCATGTCATTCGTGGAACTGAAGTGGAAGCCCGACTCTCCATGATGGATATGTATGGATTTTTACATTTGCCATTTTCAACAAAGGATCAAGGTTTAATTCACCAGTGGCGAGACACAATGTTTGCGATTATAGAAGGGGCAGAATTACCAGAACCAGTCATTAAAAAACGTAATTTAGAAGAACAGGAATTGTCGTATAAAGCAATCGGACTACATTTATTGTTTTTGTATCGTCTTGATAAAAGACTTGAAGCACATTATTGGGAAAAAGTACGGGAAGAGTTAAGTGATGCCGTTCATGAATCGATAAAAACTGAAGTAAAGAAAATGAAGAAGAAATGTAGAAGTTGTGGGAAGACTTTACCATGGGAGCATTCTTTTCCAATATGCGATTTTTGCCACGAGAGACGCTATGACCGTTGGTAGAGGAAAAAATCTAGGGTAATTGCTTGAACAATTTACCTCTTTGTAAGAAAATAGGATTATTCGATTAATTTTGATGGAAGAATATAACTACATAAGAGGTGTTATTGTTTGGCAAAAGCGCATAAGAAAACAGGTTTAAAACGTCTTATTTTCCGCTATATTATGATCGTCATTGGAGCGGCATTTGCAGCAATCTCAATTGAGCTGTTTTTAGTACCAAATAAAATCATTGATGGCGGAGTCATTGGTGTTTCGTTGTTAACCAACTATTTAACAGGGATTAATTTTGGAATACTTATTCTCGTTATTAACCTCCCATTTTTATATGCGGGGTATAAGTATATTGGAAAGAGCTTCTTTATTTCGTCTCTCGTCGGAATTATATCTCTTTCTATTTTCGAACAGTTACTCCATCATGTCGAGGCATTCACAACAGTCCCACTGCTCGCCACCGTATTTGGAGGTTTGCTCCTTGGTGCTGGGGTGGGAATTGTCGTTCGAGCTGGAGGAGCCCTTGATGGCACCGAAATATTAGGTATACTTCTTACGAAGAAACTCCCTTTTTCAGTTGGTGAGTTTGTCATGTTTGTCAATGTCTTTATTTTCGGTTGGGCAGGCTTTGTCCTTGGCTGGGAACAGGCAATGTATTCAATCCTAACCTATTATATTGCTTCAAAGGCGATTGATGGGGTTTCACAAGGGATTCTTAATGAAACGAAAGCGGCAATCATTGTATCTGACGAATACGAAGAATTGTCAGAAACAATCGGTCAAAGGCTTGGTCGTGGTGTTACTAGACTGTATGGGAAAGGTGGCTATCATGATAAAGAAAAAGAGGTCATTTATGTTGTCGTAACCCGTTTGGAAGTTGCAAAGTTAAAGAGTATGATTTTTGACATCGACCCGAATGCATTCATAACAATCATGGATACGCATGAAGCTCATGGCGGCAAATTTAAATCAGCTATACATTAATACTAGGAAAACCTGTATCAAATTGGATACAGGTTTTTATTATTTTTTCATCTCTGGGTAAATTACTAAGGAACAATTCGATTATGGGATGTGAAGCCATTGAAAATCAAAATAGCCTTATTCATTTTCCTATTTATTAGTCTCTTTCCGCATAGTCTGAATGCTGATACTTTGGAACAAGAACTTCAATCAATTATCAATAATGAACCTGCCTTAAAGGGGGCTATAGTTGGAATGAGTATTCGCTCAGGGAAAACAGGGGAAATGCTGTATCAATTTAATGGTGATACTCGTTTAAGACCAGCCTCAAATATGAAGTTGTTTACGGCTGCTGCTGCCCTTTCAGTATTAGGTGAACATCATATCTTTAAAACAGAGGTGCGTACCGATGGTGTTATGCAAGGGAATACACTAAAGGGAAATGTATATTTAGTTGGGAAAGGTGACCCAACACTTAAGGCAGAGGACTTTCAAGCGCTGGCCTCACAATTGAAGGAAAAAGGAATTAGAAAAATAGAAGGAAATCTTATTGGCGATGATACATGGTATGATGATGTGCGCTTGTCTCAAGATATGATTTGGACTGACGAGGACCATTATTATGGTGCTCAAATATCAGCATTAACGGCGACACCTAATGCAGATTTTGATACAGGGTCTGTCATAGTAGAAATTAAACCGGGCAAAAATATTGGCGATAAAGCACGGATTGAACTAAAGCCACAGAACGATTACGTCAAAATTATAAATCGCTTATCGACGGTTTCACCTGAAGGAAAAGCTTATTTTCACATGGAACGAGAGCATGGTAGTAATAATTTGATTTTAGAAGGGATGCTTCCGATCGCTACACCTAGAAAAAAAGAATATATAGCCGTTTGGGAGCCAACCGGATATGCTCTTGACCTGTTTAAGCAAGGGTTAAAAACACAAGGAATCACCTTTTATGGGAAAGTACAAAGAGGGCAATGCGATTCTGGGAAAATCATCGCTAGTCACTCATCTATCCCTTTATCAAAACTATTAGTACCATTTATGAAGCTGAGTAATAATGTTCATGCTGAAGTCCTTATAAAGGAGATAGGAAAACAAAGATTTGGAAAAGGAAGTTGGCAAGAGGGAATAAAAGTACTTAATGAAGAACTCAAGAAATTCGGGATTAATACGAAAACACTTATGATCCGTGATGGTTCTGGTATTTCTCAGATTGATCTTGTCACAACAAATGAGCTATCGAAACTTTTATATGTCATTCAAAACAAGCCATGGTTTTCAACTTACTACGAATCATTACCTGTTGCAGGGAAAAAATCAAAAATGATTGGTGGTACGTTGAGGAAGCGAATGGCTGAGTTACAGGTTCAGGCTAAAACTGGTACATTAACGACCGTTACTTCAATTTCAGGATACACGAAAACAGGAAGTGGTGAACCGCTTATTTTTTCGATCATCATGAACAATCTTTTAGACGAACATAAAGGAAAGCAAGTGGAGGATCAACTTATCAAAGTTATCGCAAATCAATAATGAATAGAAGTAGAGCTGTGAATTTGCAGCTCTATTTATTTTTCTCTTTTTGCTTTTTTTGTAGGTAATTTATAAAAACTGAGAAAACGGTTTTTACCCTTATATCACGGTTATGGCTATACATGCAGTGTGCGACGACACTTTTCGCTCCCTAAATCAGGCAGTTTGTTTCTTATGGCTTTCCAAAAGCAATCATGTTTTTCAAAAAAGAACCTTTTAGAAAAAGGGATTCACTGACAAATGTAGAAATTAGAAAGAACAGAGTCGTAAGGAGGAACAAGAATGCGTTTTTCTGTTAATTTATCAACCATTTTCACTGAAGTTCCCTTTTTGGACCGTTTTAAGAAAGCAAAGGAAGCAAGGTTTCAATATGTCGAATGTCAATTTCCTTATGATTATGCAATAGAGGAAATTGAGGCAAAGTTAAGGGAAAACAAACTTTCGATGACATTAATTAATTGTCCAGCTGGGAACTGGGAAGCCGGCGACAGGGGCTTGGCGGTGGATAAAAAAAGAGAGGCTGAGTTTAAGACGGCAGTTGAACAGTCAATAGCATATGCAAAAAGGTTAAAGGTAGAACGTATACATTGTATGGCTGGAATTGTCCCTGAAGCTTGCCTTTATGAGGAAGCAAAAAAGACATATATAAAGAATATGGCTTATGCTGCTAAAAAGATGGCAGAGCATGGCCTTGTTCTTTTGATCGAGCCAATCAATGCTATCGATATGCCAGGTTATTTTCTCTCGTCCTTACAGGATACCCTTAACATAATCGATGAAATGAATTTACCAAATGTTAAGCTACAATATGATTTTTACCATGTACAGAATATGCATGATGATTTGCTATCCAACTTTCAACAACATTTACATACAATTGGTCATGTGCAAATTGCAGATTGTCCGGGGAGACATGAACCGGGAACAGGTGAAATTCATTATGGGAACATTTTTCAACATATCCAATCAAGTGGCTATGCTGGATATGTAGGTTTAGAGTATTTTCCTAAAGCTAGAAGTGAGGATAGTTTTTCTTGGTTGGGATCATCGAGAGAAGGAGCAAGTCTATGAAAATTGGATTTATTGGCTTAGGAGTTATGGGTTCGCGCATTGCGATCAAGCTTTTGCAGGGTGGTTATGAAGTTACGGTGTATAATCGCACGGTAGAAAAGACAGTTCCTTTAGTGGCGATGGGAGCAGAAATGGCAGAGGATATTGCTAGCTTATCAAAAGACTGTGATATTATTTGTTGTTGTCTGTCAATGCCAAAAGATTGTGAGCGAGTATTTCTCGATCATGTGATCCCGAATGCTAATAAGGGAGCTATTTGTATCGATTTTTCGACCGTGGGCATGAAAACAAGTCAGATGATTTATCAGGTTGCTCGCGAAAAAGGAATATCGTATCTTGATGCGCCAGTGAGTGGCGGGCCAGAAGGAGTTGAACAAGGGGCATTAACGATTATGGTTGGTGGTGATGCTGAATCCTTCGAAAAAGTGTTGCCATTGTTTAAACAGTTCGGAAAAACGATTGAATATTTAGGGAAATCAGGATCTGGAAGTGCGGCCAAACTGATTAATCAATACCTTGTCGCCGTTCACACTACCGCTGCATCAGAAGCAATGGTTGCTGGAGTATCTTTCGGGTTGGATGCTGAGCAGTTATATCAATTGTTAAGAGTAAGCTATGGCAATAGTCGTATGCTTGAGCGCCATATGGAGCAATACGTCCTTGAACGACAATTTCAGCCTGGTGGTGCCGTAAAATATGTTCATAAGGATGTAAAATTGGCAAATGAACTATTTTCCCAAACGGGGATCAAACATAAATTAGGGGATCATGCTGAGGATGTATTTTTTCATGCGATTGCTAAAGGGCTAGGGAATGAAGATATGTCTGCTGTTATCAAGCCATTGGAGAAACAGTGTGAGGTGGAAGTGAAACGTCAATCATCATGAATTAAAGAGGCTTTGACATAACTAGCTTTAAATTCACCTTTCTCTATTTTTGTATTAACGCAAGACCTTCGATTTTCCTCATACAAAAAAATCGAGTGAAACGCAAATTAGCCTTCAAGAATCCAACCGGTTTCCGTTTTGTCTAAATTTCTACTACAAGACCCTATTTTGATCCAACCATCTCTCACCCTTAAGCGGAATTTTTCCTGTTATCTCCTCAACGGACTCCCTTTTAGGGAAAATAACGGAAGATTTTCCGCTTATGGAGGGAAAAATCGTTTATTTTGGTATTTTTTGAGGGAATAGCAGGAAATTTTCCTGTTATTTCGGCTTTTTTTCATGATGGTTGCTCCTTAAGCGGAATTTTTCCTGCTATTTTTTCATGCCGATACGCCAACTGTTTATACGAACCTTTATCCACAAGTCGAGGGGATTTATACACTCCAAACTAGAATCAAAAAGTCGTTATCATCGACTTTTTGACTCAACCTCTCATTTTGATTGTGAAAAATAGTTTTGCGTATAGTAGGGGTGAGACTCGGAGTTGAAAGCAACACCAACCCCTAAATGATCAAATTCTGCTTTTAAAATATTCTTACGATGTCCTTCCGAATTCATTAGTCCTTCATGGGCGAAAATGCTACTGAATTGCCCATAGGCCAGATTCTCACCAGCAACTGAAAAGGTAATTTGATCAGCGAGCATTCGGTCAAAGGGAGATTGTCCTTGGAGGTTTGTATGATCAAAATAAGCGTTCTCAGCCATATCGGCACTATGTTTTCTCGCTGTCTTGCGCACACGCTCATCCCATGTAAGTATTCCTAAACCATGTTGGACCCTCGTCGCATTGGTCAAATCAAACATTTGCCATTCGAATCCTTCTTTTAACGATTCACTACCTGATGCGTAAAAACTCTTTTTATCTCCCTCTATACCCTTATGAATGATTTGAAGCGAGGTCAAAGTGTTTCCTTCGTGAATATCATAAAAAATGGTTACATAACTATCATCTAACTGGAAGACGTCATAATCGGCATCGTCTTGAAGTTGATAGTAGACAAAACCTTTTTGAATCCGAGTTAATGGGGTACCAAGTTGTGCGAGGACATGTTCCCTAGGTGTATCCAAATGTATATTTTTGGAGGATGCAATTAAGTCCTGATTCGTGTAAAGACCAACCACTTGTTCGGTATTATTATACATCACTTGAACAAAATTTTGATAGTTTTGATGATAGGTAAACCAGTTATGTCCATATTCATTGCTAGAACTTCTTTGTGGTTCTCCAAGGATTGCTTCCACTTCTTCCTTTTGAGATCCAATTTGAACATTATGAATGGAGAAGGTCTGCTCAGATGGGACTGACAGTACTGGTTTTTCTACTTCCTGTTGTGGTTCGCCTTCAGGTGAGAGGTCTACTTGATCTTTAATACTTTCGAATAGTGACTGAAAGGTTGATATCATAGAAGCGGCTATATTCTGAAGTTCCCCACTTTCGAAAAAGGTTTTAAAATCCTCTTTAGCCTCAGTCTTTACACCTTCTTCCATATAAGAAGCTCCAATCACGATAAGAAAGACAACCAATATCATGAAAAGAAAACGTCTCATCATAGCCCCTCCCTTCTGAATGTTAATATTAGTCAGTTTAGTCAAATTTTCATCATTTAAAAAGTGAAGATGATATTTCTATTTATAATTCGTCAATCTTAATTACTCGATAAACGACTCCTTTCATAGTATAGTAGAATTATTCTAAATGAAAGGCTCTTTTCGCAATCAATGTTGCTTTGAGTTATAAGTTAATAAATAGATTGTAGGTTTATACTCTTATAAAGGTCAAATGGAAGCGAAAAGTGCTGTGCATAAATAATGTGTGAATGTGAAACCAGTCAGAGGTGTAAATGTCGGCCACTGGACATTTACAAAAAAAACAATCATTACGAAAACAACGTTATGGAAATAGAATGTTTCAATTTGAAATACATTAATAAAGTTAGCAAGGAGAACTAGAAATGAAATTGGTTTCATGGAATGTGAACGGAATCCGCGCCTGTGTGAAAAAAGGGTTTCTTGACTATTTTCACGAGGTAGATGCTGATATATTTTGTATACAAGAATCAAAGCTGCAAGAAGGTCAAATTGAATTGCAATTGGATGGATATGAGCAGTACTGGAATTATGCCGAGAGAAAAGGGTATTCAGGTACAGCTATTTTTACAAGAAAAAAGCCTCTTTCTGTTAGCTATGGGATCGGAGAACGAGATACGCAAGAAGAAGGACGAAGTATTATCCTAGAATTCGCCGATTTTTATTTGGTTAATATTTATACACCAAACTCGAAAAGAGATTTATCCCGCCTCGATTATCGGTTGCAGTGGGAGGAAGAGCTTCGTGACTACCTTCTCGACTTAAATTCAAAAAAACCGGTCATTTACTGCGGTGATTTAAATGTTGCTCATGAAGAAATTGATTTAAAAAATGCGAAATCGAATATCGGCAATTCTGGTTTCACCTTCGAGGAACGAGAGAAAATGACGAAACTCCTCGAGACTGGATTTGTTGATTCATTCCGCTATTTATATCCAGAGAAGACGGATGTCTATACTTGGTGGTCGTATATGAGTAAAGTTCGTGAAAGGAATATTGGTTGGAGAATTGACTATTTCATTGTTTCCAAACAATTAGAGCATCATATTGAAGAAGCAGAAATACACCATGAAATACTTGGAAGTGATCACTGTCCAATTGTATTAAAAATGGCTAATTTAAAGGCTTGAAACTAATTATTGAAGAGGTGTAGACATGAAAATTGAAGTATGGTCCGATTTTGTCTGTCCATTTTGTTATATTGGAAAACGACGTCTAGAAGAGGCGATTAATCAATTTCCTCAAAAAGAGCAAATTGAAATAGAATTTAAAAGTTTTGAGCTTGATCCAAATGCTCCGAAAAATTCAGGGATGTCTATTCATGAAGCGCTGGCAAGCAAGTATGGCATGTCAATTGAAGAAGCGAAGCAAGCAAATGTTGGGGTTGGACAGCAAGCTGCAACAGTTGGGTTGACCTTTAATTTTGAGCAAATGAAGCCCACTAATACATTTGATGCACACCGTTTGGCCAAATATGCTAAAACGATTGGGAAAGAGAAAGAAATAACGGAAAAACTTCTATACGGATACTTTACAGAATCTAAAAATTTAAGTGATTATGAAGCATTAGCAGATATCGCGGAGTCAGTTGGGATTTCAAGAGAAGCAGCGTTAGAAGTTCTACATGAGGATACGGCATACAGCAATGATGTTCGGATTGAAGAGGAAGTGGCAAGGCAATATCGAATAACAGGTGTTCCATATTTTGTCATTAATCAGAAATATGCGATATCTGGTGCTCAACCATTAGAAACATTCCAAGGTGCTTTGCAAAAGGTGTGGGAGGAAGAATCGAACACGCCAATGTTCCAGGAATTATCTTCTGACAGTATAGACACGACCTGTACAGATGATGGGTGCAGTATTCCATCCAAAAATGAATAGAAATGTGATGTCAAAAAGATTGGTTTCAAGCCAATCTTTTTTGTTGGTTTAAGAATTCCTTACTATCCTTGCAATCTTCAGGAAAAAACGGCAAAATAAGCAAGAAACAGGAAATAAGAAAGCAGGTCTTTACTTTATGAAAAGTTTTTCATCTTTAGGAGTTTCAAAACAATTGGTCGATAAAATGAGCGAATACGGGGTTGTAACACCAACTCCGATTCAAGAACAAGCCATTCCTTCGATCATGGATCAAAGAGATGTCATTGCACAGGCACAAACGGGAACTGGGAAAACCTTTGCTTTCCTTTTGCCTATTTTGGATAAAATTCAACCGAATTCTCCGCATATTCAGGCGCTAATTGTTGCGCCGACGAGAGAGCTTGCGCTACAAATAACCGAAGAAGCAAACAAATTGGTTGCGAACCTGGACGGCATTGAAGTTCTCTCTGTATATGGTGGACAAGATGTAGAAAGACAACTAAAGAAGCTTCAACACCATGTTCAGATTATTGTTGCAACGCCAGGAAGATTACTTGACCATATTCGTAGAAAAACGATATCACTGGAAGAAGTTTCTTTTCTCGTTCTAGATGAAGCTGATCAGATGCTTCATATCGGTTTTCTTGATGAAGTCGAGGAGATTATCAAAGAAACCCCAAAATCAAGACAAACGCTGTTATTTTCTGCGACGATTCCAGAGGAAATTCGTAAGCTTTCTGAGAAGCATATGCGAAATCCGCAATTCATCCAAGTGGAGAAGGTTCAAGGTCCTGCTACAACTGTGAAACAAGTCGCTATACATACGGTTGATCGAGCTAAACAAGGGACATTAATCAAATTGATTGAAATGCATCGCCCCTTTTTAGCAGTAGTTTTTTGCCGCACGAAAAGAAGAGTTAGTAAATTAACAGGAATACTTAAAGCACATGGAATTTCTTGCGATGAATTACATGGAGATTTATCCCAACCTAAACGAGAACAAGTGATGAAACGATTCCGCGATGCAGAAATACAAGTATTAGTTGCCACAGATGTTGCGGCAAGAGGCCTGGATGTTGAAGGTGTTACACATGTGTTTAACTACGATATCCCTCAGGATAGTGAAAGCTATGTCCATCGTATTGGAAGAACAGGGAGAGCTGGAATGAAGGGAATGGCGGTCACTCTGTATTCATCAGCGGATCGTCCGACATTAGATCTAATTGAGACTGAATTAAATATCCGTATTCCAAAGCAAAATATCGGCAATAGTCAAGAAAAGAAGGAAGACAGAAAAGAATCTTCAAAACAGACGAGAACTAGAAAAACAAAGGAATCCACAAAACAATCGCAACCTAGAAATACGAAGCAATCTTCAAAACAAATGAAATCTAGAAAAACAAAGGAATCGCAGGAGGAAACGAAGGGCAAAAAACAAAACCCTTCTCTTTCTAGCACGAAAAATAATCCACGTTCGAGTCAAAATGATCAAAAAAAGACATCATCTGCCCCAGAAAAACGAAGTGGCACTAGTAAAAAGGGGAGAGGACAAGATCAATCGAATAAACAACGCCCTTATGCAAAAAAGAAAAATTCTAGTATGGGGAGTAAACGAAAGTCATATAGAGGAGGGTCTAAATAATGACAGAACTATATATTGAGCGCTCTGATAAAGAAACAGAAGAATTTTTAGCAGAAGAAGATTCTGCATTTTTACAAACAAAAATTAGCTATTTAAAAGAACATCAGAATGAGTTTGTCTACTTTGAAGCAAGTGAGTTAAATGAACTGGGTGTTGATTCCTTGTCCATTGAGATCGACGATGTTTTTAAGAGCTATGATGTCATGCTCGGATTAAAGATTCAAAAAAAGAAAGAGTCAGTTATTAGAGCTTATTTAGATGAAGAGTTAAATGGAAATGATATTAAATATGACTTAATGTTTGATCAAGGCGATGGTCTATGGAATATGAATTTTACTTTAAACTATGTTGCTGATTTTTCGGAAGATATGACATTTGAAGACGCATTGCGCCTAATTATTCAATTTCTAGAGCAGTTAGTGAAAGCAGTAAAAGGGTAAATCCATTTCAAACTTAAAAGGTGATCATAATGAAGGTTCTGTGCATTGATGGCGGAGGAATTCGTGGCGTGTTTGCTGTTGCCATTCTAGACGAAATTGAAAAAGAACTTGGAAAGCCTGTTGGGGAAGCATTTGACATGATTGCAGGAACAAGCACTGGTGCGATTATCGCTGCGTCAGTTGCACTAAATAATAAAATGAGTGAAGTTCTTGATAATTATAAAAGGTATGCTGAAAAAATATTTTTAAGACAAGCAAAGGTTGGACTCTTCAAGACGGTGTATAGTGATCGCTATTTAAGGCGTTTTTTTCAAAAAGCCTTTGGAGACTATCGTCTGAAAGACATAGAGAAACCTTTACTCATTCCAGCGGTTGATCTAACTCACGGCAATCCATACGTACACCGTACGAATTTCGGCCATGCACGAACCGAAAACGATCTTTCTTTAAAGCTTTGGGACGCAGTATTATCATCGTGCTCAGCTCCTGTTTATTTTCCTCCGAACAACGTGGCGAATAAATTTCTTTCCATTGATGGTGGTTTATGGGCCAACAATCCTTCATTAGTTTGCATAACAGAACTGATGCATCATTTTAATGAAAAGATCGAAAATATGACGATTGTGTCGATCGGAACAGGGAAACAACAAATTGACTTTACAATCAAAGATCATAAAGATTGGGGGGCAAAGGAATGGCTGCCTTTTCACCTTCCATCTTTTAAGGTAACACCGAAACTACTTGATTTAGCTTTACATTTATCTTCTGAATCTATTTCGTATCAGTGTGAACAATTACTGAAAGATAAGTATGTAAGAATTAATGAAGATTTGGGAAAAGAGGTCCCTTTCGATGAAGTTAGAGCTATGGATGACCTCGTTAAGCTCGCAGCTACATGTCTGACCAGAGAGAAGAAAAAAATTCTACAAGTGATTGGGCAGTAAATGTGAACAAGCCTACGAAAATTCGTAGGCTTGTAGGTATTTAAATGATATCAATCATAACAATAAAGGCTTACATATTGTTTTCTAATTTATTTCCTTTCAAATCGGCAATCGGAATGGTGATGACTTTTCCGCCGATTTGTACATGTATCGTATCATTGAAAATGGCTTTAACTAATCCTTTTAAGGAAACTTGGGAGTCAACTGCTATCTTCTTGTTATCAGGGGTTTTTGTCATTTTTTTACCCTCCAAAAGTTAAGTAATGTCATACAGAGCAATTCTGAATCCAGCTGTCACAGTTGGATTTTTTTTATTATAAATCAGGTACTAGTAAAATATCAATCAAAAACAACTGTTATAAACAGTGTTTTTTATAAAAGATGAACTTTAGTTCATGTTTGTGGTATAATGAACCGGAGGTGGCTAAGATGACTGAAAAAGATGAAGGGCAACTTGTAGGTCCTTTTCCAATCATTCCAAAGCAGGCACGGGCTCAAGCGAAAAGAGATGCATTACTTAGAAGTGGAAGCATCTTATTTGTGGAAAAAGGTTATGATCAAACAACAGCGAAAGAAATTGCTTTACATGCTGGGGTAGCTACAGGGACCTTTTATCGCTATTTTTCTGATAAGAGGCAGATTCTTATGTCCTTGTTAGAAGAAAATTTTGATCTGCTTATGCCTCCAAAACCAGACTGGATTAATCTAGACCCAGAGTTTTTTCTTTCTTCCCTTATGAAGGAACATTTTGACAGGCTAAGTAGTCTTGGATTGCATCGTGTTCTCCCTGAACTAGTTAGTCGGGATCACGAGCTTGCTGAAATGATCAGAAAAGCGAAAAGAAAAATACATGAGCAAATATATAGTGGATTGAAGAAGGCGAAGGAACATGGTTTAACATGGGATGACTTGAGTCTAGACACGATATCTTGGACAATCATGGCATTGCTTGAAAAAATCCCAGAAATGCAAATGGAAAGTGGCAAGGAACCTGATTTTTCGGCAATTGCAAAGATCATCTGCCGCTTAGTATTTCCGCCTGAAAAACTTTTGCAGTTAAAAAATAATTCAAGAGACGAGTGACTGGAATGGATATGACCAATTTGAAAAATGTAAAAGTCGAATTGACAAGATTTATGATGGCATATAAATTTGCCCTTGATGAAATGACAACGAAAATTAATATATTGAAAGAAGAGTTTCATTATATTCATGACTATAATCCGATTGAGCATGTCTCATCTCGTGTAAAAACACCTGAAAGTATCTTCAAAAAAATGCTTCGGAAGGGACATCCTTTTACCCTTTCTTCCATAAAGGAAAATCTAAAGGATATCGCGGGGATTCGTATTACCTGTTCTTTTATTTCAGATATTTATGAGATTAGTAATATGCTTCAACAGCAAAAGGATGTAAAGTTAATATCTTGTAAGGACTATATTTCAAATCCAAAACCTAATGGCTATCAAAGTCTGCATTTAATCCTTGAGATTCCAATATTTATGTCTGATCGAGAAGAAATTGTTCCAGTAGAAATTCAAATTAGAACAATTGCGATGGACTTCTGGGCTAGCCTGGAGCATAAAATATTTTATAAATACAATAAAGAGGTGCCCAAAGACTTAATTATGGAGCTAAAAGATGCAGCAATTGTTGCATCAGAGTTGGATCGAAAAATGGAGAGAATCCATAAAGAAATGGCGATTATTAAGGAATCAAATCGGAAAAAAGAGAACGAGCAATTTTTATTAAATATGGATGAAAATACGCTAAAGTTCTCACAACAATTAATTGAGACGTTAACGAAATAGATCGTAAGAAGACACCAGGGCGTTGGTGTCTTTTTTTGCCGATTTTGTAATTAAGCCATATTCTTTCTTACAAAATTACGTCTATTTATGAAATCTTTGTAAGAAATTCTCACAAAATTTACAAATAATGCTAACATAAATGTTACAATAATATTCATATTATAATTTTAATGTTGTTAGATTTTCTTATTAGGTGATTAATCCTTATGTGATGTAGTAAAGGAGCTGGTAAAGTTGCAGCAATATAAAGAAGATATGTCATTAGCAAAATACTTATTTCACCATGGGCAGAATTTCCGTGCATATGATTATTTAGGTTCTCATTTTACAGAAAATAATGAAAAGTCAGGCTTTGTTTTTCGTGTTTGGGCACCAAATGCTGAATCTGTTTCAGTTGTAGGGGATTTCAATCAATGGAATCATCAGTCCCATCCAATGGAAAAGGAAACTGAAGAAGGAATATGGGAGCTTTTTATTGATGGATTGGAGGAATACTCGTTATATAAGTTCGCCATTTTGACAAAAGATGGACGTATACTTTTTAAAGCTGACCCATATGCATTTCATAGTGAAACGAAGGAACAGACTGCTTCTTTTACGTACCGCTTCGAAAATAAATTTTCATGGACTGACGAGGATTGGCAAAGGGTGAAAGAAAAGCAAAATATTTATGAGAGTCCGCTCAATATTTACGAAGTACACTTAGGATCATGGATGAGAACAGATGATGATCAGTATTTAAATTATCGAATGATGGCTAATCGTCTTATTCCATATGTGAAAAAAATGGGTTATACCCATCTAGAGCTTCTTCCTTTAACTGAACATCCATATGACCTTTCCTGGGGTTACCAAGTTTGCGGGTATTATAGTGTGACATCGAGATTTGGAAAACCAGAGGATTTCATGTATTTTGTTAATCTGGCTCATGAGCATGGAATAGGGATCATTATGGATTGGGTTCCCGCTCACTTTCCTAAGGATGCCCACGGATTATATGAATTTGATGGTCAGCCTTTATATGAGTATCAAGACCCTTATAAGCAGGAACATAAGCAATGGGGAACAAGAATATTCGATTTTGGGAGAAAAGAAGTTCGCGCTTTCTTAATCTCTAATGCCCTCTTTTGGATGGAGAAATTCCATATTGATGGTATACGTGTTGATGCCGTTGCTTCCATGCTTTATTTGAATTACAACAAGGAAGACGGTGAATGGAAACCGAATATATATGGAGGAGATGGAAATCTCGAAGCGATTGAATTCATTAAAGAGTTAAATCATACTGTACTTACAAACTTCCCTCACAATTTGATGATAGCAGAAGAATCAACAGCCTGGCCTGGTGTTACACTCCCCCCATCCTTCGACGGTTTAGGATTTAATTTTAAATGGAATATGGGCTGGATGAATGATGTTTTATCTTATATTAAAGTCGATCCAATCGCACGCCAATATCATCAAGACAAATTAACTTTTCCAATTATGTATGCTTGTGAAGAAAATTTCATATTACCGATCTCTCATGATGAAGTGGTCCATGGTAAACATTCGTTATTAGATAAAATGCCAGGAGAATACCATGAAAAATTTGCTGGTGTACGAAGTTTTCTTCTATATATGCTTTGTCATCCCGGCAAGAAACTGACGTTTATGGGTGCTGAAATTGGCCAATTCGTAGAATGGAATTGTGAAAAATCGATTGAATGGTTCCTATTAAAATATGAATCCCATAAAAAACTACAGCATTTTTTTAGTGAGGCCAATCACTTTTACTTACAGAATTCCCCTCTATGGGAATTAGATTGTTATCAAGATGGGTTCAAATGGATTTGCCATAATGATCATTATCGAAATATATTAGCCTTTCGACGAATCGATAAAGAAGGAAAAGATTTGATTATTATTGTCAATTTTTCTCCAGTAATATGGGAGGATTATTTTGTAGGAGTTCCAAAAAAAGGAAACTATAAAGAAATTTTTAATACTGATTTGAAAAAATTTGGTGGTTCAGGTATTCGGAATCGAAAACAACTAGGAACGAAAGATGAGCAGATGCATGGGTATGAGCAATATATTTCTATTACTTTACCACCCTTAACAACACTTGTTTTCCAACATGTCGAGCGGAATAAAGTGAAAATTTAGGAAAAGGAAAGGGGAAGGGAAATATGTTTCGAAAGAAAAAATGTGTAGCGATGCTCCTTGCTGGAGGGCAAGGAAGTAGATTATATGTTCTCACGAAGCAAATTGCAAAACCTGCAGTGCATTTTGGAGGGAAATATCGCATTATCGATTTTACCCTTTCAAACTGTATTAATTCTGGAATTGATACGGTTGGTGTTTTAACTCAATATCAACCGCTTGAACTGAACGATTATATTGATAATGGAGAACCTTGGGATCTTGATCGGACATACGGTGGTGTCCATGTCCTTCCCCCATATCAAGGAGTACAAGGTGGAGACTGGTACAAAGGGACAGCGAATGCTATCTATCAAAATATGAATTTCATTGATCGCTATAAACCTGAATATGTGATTATTTTGTCAGGGGATCATATTTACAAGATGGATTATAGTAAAATGCTGGACTATCATATTGAAAAAAATGCCGACTGTACAATTGCTACTCTTTCCGTTCCTTTTGAGGAAGCAAGTCGTTTCGGTATAACAAATACGTATGATGATGGAAGGATCTATGAATTCGAGGAGAAACCAGCAGTCCCAAAAAGTAATATGGCTTCGATGGGCGTCTATATTTTTAAGAAAGAAGCGCTGTATCGTTATTTAACAGAAGATGAGAAGGATGAGTACTCTTCGAAAGATTTTGGTAAAAATGTCATCCCTTCTATGCTGCTTGGAGGAGAGAGATTATTTGCATATCCGTTTCAAGGGTATTGGAAGGACGTCGGGACATTACAATCTTTATGGGAAGCAAATATGGATCTATTAGGTACAAATCCTAAGCTTGATTTAAATGACCATAAATGGAAAATCAGCTATCGTCATTATCCAGACCACCCTCACTATATAGGTCATGGAGCAAAGGTGACGAACAGCGTCATTGCAGAAGGGTGTGAGATTCATGGTACGGTTGAAAACTCGGTCCTCTTTAGTGGTGTCACTGTTGAGAAGGGGGCAGTGGTGAGGGATAGTGTTGTGATGAGTAATACCGATATTAAAGAAGGGGCATCGGTACTTTACAGTATTGTCGATGTTGGTGTTCAAGTAGGAAGAAATGTGAAAATTGGCGAGGATAAGTTGTCCGAAGGAGAATTAACGGTATTAGGTAGTGGTGTGAGGGTAAAGGAAAATACATTTATCCATAGTGGTGAGATTATCGATAGCAATATGTATTTAAAGTATTTAGAAAAACCTTTTTCAAAAGGCTTCGCCATCACAAGAAAAACGGAAGGTGCCATTCATGCTAATTTAATTGAAAGAGAGGCTATCGAATGAACGCAGTAGGGATTGTCTTTTCTAATATTGGCGATAAGCATGTACCAGAAATTACAAAGAAACGAATCATGGCTTCAGTCCCTTTTGGAGGAAGGTATCGACTCATTGACTTTGTCCTTTCGAACATGACCAATTCAGGAATCAATAAAATCGGAATTATTACAAAAAGAAATTACCAGAATTTAATGGATCACATCGGAACCGGGAAAGCTTGGGATTTGGCACGAAAAAGAGGAGGTATTCGTGTCATTCAACCATACGGGGATGATTCTGACGGTCTTATTCCAATCGATAATCGATTAGATACATTAAAGGGGATCATGTACTATCTGGATAAAACGGATGAAAAATACGTTATCTTATCTGATTGTGATGTCGTTTGTAATTTATCATATGCAGACATTCTTAAAAATCATATTGACCATCATGCAGATGTAACGGTTTTATATAAAAGAAGTAGCGAATATGCTATCTGGAAGGGAAATCGGACCGTATTTGAAATGGATGAGAATCAGCGGATCATAAAGGTAAAGGATGCGGCGCATACAAAAAAAGGGGAAGCTCTTTTTTTAGGGACGATGATCATTCAAAAAGACTTTTTAAAGCGCCATATTATGCAAGCCGTGAATTACGGTTACAAAAGAATAATTGATTATTGTGGAGATCATTCAGCAGACTTTACGATAAGAGGGGTAGAATTTAAAGAATATTCAGAATACGTAGACTCGTTAGAAAGTTATTTAAAATGTAATTTAGATCTTTTAAATCTTTCGGTACGCGAAGATCTCTTCCGTAAAGTATATCGTCCTATTTATACAAGTGTAAATGATTCTTCCCCGACCAAATACGGTGCAAATGCAGTTGTTGAGAACTCAATTATCGCAGATGGCTGCATCATAAATGGGACTGTCAAAAATTCTGTTATTTTTCGAGGTGTAAAGATTAAAAGCGGGGCAACAGTCAGTAACAGTATTATTATGCAAGATAGCGAAATTGGCATCAATGCCACATTAAATCACATCGTTACCGATAAAAATGTAATAATTGGGGAAAATCGAATGTTATGCGGGCACCAAACACATCCTTTTTATATTGACAAAGGTGCTATTATATAAATCTCAAAAAATTAAAATCCTTTGGTGGTGAAGGAAAATGAGCAAGCAGGAAATCATTGATAAAAACGGAGTGACGGTCGATAGAGACGTCAGTTGGCAAATAAAAATCGTCAATGAAAGATTAATAGATAATGACTCGGTTAAAATCCCATCTAAAAAAGTGGGGGTAAATTCAATCGATCTTTCTATGGAAGATCGATCTGGAAAGGATAAAACGAATATCCTGATTGCTGCTTCTGAAGCAGCACCATTTTTTGTTACAGGTGGTCTTGGGGAGGTAATCGGTTCACTCCCTAAAGCGATTATGAAGGAAGATAGTCATCACTTTGACATACGTGTTGTTTTACCACTGTATGAAACCATTCGTCCTGAGGATAGAAGTCAGTTAGAATTTCTTGGCCATTTTGATGTTTCTTTATCATGGAGAAAACAGTATTGTGGCGTTTTTAAAATGGAGAAAAATGGAGTTGTTTATTATTTTATTGACAATGAGTTTTATTTTAGAAGAACGGTTCCTTATGGATATGGGGATGATGGTGAACGGTTTGCCTTTTTTAGCAAAGCTGTGTTAGAAAGCATCCATTTGATGGATTTTAAGCCGACCATTATACATTGTCACGATTGGCAAACAGCATTAATTCCTGTATACCTTCATTTTACCCATCATGATTTACAGTTGAAATCACTTTTTACGATCCACAATATTGAATACCAAGGGAAAAGTGATTTAAACATGATCGAAGATATCATCGGCTTACCAAAAGAAGCTCTTGGAATTCTTGAATATAGAGGGGCAGTTAATCTAATGAAGGCTGCCATTGAAACGGCCCATCAAGTTAATACCGTTAGTCCGAATTATGCGTCCGAATTGAAATATGATTATTTCGCAAAAGGCTTAGCTTCAATCATCCAGAGGAATGAGCATAAGATGGTTGGAATATTAAATGGAATCGATACAGAGCTGTATGATCCAAAAACCGATTCTGCTATTTTCACAAACTTTGATAAAGATTCCATTGAAAAAAAGAAGGAAAATAAAGTTCAATTACAAAAACTTGTCAATCTTCCAAGCGATGAAAAAGTTCCGTTAATTGCCATTGTAAGCAGACTTGTCTCCCATAAAGGGCTTGATTTAATTACGGCTATGATGGAGAAATTGATGAATGAACATGTTCAAGTAGTTGTTTTAGGGATTGGTGAAAGAAAATATGAGGATTATTTTAGATGGCTTCAGGATCAGTACCAAGGTAAGGTTGCATCACTCATTAGCTTTAATCAAGATTTAGCAAGAAAAATCTATGCAGGTGCAGACTTTTTCTTAATGCCATCTCAAAGTGAACCTTGTGGGTTAGCGCAAATGATTGCCTTAAGATATGGAACGGTTCCGATTGTTCATGCAGTAGGGGGATTACGTGATACGATTCAAGATTGCTCAACTGGTGAAGGGAATGGTTTCGTCTTCGAGCAGTATAATGGGGACGATCTTTTTGATGCAATCTCTCGGGGGTTAAATGCTTATCGTAACGAAGAGAATTGGAATTCTCTCGTTAAATGGGTAATGAATTTAGATTATAGCTGGGAAAAATCGGCGAAGGAATATGAAAAATTATATTTAGACTTAAATGAAATATATGTGATGTGAGCCTGTATGTAGTTTAATGCACTTTGAAAAGGGGAATGGATATCACAATCTTAACTAAAAATAGCGTTTGTTCAAGGAGATATTTCGCTAAAGTTTGTATGGCCTGGCCTGTAATAGACATCGCCTTAAATTATAAAACCCGTTTTGACAGGAGGTATCTCCATGGAAAACAACATGACAAAAGAAGAATTAAGTACGATTATTCGAAGTAAATTATCGAGGCATTATGGAATATCGACAACAGAAGCTGATCGTGCTCAAATGTATAAAAGCTGTGCTCGAACGGTTCTTGAATTGTTATCGGAAAAACGTACAAAATTTAACCAAAAAATCAAAGAGAATGAATCAAAGAAAGTATATTACCTATGCATGGAATTTCTAGTCGGTCGCTCCCTTAAAAACAATTTGTATAATCTGGGGATTGAAGAGACGTTCCGTGAAGTTCTAGAAGATTGGGATTTTGAACTAGAAGACCTCTATAATGAAGAGCCGGATCCAGGGTTAGGAAATGGAGGCCTTGGCCGGTTGGCTTCCTGTTTTATGGATTCTTTAGCCACTCTCGAGTATCCAGCAATGGGGTATTCGATTTGCTATGAATACGGGCTTTTTAAACAGAAAATCGTTGATGGTTGGCAAATGGAGCTCCCAGATATTTGGCTGCCTGGGGGCCATGTTTGGCTCAATCAACGTAATGACCTCGTTTGTCATGTTCGCTTTAACGGTCATGTAGAGGAAAACTGGACAGATGAAGGATTA
This sequence comes from Robertmurraya phoenicis, assembly GCF_047302285.1. Taxonomy (GTDB): domain Bacteria; phylum Bacillota; class Bacilli; order Bacillales; family Cytobacillaceae; genus Robertmurraya. The sequence continues at coordinate 2,307,571 of NZ_CP154845.1, forward strand.
CAGGTAAAGCATCTTAATTATGATGAAATCGAAGCTGTTCCATACGATTTAATGATTTCTGGTGCGGATTCAGAAGGAGTTTCCATATTAAGGTTATGGCGTGCGAGAGATTTAAATAATTTTGACATGGGTTCATTTGCAAGTGGTGATTATGATCGGGCGATGACGGAAAAAATGAATGCGGAACTGATTTGCAAAGTGTTATATCCGTCTGATAACCATTTTGAAGGAAAGACATTACGATTAAAACAACAGTATTTTCTTGTCTCTGCAACGATTCAAGATATTATCTCAGAGCATTTACAACAATATGGAACATTAGACAACTTTAGCGAAAAAGTGGCGATCCATGTAAATGATACACATCCTGCTCTATGTATCCCAGAATTAATGCGTATTCTTCTTGATGAGTATCATTACAGTTGGCAAAAGGCTTATCAAATCGTGAAGAAGTCCGTTAGCTATACGAATCATACCGTTTTGTCAGAAGCGCTTGAAAGATGGCCAGAAGATTTAATTAAAGGGCAATTACCAAGAATCTATGGAATTATTAAAGGCTTGAATGAAAACTATTGTCAAGAATTATGGAAACGGTATCCGGGAGATTGGGATAAAATTGAGCGGATGGCGATTATTAGTCATGGCCAAATTAGGATGGCAAATTTATGTGTCATTGGCTCATCTCATGTAAATGGTGTATCAAAGCTTCATTCTGATATCTTGAAGAAGCAAGTCTTCTCTGATTACTATCAAGTCGAAGCGAAAAAATTCGCCAGTGTAACGAATGGTATTGCTCATCGGAGATGGCTTTGTCAGTCTAATCCACGCTTAGGACAGCTTTTAGACGAATGCATTGGAACTGGATATAAAAAAGATGCTAGTCAACTTGGGAGTTTTCGAGATTTTTATGGAGACAAGGGCGTCCTAGAACAATTACAATCGATTAAATTAGCGAATAAAATTCGATTTGCTAATCGAATGCAAAATAAAGGTGTGACCATTGATCCTGAGTCTATCTTCGTCGTCCAGGCAAAGAGACTACATGAATATAAACGACAATTGCTTAATGCATTAAGAATTATTTCAATCTATTTAGATTTAAAAGAGAATCCTAATTTAAATATACCTCCGCAAACATTTCTTTTTGCAGCGAAGGCAGCGCCTGGTTACTATACGGCCAAAGAAGTGATACGTCTAATTTGGCATTTAAGTGCCCATATTGAAAAAGATGCTACGATTCGGGAAAAAATCCGTGTGGTCTTTTTAGAAAATTATGATGTCACGATGGCAGAAAGTTTATTACCCGCAGCTGAGGTTAGTGAGCAAATTTCTTTGGCGGGTAAGGAAGCAAGCGGGACCGGTAATATGAAAATGATGATTAATGGCGCCCTAACGATTGGGACAATGGATGGGGCAAACGTGGAAATTCATGAAGCAGTTGGAAAAGATAATATCTTCATTTTTGGTATGACTGCAGAAGAAGTGGAAAGGAAATGGAAGGAAGGTTATGCGGCTTCCTCTTATTATCATAATAATGAAAAGATCCATAAAGTCGTCGATTCCTTACGTCATGGATTTAATGGAGAATCGTTTGAATCCATTTATCGATATTTATTGGTAGGAGACTATGGAATCGGGGATCCATATATGTGTCTTGCTGACTTTCAGGACTATCTAGATGTTTATCAACAACTGTTAGAAGAGTATAGCGATCCAATTAGATGGAATCAAATATCATTGATGAATATTGCTGGTGCTGAGCGTTTTGCTGCAGACAGGAGCATACAAGAATATACGAAGCAAATATGGAACATTCTTACTCTCGTATGACCTGATTCTCACAATACGAGAAAGACAGGAATGTACAGCAAAGAAATAAGGAGCTGTCAATGTGATAGAGCAAATCTGTTCACGATTTAAGGAAGGTAATTTTCGTGATCCAACTGGTGCTGTACCAACTCAATCGGCGATAGAGTTTGAGATTGAAATCCCTCGTACTTTTCAATTAAAGAGTGTTTTTCTCGTCTTGATTAACGATGAAACCAATCATTATCAATATTTGAAAATGATTTGGGACGGAATAATCCGAGGAAAAGATGTTTATACCACAACGATAAACGTCAACCAGCAGGGACTTAACTGGTACTACTTTCAATTGGAAACCATTTCAGACACTTTTTATGTTGGGAAAAAAGGGAAGTCCATATTGGTATTAGACGAAGAGCCTCCTTCTTGGCAGTTAACGGTATATGATCATCAATTCAATACACCCGATTGGATTAAGGGAGGCCTTATTTATCATATTTTCGTGGACCGCTTTGCTCGAGTAGGGTATCCTCCTACAAAGGAAAATGTTATTTTACGAAATGATTGGGGAGGCATGCCGGTTTATCTGCCAAATGAAGAAGGAGAAATACTCAATAATGATTTCTTCGGAGGGAATTTAAAAGGTATCATTGAAAAATTGGATTATCTTAAAGAATTAGGTGTCACTTGCATTTATTTAAGTCCAATTTTTGAGGCATACTCCAATCATAAATATGACACTGGTGATTTTACTAAGATAGATTCGATGTTTGGCTCTATAGAAGATTTTCGCAAACTTTGTAAGGAAAGTAAAAATAGAGGAATGCGAATCCTTCTGGATGGAGTTTTTAATCACACCGGCTCTAATAGTGTCTATTTTAACAAAAATGGGTCATATAACAGTATTGGAGCTTATCAGTCGAAGGAATCCCCGTATTATTCGTGGTATACCTTTTTGGAATATCCAGATAAATATGTGAGTTGGTGGGGGATTAAAACATTACCAGCAGTAAAAGAAAACGAACCTTCTTTTTTAGACTTTATTACTGGAGGGGAAGGGATAGCGAAAAAATGGTTGAAGGAGGGAGCTTCAGGATGGAGGCTTGATGTCCTAGATGAATTACCTGACCGCTTCATTGACTCCTTTCGTAAAGCAGTAAAAAGCCATGATGCGGATACTCTCCTAATTGGTGAGGTTTGGGAAGACGCATCCTATAAGATGTCCTATGGACACCGGCGACGCTACCTGTTAGGACAGCAAATGGATAGCATCATGAATTATCCATTCATGAATGCCATCATTCGATTTGTAAAGTATGGGGATGCCGAGAATTTAGATGAAGTCGTCACATCGATTTTGCAAAATTATCCTCTTTGTGTCGTTCATTGCTTAATGAATATGCTTGGTACACATGATACGAAACGAATATTAACAGCTTTAGGTGGCAAAGAATTAGATGGAACTACAAGAGAAGTGCAGGCTAGTACAGTCATGTCACAAGAGGAAAGACAGATGGCGATCGAACTGTTAAAAATGGCAAGTTTGATTCAAATGACTTTACCAGGTGTACCATGTATTTATTATGGTGATGAAGTAGGGCTTGAAGGCTATGAAGATCCGTTTAATCGTCGCTGCTTTCCATGGGGAAAAGAGCATACAGAGTTACTTAAATGGTATCAAAAATTAGGAGTACTTCGAAAAGAATGGGATGTTTTTAAAGAAGGCAGCTATGAAACCATTTTTGCAAATGAACATGTATATATTTTTCAAAGAAAAAATGATTTTGAAAAAGTAATCGTCGGAGTAAATCGTTCGAAAAAACCATTCCCATTAGAATTAGGAAGTCTGTATATTGATCTATTAAAGGGAACATACGTAGGAGAAAATTTTGTCTTGCCTCCTGATGAAATTTGTATTTTTGGGTTAAAATAATAGATGAAATCCTTCGGTCATTTGATCGAAGGATTTTTACGTTTAATAACATAGAAAAGCGAAAAATTATCTCTATATATGACATTTATCATGTATTGAACATGACAACTATGTCTACCATAATTTATAGCCTTTGTTATGATTAAAACAGAATAAAAAAACAGATGACGAAGGGATGCAAGTGCATGATAAAAGAAAAGCAAAGAAGTCTTCGAAAACAAATGGCTCCGTTTGAAAAATCCACTACAAAAAACAGTATCCTACAGATAGGAAACACGATTGTTCCATTCTTTTTATTATGGATACTGGCTTATCAAGCCTTAAATATTTCCTATGTGTTAACGTTTATTTTGTCTGTCGTTGCAGCAGGCTTCTTGGTGAGAGTATTCATCATCTTTCATGATTGCTGCCATTACTCATTTTTTAGAAATCGAAAAGCCAATGATATTTTGGGAACGATCACTGGCATCTTAACATTATTCCCGTATCGTCAGTGGCAGCACAGTCATTCTGTACATCATGCGACCAGCTCAAATCTAGATAAGCGTGGTACAGGTGATATTTGGATGCTCACGGTAGACGAATATTTAGAAGCGGATAAGTGGACAAAAATCAAATATCGGATGTACCGAAATCCATTTGTTATGTTCGTTCTTGGTCCTATTTACGTATTTTTAATTGAAAACCGTTTTAATCGAAAAGGTGCTCGCAAAAAAGAGCGTATAAACACATATGTGACGAATGTAGCGATTGTTGGATTAACGGCTTTACTTTGTATAACACTGGGCTGGCAGTCATTCCTTTTCATTCAAGGAACGATTTTCATGATTTCAGGTGCTGCAGGAATATGGTTGTTTTATGTACAGCATACATTTGAAGATTCTTATTTTGAGGAAGATGATAACTGGGAGTATGTACGAGCGGCTGTTGAAGGAAGCTCATTTTATAAGCTACCAAAGGCTTTGCAATGGTTTACAGGAAATATTGGCTACCACCATGTTCACCATTTAAGTCCACGGATTCCAAATTATAAGCTTGAAAAAGCACACGAAAATACACCACCGTTACAAAATGTACCAACCGTGACATTATCAACAAGTATTGAATCGATCAAGTTCCACCTTTGGGATGAGAATGAGAAAAAGTTTATCGGGTTTAAGGAATTGAAAGCAAAGAAGGCAAGTAAAGCGAAGTTCTCGCCTGAAGTGTAATAATAATTAGTCGTTCTAACTTAGAGCGACTATTTTCTTTTTGGAAGCTTCTTAATTGTGATAAAATTTGGGGAAAGTCATAAAAGATAGAGGACTCATATATGATTAAAAAACAAATGCTCAAGCAAAAATTTTCAGGGATATCACCTTATATTTGGACGATTATTAGCATATTGCCGTTTTATTTTATTTTTCAATCGTCTTCCACAATTGAAATTATTATCGGACTTCTATTAACGGCTACCTTCTTTCTTACCTATCGTTTTGCTTTTTTATCAAAGAAATGGCTAGTATATGTATGGACGATCATATTAATTAGTATTTCGATGACCATGACGATTCTATTTGATTTTATCTATTTCGCATTTTACATAGCCTACTATAATGGAAATATTCGAAATCGAGTCGCCTTTTTAACTTTATATGTTATTCATTTAGTATTTACAACGGCAGCGATTAACTATAATTTAGTAATGCAGAAGAGCCTTTTTATCGAACAGCTCCCTTTTGTGATCATTATATGGATTAGCGTCATTTTGCTCCCTTTCAACCTTTATAATAAAAAGAAACAAGGGAAGTTAGAAGAACAACTTGAGTATGCAAATAAAAGGATCGCTGAGCTTGTAAAACAAGAGGAACGGCAACGTATCGCTCGCGATCTTCATGATACCCTGGGCCAAAGACTCTCTTTAATCGGATTAAAGTCAGATTTAGCAAGAAAACTTGTCTATAAAGATCCTGAACAGGCAAGAAGTGAATTAAAAGATATTCAACAAACTTCCCGTCAAGCGTTAAATGAAGTTCGTAAAATGGTCTCATCAATGAGGGGAATACGCTTAAGAGATGAACTAATCGAAGTAAGTAAATTGTTAGATGCAGCTGGAATTGAACTAGCTGTTGCTCAAAAAGAATCATTAACGAATGTCTCATTGTTTTTAGAAAATATATTAAGCATGTGTTTAAAAGAAATTATTACCAATGTTGTGAAGCACAGTCAAGCGACTTCTTGTAAAATAACGATCTCACAATCCATCAATGATATTCGCATTGAAGTCACCGATAATGGCGTTGGGATACAAGAACAAATGGATGATAACAAGGGCAGTGGTTTACTTGGGATTAGAGAACGTCTTGAATTTGTTAATGGGAGCTTAGAAACACTTACAAGAAATGGGACAACAATTGTGATGACTGTTCCGAATATAAAAAATATAAGGGAGGGGAATAGAGGATGATAAGGATTGTGATTGCGGAGGATCAACGGATGCTTTTAGGAGCATTAGGATCCTTACTTAGTCTTGAAGATGATATGGAAATTGTCGGGAAAGCTTCAAATGGGGAAGAAGCGATTAAGTTAGTTCATCAATTAAAACCAGACATTTGTTTAATGGATATTGAAATGCCTGAAAAAACAGGATTAGAAGCGGCCGAAGAAATGAAGGGACTTGATTGCAACGTCATAATTCTAACCACTTTTGCACGAACTGGTTATTTTCAACGTGCGTTAAAGGCTGGAGTTAAAGGGTATTTGCTTAAGGATAGTCCGAGTGAAGAGCTAGCAAAGTCAATTCGAGATGTGATGTCTGGAAGAAGGGTGTACGCTCCTGAGTTGATGGATGATATTTACGCAGGGGAAAATCCACTTACTGTTCGGGAGTTAGAGGTTCTGGAACTGGTCGCAGATGGTAGGAACACAAAAGAAATTGCTGAAGAACTAAGTATCAAAACGGGTACGGTTCGTAATTATATTTCAACGATACTTGATAAATTGGACGTAAAAAACAGAATCGAAGCGATTACTCATTTTAAAGAAAAAGGCTGGTTTAAATAACAGTTCATAACAGCTTTGGAAAATGTATGAAATGACTTCAATTAAGGGCATACTACTCAAAAAAAGGAGTAGTTTGAATGTCAATTGAGGTTGGTGCAAAGTTTCAAATTTCAAAAGATATTAAGGGATATTATAACTCAGCAAGATCATTAACGATTACGAATTTAAGTGGAGGAACCGTTCAGTTTACGTTAGCAGAAGGAAAAGGCCACGGTTCTATGCCTCTCCAACATTTACAATATTTACTGAAAAGGACAGAACTAACTCAGGTCGCAAGCAAACGTCAATATCTTCACGATGAACAATCGGAAGAGGAAATTAGTTAAAAAGAAAAAGGAAGAGGCTGGGACATAACTAGCTTCAAATCATGAGAAAGGTGAATCCTGAGGGTACTCAAATTCACCTTTCTCTATTTTTGTCTGTTAATTTTGCCATTAACGCAAGACCTATTTCGTTTTCTACCTTCGGTTTTCCTCGTACAAAAAAATCGAGTGAAACTCAAATTAGCCTTCAAGAATCCAATCGATTTCCGGTTTGTCTAAATTTCTACTATAAGACCCTATTTTGCTCCAACCATCTCTCACCCTTAAGCGGAATTTTTCCTGTTATCTTCTCAATGGAGACCCTTTTAGGGGAAATAACGGAAGATTTTCCGCTTATGGAGAGCAAAATCGTTTATTTTGGCATTTTTTGACTGAATAGCAGGAATTTTTCCTGTTATATCGGCTCTTTTTCATGATGGTTGCTCATTAAGAGGAATTTTTCCTGTTATTTTTTCATAGCGATACTCCAACAGTTTATACGAACACTTTATCCACAAGTCGAGGGAATTTATACACTCCAAACTAGAATCAAAAAGTCGTTACCACCGACTTTTTGACCCAGCCTCTCTTTACACTAAACTTTTCAACAATTGCTTTTCTCGATACATTTCCTGATCTGCTTGTTCAATCACTTCTTGCAGTGTCATGTTTTGATTCGGATCATATGAAATTAAGCCATGGCTAACAGAAATTTCATACGGTTTTGGTGGAGTTTCAGATAAAAGATATACAATTCTCTCCCACAACTGATGAACTTCATGAACTTCTTTTTCAGTGAAAACGATGATGAACTCATCACCGCCATATCGGAAAAAGAGATCTTGTTCCTCGATCTGTTCTTGGATAATTTGACAAACGTTCTTAATTAAATGATCTCCTTCAGCATGTCCATACTTATCATTGACCATTTTCAAATTATTAACATCAATAAAACAGAGGATAAAAGATTCACCTGATGTTTTACTATTAATTAGAAGCTCATTGAGATATTGAAGCCCACTTCGACGATTACGAATACCTGTTAGAGGATCAATTGTGGCATGGAGCATAAGCTCGGCTTCTATTTCTTTTAAGCTCGTTACGTCTGTAACACCTGCAAGAATACATTGTTCTCCTCCATATTCAACTAACTCATAATTTAATTGGACCCATTTATATTCTCCATTTGCGGTTTTTTGTTCGAGCACGAGGTTTTTTACATAACCATAATTCTTTAGTTGCTCTATCATATCTACCCGTTGTTCTTCGTTCTTATAAAATTCTACTGCACGTACGGTGTCGAGCTCATCCTCATTTTTTCCGTAAAATCGAAGGGCTCGTTGGTTAATCTTCACTATTTTTCCATCATTGATCTTTGTTAAGACAAGTGGGTAAGGGTTAATTTCAAAAAATTTGGCAAAATTCTCTTGATGATAGTACTCTTTCTTTTTATTTGTATAGAAGATGATACCAATAAATAAAGCGATGATGACAGTTGCAGTTGAATTAATTTGCTTCGTTACTAAATCGGCAGAATCTTGAACAGTGTAGAGTAAGCCAATATAAAAAATAAGATGAGAAATAAGAAATGCAGGAATGAGAATAATTGGACTTAGATGAAATAAAACAGCTACTCCTATTACAATTGTAATATAGGCATCTATGTTTCCTGAAAAGTTTTGACTGTTTATAGAGCCTGCTGCACCGAGCAACAAGTACATGGAAATATATGAAACAATTAAGATCGTCGCCTTTTTAGAGTTTATAAATGTCGTGCTCTGTTTTATATTCGGGTAGATACATAAATAAATGATTGAAATGAATAAGCTTAAGAGATGAATAACAATAAGAGTGTATCGGAATAAAGTGTTTTCAACACTTTTCAACATGATAAAGTCAGCGTATAGATAAAAAAGATACAGTATCGTAAGAATGATGGATACAATGTATAATCTCTTCAATAGTTGTCGGTTATTCTCATGGATAAAATCAAGTGGAGTGTCTTTTGTTTGATTTGATAAGAAACCTTTTAGTTTGTTTAATGAATTTTTCAATATTCTCAATCCTTTTTTCGATATCTCTAGGTATTTTAGCATATACAAAAGGGGAAAAAATTCTTTTTTTCTGAATAGCCAATAAATATTCCCTATTTAATACTCTTTGGTTAATTTACAGAAAATTTTTAATTGAACATGATATAATTAGTGTGTGAATAGTACAAAGGTAGGTTGGTGGATTTCGCTGTAAGCGTTAACAATTTATAAGGACAAAAAAATAGTTTAATAGCATAGTATATTTAAGGAGGAGTTTAAATGAGAGAAGTCGTTATTGTGGAGGCTGTAAGATCACCTGTTGGAAAAAGAAAAGGGTTACTGAGGAATGAAAGACCTGACGAATTAGCGGCAAAGGTTTTAAAGGAAGTTGTCATACGTACAGGCATCTCAGCGGATATGGTAGAGGATGTTATTTTAGGATGTGTATCTCAAGTAGAGGAACAAGGAGTAAATATTGCTCGTTCGGCTGCATTAATGGCAGAATTCCCCATTGAAGTACCAGGTACGACGATTGATCGGCAATGTGGCTCAGGCCAACAGGCCATTCATTTTGCAGCACAGGCCATCTTAAGTGGAGATATGGATATTGTGATTGCTGGTGGAGTGGAGAGTATGACAAGAGTACCGATGAATTCAACAAGAAAAGCATCTGACTGGAGTGAAACCCTTACTTCTCGTTACGAAATCATTCATCAAGGACTATCTGCAGAGCGCATTGTTGAACAATGGGGACTAAGTAGAAAAGAGCTCGATAAGTTTGCTTTAGAGAGTCATCAAAGAGCATTACAAGCCCAGGACGAAGGCTATTTTAACCGTGAAATCATGCCATTAGAGGTTACCCTTGATGATGGAACGAAACAGATGGTGACTCAAGATGAGGGACCAAGACGAGAAACATCCCTTGAAAAACTGGCAACGCTAAAGCCCGTATTTATCGAAGAGGGTAAAATTCATGCAGGTAATTCTAGTCAAATGAGCGATGGAGCTGCTGTTCTTTTATTAATGGCTAAAGAAAAAGCAGAGGAACTCGGCCTTAAACCAAGATTTAAAGTAATCGCTCGTACAGTCGTTGGCTCTGACCCAACATTGATGCTTACGGGGCCCATAGAAGCAACAAAGCGTGTACTTAAAAAAGCAGGACTTTCGATTGACGATATCGATACGTATGAAGTAAACGAGGCATTTGCACCAGTGCCGCTTGTTTGGTTAAAAGAATTAGGGGCGGATCCTAAGAAGTTAAATCCCAATGGAGGAGCGATTGCTTTAGGACATCCTCTTGGGGCAAGTGGGGCTCGACTCATGATCACGATGATGCATGAATTAGAGAGAACTAAGGGCAAATATGGACTGCAAGCAGTATGCGAGGGCGGTGGCATGGCTAATGCTACCATTATTGAAAGATGCTAGATTATTATCAATAACGGAGATGATTAGATGAAGCTACATCATATCGTAGCCTTAGTCACAGGAGGTGCGTCTGGCTTAGGTGAAGCAACGGTAACCCGAATTGTTGAACATGGTGGCTATGCGGTGATTTTAGATTTAGCAGAGGAAAAAGGGATGGCATTAGTAGAAAAGCTTGGTTCGGAACGCACTCTTTATATTCAGACGGATGTAACAAGTGAAGAACAAGTATCACGCGCCATCAGTAAAACGATTGAGAAGTTTGGAGTTCTCCATGCAGTTATCAACTGTGCAGGGATTGGGATTGCCAAGAAAGTACTTGGGCGTGAAGAACCTCATGATTTATCAACCTTCTCAAAAGTCATTGAAGTGAACTTGATCGGAACATTCAATGTCATTCGTTTAGCTGCTGAAAAAATGATTTCCAATACGCCAAACGAAGAGGGAGAACGAGGTGTTATGATTAGTACCGCTTCAGTAGCCGCTTTTGAAGGTCAAATTGGTCAGGCTGCTTACAGTGCTTCGAAGGGCGGAGTTGTTGGTATGACTTTGCCGATTGCAAGAGAATTAGCAAGATATGGGATACGAAATGTCAGCATCGCACCAGGTCTGATCGATACTCCAATGTTTGAATCACTTCCTGCTCCAGCAAGAGAGGCGCTTGGCGCTATGGTTCCTTTCCCTTCGAGATTAGGCTATCCTGCTGAATATGCGATGTTAGCAACAAGCATCATTGAAAATCCAATGCTCAATGGGGATACGATTCGGCTTGATGGAGCTATCCGGATGCAACCTAAATAAAGTATTGAAGACAATAAAGAGCGGTGTATTCGTCTTTATTGTCTTTTTCGAATTTATGCGAAGAAATGAGTTACTAATTTCCGCATGAATGCTCGAACATTTGGTATTATCATTACATACTCATGTTTAGGAGAATGAAGGAATGGTAAATTACTCTGCACTATTACTAAAGCAAAGAGCTTATTTTCATACAGGTGAGACGAAAGATTTGTCCTTTCGCATTGAAGCTTTACAAAAGCTAGGCAATGCAATTCGCGAAGGTGAACAAAAGCTCATACAAAGCTTAAAGGATGATTTGAATAAGTCTGAATTTGATGCCTATTCTACTGAGATTGGCATTGTTCTCGAAGAAATACGCTTCACCTTAAAAAATCTCCGTCGCTGGGCAAAGCCGCGAAAAGTGAAAACACCGTTCACTCACATTGGTTCAAAAAGCTATATTTACCCTGAACCATATGGAGTAACCTTAATTATTGCTCCATGGAATTACCCGTTTCAACTAGCGATTGCTCCACTCATTGGTGCCATTGCGGCAGGAAATTGCGCGATTTTAAAACCTTCAGAGCTCACACCTAGAACTTCAGAAGTGCTTGCTGAACTAATGAAGCGCCATTTTCCAAAGGAATATATTACAGTCGTAGAAGGTGGAATTGAAACGAGTGAAGCCCTCTTAAATGAAAATTTTGATTACATCTTTTTTACAGGCAGTGTTGGAGTTGGGAAGATTATCATGAAAGCAGCATCTAAACATTTAACCCCAGTCACACTAGAATTAGGTGGAAAAAGCCCATGTATTGTTCATCAAGATGCTAACCTGAAGCTTGCCGCGAAACGAATCGCTTGGGGAAAGTTTATGAACGCTGGTCAGACTTGTATTGCTCCTGATTATTTATATGTACATAAAAGTGTTAAGGAAGAGTTTTTAGCTAATTTAAGAAATGCGGTGACAGAGCTTTACGGTCAGGAACCATTACAAAATAAGGACTACACAAGAATTGTTAGTGAACGGCATTTTAACAGGCTTGAATCATTTTTATCGGAAGGTTCCATTTTTCTAGGTGGGGAAACGTCACCGGAACAATTATCTATTTCTCCAACCGTACTAACGGATATTACATGGGATGACAAGGTGATGGACGATGAAATCTTTGGTCCAATCCTTCCAGTGCTTGAATATGAACAGTTCCCAGAAGTTGTATCAGAAATCCTTAACCATCCCAAGCCGTTAGCGCTGTATTTATTTACTGAAAGCAAGGCCGTGCAAGAGAGTATTCTCGCTCATGTTTCGTTTGGTGGTGGTTGCATTAATGACACTGTGTACCATATTTCAAGTCCTTATCTACCCTTTGGTGGAGTAGGAAATAGCGGAACAGGCGCCTATCATGGTAAGGGAAGTTTTGATACCTTTTCACATGAAAAAAGTATTTTAAAGCAAACTACCTTATTTGATATTCCTCTACGCTATCCTAATGTTAAAAATGGTCTAAAGTATATAAAAATGGTTTTTAAATAGTAAGTAGGAGATTAGGCGCATACATTGTAGTAGTTGAACTTTTCCTATTTTCAAGGAGGTTTGTACAATGTATGTACCTAAAGAAGTGGAAATTATCGAAGTTGGTCCTCGCGATGGTTTACAAAATGAGTCGAAACCGATTTCAATTGATGATAAAAAACAATTAATTAAAGGATTGGCAAAATGTGGTTTTTCAAGAATTGAAACCGCATCCTTTGTTCATCCTAAATGGGTTCCGCAAATGGCAGACGCTGAGGAAATCGCTCACTTTTGTAAGGAATTAAGACTAACCTATCTGGCACTTACGCCAAACATGAAAGCGCTTGAACGGGCAATATCTGTCGGTGTGCCACAAATTGCTGTTTTTATAGGGGCCAGTGAGACATTTAATCGAAAGAATATTAATCGATCCATTTCGGACTCGTTATCAGAATGTAAGCAGTTAATCGAACGTGCCAAAAAGGCAGGAATGTTTATTCGCGGTTATGTTTCCGTGTCTTTTTCCTGCCCTTATGAGGGGAATGTTTCGTTCGAACAAGTACGCTACGTTTGTGAATCTTTGATTAACTACGGAGTAAATGAAATGGACATTGGGGATACAAATGGTCAAGCAAATCCCAGGCTAGTCTATGAGCGTTTTATGAGATTGCAAGAGTTATTTCCAGAAACGACGTTTGTCGCTCATTTTCATGACACAGAAAGAATGGCATTAGCAAATGTACTAGCCGCGTTACAAGCTGGTATTACAAAATATGATAGCTCCATTGCTGGACTCGGTGGTTGTCCTTATTCACCAGGGGCGACAGGGAATATTGCGACAGAAGATTTGGTCTTGATGCTTGAGAAAATGGATTGTAGGACAAATGTAAATGTCGATTTACTCAAGCAAATAATTCCTTATGCTAAGGGATTATCTAGTCATTAATGGTTAATAAATGATAGAACAGGAGGATAAAAGATAAGTAAACACTGTAACCGAAAAAAGAGTAATAGTGTTGCCATGTAGCGTGATGAATAAAAAAACCAAGGGACTCTGCAAACTTTTCAAATGCTGCCATTAGCGTACTTAATGTGATGATGAACATCATTTTCATCCACTTTTGTAGCCTTAAGGAAATTAGGATAAAAAAGATAATAAAAACGGGTAGGACAATCGCAGTAAACAATATATTAATCGTAAAGATAGAAGGGAATGGACGAATCGGAAATGAGTATAGCCCCTTTCCGACAAAATAGAGGTCTAAATAGGTTCCGATCAGGGTAGCTAAAAGGACGATCGATAATAGACTACCCCAATAGCGATACGGCTTTTTTGGCGATGGCGGCGAGTTCAAGTCTTTCAAGGGTTTTACAGTAATCATTTTCGATCTCTCCATTTTTTTCATTTTTTCCTTCGTCTAGCAAATAGTAGATAACTTTCCAGCTTTTATACCAATCTCCTAATTCAGCAGCCTGATGATCTTGATTATTCCACGCATTCGTTAAGTAAGGGCTATAGAAACGATACGCTCCAGGGATCAGTTGACAGCCTTTTAAACGTCTCTTTAATTCGGTACCTGGTACGACTTCTTCTATCGAATTAAAAATGTCTGGCCAATAGTCCTTTCTTGAGCCCGAATGTGGTGTTTTTTTCGCCCATTCTTGTATTTTTTCTAATCTCCTTTTATCACCATATAAAATGTTATAAAGTCTTTTACCGAGAAGAATACGCTCATGCAGACTTTGAAAATGATGAAGGGTTTCTCCGACTAATTGTATTTGTCCATCCTTTTCAAAAGGAAATAAAATGTGGTTCATGGAGAGGATGTCCTGAAGCATAAACTCTAAAGAATCAAACACTTCTTTCTTGTATGTTGGGTGATGAATGACTCGTTCCTCTAAATAGCTTTGTTCGTTTATGATTAACGCTGTCGTTAATATCGAAGGATCCTGATGGGACCAAAAGTCATTCCAGATGGTTTCCATAAATTGAGAAACATGAAATTGTGGTAATAAATGAAAAAGATTTTCTCCTCTTTTTAAACTCTCCTCATATAAAAGAAATTGAGGATAGGCATCTTGAAAAATAAGCCAATTTCCTCTCTCTAAAAAATTGAAGAAGCTGAGAGCTTCTTTACTGGATAGAAGTCTAGTGAGGAATCCACCTTTTAAATCGGTCATGTTCCAGCCGCCATTTCGGGAAACCATATGACCTAAAAAAGCCCAATGTACTTCAGGATGTTTCAAAGAAAAATCAAGATAAGCTTTTGTTCTCGTTACATTATTTACATTCCACTCATTTGTTTCAATTTCAATTTTCGTTATCGTTTTCTTTTCTTCTAAGGAAGGAGTATGTTGAGACTTTTTCTTGTTTGCGCGTAGCCCTTTTTTTATTCGCCTTAAAGATTCAGGTAGGGAGGGAGATTCTTTTGTAAAAAGCTTTCCCAAGATTTACTCCTCCTTTGTTTATGTAGACATGATTTCTCGTGAATGTTCAGTTTAGGGAGGGAATATGAATATAGAAACAATTTCCTCTACTGGAGTGATAACAATGAAAGCAAATGTACAGGACGGACTTAAGTTTTTAATTGATATGTTGAAAAGGGATCAGACGGAATCAGGTTCATGGGAGTACCCTTTTGAAACAGGAATCTCGACCGATTGCTATATGATCATTTTATTAAGATCGTTGGAGATTGATGATGAAAACTTAATACAGGAACTCACGAAAAGAATTTTGAGTAGACAGGAAAAGAATGGTGCATGGAAATTATTTCATGATGAAGGAGAAGGGAACGTAACGGCGACTGTAGAAGCATACTATGCGTTATTATATTCTGGATACATGGAGAAAGCAGATAAACGATTAAGGGTAGCAAGAAGATTTATCTTAGCTAATGGTGGTGTAAATAAGGCTCATTTGTTTACGAAAATCATGCTTGCGATTACTGGTCAATATAAATGGCCCGCTTTTTTTACCATACCTTTAGAGTTCATTTTACTTCCGACCTCATTTCCTATTAATTTCTATCAATTATCCGTATTTGGACGCGCCAATTTGCTCCCCATTATGATAATAGCAGACAAAAAATTCTCCTTAAAAACGAAAAAAAGTCCTGATTTATCTGAGTTATTTTTGCGCGATGAAGGGGGCACTGAAGAAGAGATCGAACAATGGCGTTCATTCACCTCACTTATCACAGATGGAATAAAACAAGTGGTAGGGCTACCAAGCCAGCTAAAGAAAAAGGCAAAAATGAAGGCAAAACAATACATGCTCTCCCACATTGAAAAGGATGGCACTTTTTATAGTTATTTTAGTTCAACATTTCTCATGATCTTTGCATTACTTGCTTTGCAAGATGATAACCTGAAACCGTTTATTAACCGAGCTGTCAAAGGGCTTAAGTCGATGAGGACGGAAATAAAAGGGTATAGCCATATGCAGTACACAACAGCATCCGTTTGGAATACTGCTTTAATTAGTTACGCCCTACAAGAAGCAGGGGTAGCACCAGATGATAAGGTTGTCCATAGAGCTAATCAATACTTATTAAAGAAGCAGCATCATTTGTATGGAGATTGGATCATCCATAATCCGAACGCCTTTCCAGGTGGGTGGGGATTTTCACATATCAATACGATTAATCCAGATGTCGATGATACAACGGCATCTTTGCGCGCGATCGCACGCTCTGTCACGACTGATACCAGCTACCGTCAAGCATGGGAAAGAGGGATTCGCTGGGTATTATCGATGCAAAATGATGGTGGGGGCTGGCCGGCATTTGAGAAAAATACGAATCGTTCATATTTTAAACTATTGCCAATTGAAAAAGCTGAATTTATCCTCACAGATCCACCTTCACCAGATTTAACAGGGAGAACCTTGCAATTTCTGGGAGAATACACGAATCTAACCCCCACTCATTCTATTGTTCAAGCAGGGATTCAATCACTTGAACGTAATCAAGAGATGGATGGTTCTTGGTACGGTAGATGGGGAATATGTTATCTATACGGTACATGGGCAGCCATTACCGGTTTAATAGCTGTTGGTGTATCTCCTGCGAATTCGACTGTTGCCAAAGGACTCGCCTGGATTAAAAAGGTTCAAAATGAAGACGGTGGTTGGGGGGAATCTTGCAAAAGTGATAGTGAGAATAAGTTTATCCCACTTTCAAGTACACTGACCCATACAGCATGGGCAGTTGATGCTCTCATCGCGGCTAATGAACGTCCATCGAAAGAAATCAAGAAGGGGATCACGTTTTTACTAAATCACTTGGAGCGGGATGATTGGACAACAGATTATCCGAAAGGACAGGGGATGGCTGGGGACTTCTATATTCACTATCATAGTTATCGTTATATTTATCCATTGCTTGCTTTAGCACATTATAAGCATAAATATGGGGAATCAGGTCGTTGAAACAAGGCAAATTGTCTCAAACGACCTGAAATGTTATTCGCTTTTGACGATTTTAGATGGGTTATTTATCTTATATGGAACAGGTTCGGAAACCAAGTACTCGTCTTCTACATCCTTTCCATTCGGAAGCTTTTTCTTCACAATTTTCCCATCGAATTCGAGCTTATTTCCTGGGGAGAGTTCGAATTTTTTCAATGTTTTGGAGTGGCTACACCAAGCTAGACCTATTTCTATCGGCGGTTCTTGCACGATTACGACATCTTTTAGCACAATAACCTCATCATTTTCCTCATTAAAATGGTTCCAGCTATAAGCGAACTGTTGCACCTCTGCAGAGAAATGAACCTTTTCTAAAGGCAGATCAATTTTTTTCAGCGCTGCTTTCTTTTCTTTTTTAAGTGCTTTTTCACTTGTGGCAGTTGCCTTTTTCTCGACTGTCTGGTTGGCTTCTTTTTTCGGTTCAACCGTCGTTTTTTCTGAATTTGTGACGACCGTTTTAGTGAAGCTTGAGGCTTGCATTTCTTTTAAGTAAGCAGGGTGGATGCAACTCAAATTGCCGTCGTCAAATTCGATCACTAGAGTGTTATATTTTTCGCCCTTGCCATATATTTCATATCCCTTAATCGTTACCTTGCATTCAAGGTTACCTGTTTTGTACCAAAACTCTTTTTTAACTTCTTTCGTGGACGATAGTCCCCATTCTTTTACCTTTTCAGCGTAATGATCTTCGTCGCTAAAGGTTTGAAAGTCACCTTTTGGTGGTAAAAAATTGTTCATTATTAACACATCCCTAATTGAATCATTTCATTAATTGGTCTTTCAATTAAATCTTCTATATCAATAGATTATCACAAACAAAGGAATTTTCTCCATTGAGTGGTTGTAATCAATAGATTAATTCATAAAATTGCCAAGGTAAGGGTTTTCAAAATCAGTCTTCTCCATGGTAGATTATGATAAGATTTATTAATAGATGGAAAAAAGGAGAGAAAATGATGAAAGCACTCGTTTTAAAAGATAAGGTAAAACCTGGTGAAAGTACGGCAAATTTGTATTATGAGGAAGTTGAGACTCCAACAGCTGGAGCAGGAGAAGTAGTCATTCGCCTAAAAACAGCCGCGTTAAATCGAAGAGATGTCTTTATTCGTCAAGGGCTATATCCTGGGATCCGTGTCCCATCTATTCCTGGTTCTGATGGAGCCGGGATCGTAGCAGAGATTGGGGATGGGGTTGAAGGTTTTAAGGTTGGTCATGAAGTGTTGATCAATCCTGGAATGGGTTGGGGAGAAAATCCTATTTTTCCGGAAGCGAATTTTTCTGTATTAGGGGTACCTATTAATGGTACATATGCGCAATATATTAAAGTTCCAGCTGAAAATGTCTTTCCGAAACCGGAACATTTAACATGGGAAGAAGCTGCTGCTTTACCCCTTGGTGGCCTAACTGCTTATCGTGCAGTTGTTACAAAGGGACAGGTTCAAGCTGGTGAGACTGTGATTATTCCTGGGATTGGTGGAGGCGTGGCAACAATCGCCCTACAAATTGCATCTGCATTAGGTGCAAAGGTATATGTCACATCAAGCAGCGATGAAAAAGTTGAAAAGGCAGTCGAGCTTGGTGCTACAGGCGGTGTTAACTATCGTCAAGAAGATTGGGTAAAACAATTATCTTCACGTTCTGGAGGCGCTGACCTTTCCATCGATTCTATAGGAGGGGATACATTAAAGGATTTAATTAAACTAGCCAAGCCTGGTAGCAAAATTGTCTCATTCGGCTCCACTTTAGGACCCGTCAATCATCTCCTAATGCCGCATATTTTTTTCAAACAGTTAACGCTTATGGGAACGACAATGGGGAATCGCTATGAGTTTATGGAAATGTTAAATCTTTTTAATGAGTATAAACTTAAACCGGTTGTTAGTAAGGTCTTTCCATTAGAAAAGGTGGAGGAAGCACACAACGAAATGGAACATGGAAAGCATTTTGGGAAGATTGTGCTAGAAATTCCTCAGTAAGTATTAACTAAGATAGATTTTTTACAATCAAAGATAAACAGCTTTGGTTGTTCTGAAACATTTCCCAATATCCTAGTGGGTAAATTTTGTCACCTTATCATTTTTTTCTTTTTATGTATACCTTCGGGTGGTAGTATAGATGTATTAGATTTCTTGCGTATAATACTTTCTAACTAAATGAACACACTAGTAATCAAAAATGTGAATGTGACAATAAAAGGGGAAAATGCTTAAGATGACAAGTAGAAAAGAGAGAAGTAAGGAAAAACAACGCCATAATACTAAGTTTTTACCATATTTGATTGGAGTCTTCGTTTTCATTATTGCTGGCGGTTTTCTAGTATATTACATGTTGCAAAAAGACACGAGCAATGAAACAGAAATGGACAATATTCGAGAGATTGGAACCAATGGGATTTTACCTCAGTCTACGAAACAACCTGTGCCGAAAGAAGAGCCGATCGTTGAGACAACGATTAAAATCAGTGCTGCAGGAGACTTTACCCTCGGTACAGATGAATCATTTGGTTATCATGGGACCTTTGTTCATGAGGCGGATCAAAATGGACTTTCTCATTTTGTAGGCGGTTTGAATGACGTTTTTAAAAATGATGACCTCTCAACTGTGAACCTAGAGACGACCTTAACGAATGCTACTAGGAAAGCAGAAAAGAAATTCCGCTTTAAAGGAGACCCTTCCTATGCGAAAATCCTCACATTAGCTGGAATTGAATCAGTGAATCTTGCCAATAATCATATTCATGATTATTTACAGCAAGGATACGAGGACACAATAACAACATTAAAGAATGAGAACATTGGATACTTCGGCTATGACCATAAATATGTCACGACGATAAAAGATGTAAAAGTAGGGGCATTAGGCTATGAGGGATGGGCTGATACGACAGAAATTCGTAGCCGTATTTCAAACGATATTACAGAATTGCGGGACCAAGGTGTAGAGATTATTCTTGTGCATTTCCATTGGGGGGTTGAGAGAGAATATGTACCTACCCAATCTCAGCAAACTCTTGCTCGTTTTACAGTCGACAATGGAGCGGATTTAGTTCTTGGCCATCATCCCCATGTTGTACAAGGTGTTGAAGAGTACAATGGGAAATTTATTGTCTACAGTTTAGGAAATTTCATGTTTGGTGGGAACCGTAATCCAAGTGACAAAGATACCTATGTCTTTCAGCAAACCTTTCATTTGAAAAACGGTAAGCTAACTGACAAAAAAGAAATAAATATTATTCCATTTTCTATCTCCTCTCTAACGAATCGCAATGATTACCGCCCAACAATGTTAGAAGGAAAAGAGAAAGAACGTGTGAAACAAAAAATAATTGATGTTTCGAATAAGATCAATGGTTCAGATTGGCTACAGTATGAAGTGATGAACTAGTTTATAAAGTAAGGCCGGTAGATGATGATCTCTACCGGCTTTCTTCATCTCCTTTTAATATATTTTTCAAAAACTGTGGAAGTGAAAAACAGTTCGATAAAATCGATTCATTAACATAGCGTGTTTCCTTTGTATGTGCATCAACGGCAATTTCATAAGCATCTAAATCATTCGTCTGTTCTATATGTTTGGACTTCTATTATGGGTCTTGTTATGATGAGAAATATGATGTTGAGCAAAGGGGATAGATAAATGATCAGACAAGGAAAAATTGAGGACATTGACTCACTGATGATGATAGTGAAAGATACTGTAACGATCATGGAAGAAGAAAAAAATGATCAATGGAATGATACATATCCAAATGTTGAAATTTTTACTGAAGATGTTGAAAATGCTGCTTTATATGTCATGGAAGCAAACGGCAACCTTATTGGCTCCATAACCGTTGACCGAAATGAACCTTTAGAGTATAAGGGAATTCCTTGGATTTATGAAGGTCCAGCCTATACGTTTCATCGTCTTGTTGTCGATCCTAAAGAAAGAGGAATTGGCATTGCAAGTCAGCTTATACAACATGCAGAGAGCATTGCCATTGAAAAGGGAGTACCTTATTTAAGAATTGACACGTATTCACTCAACCTTAAAGCGCAACGTCTATTTACGAAATTAGGGTATAGAAGAGCTGGAGAAATGTCTTTCCATGGTAGACAGTTCCCCTTCTATTGCTATGAAAAAAAATTATGATACAGTGCTCATTACCCACTACGGTAACACCGCTCCCTCCAAGGCTTCGCGCCTCGAAATCAAACGTTTTCAATCAGCATGAAGGTAATTTGCTGTATATCATTTCTTTATTTGTCTACACTCTTAAAACTCCTGCAATTAAGCAGGAGTTTTTTGTTCTTAATGATCCTCTGATAGCTTTAAGGCTGTGTCTGTAATCTGCATATCGACTTCAAGTTGTTGGCTTAAATCATGAGGATGATAAATCCCTCTTTCAATCATGAAATTTGTGATTCGTTCATGGGTTTGAACAGCTTTTCTTAGCTCATCTCTCATAGCAGTTCTTAATTCTGGGGTCGTTGTTTCGGTTAAGGCAAAGGCAAGGTTACGCATCCCTGCTTTTGTTGAGACAAGGAAGTCTGTCGCGATCACTTTATCGGTCATCGCTCCCATCCCCATAATTGTTTTCATCAGATTATTCATTTTTATTACTCCTATCTGTTAAATACGTTTTAAGTTTATGAATAAACTTGGTGTCAGCTGCGACTTCTTGCGTCAGGATTGCTTTTAATTCAGGGTCTTGAACAAGCTTGTTCATTGTTGCGGACTTCGTCAGGGTTAAGTTTTTCACTATTAAAAGTTCATGTACTTCTAAAGTTTCATGTAGTGCTAAATGCTTCGTCATGTTCATACTCCTTTCTCTTATCATTTCTAATATTTCAATTTCTTAATCTTAATTATTCATTAATCACTAAAGGGGATAAATTACCAAAAAACATAATTGGTAAAGTGATTTTAGAATGGGGAAAGTAAACGGTATGTAGGGGGTGAAAAGATGGACAATCAAGAAGTATTGGCTTTTCATGAAACGATGGAGGCTCATGAAATCCTCAATTTTAAAACGATCTGTCTAGTTAAATCAAAATTATTGCAAGGTATGTGTTTTGATAATGATCTAAAGGCATTAATGCAGAAGGATGTTGAGCAATCGATGAGAGCTATTCAAGAATTGAAAGAACATTATAAAGGTGCTCGTACAACTCTCACTTGAAAATGAGGTGGAAATGATGAACGAAGATTATCTTGATCCTAAATACGCCGAAGGGATGCCTAAAATGGCAGACTCCTCCTTTGCGTTAGATTTTCTTTTATCAATTAAAACCGGGATACGTTATTGCGCTACTGCTTTAACGGAAACAGCAAGCAGTGACCTAAGAGCTACTTTATTGAAACAAATGGAAGAAGGGATCGATTTATACGAAGAAACGGTCGATCTATTACTTGAAAAAGGATGGCTTTATCCACATGATCTTGGCAAACAAGTAGAACTCGATATTAAATCGGCAGATATGGCTCTTGCTATCGCAGAAATGGAGCTATTTCCACGTGACACAGACCGATTAGGTACATTTGCAACTCCGTACAAATAATTTACGTAACGAAGGGGTGAAACGATGAAGGCTGTTACGTATCAAGGCATAAAAGATGTGTCCGTTAAAGAGGTTAAGGACCCGAAGATTGAGAAAGCGGACGATATTATCGTAAAAGTAACGACTTCAGCGATATGTGGTTCAGATCTTCATTTAATTCATGGGATGGTCCCCAATATGCCTGAAAACTTTATTATTGGTCATGAACCAATGGGGATCGTAGAAGAAGTTGGTCCAGAAGTAACAAATGTAAAAAAAGGTGACCGGGTTATCGTTCCTTTTAATATAAGCTGTGGACATTGTTGGTATTGTAGTCAAGGTTATACAAGTCAATGTGATGAAGCCAACCCACATGGAGATATGGGTGCCTATTTCGGATATTCGGAAAACACAGGCGGATATGCAGGTGGACAAGCTGAATATTTACGCGTTCCTTATGGGAACTTTACACCATGGCGCTTACCGGATGATTGTGAAGTGGAAGATGAACAACTAGTCTTACTCTCTGATGCAGCGACAACGGCATATTGGAGTGTAGATAATGCAAGGGTTAAGCAAGGAGATACAGTTATTATACTCGGTTGTGGTCCGATTGGATTATTAGCTCAAAAGTTTGCTTGGTTAAAAGGCGCTAAGCGGGTAATCGCAGTTGACTACATTGACTATCGTTTGCAACATGCGAAAAAGACGAATAGTGTTGAAATTGTTAACTTTGAAACAGAAAATCAGCATATAGGCGAATATTTAAAAGAAATGACACATGGTGGGGCTGATGTGGTCATTGATTGTGTCGGAATGGACGGAAAAATGACTCCGTTAGAGTTCCTTGCCTCTGGTATGAAACTCCACGGAGGAGCGATGGGGGCGATCGTGACCGCAGCGCAGGCAGTAAGAAAGTGTGGTACCATCCAGTTAACAGGTGTTTACGGAATGCGCTACAATGGCTTTCCACTAGGAGATATTTTTCAACGAAATGTTGAAATTAAAATGGGGCAGGCTCACGTAATTCCAATTATTCCACAATTATACCAAATGGTAACGGAAGAGAAAGTAAATCTAGCTGATATTGTGACACATCAGATACCACTAACAGATGCTAAAAAAGGATATGAGTATTTTGATACAAAAACAGATAACTGTATCAAGGTCATTCTAAAGCCGCATGGATAGTAGAGAGAGTCATTCTCCCTACTATTTTTTTATGGATTTGTGAATTACTCCCTATTGATCCAATTAGACTTTTGATGCATTTTGGAGAAAATAATCGAAATTTAGTAGATTTGAAGGTATAATGATATCTTGGTGAGATTAGATTTTTATAAGGGAGGATTTAGAACGATGGAATGGGCTTTAACTGGACTGTTTATCGTGGCAGCTATACTACTCATATTTTCTATGTACAAAAATAAGCAAGCTTCAATGATAAAACAACGTGAAATAGACACGGTATATATGTCTATGATGGAGGAAGTAAATAAGCTTCAAAATCAAATCCGAGTTTTGTCTTTAGAAAATGAAGTGATTTCACAACGAGCTGGCCTAAGTAATGAAGAAAGAGAATTACTACGAGAATTACTAGATTTATATAAGAGAAATTATACAATTGAGGGCATAGCTTCTAAATTCAAGCTTGAACCATCTGAGGTTGAAGAACTACTTGCTCCATATAGTTCATCAAAAAAGGAAGGGAGAAAGGTAGCAAATGAAAGCTAATCTGATAAATAGCTTTGCTGCAGGTCTTCTCGTCAGTGCAGGTGTTTCTGGGATTGTCTATTTCTCACAATCGACTCCTAAAGAAAAAATAGCTCAGGAATCAGTGAAGGCTCCTACGGAAGAAGAAATGAAAACGAACCTCTCAAATGCTGGCTATATTATTTTAACGGATTCAGAATGGGACGAACAACTAGCCGCCGTGGAAAAAGAAGCAGAAGCAAAAGTTCAACAAGCTCAAAAAGAACAAACGGATCAATCTGAGAAGCAAGATAATGAGGAAGTCGTCTATCGTACGATTGTCAATGTAGCATCAGGAATGACGAGTATCGATGTTGGTAATGCATTAGTGCACGGGAAAATTATTGATAATGCGATGACCTTTTTCAATGAAGTTGAAAAGAGAGGTTTGGCAAATGATTTAAAGCCCGGTACCTTTGAATTGGATAGTAATATGACAATTGATGAAGTCATCAATACCATTTTCAAGTAAGATAGCGCAAAAAAAAACAGGAATAAAGTCGTATAACGATTATACAGAACATACATTCTTTTTATGGTATAATGGATAAGCAATAGTTAGGAACTCAAGGGTGGTCAGCTCATCCCCAAATGAAAGGGGGTGGTGCTGTGACAGTATTTGAAGCATTAATGTTTGCGTGTGCTTTTGCAAGCTTAATCATCGCTGTTCTGTCATTTAACCAAAAAAAATAACCCACCCTTGAGCTAACCGGCTAAGGTGGATTATCCTGTATATGCTGATCCCCTTGAATAGGACCTGCTATTGTATTGACCGTTCGGTGTTACCAGCACCAACGGTCTTTTTTAGTTTATGCGATCAGTTACTTATTATTATACATAATTTCATAGAAAAAGAAAATAGAAAGTATTTAAACATAATGGACTCGAAAAGAAAAAGAAAACATCGAAATATGGGTAAATGGTCAAAATAAGAGTAGGCTTGTATATTTGGAAGTACTTAATAGTGCTTTTGTATTATCTAAAACGAAAAAAAAATATGCTATAATAACAATTTTGAGAAGAATTATAAAAAATGGAGGCATCATAAGTGTCAATTAAGAAGAAATTGCCTATTCTCTTTACAATATTAGTACTCTTTATACTAATTGCCAATAATACACATCATTATATACGTTCAAAAAATAGTTTGCTCGAAAATTATAATCGGGAGATAGCCTTGCTTGCTGAGCTAGTCTCCTATCAAGTCGAGAAGGCCAATGAAGGTGCAAAATATGTGGAAGATATTATCGGTAGGGAACTTAGAACGGCATCGATTGCGATTAGAAATTCCCTTCCTCCTTCACATGAAGATGTTACAAATGAGCAATTAGAAGATTTAGCTGCTGAGCTTATGGTCTCACATATTACATTGTTGAAGAAAACAGAGGATGATATTGTCGGGGTAAAATCGTCTGACCCTCATGAAATCAACATGGGCACAAAAGGGTGGGGTTATTGGTATGATGCATTTGAACAATTGTTTACAAAAAAACCTGTTGATGTAGAATACGGTTTGACTCTTAAAGATTATTGGTCAGGTCCGATTGAAGTCGCTTCGAGCAATCCTGACCATACAGATAAATGGGGCTACTTTTACGATGGAAGTACTGATTATATTATTAATCCGTACTTAAGAGATAATGAGGTTCTTGATTATGAGAAACGGTTTGGTCCCACAAATGTAATGAATAAGATCACAGAGCATTTTGATGGAGTCCTTGAATTAACCGTTTTTAATCCAAAGAACTTTGGTGAAGAAGATGAGGTCGTCCATTTAAATGGTAACAGTTATGTACGTTTATCCGCTCAACCTATATGGTATGGTACGTACGATTTCCAGAATGTGAAAAAGGATAAAGAATATATTAATTTGGTTCTTGCTTCAAAGAAAACAGAAATTTATGATGAGACGATCAATGGTAAGGAAGTTAAAAAGGCGTTTGTTCCAATTGATTTTGATACAGAGGCAGCTTATGTGATAGGGCTAACCTATGATCATGACATTATTCAAAATGCGCTTAATGACGAATTGGCGAACTATGTTATTACTTCAATAATTTTTATGATCATGGTGCTAATCTTTAGCTTTATTTTTTCGAATTCGATTACTAAGCCGATTGCTCTTATTGTCGAGCATGTAAACGACCTTGCTCAAGGAAATTTTGGGAAAAAGATAAAGCTCCATCGGAAAGATGAGCTAGGAAATTTAGCTTGTAATGTCAATACTCTGTCTGATGAATTAAAGACTTACACAGATGAACTTCGTGAAAGCCAAGAGTTAGTTAAATTCCAAGCATATCATGATCCTCTAACCTTATTACCAAATAGAAGATATATTCAAAAAAAGTTGAAATCAATGCTTCACGATGCATCTTTAAATAATAGTGTACTTGCCGTCATTTTCATGGACATTGATCGTTTTAAACACATAAACGATTCGATGGGACATAAAATGGGTGATAAACTTATCAAAATGATTTCGGAAAGAATTAAAGAATCTTTGATGCCATATGGTTGTGAAATTGCAAGGCAAGGTGGCGATGAGTTTATCATTTTGATGAAGGACTTGAGTGAAGAAAAGGTAGAAGAAATAACGAAAGATTTAATTTTTCATATTAAGAGTCCATATAAATTAGGTGACCGTGAAATATATGTTGGCGCAAGCTGTGGAATTAGTTTTTATCCTCGTCACTCAGAGAATATAGAAGAGCTAATTGTAAATGCCGATATGGCCATGTACTCTGCGAAGAAAAATGGTGGGAATAGAGTGACTGTCTTTGATTTAAAAGAGAATCATTTAATGAAAGACACTGTTCATGTTGAAGCCGGGTTGAGGAAAGCGATTTTAGAAGAGTCGCTAGAGGTTGCATACCAGCCAAAAGTGAATGCTGTGACAGGGAAAATAATTGGTGCAGAGGCTTTAATAAGGTGGAAGGAAAAAGATATGGGTTATGTTTCTCCAGCTCTCTTTATTCCTATTGCAGAAGACACAGGTTTGATTCAATCTCTTTTTGAAGTCGTCTTACGAAAATCTATCAAGCAAATGAAAGAGTGGAATAAAGGTTTAGAAGACCCGCTTAAAGTATCAGTCAATGTTTCCGCTGTCCAATTTTTAGACTCTGTCCTTTTTGTTGACAGTGTGAAAGCAGCTCTTGATGAATTTGATTTTCCAGCACAACAACTGGAGATTGAAATTACCGAAAGTGCTCTATTAAATAATATGAACGATACAATTGAGGCTTTAGAAAAATTACATGCTTTAGGTGTTGCGATCTCCGTCGATGATTTTGGTACAGGTTATTCGTCATTAACTTATTTAAAACGACTTCCAATTGATACACTAAAAATCGACCAGTCATTCATTCGCGATATCGGCTTCGATTGGTCGAATACAGAAATAGCGAGTGCTATCATTCATTTAGCACGTAGTTTAAAACTTGGGATTATTGCTGAAGGAGTAGAGGAAGAGCATCAAAAAGAGTTTTTAATTGATAATGGATGTCCAGTGATGCAAGGATATCTTTTTTATAAACCTCTTGGAATTGATGATTTTCAAAAAGTAATAGATGAGGTGTGATCTTTGCCACATTGTTTTTAATATCTATATGCTATTCTTTTCTTACATCGAATAATGGAGGTTTTAAATATGAGTTGTGGATGTTCAAGTTTAAAGGATGGCCAAGCAGTAGTAGATCACGTTAAAAGCAAAGGAAAAGATCAACAGCCACCAAGAGTCATTCATGAAATTAATTGTGAGTGTGGAGAAACATTTCTTTTTGATAAAGTCATCATGAATTGTCCAAAATGTGAGATGACCTATGCGGTTACTCCATGTAGTTCTGGTGATATCAATAATATTAAACAAGCGGGAGTTAAGTACGCATAATGAAAGGTAGGGGAATATCCCTACCTTTCTTCGATCAATTTTTCAATGTAGTTTGATGGGACAGCTACTCCTACTCGTTTGTTAAGTTCGTCTGAGGAAATGGTGGCAAAAATAACGGCTATGACTTTGCCATTTTGATTTATGACTGGACTGCCACTATTCCCTTTGTAGATAGGTGCATCAATGACCATCGTAGGAACATCCCAATCTTGAAGTTGAACACTGTCCACTACTGTTCCTTCATTCGCAATCTGGGTAAAAGCAAGAGGATTTCCGATAAATGTGATTTTTTCACCAATGGATTCCTCCCAATTTTCCTCAAAGGTGAGATTTAAAGTGGGTAGAGCTGTCCCTTCTATATCAACAATTGCAAGATCTAGTTCTGGATCTCTGGCAATTACTTTACCGATGTAGGAACCTTCAGATTTAAAATGAATATGAACTGTATCTGTATGATCAACAACATGATCATTTGTGACAATCAATCCGTCGTCTTCAATATTGAATCCAGTTCCTTTCACTCCATCCCATTCAATCGTGACCACCGATTTTTTATACGCACTTACTTCTGGTGTGTTTGAAAGTCTTTGAGAAACTTCTATGAAACGAATGGCGGGAATATTGATGATATTAAACCAGATTTGCAAAGTACTTATCAATAATGAAAAGGCAAGGATTCCACCAATGATTTTTACAATGAAAGCTCGCTTCTTTTTCCTCCGCTTCTTCTCTTCTTCCCATTCTTCATCTACTTCTTCATGGAAGAATTCATCCCAATCTATTTCTTCTTCTTGAGTTTCATTCAATTGTTCCGGATCTTTTTGCATCGACACCCTCCCATATAAAGGTGCTTTTTCTTTTAAGTATAAAGATTATTTTCTTCTAAATAAAGAAATTTGAGGAAGATGGGTGATAAGCATTTCATTTTCTTTCTGGAACATCAATTGATAGTATAATACTAAATTCATTTTATACTTCTAAGTGAAGTGAATTGATTGAATTCTTGAAAAGAAAGGGTCTTGATAATGTCAAATATAAATATACCTGTGTCTGTTCTTAATTTAGCTCCGATTCGCAAAGGGCAGGGAGCGATCGATGCAATTGATGCGATGGTATCTTTGGCCCAAGCAACGGAAGAGATGGGTTATACGAGATACTGGATTGCAGAGCATCATAATACACCTACATTAGTCAGTTCAGCTACTTCAATATTAATAAAACACACATTGGAACATACCAATCATATTCGGGTCGGTTCTGGTGGCGTCATGCTTCCGAATCATTCTCCTTTAGTCGTCGCTGAGCAATTTGGTACAATGGCAACAATCTATCCAGGAAGACTGGATTTAGGTTTAGGTAGAGCGCCGGGGACAGATATGATGACTGCAAGTGCTTTAAGGCGCTCAAAAAGTGACTCTGTCTACACATTCCCAGAAGATGTTCAGTCCCTACTTACTTATTTTGGACCAGTTGAGACTCAAGGGTATGTAAAGGCGTATCCTGGAGTTGATACAAACATTCCTATCTATATTCTTGGTTCCTCTACAGATTCAGCCTATTTAGCGGCGAAGTTAGGGCTACCGTACGTGTTTGCCTCCCACTTTGCTCCGAGATATATGGAGGAGGCTATTTCGATTTATCGGAACCGATTCCAACCGTCAGCCTATTTGGATAAACCATATATGATGGTTTGTTTGAACGTGATTGCATCTGAAAGCGATGAGGAAGCAAAATTAGAACAGACAACGATGCAACAGTTTTTCTTGAATGTTGTTCGTGGAACACAAAAACCTCTTAGCCCACCAATTGAGAGTATGGATGGGATTTGGAGTCCACATGAAGAACAAATGGCTACTTCGATGTCGAGTGTGACATTAATAGGTAGTAAAAAATCCATAACGGAACAGCTAAGCCGTTTCCAGGAAAAATATAACGTAGATGAGCTAATGGCTGTCTCCTATATTTTTGATCCAGATAAGCAGAAACGTTCTTACGAGATTTTAAAAGAAGTTGTTGAAGGAAAATAAATACTGACAAATGGCATAAGGAGGGGTAACCTTTCCTTGTGCCTTTTTATTTTTCATAACGGTACTGAAAAAAGAAATAATATCACTATGAGGTGATATTAGTGACATCAATGGACTTTAGTCGATATGAGTTAATTGAAGAAAACGGAGATATGAAGGTTGTACTGTATGTTGAACAGAAAGGCCAAGATTCATATTTGACTGAATTTGGCTCTGAATTAGGTGTGTTTGAGAAGAATCGTGCTAAGAAACTGAGGGATAGTGCGTTTTCATTTGTCAAAAAACAAATGCCGAAAATAAAAGCAGCGACGATTATCATTGTCGCGGGTGCGACAATCCTAGCGAGCTTTCCATTAGACCGGGCAAAAGCCCATGAAGTAGATTTTAATATGTCTTATCTCTATTTCGGAAACACGCAATCATATATATCCCAGGTTGACAAAACTGAAGGGAATCTAAGCCTTGTCTCTCCAAGTTATTTTGATATAAATGCTGATGGTTCACTTAAGGTGACCTCTCAGTTTGATCCGAATTTTGTTACTGAAATGCATAAACGGGGTATTAAAGTGGTTCCTTTTCTAAGCAATCATTGGGATAGAACGGTTGGGCGTGTAGCTCTAGCCAATCGAGAAGTGCTATCAACACAAATTGCTGATTTTATTATCAAAAATAATCTTGATGGAGTGCAGGTCGATATTGAAAACGTGACTGATGTCGATCGTGAGAATTTCACGGAATTAGTCAAATTATTAAGAGAAAAATTACCTGAGGGTAAGGAAGTATCGGTAGCGGTAGCGGCGAATCCAAATGGTTGGACGAAGGGTTGGCATGGTTCATATGACTATAAAGAATTAGCGAAATACTCGAATTATTTAATGGTCATGGCTTACGACGAAAGCTATTCAGGTAGTCCTGAAGGCCCTGTTGCGAGTTATGGTTGGGTTGAACGTTCCATTCAATATGCCCTCAATCAGGGGGTGTCAGCTGAAAAAGTCGTCCTTGGAATCCCTTTTTATGGACGTTACTGGAAAGAAGGAGAAGCAATTGGAGGTACTGGTATTTCCAATAGACGAGTTGACGATCTATTAGAGAAATACGGAGGAACTGTCACATTCGATGATAAATCAAAATCTCCTAAAGCAACAATTACAATTAAACCTGGGGATCCAACGACAACCATCGCCGGACAAACATTAATTGCTGGCACGTATCATATTTGGTATGAAGATCATGAGTCGATTAAAGCCAAATTGGAACTTGTTCATAAATACAATATTAAAGGAACTGGTAGCTGGAGCTTAGGGCAAGAAAATACATCGATTTGGCAATCATATAAAAGTTGGTTATCCCATGATCAAGTGGAGGTTGTCCCAACCAATCCAGCACAGCCGAAGGAACAGGTCGGTACAGTTACACCAGCATCTGCTACCTATACAGTGAAATCTGGTGATTCATTATGGAAAGTAGCGAATGATCATGGTCTCACAGTAACTAGGTTAAAAGAACTGAATCAATTGAATTCTGATATGATCTTTGTTGGCCAAGTTCTAAAAGTTGCTGTCGCGCAAACGTCGAATATACAACAACCTATTGTCAATGAACCACCAGCCAGTACTCCTGGAGCGATTTCTGCACCAGCTCAGGAAGCGGTAGTTAAGTCACCAGTGACGGCAACGAAGCCTTTAGAACCAGTAAAACAAACTACACCAGCAGTGAAACCTGCAACTCCTGCGCCAGCAGCTAAGGCGAAGGTAACCACAACCGTTACCCCTGTGAAAAAGTATCCAACTTTAAAAGCCGGGTCTAAAGGAGCAGCGGTTACGGATGTGCAGAACAAGTTGAAATCAGCAGGGATTTATAAAGGGAAAGTAAATGGAACTTACGATACAGCTACAAAGAATGCGGTCATTGCTTTTCAAAAGAAGTACAAATTAAAGGCTGACGGGATAGCTGGCCCGAATACATTAAGCAAACTTGATGCGGTGGTGAAACCGGTTAAAACAACAACCGCTACTAAGCCAGTGGCTGCTCCAGTCGTCAAGTATCCGACCTTAAAGGCAGGCTCAAAAGGGACAGCTGTAACGAATATGCAGACAAAATTAAAGAAGGCTGGCATTTATAAAGGGAAAATAAATGGAACTTATGATACAACAACGAAAAATGCGGTCATTGCCTTTCAAAAGAAACACAAATTAAAAGCGGATGGTATAGCAGGACCAGCAACACTAGGAAAATTAGACGCAGTCGTCAAATAATTTTGGAGGTATAGAATGAAAAAGAGTTTATTTTTCAACGTTGTAGCGGCAATGATCCTATTATCTCTTGGTCAAACTGTGTTCGGAGCAGAGATAACAGAAATTGAATTTTTTGGTGTCGGGGCGGTTGTGACTGAGCAAGAGAATGAAGAATTTAAGGTGGAACCAAAGGGTGAGAAAGCAGAGGAAGGGGTTGTATACACACCAAGTGAGCTAACCTCAACAGCTGTTAATTACAAAATCTCACTCAAAGGAGAAGGAGAGGTATTTTTAAAAATCGAAGAGACAGATGCAAGAGGGACTTTTTTAAATGATGTACAGTCTGAGCCTATTACTTTAACGGATGAATGGAAGGAGTATGAACTAACAACTGAAGTTAAATCGACTGAATCACAAATCGATGTATTTGTTTTAACAAGAGACAAACAGGCATCTGCATTTCATTTTAAAGATTTATTGCTAGAGTGAGTTAAATATTAGGTCGTTCTTTTAGTGAAAAAGCTGCATTCGATCCGTCTATAAGTGTCGTTTCTGTTATACTTATAATTATGACAAAACCTTCCTGTTCAAATATAATGAGGGAGGTTTTATTTTTGATGATTTGGAAAATGAGGTGTCTTTTAAGTTGACTAAAGTAGGGTTAGTGATGAGAAAAATCCAATTTACTGAAGCTCAAGGACCACGGATTTTTGCTGAGAGACTTCAGTCGATTGGAGCTGAATTGGGTATTGAAATTGTTTTTATCTCACCAGAGCGACATGTTAGTGGTTATGACTGGGTTCCTGGATTTGAACATGAAAAAGGCGACCTCGTCAATTATGACATCGTCCTTGACAAAGTCCATTCACAAAATATAGAGCATGTTATTTATACGGTGTCGGGTTTTACCTATTTAAAAATGTTTTTGAAAAATAGTGTTCTCTTTCCACATAGCTTTCCTGATCCGGCTTTAACTGGCTATGAAATGATGAAGCCTTTTTATCAGATTGTAGATAAAGCGATTGTACAAACGGAATTTTTGAAAAATGAAATGTCACGCCATTTTGGTGTCGAGGATGTATCGGTGATCCCAATTGGTTTTAATGAAGGATTAGCCAAAAAATATTACGATCCGAATCTAGTTGTAGACAATCGGATTTTGTGGATCGGAAGAGATGAGGAAAATCGACGACCAGATCTTGTCATTGAATATGCTCGAAATAATCCTGATAAGGAAGTGTTCATGGTTTTTGGTGGGGAGCGATATAGGGAAAGCGTGAAAAAGTATGACATTCCAAGCAATGTGAAATTGCAATTTGCTCTTACACAGGATCAGATTTTTACACTTATGAATTCGGCAAAAGTCTATTGGAGTTGTTCGAAGTTTGATACGTTTGCCATGCCTTTAACTGAAAGCTTAGCGATGGGGAAAATTGTCGTGAAACCTGAACATCCTTGCTATAACCATATCAGTGCCACCCATTCTTTCTCTGGCAACGAGAAGAACTGGTTTGAATTAGTGAACATGGCTGCAGCAAGCCCGATTAAGACGTCAAAGGGGAACAGGGACTATGCCTTTGATGCTTTTTCTAGCTCTGTGATGAAAGAAGGATATCGGAAGTTTTTTGGTGAATGGATAAAAGAATAGAGGTGTCAGAGCATGAACACTAGAGTTGATTACCCATATCTGTATTTTCACAGTGAACCGAATCTCGTATTTGTTTATAAAATTGAGACAGATCAATATGTTTCGATTTCGAATGTAAATGATTGTGGTGAGTGGAGTACGTTTGAGTTAAATCATTCATTCGAACAGTTTAATCATTATGACCAGCAGCCATTGGAAGGTAGAGGCTATTTTATGAATCTGGAAGATTTACATCAAGTGGTGCAAGAGATTAATGAACATATACAAAACGAGCGTCAATCACGTGAACTCGCTCATCCATATCATCTTGTTTCTTCTGAATCAACTGCTGGCACAGTAAGATTTTCATTAAAAAGTCCGAAAACGGTGATAGGGTACCCAGATGATTTAGCGATCGGTCCATTGTGGAAATTAAATGAAGAGACTGGACAAGCGGCTCGAATCGAATGGTTAAATGATCATATTAATTATGAGCTAGATGATTATGAACTTGAAGAAAAAGTGTTAAATACGTTAAGAGAGATTGAAGATATTCCAACTCAAGTGCCTATTTATATTTGGTATGCTGATCATGTGAATGAACAAATTAGTATGCGATATTTTGTAAATCTACTAAGGAACAAGGCAAATGACATGATCTTAATAAAATCTAGTGATATTCATTATACTTCTAATATGGAACCTGATGTGTTGCAATCTATTTTTGATGAAAATAAGGATAATCGTCCCTTATCGAATGGAGAGCGGTTGCAATTGCAAATGGAATGGAATAATCTTACTGGAAATAAAGAAATGTTACGATTGTGGAAGAAGAATGAAATAATACATGTTGCGGAAGATTACTTCGACAAAGAGATACTTAACATGTTGATAAAGTTGCATGCTGAACAAGAGCAAAGGGATTATATAATAGCAGCGACATTATTAGCAGCTGTGTTCGAAGAGTTTGAGGATAAGGTTAGTCTGTTTTATCTTGAATATCGTCTTCGTCATTTAATTTATAACGGACAGCTTGCTTTCAAAGGGATTCCAAGATCGATGAGGCATTATAGCGTGAAGGTTCGTTGAGTATATTGTGAATATGATTATCTGAATTTTATGATAAATAAGGAGGGGTATTTTTGCTAACTTTTTTTAGATATAACTGGGCTGTGAGAGAAGATTGGTATCTTTGGTGTGAAGAAATAAGTGAAGAAGAACTTCTCGAAACGCGAACAGGTGG
Organism: Robertmurraya phoenicis; assembly: GCF_047302285.1. Taxonomy (GTDB): domain Bacteria; phylum Bacillota; class Bacilli; order Bacillales; family Cytobacillaceae; genus Robertmurraya. Next base: position 2,343,164 of record NZ_CP154845.1, read on the forward strand.
CATGGGAAGTATCTTGCAAACTCTTTTCCATATCATAGATGTCGAATGGAGCTGGATACGCCTGCTACAAGGTAAACCTGATTTTCAAGAGGACTTCGAAAAGTATAATAGTTTGAAAAAAGTTCGAGATTTAGATGCTGAATTTCATCTTGAAGTGGAAAGGTTTGTGAATAGCTGGGAAGATCATATGGATTCACGTTTGTTAACACTTACCTTACCAGATGGAGGGATTGTGACCCATACTTGGGGTGAAGTAATAAGACATGTGATTGCTCATGAAATTCACCATATAGGACAACTATCGATTTGGTCTAGAGAAATCGGGGAAAAGCCAGTGTCTGCAAACCTTATCGGACGAGGTCTTGCCTCTCATTAATTAAAAAATCGCTTGGACTTCAGTTCCAAGCGATTTATACGTTTTACAGCAATGTCATTAGTGATCCGCCCAATGCTCCTGTCACAACAACAGTCCAAGGTGGCAATTTCCAAAACACCAACATGCTAAAAAGAATGGCGGCAAAAGCAAAGTCAATCGGTGCTAGTATAGAACTGGTCCAAATCGGTTGATAAAATGCGGCAATTAATATTCCAACAACAGCTGCATTTACACCCATCAATGCTCCTTTTACTTTCGGGTTTCGACGGAGAGAATCCCAAAAAGGTAGTGTTCCTAGGATTAATAAGAATGCAGGTAAGAAAATAGCAACGGTTGCGACTAGTCCTCCTTGCCAACCATTTATGACCGCTCCAAGATAGGCGGCAAAGGTAAAGAGAGGTCCAGGTACCGCTTGGGCAGCCCCGTATCCTGCCAAAAATTCATCCTTGCTTAGCCAGCCAGTTGGGACAAATTCACGTTCAAGTAATGGTAGTACAACATGACCACCACCAAATACTAAGGAGCCTGAGCGGTAAAAACTATCAAACATGGCGATCCAATTTAAAGAGGTAATTTCTCTTAAAATAGGTAAAAGGAAGAGTAGACCGAAAAACAACGTTAAACATACGATAGCGAATCCTTTTGAAATTGGAAAGTGTATGTTTGTATCATGGCTATCTTGATGATTTTTAAAAATGATAAAACCGAACAGAGCGCAAATGAGTATTACGCCTACTTGTGTAAAGGCAGTTTGCCACAGTAATGTTCCGACCAGTGCAAATAAAGCAAGAGCTTTTCTTTTTAAGTCAGGCGTTAAGTTTTTCGCCATCCCTAAAATGGCGTGAGCAACAACGGCTACGGCAACGATTTTTAATCCATGTATCCATCCAGCATCACTGACATTAAGCCCTTGAAGGATTAACGCGAATATAATTAAGGCAAGAACAGAGGGAAGTGTAAAACCGATAAAAGAAACAATGCCCCCTAAAATGCCTGCTCTCATGACACCGATCCCGATACCTACTTGGCTACTAGCCGGTCCAGGAAGGAACTGACACAATGCGACTAAATCTGCATAGCTTTTTTCGTCCATCCATTTTCTTCGTTGAATATATTCATTGTGAAAATAGCCTAAGTGGGCAACAGGCCCTCCAAATGATGTGAATCCAAGTCTAGTCGATACTAGGAGGAGCTCTAGTAGCCCCTTAAAACCTTTGTTCTGATTGTATTCTGTCATAGCAAACTCCTTTTTCTATATCGATTCCCAATTTCGAAAACTTATTTTATATCATTACGGTTGTCTTTATCAATAAAATTTACAAAACCTTTACAAAATCTTTATAAGCATCTTTTAAAAAATGGTTGAAAAAAACATATAAGCGTACTATTATATAAGCAAATGCTTATATAGAAATTTGCATGTGTAAGGGAAGATTAAACTGTGGTTCATTTATGGGAGGGGAATGGGATGACTATAATAGAAATGGAGAAAGCAGCCAATCTTTTAAAGCTTTTGGGCGATAAAACTCGATTAACGATGGTGAAGATTTTAGATTCCCATGATTGCTGTGTCTGTGAGTTTGTTGAAATATTTAACATGAGTCAGCCGGCCATTAGTCAGCATGTGAGGAAACTAAAGGATGCTGGAATTGTTAGAGAGACGAGAAGAGGACAGTGGGTCATTTATTCTTTGATTAAAGAAAGTGACTATTATCTTTTTGTTCAAGCTATTCTTCAAAATCTCCCTAGTCAAGAATACAGATTGCAACAGTTAGAGCAACAAGGGTTACGCATCTCATGCGATTAAAGGGGGAACAAAATTGATATCAGTCTTCTTAGCATCAGCGATTTTTTTAGCAACACTTATTTTAGTCATCTGGCAACCGAAAGGATTATCGATTGGATGGTCTGCGTGCGGTGGAGCAATCCTTGCTTTGATTGTAGGAGTTGTTGATTTTCAGGACGTTCTAGATGTCACATCCATTGTTTGGAATGCAACCTTAGCTTTTATTGCTATCATTATTATTTCTTTAATTTTAGATGAAATTGGATTTTTTGAGTGGTCTGCTCTACATATGGCAAGAGCTGCAAAAGGAAATGGAGTGTTGATGTTCGTCTATGTCTCCATTCTTGGTGCATTAGTAGCGGCATTTTTTGCAAATGATGGTGCAGCCTTAATCTTAACACCGATTGTATTAGCGATGGTTCGGAACCTAAATTTTAATGAGAAAATGGTCTTCCCCTTTATCATCGCCAGCGGATTTATCGCTGATACAACATCACTGCCATTAGTTGTCAGTAACTTAGTTAATATCGTATCAGCTGATTTTTTCGGGATTGGTTTTGCAGAATTCGCTTCTAGAATGATCATTCCCAACTTCTTTTCATTGGGAGCAAGTATTTTAGTGTTATATCTATATTTCCGAAAAAGCATTCCAAAAAAATATGAGCTTTCTCAGTTAAAAAGTCCAACTGAAGCCATTCGAGATAAAAAAATGTTCAAGTTATCTTGGATTGTATTAGCAGTTCTGCTTATTGGCTATTTTGCAAGTGAGTTCACGGGAGTTCCTGTTTCAATTATTGCTGGAATTGTTGCTATCGCCTTCTTATTAATTGCGAGAAGAAGTCCGGCAGTACAAACGCGTTCTGTAGTAAAAGGTGCTCCATGGGCCATTGTCTTTTTCTCGATAGGGATGTATGTTGTCGTATATGGTCTGAGAAATGTTGGCTTAACAACCCTTTTATCTGATGTGATCCAAGCAGTAGCTGATCAAGGATTATTTGCTGCGACAATTGGAATGGGCTTCATTGCCGCTATTCTTTCGTCTGTCATGAACAACATGCCCACGGTCATGATTGATGCCCTAGCAATTTCGGATACAAATACGACAGGAGTCATTCGAGAAGCGCTCATTTATGCCAATGTAATCGGGTCAGATTTAGGACCAAAGATTACCCCAATTGGTTCATTAGCTACTCTTTTATGGTTACATGTTTTATCACAAAAAGGGGTTAAGATATCATGGGGAACTTATTTTAAAACGGGCATCATTTTAACCATCCCAACTCTATTTATTACATTAGTTGGTTTATATATTTGGTTACTAATTATTTAAAAAATTTAAAGGAGCTAAAACATCATGACGAAAAAAACAATCTACTTCTTATGCACGGGAAATTCATGTAGAAGCCAAATGGCTGAAGGTTGGGGGAAGAAATACCTAGAAGACAAGTGGAATGTATTAAGCGCAGGGATTGAAGCGCACGGCTTAAATCCGAATGCAGTAAAGGCGATGAATGAAGTAGGCATTGATATTTCCAATCAAACTTCAGACATCATTGATCCTGAAATTTTAAATAATGCTGATTTTGTTGTGACATTATGTGGAGATGCAGCAGATAAATGTCCGATGACACCACCACATGTAAAAAGGGATCATTGGGGATTTGATGACCCAGCAAAGGCAGAAGGTACAGAAGAGGAAAAATGGGCGTTTTTCCAACGTGTTCGAGACGAAATCGAGGATCGAATCAAGACATTTGCAGAAACAGGGAAATAATCTTATCGCCAAGGGGACGAGTATCTCTTGGCTATAAGAATTTATAGGAGGCAATTAAATGAATAACGTGCAAATCTTTGACCCCGCTCTTTGTTGTCCGACTGGGGTATGTGGTCCGAGTGTTAATCCTGAATTAACAAGGGTAGCTACGGCAATCTTTCTATTAGAGAAAAAAGGGTTTGATATTCAAAGATTCAATCTTGCTAGCGAACCAGCAAAGTTTGTAGAGAATGAACAAATCAACAAAATTTTACACGGAAAAGGTCCGGATTCACTTCCCGTTACGATGTTAAATGGCGAAGTAGTCAAGATTGGAGAGTATCCATCAAACGAACAATTTGCAACTTGGTTTGGTGTACGAGTTGAAGAATTAAAAGAAAGAAAAGTCGATTCCAAATTGGAACTATTAAGAGAGAAGTGAAAATAATGTTTCAATCTTTTGAACCAAAAAATAGCGTCTTTACGCCGTTTCTGTTTTTTACAGGAAAAGGTGGTGTCGGAAAAACATCTACAGCATGTGCCACAGCTATATCACTCGCAGACTCGGGTAAGAAAGTTTTGATTGTCAGTACAGATCCAGCATCAAATCTACAGGATGTATTGGAAATGGAGCTAAACAATACTCCGATAGAGGTACCGAATGTCGAAAATCTATTTGCTTGTAATCTAGATCCAGAGGTAGCGGCAAGAACTTATCGGGATAAAGTAATCGGTCCTTATAAAGGGCTTCTTCCTGATTCAGTTGTCGCAACAATGGAGGAACAATTATCAGGAGCATGTACGGTTGAGATAGCAGCATTTGATGAATTTACTAGTTTATTAGCTGATTCCACTATAGTAGAACAGTATGATCATATCATTTTTGATACAGCACCAACTGGCCATACTCTTCGGTTATTACAGCTTCCTACAGCATGGAGTGGATTTTTAGCTGAAAGTACTCATGGCGCTTCCTGTCTTGGGCCACTTTCAGGGTTAGCGGACAAAAAGGAAATGTACAGCAAAACGGTTGAGGCGTTGTCAGATCAAGATAAAACGACTTTAATACTTGTCTCAAGACCTGACGAATCATCACTGAATGAAGCAAATCGGGCCTCTATTGAATTAAAGAACATCGGTATTAAAAATCAGTATTTAATTATCAATGGCTTGATGAAGTCCTTTGTACAAGAAGACAAGGTGTCAGCTTCTTTATATGAAAAACAGCAAAGTATGATCAGACAACTACCTGAAGGCTTAAAACAGAATGTTATCTATTCCTTGCCATTTGTATCCTATTCATTAACCGGGGTGGAAAGTCTTCGTTATTTCTTAAAACAATACACGTTCCTTTCAACAGCATCTCAGCAACAAGTGAGAGAGCATTCTTTACCTAGCTTAAATGAAGTGATTAAGGATGTATCAGAAAAACGTGTTATTTTTACAATGGGGAAAGGTGGAGTAGGAAAAACAACTATTGCTTCTGCGATTGCTGTAGGACTTGTTGAAAAAGGACATAAGGTACATGTAACGACAACGGACCCTGCTGCTCATCTTGGGCATATATTTGGTGAAAATTCTGGGAATGAACTTCTAACCATCAGTCGAATTGATCCTGAAAAAGAAGTAGAATCATATAAAAGGGAAGTACTATTAAAGGCAAGTGAAGGTCTAGATGAGGCTGGTTTAGCGTATCTGGAGGAAGATTTAAACTCACCTTGTACAGAAGAAATCGCCGTATTTCGTGCCTTTGCAGAAATAGTAGAAAGTTCAGAAGATGAAATTGTTGTGATTGATACAGCGCCTACTGGTCACACACTACTCCTTCTGGATGCTGCGCAATCCTACCATAAAGAGTTAGCCCGATCCACTGGTGAGGTACCTGAAAGTGTACAAAAGCTCTTGCCACGCCTTCGTAATCCGGATGAAACAAGCGTTCTAATTGTTACTTTAGCAGAAGCTACTCCGGTGATGGAGGCCAGCAGATTACAGGATGATTTAAAGCGTGCTCATATTAGCCCGGACTGGTGGATTATTAATCAAAGTTTAAATGCAACAGAGACGACAGATCCTATTTTAAAAGGGAGAGCTGCTGCAGAAGAATCTTGGATCACCAAAGTGGAACATGAACTTTCAAACCAGTGTGCGATTGTACCCTTTATAAATGAGACGAAGACGGGTATTGAATATGTGAAGTCTTTTATAGGTTAAAGGGAAAATAGTCATCTTTTAGAGGTGGCTATTTTTTATCGATAGAACAAATGTTCTGATTATGATATAATAAAGATAGTTTAATACATCCACGAATCCACAACCTGATAAATAGGGAGGATGAATGGAATGCCAACAAATCCCGGTATTACAGATAATGAAATTATAAGTATGTACAAAAGCGGAATGCCGTTTAAAGAAATGGAACCTATTATAGGTATCTCTGCAAGAGCGATTCGTAATGTTATGTATAAACATGGGATAGCGATGAATCGTGAGCAATCCTCTGGGCAACCAAGGAAACATAAAGTAAACGAGGATTTCTTTAAGGTATGGACACATGAAATGGCATGGGTCTTGGGTTTGTTTGTGACAGATGGTACGGTGAGTTCGACTACTCATAGTATCGTTTTTTCACAGAAAGACGAGCGAATTCTACGAATTATAGCAGGATATATGGAGGCGGATTATGTGTTAGCGCCTTATGGACCAACGAAACAGACACCTTCTTTGATCATTAACTCAAAGAAATTGAAGCAAGAAATCTGTGGGAAAATGGGAGGTAATTATGAATACTGATCAAGTTTTATTCATCTGTTTGGTAGTTTCCATAATTATTAATATGTTTCAATTTTTTCAACTAAAGAGATACCAATTAAATAAAAACGCTTATAAAGCAAAATGGCAAGAAGTAATGGGAATAAGTAATCCAATAAATATTATTCTTTGGATTTTTTTAATATTTTTTATTTTATTTGGCATACTAGGGGGAGTGTCCATCTTTTTCAGCTAAAGAAGTATTTATTTCAAATGTATATTAATTTGTGATTATCATATTCATTTTTGTTTATGTCGTAGCATATAAGATTACTTCAAATGTTTAATTACAAAATTATAAGGTGATCAGGAGTTAATAAAGTTTGACTACGTTTTTAGCAGTCGTTAACGATAAGTATTTGTACATAGTTTCTTGTCTTTTTGTACAAACTTTTTTGTCTCAAATGGAGGGAAAAGGGGTTGTACATTCTTTTTTGTCTTTTTTGTACATAAAATTTTGTCTTTGTACATCATTCAGGGGAGCATTTAATATAGTTTCCTTGATAGTTTTATTTTTTAGTTAACATAATATTTATTATCGGAAGCTGAATACAAAGGGACTATCTACGTCTCATTTCCAAAGTATACTTAAAATAGTGAGACGAAATTAAAATTCAGTTATTCTAATCAGTTTTTTAACGATTCTTTTTCTGTTATAGTATTTAATATGTTATATAGAAAGGAATTACAAGATGAAATGCTTCTCGATTGATTTAGATGGAACCTTATTGAATTCTAAACGCGAAATCTCTACTGAAAATCTACATGTTTTAAAGGAATTAAAGGCTCAAGGTCATTCTGTCATCATTAATACAGGTCGTGCCTATGATGATGTTATTCAATTTGACGAATTAAACTCTTTGCAAATACCCATTTTTACGATTAATGGCACCGTTATTTATTCAGAAAATAAAGATGTCTTATTTGAAGCTTCTATTCCTCTATCTTTATATAAAGAGTTATTTGCAGTATTAAAGAAATTTGGTTTGTGGATAATGGTTTATACAAATCAAGGTGGATTTCCTTGTAGAAACCCGTTCCTCCAAGGCAAAAGCGATAAAGAAATTGAACCTATTTTTGCTGATTATGATTATGAGCAAATGCTCACTAGAGAAAACCTTGTCATTTATAAAGTTATGGCTGTGTCTCGTCAGGATCAATTGGAGAAAATTGCTGCTGTTAAAGAAGCACTACAAGGCAAATTACCATTAACGATCGCTTCTTCTCATCCGAATAATGTAGAGCTTACTTCCTTGGAAGCCAATAAAGGTGCTGCTTTGATGCGATATCAAAAATTAGTAAATGTCCATTTTGAAGAAATTTTTGCTTTTGGTGATGGCGGAAATGATGTTGAACAATTTAAAGTAGCCACCACTTCTGTTGCAATGGAGAATGCTCCTGCTGAAATTAGACAACATGCGGACATAATTACAAAGACGAACGATGAAAATGGCTTTGCGTACGCGGTAAAGAATTTTATAAGCTTTTGATATGATTAGTGGCAGCTCTCTCCGGCTGCTTTACTAAGCATACAAGTTTACATAATGTTGTTATAGTAAATAAAAGAGTATTTTATTTCATATTAACTGGTGAACGGATATATATACAGCCTCCTCCATCTAAAAAATGAATTAAGTTAGCGTTCAAGGCATTTTCTCTTCGCCTCTCCCCTCGAATTACCATGAGCAAAACAAAAAACACAGGTCATTTATCCTGTGTTAAGAGACAGATTCTTGTAATGCTACAGTTAGATATTGTCGTGGTGTTCCGAAGTATAGAAGTTGATGATAAAGTGGATAGACACATTCAAATTGTATATAAATGGGCGAATCTAAGAGCCAAGGATAATACTGATATAAGGCCCTGTCACCATATACGATGGATGTTAACGCAAACGCGATCTCTTGCTGGAAGATCATGAATCGAATTTTTGAATTTTGCTCATCATATTCTCCGTTACTTACATGTACTTTACCGTTTAATACGTATTGTCCCATTCGTGGTACCCATTCTGCAACCACTTCATCATGTATATTTGGATTGATACAGCTTTCATCATAACAATATCCAACTGTTAAAAATGTTTCTCCTGTTTCTTCCGAATGAGTCATTGTATATTTTCTTTCATCTACAGGCTTAAAAGGAGTAGCAGGCGGTAAAAATGTTACTTTTAATTTAGAAGGATTAAACTTACTCATGGAAGGTGTCCCCCAAATGTTGAAGTATTGTTTACTTTAATATATGTTAAAAATTAGCAAGGGTGACATGTGCCTACTATGAATGTCTAAATTATCCTTATTATTAATTATTGCTTGCTTTTTTCATATGGAGCTTCAATCACTTTCGTGGAAACGAGTGCCCACCCCCCATTTTTATATTCCCAAGTTGACTCTACATTTCCAATTACATCTCCTTGATGAACACCGCTTATCGTCTGCCTCCCTTTTAATCCTAATTTGCTACCTTTAAGCTTAACTGGCTCTAATTTATCATACGAATGAACCATTAATTCCATTGGTTCATTTAAAATACCATTATAATACAGCCCTGAATTTTCATAATCTTCAGCGCGGTTTTTTAGATTAAATTTATGGGATTTATGATTATTATCAATGTTAATTTTTGCTTTGTACCCATCCAAGAATTGACTTTGAATAACCAGTGGATCAGGCACGGTTAAATCAGTAACTGTATCGTCCTTTAAAGCGTATAGATAATGATTGGTTACCTCTCCACTTCCGCTATTGCTCACAGAAACAAGCATATCCTTTACCCCATCTTGATTGAGATCTTGAAATGTGAGATGCGGGCTAACCCCTTCTTCTAATTCAATTTGGTGTTTTCCGCCTTGATTGTCGACTACCTCAATGGTCATTTTTTTAAAGAGAGAATTTTGATCATCCATTGGTTCACCTTTAACAATAATATTTTCTTCTTTACCGTCTCCAGTTAAATCTTCATGCTCTTCTACTATAACCTTCATCTTTTCACTCTCATCTATGGCATAAGCACCTGTTATGGCTGTAATAGACATGAAAAATAACGCGAAAATTACAACTAGAATCTCTTTTTTCATCTAAAGTCACTCCTCTAATGAATTCATGAATAGAATGTCCATTTTTGGAAAAAAGATGCAAAAAATCCTAAAAAAAATCCCTATCATTAGATAGGGACCACACAAAATGTTATTCTTTTAATTTTTTTCTTTCTTCCCAAGACTCAATCCCTGTTATATCAGGAATTGAATCTTTATAGAAGACAGGGTCTTTCCCCTGACTCCGTTGACCTCTATAGTCTTTGAGCGCTTTAAAAGCGATATGACCAAGAAGCACAATGGCAAGGATATTGATGAGAGCCATGACACCCATAAATAAGTCTGCCAGACTCCATACAACATCGAGATCAACGATCGAACCGTAAAATACCATCGCAATAACTGCTAAACGATAAATAAATACCGCAGATTTATTCTCTTTAATAAACTCAATATTCGTTTCTCCATAATAATAATTTCCAATAACAGAACTGAAAGCAAAAAGGAAAATCGCAATGGCAACGAAAATCGTTGCCCAGGCTCCTAAATGCTCACTTAGTGCCGTTTGTGTCAATTGAATACCCGTTTGGCCTGACATGAAATTATCAGATAAAAGTATCATGAACGCAGTAGCAGAACAAATTAGGATTGTATCAACAAATACGCCGAGGGTTTGGATTAACCCTTGCTTGACAGGATGGGAAACACTTGCGGTTGCAGCTGCATTCGGTGCGCTACCCATTCCTGCTTCGTTTGAAAATAAGCCACGTTTAATTCCCATCATGATCGCAGCTCCTATTCCACCGCCAACCATCTCTTCAATTCCAAATGCGTTCTTGATAATTAAACTAAATACTGTCGGTACCTCTGTTATATTCGTAATAACAACAAATAGAGCGATTACCAGGTAAATTAGAGCCATGATAGGAACAACGATTTGTGAAAAGCGAGCAATTCTTTTAACACCACCAAAGATGACAATAGCTGTTAAGATGGCTAATATAATTCCCATAACCGTACGACTAACGCCAAATGCTTCCGTAAAAGCAAGAGAAATCGTGTTCGATTGCACAGAATTAAAGATAAGTCCAAAGCAGAAGGTGATAATAATCGCAAAAATAATCCCCATAAAGCGATTATTTAGACCTTTTTCCATGTAGTAGGCTGGTCCACCACGGTATCCGTCTCTGTCTTTTACTTTATAGATTTGTGCTAATGTGCTTTCGACAAAACTGGAACCGGCTCCTAAAAAGGCAATGAGCCACATCCAAAATACGGCACCAGGACCACCTGTTGCAATTGCAGTGGCAACCCCTGCAATGTTTCCTGTTCCTACCCTAGAAGCGGCACTGATACAGAAAGCTTGGAAAGAAGATAATCCTCTTTTTCCATTCGTAGATACTGTCGCCTTGTCTCCAAGTATTCTAAACATTTCTTTAAAAAAGGATAATTGAACAAAACCTGTTTTTATACTAAAAAATAGTCCTGCTCCTATCAATACGACAATTAAAATATAACTCCACATTAAATCATTTAAAAAATTTACGATTACCATATGTTCCCCCTAGTTGTAAAAAGTACATAATCATATCAAATCATATATCTGCATAATTATCAAAGTATATTTTTAAGTTATCCTAAAAAAATTTCTATCATACAAATTTTTATCCTTCTGCAGCAACAATCTTGTCATTTATCGGACTGTTTAATTGTTGAGTAAACAGTTTATTTCTTAATGAGTACAACACTATTACGAATATACTAGCACCACAAATTAGAACTAAGAGCCATACTGGTACGAATTCTAGTAGATATCCAAAAACAATATATCCTAACGGTGCCATACAACTTGCTCCCGTTTCAACTAACGACATTACACGGCCGCGGTAGTGATCGGGAGTACTTTTTTGTAAAAGAACCATGACGGGCATATTAATGAGCATAATAAACGATGCAAGAAACAAGACAAGTATGATCAGGAAAGGAAAAAAGAACATATTAGAAAGTTCGCTTAGCCCTGGTACACTTGGAACACCTAGAAGAATTAACATACAAGACAACCCTACTAGACCCCCGAAGATACTTCGTTTTTTATTTCTGATTTCTTTCATTTGTGCTAGAGCAATAGATATGATGAGCATCCCGATGGAAAAAGCACCTTCTATAATCCCTAATTGATAGGATTCCATTCCTCTTACTGTTAACACTAAATATGGCAGGGCAACTGGGAATACCGCAAACCAAAAGTTAAGAAATACGGCAATAAAAAGTAGGTTTTTAATAAAAGATTGTTGCTTGACATAAGTAAATCCTATTTTTAATTCAGAAAAGAATGTATCTACTTTTGCTTCCACATTCTTTTCTGCAAATAAGCGGTAGTTTATGAAAATACTAGCCATTCCTGAAAATGTAAAAGCGATAATATTGATGATCATGAAGGTTGATATCGACATGAAACCAAATAGTATACCTCCAAGCACAGGCCCTAATATCGTTGAAATAGATACAGCTACTTGGTTTAAAGACATCGCTTTTTGAATATATTCGGGGCCAACCATATTATGAATCGCTGATGTCACTGCAGTCGAATAGAACGTGTTGAGGGAACTTAAGATGAAGGTTGCTAAAAATAAGAGCCAGATTTGTTGTGTAAAAGAAGTGAAAATAATAAAGATGAAAAGAAGCCAAACCGCACAGGCAAAATCTGAAATAATAATGATCTTCTTTCTATCTAAGCGATCACTTAATGTTCCGGCGATCGGAGCAAGTAAGATTCTAGGTAATATACTTACAAGTAGTGTAATGGAAAAATTCAGACTGGATCCTGTCTCTGCTAAAATATAGAGACCTATAGCGAACCCATAAATGGATGAACCAAGTACGGCCGTAAGCTTTCCAGTTAAAAATAGGATAATATTTCTTTTGACCAAATTTGGCACGTCAACTCTCCTCCTCTTCTTCTGGTAGCTTAATAAATTCACAATTGATCTCATAAGGTTTACGCTCTTGTGGCCCTTTAATGGATATTTCTACGTATTTTTTTAACAATAGATCAAAATCCTTCGTAAATTCTTCTAACTCACTGTCAGATAAAGATAGTGATGTTCCTCTTTTCATAAAATAGTTCGTTTTTTCAGGAGTAAATTCATCTTTTAGTTTAAATTCAATCGCTTTTGAACGATAATACTTTTCGATAATTCCCTTATTGTTCTTCGTATCAGCTAACTCCAGAATTCCTCCGTTATATAGCTGTTGGATATGATAATGAATACTTCCATTTGATTTTCCAAGTTCATCCGCTACTTGCTTGGCTGTCATTGCATTCTCGTTTAATAAATAGATAATCTTTGCTCTCAGTGGACTAGATATTAATTTTTGTTGTTCTAACGTAATTTCCATTTTCCCATCATCCATTCTAATTGTTAATTTGATTATATTATATGTTCTAATTTTTTAGAATGCAATAATTATTTAGAATGAAATGGAAAATTAGACAAAAAATAACCCCTTGCTAATCATTAGCAAGGGGAATAAATCAATTTTCATTATTTGTTTATTCGGTAGTCGTTTTCCAAATGCTTTGTACTTTACCACTCTCGGTTTCATCAATGATGAATGAACCATTGGTATATCGATCATTGTAACGCAGTTCGGATGCTTTCGTGCTTTCGAGTTGCCCTTTTTCGGATTGAACGGTAATTTCATCGTCTTCTCGGACAAGGACAGCACCAATGACACGATGTGGATTTGATTTAAGTTCTCTAATCATGACGACGCCACGCTTTGCCCTTGAAGTTAAATCAAATTCGGTTAGCTTCATTTTTTTGATAGAGCCACGCTGTGTCACAATGACAATGCTCTCTTCATTTAAATTAGAAATAATATTTCCACTTGTGACGACATCTCCATCCTTCAGGTTCATCCCTTTAACGCCAGCTGCGCGAGCACCGACCAATGGAACTTCTTCTTCGGAAAATCTCAGTCCGTATCCTAAATAAGTGGTTAAGAAGAGTTCCGCTTTTCCGTCTGTTTCATGTACATCAATGAGTTCATCCCCATTTTTTACATTAATGGCGACAAGTGGTTTCGAGTACCGTTGTGCTTTATATTGCTTCAACTCTGTTTTCTTAATCATTCCATTTTTCGTGAAGAATAAGAGATTAGATTCTTTTTCAAAATCCGTTACAGGTATCACTTTAATAATCGATTCATCACGATCTATTGGGACGATATTGGCCACATGTTGCCCAAGATCCTTCCAACGAATATCTGGTAGCTCATGTACTGGACAATATAAGTAATTGCCTTTATTCGTGAAGAGAAGAAGTACATCTGTCGTATTCATTTCCAATTGAGCAAGAAGGCGATCCGAGTCCTTCATGCCAAAATCCTGCCCGTTGGAAGCGGCAAAGGAACGTGGACTTGTCCGTTTTACATATCCTTCTTTTGTGACAGTGACGATCACATCTTCACTAGCAATGAGGACTTCAAGATTGATTTTAATTTCCTCAATTTCGGCTTCAATTTTCGTACGTCTTTCATCTGCGAATCGTTTCTTCACATCTTTAAGCTCTTTTTTGATAACAGATAAAAGCTTTCGTTCACTTGCTAGGATGGATGATAATTCTTCCACTTTCTTTGCTAGTTCCTCCGCTTCAGCTTGTAAGGCTGTAATATCTGTATTCGTTAAACGGTAAAGTTGTAAGGAAACAATCGCTTCTGCTTGAGCTTCAGAGAATTGAAACTTTGCAATTAAATTATCTTTCGCATTTCGTTTATCCTTAGATGCACGAATCGTGGCAATGACTTCGTCAAGGATAGAGAGAGCCTTCATTAAGCCTTCAACAATATGCTGACGATCCTTCGCTTTTTGCAAATCATATTGTGTTCTGCGTGTAACGACTTCCTTTTGATGCTCGATATAGGCATCAAGGAGGTTTAGTAAACCCATCAATTTCGGTCTTCTATTATGAATAGCGACCATATTAAAGCTATACGTAATTTGGAGGTCGCTATTTTTATATAAATAATTTAGAACGCCGTTCGCATCTGCATCCTTTTTTAATTCGATCACTACACGGAGACCGGTACGATCGGTTTCATCACGCACTTCAGAAATGCCTTCGACTTTGCGATCTAAGCGAAATTCATCGATTTTCTTAACGAGGTTGGCTTTGTTAATTTCATAAGGAATTTCTGTCACAACGATTTGTTGTTTGCCGCCACGAGTTGTTTCAATCTCTGTCTTACCTCGTACAATAAACTTACCTTTTCCAGTTTCGTACGCTTTCTTAATTCCTTCTACCCCTTGAATGATGCCCCCAGTTGGGAAATCAGGACCTTTAATAACGGTCATTAAATCATCGACCGTTGTTTGTGGATTGTCCATACGCATAATGACGCCATCAATAATTTCTCCTAAATGATGGGGAGGAATATCAGTCGCATAACCAGCGGAAATTCCTGTTGATCCATTAACCAGTAGGTTTGGATACATCGCGGGTAAAACGGTTGGTTCACTTGCTGTATCATCAAAGTTTGGAACGAGATCAACGGTATTTTTTTCAATGTCTCTTAGAAGCTCAGCAGCGATTGCGGATAGTCTTGCTTCTGTATAACGCATCGCAGCAGGTGGATCTCCATCAATACTTCCGTTATTTCCGTGCATCTCAACTAGAAGATTGCGAACCTTCCAATCTTGGCTCATCCTTACCATCGCTTCATAAACTGAACTATCTCCATGGGGATGGTAGTTACCAATAACGTTTCCGACCGTTTTTGCTGATTTACGAAAGCCTTTCTCACTCGTATTGCCTTCTACATGCATCGCATATAGAATTCTGCGCTGAACGGGTTTTAAGCCATCTCTTGCATCTGGTAATGCGCGATCTTGAATAATGTATTTACTGTAACGACCAAAACGGTCTCCAAGCACATCTTCTAACGGGAGGTCACGAAATTTCTCTGCGCTACTCATGATTCAGTAACCTCCTCTTCCACTAATATATTTTCATTTTCAAGAATGCTACTGTCTTCTTCAAGACCAAATGCAACATTCGATTCAATCCATTTGCGACGAGGTTCAACCTTATCTCCCATCAATGTGGTCACACGTCTTTCCGCTCTAGCTGCATCATCAATTCGTACGCGAATCAATGTTCGTGTTTCTGGATTCATTGTCGTTTCCCAAAGTTGGTCGGCATTCATTTCACCAAGTCCTTTATAACGTTGGATCATATAGCCTTTACCAATTTTTTTGATTGCCCCATCAAGCTCATCATCGCTCCAAGCATATTCGATCACTTCTTTCTTACCAGTACCCTTACTCACTTTATATAAAGGTGGAAGTGCTATAAAGACTTTTCCAGCTTCTAGAAGTGGCTTCATGTATCGGTAAAAGAAAGTAAGGAGAAGGACTTGGATATGGGCTCCATCTGTATCTGCATCGGTCATAATGACGACTTTGTCATAGTTACAATCTTCAACATTAAAGTCAGCACCAACGCCAGCACCGATTGCGTGGATGATCGTGTTGATTTCTTCATTCTTGAAAATATCAGCAAGCTTTGCTTTCTCTGTATTAATCACCTTACCACGTAAAGGAAGTACGGCTTGGAATTTCCGATCACGCCCTTGCTTTGCGCTACCACCTGCAGAGTCACCCTCTACTAAATAGAGTTCGTTACGTTGTGGATTCCGTGATTGAGCGGGAGTTAATTTACCTGAAAGAACAGCTTCGCCTTTTTTTCGCTTCTTCCCACTACGAGCTTCCTCTCTTGCTTTACGTGCTGCTTCACGTGCTTGATAAGCTTTGATTGCCTTTTTTATTAAAAGGGAGCTAATATCAGGATTTTCCTCAAAAAAGTAAGATAAATGCTCTGAGACGACTGCGTCGACAGCAGATCTTGCCTCACTTGTGCCCAGTTTCCCTTTCGTTTGCCCTTCAAACTGCAATAACTCTTCAGGTACACGAACAGAAATGATCGCAGCGAAACCTTCACGAATATCAGAGCCTTCAAGGTTTTTATCCTTATCCTTAAGTAAGCTTACTTTTCTGGCATACTCATTAAATGCACGTGTTAAAGCTGTTTTCGCTCCAGCCTCATGAGTACCGCCGTCCTTTGTCCGTACATTGTTTACAAACGATAGAACGTTTTCAGAGTATCCATCATTAAATTGAAAAGCAAAATCGACTTCAATCGCAGAGTTTACTCCTTCAAAGCTCACCACTGGGTGGAGAACATCCTTTTCCTCATTTAAATATTGCACAAATGCTTCGATTCCATTTTCATAATGGAATTCTTCTTTCGCATCGTTGCGCTCATCTATGATTTCAATCTTCATTCCTTTTAATAGAAAGGCAGATTCACGGAGACGTTCGCATAAAGTCTCATAATTATAAGTTGTTGTGGAGAAGATCGTTCTATCTGGTTTGAAATGAATGGTTGTTCCTGATTGGTTCGTTTTCCCAATTTTTTCAAGTGTTGTAACAGGGACACCACCATTTTCGAAACGCTGTTCATAAACAAAGCCATCTCTCTTAATCTTGACAACAAGCCATTCTGAAAGCGCGTTAACAACGGATGCTCCGACACCATGCAGTCCACCACTAGTTTTATATCCACCTTGTCCGAATTTACCTCCTGCATGAAGAACGGTTAAGATGACTTCTGGTGTAGGTTTTCCCATTTTATGCATTCCTGTTGGCATTCCCCGACCTTTATCTTGAACACTAATCGAATTGTCTTTATGTATCTTTACGATGATATGGTCACCATAACCTGCAAGTGCCTCATCTACCGAGTTATCGACAATTTCATATACTAAATGATGAAGACCTCTCGAATCAGTACTACCAATGTACATACCGGGGCGTTTACGAACCGCTTCGAGACCTTCTAATACTTGAATGGCATCATCATTATATTCGAAGCTTTGCTGATTTCTTGCCACTTACATACCCCTTTCAATTGCTGCTATCAAATAATATTATTTATAAATGAACGTTTCATAAGCGAAAATCAACTACATCATGCATTAATAACGGATAGGTTTCTATTCGCGAAATTAGGCTTTTTCACTCTTAGAACGAGTGTTCCTGAAGTTAATCTTATCATATCAATTGAGTTTTTTCTTAAAGTTTTGTAGAAATTTATGGAGAAATTGAACAAAAGTTTAAGAATCGTGAAGGGTTATCTTGCTTTTGAACACAATTATGATCCTTACTCAAAAAGAAACGTCTATGCACTATTGTATATAAATATAACGATTTAGCAAATAGGTCATCGTTAATTTGCTTCAGTTTAGTTAAGAGATATTTTATTATCTATCTGTTTAGAGGAGTTCTTGGAAAAGAAGTTCGCAACGATAAATAGGAATAAAGAATCATTTTAGAATCGATAGAAAAAACTGTCAAGAAATACTCGACAGTTTTATTAAGAATCATTATTTTGTTAACGCATGCTCCACTTTTATGCAGCGATCCATGATCACTGTATAGCCTTTTTCCTTTAAAAATTGATAAGCTTCTTCGTTGACCACTCCAAGCTGTGCCCAAAAAATTTCAGCATCAATTTCAGCAAATTCTTTGGCTACATCCAGTAAATGTTCAGAGCGTCGAAAGACATTTACAACATCAACATGGCCCTCTATTTCTTTTAATGACTTTACCGCCTTAACTCCAAAAACTTCGTCTACTGTTGGATTAACCGGAATGATCTCATATCCTGCATCTTGCATCGCTTTGGAAACCATGTAGGATGTTCTTTCAGGGTTGCCACTTAGACCAACTACGGCAATTCGCTTTACTCTTTTTAAGATTTTTCCAATTTCCTCACGACTCGGATTTTCAATCGTCATTTTGTATCTCCTCCAATAAAAGTGATCAAATTTACATGTAAAAGGTAGTATTTCCTTCATTGTACGCTTTCAATGTAAAAAAATCATGTACATCATCTCGGGAGAGCGATTTTATTTTTGGGTTACTTGTTCATTTTTCATATCTAAAGCTAGCCATGCAGTTTCATTGGCAAACGATCTAGACCAGCTAGCAATTCCAGCAAGTTCATATTTAGATGCCAAATTTACTCGCTTTCTTAGTGAGAGATCATCTTCAAGCCAAATTTTATATGTGCTTTTCTCCTCGGCAACATAAACTTCTGCATAGTTTTGTCCGCTTGCTTCATCATAGGTTGGTGTTAATTGATGTTGATCCAACCATTCCTGCACTTTATCCATAGATAACGCCGAAGAAGAAACCTCTCCTGAGTCTTGGACTTGCCACAAGCGTGCATAAAGTGGTACACCAAGGATTAGCTTTTCATTTGGGATCAACTCAAGGAGCTTTTGTAGATTCTCCTCGACCCAAGGAAGGCTTGCGACGCTTCCGGCAATTGGTGACGAACCCCAATGTTCATCATAGGCCATGACGGCTAAATAATCGACGATATTTGCAAGCTTTTCCCGCTCATAAAAGGCCGACCAATTTCCACCTGCAATAAAAGTAATGTCCATCGATACAATGAGTCCAGCTTCATGGAAATAAGGAGTTGCTTCTCGAACAAATTGAGTTACAAGTGGACCATGTTCTGGTTTCACATTTTCAATATCTAAATTAATGCCATCTAACTGATAGATTTGACTATAATGGAGCAACGTTCGAATCATTTTTTGACGTGTGTCAAAGTCTTTGAAAGCTTGGTATGTTAATTCAGGATCAAAGGCATTGGAAAAGAGTCCCCAAACTTGGTATCCTTTGTCCTTCGCCCAAGTAACATAAGGCAATGATCCGAGATTTGTAATTTCGCCCTCACCATTTTCTAATTCAAACCATGTAGGAGATACAACGTTAACACCAGGCATTTGTGGAAGACTGCTTGGATGCGGTGTTTTTGTATAAACAGCTTCCCAAGTTAGTTGAATCGGACCGTCCATTTTCGGTAACGAGGCTTCTTTTTGCTCTCTTATAATGGTAATAATCTCCTTTTCTCCAGGTGTAACAAGCTTCTTTTCGATATAACCTGCAACTCCGTCTTTTTTACGCACATAATAAAAATCATCTTTCTCCTCTTCGATGAATACTTCTTCTTCCAAAGTTGTTTCAGAAGTATAAGAAGATTGAAGAGATGGTTCTGTTCTTAATCGAAGTTTTTCCTCATGAACTTCTTTTTCAGTAATCGTGGCATTAGTAATTTCTTCACCGTTCTGTTGGATTAAGACCCCATATGAGTTTGGTAAAATAGAATACTCCATTGGGAAAAAACTGACAACTGGTTCTAATGCGAGATAAAGTTCACCTGCTTCATCTTTGAGCGCTGAAAAGTGGAGCTCTACAGGTTCTTCATTTACATAATAGGTCAATGACTCTGAAGGCATTTGGATAACCTTATCTGTCGTTGTTATGATAATAGAATCAGATTTTTCGTCATAGCTAACACTGTCATCGACGTTCTCTTGAATAAATGATAAAGGCACGTAGACGCTCTCTCCGTCTACTATCGCATTCCCTTTTTGAGACCCTTCAAAAATAATGGGATTTTCCCCGCTGAAATAATCGATTTTTTCTTTTGAGGCAAAAGGGTATAAAAGTAATAGAATACTAGAGATGATCATACATACTGCGATCAATAGTCCTCCAATGATCCACCCTTTTGAGATCATTTTCTTTTGATGATATTCAACACGTACCATGAATG
The DNA here is from genome assembly GCF_047302285.1 of Robertmurraya phoenicis. Classification (GTDB taxonomy): domain Bacteria; phylum Bacillota; class Bacilli; order Bacillales; family Cytobacillaceae; genus Robertmurraya. The sequence continues at coordinate 2,363,615 of NZ_CP154845.1, forward strand.
ATATTCCTCCCCTTAAGTCCATCGTAACGAATTCAATCTCTCTTGAAAAGGAAAACCTCATATAAGGAGAAAATTTCAAATTCCATGACGAATTCTGTCGTTTAAAAATGAAAATGTACGAATTCTTGCAAACTTTTGTCTATCCAAACTATTTTTTCAAGCATTGTGAAATGGCTTCCACACGTGGTACAATTATTAAACATTAGTAGTAGGTCTTAAAGAATACTAAACAATTTAGCTTTTTATGAAGGAGAACATTATATGGTCATTATTGCAATTATCATTTTATCTTATCTACTCGGTTCTATCCCTTCTGGACTGATTGCCGGAAAAACGAAAGGGATTGATATAAGGAAACATGGCAGCGGAAACTTAGGAGCGACCAATACCTTTCGTGTACTTGGGGTTAAAGCAGGAATCATTGTAACTGTTGCAGATATATTAAAGGGAACGCTTGCGACAGCCCTTCCCGAACTATTTCAATCTGATCTACACCCATTAATTGCAGGTGTTGCAGCGGTTATCGGGCATATATTCCCAATCTTTGCAGGGTTTAAAGGGGGAAAAGCAGTAGCAACTTCTGGTGGTGTGCTTTTAGCTTATGCACCTCTCATGTTTGTCGTTATTGTAATCGTGTTTATCCTTTGTTTATACATAACGAAATATGTTTCGTTATCATCGATCGTTGCCGCTGTGGCTGCCTTAATATATGCCTTTATCGACGGTGATCGTGCACTAATCATTGTAGTTGCCCTTCTTGCCTTCTTTGTCATCTATCGACACCGGGCAAACATTTCACGTATTAAAAATAAAACAGAGCCGAAGGTTAAATGGCTATAAAGAAGGACCAGTTTTACTGGTCTTTTTTCTATGCTGTCATTTCTGAGTTAAGATACTCTATGTTCTTACAAAAGAATTTATCGTTCTTTATTGATAATTTTCAACAAATTTTGTATACTGATGGTAAGAAAGTCTTAACAATAGGCAAAAAGCTTCAATTTTAGCTTCAATTTTCACTTTTTATGCAAATACATACATATCTTGATGTTTTTCGCCATAGACATATAAAAACAAACTTTCTTTCGTTCCTTATTGTCGCTTTGTAACAATAAATATGAATGAAATGAAAAGAGAGTTAAATTGATGAAGGATGGATGAAAAATGGAATGTAATCAATATGTAAACTTACCTTTTCCCTATTTCTGTATCGATGAAAAATTGAATGTCATGGCGACAGCAAAGAACATACAGCACCCTCCTTTGAATATGAGCGATATTTTAGACTCTGATTATTTAGAGACGTTCCGGCAGTTTATCTATGAGCGATCAGATAATCAATCAGAAGTGTTTCTATTAACCTTTCAGCAAGATTCTACGTACCCCTACCGAATTTATAAACAAAATGAAACGAATAAGATTCACTTATTTTGCCATCCACTAGAATCTACTGCTAAAGAAAACTTCAAACAAATGAAATTGATGAGAAAAAATTTACGAATGGCAAAGCTTCAACTTCAAGATCTCGAGAAAATAAAAAATAAGTATGATGAATTAGAGCTTCATTCTAGTTATCTCTCAAATGTTGGCCAGCTTGCTGCAGGGATTGCACATGAAATTCGTAACCCACTAACAACGATAAAAGGTTTTATTCAATTAATAAAACCCTATTTAATAGAAATAGAAAAAGAACAGTATGCGGACATTGCATTGAATGAAATTGAACGAGCCAATCAGATCCTTTATCAATTTTTGAATGCAGCAAAACCAAAAATGAATGAACAAAAGAAGATTAATGTAAATGAATTACTAAAAGATATTGCTATTCTTTATGAAGGGGAAGCAAATTTAAGAAATATTAAGATAGAAACAAGCTTACAACCCAATATCCCTTCAGTGTTAATGGAAGAAAATCAATTGAAGCAAGTATTGGTGAACATGATTAAAAATGCTATGGAGGCCATTCAGGCTAGTCGTCGAGGGGAAGGAAAATTATTATTAACGAGTGAGAGAATAAAGCATTCGATTGTTCTAAGCATCAAAGATAACGGTTGTGGACTAAGTCAGGAATCGATTGACAAGCTCTTTACCCCTTATTATTCAACAAAAATGTCAGGAACAGGGCTGGGGTTATCAATTTGCAAGCAAATAATTCATGAAAGTGGAGGAAATATTGAAATTTCTAGTCGATTAAACGAAGGAACTACTTTTCGTATACAGTTGCCCCTGCAAGCAAAATATCAGATGCATGCATAATTCAATAAACTGTCATAGAAATGATTCTCCACAGAGCCAGAAATCTTTTACAATAAAAGAAAAGTAAGGTCGGTGATGAATCATGAAAAAGGCTGATTTACTTAACCAAGATTATATATATATGACAGAGGTTTCAGACTCCAGAGAGAAAACAGACTTTGAAATTGAGCTTTATAAGTATGGTAATGACTTAAAATGTGAAGATTCCCCAATTAAAGTGATCCATAACTTCGATGAGTTAATTGATTTTTTCGAGGAAGAAGAAGGGTAAAAGTGCGAAATGTTATTCGCACTTTTTTCTTATAGCTGCTTATTTAAAAGATTTGTCCATTTATTTTCTTTTTGGAGTATTTCTCTTTCTAGCTCCCCGAGCAAATCGTAGTGAGAATAGCCATCTTTACGCATATGGATCCATTCTTTGCGGAGCCCGTGTGTTTGCCCCCATTCTTCTAATTTCTTTAAATCATTACAGCCTACCTTTGTCACCGTTTTACAATCTGGAAATCGCTCATCTACCCAATAGTGAGTAAGAAACGCGATCTCCCCCTGATCAATAGAACGTTTCCAGGCACGCAGATCTTTCCGTTTAATTCCAAAAGCCATAGTGCCCTCCTTATTTTAATTTACTGATCATGATTCATTCTTTTTCGCCTTTTCATAAGCATTATGCCAATCAGGGTATTTTCTTTTAATGGAAATCGGTCTGAAACTTTCTTTTTTTACACAAACATGGGTAGATTGTCCAGTGACAGCTATTTCCCCCTCCTCGGTAAAAATTTCATATCCATAGATTACTTTTAAACCATCGTATTCCTCGATCCAAGTATTGATCGTTGCCGTTTCCCCATAACGTAATGGCTTTTTGTATGAGACTTGTATATCAAGAACAGGCGAAATAATGCCGTCCTTTTCCAATTCAGCATAATTAAAGCCTAATTGTTTAATCAAAGTGGTACGACCGACCTCCATCCAAACGAGATAATTGGAGTGATAGACTACACCCATTTGATCCGTTTCTGCATATCGTACCTCAATTTCTTTTGTTGCAACCTCCATTAGGAATCCCCTCTTCTCAACTTATGTAATGATCTGTCTACATCTATTTGTTGAATCATTGTAGCTTCGTGCATGACATCTGCCATTTCTCCTGACTCAATCAACCTTTGTGCTTGTGCTTGAATGGCTTCATCCATTAAATTCGTGGCAAATCGTCCATTTCCATTTACTTGTATTTTGGATAACTCGTCCTTTAAATAGCTTTTTGCATCGATCGAAAGCTCATATTGATAGTTCGCTCCATAATGCTCCATAATTTCAATCAGCTCGGCACCAGTATAGTCATGAAAGTGGAAGAATTTCTTAAAGCGGGAGCGTAATCCAGGGTTACTCTCTAAAAGTTGTTCCATCTCATGGGGGTAACCAGCGAGAATAATGACGAGGTTCTCATTCTGTTTCGTCATTTCGTCTACTATCGTATCGATGACCTCTTTTCCAAAATCTCCTGTTGTTTGACTTAACAATGAATAAGCCTCATCGATGAAAAGGACCCCACCAAGAGCTTCACGAATTTTCTTCTTTGTTTTGATCGCTGTTTGCCCTACATACCCAGCGACAAAATCAGCTCTACTTGTTACAAGTAAATGTCCCCGTTTTAAAATTCCACATTCCTTCAAAGCCTGGGCAAAAATCTTCGCAACTGTTGTTTTCCCCGTTCCAGGATTGCCCATGAAGACAGAATGAAGTTGTAATGGAAGGATGGGCAGATTGTTTTCTCGTCTGATTTGCTGAATTTTGACAAAAGAAATCAATCTCTTTACTTCTTCTTTTACTTCATCAAGACCAATTAAATCGTCTAAGGCTATATTGGAGCGGATAGAATCTTCTTCTTCATCATTATCAAAATCCTCTTTTTCTAGTAGGGTGTAATCAAGGATCGTTTGTTGTCCTTTTGTCTTTGCGCCTTTTTGAAAAATAGCATCGAGTATTAGATTACGAACCGTTCTGGCATTACCAAATGTATCATCAACCCGTTCTTTTTCAAGGCGTTTTCTAAGTTGGGATTTGGCATTATGAGTGAGGACATAGTCATTTTCTTTCGCAAATTTATCGGCTATTAAGATCAATTCGTCTTCACTATAATCCTCTAAATGGATCAAGTTTGATCTTGGAAAACGGCTCCGAAGTCCTGGATTAGCATCTAGAAATTGTCTCATTTCCTCTGGGTAACCTGCTAAAACAACAGCAAATCTTCCACCGAATTCTTTTCCAGTCATTAATGAGACGAGCGTATCGATTGCGGTTTGTCCATAATCGTTTCCTGTTTGACCATCTCTTTTTAAACTATAGGCCTCGTCTATAAAAAGAATGCCACCTAATGCTTTTTCAACAATCGCTCTAACATTTTCTTCAGTCTGGCCAACATAGGCTCCAACCAATTGGGAACGATCAACTTCAATGACATCCTTTCGTGGCAAAACCCCTAATTCATGATAGATGTTGGCTAGCAAGCGGACTAAGGTCGTCTTTCCCGTTCCAGGATTACCGGTTACGATCATATTTAAACTCATTTCATCCTTCGTTTGAAAACCCATTTCCTTTCGAGTCTTTTGATATTTAAGAAATTGATAAAGCGATTTGACCCGCTTTTTTACTAAATCTAAACCAATCATGGAATCCAATTCTGATAATGGGCTATGAAGCTCAGTTGATTCCTTTTCCTGAAATTGTTCTTTCCATTCGTCCTTGATTCTTTCGATATTTTCAAGATGAGCCTTCATATCGTAAAAATAAGTCGTATTGTAAAAGGAACCAGAAATGGTTTGTTCAAATTCTTCTGCTGCTTTTCTAACACCTACAACAGCTTCAATCGCTTTATCAAGGAGGTCTACCAATGATTCATATTTATGTATTAATTCTTGATCGCCAAGCTCTTTTACATTTTTAGCTGTATCTTCTAAATCTTCAAGATGCTCTTCGTTCTCTTGTAAAAAGAGTTGGCATAAATCGATAATTTGCTCAGCTGTTTTCTTTTTTTGCTGGCGATTATCTGTTTCTCGAATCATAGGAAATTGCAGACTTGTTAGTACATCCTTTTTTGCTTTCCATTGAAATTGAGCGAGAAACTGTTTCGCTTCTTCATTTTTTTGATTTAAGCTATGTGCTTTTTCCATCCATGCCCGAACAACCGAATCTTGAGTATCGATTTTTTTCATTCTTGAAGTAGCGGCTAAAGATAAAAGGGTAGAAAGATTCTCCTTATCCTTATCTTCATTCAACATTCTTATTTGTTCCATTAGTAAATGTTCATTTTCAATAAATCCTTTCACCTGCATCTCTTGCTTCCATTGGGAAAGGAGTTTTGTAAAATGCTTTTGCTGTTCTTCTTGTTGATTCATCATTAACATCACTTCTTTTCTAACCTATATACCCTTTATCTTATCAAATTTTTACTTTTTCACAAAAAGAATAGACCTGATCCGAGATCAGGTCACTGTAGTTTTAAAAAACTATTCTTGATTATGCTGTGCGTGGTATTCATCTTTTATTTCTTCACGCATGGAATGGAGGCTTTCTCGTCTTCTTTCATTTTTTTCAGCAATTTGAGCTCGATCCTTTTCATTGGATAACTCCATCGTTGCCTCTGCTTCTTCCATGTTTTCAATCGTGTTATGAACCATTTCTTGTAGTTTCTCTACATTATCACTACGGTCGTCTGGCTTTGGTTTATATTGATTCATTGTAAACCCTCCTAGGAATAGTTGTTGTACAGATTTAGTTTGCAACCAACCTTTGAAAATATATCACCAGATTTTGTAAAATAACTCCCAACAAAAAAACTCGCCAAGTGGCGAGTTTTATCTTAGCCTATTCACCTTTTGTTTGGATAACTTGGGCATGCTTTCCTGACGTATCTTGCATCTGCTTTCCCTTGTTTCCACCAAATCCTCTTGACTGTGTACCGATATGATTGGGTGCATAGGGTTCTGGATCTCTTTTATGCCTTTTATGTTTGCTCATCATAATCCCTCCTAAGCTTATTATCAGCTTTAAGGAGAAAATTACAATTGGCAAGTTCTATAAATTTTATCGCGCTTGTCCTAAGCGTTTCTTTTCTAATCTTTGCTCAATTTTTTCAATAGCTTCTTGATCTTGTAAAAGTTGACGTTTATTTTCTGAAACTAGTTCTGAAAAAGAGCGCTTTCTTGGTTTTCTCATATTAAATCACCCTCCTTACCACTATTGTAACAGTCATTATCTCCAATAAATATTATAATTATTACAACTTTTTGAAAATTTATTTGATTGAATCACTCCATTGCCAATATATGCTAATAGTTATTGAAGGTTAAAGATCATTTGTTAGCTCTCTCATTTTTTCAACCGTCATTGCACCGATAATTTTATTTTGGATGACTCCATTTTTATCAATGAAATAGGTTGTGGGAATCGTTAAAATTCGATACTCCTTCATTACTTTTCCATCCTTGTCCAAAAGAACAGGAAAAGTAATGTTGAAGTCCTCTACAAATCCAGCGACATCATAGCTTGTATCAATATTAACAGCGAGGATTTCTATCTCATCACCTGCTTCAGTGAAAAATTTTTGCATGTCAGGCATTTCAGCTTTACATGGTGGGCACCATGTCGTCCAAAAATTCAGCATGATTTTTTTTCCTTTTAAATTGGAAAGCTGAATGTCCTTACCGTCTAAAGTGGATAATGTAAAATCAGGCGCTGTTGCACCGATTTTAGGTCCCTGATTAGTGGCAACTGGGATGGCGGTAGCATTTCCATTGGTTTGAATCTTTTCATCATTTATAGCATGGCTTATGCCAACTGATAGCAAAATTAGAAAAACGAGACTTGCTGCAACTCTCTTGACCATAAAAAATCCCCTTTCATTCCAATCTATGGTTAGTATATCCTTTTTCAGGCGAAAAAAAAGCTGAATAATGTAAGGGAATTGTGAAAACATAAAAAGACACCAGTACATAAAGTACTAGTGCCTTCTTCAAGAGAATATTAATTTACTAGTTTTTCGCGAAGAACGAGTGGTAAAATTCCACCGTGACGGTAGTAGTCGATTTCGATTTCAGAATCGAAGCGAACGATTGCTTCAAATACTTTCTTTGTACCATCTACATCAGTTGCTGTTACTTTAACAAGCTGACGAGGTTTTACATTTTCATCAATATCAACATCAATGACTTCTTTCCCTGTCAAACCAAGTACTTCAGCATTTTCCCCTTCTTTAAATTGAAGTGGAAGAACACCCATAAGCGCAAGGTTTGAACGGTGAATACGCTCGAAGCTTTCCGCAATAACGGTCTTGATGCCAAGTAGGTTTGTACCCTTGGCAGCCCAGTCACGAGAAGAGCCCATTCCGTAATCCTTACCCGCAAGAACAACTAATCCTGTGCCTTCTTCTTTGTACTTCATGCAAGCATCATAAATAGACGTTACTTCACCAGTTGGCCAGTAAGTGGTGACGCCACCCTCTGTACCTGGTGCGATTTGGTTACGAATACGGATGTTGGCAAATGTTCCACGCATCATGACCTCATGATTACCACGACGAGAACCGTAAGAGTTAAAGTTGCGAATTTCAACACCATTTTCACGTAGGTATTTACCAGCAGGAGTATCCTTACCGATAGCACCAGCAGGTGAAATATGGTCAGTTGTAACAGAATCACCAAACTTACCAACGACGCGTAATGCTGATAATGGCTTCACTTCGTCTGGATTAGGCTTTAAGCCTTCAAAGAATGGTGGGTTTTGAATATAAGTTGAACTGTCATCAAATGAATATAATGGTTCATTGCTTGTTTTAATTTCGTTCCAACGTTCATTATCACTAAATACGTTTTCGTACTCTGCTTTAAAGAGCTCAGGAGTAACTGTACGCTGTACAACTTCATTGACTTCAGCAGTTGATGGCCAAATATCTTTAAAGAAGACATCATTTCCATCTTTATCTTTTCCAAGTGATTCATTTTGAAGGTCAATGTCCACGGTTCCAGCTAAAGAATATGCTACAACTAATGGTGGAGATGCTAAATAGTTCCCTTTTACAAGTGGGTGGATACGTCCTTCAAAGTTACGGTTACCTGAAAGAACGGATGTGACTAATAAATCATTATCAGCTATGGCCTTTTCAAGTTCAGGCTTTAACGGACCTGAGTTACCGATACATGTTGTGCATCCATATCCAACTAGATTATATCCAAGCTCTTCTAAGTAAGGAAGTAATCCAGAATCACGTAGGTATCCTGTAACAACCTTTGAACCTGGTGCTAAGGAAGTTTTTACATATTTAGGTACTTCTAAGCCTAATTCTGCTGCTTTTTTCGCTACTAAACCGGCCGCAACGAGAACGTAAGGGTTAGATGTATTTGTACAGCTTGTAATCGCAGCAATGGCAATGGCACCTGTTTTCATTGTTACCTTTTCACCATTATCCAATTCGACTGGTACTTCTTTTTCTAGCTCAGATGCTTCTAAACCAAAACCTTGGTTCCCTTGAGGGGCCGTTAAAGCTTTATTAAATTCTACTTTCATTTGTGAAAGTGGTATTAAATCTTGTGGACGCTTAGGACCAGAAAGATTCGCTTCAATATCAGCTAGGTTAATTTCAATTACATCAGTATATACAGGCTCTAAGCTTGGATCAAAGAATAATCCGGTTGCTTTGCAGTATGCTTCAACAATTTGAATTTGCTCTTCAGAACGTCCAGTTAAGCGCATATAGTCAAGGGACTCTGCATCAACTGGGAAGAAACCACATGTTGCACCATATTCTGGAGCCATATTGGCGATTGTTGCACGGTCAGCTAAAGGCAGTGATACAACGCCAGGACCGAAGAATTCTACAAACTTTCCTACAACACCATGTTGACGTAGTACTTGAGTTACTTTTAATGCTAAGTCTGTTGCTGTTGCACCGTTTGGAAGATCACCTGTTAACTTAACTCCGACTACTTCAGGAACTGGGAAGTATGAAGGTTGTCCGAGCATTCCAGCTTCAGCTTCGATACCACCTACGCCCCATCCAAGAACACCAATTCCGTTGATCATCGTAGTATGTGAGTCAGTACCTACTAATGAATCTGGGAATGTTTCGAATTCGCCATTTTCACCTTCGACTGCATGAACTACATTTGCTAAAAATTCTAAGTTAACTTGGTGAACAATACCTGTTGCAGGTGGTACTGCACGGTAGTTATCAAACGCTTTCTGTGCCCAACTTAAAAATTGATAACGCTCAGCATTGCGTTCAAATTCTAAATCCATATTTGCTTGTAGGGCATTAGTTGTTCCATACTTATCAACCTGTACGGAGTGGTCAATGACTAAATCAACAGGTTTTTCAGGATTAATTTTATCCGGATCTCCACCAAGGTCAGCCATAGCTTTACGGAGTGATGCAAGGTCAACGACTGCAGGAACTCCAGTAAAGTCTTGAAGAATGACACGAGATGGCTTGAATGGTACGTCGACCTCTTTTACTTCATCTGTGCCCCATTTTGCTAAATTTTCAACATGCTCTTTTGTTATAACGCGGCCATCATATTGACGAAGTACTGATTCTAGTAAAACTTTAATCGAATATGGTAGTTTCGTAACGTTACCAATACCAGCTTCTTCAAGTGCGCCTAAATTGTAGTAATTATAACGCTTTCCATTAAGCTCAAATGCTTTGCGAGCGCTATAAACGTCGTTTTTTGACATATGAATTCCCCCTCTTCATCATATACCGCTTGAAAAGTTTGAATATTTACTACCATCCGAACTTTTCTACAATCCTATATTAATACAGTCTTCTACATAAGTAAATAACAAGAAAGTTATCGTTTTTGATAAGATTTTCTTATTTTAATTCAGCTTTTCACCGTAAATAGCGTTATAATGCATCTTTTATTCGCCATTTTTCAAATAGATAGTACATTCTTTATTATTATAAAATAATGAATAGTTTCATGAGGGTATTGGCTGATTGAAAGATAATTGCATGACTTTGTGACAGAAGGAGAAAGTAAAAATGGAGGTGAGTAATATGGCGAAGAGAAAAGCAAATCATATCATCGAGGGAATGAATGCCGCGAACAACCAAGGAAAAGGTGCTGGCTACAATGAAGAGTTAGCCAATGAACCATTAACAGCAGCTCAGAAACAAAATAATAAGAAACGTAAAAAGAACCAATAATCAATTGTTAAATAAAAGGACTTCAGAACTCGAAGTCCTTTTAGAATTCACTTTTTTCTTTTAAAATTCTGTTTGATTCACCTCACTTGCTATTGCACTTACATCTTGTCGAAATTGCTCTAATTGTGATTTTTGATGTTCTGATGCAACCTCTAATGCATTCTCAATTTGTTGGAGTGCTTCATTCACCTCTTGCTGTAAATGCTTGAGTTGATGTCCGTAATTTGCGCTGTCTCTTACGATTTCATGATATAGTTCTTGAGCTTCATTAACTCCTTGTTGAGCTGCTTGAAACGCTTGCTGTTTGTTCTTATGATATGGCAATGTTGTAAACTCCTTTCATCTATTCGCTCTTCTACAATAGTTTTTAAAAGAAATATGTGTTTCTTTCGTTAAAATGTGCATTCTAATCGGAAAATATTCGGAATAAATGAGCCGGAAAGACTGCATTCTATGACTAGGAGGGATTAAATGTATGAATAAAAATGATGGAAAAGATATGAGAAGAAATTCTCCAAAGGGACAAAATTCAGGGCAACCGGAGCCATTGAGTGGTTCTAAAAAAGTAAAGAATCGCAACCACACTCGTCAAAAAAACAATCAACATCATGATATGTAATGAAGGATAAAAAATGGACTGAAAATCTTATTTCAGATTTTCAGTCCATCCAAGTTTAAGTGGAAACTAATGCTTCAAGAAGAATGTTTTCTTCTTCCCTTGTTACACAACGAAGGTCGATTAACGTTTCTTCCTTTTGAATTCTAACGATGATTGATGGAGAATGTTCAGTCCGTAGCTTAGTGGCTATTTTCTCTGCTGAATAGGTATGATGCTGTAAAACAAGGACAAATGTTGGAAGTTTTACTTCTGGCATCGTTCCTCCTCCTACCTGGCTTTCACCCTCTATGATATCGACAGTATACGCATCCGTTCTTTTTTGAAGTTCACTCTTAAAATGTAACGCTCTTTCTTTTATCTCTTCTTTACCAGTAAGTAGATCTCGGACAACCGGTATATTTTTAATCGCTTCTTCACCGAGTAAATAGTCCATTAATGTCCCTTCCAATGCGGCTAGAGTCATCTTATCGACACGTACAACACGGGCTAACTGATTTTTCTTTAATCGCTCAATAAGATGTTTCTTTCCTACTATAATACCTGCTTGTGGACCACCGAGAAGCTTGTCTCCACTGAAGGATACAAGATCAACACCCTTTTTTAACACTTCAGCAACCACGGGTTCTGTTCCAATCCCATGCTGTTGATAATCATATAGGGCACCACTCCCTAAATCCTCGTAAAAAATAAGATCCTCTCGAGTTGTTGCTAATGCAGCTAATTCTTCCGTTGGTACAGATTTCGTAAAGCCTATCACCTTAAAGTTACTCGTATGTACTTTCATGATCATTGATGTACTTTCATTTAATGCCCGCTCATAATCGTAAAGATGGGTTTTGTTCGTTGTTCCTACCTCAGCGAGAGTCGCTCCACTTTCTTCCATGATCGAAGAAATTCGAAAAGAGCCTCCGATCTCCACAAGTTCCCCGCGCGATACAATAACCTCTTTACCTTCAGCTAACTCACGTAAAACGAGATATACAGCTGCCGCATTATTGTTCACCACCATTGCAGCTTCTGCACCAGTTATATTTTTGATCAAATTTTCCACATGAGAATGGCGTGAACCTCTTTGCCCTTCTTCAAGATTATATTCAAGATTAGAATACGATTGAGCTGTTTCTAACACATGCTCAATTGCTTTTGAGCTTAAACGTGCTCTTCCTAAGTTCGTATGTAAGATTGTACCCGTACCATTGATCACTCTCTTTAGCGTATATTGAAATTGATGATTAAGTATTCCTTGTAAATGAATAAACAACCACTCAATAAATTCTTCGTTTCCTGGAAAAGGACCGTCCCAATTCCCATTTAATAGTTGCTTTCGGACATTTTCAATCGTTTCTTTCATTAATGCAGTAAGGTATCCTTCTTGTATACCAAAAGCCTCGATCAATCGTAAAAAACGAGCATCTTTCTGTAATTCATGGATCGGTGGTAAATTTCGTAATGTCTCCTTCATGAAAAATCCTCCATTATTTTCTGTACATGGACATTATATCATTTTCTGAGATGAGGAGTGATGATCATTAGATTAGTTTACATAATGTTATTATGGACAACTTAAAAGCCCCGTTATATGTTAGGGGCTTTTAAGTTACATGTTTTCCATTATTTCAATCACTTCTTTATTTTTCGGGAATATGCCTGTATCGAGCTTCGAATAGATCTTCTGTCCATTAACGATGACTTCAAATGCTCCACCACTACTTGGGATAAGCTGCATTTCCTTTATATTGGAACGAAAGTGGCTAAATAACTCTTCCGCGAAACTCGCGGCTTTTGGTGCATAATTTCATTGCATACAGAATTCTACGATGATTTTATAGTCCTTCATCAATGCCTCTCCTTTTTTTGGAATAATTCACAAAAAATTCACTTTTTATTATTTACATTTTAAAACAAAAAACGTTTTTCGACAAACACTTAAAAATAGGTCAAAAGTCTGTTGTTTTTATAGAAAAATAAATACAAAGACCTATATGGAAGAATTATATTTTTTTCGGAGTGAGTTTTTGCATTAAATCCCGTTCACAGTAGGTTTTTCATTTCGTATAATTAACTCAGTTATGCATTGAAAAAACAAAATATGAGGGAGTTTTGAAAATGGCAAAAGAAGGTTCTTTTTCTATCAAAGTGAATCGGGTAGCAAAAACAATTGATTTAGTAGTTGCAGGAACATTTACTCCGCAACAGGTACAAGAGTTTGTGGGAGATTATACAGGAAAAGTAAAAAGTATAAACCCCAAAGAATATACGTTAAACGCTGATTCAACAGATATGGATGTGTTAACACAAGAAATGGTCCCTGCGATGGAAAATACGATTCGTATGTATCAGCAATCTGGATTTGACAAATTAGTCGTTACAATAAAGAAAAATCCCATCTTGAAAATGCAATTGAATAGAATCTTTAAAAACACGAATTTTACGAATGCAGAAGTAAAGGAAATCTAAAATTGTTTAATTGGATGACAAGACTCCTGTAGTCTTGTTTTTTAATTTATTGGAGGAAAATAAGATCTATGACAAATATTAAAATCCGTGACATCGCAATCTATCACCCTACTAATGCTGTACACAACAGCTACTATCTAGAACATTTCAAAAATAAAGGAAGAGACTCAACTCATTTTATTGAGAACATTCTCGGTCGCAAGTCACGCTATGTGATTAATAATGACAGCGAGAATAGTTTAACAATGGCTTTTGAAGCTTCGAAAAATGTATTAAAAAAATCCCATCTTACAGGTGAAGATCTTGATTTAATTATGTTTTCCTCACAAACACCTGAATATTTAGCTACTTCTAATGCGATTCAGCTTCACAATCAATTAAATGGTAAACATAGTACATTAACGATGGATACAAATGCCAATTGCGCTGGTATGCTTGTTGCGATTGATCAAGCTTCCCGCTATATGAAAGCAAATCCTTTTATCCAAAGGGCTCTTGTTGTAGGGTCAGATTACAACACATTAATGGCTAATCCTGATGAAGAAATCTCATATGCTAATTTCGGTGATGCCGCATGTGCGGTCATTTTAGAAAAAACAAATGAAGACACTGGGTTCATCGATTCGATCTACCATACGGATTCTGTTACGTATAGCAACACGAACTTCCCACGTACAGGGCTTTCGAACACGATTAAGGAGACTGGAGAACAAACGATGCAGTGGATTCCTTTCGATGGAAGTATCGCCATGCCTCCTACTTATCACATGTTTGAGACAATGCTTTCCAGAAATAATCTTTCAATCAATGAGCTAGATGCATTTTGTTTTTCCCAGTTTTCAATTGCCAATATTAAAACGATCCAAGAGCATTATCAATTAGATGAAGACAAGCTTATGTATATAGGAGATCGTTTTGGATATACAGGAACTACTAGTCCCCTCCTTGCTTTTTATGACGGTATTGAAAAGGGTCGGATTAAAAGAGGAGATCATGTTCTATTTTGGACGATTGGTGGAGGATTTCAACTTGTAGCAATTTTATTAAAATATTAGAAAGGTTGTCTACAAAGATCCATCCTATTGAGAAATAATCTTCAATCGTTGTGAAATGTTTGAATGAAGAGTTATACTAGATGATGGAGGTGGACAACGTGAGTAAAGAAGAAATTATTCGCCTTACTTCCTTATCTAGTAAAGCTGGTTGAGGCTGTAAAATTGGTCCTGAGGACTTAGCGCAAGTTTTGCGCTTATTACCAAAGCATGATCCGGTTCCTGAATTAATCGTTGGTCATGAAACATCAGATGATGGTGGGGTTTTTAAATTAACCGATGAAATTGCGCTCGTACAGACACTTGACTATTTCACTCCGATTGTCGACGATGCCTATATGTTTGGACAAATTGCTGCTGCTAACGCACTAAGTGATATATATGCAATGGGCGGAATTCCTAAAACCGTTTTAAATATTGTTGGTTATCCTGTGAAGAAGCTTGGCCCAGATATTCTTGCTGACATTTTACGTGGTGCTAGTGATAAAGTGGTTGAATCTGGAGCCGTTACAATAGGCGGACATTCCATTGATGATCAAGAGCCGAAATTCGGTCTCTCTGTTACAGGTATCGTCCATCCAGACAAGGTTTGGAAAAATGTTGGTGCTAAGCCTGGTGATTTGCTTGTCATGACAAAGCCAATCGGGGTTGGAATTATGACAACAGGCATTAAGAGACAAGCGGTAACACCTGAACAAGAAGTAAAAGTGACTGAAGTCATGGCTACTTTGAATAAAAAGTGCGCTGAACTTCTTCATCCGTACAACCCACATGCTGTGACAGATGTGACGGGATTTGGTTTACTCGGACATGGTAGTGAAATGGCACGAGGCAGTGAAGTAAGCTTTGAGTTTTTCTTTGATTCAGTTCCTGTTCTCGATGGTACATATGAATTAGCCAGACAAGGGATCATTCCAGGTGGCTCTAAATCCAATCATAACTGGCTTGTTGGTGATGTTGTTTATGAAGAAATCGCTCTTGAAGAGCAAATGATTTTATGTGATGCGATTACGTCAGGAGGTCTCCTCGTGGCATTGTCTGAACAAGATGCGCTTGCCTATGTCGCAAGCTTACATAAACATGGAGTTATCGATGCGGCGATTGTTGGAAAAGTAACAGAGAAAAGTGATAAGTTAATCTATGTAAAAAGGTGAAATCAGCATTGATTTCACCTTTTCGTATCATTTATTGCTCGTTAAAACTTACAGCAATTTCAGCACCTAAGCGGGCATTGTTTTTGACGAGTTCAATATTTGTTTCAAGGCTTTTTCCGCCAGTAAGTTCTTTCACTTTTGCTAGCAAGAACGGTGTAGAGTCTTTCCCAGTAATATGATTTTCATTGGCTTCCTCTAACGCCTTCTCAATTACGTCTGTGATGACTGTCTCATCCATTGCATACTCTTTTGGAATTGGATTTGCAATGACAACTCCACCTATTAAATTTAATTCCCACTTTGTTTTTAATGTAGCGGCAATTTCAGAAGCTTGGTCAGCACGGAAGTTGACAAAGTGCTCACTTGTTCTTGTATAAAACGCCGGTAGACGATCGGTTTGATATCCGATTACAGGGACGCCTTTCGTTTCTAAATATTCCATTGTTAATCCTAAATCAAGAATCGATTTTGCCCCCGCGCAGATGACAGCTACATTTGTATTGGCTAATTCTTCGAGATCAGCTGAAATATCCATCGTTGTTTCAGCTCCACGGTGTACTCCACCAATTCCCCCTGTTACAAAAATGCGAATATCTGCTAAGTCTGCACAAATCATTGTTGCAGCAACGGTTGTAGCTCCCTTTTTCTTTGTTGCAATTAAATATGGAATGTCACGTCGAGAAGCCTTTGCTACATCCGTGCTCTTACCAAACATTTCAAGTTCTTCATCGGACAAACCGATCTTAATTTTTCCATCTAAGATGGCAATTGTCGCAGGAACGGCTCCTTTTTCACGAATGATTTCTTCTACCTCTCTTGCGGTCTTTACATTTTGTGGATAGGGCATGCCGTGAGAGATGATCGTAGACTCGAGGGCTACGATTGGTTTCCCTTGTGCTTTCGCTGCTTTTACTTCTTCTGATAACACGATATATGATTTCATTATATTTCCTCCATGTCCTTTTGTAATTGTTTTGATGTAAGATCCTGGCGTACGGTGTAAGGTGACTGCAACGTTTTATAGGCGTTCATGGTGCCTGCTTTGCCTATTTCTCTAATGTTTTTTCCTTCAAGCCATGAAAAGACGACAGCTGCAGAAAATGCGTCTCCTGCTCCAGTAACATCAATAATTTCTGTCACTTCTTTGGCGGGAATATAAAGTGTTTCTTCTCTATTTCCGATTAGAGCGCCTTTCTTGCCGTTCGTGATAATGACATTTTTAATGCCTAATGAGAGCCATCTCTCTAAAGCGTTACTCCAATCGTTCGCATCACTAATTTTTATATTAAAATAGGCTTCTGTTTCGTCACAATTTGTAATTAACCATGTAACATCGTCTAACCTTTCGGGGAGTCGCTTCATTTTTGGGGACGAAACCGGGATTAGAACGATATCTTTCTTATCTTCCCTCGAAAAATGGCATAGAAAATCTAGTGCATCCTTTGGTGTATTTAAATCAGCGATGATACACTTTGATTGTCTTAACAAGGAAAGGTGATTTTCTAAAAACTTTGGCGTAATAAATTCATATACCTCCATGTCTGCTAGAGCCATGACCATCTCGCCAGATCGTTCTAAAATCGCTGTATATGAGCCCGTCGATGCTTTACCAATATGCGAAACAAAATCTAAGTTCATATAAGGAGCGGAAACTTCTTTAATAAAACGCCAGTCAGAGTCTTGTCCACAGCATGTCAGTAATGAAACATTATGTCCAAGTCTTCCTAAGTTCTCGGCAATATTTCTTGCAACTCCTCCAGCGCTTTGTGTCGATTTCACTGGATTCGAAGTTCCCAATTGCGCTTTCTCTTTTACATGGAATTTACGGTCAATATTAGCTCCACCGATACAGACAATCGGTTCATCCTTGGATAGCACGTAGGCGCGGCCGGCAATATAGCCCTTTTTCATGAGACCGGAGATTAAGTTTGCCACCGTTGGGCGTGAGATGGATAATGCATCGGCCAATTCCTGCTGCGATATATATGGATTCTTTCGGATTAGTTGGAGAAGCGTTTTTTCTTTATCTGATAATTGTTCTCTCATTCTTCCACCCCCCTAATTTCAATTATAAACATTTGTTTAAAAATAATAAACTGTTGTTTATATTATATCGTTTTATAGTAAATAATGCTAGTTTTTTTCCTATGATCTAGAATTCTTCATAATCGATATCTTCATACATAAAAGAGCAAGCTCACATAAAGTAAGCTTGCTCTCATTATTAGTAGTTTTATAGTTTTGCTCGCAGCTTTTCTAACATATCAATCGTCATCGTATGAAGATCGTATTTTGCGTTAAAGCCCCATTCTTCTTTGGCAGCTGTCGCATCGATCGAATTTGGCCAGCTGTCGGCGATTTGCTGTCGTGCTGGATCGACATTATATTTCAATTCAAAACCTGGTATATGCTTTTGAATCTCACGAGCAATCTCTTCTGGGTCAAAACTCATCGCTGTTACGTTAAAGGAATTGCGATGCTTTAATGTTGCCGGATCAGCCTCCATTAATTGGACGATGGCATCCAATGCATCTGGCATATACATCATATCCATATAAGTTCCTTTATCAATATAGGATGTGTAATTGCCATTACGGATTGCTTCATAATAAATTTCAACCGCATAATCAGTGGTACCCCCACCTGGTGGAGTAACATAAGAAATTAAACCAGGAAACCTTAATCCTCTTGTATCGACTCCAAACTTATGAAAATAGTAATCTGAGAGTAATTCACCGGCTACTTTATTGACACCATACATCGTGGTTGGACGTTGTATCGTGTCCTGCGGTGTATTGTCCTTTGGTGTTGTTGGACCAAAGGCACCGATTGAACTTGGAGTGAAAAATTGACAATTTAACTCCCGAGCGGTTTCCAGAGCGTTGACGAGTCCACCCATATTGAGATTCCATGCAAATATCGGCTTCTTTTCAGCCGTTGCTGAAAGCAATGCGGCAAGATGAATAATCGTATCGACTTCATACTTTTTCGCGATCTCATACATTTTATAATCATCTGAAACATCTAGCGTTTCAAATGGTCCTTCTGTTTCTTCATCCTTGCGAATATCGGTAGCGATGACATGCTCTGTCCCGTATATATCTCTTAATCTGACCGTTAATTCTGAACCAATTTGACCTAATGCTCCAGTAATTAATATTCGTTTCATCCCTTATGTCCTCCAACCTTTACCTCACTCATACTTTTTTAATCGAATGCTTATATAATCCCCATTTCTTTCCCAACCTTTTCATAAATGGAAATGGCTTTATCGAGCATTTCCTTTGAATGAGCAGCAGAAGGCATGTTACGTACTCTTCCGGTACCTGTAGGAACTGTTGGGAATACGATTGATTTCGCATATACACCCTCATCATTTAAGCGACGGCTAAACTCTTGTGTTTTCACTTCATCTCCGATGATACAAGGCGTGATCGGTGTTTCGCTTTCGCCAATATCAAATCCAAGGTCGACTAATCCCTTTTTTAAATAGTCAGCATTTTTCCATAGACGTTCATTAAGTTCAGTGCTTTCCATTAAAATTTCTACCGCTTTAATACTTGCAGCAACGTCAGCAGGTGTTAATGAAGTTGAAAATAAGAATGGTCTGCTTCGCACTTTTAACCAGTCAATTAATTCTTGTTTTCCTGCCACATATCCACCAACAACACCAATCGCTTTCGATAAGGTTCCAATTTGGAAATCAACTTTATCAGAAAGACCAAAGTGCTTAACAGTACCTGCTCCTTTTCCTAATACACCAGAGCCGTGTGCATCATCGACATAGGTGATTAAATCAAATTCTTCCGCGATTTCCACAATTTCAGGAAGCTTGGCAATATCCCCATCCATTGAAAATACACCATCTGTAATAACCATCACTTTATTATATAGACCAGATTCAGTTGCTTCCTTTGCTTTTGTACGTAAATCATTCATATCTGAATGGTTGTAGCGAATAATTTTTGCTCTCGATAAGCGACACCCATCAATGATGGAAGCGTGGTTTAATTCATCTGAAAGAATGGCATCATTCTTATCCATGACGGCACTAATTGCCGCCATATTACAATTAAAACCTGATTGATAAGCGATGGCTGCTTCTGTATGTTTAAATTCCGCTAATTTTTTTTCTAATAGAATATGTAATTCTAATGTCCCATTAATCGTACGAACGGCACCTGCACCTACTCCAAACTTTTCAATGGCATCTGTTGCCGCAGCTTTCAGCCTGTCGTCAGTGGCTAAACCCAAATAGTTATTTGAAGAAAGATTGATCAGTTCTTTTCCATTAATCTTAATGATAGGACCATTGGGACTTTCAAGGGGATCAATCACATTGTAAAGCCCTTTTTCTTTTAAATCATCTAAATTTGTCTGTAAAAAAGCATCTAATTTATTGCTTGACATAACGTTTACCTCCTTTATTTTTAAAAAACAGAAAACACATGTGTCTTCCCTGAAAGGACAACAAAAACTCGTCTTTACCGTTGGTACAATTAGTTTTCACTATCATTACTTTATCATATTTTTTCATTTCGTACACCTATAAAGGACAGATTTGGAGAATGAACATGGTTTTGTTTTTTGGTTTAAATTCCAAATCTTACGATCGAGATGAAAGATCTAGTTTTGACCCCCGGAATTTAGTATGATAGATAAAGTGATTTATTTTATTGTGTGTTATTAATTTAGAATCTAAAACAAGTGGGGATATATATGAGCTTATTAACAGTTGAAAAATTGAGTCATACATTCGGTGACCGTACATTATTTAAAGATGTTTCCTTCCGTTTACTGGCAGAGGACCATGTTGGTCTTGTTGGTGCGAATGGAGTTGGGAAATCAACATTAATGAACATTATTACAAAACAATTAATTCATGATTCTGGGAAAGTGGAATGGACGCCTGGTGTTCACTACGGTTATCTTGATCAACATACCGTTCTAACACCTGGAAAAACGATTCGAGATATTTTAAATGATGCCTTTCTTCCTTTATTTGAAGATGAAGCAAAATTAAATGAAGTAACAGCTAAAATGGCTGATGCTACACCTGAAGAATTAGAACTTTTATTGGAAGAAATGGCAGAGATTCAAGATCGCTTAGACGCTGGAGATTTCTACAATCTCGATATGAAAGTGGAAGATGCTGCTAGAGGTCTTGGTTTGGATGCAATAGGATTAGAGCGTGATGTTACAGCCCTCAGTGGTGGACAGAGAACGAAAGTCCTTTTAGCAAAGCTTTTATTAGAAAAGCCCAAAGTATTACTACTAGATGAGCCAACTAACTTTTTAGATGTGGAGCATATTCGCTGGCTAACTGGCTACTTAAGAGAATACCCACATGCATTTATTTTAATTTCTCATGATACAGAATTTATGAACCAAGTATCTAACGTGATTTTTCATCTTGAATTCTCAAAGATGAATCGTTATACAGCAACATATGAAAAATTTCTTGAACTAGCGGAAATTAATAAAAATCAGCACATTAATGCATATGAGAAACAACAGGAGTTTATTAAAAAGCAGGAAGATTTTATTGCGAAGAATAAAGCGCGTTACTCTACAACTGGTCGAGCAAAAAGCCGTCAAAAGCAGTTAGAAAGAATGGAAAGAATTGATCGACCTGAAACAGCGGTTAAGCCTACCTTCTCCTTTAAGGAATCACGCAGTAGCTCACGCTATGTATTTGAAGGGGAAGATTTCGAAATTGGATATTCCCACCCTCTTCTTCCTAAAATGTCAATGACCATTGAACGTGGTGAAAAAATTGCCATTGTTGGTTGCAATGGTGTCGGAAAATCAACCTTATTAAAAACGATGCTCGGTGTAATCAAACCGATTAGCGGAAAGATTGATAGAGGTGACTTCCTCTTCCCTTCTTACTTTGAACAAGAGGTTAAAGGGAAAGATATTACCCCGATAGATGATGTGTGGAATGAGTTCCCAGGACTTGATCAACATCAAGTGAGAGCTGCACTGGCCCGTTGTGGACTTAAAAATGAACATATTTCAAGACCGATGACTCAATTAAGTGGTGGCGAACAAGCGAAAGTTCGTCTATGTAAATTACAAATGCATGAAAGTAACTGGCTTCTTTTTGACGAACCAACGAACCATCTCGATATCGATGCAAAAGCAGAGCTAAAGCGTGCCTTAAAGGCATATAAAGGCACTGTCGTATTAGTTTGCCATGAACCAGATTTCTATGAAGATTGGGTTACGAAGGTTTGGGATGTTGAAAAATGGGCTGAACAGTTATCAAAATAAGTACGTAGTTCCCCTACTATAAGTTGGTCGACAAAAGGCATTGAGAGCATAAATTTCGATGCCTTTTGTCGTTTTTTAATGAAAATACAGAAAACTACCGATGATTACTACACCTGGCGCTTAAACTCTCCTCGTCACATGCTTCTGTGGGGACTCACTTAGAATACTAATCCCGCCGGAATCAAGAACTTCCCCTCTAAGATGATTCGTCTCGATTTGCTTTCTCAATATTGCTCTTAACTTAACAATAGTGTAATGTTTAATTCAGGCGTTTGGTTCATCAACTTAAACGATTAAACAGTTTATTGGAGGCATTATACTGAATGAATAAACAAGACCAACTAAATATGATTAAAGAGGATTTTTTGAATTGTCAAAAAGTACTATTGGCAATTGGTGATGAAACACGTCAATCGATTCTTTTAGTTCTAATGGGGACGGATTGTCAAACAGGATTACGTGTGGGTGAAATCACTGAACAAACACATCTTTCTCGACCAGCTGTGTCCCACCATCTTAAGGTTTTACGGGATGCTGGTGTTATTTTAATGCGTAAAGAAGGGACAAAAAACTTTTATTATATCAATGTACGTACAGAATTAGGATTATTAAGGACACTTGTATCAGATATTGATAAGTTCATGAAAGACTTTTATTGAACGCTGTTTTCGTATAGAATGTAGTGATTTGTAAAAACCCAAAAGCCGGTTTTTAGCCATATATCAGAGGTATTGCTATACATGAAGAGTGCTACGGCTATTTAGTCTTTAAGAGGAGATATAAGTATTTTGTTCGCCTACACTTTCGAATGAGCAACAATGTTTGCGAAAAGCCCTTTATTGAAAAATAGAATCTGATTTGGAGGAATAGAGAATGAAAGCAATGGTCATTGAGCGATATGGGAAAGTTCCAATGCGTTTAGCAGAACTGCCCACACCTGAAATTGGTGAATATGAGGTACTTGCAGAAATTCATGCAGCTAGTATTAATCCTGTTGATTTTAAGATACGTGATGGAAAACTGAAATTGTTAGTTAAATATCAAATGCCTCTTATCTTAGGGAACGACTTTTCTGGTGTCGTTGCAAAGGTTGGCGCAAAAGTGACTCGTTTTAGAGTTGGTGACGAAATATATGCACGTCCACAGAAGAATAAAATCGGTACTTTTGCTGAATATATCGCTATTCATGAGAATGATATTGCCTTAAAGCCTAAAAATTTGAGCTTTGAAGAAGCTGCAGCGATCCCGCTGGTTGGATTAACCTCCTATCAAGCTCTAGCAGAAATTTTACAATTACAAAAAGGACAAAAGATTTTCATTCAAGCTGGGGCTGGTGGTGTTGGTACCTTTGCTATTCAATTGGCCAAATTAATGGGTGCCACTGTTGCAACGACTGCAAGTGTTACTGGTGCGAATTTAGTAAAATCTCTTGGTGCAGATGAAATGATAAATTACAAGACAGAAAAATTTGAAGAGATACTGAAAAACTATGATGCCGTCTTTGATACACTTGGGGGCGAATACCTCGAAAAATCATTCAAAGTGATCAAAAGCGGAGGGAAAATTGTTTCCGTTTCGGGATTACCGAATGGCCGTTTTGGTAAAGAATATGGTTCGGGATTTCTTAAAACATTGTTATTTTCAGCAGCAAGCCATAAACTTACTTCGCTTGAAAAAAAGCATAATGTTCAATATGCGTTTTTGTTTATGAAGCCAAGTGGAGAGCAATTAAGTATTATCACAAACTTTATTGAAGCTGGCAAAATAAAACCAATAATTGATAGTGTGTTTCCCTTTGAAGATGCTCAAAAAGCGATGGAATATGCGGAGTCAGGAAGAGCGAAAGGGAAAATTATATTAAAAATCAGGTAGTTGTTGTCAAACGAAGCAAAATAAATCTTAACAATTTTTTATTCTGGATTTTATAAAGTCCCTCCCATTATTCATTCTGTTAACATTATGGAAACATGAAGTCTGTAATGAAGGAACCAAAGACTGAATTTTTAATCATTTGGAAGAGAATTTATGGCGATTTCCTTAACGTTGTTCATCCACATTTCCTGACACTCCTTATATCGAAATTATAGTTCATGCTTGAATATTGCTATCGATAATATAGATAGATATACACCGGAATTCTCTATTATTTATTCATTCTATCTACTATAATTACTATGGTCGTAAATTTACATCAGGAGGATTTAAATGAAAAAACTAGTAATCTTAGCTTTCTCACTTATGATTATGTTCGTATTATCAGCTTGTACTGGAAATGATAAAGAGGATACAGAAGCAGGAACGAATGAAGTTTTTAAAATTGGGGCGATCCCTGATCAAAACGCTGCGGATCTAAATAGAAGCATGGAACAAATTGCTGATTATTTAGCGAATGAGACAGGATTGGAAGTTAAATATGTACCGTCCGTCGACTATGCTGCACTCGTTACAGCATTTGAACGGGGAGAAATTCAACTGGCGTGGTTTGGTGGTTTAACAAGCGTACAAGCTATGAGTCTTGTTGATGGTTCAGAGGCTATTGCTCAAAGACCTCGTGACGAAGACTTTCACTCTGTTTTTATCGCGCAAAAGGATCTTCAATTAGACAGCATTGAAGACATTAAAGGACTAAGTTTCACATTCGGGAGTGAAAGTTCTACGTCTGGACATTTAATGCCAAGATACTATATGTTAGAAAATGGGGTTGACCCTGATAAAGATCTAGCTGGTGAACCAAACTATTCAGGTTCACATGATAAAACCTATAAATTAGTAGAATCAGGAACATTTCAAGCAGGAGCATTAAATGAAGCAGTTTGGGAAGGCGCAGTGAAAGAAGGAGCCGTTGATCTGAATAAAGTTGATGTTTTCTATACGACGCCTGCATACTATGACTACAACTGGACAATCAATACAGTTGATGATGCATTCGGTGAAGGAACAAAGGAAAAAGTAAAAAAAGCCCTCCTTTCAATGGGAGCAGAACAAAAAGACATGCTTGATATATTTGAAACAGATAAATTTATCGAAACAAACAACGATAATTATGATGCTATCGAAAAAGTGGCAAAAGAACTCGGCATCATTAAGTAAGCATTGAGGTGAGGATGCATTGGCATCTAACAAGATTAACAATATTATTGAAGCTAAAAGTTTAAACGTTCAATTCGATGGGAAGATAGCCTTATCTTCCCTCTCTTTCTCTATAAAAAAGGGAGAAAAAGTAGCCTTAATCGGTCCAAGTGGCGCTGGGAAAACGACTCTTCTTAATACGATCGCTACTTTTATCAAGCCTGACAATGGTGAAATATCCATTGATGAATTATCTCCCAAGGATCTGAAGGATCGGAAAAAGCTCGCCAAAAAAATTGGTATGATTCGTCAACAATTTGATCTCGTTGATCAGTTGCCTGTCATTCACAATGTTCTTGCAGGGAAACTTGCGGATTGGGGATTTTTTAAGTCATTCTTCTCGTTAATTTTCCCCCAAGATAAAGAACTTGCGACCCAGTCATTGGAACGAGTCGGTTTAGGGGATAAATGGCTTGAGAAAACGGCTAATTTATCTGGTGGTGAGCAGCAACGTGTTGCCCTTGCTCGCCTACTTGTACAAAAACCGGAAATTATTTTAGCTGATGAACCTGTCGCTTCCCTTGATCCTGCGAGGGCAGAAGATGTACTTTCTATTTTGACAAAACTTGTATCTGAGGAAAACCAAACACTTGTCGCAAGTCTCCACTCGGTCGAGTATGCAAAGAAATATTTCACAAGGATTATGGCCTTGCGAGATGGAATGATTTACTTTGACCGACCAGCCCATGAAGTGAGTGAACATGATTTAGCCTCCTTATATGTATTAAAGGAGAAAGTCTAATGGGAAAGACATTCACTAAAACACACCAAAAATCGTATCTCACGATAATTCTAATTGGTGCATTTATTTGGAGTTTATTTTCGGTTCAGTGGAATTCAGAACTTTTTCATGCTGGAGGCTTTGCTACACTATTTCAAATTGTGCAAGCGTTATTTCAACCAAATTTATCGCCGGAAATTCTTCTACTTGCTGTACGATCAACTTGGATAACTTTATCTTATGCAGTTGCAGGTGTTGGACTTGCGATTGTAATCGCCTTTGTTCTTGGAATATTAGCGTCAGGTATATTTTTTGATGATGGACGTCTTGGAATAACTCTTAAAACCTTTTTTCGCGCCATTCTTGGATTTTTAAGAGCCATCCATGAATTAGTTTGGGCTCTTATTTTTGTTGCATCCTTTGGTCTCAGTCCATATGCAGCCATTTTTGCTCTTGCCCTCCCTTTCGGCGGCATTTTAGGGAGAATATTTGCAGATATGCTTGCTGATGTTCAAGAAGCCCCCATTCAAGCATTAAAATCAACAGGGGCATCAAAATGGCAACTGTTTTTTTACGGCTACTTTCCTATCGTTAAAACAGGAATGTTAAGCTATACAATGTATCGGTTTGAATGTGGGATACGTTCTTCAGCGATTATGAGTTTTGTTGGCCTTGGAGGCTTGGGTTATCAAATTCAGCTTTCACTTGATGATTTACATTACGATGAGGTCTGGACTTTTATTTTCTTTTTAATCGCAATCGTAGTCTTAGTTGATTGGTGGAGCAGCCAATTAAGAAACAAATTAAATCATTACTCAAAACATTGGTTTGTCCCCTTCTCTACCTTACTCACAATCGGGTTATTAATATTGGCATGGAGTTATATTTATATCATCGATAAAGCAAGTCTTCTGGAACTTTTTTCTGAGAGAAACCTATCATTTGCAAAGAAATTTTTTGCCAATATGTTCGGATTTGGCGAGGAAGATCCAGCCTTCTTTAATTGGGACAGCTGGAAAAATGCGATCAGTTTAACCTATGATACTTTACAAATGAGTATTATGGCTATTGGTTTCTCAACCATTCTCATGTTTTTAACAGTGTTGCCAGCTGCTAGAAATGTCGCAAATGGAAGGTTAACGTTATCTGGAAGATGGTATAGCTGGATTTCCTTTTCTCTTATCAGATTAAGCTATATTTTTAGCAGAGCGATTCCTGAGTTGGTTTGGGCGATGATGATTATTTTTATTTTCAAACCTGGGATCTTACCAGGAGCCATTGCTCTTGCTCTTCATAACTTTGGAATTTTAGGGAAATTATGTGCTGAGGTTGTTGAAGACTTAGATGCGAGGCCGATTCGCCATTTAGCATCTTCTGGAGCTAATAAAGGACAAATTCTCTTATATGGGGTTATCCCTTCCGTACTTCCCCGATTTTTAACATATATTTTGTATCGTTGGGAAGTGATTATGAGGACGACGATCATTGTTGGTTTTGTTGGTGCAGGAGGCCTTGGCCAGCAATTTAAGTTAAGTATGAGTTTCTTCCATTATTCCGATATCACACTCCTCCTTTTCTGCTATATCATCCTTGTATGGATTGCTGATTTTATCTCTGAATGGGCACGGAAAACTGTAAAATAAAAAAGAGAGCCGCGGCTCTCTTTTTTTATGTTCTAGGAAATTATAGATTTCGCGGTTGTGGATAACTTTGTTACTAAGTGCATCTACGTCTAGCTCCAGCGCCTATCGCCTAACAAACTTCAGGTCCCCTCCCTACGATAAGTCAACCAAGAATTGCTAGCGCAATTCAGGTTTCCTATATCGAAAGAACAGGTCCTTCCAGTTATGTACGGCGATGATCAAGGCGCTTGCGCTTTTGTTCTTATGCGTCAAATACTTCTACTTTTTCCATTACGTCGCCTTGTTTATGGTTAAGGGCTGTTTCCATTCCAGAAGTCACTTTACCAAAAACAGTGTGAACGCCATTTAAATGTGGTTGTGGTTCATGAACGATGAAGAACTGACTTCCACCTGTATCTTTACCAGCATGAGCCATTGATAATGAACCAACTTCGTGCTTATGAGGGTTTCCTGCAGTTTCACATTTTATTGTGTATCCAGGACCGCCTGTCCCATTTCCCACTGGACATCCGCCTTGGCTTACAAATCCAGGAATAACTCGGTGGAACGTTAATCCGTTATAAAAGCCTTCGTTTGCTAACTTTTCGAAGTTTGCAACTGTACCAGGTGCTTCATTTGGGTACAATTCAAATTCGATTTTTTTGCCATCTTGCATTTGTATGTAACCTTTTTTCGTCATCATCGACAACTCCTTTATGTATAAATGGATCAGTCTTTATCATACATGAAGTTGATAAGAAAGAAAAGTAAATGACCTATTCATATAAAAACCGGTTCTCTTTTTAGAACCGGTTTCTTCTGCTATTTTACATAGATAGCTTCTGTTTGTTGCAAGCGGGAAATAAATCCTGTAACAACAATTGCGATAATAACTGGAATAAGCCAACCGAGTCCTTGTGCATAGAATGGCAACATTCTGTCATAAAAGGAAATAATCGGTTCCATCCATTGATAGTAAGGAATTCCTAGTGAATCACATAAGGTCTTAAAACCATCAATTATACTGATAAAAAAGGCGACAACGGTTGCTGTAATATACACTAACCTCGAGTGGTTAAAAAATGGAGATGTAAAGGTTAAGATCATAAGTGTTACCGCAAGTGGATATAAAAACATTAACACCGGGATGGAAAATGTAATAATATTAGCCAATCCAAAGTTTGCAATGACAAAAGAAAGTAAAGAGAACAAGACTACAAAAGTCTTATAGCTAATTTTCGGCAATAATGCATGGAAGTATTCTCCACATGCCGTTATTAAGCCGATACTCGTTGTCATACACGCGAGTGTAATTAAAATCGCTAGTAATATAGATCCAAATGTTCCAAAATAGTAGGATGATGCTTCACTTAATACTGGTCCACCTGTATCAAATAATCCAAACTCTGCTGTACTAGTAGCACCTAAATAGGTAATACCAACATAAATCAAGGCGAGTAAAGCAACAGCAACGATTCCTGTTTTCACAGTGGCAGATAAAATTTCTTTTTTTGAAGTCACACCTAATGCGCGAATCGCGTTGATCACAATGATCCCGAACACTAGTGAAGCAAGTGCGTCCATCGTATTGTATCCTTCAAGGAAACCTTTGATAAATGCTCCATCTTTGTATGCTACTTGTGGAGCTTCAAAAGAACCAATTGGGTTTATCAGTGCCATCATTAAAAGAATAAATAGTAAAACAATAATTCCAGGTGATAAGATTTTTCCTACCCGATCAACGATTTTTGCTGGATTCAACGATAACCATAACGTAATTCCAAAGAATACAATCGTGAAAATAAGAAGTCCGAGTTGTGTATACGCTTCTCCAACAAAGGGTGAAATTCCAATATCGAATGCTACCGTTCCTGTTCGTGGTGTCGCAAAGAAAGGGCCGATAGTTAAATATAGTAGCGAAGTAAAAAAGACACCATATATCGGATGAACACGACTTGCTAAGTCCTGTAAATTTGAGCTACCTGAAAAGCCCATTGCTAAAATTCCTAAAAGTGGTAATCCTACACCGGTTATTAAAAAACCGGTTACAGCTGGCCAAAAGTTCGTACCAGCATTCTGTCCGAGCTGGGCTGGAAAAATCAAATTACCTGCTCCAAAAAATAGAGCGAACAACATAACTCCAATGACAGAATAAGACGAAAATGAAAGACTGTTTTTCATACAAAAAAATACTCCTTAAACGTTAAAAATTATGAACAAATGCTATCATACAACTATTTTTCTGAAAAAACAATAATATTTTCAAAAATTGCGTAAATTTTTAAGAAAATTTCACAATTTCTTACATTTGGTGATTTAATCACTTTTGTAACAATAAAATATTGATATTTATATATAATAATTTAATTAATATTCAGAAATTACATGAAACGATTATAATCACTCATTCGTCTAATAGACTGAGGTGAACGTTTTGAAGAAAAAAACAAAAATTTTCTTGTTATGCATCATTCTATTATCCGTTATTCTCTTCTTTCGAAAAGGAATTATTCTTGATTATATAGGGATTCATTGGGAAAATCCCTTTATCCAAAAGGTTGAGATTGGCGATACATATACAAATGTCGATAAAAACAATAATAATATAGCTGATCCAATCGATATTGTTCAAGCAGCAAGGAAAGAAGTTGAGCAAAGAACCCATTATAAAAGCAATTATTATGATGGTGGTTATCCCCCTGATGATGAAGGAGTATGTACCGATGTCATATGGCGTGGCTTATTAGGGGCAAATATCAAATTAAAGGATGAAATGGATGCAGATATTGCTGCTAACACTGAATTGTATCCACGAGTAGATGGTGTTCCTGACCCAAATATCGATTTTCGTAGAGTACCTAATCAAAATGTCTATTTCAAAAGGCATGCGGAAATCTTAACAACAGATTTAATACCTGGAGATGTGGAAAATTTAAAAGAGTGGCAGCCAGGTGATATTGTCGTATTTCTTGACGGTTATCATCATGTGGGAATTGTTTCTGACAAGCGTGCGAAGGATGGTACTCCCTATTTCATTCATAATAATCCCCCTTTTGCAGCCGAGGTAAAATTAACTTCTTTTAAGACACCAATTGCAGGACATTATCGCTGGAAGTACTAGCTCGTAGCAAATGAAAGCTAGTCCGAAGTTCGGGAGACTTCAGTCTAGCTTTCATTCGTTGTCTACTGTAATCAAGTTTGTATAATAGTTCACAACTTCTGGATAGGTAGGGAGTTCTTTTTTTCCAAGCTCGCTAAGATCATAGACTCCTCTTTCAATTCTTCTGAACCAGCCGTAATGGTTTTGAGATAAGATCGATAATGTCTTCTCACCTGTTCCCAATTGTCGCAGCTTTTTCGGTGATAATGGTCCGTGGTGAAGGAAGTAAGTTGCAATCTGAATACAATTTTCCTTATAGGCAGTCATGATTTTCGTTTGATTGCTACCGCCAATATTATCGTTTATATTTCTTCCTTTAATCTCTTCTAATAGCTTTTGGCGTCTTTTCTTATAGCTTTGAATACTATATTTGCGATCATAGGGACCTGGCTCTATCATCACTTCCAGTTTTGCGCTATTTTTTAAAAATGTTACGACCATTAAACCAAGTTCTAATCTCTTTAATAGATGGCACATATCATGCCATTTTTTTGAGTTTCGTTTAAAACGTGGTTTTGGAATCGCAACATATACTTGATCCGTGAGACGCTGTCGGTTCGTTGCTTGGATCAGTAAATCGCTGTTGAAATGTAATTTTAATTCTATAATAATCAATTCATCCTCTTTAACGGCGACAACATCACAATCGTTTACTTCCCCATAAACCTCGTATTTGAGTTTAGAAAAATATTTTTGTACTGGTGGAAATAAATCTTTTTCATATTTTTTCTCTTTAGCCATTGATTTTCCCCTCATGCTTTCTGAAGGTTAGTATAACATGGATTGTTTTCTCATTCGATGAAAAGGAGATTAGTTATCATGCAATTGCTCCCTCTTAACCTTACTCGTATCATTTTCAACGCTTCGAGATATTCCGTATTCACTAAGGATGGAAACGATGCGATTCAGTTCATCCTCACTTTCAATAACAAAGTAAGGTGAAGTCAATTGATGTTTGATTTTAAAACTTAATTTGTAACGATTATTGACTCGATAATCTAATCCGTATAATTCATGCCAACGAACAATTTGTTCGGTTTCAAAATATTTAATTTGATAAAAAGAATAAATTTTCCCAT
The DNA here is from genome assembly GCF_047302285.1 of Robertmurraya phoenicis. GTDB lineage: Bacteria > Bacillota > Bacilli > Bacillales > Cytobacillaceae > Robertmurraya. The sequence continues at coordinate 2,395,343 of NZ_CP154845.1, forward strand.
TCAAAATTAATCCATCCGATAAGATATAGAGATTTCCTTTATGCTTAATAAATCTTATGAAGGTGAAAAATAAATAAGCAAAGCTTAAGAATGATGAATGAAGGATGTCCGTAGTAAGTGCAAATGTTAATAAGACTGTCAACAAAACGAGTGTTATAATTGTAGCCCATTTGACATATTGATATGATTTTGTTTGCTTAGATAAAGGTTCCATCCTTCTCCACTCTGGAGGAATAAGAATTCCATCCATTTCCGTACGATTCGCAGGATAAAGAGCATCCTTTGATCTACTGGCTGCAACACGTAAGTTTTGTCGATATTGAATAATGAAATAGATACTTACGATAAAGAACATAGAAAAAATGATATTTAAGAACAAGATAACCCTCCGTTCGAAAGAAAGAAAACAGCCAAAGGATTTCAACTTCGGCTGTTTTTTTTTATAAAGAAGCAAATTCTTCAATTAGCTCCTTAAATTTCCCTAAAGAATTCTTGATAGGTTCTGGTGATGTTAAATCGACACCTGTTTTCTTCAATAGTTCTAGAGGATAATCAGAGCTACCACTTTTTAAGAATTCTAAATAGGAATGTAAGAATTCTTCCTTTCCTTCTAATAGATTTGTCGCAATATGAATCGCTGCTGCAAAGCCTGTCGCATACTTATAAACATAAAATGGTCGATAAAAATGTGGAATTCTTGCCCATCCATATTTAACTTCTTCGTCAGGTACGATTGATTCGCCATAGTATTCTTTTAATAAGGTTTCATAAATATTATTAAAGACTTCGACATTTAATGGTTCACCTTGTTCGGCTTTTTCATGTGTTAACTTTTCAAATTCGGCAAACATTACTTGTGTGAAGAACGTTCCTCTAAATTTATCGATAAAATGATTGAGAAGATGACGTTTAACTTTTTCATCTTTTTCGTTTTCGAGCAAATAATTAATCAGCAAGACTTCGTTCACTGTGGAAGCAACTTCAGCGACGAAAATACTATAACGTGCAGTAATTTGCGGTTGATATTGGGAGCTTAATTTGCTATGAACTCCATGGCCACATTCATGAACAAGCGTAAATAAGCTATCTAGATCATCCTGATGATTTAAAAGAATGTATGGGTGAACACCGTATACACCGAGATTATAAGCACCTGATCGCTTACCAGGAGTTTCTCTCACATCAAAGTATCGAGACTTTTTGAAATCCTTTAATGTATTAACGTAATCTTCACCAAGTGGTGCTAAAGCCTTTAACATCACTTCATAAGCTTTCTCAAATGGGATTTCTTGCTTAACACCACTTACGAGCGGAACATTCATATCATATTGTCTCAGCTCATTTAGACCAAGCATTTCTTTTCGTAATTCAGAATACTGGTGCAATGGGGCAATGTTTTCTTTCGTGGCCTGAATTAGATTTTCATATACGTCTTTCGGGACATTGTCCGCAAACAATCCTTTTTCAAGTGCAGATGGATAGTTACGGATTTTCGAGGTAGTGACATTATTTTTAATGGCTGCTGATAAGGTTGAAGCAATTGAGTTTTTCATTTGAAGATAGGGCTTGTAGTAAGCTTTGTAAGCCTCTTTTCTCTTTTCTCGATCTTCATCCTCACTTAATTTTGAATACATCCCCCGTGTCAGTTCAACTTTTTCCCCTTTATCATTGGTCACTTCTCCAAATTTAATATCGGCATTGTTGATCATTCCATATGTGTTTGCTGGGGCAGATAATGCTTCGCCAAGCTGAGACATAATGGCCTCTTGCTCTTTGCTCAAAACATGCTTTTTGTAGCGGAAAGATTCAAATAAATCTTCTTCGAAATAAGCTAATCCTTCTTCTTCTGCAATATATTTTTTCAACGTTTCTTCATCTAGACTAAGCAAAAACGGCATGAAGAAAGACGTTGCAGAACTAACTTTTACACTTAAGGCTCTCGCCCGGTCCATTAATGATTGGGAAGCCGTATCACGCGTGTCCTCATCGACCTTTAACATGGCATAGGCGAAGACATGATTAAATTTAAAAGACAATTCCTCTTGCTTCTTTAAAAATAGAAACAACTGTATTCCGTTATGTATATTGCCATCAAACGTTTTTAATTCCCTTGCATTTTTGTCTATCGCTTGCAAGTCCTCTTCCCATTTTTGAAGACTGACGTAAAGATCTTCTAAATTCCACTTTTCTTCTAAAGGGACATCTGCCCTTGATTTGTATGTCGTTGTCACTAGTTGCACTCCTTTATTTTTAATGTTTAGCTACTCCTATTATTCCAAAACAAAATAAAATTGTCCAAGAATTAAGATAATGGCGAAATTTGAGGAGGATTTTTCAAATAAATCTCGTATTCTTTTGATGAAAACACTATAAGGAGAGAGGATCATTGAATAAGAGACAAGAAGTACTATTCAATCAATTAGAAACATACCGTTCTGAAATTTTAGAAGCAATTAAGAATGTAAGTGAGGAGAAAGCGGAGATCATTCCACAAGGATTTAACAATAATATTCGTTGGAATTTAGGACATATCTATTTAGATCAATATCTTTGGATTCAGGCAGTTACAAAAGAAAAAGCAGATGTGCCTGAAGCCTTTCATAAATGGTTTGGTTATGGAACATCCCCTAGTGATTTTACGTCTGAAACCCCAACTTTAGAAGATTTAAAGAAATTTTTACAGATCCAACCAATTGAAATAAAGAATCGATTTGGTGAGCGACTAGAAGAAGAGTTTGAAGCGACAGAAATGGGAATGCACACAATTGAACTGGTTCTTATTCGCACGATCTTCCATGAAGGAATGCATTTGCAAGTCATTTTAGATATTAAGAAATTCCTTTAGGGTTTGGAAGAGCCGCCAACAAAAATGTTGAGCGGCTTATTCACGATTATTCTAATGATTTTTGTTGTGAATCAGCATTTCTTTGAATGAACACTTGATGCGGGAATGGAATTTCTATCCCATTTTCGTCAAATGCTTCTTTTATTGCTTTTCTTAATAATCGTTCTACTGTCCATTGCTCACCGTTTACCGTTTTCGCGATAACACGGAGTATGACATCAGAAGTACCAAAGGCTTGTACACCAAGAACATTAGGCCCTTCTACAATCGTTGGTGTTTCTTCTGCAACTCTTTCACACGCTCGCTGCATGACATCAACCGCTTGGTCTATATCATCTGCATAAGAAATTCCGATATCTACCAATGCCCGCATATTCCCTCGTGAATGATTGCTTAAACTGGTAATTTCACGGTTCGGAATATAGTGTAGAGTCCCGTCGAAGCTGCGAATTTGCGTTGTTCGCAATCCTACCGCTTCAACAATTCCATCATAGTTGCCAACAGTGACGTAATCATTGACATCGATTTGTTTCTCTAATAGCAGGAAGAAGCCTGTCACGACGTCACTAACAAGACCTTGGGCACCGAAACCAACTGCTAGACCAACGATACCAGCACCAGCGAGTAAGCTTGCAATAGGGATGTCAAGAATACTAAATACAGTAAGGATAAGAACAAAAATCAATGCATATGAACATATATTTTCAGTTAAGCGATGCAAAGTTAATGCTCGACCTTCACTTATATCCTGACGTTTCATGACATTTTGAAATGTACTATCTAGGATTTTTCGAACAATTCGTCTGATGAGCCAAAAGGCGATCAATACTCCAATAATTTGTAGGATAATCAAGCCGCCTTTAATTAACAAACCTTCCCAATCGATATTTACAATATCAAACATATGAACATCCTTTCTTTTTCCCTACGATAGACATAAGTGTACAAAAATCTCATTTTATTTTCTACTGTTCATCATTTGATAAACAACAAAAAAGATGAAACCATTTGATTTCATCCTCGTTTATTGCCTTCATTCTCTGGAAAGAGAAAATAAGAAATGATTCCTGAAAAAATGACCGCTCCTAGAGTAATAAGCATTCTAATGGAAAAGTCAATTTCAGAATAGCCTGTTTGTAGCATCCAAGTGGCTACCACTCCAACAATAATCATGATCGGAATAATAAAAGTGATTCGTTTTGTTTTCAAGCGATTGTTCCCCTTTTACTTCTTTATCCCTCTTATTATAACGGTCAAGCTTTCATTGGTAAAATACAAGCTTTAATAATGCTTCTTTAAGGTATAAACCCGTGCAGAAAAAATAAACAATCCGTTCATATTATTTTGAATATATTCATCAATATTAGCGATTGCTTGACTAGCTCTTTCAATTAATCGTTCGCTTTCACGAGGTTCCCAACAAAATTGATTAAGTCGTACAATCTCTGCTCCTAAAGCTTGCAAACGATACTCATCGATAAGATTTTTAAGCCGGAAAAGTTTATCTGGATCAAAAAGATAGTCTTTATCTTGGCTATGACGAACATAATTGGCGAAATGTATTAAATTTTCTCCGAATAAAATGGCTCGTTCTTGTTCAAAATTCAAACGTCAGACCTCCTTACAATAGCTTCATCACTTATAAATATGTATGTGATTTAGTCGTTTTTTAGAAGATCTGTCCTGGCATGAATAACCTAATTGGTTATTGGAAACCTAGAAATGAGGAGGTGTACATAAGTGAAGAAAGCTAATAAGCGGGGGCAAAAGGCAGATTCTATGAATGCGATGGATCAGGGTCTCAACCTCGTTT